>NZ_CP063190.1:0-2279521 GCF_028609825.1 Corynebacterium ihumii
TTGTGGATTGCACATGTAGACAGGAACAGACTGGAGACGACGTTGGCGGACCAACACCTCGAGGACCTGTGGCGCGGCGTCGTCGACGAGCTGCTGCGCCTCTCGGAGCAGGCCACCTCGTCCGTACCCACGCTTACCCCCCAACAGCGCGCCTACCTGCGGCTAATGAAGCCGGTCGTGCTTGTCGACGGCTACGCCCTCCTCTCCGCACCCCACCAAGCCGCGAAAAATGTCATTGAGGAGTCCCTGTCTCCCCACATCACGGCACTGCTGTCGTCCCACACCGGCCAGCCCTACGCCTTGGCCGTCTCCGTCGCCGCGCCCGAGCCGGAACCCGAACCAGAGCCTGAGCCTGTTCAGCCGCCGGCGCCTACACCGGAGCCGAGCTGGCAACCCACCCAATCCCACGTCGAAGCGCCGGCAGCGGGGGAGCAGATCCCCATGGGCCTGGACGAATTGGCGCAGATGCATGCTGCCCAGGTGGCGGGGCGTCGTCGAGAAGCAACTGCGCACCCCACCGTGGACCCAGTGGACCGCCGCATCCCCCGCGAGAAACCCGCGCACGACCCGGACCGCGAAGCCAGCCTGAACCCGAAGTACACCTTCGAAAACTTCGTCATCGGCTCGTCCAACCGCTTCGCCAACGGCGCCGCCGTCGCCGTCGCCGAAAACCCCGCCAAGGCCTACAACCCCCTGTTCATTTGGGGCGGCTCCGGTCTCGGCAAAACCCACCTCCTGCACGCCGCAGGCAACTACGCGCGCGTGCTGCAGCCGGGACTGCGCATCAAGTACGTCTCGTCCGAGGAATTCACCAACGACTACATCAACTCCGTGCGCGACGACCGCCAAGAATCCTTCAAGCGGCGCTACCGCAACCTGGACATCCTTATGGTCGACGACATCCAGTTCCTCGAGGGCAAAGAAGGCACCCAGGAAGAGTTCTTCCACACTTTCAACGCTCTGCACCAGGCAAACAAGCAGATCATCCTGTCCTCCGACCGGCCGCCGAAGGAGTTGACCACGCTCGAGGACCGGTTAAGGACACGCTTCATCAGCGGCCTAATCACCGACGTGCAGCCGCCCGACCTGGAAACCCGCATCGCCATCCTGATGAAGAAGGCGGCCGCCGACGGCACCCAGGTCGACCACGCCGTGCTCGAGCTCATTGCCTCCCAGTTCGAGTCCTCTATCCGCGAACTCGAAGGCGCGCTGATCCGTGTCTCGGCGTACTCGTCGCTGATCAACGAGCCGATCACCATGGAAGTCGCCCAAGTAGCACTGCGCGACATCCTCCCCGACGAAGGCGACGTCAACATCACCGCCGACGCCATCAAGGATGCCGCCGCCGAGTACTTCCAGGTCTCCCTGGACCAGCTCACCGGAGCCGGAAAGACCAGGCAGGTCGCCCACGCGCGCCAGATTGCCATGTACCTGTGCCGCGAACTGACCGAGCTATCACTGCCGAAGATCGGCGACGAGTTCGGCGGCAAGGACCACACCACCGTCATGTACGCAGACCGCAAGATCCGCAAGGAAATGACGGAAAACCGCGGCACCTACGACGAGATCCAGGAACTCACGCAGGTGATCAAGAACCGCGCCCGCATGCACGCGCGGTAGGTCGGGGCTCGCCGCGGCCTGTTTCGCGCCGGTTCACGCTCGTTCGCGCTAGACCCTGGGAGGCTCACCCTGGGATAGCGCGATTTTTGGCTGAGCCCAGGGTCTGGCTCCCAGGGTCTAGGTGGTGGCGGCGCACCCGTGTAGCCACGGCCACCCAATTCTCCTCCCCGATTCACTTCCGCACCACTCTCCACAGGCCTATCCACACCTGTGTAATTACACCGGTGTAGTTTGGCCAAACAGATCACAGTGTAACCGACGTCACACACTCGGGGCCTGGGGACAGCGTGTGCATAACCGGTGGATGAACGCGGTTCCGCTTGTGTAATTTCAACGCACCCGAAAAACTATCCACAAGCGACCCGACTTATCCACAAGTTATCCACAACCTAAATCACACGGGCGACACGCCGTGCGAACGGCACAAAGACGGCCCAATCCACAGATTCCCCAAGACCTACTGTTGTTCCCCTCTTTACTTCTTGTAATTCAATCTGGAGAAAGAGAGGGTGTGCAATCTTCGGCCCGGCCCTGACATTCGGCGGCGAACCGGAGGTGAGGCGTCGATAGGCAGAGTGCGCGCGGGTGAATCACAAATGTAGAGTGGTGTCCGATCTGGCTCTGCCCGAAATGCCAAACATGCCAAAGGAGACTGCGCAGTCATGGACAACAATGTGTCGTTTCGCGTCCATAAGGATGAGCTCGCGGACGCTGCGGCGTGGGTCGCGCGCAGCCTGCCCACCAAGTCGACGCAACCGGTGCTGCGCGCGCTTGTGATTACAGCCGACGACAACGGCCTGGAGTTCGCGGGCTTCGACTACGAGGTCTCTACCCGCGTGCGCATCGGTGCCGAGGTCAACGATCCGGGCCGCGTGGCGGTAGCCGGCAAGCTGCTCGCGGACATCGTGGGCACCATGCCTAACGACGCCATCGAGGTCTCCACCGATTCCAAGGTGATGACGCTGAAGGCGCGTTCCTCCCGCTTCGAACTGCCGCTGATTGCGCTGGACGATTACCCGCAGCTGCCGCACCTGCCGGAGGTCACGGGCCGAATCTCTCCGGCGGCGCTCACGGGCGCGGTGACTCAGGTGGCCTCCGCCGCCGGCCGCGATGACACGCTGCCGATGCTCACCGGCATCCACCTGGAAATCGACGGTGAGAATGTCACCCTCACGGCAACGGACCGATTCCGCCTGGCGCAGCGCCACCTGACCTGGGAGCCGACCAGCCCGGACGTCAAGGCGGACTTGCTCGTCCCGGCGAAAACGCTGCTGGACAACGCGCGCACGCTGGACACGTCCATCGACGATCCGGTGGAGCTCGCCGCGGGCACTGCCGACAACATCGGCGGCGACGGCCTGTTCGGCCTGCACACCGGCAACCGGGAAACCACCACCCGCATGCTGGATGCGGATTTCCCCAACGTTGCGCCTCTTTTGCCGAAGACGCACACGGCGATCGCGTCGGTGGAGGTCGCGCCGCTTCTGGAGTCCATCCGCCGCGTCAGCCTGGTCGCGGACCGCAACGCGCAGCTGCGCATGCACTTCAAAGAGGGCGAGCTGACGCTGTTTTCCTCCGGCGCGGATTCGGGCGCCGCCCAGGAGACCCTCCAGGCCGCGTTCACCGGGGTGGATGAGCTGCTCATCGCGTTCAACGCGGGCTATCTTCGCGACGGCCTTTCCGTCATCGGCACCGACCGCGTCGTGTTCGGCTTCACGGAGGCTTCCCGCCCGGCGATCATGATCCCGCAGCCGGAGGAGCTTCCGGAGCGCGGCGAGGACGGCACGTTCCCCACACCGGACACGCACTTCACTTACCTGCTCATGCCGGTTCGCCTGCCGGGCTAGCCCATGCACGTCCGCGAGCTTGATCTGCGTGATTTCCGCTCGTGGCCCGAGCTGAATCTCAAGCTTGAGCCGGGCGTGACGGTTTTCGCGGGCCGTAACGGCCACGGCAAGACCAATATCGTCGAGGCGGTCCATTATTCGTCGAAGTTGTCGAGCCACCGCGTATCGACGGATGCTCCGCTCATCCACGCCAACGCCGAGAACGCCCGCGTATCCGCCACCACCGTCAACGACGGCCGCGCGCTGACCACGCACCTGCTGATCAAGGCGCACGGGGCGAACCAGGCGCAGATCAACCGCACCCGGTTGAAATCTGCCCGCGAGCTGCTGGGCGTTTTGCGCGTGGTGATGTTCTCTCCGGAGGACCTGCGCCTGATCACCGGCGAGCCGGCGGAGCGCCGCAAGTTCTTAGACGACCTCGCAGCACTGAGAACTCCGCGCCTCGGTGGTGCCCGCGCGGACTACGAGAAGGTGCTGCGCCAGCGAAACGCCCTGCTGAAGAGCTCGAACATGGCGCTGCGCCGCGGCTACCAGGACGAAGATGGCGCAAGCGCGCTTTCCACCCTGGACGTGTGGGACAGTCAGCTCGCGGCGCTTGGCGCGCAGGTGGTGGCGGGCCGGCTCAGCCTCGTCGATGAGCTGGCCGAGCGCATCACCGAGTCCTACCAGTCCGTCGCGCCCGAGTCGCGCCCCGCGTCCGTGGCGTACAGCTCCACCCTCGACCAGGCCGTGACTGAGCTCAACGGCGGGCCCTCGCGCGACCCGGCGGTGTTTGAGGCCGCCATGCTCGCTGAGCTGGGCCGGCGCCGCAAGGACGAGATCGACCGCGGCGCCACCCTCGTCGGCCCGCACCGCGACGACCTCGCCCTCATGCTCGGCGACCAGCCCGCGAAGGGCTACGCATCCCACGGCGAAACCTGGTCCTACGCGCTGGCCCTCCACCTCGCCGAATACCAGCTTCTGGCCAGCGAGGGCACCGACCCGGTGCTGATCCTCGACGACGTATTCGCCGAGCTCGACGCCAAGCGCCGCGAACGCCTCGTCCACGTTGCCGCCGTCGCGGAGCAGGTCCTGGTCACCGCCGCGGTGGGCGACGACCTGCCGGGCAACCTCGACGACGCCGTCGCCGCGCGCTACGCCGTGACCATGCAGGACGGGGTGAGCGCCATTGAGCGATCTGATTAAACGCAGCTTCGACACCGTCCGCGCCACCGCCCGCAAACGCGGCCGCCCTCTGCCGGACTTGTCCCGCCAGGGCACCAGCACCATCCCCAGGCGCAACAATCCATCGCTTCACGACGGACCAAAGGCCGCCATCACCGTTCCGGGCCTTGAAACGGGGCTTGATCAGCCGGAGAAACGTCGTAAAGCAAATGTGCGCGGAATCCCCACCGGCCCGGACGGGCGCGCATTGCTGCGCAGCTACAAGGTTTCCTCCTTTTCCAACCTGCTGGGCTCTGAAATCCGCAAACGCGACTGGACCGAGAAGATGGCGCACGGCTGGGTCATGGGGCACTGGGCAGAGCTGGTCGGCGAGAAGATCGGCCAACACACGCACGTGGAGATGATCAAAGGCGGCGAAGTGCACGTCAGCTGCGATTCCACTGCCTGGGCGACGCAGATGAAGTACATGCAGCGCGAAGTACTCGCGGCGATCGCGGCGAAGGTCGGGCCGGACGTGGTGACCAAGCTGCACGTCTACGGGCCGAAGACGAAGAGCTGGCGGTATGGCCCGCTGCACGTGAAAGGCCGCGGCCCGCGCGACACGTACGGGTAAGCGCGAGCGAAAACCCGCGTGAAACGCCCTCTCGCGCGATGGACACCTCCCCGTTATGGCCCCCTCACCGTGTAATATAGGACAGGTTCAACGGGCCTGAATGACACATTCGGCCCACATTTACGCATGGAGGAGCTTCCCGAAAGTGGCAGAGCAGCAACCCCATTACGACGCGTCATCGATCACCATCCTCGAAGGCCTGGAGGCGGTGCGCAAGCGCCCGGGCATGTACATCGGTTCCACCGGTGCACGCGGCCTGCACCACCTGGTCTGGGAGGTCGTGGACAACTCGGTAGATGAGGCGATGGCGGGCTACGCCGACCGCGTCGACGTCACCCTGCTGGAGGATGGCGGCGTCGAGGTCGTGGACAACGGCCGTGGTATCCCGGTGGAGATGCACCCGACCGGCGCCCCGACCGTGCAGGTGGTTATGACCCAGCTGCACGCCGGCGGCAAGTTCGACTCGGAGTCCTACGCGGTCTCCGGCGGCCTGCACGGCGTGGGCATTTCCGTGGTCAACGCGCTGTCCACCCGCGTTGAGGCGGACATCAAGCGCGACGGCAAGCACTGGTACCAGCGCTTCAACATGGCCGTGCCAGACGAGCTGGAGGAGGGCGGCAACGCCCGCGGCACCGGCACCACCATCCGTTTCTGGCCGGACGCGGAGATCTTCGAGACCGTCGATTTCAACTACGACACCATCTCGCGCCGCCTGCAGGAAATGGCCTTTTTGAACAAGGGCCTGACCATCACGCTGACGGACCAGCGCGTCACCGACGAGGAGCTCGAGCTCGAGGCCATCGCCGACGAGGGCGACACCGCAGCGGCCATCGACGGCGACTCGTTCGACGACAACACCGAGACTGTGGACGCCGCCGATGTCGACCAGGACGGCGACGGCGACACGGTGGAGGCGGGCGACGAGGTCGCACCGGACGTAAAGAAGAAGCGTGAAAAGAAGGTCACCTTCTACTACCCGGACGGCTTGGTCGATTACGTCAAGTACCTGAACAAGTCCAAGACGGCCATCCATCCGACCATCATCGGTTTCGACCAGAAGGGCGACGGCCTGGAGGCCGAGGTGGCAATGCAGTGGAACGGCTCCTTCAAGGAATCCGTGCACACGTTCGCCAACACGATTAACACGCACGAGGGCGGCACCCACGAGGAGGGCTTCCGCGCCGCGTTGACGTCGTTGATGAACCGCTACGCGCGCGACCACAAGCTGCTCAAGGACAAGGAGCCCAACCTTACTGGCGACGACTGCCGCGAGGGCCTCGCCGCCGTCGTCTCCGTGCGCGTGGCCGACCCGCAGTTTGAGGGCCAGACCAAGACCAAGCTGGGCAACACCGAGGTCAAGGGCTTTGTCCAGCGCGCGGTGAACGAGAACATCTCCGACTGGTTCGACGCCAACCCGGCCGAGGCCAAGGTCATCGTGAACAAGGCCGTGTCCTCCTCCCAGGCCCGCCAGGCGGCCCGCAAGGCCCGCGACCTGGTGCGCCGCAAGTCCGCCACCGACCTGGGCGGCCTGCCCGGCAAGCTCGCGGACTGCCGTTCCAAGGACCCCATAAAGTCCGAGCTGTTCATCGTGGAGGGCGACTCTGCAGGCGGCTCCGCCAAGGGTGGCCGCGACTCCATGTACCAGGCCATCCTGCCGCTGCGCGGCAAGATCCTGAACGTGGAGAAGGCCCGCATGGACCGCGTGCTGAAAAACGCCGAGGTGCAGGCCATCATCACCGCGCTGGGAACCGGCATCAACGACGAGTTCGACATCGCTAAGCTGCGCTACCACAAGATCGTGCTGATGGCCGACGCCGACGTGGACGGCCAGCACATCGCCACCCTGCTGCTGACCCTGCTGTTCCGCTTCATGCCGGAGCTGGTGGAAAACGGCCACGTCTTCTTGGCCAACCCGCCGCTGTACAAACTGAAGTGGGGCAAGGGCGAACCGGGCTACGCGTTCTCCGACCGTGAGCGCGACGAGCTGCTGGCGGAAGGCCTGGAGGCCGGCCGCAAGATCAATACCGACGACGGCATCCAGCGCTACAAGGGCTTGGGCGAGATGAACGCCAAGGAGCTCTGGGAGACCACCCTGGATCCGGAGACCCGCATCCTGCGCAAGGTCGAGCTCGAGGACGCCCAGCGTGCCGACGAGTTGTTCTCCATCCTCATGGGCGACGACGTTGCGGCCCGCCGCAGCTTCATCACCCGCAGGGCGAAGGACGTGCGCTTCCTGGACGTCTAGGCGCTCGTAAAATCTGACAACGCCCCGACGCGTTTTCCCAGGTGAGGGAAAGCGCGTCGGGGCGTTTTGTCAACTTTTACGCGGGGGCGCTTGAGACGTCGTTAAGCAAAGCGCTCCACGATCTCGCCGAGCTGCGGCAACGACGGGCCCACGATCTTCGCGGCCTTGCCGCGCAGTGTGGAGTACACTTTCTTGATGGCGCCGGGCATGGAATCCGCCTGCTTGTCGCCTGCGTCGAGCATCGCCTTGACCACGTCGTCCTCGCGGCCGGAAAGGAACTCGCCGAAGCCCTGCTGGCCGCTGGCCTGGTAGGCGGACCAGTGCGGGTTGAGCTCGTCGACGATCTGCGGGAGGAACTTGTTCACGCCCTTGGAAATGGCGTCCGCGTCGGCCTTCTTACCTGCGGCGACAGCGGATTTGAGGGCCATGCCGGTGAGGCCGGATTGGCGGGCGACGGTGTCGTCGACAAGAGTGGTGATCTCCTGGACAACCTGGGGGCGCTTTGCTGCGTCGAGCAGCTGGGAAAGATCAGTCATGGCCACCAGTTTAACGGGAAAAACGGCCGGTGCGGGACCGGCCGTTCTCGGTTGCAGCTCTTCCACCACAGCACCCAGACCTCACATCAGTCACATGGATCACTGCAACCACAACGGGCACAACCGTAACACAGGGTGTGTGGCGGAGCTAACGCTGGGGCAGGTACTGATCAGCGTAGGACTGCACGAACGCCGTGATCTCCTTCGCCGGGATCAGGCGATTGCCTTCCGACGAGCCCGGCACATGCGTCAGATTAAACTGCTCCGCCAGGTTGTCCACCGCCTCGCGCGCCTGCGGCACGAAATCGACGATGAGCTGCACCGCAACCGCCGTCGCCGCAAACGCAATAGCCAAGGAGATCGGAGCCGAGCCCGTGTAGGACCCCTCCAGCGCACGCTTCTCCGGCGGGTTGACGTCCTTGTCATAGTCCGGGCGGTAGTTCGGCTTGGACGAACCCTTCGAGCTTGTAGAGGACAACTGCGAAATAGCGGTGTCCTGCGCAAAGGCGGGGGAGGGGGCGGCGAGCAGGGCGGCGGCCGCCAGCGCCGCAATAGTTTTCTTCATGGGGAACATGTTAGGCGCTCAGGTGGGCCGAAAAGGGAACCGCCGGGTGGTTGCGAGCGTCTAAGACACATGACCCACCTCTACAACGGCATGTCCACCACCGCTGGCGCGCTGCTTTACCCGAACCCCGGGCGTCTGTTACCGGGTATGACCAGCGTGAGCGGGAAGTTCCTCGTGCCACGCTCCGTACTGCGCCCGGAAAGCCTGGTCATCCGCGACTCCGTGCGCCACCCTCGCCGGGTGCGCGGATTCACAAAAGTTGACGAGCCCAAAATCTGACCTGGGGGTTCGCACCCGAGTTTCGAGCGGGTTGTCAACTTTTGCGAGCAGATGCTTATCGACGAGCATCCGCCCACCTCCGATACACCTCCGCCACGACAGCAGCGAACCCCTCGTTGGAGTCCGACAGCGGCGAAAGCGCCACCACGGCCTCAGAAAGCGCCGCGGCGGCAGCGTCCACGGAGTCGAACACGGCCACGCCGTGGAAACGGGCGCCGGGCACAGCGGCGCAGGCGGCCAAGGCAGCGAACGAGCGGACCTGGCAGCCGTGGAAGGCGCAGTACTCGTCCGCGATGGCCAGGAGCTGCTCGGGGGAAAAGCCCCTCATCCGCGCGCCTGCCGGATGCGCGATTCCATTCCGGAATAGGAGGGGATGAGGGAGCGGGCGAGGTCGGTGACGTGGGCGTCGTCAAGCAATCGCGATGCTGCCGCCACTACCGCACGGCGCGCCGCCTCCTGCTTCGAGCACCCCCACGCTGAAGCCAGTAACAAGAGCGCCTTGTCCTCGTCTGCGGTCAACCGGAGCGTCATAGCCATACCATTGTGATACCACGTTGCTCCTTCGCTCCAAGCAGAAGCCCCGCTAGACTCCATACACATGGCTGATGACACCACTGGCGGCTTGGACCGCATTCAACCAATCGACATCAACGAGGAGATGCAGACCAGCTACATCGATTACGCCATGAGCGTGATCGTGGGTCGCGCGCTCCCCGAGGTGCGCGACGGCATGAAGCCGGTGCACCGCCGCGTGATCTACGCAATGTACGACGCGGGTTTCCGCCCCGAGCGCTCCTACGTCAAGAGCGTGAAGGCCGTCGGCGAGACCATGAGTAACTACCACCCGCACGGCGACAGCGCCATCTACGACACCCTGGTGCGCATGGCCCAGCCGTGGTCCATGCGCTACCCGCTTGTGGACGGCCAGGGCAACTTCGGTTCCCCGGGCAATGACGGCCCGGCCGCTATGCGTTACACGGAGTGTAAGCTCACCCCGATCGCCATGGAGATGGTCCGCGACATCCGCGAAAACTCCGTGGACTTCGCCCCCAACTTCGACTCCAAGACCCAGGAGCCGACGGTCCTTCCGTCCCGTGTGCCGAACCTACTGATGAACGGCTCCAACGGCATTGCGGTGGGCATGGCAACCAACATCCCGCCGCACAACCTCAACGAGCTGGCGGACGCCATCCAGTGGATCCTGGAAAACCACGACGTCGAGGAGAAAGAGACCCTCGACGCTGTGATGGAGCGCGTGAAGGGACCAGACTTCCCAACGGCGGGCCTGATCGTGGGCGACCAGGGTATTAAGGACGCCTACACCACCGGCCGCGGCTCCATCCGCATGCGCGGCGTGACGGAGATCGAGGAGATCGGTAACCGCCAGGTCATCACGATCACCGAGCTGCCGTACCAGGTCAACCCGGATAACTTCATCCACAACATCGCCGAGCAGGTCACCGCCGGCAAGATGGTGGGCATCTCCAAGATTGAGGACGAGTCCTCCGACCGCGTGGGCATGCGCATCGTGGTCACGCTCAAGCGCGACGCGGTGCCGCGCGTGGTGCTGAACAACCTGTACAAGCACTCCGCGCTAGAGACGAACTTCTCCGCCAACATGCTCAGCATTGTCGATGGCGTCCCGCGCACCCTGCGCCTGGACCAGATGCTGCGTTTCTACGTCAAGCACCAGATCGAAGTCATTGTCCGCCGCACCCAGTACCGCCTGGACGAGGCCGAAAAGCGCGCCCACATCCTCCGCGGCCTGGTCAAGGCGCTGGACATGCTGGACGAGGTCATTGCCCTGATCCGTCGCTCGCCGACCGTGGACGAGGCCCGCGCCGGGCTGATCGACCTGCTCGACGTGGACGAGATCCAGGCCAACGAGATCCTGGCCATGCAGCTGCGCCGCCTGGCCGCCCTGGAGCGCCAGAAGATCGTCGACGACCTGGCCGCCATCGAAAAGCAGATCGCGGACTTCAAGGACATCCTGGCCAAGCCGGAGCGTCAGCGCGCGATTGTCGGCGACGAGCTCAAGGAGATCGTCGATAAGTATGGCGACGAGCGCCGCACCCAGATCGTCGCCGCCACCGGCGACGTCACCGAGGAAGACCTCATCGCCCGCGAAAACGTGGTGGTCACCATCACCTCCACCGGCTACGCCAAGCGCACCAAGGTGGACGCCTACAAGAGTCAGAAACGCGGCGGCAAGGGCGTACGCGGCGCCGAGCTGAAGCAGGACGACGTGGTGAAGAACTTCTTCATCTGCTCCACCCACGACTGGATCCTGTTCTTCACCAACTTCGGCCGCGTCTACCGCCTCAAGGCCTACGAGCTGCCGGAAGCGGGCCGCACCGCCCGCGGCCAGCACGTGGCCAACCTGCTGGAATTCCAGCCGGAAGAGAAGATCGCCCAGATCATCCAGATCCAGACCTACGAGGACGCCCCCTACCTGGTGCTGGCCACCCGCGACGGCCGCGTGAAGAAGTCCCGCCTCACCGACTACGAGTCCGCCCGCTCCGCCGGCCTGATCGCCATCAACCTCAACGAAGGCGACGCGCTCATCGGCGCCTCCCTCGTCGGTGAGGACGACGACCTGCTGCTCGTGTCCGAGCAGGGCCAGTCCATCCGCTTCTCCGCCGACGACGAGCAGCTGCGCCCCATGGGCCGCGCCACCGCTGGCGTGAAGGGCATGCGCTTCAAGGGCGACGACCAGCTGCTGGCCATGACCGTGGCCAAGGACGGCGAATACTTGCTCGTGGCCACCTCCGGCGGCTACGGCAAGCGCACCGCCATCGAGGAGTACAACACGCAGGGCCGCGGCGGCATGGGCGTGATGACCTTCAAGTACAGCCCGAAGCGCGGCAAGCTCATCGGCGCCCTCTCGGTTGCCGAGGACGACCAGATCTTCGCCATCACCTCCGCCGGCGGCGTGATCCGCACCGAGGTCGATCAGATCCGCCCGTCCTCGCGCGCGACCATGGGCGTGCGACTGGTGGACCTCGCCGACGGTGTGGAACTTCTGGCCATCGACCGCAACGTCGAGGACGAAGGCGAGGAGGAAGCCACCGCAGTCGCCACCGGGCAGAAGACCATCGAGCAGGCGCTTAGCGACGACAGCTCCGACGCCGGCGAGGACAAGGAGTAGCCCGTGGCCGTCCGCAAAGTGACCGTGCGCCACATCGGCGCCGGCTCCACCTTCAAAGTGGCAACTCTGCTGGCCTTTTTGGGCTTTATCGCCTGGATGGCCGCGTGCGTACTGGTCTACTACGGGCTGGAGCGCGCCGGGGTCATCGAGTCCATCAACTCGCTGATCGGCGGTGTCGGCGGCGACCAGGTGGTGGACATGAAACTGGCTATGTCCGCCGCGGGCCTGTTCGGCCTGGTGGGGTTCCTGTTCCAGGTGATCATGGCCCCGCTGACGGTGGTCATGTACAACGCCATCGCGGACCTGGTCGGCGGCGTTAGCTTCACCATGTCCAACCGGGCCAAGTAGGCGAATTTCCGCATTGCGGACAATCCCGGTGATCCCAATTATTGGTGCGCACCAATAAAAAGCGCCCCGCCAGAAGCGGGGCGCACGTTTCGGCGGGTTTAGAAGGGGAGCAGGCCGTTCATGGCGGCGAAACCTGCACCCGCGATGCCCAGGACGGCCAGGGCAGCGACGACGGAGCCGACGATGGCGGCGACGTTCACATCCGTGGCCTTGACAGGAGCGGTCTCGGCGGAAACCGGCTCGGCCTCAGAAACATCAGAAGCCTGTGCTACCGGAATCGCACCGTGGGAGACAGTGCGGGCGCCGAGCTCCACGGCGTCGCGGCCGATGCGCGGGGTGTCCAGGACGAGGGCGTCCCAGTCGACGGGCACCTCGACGGGGCCGTCCGGGCCTTCGGCGGTGTAGGGCTCCTCGGAGTAGTTGAAGTGGGTGAACTGGCGGTCGTAGTTCATCACGGACAGGTACTCCGCCGGCGTGGCTTGGGTGCGCGGCAGCTTGCGGGCGACGTCCGCGGAGCCGTTGTGGCGCAGGCCCAGGGTGTGGCCGAACTCGTGGAGGATGGCGTTGCGGAGCTGCTCATCGCTGTCGATCTGGTCATTGTTGGCAACGAAGAAGGCGCTGTCGCCGACCAGGGCGACGCCGGTGGTGTAGTCGCCGCGGTCGATCTGGTCGCCGATGATGCCTAGCCGGAAGGCGTTTGAACGGTCGCCGAGGTGGGTCTCAATGTCCTTCAGTAGACGCACGCCGGAGATCTGGTCGGCGAAGTAGTGCTGCGAGTAGGCCACGGTTTCGCCGCCGTGGAACTCGGTGTAGTTGGGGATGTTGGTGTGGGTCTCGCCGGCGTCGATGTGCAGGGCGATGCCGTGGTCGTCGAAGAGGTCGACGATGTCCTGCAGCGCTTCCGCGGACGGCGCGAAGGACTTTCCGTTATGCTCTTCCATCCAATTGATCTGCAGGAACAGGTCGGGGCGGTTGGGGTCGACGCCCCAGTCGGGGAGGGCGAGCTCCGTGCCGTCGTGAAGCACGATGCCCTCGGTTTCCCAGTCGTCGGGGAGGCCGTCGTTGTCAGAGTCGATGGCGTACTCGGCCGCTTCGAGGTCAACGAGTGCGGTGGTGTCCGCTGCGGCGGCCGGCTGAAGGCCGGTGAAGGCGAATGCTGCTGCGAGTGCGGCGGCGAGGGCCGTGGTTTGTGCGCGCATCTCGTTGCTCCTTTGACGTTGTGGTGGACATGGGCTGCTTTGATGCCTTCTACTTTATTCAGTGCGTTTGCGCAGGTAAACCGGGGTAAGATCGTTCAACACTTGGTTCGGATTGTTCAACGTTTGTCAAGCCCCCAGAGCCCGGATTGTTCACCAATCAGCCCCTGCCAAGCACCGCGCGCAAGCCCGGGCAGCCCGCTCACCTCGGGAGATGTGCAAAACCTCAGGAAAACCCGGATTGTTCACCATTTTCCGCCGCGCTTACCCCCGTCAGTTACCCCTGGGTGCCGGGGCGTGGAACGTCGATAAGCAATTGCTCTTTTATGGGCCATACGCTGGCGATTTGGAGCTGCAGTGGGTGCTCTGTAATATTCCTATTCGTTCCAAGGGCCTATAGCTCAGTCGGTTAGAGCGCATCGCTGATAACGATGAGGTCGCAAGTTCGATTCTTGCTAGGCCCACGGTACCCTTGGGTACGCGGGGCATTAGCTCAGTTGGTAGAGCACCTGCTTTGCAAGCAGGATGTCAGGAGTTCGATTCTCCTATGCTCCACAGAATGGCTCCCTCCAGTTGGAGGGGGCCTTTTTGCTTTGCGACGTAAGCTTCGCACTTTCCACTACCAAAGTCAGAATGAAACTCCGAAATCGCAGGTAGACAAAGTGTGAAAGTGTGGATACTGTGCGAGTTATGTCCTGGACTGAGCGGCGGTTGCGTGAAACACTTTCCCAGTTGCGTGCGTTTGGAGACGATACGACCCTGGTTGAGTGCAAAACAGCAGGTGGGGGAGTCCCTGAGCAGCTGGGCGAGACGCTGTGCGCGTTTGCGAACATGCCACAAGCTGGCGCAATCATTCTCGGGGTGAGTGAACGGCGTGGGTTCGAAGTCACCGGCGTTGCCGAGCCTGCGCAGATGGAGAAATCCGTGGTGAACGTGAACCGGAGTGCGGTGACGCCGGCGCCACAGTTGGAATTTTTCCACCACGTGCTTGACGGGAAGAACGTAGTCGTTGTGGAAGTTACGCCGCTTCTGGCTTCAGAGAAGCCGGCGAAGTTCGAGGGCAAACCATTTTTGCGCCAGGCAGACGGCGACTACGTGATGAATTCGAATGACTTGAAAATGTTGTCGCTGTCGGCGCTGACTGAGACTCAGCAAACCCACTTCGATTTTGCATCTTTGCCAGGCACCGATTCCGCCCTGCTTGACTCGAGCGTGCTTGACACATACGTGAAAACGGTGCGTGCTTCTCGGAGCCGCATAGCCAAAATCGACAACGTCGATCAGCTACTGCAGGTCACTAACGTTACGGACAACCAGGGCAACGTTCGCTTTGGCGGTTTGTACGCGCTGGGGTACCTCCCGCAGTCGGTTGAGCCAGCACTCGGAGCGACAGCGGCGGTGCGGCTGGCTCGAGGGGAGGGAGCGGGCCGAAACAGGAACCTGACTGAGATCGAGGGCCCGTTGCCCGTGATGCTGACGGAAGCGATGGAATGGATTCAGCGAAATGCGGACACCGTGAGCCGTTACACCGAAGCCGGCCACTTAGTGGATCAGCCGGAGTTTCCCCCGAGCGCTATCCGAGAAGTGCTAGCGAACGCTTTGGTGCACCGGGACCTGGGGCCCTCTGTGGACGTGGGCAAGAAGGTGGAGATCAGGCTCACGGAGCGAATGCTCATAATTGTCAGCCCAGGCGGTTTGCGTGGCCTATCCGTTTCTCAGCTTGAGGCGCCTTCATTGACTAAAGCCCCGGTTAACAAGCGTCTGTACGAAATCGCGCGTTACCTCCGCACGGACGACAGAGAGCGTGTAATTGAGGGCGAAGGTGGCGGCATTCAGGAAATCGTGACGGCGATCCGGGAGGCGCGCATGCCGAAACCTAAGTTCGTAGACAATGGTGTCGAGTTCAAGGTCCTCTTTCCGCGCGGATCCCGTTTCACGAAGGAAGAGGATGCCTGGTTGGAGGGTTTGCAGCGTGACGGGCTGCGATTGAGCCCGACTGAAGAGGATCTTCTGGTGGACCTGCGGAATCACGGCGGCGCCACGCTCTCCGGCATCCTGCAGCGCTACTCGCCTTACAGTGAGCAGTCATGCAAGAGGATGCTGGGTAGGCTCACGGAGACAGGGGTGCTCCAGGAAACCGACGGCCGGTACGCCTTGCCTGGAGCTCGGAACGACACACTGAGGTTCGAGGCCCTGCGGCCGGACATCACCGCCGCTTTCCACATTGATGATCTGGCTTCCCTTGGCAAAAACGTTCCCGCCGTCTACCGGGCTTTTACTCCTGGTGCACAGGTCACGTTGAAGGAGTTGCAGACTCAGACGGGCCTCTCGGCGGCGCAACTGCGGTATGCCCTTGAGCCCCTTCTCCACCACGGGCACGTAGTCATGCTCGGTGGTCAAGGCCGCCGGGGCACGACGTATCGGTTGAACTACTAAGACTTTCGCACTTTCCACTACCAAAGTCAGAATGAAACTCCGAATTAGCAGGTAGACAAAGTGTGAAAGTGCGAATCCCGAAACTGGAACTTCCCCACCAGTACTATCGCGGGCAAAACCACGTAGAGAGGCCCGCCATGAAGCAAAAAATCATCTCCGCGGTTGCCGCCGCAGCGCTGTGCCTGGGAGCCGTGGCGTGCGGGGCGGAGGAGACGAACGACACGAACCGCATGCTGGAGGTCAGCTCCGGGCCGCTGACAGTCCGGGTGCCGGAGAGCTGGTCGGAGTTTGATAAGTCCAGCGACCCGGATTCCATCGAGGACCCGTGGGTAGTGGGCGCGCGCGACAGCGAGGACGCGATGACGGTGCAGATCCGGCTGAGCAAGGACACCGGCGTGGCGCCTCATGCAGACGCGACCAACGCGGCCGTGCTGTACGGCAACATTTTCGCCCAGGACACGGTGATTGAGCCGAAGGGGGAGGACGCCGCCGACGTGGACGGCGCGGACAAGGCGATCGTGTCCTACTTTGAGGCCGTGGACGACGACGGCGACTACTGGGACGGCCTGTTCCTCTCCGCGGAGAACTCCGAGACCGGCAACGTGTCCACCATGGAGATGATCAGCCTGCGCGGGGAGGGGTTGTCGCAGGATGAAGCGAAGGAGATCATCTCCAACGCCACCTACGACAAGTCCAAGGAGTAGCGCCACGCACGCACGGTAAGCTGGCCAGGCGTGAACACCTTCCTCTCCCGCTTCGACGCCATGGCGGACAAGGCGGCGGCGCAGGTGATTGCGCAATATTCCACGAGTTTTTCCCTTGCTGTGCGGATGCTGCCGAACCGGGAGCGCACGCACATCCGGAACCTCTACGCGGTGGTGCGCATCGCGGACGAGATCGTGGACGGCACCACCGCCCAGGCCAACGAGTGCCCGGAAACCGCGCTTGACCTGTATGAGGAGCAGGTGCTGCACGCCTCGGCCCACCGCTTCCACACGGATCCGGTGCTGCATGCGTGGGCTTGCACCTACCGCGAGTGCCGCCTGAATCCCGAGCATGTGCGGGCATTTTTTGCCTCCATGCGCGCGGATCTGACGCAGACGGAATTCACGCCGCAACAGCTGGATACCTATATATATGGCTCGGCCGAGGTGATCGGCCTGATGTGCCTGGACATTTTCCTGCGCGGCCGCGACACCCCACGCCGCCGCGAGCTGGAGGAGGGCGCCCGTGCGCTCGGCAGCGCGTTTCAGAAGGTCAACTTCTTGCGCGACCTCGGCGAGGATAGCCGCGCACTCGGTCGAGCGTACTTCGGCGCCCCGCTCGACGACGACCTAAAGTCCACCCTCACCAGCCAAATCGCCGACGAACTCGACCGCGCCCGCGAGGCCATTTTGCTGCTGCCGCCAGCAGCGCGCGGGGGAGTGGCCGCTGCTGAAGCGCTGTTCCGTGAGCTCAACGCCCGTATCGCGGCCACCCCGGCAGCCGAGCTGCAGACCACCCGCGTCCGCGTGCCCAACTACCTCAAAGTAGCGCTCACAGCGAAAGCGCTAGCGAACTCGAGGAAGCCATGAACAAGCATCCGAAGTCAGCCATTGTGATTGGCGCCGGCGTGGCCGGCATGGCCACTGCCGCGTTGCTCGCCCGAGAGGGCATCGACACCACCGTGGTGGAGAAGCTGCCCACCTACGGCGGCCGCGCCGGCAACGAGACCATCGACGGCTTCCGTTTCGACACCGGCCCGAGTTGGTACCTGATGCCGGACGCGTTCGACCAATTCTTCAGCCTTTTTGGCAAGCGCACCGAGAACCTTTTGGACCTTCAGCCGCTCGCACCCGCCTACCGCCTTTTCCCGGAGACCGGCCAGCCCATCGACGTCCACTCCGGCCGCGACAACGCCGCGGAGCTTTTCGAAAGCATCGAGCCCGGCGCCGGCACCAAGCTCCGCGAGTACCTGGACAGCGCCGAGGAGATGTACGACCTGGCGATGCAAAACTTCCTGTACACCAACTTTCGCTCCCTGGCCCCGTTGAAGGGCCTCCGCGGCCGTTACGCCCGCCTCGCGCGCTACCTCACGGAGCCGCTGGATAGGTTCGTGGCGAAGCGCTTCACGGACACGCGTCTGCGCCAGATGCTCACGTATCCGTCCGTGTTCCTCTCCTCGCACCCCAGCCGCACGCCGAGTATGTATCACTTGCTCAGCCACACCGACCTCACCCAAGGTGTGCTGTACCCGCAGGGCGGTTTCGCGGCGGTTATGGACGCGCTGTTCAACCTCGCCGTCGACCAGGGTGCGCGGTTCCGTTTCAACTCCGAGGTCGCGGCCATCGAGGACAGGGGCGTCTTGCTTATCGACGGCCAAAGGCTCCCCGCCGACCTCACCATCTCCGCCGCGGACCTCCACCACACCGAAACCCGCTTGCTGCCGAAGAGCAAGCGCACCTACGACGAATCTTGGTTCGCCCCGCGCGACCCTGGCTTGGGCACGGTGCTGGTCATGCTGGGCGTTAGAGGCGGGATCCCGGAGCTGGCCCACCACAACTTCCTGTTCAGTGACGACTGGTTGGACGATTTTGATGCTGTATTCAATGGTCCCGTTGCCAGCCGGCCGCAGGCGGCGTCGCAGTCCATCTATGTCTCTCAACCTTCCGCCACTGATCCTTCTGTTGCGCCCGCGGGCTATGAGAACCTGTTTGTGCTGGTGCCGGTGCCCGCGGACCCGTCGGTGGGCCACGGCGACATGTACCGGGGTGAAGCTTCTGAGCAGGTGCAGCGCATCGCCGACGCGGCTATCGAGCAGATTGCGGCGAGGTGTGGGGTTGCGGGGTTGGGCCGGAGGATCGTCGTAAAGCAAACGCTTGGTCCCGCTGATTTTGCAGAGCGCTACAACGCCTGGTCTGGCGGATCGATCGGGCCCGCGCACACGCTGCGGCAGTCCGCGTTCCTGCGCGGATCGAATAAGAGCCGTAAGGCTGGCAATGTCCTGTACGCCGGGGCTACGACGACGCCGGGGGTCGGAGTGCCCATGTGTCTGATCTCTGCGGAGAACGTGCTGAAGCGGGTACGCGCGGATCGATCCTCCGGTCCGCTACAGGGATAAGGTTTTCGGCAGGTTTGCTCAAGCAATGGTGGCATCTGTGACTAGAAACACAGCGTCTATACCATTGCGTTACAATCCTTTATAACCCGAGGTAGAAGCACTATTTTAGGCAATTTTCAGATCGCTTAAGACAGTTTTAGGATTTAGTCTTAAATCTAGCTAGATATGCGTATACGTTTATAGCAGCAGGTAGAGGCGGTGAAAATTGACCGCTCGAAATTTCGTTGCGAATGTATGTGTTTTTCACAGCAACACACCCTTGGGGGAAGCGTTGAACAATCTGGAATGCAGCCTGTAGAACCTGTACTATCGGTCAAGTACCGAAACAGGTCGTTGAAAAAAGAGGCTCTGAGCAGGGAAATCAAGAAAGAGTTTCCATGCAGGGAGAGATCGAGACTTTTCAACACTTGTCGCGGACGAGGGCTGGGTGCCCTCGATTACTGCATTGAAGTTTTTGACGTTTGTCCCTCCGCCGGCAGTTCGCTGGCGCTGACAGATCCCTTATCGAGAGGAATTAAGGAAGATGGCTTCCAACCAAAAGAAGCGGATGCTCGCAATCGCGATTGCCGGTGCCACCGCGGCCGGCAGCACCGTAACGTTCGCGCCGAGTGCAAAGGCGTACACCCAGCAGCAGGTCCAGCAGCAGGTGATCGGCTCTGGCAATGACCTGCCGTTCAACTCCGGTTGGGTTGTTCGTGAGAGCACTCACTACATCACCTTCGACGAGGCGACCCCGACCTACTACATGGACCTCTACGATTGCTACGAGTGGCGCATCGTTAGCGGCAAGGAGATCCTCAACGTCAGCCCGAACGTGCAGCAGGATGAGTGGGGCAACGTCTGGACAACCGGCATCAAGCTTTCCCCGGCTCAGGAGAACCTCAGCGGCACTGTTGAGCTGCAGCTGCGTGACCAGCACGGCAACATCACCATCTACTACCTGTGCATCACCAATAACATGATCACCGGTGACTACCCGTCGAACCCGGTCGTGCGTACCGTGACCGAGACCGCTGCGCCGGTCACCGTCACAAACACCGAGACCGTGACCCAGGATCCGGAGGTCGTCGAGGTCACCAAGACCGTTGCTGGTCAGCCGGTCACCGAGACCAAGACCGTTACCCCTGAGGTGCGCACCGAGACCGTCGTCACCACCGTCGAGGGTGAGCCGGTCACCACGACCGTCGAGAAGACCGTTACCCCGGAGCCGAAGGTCGTCGAGGTCACCAAGACCGTCGAGGGCAAGCCGGTTGTCGAGACCAAGACCGAAACTCTCGTTGCTGAGCCGGTGACGAAGACCGTTACCCCGGAGCCGAAGGTCGTCGAGGTCACCAAGACCGTCGAGGGCAAGCCGGTTGTCGAGACCAAGACCGAGACCCCCGAGCCGGAGGTTGTGACCGAGACTGTCACCCGCACCGAGACCGAGACCGCTGCGCCGGTTACCGTCACCGACAAGGAGACCGTGACCCAGGACCCGAAGGTCGTCGAGGTCACCAAGACCGTCGAGGGCAAGCCGGTCACCGAGACCAAGACCGTTACCCCTGAGGTCATCACTGAGACCGTCACCCACTACCCGAAGCCGGAAGAGCCGGTCGTTCAGACCGTGACCAAGACCGTCACTCCTGAGGTTGAGACCCCGGCCCCGGTTACCGAGACCGTCACCACGACTCTGCCGGTGGAGAAGGACTCCGAGGGCAACGAGATCATCATTGTGAACAACAATGTGAACAACAACATCATCAATACTGGTGGTACCTCGAACCCGAACCAGCCGGCCATCAACTCGAACACCTCCGAGGTTGTTGTGACCGAGGGTGACGCCGACGGCAGCATCCAGGTTTCCGAGGCACGTCTCTCCAAGGAAGAGGGCGACCACGTCCGTGTTGCGGGCACCGTGTCTATTGACGACTCTGCGGTTGTGATCTCCGACGAGTCCAAGCTGATCATGGATCGCAACGAAGCTGGCGAGATCATCCTCGTGGCTACCGACGAGGCTCAGGTTGGCGACAAGATCGTTGTCAAGATCGGCGAGAAGACCATCATCAACGTCACCATCACTGAGGAGACCGTTGAGAATCCGATCGACTACTCGGTCAGCGTTGTTGAGAAGACCATCAAGAACAACCAGGATGTCGTCCTCGAGGGCAACGGCTCCTACGAGGTTGTGAAGGGCGAGGACCAGGTCATCGTCTACAAGGATGAGACCGGCGAGTTCCGCTTCATCCCGGTCGAGGGCGCAACCGGCGAGGTTGTCGTCGAGGAGACCGTCGATGGCATGGTCGTCACCCGCTACGTCTTCACCATCACCGACCAGGAGATCACCCGCGAAGTCACCACCACCAACACCGGTTCCGTCTCCGTCACGGTGACCCCGGAGTCCAACGAGGTGCGCGTCGCCGAGGGCTCCGAGGACCTCGTCGAGGTGAAGAAGGACGAGAACGGTAAGTGGATCGTCCTGCCGAAGGGTCCGGTTGGCACCGCTGTTGTCGAGATCGTTCACCCGGAGACCGGTCGCGTTGTTGGTCGCTACAACATCGACATCCAGCCGAGCATCAAGAACTACAAGATCCTGAGCATCCAGAAGCTCAAGATCAACCCGATCGTCGACGGCAACAAGCTGGTTGTCGTCGAGGGCGGTGACCTTGGCGAGCTCGACGGCAACGTCTTTGTCCCGAACGACGACGCACAGGGCCGCGCAACGGTCCACGAGATGGACGCTGACGGGAACATTGTTGGCAAGTACATCATCGACATCACCCGTGGCGCCTTCACCCACGAGCTGCGCGAGAAGGACCAGTTCCTGATTGCATGGGATGAGAACACCCGCGTCGACATCACCAAGGGTGAGGACATTGTCGACGTCAAGGTGGAGACCGTCGACGGCCGAAAGGTTTGGGTTGTCACCCCGAAGCCGGGTAAGGAAGGCACCGCTGTTCTTGACCTGATCAAGACCATCAACGGTGAAGAGCGCGTCGTCTCCCGTTACTACCTCAACGTGAAGAAGGACGAGCGCAACGTCCGTATCGAGGACGAGTACTCCTCCAACGGCGAGACTGTTGTAGTGACCCCGGGCAAGAAGGGCAGCACGCTCAAGGTCCTTGAGGGTGGCTCCCTGGTCGACGTCAAGGAGAACTCGGATGGCTCCGTGGAGATCATTCCGAAGGATCCGAAGAAGACCGGCGGTGTCGTCGTGGTCAGCATCGACGAGGACGGCAACGTCGACAAGCAGATCAACATCGGCCTCAACAACGACGACCCGGAGACCGAAGAGGGCGCGAAGATCCTCATGCCGGAGGACGGCAAGGACGGCCGCTCCATCAGCATCAAGCTGCCGAAGGACAAGGGTGACCTGAAGCTCGTCGGCAAGGACGGCGAGCCGCTCGACTCCGAGTCTGGCCTGGAGCTGATCGAGAACGAAGACGGCACCTACGAGCTGAAGTGGTCCGGCGACGCTAACAAGACCCCGGAGTTCAAGCTCCAGTGGTTCGTCGACGGCAAGCTGGTCGAGGAGCACATCGGTCACGCCCGTACCGAGGGTGGCCACACCTACATCACCTTCATCCAGAACCCGGGTGGTACGGATATCGACACCAACATTGTCGAGAACGGCTCCGCTAACGGCTCTTCCGTGAAGGACCTCGACGGCAAGTGCATCGCCGGCCTCGTCGGCCTCGCAGCTCCGCTGATGCTGGCTATCCCGGTTGCTGTGCTTTCCCAGGTGCAGATCCCGGGCCTGGAGGGTATCTCCGGCCAGATCAACGGTGCTATCCAGGATGTAAACACCCGCATCCAGCAGGGCCTGGGCATCTTCAACGAGGATCGCGCTTCCCGCGCCGCTGGCTTCCAGGGCGCTTTCAACATCCAGAACCCGGAGATGCTGGGTATGGCTGGTGGCGCGATCGCAGCCATCACCCTCGGCCTGCTCGCTATCGACGGTCTGATGCGTGCCTGCGGTGCGGAGGAGTACACCTCCTCCTACCAGGTGGGCAAGGCAACCGGTAACGAGAAGCTGATGGGCCTGTCCTCCACCAAGGTGGACAAGGACACTGACGCTAAGGGCGACGACTCCTCCGAGAAGTAAGCCCTCACCGGTCCGCGACGAGCGGACAGGATGACAGCGAACCGCCCGGCAACCGATACGGTTGCCGGGCGGTTTCTTCGTTTCTGGGGCGTGTGGACGGGTATCGCCGCACTACCCGCTCCATCTTCCAGTTACGCATGCGGCGGGTTCCAAGAATGCGAAAACCCCGTGCCAGCCGCCTGGATGACGTGCATGGGGTGGCGCAGCGCAGCCGCGCTTGGCGGCTACTTGCGTGGAAGGGCAGCCAGCGCCAGGCCGATGCCCACGAGCCAGGAGTCCTTCGCAATGGCGAGGCCTGCGCTGGACGGGCGGATGCCGTCGTCCTCGGTGTACTGGTCGTTACCGAAGTACATGGAAAGCAGGCCGGCACCGAACGCGGCCAGGCCCAAGCCGGCCAGGCGGTTCGGGATCAGCGGGCACAGGAGTGCCGCACCCAGGGCAGTCTCAGCCGAGGCGAGGCCGGTGGCGAAGTTTTCAGCGTCGATCTGGCCCAGCTGCGGGATACCGTCTGTAGCCATGTCGCGCAGGCCCTCGGCGCCTTCCTTGTCCACCTGGAATTTGCCCAAGCCGGAGTTTAAGATCAGGGCGCCGGTGGGGATGCGCAGCGCCGCGGACGGCAGACGCAGGTTGATCTTGTCCTTGTTGGATTTCTTGAAAAACATGGGTGGGGTCCTTCGGTCTATCTGGGGAAATGTTGTGCCCCGCCCATGGTAGGGGTTAAACGGACAGCTCGGGGTGGAGGTCCTTCATGTGCCAGGTCCGGCGGCCGTACAAAGCCACGCACGAGATGGCCACGGACAGCGCGCCGACGAACAGCAGCACGGTCACAGCGGTCCACATGCGCGGGTCGTAGGACGGGGTGCCGAACAGCGCGTAGCGCACCAGATCCACCGAGTAGCGCATCGGGTCCCAACTGTGCACCCACTGGATGAACGCGGGCTGCACCTCCGGCGGATACAGGCCGTTCGACGCCACCAGCTGCAGCGACATCAACGCCATGGTGGCCAGGCGCCCAGGGGCGGGGCCCAGCGCGGTGTTCAGGGCCATGATCGCGGTGACGAACACCCAGGACACCAGCACCAGCACGGCGAACAGTGACAGCGGGTGCAGCGGCTCGACGTCCAGGATGAACGTCTGCATCACCCACAGGGCGATGGACTGGAAGAAGCCGATGATGAATGACGGGATCATCGTGTACAAAAGCACACGCAGCGGGTTGGTGCCCGAGTCGATCGCTCGGCGGCTAAACGGCGGCATGATCATGTACATAATCAGCACGCCGAACCACAGCGACAGCGACAGGAAAAACGGGCTGAGGCCCTTGCCGAAGAAGGTCACGCCGTCGCCGGTGTTTTCGGTGTGCACCGGGTCCGCGGCGGCGTCGATAGCCTTGTTCAGGCGCTCACCCTCCCAGCTTGGGGCCTTTTCGGCGCCGTCGGAAAGGCTCATGGAGAGCTCGCCGGTACCATCGGAGAGCTTGACCAGGCCGTCGTTGAGGTCGCCCAGGCCCACCACCAGCTGGTTAGACCCGGCGGCCAGGCGCGAGGTGGCGTCGGTGGCGGTGTTCGCCGCCACGACCAGTTTGCCCGTGCCGTCCTTCAGCGTGGTCACGCCGGCGACCAGGGTGCCGGAGCCTTCCTGCAGGCGCTTCAGGCCGTCCGCAAGCGTCTTTGCGCCCTCGACGGCGCTGTCAACGCCGCCGCGGTACTTCGCGCTCGGGTCCGATAGCTGGGTGGCCAGCTCGTGTGCGCCGGCCTGCAGCTGCATCAGCTGGCCCACCAGGTTGTTTTCCGTGACCGCCTGCAGCGGGCCGGCGTTGATCTGCAGCTGCACGCCACGCGCCTGGTTTGCCAGCTCGTTGCTGCCCGGGATGGGGGAGCGGTCCAGGTCCGCGATCACGTTGTTCAGGTTTGCGTTGATGTCGTCCAACGCGGCCTGCAGCTCGTTGATCTTGCCGGCAAAGCCAGCGATTTTGTCAACGCCGCCGGCGATCTGCGTCGCGCCGTCGCCAAGCTGCTGCGTACCCGCCTGCAGCTGAGTCAGGCCGTTGGAGAGCTGGTCGGCGCCGCCGGAAGCGGTGGTGATGCCGTCGTTGAGCTGGATCGCGCCGTCCTGCAGGCGTGCGACACCGCCGTCGAGTTTGGTCACGGCGTCCGGCAGCTGCTGCACCTTGTCGTTGAGCTGCTGGATGCCGTCGTTGAGCTTCGTGCCACCCTCGTTGAGCTGCTCCGAGCCGTCGTGCGCCTTGTTCGCGCCCTCGTCCAACTGCCCGGCGCCGTCGGCGGCCTTATGCACGCCGTCCGAGAGTGTGTTGATGCCTACAAACAGTTGCTCAACCACCCTGCTGCCCACGGAATTCGACACGGCAGAGCCGATCGCCTCCGCGGCCTTCTCGCCCAGCATGGTGGGGATGAAACCGTTGGTCTCGTTCAGCGTGATGTTGATCTTCGCTGAATGCGGGTCATCTTCCTTCACGCTGGTCACAGCCTCAGAGAAGTCCGTGGGGATCTCCAAGCCCAGGTAGTACTTGCCGCTGGCGATGCCTTCCTGGGCCTCCTCGGCGCTGACAACCTGGAAGTCCATGGGGCGCTGCTCCAGCAGCTTGTCCACAACCTGCTGGCCGTTGTCGCCCTCGTCCGAGTTCACCAACGCGACGGGCAGCTTGTGCAGGTTGCCCAGCGGGTCCCAGTACGCCCAGGGGAACAGGCCGCCGAACAGCAGCGGCAGCAGGCATATCGCCGTGATGGCGAGCGGGGGAAGCTTGCCGTGGGCGAACTTCCGGAAGTCGGATCCAATGTGCAGGCCACTCATAGCCCCTCCTCATTCACCGTGTTCACCATTACGGGCAGGTGCACCGCGACCCCGCGCAGATCATCCAGCAGCTTGCGGCGGATGTCCATCTTGCGCACCTGGTCCACATCGTCCACGATCAGCATCTTCGCGTCCGGGCGGGAAATCAGCGCCAGCAGCACGCGCAGGCGGAAACGGTCCGTCGGGCCGATGTCGCCGACGTGCGCCGTCATGTCGATGTCTTCCAGCTGCAACGGCCCCAGCCACTTTTCCACGTTGTCGTGGGACTTGATCGCCTCGGATGAGTGCGGTGTGCGGGCGAAAAAGTTCTGCGACCACGCAATCTGCTCGCGCACCACGTCGCGGATGCGCACGAGGCGGTCCAGCCCGTCAATTTCGGTCACGCCTGCAAGCGCGATCTGCTTGAAGCGCTGGCGTGTCCTGGTTTCTTCCCCGTCGAGGAGGATCGTGCCGGAGTGCGGGTTGAAGCGCCCCGCCAGCGCGAGGCTGAGCAGGGTCGAATCGGACTCTCGCCGCGTGTTCAGCAGGGTCAACCCCCGACCGATGTCGAAGTTTTCCGGGGTGTCGCCCTTGCGGAGCACGAGGTCTTGCGTGCTGAGTATGGGGGTCATGCGGTCCCTTAACCGTAGGGTGGACTATCACTTAACTCGTGCTATGGTGCTCCCCAAAATAGTCACTGTCAAACCCAAAAAGGGGGCTGGTCAACAATGCGTGCAGACGCCCGCGCGAAACGCGACCAGATTGTCACCGCTGCGCTGGCCCAGATAGGTACTCGCCCGAACTCCGAAATCACCCTCGAGGGCATCGCGGCGGACGCCGACGTGGGCATCGCCACCCTCTACCGTCACTTTCCCACCCGCGCCGCGCTCTACGACGCCTGCGCGATCGTCTTCCTCGAACGCATCGAATCACTCCTCGATGACGCCCTCGACGGCTTCGAAGACAATCCCACCGAACATTTCGAATCCTTCGTCTGGGCGCTCGTCGATTCGGGCGTGGGCATCCTTGCCACCGCGCTGGCCGCCGATAGCTCCGACGGCGGTCTCGGCGCACGGCGTGACGCGTTCATGAGCAAAGTGCAATTGCTTATCGACGCCGCCGCCCCCCACGGCATCATCGCCCCCGGCCAGTCACCCATGCAGCTGGCCACCGAGCTCGTCGTAGCGACGCGGCCGCTCACCGCCCCGCTCGCAGACATCCTTCCGGATGTGCGCGACCGCCTAGTGCGCCACCTCATGGCAGGCTGGCGCACCACGGCTTAACTACTTGTTGCCGTCCTGCGGGAAGTCGTTCAGGTCCTGTCCGATACGGCCGTCGCGGAACGTGCGTTCCGCCGGTTCTTCGCGCAGCTCGTGGCGGCCGCCCTCAGTGCCGGCGGCGTCCTCCACGGAGTGCTGGGCGTGGGTGGCCTTGCGCTGGTCCTCCGCCAGGGTGTCCAGGGTGGTCAGGCCCTCCCCGCCGAGGTCTTTGGTGGTGCCTGCCAGATCATCTTCCGTACGCGTCGAGTACACGATGGTGGAGGAGCCGGTCTTATCCGTCTCCGTGCGGGTCGATGCCGGGCGGTACGTCTCCGCCGGCGCCTCCTCGCCCGCGAGCTTGTCCTTGAGGAAGAACTCCCAGGCAGCCCACGCGCCACCCGCGAGCGCGGCGGTGCCCAGCGTTGCGCCGACGACCTTGCCAAACCCGCCCTTCTTCTTTTTCTTCGCGGTCTTCGCGTGCTTCTCCAGGAACTCCTGGCGCTCCTTGCGGCTCGGGGCCGCGTCCGCGAACTGCTTGCGACGGCGGTCCAGGCGGTCGTGCGCGTCGCGGGTGATCTCGCCGGCCTGCGCCCGGGCGGCGCCGTAGAGTTCCTGCAGCTGATCGACGTCGAACTTCTCGTGGATGTCGTCCAGCTTGCCGTCCTTCAGGTTGTCCAGCAGGGACTGGTAGATATCGCGCTCGCGCTTGTCGTTCTGGTCGCGCAGGTACTTCCACGCCTGGTTGGCAATAGCGGCGGCGAAGCCGATGTTCTTCAGGTTCACGGGTTTCTCCTTGTGTTGCGTTTGTAAGTTTCGGGTGGTTGCGGGGCCCAGGGTAGCGAAATCCGCCGTGCCTGCTCGCAAACCGGGAGCGCCATCGCACCACCGGGCTCAGTGCGTACCAAGCGTTCCGCAAAAGTGAACAGCTCGGTTCATTGTGCGCGATTAACATTCACACCAAATAACCCGGTACGCAGCACAGACAGCGCTTAAAACCGTCAACTCATTGTGGCGGTTACGTGGCGTAAATAAGTTTCAAGGCACCGTTTAAACACGGTGCAACGAAACACAACAACCCAGCCGAGAAAGGTCCCGCCATGTTCGAAGCCTCTCTTTCGACCAGGCTTTCCGCCTCGGCGCCGCTGGACCGCGAGGGCGCGCAGCTGATCCGCCACCCCCGCCGGGAACGCCAGCGCACCGCCCTGAGTTTCGAGATCATCCCGCCTCGCCCCACGGACGACCCGGAGAAGAACGACCAACTCATCGCGGGCCTGGCGGAGTACAAGCCGGATTACGTCTCCGTGACCAGTTCGCACCGCAGCGAGTGGCTGGAGGGCACCGCCGCCGTGATCTCCCGCATCGCGGAGACCACCGATCTGCGCACCATCGCGCACCTCGCCTGCACCGCGGGCACGCGCGATGAGATGGCGGAGTGGGTGCGGGTGCTTATCGACGCCGGCGTCCGCGGGTTCCTCGCCCTGCGCGGGGACCTGCCGGAAGAGGGCCTGCCTGCGGACCACCTGCAGTACGCCACGGATCTGCTCAACCTGATCCAGGACGTGCAGGAGGAAGAGGCGTTCCGCCTTGCCGCCGGCAAGCTCGCGCTCTCGGTGGCCTGCTACCCCAAGGGCCACGAGGAGTCGCGCAACTTCGACCACGACCTGGACGTGCTGTTGACCAAGCAACGCCTGGGTGCGGACTTCGCCATCACGCAGCTGTTCTTCGAGGCCCAGGACTTCCTAAAGTTCGTCGAGGTGGCGCGGCTGGCGGGTGTGCGCATCCCGCTCATCCCCGGCATCATGCCCATGACCTCGCTGCAGCGTGTCCGACGCATGGGGGAGTTGTCGGGGCTGGAGGTGCCGGTAGGCGTCGAGAAGCAATTGCTCGAAGCGGACGACGAGTACGAGGCCGGCATGCAGCTCACCGCCAACTTGGCGCGCGAGATCTTGGATGCCGGCGCGGGCGGACTCCACGTGTACACGCACAACAACCTGCACGTCACGCGGGACTTTCTGGACCGCATCGGATAGATAAAGGACAACAATGACCACTTTCCCCAAGGCCACCATCGAGGGCTACCCCCGCATCGGCGCGAACCGTGAGCTCAAGCGCGCGCTGGAGAGCTACTGGGCGGGCCGCATCGACGCTGAGACGTTCCGCTCCACCACACGCGCCTTGCGAGTGAACAACTACAACCACCTGCGCGACCTCGGCCTGACCGAAGATTACGCCATACCGGCGGACGTTGCGCTCTACGACCAGGTGCTCGACACCGCCCTGACCGTCGGCCTCGTGCCGGGCGGAGTCGACTTGGACGAGGAGTTCGCGCTCGCCCGCGGCAACGACACCCGGGTGCCGCTGGAGATGACCAAGTGGTTCGACACCAACTACCACTACCTCGTGCCGGAGATCGAGCCAGGCCAAACGATCAAGGCGGTGCCGGAGCGCATTCTGCGCATCGTGGAAGAAGCCGTCGAGGCCGGCCACAAGGTCCGCCCGTTCCTGGTCGGCCCGGTCACGCTGATTGCGCTGTCCAAGCCGGCCGAGTGGTCGCTGCTGCCGTCGCTGGTGGAGGCGTACGCCGAGGTTTTCGCCGCGCTGAAGGATGCCGGCGTGGAGTGGGTCCAGATCGCCGAGCCCGCCGTGGTGGCCGACCTGTCCACCCCGGACGCGGAGATCGCTTCCTACCTGCGTGAGGCTTGGTCTGATTTGCTGGGCCGCGAGACCCGCCCGAACGTGTACCTGACCACCCCGTACGGCTCCGCCCGCAAGTCCCTGCCGGTGCTCGGCGAGCTAGGCGTGGAGGTGCTGCACGTGGACCTGTCCCCGTGGACCCTCGAGGCGGATGCCGGCTACCCGGAACGCGTGCGCGAGGCGATCCCGGCCGAGACCCACCTGGTCGCCGGACTTATCGACGGCCGCAACGTCTGGACCGCCAACCTGCGCGAGCGCACCGAGGTGCTCGAGTCCCTGGGCCGTTCCGCTGATTCGGTGTCCGTGTCCACCTCCACCTCCCTGCAGCACGTGCCGCACACCCTGAAGACCGAGCGCAACATCCCGGTCGAGGTCGCCCCCTGGCTGGCGTTCGCCGACGAGAAGCTCGCCGAGATCCAAGCGCTTGTCGCAGGCTCGGACGAGGCCGTCGAGGCGTTTGCCCAGTCCGACCGCGCCGTGCGCACCCGCGCAGAGTCCACCACCATCCACAACTCCGCCGTCGTGGACCGCGTCGCCGCTCTGCCGGCCGGCGCCGTCAAGCGTGAGCCCGCGTTCGAGGAGCGCAACAAGGTCCAGCGCGAAGAGCTCGGCCTGCCGACGCTTCCGATCACCACGATCGGTTCCTTCCCGCAGACCACCGAGATCCGCAAGGCGCGCGCGGACCACCGCGAGGGAACCTTCTCCGACGCCGAGTACACCGAGGCGCTGAAGGCCGAGATCAAGCAGGTCATCGAGCTGCAGGAGGAGATTGGCCTAGACGTCCTCGTCCACGGCGAGGCGGAGCGCAACGACATGGTGCAGTACTTCGCCGAGCTTCTCGACGGCTTCGTGGTCACCGAAAACGGCTGGGTCCAGTCCTACGGCTCCCGCTGCACCCGTCCGCCGATCGTGGTCGGCGACGTCTCCCGCCCGGAGGCCATGTCGGTGGAGTGGTCGGCCTACGCCCAGTCGCTTTCCGACAAGCCGGTCAAGGGCATGCTCACCGGCCCGGTGACCATCCTGGCCTGGTCCTTCAAGCGCGACGACGTGCCTTTGAGTGTTTCCGCCGACCAGATCGGCGTCGCACTCGCCGACGAGGTCGCGGATCTGGAGAAGGCAGGCATCAAGGTCATCCAGATCGACGAGCCGGCGCTGCGCGAGCTGCTCCCGCTGCGCGAGGACGACCGCGCCGCCTACCTGGACTGGGCCCAGCGCGCCTTCCGCCTGGTGTCGTTGAACGCGAAGCCTGCGACCCAGATCCACACCCACCTGTGCTACTCCGAGTTCGGCCAGATCATCGAAGCCGTCGCAGGCCTCGACGCCGACGTCACCTCCATCGAGGCAGCCCGTTCCAGGATGGAGCTGCTCGAGGACATCGACGAGACCTTCCACTCCGAGATCGGCCCCGGCGTGTGGGACATCCACTCCCCGCGCGTGCCCTCGGCCGAGGAGATCGCCGGCCTGCTGCGCGCCGCACTGAACCACGTGCCCACCGAGCGCCTCTGGGTCAACCCGGACTGCGGCCTGAAGACCCGCGGCTACGCCGAGGTCGACCTCTCCCTGCGCAACCTGGTCGCGGCACGCGACGAGGTCGTCGAAGGGCTCTAGCGCGCCGGGCGGGGCGGAGCTGACGTCGTCAAGCTTGAGCCCCCGCGCCCAGCCCTCACCCTCGCGCCCCTCGCCGCCCTCACCCCGCGAAAGTCGAGTACGGGAGGTCGAGTAGGCCCGCTATTTGGGCCGAACTCGACCTCCGCCGCTCGACGTTTGGCGGGGCTCTTTCGTTCTCGCCAGTAGCCATGTACTCTGAGCGAAACAAACAAACATCGGGGGGATCATGGACAGGAGAAAGCTAGCGCAACTACTGGTCAGGCCGGGTGAGTCGGACCGGCAAGCGTGCATCAAGTTATCCGCGAACAAATTCATCGCAGAGGTGGAATGGTCGCGGCTGAAACACCACGAGCGGGAGTTTCTCAGCTGCTATGCAGTCGGCACCGCGAGCCGGAAAGCGGTGCTGGTGGGGCGCTCCGCGGCAATCGTGCACGGCCTGTGGACGCTGCCCGCCCCAGACGCGCCCGTCCTACTGGCCATCCCGGGACAAAAACCGCCCGCCAGGGCAAGCTGGCCGGAAGGGGTCGAGTACCGCAGCCTGCGCATCCCCGAAGAAGATGTGGTGGCCATCGAGTGCGCGACGCCTGGCGACGTCCTCCGGTTAACCAGCCTCGTCCGCACAGCCGTCGACGTCGCGCGCCTGCACGGGGTGAGGGCAGGAGTCGTCGCGATGGATTCCCTGTTTGTGGGCAAGCCACCGCTGGAGCAGGAACGCATCCAGGCCGAACTCCATGCGACGATCAAGCGTCTGGCCGGCAAGAAGGGGATCGGGCGGGCACGGCAGGCGCTGCGTTGGTCGTCCACCAAGTCCGAGTCGCCGTACGAGTCTCTCCTGCGCGTGATCCTGCGCGAGCGGAACATTGTCGTCCGCGAGCAGATGTGGATTGGTCGTTACGTGCGCCCGGACTTGCTCTGGGGGCAGGTGGCGATTGAGATCGACGGGCTGGTCAAGACGGTGAAGAAAGACGAGGAGGCGGCGAAGAAGGTGTCGCGCGACCAGCTCCTGCGTGAAAATTGGTTACGGAAGCAGGTCTACGAGGTCGCCCGCTTCGAGCCGTTGGATATTCTCCGGGACGAGGAGGCCTGTGTCCGGGAGATCCTGGAGCTCAAGGCCCGCTCCGGTCTCCTCGGCGAGCCGAAAGTACCGGCCACGGTGTTCAGACCGGTGCACGGGGAACACTGGCGGAGGTAGGGGCGCTATACGCCGCCGAAAGTCGAGTACTGGAAGTCGAGTACGGCACCGAAACCGGGCGTACTCGACCTCCCGGACTCGACCTTTAGGGCCGTGAGCCCAACCCCGCACCCGCCCACACCCCACGCGGCGGAACCCGCGTACTCTGGAGCGCATGACTCAAAAGACTCAGACGATGACTCTGCACACCAATCACGGCGACATTGTGATCGACCTGTTCGGCAACCACGCGCCGAAGACGGTCGAGACGATTACGGGCCTGGCACAGGGCACGGCCGACTACTCCACCAAGAACGCCAAGGGCACCACGGATGGTCCGTTCTACGACGGCGCGATTTTCCACCGCATCATCCCGGGCTTCATGATCCAGGGCGGAGACCCGACCGGCACCGGCACCGGCGGCCCGGGCTTCCAGTTCGCCGACGAGTTCCATCCGGAGCTGCAGTTCGACCGCCCGTACCTGCTGGCCATGGCTAACGCTGGTCCGGGCACGAACGGTTCCCAGTTCTTCATCACCGTCGACGCGACCCCGTGGTTGAACAACCGCCACACCATCTTCGGCGAGGTCACCGACGAGGCGTCGAAGAAGGTCGTCGACGAGATTGCGAACGTGCAGACCGGCCGCATGGACCGCCCGGTCGAGGATGTCGTGATCGAGTCCGTCGACATCGCCTAAGCCAAAAGCGCCACTTGCGCGCCGCGCCCCCGCCACCGTGCGGGGGCTTTTTCGTACCCTGATCCCATGCCTACTCTCCGCAACTTGCCCCGCACTGCCCCCGCTACGACCGCGCTCGCGGCGATCTGCACGCTCGTCTTTTTCGTCGCCGCGCTCCAGGCTCGTTCGCTCACGGACGTGGTGTGGGATTCGTCGGTGGGTTCCAGCACCATCCTCTACGGCCCTGAGGTGTACGGCGCGGGCTACCTCCGGGCGCTGACTGCCGGCTTCATGCACTTGGACGTCACACACCTCTTCGTCAACATGTTCATGCTGGTCTTGGTGGGTGCGGAGGTGGAGCGCTTCCTCGGCTCTGGTCCGTTTGTGGTGGCTTGGGTCGCGGGGGTCCTTTGGGCGTCGGCAAGTGTGCTTGCATTTAGCTTTACGACGCCCACGGCCGGCGCTTCCGGCGCCCTCTACATGCTGATGGCGCTGCTGATCGCCATTGCTTTTCGACGTTCCACGGACCTGCGCGCGCCCCTTGCCCTGGTGGCGGTGAACGTGGCCTACACGCTGCTCAGCCCGGGTGTGTCGCTGTGGGGGCACCTGGGTGGTTTGGCTGCGGGGGCGGTGATGGCGTGGCCGTTGACGTCGCAAAGTATGCGCACCCGCTGGATCACGGCGGGCGTCGCGGCCGTGGTGGCGTGTGTGGCCATCTGGGCGCTGACGATCCCGTCGACGCTGCCGGTGTACTAGTTATCCACAGCGGTTGTCCACAATGTGGAGAACTACACGCGTGTAACTCCTCGAACGACACGTCGAACAACCAAAATGACACGCCGACGGAACCTGGCATTTTCGAAAGAAAACCAGCACATTTCGCAGCCCTGTGGAGTTGTGCACAGAGTTATCCACAGGTGTGGATAGAAGAAGCCCGTTGAGTCCGGCTCACCCCACCAACGCAAAAATCGGATTGTGGCAAATATTTGCCACAATCCGATTTCACACATCCCCCCGGAGGAAAGCGCTATCGCCAACCCATAGTCATCAGCAGACCGAGGATCATGCCGGCGAAGCCGATGGCGTAGTTCCACGGCCCGAGCTGCCCGAGCCAGGCGATCTGGTCGCCGGCGAGGTAGTAGAGGATCAGCCAGGCCAGGCCGAGGAGCATCAGCCCGAACATGATCACCTTGTACCACATCGGGGTTCCGCCGGTGTTGACCTTCACCGGGGTACGGTTTGTGCCAGCGGAGGTGCTGCTAGCTGGGCGGATAGGGTCTTTGGTTACTTTTGCTTTAGGCATGTGCGCTCCCTTAGTGTGTGCGGGCCATAGCGTCTAAAGCGTCTTAGACGCCTAAAGCCCTAGCTCGCGCTGCATGTTGCGCAGCGCGGTGTTCGCGTTCTGGGGTTGAACTGTATCAGCCTGCCGTGAAGCCGCGTTATTCTGCGGAATGAGTTTGCCTGCATCGAACTTCCACAGGTTGTAGCCGATGGCCTGGTCCTTGCGGATGGTTTCGCCGGCGGCGATTTCTTGGTGGCCGACCAGGCCGTCGTCCACAAGCGCGCCGGTGGGCACCGTCGGGCCGGGCACGAAGCGGCCGTTCCAGCCGGCGTCGCGGAGTGCTTTTTCGGCCTCTTCGGAGCTCTGGCGTGTGATATCCGGCATGGTCATGAGCATGCCGTTGGAAACGCGCAGCTCGATGGTGGTGCCGGATTCGACGTCGGTGTTTTCGCCCGCCACGGCGAGCACCTGCCCCTCCGGCTTGGTCGAGTCCACGCTGGTGACCGTGGAGCGCAGCTGCAGGGAAGACAGGGTCGCGGTGGCATGCTCGACGTTCAGGCCCACCAGGGACGGCACCTGCACCATTTCCGGCCCGGAGGAGACGGTGATGGCGATGCGCGAGCCCTTGGCGATCTGGGTGCCGCCGGCCGGATGCTGCGACGTGATCAAGCCTTCTTCGATGTTGTCGCTAGATTCGCGGCGCACGTTGGGGTTGAGTTCCAGCCCGGCGTTCTTCAGCTCTTCGATGGCTTCTTCGGCCGTCAGGTTGGTCACGTCCGGCACGTCGGTCATTTCCTTGCCGGTGGAGACGGTCAGCGTGATCTGGGTGCCGCGCTTGAGTTCGGAGCCCGCGGCGGGGTTGGTGGAGATAACGTTGCCGCGTTTGATTTCGGGGCTGGGCTCTTCCGTCACAGAGACTTCGAAGCCGAGGTGCTCGAGTTCGCGGATGGCGTCGTTGCGCGGCATGTCCACGAGTTCGGGCACGGGCACCATTTCCTCTTTGACTACCTCAGCGCTGTCGTTGTTTACGGAGAAGTAGTCGTAGACGAACCAGCACACCGCGCCCGCGAGCAGCAGGCCGAGCAGCGCGGAGAGCCACTTGAGCCAGTTGGAGGAGGTTTTCTCGTTGGCGGCGCGGTGGTCGGCGTAGCGCGTGTGCCCGGAGGCAGCAGTTGCTTCTCTGCGCACCACAGGTTCGCGCACCACATCCCCAACCACAACGGTGTGGTCCTGGGACGGCGAGTCCACGGCGTGGGAGCCTGCGTCTTGTTCGGCGGCGGCGAGGTGGTTGCGGGCGGCGGTGGTGACGTTGCCGCGCTCTAAAAGCGCGAAGTCCGCGCCCATTTCGTCGGCGGTTTGGTACCTGTCGGCGGGGTGTTTCGCCATCGCGGTGAGGATGACCGAGTCAACGTTGACCGCCTCGTTGTCCGACAGCGGCGCGGCGATGCGCTCGGACGGCGGCACCGGGTCTTCTTGCACGTGCTGGTAGGCGACGGCGAAGGGGGATTCGCCCTCAAACGGCGGCACCCCGGTGATGGATTCGTACATCACGCAGCCGAGCGCGTAGACGTCGCTGCGCGCGTCGGCGGCTTTTCCGCGGGCCTGCTCGGGGGAGAGGTACTGTGCGGTGCCGATGACGGCGGAGGTTTGCGTCATGGCGGAAGTGGAATCATCCAACGCTCGCGCGATGCCGAAGTCCATGACCTTCACGGCACCGGTGTTGGTGACCATGATGTTGGCGGGTTTAATGTCGCGGTGGATGATGCCGGCGTCGTGGCTGGCCTGCAGCGCCCGGGTGACTGGCAGCAGCAGTTTCGCGGCGCGCTCGGGGGACAGCGGCCCTTCGTTGCGCACGATGTCGCGCAGGTTCATGCCGTGGACGAGCTCCATCACGATGTAGGGCACGTCCACGCCGGAGGTTTCCACGGAGCCGGTGTCGTAGACCGAGACGATGTTGGGGTGGTTCAGACGCGCGGAGTTTTGCGCTTCGCGGCGGAAGCGTTCGCGGAAGTTTTCGTCGCGCGCCATGTCGATCTTCAACATCTTCACGGCGACTTCGCGCCCAAGCGAGACATCGGTGGCGGCATACACGTCCGACATTCCGCCAGTGCCGATGATGTCGCCGAGTTCGTACCGGTCCGCGATCAGCATTTACCTGCCACCTCCGAGCAAGCTATCAAGGTTGGGCAATTCTACCGCAGGGGCCGGTGAGTTTGTGACCTCGGGCTGATTGCTTATCGACGTCGCGCTTTCCGGTGTTCCAGCCTGCTGCGTAGGAGTCGCCGCGGACGGTGCAGACGGTTCGGAGACGTCGGCGGACGGAGCAGAGGGCTCCGCGGACGGCTCCGCGGGAGCCGGGGCGTTGTCGGTCTCGGACTCTTCGAAGCGCAGGGTGCCCGGGTTGCGCGGTTCCGTGATCGTGGTGCGCTCGCGCTCCGTGGTGGTTTCGGTGACCGGCTGTTCTGCGTCTTCTGTGTCTTCTGCCTCTTCCTCCGCCGTCGGCGTGGTCGCGCTCATGGTGGGCCGCGGGGTGGTGGGGGTGCCGCCGCCGGTGAAGCGGTCGAACACGCCCTCGGTGTACGCCCAGGCGGCGCCGCCGGCAAGCAGCGCGAGCAGCAAAATCGCGGAGATCACAGGCCCGGCCGCGGAGGACTTCTTCTCCGGCGCGTGTTCGCGCGGCGCTGGTGTCGCGACGCGGGAGGGGGCGGGGGGAGCCGGAGGACGTCGAGAAGCAACGGCTCTTGCTGCGGACGGCGGGTAGGCGCCCTCCGGGTGGGAGGTGCGCTCCTCGGCAACGCTGGCCAGCATCTGGGTGGACGCGGTCGCGGACGGCTCGGTAGCCACCACCTGGGTGTGGCCACCCGGCTGGGCGGGGCGCAGGCCCTGGCGGACCTGGGAGATGGCCAGCTGGAACTCGTTGCCGTCGCGGAAGCGCTGGCCGGGGTCCTTGCGCAGCGCGATCTCGATGAGCTCGCGCGCCGGGGCAGAGACCGAAATGGGCAGCGCGGGCGGCTCGGCGGAAACGTGCGCGAGCGCCACGGACACGGAGGAATCGCCGTTAAAGGGGCGCTTGCCGGAGAGCAGCTCGTAGCCCACCACGCCCAGCGAGTACACGTCGGACGCCGCGGTGACCTTCATGCCCTGGGCCTGCTCGGGGGAGACGTACTGGGCGGTGCCCACCACCATGCCCGTGCGCGTCAGCGGCACGGCCGCGGCGGCCTTGGCGATGCCAAAGTCCGTGATCTTCACCTGCCCGTGCTGGGTGAGCATGAGGTTGCCCGGCTTGATGTCGCGGTGCACCAGCCCCATGCGGTGGATCACGGCCAGGCCGTGGGCGGCCTGCTCGAGCACGTCGAGCGCCAGCGCCTCATCCAGCTGGCCTTCGCGGGCGATGAGGTCCGCGAGCGACTCGCCGCGGATGTACTCCATGATGATGTAGCAGACGGTGGAGCCCGCGTCGGTGTCTGCTTCGCGGTAGTCGTAGGTGGCCACCACGTTGTCGGAGTTGATGCCCTGGGCGGACAGCGCCTCGTTGCGGAAGCGGGCGAGGAACTCCGCGTTGGAGCTGTACTCAGGGCGCAGCACCTTGATGGCCACCTCGCGCTCGTTGGCCAGGTCGTCTGCCAGCCACACGGTGGACATGCCGCCGTGGCCGATGATCCACTGCAGCTTGTAGCCGTCGCCGATGAGCTGTTGCAGGTCCTCGCGGTTTTCGGTGTTCATCTACTCTGCTCCTTCCACGGGTGCGGGGGCGGCGGGTGCTGCGCGCAACACGGCGCGTCCGATCGGTCCGGCGACTTGGCCGCCGGTGGCGGCCTCGCCGAGGTTGCCGCCGTTTTTCACCACCACGGCAACGGCGACGTCCTTGGCCGGGTCGAACGCTACGTACCACACGTGCGGGGCGGCGCCTTCGGCGTGCTCGGCCGTGCCGGTCTTGGAGGCGAAGCCGTTGCCGTCGTAGCCGAAGGTCCACCGCTCGGACGCGAACATCAAGTCCGTGATCGTTGCGGCTTCTTGTTCCGTTACGGCCTCGTTCAGCTCCACCGGCTCGGTTTCGTGCAGGAGTTTGCCGTTGGCGTTGCGCACCTGCCGCACCACGTGCGGTTCCATGCGCTTGCCTTTATTCGCGATGGTCGCAGACATCATCGCCGCCTGCAGCGCAGTCATGGTCACGTCGCGCTGGCCGATGGCGGACTGGGCCAACTCGGCCCCGCCGGGCAGCTCGCCCAGCGAGCCCGCGGCGTTGGGCAGGCCCAGGTTGTAGCGTTCGCCGACGCCGAAGCGGGCGGCGGCGTCGCGCAGCGCATCGGGGCCCATAGCAAGGCCCATCTGCACGAACGCGGTATTGCAGGACAGGGCGAACGCGGTGCGCAGCGGCACCTGTCCGCCGCCGGCGCAGGCCTGGCCGCCGTAGTTGGTCAGCGGGATGTTGTCCGTGCCCGGCAGGATCGTCTGCGCCTCGCCGGTCAGCGGCGACTCCGGCGTGAAGCCGTTTCGCAGGCCTGCGGCGGTGGTGATGATCTTGAAAATCGAGCCTGGCGGTAGTTGCTCCTGCGCCGCGTGGTTTAACAGCGGGTTCGCGGGGTTGCCGGTGGCCTCGGCCCAGGCGCCCTCGGCGGTCGCCGGGTCGGCAATGCCGTTGGGGTCAAAGCTGGGGGTCGAGGCCATGGAGAGCACCTCGCCTGTCGACGCCCTCACGGCCACCACCGAACCATCAAAGCCCGGCTTGGCCAGCTGGTCGTACGAGAAGGCCTGCAGGTTCGGGTCTAGGGTCAGCTCGACTGTGTCGCCCTTTTTGCCGTCCTCGAGCCCGGTGCGCAAAAAGCGCGATGCGGCGCCGGAGTCGCCGGTGAGGTCACCGTTGTGGGTAGCCTCCAGCTGGGAGGTGCCGAACTGGTCGGAGACGAAACCGACGATGGGCGCAAACGAGAACGGCATGTTGGGGTAGGCGCGCTGGTAGAAGCCGGTTTCCTCGTCGCGGTAGCTTTGGGCCAGCACGGTCTCGCCCGCGACGATGTCGCCGCGGTTGGTGCGCTTGAGGTCCATGAGGATGCGCGAATTGTGTTGGTTTTGCGCGTACTCGTCTTCGCGCAGGCCCTGGACCACGGTGAAGTTGACCATAAGCGCCGCGATCATCACCAGCGCGACGACGGCGCCGTAGCGGATGGACTTGTTCATCGTGCGCCCACCACCTCAGGGCGCGCGGTGCCGGCGGCGACGGCGTCGTAGTCCGCAGGGCGGTTGGCGCTGTTGGAGATGCGCAGCAAAAGGCCCAAAAGGATGTAGTTGGCCATCACGGAGGAGCCGCCGGCTGACATGAACGGGGTGGTCAGGCCCGTCATGGGCAGCATGGCGGACACGCCGCCGGCGACCACGAAGATTTGGATGACAATGGTCAGCGCCAACCCGGACGCGAGCAGCTTGCCGTAGGAGTCGCGCGCCTGCATGGCGGTGCGGAACCCGCGGGTGATAAACACCGCGAACAGGCACAGCACCGCAGCGATGCCCACGAAGCCGAGCTCCTCGCCGATGGCGGCCAGGATGTAGTCGGAGTGCGCCACGGGCACTAGCTCCGGGTGGCCGTAGCCCAGACCGGTGCCGGTGATGCCGCCCCAGCTCAGGCCGATCAGGGCGTTGGCGGGCTGGTTGCCAATGCCGTCGAAGTCCGCGAATGGGTCGATGAAGTTGGACACGCGCTCCTGGATCTTGGAGCTGACCTGGTAGACGGCGTAGCCGCCCACGGCCACCAATCCGACGCCGATGAATAGCCAGGACGCGCGGCCGGTGGCGAAGTAGACCATGCCTAGCACGGTGGCGAACAGCAACAGCGCCGGGCCGAAGTCGTTGGAGATGCCCATGATCAAAATCGCGATCGCCCACACCATGAGGATCGGCGCGAGGTCGCGGATGCGCGGGAAGGTCATGCCCAAAAAGCGCTTGCCGGCCACGGTGAACAGGGCGCGCTTCTGGGCCAAAAGCTGGGCGAAGAAGATCAGCAGCAGGATCTTGGAGAACTCGCCGGGCTGGATGGAAAACGGGCCCAGCCACAGCCAGATGCGCGCTTCCTCGTAACCCGGGGGCTGCGGCCACACCAGCGGCAGGGCCAGCAGGATCAGGCCCACCAGGCCCAACAGGTAGGAGTAGCGCGACAGGGATTTGTGGTCGCGGATGACCACCAGGGTCAGCACCATCAGCCCCACGCCAACGAGCGACCACAGCATCTGGCGCTCCGCCAGCGGCCCGTAGCCGGGGCGCTCCGCCAGGTCAAGGCGGTAGATCACCACGAGGCCCACGGCGTTGAGCAGCGCCACCACGGGCAACATCACCTGGTCCGCGTACGGCGCCAAGAAAGCGATGGCCACGTGCGCGATGGCGTAGACGCCCATGAATCCGCCGATGATGTAGAGCATTTCGGTGGACAGGGTGCGCCCTTGGCTCGTCTCTAGGCCGAAGAGCATCAGCGCAAGGAGCCCTGTGGCGAACAACAAGAGGAGCAGCTCGCGGCTGCGGGATACTAGGCGGCTCATCGCACCTCCCGGCAGGTGTCTTCCTCGGCGCTCTTCTTGTCGGTGCAGGCCGGCAGCGCCTGATCCGCCAACTCATTCAACTTGGCTAATACGTCATCGTAGGAGCCGGTGACGTCTTCGACCTCGCGCTTGTCCTTGGGCAGGTCGGAGGTGGCAAAGATGCTGCAATCGCCCGGCTTGGTGTCCTTGGAAATCACGCGCATCTCGCCCTTGGTGTTTAAGCAGGCGCGCTGGATGTCCTCGGTTTTCGCGTCCGCGAACAGGTTGTCGCGAGTGGTGTGCTGCACCACAAACTCGCCGGAGTCCTGCACCTTCAGCACGTAGGCGTCCGTGGCGCGGGATTGCGACCACATCACGCCCGCCACCGCAAGCACCAGCAGAAGCACTAGCGTTGCGACGACCCAAGGCCACACCGACGACGGCCCCTTCTTCCCGGCTCCGCTAGTGTGGCCCTCCTCGTCGTCGGAAGCATCTGCGTCCTGGAGTTTGGCCCGGTTGTGGTCCGGGGTGATGGTTTCGGACCTGCGCAGCAGTGCTGCGGCGCGGGAGGCGGCGGAGTCAGGGTGGGATGACTCGTAGCCCGGGTCCAGCGCGCCGGCTTTGACCACGGCGCGAGTCTCTGCCGCGGCATCGCCCTCGGAGGCCTCCACGACTTCCGCCACCACCACGGTGACGTTGTCCGGCCCGCCGGAGCGCAGCGCCAGCTCGATCAGGCGGTTCGCCGCCATCTCCGGGGTGCCGTCGCCGAGCGCGAGCTGAATGGTCTGCTGTGTCACCGGGTCGCTCAACCCGTCGGAGCACAACAGCACGCGGTCGCCCGGCTTGACCTCGATGAGCTCCAGGTGCGGCTCCACGGCCCGGCCGGTGTAGGCCTTCAGAATCAGGGACTTCTGCGGGTGCGACGAGACGTCCTCGGGCGCGAGCTTGCCGCCGTCCACCAGCGACTGGACGAAGGTGTCGTCGACGGTGAGCTGCCGCAGTTCGCCTTTACGAAGCAAATAGCCCCTGGAGTCGCCCACGTGGATCAGGCCGAGCTCGCGGCCATTGAACATCGTCGCGGTAAGTGTGGTGCCCATGCCGGCCTGCTCGGGGTGCTCAGCCACAGACGCCTCGATCGCGGCGTTGCCGTCCTCCGCTGCCGCGCCCAAAAGCGCGAGCATGTCCGCGTCCTCGGGGTCGCGGTCCAAGTGCTCGAGGTGCTCGACCATGAGCTGGCTGGCTACCTCGCCGGCGGCGTGGCCGCCCATACCGTCCGCAAGCACCAGCAGGTGCGGGCCCGCGTACGCGGAGTCCTCGTTGTTGGCGCGGACCAGGCCCCGGTCGGACGCGGCCACGAAATCTAGCGCGAGCTTCACGGCATCAGCCTCACAATCGTGCGTCCCATCTTCATGTCCGTGCCCACGGTCACCCGCTCAGGCTGATCAATGCGCACCCCGTTGACGAAGGTGCCGTTGCGCGAGTCCAGGTCCTCCACGAACCAGTCGCTGCCCCTGCGGAACAGGCGCGCGTGGCGCGAGGAGGCGAAGTCGTCGCCCAGCTGGAAATCGTTGTCTCCGGCTCTACCGACAGTCAAGTCTTCCAAGCTGGCAATTTCCATGTGGGAGCCTTTCAGCGGCCCCTCAACTACCGCAAGGGTGCGCGCTTTCTCCCTGGGGGCAGGGGCAGACGCACTTGCCTTACGACGCATCGTTCCGCCCGCCGACACCACATCCTTCCTCTGCGTCCACATCACCAGGAAAATGAACACCCAGAGCAAGGCCAGAAGGCCGAAGCGGGCGCTGAGGATCATGGTCGAATCCATGTGAAACCCTTCTACGGGCGGAAGTATTCGGTGCTGGGGTGCGCCACCGAATCCGTGAACTCCGGCTGGTTGGCGCTGGCCTGCGGCTGGTCCTCGCCGCCGATGATGCGGACCTCAATGCTGGAATGGCCCAGCGTGATCACGTCGCCGTCCGCGAGCATCCAGTTTTCCACCGGCTCGTCGTTGACCGTGGTGCCGTTGGTGGACTGCAGATCCACCAGCACCGCCACCTGGCCGTCCCAGGTGATCTCCGCGTGCTGGCGCGACACACCGGTATCCGGCAGGCGGAAATCCGAGTCGTTGGAGCGGCCCAGAATGTTGGAGCCCTCGTGGACCAGGTAGGTGCGCGACGAGCCGTCTTGAAGCAGCAGGCTCACCGTGGCCGCATCGGTGTCGGCAGCGGCCTGCGGCTGGTTGGCGTTAGGTTCGGACATTGCATCCTCCTTCAATTGCGAGCGCGAGGCCTTGCGCTTCTTCGGCTCCGCCACAATGGCGTCGAAGCCGCTGACCACATCCGGCATGGTGTCGATATATGAGGACACCCGGAGCTGGCCAGTGCGCAGACCCGACTCCTCCGCGATACGCACAACAACAGGGCCGTCGAGGAACCACTGCTTGTTACGCACGTAGCGCATGAGTTGATCGGCGAGGTCCACAGGAAGATCGCGGTTTTGCGACAAGTTCTCCAAATCCTTCGAAGACACACCCACCGCGTACACGTTCGGGGCGACGTACTCGTCCCTGTCCGTGACCACCAGCGAGTCCTGGGCTTCCTGCTTGACCAGCTCCTCAACCTCTTCAGGCACGACCTTGCCGCCGAAGAGCGCCGCCATAGAGTTATCCAGGCCGCGCTGCAGGGAACTATCCAGCTTTGCCAGCTTGTCCATCACTGCCATTTCCTGTGCACCTCCTTTCTTCACATCAGAATTTAAGTAACTCGGACAGTATAGGTGGCCACCCCGACACGACCTATACGCGCAGCGTGTCTCGCGTGTTGATCCACCGGGTAGAAATGCACCATGCGCTGGCGATTTGTGATTTTTGTGAGCTCCGTTCTATATTTATCAAGTCGCCCGCCCGGGTGGCGGAATTGGCAGACGCGCTGGCTTCAGGTGCCAGTGTTCGCAAGAACGTGGGGGTTCAAGTCCCCCCCCGGGCACAATGTGTTGTCTCGAGACATCGTTCCTACGGTGTCTCGAGATTTTTTGTTTTTGGCGTGACCCGGGGTGGGTAGGTAGTGGGGCTCCGGCAGTTTTGTAGCTAAATCATGACTTGTTGGACGGGAACCTTGATCGCTCCGGATGCTGTGGGGTGTTCTGTGTACCAGAAAAGGACGGCGCGCTGACTCACCTCGCATTCGTAAAAACCTGTCAATTCATTGTGGAAGAGCCGTTTCCTGTTAGACAGTTGAACGACTGGGAGCTCTGTAATAGTCTTTGTAATGTTCGCTGCACTGTGCCGTTTTGTGCCCTGAAATGGGAGCTTTGGCTCGGGCGGGGAAGCGATGGCCGGGAAGTACGCAAAATTCTGGCCCTCGTCATACACGCGGGTTGTTTCGGCAACCTTGACATTTAGGAGACACCTTGACAGTGATACCCAAGAGGATGCGGGCGTTCCTGCAGCATCCCCTTGCGCTGCTCATGGCACTGGCGTTGGCGGCGGCAATGGTCGTTGTCGCGCCGGTGACAGGGCAAACGTGGTTACCAGCCGCGCAGGCGCAAGAGACAAATAGCGAGTCAGCCGAAGGTGGTGCTGGCGAAGTCAGTAAAGCGGGGTCGTCAGTTTCAGACGGGGGCCTGACGCTCACCGTCGATCCGATCACGCCAGACACGGTACCGGCTGGTGGCGGTGAGGCACGCCTCGTGTACAAAGTGGAGAACACAACTGAAGACGACGTCTTCAGGCTCGACACCACGGCCAACGACATCTGTGGTTCGAATGTTTCTTCTTCCGGTTTGGAGCACACGAAATACCTTTACCCAGGTCAGGCAGTTACGTTCGCGTGTAGCGGGTGGGTGACGTGGTCGAAACCGGCAAACGTGTCTGTCACCTTCACCAAACTGGACGACCAGATTGAGAATCCCACGACGGTGACGTTGGAAGAGACCGACACCCGTGTTGTGGTCGAGGACAACACCAACGACGGTCAGGTGGAGCCGAAGTGCAACCGTCAGTACTTCTCGACGGGGTACGAAAATGCCATGTACTACAGAGTATCCAACGTCATTGGATACTTTGACCCCGAAACGGGTGCACCAGCGGAGAAACAATGGAATTTTCCAATGGTTGTAACAAATGGAGAGAACTGGGGAGACGGATCGCCGGCACTTGCGATCGACCCAACGAACCCGGACATCGCGTATGCCGCTCTGCGAGAAGCCAACCGATATAGCTCAGTCCTAATAAAGATCAACCTGAAAAACAACAATGCACGGGTTGTCGGGCGTAGTCTGCAAGGGAAACAATCTCTCGGTAGTGACCCGCTTAGAACAAATCGCCTCGCAATGGATCGTTACGGGACGTTATGGTCCTTGGCGACGGACGGTCATCTTTGGGCAATTAGCTCGGACGAGCTGTCGAAGTCTAGTTCGGATGTAGTAGATTTGGGGGAACCGGGCGACGACGTGCGCATTTACGTTGGCGAGTCCGACTACAAGAGCATAGAGGCCGAGGATTACGGTCTGCTTACTGCCTCGATTAGGTTGCCCGACGGTACTGAAGATCCAGATCGCTTGGCGGTCGCTGATACGCGAAATGCCAAGCAGCTGCATTATGGCGATATCGCCTTCGATGGTAATGGTAATCTTTGGGCGATTTTGGCTTCTGGCGTCTCCAGCCAGCAGGGACATTCTCTGGAATCCTCTCTGGTCACCGTTTCCCGCGAGGAACTATCGTCAGGTGGTTCGAACGGTATTTCTGGCCGATATGTTGGCGAGAAGCGGGATAACATGGGCTCGGGTGGCCTCGAGAGCGGAGGGTATTATGGTATCTCCTTCGGTGAGGATGAATCCGGCCGATCAATCCTGTACGCGAATAGTGCGATCCCGAATCAGGATGCCAATAGTCAGTCATCCAGTTTTTACGAATTGGATGAGAGCACCGGCGAAGCCGCCGCCATCGATGACAACATCCCAGAGTTGACTATCTACGATCTAGCTTCGTGTGCCCAACCTCAGGGCGATCTCGCTATTGAGAAGACGGTGAAGCTGCTTAAGTCCGAGAAGGGTGTCTCTGAGCTTGAGTACACCGTCACTGTGCGGAATACGGGTAACGTGACCGCTACAGCGGTGACATTCCACGATGAGCTGGATGCTGAATCGGTAACGTATGTTCCAGAATCGACGACGTTGAACGGGCACGACGTGCCGGACGAGGACGGTGTCTTCCCATATCAGGAGGTCCGTTACATCAACGGCGCCACGGTTGAGGGCAACGAGCTTGCTGACGACGTGGATCTGTTCCGTGGTGTGATTCCGCCGAACGATCAGGCGACGGTGACTTTCCGTGTCACGGCCGAGAAACAAGATAAGGTTTGTAACCAGGGTCGTGTGGCGAGCCTGTCTGTACAAGACGGCATTTTGTCTGACGATCCATCGGTGATGGGCCGTGAACCTACAGTTGACCCGACGTGTATTGAACTGTCTGATCCGAATATCACAATCGACAAGATCGGACACCCAGATCCGATCGATCTGACGACTGCCCAGCGCTATGGCGACGAAACGTTCGAACTGCCGTACACCATTCGGGTGACTAACGACGGCGATGTTGCTGGCGAGTACCCGCCGATCCGTGACCTTCCGGAGAACTACAAGGGCTTCAAGATCGTCGGTATGGAATACGGTCAGTTGAATGCGCGAGGTGAGGCGAAGACTGACGAAAATGGAGAGCGTCTCTACGCTTCTGCCAATAACTTCGGTACTGAAAAAGAACCAGAGTTCCGAGTCCCGAGTGGCGTAATCGTTAATGGCAAGACCATTGAGATTCCGATTCGTTTGATCGTATCCGCGAAGGATGTCGCTGAAGACTTCGATTGGTCTCAGTTTGGTGAGTGTCGTGAAGGTGGCACTTCCGATGGTGCGTCTAAGGGCTTCATCAACACTGTGGTCAAGCCTTCTGTTCCAGGTTCTGAGGAATCCCGAGATACCGCATGTGACGAAATTCGCGTGCCGCAATTCTCGGTGAAGAAGGAAGCTAACGGTGCCAAACCAGAGCTGACCTGGGATGCTGGTGAGAATGCCTTTGTGTTTACCCGCACCTATAAAGTCACCGTGACCAATACAGGCGAGATCGAGGCTACTTCCTCGAAGGTGTTCGACAAGCCGATCTTGGGTGAGGGCACCGAGCTCACTGAGCTGAAGGTTAACGGCACGAGTGTCAAAGCAGGTGAGGATGGCCGCTACCTGATCTCTGACGGCGTTGTGCTCGAGGCAGGCAAGACCCAGGACTTCACTGTTGTGCTGTCGGGCACGATGACTGCAGATGCAGCCGCGAAGCTGCCGGCGGACAACTCCGGCGTATGTGAGGCGCTCGACCCGTCGAAACCCACTGCTGTGAAGGGCATTGTGAACACGGTGTCCATGCGGGGTGATAGCGACGACGAGGGCGATAGAAACAACATCGTGTGTGATCCGGTTCCGTGGAAGGACCCGAAGTTTGTCATCGATAAGCAAGCTCAGGAAGGTGACGTTGTTGTCACCTGGGATGAAGAGCAGGGCAAGTTCACGTTCAAGCGTGAGTACTCCATCACCGTAAAGAACAACGGCGTCGCACCGGGCAATTCCGGTGTGGTTTATGATCAGCCGGCTCTGCGTGAAGGTCTTGAGATCGCGTCGTTTACCACAGATGGTGGTGAAGCTCTCACCGCCGATGATGAGGGTCGTTATGTTCTGTCTAAGGGTGTCGACCTAGCGCCGGGTGGCAAGCAGGTCTTCAAGGTGTCTATTGCTGGCACTGTGACCCGCGATGTGGTCGAAGCACTGCCCGCGACGGAAGATCAGTGCAAGGCTGCTAATAACGAACCGTCTGCGGCAACAGGCTTGGTCAACATCGCCATGCTTGGCGACGGCACCGGCGAGGGCGAAAAGGACATCGAGTGCAATCCGGTTAAGAACCCGGAGACTCAGTTCGCAGTGGAGAAGGAATCTGCAGATGACACGCCTGTGGAGCTTGAGTGGGATCAGGATGCGAATGCGTATGCGTTTACCCGGTCCTACAACGTCACTGTGACGAATCAGGGTGATGTCAAGGGTACGTCTGCTGCTATTTACGATGAGCCGCAGTCCGACGGTGGTGTCACCATTGCCGAGGTCAAGGTTGACGGCGAAGCTGTCGAGGCTGACGAGGTCACTGGTGGTTACCTGGTGAGCGAGGGTGTTGAGCTCGATGCCAAGAAGACGAAGTCGTTCGAGGTTACGATCTCGGGCACGATGTCCTCTGAGCGTGTTGAGCAAATCATCGCCAACGAGGCAGAACAGTGTCTTGTCACGGCGCCGGGTGCATCTGCATTTGGTCAGGGCCTGGTCAACGTGGTGCGTATGGATGGCGACTCCGATGAGGAAGGCGAATCCAACAACATCGCGTGTGATCCGGTGACCCCGCCGACGCCGGGTCTCGATATTACGAAGCTGGTCAACGATCAGGACGCCGATATCGCTGCAAACGCCCCGGTGGTTGCGCCTGGTGAGGACATGACGATCACCTACCGTGTGAAGAACACGGGCACGATGCTGCTGCGTGACGTCAAGATCACCGACGTGGTCACCCAGGCGAAGGATGACGAAGCCAAGGGTGCACTGCAGCAGGCTATCGATGCTGAGCTGGCAAAGCTTGAGGCTGTGGACATTGCGCCGGGTACCGTCGCAGAGTTCACGATCACGGTGCCGGCTGCTGCTGGTGGCCACGAGAACGAGGCTCGTCCGACGGTGCCGCCGGTGACTGTTCCGGGTACCACTCGTCCGGGTACGACTGTGCCGGGTACGACGAATGAGACCACGACGGTTCCGGGCACCACTGATCCGGGCACGACGGTTCCGGGTACCGAGATCACGGTGACCACTCCGTCTGATCCGGGTCGTGCGAATGATCCGCAGATTGCGATCGTTAAGTCGATTAATGGTCAGGATGCGAACGATGTTGCTGATGCTCCGGTCGTTGCTCCTGGCGAGGACATGGAAATCACCTACACGGTGACGAACACTGGCAACGTGGCACTCGAGGGTGTGCACGTTGTTGATGAGGTCACTGAGGGTGCTGCCAAGGATGAGCTCCAGCAGGCGATTGACGCTGAGTTGGAGAAGCTGGATGCAGTTGATCTCGAGCCGGGTGAGTCGAAGGACTTCACGGTGACGGTGAAGGCAACGAAGGGTGGTCACGTCGATGTGGCTCGTCCGACGGTGCCGCCGGTGACTGTTCCGGGCACCACTCGACCGGGTACCACGGTTCCGGGTACGACCGAGTCGGGTACGACTGTGCCGGGCACTACTGATCCGGGCACGACGGTTCCGGGTACTGAGGTTACGGTGACGACGCCGTCTGATCCGGGTCGTGTGAACGATCCTCGTATTGAGATCAATAAGACGATTAATGGTCAGGATGCGAACCATGCTGCTGATGCTCCGGTGATTGCTCCTGGTGAGGACATGACGATTACCTACACGCTGACCAATACGGGCAACGTGGATTTCACAGGTGTGCATGTTCTTGATCAGGTCACTGAGGGTGCTGCGAAGGATGAGTTGCAGCAGGCGATTAACGCTGAGCTGAAGAAGCTCAAGGCTGTTGATTTGGCTGCTGGTACGGCGGCTGAGTTCACGGTGAAGGTGAAGGCAACGAAGGGTGGCCACGAGAACGAGGCTCGTCCGACGGTGCCGCCGGTGACTGTTCCGGGTACCACTCGTCCGGGTACGACTGTGCCGGGTACGACGAATGAGACCACGACGGTTCCGGGCACCACTGATCCGGGCACGACGGTTCCGGGTACCGAGATCACGGTGACCACTCCGTCTGATCCGGGTCGTGTGAATGATCCGCAGGTTGCGATTACGAAGTTGATTAATGGTGAGGATGCGAATGAGCCGGAGTCTGCTGTGACTGTGGCTGCTGGTGCGCCGATGACGATTTCGTATGTGGTGTCGAATCCGGGCAATGTGGATCTCACAGGTGTCAACGTCGTCGATGTGGTCGAGGGCGAGGACAATGCTGATCTGCAGGCGGATATTGATGAAGCACTGAAGGGTGTTGAGCCGTTTGATTTGGCTGCTGGTGAGTCGACCACGGTGACTGTTGAGGTGGATGCTCCGGAGGGTGCGCATAAGAATGTGGCGCGTCCGACGGTGCCGCCGGTGACGATTCCGGGTACCACGGTGCCGGACTCCACGGTTCCGGGCACGACCGTGCCGGGTACGACGAATGAGACCACGACGGATCCGGGTACGACCAAGCCGGGCACGACTGTGCCGGGCACGACGGTGTCTTCGACTGTGGTGACGGTGACGACTCCGACTGATCCGGGTCACTCCACGCCGGAGCCGAAGGCTGGTCTTGAGGTGAAGAAGTACATCAACGGCCGTGACGCTGACTCGCTTGATGATGCTGCGGCGATTGTTCCGGGTGATGACATGGTTATTACGTACCGTGTCGTTAATACGGGCAATGTTGACTACTTCGGTTTGGCGCTTGCTGATACTGTGACCCAGTCGCCGGAGGGTGCACTGGGCGAGGCGATTGCCGAGCAGCTTGATGAGCAGGTCGGTACGTTTGATTTGCCGGCTGGTCAGGGCCGTGAGTTCACCGTTACTGTGACAGCTGAGGAAGGCACCCACGAAAACGAGGTTGTTGTCGAGGTGCCGTCGACGGTGCCGGGCACGACCAATGAGACGACGACGAATCCGGGGACGACGAATCCGGTGCCGTCGACGGTGCCGTCCGATAAGGGCGGTTCGAAGGATTACGCACTTCGGATCAAGAAGTTTGTTGACGGGTTTGATGCTGAAGCGTCTGGTGATGCCAGCGCGACAGTGGTTCCGACGGTGACGCCGGGTGCGGACATGGTGATTCGTTACGTGGTGGAAAACACCGGTAACACGCCGTTGTCTGGTGTGCGCATTGTTGATGAGGTTGAAGGCGACTCCGAGGTTGCTGGGAAGTTGCAGCAAGATATTGAGGCTGCGCTTGCAGACAAGACCGTTGACCTTGAGCCGAAGACGTCGACTGAGGTTGAGGTAACTGTGCCGGCTCCGGCTGAGGCGCATGTGAACTTCGCTCACCCGGTGGCAGTTACTACTGTGCCGGAAGTGACCATCCCTGCAACGACGCTGCCGGGTACCACGATTCCGGAGACTGTGGTGTCTTCGACTGTGGTGACGGTGACTGCGCCGAAGGATCGTGGTGCGTCGACGCCGACGGTTGATACTCCGGTGCCGGAGCCGACGCCTGAGCCGAATCCGCAACTGGAGATTGTCAAGACGATCAACGGCAAGGACGCTGACTTTGCTGCTGATGCTCCGGTGGTTGCTCCTGGTGAGGACATGAACATCGTCTACACGGTGACCAATACGGGCAACGTGGATTTCACAGGTGTGCATGTTCTTGATCAGGTCACTGAGGGTGCTGCGAAGGATGAGTTGCAGCAGGCGATTAACGCTGAGCTGAAGAAGCTCAAGGCTGTTGATTTGGCTGTTGGTACTGCTGCTGAGTTCAAGGTGACGGTGCCGGCTGTTGCTGGTGGTCACGTGAATGTGGCGCGTCCGACGGTGCCGGTGTCGGTGCCGGGTACGACGGTGCCGGGCACCACGGTGCCGGGTACGACTGAGTCGGGGACGACGAAGCCGGGGACGACTGAGCCGGGTACGACTGTGCCGGGTACGACGCAGCAGGTGCCGTCGACAACACCGACTGATTCTGGTCGTGTGAATGATCCGCAGGTTGCGATTACGAAGTTGATTAATGGTGAGGATGCGAATGAGCCGGAGTCTGCTGTGACTGTGGCTGCTGGTGCGCCGATGACGATTTCGTATGTGGTGTCGAATCCGGGCAATGTGGATCTCACAGGTGTCAACGTCGTCGATGTGGTCGAGGGCGAGGACAATGCTGATCTGCAGGCGGATATTGATGAAGCACTGAAGGGTGTTGAGCCGTTTGATTTGGCTGCTGGTGAGTCGACCACGGTGACTGTTGAGGTGGATGCTCCGGAGGGTGCGCATAAGAATGTGGCGCGTCCGACGGTGCCGCCGGTGACGATTCCGGGTACCACGGTGCCGGACTCCACGGTTCCGGGCACGACCGTGCCGGGTACGACGAATGAGACCACGACGGATCCGGGTACGACCAAGCCGGGCACGACTGTGCCGGGCACGACGGTGTCTTCGACTGTGGTGACGGTGACGACTCCGACTGATCCGGGTCACTCCACGCCGGAGCCGAAGGCTGGTCTTGAGGTGAAGAAGTACATCAACGGCCGTGACGACAATGCGCTTGTCACTGCTGGTGAGGATATGGAGATCACCTACCGTGTCACCAACACTGGTGAGACCACCATTGACGGCATCCGTTTGCTGGATGAGGTCAAGGAGGACAACGCTGATCTGCAGCAGCAGATTGATGCGCAGCTGGGCAAGCAGCCGTCGTTCGGTTTGGCTCCGGGTGAGTCCCGTGATGTCACGGTGACGGTGAAGGCGCCGGTTGGCCGCCACGACAATGTTGTGCGTGTGACTGTGCCGCCGGTGACGGTTCCGGGTACGACCGAGCCAGGGACGACGGTTCCGGGTACGACTGATCCGAACACTACGGTTCCGGGTACTACGGTTCCGGGTACTACCAATCCGGGCACGACTGTTACCTTGACGTCGACTCCGTCGGATGATGCTTCGTCTGATTCGCCGCAGCTTGCGATTGTCAAGGAGATCAAGGGCGTTGACGAGGATGAGGATGCGTGGCGCGATGCCGAGGAGGCGCACGATGCGCTGCCGGTGAAGCCGGGTGCAGATATGCAGCTGCGCTACACGGTGACCAACACTGGTTCGGTGGCGTTGGCTGGTATCGACGTAGTTGATTCGGTGACTCGCCTCGATGATGGTGATGCGGATGAGTTCGCGGCGCTGATCAATGAGGCCCTTGAGGGTGAAGGTCGCGGGTTTGCGCTCGCACCTGGTGAGTCGAAGGCAATTGTCATTACGGTGGCGGCGCCGGAGGGTTACCACGTCAATGAGGCGATTGCGACGGCTCCGCCGGTCACGGCCACGGAGACGGTTGTGACGTCGGTTCCGGGTACTACGGATGCGACGACGACGGTGCCGGGCACCGTCACCACTGAGACCACGGTGGTTGAGCGTGTGCCGAACACCCCGGTTGATAAGGCGCAGTCCACTCCGACGGTTGATCCGACGCCGTGTGACTGCACGGTTGAGACCACGACGATTACCCCGTCGCCGGTGACGGTGACGCGTACGACGCCGGTGACGACGGTGCAGACGATCACTCCGGAGCCGAGCACTGTGGTGACTACGGTTACGGGTCCGACTGCGACGACGACACCGAAGGTGCCGGGTCAGGTTGTTGTGGTTGTCGACGAGGACGACAAGGCAGTCACGACTGTGTCGCCGACGCCGACTGACGGCTACGTCCCGGAGGTCACGCACACGGCGACGTACACGCTGCCGCCGGTGACGACGGTGACGGTGACGGATACGCCGGTGACGTCGACGACCAAGACCAGTGTGATCAACAAGTGCGTGGCGAACGCTGTTCGCTCGCCGTTGCTGTACATGGTGCCGCTGGCCTTGGCTGGTCAGGTGTTGGGTGATGCGGCTGCGCCGTATGTTGCCCAGATCAATGACCGGTTCAACCAGATCTCCAATGAGATTCAGGAAGAGATCCGCCGCAATACCCCGGATCTTGGGTTCGGTCGCCGAGGCCACGAAAATGAGCAGGTGGCGCAGCTGCGTGCTCGTCTGGATGAGGCGAATCGTCAACTGGGTCAGCTGATGAATAGGCCGGAGGTCCGTGAGTACGGCAAGTGGGCTGCGGTTGCACTTGGTGTGGTTGTGGCAGGCTCTGTGCTCTACGACTGGTGCACCAATGAAGAGGGTGAGGCGTTTACCGCGATTGGTCCGAAGAAGACCACCACCATCGACGATGTGCGCGTTGGCGGCTCGTCGTTGCTGGGACGCGGTGGGGTAGCCACCTCGGTTGCCCCAGTGACGCAGACCACGGAGGGTGAGACCACCGACGGAGACGTTGAGGCTGATGCCGGTTCGGCCGACAGCTCCTCAACCGGACTGTTGGATGGTTCCTCCGACGGTTCCTCTGAGGGGTCCTCGGACGGTTCGTCTGAAGGCTCGTCTGGGTCCTCGAAGTAACCCACCAATCAGGTAAACCCCGGCAGTTCAATCGCGAACTGCCGGGGTTTCCCCATGCTCGGTGCTGCTCTCGTTGGCGTGGGCACACTGGGGAGGACTCCCCCAACTAAACACAGCCCGCGGCGTTAGGGTGGGGGCGTGTTTATGGAACGTGAGATCGTCGTAAGGCAAACGAAGGCCCTGGGCCGCGACACATTCGCGATCGAGGGCCCGGGCGGGGAGCTGTTGGGCACGGCCAGGCAGACGCTGAAGATGAGCGACCTGGTCAAGGCCTCGCGCGGGGTGGAGGTCTTCGACGCGGCGGGCAGGCACGTGCTGAGCATCGAGGACCCGGTGAACTTCATCCGCGACAAGTACGTCGTGCACCAGGTCAACCCGCCGCTAGAGCTCGCGCGGTTGACACAGCGGTTCGCGTGGATCGGCGTGAAGTTCGACGTGGAGGTTGCGGGTTTCCCGGACGTGCAGATCCAGGGCCAGGCGTTCCAGCTGAACTACACGCTGACCAGCCAGGGCCGCCCGCTCGCGCGCGTGGACGCTGAATACTCCGGCATGGGGCGGATGCTCATGGGTAAGACGAGCTACCGGGTGCGCATCGAGCCTGGCCTGGACGAGCGCCAGCATGCGGCGGTAATCGGCATCGCGCTAGCGATCGATATGAGGCGCGCGAAGATGCGCAAACAGTCGGGGTAGTGGGGTTTGGCAGGTAGAGGCGGGCGGCCGAGGTTATAACGTCGCAGTCCCATCAGCTCCCGGCACTAGCGGTAACATCTGTCCATGACTAAAGCGCAGCGCTGGGGATTTTTCGCGGTGGTTTCACTCGGGTTGCTCATGATCGGCCTGGACAATTCAATCCTCTACACCGCGCTGCCGGCGCTGGAGCACAGCTATGACGCCACCCCGGAGCAGGGCCTGTGGATCATTAACGCGTACCCGCTGGTGCTCTCCGGCCTGCTGCTGGGCACGGGCGCGCTGGGCGACAGGGTGGGCCACCGCCTGATGTTTATCGTGGGGCTGGGCATTTTCGGCCTGGCCTCCCTGGGTGCGGCGTTCGCGCCCGGGCCGCTGGAGCTGATCCTGGCACGTGGGATGCTTGGCATGGGCGCGGCGGTGATGATGCCGGCCACGCTCGCGCTGATCCGCCTGACGTTTCCAGACGAGCGGGAGCGCAACACAGCCATCGGCATCTGGGGCTCGGTGGCGGTAGCGGGCGGCGCGCTCGGCCCGGTGGTCGGCGGCGCGCTGATCCAGCATTTCTGGGTCGGGTCAGTCTTCCTCATCAACGTGCCTATCGTGGTCGTCGCGCTAGTGCTCACCGTCGCGCTCGCGCCGGAAAACCTGCCCAACCGAAACAAACAGTGGGACGTGGTCTCCTCGTTCTACGCCTTGGTCGCGTTGTCGGGCCTGACCATGGCCATCAAGCAGGCCGCCCACAGCCCCGCCACCGCTCTCGCCGCCCTCGCCGCTGCCGCTGTCGGTGCATGGTTGTTCGTGCGCCGTCAGCACCGCCTCGCGGACCCGCTGCTGACCTTCGACATCTTCCGCTCCCGTCTGTTCACCGGCGGCGTCCTCGCAGCGGCTGGCGGCATGTTCGTCCTTGCTGGTTCCGAATTGATGACCACGCAGAAGCTGCAGCTTGTCGACGCACTTACGCCGCTTACCGCCGGCGCCACCGTCGCCGTGATGGCCCTGTCCGCCATCCCGGCCTCCGTCCTCGGCGGGGCATACCTGCACAAGGTCGGCTTCCTGCCGCTAATCGCGGGTGGGTTCTTCGGGGCGGTAGTGGGGGCGGTGGCGTTGGCGACCGGATGGACGTCGATAGGCATGGTGCTTTTGGGGCTGTCCGCGGGCTCGGTGATGAGTGTCTCCTCGATCGCGATCATCGGGTCCGCCCCGATGCACCGCTCCGGGATGGCCGCGGGTGTGGAGGAGGTGTCCTACGAGCTGGGTACGCTGATTACCGTGGCGCTGACGGGGTCGCTGCTGCAGGCGGCGCTGGACCGCGGGGTAGAGTACACGGACGCTTACAACGGGGTGATCGGTGTGCTGGCCGCGGGCTCCGTGTGTTTTGCTGTGGCCACCTGGTGGTGTTTCCGCGACAACCCGAAGTCTGGAGGAGTCGATGCCTGACATGAACCCCCGCGCGTGGCACCGCAAAGCCTCGCGCCCGGTGAGTATCTGGATGGCGGTGTTCATCCTCATCGGTCTTGCGCACCCGTTCATCCCGGACGGGTCGTGGCTGCTCATCCACATTTTCACGCTGGGGATTTTGACCAACTCGATCCTGTTGTGGTCCCAAAACCTCACCGAGCGCTTCTTGGGGCAGAAGCTTGACCGCGCCTCACGGCCCGCCCAACTTACCCGCACCTACCTCCTCAACGCCGCCATCATCGCCGTGCTGGTGGGGCAGCTTGTCCGGTGGTACTGGCTGGTGTGGGTTGGTGCTGTGGTGGTGGCAGTCGTGCTGGCCTGGCACGCGGCGGTGCTGGCGCGCCAGGTGCGCACGGCACCGCGCCGACATGCCGGGGTTGTAGGCTTTGTCGCTTCCGCATGCTGCCTGCCGGTGGGGGCTATGTTTGGCGCGGCGCTATCCGCGGGGCTGCCGGGGCAGTGGCATTCCGCGGTACGCCAGGCGCACATGTTCACCAACGTGGGCGGCTTCGTGGGATTTGCGGCGATGGGCGCACTGAGCGTCCTGTTCCCGGCGATGTGGCGCACCCGCGGCCAGGACCGCGTCGGCGTGGCGCTCGCGCTCGCCGGCATTGGTGTTGCCGTGGCGGTGGCGGGCTCGCTGCTGCGCCTGCCCGTGGTGGTGGGCGCGGGCACCGTGGTGATCCTGGCCGGCTGGGTGTGGCTCTACCAGGGGTTCGTGGCCAGCGCGCTGACGGTGCTCAAGGATCCGCGCGACCGTGTGACCTACCCGGCGCTGTCCGCGCTGTTCGCGGTGACCTGGCTCATCGGCGGGCTGACCTGGTACGCGGTGCGCCTGTTCGGCCGAGCCGGCGAGATCCCCACACTGCCGCTGCTGCTCGGCTTTGCGGGCCAGCTGCTCATTGGCACCATGAGCTACCTCATGCCCACCACCATGGGCGGCGGGCCGGCGGCGGTGAAGGCGGGTTTGCGCGAGCTCAACCGGGGCGCCTACCTGCGCGCCGGCCTGTTCAACGCGTCGCTTTTAGCCTGGCTCGTGGTGGGCAATTCCTACGTGCGGATCGTGCTGTCGTTTGTTGCGTTCGGTGTGCTAGTGGCGTTCATCCCGCTTTTGACCCGCGCGGTGAAGGCGCAGGTGGCGGTGATTAGATCACGTCGACCTTAAACGTCATCCCCATCGTCTTGTGCCCGGCGATGGTGCACCACCCGCGGGTGTCCTTGTTGAACTCCCCGAAGTAGGTAGTGCTGGCCTCGCCGGGGGAGAGCCGGCCGGAGTTGGCCTCCCCGATTTTCAGGTCGTGTTCCTTCTCGCCGTCGTTGACGAGGTTGACCACTAGCTTAGTGCCGCGCGGGACCTCGATCCGGTCGGGAATGTAGCGCATGCGCTCAATGCGCACGTCGGCGGTGACGACGTCGTCGCCGGTGGGCAGTTCGTCGTCCTCGGACTGCGTTATCACCGCCGTAGCGGCGGCAGCCGCGACACCTGCGGCGACAACCGTCCACGCTGCAGCATCTACCGCACGTATCATCGGGTCAGCTCCTCCCAAAACCAAGTTGTCCAACATCTCAGGTTGGAATATAATATGAATTTACCAACAAGACACTTCCAGGAGAACGCGTATGGAACGCGCTCACGCGCCCCGTCCCGCCGGTGATTTGCTCAACGCGGTCGGCCACCTCAGCCTAAAGCAGCTCGAGGTGTTTCACGTGATCCAGGAAAACCCGGGCGGCATCCAGGTCGCCGAGATGGGCGAAGCCCTCGGCATGCACCCGAACACCGTGCGCGGCCACCTAGAGGAGCTCCTGTCCGCGGGAGTGGTCTCCCGCCGTGTCGCCCCCGGCACCGGCCGCGGCCGCCCCTCGCACGTCTACACCGCCCGCGTGGCGCGCACGAACCTGGCCTCACACTCCATGATTGCCTTGGTGGAGGTGCTGGCCAACACCCTGGCCGACCAGGACACCGTCAGCGCGAAGCGTCTCGGCCGCCAGTGGGCCGAGCGGGTGAACACCCGCCGCCACGAAAACCTGCGGGTGGACCTGGACACCGCGGAGCGCCACACTTGCCAGACCCTGCGCGAGATGGGCTTCGACCCGGCGCCGCGCCCAGACGCCGCCAGCGCCAAGGTGCGCGAGATCGGCCTCAACGCCTGCCCCTTCATTGCCGAAGAGGGTACCCGCCCCGCCCCGGTGGTCTGCGCGCTGCACGAGGGCTTTTTGGACCGGGGCGCCGGCGACGTGGAGGTGCAGCTTATCCCGCACGACCGCCCCGGCCAGTGCGGCACCCGCTTGACCAAACGGGAGGTTTAGGCCACCAGCCAGTCGTTCGGGCTGAACAGCTCGTAGTACACGTTGGCGGGGGCCTTCTCGGCGGGCAGCTGCTTCAGGTCCTCGCGCAGCGACTGGAGGAAGCCGGTGCCGCCGCAGAGGTACACGTCCGCGCCGGCGACGTCGAGCGCGCCCACGTCGACGCGCTCAGCGTCGCCGCGGAAGTAGGTCTGCAGCGACCCATCCTTCAGCTCATCCACCAGCTCGCGGGTTTCCTGCGCCTGTGCCCAGGATTCCGCGGAGTCGTCGGAATGCACGTACGTCACCCGGCGCGGGTCACCGCTTTGCGCCAGGTGGCGGAGGATGCCGGTCAACGGAGTGGAACCGATGCCGGAGGAGATCAGCAAGACTGGGCGCTCGCCCGGCTGCAGCACCAGGTCACCGGCGGCCAGTGTCACGTCCACGGCATCGCCGACATTGACACGCTCCATCAGAAACGTGGAGACCTCGCCGTCTTTCTGCACCGCGATGCGGTAGCGCGCCGGGCTGCCTTCGATGATGGAGTACTGGCGCAGCTGACGTGCGCCGTCGTCAAGCTTGACGCCAATAGACGTGTACTGGCCCGGCTTCGGCTGCGTAAAGTCGCCCTCCACGGTGAACGCGGTCACGGTGCTCGAAAGTTCGGTCTTTTCCACCACCGTGCCGCGGCGGAACACGTCGCCATCGGCGACCCCGTCGGAGGCGTAGAGATCCTTCTCGGCCTTGATCAGCACGTCTGCCATGAGCCAGTACACCGCGCTCCACGCCTCCGCCACCTCGGGCGTGACGGCGTCTCCGAGCACCTCTGCGATCGCGGCCATCAAGTTCTCGTACACGATCTGGTACTGCGGCTCGGTCACGCCGAGGGAGACGTGCTTGTGCGCGATGCGGTTGAGCATGACCACCGGGTCGGGCGCGGAGTCGTCCACAAGATGCGAGGCGAACTTCACCACCGACGCCGCAAGCGCCTTCTGCTGCGCCTGCTGCTTCTGGTTGCCGCGGTTGAACAGGTCGGAGATGAGCTCGGGGTGGGCCGCGAACATCTTGGAGTAGAAGGTGTTCGCAATGGTCTGGATGTTCTCGCCCACCGGTTGGAGCGTCGCCTTGACGGTGCCGGCGTGCTCCTGGGAGAGGTGTGCGTGCGTTGAATCTGGGAGTGTGTCATTGTACATAAACACGATTATATCCGTTTTAAATTCCTTCGCAGGGTGGGCCTCTACACTTGCTCTATGCTCTCGCCAGTCAACGACCACCTCCAGGCCATCGTGGACCGCGTCCGCGACCAAGACAGCGGCGAACTCGCCGACTACATAGACGTGCTCAAAAACGCCGATCCGAACAAGCTCGCGCTGGCCATGTGCACCACGGACGGCCACCTCTACGCCATCGGCGATGCGGACTATGAATTTTCCATCCAGTCCATCTCCAAACCCTTCGTCTACGCACTCGCGCTAGACATGTACGGCCCGGACGAGGTGCACCAGCACGTGGGTGTGGAGCCGTCCGGCGAGGCGTTCAACGCACTTTCGCTTGACGACGACGGCCGCCCCGCCAACCCCCTCATCAACGCCGGCGCCATCACGGTCAACCAACTCATCGGCGGCCCCGACATTCCGGTGGAGCAGCGCAGCGAGAAGCTGCGCGACTACTTCTCCCGCCTGGCCGGCCGCGAGCTGACCATGGACCAGCGCGTGCTCGACTCCGAGCTGGAAAGCGCCGAGCGCAACAAGGCGTTCGCGCATATGCTTCGCGACGGCGGCATGATCACCGACGACGCCCACGACGCCGTGGCCAGCTACATCGCCCAGTGTGCAGTGCTGGTCACCGTCGGCGACCTCGCCACCATGGCCGCCACCCTCGCCAACGGCGGCACCCAACCCGTCACCGGTGAGAAAATCCTCTCCGCCGAAGCGGCGCGCCTCGCCCAGGCTGTCATGGTTTCCGCGGGCATGTACGACGCCTCCGGCCAGTGGATGGTCAACGTGGGCATCCCCGCCAAATCCGGTGTGGCCGGCGGCTTGATCGGCACACTGCCCGGGCAGCTCGGGATCGCGTCGCTCAGCCCGCGGCTGAACAAGCAGGGCAACTCCGTGCGCGGCGTGAAAATCTTCCGCGAACTATCCAGCTCACTGGGCCTGAACCTGCTGTCCTCCAACTTCTACCTCGCGCCGGGCATCAAGTCCGTGGAGCGCCGCGAGGGCGCCGACATCGTGGAACTGCAAGGCATGATCAACTTCACCGCCGCCGAGAAGATCTTGCGCGGGCTGGCGCAGCGCCGCCTCCACGGCGAGAAACTGATCTTCGACGTCTCCGGTGTGACCGGCTTCAACAAAGCCGGCCGCGACCTGATCAAAGACGGGCTGATGAAGTACAAAGACGACGGTTGCGAGGTGGCCATCTACGACCCAGACCACACCCTGTCCGACTGGACGTTTGCCGACGGCACCACCGCCCAAGCCATCCGCGACTTCACCGCCTCCTTCTCCGTGCCCGCCACCCGCGAGGAGGTCTACCGCGCGATCACCAAACCCAACAGCTGGTGGGACCAGAAGGTCGAGGGCGAGGCCGGCGTGAAAGGCGGCGAGTTCCACGCCGAGGAGGGCGACTTCTCCGTGCAAGAAGCCGACGACGGCAAACGCGTGGTCTGGAACGTCGAACCCACCGAAGGCGAGTGGGACGACACTTCGCTCATCTTCGACATCGAGGAAGAAGAGGGCAAAACCAAGGTCAATTTCACCCACCGCGGTATCCGCCCGCACGACCGCGGGTACGAGGAAATTGCCAAGACCTGGAAGGACCGCATTGCCAAGGGCCTGCAGCCTCTGATCAACCGGGAGGAAAATTCGTAGCGTTCACGACGGAAAATTAGTAGTGTAGGGCGCTATGAGTTACCTTCCGCGAGCCGTCGACGCCCAACTTGACCAGCTCATTTCGCACGCTGCGGCAATTGCGCTGGAAGGGCCTAAAGCAGTAGGAAAAACCGAAACCGCACGTCGCCGCGCCTCCACCGTTATGCGGCTGGATACGCAGGAGGGCGCCGGTGTGCTCGCCGCCGACCCCACGTTCAGCGCAGAAAAATCCGGCACAATCCTCATCGATGAGTGGCAACGCCACCCCGAGTCCTGGGACTATGTGCGCCGCGCTGTCGACGAGGGTGCCGCACCCGGCCGTTTCCTCCTCACCGGGTCAGCCACACCGGCGGCGGGCACGGACACACACAGTGGGGCCGGTCGAATCCTGTCCTTACGAATGCGGCCGTTGGCGCTGTTTGAACGGGCGGGGGCGGAGCCGTCGATAAGCATGGGCGAGCTGTTCCAGGGCGGGGCAGCAATCGCAGGTGAGACCGACAAAACGCTCAAGTACTACATCGACGCCATCGCATCCGGCGGCTTCCCCGGGTTCTATGAGGCGCCCCCGGCGCTGCGCAACCAGCAGCTCGACTCGTACCTTGCACGCGTGGTGGACCGTGACCTGCCGGAGCAGGGCTACACCGCGCGCAACCCGGCGGCGCTGATGAACTGGCTGGCGGCGTACGCGGCGGCGAGCTCGACCACCACGAGCTACCAGGAGATCCTCGATGCCGCGACGCCCGGGGAGTCCAACAAGCCCGCCAAAACCACAACCATGGTGTATCGCGAGAAACTCGCCGAGGTGTGGATGCTGGACCCGGTGCCGGCGTGGGACATGCGGCGGTCCCCGTTCGCGGGCCTGGCAAAGGCACCGAAGCACCAGCTCGCGGATCCCGCGTTTGTGCTCCGGCTTTTGGACATTCCCGCTACGAAGCTGACCGGCCGGTTCAACTACCTGCTTGGCCCGCTCTTCGAGTCCCTGGCCACGTTGTCGGTGCGGGTGGCGGCGCAGGCGACCTTCGGCAACGTCGGCCATTTCCGCACCGTGAAGGGCGACCGTGAAGTGGACCTGATCGCGCAGGATCAAGACGGCGCCATCGTGGCGTTTGAGGTCAAACTCGCCGCGAACATCAGTGACGACGACGTGAAGCACCTGCTGTGGCTGCGGAAGAAGTTGCCCGACGATGTGGTCGACACCGTCATTCTCACCACCGGCACCCGCGCCTACCGACGCCCGGATGGTGTCGCGGTCGTGCCCTTGGCGTTGCTCGGTGCGTAGGCTCGAGCCCATGCTGGACCGAACAATCTGGTGGCATGTCTACCCGCTGGCCGCCCTCGGCGCACCGATCCGCGAGGAACACGATTCGGCCCCTCGCCTCCGCGCCCTCGAGCCGTGGCTGGACTACCTGGTGGAACTCGGCTGCAACGGGCTGCTGCTCGGACCCATCTTCGCCTCCACCACCCACGGCTACGACACCCTCGACCACTTCCGCATCGACCCCCGCCTCGGCGATGAGGAGGACTTCGCCTGGCTTATCGACGAATGCCGTGCCCGCGGCATCCACATCATGTTGGACGGAGTGTTCAACCACGTCGCCCGCACGCACCCGTGGGTTGAGCAGGGCCTCGCCGGCGACACGGACTGGGAGGGCCACGGCGAGCTGGCCACCCTGCACCATGGGGACGATGCTGTGCGCGATGCCGTGGCGGAGATCATGCTGCACTGGCTGCGCCGCGGCATCGCAGGCTGGCGCCTTGACGTCGCGTACGCCGTGCCCGCCGACTTCTGGGCCGACGTGCTCGCGCGCGTACGTAAAGAGTTCCCCGACGCGATGTTTTTGGGGGAGGTCATCCACGGGGACTACTCGTCGATAGGCAAGGCTGGCTCCCTGGACGCCGTGACCCAGTACGAGCTGTGGAAGGCGACCTGGTCCTCGCTTGTGGACGCGAACTTCTGGGAGCTCGCCCACGCACTCGAGCGGCATCCAACCGACATCCTGCCCAACACGTTCGTGGGCAACCACGACGTGGACCGCATCGCCTCCACCGTCGGCGAGGACAAGGCGGTGCTGGCCGCTGCCGTGTTACTGACGGTGCCCGGCATGCCGTCCATTTACTACGGCGACGAGCAGGGCTTTACCGGCGTGCGCGGTGAAAGCTGGTCCGCCGACGACGCCGTGCGCCCCGCTCTGCCCGCTTCACCCGCAGATTTGTCCCCGCTCGGCGGCTGGTTGTTCACCGAGTACCAGCGGCTGATCGGGGTGCGCCGCCGCAACGCGTGGCTCACCCGCGCGTCGGTGGAGGTGCTGGACAAGACCAACGAGACCATCTCGTTCCGGGCCTTCGACGGCGAGCACTCCCTGCAGACGGACCTCTGGCTCACGCGCGCCCCCGGCGTGCGGGTGCACTCAGGCGGCGACGAGCTTTACAGCTGGATGTTGAAGTAAGCCAGGATCTGCGCCAGCGCCTGCTGAATGATCTTGATGATGTCCGGCAGCTGCAGCGTGACCACATTCGCCACCGGCACCTCAACGGTGGGCACGCCGGCCGGCGCGAGGTTGATCAGCTGCGGGCTGACGTTCAGGTTCTGGGGGTTCTGGGTCTGCTGCTGCTTCGGTTGGGCTTGCTGAGGCTGCTGCTGGGGCTGCTTCGGCTGGGTGTTCTGCTGGTTGCTCTGGTTGCTCTGCTTCGGCTGAGCCGGCTTTGCACCGCCCTTGAGGCCGCAGCGGTTCGCGGCTTCGTCGACACGCGAGAGTGCGTCGAGGATCTGCGGGCCGCGACGGTCGAACGCGGCGACCGCCCGGGCCTGGCGGACTTTCTGCTGGTAGTCGGCGTCGTTGGTCCAGTAGCGGGAGGCCTGGTCGCAGGAGATCGGGCCGGACGGCATCTTGGCCAGGGCGTCGTCGATGGCGTCGGCGCCGGCGGTCGGCGCGAGTGCGACGGTGCCGGCGAGGGTGGCGGTCATTGCAAGGGTGCGGATCTTCATGCAGGCCAGTATGTCACGGATGGGGCCAATGTGGTAGGTGTTACGTCCCTGAGTCATGCCTCAGCGCCCCGCTTTCCTTAGGAAAACAGGGCTCTATATGCCGGAGTTCTGCTCAGCGGTTTTCACGATTCGGTGCGGGGGAGACCGAGAACCCCCAGTGCTGGAGGCTACTTCGGGCGCTTCTCGCAGCCGACGCCGTCGCCATCACGGTCTAAGTGCGGTCCGTAGCCAGCGTCGCCGCGGCGGATCGGGCCACCCAAGTCGTTCCACACTGCGCGGCAGTTGGGGTACGTCTTGGTAGCCGGGGCAGGACGGGGAGCCGGTGCGGGTGCTGGAGCCGGGGCAGGACGGGGAGCCGGTGCGGGTGCGGGGGCAGGACGCGGAGCCGGTGCCGGTGCAGGCTTCGATACCGGGTGGCACGGGATGAGATTCGGTGCCGGGTTCGGGATGAAGCCCTGCTGCATTGCCCAGCATGCTCCGCCGCCCGCTGCGGCAACGAAGGCGAGGGAGCCGACGACTATACCCACGATTTTCAGCGTAGACGGATCGTCTTCCTGTGGTTTGGACTGCGCTTTGGCAGGCACCGTCATCGTGGTTGTGGGTTCCGCTGCGTGAGCGGTGGGCACAGTCAGTGCCCCGGCGGCGACCGCGACGGCGGCGGTGGTAGCTACGAGAGTCTTCTTCATGCACACAAGTATCACACAGCCTAATCCCAGCCGCGCCTAAGCCCCGACGAAGCGGCGGATTAGGGAGCGGTACGCCCGCACGGTCAGGTCCACGTCCTCCACGGAGACGGATTCGTCGTGGCTGTGCAGCTGGCCCAGCACGGAACCCAGCGTCTCCTCGCGGGCGTGCAGGGCGAACCCGTATCCGACGCCGCCCTTCCGACGGGCAAAGCGCAGGTCCGACCCGCCGGCCGCGATCGTGGGCACGACTGGCACGCCGGGGAAGAACTCGTCGAAGGTCTGGCAGATGGCATCAAAAAGCGGGCCGGAGGTGGGGGAGACGGTCCCGTCTTCTGTGATGAGGTGGGTGATCTCTACCTCGTCGGCGAGCTCGCCCAAGGCAGAACGCAACAACGAGTCGATCTCCTCCTGCGTCTGTCCGGGCAGGGGGCGGATGTCCAGTTCCAGCCACGCCTCGGACGGCAGGACGTTGATGCCGTTGCCTGCGCGTAACACGGTCGGGGAGATGGTCAGGTGGCTCATAGCGTGGGAGTAGCTCTCCAGCTGGCCGAACGCCTCGTAGCCTTCTCCACGCATCAGCGCCGTCTCGGTCGCGGGGTCGAATTTCCAGGCGCGGACGTAGCCCTCCCAGATCTCGTCGGCACGCACCTCAGGTTCAATGGCGGCGACGCGCCGGGCCACCTCGGCGATCTTCGCCACCGCCAGGTCGCGGCCATAAGGCGCGGAGCCGTGGCCGGCGTCGCCGTGGACGGTCAAGCGCCGCTGGCCGGCGCCCTTCTCGCCGACGACGACCGCCAGCGCGTCGGAGCCGTCGACAGCGGGAATGTGCGATCCGCCCTCCTCGGACAGGCAGTTCTTCCAGTAGAACTTCCCGTGTTCGGCCAACCATTTCGCGCCGAGCCCGCCGCGGGCCTCCTCGTCGGCGCAGCCTACGAAGGTCAGGGTGCCGCGCGGCCTCTCCGCGCGAGCCACGTCGCGCACGCACGCCGCCATCGCTGCGGTGATGTAGAGCATGTCGGTGGCGCCCCGGCCGTAGACGCGCCCGTCGATGATTTGGCCCCCGAACGGGTCGGTGGTCCACTTGTCCTCGTCCACGGGCACGACGTCGGTGTGGCCGAGGAGTGTCAGCGGCTCCGCAGCGGGGTCTGTGCCCTCCACAGTGAAGCTGATGGACACGCGTCCAGGGTGCGGCTCATAGCGTTCCAAACTGACGTCGGTACCTGCGAAGAAAGTCTCCAACGTGTCGGCGTTTCTTTCCTCCTGGCCAGAATCTGCCGAAAAATAGTTGACGCATGCATTCCGTATGAGAGTCTGCAATAGTCCCAGGGTGTCATCGGTTAGGCTCATAGTAGAAAAGCCTAACGTCCAAAGTATTTGGAGAGCTCAGGATGAACTACGACCTGCCTGGCCGCCGGTCTGACAGCACGGACCCGCGCGCCCTTCGTACTCGCAATGCACTTGTCCAGGCAGTGCTTCGCCTCCTCAACGACCATGATGTGGCCGACCTCAATGTTTCGCAGATTGTGAAAGAAGCCGGCGTGAGCCGCCAGGTGTTCTACCAGCACTTCGCCGACCGCGACGCGCTCATCCTCGCTACCGCAGCAGACTGGGTGCTGGCCGCCTACGAGCGCTTCGCGGAGCGTTTCGCGATCGACCATAACTTCGAGGCGTCAGTCGTCGAACTGGTCAGCGTCGTCGACGGAAAGAACGAAGCCGCCGTGCGCCTGATCGATTCCCCGGTGCACACCGTGTTCGACAATGAGGTGCAGCGCGTCATGCAGGACACGATGCGCGAGCAGCTGCTTCCGCGCTCGAGGGAGTGGGGGGATGCGGACGCCGAGCTCATCGCCGACATGTCCCGCGTCTACGTCGCCGGCATCCAGCGCCTCATTGAGCAGTGCCTCCGCGAGGGCTGCACCGCGGAGGAGATCGGCCGTCGCGCCGAAGCTGTGCGCCGTGTGCTCATTCGTGAGTAGCCTGGCTGCATGTGTGAGGTACCGGAGGTCGTCGCAAAGCTGAAAGCCCTCTACGAGAAGTCGTGCGAAATCGCGCGCTCGGGGGATTTCGACCGCTACGGGGAGGTGCGGTACCCCAAACTCACGGTGGAGGTGGAGCGGTGGCGGCCGATCGACCGCTCTGAGCCCTTCGGCTACGTCGACGAGGCCGGCACCTACTCCGCAGTCATCTCGCGCCCGGACCTCATGGAGCCGTACCTGACGGCCCAGCTTGAGGCGCTGACCTCCAACTATCCATGTTCGGTGGAGGTCGGGTACTCGGATGTGGCGATCCCGCCCGCCTACATCAAGGGCATGCCGCCTATCGACGAAACCGCGAACCTGCCGCGCCCCACCCTGGATGAGGTGCACGACGCGATTGTCGACGGCCACTGGGACGCCTTCAACGGAGCCGAGAAACCGCTGTTCCACTTCGGGCCGCAGCGCTTCGACCTCGCGCTGGCAAGGTTAGAGCACTACACCGGCATCGAAGCCGACTCACTGCAGCGCTTCATCCTGTTCACGAACTACGCCATGCACGTGACCGAGTTTGTGAAGTTCGGGCTGCGCGAGCTGTCTCATCCTGACTCGCGCTACACGCGCCTGGTACTGCCGAGCGGGGAGACCGTGTCCGACACCGTGGCGCTGGAGGACCTGGAGCTGGAGTCGAAATTCCAGATGCCGCGCTACGACCTGGTCACCGAAAACGGCGACGGCATCACCATGATCAACATCGGTGTCGGACCGTCGAACGCGAAGACCATCACCGACTCGCTTGCGGTGCTGCGGCCTGAGGCGTGGATCATGATCGGCCACTGCGCCGGCCTGGACGCCCGCATGCGCATCGGTGATCTGATTTTGGGCAACGCGTACGAGCGCCACGACCACGTGCTCGACGACTACCTGCGCCGCGAACTGCCCATTCCCGCCGTGCCGGAGATCCAGCGCACGCTGGAAAAGGCGGTGTCCAAGGTCTACGGATCGGACGCGTCTCTCATGCGCACCGGCACAGTGTTGAGCACCGGCGATCGGAACTGGGAGTGGAAGGACCCGCGCGACCTGTGGGAATGGCTGCGCGGCTCCACCGCGGCGGCCGTGGACATGGAGTCGTGCACCATCGCCGCGAACGGGTACCGCTACCGCGTGCCCTACGGCACCCTGCTGGCGGTGTCCGACCTGCCGCTGCACGCCGTGCCGAAGCTGCCCGCCGGCGCCCAGGCGTTCTACTCCAACTCGAAGGAAGCGCACGTCATGTGCGCCGTCCGGGCCGTGGAGAAGCTCGCGCGGCATCCGGAGCGGCTGCGCACGCGCAAACTGCGCCGCGCGATCGGCGAGGTGCCGTTTAGGTAGGGCCTACCAGCGGGATTCGTCGAGGATCTTCTCGCGCTTCGCCACCACCGTCGCCACCACGGACTGGCCGGTGACGTTGACTGCGGTGCGGCCCATGTCCACGATCGGGTCCACCGCCAGCAGCAGGCCCACGCCGGCGAGCGGCAGGCCCAGGGTGGACAGGGTCAGGGTGAGCATGACGGTTGCGCCGGTGGTGCCGGCGGTGGCCGCGGACCCCAGCACGGACACGATCACGATGAGCACGTAGTCCGAGATGGACAGGTCGATGCCGTAGAACTGCGCCACGAACAGGGCGGCGATGGCGGGGTAGATGGAGGCGCAGCCGTCCATCTTCGTGGTTGCGCCGAGCGGGATGGCGAAGGATGCGTACTCGCTGGGCACGCCCATAGCTTCCTCGGTGGTGCGCTGGGTCACCGGCATCACGCCCATGGACGAGCGGGTGGCGAAGCCCAGCGTGGTCACGGGCCACACGCGGCGGAAGAACTCCAGCACTGGGATGCGGTGCGCGGCCAAAACAGCGGGGTAGAGGGCGAAGATCACCAGCGCCAGGCCGATGTAGATGGCCAGCACGAACTTGCCCAGCGAGCCGAGCGCGTCCCAGCCGTAGGACGCCACCGCGTTGCCGATCAGGGCGGCGGTGCCGATCGGGGCGAGGCGGATGATCCACCACAGCACCTCCTGGACCACCTTGAGCAGGGAGCCGGAGAACTCGATGAACGGCTCGGCGGCCTTGCCCACGCGCACCGCGGCGATGCCGAGCAGCAGCGAGACCACCAGGATCTGCAGGACGTTGAACTTCACGGACTCGCCGGACACACCCAGGCCGAGGATGTTGGAGGGCACCACGGAGTTCAAAAAGCCCATCCACGAGCCTGTCGACGTCGGCTCCGCCGCCGTGCCCGCATCCACCGAGGTGTTCGCGCCGGGCTTGATCACCAGGCCGACGAGGATGCCGATGACCACGGAGAAGAACGCGGTAATGGCGAACCACACCAGGGTCTGCACGGCCAGGCGCGCGGCGTTGGTGACCTGGCGCAGGTTGGCAATGGAAGTGACCACCGCGGTGAACACCAGCGGCGGGACCAGCAGTTTCAGTAGCTGGACGTAGGTTGATCCGACCCAGTCCAGGGTGTCGGCCAGCGGCTGGACGTCCACGGCGATGAAGCCGAGGATGAGGCCGATGATCAGGCCGTAGATAACTTGTGCGCCGAAGCTAGTTGCCCACTTAGGCACGAGCGGCTCCTTCTAGACAGAATTGTTCATTTATGTGATAAAGACGTGGATAAACTACTCCTTCAGTCCGAAAATGTAAACCACACAAATAGACAACACGGTCTGTTCCGGGCCCAGGGGATAGACTCCCCAGACGATGGACCCCCACTTCGACGACCCCGCAATCGCCATGGCGCACCGCTCCGCCGTGCGCTCCATCGAGCGGGTCGTCACCGAAACTACCGCGCCCACTCCGAACGCCAAAGCGAAAATCCTCGACCAACTAGGAAACCCAAAAACCCTGGTCATCACCGGCGCGGGCATCTCCACCGATTCGGGGATTCCCGATTACCGCAGCAAAAACGGCCGCCTGACCAAGTCCCGCCCGATGACGTTCCAGGAGTTCGCGCACTCGCCGACCCAGGTGCACCGCTACTGGGCCCGCGCGTTCGTGGGTATGCGCTACATGCGCCAGGCCCGCCCCAACCGCGCGCACTTTGCCCTCGTTGAGCTGGAGAAGGCGGGGCTGATCCGCGGCATCATCACCCAAAACGTCGACGGGCTGCATACTCAGGCGGGCTCCAACAACGTCATCGCGCTGCACGGGGACATGGAGCACGTCGTCTGCCTCGACTGCACAACGCTGCACGAGCGCTCGCTTATCGACGCCCTGCTCACCGCCGCCAACCCCACCTACTTCGACTCGGTCGAGGTGGAGGGCTCCATGCTTAACCCGGACGGCGATGTGGAGCTCAAGCCCGGAGACGTTCAGCGTTTCCGCATGATCGCCTGCCCGAACTGCGGCAGCCACAGGCTCAAGCCGCATGTGGTGTACTTCGGAGAGGGGGTGCCGAGGCAACGTCGAAAAGCTGCGGATGCTTGGTTGGAGGAATCCACAGGCGTGATCGCGATCGGCACCTCCTTGGCGGTGATGAGCGGCTACAAGTTCATCCTCGACGCGAAAAAGCAGGGCAAACCCACCGCCGTGATCAATGGTGGGCCGGGCCGCGCCGACGCGAAAGTAGACACGCTGTGGAGAGTCGACATCGCCGACGCGCTCGACGACATCCTGGATGGGCTCGACCTGTGATCGGCCGTTTTCCAGCCTGCTTTATGCTCTGGTACTCGCTACGCTCAGGGCACGCGCACCCGTCTATTCGCCGCTGACCCGGCGCCCGTTCAACTCCACCTGCTACGGCGAGGTAGGCGACCTCACCGCCACTGTGCTGACGGTGCTGTCAGTGCTGCAGGCCCTCTTCAAGTTCGTCGAGCCGCAGCTGCAACAGTTCCGCCACCTTGTCTAGGGCGTCCATGGTGTCGTCGTAGCTGCCGTCCTCGCTGCGAGCGCCGATGGCTACCCCGTAGCCGTCGAACCAGCCGAACTGGCGGGTGTGCCAGGACCCGTCGGTCTCGTCGTCGGACCAGCCTCCCTTGAACGGCACGGTCTCTAGCGTGCCCAGCCCGTAGGACTGGTCTTCGGCGATGTGGTGCATCTCCATGATCACCGGGTCGTCCTCGTCTTGCTGGCTGAGGTAGAACGCGTAGCGCGCCTGCCCGGGAAACGACCAGCTGGTGGTGCCGAAGGCGCCTTCCACCTGCACCTTGGAGCCGGACTTGGCAATCTCGTCGCGGACCTTCTCCCCGGCTTCTTTGTCGCTGCCCATGCAGTCCCACAGGGTGCGCGCGGAGTCGTTGTCGGACCACTTGATCGAGGCTTCGGTGAGTTCCTCGACGTACTCTTCGCCGTAGTCGCAGTGCTCCACCGCGGCGCGGGCGATGGGGATCTTGATGGTGGACCAGGCCGGTAGTGCGTAGAGGGATCCTGTTTGCGTCATCTCGGAGCCGTCGAAAAGCGCGATGCCCACCTCAGTGCCCGTCTCCTTCTCAATTGCTGCCACTGCATCCTCCAGCCCCTCGAAGGGGTCGGGCGCGGGTTGGGTGGTCACCTCAGTGTGCAGCGGCTCGGGCTCCTGGGCGGCGCAACCGGCCAGGAGCAGCACGCAAGCCCAAGCGGCGCGCTTCATCTACGCCTCCGCCACCTTCAGCGGCTCGTGCAGCACGTAGTCCAGCGCCACCGCGCGGGCGATGTCGCGCACAACCTCGCGGTGGGTGGGGATCAGGCGCAGCTCCGGGCGGCAGTTCGCCTCCGAGCGAACGGTGCGGGCGAACGGGGCGGCAGCCAGCGGGTCGTCGATAAACGCGCTGCCCGCCACCACCACCGTCGCGGGGGAGTAGGTACTGCACAGCCCCGCCACCAGCGAACCTAGGCCCCGCGCGCGGCGGTCCAGCGCGTAGCGGGTGTCCTCGCGCGAGTCGGTCACCGCGTCTTTGAGCGTGCGGATATCCTCCTCGCCGATGGCGTCGATCAGGCCCCGGGTGGTCAGCTCGCCCTGTTCCACCTCGATCGGCTCCACGCCGTCCGGGTGGGAGATGGCGCAGGCGATGGAGTCGTCAGCGAACAGCGCCATCACCGACGGGATGTTCAGCGAGGCGGTGGAGTGCATCTCCGAGCCGACAATCGCGCTGGAGATGGAGGAAACCTCCACCGGCACCGAGAACTGCTCGCGCAGCTGGTCGCCGATGTCCACGCCGTCCCAGCCCAGGTTCGGCGCGAAGACCTTGCCGCCTTTGCGCACCGTGCCGGAGGTGGTCACGCCCACGGCGCGGATGGGGCGCTCCAGCTTGGTGGTCATCTGGTTCAGCTCCGCCATCATGGACTGGATGAAGTCGTCCTCGCTGACGTTCTTCACCGTGATCTCCATGTCGCGGCACAGCAGCGTGCGGCCCTTCAGGTCGAACAGGGCCACGTAGGTGGATTCGGTGCCCACCGACACGCCCGCGTGCACGCCGGGGGTGTCCGCCAGCTCCAGCGGGATGGTGGGGCGGCCGCGCCCCTTGGACTGGGTCAGGTCGTTGCGCTCGGTGACGTAACCTGCGTCCACCAGCGCGGAGATCGCGCGTGTGACGGTTGGCTGCGACAGGCCGGTTGCTTTCACAAGATCGCTTCTCGACGTCGTCTCGTGCAGCCGAATAAGGTGCAGACACTTAGCTGCTGGCGTTCGCGGGCGTGAGAAGGGCATATGAATATATTTACCTGGCCCCTGACGTAATTGTCCATTTGGCCAGCTCCGATACAATCGCTCGGCATGACCAACGAAAGCTGGCGCGAGCCGTCCTTATTGGACGCCACTTGTGAGGACTTCGTCTACGACCTCGCCGAGATCAGCCCCACCCTTGCCACCCAGATCGGCATCGACGGCCACGACGGGGAGCTGCAGGACTTTTCCCCGGACTACTGGGGGCGCCTGGCCGACAGGATGCGCGACCTTGTCGCGGACGTGGACGCGCTCAACGACTCCACGGACGCCTCCGACGACGAGGACGACTTCGACGACGTGGACAACCTCACCGCCGCGATCCTGCGCGACCGAATGAGCGCGGAGCTGGAGTTCCACCACCGCGGCGAGCTGTTGTGCCGGCTGAACAACATCGACTCGCCGGTGCAGACCATCCGCGACTCCTTCGCCCTGATGCCGAAGGTGACAGAGGAGGACTTCGACAACATCGCCTCGCGCATGTCGCGGATTCCGAGTGCGTTGGCGGGCTACCGCGAGTCTCTGAGCGAAGCGGCGTCGACAGGCGATGTTGCTTCCCACCGCCAGATCGACGCAGTGATCAACCAGTGCGAGCTTTTGGGCGACACCGAATCCCAGCTGGACCACTTGGGCCTGCCGCCCGATTCGCATGTGGTGGGGCACGCCAAGGAGGCATTCCTGGAGATGGCGGACTGGCTGTCCACAGAGCTGTCGCCGCAGGCATCCCACAACGATGGCGTGGGCCGCGAGCGGTACCAGCTGTTCGCCGAGTTTTTCCACGGCCGCGAGGTGGACTTAGACACCAGCTACGACTGGGCACAGGAGGAACTGGCGAAGACCGTGGAGGAGCAGCGCGCCATCGCGCACGAGCTCTACGGAGACATCTCCGTGGCAGGTGCCTACCGCAACCTGAACCAGGACGAGCGCTACATCCTCCGCGGCACGGACGCGCTGATTGCGTGGATGTCCGAGCTCAACGACAAAGCCGCCGACGCCTTCCACGTGCCCGAGGGCTTGCACACGGTGGAGTGCGGCATCGACCGCGCCGGCTCCGGCGGCATCTTCTACACCCCGCCCAGCGACGACATGATCCGCCCCGGCACCATGTGGTGGTCTGTGCCGGAAGGCCAGGAGACGTTCCATACCTGGCAGGAGATGTCCACCGTCTTCCACGAGGGCGTGCCGGGCCACCACCTGCAGCACGGCTACGCCTTGCTCAACCGCAGCGAACTGAATCTGTGGCGCCGCTCCGTGTGCTGGAACTCCGCCCACGGCGAGGGCTGGGCGCTCTACGCCGAGCACCTCATGGAGGACCACGGCTTCTTCGAGGACCCCGGCTACCGCATGGGCCTGCTTGACTCCAGGCGCCTGCGCCTCGCCCGCGTGATGGTGGACATCGGCGTCCACCTGGGCAAGTGCACCCCGGAGGGCACCGGCACCTGGAACGCCCAATACGCGAAGGCCTTCCTGCGCGACAACACCGCGATGCCGGAGGCGAACCTGGCCTTCGAGCTGGACCGCTACATGGGCTGGCCAGGCCAGGCGCCGTCGTACGCGCTGGGCTACAAGGACTGGGTGGATCTGCGCCGCCAGGCAATGGCCCAGGGGATGACGGAGCACGAGTTCCACGTCAAGGCGCTGAAGCTCGGCTCCATGCCCATGGACATGCTCACGAACGAGGTGCTCCACCACTAAGGATCTTGGGCAGCCACCCGGCGATGAGGATCACCATGATCAGCCGGATCACCTGCAGCGCCACCACGGCCGGGCTGGTTGCCAGCACCAGCACCGTCTCCAGCGCGCCGGGGCTGGTGGCCAGGTAGCCCTCGTAGAAACTCAGGCCCAGCCACTTGGACATCAGCCACCCCATGCCGGCGCACGCGAGCATCAGCCCGGCGATGTAGGCCAGCGTGGCGGGCAGCAGGCGGGAGAACCGGCGCAGCGCGGGCACGGACAGCCCGCCACCGCACATCCAGCCGATGGCCAAAAAGCCCACGATGGAAAGCAGCTGGGGCGGCACGATGGTCACGTCTATAAGCGCGCCCACCAGCACCGTTAGCGCCATCGGGCCGAAGACTGAGGGGTTGGGAAACCGCAGCAGCTTGCCCGCGAACAACCCGCAGACGATCAGCGCCGGGACCAGCAGCCACATCCACCAGTAGGGCTCGAGTTCGGTCTGGGTGGCGGGAGAAAACTGCGAGGCGACCAGCGGCAGCGACACGGACACGATGAGCAGGCGCAGGTACTGGCTGAGGCTGACGTAGCGGATGTCCGCGCCCACGTCGCGCGCGATCGCCGGCATCAGCGACGCCCCGCCGGGCAAAAGTGACAGCACGCCCGTTTCCCGTGAAACGCCGTGGTTGGCCAAAACCAAACCACCGGCAAAGCCCATGGCAATCACCACCGCGCCCGCAACCACGCCCGGCAGCAGGTAGGGCAGCGGGTTCATCCCCACCAGCGGCAGCGCCGCAAACACACCGACGGTGCCGCGGGCGAAGGTGAGCAGGTGCTCGTTGACGGGCAGGTCGTCCTGCGTCACCAGCGCCACCGATCCGGCCCCCAGAATCCCGGCGAGGATCCACGCTGCTGGGACCCCCAGATACGAAAACAGCAGCCCGAGCGCCGCCGACAACGGAGCAGCCACAAGCCAACGGTTCATGTGGGGCATAGTAGTCCCGTGATCGTTTTCCTCCTCGCCGCGTCCGCGTTCGCCGGTTGGATCGACGCCGTGATCGGCGGCGGCGGTCTCGTGCTCATCCCGGTGCTGATGTCGGCCACGTCCATGCCGGCAGCGTCTGTGCTGGCCACGAACAAGGTCGCCGCAATCTCGGGCACCGCGTCCGCCGCCGCCACCCTCGTGCGCCGCGTTGGGGTCCCCAGGGTGACCTGGGTCTACGCGTTTATCGCGGGTGTGATGGCTGCGCTCGGCGCCAGGGCGGTTTCGCTTATCGACGACTCCGTGGCCACCCCAATCATCCTCGTCCTGCTTATCGGAGTGGGCGTCTTTGTGGCGCTGAACCCGAAGTTCGGGCAGGAGGGCGCCGGCATCTTTTCCGGCAAACGTCTCGTCCTCGCCGCGCTCGCTGTGGCGCTGATCGGTGGCTACGACGGCGTGTTCGGCCCCGGCACCGGCATGTTCCTCATCATGGCGTTTACTGCCGTGTTCACCCAGGGCTTTGTGCGTTCGGCGGCGATGGCGAAGGTGATCAACACCGCAACGAACCTGGGCGCGTTGTTGGTGTTCGGGCTCGGCGGCTTCATCAACTGGAAGCTCGCCCTCGCCCTTGCCGCGGCCAACGTGGCGGGCGCGCAGCTGGGGGCGCGCACGGTGCTCAAGGGCGGGTCCACGCTGGTGCGCGTGGCGCTCCTTGGGCTCGTCGTCACGCTATGTGCGAAGTTGGGCTGGGACCTACTCCAACACCAGTGACCCGTTCACCAGCCCGACCACTGCGATCACTGCCGCGACCAGCACCACCGCGACAACGACCTTTTCGAAGGCGTTGAAGAGTGTGTCGCCGTGCTTGCGGCGCGTCCAGATGTAGGGGACCAGGCCCGGCACCACGGCGAGCGCGCCGAGCAGCACGTACACCGGGTCCGCGGCGTAGATCAGCCAGAGTGAGTACACGGAGCCGATCAGGCCCACGATAAGGTGCCTGCGGTTGTCGCGGCGGGGCACTTCTGGCCCGGAGTCGTCGAAACGCGTGCCGGCGTGCGGGTGGGTCAGCCCCTTGCCTCTGATGGTTAAGAGCACCAGGTAGATGGAGGAGAAGATGTACGGCAGCAGGTACATGATGGTGGCCAGCTGCACCATGGCGTTGTAGGACGCCGAGGAGAGGAAGAACACCACCACGAAGAACTGGATCGCCAGCGTGGACAGCAGCTGCGCGCGTACTGGGGAACCGTTGGAATTGTGGCTGCCCATGGAGCGGGGCAAAAGGCCGTCGAGAGCCATGAGCACGATCGGCTCGGCGCACAGCATCTGCCACGACACATACGCGCCCAGCACCGACAGGCACAGACCGATGGAGATCAGGGCGCCGCCCCACGGGCCCACCACCTGCTCGAGCACCGCACCCATGGAATTGTCCGGCAGCGCCGCCAGCTCTTCCTGGCTGAGCACGCCGTAGGAGAGGGTGGACACCGCCACCAGGAGGCCCAAAACGGACAGGAAGCCGATGATGGTGGCCTTGCCCACGTCGCTACGCACACGCGCCTGCTTCGAGTACACCGAGGCGCCCTCGATGCCGATGAAGACCCAGACGGTGTAGAGCATGATGCCCTTGAGCTGGTCAGTGAAGGGGATATGTGAACCCCAGAAATCCATGGTGAAGCGGTCCCAGGAGAAGCCGAGGAACGCCACCAGCACAATGAAGGCGAGGATGGGCAGCAGTTTTGCCACGGTCGTCACCGCATTCATCACTGCCGCCTGCCTCAAGCCGCGTGTCAGGCCGTAGAAGATCAGCCAGCTCATTGCACTCACTGAGAGGGCCAGCACCCAGCGGTTGGAGAAGGCCGGGAAGTAGTAACCGAGTGTGTTAAAGAACAGTGTGGCGTAACCCACCTGGGCCATCACGGAGCCGAGCCAGTAGCCCATGCCGGAGGTAAACCCGATGAAATCGCCCAGCCCCGCCCGCACGTAGGAATAGACGCCGGAGTCCAGGTGCGGCTTCCTCACCGCGAGGATTTGGAAAACGAAGGCGATGGAAAGCATTCCCACGCCCGCGATAGCCCAGCCGGTGAGCATGGCGCCCGGGCTGGCTACTGAACCAATGTTTTGGGGCAGCGCGAAAATGCCGGACCCGATGGTGGATCCGATAATGAGTGAGACCAAGGTCCACACGGAAACAGTGCGCTTTGACATGGCGAGTAAGACTACATCAGGACTTGTCTACTACAATCATTCCATATTCAAAGCCGTATAAACATTTACAACTGAGGAAACCTTAGAAATGCGCACCAAACTTATCGCCTTCACGAGCGCCATCGCGCTCGCCTGCGCGTCCGTTTCCCCAGCTCATGCCGAAGATGGGTACGATCCCACCAACGTGGTTCCGGGCCTTACAGCCACCGTAAAACCCCCGCTGCCACTCGGTGCAGCATGGTACGAAGCGAACTCCATGCCTAGCTGGGCGACGATCACGCCAGACGGCACCATCCGCCTCGAACCGGGGGAGGACATCACCCCCGGCGTGTACACGTGGACCGTGACCGCGACGTTCGCGGACGACACCACCCAGGACTTCCCGGTCCGCGTCACTTTGGGCGACGAGACTGAGGATGAGGCGTCCCAGGAAGGCGCCGTCATCGACGCGTTTGTCCAGTACGCCCCGGAGGTCTCGCACCGCTGCGCCGCCACAGCCCTCGGCGTCGGCCTGCCGCTGCTTGTGTTGCTGCCCCTCGGGTTCGCGTCCCAGCTGAGCATCCCGTTCGTGGCGCGCCAGGATCACCTGCAGCTGCAGGTGGACGACCTACCGTTCCAGTTGGACGTGAAGCTTCGCGACCTCAACTCCAGGGACGTGGACATGGGCATCGCCGCCATCCTCGCCGCCGCGGGCCTCGCCGGCGCCGGCGCCATCATTTCCCAGTGCCAGTAGGGTCCTCGGGCCACGCGTGTTTGGGGTAGCGGCCCCGCATCTCCTTGCGCACCTGCTGGTACGGCCCCTCCCAGAAGCTGTCTAGGTCGTCCGTCACCGCGAGCGGGCGCCCGGCGGGGGAGAGCAGGTGGTACAGCACCTTCACGCCTGAGACCGTCTGTCCCTTTTGGCCAAACATGTGCTGCAGCTTCACGCGCTTGACCGGCCTGCCGCTGCCGTACTGGTATTCATTCGGCGCCGCCGCATCCAGCTCCGCCACCTGCCGCCAATCCAGTTGGCGCAGCATCGCTTGCCGCATGTCGCAGCTGCCTATCGACGCACCTTCGGCCACCCCACGTACCTCGACCGAATAATCGCCCTGGCTGACATCCGGCCAGCCCAGCGTCTCGTGCAGGAAGTCCAGCCGCTCCTTCAAGTGCTGCTCCTCCTTGGTGAGCGGGAAGCTGGCGAAATCTAGCCCGGTGAGCGCCTCCGCCGCCTCATCCGGCGTGAGCTTCACCGGTGTGGAGCTGAGCTCGATCGCGCCGATCCTGGCCACCTTCCGGCCCCGGACCTTGCCGTCTTCCAGGTAGGCCACCTTTTCTTCCACCACGCGGTGTTCCGGAAACGCGATCGGCTCCGCCTCCCGGATGACCGCACCGTTGTGAGTCCGTTGCACCTCCGCGGCGGCGATCCACTCTGCATTGGAGTTGAACTTCGCTCGTGTTCCGGACGCCAGCTGGTAGTCCTCGCCCACCTTCTTGGCTATCCACTGCGGGAAGGCGGACGCAATGACTTCGCCCGGGTCCACCGGGCCCTTGTCTTCCACCAGCCTGCGCAGCCGCTTCGGGTCCGCCTCGCCTGCAAGTCTCGCCACCGTCGGCGCCGCCTGCGCGCCCCACTCCAGCAGCGCCGCGCCGAGTCTCGGGTCCAGGGGCATACTCGCGAGCTTCTTACCAAAGGCGGTGATCTTGCCGTTATGTGTCGCCCCGAGCTGTTCGAGGTTGGATGCGGCTTCGGAGAGGTCCTTTGGTTCGTCGATAAGCGGTAAGTCCGGCGACCCCCACGCCTTCATGGTCAGCAGCGCTCCGGTGAGGTCCGCGGTGAGGATTTCCGGGGTGATGTCCGGCTGCATCTTTGCGTACTCGTCGCGGGTGAAGATGCGCACCACCTCGCCGGGTCCCTCACGCCCCGCGCGGCCCGCCCGCTGGTCAGCGCTGGTTTTCGCCTCCGACACCGTGACCAGGCCCGTCATGCCCCTGGCGTCGCGCTTGGGCACCCTGGACAGCCCGGAGTCCACCACCTTGCGCACCCCCGGCACAGTTATCGACGACTCCGCCACCGACGTCGCCACCACCACCCTGTTGGCGCCGCGCAGCGCGTCGTCCTGCTCCTTGCTGGTCTGGCGGCCGTGGAGCGGCCTCGCGTCGTCGAGGAACCCGCACACCAAGTCCACCTCTCGCACGCCCGGCACAAACACGAGCGTCCGGTGCTCGCTCTGGGCGTGGGCGGCGACGTGACGATAAAACTCCTTTGTCCCCTGGATCCTTTCTGCGTGCGGCGCGTACTGGATGTCCAGCGGGTGCGTCACCGCCTCCGTGGACAGAATCTGCGCGCGCATGTGGTCCGCGAACTTTTGAGCGTCGAGGGTGGCGGACATGGCCGCCAGGTACAGGTCATCGCGCAGGAGCGCGACCTCCATGCACATCGCCAGCACCAGGTCGGTGTCCAGTTGGCGCTCGTGCACCTCGTCGATCACCACCGCGTTGACGCCCTCGAGGCCCGGGTCCTCGAGCAGGCGGTTCAGCAGCACGCCCGGCGTGACAAATTGGACCAACGAGCCGTCCTTGTGCTCGCCGCGGATGCTGTAGCCAACCTTTTCGCTGTCGCTGAGCTGCGCGAGCCTGTGCGCCGCGGACCGCACCGCCACCCTCCTGGGCGCTGTGACCAGCGTTTTTCCCACCTTGTTCGCGATCGCCGGCGGCACCAGCGTGGTCTTGCCCGTGCCGGGCGGCGCTTCCACCACCAGCGGGCCTTTGTCCGGCAACTGGTCGATGACGCGCGACACGGGCAAATCCCGTCCGATTTTCGCGAGGTCAAACATGGCAATAAAGGGTAGCGTGTGGGCCATGAGACGCCTCTTCGCAGCGATCGTCCCTCCGGCCGATGTTCGCGAACACCTCATCACCGCCCTGCGGCCCATCCGCGACTTCTCGGGCACAGAAGTGCGGTGGGCCGACCCCGACAACTGGCACATCACGGTCGCCTTCTACGGGTCACAGCCGAACGACGCCGCCGCGGTCACCGACCACCTGGCCCAAGCCACCGCCTTCACCCGGCCCTTGAGGTTGCACCTCCGAGGAGCCGGGTGTTTTGATCGGCGCACCATGTGGATCGGCGTCGGCGGCGACAAGGCGCCGCTGAAAGACCTGATGGCGGACTGCCAGCTCGACCCGGACATGCGCCGCCGTCAGCGCGCGCACCTGACCGTCGCGCGCACCGGGACTCGCACAAGAGATCCGTGGCTTCTCGACGACCACGCCCACGCCCTCGCCATCTACACCGGCCCCGAATTCGCCGCCGATGAAGTGCTGCTGTTGGAGTCACACCTGGGCAGGGGTCGAAGTGGCGGCCCGAAGTACGAGGTGGTGGATAGGTTCTACCTGCGGTAGTGTTCCTCCTCCTCTGGGTCGGGGAACGGAGCTTCTACCGGTTCTTCGGGTAAGGGTTCCACGTACGGCATCTCCGGGGTGAACCCGAATTTCATGCCGTATTCCTGTTCCAGGTCCTTGATCGCGGCAGTCGCCTGCTCGAGGTCGAGGTCCTGGTCGAAGTTGTCCAGGATTTTGTGGCCTTTGGCGAAAAACTCCGCGACCCGGGCGCGATTCTTGCGCACGGCGGACATGCTGGACTGCCACCTAGGATTGTGCGGCGTGAACTGGTCGCGCAGGAGACCATCTTCCACGGTGACCACGTAGGAGCCGTCGGCGAACAGCCAAATGATGTCCCCCGTGTACGGGTCCGGGATGTAGAACGCTGTCCGGTCGGTCTTCATGTTGTGGTGCCGCTGGCACAGGGGGTACAGGTTGTCCGCCTCGGTTGGGCCGCCCTCGTCGTACGGAATGCGGTGGTCCAGCTGACACTGCTCGGCGGGGCGGTTGCACTCCGGGTAGATGCAGGTGCGGTTGCGGGCGTACACGGCGTGGCGCATTCCCTCGCTGGGGACGTAGCCCCGCAGGCTTTTCTTCAGCTCAGCGTCGAGGTCACGTTCGTCTAAGAATGTGTCGGCGATCCAGCGCTCGAAAGCGGTCGCGGCCTCCGGCTCGGTCCACCCGCGGCCGGAAATGAATACCGGGTCGCCATTGCCGCGGTTCTTTGGGCTGTACACGTGCAGTACCGGCGAGACCTCAATGCCGAGGGCTTCTCCGCTGAGCAGTTTGATGGCCGCGTCGGCCGCGCTGATGCCGAGCTTGCGCGCCACCTCGACGACATTGGCCTGGATCCTCCGACCGTCCAGAGAATTCGTGTCCAGCTGCACGATCGCACGGTCGCGGTACTCGTGGACGCCGAAAGTTTCTGAGTTGTCCTCCTCGCGGTTATCGCGCTTGCGTTTGTCGTAGGCGCGGCTTCTATCCATGCGCTTGATCGCGGCCCGGATGCGGTCCGTAACCGTCTTGCGCTGGGGAACGGCCTGGTCGTGGCGGCTGGGGGTGAAGGTGTCGGACAGGATGCCGTCGATGAGCATGAGTGCTTCCTCGTCCACATCCGGGCCGAGCTCCTCGATGGCGGTGTAGACCGCGGTCAGGTGTCCCACGTCCAACAGGCGCGTTTCCTGCTGCAGTTCGCGCAGGCGCGGGAGGTCCTGCAGTGCGGCGTGGCCCAGGATCGCGTTCTTGACAAACCCCTTGTGCCAACCGGTGGCGAGTTGTAGCTGGGTCACTGTGGCGTCGAAATCTTCGACGTCGAAACCGGGGTACGCGTAGTGCCCAAACATCGTCCAATACGTGTCCCGGATGGCCTGGGCACATTCGCTATCCGGGTCGTGTTCTCGCTGGTTACGGAATTTTTTCGGTGCTGTGGTCGCGGTTGTCACGGTCGCCCCTCTCGTCGTGGCACCCTCCACAATATAGAACACACAAACGATTGTCAAGGTCTGCACCAGGAAAAAGACAACATAGACCACTTACGTATTCGACAGCGACGTGCGGATGCGCTACATTAATCCCGTGCTCGTCATCCCGCGGCCACCCGCCCGCATCATCCCTGGTGCGGTTCATTTGCCTGTCTTTTTCACGCCCACTGAGCAGGAGGAACTGGTCAATCAGGCGCGCGAGCTGGCACGGAAAGTAGCGGGGACGCCGGTTGCTATGCGACGTCCAAAGGTCGGCCACGGCCAAATGGATGCCTGGCTGCTCTCGCTGGGCTGGTTCTGGGCGACGAACCCGTACCGCATGGTCAGGGAGGTCGACGGCCACCCGGTGCCGCCGATCCCGGAGAACTTCCAGGCCATCGCGGACAACGTCATGGCGACGGCGCGGTAAATAGACCCGCTTGTCGGCCCGACCCCAACAATCGAAACTGCGCTAGTGAACTTCTACCCGCCGGGCAAGGGCATGGGGCAGCACGTGGACGCGGAGGAGGAATCGGAAAACGCGGTGGTCAGCCTGTCGTTCGGCCAAGACGCGATCTTCCGCATCGCAGGGCGCGATACGCTGCTCCTATCGGGCGACGTCGTCGTCTTTGGCGGGCCCGCCAGAAGGGCGAAACACGGCGTGCTCGGCGCGAGAAAAGGGACGTCCGACCTGCTTGACGGCCGGTTGAACATCACGATGAGACAGATGGAGGGCTCATGAGCGAGCAGAAGGTAGCAGTAGTAACTGGCGGATCGGCAGGCATCGGGGAGGCCACCTGCAGGGCGCTGGCCAAGGACGGCTGGAAGGTCGTCGTGGCGGCGCGGCGCCTGGAGAAGTGCCAGCAGATCGCAGACGAAATCGGCGGGGTAGCGATGGAGTTGGACGTGGTGGACCGGGGGAGCGTCGAGAAGCTTGCGCAGCTTGAACGCGTGGACCTGCTGGTTAACAACGCCGGCGGCGCGAAGGAGCTGGATTACCTACGCGACGCGGACGACGCGGACTGGGAGTGGATGTTCCAGACCAACGTGATGGGCACCATGCGGGTGACCCGCGCGCTGTACCCGCAGCTCAAGGCCGCCAAAGGCCTGGTGGTGAACATCGGATCGGTGGCTGGCACGGACGCGTACAAGGGCGGCTCCGGCTACAACGCCGCAAAGCACGGGTTGCGCGGCGTAACCAGGGCGTTTCGGCGCGAGGAGGCGGAAAACGACATCCGCGTGTGCGAGATCGATCCCGGCAGGGTGAAAACCGACTTCGCGCTGAACCGCTTCGGCGGCGACGAGGAGCGCGCAAACAAGGTCTACGAGAGCAAACAAAACCTCACCGCAGACGACATCGCCGAGGCCGTCCGCTGGGTGGCCAGCCTCCCGGCGCACGTGAACATCGACACGATGAGCATCATGCCGGTGGACCAGGCGGAACGCTAGAGGTAATCCACCACCTCCACGTTGAGGCGCTCCCGCAGGTCCGTCATCCATTTTTGAACGTCCACGTAGTCGCCGGCCTCGACGAGGGGGAGCACATGGTGGTCGTAGCTGATCGGCGGGCCGACGGTATAGGTGGGCATGAACCGTGCGCCGGTAAACGACACCTCGTCGCCGCGCTTGGTAAACGTGAACTCGCCGATGCCGCCGATCTTGGTCGGCTCCTCCAACTGGCCGTGGAGGAAGTTGCCGTGGGAGTACCAGACGGGCCCGTCGAACGGCTCGACCACATGCGGGTGCCCGCCGAGCACCAGGTCAGCGCCCGCTTCCAGGGAAGCCGCGGCGGTCTCCTCCTGGAACTCGTTTTGCAGCGGGGCGTACTCATCGCCCATGTGCAGCATCACGACGGTGACGTCTACCTCGGAGTCCAGGGTGGTGATGCGGTCCGTGAGGTTGTCGTCGATAAGCGATGCAAAATGCTCCTCCTCCACAGGCAGGCCGTTGGTGCCGTACGTGGAGCCGAGGAAACCGACGGTGATGCCGTTCGCCTCGATGATGCGCGGGGTGGCGGCGTCGGCGGCGCTGGAGAAGCTGCCCGCGTAGAGCATCCCCCGGTCGCGCATGTGGCCGGTAGAGGCGATCACGCCCTCGCCGCCACGGTCCATGGAGTGGTTGGTGGCGTTGTTCACGATGTCCACGCCAGAATTTTTCAGTGCATCGATGATCTCGGGCGGGGAGTTGAACTGCGGGTACCCGGACAGGCCGAACGCCTCGCCGGCGACGGGGACCTCCATGTTGGCAGTGGTGATGTCGGCGTCCGCCATGTACTGTCTGACCGGGTCGAACATGCGCGTAAAGTCGAAGCCGGTGTCCGTGCGTGCGGTGGTGTACACGTCGGAGTGGACGAGGATGTCGCCGACGGAGCGGATGGTCACGGTGGAGACGGCCTCTTCAACCTCTTCAACGACCTCCGGCTCCTCCGCGGCACAGCCAGCAAGCAGGAGGGTCAGGGTGAACGCCCAGATTCTTCGCATGCCTTAGACTAACCTGCATGCATATCGACGTGCCCATTTCAGGCGAGACGATCAAACTCGGCCAATTTCTCAAACTGGCCAACCTCGTCGAATCCGGCGGCCACGCCAAGGAGGCCATCAGCGCCGGCGAGGTCACCGTCAACAACGAGGTGGTCACCTCCAGGGGGCATTCGCTTATCGACGGCGATACCGTCGGCCTAGGGGAAGATTCAGCCACGGTAGTAGTTGACGGAGACGGCGACGACTACTTCGACGAACGCACCGCCAACGACGATTTCGACCCCGAGAAGTGGAGGAACCTCTAATGCCCGCATTCGAAGGCAAAGACGGCATGCCATTCTGGCAGGACCTGGTGACCCAGAACCAGCTCAAGTCCACCCACTTCTACTCCGAGCTGCTGGGCTGGGAGATCGTGGACGGCACCGCCCGCAAAGAGGGCCTGCCGGTGGCCGGCATCGTGCCAGCGCAGATGGACATGTGGGTCACCTCCTTTATCGGCAACCCGGACAACGTGGAGAAGCTGGGCGGCAAGGTGCTCAGCTCGGACGATTCTGTGACCCTGTGCCAGGACCCCGCTGGCGGCCTGTTTGGGCTGAAGGACCCGGAGGAGCGCTTCTTCGCCGCAGGTGAGCCGGGCGTTCCGGCGTGGTACGAGTACTCGGCTCCGAGCATGGACGCCATCGACTTCTACGGCGAACTGTTCGACTGGGAGATCCGCGAGGAAGACGGCTACTTCATCGCGGTGGAGGACGGCGCGCCGTTTTTGGGCATGTTCGTCGGCGAGCACGCCCAGTGGTTCAGCTACTTCGGCGTGCGCGAGGTGGACGCGGCCTGCCGGCAGGTGGAAAACCTCGGCGGTGGGGTGGAGTTCGGCCCCGAAAATGGCACCGCAGGCGTGCACGACCCTAACGGCGCCCAGTTCTTCCTCTCCGAGGTCGACGAGCCCACCTTCGACGAGGTGGACGAAGCAGAGTCCGTCCTGGGCTAGAGCGCCTCAGCGGCGTCTGCGACCCGGCGGCGAATCTCCGCCGGCGTGGAGATGAACCCGTCGGCGTAATACTCGGTGCCCTCGAGGCCCGACCCTTTCCGCACCTGCACGAACGCAGGTTTGGTTGGTTGCGTGGTGGGGAAGGTGACGATGTAGCGGGGGGCTGGCGGGAGCTCCACATCCCCCAACGCCCACACCACCTCGGCGCCGACCAAGTCTACTGCTTCCGCGGCATCTGCCACCGAGTCCACATCCAGGATCGTGGTGCCGGACAGCTCCGCCGCGGCGGCCACGTCCGGGCGCCAGAGCATTTCCTTGGCGTTGTCTGGGCCGTCCCAAAGCGAGACCGCCCACCGGCCGTTCGGCTCCGACGGGCGGAACACCGCGCCCAGCTCGTGGGGCTCCACCGTGACCCCGCCGGCCCACTTCGTGGCGGGCAGCGCATGGTCGACGGCGGTGCCGAGCATGAGCATCGCGGCGTGGGTGATGCGGTCCGGCAGCAGGGCCAGGTAGTTCGGCCCGTCCTCGTAGGTGGCGTGAATGTAGGACGCCAGCTGCTCCAGCTGCAGCTCCGGCGGCATGTCTCTTTTTACGCCGCCGACGTTGAAGTTCGGGTCGCCCTGTTCGTTGATGTGCTCTACCAAATCGTCACCCTGTCCTCGGGGTCGATCCACATCTTGGACCCCTTTTCCACCTCAAACGCCTCGTAAAATTCGGCGATGTTCGCGGCAATCACGTTGCAGCGGAACTCGTTCGGCGCGTGCGGGTCGATGGCGAGCAGCTGCGCGGCCATCTCCGGGCGCGCCTTGGAGCGCCACACCCGTGCCCACGCCAGAAACAGGCGCTGGAAGCCGGTGTACTCGCCCTCAAGGTCGCCGAACTTCTGCCGCTCCACATCCTCGAGGCCGTTGTCATCCAGGTACTTCTTGTACGCCACCACAGCGATGCCCAGGCCGCCAAGGTCGCCGATGTTCTCGCCGAGGGTGAACTCGCCGTTGACGCCCTTCGTCTTCGTGCCCCCCAGCACGGACGGCACCAGGCCGTTGAACTGGCCGACCAGCTTGGCGGTCAGCTGCTCAAAGTTGGCTCGGTCCTCGTCGGTCCACCAGGAGTTGAGGTTGCCCAGCCCGTCGTAACGCGAGCCCTGGTCGTCGAAGCCGTGGCCGATCTCGTGGCCGATCACCGCGCCGATCGCACCAAAGTTTTCCGCGGCGTCAGCGTCCGGGTCGAAGAACGGCGGCTGCAGGATCGCGGCGGGGAAGGTGATGTCGTTGACCACCGGGTTGTAAAACGCGTTGACCGTCTGCGGGGAGGAAACCCATTGCTGCCGGTCAGAGGCTTTTCCAATCTTGGCTAGCTGGTAGTCGTGCTCGAACGCAGCGCCGCGGCGCACGTTGTCCACCAAGTCGGGCCCGAACTCCAAACCGTCGTAGCTGCGCCACTTCTCCGGGTAGCCGATCTTGGCGTTGAACTGCGCGAGCTTCTCCAGCGCGCGCTGCTTCGTCGGCTCGCTCATCCACTCCAGCTGCTGGATGCGGGAACGGTAGGCGGCGATCAGGTACTCGACAAGCTCCAGCATCGTCTCCTTGGATGAGGGCGGGAAATGCTTATCCACGTAGCTCCGCCCGATATCCTCACCAACCAGGCTTTCCGCGAGTCCCACTCCACGCTTCCAACGGTCGCGCTGCTCGGTGGCGCCGCTCAACTTTTTCCCGTAGAACTCGAAGTTGGCCTCGCCGATTTCCTCGGAGAGCACGCCGGCGCGGGAGCGCAGGATGTTCCACGCGGCCCATAGCTGCCAGTCCGCCAGGGTCTCGCGGCGCAACATGCCGTCCAGGTCAGAGGTGAACGACGGCATCATGTTGACGACTTTGCCGGAGAGACCGGAGGCGCCCAGAAGCGTGCGCACCAAAGGCGGCATCTCCTCGAGGGTGGTGGGGTTGTAGGTAGCCACCGCGTCGCGCGCCTTGACCACGTCCCAGTGGCTCGCGGCCAGCTGAGATTCCAGGTTGACGATGCGCTCGGCGGCGATCTTCGGGGTCAGGCCCTGCAGGTACTTCGGCTCGAGGAAACCGAGCATCTTCTCCACGTGAGACTTGTACGCGGCGAGGGTTTCGGCGTGGTCCTCGTCGCGGTAGTAGGCCTCATCCGGCAGGCCCAGGCCGGACTGGAAAATGTACGCCACGGACTCCTCGCCCTGCGAGTCCTTCTCCACCCAGTAGCTCACCGGACCGCCGATGCCGACGCGCTCCAGTTCCCCAAGGCCGCGGACGAACTCGTCGACGTCTGCGACCTCGATCTTGGCGAGGTCGGGGTCAAGGGAGCTGATGTCGCCGGGGTTGTCCATGAAGGATTTGAACAGAGTGCCGCCGAGACCGGTGCCGTCCTCCAGGATGGCGTGGACATCTTCTTCCGATTTGTCGCGCAGGACGTAGAACGCGCCGTCGATGCCGCGGTCAGCCGGGATTTCGTGGGCTTTAACCCACGCGCCGTTTACAAGCTCAAAGAGGTCATTCATGCCCCAACTCTACGGGAATTTGGATGGGGGCTTGTGACTGTTCGATGATCCAGTTGCTGGCCTCTTGCTGTTGCGCCAGCGTGTAGCCGCCGTGGGAGCCGATGTCGAAGAAGATGCCCAGCGACTTCAAGCCGAGCGCGCGGAACAACACATTGAACTCGGCGAGCGGTATCCGGCCCGCGGCCAGGTTGGTGCGCATAGCGGGGGCCACCAGGCCGCGGTGCGACTCCTGCATGGAGCACACCAGGTCGTCGTCGCGGCAGATCTCCAGCACGCGGGGGCCGAGCATGCCGTAGCCGTCCGGGAGCGAGCCCAGCGAACCGCGCGAATGCGGCGACGTGCCAGCGGAGAGCACCGCGCCGTTGCCGCCCTGGTGCGGGTTGGCAAACAACGCCACGCCGGAAACGCGCTCCGGTTCGATCGGGCCGCGGCCCGCGGCGATGTCGCTGGTGATGGTGGCAGCGATGTCCGCGCCCAGCGAGTAACCGGTGAAGCTGAACTTCGCGTTAGGGCACACGTTGGCCAGCCGGGACACAGTGTTGCGTGCGCGCTTGAGCCCGCCCGCCTTGGACTTCTCGTACTCCGAAGTGGCAAACGGGGTGGAGGTGTAGGACACCCACAGCGGCTGGATCTCCCCGCCGGTGCCGAGGCGGGTGAGCATGCCGGTCATGAACACGTTGCCGCCGTGCGGAACGTAGTCCGGGATGCCCTCTGCCGTGTTGCCACCGCCCGGCACCGCGATCAAGTAGTGCGCGGCGCAGTTCTGCTGGTCCTGAGCCTGAACGGGTGAGGCCACCAGGGAAAACAGCAGGGCAGCTGCGGCGGTGACTTTGGGCAGTTTCATGGCGTTATTCCTCCGGGTCGCGCACCTTCATCGGACCAGGAGTGTACAAGCCCCACCGGGTGGTTTCAGCTATGTCCACCTGCGCCAGCGCAGGCACGTCGCCGGAGGAGTTGGTGCGGCGTTCGTACTTGGCCACAGAGCCCCAGTCGCGCTGCCAGTCGCCCTTGAGGTAGCCCGGTACCTCGTAGGAGGTGTTCACGGCCTCCACCGGGGCGAGCGAGCCGCCGCCGAGGAAGTCCATGAAGCCGGACAGCTTCGCCTTGCCTGGGGCGTCCGGCATGATGCGGTACTCCGGGAGCTCGTCCACGCCCGCGTGGTGGTAGAAGGGGCGCTGGCAGGGGTATTGGAACGCCACGGTCCAGTCCAAAAGCCCCGGGGTCTCCGAGTCGAACATGGTGTTCAGCTCCACCAGCTTCGGGTTGCGCAGCGGGGTCACCGCCACCCAGTCCTTCTCCGCCAGGGAGGTGTCCTTGGCTACCAGGCGCACCACGTTGGCGTCCTCGGGCAAGTCTGCGATTGGGTAGCGCAGGTTGCGCCACTGCGGGGTCGGGCCCTGGTCCAGCATCTCCACCGCGCCGAGCTTCTGCACGCCGCCATCTGTTTTCCGGCCGTACTGCAGCTCCACCTCGCTGCCCTCTTGTTCGATGCCGTTGATGTCGTGGTGCTCGATGCGGCCGGCCACGGACGCCACCAGCAGCGGGCGCTCCTCGGAGGCGGACGGCAGGTCGAACCAGGAGGTCTCCAGCTCGGCAGACTGCGTCGGCTCGTCCTCGAAGGTGCCCAGCACCGGCACGCGGGTGTAGTCCAGGCCGAACGGTAGGCGCACCGTCGAGCCGTTCACGCCGCGCATGGAACGCGGGCGGTTGCCCTGCGTGTTCACGCGCGAGGTGGACTGCGCCTCGTCGGAGCCCGGGTCCACGTCGGCGGTGTCGTCGTCTTGCACCTGCTGGTTGTTCGAATCAGATGTGTCGGCGTTTTCAGACGCGATGAAGGCCGGAACTCCGTCGGGGTGGAACCCGGAGTTGTCGCCGGAATCTAGAGAGCGGCCGAGCGGGACGCCGTTGATAGGCGAAAGGAATGCGTCGTTGGTGTCCTCCTCCAACAACACATCCGCGCCCTGGGCGCAGTGCTCGCCCGCGAAGGTGCGCACGTTGCCCATGCCCACGGAGTAGTCCGGCGCCTGGGAGACGAAGGACTTCACAAACGTCAGGCAGGACAGCGCCACAATCAGCGCCGCCGCAACGGCGATGGGGGCGGACATGACGCCGGCCCAGCGGGAGGCGTCCACAGGCTTCGGCGGGCGCATGGACTGCACCACGCCCACCACGAACACCACAAGCGCGATGGCCAACACAATGGTGTTGAACTCCACGGCCTTCAGCTGCGGGGTGCGGTCCCACCACGGCACCGCGTAGGAGGACACGTACCACCAGCCGTTCCAGCCCGCCAGCGTCAGGGCCAGCAGGAACAGCACCGCGGCCGTGGCAAACGAGCGGTTGCGCTTGGACTGCAGTGCGATCCGAGAAAGCACGACCGAGCCGTACGCCGCGATCGCCGCGCCAAGACCGGCGTAGATGCCGAAGTGGTGCGTCCACTTCGTCGGCGTGAACATGAGGAAGAAGGTGGAAAAGCCGATGATCAGCATCATCCGCTGTGCGGTCTTGGTCCTTTCGCCGCCGCGGGCGAGCCACCACAGGGTCAGGCCGATGCACATCAAGAGCACGAACATGGGGAACCGGCGCGCCAGCGAGCCGTCCACCGTTTGCTCGAACAGCACGGAGTAGCGGCTCCACTCCTCAAACCAGCTCAATGCGGGGCCCACCTCGGAGCGCACCGCGGTCGCCTCCAGCACGGTAGCCAGCGTCTGGTCCTTGAACACCGGCGCCATCACAGCCATGCCCGCGCCCAAAAACGGAGCGACGGAAGCGAGCGTTGCTTTACGACGCCCAATGGTCCCCAACACCCAGGGCAAAGAAATCAGGAACACGCCGACTGCGGCCAAACCGGTCGGGCCGCACGCCAGAGTCAGCGCCGCCACGACGGTGCCCCACGCGGCGGGGACCAGGCGGTCGGTTTCCATGGCGCGCTCGAACAGTGCCCACGTGGCCATCAGGCCGAAGGCGATGATCGGCTCCGGGCGGGTGCCGTTGTTGTACGGCAGCCAGAACGCCAGGAACACCAGCGCCGCCGTCCAGTGGGCGACCCTTCTTTGCGCGATAGCGGGGCCAAGCTTCGGCAGGATCTCGCGGGAGAGCAGCCACCACGTGCCCAGGCCCGCCAGCAGCGCCGGCAGGCGCATCCACATCGACGCCGTGCTCACCTGCGACAGCAGCGCCAGCAGGTCGTAGAACGGGGAGCCGAACGGGGCCTCCGGCACGCCGTACCAGCGGTAGTAGTTGGCCATGTAGTCCGTGTTGGCGGCTACGCGCGCCATGGTGAGCAGGTAGCCGTCGTCGGAGGTGTTGGCCCCGAAGACGTGCCAGAAGCCGAGGACGGCGGCCACCAGGCCGTCGAGAGGCTTGAGCCCCTGGCGGCGCAAACGCGGCGCGGGGCGGTCCATCTTCCGTAGCGCGGCCAGGGAGATCAGGGCGCTGATCAGGCCGAGCACCATCGCCAGCGTCTTCACCAGCGTCGGCTGGGAGGTGAAGCGGGAGTTGATGTCCACGTGGGCGGACAGGCCTTCGTCGATAAGCTGCTGCTCATCCTCGAGCTCGGTGTAGATGCCGGTGAGCTGCGGGCGGTAATCCTCGTCCTCGGAATATTCGGTTCCCGGGACCTCCACGGTGGTGGAGTCGTGGGTGAGGGTGGCCTTGAGCTGTGCATCGTCCGGCAGCTTGTTCACCTGCGCTGGAGTGAGCTGCAGCAGCACCTCGTTCAGGGAGCTGACCACCAGGCCGCCGTCGTGGGAGGAGACGAAGAAACCGCGGTCGCTGGCCTTCGGGGAGCCCTCGGGCAGCGTGCCCAGAAGCAGCGACTGGCCGTCGCGGAGCTCGTCGATAGCCGAAAGCGGCACGGTGACATCGAGCTGCTGCGGCGCCAGCGAAATCAGCGGCGCGTTGACGGACGCCACCGAGTTATTCTGCGGCCACGACACGGAAGATTCCGTCTGCTTGACCGGCAGAAACGGCACGAGCAACAGCAGGACAAACGCGATCAAACCCGCGACAGTCGCGGTGGTCTGGACTCTTTTCACAGCGGACACCTTACTTCCTCACCGCCACAGCAAACGGGCCGAACTGCTCGACGTCCCAGTCCTGCTCAAATGCGTCTGGGTTGAAGAACAGGCCCTCGTAGCGCACGTTCGGCTGGCTCGGGTAGATGTCGTGCGCGATGTGCGTCTTCAGACCGTCTTTGCCGTTGTCGCGGAACACGAACGCCACCGGCGGCTCCCACTTCGAGTTGTCTACCGCCTCAGTGAACTTCTCCGGGTCGGCGTAGGAGATCTCCGCCCACTGCTTCAGCTCGTCGTTGCGGTGCTCGAACTCGCCCACTGGGTTGGCGTAGTGGCTGGTGTAAGCGTTAAACGCGTAGAAGGGATGGAACGCCATGAAGTTGATCTCGTCGGTGTAGATCACCGCGTCGTTCTTCATGTGGCCGTGGGCCTCGATGAAGTCCGCCATCTCCTGGTAGTAGCGGCCCGCGTCCGGCGGGAAGCGGTCCGCGCGCTCGCCGTTGCCGTCGGTGTCGGCGTAGGCCTGATCGATGTAGTCCTCATTTTCCACCGGGATGTTCTGCACCATCTGCAGCGCGCCCACTGCCAGGACCGCGGCGACGGCGGTGGTGTACTTGTTTAGCCCGAACTCGGAAATGGCAATCACGCCGAGGGTGGCAAACAGCGCCACAATCAGCACCTCGAGGCGGAAGCCGAGGAGGGAGGTGCCCAGCAGGGTGATCGCCATCGACGCGAGCGCCCACAGGTAGCACACGCCTATCGACGCCCCAAGGGCCGCCAACTCCGGCTCCTTAATCCTGTAGATCAGGTAGATCAACCCGATCATGGACAACAGCCCGATCAGCGAGAACGACAAAAACGGCAGCGGGAAGTACGTGCCCTCGATGGGCAGGAAGTGGTTCGCGGTGGACTCCAGCTGCTCGTCGCCGGTGAGCACGCGCCAGACGTACGGGCCCCAGGAGATCGCGGCGATGGCCAACGACCCCACGCCGGTGACCAGCAGGTGCACCAGCGGCTTGACCGAGTGCTTGGTAAAAGTGTGGATGACGGCCAGCACCACCATGGTCAGCGCCGCAATCGCGGTGAACAGCGTGTAGAAGCTGGCGGAAATGCCCAGGTAGACGGCCAGCGCAATGGTGGACGCCCACGAACCGTTGACCGCCCGGTACGACATCACGGCTGCGGCTGGCACGAACATGGCCACCACCGCCGCGTACGGCTCCTCCGGCACCTCCGTGAGCACGACAGCCGTGGTCACGGTGGCGATGGCGAGGGCGGTGGGCAGCGAGCCAGTGAGCCTGCGCCACACCGGCGTGAGCATCGCCGCAGCCGCCGCCAGCGTCGCGATCGCGAACGGCTGGTACACCTCCCAGCCTTCCATGCCCAGCACGTTGGCGGTGCGCCCGCCCAGCCAGAACCAGCCCATGGGGTAGAAGGTGGGCAGGTCCTTGTACGCCATGTCCGCGTGACTCAAGTTTTCCGTCATGCGCGACAGGAACTGGGTGCGGAAGCCCTGGTCCACCTGGATGCCGTCCAGGTACAGCCGGGTCGCGCCCAGCGGGATACCGATGGAGGACACCACCAGCCCCGCCGGCACCAGCGACATCACGGCGGAGGAGACCCAGGGTTTCTTGCCTTTGGTCCACAGCACGGCCAAAACGACGCCGATGCCGATGCACACGAAGGAGGCGGCGGTGGCCAGCGACCTGGTCACCATCGACGTATTAAACGCCGGCAGCGAGATCTTGTGCAGCACGAACCAGGCGGCCAGGGCAATCACGCCGCCGGCGAGCCCGGCCGCGACAGTCCGGGCAGCGGTTTGCCCGACCGACAGCTCGTCAGGGTGGTAAGCGGTAGTCATGCGTAACAGTTTCGCATACGCTACCCAACTCCACGTTCTGCCAGGTACATCAGGATTGCCCGTACTCGGCGGTTGTCCTCGTCCGGGGTGAGACCCAGCTTGGAGAAGATACTGGAAACGTGCTTCGCCACCGCTGCGCCAGAGAGGTAGAGCTTCTCGGCGATCTGCGAGTTGGACAGGCCCTCCGCCATGTGCTCGAGTACCTCCATCTCGCGCGGGGTGAGCGTGGTCAGCCAACGCGAGCTCGCGGCCATGAGTGCGCTGGCCACGTCCGGGTCGATAACCACGCCGCCGGACGCCACGGTTTCGCACGCCTGGATGAAGTCTTTCACTTCGGCGACGCGGTCCTTGAGCAGGTAGCCGGTGCCGCCGTCGCCGCCGGAGAACAACTCCCGCGCGTAGGCGGGCGCGACGTACTGCGAGAGCACCAGCACGTTGACCGGGCCCTGCTTGCGCAGCGCCAGCGCGGCTTGGAGGCCGTCGTCACGCATGTTCGGTGGCATCCGCACGTCCGTGATCACCAGGTCGGGCGCATGCGTATCGACGACCCCCTGCACCTGATCCGCGCTGCCCACCTGCGCCACAACCTCGTGGCCGCGCCGGGTGAGTAGGCCGGCAACACCTTCCCGCAGCAGTGCGGAGTCGTCCGCGATGGCAATCCTCACGGCACAATCCCACTTTCTCCCCGGAACAACAGCAAAGGAATACGCGCGGTGACGGTGGTTGGCCCGCCGTCAGGCGAGTGAAGTTCCAGCTCGCCGCCGAACGCCGCGATGCGCTCCTGCATCCCGTCGAGCCCGCCGCCGGGGGTGATGCGGGCGTTTCCGCCGCCCTGGTCGGTGACCGAGATGTTCAGGGTGTGGTCGCAGGTCACCAGCACGCTGACCGGTTGCTGTGGTGCATGCTTCGCGGCGTTGGTGAGTGCTTCGGCGGCGAAGAAATAGGCGGCGGCGGTGACGGAGTCGTCGATACGCGGCAGCGCGTGCGGCGCGCGGACCGTGACGTGCGGGCCGTACTGCGTGGCAGCCGTCTCGATCGCGGCGATAAGCCCGTGGTCCGATAGCTCGCGGGGGTGGATACCGCGCACGGTTCTCCTGAGTGCGTCGAGGCCGTTGTGAAGGTCGCGCGCGGCGTCGTCGAGGAGCGGCGAATCGACATCGAGCCTGGCCTCGCCCAGCTTCATCGCCGCGGCCACGAAATGCTGCTGCGCGCCGTCGTGCAGGTCGCGCTCGATGCGCAGGCGCTCCACCTCGTACGCCTCCGCGATCTTGCGCCGCGACGCGGTGAGCTGGTGGATCTTCGCCGCCGCCCGCTGTTCGTGGTTTATTCTTCGCCGCATGTCCGAAAGCGTAGCGGGGTAGAGCTAGCACTACCCATATTCGGGAGTCAGGGCCATAGTGCTTAGCCACGACCATCTGTGAGATAGAAACCATGCTTGAACTCAGAGACATCACAAAGTCATTCACCCAGCAGCGGGTCCTCGAAGGCATCAGCCTGACGGTGGGCGACGGCGAATCCGTGGCCATCATGGGGCCTTCGGGCTCCGGCAAATCGACCCTGTTGCACTGCATGTCCGGCGTGCTCGTACCCGATCAGGGCGAGGTGCTTTTCGACGGCCAGGATGTGTCGGCAATGAGCGACGCCGAACGCTCGCGCCTGCGCCTGGAGCACTTCGGCTTCATCTTCCAAGACGGCCAGTTGCTGCCGGAGCTGACCGCCACCGAAAACGTTGCCCTGCCGCAGATCATGCGCGGGGTGTCGCGGTCGCAAGCACACGACGAAGCCATTGACATGCTCACTCGCCTAGGCCTGGGTGCCTATGTGGACCGGTACCCGGGGCAGCTCTCCGGCGGCCAAGGGCAGCGCGTGGCCATCGCGCGTGCCTTGGCCGGGCCGCCGTCTGTAGTGTTCGCCGACGAGCCGACGGCGGCACTGGACCAGGCCACCGGCCACGAAGTCATGCAGCAGATCGTGGCCGTGTGCCAGAAGTTCGGTGTGACACTCGTGGTGGTTACGCACGACCCGAAGATCGCCGACTGGTGCAGCCGCCGTGTTGAAATCCGCGACGGCCTGATCCACTCGGAGGTGGCGCGATGATTGCGGTGACGTTGATGCGGTCGGCGGTGTCGCAGACAAACGAAGGGCGCTCGCAGCGGCAGATCGGCGAGCGCTGGGTGCGTGCGTTGTCGCTGGTTGCGGTGACGGTTGCGACCTGGATGCTGTGCACCCTTATGGGCGGCACCTGGATGTTCGTGGCGCGCAACATGCACCCGCACGAGGCGCTCGTGGCGATGGAGCAGAACCTTGGCGAACCAATCTCGTTGCCCTATGTATTTCTCGCGTTGTTTGCCAGTGTGCTGCTCGTGCCGAGCCTGTTGGGTCTGCTCACCCAGGCCGCCAGAGCGAATCTCGGCGGGCGCGAGGAACACCTAGCGGTACTCCGCCTCATCGGCGCGACGGCCGGCGAGGTGCGCGGGATGATGATCCTGGAATCGCTACGCCAGGCGCTTGTCGGGCTGGTGTTGGGGTCGGTGCTGTACGTTGTCACGTGCCCGGCATGGAGCCTGCTGACGCTCCAGGAAAAGCGCGTCGGCACTTGGGAGATCTTCACCTGGTGGGTCATCCCTGCCGCGTGGATCGTGGTGCTGGTTCTGGCCGCGTGCTCCGTATGGCTCGCGTTGCGACGAGTCGCAGTGACCCCACTCGGCGTGACCAAGAAGATCCCGCCGAAGGGGCAAAGCGTGATCACGCTGGTGTTGTCAGTGGTTGGTGCGGTGGTGCTGTACCGCACCCTGGGTTCGCTAACCATCACAGACGCGCAAGCCTTTGCCGGAATGCTGGTCGTGGCTGGCGGCATCCTCACCGTCAACGCACTGATCGCGGTCGGTGTGATCCAACTGCTCGCGCGGCTGAGCTACCGGGTGCCCGGGGCTGCCAACTACGTGGCCACGCGCCGGGTGGGCCGGGGTGCCAAGACCACATGGAAACGCGTGATCGCGCTCTACTTCGTGGCGTTCATCGGTGGTATCGGCAGCTGGTTATCAGCGGTACCTGAAATCGAAGATCAGCCCGCTTTGCATATGATCACCAGTGATATTTCCTCCGGTGTGGTCATCACCGTGGTCTTCGCGGCGGTGCTGATGGTGTCGTCCACGCTGCTCACCCAGGCGCTGAGCGTGGTGGAGCAGAAGCAGCTGACCAAGTCGTTCTACTTCATCGGTGCGCCCGCAGCCTTCCACACCAAGGTGGCTGTGCGCGAGGTCGGCATGCCAATGCTGGTGGTGTCGCTGCTCGGGTTCGGCATGGGCAGCCTGATGGGCACCATCATGGTCGTGGTCCACGTCAATGTGATGGACAAGTTGGTGCTGTTCGGGGTGCTCGTCGTGGTGGCGCTGATCGGTTGCGTCCTGGCGGTGCTGGGGACCGGCCGGTTACGCGAGAAGGTGCTCGCGCAGACCGGCCGGGAGAACGACTAGAAGTTCAGCTTGCTCATGATCGGCGCCGGGATGGCCTTCAGCACCAGGGAGATGGGGCCGAACAACTTGTGCACGAACACGGAGGGCTTGCCGGCCAAGGCAGCTTCGACAGCGGCCTCGGCGACGTCTTCCTTGTTCACGGTGAGCGGGGCTTCGTCAAGGCCGTCGGTCATCTTAGTGCGCACCTGGCCGGGACGGACCACGGTGACGGTCACGCCGTCGTCCTTCAGGGCCTCGCCGAGCTGCAGGTAGAACCCGTCGATGCCAGCCTTGGAGGCGCCGTAGACGAAGTTGGAGCGGCGCACGCGCTGGCCCGCCACGGAGGACAGGGCGATGATCGTGCCGTGGCCCTGGCGCTTCATGTGCTGGCCCAGCAGGACGCCGACGGACATCGGGGCGGTGAAGTTGGTCTGCGCGGACGCGACTGCCGCTGCCTGGTCCTGCCAGAGCTGCTCTTGGTCACCGAGGGTGCCAAAGGCGACCACGGCGACATCGACGTCGCCGTCTTCAAACGCGGCATCGAGCACAGCCGGGTGGGCGGCGAAATCGAGCGCGTCGAAGTCCACGAGGCGCACGTGGCCCGCGCCGGCTTGTTGGACGGCCGAGATCGCGCCGTCGATACGCGGGGAGTCCTTGCGCGCACACAGGGTGACGGTGGGGTTGCCGCCGCGGGAGGCGAGCTCGGCGACGATGGCGAGGCCGATCTCGCTGGTGCCGCCGAGGAGCAGGATGTGCTGGGCTTGGCCTACTGCATTCAACATGGTCGGTTCTCCTTAGTTCAGCTCGAGTCGGCGGGACATGTCGGACGCGAACACGCCGGTCGGGTCGATTTCGCGGCGGGTCTTCAGCCAGCCGGGCAGCCCCGGGTACATGGCGTGGAACTTCTCGGCGGAGGTGCGGGACTCCTTAGCCAGGTAGAGGCGGCCGCCGAACTGCATGACCTGGTCGTCCAGGCGGTCGAGGAATTCGTTGAGACCCGGGCGGATGGGAAAGTCCACGCACACGTTCCAGCCCTTCATCGGGTAGGACAGCGGCGCCTGGTTGCCCTCGCCGAACAGCTTGAACACGTTCAGGGCGGTGTAGTGGCCGGAAGCCTGGATGTCGTAGATGATGTCCTTGAACGGCTCCACGGCGTCGGTGGGCACGACGAACTGGTACTGCAGGAAGCCGGCCTTGCCGTAGCCGCGGTTCCACTCGCCGATCAGATCCAGCGGCTGGTAGAACTGCGTGAGGTTTTGCACCTGGTTACGGGCGGGCTTGCCCATGAAGTAGTACGCCTCGCCGATGGCCATCAGCGACAGCTTGTTCATGGTCCAGGACGGGAAGATGTCCGGCACCGTCATCAGCTGCGGGGCGTTGAACTTCAGCGGGTCCTTCGCCAGCTTCGGGGCGAGCTCCTTGAGCTGGTCCAGGGTGGCCAGGGAGCCGCGGGAGATGGTGGAGCGGCCGGTCTTCGGCGGCGCGGAGATGGCGTCGAACCAGGCCGAGGAGTAGGTGTAGTTCACCTCGGAGCCGTCGGAATGCAGCGCGATCGTCTCATCCAGGGTGTCGGTGCGGTCGGTGTCCGCGATGAAGTAGGCGGTTTCCGTGAACGTCATCTGGATGCGGGCGCGCAGGATGATGCCGGTCAGGCCCATACCGCCGACGGTGGCCCAGAACAGCTCGGCAGTTTCGCCCGTCGGCTCGAGGTGCAGCACTCGGCCGTCCGCGACCAGAAGCTCCATGGAGAGCACGTGGTCGCCGAAGGAGCCTGCGGAGTGGTGGTTCTTGCCGTGGATGTCCGGGCCGATGGCGCCGCCGATGGTGACCTGGCGGGTTCCGGGCAGCACCGGGACCCACAGGCCGTACGGCAGCGCGGCCTTCATCAGCTGGTCCAGGGTCACGCCGCCGTCCACGTCGACGATGCCGGTGTCCGGGTCGATGGAGTGGATGCGGTTCAAAGGCGTCATGTCCACAACGAGGCCGCCGCCGTTCTGGGCGGGGTCGCCGTAGGAGCGGCCCATGCCGCGGGCGATGACGCCACGGCGCTTGTGTTCTGGGAGCTCGGAGTTTTCGTCGGCCACCTGCTTGACCGCCTGGGCGATCGTGTCAACGTCGGCGGTGGACAACACCTGTGCGGTAGAGGGGGCGGTACGGCCCCAGCCGTAGAGGGATTGGGTTGTCAGTTCCATGCCCATCACCCTACGCCGGAATCACAGATCCATGATGCTACGAATCTCCGCGGGGAGCTCTTCTTGGCTGGAAATCACAGGTTTGCCGGCGGCCTTGTGCTCGCGGAGGATCTCGTAGATGCGGGTGCGGCCTTTGGAGTCCACGAAGGGCAGTTCCTCCGCCATGAGGCGGGCCATGAAGTCGGACAACGGAGCGTCGATACGCTGTGCTGCCTCGTGGATCGCGTGCGGGTCGTCGCCTTTGTAATGCTTCCTCATGGAAAGAAAGCCTATATTGGGCGCCATGTCCAGCACCCTCTACCGCTCAGACCACCTCGCGCCGGTGATCCGCCTCACCGAGCGCCGGGCTGGTGCGACGCTGCTTGTGCGCGTCGGCCTGGTCTCCGATGAGGTTGTGTACCGGTGGGTGGGCATCGACGAGGACGCGACCGTCGCGGATTGCTGCGAGATCGTGGGGGAGGTCTTCGGCGTCGAGGATGTGGGTGCGGATGCGCCCCAGGAGCGTTTGCTTTGCGACGTCCTAAAGTCCCCCGGCGAATCCACCCACTTTTCCCACGGCCTTTGGTCCTTCGAGATGCAGTTGGCAAACGTGTACCCGCGCGACGAGTCCACACCGCCGTCCGTGTGCGTGGCGGGCTCCGGGTCGTTCGGCGCGGTGCCTTTCGACATCAGTGCAGTCAACGCCCGGTTGATGGGGGAGGTCGAGGTGCCGGGGCTGCGCGCCGAGGTGCGCGAGTTCATGGCGCGTGCCCGCGGGCACGACTTCGCCCCGTTGATGCAGGCGCTGGATGTGGGGACGGGGAAGCGGATTGCGGCGCTGCCGGTGGAGGCCGGGCGGCTGGAAAGAGACGCCTTCTGGTCCCTGGTGTTCGCGCTGACCTGCTGCGCCGGAGGGGAGACCGCGCACATCGCCGAAAGCATCTTCGCCTCGCTGGGGCACGGGGATTTGGGCATCGGGGAGATTCGGGCGCTGTGCGCTGAATCGCTCGCTGAACTGGATGCAATCGGCGGCGAAAGGGCCCCGGCGGAGATGCTGGATATCTACCGCCAGCTCATGCGCGGGTAGGGTATTCGCCCGTGGCTTCAAGTTCTACCCTGAAACAGCAGCTCGTGCCCTTCCTCTTGGTCGGCGTCGGCTGCGCCGTCCTCGACTTCGGCATCACCTACACCCTGGACGTGCCGTTGGGGTGGCAGCGCGACTTTGCCAAGGCCGTCGGCTGGGTCTTCGGCACCCTCGCCGCCTACGTGCTCAACTCCAAGTTCTCCTTCCAATCCAAGATCAACGCGAAGAAGGCCGGGGCAGTCTTCGTGCTCTACGCGGTGACCTTCGCGGTGCAGATGGTGCTGTGGCGCGTGACGGACTCGCCGCTGACCTCGCTGGGCCTGGTCAACCCGTGGAAGAACGTCGTGTCCTTTGTCATCGCCCAGGGCGTGGCCACCGTGGTCAACTTTGAGCTGCAGCGGCACCTGATCTTCCGCGAGTCCAAGAAAACTATGGCCGCCTAAAGTCCTCTTTAGCCCCGCGGCGCAGCAGCTTCAGCCACTGGTAGAAGCCCTTCGGGTCCTTCTTCTCCAGCAGGAAGAACCAGCCGAAGCGGACCACCTCCTGCAGCTGCATCTTCTTCATGCCGCGCTGGTTGATGATGTAGCCGCGGTTGCGGTACGTGAAATACCGCTTGGTGGGGTTGTTGGGGAACTGCGCGTGCGCGCGGCCGCCCATGATCGGGTGGAATTCTCCCGAGCCGTCCGGGTGCAGGTAGAACGTGGTCAGCGCCGTGCCGTAGGGGAGGCCGGATTGTGCCAGGCGGCGGTGGTACTCCACCTCGTCGCCCCGGATGAACAGGCGGTAATCCGGCACGCCGATGCGCTCCATCGCCTCTGCCGAGATCAGCGCGCCGTTGAACAGGCTGGCGTACTGGGGTAAAAAGTCGCCCTTTAATTGGTCCACGCGGCGGTGCCAGGTGGTGCCCTGCCTTAGGGGGAACGCCAGCTTTTCCGGTTCGTCGATGTTGGCAACCACCGGGGAAACCTCCGCCAGCTGGTGCTGCTCGGCGGTTCGGTAGAGCTCTTCGAGGACGGTGTGGTCTTTCGGGCGGCCGTCGTCGTCCGCGCACCAGATCGCGTCCGCGCCCAGGGCCAGGGCGTGCAGGAATCCGTAGGCGAACCCGCCCGCGCCACCCAGGTTGGTTTTGGACGGCAGGTAGACGGCGCGGTCGGCCGCGAGGTCGTCGAGAAGCTCCCGCACCTCGTCTTGCGCCCCGTTGTCCACCACAATCACCCAATCCACCGGGTGCGTCTGGTTAACCACCTGCTCCAGCGAATGTTTCAGCAGGTCAACGCGGCGGTGGGTGACAATCACGGCGGCGGTCGTGCCGTTCGGATTCAACGCAGTCATGCCTTTATTGTGCCCGAGGGATCCAAACGCGCATTCTTCACGTCTAAGTAGGCATGGCGAATTTGTATGACGGGATGAATGTCGACTTCGAGCCGGTACTCACGCACGAGAGCCAGCGTGTGGCCGGGACCAACTACAGGCGGGTAAGCGGGCGACGGTATCTGGCTGAGCACCACTGCCGGGAGGCGTGGTTGGTGGAGCTTTCCTCTCGCCACCACCCGCGCCGGGTGCACTATTGGGGACCGGCCGCCGCCCGAGCGGTCGCGCACGCGGTTGAGCGGCCCGGGTCCGTGCTCGGCGGGTTTTCGGCGTTGGCGGTGTACGGGATGCCGTTTCTAGTGGAAGGGGCGGATACTGTGTTGTTCTCCGCCACCGCGAAAAACCAGGTGGGCGGGGAGTTCTCGCCGACGGTGCGGCGGCCTTCTCGTGCCTCGTTCAGCGCCTGGGTTCTGGTTCACCGAGGGGTGTCTTTCCGGGCTGCGTCGCCGGTCGACGCATTGGTCCAAGCGCTGCAACAGGTGAAAAAAGGCGAACACGGTTGGGACGTTGTGGGGGTCGCCGGGTGGTCGCCGCAGGAGCTTATGGCTCTCCAGCTCATCGACTGCGCTCGTCGGTTCCTCGGCATTTCATTGCGGGACATCCACGACGGTGCGCGGGGGAGAGTGGATGCGCGGTGGCTGAAACGGCTGCTGGCCTGCAGCAGCAGCCGCGCCGATTCGCCGAAAGAAACCGAGATGCGTCTGTTGGTCAAGGAATTGGCCGCTCGCTACGGATACACCGTGGAAGAGCAGGTGCCATTTATTGTTAACGGGAGGATCGTCACGGTTTTCGATTTGGCTATCCCGGAGTTGAAGATCGCCATCATGTACGACGGCGCCCACCACCTGGAATGGAAACAGCGTAAGAAGGACTCTTCCATCACCATCAAGATGACCGCGGCAGGGTGGGGGTCTGCGGACTTCCTGTGAACCACTCGTTGCCGTTGTGTTGTTGGCTAGGTGGTTTTGGCTAGGTTTCTTTGCTTAGCCAGGGTTGTGTATTGCCCGTCTGGTCCGGTGGTGAGTCTGTCAAAGACGAACCAGTCCAGGTAGTCGTCAAGATACTCCATAAACTCCTCGGTCGTGAGCTTTTCAGGTCGAATCCCATTGGCATAAAGTTCGCGCTTGACGGTGCCGAAGAAGCCCTCGACTCGGGCGTTGTCGCCGCTGTTGCCAAGCCGCGATAGGGACGGCACCATCAACCAGGCGTTATCGCAGGGTTTTTCCTGCGTGCATTGTTCGCATTGTTGCCTGTCGTGGCTGGTGTCGGTGAGTCGATCGACCCAGTCGGCGTGGCGGTAGTGCCAGCCGCGGTCGGTGTGCAAGCCGGGGCGTTGCCCCGGTTGTAGTTGCTCGAGCCCCGCTTCAAGCATGGTGTTGGTCAGCAACGCCGCTGGTCGTGTTGCGCAGGTGTATGCGATGGGCATGTTGTCGTGGAAGTCGATTAGCGGGCTAAAAAAGACCTTGCCGTCAGCGCATTGAAACTCGGTGATGTCGGTGCCGAGTTTTTGGTTTGGTGCGTCGGCGTAAAAGTCGTGCACCAGATCCTTCCTGCCCGCCTGCCTGCGACGATCCGCTTGCGAACGATATCTTTGCGAGACGTGGGTGCCATTTTTGACGACAGTATCGATATCTCCAACCAGACATCGATTCGCTGGACGATGGGCAGTTTCACCCTTATATGAGCTGTAGCGCTTTGTGTGTTTTGTCTTCGGCTGCAGGTGTTCCTGGCTCATGATCGTGCGAATCGATTTTTCACCGAGTGAAAGACCGTTCGCTTTGCATACTTCAGTCACGCGGCGGTAGCCGTAGGTCATGCGATTGTCCTCACAAACAGCCGAAACCAATGCCTTGGCCTGGGCTTTGCGGTCGACCAAAGGGTGATCCAACCGTCGGCATGCCGACTTGTACGTGCTGTAGTTCAATCCGTAGTAGGCGCAGCAATGTGTTACTTGGTATCCGACGTCCCGGAGTCGTCTGACAGCCGTAGCGACGACCACGCTGTCGAGCGTCTCCGGGTTTGCGCTTTTCCCTCAGATTCCATCACCGCCTCAAACAGCGCTTTATCCGCCAGACGCATAAACCGCTCTTGACGCAACAGGTCTTTGAGGGCCTCAACATCATCCGGCAACGCTGCCTCATCAAACGGAGTTGTTGGCTGCTCATGGTTGCGCAAATGCGCACTCTCATCGCGCGGGGTGCGTTGTGATTGACGCTGTGTCTCGGTCTGCTTGCGCTTGCGTTTTTGGGTTTCGTGGTGTTCTTTCACACGCGCCAGTGTCGCCTGTTCTATCTCCTGCGGCGTCATCCCACGCCGCGAACCCGCATCCGGAGCGAACTTGTGCGTCCACGCCGCCACGGAACTCGCAGCGACTCGAAAACGCCATCCAATCTCGCGGGTGGATGCCGACGTTGTCACATTCACCCGGACGACCTCAGCGATCAACTCGGCGCAACGCCAACCCTTATCGACGCCGTTGCCATGACGGGCGTTGCGTACCCATCCCGAAATTGAAGCTGCAGAAGGAACAGACCTACAGTCCTCCCGAATCAACTGCGCACGAATCTGCGAAGCAGCAAGCCCTTGCTCTGAAAGCTCAACGGCACGCTGCCTCACCTCCGGTGGATAACTCATCCTCGAACTCCGATCCCGACAACCGGTGGTTCACAGGAAGTCCGCACAGCCCGCGTGTGAATTTTTCTGCAGGGGGCTATTCCCCGTGGAACCGCTCCACCAGCTCCGCGACGTACTCACCAGTCTCTGGGCCCTCGTACGCGCCCACGACGTCGGCGACCAGGCCGGCTTCGCGGATCTCGCCTTTGTCCACCCACAGGGCGGTGTTGCACAGCTGGGCCAGGAAGTCGTTGGAGTGGGAGGCGAAGACTAGGATGCCGGACTTTTTCACCATCTCGGCGAGCCGGACGCGGGCTTTGGCCATGAAGGCGGCGTCGACGGCGCCGATACCCTCGTCCAACAGCAAAATCTCCGGCTCGATGGAGGTGACCACGCCCAGCGCCAGGCGGACTCGCATGCCGGTGGAGTAGGTGCGAAGGGGCATGTTGAGGTAGTCGCCGAGCTCGGAAAACTCGGCGATTTCATCCATCTTCGCCTTCATCTGCTTGCGCGTCTGGCCCAGGAACAACCCGCGGATGATGATGTTTTCGTAGCCGGAGATCTCCGGGTCCATGCCCACACCCAGGTCGAAGACGGGGGCGACGCGGCCGCGCACGTCGGCGACGCCGCGGGTGGGCTCGTAGATACCGGACAGCAGGCGCAGCAGGGTGGACTTGCCGGCGCCGTTGTGGCCGACCAGGCCGACGCGGTCGCCTTCCCTCAAATGAAGGTTGATGTCGCGCAGCGCCTCCACGACCACGGTGTTGGAGGCGTTCTGGCCGATCTTGCCGCCCGCGGAGGGCATCACGGCCTTCTTCAGGGAGCGGGATTTGGCGTCGAAGATGGGGAAGTCGACGCAGGCGTTGTAGGTGTCGATGGAAACCATGTGAAACTCCTAACCTCCTAAACCCAGTACGGCACGCGGAAGCGCCAGCGCTTCATGGCCAGCAGGGTGATCAGGATGCCGGCAACGGTGCAGGCGAGGACGATGCCCCAGTGGTAGGCGGCCAACGGTTCGTCGATAAGCGGGGTCCTCACGATCTCGAGGTAGTGGTAGAGGGGGTTGACCTCGGCGAGCATGGCGCGCTGCGCGACCTCGCCGCCTTGGTCTTTGAGGGTGCGGGTGGTCCAGACGATCGGGGTGACGTAGAAGAGGAGCTGCACCAGGGCCTCGAGAAGCGGGGCGACGTCGCGGAAGCGGGTGGCCACCATGCCGAAGAACATGGCCACCCACACGCTGTTGACCACAAGCAGCGCCAGCCCGGGGATGAACAGCAGCGTGTGCAGGGTCAGCGGGATGCGGAAGATCAGCACCAGCAGCAGCCAGATCACCATGTTGTGCGCCAAAAACAGCAGTTGGCGCCACACCAGGCGGTAGACGTGCACCGACAGCGCGGACGGGAGCTGTTTGATCAGCCCCTCGTTTTCGATGAAGACGTTCGCGCCGTCCTTGATGCAGCCGGAGAGGAAGCCCCAGACGATGAAGCCGACGGTGACGTGGGGGAGGAACTCCGCGATGTCGATCTGGAACAGCATGGAGTACAAAAGGCCCAGCGCCAGCGACATCACGCCGGTGGCGATGGTGATCCACAGTGGACCGAGGGTGGACCTCTTATACCGCTGCTTGATGTCTTGCCACCCCAGTTGCAGCCAAAGCTCGTGCTGGCCCCAGCCGCGGATGAGGTCGTCGAACGCGCGCCGGAAGGTCTTGGACTTCGACGGCGGCGTGTCTTCGCCCGGAGGGCTGGTCATGCGGGCGACGTCTTGGCGCAGCTGATCTTCGTTGTGCACGCAGATCACCCTAGTGCACTGCATTTGCGCACCCGAGCTGGCGGTGTGCGCCGTGTCGGACAGGCGTGCATAATTGGGGCATTCTTGCCTGAAGGGAGGTCGGCCGTGGCGTATGACGTGTGGGGAGTGCGTGGACTTTACACATCGCTCGGTAGCGGCTGGACGTACCTGAACGCCCACACACAGCCGCAGGTGCCGGAGAAGGTGGCGACGGCGGTCTCGCGAAGCTTCCGCGGCGCGGCGCTGGTGCCGCCGCCGGAGCCGGTGCTGGGATCGCACTCGAAGGAGGCGTTGGGCCAGCCGGAGGGCGTGCAGTACCCGGAGATGGCGCGGGTGGCCATCGCGGACCTGACCGGTGTGGCGACGGACCAGGTGGTGCTGGGACCGAGCGTGTCTGCGCTGTACTCGGCGCTGGTCAACGCGATGAAGCCGATGCTGCGCCGCAATTCCTCTATCGTGCTCAACCCGCTGGACCGGCCGCATTTGACCAAGCGTCTGCGGCGCGCCGGGCTGGATGAGGTGTGCGCGCAGGCGGACCTGGCCACCGGCGATCTGCCGGCGTGGCAGTACAGCGAGATCGCGGACGGCTCCACCCGCCTGGTATCTGTGCCGGCGGCGCACGCGGAGCTGGGCAACGTGGTGCGCGTCGCCGACATTGTGGAGGCGGTGCGCGAAAGGTCGAGGGCGTGGGTGCTTGTGGACGCCACCGCGTACGCCCCTTACCGGCCCGTTGACCTTGAGGCATGGGGTGCGGACGTGGCCGCAGTGGACATCGCTCAGCTGGGCGGGCCGGACATCGCCGCGCTGATCTTCCGCGACACCGCCATGTTCAAGCGCCTTGACATGGACGCGCTGCACCTGGAGGTCTCCCAGGGCTTGGCGGGCGCGGTGCCGGCGGTGGTGGACCACTACGCCTCGCTGGTGGAGGGTTTCTCTGGCCGTGCGACCCGCCGCAACCGCTTGAAGTACTCCCTGGACGCGACCACCGCTTACCTCAACGGCCTGCGGGATGACCTGCACACGTTCTTGGGCACCCTGCCCGCCGTGCACATCGTTGGCGTCAGCGGCGAGGCGGCCGCGGACGCTCGCGTGGAGCGCATCCCGCGCCTGGCGTTCGGCGTGACCGGCGTGCCGTCCGAAACCGTGCTGCAGCGGCTGCTTGCCAACGGCATCGTGGCCACGAAGACGTGCGCCACACCGCTTCTCGACGACATGGGCGTCGCCGACATGGGCGGCGCCGTGACCATCGCCATGTCGCCGTTTAACACCCAGAACGACATTGAGCAGCTGGTGCGGACGGTGGCGTCCCTGGCTTAAACCACCAGCAGGATCTTCCCGGTGTTGTCGCCGGAATCCAGGTGCTTGTGGGCTTTCTTGGCGTCTTCGAGCGGGAAGCGCGCGGAGATGTTCGGGGCGATCTTGCCGGACTCGATCAGCGGCCACACATTTTCCACTGTGGAGGCGACAATCGCGGCCTTCATCGGGCGCGGGCGTGCGCGCAGGGTGGTCGCGGTGACGGATAGGCGACGCGGCATCATCCGCCCCAGCGACAGCGTGCCCTTCGGCCCGCCCTGTACCGCGATGACGATGAGGTGCCCGTCCGTGTTCAGCGTCTTGATGTTTTGCTCCAGGTACGGCCCGCCAACCACGTCCAGGATCGCGTCCGCCCAGCCGGGCAGCTCCTCAGCGAATTCCTGCTCCTTGTAGTTGATCAGGATGTCGGCGCCGAGTTCCCGGCAATATTCGAGCTTCTCTTGGCTGCCGGCGGTGACGGCTACCTCGCAGCCGAGCGCCTTGCACATCTGGATGGCAAAGGAGCCAATGCCGCCCGCGCCGCCGTGGATGAGCACCTTATCGCCTTCAGATACTCCGGCGATCATGCCCAGATTCGACCACACCGTGCAGGCCACCTCGACCACGCCGGCAGTCTCCTCGACAGTCAGCCCTGAAGGAATCGGGGTGAGCTGCCCCTCCGGGACAGCGACGTACTCGGCGTAGCCGCCGCCGGCGAGCAGGCAGCCGACCTCCTCGCCTTCCTTGCGGCCAGTCGTGCCCGGGTCTGCAATGATTCCCGCGCATTCCAGCCCCATAATCTCGGACTCACCCTTCGGTGGCGGGTATTTCCCGGCGGCTTGCATTAGGTCGCCGCGGTTCACGCCGGCGGCAACGACCTTGACTAGGACTTCGCCGTCTTGCGGGGTGGGCCTTTGGGCGTCGTAAAGCATGAGCTCATCACTAATTGCTTTCATGCGCCCAGGCTACGTTAGACTGCTCTGAGTTGGAGACGTGGCAGAGTGGCCGAATGCACCGGTCTTGAAAACCGGCGAGGTTAACCCCTCCGCGGGTTCAAATCCCGCCGTCTCCGCCAAAACCCTCTATGTGAGTTCCTCCGGAAAAAGCTCCGGCATTGTGTGGAACTGCCGTTCGCCGGAGAAATCTGAAGGAACGCCCGAAAGAATATCTTTCGCCCGCTTAGTGTCCGGGCGGTTCTGCCCCGCTACAACTTGGACCTTTTCAATTGGGAAATCGCCGCGCAGCTGAACGACGGCAGCACCGTCGCCACGGTAGGCGTAATTCTCGCCGAGCAAACCAGGGACCTCGGATATGAGCTCAGTGGATTTGCCGCGGTTGTCGGCACGCCAGTTGCCCTCGATGTCGCCGAGGGGAACGCCGAGCAGAACGATGCTGTCCGCGGTCTTAGCCAGCGCGGAGGTCTTCGGGGTGAAATAGAACGGCACGGAAGCGCTCTCACCCACCAACGGGCCAGCAGTGAGCGAATCCAGGTTGGCCGGGAACCAAACTAGGTAGTCAGACGGGTCGTTGGAGGTGGCGCGGGCGGCGAGACCGGAGGTGAGCCAAGTGTGGATTTTCATGTGGCCGAGTATAGGGACAATTGGCAGGCCATTTGGACGCCGGAAGGATTGACGGTAATGTGAAACAAGGCTTGGAGATGTGCCAGAGTGGCCGAATGGGGCTCCCTGCTAAGGAGTTGCCCCCTTGACGGGGGCCGCAGGTTCAAATCCTGTCATCTCCGCCACCGCGCCCGTAGCTCAACGGATAGAGCATCTGACTACGGATCAGAAGGTTGGGGGTTCGAATCCCTCCGGGCGCACCAATACTTTGTTGAAACCCCTGCTCATGCGGGGGTTTTGGTGGTTGTGGCTTGGGTAAAAATTTGCCCCGCCGGAGCGGGGCAAATGCGAGGGTGAATTAGACGTTCTTCGTCTCGACCACAGGGGCATCCTTCGTGGGCGCTGCCGAATTACCGCTACTTCCGCCGACGCTGACGTCTACTCCGCGGACCTGGGGAATGCAGTTGCGCACTGCTGCCGCAACTAGCAGGGCAGCAACGACCCCCACTGCGCCGCCACCGATGGCGGCAGCGGTTGCGGGGTCGACGTTGATCCCTCGAGCCGCGTCATTGAACGCCCTTTCCGCCTGGGCAGCGATGCGCTCCAAACCAGGAATTCGCATCTGCTGCGTAATTGCCACGGGCACCAATGCCACTAGCGGCAGTCCGAGACCTACCAGCGGTGCTATGCAACGAGGATCGGAGGAGCCACCAGCGACATCGACATTGGCGTTCAAAAGGCTGGATCCGTCGTTGCCCGAGCCTTCCTTGCCGTCGGTGCCGGACTCATTGTTATTGCCCCGCTTGGACGAGCCACCGAACAAACCGCCGTTGGCGTTTCCAGTGACGACGGGGTTGGCGTTACCAGTGATCTCAACGCTGTTGTTCGAACCGTTGTCGTTCAAGTTCCCGGTGACGACGGGGTTTGCATTACCGGTGACGACGGCGCTGTTGTTGGAACCGTTGTCGTTCAAGTTCCCGGTGACGACCGGGTTCGCATTGCCGGTGACGACGGCGCTGTTGTTGGAACCGTTGTCGTTCAAGTTCCCGGTGACGACCGGGTTCGCATTTCCAGTGACGACCGGATTGGCGTTTCCGGTGACGACGGCGCTGTTGTTGGAACCGTTGTCGTTCAAGTTCCCGGTGACGACCGGGTTCGCATTTCCAGTGACGACCGGATTGGCGTTTCCGGTGACGACGGCGCTGTTGTTGGAACCGTTGTCGTTCAAGTTCCCGGTGACGACCGGGTTCGCATTGCCGGTGACGACCGGGTTCGCGTTCCCGGTGATGACAACCGTCGGGTTCGCATTACCAGTGACGACGGCGCTGTTGTTGGAACCGTTGTCGTTCAAGTTCCCGGTGACGACCGGATTGGCGTTACCAGTGATCTCAACGCTGTTGTTCGAGCCGTTGTCGTGGATATCCACGCTCACGGTTGGGTTCGCATTGCCAGTGACGATGATGCCGCTGGGCTGGACTTCCACCTTCACCAGGCCTTCGAGCAGACCATTGCTGCCTTTTCCGCCGCCGACGCCGAGAAGGGCGCCGATGATGGAGCCGACGGTGCCAGCGATGTCCTTTCCGGAGGTCTGCGGGTTCAGTGCACGGATCTTTAGGGTGCGGTCCGTGGTGGAGATGCCGTCAGAGAACTGCACTGGGATGTCCACCTCATCGCCGGAGGTGAAGGTGGCTGGCGCTTTGACCAGAATCTTGCCGTTTTCAACTGCGACTTCCCAGCCCACAGCGCCGATGGCGCTGAAGCCGGGCTTCTTCGCCACGGTCACGCCTTCGGGCACATCCCATGCGTCGACGACTTTGGAGCGGGCGCCATCGAAGTCGATGGTTTCGCGGGTTTCTACCGGGGGGACGTCGTGGGTGAAAGGCGGCATCTCGTCGATGACGTTGAGACGCAGTGTACCGCGGGTGGTCGTGCCACCTGCTGGAGTGAACTTCACCGGAATGTCGACCTCACCGCTTTTGAATGCGGTGCTGGAGGAGGGGCGGATAACTGTTAGCGTGCCGTCGTCGTTGCGGAAGTTCCAATTGAAAATGGTGTTTGTCACCGGTTCGACTACGTCGTTCGGCTGCAGCTGCAGCCCTTTCACGACAGCCTCCGGCTGCTCCCAGAAGTTCGCGGTGTCGAAGCGTCGGGTGAAGGGGTTTGCGGGTGCCGGGTTTTCGCTTGTCGACGGCTCCGCTGTCTCCGTCGTTGTCACAGGTGCAGCGGAGGTGGTTTCTTCTGGGGTTGTCGTTGCAGACGGGGTGGTCTCTTCCTCCGGGGCTGGGCACTGGTCGCCGGGTTCGTCGAAGGAGTTGCCGCTTTCGCGCTCGTCCACGATGGTGAGCTGCAGGGTGGTGGTAAAGGACGAGCCGTCGGTTTTGGTCACCTTCACCGGGATGTCCTGCGCTCCGGTTTTGAAGGAGAGGGAGGACTGAGGGCGGGTGATGACTAGGGCGCAGCCGGCGTTTCGGAACGTCCAGTTAAAGATGGTGTTGGTAGTGGCGGCGACGGTGTCACCTGGCTCGAGGGTGAGGCCTTGAACAATCGCGTGGTCCACGTCCCAGAAGTTGGTGGTGGTGTAGCGGGTGTCAAAGTCGGAGGCTTCAACTGCTCCGCCCTGCAACGGGGAGGTAAACGGCGCAACCAGCGCTGCTGATAGAACAGCAGCCACGACGGCGGTACGGCGGGAACGAGTCATTTGGGCTCCTTTATAACGGGCAGGCTAGTCCTGAGAGTGCAACGCAGGTTCTATCGTCGAACACGCATAGAGTTTTACACATGCCATCCTGGGACGTAAGTATTAGCTGAAATAATTCTGGGTGCTCCGGTAGCGTTTCTTGGGGACTCTCGCGGAAAGGCATGTAGATGAAAACGGTGGACCTCCGTGCGTTGCAGGATTTGGAAACCAACCTCACCAGGAGAAATCTGCGTTCAGAGGATCTGAATGGCATCCGGGAAGAACTGGCGCGGATCCCGTTGCACGATGTCATTCACGTGGTCGAGCGTCAGCCGTCGAAACGCGGTGCTGTCCTGGTGCGACTCCTCGCGCCGGAGCGTGCGGCCGCAGCCTTCGACGCGCTGGATCCCGCGCACCAGGCGGAAATTGTGGAGGCGCTCGGGCACGAGGACGTGACTGGGCTGTTCAGCGCGCTGGGCGCCGAGGACCGCGTGCGCATGCTCGACAACATGCCGCCGGCGATCGCGGAGCGCTTCCTTGGCAACCTCGACGATGAGTCCCGTGCGGTCACCGACTTGATCCTTGGCTACGAAAAGGGCTCGGTGGGGCGTGCGATGAGCCCCCAGGTGGCGGCGGTGGGGCCGGATGAAGAGGTGCGGGACGTCGTCGAGAAGCTGAAGGCGAATGTGGATGAGCTGGAGACCATCTACACCGTCGCGGTGGTGGGGCAGGATCGTACGCTGTGCGGCGTGGTGGGGCTGCGCGACCTGTTTAAGACTCAGCCGGGCGACAGGGTCGGGGACGTGATGCGTGATTTTCCGTCACTGCAAGTCGATGATGAGGCGGAAGAGGCTGCGCGCCGTCTGCTTTCGTCGGGGGAGCTGGCGTTTCCCGTGGTGGATGACGGCAACCGGCTCGTGGGTATTTTTACCTTCGACGAGGCTCAGGACATCGTCGAGCACGCAGACAGTGAGGACACTGCTCGTCAGGGCGGCTCCGAGTCCCTGAAGCAGCCCTACCTGGCTACTCCGGTGCTGAAGCTGGTGCGATCGCGCATTGTGTGGCTGTTGGTCCTGGCGCTGTCGGCAATTTTGACGGTGCAGGTTCTGGGGGTGTTTGAGGGGACGCTTGCGCAGGTGACCGTGCTGTCGCTGTTCATCCCGCTGCTCACGGGCACAGGCGGAAACACTGGGAACCAGGCCGCCACGACGGTGACAAGGGCACTCGCGCTTCACGACGTCTCCAAAGGCGACGTCTTTAAAGTTATGTGGCGCGAGCTTCGGGTGGGGGCAACGCTGGGGGCGGTGCTCGGCGTGCTGGGCCTAGGCATCGCGTGGGCGGTGTTTGGCCAGGAGATCGGCATCATCATCGGCAGCACCCTGTTTTGCGTTTGCGCCATGTCCGCCACGGTGGGTGGGATGATGCCGATTCTGGCCAAGACCGTCGGTGCGGATCCGGCGGTGTTTTCCAACCCGTTCATCTCTACTTTCTGCGACGCGACCGGCCTCATCATCTATTTCCTCATTGCCAAGTCCGTACTGGGTCTATAACCCAGTTGTGGGTTATGAACTGGGGTTTTGGTGCTCTGTTCGCCTGGGTGTAATGTTCTTTTTCGTTGTCGAGAGACATTGCGCCCGTAGCTCAACGGATAGAGCATCTGACTACGGATCAGAAGGTTGGGGGTTCGAATCCCTCCGGGCGCACCAACTATGAGAACGCCCCAAACGTTTTGTTTGGGGCGTTTTCCTTTGATTCACGCTTGAGAGATTGAGACAGCGCGACGGAACGTATACATTCGTAGATGCTTTTTGGGCTTTTGCGCGCTTTTTTCATTCGAGAGGTAATAATGACTTCGAACTCCAAGGTCAACCGCATCGCCGGGCTGTCGCTCGCCGCTGCTGTCGCGGGCACGCTCACGCTTGTGCCCGTTGCGAAGGCGGAAACGTCGTCTCCGTCCTCAGGGTCTTCGACGTCGAAGGCGCCGGTCGTCTCCTCGGAGGGCACCAGCTCCGCCACTTCGACAACTTCGGTTTCACCCTCTACCTCCACTTCCGTGGAGAAGTCGGCGGTGGGGTCCCCGAAGGCGTCGACAAGCAATGTTGCCCCCACGACCAAGGCGGACAGCGCGCAGGAGTGGGCCGACATCCTTAAGGGTTTTGCCTCCCTGATCGTTTCGGCCACAGCCACAGGCTCCGGTACCTCGGGTGTGGAGTACACCTCCGACGACCACACCTACAGCGCCGTGGCCAGCAACCCGACCAACGGCCGCCTCTACGCTGTCTCTGACAAGGGCCACCTGCTGCGCATCCACCCCCAGACCGGCAACCTGAAGGACCTGGGCGAGATCCCGGGCATCGATACCGAGGAGATCACCTCCGCCGCCTTCACTAAGGACGGCACGCTGGTGCTTTTCGACGGCGAAACCGTCTACACCAAGGACCTCGCCGACGACGAAACCGGTCCGAAGAGCAAGCCGGCGAACCTCGACTTTGTGGAGAAGCCCGTCGAAGGTGCGCTCGATCTGCCGAAGCTTGCGTGGGCTCCGACCGACAATGACACCGAGCTGGTCGCACTTGCCACCAAGGACGGTAAGGCAACGCGCTACACCCTGAACGTGAAGGACGCGAAGGCCACCGTCGACGATGCTCCTGCCGAGGTTGACAACGGCGTCAACCTGGACGACGTCGCCGTGTTCAAGTACGCCTACCTGGCTGATGACGCCACCCTCTTCGCCGACGGCAAGGGTAACGCCGTCAATCTTGACGGAGGCAAGATCGTCGCCGTTGAGACGGATCGTACTGAAGAGGACAATTACAAGGCCGTGGCCGGCCTGGAGGCGAAGCCGCTGTCTGCTGCTGGCGAGACCCCGGCAACCGAAGCGGATGCCCCGACCACCACTGCGGCTGACGCGCCCGCTGGTGCTGGCTCCGCGACGGTTACCCCGACCACCACCGCTGAGCCGACCCCGTCCAAGAAGGCCCCGAGCGTTGGCCAGCGCGACACTGAGGTCATCGAGCTCGACGTTGAAGTTGTCACGGCCGACGGTGGTTTAGTGCAGGGCGCCAGCTTTGTCAGCAAGGACGGCACCGTCGAAGGCAGCACCGACGAAACCGGCAAGGGCAAGGTTTCTCTGAAGCTGGACGAAGCCTCGCGCGGTAAGGACGCCTTTAACCTGGCCATCGACGTGCCGCCGGAAGGCTGGGGCGGCTCCGTGGCCGAGGTCCAGCGCGGCGCCAAGTCTGTGAAGTTCGTCCTCCCGGAGGACGAGAACGCTTCCGCGACCACCACCGTTGCTGCGCCGAAGGACACGCCGACGTCGACGACCACCACGAAGAAGACTGAGTCCAAGGACAACTTCTTCGAGGTGGAAGTCCTGGTCAAGACCGCCGACGACAAGCTCGTCGAGGGCGCTGAGTTCAAGAGTGAGGACGGCCGCGTGGTCGGCACCACCGACGCAAACGGCCGCGGCCGCATCGGCATCGACTTGAAGAAGAACTCGCGCGACAACAACCTCATCCAGCTGACCCTGAAGGAAGCTCCCAAGGGCTACAAGAACACCGAGGTCCTCATCCGCCGCGACGAGGACAAGGCCGAGCTCGTGCTTCCGCGCGACCCGAACGCCACCCCGTCGTCCACGCTGAGCAAGCCGGACCAGGTGCTGAAGGTTATCGACCAGGTCCGTCCGATGGCGTCGTCCTTCCTCGCCCCAGCGGCCGCACTGGCTGGCGCCGGTGGTCTGGCGGGTGCCGCCGGTCTTGGCGGTGCGAAGAGCACCAAGACCACCAAGACCACGTTCGGTGGCACGAAGGTCACCTCCAGCAAGAAGGCTGGTCGCTCCACGGGCCGGTCCACCAGCGTGAAGCCGTCGGCGAAGGTGGTCACCCGCAGTGGCAACTCCAACAAGGTGGCCAAGTCGACTTCGACGACGCGCACAACCTCCTCCGACAAGGAGCGCGATGGTGATCTCGCGGATACCGGTACCCCGATGCGCGCAATCATCGCGCTCGGTGTGCTGTCCGTGCTCATCGGTGGCGCCTACCTGGCCCTGGGGCGTCGTCGCGAGAACCAGTAAGGCCGCGTCGGGCTAGAACACCTCGACGCGCCCGCCGACGGACTCGATCTGCACCAGCTGCTTCTCCCAGCCGGGGGTGCCCGGGTGCACGCGCATGATCGGGCGCGAGGAGATCTCCACGGGCGAGACGGACTCGCGTCGCGCCCCCTTGCGCGCGGCCATGCGCAGGTGGGCGCGGTGGCCGGACTTCGTCAGCTCCTCTAGCGACCGGCTCTCGCCGGACAGTGAGTCGCGGGCGCCTTGAAGGAGGGCGATGAACTCGTCGAGCACGGGCACCAGCGATTCTGCGTTGGTCTCGCACATGTTGCGCACCAGATCCGGGTCGGTGCTGGCCACACGCGTGGAGCCACGGAAGGACCCGGCGGACAGGGATTGCGCCAGGGTGCCGCCGTGGTCGCCGACTAAAGCCAGCGCCTCGGCGATGACGTGGGGCAGGTGGGACACTCGGGCGACGGCCTCGTCGTGGCGGTCCACAGACACCGGCACCGCCTCCGCACCAACCACCGCGGCCATGCGGCACACCACGGTGAACAGCTCGGCCCACTCCGGGTCGCCGGGGTGCTCGCGGGCGTAATCGAAGGTGACGGCCCACGCGGCGCTCGCGAACAGCCCTTCCTGGGAGGCGGTCCACCCGGAAAACTCTGTGCCTGCCATGGGGTGCCCGCCCACGTAGCGGGACGCTAAGCCGCGCTGAACAACAAGGTCGTCGACCGGCTTTTTCACACTGACCACGTCGGTGATGCCGCACGACGGCGCGAACTCGGCCACCTGGTCTAGCACGGAGGCGACGGCCCGCATCGGCACCGCCACGACCACCAGGGCGCGATCGTCCTCGGCGCGGCGCAGCACCTCTTCTACGGAGTCGGACACGTCGAAGCCGTCCCTGTGCGCGGCACCTGCGCCGTGCAGCGTGAAGCCGTAGACGCGCTCGCCGCGCGCCTGCAGGTCGCGCATGAGCGATCCGCCGATGAGGCCGAGACCGACGATGCACACTGGGGGCAGCTGATATGTAGTCACCGCACACAGTCTAGTGACACCTCCGCGCCCGCAGACTACGCTTCCACACCATGAGCCAGGATTTCCCGGACGGGTACGCAGTCACCGTCGAGCGCGCAGGCGGCGCGTGGCGTGTGCGCGAGTTCGAAGACGATTTTTCGGACCTTTCCACCTCCATCACCGCGGTGCGCAACCTGCGTGCCGAGGGGCCTGCGTTCGCGCTGCTCAATGTGGAGGAGGACTACCTGGTCATCGTGCGCCCGGGCCCGTCGCAAACCCGCGTGCTCATCTCGGACGCGACGATGGCGGTGGACGACGATTTCGCCGCGGACATCCTGGATGAGGCGGGCGCCGAGATCCCGGACATCGACCCGGACGAGCTGGACAATGTGGACGCGTGGGCGGACGGGGACTTCGACATCCTCGCTGACCTCGGCCTGTCCGAGGAACAGATGAGCATTTTGCTTGACGACGACGCGGATCCGGCCGACCTCGCCCTGGCAATCGCCGACGAGCTCGGCTTCGGCGACGAGTTGGACGACGTTGTCGGCTAGCCTGCGGCGCGCCGAGGAGCGCATGCGCGTCGCGCTCGAGACCGCCAAGCAGACTCCCGCCGGCGACGTGCCGGTGGGCGCTGTCGTGTTTGATGCTGACGGGGAGGTGGTGGGCAGGGGCGTGAACCGTCGAGAAGCGAACTGCGATCCCACAGCCCACGCCGAGGTGGAAGCGATCCGCGACGCCGCGCGGACGTTGGGGACGTGGCGGCTGGACGGCTGCGAGCTGGTGGTGACGTTGGAGCCGTGCACGATGTGCGCGGGCGCGATCCTGGGGGCGCGGGTGTCCTCGCTGGTCTTCGGCGCGTGGGAGCCGAAGACGGGCGCGGTGGGCAGTGTGCTGGACGCGATCCGGGACCCGCGCCACCTGCACACCCCGGAGGTGCGCGCGGGTGTGCTGGGGGCGGAGACTGCCAGAATGGTGACGGAGTTCTTCGAAGGTCTGAGGAGTAATTGAATCGTTACCCAACGCCGTGCCGTTCGTACCTATAGTGGGGCACCTAGCTGATTCCAACGAACAAAGGAGTAAGACAATGGGTATTGAGGACAAGGCAGACCAGCTCAAGGGCGGCGCTAAGGAAGCTCTGGGCAACGTCACCGATAACGACAAGCTGGCCAATGAGGGCAAGGCTGAACAGCTGATCGGCTCCGCTAAGGAGAAGCTCTCCGAGGCTGGCGACGCTATCAAGGACAAGGCCAACGAGGTCGCCGCGAAGGTTGAGGACAAGCGCGACGAGGCTGAGGACGCCGCTGAGCGCTAATTTGGTTATCCGGCAACGCTGCCGTTAATCTGTTCGGCGGTAGCGTGTCCGAGCGGCCGAAGGTACTCGCCTCGAAAGCGAGTGAGGGTCAAACCTCCGCGGGTTCAAATCCCGCCGCTACCGCCAAAGTGTCAAGCCCCCGGAAACGGGGGCTTTTCGCATGTCGGGGGCTGCCACTAGGATGGGCCGGGTTACGCTCGCGCGGGCCGCGGGCGGGAAGGAACGGGTCTTTTACGTGGCGAAACTGCTGTACAAACTGGGGCGCGCATCGTACCTGCACAAGTGGCGGGTGATCGTCGCCTGGCTGCTGCTGCTCGGGGCGACGGCCGCTGGTGCGCTGTCGCTGATGAAGCCGTTCACGGACGAGTTCGCCATCGAGGACACCCCGGCTATCAACGCGCTGGACACCATGGCAGAGAACTTCCCGGACGCGGGCAACGTGGCCACCGCGCCGAGTGTGAACCTGGTCTTCGCCGCGCCGGAGGGGCAGCGGCTTGACACCCCGGAGCACATGGCGGCGATGGATGAAACCGTCGGGTACATCCGCGAGCACCTGGGCGTGGAGGGCGAGCGCTTCGGCAACCCGGTGGAGGTCAACGAACAGTTGCAGCGCACCATCGTCGACCAGATGTCTGAGATGGGCATGCCGCCCGAGCGCGCGGAGGCGGACGCGCACAACTTGCGGATGCTTTCCGACGACGCGGGCATCGGCTACACCACCTTCGACTTCGATGCCCCATCTTCGATGTCCGTGGACCAGGCGGACCGCGACGTGGTGACCGACGCGATGCAGCTGGGCCGCGACGCCGGGCTGCAGGTGGAGGCCGGCGGCGCCGGCTTCGGCGACCCGATCGCGGTGAAAACCACCTCCGAGCTGGTTGGCTTGGGCGTGGCGTTTGTGGTGCTGGTGGTCACGTTTGGCTCCCTCGCGGCGTCGGTGATCCCGTTGATCTCCGCCGTGGTGGGCGTGGGCATCGGCGCGCTTTTGGTGATGCTGACCACGCACTGGGTGGAGCTGAACAACGTCACCCCGGTGCTGGCCGTGATGATTGGCCTGGCCGTGGGCATCGACTACGCCCTGTTCATCCTCTCGCGCTTCCGGCAGGAGGCACGGGACCTGCCGCCGGACAAGGCCGCAGGCATGGCCGTGGGCACCGCCGGTTCCTCGGTGGTTTTCGCCGGCACCACGGTGTTCACGGCACTGGTGGCGCTGGCGTTGGCGCAGATCGAGTTCCTCACCTGGATGGGCCTGGCGGCCGCCGCCACCGTAGCGATTTCCGTGCTGGTGGCGCTCACCCTCGTGCCAGCGCTGCTCGGCCTGTGGGGGTCGAAGGCGTTCGCCGGCAAGATCCCCGGCCTGGCGGGCAACCCCGGGCCCGGGAAACGCCCGGGCAAGGACCTGGACGAAAACTCCATGGGCCGGCGCTGGGTCCGCTTCGTGGAAAAGGCCCCCGGCCTGGTCATGGCCGTGGTGGTGCTGGGCCTCGGCGCCCTGTCTATCCCGGTGCTGAACCTGGAGATGGCGTTGCCGTCTGACACCACCTCCAACCTGGACACCACCCAGCGCAAATCCGCCGACCTCATGGCGGAAGGCTTCGGCCCCGGCGTCAACGCCCCGCTGCTCTTGGTGGTGGACGCGCACAGCGTCAACCCGGATTCGGAGATCCTGCAGCCGTACATGGACGCCATCCCGGACGAGGCCGGCGGCGACGCCGAAAAGGCGGCGCTGGCCAGCTTCATCTACACCGTGGGCGAGGTCGGTTCCGTCGGCGGCATCACCCACGCCCAGCTCATCGGCGCCAACGACGACCTCACCGCGGCGCAGATCCTGGCCACCCCGGACGGCGGGCCCGAGGAGCAGCGCACCCTTTCCGTCGCCCACGGCGTGCGCGACGTGATCGGCCAGGTGGAAGACGCCACCGGGGTAGACGTGGGGCTGACGGGTCTCACGGCGGTGCAGATGGACATCACCGAGGAACTCGCCGAGGCCATGCCGCTGTACCTGTCCATCGTGGTGGGCCTGGCCATCGTGCTGCTCATGGTGGTGTTCCGCTCCATCCTCGTGCCCCTGGTGGCCGGCCTGGGTTTCCTCCTCTCTGTCGGCGCCGCGTTCGGCGTGACCGTCCTGGTCTTCCAGGAAGGGCTCACCGGCCTGGTCAACACCCCGGGCCCGATCCTGTCGTTCTTGCCCATCTTCATGATCGGCGTGACCTTCGGCCTGGCCATGGACTACCAGGTCTTCCTGGTCACCCGCATCCGTGAGGCGTATCTGAAACGCGGTGACGTGGATAAGCTTCGCGCCGTCCACGAATCCACCGTCGAAGGCTTCGCGCAGGGCGCACGCGTGGTCACCGCAGCCGCGATCATCATGATCGCCGTGTTCATCGCCTTCCTTGACCAGCCGTTGCCGTTCATCCAAATCTTCGGCTTCGCCCTCGGCATCGCCGTGCTGTTCGACGCCTTCTTCATCCGCATGGCCCTCGTCCCCGCCACCATGTATATCCTGGGCCGCTCCACCTGGTGGATGCCCAAATGGCTCGACCGCCTCCTGCCCGAAGTCGACGTTGAGGGCACCGAACTAGAAAAGGAACACGCATGACCGACGTGACGTTTGAGGCCCACACCCAGCTCGAGCCCGCGCCGGGCCGCCACGGCCGCACCGGCGTGATCCACACCCCGCACGGTGACATCCAGACCCCGGCGTTTATCCCCGTGGCCACCAAGGCGACGGTGAAAACACTCACGCCGGAGCAGATCCGACAGACCGGTGCGCAGGCGATCTTGTCCAACGCGTACCACCTCTACCTGCAGCCCGGCCCCGACATCGTGGACAAGGCGGGCGGTGTGTCCGCCTTTGAAAACTGGCACGGGCCTACCTACACCGACTCCGGTGGCTTCCAGGTGATGAGCCTGGGCGTCGGGTTTAAAAAGGTCCTGGCCATGGACGTGGCTGGGCTGACCGATTCCGACATCCGCGCCGCCAACAAGGACCGCATGGCGCGTGTGGATGACGACGGCGTCGACTTCAAATCCGTCATCGACGGCTCGTCGCACCGCTTCACGCCCGAAGTGTCCATGCAGATCCAGCATCAGCTCGGAGCCGACATCATGTTCGCCTTCGACGAGCTGACCACGCTCGTGGATACCCGCGCCTACCAGGAACATTCCGTCGAGCGCACGCGCCGCTGGGCCCGCAGGTGCCTGCTCGAGCATGATCGCTTGACGACGGCACGTTCCAGCAAACCCCTCCAATCCCTTTGGGGCGTCGTCCAAGGCGCCCAATACGAGGACCTGCGCCGGCAGGCGGTGCGGGGTCTTTTGGACCTGGATAGGGAAGCGCGCGACGAAGGGCGCCGCGGATTCGGCGGCTTCGGCATCGGCGGGGCGCTAGAGAAGGAAAACCTGGGCACCATCGTCGGCTGGGTCACCGACGAGCTGCCCGTTTCGATGCCGCGGCACCTGCTGGGCATCTCCGAACCGGACGACATCTTCACCGCCGTCGAAGCCGGCGCCGACACCTTCGACTGTGTGGCACCGACCCGCCTGGGCCGCCGCGGCGGGGTGTACACCCTGGACGGGCGGATGAACCTCGCCGGCGCCCGCTTCAAGCGCGACTTCGCCGGCGTGGACGAGGAGTTCGGCGGCTACGTCTCCGAGAACTACTCGCGCGCCTACATCCACCACCTGCTCAAGGCCAAGGAGTTTTTGGCCGGCACGCTGTGCACCATGCACAACCTGGAGTTCATGATCCGGCTGGTGGACAACATCCGCGCCGCCATCGACGCCGGCGACTACGAGGCCTACCGCGACGAGTTCCTCGGCCGCTACTACGCCACTACCTAGCTCGTTTGTGTAGTTTAGGGGAATTGTTCCGTTGAGTGAAGGGTGACACTCCAGCACCCCCGAATTGTGCACAGCATCTGGTCAGCTGTCATTCAACAAAGAAATATTGACGCTGGCCACAGGTATCTATTGGCGAGTCCTTATATATCGGTCTTTGCAACGAATTTTTAAGGTGATTATCATCGCGAAAACCGTGGGCTGGGCCCTGCGGTCCTGAAATATGAGAAAACTCGGCTTAGGAGGGAGAATGCAAAGAACTCTGAAGGGAGTCGTGGCCGCGATCATGGCCACGATTCTGGCGCTGGCGGGGGTGACCGCCGCGCAAGCGCAGGAATATGCGCGCGATACGTATTTGGCGTATACCCGCGACCTGCGGAGCACTAACGGCACAACCGTACGTGCAATTTCGGCGTTCCCTGGTGAGGACTACAGGACGGCGACAATCCCGAGTCCGCAAGAACAGATTGTTTACTGCTTCAACAAGACTAAGGGTTTGCCGTACGAGTTGAGCTGGGTAGCCGGTGCGAAGACTACCTCCGGCGAATGGCCGAAGTGGGAGCGCGCATATGGTGAGCTGCACCAGTACGCGGGAACCCCGCGTGCAGCGAACATCGACGCGAGCGTGCTAAAGGTCATCTACAACGGCTACGACGGTGGCAACGACCGCGCGGGTATTCAGCAGAAGTTCAACCTTTCTGATGCTGAATTCCGTGAGGCCACTCAGCAGGCCGTGTGGTACTACACCGATCGCTTCGGCTTCAGTAGCGCGTATGGCCAGGATATTGTTGCTGCAGCGAAGGCACTTGCCGGGCTGGATCAGAGCACGCAGCTGAAGAACCCGCCGAGCAAGTCCACGCTGGAAATTTTCGAGACAAATCAGACCAGCTTCCAGAACCTGCTGGGCGTGAAGTTTGTTGATGAAGAAACCGGCGAGCCGATTGATGACGACTGTGGCTGCGAGTACCCGAAGGTGGACATCGTCCGCAATGAGGACGGCAGCGTCACCATCATCACTCAGTCCGGACCGGGCGAGGAGAACATCAAGAAGGAGACCATCTCGGCTCCGAAGGTGACCCTCACCGACGTGATCAACAACGAGGGCCGCAACGGCGTCAAGATCGAGGTTGTGAACCCGGATGGCTCCAAGGACAGCAAGACTGTCTGGGGTGGCCTTGACGGTAAGGACGGCAAGGATGGCGTTGACGGCAAGGATGGCGTTGACGGCAAGGATGGCCAGGACGGTAAGGACGGCGTTGACGGCAAGTCTGTCACTGCGATCACTGAGCGTGGTGAGCAGGACGGCAAGACTGGTTCCTGGATCCGTACCTACATCGTTGAGGCTGACGGTTCCCGTGGTGAGCTGATTTCCGAGACGTTTGTCGAGGATGGCCAGGACGGCGAGAACGGTGCTCCGGGTAAGGACGGCAAGTCTGTCACTGCGATCACCGAGCGTGGTGAGCAGGACGGCAAGACCGGTTCTTGGATCCGTACCTACATCGTTGAGGCTGACGGTTCCCGTGGTGAGCTGATTTCCGAGACGTTTGTCGAGGATGGCCAGGACGGCCAGGACGGCCAGGACGGCCAGGACGGCCAGGACGGCCAGGACGGCCAGGACGGCACCGACGGCACCGACGGTAAGGACGGTGCTCCGGGCAAGGATGGCCAGGACGGCAAGTCTGTTACTGCCATCACTGAGCGTGGTGAGCAGGACGGCAAGACCGGTTCTTGGATCCGTACCTACATCGTTGAGGCTGACGGTTCCCGTGGTGAGCTGATTTCCGAGACGTTTGTCGAGGATGGCCAGGACGGCGAGAACGGTGCTCCGGGTAAGGACGGCAAGTCTGTCACTGCGATCACTGAGCGTGGTGAGAACGAGGGCAAGACCGGTTCTTGGATCCGTACCTACATCGTTGAGGCTGACGGTTCCCGTGGCGACCTGATCTCCGAGACTTTCGTCGAGGACGGCCAGGACGGCACCGACGGCACCGACGGTAAGGACGGTGCTCCGGGCAAGGATGGCCAGGACGGCAAGTCTGTTACTGCCATCACTGAGCGTGGTGAGCAGGACGGCAAGACTGGTTCCTGGATCCGTACCTACATCGTTGAGGCTGACGGTTCCCGTGGTGAGCTGATTTCCGAGACGTTTGTCGAGGATGGCCAGGACGGTGAGAACGGTGCTCCGGGTAAGGACGGCAAGTCTGTCACCGCTATCACCGAGCGTGGTGAGCAGGACGGCAAGACTGGTTCCTGGATCCGTACCTACATCGTTGAGGCTGACGGTTCCCGTGGTGAGCTGATTTCCGAGACGTTTGTCGAGGACGGCCAGGACGGCCAGGACGGCCAGGACGGCCAGGACGGCCAGGACGGCACCGACGGCACCGACGGTAAGGACGGTGCTCCGGGCAAGGATGGCCAGGACGGCAAGTCTGTTACTGCCATCACTGAGCGTGGTGAGCAGGACGGCAAGACCGGTTCTTGGATCCGTACCTACATCGTTGAGGCTGACGGTTCCCGTGGTGAGCTGATTTCCGAGACCTTCGTCGAGGACGGCACCGACGGTAAGGACGGTGCTCCGGGCAAGGACGGCAAGGATGGTCAGGACGGCAAGGATGGTCTGTCTGTCACTGCGATCACCGAGCGTGGTGAGAACGAGGGCAAGACCGGTTCCTGGATCCGTACCTACATCGTTGAGGCCGATGGTTCTCGCGGTGAGCTGATCTCCGAGACCTTCGTCGAGGACGGCCAGGATGGCCAGGACGGCAAGGATGGCCAGGACGGCAAGGATGGTCTGTCCGTTACTGCGATCACTGAGCGTGGTGAGCAGGACGGCAAGTCTGGTTCTTGGATCCGTACCTACATCGTTGAGGCCGATGGTTCTCGCGGTGAGCTGATCTCCGAGACCTTCGTCGAGGACGGCCAGAACGGCACCGATGGCAAGGAAGGTGTCGATGGCAAGGACGGCAAGGATGGTCTGTCTGTCACCGCGATCACTGAGCGTGGTGAGAACGAGGGCAAGACCGGTTCTTGGATCCGTACCTACATCGTTGAGGCTGACGGTTCCCGTGGTGAGCTGATTTCCGAGACCTTCGTCGAGGACGGCCAGAACGGCACCGATGGCAAGGATGGTGTCGATGGCAAGGACGGCAAGGATGGTCTGTCTGTCACCGCGATCACTGAGCGTGGTGAGAACGAGGGCAAGACCGGTTCCTGGATCCGTACCTACATCGTTGAGGCTGACGGTTCCCGTGGTGAGCTGATCTCCGAGACCTTCGTCGAAGACGGCCAGGACGGCACCAACGGTGTCGACGGTAAGTCTGTTACTGCTATCACCGAGCGAGGTGAGCAGGGCGGCCAGACTGGTTCTTGGATCCGTACCTACATCATTGAGGCTGACGGTTCGCTTGGCGATCCCATCTCCGTGACCTTCGTCAAGGACGGTAAGGACGGCAAGGACGGCCAGACCCCCGATGCGCCGGAAACCGACCAGGGCAACGTCATCGAAACCGAGAATGGCAAGGTCGAGATTGAGCGCGGTGAAGATGGCAAGGTCATCATCATCACGCGTGATGGCAAGAATGATGAGACGAACCGTATCGAGTTCCCCAAGGGCTGGGACACCGAGCACGGCAATATCATCAACATCACCACTGAGCGCAACAAGGACGGCAAGCTGATCCTCCACGTTGTTTTCGAGGACGGCACCAAGGAGTCCTACGACGTTGAGAAGGGCACCAAGGTTGAGGTGAACAAGAACGTCAATGTGAACTCCTCCGTGGGTTCCACTGACAACGACACGCTCAACCGCTGCCTGGCCAACGCCGCAGAGTCGCCGCTGGTGTGGCTGATCCCGATCGGCGTACTTGCCGGTGTGGGCGGCCCGCTGCTGCAGCCGTACATGGGTGTCTTCCAGGAGCAGATCGACAAGATCAATGCCGATCTTGCTGGCCAGTTCCAGTTCAACCGTGACCGCGATCCGTTCGGTATCGGCGGCCGCGGCGCGGACAACCAGAACAGCCAGTGGGGCGAGTTCCAAGCTCGTATCAACGAGGCGAACCGCCAGTTCCAGGAGGCCTTCGGCGGCCCGCAGGTTCAGCAGGCCGGCCAGGTTGCCGCTGCACTGGTTGGTGTGATTGCGGCTGGTTCCGCGATCTACAAGTGGTGCACCACTGAACCGACCGCTACTGCGGACGCAACTGAGACCGCAAAGCTCAGCTCCTAAGCTGACGCAGATAGCGCGGTAGAGCAACCCCCGCCTCGAGTACAGCTCGGGGCGGGGGTTGCGTCGTTAAGCAAAAGCTTGACTTACATGGTGCGCGCCTCGGCGCGCTTCACAGCGGCGATGGTGGGGTAGGTGATGGGGAGGAGCACAACTTCCATGAGGGTCTTCCATACGAAGCCCACGATGACAAAGTTGATAAAGGCACCGGCGGAATCAACGCCGATCACCGCTGCGGCAATAGAGCAAAACAGTAGCGTGTCCGCGAACTCGCCAACGACGGTGGAGCCGATCAGGCGCGCCCAGAGCCGCTGCGCGCCGAAGCGGTCTTTCATCTGCTGCAGCACCCACGCGTTGAGCAGCTGCCCCACCACGTACCCGGCCAGTGACGCAACCACGATCCTCGGCAACAGGCCCAGTACTGACGCGAACGTGTCTTGCATGTTGTAGAACCCTGCCGGCGGCAACCAGATCGCGATATAGAAGGACAGCACGGTAATGACGGCGATGCCGAATCCGGTGAACACGGCGCGGCGGGCGGCTTTGAACCCGTAGACCTCGGCGATCACGTCGCCGATGACATACGAGATGGGGAAGAGGAAGAACGCGCCGTCGGTGATCAGCGCCCCGAACGCCACGCCTTTTTGTGCGGTGATGTTGGAGATCAAAAACACTGCGCAGAAGAGGGCGAGCAGGTAGGGGTACGGGGAGCGGGAAACGCGGGGTGACATGCGATTTATCATGGCACACATGTCTGATTTTCAAGCTCCCGCCGGCCGCTACGCGCCGAGCCCCAGCGGTGATCTGCATTTCGGTAACCTCCGCACCGCGGTGCTGGCGTGGTTGTTCGCGCGCCAGTCGGGCCGCAACTTCTACCTGCGGGTGGAGGATATTGACTCGGAGCGCTCGTCCGCGGATTCCGCGCAGCGCCAGATCGGGGATCTGAAGATGCTCGGCCTCGACTTCGATCCGCCGGTGATCTACCAGCACGATCGCGGCGACGCGTATGCGGAGGCGCTGTCCCGCCTGGATACTTACGAGTGTTACTGCACCCGCCGCGACATCCGCGAGGCCGCATCCGCGCCCCACGCCCAGCCCGGCATGTACCCGGGCACCTGCCGCGATCTTTCAGAAGAGCAGCGTGCTTTACGACGCTCCGAGCTCCACGCCGCCGGCCGCCTCCCCGCAATCAGGCTGCGGGCGCATGTGCGCGAATGGACGGTGCACGACTTCTACCAGGGCGAATACACGGGGCGGGTGGACGATGTGATCTTGAAACGTGGCGGGCGCATCGATCAAGCGCAGGCGGGGGACTGGGCGTACAACCTGGCCGTGGTGGTCGACGACGGCTACCAGGGCGTGGACCAGGTGGTGCGAGGAGACGACCTGCTGTTTTCGGCGCCGGCGCAGGCGTACCTCGCCGACCGCTTAGGGCTCACAATCCCCTCGTATGTTCATGTTCCGCTCGTGGTGGGGCCGGAGGGACGTCGATTAGCAAAGCGCGATGGGGCGGTGACGTTGCGGGATATGCTGCGCGAAAACAGTGCGGAAGAAGTGGTGGCGCAAATCGCGGAATCGCTCGGCTGCGCGGGTGTTTCGAGCGCCCAGAAGTTACGGGAGGTTTTTGATCCGGCGCAGCTGTCGCGCCAGCCGTGGTCGTGGGCGCGATAGGCTTATTGCCCGAAGCCCTCGCCTTTGCGCCACGTCAGGGCCGCGCCGGGGGAGACGGGCGAGGCGGGGTCCAGGATGTTGTGCACGCGGAGCCACTGCATGTCCACCTGCTCGGGCGTGATGTCCACAACCGTGTATCCGTGCGTGTCCAACGCCACGTGGTGCAGGCTGGGGTTCGCCGCGCGCAGGTAGCCGCACGCCGCGCCGAAGATGGGGTGGCCGGCGCGGATCTTCGTCGACTCCGCCACGTTCGGCGCGGTGATGGAAGAGCAGACGATTTCGCAGCCGATCTCTTCCCCGCCGTGGGCGATGGTGTGCGCCCACTCGGAGTGGATGTCGCCGGTGAGGAAGATCGGCTGCTTGCCTAAACGGCCCAGGGCGTTGATCAGGCGGCGGCGCTCGAAGTCGTAGCCGTCCCACTGGTCGCCGTTGAGCGGCATGTCGTTGAGCTCGGGCAGCGGTGCCTGCGCCGGCACGATGCTCGCGCTGAGCGACTTCGCCACGGGCCGTGTGGCCGCGTGGTTGAACGTCGCGCCGAGGTGCAGCGGGGAGAACATCACGGAGTTGCCCAGTGCGTTCCACGTCGCGGTGGAGTGCTCGAGAGTGTCGATGAGCCAGTCGTACTGCTCGGAGCCGAGCATCGTCCGGGCGTCGCCGGTTTGGCGGGCGCCGCCGCGCCAAAACTCCTTGTCGCGGTAGGTGCGCAGGTCCATGATGGTCAGCTCCACCAGGTCGCCGAAACGCAGGGAGCGGTAGATGTGGCCCTCGTCGGACGTCTCGGTCAGGCGCACCGGCATCCACTCGTAGTAGGCGCGCATGGCGGCGTCGCGGCGGGTGTGGAAGTCGCCCTCGTCCGCGTTGTGGTTGTCGGCGCCGTCGCGCCAGTTGTTGTTGGCGATTTCGTGGTCGTCCCACACCACCACCCACGGCATGGCGGCGTGGGCGTCGCGCAGGTGCGGGTCGGTGCGGTAGCGGCCATAGCGGGTGCGGTAGTCCGCCAGGGCGACAATTTCGTGGGCGGGTTGGTGCAGGCGCACGGGCCCGTAGCCGGCGTATTCGTACTGGGCGTATTCGTAGATGTAGTCGCCGAGGAAGACGGTCAGGTCCAGCTCGCCTGACCATGCGCGGGCTGCCATGTCTTTGTAGGCGGGGAAGAAGCCGGATTCCCAGTTGGCGCAGGAGGCGACGGCCCAGCGTTGCCGGTCCACGTGGCCGTCGGGCGCGGTTTTGGTGCGGCCGAGCGGGGAGGCAGTACCCTCGTGCGGGCCGTTGGCCACGGTGAATGCGTAGTAGTAGACGGTGTCCGGTTCCAGGCCGGACACGTCGACGTGGATGGTGTGGTCGCGCTCTGCGCGGCTTTCGGTCTCGCCTTCGGCGATGACGTCGTGAAGCTGCGCGTCGCGCGCGACCCGCCAGCGCACGCGGGTGTTGGTGCCGCCGCCGGAGCCGGGCATCGCCTGCTCGTCGGGGGTGATGCGCGTCCAGATCACCACCGCGTCCGGCAGTGGGTCGCCGGAGGCCACGCCGTGCACAAACGGCAGCGGCGCGAGCTCCATCTCCACGGGCATCGGCTTCGTCGGCAGCGTGCTCTGCGATTGCGCACTCGGTACCGCCACCGCCGCGCCTGCCGCCGAGGTCGCCACAGCGGCGGTGCGCAAAAAGCCGCGTCGAGACAGGCGCCTTTGCCTATCGACGCCCTCCGGTTGCCTCCGCTCACACCCGTACACGCCCCACAGTGTGGGCCGTGTACGGCGGCTTCGCTACCGGGAGAGGGCGATGTAGCTGGGAATTCGCCGGAAGTTCGCGCGGAGTTTACTTACACGAGTTCGAAGTTGAACCCGTCAATACTGACTACCGCAGGCTCAGCGGCTTCTTTGCCTGCAAAGTCGAACTGCCATCTCTTGTTGGGCTCAAGCGCCTCGTAAACGTGGCCGATCGAACTGTTGGCGTGGACCTCGGTCGCGCTGATGTAGTCGCCCAGTATCTGGATCTTTGAACTGGTAGCGATAATCGTGTGCATGTCTTCATCGCGGCGGAAAGCGATGATGGCGTGCTCGGGATCCTTTGGCGTCGTAGCCACAGCGCGTTTGATCATCGCCATGACCTCGCCCATCGAGGTGTCCCATTCGCAGACAATCACAGGTGCGTCGGAGGGAACGGATGCGCGACGGAAGCTTTCGCGAACGTCTGGATCTGCCAAAAAGCGAACAGCCAGTCGTCCCGACTTCGCGCGGTCAGTTTTGTGGTCAGTGTTGCTCGCGCCCATCCGAATCCCACCTCCTGTAGTTGACGTCCCAAGATTCGGTCATGTCGTTGTAGCAGTGATCATACTCGGAGTCGATGGTTTCCCAAGAGGTCTCTTGGGATTCGATCTTGGCTATGACCGTGCGTGTTTCCTTTTCGCCGGTCTGGAAATGCTGGCCGTTTCTGTAGTACTGGTGCTTGTGGACTTCGCTATGGCAGCAGTCATATCGAGCGACGTGATCTTCCCCTCCCTGGGGATTTTCCACTTCGTCCGCCATCTGTGTGAACGCGAAGTCGACGATTTTCCCGCGGTAACTCCATGCGACGACATGCAAGGTGCAAGTGCCTTCGGGCTGGAGAACGATGGTGGTATCCAAGACCTTCTCTGCTGGGTCGGGCCGGACGTACTGGAACTCGGGCACGTTCGCCGACATGTCGACAAGCCGTCGTGTCCGGCCGCTTTTACCAGGCTTTTGCACGCCGACACCGTAGCATGCGCAGCGAGTGCTAAACGCAAAAGCCGGCGCCCCGCGGGGCACCGGCTTGTGGCGGAGGATGTGGGATTTGAACCCACGAGGGTCGTGAAACCCGCACGCGTTCCAGGCGTGTGACATAGGCCGCTAGTCGAATCCTCCAGCGACGCTCGAAAGCGTCTTGCGATATATTAGACCACCCAGCGCCCACGGCCAAAACAGCAGCGCATCCGGCTTATGCGGCCTTGGCTTGTTTCTGGAGGGGCAACATGGCTACAGTAGCGGGCAGGATCCCACGCGGTGTTATCTTGTGAACTCCCCCAGGGCGGGAACGCAGCAAGGGTCAGCGAGCTCTGGCAGGTGCGTGGGGTCCCTTTTTAATGCGCGCTACGATGTAACCCATGTCTCTTTCGGATCTCGATCCCACCCAGTTCTCAGAGCTGGCCCAGCGCACCCGCCAGCAGTACGACGAGCTCAAGGCGCGCAACCTCAACCTGGATTTGACGCGCGGCAAGCCGTCGAGCGAACAGTTGGACTTCTCCAACGCGCTGCTTTCCCTGCCAGGCGAGGGCGACTACACCGACAAAAACGGCACGGACGTGCGCAACTACGGCGGGCTTACCGGCATCCCGGACATCCGCGAACTCTGGGCCGAGGCGCTGGGCATCGACCCGGACAACCTCATCGCCGGCGACTCTTCCAGCCTGAACATCATGTTCGACCTGATCTCCTGGTCGTACATCTGGGGCAACAACGACTCGCCGCGCCCGTGGAAGGACGAGGAAACCGTCAAGTGGATCTGCCCCGTGCCGGGCTACGACCGCCACTTCTCCATCACCGAGCACTTCGGCTTCGAAATGGTCCAGGTGCCCATGACCCCGACCGGCCCGGACATGGACGTCGTCGAGGAACTGGTGAAAGATCCGCAGGTCAAGGGCATGTGGACGGTGCCGATTTACGGTAACCCGACGGGGGTGACGTTCGCACCGGAGGTCGTCGAGAAGCTTGCCGCGATGGAAACCGCGGCGCCCGACTTCCGCATCGTCTGGGACAACGCCTACGCCATCCACACCCTTACCGGCGCGCTGCCGGACAACCCCGACGTGATCGCGCTAGCGCAAAAGCACGGCAACCCGAACCGCTTCTGGTACATGTCGTCCACCTCCAAAATCACCCTCGCCGGCTCCGGCGTGGCATTCTTCGCTTCCTCGAAGGCCAACTTGGAGTGGTACGCCTCCCACGCCTCCATCCGCGGCATTGGCCCGAACAAGGTCAACCAACTTGCACATGCGCGTTTGCTTGGCGACGTCCAAGGGTTGCACACGCTCATGAAACACCACGCCAACTCGCTGGCGCCCAAGTTCGAGGCCGTCATTGGGATCCTTGGCGAGCGCCTCGGCGAGTTTGGGGTAGCCGAGTGGACCGAGCCGGAAGGCGGCTACTTCATCTCCCTCGACGTGTTGGACGGCTCCGCCACCCGCGTGTGGGAGCTGGCCAAGGACGCCGGCATCACCCTGACCAAAGCCGGCGCCTCCTTCCCGCACGGCGTGGACGAGAACGACCAGAACATCCGCCTCGCGCCCTCGCTGCCGCCGCTGGACGAGGTGCGCACCGCCATGGACGGCGTTGCCACCTGCGTGCTGCTCGCCTGCGTGGAAGCTGCGGAGGCGCAGGCGGGCTAGACTTGCCCGCGTGGCTCTGTACAGGAAATACCGCCCCGCAACGTTCGGCGAGGTCATCGGCCAAGAGCAGGTGACCCGCCCCCTTTCAACCGCCCTGGACAACGGGCGGATCTCGCACGCCTACCTCTTTTCCGGCCCGCGCGGCTGCGGAAAGACATCCTCGGCGCGCATCCTGGCGCGCTCGTTGAACTGTGCCGAGGGGCCCACCTCCACCCCCTGCGGCGTGTGCGAATCCTGCGTCGCGCTCGCGCCGGGCGGCAGCGGCAACCTGGACGTGATGGAGCTCGACGCCGCCTCCCACGGCGGCGTGGAGGACATGCGCGACCTGCGAGAGCGCGCCCTGTTCGCGCCGGCGGAGTCGCGCTACCGCGTCTTCATCATCGACGAGGCCCACATGATCACGAAGGAGGGCAACAACGCCCTGCTGAAGATCGTGGAGGAGCCGCCCGCCCACCTGATTTTCATCTTCGCCACCACCGAGCCGGAGAAGATGCTGGGCACTATCCGCTCGCGCACCCACAACTACCCGTTCAGGCTGCTGGCGCCGCAGGCGATGCGCGAGCTGGTGCAGCACGTGGTGGAAGAAGAAGGCGTCCACGTCGACGAGAACGTCTACCCGCTGGTCATCCGCGCCGGCGGCGGCTCGCCGCGCGACACCCTTTCGATCCTGGACCAGATGCTCTCCGGCGCCGGGGAGGACGGCCTGACCTACGAGCTCGCACTGCCGCTGCTCGGCGTGACGGACCTGACGCTGCTTGACGCCGCCATAGACGCTTTGGCGGACCGTGACGCGGGCGCGATGTACCGCACCATCGACCAGGTCATCGAGTCCGGCCACGAGCCCCGCCGCTTCGCCCTCGACCTGCTAGACCGCATGCGCGACCTACTGCTCATCCGCACTGTCCCGGATGCCTTTGGGCAAGGGCTTGTCGACGCACCTTCGGACCGCGCCGACATCCTCACCCAAGAAGCCCACCAGTTTTCCCCGCAGCACCTCGCCCAGTTGGCGTCCGAGGTCAACGACCGCATCGCGAGCCTGCGCGGCGCAACCTCCCCGCGCCTGCTGCTAGAGATCATGGCCGCCCACCTGCTGACCCTGCAGCCGGCCGGCGGGGCCGAGCTGCCCCAGCCTGCGGCTTCTCCTGCGCCGTCCCAGTCCACGCAGCCGCAACAGGCGCAGCAGCCGCAGCAACCCAGCCCTGCGCGTGCGGGCGGAGGCGCGGCCGCGGCGGCCGTCGCAGCTGCCGCGGCCGCGTCGAAGGGCCGCCAGCAGGAGCAGCAGGCACCCGCACAGCCTGAGCCGGAGCAGCCGGCGCCGGACCCGCGCCCGCAGCCTGTCGAGCAGCCGCAGGAACACCAAGCGCCAGACACCGACGAGTTGTTTGAGCGCATCGACAAGGATTGGACGCGGCTACGCCAGTCCGTCGGCGAGCGCAACAAGGTTGCCGAGATCATGCTCACCGAGGCCACACCGCTCGGCTTCGACGACGACGTGCTCGTGGTCGGCCACCACACCGGCGCGCTGGCCGAACGCATCAACGCCGAAAAGAACAACGCCGACATCGCCACCGTGCTCTCCGAGAAGCTCGGGGCGAAGGTGCAGGTGCGATGCGTTATCGGCACCGACCCGGCGACCGCGAACCTGCGCCGCCCCGCCAAGCGCGAGGTGTGGAACCCGGGCGCGGAGACCAATGAGGGCTCAGGCGGTGCGGGCGACTCTGACAGCTCGGACGGCTCAGATTCCGACGACCCCGCGCCCGCCCCGGCCGGCGGCTGGGACGCGCCCGCCCCGGCCCGCCAGCAGGCGCCGCAGCAGACGCAGCAGCAGGCACCGCAGGCACCAGCACCGCAGCCAACCCCGTCGATGCCTGCCAAGCGCGAGGACGACTGGCGCTCCGCCGCCCTGGCCGCCAGCCAAAAAGCCGCCGAAAAAGCCAAGCGTGAACGCGACGAAATCCCGCCGCCGCCGGAGCCGTATGACTATGACGAGGGGGTGCCGGAGGCGTCGATAGGCAATGTGCCCGAATACTCCCGCGAGGACGAAGAACGCGACATGGCCGACCAGGCGCGCGACGAAGCCGGCACCGCGGACCGGCGCGACGCCACCGAGGTGGCGATGGACCTGCTCGCCGCGGAGCTCGGCGCGAAGCCGTTGTAGACTGGCGCGAGAACTATTAGCGAACGAAAGGGGACAACCATGACCCAGCCGCAAGATATGCAGGAACTCATCCGCCAGGCCGCCGAGGTGCAGGCCTCCCTCCAGCAGGCGCAGATGGAACTGCTCCAGACCGAGGTCACCGGCACCGCCGGCGGCGAACTCGTCACCGTCACCATGACCGGCGGCGCCGAGATCACCGACATCAAGATCAAGCCGGAGGCTGTCGACGCCGACGACATCGAGTCGCTGCAGGACCTCATCCTCGCTGCATACCGCGACGCCCACAACCAGGCCGGCAAGCTCGCTGAAGAGAAGATCGCCCCGCTGACCGGCGGCGCGATGGGCGGCGGCCAGGCTCCGCAGGCAGGCCCGGGCGAGATCCCGTTCGGCGGCATCATCTAACTACCGCTCTACCGCGTCCGGCCCCCTTGCGGTCGGGCGCGTTTTCTTTTGTGAAAGGACGCCGTGTTCGAAGGACCACTGCAGGACCTTATCGACGAGCTATCGCGCCTCCCCGGTGTCGGACCGAAGTCCGCGCAACGGATCGCGTTTCACCTGTTGAAGGAGGAACCGGAGGACGTCGATAGGCTGCGCGCCGCATTGGCCGCCGTGCGCGACGGGGTGACGTTCTGCCGCATCTGCAACAACGTCTCGCGCGAGGACGTCTGCCGCATCTGCACCGATTCGGGGCGCGACAAAGCGCTCGTGTGCGTGGTGGAAGACGCGAAAGACATCCAGGTCATCGAGCGCACCGGCGAATACTCCGGCCGCTACCACGTACTTGGCGGGGCGCTGGACCCGCTGGCGAACGTCGGGCCGAAAGACCTCGCGATCGCGCCGCTGTTGCAGCGCATCGGCGGTGTCCTGCCGGACCTGGAGGGCGCCGAGGCGCCGGCGGTAAGCGAGGTCATCTTGGCCACCGACCCCGACACCGAGGGCGAGGCGACCGCGTCGTATCTCGTGCGCCTGCTCAAGGACTTCCCGGACCTGACCATTTCGCGGCTCGCCTCCGGCATGCCATTGGGCGGGGACTTGGAGTTTGTCGACGAGCTCACGCTCTCCCGCGCGCTTACCGGGCGTCTGCAGCTTTAGCCCCCCCCCTTTTTTACTGCGAGAATGCCGGTTATCCACAGGGGTGGTGTTGCAAATTCCACAGGGCGGGCCGGGGTGGGGTTGCGTTGGGTTTAGGGTCTGTGGCCATGAACTCGTTCGACGCATTCATCCAGGCGATGTCCGCAGTATCCATGGAGACACTGCGGCACTTCGACCTGCCGGTTGCCCTTGCTGCCGGGATGGCGCCGGATCGGGCGCGTGCGTGGGATCAGATGCAGGACGTCTACTACGGGACAACGAAATTCACCCGCAAGCAATCGGAAGCCGCGCAGAAAGCCCGCGGGTTCTCCCTGGACGAGCTCGCGCTGATCGAACGTCGCATCAGCGGAGTGAAAGATGCCGGCGAGCGGTGGCGGCTGCGGCTGGAACTGTTGGATGTCACCGGCGGGTACCGCGCGATCGAACGCGCCGCACGAGAGATCGTGCCCCGCGAGGACAACACCCCGACAAAGAAACAGGTGGCGTTTTCCGCGCCGAAAAACGGGCGCGCGCGCATCACCATCGACACCACCGACCGCAAAGCAGCCGACTTAGAGCACCGCCTGCGCCAAGACATCGACGCCACGCTGCCGGCGGCGGCGCAGATGGAGGAGGCGTTCTGGCGCATCGTCGAAGGTAAGGCTGGCGGGGTGGTCGCCGCCGCGCCACGGCCGATCGTGCTGGTGCCGATCACCGAGCACGCACGCATTATGGCGGGAGACGGCGACGACGTCATCCTGACGCTGACTGACGGCACCATCATGACGGGTGCGGAGTACCTCCAGCAAGAGTTCGGCGAGGCACTCGAGGTCGCAGCCTTCCACCCCGAGGAAGGCGCGGTGAACCTCTACGACACCGAACGCTTCGCCAACCAGAAACAACGCGATCTTGCCTGCATGGTCTCACCCGTGTGCGCCTTCCCAGGCTGCCGCCACGGCGCCTACGCTTCCGAGATCCACCACGTCAAAGCGTGGAAACACGGCGGGCTGACCAACATGGACAACCTGGTGCCGCTATGCAGGTATCACAACCGGATCAACGACGACGACCCCTGGCGCACCAAACGCGGCCGCATCACCATGATCAGAGGCGCGCCCTGGTGGGTCTCACCCCGCGGCTACCACATCAAAAACACCGACCGCGGAGCACTCGACCAACTCTTCGGACCCCGAAGAGCTGGCCCCTAAGCAACGCGAATTAACGCAGGCGCTCCTCGCGCAGCTTGGTCACCGCGTCGAGCTCAAGCGGCTCCAACTCCGCGAGCGGGATGTCCAACGCGCGGGCGATGAGCAGGTCCGCCAGCTGCGGGTTTCGGGCCAGCGCCGGGCCATGCATGTAGGTGGCTATCACGCTGCCTTGCACCACACCGTCGACCTTCGCGTCGCCGTTGCCGACGCCGCGGGTCACGCGCCCCAACGCAGACGCGTCCGGGCCGAGCACGGTTGCGCCCATGTGGTTTTCGAAGCCGGTCAACGGCTCGGAAAGCTCGGCGGTGACACCGGCGCGGGTGGGCTCGGAGGCGAGTTCGCCGGTGGCGCGGCGGGAAAGCGGGGTGGTGGTGACGTCGAGAAGCCCGAGGCCCTCGGCCTCCTCGCCGTGCGCGCGGAACGTGTGGCCGAGCACCTGCAGGCCCGCGCACACCGCGAAGATTGGCCGGCCGTCGGCGGCCGCGGACTGCAGACCCGGGGAGGCGCTCAGACGCGCCGCGGCGAGTAGTTGGGCGGAGTCTTCGCCGCCGCCGAGGGTGTAGAGGTCGTAGGAGGGCGGGATGTCGTCGTGAAGCAAAACGCGCTCGATGGACGCCTCGATGCCGCGGCGGTGCGCACGCTCGCGCAGGACAAGGGCGTTGCCGTCGTCGCCGTAGGTGCCCAACACGTCGGGCAGGACGAGGCCGATGGTGAGTTTAGGCACGGTAGTCCTCCTCCTTGGTCAGCGCGCGGCGCAGGTTGAGCAGCGCGGTGTAGTTGGCCAGCACCTCGACGCGCCCGGGCGGGCAGGCGCGGATGGCGGCGATCGCGTCGTGGATGGTGTCGTGGTCGATGCCGCCGTAGGTAAGGCGTACGGCGAGGTCGGTGGCGCGCTCACCGGCGGCGACGACGTGGGTGTCACCGAAGTCCTCAAACTTGACGTCCCAGAGCCAGGAGACGTCTTCGCCGTCGCCTTGTTGCGCGTTGACGGCGATGACCACGCCGTCGGCGTCGCGGTCGACCATGGACAGCGCTTCCTGCCAGCCGGCGGGGTTCTTCGCCAGCAGGAGGTGGACGTCGCGTTCGCCGAGGTGGACGGTGGTGTAGCGGCCGGCAACGTTGTCCACCTCGGCGGCGGCGTGCACGGCGGCGTCGAAGGGGACGCCGAACGCTTCGACGGCGGCGGCGATGGCCTGGGCGGCGTTGCCTCGGTTGGCGCGGCCGGGGAGTTTGAGCTCAAGCTTTGCGACGCCCTCCGGTCCCACCAACGTTTCCCCCTCGACCGCGTACTTGGAGGTGGGGCGGCGGAATTCGCGGCCGTCGGGCAGAGGGTCGACGGCGTACCAGTCGCTTTCGCCCGTGGCGTTGTCGTCGTGCGCGACGGAGGAGCGCACGACGTGGCCGCCGGAGCGGGGGTTGGTCACGGAGTCGCCGGTCCAGCCGGCGCCGGCGGAAACCCAGACGACGTTCGGGTGGTCGTAGGCAATGGAGGTGATTAAAACGTCGTCGCAGTTGGCGACGACGGTGGCCTCCGGGTGGGCCATGACGGCTGCGCGCAGGGCGCGTTCGATGGAGTTGATCTCGCCGACCCGGTCGAGCTGGTCACGGGTGAGGTTGAGCAGTACGAACGCTGCCGGCTGCAAACGTTCGGCCACCTTGGGCACGTGCAGCTCGTCGCATTCGAGGACGATGGCGTCGGCGTCTTTGCCGGCGAGCAGGGCGGAGATGATGCCGGCGTCCATGTTGTCGCCGCCGTCGTTGGTGGCCACGTTGTGCTTGGTGCCGACGGCGCCGGCGAGCATGCGGGTGGTGGTGGATTTGCCGTTGGTGCCGGTGACCAGGACGGCGGGGCGGCCGCCACCGAGGGAGGCCATGATGTTCGGGTCGATCGCTGCGGCGACGAGGCCGCCGATCATGCCGCCGGCGCCGCGGCCGGTGGCGCGCGAGGCGGCCGTGGCCAGGTTGGCGGCGGTGGCGGCTACCGCGGTGCGGATGCGCGAGATGGGTCCTTGCATGCGGACAAGGCTACTCCGCGGATTCCATCTGGCCGACTAGCCGCGCGAATTCTTCCCCGGAGACGACTGGGATTTCTTTGCGGTGGGCGTGCATGGCTTTTCCGCGCAGCTCAGCGCCGCGCTCCATGGCGTCGGAGACGGCGACGGAGGTCTCGCGGGTGAGTTTTTCGCGGTAGGTCAGCCCTGCGCGCACGCCGGCGTCGATGAGATCGTCGGGGTTGAGGGCGACGTCGTCGGAGACGACGAACTCCATGCCGCGCAGCAGTCCGCCTTTGCCGAGGCGTCCGGGGTTCGCGCCGACGGCGGGGGCTTTTTCCGCATCCACGCGTATCGACGAGCGCTGCAACCCGAATGCGTCCGGCGCCAGATCCTCGGGGTTGAGCTCGACGAGCCCGCCGGGGGCGAGCTGGAGGTGCATGGCCACCAGTTTCAGGGTTTGGCCGCGTGAGAAGTCCGCTTCGGGCTCGCCGATGCGCTCGGTGGAAGCGGTCGGCGGGGTGGACGCTACGCCGACGAGGTTGGCCACGGCGTTGATGCGGGTGTCCACCGGGATGTGGCTCTGCCGGCGGGCGGTGGCGAGCAGGTCCACGATCGCGGTTGGCTTGGGGACGTGGCCGACACGCTGGCGGCGCCTGTTGCCGCGGCCGCGGCGCGAACGGTTCGCCCGGGCCGCGGCGTTCATGGCGCGGCGCGCCTCGGAAACAATGTATCCCCAGGTGACGGGGGAGTCGTGGGTGACTACCACGCGGCCGTCGAGAAGCTTGTCCAGCGTGCGCAAGAAGCGGGAAAAGCGTGGGGCTTGGGCGAAGTCGTGCGGGGTCAGGCCGTGGGTGTGGGCGGGGCCGGGATCGGTGGCGGGGTTAACTACGGCGTGGAACTCCTCGCCCACGCGCCCGGCGACGTCGAACGTGACCGCGTCGATGGTGAGCAGGCGCCCCGTCGACGGGTGAATCCCCGTGGCCTGTGTAAACAGCGCCACGTAGGGGTAGTCGTTCTCAGTCATCGTTCCAAGGTAGCTTACGGCTCGGCTACCTCGTACAGGGGCTGATCCAGCCTGGTGTTGGAGCGCACCTTCAGCCCGCCGATGGAGTATTCGTACTGCTGTTGTTGCGGGGCAGGCGCTGGCGCAGGTGCAGGAGCGGGGGCGGGGGCTGGCGCAGGCTCGGGTGCCGGGGCTGGCGCGGGAGCGGGGGCGGGTGCCTGCTGACGCGGCGCCGGCGCGGGTGCCGGGGCAGGCGCGGGCGCACGCTGCACCGGGGCTTGCTGTGGCTGCGGGGCAGGCGCGGGCTGCTGGACCTCCACCACCGGCTCCGGGGCCTTCTCCGGCAGCGCGGTGCTGAACTGAGAGGTCGACTCCGAAGGTTCGGTGGGCTCCGTCGGCTCAGTGGTCGCCGTTGGCTCAGTTGACTCGGTAGAGCTGCTCGGCTCCGAGACCTCCGTGGTTTCCCGGTACGCCGAGGTGGAGTCGCGCTGCATGCTCGACGGTGAGCTCATCACCACGGTGCCGATGCCAGCCAGCACGAGCGCCACGACCGTCGCGGCGATCAGCGGGCCGCGGACCGTGCTCGGCTCGCGCGTGGCGTCCGTCGGGGACTCCTCGGTGTCCGCCGCCAGAGCCGCGGCTTCCGCGTCCACGGTGGCGAAGAAGTTCGTGCCCGGGTGCGCTACCTCCACCTCGCGCACGACTGGCGGAAGCGGGGAGATAGAGATGTCGTCGCCTTCGATCGGGCCTGCGATGACGGCTAGTGAGGTGCCGCCTACCACCGCGGTGGTGTAGCCGCGCGCCACCGCGATAAGCCCGCGGTCCTCTAAACGCCGCAGCGTTGGGGTCAGCGCCTCGCCGGCGGCCGGGTCCAGCTCGCCGACAATGTCGCCGTCGACGCACAGCTCGATGTCGCCGGCATCGTCGAAACCCATCGACACCAGCACCTGCGCCGGCGCCTCCACCGGCAGCTCTTCGTGCAGTTCAGCCACGTAGCGCTCGCCAGCGGGCAGCAGTGCCCAAGGCTCGCGCGGCGGGGTGTTCACTGGCAGCACCTGACCCGCTGGCGGCAGTACAACCGCACCGCCGTCGGTGGCCACCACCGGGGTCACGCCAGCCGCGGCCAGCTGGGCCAGCTCCGCGTCCTCCACCGAGCCGACGACTTCACCGTCCACCACTACGTCGAGGTCCGGGGTGAGGGTGGCCGAAGGGGCGTCGATAGGCAAACGCTCCACGGGGAGGCGACGGGTGCCCGCAGGCACCTCGTACATAGCCATCACGCAACCTCCCGCTGAAATGTGTGGTCAAGTCACGCAAGTATAGCGCGCGGGGGCTAGTTTGCGGCAGTCGAGCGGTTGACCGCCGAGACGATCGCCTCCAGCGACGCGCGCGTGGTCGACCCGGCGATACCCACACCCCACGCCGACGTCCCGTCGACGTCCGCGTGGATGTAGCAGACCGCGTCCGCGTCGTCGCCGGCCGTGCGGGCGCGCTGCGAGTAGTCCTGCACCTCGAAGTCGATGCCGACCTGCTCCAGCGCGTTCGCGAACGCCGCGATCGGGCCGTTGCCGGTGCCCGCGACCTCGCGGGACGCGCCCTCGTAGACCACCGTCGCTGCGACGCGGGTGTCCTGGCCTTCCTCCTCGGCGGCGTCGATGCGGTAGTGTGCCAGCTCCAGCGGCGAATCCAGGTCCAGGTAGGTGGTGGCGAAGACGTCCCACATGTTCTTCGAGTTGACCTCGCCGCCCTCCGAGTCGGTGATGTTTTGCACGATGGCGGAAAACTCCGGCTGCATGGCGCGCGGCATGTTGATGCCGTGGTCCGTCTTCATGATGTAGGCCACCCCGCCCTTGCCGGACTGCGAGTTCACGCGGATCACGGCCTCGTAGGTGCGGCCGACGTCCTTCGGGTCGATGGGCAGGTACGGCACCTCCCAGGTGGTTTCGCTCAGCTCTTCCCAGGTGACATCGGAGCTGGTGGCGTCCGGGCGCACGGTCTGCGCCAACGCGTCCAGCCCCTTATTAATCGCGTCTTGGTGGGAGCCGGAGAACGCGGTGAAGACCAGGTCGCCGCCGTAGGGGTGGCGCTCCGGCACGCGCAGCTGGTTGCAGTACTCGACGACTTCGCGGATGCGGGTGATGTCGGAGAAGTCGATTTGCGGGTCCACGCCCTGGGTGAGCATGTTCAACCCCAGGGTGACCAGGTCGACGTTGCCGGTGCGCTCGCCGTTGCCGAACAGGCAGCCCTCGATGCGGTCGCCGCCGGCCATATACCCCAGCTCGGCCGCGGCCACACCGGTGCCGCGGTCGTTGTGCGGGTGCAGGGAGATGATGATGGACTCGCGGTTGTTCAAGTTGCGGTGCATCCACTCGATGGAGTCGGCGTAGACGTTCGGGGTGATCATCTCCACCGTGGACGGCAGGTTGATGATCATCGGGTTCTCCGGCGTCGGCGCCATGACGTCCACGACCGCGTCGCAGACCTCTTTGGCAAAGTCCAGCTCGGTGCCGGTGAAGGACTCGGGCGAGTATTCCCAGCGCCAGTTGGTGTCCGGGTAGTCGGCGGCGATGGTCTTGATCAAGGCGGCGGCGTCGGTGGCCAGCTTCTTAATCGCGTCGCGGTCCTTGCGGAAGACCGCGCGGCGCTGCAGCTTCGAGGTGGAGTTGTAGAAGTGCACGATGACGTTCTTCGCGCCGGCGCAGGCCTCGAAGGTGCGGCGGATCAGGTGCTCGCGAGCTTGCACGAGGACCTGGATGGTCACGTCGTCGGGGATCATGTCCTGTTCAATGATCTCGCGGACGAAGTCGAAGTCCGTTTGAGAGGCGGACGGGAAGCCCACCTCGATCTCTTTGAAGCCCGTTTCCACCAGCAGGTTGAACATGCGGCGTTTGCGTTCGGGGCTCATCGGGTCGATCAGGGCTTGGTTGCCGTCGCGCAGGTCCACGGCGCACCACTGCGGCGCGCTGGTGATTTTCTTGTCGGGCCAGGTGCGGTCCGGCAGCTGGATGTCTTCGACTTCTTCGGCGAAGGTGAGGTAGCGCTCTACCGGCATCTGCGAGCCGCGCTGCTTGTTCCACGCGGGCTGGCCGTCGCCTCGCGGGCCGGAGGGGGTTTGGATCTCGCGGGGTGCGAAAAAGTCGGTCATTGGAGCTCTCCTTTGTTGGGGGTGTTCCACGGCCGGCCAACAGAAACTCCGCGACGGGGTGCCGGCCGTGTTAGCTGGCCTGATTCCCGCCGCGGCGTAGAAGGAGAAGCGCCCTGTGCGACATGTGGCACACCTTACGTCAGGCAGGTGTTGTCGCGCGGGATTTATATCCACCCGCGGTCATCGGATGGACACCCGCGTGAGCATTGCGGCGGAGACGAGCATCACGCCTATCGACGTCCCAACGGCCGCCCACCCGGCAGCCGAATCAACACGGAAAGATTCGCCGAGCAAAAACACGCCCAGGGAAAACGCGACGAGCGGCTCGATGATCTTCGACGCCGGAAGCGAGGTGGCCAGGTTGCCCGCGGCGAACGCGTATTGCTGCACGACCGTGCCGGCCGTGGCCGCCAGCAGCATGGCCCACAGCTGCCACGTGGCCAGCAGGCCGGGCACGCCGCCGTGGACGAAGCCGTCGACCGCCACTTTGGAAAACACGGCCTGGTAGCCGTACATGGCGCCGCAGGCGGAGCCGAAGATGAGGGCTTTGCTGGCCGGGGGACGTCGAGAAGCAATGGCGTAGGAGGCCGCGATGATCGCGACCGCGGTGCCCACGACAACACCCCACTCCCAGGTGGCGGGGTCGCGCTCGCCGGGCAGCGGGCGGCCGAGTACGACCACCCCGCCCACACTCGCGGTCAGCAGCACCGCCCAAAACGCCTCCGCGGTGTGCATGTGGCGCTTGTCCGCCCACGCCGAAAACAGCAACGTGAGCATCAAAGACAGCGCCAGGATCGGCTGCACCACCAGCAGGGACCCGAATGCCAGCGCCGCCGCCTGGAAGCCGTACGCCACAAACGCGATGCCCATCGACGCCCACCACGCCGGGCGTTTGATGGACTGCATGGGGGAGTCGTTGTTCTCCCCCTCCGAGGCGCCCGCGCGCATGATGCGGTGGCGCCACACGGTCCCCGCCGCCATGGTCGCGGCCGAGATCAGCGCGAACGCGACGGCGAGAAAATTGTTGTGCACGGTGAATGATATTAACTCGAGTGGCTGAAACGACGGTTTTGGGACGCTATTCTTGAACGCTGGAATGCACCCAGATCCGCGGAGGTACGAATGGCACTGATCGTTCAGAAATACGGGGGCTCCTCCCTGGAAAGCGCGGAGCGGATCAAGGCCGTCGCCCAGCGGATCGTGGACACGCGCCGCGCCGGCAACGACGTCGTGGTGGTCTGCTCCGCCATGGGCGACACCACCGACGAACTGCTCGACCTCGCCGCCGAAGTCAACCCCACCCCGCCCGCGCGCGAAATGGACATGCTGCTCACCGCCGGCGAGCGCATCTCCAACTCACTGGTGGCCATGGCGGTGCACGCGCTGGGGGAGAAGGTGCAGTCGTTCACCGGCTCCCAGGCCGGCGTGATCACCACCGAACGCCACGGCAACGCCCGCATCCTCGAAGTCACCCCGGGGCGTGTGCAGGAGGCGGTCGACGAAGGCAAGATCGCCATCGTCGCCGGCTTCCAGGGTGTGAACCGTGAAACTAAGGACGTGACCACACTCGGCCGCGGCGGCTCCGACACCACCGCCGTGGCCCTAGCCGCGGCGATGGGCGCCGACGAATGCGAGATCTACTCCGACGTCGACGGCGTCTACACCGCGGACCCGCGCATCGTGCCGGACGCGCGCAAACTGGACAACCTCTGCTTCGAGGAGATGCTCGAGCTTGCCGCATCCGGGTCCAAGATCCTGGTGTTGCGCAGCGTGGAGTACGCCCGCGCATTCAACGTGCCCATGCGGGTGCGCTCGTCTTACAGCACAGATACCGGCACCCTGGTCGCCGGAGCATTGGAGGATATCCCTATGGAAGAAGCAGTACTTTCCGGCGTAGCCACCGACGATTCGGAGGCCAAGATCACCATCCTGGGCATCAAGGACGAGGTCGGCGAGGCCGCCAAGGTCTTCCGCGAGCTCGCCGACGGCGAAGTCAACATCGACATGGTGATCCAGAACATCTCCAACTCGCACGACAACAAGACCGACATCACCTTCACTCTGCCCAAGGCTGACGGCGCGCGAACCATGGAGAAGCTGCGCGTCCTGCAGGCCGCCGAGGGCTGGGAGGATTTGAGCTACGACGACCAGATCGGCAAAGTCTCCCTCGTCGGAGCCGGCATGAAGTCCCACCCGGGTGTCACCGCCGACTTCTGCGACGCGCTGCGCGACGCCGGCATCAACATCGAGATGATCACCACCTCCGAGATCCGCATCACCGCCGTGGTGCGCCAGGCGGACGTGGCTGAGGCCGCGCGCGCCATCCACACCAAGTTCGACCTCGGCGGCGACGAGCTGGCCGTGGTATACGCAGGCACCGGACGTTAGAAAGAGGTTTCAATGACCACCCTTGCAGTCGTCGGCGCCACCGGCCAGGTCGGCCGCGTGATGCGCGACATCCTCACCGAGCGCAACTTCCCAGCCGACAAGGTGCGCTTCTTCGCCTCTCCGCGTTCCGCGGGCAGCACGCTGGAGTTCCGCGGCGAGCAGATCACCGTCGAAGACCTCACCCAGGTCACCGAGGAATCCGTCGCCGACGTCGACATCGCGTTGTTCTCCGCCGGCGGGTCCACCTCGCGCGAGTGGGCGCCGGTGTTCGCCGCCGCGGGCGCGACCGTGGTGGACAACTCCTCGGCGTGGCGCAAGGACGACGTGGTCCCGCTGATCGTCTCCGAGGTCAACCCGGAGGCCGCGCGCGAGCTGCCCAAGGGCATCATCGCCAACCCGAACTGCACCACCATGGCGGCGATGCCGGTGCTCAAGCCGCTGCACGACGCGTTCGGCCTGACCACCCTCCGCGTCGCGTCCTACCAGGCGGTTTCCGGCTCTGGCCTGGCCGGGGTGGAGGCGCTGGCCACCCAGGTCGAGGAGTTGGGGGATCCGCGTGGGCTGGTCCGGGAGGACGTCGATAAGCCAAGCGATCTCGGGCCGTACGTGGAGCCCATCGCGTTCAACGCGCTGCCGTTTGCGGGCTCGCTTGTCGACGACGGCTCCGCCGAAACCGACGAAGAGCAGAAACTGCGCAACGAATCGCGCAAGATCCTGGGGATCCCGGAGCTGAAGGTGGCGGGCACGTGCGTGCGCGTGCCAGTGTTCACCGGCCACACGATGGTCGTGCACGCCGAGTTCGAGCAGGCCGTCACCCCGCAGCAGGCGGAGGAAACCCTGGCGGGCGCGCCGGGCGTGAAAGTGGTGGACGTGCCGACGCCGCGCGCCGCCACCGGCATCGACGAGTCTCTGGTTGGCCGCATCCGCCAGGACCAGTCCGTTGACGGCGGCCGCGGGCTCGTGCTCGTCGTCGCCGGCGACAACCTGCGCAAGGGCGCGGCGCTAAACACCATCCAGATCGCCGAGCTTCTGGTGTAGCGCGGCGGCGCCCGCGTGCGCCCAGGGGCGCTACAGCTTGGTGGAGCCGCCGGTTTCCTCCACAGCGTCTTCCTCATCGTTGGCGTCGCCGCCCAGGCTGTTGTCCGGCCCGGCGGCCTCTTCGGCCTCCTCTGCGGCGATCATGTCGTCGACGGTGCGGTCGTTCCACGGCTCGTCGGGGTTGGCCGCGTACTCGTCGGCGGAGACGGGGTCGGTGTAGGAGACGTAGACGACGTCGGAGGGATTGTCGATGTCGTCCTCCTCGAACTCGCTCTCCTCGTCGTCGAGCAGCTCCTGGGCGACTTCCTCTTCGAGGGCCTCGACGAGCTCCTCTTCGTCCACGTTGGACTTGGCGGTGAGGTACTCCAGCTCGCGCTCGTCGTTTTTGGTGAAGCGCTCGGCCGGGTCCATCTTCTTGCGGGTCAGCTCAAGCGCGCGACGGCGGCGGTCGCCTTCCTTGCGCAGCTTCGGGATGCCGCGGATCCACGCGAGCGTCATCACGACGATGAGCAGCAGGCCAAGGTAGCCCAGGATCGGGTAGACGGTGGACACGAGCTGCTGGAAGCCCACGAACGACAGCACGAAGCCGATCAGGCAGGCGGAGATGAAGATGATGCGGAACTTGTCTTCGCGGCCGCGGGAGAGGCGCTTGCCCAGGGCGAAGAACATGCCCAGGCAGGTGGCGAAAATCATGCCGAAGATGACCAGGGACATGATCAGGCCCATGGTGGGGTTGATGTCCGAAATCAGGGCCAGAAGCGGCATGTCCTGGCCTTCGACGGTGTCGATCTTGACCAGCAGCGCCATGGCCAGCAGCATGAGCATGACCAGGTAGCCGATGCCGCCGAAGAGGCCGCCGAGGCCGGCTGCGCGGGTGTCTAGCTGGTTGCCGCCGATGACCAGTGCCATGGACACCACGCACATGACGTTCAGGCCGGTGTAGTTCAGTGCGGAGATCCACCAGTTGGGCAGGGAGGTGTCCACCTGCGCGGCCGCGGCGTTGAGCGCCTCCCAGTTCGGGTGGGAGTTGATCAGCGTCCAGCCGCAGCCGAAGATGACAAAGATCAGCAGAAACGGGGTGAGTGCGCCGATGGCGCCGGTGACTTTGTCCACGTCGAGCATGCCGAATCCGATGGTGGCGGCGAGCATGAGCACCGCGCCGATCCAGACGGGGATGCCGAACTGCTGGTTCAGGTTGGCGCCGGCGCCGGCGAACATGACAAACCCGATGGAGAACAGGGTGACGATGGTGGCGATGTCCAGGATCCAGCCCATCACCTTCGAGGAGATTGAGCCGAGGACTTCCATGTGCTCTTTGGCTTGGAAGAACGAGCCGAGCTGGAGAATGGTCACACCGGCGATGAGCATGAGCGTGGATCCCAGGACTGCGCCCCAGAGGCCTTGGGTGCCGAAGGCGGAGAAGTACAGCATCGCTTCCTGTCCGGATGCGAAGCCGGCGCCGACGACGGTGCCGATGAAGGCGAATGAAATTAGCAGTGCGTTTTTCAGCATGAAAAAACTCCGAGATTAGTTTAGTAAAACCTTTTCCAAACCTAGGCGAATTTCTCCCGGTTGGCACCTTTGCGTGTGCTCTACAAAGTCCCTTCGGCTCCCGCGACCAGATCCCTGCGTGCCCGTGCGACGCGGGATCTGATGGTGCCGACGCGCACGCCTGCGATGCGGGCTGCTTCTTCGTAGGTGTAGCCCATCACCTGCGTCAGGACTAGGGCTTCGCGGCGTTCGGGCGGCAGCTCGTCGAGAAGCGAGCGTGCGTCGATGACGTCGCCCCAGGTGTTGGGGTTGTCGGGGCTGGGGTTGGCGGCGGCGACATCTTCGTACTCGGTCGCGGATTTGCGGGGCCGGGCCATGTCGTGGCGCACGGAGTCCACCCAGGCGCGGCGCGCCAGCGACAGGATCCAGGTGCGGGCGGTGGAGCGGGCTTGGAAGCGCGGCAGGGAGCCAAGCACCCGCAGGTACGTCTCTTGGGTGAGGTCGTCGGCGTGTTGGGGTCCGGCGAGGTGGGCAAGGAGGCGCCACACGTCGTTTTGGGTGAGCCGGATGAATTCGGTGAGCGCGTGTTTGTCGCCACGGCCGGCGCGCAGTGCCAGGTCCGTGACGTACGCGTCGTCGCTAGTGCTCACAAGCTCATTACGTTAGCGGTTGCGAGGTTCGGCGAAGGTGGTTTTGTCGGAGACGGTCACGCCGTACAGGGAGCGGCCCATGATGAAGGATGCCACGGAGCCGACGATCCACACCGCGAAGATGGCTAGCACGGCGCGGATGAAGTCGTTGAGGTCGAAGCCGGTGGTGGTCCAGGAGTGGATGAGTTTGGCCACGGTGAGGATGGGAAAGGCCACGACCACCAGGGGGCCGAGCAGGTTCACGCGGGTCAGGGCGTCGGGGGCGCGCAGCTGCAGGATGGTGGTGGCGACCACGCAGATGGTGGCCACGACAACCAGCACGGCGACGATGATTTCGGCGATGGTCATGTTTAGCGGCGTCCTCTCGAAATGATTCGGGCCATGGAGATCGTCGGGATCACGCCGCACACTAGGCCGGCGAGCAGCGGGATTTCGTAGGCGATGGCGGACGAGTTGAACAGCGTCCACACGAGGAAGATGGCGATCATGGCGTAGAAGATCACGTCTGCCATCACGGCGCGGGAGAGCTCGTCTTTGGTCAGGATCACGGCGCCGAGCGCGATAAGCAGGCTGACCGCCATGATGATCAGGCAGATCTGCATGATTGTGGTGAACATGGGCTACACCATCCTTTCGGCCGGCGGCACGTGGTCGCCGTGGTGGTCTGAGCCGTGGTCGACGTAGGGTTCCCAGGCCACGGTTTTCGGGTCGATGGGGCTTTTGCTTAGCGACGGCCGAAGGTGCTCCTCCATATCCACCAACCCTGCGATGACCTCTTCCGGGTCGGAGCCGAACGCCTCCTGCACCAGCAGGGTGATCGGCCCGTCTTCGGCGACCGGGTGGCGCAGCCCCATGGACAGGGTGCCCGGCGTTGCGGTGATGGAGGTGGAAAACCAGAACACGTCCCAGTCGGTGTTTATGCGCAGTGGGTAGTAGATGACGATGGGGTCGAACTTCGTGGCCGGGTTGAACGCTTTGGCAACGGCGTCGAAGCCGGCCACGAAGATCTCTTTAGCAATCCAGATGGCGTATCCCACGCCGTGGAAGAAGCCTCGCATTAGTTCTCGCCTCCATTGGTTTGGGCGCCGAAGGTGTCGCCGGGTGCGGGGACGCCGATGGGGTCGTCGCCGAGTACGGCGGTGGTGTAGGCGTCAACGTCGAGCAGGTCGTCGACGGCGTTGGTGGTGATGTCCCACATGTGGCCGGCGAAGATGAACATGCACAGCGACATGACCATCAGTACTGCGGACGGCAGCATGAAGCTCACGCGCACGTTGAGCGCCTCGGGGTAGTTCTGCATCGGCCGACCCCAGAACACGCGTTGCCACATGCGCATCATGGACAGCAGCGCGCCGAAGGACGCGATGATGATGGCGGTGATGGCCACCCAGGAGCGCCAGTCCCCGGCGGAGGCGGCTGCCAGCACGACGGTGACCTTGCCGAAGATGCCGGAAAACGGCGGGAAGCCCACGATGGAAAACGCGCCGGCGACGAACACGGCGGACGTCCACGGGTCGCGCCGGGCGATGCCGGAGAGTTTCGCCATGGTGCCGGTGCCGTAGGTTTCCTCGATCGCGCCGGAGTTCAGCACGAGTGCGGCGATGGTGATCATGTGGTGCAGGGTGTAGAGCAGACCGGCGGCGAGGGCGTAGCGTGCGTCGTCGTTAGTAAAGGCCAGCATGATCAGGATGAACGGCATGCCGTTGACCATCTGGTAGGCCAGCACGCGGCGCATGGTGGCCTCGGCCAGGCCGGCGAAGCCGCCGATGATCATGGAGATGACCATGACCACGATGAGCAGCGTGTTCCAGCGCGGGTCCATGTCGAACATGATCACCCAGATGCGGAACAGCATGTACACGGCCACTTTGGTGTGTAGGCCGGAGAACAGGCCCATCACGGCCGCGGAGGTGGATGGGTAGGTGCGCGGCAGCCAGGTGTAGACGGGGAACACGCCGGCCTTTGCGGCGATGGCGATGACGACGATGCCGGCGGCCACCGTCGCCGGGCCGCCGCCCGCGGCCACGCCCTGCAGCGACGCCAGGTTCACGGCGCCGGTGACGGCGTAGAGGTAGCCCACGCCGAGCACCAGCATTGTCGACGCCGCCAGGTTCACCAGCACGAACATGCGCGCGGACAACAGGCGGTGGCGGGTGCCCGTCATGGCGATCAGGCCGTAGGACGGCAGCAGGCACACCTCGATCATGACGAAGAAGTTGAACAGGTCGGCGGTGAGCAACGCGCCGGAAACACCGGTGATGAGCACGAGTGACAGCGGCACGTAGAACCGGGACTGGGTTTCGCCGACGACGATGGCGAACCAGTTGGACATCAGCGCCACGATCATGGTGGTCACGATCATTACGGCGGAGAACGTGTCGGCGGCGAAGGAGATGCCCACGCCGCCCTGGTACAGGCCGATGACGTGGCCAACGGTGCCGTGGTCGCGGGTGTGGCCGTAGAGCCACACGCCGAGGGCCAAGTTGATGGCGGGGATGAGGATCGCCAGGGCGTCGTTGAGCCACTTCCAGGGGCTCAGCGCCGTGACCGCGGAGACGATCAGCGGCAGCGCCACAAATACGGGCAGGATTGCGTCTACGGCCATTAGTCGGTCACCCTCAGGCTTTCGTTGTCAACGTGGCTGATCTCGCGTGCGCGGATCTCTTCCAGCTTCTTCTGGTTCAGGCGCGCGTTGCGGCCGGCGGTGGACAGGGCCGACGGGCTCAGCCGCATCTTGGAGTAGCCGGCGTCGGTGCCGGTGGGCAGCTCCGCGGTGTCGTCGTTGCGCCCCAGCGCGGAGAGCATGAGCAGGATCGTGGTGGTGGCCATCGCGATCACGATGGCGGTGAGCACGAACGCCTGGGGCAGGGGATCGCCCATGTCCTCGAAGGGCACGCGCGACGGGAAGGCCTCCCCGCGCCACGCGCCGACGCCCGCGGCGAGCAGGGTGAGGTTTGAGGCGTGGCCGAACAGGGACATGCCGAAGATGACGCGCACCATGCCGCGTTGCAGGACCAGGTACACGGATCCCGCGACCAGGACTGCGATGGTAAGTGCCATGACCATGGGTTAGTGCTCCTTCGTGGTAACCGGTCGCGGGTCGTGCGCCGGGTTGATCGGCTCCGGGTGCGCGTCCACGGGGTTTTCGGGCTCCAGCGGGGCCGGGATGCTCGGCAGCGGGTTGTCTTCCTCGTCGCGGGTGTAGTCCAGGTCCGACAGGTCCATGCCGGGGCGCAGGTAGCCGCCGAGCGCGTTGATCGCGGCGGTGACCATGCCGAGCACGGCGAGGTAGATGCCGAAGTCGAAGATCAGCGAGGTGGTCATGTGCTCGCCGGCGATCTCGCCGTGGATGGCGTACATGAACCCGCTCTCGATGAAGCCGAGGAAGCCGGAGGCGATAGCGATGATGATGCCCCAGCCGGTCAGGCGGATCGGGGTGAAGTTTTGCACTACGTCCGCGTCCGCGCCACGCGACAGGTAGTTGATGGCGAACGCCGTGGCCATCACAAGCGCTGCGACGAAGCCGCCGCCGGGGGCGGTGTGGCCGCGGAAGAAGATCAGCACGGACAGCACCACCAGCACCGGTGCGACCAGGGCTGCGGCCTTGCGCAGCGGGATGGAGTTGAGCTGGGACTGGCCAAACGGGCGCGGGCGGGTGCCGGCCTCGAACAGGTGGCGCGGCATGGAGCTGACCACCGCGGCGATGACCACCGCGGCCATGCCGAGCACGGACAGCTCGCCCAAGGTATCGAAGCCACGGAACTCCACGATGATCACAGCGACGATATTGTCGGCACCGGTGACGTCGCCGCCTTCAGTGAGGTACCACTCGGCCAGTTCGGAGCGGCCGCGGCGGCCGGTCAGGCCGTAGACGCCGAAGAAGGTGACCACGCCCGCGATCAGGGCGAAGATGGAGGCAAGAGCCTTGCGACGAGCCTTCGTCTCCGGGAACATCCGCGGCTGGTAGCGAAGCACCACCAGGATGACCACCACGGTCAGCGACTCGACCAGGAACTGCGTCATGGCCACGTCCGGGGCGCCCAGCAGGAACATCTGCAGGGTCATGCCCACGCCGACGGTGCCGAGCAGCACGGCGGAGGCGAGACGGGAGCGGGTGAAGACCATGCCCAGCACGGACATCGCGATGATCGCGAACGGGATGAGGTCCCACCACACGTCCAGGCCCTCGGCGCGCGGGGCCGGGGTGACGCCATCGATGCCGTCGGTCAGCACGATCACGCACAGGCCCATCGCGGTGACGGAGGCCAGCAGGGGGAACAGGTGGCGCGACGGGTTGAAGCCGTCGGCCAGCGAGCCGAGCTGTTTGCCCAGGTCGGACAGGCTGCGGGTGAGCCAGGCCAGGACCTCGGTGCCGTCTGCGGGCAGAAGGTCCTTGTTGCCCAGTGCTGCGAAGACGCGCTTGCGGAAGAACACCACGAACACCACGCCGGCGACCAAAACTGCCACCGACACCAGGAATGGCGGGGTCACGCCGTGCCAGAGTGCGAGGTGGGTGGCGAAGCTGTCGTCGCCCGTCACAGCCCGCACGCCTGCGGAGACGGGGTTGTCCACCCAGAACAGCACAAACGGCAGGACCGCGGAGGTCAGGCCGGGCAGCGCGGCGGGCAGCCAGAGGGCGGTGGGGGCTTCGTGGACGTCGGGGAGGCCCTTTGGTCCGTCGATAAATGCGCCGAAGACGATCTTGGCGGAGTACACGAAGGTGAGGAATGCGGCGATGCCGGCCACCGTGAGCAAAAGCGCCCCGTAGGAGGATTCGTGGAAGGCATCCAGGATGGATTCCTTGGACACGAAGCCGAACAGCGGCGGGATCGCGGCCATGGAGGCGGCGGCGATAACGGTGGAGGCGAACGTGAACGGCATCTTGTTGTAGATCGGGCCCAGGCGGCGCATGTCGCGCGAGCCGGCCTCGTGGTCCACCACACCGATGAGCATGAACAGCGAGGACTTAAACAGCGCGTGCGCGAGCGTGTGGGTCAGCGCCGCGGCGAGAGCGACCGGGGTGCCGATGCCGATCGCGGCGACGATCCAACCCAGGTGGGAGACCGTGGAGTACGCGGTGAGGTGCTTCAGGTCCGTCTTGGTAATGGCGAACAGCGCGGACATCAGCGCCGTGAACAGGCCGACGGTGACAAGCAGGTAGTTCCACGCGGCCACGTCCGAGAAGATGGTGGAAAAACGCACCAGCAGGTAGATGCCGGCCTTGACCACCGCCGCGGCGTGCAGGAACGCGGAGACCGGGGTGGCAGCGGCCATGGCCTCGGGCAGCCAGAAGTGGAAGGGGAACTGCGCGGCCTTGGTGAACGCGGAGAACGCGATGAGCAGCGCGACTACGACGGTGACGCGGTTGTCGCCCCAGATATCGGCGGCGAGGATGTCCTGCAGGCGCGTCGTGCCGGTCTGCGCGGAGGCCACAGCCAGGCCAGCCAGCAGCGTCAGGCCGCCGAAGAAGGTGAGGATCAGGGTGCGGTAGGACCCGGCCTCGCCCGAGGAGCCGGAGCGCGCGATGAGCAGGAACGACGCGATGGAGACGAGCTCCCAGGCGATGAACAGCAGCACGGCGTCGTCCGCAAGCACCAGCAGCAGCACCGACAGGGTAAACGCCGTCATGATGGTGTAGAAGCTGGTGTTGCCGTTGCGCTCGGGCAGGTACGCGGCAGAGTACAAAAAGACCACGCCGCCGATCACCAACGCCAAAAGTGCGAAGAAGATACCCAGGCCGTCTGCGCGCAACGCGAAGTCCACGGAGGTGCCCGTGCCCATCACATTGTGCGCCCACTCCTTGGACCATTTGAGGTCCGTGCCGCGTGAGACTTCTGTGAACTTGGAGCCCAGCACGGCCGCGGCGGCGAAGAGTATCGCCGCGAGCGGGTACCCGGCCTTCTTGTCCATGACTCGCACGAGGATCGGTGAGAGCACCACCGTCGCTGCGACGAGCCCGATGACAAGGGGAAGTGTCATGGTGAACCCATTTCATTCCATGGTTTTGGCAAGAACCCTTACGACAGTATCAAGGCCGCCGACACGGTTCTAACGGTGCGCATTCCCGACGATGTGCTGGCGGTGCGCCTCCCGCAGCAAGTCGGGCGCGAGTGCTAAGAACAATGCCATGAAATCGGGCAACGCGTGGCGGTTGGTGTGTGCGCTTCTGGCGCTGGTTGTCGGGGTGTTTTTGCCCATGAATCCGGCCGACACATGGGCGAATGCGGGGCGCGATGCTGAGGTTTCGGGCGCCCCGCAGGTCGGCCCCGACAACTTGGGGGATGCGCGCCGCGCCGCCGGTGAGGCCGGGCAGCAGGCGAAGGTGCTCAAGGAGGGCGCCGGCCAGCTCGCCGCGGGCATTGGCGAGGCGCAGGGGCAAACTCAGCAGCTTATCGACGCCCTCGCCGCCGCCCAGTCCGGCTCCCAGCAGCTCGCCGACGGCATGGTTGAGCTCCAGGCCGGCACTGGCCAGCTGGGCGCGGGCGCGACGCAGCTGGCGGATTCCATCGGCGAGGTGGTCGGCCAGGTGTCCGGGTTTGAGGCAGTGCGCGGCCAGGTGGTCGGCGCGATCGACCGTTCCCTGGAGGAGCTCAAGGGCGCGAAAGACCCGGAGGCGGTCAAGGCCCGCGAGTCGCTGAAGGACCTGCGGGCCCAGGCGGAGACAGCCCAGCTGCCGCCGGACGTGGTGGCGAAAATGAACCAGCTGCGCGACGGCTCCCGCGACCTGGCCAACCAACTCGCCGTACCGGGCTACGGCTACCACGACGGTATATATACAGCCACCAACGGCTCCGCCGAGCTGGCCGCGGGCTTGCGTGAGCTCCAGGCGCAGACCGGGCAGGCCACCGGCGGCATCGACGAGCTGGTCGCCGGCGTGGAAAAGATCAACCAGATGGCGGGCATGAACGCCGACAAGGTTGGCGCGGTGCGCGCGGCCCTGCCGGTGCCGGCGGCCGCGTCGGGTGCCGCAGAGAACGCGCCGGCCGGCTCAACCCTCGCCCCGGTGGCCGCGATGTTGCTTGCGGCGATGGCCGTGCTCGGCGGCACCGCGCTGGCGGCGGCTGCGTGGTTCGCGTCCCGCGGGCGCTGGTGGATCCTGGGCGTCGGTTCCGTGGTTTTGGCCGCCGCGGGCACCATCTTGGCCGGGGTGATCGGATCTGGGTTCAGTGTGCAGGAATACGGGGTGGCGTTTGCGGGTCTGCTGCTGGGCACGCTCGCTAGCGCGGGGCTGGCTTCCGTGTTAAGTCGAGCATTCGGCGCTGGGGTTGGTCTTGGCGCGGCCGGCGTGCTCGCCTTGGTGCAGACCGGACTCGTCGGCTGGGTGTGGCGCACCGCGACCACCGCGCAGGTCGACTCTGCGTGGGTTTCGTTGTCCCAGGCAGCGCCGATGCACTGGGTGTCCACCGCTGTCTCGGCGGGCGGCAACGGTGGCGACTACCGCGGCATCGTCTCGGCGGTGCTGCTGTCCGCTCTGCTTGCGGTGGCGGGCCTGGTTGGGGCACGGGGGCGTCGTCATCCGTGTCGGTACCAAGACCACCGGTGACAACACCGAGTCCGTGGAGTCTGAGATCCCGTTCTATGTGAAGGTTGAGTTCGACCCGAACATGCCAGCCGGCACGTCTGAGACTGTGACCGAGGGCAAGCCGGGCAAGAAGACGGTGACGATCAAACGTGGCGTCACCACATCCGCGTGGGCACGAAGCAGGTGGAGCCGGAAGAGCCGGCCCCAGCGCCGTCACCAAGCGTTGAGCCCCTGACCGTCGAGCTGCCGTACCCGGTGGAGTACGTCTTCGACCCGAACCTGCCTGCAGGCGAGGAGGTCGTTGACCAGGAGGGCACCCCGGGTGCTAAGACGCTCCGCCCGAAGCTGGAAATGGTCGACGGCAAGCCGGTGTGGACGATCGAAGAGGTTGAAACCCAAAAGCCGGTCCAGCGCGTTGTTCGCCTGGGCACCAAGCAGCCGGAAACCAACCCGTTCACCTGGACCTCCGAGGTTCCGTTCAACACGACCGTTAAGCCCAACCCCGAGCTCGCACCCGGCGAGAGTCGCGTTGTGCAGGTTGGCGAGAACGGCTCCACGAAGCACTCCGCAGACCCGGCAACCGGCGAGGTGACCAAGCTCGAGGAGAAGAAACCGGTCGAGCGCATCGTCGAATACGGCCCGAAGGACGATGTCGCCGTGACCAAGGTGACGCGTCCGGTGCCGTTCGAGACCGAGGTGATTTACGACCCGGATCTGCCGGAGGGCGCGCAGCGCATCGAGCAGGGTGAAGTCGGTGAAGAAGTTGTCACCACCACCCAGGAATTCAAGGACGGCAAGCTGGTTGGCGAACCGACCACGACCACGGAGCGGACCCGCGAGCCGAAGAATGCCGTCATCCGCATCGGCACCAAGCAGACGCCGATGGACGCGTCCGTGACCGAGCTGGAGGTCCCGCCGACCACGCAGCTGATCTTCGACCCGTCGCTCGAGCCGGGCGAGCAGGTTGTTGTCCGCGAGGGCACGTCGGGCACCGTCCGTGTGACCACCGTCGATGATGAGACCACCGTGGAAAACACCCTGGACGCCATCCCGCGCCTCGTCCGCGTTGGTGCGAAGCAGCCGGACCAGCTGAACTGGCTTGAGCCGCTGCCGTTCAAGGTGATTGCGACGGAGAACCCGAACCTGCCAGCTGGCGAGCACAAGGTGATCCAGGAAGGTAAGCCGGGCCTGGTGCAGCACGTGGGCGACACCGCCACCACTGTCACCGAGCCGCAGGATTACCTTCTGGAGATCGGCACCGCGAAGGATGTCCAGGAAAAACGCGAGGTCATCACCGAGCCGATCCCGTTCGAGACCATCTTCATCGAGGACGACACCCTGGCCGCTGGTGTGGTCAAGGTGGACACCCATGGCGAAAATGGTGCCAAGCGCACCACCAAGGTCTGGGAGATGAAGGAAGGCAAGGAACTCGGCGACCCGACGGTGACCGACGAGACGCTGCGCGAGCCGACCAACCTGGTCATCCGCGTGGGCACCGGCAAACCGGTCGAGGAAAAGCCGGAGGATCCGAAGCCGGAGCAGCCGAAGCCGGATACTCCGGTGGAGGACGAGAAGGGCTCGTCCGCGGAGCGTTGCGTCGCCAACGCGTTCGCCGCGAACAGCCCGCTGCTGTGGCTGCTGCCGGTCGGTCTTCTCGGCGCAATCGGCTACGGCGTCAACGAGATGTACGGCCCGCAGATCAACCAGGCATCCGGCGCGTTGAACGCCCGCTGGGAGGCATTCGTCCGCGAGAACACCCCGGACTTCGGCCACGGCCACCGTGGCATTGAGAAGCCGGAGTGGGTCCGCCAGGCGGAGGCTCAGGCCAACGCGCTCAACCAGCAGTTCAATCAGCGCTTCGCCGGCTACGGCGAGCAGCTGCGCCCGGTGGGTATCGCCCTCGGCGCCCTTGCTGCAGTCGCGCTGACGGGCACGCTGATCGCGCAGGCTTGTAGCGAGGAGGGCTTCGACAACGGGATGACCGTGCTCGGATCCACCGAGCGCAAGCTGAACTTCGGCGGCTCGTCCGATAAAGCGGGCGAGGCAAAGGCCGGGTCCTCCCGCGAGCGTGAGGCTGGTTCTTCGAAGAAGACCGCGCTGACCACCGCCGCGAAGCCCGCAGGCGAGAAGTAGCTCGCGCTAGCCCACGCGAAGAAAGACGGCTCCCGGAGCGATCCGGGGGCCGTTTTTCGCGTTTGAAGGTCCGGTTGCTGGGGGAGTAGTCAAACCTCTCGTGACGAATAAAGCGCCGCTAGTTGAACACCGATTTCACTTACCTGCAACAAATATAGGGCCAGGAGCTGTGCTGATGCGGACGTAACCTGAAATTCACCTGAATGTCACCTCCTGTACGCAACCTGGGAGTAGCTTGCGCCATGGTTACAAAAACCGTCCCTCTTACCTCAAGGAATTCTTATGCGTTTCTCCTCCAAGGCAGTGGCAGCTGTCGTCAGCGTCTCCGCGCTGGCACTGGCAAACCTGCCGGTTTCTCTCGCTCAGTCCGCGGAGCAGGCGTTCAACGGCAAGGACACCTGCATCTCCATTGATTCCGAAGGCAACGTCGTCGCGCCGCAGCCGGGCGATTGCACCCAGTTTGGCAAGGGCGGCCAGGGCAACTCCGACGCCCAGGCCCGCAACGTCATCTTCATCCTGGGCGACGGCATGGGCCACCAGGAGATCACCGCGGCGCGCAACTACCTCAAGGGCGCGAACGGTCGCTTCGAGGGCCTCGACGAGCTCACCGCGTCCGGCGCGTACACCACCTTCGCAATCGGTGAGGACGGCAAGCGTCAGTACGTCACCGACTCCGCCGCGTCCGCGACGGGCTGGTCCACCGGTGGAAAGACCTACAACGGCGCGCTGTCCGTGGACATCACAGGCAAGCCGCATGAGAACCTCCTGGAGATGGCCAAGAACGCCGGCATGCGCACCGGCAACGTCTCCACCGCGGAGATCCAGGACGCCACTCCGGGCGCGATGCACTCCCACATTTCCAAGCGTGGCTACTACGCGCCGTCCGGCGACGCGAAGCCGGTCAAGGGTGCTGAAGCTCGCGAAAACGGCGGTCTCGGATCCATCTCCGAGCAGATCATCGATACTCGCGCCGACGTTACTCTGGGCGGCGGCCGCAAGTACTTCGACGCCGAGGTGCTTGAGGGCGGCGAAAACCGCAACCCGTTCCTGACGGAGAAGAACGACGGCGGCGCTGACTGGGAGGACGGCAAGTCCGTCCGCGAGAACGCGATTGCCAAGGGCTACCAGGTTGTCGACGACAAGCAGGGCCTCGAGGACATCACCGTAGCGAACCAGGACCAGCCGGTGCTCGGCCTGTTCCACGACAAAAACATGACCCGCAAGTTCGAGCAGACCGTACCGGTGAAGTCCGATGGCACCACCGAGCCTGAGGTCTGCAAGGAAGCTGATCGCGGTGACGAGCCGTCCGCAGCTGAAATGACCAAGAAGGCCATCGAGCTTCTCGACGACAAGAGCTCCGACAAGGGCTTCTTCCTGCAGGTCGAGTCCGCATCCATCGACAAGGCGGACCACGCGGCCGACGCCTGCGGCATGATCGGCGAGACCGAGCAGATCGACGAGGTGATCAAGGAGGCCCTGGACTTTGCCAAGGCTGACGGTGAGACCATGATCGTCGTCACCGCCGACCACGCACACACCGCGGAAATCATCCCGGACGGGCGCCCGTCCGTCTCTGCTGTGACCCGCCTGCAGTCCCCGAAGGACGGCGGCGCGGTCATGTCCGTCGGTTTCGGCACCCAGCCGTGGTTGGATGAGAACGGCAACCCAGTTTTTGACAAGAAGGAAAACGGCGACCCGTTCGACACCCCGGGCTTCTCCATGATGCACACCGGCACCCAGGTGCGCATCGCAGGCTTCGGTCCGGGTTCCGAGAACGTCAACGGCCAGCTCGACCAGACCGACGCCTTCTACGTCATGGCGAACGCGCTCGGACTCAACGGCGGCACCGACGGTGGCCAGAAGCCGTGGAAGATCAATAAGGACAACAAGGTCGTATCCCTGGCCAACCGCTCCAAGGCGAAGCCGGGCGACGAGCTCTGCTACCTCGTCGCCGCTGGCGAAGCTCCGAAGGTGGGCGACTGCGCCCAGTTTGGCAAGGACGGCCAGGGCATCGACAACGCCAAGGCGAAGAACGTCGTGGTCCTGATCGGCGACGGCACCGGTGATTCCGAGATCACCGCAGCCCGCAACTACCTGAAGGGCTCCGCTGGCCGCTTCGAGGGCCTGGACAACCTGGACTATACCGGCTACCTGACCACCTTCTCCCTGGAAAAGGAGACCGGCCTGCCAAACTACGTGGCAGACTCCGCCGCCACCGGTACCGCATGGAACTCCGGCGTGAAGTCGTACAACGGCGCCATCGGTGTGGACAACGCCGGTAAGCCGGTCGCCACCATGGGTGAGCTGGCCAAGGCCCGCGGGATGAAGATCGGCAACGTCTCCACTGCCGAGATCCAGGACGCCACCCCGGCGGCCTTCGCCGCGCACGCGCTCGACCGCTCCTACTACGCACCGTCCGGCGACAAGAAGGTGGCCAAGGGCGATCAGCTGCGTGAAAACGGCGGTTTGGGCTCCATCTCGGAGCAGATCGTGGACCTGCGCGCCGACGTCACTCTCGGCGGCGGCAGCAAGTACTTCGACACCGAGGTCGTTCAAGGCGGCAAGTGGAACGCCAGCGGCAACACCTGGACCGCCGGCAAGTCGGTGTTGGACAACGCGAAGGACAACGGCTACCAGGTGGTGACGAACGCGTCCGAGCTTGAGGCCATCGCCGAGGCCAATTCCGACAAGCCGGTGCTGGGCCTGTTCTCCGAGGGCAACATGCCGCGCGTGCTCAACCAGTCCATCCCGACGACCGACGGTGGCGACCAGCAGCCGGCGACCTGTGTGGCGAACCCGGAGTTCACCGAGGAGACCCCGCGCTTGGGCGCGATGACCTCCAAGGCGCTGGAGCTGCTGCAGAACGACAACGGATTCCTGCTCCAGGTCGAGTCCGCGTCCCCGGACAAGGCCGACCACCAGGCGGACGCCTGCGGCCTGATCGGTGAGGTTGGTCAGCTCGACGAGGCCGTCCAGGCTGTGCAGAAGTGGGTCGAAGAGACTGGCGAGGAGACCCTCATCGTCGCCACCGCCGACCACGCCCACACCGCGCAGATCACCTACGACAACGCCAACACCGCTGGCCGCGTGACCCAGCTGACCACGGTGGATGGCTCCACCATGGCCGTCAACTTCGCCACCTCCAAGACAAACGAGGACGAGGACGCCCTCGGTGGCCAGCAGCACACCGGCGCGCAGCTGCGCGTCGCGGCATCCGGCCCGGGTGCGGCGAACGTGACCGGCCAGATCGACCAGACTGACCTGTTCTTCCTGGTCAATAATGCTCTCGGCATCGAGAGCATTAACCACGGTCTCACCTTCGACACCACGATGACGCCGGTTGAGGCCCAGCCGGAGGGGGATTCCGAGGGCTCTGCGCAGGGATCCTCGACCACCAGCCCGTGGCTGATCGCCGTGCTGTCCATCTCGGGCATCATCGGCCTGCTGTCGCTCATCTCGCTGCTCTTCCCGTTCCCGATCGATGAGGTGCTTGGCCCGATCGCGAAGCGCTAAACGCCTCACGCTTATCGACGCCACGTCCCGTCCACCCCGCAATTCTTAAGGGGTGGGCGGGATGTGTCATTGACGCGGCTCTTTGGACTACAAGCCGGGCATGCTTATGCCGGGCAGGTTAATGCCCAGCATCGGCAACGCCGCCGCGATGCCAGCCAGCGCCAACAGGGCAGCGATTACGCCACCAACGATGGCGGCGACGTTCGGGGTATCCTTCATGTCGCCCGGCTTGGTCTTATCCAGCGCGATGGGGGCAGTGGGGAAGTCCAGCTCCTTCACGTCGCCGCTGGCGCAGGAGGTGGCGGCCGCGGCGTTAGCTTCGTCGATAAGCTGCTGGTTCATGAAGAGCATGCCGCTGGGGGTTGCGGACCATGCCTCGTAGAGCTCGGTGCCCTCGGTGAACGGGGCTTCAGCCATCGGCGTGGTGGAGGGGCCGACCATCCACGCGTCCACGTTGACGTCCTCGAGGGTGGTGGCGGTGGTCGGTTCGGTCTCGTCGAGCATCCGCAACGCATCGGTGTACGGCTTGACCAGCTCTGCCGGCAGGATCTTGGAGTAGTCCGGCGCCTCGCCTTTGAGAGCGGACTCGTTGGCGGCCATGACACCCGGGTAGACCGTCTCCACAGCGGCGATGAAATCGCGGGCGCGCTCGTGCGCGCCGATCTGCTTGGCCTGGTCGAAGGTGTCCATGATGAACTCCTTCTCCATGTCCGTGAGGGTGACGGCGCAGTTCCCGCCCGCGTCCTTCTCGCCGACGGTGGCGGCGTGTGCCGGGGCGGCGACGGCGCCGAGCGCGATCACGCACGCGGCGGCGCTGGTGATGATGCGTTTCATATGGACTTCCTTGAGGTGTAGGTGTGTACTCGAAGCGGTACACGCACCAGTGTGATGGGGGCCATGTTGCAAGAGCGTTAACGCGGAGGGTGAGCATGCACCCCGACGCCCCCAAATGCGAAAAACCCGCCTTGAAAGGCGGGTTTGTGTTGGTCGGGATAACAGGATTTGAACCTGCGACCTCTTCGTCCCGAACGAAGTGGAACTGCCGGAGTGTGTCGTCTACCTCGTAGTTCACGTTTGTTCGGGGCTCTCTTGCGTGTCTCGTTTGTCTCGTATCGTCACCCTGGGTGACAAACGGGTGACAAGAATGTGCCATGAGACGGGCACGAAAGAAGCGAAGAAATCAGTCCACGTTGGACCTTGTGAGCATCCGGTCGGTCAGTTAAGTGCCCCGCGATGAGCTCGTCGCAGCATGCACGTTGACATCGAGCAAGAAGTTACTCAGTCATCCAGAACGCTTTCACCTTCTTAGGTTGATCCATGCCTACAGATAATCTTGGTCATGTTTCGGCTTCGTTGCAGCGTAAGCGAAAGCACAAATAAAGAGCCCTGCTGTAGCGGCAACTATAGCGCTATCGTTAATTCCATAAAGTAACAGCAACGTCGCCGAAGCTAGGTAACTGACGAAAGAAATAGCGAATAAAACCGCTCCCCAAATCGAGCGATCACTAACCAGCGGATGATTGGGACGGCGTCTGCATGCGGAATAGCTTGCAGTAGCCATGACCACTGAGGCGCTGAGAGTTATCAAAATTGGAAACCAAGAGCTAGCCAAAATTTGCACCTCCACTCTTCCAATGCCCTGGCAAAGGTACCGTAACAATTACGGAACAAATACGCTCCCCTTGTGGAACCAGCAACGTACCCGCGATTGGGACGGAGGCACGCAAGGTCTGGAACAAAGAACGTAGTCCTCGGGGAGCTCCCAAAGACCGCAGTGGGAGAAGGTGTTCGGTCAAGTCCTGGGAAGTGGTGTATTTGGCTTTCGGGTATGTGGTTAGTTTCGGGGGCGGGTGCTTGGGGCCGTCTCGGGGGCGGGGGTGGGTTAGCATTAGGCGGCGATCTTTTTGCTGTCGGTGGGAGTGTCGTCGACGAGGTTGGCAGCGATGATTTCCTTGGTCTGGGTCAGGCTGGTCAGCGACATGTAGCGTTTTTGCTGGATCCACTCATCGTGTTGTTCCACCAGGATGGCCCTGACCAGCCGGATGACGGCTTCACAGTTTGGGAAGATCCCGACGACGTCGGTGCGACGTCGGATTTCTCGGTTGAGCCGTTCGGTGGGGTTATTAGACCAGATCTTGGTTCATACCGGTTTCGGTGCAGTAGTAAAAAGCTAACAGCGCATCGGGTGATTCCTCCAGGTAGTCGGCCACATGAGGAAATTTTTGCCCGCAGAACTCTACAACCTCACGGGCCTGAGCACAGACGCTGTCAGCGTCGGGCTGCTGGAAGAGAGTGTGAAACATTGCCGATAGCGTCGGCCATTGTGTTTTCGGCACCTGCGAGTAGAGGTTCTTCGCGGATTGGGTCCGGCACCGTTGCCAACTCACCTGCGGTAAGCAGTGACCAACGGCTGCTTGGATACCAAGATGTGCATCACTGGTGACGAGGAAAACCCGGTCAGGCCACGGGCGATTCAGTCGCGGAAGAACCCAGTCCAAAAGGCAGTGGACTCAGCCGTGGCGACCTGCATGTCCAACAACTCCCGGTAGCCAGGTGACAAACAAAGCACAAAAGAAACGGGCCGAATCACTGCATTTGAAGTAAATGCAGGTCATCGACCCGTTGAGATGGTCGGGATAACAGGATTTGAACCTGCGACCTCTTCGTCCCGAACGAAGCGCGCTACCAAGCTGCGCCATATCCCGGTTGTATCTGCAGGCTCTCGCCCGCGGTACTGGCAACACATTACCCCCGGGTGGCGATTCGGCCAAAACACCAGGTAGGTCGGCCTATTCTCCTCGCTCCACCACGCGGATCAGGCTCGCGGACGGCGGACAGAACAGCCGCACCGGCGCGTACTTGGACTGGCCCAGGCCGTTGGAGACCTCCATCCACATCTCGCCGTACTTGTGCAGGCCGGATGCGCGCTCGCGGTCGATGTCGGCGTTGGTTACAATCGCGCGCTGACCGGGGAGGCAGATCTGCCCGCCATGGGTGTGGCCGGACAGGGCAAGCTGGTAGCCGTCGGTTTCAAATGAATCCAGCACCCTCCGGTACGGCGCGTGGAGCAGGCCAATGGACAGATCCGCGTCCCTGTTAGGCGCGCCTGCCACCTCGGAGTAGCGGTCCAGCTCGTGGTGGGGGTCGTCCACGCCCGCCAGCGCCAGGCGCACCCCGGACGCCTTGAATTCCAGCCGGGCGTGGGTGGCGTCTTGCCAGCCGCGCTCCACAAACGCGGCGCGCATGCCCTCCCAGGGCAGGTCCTCATATGACGGCTCGCGCTTCGCCCCGGTCAGGTACTTCAGCGGGTTGACCGGCCGTGGCGCCCAGTAGTCGTTGGTGCCGAACACGAACGCGCCCGGGCGGTTCAGCAGCGGGCCCAGGGCGTCGAGCACCCACGGCACGCCGCCGACATCCGACAGATTGTCGCCGGTGTTGATCACCAGGTCCGGCTCGAGCGCGTCCAGGCTGGAGACGAACTCCACCTTCTGCCTCTGTCCCGGGATCATGTGCAGGTCGGACACGTGCAGCACCTTGAAAGCATCCCGCCCGTCCAACACACCCGGTGCGAGCAGGGGCAAGGTGTATTCACGCAGCTGGAAATTGTTGCGTTGGGTGTACCCCCACGTCAGCGCGGCGGCGCCCGTCGATAGGCAAAGTGCTCCGATTCCCGTCAACTTCTTCACCCGCACCACTGTAATCTCGCATGCATGAGTGCACTGAAAGACCAGATCCGCGCAGACCTCAAGGAAGCCATGAAGGCGAAGGAAAAGGAGCGCACCGGCACCATCCGCATGCTGCTGGCCGCGATCCAGACCGCCGAGACCGTGGGCTCCAAGCACGAGGTGGATGACGGGGAGATTCAGAAGATCATCGCCCGTGAGATCAAGAAGCGCCGCGAGTCCGCGGACATTTATAAAACCAACGGCCGCGACGACCTCGCGGACGCCGAGCTCGCGGAGGCGGGCATCCTCGAGGCGTACCAGCCGAAGCAGCTGGATGACCAGGAGCTTGCCAAGCTTATCGACGAAGCTATCGCCGAAACCGGTGCCGAATCCATGGCCCAAATGGGGCAGGTCATGAAGGCCGCCACGGCGAAGGCTGCAGGCCGCGCCGACGGCAAGCGCCTGTCCGAGGCCGTCAAGGCCCGCCTGAGCTAGTTCGGGGCTGCGTCGTTGCCGGCGTCGTTGCCGACGCCAAAAGCGTCGGCGATGGCATCGCGGGCGTCGTTGAGCGATTGCTCGAGCCCCTCGATGCCCGGCGGGGGAGCGGGGCTTGGCGAAGGCGGCGCGGTCGGCGACGTGGGCGCCGGCGAGGTGGTCGGCGGCGCGGTGGGACTAGCGCTGGTAGCGCCGGCGCCGTCAGAGATGTTGAGAGTCACCGTGGTATTCGCGCCGTCCTGAACCGCAGAGACCACCGTGCCAGCCGGCGCGCCGGCGCCGTAAACCGTGTTCAGCGTGACCACGTAGCCCTGCGCCTCAAGCTGGGACTTCGCGGCGGAGGAGTACTGGCCGACCACCGCGTCCAGCGCCCCGCGCTTGGTGCCGCGCACGTGCGCCGGGCTCGCAGGCGGCAAACCACCAGCCGCGGCACCCGGCACCCCGGCCGCAGCCTGGAACCAAGTGTCTGCGGCCTCGTTGCCGCCGAACAGGGTGCCGTACTGGCACTGGCGCACCGGCTGGGTGCAAAGCGGGGTGGACTGCACGCCGTCGTTGTAGATGTACGGCGCCGCCGCCATGCCGCGGGTGAATCCCAAAAACGCGGTGGAGTGGTGGGACTCCGTCGTGCCCGTCTTCGCGGCCGTTTGGGCTGACCAGCCGTTGTTGCGGGCAGAAGCGGACGCGGTGCCGTCGATAATGTCCTTCGACATGCCGTGCGACAAGGCGCCGGCGACCTCCGGGGATACTGCCTGTTCGCAGGCGGGACGGTCGATAAAGACTTGCTTGCCGTGCTGATCCAGCACTTCCTTGATCGGGTTCGGCTCGCACCAACGCCCACCCGAGGCCAAGGTGGCGCCCACGTTGGACAGCTCCAGCGCGTTGACCGCCAGCGGACCCAAGGTGAAGGCACCCATGTTGTCCTCCTTCGCCGCCTGGGCGATGGAGCGGCCGTCGCCGAACGAGTTCTCGTCCGCGTACGAGCGCAAGCCCAGGCGCACCGCCAAGTCAACCACCGGCGTCACACCGGTTTTCTGGATCAGCTCCACAAACGTGGTGTTCGGCGACTGCGCCAGCGCATCCTGCAGCGTCATACGCGGGGCGTAAGTGCCGGCGTTTTCCACGCAGTAGGCACCCGGCGGGCAGTTGGCTGCGCCGCCGCCGCCCATGCCGTAAAGCACCGCGCGCACCGGCGTTTCCAGCATCGTGTTCAAACCGTAGCCCTGCTCCAGTGCCGCGGCGGCGGTGAAGATCTTGAACACTGAACCTGCGCCGGCACCTACCAGCGACACCGGCTGCGGCAGGATCGTCTGGCTCTGGTCCAGGTCCAGGCCGTAGAACCGCGAGGACGCCATGGCCAAAATGTCGCGGGAATCAGCGCCGGGGCGGACGATGTTCATCACCTCGGCCACACCCGGGGCATAGGGGCTGACATTGTTGCGGACCGCGTTGTTGGCCACCTGCTGCACCGCCGGATCCAAGGTGGTGGTGATGGTGTAAGAGCCGTTGAGGATGGTCTCCGTGTCCAGCCCCTTGTCCTCCAGGTAGCGCAGGGCGTAGTCGCACATGAACCCCTTGTCGCCGGCGGCGATGCAGCCCTGTGGCAGCGTCTTCGGTCGCTCCAAGATGCCCAGTGGGGTGCCGGCCAGGCGGTCCGCTTCCGCCTGGTCCATGTAGCCCTGGGCTGCCATGTTGTTCAAAACCACGTTGCGGCGCTGGGTGGCTCCCTCCGGGTTGGTGTACGGATTGAGCGCTTCCACGGACTGCAGGATGCCCACCAGGAGTGCCGCCTGTTCCGGCTTAAGGTCGCGGGCGGGGACGTCGAAGTACGTTAGCGCCGCCGCCTCGATGCCGAAGGCGTGATTGCCAAAGGAGACGAGATTGAGGTACCTGGTCAGCACCTCGTCCTTTTCCAGCGTCTTGTCCAGGTCGGAGGCCATGCGCATCTCGCGCAGCTTGCGCGGGATGGACTGCTCGGTGGCGGCGTTGGCCTCTTCCTCGTTTTCCGCGTCGATGAGCCAGAGGTAGTTCTTCACGTACTGCTGGTTGATCGTGGACGCGCCCTGCTCCACACCACCGGCGAGCACGTTGGTCACCATCGCGCGGGCGAAACCTTGCATGTCCACGCCTTCGTGCTGGTAGAAGCGGCGGTCCTCCGTTGCCACCAGGGCGTCTTTGACGTGCTGGGAGATCCCGTCGCTGGCCACCTCGTAGCGGCGTTGCTTGAAAATCCAGGCCATGGGGGCGCCGGTGGCGTCGTTAATCGTGGTGACGCCGGGGACTTCGCCGTGCGTGAGGTCGGAGAGATTGGACTGCATCGTCTCGTCGGTGCGGGCGACGGCGGCGCCGCCCAGGCCTGCGACAGGAGCGAGGCACAGGGCAATAGCCAGCGCCGCAGCAACGAGCGCGGCCAGCAGGCTTCCTAGGGATTTCAGTGCGGACACGCCAATACCTTAAATGACTGGGCATGTGCGTGGGAATATAAAAGCCCCCCCGAAAATGTGATCCATTCGACAGCAAACTTTTTTATGTGATTACATTTACATGGGACCGGAGATATGCGGTCAGATGTATAAAACTGCGCCCAGGAGGCGGCGCAGGCGAACGAGAAAAGGAGCACGGCTATGAGCACGGCTTTGGGTAACAGGACGCAGCGAAACGCACAACGGACCACGTCCCGCAAGTGCGACGCATCCGGACATCTCGTTTTTGACCGGGGGGATTGGGTAACTCACGCACAGTGCCGCGGCAAGGACCCGGACGCCTTGTTCGTGCGCGGCGCGGAGCAGCGTAAGGCGGCCGCGATCTGCCGCGCGTGCCCGGTACTCACCGAGTGCCGAGCGGACGCGCTGGACAACAAGGTCGAGTTCGGTGTCTGGGGCGGGCTGACGGAGCGTCAGCGCCGCGCGGTGCTGCGGAAGAACCCGCACGTGACCGACTGGGCGGAGCACCTGTCCGCCGGCGGCGAAGTTGTCGGCCTGTAGGTAGTCTTGGGCGCCATGACGAAATGGGAGTACGCAACGGTTCCGTTGCTCACGCACGCCACCAAGCAAATTCTGGACACCTGGGGCGAGGGCGGCTGGGAGCTCGTCTCCGTCGTTCCGGGCCCAACCCAGGACAACGTTGTCGCTTACATGAAGCGGGAGGTCGAGTAAATGTGGACTGACCGTCTGAAGGAACTGGGCATCGAGCTGCCCGCCGTCGCCGCGCCTGTGGCGGCGTACGTGCCCGCTGTCCAGGCCGGCAACCAGGTGTGGACGTCCGGCCAGCTGCCGTTTACCGACGGCAAGCTGCCCGCCACCGGCAAGGTCGGCGCGGAAGTCACCGAGGAGGCCGCCTACGGCTACGCCCGCCAGGCCGCGCTCAACGCTATCGCCGCGGTGGATGACCTCGTGGGCATCGACAACGTCGCGCGTGTGCTCAAGATCGTCGGCTTTGTCGCCTCTGACCCGGCGTTTACCGGCCAGCCTGCCGTGATCAACGGCGCCTCCGAGCTTTTGCAGGAGGTCTTCGGCGAGGCCGGCGCGCACGCCCGGTCCGCAGTGGGCGTGGCGGCGCTGCCGATGGACACGCCGGTCGAGGTCGAGCTCGTCGTCGAGCTGAAGAGCTAGAACTCCAATAAACGGCTGCTAAGCGGGTACGCTGGGGCACATGCAACATCCCGCTTACAGCCAACTGCGCCCTGTGACCGCCAACGCCGCGGTGGTCCTGGCGCCGAACCCCAGCTACGCGGCGCTCGAGGGGACCAACTCCTGGGTGATCAGGGGTGAGGGGGATCAGCGAAGCATCGTCGTTGATCCGGGCCCGGAGGACGAGGGCCACCTCAACGTCCTCCACGCCAAAGCGGGGGAGGTGGCGCTAATTTTGCTGACGCACCGCCACCACGATCACGCTGATGGCGCGGAGCGTTTCCGTCAGCTCACTGGTGCACCGGTTCGCTCGTTGGACCCGCAGTACAGCTCGGGGGCTGATCCGCTTGTCGACGGCGAAGTGGTCGCCGTCGACGGCATCACCCCACGCCTGAAGGTCGTGGCCACCCCGGGCCACACCAGCGATTCCGTGTGCTTCTACGTCTACCCGGGCGGCCCGGACTCCACCGAGCTGGAGGGCATCATCACCGGCGACACCATCGCCGGCCGCCACACCACCATGATTTCGGAGACCGACGGCGACCTGGGCAAGTACCTGGATTCCCTGGAGCTTCTGGAAGAGCAGGGCAAGGACATCCCGCTGTTGCCGGGCCACGGCCCCGAGGGTGCGGACCTGTCGGCCTATGCCCGCAAGTACATCGACCGCCGCAACCAGCGCCTGGAGCAGATCCGCGAGGCGCTGAAGACCCACGGCGAAAACGCCGACATCAACACGCTGGTCGACGCGATCTACGACGACGTCGACCCGGTGCTGCGCGGCGCCGCTGAGCAGTCCACCCGCGTGGCCCTGCGCTACTTGAAGGCCGCGCCCTAGGGGCGCCCGTCGTAAAAGCTCCGGCCTCTCCCTTAAATGGAAAAGCCGGAGCTTTGTCGCTTCGTGCTAACGGGCGCGGCGGGCCAGGTGCTCGGTGTCGACGATGAGCACGCTCTTGCCCTCCAGGCGGATCCAGCCGCGGTGGGCGAAGGTGGCCAGCGCCTTATTCACCGTCTCGCGGGACGCGCCGACGAGCTGGGCGATTTCTTCCTGCGTCAGGTCGTGGTTGACGCGCAGCGCCCCGCCTTCGTGAGTGCCGAAACGGTTGGCCAGCTGCAGCAGCGTCTTGGCCACGCGGCCGGGCACGTCGGTGAAGATGAGGTCCGCCAGCGAGGCGTTAGTGCGGCGCAGGCGGCGGGCCAGCACGCGCAGCAGCTGCTGGGAAATTTCCGGGTGGGTGTCAATCCAGGTGCGCAGCATGGTGGAGTCCATGGTGGCGCAGGTGACTTCGGTGACGCACACGGCGGAGGAGGTGCGCGGGCCCGGGTCGAAGATGGACAGCTCGCCGAACATGTCGGACGGGCCCATCACGGACAGCAGGTTCTCACGGCCGTCTGGGGCGTGGCGGGCGAGCTTAATTTTGCCGTCCACGATGATGTAGAGACGGTCGCCGGGCTCGCCTTCGTCGAAGATGGTGGTGCCCTTGGGGAAGGTCACCGTGTCCATCTCGTTGATCAGCGCGGCTACGGCTTCCGGGTCCACGCCCTGGAAAATGCCGGCGCGGGCGAGTGTGTCCTGTACACCTTCCATGAATCCTCCTCATTGCGGGACGGCCAGGGGTAGTGGTTACAGTCACTTTCGCGTAACTTTTTAGCAGCCGTCACAGTGCGTTTCGCACTTTACCACCCATTTGCAGTCTTGGTCAGGTGGTTGGCCAAGTTGGTGTTAATCCACTACGCGCGCCTCGAGCCGCTCCATCGCCAGTGGGAACGCCCCGAGCACAAGCGGGACCAGCAGCACGAGGATCACATTCATAGGTGTCATTTTACGCCACGGGTAACTAGCATGTCCGTCATGTCCTCCACCTCTCCGAAGAAGCACCGCCGTGCCGGGGCGCACCCGGCGGCGAAGGGGGCGGAGACGGATTTAGGGCGCACCAGGAGGGCCCGCCGCATCAACCGCACGCTGGCGGAAACGTTCCCAAATGCGCACGCTGAGCTGGACTTTTCCAACCCGCTGGAGCTGCTGGTGGCAACGGTGCTCTCGGCGCAGACCACGGACGTGCGCGTCAACATGGTCACCCCGGCGTTGTTTGCCAAGTACCCCACCGCCGAAGCGTATGCGGAAGCGGATCAGGCGGAGATGGAGGAGCTGATCCGCTCCACCGGTTTTTACCGCTCGAAGGCCAAAAATCTGATCGGCCTGGGACAGAAGCTTGTCACCGATTTCGGCGGGGAAGTGCCCACCAAGCTGGAGGATCTCGTGTCGCTTCCGGGGGTGGGCCGCAAGACGGCGCACGTGGTGCGCGGCAACGCGTTCGGCATCCCGGGGTTGACGGTGGACACACACTTCCAACGGCTGGTGGGCCGCCTCATGCTCACGGATGAGACGGATCCGGTGAAGATCGAGCATGCCATCGCCGAGCTCATCCAGCGCCGCGAGTGGACCATGTTCTCCCACCGCATCATCTTCCACGGCCGCCGCATCTGTCACGCCCGCAAACCGGCGTGCGGCGTGTGCCCGATCGCGTTCGACTGCCCTAGCTTCGGCGCCGGCCCGGTGGACCCCGAGGCGGCCGCGGGGCTGGTCACGGGCCCGGAGCGCGAGCATATTTTGGGGCTTGTATGAAGCGCGCGATCTGGGTGAGTGTTGCGGTCATCGCGGCGGCCACGGTGCTGCTCGTGTTCGGGGTGCGCAGTTTGCTTATGGACGATCAACCTCCGGGGGAACCTGTGGCCGTCGACAAGCAAGTGCCTCAACGGCCCGACTGCCCGGCTGGGCTGGACCTGCCGTGCCTGGGCGGGGACGTGGCCGGCGAAGCCAAGGAGATCACCGTGGTCAACGTATGGGCCTGGTGGTGCGACCCGTGCCGCGCGGAGCTGCCGGCGGTAGAGGAGTTCGCGCGGACGCACCCGGAGTACACCGTGGTGGGCGTGCACGCGGACCGAAACGCCGGCAACGGCGCGGCGCTGCTGGAGGATCTCGGCGTGAGCCTGCCCAGCTACCAGGACGACTCAGGCGCCTTCGCCGCGACGCAGGGGCTGCCGCCAGTGGTGCCGGTGACGGTGGTGCTGCGCGGCAACGAGCAGGTGGCGGTGTTTGCCAAGGAGTTCACCTCGGCCGAAGAGCTCGCCGAGGCGGTCGAGGGGGCCGTGTAAGTGGACGTGCCGCTGCGCCCGGACCGCGCGCCCAGGTGGCTCGTGCCGCTACTTGAGGCCATCGCGGATGGCGGGGCAGAGATCCCGCGCAGGCTCCTGTCGCCGCGCGTGCCGCAAAAAGACGGCGCAGATCAAGCCGCGGTGCTGATCCTGTTCGCCGGCGACCCGCGCGCCACCGAGCTGCCGGAAGACGCGCGGGTGCTGATTACCCACCGTACCCCGCGCATGCGCAGCCACTCCGGGCAGATGGCGTTTCCTGGCGGCCACATCGACGCCGCGGACGGCGGGCCGGTTGGCGCCGCGCTGCGTGAAGCGTGGGAGGAAACCGGCCTGGACCCGGACCGGGTGATCCCGCTGGCCATGCTCGACGCGGCCACCACCGGCGGCAGCAACCGCCGTGTGCGCCCCGTGGTGGCGTTCACCCCGGAGCCGGGCGAGGTCTACCCGGCCAGCGAGGAGGAGACCGACGCGGTGTTTTTCGTGCCGGTTCGCGAGCTAGTGGATCCGCGAAACCGGGCGATGCTGGGCATCAAGGAGTGGTCGGGGCCCGCGTTTTGGGCGGGCGAGTTTCTGGTGTGGGGCTTTACCGGGGTGCTGCTCGCCGTGGTGCTGAAGCTGGGCGGCTGGGTGCGGCCCTGGGACGAAAAGCCCGGCGACTTGCGGGCTGCGCTGGCGCGCTCTGCCAACCGTGAGCGGTAACATCACCGAAATGCACCTGGTTATCGACGTCCTGCTCGCGCTCGCCGTCGTCGCCGCCTTTATCAGCGGCTGGCGTCAGGGGGCGCTGTCCGCGGTGCTTTCTGCTGTTGGCGTTGTGGCGGGCCTGGTCATCGGTCTTGCGTTGGCGCCGTTCACGCTGGACCTGTCGGAATCCCAGACGGTGCGCATCGTCCTGCTCATCGCCCTGGTCGTGCTGTTTGTGGGGCTGGGAAACCTGGTCGGCGTCACCGTCGGCGGGAACCTGCGCGGGCGCGTGCGTTCGAAGGGTCGCCGCACGCTGGATTCCGCGCTCGGCGCGACGTTCCAGTCGGTGGCGGTGGCGGCGGTGCTGTGGTTCATCTCCATCCCGTTGGCTGCCTCGGTGCCGGGCGAGATCGGCGACGGCATCCGCTCCTCCCGCGTCTTCGGCACCATCGACGCCGCCGCCCCCGAGGCGGCCTCGAAGCTGCCGGCGAGGTTCGCCGCGCTTCTCGACGAATCCGGGCTACCGCCTTTGGTCTCGCCCTTCCAATCGCCGGGCGGGGCGCAGGTGGCGGCGCCGGATGAGTCCGTGGTGGCCCCGGGGGTCGTGGAGAAGCTGCGCCCAAGCGTGGTGCACGTGATGGGTGATGCGGAAACCTGCCGGCGGCGCCTCATGGGCACCGGTTTTGTCATCGAGGACGGCTACGTGCTCACCAACGCGCACGTGGTGGCCGGCACCGAGCGGGTGGCACTGGACACCGTGGTGGGAGTCAAGCCCGCGCAGGTGGTGCTGTTCGACCCCGACACCGACATTGCGGTGCTGCGCGCCGAGGCGCTGGGTCTTCCGGAGCTGCAGTGGGCGGACGACGAGCTAGCAGTGGGCGATGACGCCGTGGTGATGGGCCACCCCCGCTCCGGCCCGTTTGAGGCGGCGCCGGTGCGCATCCGCGGCAAGCTGGACATCGCAGGCCCGGACATCTACACCACCGGGCGCGTGGAGCGCGAGGCGTACACCATCCGCGGCAACATCCGCCAGGGCAACTCCGGCGGGCCGCTGCTCACTCCGGACGGTGAGGTCGCGGGCATGATCTTCGGGGCGTCGCTGGACACCTCAGAAACGGGATACGCGCTGACTGCACACCAAGTGCAGCAGCGCGTAGGGGATGTGCGGAGCTTAACGCGCCCCGCGGATACGCAAGCGTGCGTTAGCGGTTAACGGCGGTGGAGCCAGTGCGCGGCAAAGAGGAGCCGGTGCCGGTGGAGGTGTAAAGACCAGCCTCGTCCTTTGCCAGGTTCTTCTGTGCCTGGCCCGGCTTGAGGTTCTTCAGCTCGTTGACAGACTCGATGGTCTTCTCCGGCGCCTTGATCTTCTTGACCTTCTTGAAGCCGATGAAAGCGAGCAGGCCCGCCAGCGCCAGCATGGCCAGGAAAACGATCAGGAACGCCCAGCCGCGGTGCATCCAGGACGCGAGCATCTCCGCGATGGCGAAGAAGAGGAAGAAGGTGGAGTACAGCGCGATCACGCCGGCCGCGGCGAACAGGCCGCCGCCCATCGCGCCCTTCTTCACCTCGCCGACAACCTCGGCCTTGGCCAGCTCGATCTCGCCGCGGACCAGGGTGGAGACCTGCTGGGACGCGTTGGAGATCAGGGCGCCGATGGAGTCGTTGCCCGGCTGGGTGGCGTAGGTGTCGCGCAGCGGGATGGAGTCCACCTTGGCGTTCACGGCGGTGGAGCCGCTGGTGTAAAGGCCTTCGTTGCTCACTTGTAGTTCACCTTCCTGGGTGGCATTTATACGGCACCCGGGAAGGTGCCTGGAAATTCTTCACACGATGTTAGCGATGTATGGAGGTATTTGCCCGAATCGGGGTAGAAAAGTAAAGCATGAGGACGCTGAAACGAATTGGCAAGGCGGTGGCGTGGTGCGTTGCCGTGGTTGTGGCGCTGGGGCTGGTGGTCGCTGGCCTGCGCGCGTACAACGCGAACAAGTACCCGATCGCGCAGATGGAAGCCTCGGGCGGAGCAAGCGGGGAGGAGTACCCGGAAAGCGATCGGGTGCGCAAGATCTCCGGCGAGTACCTCAACGGCTTCCACTTCCTGCCCGCCGAGGGCGCGGAGGCGCGCCGCGGCGTGGTGGTGGTCTACGGCGGGTCCGAGGGCTCGCCGGACTACGCCCGGGCCGAAACGCTGGCCCAGGACGGCTACGAGGTGCTCAGCCTGTACTTCTTCGGCCAGGACAACCAGCGCCCGACGCTGGCCGAGGTGCCCCTGGAGCAGTTCGACGAGGTCACTGATTACATCCGCGAGCATGTCGCGGATCCATCGCCGGTGACGGTCATGGGTACCTCCAAGGGTGCGGAATTTGCAGCGCTGCTGGCCGCCAACGGGTTCGCGGTGGATAACCTTGTCGGGTTCGTGCCCGCGCACTTCTCCTACAGCGGACTGGATTTCTCCTCGGGCCAGGACCTGCCGTCGTTCACCCTGCGCGGCGAGGCAGTGCCGTTCGCCTCCTCCTGGCAGTCCGGCGTGCTCACCGGGCTGAAGATGTTCGGGCGGATGATTGCGGCATACCCCGCGTCCTACCGGCCAACTTACGAGGGGGCGGCAGGATCGGCGGGTGACGATGCCCGGATTGATCTCGGCGGCTTCGACGGCAACGCCGTATTCTTCGGCGCGGGTGACGACCAGATGTGGCAGTCCGACGTCGCTGCGCGTGCGCTAGCGGAGCAGTCCCCGCGCGCCGAGGCGCACGTTTTTGAGGACGCGGGCCACATCTTCTTCGAGGACTCGGACGCGCAGCAGAACGGCTGGCAGATCATGTTCGGCGGCACGCAGGAGGCCAACCGTCGCGCCCACGACGAGTCTTGGCAGGTGCTGCGCGAGCGCCTGGCCAAGTGGCACGGACAGTAGGGGTGGCTTAGGCCGAGCGCTCGCCGTCGCTGCCGCCCATTGCGCGGGCGATGAGGACGCCGGCAACCGCCAGGGCCGTCACGCCCGCGATCACGCCGGCGCCGATACCCACCTCGCGCGCGTTCGGCATCTGGAACAACGGCTCCGGGTTTTTGAAGGTGCGGGCCTGCCAGCCGTTGGCCAGTGCGTGCTTCTTCAGCGCCCGGTCCGGGTTCACGGCCACCGGGTTGCCCACCAGCTCCAGCATGGGGATGTCGGTGGCGGAGTCGGAGTACGCGTAGCTGTTGTCCAGGTCGAAGTCGTGCTCGGCGGCGAACTGGCGCACCGCCTCGGCCTTCGCGTCGCCTTTGAGGTAGCGGGTGATCTCGCCGGTGAGCTTGCCGTTTTCAACAGCCATTTCGGTGGCCACCACGGTGTCCACACCGAGTTCTTCGGCGATCGGCTCCACCAGGATTTTTGCGGAGGCGGAGATGATGATGACGTGGTGGCCGGCGGCGACGTGGTCGTCGATAAGTTGGCGCGCCTCGGCGTAAATGGCGGGGGCGACGACCTCGCGCAGGGTGTCGCGGGTGATGCGCTGGATGTCTTTGACGTCCCAGCCGGCGACCATCTGCGACAGCGCGTCGCGGGTGGAGTCCATCCTCTCGCTGGACTGTCCCACCAGCATGTACTGCGCTTTGGTGATGTAGAGCTCCCAGGCTTCCTGGCGGGTGATCATCCCGTTGTTCAGGAATTCTTTGCCGAAGGCGAACGCGGACGACGTCGCAATGATCGTCTTGTCCAGGTCGAAGAAGGCCGCCACCGGCGTGTTAGCAGACATACTCCTGCAGTGTAGACCCCAATCCCTACGGCTGCGTAGCTATGCGCTGAGAAACCAGTGTGACGTGTGGTGCGACTTATCCACAGGGAAATTGTTGAAGCGTCCGCAAATGGGGCGGGTTATCCACAGAAAAAATTTTGCCCATTGTTTCCGGGTTGTCGCGGTTGCACGCTACCGCCATGACACATACGAACACAGGCCCCATCGTCGTCGCGGTCGCGGACCCGGCGCTGCACTCCGAAGCCATCCATATCGCCGCCGCCACAGGCCGCAAGGTCATCGACGCCGCCGACGACACCCAGCTCGCCCGCCACGCACCCAAGGCGCATGCCTTGCTTATCGACGACCTCCGGGCCCCCTCCCTACACCCCCAACCACGGGGACCGAACGTGTTCACCGTGGTGGCGGACACCGCCCCGGCCGCGACGCGCGAGGACGTCTTTGCCCTGCCTGCGCAGGCCGCGGACGTGCTGCGCAGCATCGGCGCGCTGGCGCTGGCACCGGCGGCGCACACGGCGCGCGGCAAGGTGGTCGCCGTCCTCGGCGCGTGCGGCGGGGCTGGCGCCTCGGTGTTTTCCGCGGTGCTGTGCCGCGTGGCCGGCGACGCCACGTTGATCGACGCCCACCAGTTCTCCGGCGGGCTGGACCTGCTGCTGGGCCTGGAGGCCACGCCCGGCGCGCGCTGGGGCGACATCGATTTCACCGCCGGCGGGGCGGTCTCGCGCGCGGAGATGCGCGGCGCGCTGCCCGCCACCGAGGACGACACCGCCCTTTTGACGTTTCCGCGCACAACCGTGGCGGATCCCTTCCGGCTCTCGCCAGAGGAACTCAACGCGGTGGTCCATGCCGCCGGCACCGAGGGCCTGACAGCGGTGGATACACCGCTTGCGCTGCTGCCGGACCGGTGCGACCTCGCCGTGGTGGTGCTGCGCCCGGAGCTGCGCGCCGCCGCTGCCGCCGCCCGGATCGTCGCCGAGTGCAACGCCGCCGGGGTGGCCAACGCGCTGCTGCTGCGCCAGAGTTCGTGGGCGTCGCTGGAGCCGGCGCAGGTGGAGGACACGGCGAAAGCGTCCGTGATCGCGCAGGTACAGCAGGTCCGCGGGCTGACCAAGCAGCTGGACCAGTCCGGCCTGTCGGCGAAGCTGCCACGCACGCTCGCTCGCGCCGCCGAGGCTGTGCTGGGGGAGGTGGCCTAGATGGACGACGTGCTCGCCCGCGTGAAGCACCGCCTGGCCGACGAGCCGGCCCAGCCCGACCCGGCGCGCATCGCCGCGATCATCCGCGAGGAAGCAGTGGTGATCAGCGACATCGGGGTGCTAGACATCATGCGCAAGCTTCGCGACGACACCACGGGCGCCGGGCCATTAGAAGCCATCCTGGCGGACCCGGCCGTGACCGACATCTGCGTCAACGCCCCGGACGAGGTGTACGTGGACACCGGGCAGGGGCTGGAGCGGACGAGCCTGACGTTCGACTCGGAAGCCTCCGTGCGCCGCCTGGCCACCCGCCTGGCCGTCAGTTGCGGGCGCAGGTTGGACGACGCGCAACCGTTCTGCGACGGGCACGTCACCCGCGACGACGGCACCTTGCTGCGCTTCCACGCCGTGCTCGCACCGACCGCCCAGGCGGGCACCTGCATCTCCCTGCGCGTGCTGCGCACCGCCTCGGCCACGCTGGACGACTTGGTGGCGCGCGGCGCTCTCGACGATGAGAGGGCGGCGCTGGTGCGTGGGATCGTCGCCAAGCGAAAGGCGCTCGTGGTCGTCGGCGGCACCGGCTCCGGCAAGACCACGCTGCTGTCCGCCCTGCTCGCGGAGACGGATCCGGCCGAGCGCATCGTGGCGATTGAAGACACGCTCGAGCTCACGCCGGACCATCCGCACGTGGTGAACCTGACCAGCCGCGGCGCCAACGCCGACGGCGCTGGCGCGATCACGATCGCGGACCTGGTGCGCCAATCGCTGCGCATGAGCCCGGACCGCATCGTCGTCGGCGAGATCCGCGGCGGGGAAGTGGTGGACCTGCTCGCCGCGCTCAACACCGGCCACGACGGCGGCGCCGGCACCCTGCACGCCAACTCCATCGAGGAGGTGCCCGCCCGCTTCGAGGCGCTCGCTGCACTTGGCGGGATGGACCGCGCCGGGCTGCACGCCCAGCTCGCCGCCGCCATCGACGTGGTATTGGTGGTCAAACGGCGCACCGACGGCACCCGCTACCTCCAGCAGATCGGTGTGCTCGAGGGCGAGCCGGTGCGCGCGAAGGTGGTCTGGGACGCCGAGCGCGGCGAACTGGACGGCTACGAGGAGCTGGCCCGATGATCGCCGTGGTACTTCTCGCCTGCGCTGTCGCCGCCGCCGCGCCATCGCCCGTGTACCGGATGGTTGAGCGCACCCTGCGGCCCGCGCCTCGGCTCATCCCGGCCACTGTGGTGCTCGCAGCTGTTGGCGCAGTGCTGTTGGGGCGGGTCAGCCTGGTGGTCGCCGCAGCCATGGCCGGCGCGACACTGGTGCACGTGCTGCGCGCCCGCCGCGACGACAGCACCACCCGGCGGCGCAGCGAGGCGGCCGCGACGTACCTCGGGGCGGTGTCCACTAACCTGCAGGCCGGTGCAGCCATGCCGGACGCGCTCGCGCGTGCCGCCGAGCAGGTGCCGTCGCCGTTGCAGCAAGAAGCTGCCCGTTTAACGCAGCTTGCCCGCTCCGGCGCGACGCTGGAGACCCACGTGCCGGAGCTTGAGCGCCTCGGCACGCTGTGGGCCCTGTCGGTCTCGCGCGGAGTGCCGCTGGCGAAGCTGGTCGCCGCACTTCGCGACGACATCGACCACGCCAACCGCCACCGCGACGCCACCCGCGCAGCCCTCGCCGGTCCGCAGACAACCGCCGTGGTGCTGGCGCTGCTGCCGATTGCCGGGGTGTTCATGGGCACCGCGATGGGTGCGAAACCGCTGGCATTTCTCACCGGCGGCGGGCTCGGCGGGGTGCTGCTGGTTGTCGGCACCGCGCTAGTGTGCGCCGGGGTTGCGGTCTCGCGCCGCATCATCGAGGGGGCCAGCGCATGATCGGCCTTGTTCCTGCACTGCTTGTCGCAGCAGCACTGTGCGTGGCACCAGCCGGGCCCGGCAGCCGCGTCACCGCAACCACGCCGAAGGCGCCCCGCGACGGCCCCACAGGAGCCGACCCGGAGCGCTGCGCCAGCGACATCGAACTGTTCGCGGCATGCGTCTCAGCGGGCCTGCCCGCCGCCACCGCGGCGGCTGCGGTTGCCGACACCCACGGCGAACGCAGCCCGTGGCACACCGTGGCCTCGCTGACGGCGCTGGGGGTAGAGCCCCAGCGCGCCTGGGCCGAGATCCGCCACCTGCCAGGCGGCGAGGACCTCGCCGGGCTTGTTGCCCTATCCGCCACCTCCGGAACCTCGCTGGCCGCAGGCTGCGGTCGCATCGCCGCCCAGCTGCGCGCGGGCGCGGGGGACCGGGCCAAAGCCAAAGCGGAACGCGCGGGCGTGCTCATCGCCATCCCGCTGACCGCGTTTTTCCTGCCGGCGTTTTTCGTCCTCGGGCTCGCGCCCGCGGTGATCAGCCTCGGTACCTCACTGATCAACTAGAAGGAGTTTTCCCATGCACCATCTCAATTCTGCACTCACCACTGCATACCTGTACGCTGCGTCTCGCGCCCAAAAAATGCGCTCTGACCAGGGGATGTCGACCATCGAGTACGCCTTTGGCAGCCTCGCGGCCGCGGCCCTGGCCGGCGTGCTGTACCTCGTGGTCAACGGCGACGCTGTCACAGGCGCCATCGAAAGCGTCATCACCGACGCGCTGAGCAACACGCCGGGCTAATGAGCACCATCGAAACCGCGCTGTCGCTGTCGGCTCTCGTGGTGGTCACCGCCGCGATCGTGGGCGCGATCGCCACCGTTGCCGCCTACATCACGGCCGTGGACATCGCCGGTGCCGCTGCCCGCGCCCACGCCCTGGGGGTGGACTACGCAGTACCCCGCGGCGAGGTCGCCGTCACCGAAAACGCGGGCCTGGCCACCGCGGCGGCCTCGGTTCCGGCACCGATCGGCACCATGCGCGCCACGGCCGTGTTCCCCGTGGAGTTCTAGATGCGTCTGCTTTCTAGCGACGGCTCCGCCACCGTCACCGCCACCGGCATCATCACCTCCGTGGTCTCGCTCGCGCTGGCGGTGGTGGCGTTCGGGGTGCACGTGTCTGACACGCACCGGGCCCGTGTCGCCGCGGACCTCGCCGCCGTGGCCGGGGCAACCGCGATGTATCGCGGCGCCGACGCCTGCGCCAGCGCCGATCGCACCGCGGAGCTCAACGGCGCGCGCGTGGTGTCCTGCGAGGTCACCGCAGGCGACGTCGTGGTGGCAGCCACCCGCCGCCGGGCGGAGGCCGCCGCCCGCGCCGGGCCGTAACGTGCGCACCGCCTAGCGCGGTGCCCCGCCCGCCGTCATGGTCACAAGCGCGCCGAGCAGCTTTAACGCGGCGCGCTTGTCCAGCGGCTGGTTGCCGTTGCCGCACTTCGGCGACTGCACGCACGACGGGCAGCCGTCCTCGCAGCCGCAGGAGCGCACGGTCTCCCAGGTCGCCTCGATCCACTCGTGGAAGCGGGCGAAGCCCTCGTCGGCGAAGCCCGCGCCGCCGGGGTGGCCGTCGTAGACAAAGACGGTGGGCAGCATCGTGTCTGGGTGCAGCGCGGTGGACACGCCGCCGATGTCCCAGCGGTCGCACGTGGCTAAAAGCGGCAAAAGCCCGATCGCGGCGTGCTCGGCGGCGTGCAGGGCGCCGGGGATCTCGCCGGCGGTGATGCCCAGCTCGTCCAGCACCAGCGGGTCGATCGTGTACGCCACCGCCCGGGTGACCAGGCGCTGCTCGGGCAGGTCGAGGGGGATGTGCTCGCTGACGGTGCCGTCTGAAAGCCGCACCACATACCCGGTGACGCGGTCGATGACCTCCACGTCCACGCTGGCCACCCACAGCCCCGGCGACGGGTTGACCAGCTCGTGGGGCTTGCCCAGGATCGTGATATCCGTGGTCGAGCGCGCCTGCGTGGAATAGTCCGGCCGCTCCGGCGCCACCAGCGCGACGTAGTCGTCCAGGTCCAGCGTTTGGACCACGAAGTACTCGCCCTGGTGGATGTAGACCGCCCCGTCGTGCACCTGGCTCATCGCGCGCGCCGCATCCACGGTGCCGAGCAGGCGACCGTCGGTGACGTCCACGATCATCACCTGCTCACCAACCCCGCCACGCAACGACACCGAGGCGTGCGCCGACTCCGGCATGACCTCCCCGTCCAGCTGCGGCACCGCGAACCAGCCAGCCGGCCGGCGGCGCAAAAGGCCCGCGGCGGTCAGGTCATCCACCACGTCGCGCGCGCCGAACACCTCCACGTCGGCCTCACTCAACGGCCGCTCCACCGCCGCGCAGTACACGTGCCCGCGCAGAATGAACGGGTTGGTGGGGTCGAACACGGAGTTTTCCACCGGCGTGCCCAACAGCGCGTCGGGGTGGTGGACCAGGTAGGTGTCCATCGGCTCGTCGCGGGCCACCAGCACCGCCACCGAGCTTTGCCCGCGCCGGCCCGCGCGCCCGGCCTGTTGCCGAAACGACGCCACCGTGCCCGGAAACCCCGCCATCACCACCGCGTCCAGCCCGCCGACGTCGATGCCCAGCTCCAGCGCGTTCGTGGACGCCACCCCCAGCAGCTCACCGGAGTCCAAGCGGCGCTCCAGCTCGCGGCGGTCCTCCGCCAGATACCCCGCCCGGTAGGGTGCGACGCGCTCGGCCACATCCGCCCGGCCCGCCGCCGACAGGTGCTCCTGGGTGCGCATCGCCACCGTTTCCGCGGCGCGCCGGGACCGCACGAACGTCAGCGTCCGCGCGCCTTGCAGCAGCAGCTCCGCGGACACCGAAGCGGCCTCCGTGGTGGCGGGGTAGCGTACCGGCGCGCCACCTTCGCCTTCCGCCCCTTCGATGAAGCCGGGCTCCCACAACACGATGGTGCGCTCGCCAGCCGGGGCGGCGTCGTCGGTTACGGCCACCGCTTCGCGGCCGCTCAACCGGCGAGCCTGGCCCGCCGGGTCCGCCGCGGTGGCTGACGCGTAGATCAGCGTCGGCGACGCACCGTAGGCGGCCGCGATGCGCAGCAGTCGCCGTAGCACCAGCGCCACATTCGCGCCGAAAACACCCCGGTAGGTGTGGCACTCGTCCACCACCACGTACTTCAAATGCCGCAGCACCCGCGCCCACCGCGCGTGCGAGCCCAGCACAGACGCGTGCAGCATGTCCGGGTTGGTGAACACGTAGCGCGTGTGCTCCCTAATGCCCGCGCGCGACTCTGCGGGCGTGTCGCCGTCGTAAGGCGCCGGGTGGATGCCCTCCAGCCCCGCGGCCTGCACCATCCGCAGCGTGGCCTGCAGCTGGTCCGAACCCAGCGCCTTCGTCGGCGTCAGATACACCGCGCACGCCGTCGGATCCTGCGCCAGCGCGGTCAGCACCGGCAGCTGGTAGCCCAAAGACTTGCCGGAAGACGTCCCCGTCTCCACCACCACATCGTCTCCGCGCCAGGCGTGTTCTGCGCACTGGGCTTGGTGGAGGTAGGGGGAGGCGAAGCCTTCGTCGATAAGCAATTGCTGCAAACGCGGCTCCACCCACCCCGGCCATTCGCTGTACCGGGCGTGCCGTGCGGGAACGTGCTCGACATGCGTGATCGTCGCCGCGGGGTGGCGGCGCTTCAGCGCGCCGAGCAGCTCGGCACCGAACGGGGAAACCATAATCACAGGGAAGTATGCCAGTTCCCAGTGCTAAGGCCCGCACTTCATGGCACACTGGGTGGCGGTCACAGGTTTTGTGTGCGCCCGTAAGCGGTGCTCGCGAGGATTGTGCACGCGGGCACCAGGACCCGTTAGGCCCTGGTGGACGACATCTCTACGCAAATTTTTGAAAGGTTTCACCATGGCAACCGGTACCGTGAAGTGGTTCAACGCCGAAAAGGGCTTCGGCTTCATCGCCCCGGACGACGGCTCCTCCGACGTCTTCGTCCACTACTCCGAGATCCAGGGCTCCGGATTCCGCACCCTGGAAGAAAACCAGCAGGTCGAGTTCGAGGTCGGCGAGGGCGCCAAGGGGCCGCAGGCACAGCAGGTGCGCGCGCTCTAAGCACTCATTGCTTATCGACGGGGCTTCGCTCGAAGCCCCGTTTTTTATACGTTACTCACGCCTTGGCGCACATCACGCCACTCGGCCAGCTTGTTCTGGCCCTTTTGGATCAGGTAGCCGACAGACGAGCCGAGCACCACGCCCAGAAGCATCGCCAACAGCGGGTAGTCCTGCAAGATGCGCCCGCCCAGGTAGCCGACGCCGACGCTCAAAAACGCCCACACAATTACACCAATGGTGTCGAAGAAGACGAACTTGAACCAGTTGTAGCGCACCGACCCCAGCACAATCGTTGCCACCCAGCGCGCCCAGGGGATGAAACGCGCGACGATAATCGTCGCGCCCGCGCCGCGGTTCATGTTCCGGCGCACCCAGCGGATCGCCTGGCCCGCTTTCGACTCCGGGTCCAGCGCCTCCACCCGGCTGATGAGCTTTCCGCCGAGCGCGAAGCAGATGTTGTCGCCGATGATCCCGCCGATGATCGCCGCAACGATCACGCCCCACACGCTCGGCACCCCGCGGGAGGCGGAAAACGCGCCCGCCAAGTTCAGCACCGTCTCCGACGGCACCACAGGCGCCAGCGCATCAGCGACAATAAGTACCGTCACCAGCGGGTAAAACACCGGCATCGCCATGAGCGTATGCAGGAAATCGATGAGGGAATCGACCACGTAGACGCATCCTTTCCGCCCCCGACGTACACGGCACCGGGGCACCCGAGCAGTGTAGTCCTATTACCCGGGTGCACAATCGTGTGCTAGTTGTCTGTTAGGCAATAACTCTGTGTAAAGCGAGGTGTCAGTCAACGTGGCTGAAGGCGGCAAGACTCTGGTGATCGTGGAGTCCGCGACGAAGGCGAAGAAGATCCAGAAGTACCTGGGCGACGACTTTATTGTGGAAGCCTCCGTCGGCCACATCCGTGACCTGCCCGGCCGCGCCGCCGACATCCCCGCCAAGTACAAGAAGGAGGCGTGGGCGAAGCTCGGCGTCAACCCCGAGGACGGCTTCACGCCCATCTACGTCGTCTCCGCGGACAAGAAGAAGAAGGTCACCGACCTCAAATCCAAGCTCAAGCAGGCCGACAAACTCCTGCTCGCGACAGACCCGGACCGCGAAGGCGAAGCCATTGCCTGGCACCTGTTGGAAACCCTCAAGCCCAAGGTGCCGGTGGAGCGCATGGTGTTCAACGAGATCACCGAATCCGCGATCCGCGAAGCCGCCGAAAATACCCGCGAGCTGGACATGGCGCTCGTCGACGCCCAGGAGACCCGCCGCATCCTCGACCGCCTCTACGGCTACGAAGTCTCGCCCGTGTTGTGGAAGAAGGTCATGCCGCGCCTGTCCGCCGGGCGCGTGCAGTCCGTGGCCACCCGCGTCATCGTCGAGCGTGAACGCGAACGCATGGCGTTCATCCCCGCCGAGTACTGGGACTTGGTTGCGTCTCTCGTCCCTCAAGACGCATCCAAGCAGACCCCGACGGAGTTCGACGCCAAGCTCGTCGCCCTCGACGGCAAGCGCATCGCCCAGGGCCGCGACTTCGACGACCGGGGGCGGCTGAAGGGCGAGGCGGTGATCGTCGATAAGCAAAAGGCGCACTCGCTTGCCGACGCGCTGGGCACCGCACCCATGCACGTCACCGCAGTGGAGGAAAAGCCCTACTCGCGCAAACCCTACGCGCCGTTTATGACCTCCACGCTGCAGCAAGAAGCCGGGCGCAAACTGCACTTCACCTCCGCGCGCACCATGCGCATCGCGCAACGGCTGTACGAAAACGGCCACATCACCTACATGCGTACAGACTCGACCTCCCTGTCCAAACAGGGCCTCGACGCCGCCCGTTCCGCCGCCCGCGAACTGTACGGCGCCGATTACGTCACCGATGCGCCGCGCACCTACGACCGAAAAGTGAAAAACTCGCAGGAAGCCCACGAAGCCATCCGCCCCGCCGGCGAACGCTTCGCCACCCCCGGGCAACTGGCGGGGTCCTTGGACGCCGAGGAGTTCAAACTCTACGAACTCATCTGGGCGCGCACCGTCGCCTCCCAAATGCAAGACGCCCGCGGCACCTCGATGAAGGTCACCGTCGCCGGCGACGCCTCCGGCGAGGCGTGCGAGTTCGCCGCCACCGGCCGCACCGTCACCTTCCCCGGCTGGCTGCGCGCCTACTCCGACCGCCAAGCCAACGAAACCCGCCTGCCGCAGCTGGCCAAGGGCGACGAGTTGGCCACGCAGAAGGTCACCGCGGATGGCCACTCCACCAACCCGCCGGCGCGCTACACCGAAGCCTCGCTGGTGAAAAAGATGGAGGAGCTCGGCATCGGGCGCCCGTCCACCTACGCGTCGATCATCAAAACCATCCAGGACCGCGGCTACGTCTTCGTCCGCGGCAACGCGCTGGTGCCGTCCTGGGTCGCGTTCTCCGTGGTGGGCCTGCTGGAGAACAACTTCGACGCGCTGGTGGACTACGACTTCACCTCGTCCATGGAGGACGAGCTCGACGAAATCGCTCACGGCAACCAGGACCGCACCAAGTGGCTGTCCGGCTTCTATTTCGGCGACGCCGACGCACGCGAATCCATGGCGCAAGCACTCGCGCGCCGCGGCGGGCTGAAGCACATGATCGAGAACAACCTCGAGGCCATCGACGCGCGCGCCGCGAACTCGCTGAAGCTTTTCGACGACGCCTCCGGCCGCCCCGTCGTCGTCCGCGTCGGACGCTACGGGCCCTACATCGAGCGCGTGATCGGCGAAAAGGACGGCGAGCCCGAGTACCAGCGCGCCAACCTGCCCGAGTCCGCCACCCCGGACGAAATCACCCTGGAGATGGCTGAAAAGCTCTTCGCCACCCCACAGTCCGGCCGCGAACTCGGCGTCAACCCCGCCAACGGCCGCACCGTGGTGGCGAAGGAGGGCCGCTTCGGGCCGTACGTCACGGAGCTCGTGCGTGACGACGAGCGCGCCACCGCCGAAGCCCGCGCCGAGGAAGTCATCGCCGCGGAGCGCGCCGAGGAGGACGCCCAGCGCGCCGAGGAAGGCAAACGCGCGAAGAACTGGGAGACCAAGACGGCGGCTGCTCAGAAGGAGAAGCGCATGGCGCAGCTCGTCGACGAGCAGCTCAAGCCCGCCACCGCGTCACTGTTTTCCACGATGGAGCCGTCGAGCGTCACCTTCGACGAGGCGATGCAGCTGCTGTCGCTGCCGCGCGAGGTCGGCGAGGACCCGTCGGACGGCGAGATGATCACCGCGCAGAACGGCCGCTACGGCCCGTACCTGAAGAAGGGCTCCGATTCGCGCTCGCTGGCCAGCGAAGACCAGATCTTCTCCATCACGCTTGACGAGGCCCGCCGCATCTACGCCGAGCCGAAGCGCCGCGGGCGCGCTGCCGCGAAGCCGCCGCTGAAAATGCTCGGCGACAACGACGTCTCCGGCAAGCCCATGACCGTCAAGGACGGCCGCTTCGGCCCGTATGTCACCGACGGCGAAACGAACGCGTCCCTGCAGCGCGGCGACACCCCGGAAACCATGACGGACCAGCGCGCCAACGAGCTGCTCTCCGCCCGCCGCGCCCGCGAGGCGGAAGGCGGCGGCAAGAAAGCCACCAAGAAGAAGACGACGAAGAAGAAGGCTGCCAAGAAGGCCGCGAAGCCGAAGCAGACCACGAAGCGCGTAGTGAAGGCCCGCAAGCGCTAAAACTTCGCAACGTATACCGCGGTGGCGTGCTTGCGCCACCGCGTTTTGCGTTGCTGCGGATAACTGTGTTGCGGCGTCAACAACCGGCGGGGTTTATCCACAGATTCTGATTTGGGTCTTGTTCGGGTTGTGTGGCCGCCATAGCTTCTGGGCCATGAACTTCACCGACTTTGTCACCGCAGGCGTGGGCATGCTCGCCGACTTCGACCGCGATGTAGCTATGGCCGCTGGCCTGTCCACCGGCCGGGTGCGCGATTTGGCGCGGGTGCACCACGCCTACTTCGGGCCGACCCAGTTCACCCGCAAACAACGCGAAGCTTTAGCCGCCGCCGAGGGCTTACCGGTCGACCAGCTCGTGCACATCGAGAAAAAGCTGCTCGCCGTCGAAGGAGCCGCGGAACGCTGGCGCATCCGGTTGGATTTGGTGCGCCACCGCGGCTCGTATCGGGCCTTAACCAAGCGCATCAAGCGGCTGGTCAAACAACCCGTCAAACCAGCTCCACCCTCGTGCAGGTTTTCCCGCTCGAAGGCGGGCATGCGCACCATGATCCTGACCTACAACGAGCGCGACCTGGCGGACCTAGAACACCTGCTGCGCAAACTCATCGACGCAGACGACCCAGCCGCCGCCCAAATGGCCCACACGCTTATCGGGATCCTGCGCGACGGCAAAGGAGTGCCGAAGGCGAACTTCCGGCCGATCATCCTGGTGCCGATCGCCGACTGGGCCCGCATCCAATCCGGCCACGCAGACGAAGTCACCCTGATCTGCACCGACGGCACCACCATGACAGGGGCCGAATACATGGAGCACGAATTCGGCGACATACTCGAAGTCGCCGCGTTCCACCCCCAAGAAGGCCCCGTCAACCTCTACCACGCAAAGCGCTGCGCCAACCCCAAACAAAAGACCATGTCGAAGCTGCTCTGCCCGTCGTGTGCGTTTCCCGACTGCAAACACTCCGCCGAAACCACCCAAACACACCACATCAACGCGTGGCGCTACGGCGGGATGACCAACATGGATAACCTCGCCGAACTGTGCCCCTTCCACAACGGGGTCAACGCCGACAACAAAAACGGCCCGTTCGGCTACATCGACAACCCCAACGCCCGCATCCGCTGGGTCGCCCCCAACGGGGCCAAAGTCCCCATGACCACCCCGGGCGCGATGGAGCTGCTCTTCGACTAACACTCACCCCACACACCCCGCCCCACCCGCGGCGGGGCACATCGGCATGCCAAAAACTACGAGCGGTCGGCCAATGTGGAGCGCACCGGGCGCGCCAGCTGCGTCATCTTGCCGCGGCCGCGCAGCTCCACGGACTTCATCAGCGTCCAGCGCTGCTGTTCCACCTCGTTCGCTGCGCGCAGGGTCGCGGCGTTGGTCAGCACCAGGCCCGGGGTGTCCTTCGCCATGTCGGTCAGGCGCGCCGCGGCGTTGACGGCGTCGCCGATCACGGTGTACTCGAAGCGGTCCGAGCCGCCGATGTGGCCCGCCACCACGTGCCCGGACGCCACACCGATGCCGGCGCGCAGCTCCTGGCCGGCCAGGTCCCGTTGGAGTTCGCGGGCGGTTTGGAGGGCGTGCGATGCGGCGTCGTGAAGCGAAACGGGCGCCCCGAACACCACCAAGGCCGCATCGCCCTGGAACTTGTTAATCACGCCCTTGTTGCGGTGCACCACCTCGACGACGACGTCGAAGAAGTCGTTCAACGCCGCGACGACCTCCTCCGGGGTGTGGTCCACGGCGTAGGTGGTGGACCCGACGACGTCGATGAACAGCACCGCCACCTTGCGCTCCTCGCCGCCGAGCTCCGGGATCTCCTCCAGCGCCTTCTGCGCCACCTCCGCGCCGACGTACTGGCCGAAGATGTCGCGGACGCGCTGGCGGTCGCGCAGCCCCTTCATCATCTCGTTGAACCCTGCCTGCAGCACGCCGATCTCGGAACCGTCGTAGATGTCCACCTGCGTGTTTTGCTCGCCTCGGCGCACACGGTTGATCGCGGCTTGCAGCTCCTTGATCGGGTCGACCACGCTCATGATCACCAGCGTGGTGCCCACAAACCCGGTGGCCATGCCGGCGGTGATCAGCGCGACGATAGCGGAGGTGAGCTCGCCCACGTTGCCGGTGAAGTAGCCGTGGCGCTGCGCCACCGTCAGCAACAAAACGCCCACCATCGGCACGGCGGAGGTGGTGAACCACGTCAGGTACAGCTGCCACTTGATCGGCGGCTGCAGCGTGGAGTCCTCGAAGCGGCGCGCCAGCGCGGAGGCGGCGATGGGGCGCACGAGGCGCTCGGCCTGCAGGTAGGTCAGCACCGCGGTGACAAAAGCGGTCAGCGAGGCGGTGGCGAGGACGACGGTGGCCAGGCGGGCGTCGACACGCCAGGCCCCCGCGGTGACAATCGCGATGCCGATACCCCACACGCCCACCACAATGATGGTTTGCAGCACCGGCAGCCGCATGACCAGGTGGCGCACCATGTTCGGGTCATGCCCGTCGGGGTGGCGCTGCCATTCCAGCACGGGCCGGAACAGGTACAGCGTGACCACCACGCCCAGCACGACGGCGACCGCCGCGTAGATCACGCCGATGGCGCCGAGTTGCCCGCCAAGGCCGAGTTCACGCACTTCCGGCATGGGGATGAGGTAGCGCACGAACAGCATCGAGCCGATGGCGGCGATGACGTTGGTTCCCAGCACGGTCGCGGCGTACAGGGGCCATGACGTGCCCCAGAGCCACCGCAGATCGCGCCAGAATCGTTCCATGGTGTATCACCTTAGCGCGCGGGTAGTGTGATCATCCGTGACTACCCGTAGCGTCAGTGAGCGGCTTGCCGGTACGCCGGCGGTGCGCGAGGCAATCATGTCGGCGGCGAGGGCCGCAAGGCTTGGCGACGGCTACGCCATGACCCACGCCTGGCTTTTCACCGGCCCTCCGGGGGCGGGCCGCTCGCAGGCCGCGTTGGCGTTCGCGGCGGCGCTGATGTGCACCGACCCGGACGAGATCGGGTGCGGGCGCTGCGAGGCGTGCCGGCTGGCGTTGGCGGGCACGCACACTGATCTGCTGCACGTGGTGCCGCAGCGGGTGAACATCCCGGTGGATTACGTGCGGCGCACGATCGTGCCGCAAGCAGCCCGCCTGCCGACGGTCGCCGCCTGGCGCGTCATCGTCATCGAAAACGCCGACCGTTTGAACACGGATGCCGCCGACGCGTTGCTGAAGACCGTGGAGGAGCCGCCGGAGCACACCGTGATCATCATGTGCGCCCCGTCGGCGGACCCGCAGGACTTTTCGCAGACGCTGCGTTCGCGCTGCCGCCACCTGTACGTGCCGGCGCCGACGGAGCACGAGGTCGTGCGCATCCTGGTCGAAGAGGAGGGCGCGACCGAGCACGACGCGCGCCTTGCCGCCGCCGCGACGATGCGGCATGTGGGGCGTGCGCGGCTTTTGGTGCGCTCGGACCAGGTGCAGAAGCGCCGCTCCATGGCGATCAACCTGGCGGAGCTGGTGTTCCACGGTGCGCAGGCGTTCCAGGCCGTCGGCGGGCTGGTCAAAGCGGCGGAAACCGAGGCGGTGGAGGCCCACAAGGCCGAGGACGAAGCCGAGCGCGCGAAGCTGGAAAACGCGCTCGGCATGGGCGCGAAAGGCAAGGGGGCGGGCAAGGCGTTGGGTGGCGTTGCGTCGTCGATAAAAGCGCTCGAAGAGGAGCAGAAGAAACGCGGCACCCGCCGCAAACGCGACATGTTCGACCTGGTCCTGGTGGACCTGGCGGGGGTGTACCGCGACGCCATGATCATCCAGTCCGGTGCCGGTCTTGCCCTGATCCACCCGGACTACGAGGGCCTGGCGCGAGAGATCGCGGAGCGCACCACCCCAGAAGACCTGGTGGAGTGCCAGGAGGCCATCGCGCAATGCCGCGAGCGGCTGGCGCAGCAGGTGCAGCCGGCGGTGGCGTTTGGTGGGATGCTCGGCCGGATCCGGCTCGCCTGCAAGGTGTCCTGAGCTGCCGGTTTCTCAGTTCCCTTCGGCTGCACTACACTTTCGCGGTGGTGCATCTTGTATGCCCGGCCACTATAGCTCAGTCGGTAGAGCATCTCACTCGTAATGAGAAGGTCGCGAGTTCGATTCTCGCTGGTGGCTCCACCAAAACCCCAGCTAAACACCCGTTTTAGCTGGGGTTTCTTCTCGTCTCGCCGTCTCCGGGTTGTCCCGAGTTGTCCCAGGTTGTTTCTTTTATTGGCGCACACAGAGCGCACACAGAGCGCACACGCGGTGTCAGTGCAAGCGGACCTAATTTGGGCAATCGATAGACTGAACCTTTATGGATGAGGGACAAGAACAGATCGTCGAGCGGCTGCTAGAGAAGAGCAAGGAAGCTTTTGCACTAGGAGTGGAGCTATACAACCGGCCAACATTGAAGTATCACGCGGAAACCTGCTCGATCTTCCTCTGCAATGCCTGGGAGCTGATGCTCAAAGCGCACCTAATCCAAAAGCGAGGTATTGACTCGATTTACTACTCGGACGGATCAGGAAGAACCCTCGCTCTCAAAGATTGCCTGAAAAAGGTCTATACGAACGACAAGGACCCCCTCCGGGTCAACATGGATGAGCTAATCAAATTTCGCAATGTAAACACTCACTTCATCACCGACGAGTATGAGATATTTATCGGGCCGTTCCTTCAAAAGTCAGTAATGAACTATGCGGACAAACTTTTAGAACTTCACGGAGAATCGGTCAGCGACCTTATCCCAGAGAACTATCTAGCCCTTGCTGTTCGTCGCGGCACAATCGACCCGGACATCATCCGCGCGAAGTATGAACCGCGCGTGGCAGAAAAACTTCTCAAAATGAGCCGATCGGCTGCCGATGCGGCAGGAACGGGGGAAGGCGGAAGCGCGGCAGCGATCTACGAAACTAATCTTCGAATCGTCAAGAAGGCACAAGACGCTGACCTAAACGTTTATGTCGATAACACGGCAGATGCCGGCGTAGCCATCGTTAAGGACGTTCGAGACGCAGCTAGTTACTACCCGTACACGGCAAAAAACGCGGTCCAGGAGGTGAAGAGTCGCTTAGAAAATTCTGAAACGAATATTTACTTCCGGGGGGAGAAGCGGGTTTTCAATAAGTGGCACTTCGACCTCTTCAGCAAGGTGTTTCAATTCAAGGGAGACGAGCGGTATGCCCACGATCGGAGTACAGCCGGAGAAAGCAACCCATCCTGGACTTACTCACAAAGGGCTATCGAATTTATCGTCGCTCAACTTAAGAAAGAGCCTGAAACTTGTATCGACGCGTTACAGGCAAAGGCGGCGGAAAGGTAAAACGCCAACCCTCGGAGCAAAGGAATTCTCAGGCCGAAGCCCTACTCCCATTCGGGAACCCAGCTTTATCCTTCTCGGGTTGGCGTTGTACCCGCAAGCGTAATTGCGCGACTGCACTTGCACAACACATACACGCACATCGAGCAATACGTTTTGCAAAAAGACAAGGTCGAAGAGACAAAAAGGTTCACGCAATCACCCCGAATTACCCCCCCAAACGCCAGTCTGGTTGTCCCCGAACCAGCGAAAGCAAAGAGTTCGTCAGACTCACTAACCCACATCCGGCACCGCGCGCAGGCCGTCGCGCCGGGCGGTGCGCTCCGCGCGGCGTTGTGCGCGGGCGGCGTCGCGTTCGCGTTCGGCGGCGAGGTAGGCGTCCATGGCGTTCGGAATCGCGTCGAGACCCTCGTCCCACAAGTGCCCGTAGACGTTGAGGGTGGTGGAGGCATCGGCGTGTCCGCACATGCGCTGCACGGCGTACACGTCGGCGCCGGCGGCGATGGCCATGGACACGGCGGTGTGCTTGAGCGTGTAGGTGTCCACGTGGCCAAGCTCGGCGTCCTTGCACATCTGCGCCCAGATGCGCCGCCATCGTGCGGTGGTCCACACGTTGCCGTGCTCGTCGGGGAGCAGCGGAGCGGTGGGGGACTTGCCGACGCATTCGTCCTCGAGGTCTAGGAGGAGTTCTCCGCCGACGGGCACATCGCGGTGGCGGTGGTTTTTGGTGTCGCCGGCGTGGCCAAGCTGATCGACGGAGCGCCGCACAATCAGGCGTCGGCGGCGATAATCGAGGTCCTCCACGCGCAGGCCTTTGGCTTCGCCGGGGCGCATGGCGGTCATGAGCAGCACCCGGACGAAAAGCTTGGCCTCCGGCGTGGGTGCCGCTTCGAGCAGGCGGTCGACTTCGGCCACGCGTAAGGCGCGCCGCCGGCCTTTTTCTTGCCGCACGAGGTCGCCGGATTCGAGCGGGTGGTCGTAGATGATCTTTTGTTTCACCGCCAGCGTGCACAGCGCGTTGATGACGATGCCCACCTTGCGTTTCTGCCCGGAGCCGAGCGGTTTCGCTTCCTTCTGGTGCGGCCGTCGTGATTGCAGGCTGTCGATCCAGGTGGTGATTGTCGGCCCGTCGAGCTCGCACACGGGCGTCTTGCCGAAGGCCGGGGCGACGTGCGCCCATGCGGAGCGATAGGACGCCACCGTCGACTTGGCTTTGCCTTCCTTGGACTTAATCCACGGGTCCCAGAGATCCTCTAGCGTGATGTCGCGCTTGTCTTTGGTGATCCAGGTGCCTTGCTCCTGGCCGACAGTGACCTTGGCGCACCATGCTTCGGCGGCGTCCTGTGTGGGGAAGGTCTTGGAGACCTTGCGCCCGTTTTCTTCCCAGACGGCGCGCCACCGGTTGCCCTTGCCCCACCGGGCGGACTTCACGCGTGTTTTGCGGCTGGTTTTGTCTGGATTGGGTTTTGTCCAGTCATCACGGACGTGTGCCATGTATTCTTCTCCTTGTCTGACCACCCAGTCCCCCGAGGTGGTTGGGCACTCCATAAGTCGCCCCGCGGTTGAAGCATGCCGGCTCCCGCGGGGCGCACCCCTTTATGCGTTACACCTTTTTCAGGCACTTCTCGGCTGCGTATGCGCCGTCCAGTTTCCCGTTCGGTGTCTCCGGCCAATTGAAAAGTTGCGCGGTGCCCTTGGTCGCAGAGGTAATCGGGCCGGTGCCATCAATCGGGCTAGTGAACACTGCCTTGAACGGGGTCTTATCACCCGGGTAAATCACTTCAGCAGCAACGAAGAAGTTGTCCACTCCCCGCACCATCGTGGACTTATCCACCCCAAGGTCGCCGACGTTGTAAGAGCTGCCATCGAGGAGACGCCCTAGTAGATCTTCAGGAACGGGTAGGCAGGTCCACTCTTGACCACCGAATTCCACAGTCTCGGCCTCCGGCTTCTCCGTCTGCTCGCTGGGCTCCTCCGTCTGCTCGCTGGGATCTTCCGCCTGCTCGCTTTCCTGCGACGCTGCGGCGGTCGCCGCCTCCTCCGACTTAGCCTCCGTAGCGGCCGAGTCCGATGAAGAACCACTCTCGGAACTGTCACCGAGGGAGCCGATAACGGCCAAGGCTACGACCACGATAATTGCCCAAAACCACCAGCGCTTCGTGATCGGCTTCTTAGGAGGATTGGTTGAGACGCTGCTCATGTTGCTTCCTTTCACGCACTGGCGCGCCGGGGTGCACGCCAGACTTCCAATAGGTGGACAGTGACCCCGAGCTCGGCGGCGATCGCGCCGGGGTGGGGGCCGAGCGCTGCTTCGGCGCTCCTGTATTCATCTTCGCTGATTAAGGTTTCGGCCGCCCAGCGATCGGCGGAACGTTCTTGCTTCTCGACGACCCACCGCGGCAGCTCCGGCCCCGCATCGTGGCCAAGGACGGCGTGGCCGAGCTCGTGCGCGAGTGTGCACCGCCGCGCGCGGGCGGGGAGGTCGGCCCGGAGGCTGATCGTCCGCCGGGCGGGATACCACCGCCCCTTGTCGCCCCCACGGTGGGTGACGACCTCGACGCCGTGTTCTAGCGCAATCTCCACGAGGCTAGGGACCTTCGCCAAAGCCCTCATCCCCCTCCTCCGGCTCGTCCGGCGAGGAGTCCGCCGCATACGCACCCAACTCGATTACCTCGGCATCCTCGTCCGCGAGCTCACCGAATGTGCCGAACCACGAGTGTGGATCTGCATCAATCCGCAGCGCTAGAAGGCGGACCAACTGCTGATCGGTTAAAAGCTCCCCAACCTGATCAATCGAGACATCGGCAATTTCTTCGGTTTCGAGATGGCCTGTGGCCGCCAGAGCTTGAGCGGGGTTCTCCCCGTATGCACGCGCTAGTGCGATGACATTCTCCGCAGATAAGTGGCCTGCCGCCAGTTGTCGGTGCAATGTCGAGGGGGTCACGCCGGCTGCGAGGGCGGCCGCACGCTCAGCTTCTCCACCCGTGAGCCTTACATACCAATTCTTGTGGTTCATGCGTTCCATTTTGCACTACTGGGGGCCTCTGTGCAACTTGCACTGCACCTAATTTGAAACTCTCTACCTGCGGAAACGAAACAGGTTTGTAATTCCGCTTGTGCAATTCGAAGTAATAGTGCATGATGGAGCGTGCGCTGCGAAACGCACAGGAGGTATGCGCGATGACCATCTCAATCCGCCCGGAGGTGCTCGACAAAATCCGGGAAGAACAGGAATTGAACTCGGACGAAGCTCTCGCCCACCACCTCGGGTTGTCGCTCGGAACGGTCCACGGGCTCCGCAAGGGTAGGACCCCAACTGTTCCGACGCTCGTCCGAGTGATGGATGCGGCCAACGTCAAGTTCATCAAGTCCGCACTAGTCAAAAAGAAAAAGGAAGAGAACCCCGCCGCGTAATCGCGCCGGGCAGAGGAGAAAACCATGAAGAAGGAAAGCGTGAACAAGATCTTCGACCAGTGGGTCGAGGCCCGGGTGCTGTTTGACGCCGGCCCCGACGAGTTCGGGCAGGACGCCTGGCATCAGTCAGTAGGGCGGATGCTGGCATTCTCGGAGGTGTTCCTAGAGCTTGCCGGCGACCAGACCACCTACCAGCAGACGTACTTGGCGGATTGCAAGGAGCAGGCAGCAGTGCGCGCCGACGAGATTCTCACGAAGTGCCGCGCCCACCGAGCCGAAATCCTCGCCGCCGAGCGAGCATCCACCCACGCATAAGAAAACCCGCCTGGTAGCAGCAGGCGGGTGTGGATCCAGAAAAGGAAAACCATGCAGAACAATACCACCTTCCTCACCGTCCGCGAGTTCGCGGAGCGCACTGGCTACTCGGAGAAAACAATCCGCAAGCTCGTCCGCCGCGGCGAGATTCACTCCGGCCGGCGCCGTGGCCAGAAGCCCGGCAAGGGGGTCAAGATCCTGATCCCCGAGGCGGAGGTCGAGCGCTTCGTGCGCATGGAAGCCGTCGCGTAACCACCCCGGCCACTCGTTTGGCCACCGGCCCGTCCGCTGCCAGGAATGGCCTGGCTGACATTGTCCCCCTCGCGCTGCAGGCTTGCGCGCCGGTTCGAATCCGGGGACGGGCACCAGGAGGCGTAGCGAGGCCTCTCTTGTCCTCGCGCAAGGACGCATCCGTGCCAGTCGTTCGCTTTCCGCTAAGCGCACGGCAAGGCGTTCCTGCGCCTCCACCCAACGTCAACTGAAAGGGAAAAAGATGATTCCACCAATCGCAGGCCTCAAGCTGGCCGCGAACGCTCTTTTAGCGAAACTGTCCGCGACAGCTTCGATAGTCGCGGCGAAGGGGAACCCTGCAGCGGCGGAGCAAATATCCGACACAATCCGGGATCTTCGCGAAGTATTTGATTTGTTCGTCAGCGCCATCGAGCGACTGGTGCTGGTCCTCGATGGCAAGGAAGAGCGCCCCACAATCCTGCAGGCGGGTGGTGCTGCGGCGTACACGCATGATCAAGTTACGCAAACAATGGCGGCGGCTGACGCCGCTCGTGCGGAGGCGAAGAAGTACCGGGAAGAGGCAGAGAAATACCGGAAGAATGCCGAAGCCGCCCGGAAAAACGCGGAGGCACAGATGCAGGACCTCAACCCGGAGGCCGCGAGGCAGCGTGCGGAAGCTAAGCGCCGTCGCGCGTTTCTCAAGATGGACATCGAGCTTCGCAGCTATTCACGGGCTATGAAGCTCGTGGACCCGAGCGGAAGGATGGTGTCCCGCACGGAGACGCCAGGGGACGAGCAGCTGGCCCGATTCTCAAAGGCCGTGCAGATAGCCACCGGGCAGGTGAAAACCGCCATCGAGCAACGCAACGCTGCGCAGCGCGAGGTCGACACGGCCAGGAAGACTCGAGACATCCTCAACGGTTGGCTTAAGGACGTCGAGCGCGCCGAGAGGGAAAACGGCGATGCGTAATTTCGACCAGAGCCTTATCTCCGTGTTCACCAACTCCGCGCTGGATGTGTGCTGGCCAATTTTCTCACAGTCGGTTCTCGATGGGTTGGCGCTGGTGTAGCCATGAATAACGCTGAAATCACCGCTATGGCCACGGCCGTGGACGTGCTGCACGACGACCGCCACCGCCCGCCGCTGGACCAGGTCTCGCCGGCCGCGGCTGCCCTCCGCGACGAGGAAGAAGGCGAGCAGTTCACTCCCACGTGGCGAGACCTCGGTCTCGTCATCGTCGGAATTCTCGTGTTCTGGGTCCTCTACGTCGGCGCATGGGTCGTCTTCGGAGGTGCCGCATGAGTGTGCAGATGACCGAGCGCCCCGAGCGCTGCACCCCCATCTCCAAAGCGAACTTCGTTGCGGAGGTCCGCGACCTGGCCGCGTTCTACAAGGACCGAATTCCCCTCCATTGGGAGGACGCGCTGCACGACTTGATCTACACGATCGGAATGGAGCCTGACGATGCCGCAGATTAATGCTGAGCTCTACGCCAAAAACCACGCCGATAAGGCCGCGTCCCCGTGGCTTGTGAAGGTCGTAGTCGCATGGCTGACCGGCTTCGCCACCGCGAGCGCAGTGTTCGCCCTCATTGGCTTTTGGGTGCTGGGGGTCCTGTGATGGCCGCCCCGAAACCAAGCGACGTCGCCGCTAAGAACCGAGACCGCCTCCTCCGCGAGCGTCTTGGCCACCTGGCCGACGATTTCGACGAAGTCAGCCGAATCTTCTCCTGCTTCCTGGAAGACCTGGAAGGCGAAAGCACACAGGAGATGCACACCGCCGCACTACTGACCTTGGCAGTGGTGCTCCACCACCAACCAGAAGAGGAGGAACTATGACCACGGCACAACCGTCCGCCGACCTCGTGCCGGCCGTCCTCGATCTTGTCTCCGACATCCGCGCCGAACGTGACCGGCTCCTAGACAACCTCCGGGACCAATCCGCCCGCCTCGCGGCGAAGGACGCCCTGTGCGCCACCCTCGAAGCAGCCCTCGCGGCGGCGAACCGCGAACTCGGCAACTACATCCCACCCGCCGGCGATTCGTCCGCACCTGCAGGGGAGCAGACACGCAAGGACCTCGCCGCGATCAAGAAGCGTAACAAGGACTTGCAAACCGACCTTGCCGCGGCCACGAAGCGCGCTACCAAGCTCGAAGTCGACCTCGCAAACGCGCGGCACGACTACCAGCAGACCCGACAGCACGCAGCCTCACTAGAAGACAAGCTCGCACGCAAGTCCAAGGAGCTCAACAGCGTCACCGAGAAGCTGCACGACCGCACCGACGAGCGCGACAAGGAAGCCGACCGACTCCGCCAAGCGCACAAGGAACTCGACGCCCGGGGCGAGCGGATCAGTGAGTACCACGCCCAGGCCAAACGCGCCCACGACGAGAAAGAGCACACCGCGGAGAAGCTACGCAGCGCCGAGCATGCTCTCGACAACGAGCGCGAGGCCCATGCCCGCCACCTAGACGAGGCGGAGAGAACGATCCACAAGCTCAAAGAAGACTTGGCCGCCGTCGAAAAGAACCTCGCCCACGCCCAAAAGAACAACCAGGTGGCAATCAAGAAGTGGACTGACGACTACGCCAAGCTCCAAGAGAAGCTGACAAAAACAGAGGCAGAACTCGAAGAGCTCAAGAGCAAACCCCGCGTGGCCACCGACACTGCCCAGGCGCACGACGCGCCGGGTGTGGACGCGGCTGCACTTCGCCGGCACTTGGCCACCGCGTTCAACCAGTTTGAGGTCGACGAGGAGAAGTCTCTCCGCGCAATCAAGCGCGCGCTGTCACTCCTGGACGAAGACGAGGGGAGGGGGCAGTAGCAATGAGCAAGCAGCCATACGCAATCAGTCTGTTTAGCCACGACCAGCAGACGCTCGTCCTCCCGCTCGACCCGGCGGACGCGCAGAAGATCGCGAACCTCGCCTCACTATTCGGCGATGTCGAAACGCACGAGGGGCAGATCGTCCTGATGGTCCGGCCTCTGCAGGTCGCCCCGATCATCGAGGCCCCAGACGGGCACATCCGCTACTGCGGCCGCAACTACACCACCGGCCGCCCAATCACCGCGAAGGACCCCAACTCCCAAGCGAAAGCAGGCACACCATGACCATCCCAATAACCACCCTCGCGCCGGGTGAAGAGAACGAATACGTCGGCTGCTGGTGCGAGATCGTCGGCGTTGAGGGCTTCCTCGGCATCTACGAAGGCGATTACCTCGGCGGCCGCGTCAAGGTGCCGAACGAGCACGCTCCGCTCTACCCGGGCACCGAGAAGATCATCATCCGCACCGACATCCCCCGCGCCTGGACACCAGCCGGACAGCCTCCCGCAAAGGAGAACCCACCAGCATGAGCACCTCCACCCAGACCTACAGCCCGTTCCCATCGATTAGCCCGTCTCGGCGGGACGCCGAGAGCAAGCAGCTCACCGCCGACGAGCTGATCCGCATCACCCCACGTGGCGTCCGCACCGCCGTCGAATCACTCGCGCACGGCGAAATGCCCTTCGACGCGATGCCGGACTATGCGCTGCAGTGGCTCAAAAAGCACGGCGCTCTCAAACCCGCTCAAAAGTCTGGGATGAAGTGGAAGTACACCCCATTGATGCGCAGCTACCTGACCAAGATCGCCGCGAGATACCGATGAACAAAAAGTGGTGCCCACTATGTGGTGCGGAAACCTGGGAAGTCCAAGGGCGAACAGGCCCCGTCCTGCTCGACCCCTCAACTCCCGACGCCGCCGCAACAGACCGCATAAGCGTCCGCTTCCACGGAGCAGGCGGAACCACCACCAGCAACCACAGCTGGATCATCCACCGCTGCAAGCAGATCAAGTTCCCCAAACCCCACAGCACCGCCGCCGTCAACGCCGCGCGCCGGGTGGTGGGGCTCGACCCGGTCAAGGAGAGGGGAGACAGTGCGTGAACGTGACCTTGACGAGTGGTGGGCGCGGCTACCCGAGAAACGCAAAGCCCAGATCCACTCGTGGCTGGCCAAAGAAACCGATCCCTCCGACCTACCGAACCAAATCCCCCTGTTTCCGCAGGGACAGGCACAGAAAGGAGAAACACTGTGACTGACTCCCGCTTCCTCTGCCGCATGGACAGCCTCTCGTGCGCTTTGCGCGCTGCCGTCAAGGTCGCCGGCAAGGATGAGATCGCCTACGTCCGACTGCACCGACTGAACGAGCACACCCTGTCCATCTCAGCACTCGGGGAGAAGGCGTCGTTTCGGGCGAAGCTCAAAGTCGACTTCGTTCACTGGGATGACGAGCGCGACGACCGAGTCGAGCTGTCCAAGCACGCGGCGGCGTCTCTGGCCGGCTACGAGGTCAAGACCCCGGACGGGATCGATGCGGAGCCGACCGTCTCCGTCACCATCGGCCAGGAGCGCATCCGCGTTCAGGACGAGACGGGCCTGTTCCAAACTGCCGGCGGCCGTGACGAGCACCGCCTCGCTCACGCCGTGCTCCCCGGCGACCACGAGAAGATCTTCTTCGACGCCGCATCCGCGCCTGGTGCCCCGTTCTGGATCCCACCCGAGACCCTGGCCACCATCTCCGGCGTGGCCAAGCTACTCCGCCGCCGGATCGTCATGCTCACTCGCTCCGAGCCGGAAGAACTGACGTCGCGGTGGTACGTCCTTGGCGACGACTGGCAGATGACCGTGTCCCACAAGGAAAAGCTCCAGATAAAGCAGGACCAGGAAGACACCGCCGGCAAAGACTCCCCGGCCACCGAAGCAAACGAGCAAAGCGATGGCGGTACCCGCCGACTCGTCGCCGCCGCTCCTGCCGGAGGTATCGCATGACCAACCCCAAAAACCCAATACCGATGCTCATCAAGCGCCGCCACCGGGCAGACCCCGAACTACTCCGAGCCGTTTTCCAACCGATGATCGATGCCGTCCGCTTCCTCCGACCTGTCATAGAGCACTACGAAGAACTTGGTATCCACATCCCATCACCACTGGAGAAAGAGTGCCAACGAGCAGTTCAGGCCTACTTCAACGAGCACGCCAGCGACTTCGGCCCGACATGGCCATTCGTCGCCACGCGCGCCGGGAAGGCAGGTCGTCGTTGATGTCGGGCGCGATAGAACACCTTTGGGGCCTGGAGCCAGGCGAAGAGACCGCGGCTCTGTGCTGGTACAAGCGCCAGAACACCGGCGTCTCGCCGTGGGACGGTTCACACCCCCGCGAATCGTACGAGGAAGTCGCCGCACGCCACGAGGAGGCCCGCCTGCGGTGCCACCGCTGCCCACTGCTCGAAGCATGCGAACGCGCACTCAGCGACATGGAAAAGCAGGGCCTCCGGGTCGACGGCGTCATGGCTGGCCGGTACTCCGACGTCATCGCGTACTCCAATGGCGAGCGCAGGTTCGTGCAAACCACGTGCCGCGGCTGCCGCGCACCCTTACGGCCACAAGGAGATGTGAGCAACAACCGGAAGTTCCCCGCCGGCGCCCGCGCCCATCGGGGTGAAGGGCTTTGCGAGAAGTGCTACCCGCGGCTCGCGCGGGCGGTGCGCAACCCGCCACCACCACCGCCGAAACGCTCGTATCAACAGAACAACCCAATCGGGACACCCGTATGACCGCCACTACGAATAGAGAGGAGATGCGCACATGCCCTGGCTGCGGATCGGCGACGACGCCACCACCCACCCGTACATGGCCAAGCTCCTCGTCGCTACCAACCTCAACCACCAAGAAAAGAACGAAGCCTTTGGAGTACTCGTTCAACTCGCCTCCGTCTCCGCCGGACACCTCACCGACTACCTCGTCGAATACGGCTCCCTCGCCCAAGTCGCGCCGGGTCGCGAGCGCGAGGTGCTCAACGTGCTCAAAAAGGCCGGCCTCGCCACCGAAGTGGAGGTGGACGAGCATAAGGCGATTCGCCTGGTCATTAATGACGAAAAGTTTGTCCACGCGAAGCGGCGTGAGGAGGTTGAGGCAGACAGGCGTCGGGCGAGGGATAAGCGCACTCCCGGACTTCTCGCGCAGGTGCGCGTACGCGATGGAGACAGCTGCCGTTGGTGTGCGAAGTCTGTCAGCTGGTCCGTTCGAACCGGCTTCCGTGCTGCGACGTACGATTCGCTCAGCAGCCACAAGGACAGCACCGTCGACACCCTCGTCGTAGCGTGTAGTCCCTGCAATACGAAACGCGGCAATGGTGAGCAGCTGAAACTCCTTGCGCCACCGACCCCAGAAAGGATGATTTACGGGCCAGAAACAGTAGAATTCGTCAATCGAGACAAGTGGTGCCAGGACCACGGCATCCACATTGAGCCAACCCAGCCGACACTTCCCTTCGAGGAAGGTCAGGCAGCAGCGGCCACTAGGCAGCAGCAGGACGAGAAGGCAGCAGCGCCCGAAGCGGCAGCAGCGCCAGACCACCGAGCAGCGCCACGGCAAGCAGCGCCGACCTCCGACGAGGACGAGCCGGCATGGCTCCGGCAACCGAGTTCCGATTTCGTATCCCGCCCCACCCCCGCAGCAGCGCCCGAAGCGGCAGCAGCGCGACCCGGCGACGAGGCAGCAGCGGCCACTAGGCAGCAGCAGGACGAGAAGGCAGCAGCGCCAGACCACCGAGCAGCGCCACGGCAAGCAGCGCCCGATGCACCGGAAGGCGGCGAAGATAACGAAAAGGTAACGAAACCGGGATGCGTCCTAGGACGCCCGGGTGACGGACCCGAGAACGTCGGGTCGGGACGGGTCGGGACGGGTCGGGACGGGTCGGGACGGGAAGGATCGGTTCGAAAGCGCCGAAGGCGCGGGAAGAGGGGAGGGAAGAATAAGTGATTGTTGATGATTTGGGTAGGAATCTTCATTGGTTGTCGGTAAGGGCTGACCTTGTCGATGATCTGCTTTTCCCTAGACAGGCTTCTTCTGGTGAGAACGCTGGTAAGCCTCCTGCTCGGAGGAAGTCGAAGCCTCCGCTTGTTGTTGATGTGGCTGACTTCATTCGGGACGGGGAGAACATGCTCGGCTTCTGGTGTGGTCGGCTGGTTGAGTCGTGCCCGGAGGTTGGTCGGCCGCCTGCGTCTCGGCGTATGTCGGCGCGCGCGGCGTGGCTCGGTGGCCACGTCCCGGAGCTGGAGGCGATGCCGTGGGTGGAGATGATGGCGGGCGAGGTGGCGTCGTTGTCGGCGATGGTTATGGATTTGGTTGATCCGTTGCCGGCGGCGTCTGATCCCGAGCCGATCGAGGAGGGCACCACGCGCGAAATCGCGGGGTGGTTGCGGCACCTTGGGTGGCCTACGAGTCGGACGACGATTCGGCGGTGGGTTGAGTCGGGCCAGTTGCCCGCGCGGTTGTTGCTTGACGGCCGTGTTGTTGTCCGGTTAGACGATGCACTCGACCTGGCGAAACGCCACGGATTTATGGGTGGCCCACCCCGTACCGTAAGCTGACGCTCGAAAGAGCTGTGAGCCCCGGAAGCCTGGTTAGGCCCGGGGCTCTTGTCGTGGGCGGGAGGTGGCCATGCTCTACGTCGTCACCGGCGCGCCGGCCGCTGGCAAGTCCACGTGGGTGCGAGCGCATGCCAAACCGGGGGATCTACGCTTCGACACCGACGCCTTGACCAACGTGATCACGGGCCGCGAGCCTGGCAAACACCACCACGACACGAAGTCCAAGACCGTCACCGCCGCCGCACGGCAGGCCGGTATCGACGCAGCTTTGCCGGTGGCCACCGAGCGCGACGTCTACGTGATCCACTCCAACCTGTCCAAGGACCTCGAAGCGAAGTACCGTGCGCGCGGTGCCCAGTTCGTCATTGTGGACCCAGGCGAGGAGGAGAACCTGCGCCGCTGTGCCGCGCACCGCCCCGGCTACAAGCAGCGGCAGGTGCGCGCGTGGTACGCCCGCCGGGACGAGTGGCCACGCGACGCGCTCATCGTCTCCGGCTCCGAGCCGGTGGCGCAGGACCAGGCGGTGGCCACCGAAGCCGACCCAGTAGATGGTGTCGGCGACATGGCCAACGTCCACGTGGTCATCGGCCCGCCGGCCGCCGGCAAGTCCACCTTCGTGCGCGAGCATGCCGGCCCCGGCGACGTGGTGGTGGACTTCGACCTGCTGGCCAACGCACTGTCGAACCAGGACGCGGCCAACCACGACCACAGCAAGGACGTGAAGATGGTGACGAAAGCGGCTCGCGCCGCTGCCGTGGCGAAGGCCTGCAGCATGGGCGTGGCCACGTGGATGATTCACTCCTCGCCCGCGCCTTCCACCCTCGACCGCTACACGGCCGCCGGCGCCACGATCCACGTGGTGGACCCGGGCAAGGACGTGGTCATGTCGCGCTGTAAGCGGGAGCGGCCACCGGCCATGCTCGTGGCCGCAGCCAAGTGGTACGACGACCGCAAGGCCACCCCGCCGAAGACCACCACCGAGCGCGGTCTCGGTTGGGGGCACCAGCGCAAGCGCGAGGCACTGCTCGCCGTCCACCGCGACGGCGCGCCCTGCTGGTGGTGCACCCGGCCCATGTACCGCGACAAGACCCGCAACTTCGACGGCCAGGCGCTCGCCGCCGACCACATCCAGGCCCGCGCCAACGGCGGCACCACCGCCGGCCGCCTGCTCCACGGCAGCTGCAACTCGTCCCGCGGCGACGGCTCACGCGACGCTCTGCGCCCCGCAGTCGCCCCGCCCGGGGGAGAACCCACCCCACGCCCCGTTAGCCCGCCAGCGGCCCCGCTAGGCCCCGCCCCGGCGCTGTCACCCGCCGCCGACTACGAACCGGCCACGGTCTACGACTGGCCGAGCCTCTGACCCCCCTGGTCGAAATATCCGAGGCCCCATCTCCTGACCCTCCCTCGGCCGCGCAGTCAGGGCATTTGTGTGGGCGCTGAAACTCACAGAACCCGCAGGCAGCAGGCCTGCCAGACCCCCGGAAGGGAGGACCCCGTGCCAGAAGCCGAACCAACCGAAACCGCGCCGGGCAGCCTGGGCCTAGCCCGCGGCCTGCTCGGGCCAGGCAAGGCCGTGTACGAAGCCCTTGTCCAACCGGGGATGGACTTTGCCGACCTCTCCCTGTGCGAGGAGGCAGGCAGGCTCCGCGACCGGCTGGACCGGCTGCAGAAGATCATCTCCGGCGACGAGGAGGACTGGGCGCGCATCGTCAAAACCTCTGGCGAGACTCTCGTCCTGCGAATCGACGGCGCGCTGCTCGAAGCCCGCCAGCTCACCACCGTCTACCGGCAGCTCATCGGGGACATCAAGAGGAGGTGGCCGGATGTGTTCAGCGGCGCTGACGTTGACGGACTCGAAGGACTTGGCGAGCTGGCCTACTCTGACGGGTAGGCAAGAGCCAGAGAACCTGGTCATGACCCCTGGCGATACCCGCCAGGGAAACGAAGTGATCACCCTGGCCAAGCGCGCCGGGTCGAATCAGATGCCGTGGCAGTGCGGTCTGATCCGCGGTATCTCCGCGAAGACCCCCGCCGGCACGTGGGTTCACATGACCTGCGTGGTCATCGTCCCGCGGCAGAACGGCAAGTCCGAGGCCATCGTCGCGCTGATCCTCTACCGGATCTTCGTCCTGGACGAGACGGTGGTCTACACCGCTCACGAGTGGAAGTCCGCCCAGCCGGTGGCCGAGCGTCTGATCGAGATGATCGAAGCCCGCCCATGGCTCGACGCGCGGGTGGCCAAGAAGCTCAACTCCCAGGGCGAGGCCCGCGTCGTGCTCGCCGGGCCGAACAACCCGGCCCGCCCGAACCTCGACTCCAAGGGAGAGCCGAAGATCGGCAAGGTCATCTTCCGCACCCGCTCCGCTAAGGCGGGACGTGGCCTGGACGAGGTGGACACGCTGATCTACGACGAGGCGTTCGACATCACCGATTCCTCGGTGGCGTCGCTCAACCCAACCCAGGACGCGGCCAAGGACCCGCAGGTGATTTACGTGTCCTCTGCGGTCAACCAGGAAGAGCACCCCAACGGAGTCCAGCTGTCCTCGCTTCGCGCTGCCGCACTTCGCCGCGACGACCCGACCATGTTCCTGGCCGAGTTCCGCGTGCCGGAGGGCAGCGACCGCGAAGACCCGGACACGTGGGCGCTCGGCAACCCGAGCTACGGCGTGATCAAGAATGAGCGCAAGATTCGCAACCTCATGGCCAACATGAAAACGCCGCGCGGCCAGAAGAACTTCGACGTCGAGGCGCTCGGCATCGGCGATTACTTCTCCTTCGAGGAGGTCGTCGAGGAATCGCACACCGTGGTCGACCTCGACTACTTCGACATGCTGCGCGACCCGGCCCCGGAGCTCACCGGCAAGTCGTGTCTGGCCATCGACGCGTCCAACGACGTCACCAACCGCACCTGGACTATCGCGGTCGCGGTGCGCACCGCGCGCGGCATCCATGGCCAGATCGGATACTCCGGCCCGGCCACCGTCGCCCAGATGGTCGGCTTCATCGAGAAGGTGGTCGAGCGCAACGACCCCCTGGCCGTGATCGTCGATCCGCGCTCCGGCGCCGGGGTGATGATCCGCCCGCTCACCGATGCCGGCATCGAGCCGGAGGAAATGACCTCCACCAAGGTTGCCGCGGCCACCCAAGGATTCCTGCAGAAAGTCGACGATGGCGTTTTTACACATGACGGCGACGAACGCCTGGCCGACGCCCTGGCCGTCGCCCGCCTCCGAGAGATCGGAGACGGCGGCATCGCCTGGGCGAAACGCAAGTCCGAAGGCGACATCAGCCCACTGGTCTCCATGTCGAACGCCATGTGGGGACTCGATGCGTTCGACATCAAACCTGCCGCGCCGCCACCCGCCCCGCTGCAACTCGATGACCCCGACGAGTTCACCCCTGACCTGACCGACGAACTGACCAGCCTGAACTGGTGAGAGGAGGGATAGCCCATGGCCACCAACACCCCAGCCCCGCCCGCGCCCACCGAGCTCGGATACCTCAACCCCGGCGGACTCGATTTTTACGCAGACGCCGCCTGGGATCCGGCACTCGCCCGCGAGCTGCAATGGCCCGAGTCAATCAGCACCTACGACCAGATGCGCAACGGCTCCGGCCAGACCGCCGCCATCGTCGACGCCGTCACCCTCCCCATCGAGGGCACCAGCTGGCGACTCGACCCCAACGGCGCACCCGAAGAGATCGTCCAGTTCATCTCCGACCAACTCGACCTGCCGATCATCGGCGCCGAAGGCCAGAAGCGAACCACACGTCGCGCCGGGCGGTTCACCTGGTCGGAGCATCTGCACTCCGCGCTCCTCATGGTCGTCTACGGCCACATGTTCTTCGAGCAGGTAGTCCAGCCAACCGCTGACGGCAAGTGGGGACTGCGCAAGCTCGCCCCGCGCATGCCGCAGACAATCGCCGCGATCAATGTGGCCCGCGACGGCGGACTGGACTCCATCGAGCAGCGCCCGCCGCACGACCTCCGCGTCGTTCGCCCCGGGGACTTCACCGGCAACGTGCGTATCCCCGTCAACCGGCTGGTGGCCTACAGCTACCGCCGCGAGGGCGGCGACTGGGCCGGCCGCTCGCTCTTCCGCCCCGCCTACCCGCACTGGCGAGCAAAGAAGTTCCTCGAAAAGATCGAGCTGCAGGCCATCGAGCGCAACTCCATGGGCGTACCCGTCTACGAAGCCCCCTCCGGGGCAACGGAGAAAGACATCGAAGCAGGAAAACGCCTCGCGCAGTCGCACCGCGCCGGGTCGAACTCCGGCGCCGCACTTCCGAACGGTGCCTCGCTCAAGCTGATTGGCGTGTCCGGCCAGCTGCTCGCCCCGCGCGAGGCCATCGAGTACCACAACGCTGAGATCGGCAAGGTGGCGCTGACGCACTTCCTCAACCTCAACAAGGGCGGCTCTTACGCTCTCGCCCGCCCGCTGGAAGAGCTTTTTACGCAGTCGCTCACCGCGACCGCGGACATCGTCGCGGACACGGCCACCCAGCACATCGTGGCCGACCTCGTGGATTGGAACTTCGGAGAGGACGAAGCAATCCCGCGCATCGTCTACGACGATCTGCGCACTGACACCAACGCGGTGGCCAACGCCATCCGCACCCTCGCCGACGCCGGCATCATCCGCCCGGACCGCTCGCTTGAGGAATGGGTACGCCGAGACCTCGGCGCACCTGTGAAGGACACGCCGCCGCCCGAAGGGTGGCAATCCCCGCAGGAGGTGGACGATGGCGGATAGACCCGTGCTTCGCAAGGTGCCAGATGTGGAGCTGCTCAAGACAGGGGAGTGGCCACTAGCTACTGGCACCTGCTCGTTCACCACCGAGGACCTCGCGGCCGCGGTGCGCGCCGCGCAGTCGCCCTCCGTCGCCCGCCCAGTAATCAAGCTCGGCCACGATGACCCGCGCTTCTCGGGGGAGCCGGCCGTCGGCTTCGTCGACAACCTCCGGCTCTCCCAGGACGGCTCAACGCTCGTGGGCGACTTGTGCGGCGTGCCCGGGTGGCTGGCGGACATCATGCCGTCGGCCTACCCGCGGCGCTCCATCGAGGGGCAGTTCAACTACCGCGACCAGGCCGGCACCGTCCACCCGTTCGCGCTGACCGGACTGGCTCTCCTCGGAGTCACCCCACCTGCAGTCGGCACGCTCGCGACCCTGCGCGACGTCGCCGCCCTCTATCAAGTCGAAGCTTCGACCGGGCCAGGCGGCCCGGAGAAAGGAATCAGGACCATGCCTGAAGCAACCGTCGCCGCGGCCGCCTCCGTCGAGGACATCCGCCGCGACTTCTACGAGCAAGGCCCCGGCAAGGAGACCTTCTGGTGGATCGAGGAGATGTTCCTCGCCCCGTCCGAGGTCATTGCCATGGACGACGAAACCGGCGAACTCAAGAAGATCCCCTTCACCGTCGCCGAAGACGAATCCATCACCTGGGGCGAGGCCAAAGACGTCAAACGCGAATACGTCGAGGCCTCCGCCCGCACGCCCGACGCGGTCTGGGCGTCGCGCGACGAATCCGCCGCCCTGGGCGAGCCTGAAACACCGGCAGCCCCGGGCGACACCACCACCGACGAAGGAAAGGACCCCATGGAGTTCACCGAAGACCAGGCGGCCAAGCTCACCGCAGCCCTTGGCCTTGGCGACGACGCCACTGCAGCCGACATCGTCACCGCCGTGGAAAAGCTCGCCGCCGACAACACCACCGAAGAGACCAAGGCCAACAAGGAGAACGCAGACCTCGCCGACGAGACCATCGTCGCCGCAGCCAAGAAGCGCGGCTTCAACCTCGTCTCTGCCTCCTCCTTCGACACCATGCAGAAGCAGCTCGCCGAGCTGCAGGACGACAAGCGCCACCGCATCGTCGAAGACGCCATCGCCGCTGGAAAGTTCATGCCGTCCGCCCGCAATGCCGCCATCGAGCAGATGCGCGCCGGGCTGCTCACCGAGGAGACCATCGCCGCGATGTCTCCGATCGTCACCGTGGCCGGCGCCGAAGTTGGCCACGGCCACACCGACGACAACACCGAACCCGAGGACGTCCGCGAAACGGACGTCTACAAGAACTGGATTTCCTAGGAGGCCCCAATGTCTGCCGTACTCGCAAAGTTCCACACCGGCCCTATCACCTTCGAAGCCGAGGAAGCCGTCACCGGCGGCCAGGTCGTCGAAGCCGGTAGCACCGACCGCACCATCAAGCCGGCTGCCGCCGGTTCCGCCAAGGTCCTCGGCGTCGCCCTGATCGACGCTGAGCCGAAGGGCGAAAAGTACACCGGCACCCCGAACCACGCGTCCGTGGCCATGGCCCCGGCACATGTCCCCGTCGAAGCAGACGGCGACGTCGCCCCGGGCGACCTCGTCGTTGCTGCCGACGGCGGCAAGGTCACTAAGGCCGACGATGCCGCCCCGCAGGCGCAGATCGTCGGCCGCGTGATCGAGACCCTCAACGACAAGACCGTCAGCGTCCGTCTCTACTGCTAAGGAGCACCACCAATGGCTAACAAGCTTATTTCCATCGACGACGGGCGCCGCGACGTCCGCGTCTCCGACCTCATGGCCCGCCCGGAGATCATCCCGACCCGAGCCATCGACCGCCTGCGCAACGAATTCCCCGCCGAGGACATTCTCACCGACGGCGGCACGGCCAACACCTTGGAGTTTGAGTTCACCCAGAACGCGAACCGCTACATGGACTCCGACCCGGAAGTCATCGCCGAGTTCGCCGAGTTCCCCACCGTCGCCCCCTCCCATGGCGACAAGATCCTCGGCCGCGCAACCAAGGTCGGCTACCGCATGGTCTTCTCCCGCGAGATGAAAGACTTCAACCAAGTCCAGCAGGTCAACAAGACCATCACTCGCGCGGTTAACACGTTCAAGCGTTACAACGAGAAGCAGCTCTGGGAAGCACTCCTCGCCGCACCCATCCCCGAAATCGCAGCCGGCGTGCCGTGGAACCAGCAGGGATCCGACCCGCGCTACGACATGGCACTCGCGATGGAAACCGTCTCCTCCGGCAACGCCGTCTATGACGAGAACATCGAAGAGTCCTGGGACCCGGACATGATCGTGCTCAACAAGGCACTCGCCCCGACCCTCGTCGCGAACGACAAGTTCAACGCCATCTTCGACAAGGACGGCACCAATCCGGAGAACATCCGCTACACCGGTAAGTTGCCCAAGAAACCCTTGGGCCTGAACGCCCTCGGCGTCCGCTTCCTCGCCAAGGATCGCGTCCTGGTCCTGCAGAAGGGCGCGCCGGGCTTCTTCAAGGATCCGCGCCGTCTCGAAGCCACGCCGCTTCGTGCCGACGACGAGTGGGGCGGCGACACCGAGACGTTTTCGTCCCGTATCTCCCAGATCCGCTTCATCGGCATCGACGAGCCTTTCTCCGCATGCTGGATCACGGGGGTGACTGGCTAATGCCTCGCATTAAGGTTCTCGCGAAAATCTGGCCGCAGCACGTCGACGGCAGCCGCTACGAGCGCCGCGCCGGCGACATCGTGGACGCCTCCGACGCCGATGCCGCCCGCTTGATCAAGGCGGGTGCCGCCGAGCCGACGAAGCGCAAGGTCACCGTCGCAGACCAGAAGGACGCCTCCGAGGACACCACCCCCAAGACCACGGAGGCCGTCGCGGAGAAGCAGGTCGAGGAGGAGCTACCGCCCCAGACCGAGACCTACCAGGACACCTTCACGCTGCTGCCGGCAGACGAAATCGAAATGGAGATGCCGGCGCAGTCGGCCACCACCGAGCTGTGGCAGGAGTACGCGATCGCCGCCGGCATGCCGGCAGACGTCGCTCGCGAAAAGAAGCGTGACGAGCTGCGCCAGCTCTTCGCATAGCGCACAGAAAAGGAGGACAACGCCATGCAGCCACACCTCCTTGTCACCCCGGAAGACATCACCAAGCGTCTACCGGAAACCGTCAAGCCGCTAAGCCCCGGAGACCTGGAGCGCGTGGCCACGCTCATCGAGGACGCCGAGTTCCTCATCCGCGACGAGTTCACCCTCGCGTGCCGGGACTTCGACGCTGAAATGACCGTGCCGCACCGCGCGCGCACGGCGGCGCGTGTGATCCGACAGATGGTTGCCGCCGCGATCATCGTGGGGCCACACGTCGGGGTGAAGTCCCTCTCCTCCACGACGGGGCCCGCCAGCGACTCCATCACCTACCAGGACCCGCCGAAGGTCAGCTTCGACGGCGTCTTTCTCACCGACGAGCAGCGCCGGCTGCTCGGCCTGGACGTGTTTGCGGACAGGCCGTCGTACTACTATCCGCGCTCCCAGTGGGGACCGCACGAGTAGGAGGTGCACATGCTTCTCGCTCAGGGAGAAACCGTCAAGGTGCTGGGAGACAAACCAGTACGCAACGAGTTCGGGGCCGTCCTCGGGTGGAAAGTTATCCGCGAGCTGCCGCACTGCATGGTCTCGCCCGCGGGTGACCAAGTCGTCAGCGGTGACGGATTCGTCCAGGGCGACTTGTCCAAGCTGCAGGTGCTTGCCCCGCCCGGCTCCATTGTCGAGGAAGGGCAGCTCGTGCAGATCCGTGGCCACGTCTACCGGGTTGAGTTCACGCCGTTTGACTACTCCCACGGCCGCCGGCCGGTATTCAGCCGGCACCGGCCGCGGATGATGTTCACCGTAGTCAGGGGTGATGCGCATGACCACGTCTAGGGCGGTGCACCACCGCGACCCGGCTGCATTCCGGGAGTTCATGAAGTCCCCAGAGATTGAGGCGCGGGTGCAAGCGGCTGCCGCGTCCATCGTCAAGAAAATGCAGGCGGCGTGGCCAGAAGGGGCCGACACCCCGACAAAAGACGGCGTCGAGAAGGTCTTCGAGGTCCGCGACTTCGAGATGGCCGATGGGCGCCCGACAACCTGGGTCTTCGTCAATCACCCGTATGCGGCAGCCCACGAGGCGACTACCGGCTTTGTCACAAAGTCGATTTCCGCCTCCGGCTACCGGATCAGATCGTAGGGGGAGGGCATGCAGAATCCGATAGCGGACATCCTTTTCTCCCCGGATCCGGTGGAGAAGCTTTACAGAGACCTCCGGCAAGCACTGCCGGACGAGCTACCGCTTTACCGGGACTCGCTGCCGGAGAAGTGGAACGCCGATAAGGGCGCGGCCGTCGTCGTCGCTGACGGTGCGCCGCAGGGCGGTGATACGGCCCACGACCGCGATCTGGTGCGCGTCACTGTCCACGCCCCTACGCGAGACCTCGCCCGCCGCCTTGGGCGTGCAATCGCGGACTACCTGTTCAGCCCGGTCGGAGGGCTGGGCCTAGCAATTATCCGCACCCGCTCTACCCGCCCCATCGTTGGGCCGGACAGCTTGCGGGGCGGCTACGTCTCCACAGCGTCATACAGCTGTGGCCAATCACGAAGGAGAATCACCAATGCCTAAGAATCGCGCCGCGGGCCTCGATGTCCGCACGCTGGAGGACCGCGAGGTCCTCTTTTTCTTTGACGATAACCCCGCCATCGACCGAGCCACCGGCGTGTTCGGCCCTGGCTGGCACTCCGGCGGTCTCGAGCCTGCCGACGGCTCGCACGACATGTCGCGCAACGTCGAATCGAACAAAACCAACCTCACCGGTGGCCAGACCGCGACCTCCTACAAGGCCGCGGACGTTGGCGGCACCGTCAACCTCATTCAGGGGTCCCCGGTGCTCGACAAAATCGAGTGGCCAGACACCGTCGTGCAGGGCGGCACCCTGTACCGCAAGCACACCTCGCAGGTGGCCAAGGCGTACACCGCCACCGTGCACAAGTACACCTCGGGCATCACGCACATTCGCGTGTCCCGCGAAAAGGCACAGCTCACCGCCGCGGAGCGCAACCGCGCAACGGACCCGGCCGGCCGCCCGGTGAACATCGACTACCAGAACGGCTCCGACGAAGTCATGTTCGAGGAGCGCTACTACAAGATCGGAGAGGACGGTTCCGTGACCCAGGTCAAGGAGAAGATCTTCCAGGACATCTCGAACCTCGACAAGCTCGTCAATGACGGCAAGGCGTTCGTCCCGAAGGCATCCGCCGACGGCATGAAGGCCTTCGTCCCGGTCGAAGACACCGATGCCGAAGACGGTGTCGAGCTGATCGAGTTCCAGGACCCGGACACCGGCGAGACCACCACCCAGGACGAGGACACCACCTCCGTCAAGCCTGCCGGCAGCACCTCCACCTCCGGCACTACCGGATAGGCCGAACCAACGTCGTTAAAGCGCTAGGGGTGACGCACCCTGCGTGCTGGCGTAGCTCAAAGGAAGAGCTTTCAAAATCTGCGACACGCTTGGAAGACAGGTTGGGTGCGGGTTCGAGTCCCGCCGTCAGCACCCGGCGCTCGCTCTCTACTCGGCGGTTCCGAGAGAGCGAGCGCCCCTACACGTACACCACGGAACCGCCGCAATAGGAGGAACCGCCATGTCTGAGAAAGACAAGCCGAAGAACAGCACCGATGTCGCCAAGGTGGACGAGACGAAGAGTACGGGCGAAGAACAAGCCTCTGGCCCCGAGCTCATCCACTTTGACGTCACGCTGGCAAACGGCAACGAAGTCACGCTGTCCGCTTTGAAAAACATGGAAGACTGGGATCTCGAACTACTCGAGCACGCCCAGCTTGGAAACACCGCTGTATTCCTGTTCGGCGTGTTGACGTGGGCATCCAGGTTTAAGCTCCGTGCCGCGGGCGCGAAGACCCCCGACTTCGAGACCATTTCCATCGCATACGGCGAGGCAACTGGCAACGTCACACCGGAGTAAACCGTGACCGTCCCGCCGATCTTTACCGAAGCAGCGGGACGCGACAACATCACGTTTACTGTCCCGCTCGTCTCCGGCCGTCAAGTCAAAGTAGAAGCCGTCGCTGAACCAATGAGCCTCGGCGCCGACACCGTCGCTTTGCTGGCCTCAGGCGATCACGCGATCTTCCCGCTGCTCACCCCTCGCGGCATGGTCAACTGGCAGATCGCCAGGGCTAAGCCGCAAGATGTCGCCACACTGTGTGAGCAGTGGGCCCTCGCCGCAGGACTAGGAGAGTACGGCTTCGGCCGCCTCGTCTACATCCTGCGCCACACCGACCTAGTCGAAGCCGACCTGCAGCGTTTCTACAACGTCGACCTCTCCGGGTGGCCACGCGGAGAAATCACGACTCGCCGGGTCGTCTGCCTCGTCTCGGGGCTTTGGCACGAGCACGCTTCGCTCTTCTGGTCCGAGGTGGCAGACCTCGACCCGCTCACGAAGGAAGCCACCATTCTCGCCCAGCTCGCAAGCGCGCCGGGCGACCCCCACCCATTCCTGGTGTCGCGCGAAATCCGCCGCCAGAAAGCCGAAGACGCCGCCAAGATCGCGCGCATGCGCGCTCGTGGCTTGTCCGGCTAATCACCACTGTCAGAGGAGGTTTGACCATGGCCAACGCTCTAGGCTGGGTGCAAGTCCCCGTCGTGCCCGTATTCGAGGGCATTAACGCCAAGCTCTCGAAATCGCTGGTGAAGCCAGCCGAGGAAGCCGGACGCAAAGCCGCTAAGTCGGTAGACCAGTCGGCCAAGGACATGGCTGACAGCCTTGATCGCCAGGCAGCCGCGTCGTCGCGCAAGCTGAAGCAGCTCGACCGTGAGTACGACACCGCGATGAAGCAGCGCGAGGCACAGCAAAACCGCGTCAACGCCGCCACCCTTGAACTCGCAGCCGCGGAAGAGAAGTACCAAACCGCAGCAGCCAAAGGTAAGAACACCGATGCAGAGCTGGCACGAGTAGAACGGGCGAAAGCGAAACTTACCGCCGAAAATATCAAGCTGGCCGGTGCTGAGGAGCGCGTCGAGCAGGCAGAGCAGGCACATGCCGCTCAGCTCAAGGACCTTGAGCAAACCCTCGACCGGGCAGAGCAAGCTCAGCGCGAGCTGAACAGCGAGGTGGAGAAGTCCCCCTCAGTTATGGGTCGCGCCGGGGAGAAGATGCGCGAGCTCGGTGACGCTGCCAAGAACATGGGCGGCAAGGCCATGGAGGTCGCGGAGAAGTACAAGGTGCACGCTGGCGTGGCCTTGGGCGCCATCGGCGCTATGGGTAAAGGCGCAGCGGACTACGCGTCCGAAGCGGAGCAGTCCTACGGCGCCGTCGAGTCCATCTTTGGGCAGCACGCCGAGTCGATCATCTCGAAGTCCAAGGAGGCGTCCACCGCCGTCGGTCTTTCCGGGCGTGAGTATCGCGAGCTGTCCTCCACGACGGGCGCGATGCTTAAGAACATGGGTATGCCCATGGAGGAGGTATCCGGGCAGACCCAGGAGCTGGTGACGCTCGGCGCTGACCTGGCCGCCACGTTCGGTGGTCCGACGAAGGACGCAATGGAGGCCATCGGGTCGCTGCTGCGCGGCGAAGCTAACCCGATTGAGCGCTACGGTGTCTCGATCAAGAAAGCTGATGTCAATGCGCGTATGGCCGCCGACGGGCTGGACAAGCTTGAGGGCGAAGCGCTCAAGCAGGCTGAGGCGCAGACGATGCTGGCGCTGCTCATGGAGCAGACCGCCGACGCGCAGGGGCAGTTCGCCCGCGAGACTGACACCGCAGCCCATAAGCAGCAGGTGGCCACCGCGAAGATGAATGACGCTAAGGAAGCCATCGGCACGCGACTGCTTCCGATCATGGCTGATCTCATGGATAAGTTCGCAGATGTGGCGGGCGTGGTTGCCGACCACCCGCGCCTGTTCATCGCTGCCGCCGGGGCCGTCGCAACCTTTGCTGGCGCTATTGTCAGCCTGGCCACCCTCGGCGCAGTCACACGTAACCTCAAGGAGCTATCCGACATTATGAGCGCCGGCAAGGGGCTCAAGAATGTGTCGAAGCTACTTGGCGGCATCAAGATCAACCCGTGGATCGCTGCGATCACCGCCGCAGTCGGAGCCCTAACGTGGTTCTTCACCCAAACCGAGATCGGGAAGAAGCTCTGGGGCGACTTCACCGAGTTCATGGCCGACGCATGGCAACGGGTAACCGAAAAACTAGGTGCCGGAATCGACTGGATTGGCGAGAAGTGGGGCCAGCTCACTGGCTTTCTTGGCGACGTCAAGGACTCCGTGTCGGAGGTCTTCGGCATCCTCTTTAACGGGGACTTCACCGGCGAAGGCAAGCTGTTCGGCCTGGACGACGAATCGTCAGGGTTCGTGGATTTCCTTTTCAACGTCCGCGAAGCCGCCCTCGTCGTAAAGGACGCGGTTGTTGCATCCTTCCAGTGGATGGGGGACAAGTGGGCCGAATTCTCCACCGGTGTCGGGCAGTTTTACGACACCTGGATTGCGCCCGCCTGGGAGCTCTTCCAGCTCTCTACCGACCTATTGGCCGCGGCGGTGGCAGACGCATGGCAGCGCATCGCGGACAAGGCGCGGGAGATGTGGGACATCGTCAGCCCGATCTTCGATTTCTTCCTCCAGGGGTGGCAGATCCTCTCCGACGGAATTGCAGCCATCGGTTCTACGGTGATCGAGGCGGTGTGGGTGTCTATCCAGGCCGCCGCGCAGGTCATGTGGACCGTCCTGCAGGGTGTGTTCGAGCAGATCAAGATCGGCTTCCAGCTCGTCGGTGACGTGCTGCGCTCCGTGTGGGACAACATGATCGCGCCAGTATTCGGCATCCTCCGTGAGGGCGCAGGCCTGACCGCCGACATCCTTACGGGCAACTTCGCGAACATCGCCAACCGCTTCCAGTCGATGGGTGAGCACCTCCGCACCATCGTCATGGGGCCGATTACCGTGGCCAAGGATGCCTTCCTCGGTCTCATCTCCGCCATGGGTAAGACCATGGACAACTTCAAGGAGACCGCCGCGCGCGCTGTGGCCGGAGTCGTGACCAAGATGCAGGAGATGGTGCGCACCCTGCGCAGGATCCCGAGGCAAATTGGCGACATCTTCTCTAACGCAGGGGAATGGCTTGTCAACGCCGGAAAGAACATCGTCCAGGGGCTTGTCAACGGCATTTTGTCGATGACCGGCAGAATCGGCGACGCCATCACCTCGATCATGCCCTCGTCTATCGGCGGCATGATCGGCTTTTCTGGCGGTGGACAGCTGCCCGACTACGCTCACGGTGGTTACCTGCCGTCCGAGCCGGGGAGTGGGCTTCTGCCGCGCATCCCTGGCATTCCGCGCTCGGTGCGTGACCCCATCCTGGGGTTCAACCGGGCTGGGATCCCCATCGCGCGCATCGAGCCCGAGGAATTCATCGTCAACCGCGACGATACGGCGAAGAACCTGCCACTTTTGCGCGCCATCAACTCCGGCGCTGAGATCGCATGGCAAGTGCTCAAGGACGGCCGCACCGGTGGCCACGCCCAGCCGACCGGTGACCTTCCGGGATACGCCTCCGGCGGCGTCATCGACGCGATGAAGCGGGTCGTGTTCGCCAAGTACCCAAACTGGGGCCTGATCACCGATCTGCGCCCGGGTGAAGCGAACAACCACGGCGCCGGCCTGGCGGTGGACTTCTCCAACGGCACCGGCAACACCCCGCAACAGCTCGCGCTCGCGCGCGACATCGCACGGGTCTACCCAGAGTCCTTGGAGCTGATCTACGACGCGCCGGGCTGGACCGGCAACATCAAAAACGGCAAGAACGTCGGCGCATTCGGACAGTTCTACACGCTCGGCCAAGCCGGCCCGCACCACCACCACGTGCACTGGGCCATCAAGAACCCGCCAACCAAGTCGCTCGACTCCACCGGCGGCGGCAGCGGTGGCCAAACCCCCCAGGGGCCGGCCAACCTGCCGCCAATGAAGTGGTCGGAGAACATGCTCACCGTCAACGCAGTGCGCGCCGGGCGAGCAATCGCCCTACAGTTCCCCGAAGTCCGAGCAATCGGCGGCTACCGAGCGCAAGACCCCTACCCGGACCACCCGTCCGGCCGTGCGCTCGACGTCATGACCGACACCAACAAGGCACTCGGCGACCGAATCTTGAACTGGCTGTTCGACCACAACGACAGGCTCAAGATGGAGTACGCAATCTGGCAGCAAGCCATGTGGTACAAGAAGGGAGCCCCGCAGCCGATGGCTGACCGCGGATCCCCGACCGCAAACCACATGGACCACGTCCACGCCTACTTCGCCGCCTCGCCACGAGCAACAGGAAAGGAGCTATACCCCAACGAGGTCGGCGCCGGCGGCGGTGCCGCCACCGCAGCCATGCAAATGGGCGACGCCAACCTGCCCCTCAACATCAACACGGGCGCGCCGGGTGAGTCCGCGGCGCTGGCGAAGACGGTCAACGTGCCGAATGTGGATTACGGCACGGCGGCTCAGCTGGCCACCAAGTGGGAGGCGGAGCGCCACCGCGACGAGTCGCTGCGCGAGTTCCTCAAGCGTGCTCGCGTGTACGACAAGGGCGGAATCGTCCCGAAGGGTGGTGTCATGGTCAACCTCGATGACCCCGAGGTTGTGTTCCCGAAGAAGGAGTCGGCCACCCTGCTCGAGGGCATGCGTCACATGCCGGGTGTAGCGCAGGCGCTCGATGTGATCGCCCGTCATTCGCCGGCGACTGCCGCGGCCGTCGAGAAGATGGCGTCTCTGGATTACCAGGCGGTAGGAGAGGAAATGGCCGTCGCATTCCGCGGCGGTGATTTCGGCTACGGCGAGCTCGCCCGGGCCGTAGGTGACGAGGCCGCGGAGAAGATCGTCACGAAGCTTGCCTTCATTGGTGATCAGATCCGCGACATGCAGGACGGCTCCAACATGCGCGCCTACCTGTCGTCACTTCGTGGCTCGGAGGCGCTCGGCCTGGCCGATCAGGTCGGCCAGCTCGCCGGCATCACGCAGATCAACTCGACTCTTGGCGGCGTCGTCAAGGGCTTCGAGGGGATGGAAGATGCCGCGGTGCAGCAGGTCGATGCCGCGAACGCGGTGCAGCAGGCTGAGGAAAACCTCGCGTCCGCCCGCAAGCAGTACGCGGAGATGCTGGCCGAGTCCGGTGGCGACCCGGAGGCATCCGTCAAGACGCAGCGCAAGATCGAGGACGCGGAGCGCAAGCTGCGCGAGGCCAAGGAAGCGCCGCGCTCGAAATCCGACAAGGACGGTGCGGCGAAGGCGAAGAAGATTGCCGACGCCGAGCGGAACTTGTCTCGGGTCCGCGAGGATGCCGCCGAGGAGCTCAAAAAGTCTGGCGCTAAGAACGCCGACGAGCTGCTCAAGGCGTCCGAGGCCGTCACGGCTGCGGAGAACGAGCGGACAAAGGCACTCGGAGTGGTCAAGATGGCAGCCAGCGCCGCCGGGCAGGCGCAGGTGGCCATGGTGCTGGAAATCGCGGAACTCGCCGTCAAGGTGGGCAAGTGGATTAAGGAGCAGATCGACCGGATCCGCCAGTCCTACGTCGACGCGAAGAAGGCGCTTGCCGCCGGCATGGGCGAGGTAGCCAAGTGGGCCGAGCTGGTCCACGGGTGGCAAGTCCAGGTGGCCACGCTGCAGCAGCAGCTTGTCCGTGGCGTAAACGAGCAGCGCGAGGCGGAGTACGCCCTGCGCATTGCTACGCATGATCGTCTGACCCAGCAGGCCGCCTCGGAAGTCGAGGTGGCCAAGGCTCGCCTGGGCCTGGATAAGGAGATCGAGCGTGGCGCGAAGATTGCTCAGCTGAAGATGATGGGGCTGCACGAGGACTGGGACTCCTATCTCGCTTACGAGGCGCTCGTCGCCCAGGGCGTGATGAAGGAGTGGTCGGATCAGGCCATCTCTGAGCTGTACCGCTACGAGTCCGCGCGTGCTCAGGCTGCGAAGGCTGAGCTGGAAGCCCGGGTCAACCAGATCAAGGCTGAGTCCGCGCTTGCCGCGGCCACCCGCCAGAACGCGCGCAATCAAGCCGATTTGCTCACGGCGCAGGAGCGTCTGATCAAGATGTCGGCCAAGGTCGCGGGCGTGGATCTGGTGGAGGCCACCGCCGGCGCCCAGCTGTCCAAGCTGTTCGCCCAGATGGCGGAAGTGCAGATGGGTATCGAGGACAACTGGAAGGGCCGTTGGGGAGTAGGTCTAGGTGCTCAGGGCAAGCACGCCAACGAGTATCGCGGCCAGCTCGCCCAGCGTGCCGCTATCCAGGAGTCCATCGACGCGGTGCTTGCCGAGTCCGGGCTCTCGCTCGAAGGTGTGGATTACGACCGGATGCTTAAGCAGATGGCGTACGTCCAGCGCCACGGCGGCGACGCGCTCAATGTGGCGCGATCGTTCATGCCGCAGCTGGTCGAGGCGGAGTCCGCCATGATGCGGCACGACTCGCTCAAGCCCATCTGGGACGCGCAGGACAAGCTCATCGAGAACAACCGCCAGGTCGAGGACTTCCTCGCGGAGATCGACCTCTTTGAGGCCACCACGCCGCTAGAGGAGACCATCAAGGCCCTGGACTACACCGTCAAGGGCCTGGACTCCTCCGCGGAGGCGTGGGCTGACGGCAATGAGGAGCTGCGCGGCGAGTACCTCAACGAGGCCCGGGCTAACCGCCAGGCCGCCGAATCACTCGGCGTGCGCTGGCAGTTCGATCAGCAATACGCCACTGGCAACCTCCGCGAGCGCATCGCGAAGGAAGAAACCATCTACCTCGACGGCGAGCAGATGTACACGGCAGATCAGATCGACCAGCTGCTTGACCAGCTCACAGCAGGCTCGAACATCCGCTACAACATCCGCTCGTCCTCCGAGGTGGTCAACCGCAGAAGGGAGCGACTCTAATGCTCGAAGTCACCCTCACCACGGTCAAGGGGCAGAAGTATCTGCTGACCGGAACTGAATCCGAGTCGGCAGTTCTCGCCCCAGAGGCCGCCTGGGAGACTCTGGTCGGACAGGCCACCCGCTCCGATCAGGTGGTGCCCTCACGCGCTGGCGCACTTGCCGGCCGCACCCGGTGGGGCGTGATCGAGCAGGACATCCAGTTCTATCTTCACGCCGACACCGGCGAGGAGATGGAGCAGGTCTACAAGGACTTCCGCCAGGGGATCAAGGTGTGGGCGCCTGACCGCGTCCAGCGCCCCAAAGCGGCCGTCCTTGAGTTGGTCACCGATCACCCGGCCGCACCGCTGTACCTCGATGTGTGGCTGGCGCGGCCGCTGCCGGGCACCCCGGTGGATATGCGCACACGCACCGACACCACGGTCGCGGGCACGCTGTTCAATCGAGACGGACTCTTCCGCACCGCGCCGAAAACCGGCACAGGCAGCGTGCGGGTGGAAAACCTCGGCGACGAGATCATCTACCCACGCCTAGCCGGCATCGGCACTGGCGGCACCGTGACCGTCCCCTCCGGGGCGAAGTTCGCGTGGCCATCAACCGGCAAACCGGTGGCCGTCAGCCTCGACCCTCGAGACCTCCGACTACCCGGAGCATTCCCCGAGGGAGTGCCACCCGGCGGCAGCGCAACCTACCGCGTACCAACCGGCGTGACCGTCAGCTACTCGACGCTCTACGCCGACCCCTGGGCATAAAACCCTCGCGGAGCCCGCCCAGCTCCGCCCCCTTTTACAACGTGAACTCAATATCGGAGGTGATCTGCGTGACCGACTGGCCATCCTGGCGAAAGCACGTCGACTACGTCGTGGCCACCCGCGGCCGCTGGTTCGGACTCGGCGACGGCGACGGCACCCCAATCATGACGCTGCCCGACCCCACCGGCATCACCGCACCAGACCAATGGGCCGAAGCAGAAGACCTCGCCTTCACCATGCCGGCGCTCACAAGCGACTACCTCACCCACCCCGCCGTCGAAAAGCTGATCATGAACGCCATCGGCACATTCAGCCGCGACGGCCGCCTCGCCACCGCAGTCGAAGACCTCACCCTCCTAGCCGCATTCCCCGGCCCCGGTGGCCACGTCCAGCGACGCGGCGGCATGATCACCCACGCCGACGGCATCGACCAGGACAACGACGGCACCCCCACCGAACTCACCATCAACGCCACCTCCATCATGGACGCCTGGAAAACCACCATCGCCGCATCATGGCCAGCAGCATGGTGGACCGCCCGTCCATACGCCCGCCGCGAAGACGAAGCCGGCATCCGCTACACCGAACCCTGGGACATCGCCCGCGTCGAACTCGCCACCCGCAGCACCTTCGTCTGGAAGCACGGACGCGCCGGGTTCGTCATCCGCCGCCTGGCGCAAGAGTCCTTGGACGTCACCATGGCCACCCAAGCCGACCCCGACGGCACCCTCTGGGTAGACGACCCCTTCCACGTCGTAGAAGTCCCCGAGACCGACACCTCACCCGAGATCTCCCTCGAAGCCCGCGACGACACCATCTGGGACACCGTCAGCGCCCAAGCCAGAAACGCTGGCATCGTCCTCGGCGCCCACGCCTGGTGGCCCGGGGACCCCGCCATCCGCACCTGGAAACCGGTCAAATCCACCATGGCCCCCGCAGAAGTCGACATCAGCCCGTCGGAAGGCGAATCGCAGCGCCCCATCGGCAAACACACCTACCCCCACGCCATGATCGTCCTCACCGCCAAGGAGGTGAAGTAAATGACCACCGCCGTGGCCACCCCGTACCTCATCGCCGACTCCGCGCACGTGACCATCATGCGGTCGCTCGCCTCCTCAGCCTTCGGCACCTACAACCTCGATGTCCCCGACGACATCGACCTCGAAGACATCCACACCTTCGCCGCGCCGGGCAACGAGCTCGGCTACGTGGCGTCACTGGTCAAAGGGCGTCGTGTCGGCGGGTGGGCGAGACGCTTTGTGCGTTGCGACGTCTCCGTCACCGCCAAGGATGACCGCGACCGGCTCCGGGTATCGGAGTCCAATGTGGATGCCGTCCTCCGCGAAGCGCGCGATCGCACCGCGGGGGATTTTTTCTTGGAGTCCTCCATCACCCAGGCGGGCCTTGGGCCGTGGGTGCCGCTAGTCGATTTCGCAGTGGGCGACATCGTCAACGTGGAGATTTTCGGCCGCGTCGTGCAGCTGCCGGTTACCCGCATTGAGCCGATTGTCGACGATGCGGTCATCGTCGGCTGGACCGTACACGTCGGCGGCCAGGTCGTCGGTGATGCCAAGGCCCGAGAGGAAGAAAACGCGGAGATTCGGCGCGCGCTGGTCCGCGACCAGCGCGACCTTGCCGGCATCGAGGCGCAGGTATCCAAGGCCGTCCGCGACGCCACGGACGCCAAGTCCACCGCGGACACCGCCCTGCAGGAGGTCCGCGATGCGGATGGCGTGATTCAGGGCTACGTGCGTGAGTCGCGTGAGCACGTGGATTCGGCGCGGGCGCATAGCGAGTCGGCTGCGGCGTCGTCGGATGCGTCGATTCGGGCGTCTGGCGAGGCCCGGGCGGCGTCGGAAGAGTCTGCACGCCACTCGAGCGAGTCGCAGGTGCACTCCGCGAAGTCCAAGGACCATGCGGACGCCGCGCAGGTCGACGCGGAGAAAGCTCGTCTGGCGAGTCTCGCGTCGTCGGAGTCCTCGCGGCGGTCGCAGGTGGCGTCGCAGCAGTCCTCGGCGGCGTCCGCCTCGTCCTCGGCGTTCAGCGCGATTTCCGTTGAGCATAGCGAGGAGGCCCGCCGCCACTCGGATACCGCGCATGAGCATTCCGTGACGTCGCAGGAGCACTCCGCGAAGTCCAAGGACCATGCGGACGCGGCACAGGTAGACGCGGAGCGGGCAGAGGCAGCATCGGAGGAGTCGTCGCGTCACTCGCAGGCGTCGCAGGAATCCTCCCGGAGGGCGGAGGCGGCGTCGGAGCAAGCACGCTTGTCCACGGCACAGTCCAGAGCCGCGTCCGCCTCCTCGTCGGCGTACAGCGTCGTGTCGCTGCAGTACAGCGAGCAGTCGCACGAGTTTTCCGAGCTGTCGCATCAGTATTCGTTGGATTCGCAGGACCATAGCCAGAAAGCGAAAGACCATTCGGATCGGTCCGTCACGGCGTCGGACGCGTCCTCGTCGGCGTCGAAGCGGTCGCAGGACGCCTCGGCGAAAGCCGTTGAAGCGCAGGGCTTCTCGGAGGGTGCTGCGCGCGAAGCTGAGATTGCGCGTAGCGAAGCCGAGGGGCTTCGTGATGATGCGGAGCAGGCCCGCAAGGACGCAGAGATAGCCCGCAAGGATGCAGAAACGGCACGGTCGAAAGCAGAAGGGGCGCGTGACCGGGCGGAGGGCGCTCGCGACGATGCGGAGACTGCACGTAGCAAGGCCGAAGGCGAGCGCGACAAAGCGGAGAAAGCCCGTGACCGTGCTGAGGGCGCTCGCGACGATGCGGAGCAGGCCCGTGCTGACGCGGAGTCTGCCCGCGCCGAAGCCGAGGGCAAGCGTGACGAGGCGGAAACGTCACGCCGGAGGAGCTTCTCGGCGATGGCCGCGTCGCATGCCAGCATGTCGATGGCGGAGCAGGAGCGCGCCCTGGCCGAGGCTGCGCGTGATCGGGCTGAGCAGTCCCGTGCGGACGCGGAGGATGCGCGCCTGGCCGCGGAGACCGACCGCGACAAGGCCGAGAAAGCTCGTGATGCTGCGGAGCGGCACCGCAATGATGCGGAGCGTGGCCGCGACGAGGCGGAGACGTCGCGCCGCAGGTCGTTTTCTGCGATGGCCGCAAGCCACGCCAGCATGTCGATGGCGGAGCAGGAACGCGCTGCCGCGGAGTCTGCCCGCAACGAGGCCGAGCTGAAACGTGCTGCCGCGGAGGATTGGCGCGCCAAAGCCGAGGAGGACCGCAAAATTGCGGATACCGCCCGCCAAAAGGCGGAGGAAGCGCGCCAAGAAGCATTCGAAGCACGGAATGAAACACTGACGGTGCAGCAGTTCTACACCGGCGAGCAGGCTTTGCTCACGCAGGGCATGGTGCATTGGACTCGTGAGCAACGCACCCGCGTGTACAACCACCCGGGGGCTGGCACAAAAACGCATGAGGGTGGGCTGCTGAAAACGTGGGACTACAACAGTCAGCGCGGGTTGTCATTCCAGGCGCTCGGGAACTGGTGGGGCAAGGTGACGTTCCAGGTCGAGTTCAAGGGTGGCACGGATTCGGCGGTTGACCTGCACACCTACAACGTCGGCTTCGATAAGCGCAGCGACACCTTCAAGCAGGGCGCTATTCACATGGCGTTTATGAATGCGCAGATGCAGGTTGAGGTGTGGAAGCCGAATAACGCGGTGTTTTACCTGCCTGTGGATACGGAAACGGGGAAGGTGACCAGTGTGTCTTCCTACGAAACACCGATTGGTAACCCGTTTTTGCTGCATTCGGATGGCAGTTTCAGTGTGTCGGGGATTAAGGCGAGCATTTTCGATGTCGGTAAGAAAACTGTCAACGGTATGGAGCGGTTCTACCCGAAGAAACGCAGGATTCCAGGCACGAAAATCTCTGTGTGGCCCGCGTTTATTGAGGTACGCGAGGTCGCGTAATTCCTTTGTGACCGTCGTGAGATGGCCACACACCAACCATCAATAAGGAGGAAACAATATGTCGATAATCAGTATCCATGCGGGGGGGGCTTTGTAAATGAGCTCACCCGTCAACATCGACCTGGACGCATTGCCGGAGATCAAGTCGTACGCGGCCACCACCAGCACAGCAGGCAGTGTGAACCTGACCGACTCGGGCAGCTCGTACGAGAAGCTGCCGGTGGGTGTGTCCACCATTTCGGTCTCCTCAAAACAGTCCAAGCTGTACGTGTACCTCACGACGGACATGGGCGCGGCGTACCGCTATGTCACCAAGGAACCCGAGGCGGGGGAGACGGTCGTGATTTCGAATGTGGCGGTGCCGAAAGGCGAAAAACGCTACCTGCAGATTCGCTGCGACAACCCGTGCGATGTGGGCGTAACCATCATCACCTACCCACTCGCGTAGCTGCGGGGGGGGGTGCGCTAAATGACCACCCCGAACATCGAACTGATCATGCCCACCACAACCCTGTTCACCGGAAGGGAGGGCAGTGGGCAGTACCTCAGAATCGACGGAGGTCTGAACTACGTGTATCTGCCGATGGGTGCGAGTCTGGTGCAGATCGTTGCTACGGGCATGAAGGATGCGCGGATTCGCATCGATTTGGTGAAGTCTGGGGGCAACTCTACCGCGCTCAAGCTGCATACTGTCGCTGCGGAGACGGAGCGCATATTCACCGACACATTCGCAAACGCCAACTCCCAATCTTCCGGCATGTGGATCAGGATGTGGTGCTACGGACTCACGGCAGACCAGGCAGCAACCGGCACCGTCGGTGTGACCATCACGCCGCTGCAGTTCGAGTAGCGCAGGGGGTGGCCGCATGACCACCCCAAACATTGACGTGGACCTTGGTGCGCTGCCGGAGCTTCGCTCATACGCGGCAACATCGTCCAGCGCGGGTGTTTTCCTAACGGGAGGCTCCATCTACACGCAGCTTCCCGAGGGCGTTTCGATGATCACCGCCACCATCCAGGAAGGCGGCGGGACGGTGTACCTGGCGAAAGAGCCCAGCTACAGGGATCGCTACGTCACCCGCGCTGCAGAAGCAGGGGTGCCCGTCTCGCTCTCCAACGTCGCAGTCGCCAAGGGCGAATCGCGGTATCTCAATATCGCAGCCGACAAGGAGGGCGTGGACGTGGGCGTAACCATCATCACCTGGCCGCTGACAACCTAACCCCGCATGGTCGCGGGGCAACCCATTGAAAGGACAACACAGTGGAACAATTCACCGCAGCGCTCGACGCGCTCACCCCCGACCAATACCCAGAAGCAGCACGCGAAATCGTCATGCGTCTCACCGACCGCGAACTGCGCGACCACCGCCTCTACTGCTCCGACGAGGAACCGAAGCGGCGCCAACGCGAGCAGGATAAGGCCGAAGCGCAGGCGGAGCTGGTGGCGGAGCTGCAGGAGCAGCACCCGGAGCTGGCCCCCAAGTACGCTACCCAATTGGACGAAGTGGGTACGCTCGAAGATTTGTTCGCCAAGCTGCCCGACTGGGTGCAACCCACCAGCAAGGCCAGCTCCTACCCGCCCATGTCGCTGGTGAAACACCAGGAGAAGGCCTACCGGGCGCGCAGACTCACCGACAAGGAACCGGACACGCCGTTCTCCGGCTGGGAGGATGTGACCGCCGACTTCCTACGCCCTGAGCCTATCGCGGACGGCAACGCCGACGAGGTAGGCGCGGACGCGCCAGGGCTAATCACCGAGCCAGAAGAGCCGGAAAACATCACCCCCGCCCCGCAGGTGGAGGAGTGGAAGGCAGGCGAACTCGTCACCAAGGGCACCACCCGACTCCACGACGGCGCGCTCTACGTCAGCCGGCGCCTCCACACCACCACCCAAGACAAGGCGCCCGGCAACGAGACGTACTGGCAGAAACTCGACTAACCCCCAACCACTCCGAAGCCCCACGCGCATTGTGTGGGGCTTTTCTCATGCCCAAAAGGAGGCACACGATGGCCAATCGCTGCTGGCCACTACCCAAGAACAAGATCAGAATCACCAGCCGGTTCGCCGGACGCATCAACCCCGTCACTGGCAGGCGCGAGACACACTCCGGCACGGACTTCGGCGCGCCGGACGGCACACCGTTCTACGCCGTGGCCGACGGCACCGTGCAGCACGTCGGGCCCGCCAGCGGCTACGGCCACATGATCGTAATTGACCACCCGGCGGAGGTCGGCGGTGGCTGCTCCGAGTACGGACACATGTGGAACGCCTACGCCACCGGCCTGAAAGTCGGCGACAAGGTACACAAGGGGCAGCTGATCGGCTACGTCGGCTCCAACGGCCAATCCACCGGCCCACACCTGCACCTAACCATCTACGAGCTCGGCTACCGCTCGAAACGAGTGGACCCCGAAACATGGCTCGCCGGGGCGGACTACCCCGACGAGAACAGCGCACCAGCGAAGCCGTGGGCACCACCGGAGGTACCGGGCACCATCTTCGGCATCGACATTTCCAGCTGGCAAAAGGACTACCCCATGTCCCGTGTGAAGGCGGATGGCATGGAGTTCGTGATCATCCGCCTGTGCGACGGCACCTACGCCGATCCGCTTTTCACATCGCACCTGGCGGACGCGGAAGCGCAAGGCCTGCTGGTGTCCACCTACTGGTATCTGCGCGCCCCCTCGGAGGGCACCACCATCGCCCAGCAGGTCGACGTGATCGACAAGCAGCTCGGCGGGCGTAAAGACCTCGGCGTGTGGATCGACGTCGAATCCGTCGGCCCCGGAGATGTAAAGCTGCTCACCAAGGACGATGTGTGGGCGGCGAAGCGCGAGCTCGAAGCCCGCGGCTACCACGTCGCCGGCATCTACTCAGGCGCGTGGTACTGGGAAAACATGCCCGGCGGCGAACCATCCATGGACGGCCTGGGGCACCTGTGGGTGTCGAACTACGGGAGCAATAGCAAGGGCGACCCCCGCGACACCTACCTCGCCGACGGCGGCGATCAGCACCGCGGCTGGACATACCCCCTGGGCGACCGTAAGCCCGACATTCTCCAGTTCGGCTCCGAGGGCGTGGTGGGGGACAAGTACCCCATCGACGTCAACGCGTTCCGCGGAACCCGCGCCGAACTTGCCCACATCTTCCACCCCAACCATGCCCCGAAGGAGGAACCAGTGAGCTCCACCGCAATCACCCAATCGTGGCCGGACGGGCCCGAAGCACTCAACGACGCCAAGAACGCGGCCCAGGCCAACCAGGCCGTGCTCACCGAGCCGATCACCTCACTGATCGACGACACCAAGCGCTTCGAGCCGCGCACCATGATCGCGCTCATCGACGCCGCGACATGGCGTCAAAACGTGCTCATGGAAGCAATCTGCCGCAAGGTCGGCCTCGACCCGGAGCAGATCATCGCCGACGCCACGAACGGAGGAAAATAACCATGACCAACAAGCAAACCCCGCGTGCCGTGATCGGCACCTCCTGGTTCATCCGCAAGGCCATCTACCTCGTCGTTACCGTCGTCGGCCTGGTCGCTGTCGTCCTCGGCTGGGTAACCCCCGGCGACGTGGACATGTGGCTGTCCCAGGTTGGCTCACTCGCCGCCGTGGTCGGCGGTGGTATGGCCGCGATGAACACCGGCCGCGCCTCGGACAAGTCGCCCGCGGAGGAAATCGCCGACAACGCCGCGGCCACCACACCCGCATACGCGGTGTCCCAGCCCCAGCGGGTAGGTGAGACCTACCAGGACATTCGCGAGAGGGTGGCGATTCACAATGCGGAGTAGCTGGTCTTGGGGGCGCATTAGCGTGTGGGTGCAGTGTTACCTGCCGCGTTTCCTCGCCGTCGCCTGGGCCGCATTCGCAGCTGCCACCGCCGCCGCTTACATCGGTGTTGTTCCGCCGCAGCTCGAAGCGGTGGACGGTGCGCTCTCCGCCCCGATGTGGCTACTGTGGGCTGTCGCCGCGACAGCACTGCTTTTCGGGTCGCTCGTGCCGTCCGGCGCGCCGGAACGCGCCCGCGATGTGGCCCGCTGGTCGCGCATTATCGGCATGGGCATCATCGCTGCCGAGCTGTCGATATGGACCATCGCGTTTTTCGTTGACCAACCCCGCGGGTGGGTGACCGGCAAAAACTACCTCATGCTCCTAGTCAGCGCTTTGTTCTGCACGTGGACTGTCGCCCAGACAAAGGCGCGGGGGAAGCGGGTGGTGCCCGGTGGCGACTGAAATCATCGTCGGCATAATCGCAGGTATTGCGGGTGTTGCCGGGGCGATAGTCGGGTTTCTTGGTAAGCGTGACGAGACGAAGCAGTCCGCGACGGAGGCGTTGATTAATGGGCAGGCAACCCGTATCGACCGGCTGGAAAACCGCCAGGACACGACTGAAGCTGCGCTGCGGGAAACGCGCCAGGAGTTGCAGGATACCCGCAACCAGTTGAACGAGATACAATCCCACGCGGGCGACCTCCGGGACGCGCTCCGGCGTGCCCTCACATGGATAGGTGAAGTGCTCGAACACCTCGCGTCGCCGGACACTATAGCCCCACCACCGGCACCTGATGTGGAGGCGTGGCAGCAGCTCGTGGACACCCCACCGAGGGCACGCAACCCGCCGACCTGACCCCCAACAACACTTGACCCCCATCTTGGCTACGGCCAGGGTGGGGGTCTTTTCTCATGCCTACTTCACGATTCGCTTGATAGTCGGCTGGGAAAAGCCAGTCGCCTTGGCGAGCTTGTACATTGTCACGCCCTGCTTGTGCGCGGCACGGATAGCATCGTCAAGCTTGCCGCGCTGGATGCGAGCTCTCCTCTCTGCCTCCTGCAGCTGCATATTCTGAGAACGCACGTCTTGGAGTGCGTGCTTAGCCTCGTACTCCCAGGCACTAGAGAAGTCCACCAGGCGCTCTGCCAGCTCGTCCCACCCGTGGCCGTCGTCCAGTGGGACGGTAAGGGTCTCTCCGTCGGGGCGGATAGCGACCGCCTTGCCCGGGTGCCCTGAAATAGGCGCGTCCCACATTGGCGTTCCATCTCCGCGTGTGCACCATTCGAGCGTGAGTTTCAGCGGTGGCAGCTCGCATTCGATGGTGGTGGAGGTAGCCCCGTCGAGGGCGGCGCGGATGGCTGGCTCGACGTGTTCGACCTCAAGGTCTGGTATTTGTGTGTCTCTCATAGCGTCTCCTAGAGGGGGCTGGTCTGCGCCTGCCCCGGGTTGTGGCTAGTGCTGGTCTTCGGCGATAGCGCGCTCCTCAGCGGCGCGCAGCTTCTCGTATTTGGCGACTGCCTCCTTGACCTTGCTGTCGATGAGCTCGCGCAGGGTGCCGTCATTGAGCACCTTGAGGAAGGCCTGTTCCTGCTCTTCGATCCATTCTCCAGTGCGAAGCTCGGCGCGGGTGGTGGGCTTTTCGTAAATGCCGGACAGGATCTCTTCCCACGCGCCTAGGGCGATGCCATCTGCGAGGCTGTTGCCGATGAGCATGCGGTGGGTCTCGGCTGCGCCGGTAGCCTGATGGAAGGCGCTGCGCCAGATCTTTTCAAGGCCTGCGCTTTCATAGGGATTGGCGCCCGTGTTGTCTTCGATGGTGAAGGCGAAGTTGCTTGCTTGAGCGGTGATGATGGCTTCGATGCGGTGGGCGATGGGGTTCATTGTGGTCTCCTTGCGTGTTGCCCTCTTGCTTACACCCCTATAGTAACACGTCGTTAGTAGTAATGTAACTTTAGTACCGTTAGCGAGTATCGCCCACAGTTTCGCCACGACAGGCCACCTACGACTGGGACGGTGACGACCTGCGCTCCGAATGGCGCTACCCCCTCAGTGGCCGCCGACCTGACCTGCTGCAGGAGAATGTGCAGCCGTTGGGAAACGTGACCCCATTCGGCGCGCCGGGCGGGCCGGTTCAATCTTCGTCGGCGCACACAGAGCGCACACACACCTAGAAAACGCTGGTCATCGACGTTTAGCACCTCACTCGTAATGAGAAGGTCGCGAGTTCGATTCTCGCTGGTGGCTCAATTTTTTTGCCCTAAACCGGGAAGAAACCGCGGCACGACCTTGCCAACAGCGTTGCGCGGCAGCTCGTCCACGAAGTGCACGTCCCGGGGGATCGAGTGGTCGGCCAGGTGGGCGCGCACCCAGTCGCGCACCGCATCGGCGGTGAGGTCGGCGCTTTTTACCACCCACACGGCGATGCGTTTGAACATCTCGTCGTCGTCGACGCCGTGCGCGTACACCTCGCCGACTCCCGGCATGTCCTCGAGCGCTTCCACCACGGATTGCGGGTGGACGTTTTCGCCGCCGACGATGATCATGTCGTCGTTGCGTGACTGCACGTGCAGGTACCCTCGGTCGTCGAGGTAGCCGAGGTCGCCCATTTCCACCAGGCCGTCGATCTCCACCATTTCGGTCGCCGGGTTGGTGTAGCCACGCAGCGCAGTTTCGTTGTGCAGGAAGATTCGGCCGGTTTGGCCGGGGCGGACTTCGTTGCCGTGGTCGTCGTAAAGCTTGAGCACCGTGCCGGGCGGGATTTTGCCCACGGTGGTGGGGTCGGCCTGCATCTGTTCGGGCGAGGCGGCCGCGGCGAGGGCGAGTTCGGTGGAGCCGTAGATGTTGGCCAGAATCGGGCCGAAGCGCTCGGTGGTGCGGCGCAGCAGCGACGGGGTGACGGCGTTGCCGGCGGAGGCGAGGTAGCGCAGCGTGGACGTGTCGTAGCTTTCCTCCAGGTCCAGCATCTGTTTGAAGAAGATGGGTGAGGAAATCAGCCCGTCGCAGCGGTATTTCTGGATGTCGCGGAAGCAGGCTTCCGGGTCGAAGATGCGGCGGGTGACGATGGTGGAGCGCGTCGCCAGCGCCACCTGGAGGGCGGACCAGCCCCAGGTGTGGAAGATCGACGCGGTTAGTTGCACGGTGTCGCCGGCGCGCCACGGGATGGCTTCGAGGTAGCCGGCGACCACGAACGGCATGCGCGGTTCGGGCCGCACGATGCCTTTGGGGATGCCGGTGGTGCCGGAGCTCATCAGGACAAGGTTGCCGTGTTGCGGCCAGCGGGGCAGTTGCCTATCGACGTCCATCCGGACCACCTGCCCAATAGAGAGCCCGGCGCCGCCGTCCTCGTGTGCGCGCACGATGGTGATGCCGGCGGTGTTAGCGGGGAGGCGGTCGGCGAACTCGTCGTCGATGAACAGGACGTTGATGTCGTTTTCGGCGAAGATGCCGGCGAGCTGTTCGGGCGAGGAGCCGATGTTGAGCAGGAAGATGTGCGCCCCGGCGTAGCCTTTGGCGGCCAGCGGCAGGATGATGCCGCGGCCGTTGCGGGCCATCACACCGATGCGCAGCTCGTCCAGGCCGCGTTCTTCCTGCACGTCGAGGAGCCATGCGGCCAGGGTGCGTGAGTCGTCGCGGAGTTGGCGGTAGGTGGTCACGCCCGTGTCGTCGATAAGCGCGATGCGCTCCGGTGCGGCGGCGGCGCCCTGTTCGACTTCGCGGGCGGTGGTGAACCAGTAGCGCGCGAGGTTGGGGGTGAGTGCGAGGGCCGCGCGGGGGCCGCCTTCGGCGCTGACGATGCCGGCGCGTGTAACGGCGGGCACGAAGCGGGCGAAAGACTTGAGTAAGAACAGCGGACGGTGAGTGGGTCGCATGTGGATAATGTAGCCTACTGTTACGCAAGAAACCTCTGTGAAAGGATTTCGCCGTGTCATTTTCCCGCCGCCTTGCCGCTATTTTCGTTGCGGCGGCCGCGCTTGTCGCCCCGCTCGCCACGGCGGCGCAGGCGCAGGACCGCAACATGGTCATCTTCGGCGACTCTGTCATCTCCGACCCGAACATGGGCCAGTGGGCCGCCGGCAAGCTGGGGCTGGACCCGCGCGGGCGCTCGGATAACGGCACATGGTGCCCGACCTCCCCCACGAACTGGGGCAAGCGCTCCGCCGCCAAGCTCGGCCTGGCTGCGCGCGACTACTCCTGCACCGGCGTGGTGACCATCTCCAAGGGACCTGGTTTCTTCCAGCAGGTGGACCGCGCGATCGCGGACCGCGGCCTGTCGCCGGCGACGGCGCGCGTGATCATCTCCGCAGGCTTCAACGACACGTACAACAACAACTCGCGCCCGGACGGCGACATCCGCCGCGACTTCACCCGCTACATGGTCCCGCAGATCAACCGCATCCGCGCCGCCGCGCCGAACGCGCGCATCCAGATCGTGGGCTACCCCAAGATCACCGCCGGCGACCGCGTGTGCCTGTTCCACATCGCCCCGAACGTCGCAGACGCCACCCGGTTGGTGGAGGCGCAGCGCTGGGAGAACCTCGCGCAGTGGATGCAGGTCGACGCCGCCCGCGCCGCTGGCGTGGAGTTTTTGGACCTGAAACCCTCCACCTGGCACAACAATATGTGCGCCCCGGACAACAAGCGCATGTGGGCCGGGCTGGTGGACTTCTACGGCGGCCCGGGCAACCTTCCTATCCACGTCAACCAGCGCGGCCACGAGCACGTGGCAAACGTCATTGCCCGCTCCTAGTCTTGGGGGCATGACACAGACTGTTCAAGGAGTAATCGCCCGTTCCAAGGGCGCCCCGGTCGAGGTCGTGGACATTGTGATCCCGGAACCCGGCCCCAACGATGTGGTGGTCAAGGTCCAGGCCACCGGCGTGTGCCACACGGACCTGGCCTACCGCGACGGCGACATCGAGGACGCCTACCCGTTCCTCCTCGGCCACGAAACTGCCGGCATTGTGGACCAGGTCGGCGAGGACGTCACCCACGTTCAGGAGGGCGATTTCGTGGTGCTGAACTGGCGCGCGGTGTGCGGCGAGTGCCGCGCCTGCCGCAAGGGCGACACGAAGAACTGCTTCAACACCCACAACGCCTCGCAGAGCATGACGCTTGACGACGGCACTCCGCTCACCCCCGCACTCGGCATCGGCTCCTTCGCGGAGAAGACCCTCGTGCACGAAAAGCAGTGCACGAAGGTCGACCCGGACGCCGACCCGGCGGCGGCGGGCCTGCTCGGCTGCGGCATCATGGCCGGCCTGGGCGCCGCGGTGAACACCGGTGACGTGCAGCGCGGCGAGTCCGTGGTCGTGTTCGGCCTCGGCGGCGTGGGGCTTGCGGCTGTGGCCGGTGCCGCGTTGGCGGGGGCGACAACGGTGGTGGCTGTAGACGTCGATAAGCGAAAGTGCGACGCCGCTGCCAAGTTTGGCGCCACCGACGCCATTTGCGCCAAGGACATGAGCGAGGACGAGGTGATCGAGGCCGTGCGCGAGCTCACCGGCGGCTTCGGCGCCGACGTGGCCATCGACGCGGTGGGCATCCAGCCCACCTGGCGCCAGGCGTTCTACTCGCGCGACTTCGCCGGCCGCATGGTCATGGTCGGCGTGCCCAACCAGACCGACCACGTGGACATCCCCGCGATCGATCTCTACGCACGCGGCGGCTCCATCAAGCCGGCCTGGTACGGCGACTGCCTGCCGGAGCGCGACTTCCCCGCGTACGTCCAGCTGTACAAGCAGGGCCGTTTCCCGCTGGGCGAGTTCGTCTCCGAGCGCATCGGCGTCGGTGACATCGAGGAATCCTTTGAAAAAATGAAGCACGGAGACGTGCTGCGAAGCGTGGTGGAGTTCTAAATGCGCATCGACAATGTAGTCACATCCGGCCTGTTCAAACTCGACGGCGGCGAGTGGGAGGTGGACAACAACGTCTGGATCGTCGGCGACGATTCCGAGGTCTACATCATTGACGCCGCCCACAACGCCGAAGCCATCGCCGAGGCGGTGGGGAACAGGCGCGTGAAGGGCATTTTGGCCACCCACGGCCACTCCGACCACATCGATGCCGCGCCCGAGCTGTCGCGGCTTGTGGACGCCCCGGTGTACCTGCACCCCACCGACGGGTTTTTGTGGCAGCGCCAGAACCCGGGCGCGCACTACCGCCAGCTTCTCGACGGCGCCACGTTCACCATCGCCGGCACCGACCTGCGCGTGATGTCCACCCCGGGCCACTCGCCGGGCTCTGTAGTCATCTACGCCGAGGAGGCCGGCGAGCTGTTCTCCGGCGACACCCTGTTCCAGGGCGGGCCGGGCGCGACGGGACGGTCGTTCTCCTCCTTCGACACCATCATCCACTCCCTGCAGAAGTCCGTGCTGGACCTGCCGGCGGAGACGGTGGTGCGCACCGGCCACGGCGACCACACCACCATCGGCGCAGAGGCGCCGCACCTGGAGGAGTGGATCCGCCGCGGCTTCTAACGCTCCGCGTCCTGTTCCGGCGCCTGTGCGTTCTGCAGCGCGACGGCGCGGGCCAGGCGCGCGTAGCGCAACTCCTGCTCGCGGAAGCGCGTCCACGTGGAGACGGTGACGAAGAAGAACGCCACCACCAGCACGTACAGCATCAGGTCGGTGCCGCGGGCCACACCCAGCCAGTTGGCAACCACCGTGACATCGTCGGGGCGCGCAATCGCCCACACCGCCGCCACCATCATGAGGGCGAAGCCGATTTTTACCCAGGCTTTGGCGTTAGCTTTTCGTCGATTAGCAAAGAAATACCAGGCCAACGCAACGATGGCGAGCAGCAACAACGCTTGGATCATGGCAACCTCCTTGCAACGAGCCCGTCGGCGAGGATGTTCACGCCGTTGATCAGCGACTGGCCCTTCGACATCGAGTACTCCGTGTAAAGGATGTCCACCGGCTCCTCGTCCACGCGCCAGCCGTGCTTGTCAATCATGGAGACGATCTCCGAAGCGTGCGACATCCCGTTCATGCGGATGTTCATCTCCTCGGCCACCGTGCGGTTGAAGGCGCGCAGCCCGTTGTGGGCATCCGTGAGCCCGAGCCTCTTCGTGCGCGGCGACAGCATCACCACCGTTTTCAGCACGGCGCGCTTGATCCACGGCACCTGCGAGTTCTCCTGGCCGGCGAAGCGTGTGCCGACGACGATGTCCAACGGCTCAGTGCGCAGCCGCTCAATCATGCGCACAACGTCTTTTTCCTGGTGCTGGCCGTCCGCGTCGAAGGTGACGAAGAACTCGGCGCCCGGCTGTTTGCGCGCGTATTCCACGCCGGTCTGGATCGCCGCGCCTTGGCCCAGGTTGACCGGGTGGTCCACCAGGTGGGCGCCGGCGGCGCGGATCTGCTCCGCGGAGTTGTCGCGGGATCCGTCGTTAACGCCCACGATGTTGGGGAACGTCTCGCGCGCATTCGTGAGCACGTCGAAGATGACCGTGCCCTCGTTGTAGCAAGGCACGATCAGCCAGGTGTCTGAAAATCGGGTCATCTTGCTTAGTGAGGTTACCCTCCGCGGTGGAACAGCACGGAGTAGACGCGCTTGGTCAGGCCTATGGGGAGGGCGCGGTATAGGTTGCGCACGGCGAGGTTCAACAGCGCGCGCGGGCGTGAGATCAGCCCGTATTCGACGAGGTTGGCCTGCATGGTGCGCTCGGCGCGGCGGGTGTCGGCGCTGGCGCGGCGTCGCAACTGGTCGTCGGTTACGCGGAAGTAAGTCAGTGGCTCGTCGAGGTTGGCCAGGGTGTGGCCGACGGCGATGAGGCGCGCCCACAGGTCGTAGTCTTCCATGAACGGCACGTGTTGGTATCCGCCGACGGCTTTCACGGCGTCGGTGCGGAACGTGACGGCGGGGTGGTTGAGCGGGGAGTTGATCTTCACGTACGTGCTTGGGTCGCGTGGCAGCGCGCGGATGGTGCCGCGGTCGCCGGGGGTGTGCTCGAACTCTTCCATGGCGCTGCCGAGCGCGGCCACGTCCGGGTGCGCCTCCAGGTAGGCGAGCTGTTTAGCGAAGCGTTCCGGTTTGGCGGCGTCGTCTGAGTCGATGCGTGCGGTGTAGGTGGCGTTGATCGTCGCTAAGCCTGCGTTGAGTGCCCGGCCGAGGCCGACGTTTTTGGGCAGTTCGACCACGCGCGCGCCATGCTTTTCGACGACCCCACGCACCGCCCCCGACACTTCCCCGTCAAAGACCACCACTACCTCGTCGGCGGGGCGCGTCTGGTCGTCGAGGGAGTTCAGCGTGAGTTCGAGTTCGTCGGCGTCGGTGGCGTGGTAGATGCTCATGAGGGCGGAAAGGGTGGGCATTAGGCCTCCTCGGCGGCGTCGATAAGGTAGCGGCCGTAGCCGGATTTGAGCACGGCCTCGCCGCGTGCGCGCAGTTGGGTGGCGTCGATGAAGCCTTCCCGGTAGGCGGCGACTTCCGGCGAGCCGATGACGGTGCCGGTGCGTTTCTGCAACACTTCGACGTAGGCGCTGGCCTCGCTCATCGAATCAATCGTTCCCGTGTCCAGCCACACATCCCCGCGGTGCAGGCGGTGCACCTTCAGGTCGCCGCGGCGGAGGTAGGCCTCGTTGACGGAGGTGATTTCCAGCTCCCCGCGCGCCGAGGGGGTAATGGATTTGGCGATGTCCACAACATCATTGTCGTAGAAGTACAGCCCCACCACGGCGAAGTTGGACTTCGGCTCGTCGGGTTTTTCCTCGATGGAGAGCGCGGTGCCGTCCGCGTCGAACTCGACTACGCCGTAGCGCTGCGGGTCGGAGACCTCGTAGGCGAAGATGGCGCCGCCGTCGATGTCGCGCACCTGGCCGAGCACCTGGGCGATGCCGCTGCCGTCGAAGATGTTGTCGCCGAGCACCAGCGCTACCGAGTCGTCGCCGATGAACTCCTCGCCGATCAAAAACGCCTGCGCCAGTCCCTCCGGGCGGGGTTGTTCGGCGTAGTGGAGCATGATGCCGAGGCGTGAGCCGTCGCCAAGCAAACGCTCAAAGTTCGGCCGATCCTCCGGCGTGGTGATGATCAAAATCTCCCTGATACCCGCGCTGATCAGCGTGGATAGCGGGTAGTAGATCATCGGCTTGTCGTAGATGGGCATGAGTTGCTTCGAGATGCCCTGGGTGATCGGGTACAGGCGCGTGCCCGAGCCGCCAGCGAGGATGATGCCCTTCATGGAAACGAAGTGTAGCTACCGCAGTGCCACGTAGAGCGCGAGCGCGGCACGCCAGTTCGTCGGCGCGAAACCGGTGGCCTTGATCTTGTCCAGCGCCAGGGTGGATTCGCGCGGGCGTGGCGCCTCCACGCCGAATTCGGCGCCGTACTGCTCGGTGGTCACGGGGTGGACGTCCGCCGGGTCGCCGCCGACGGCCACAAACACCGCCATGGCGATCTCGTCGCGGGTGACGGCGTCGCCGTCGGAGGTGACGTTGTACACGCCGTATTCGGCGCCGGTGTCGAGCAGGTGCGCAATACCTTTGGCCAGGTCTTCGGCCCAGGTGGGGCGGCCGCGCTGGTCGCAGACCACCTTCGGCGCTACACCCCGATCGGCCAGGTCGGCCATGACGGACATGAAGTTGCGGCCGTCGCCGAACACCCAGCTCGTGCGCACCACGTAGTGCTTGCGAGCGACCTGTGCGGCGGTGTCGCCCGCGGCCTTCGAGGCGCCGTACGCGCTCAGCGGCGACGGCACCTCAGCTTCGTCGTGCACCTCGACGTTGCCGTCGAAGATGTAGTCGGAGGAGACATGGACGAAGGCGAGGTCGTGGGCATTGCTTATCGACGCAAGCTCCGCCGGCGCCGCCGCATTCACCCTCCATGCCCCGGCTCGGTCGTCCTCCGCGCCGTTGACGTCGTTGTAGGCGGCGCAGTTCACAATCGCCCAGTAGTCCGCCCAGTTGATGCCGGCGCGTTTCGCTGAGTCGGCGGCGTGGCAGATGTCGAACTCGTCGTGGCCCACGAAGTGGGCTTCTTTGTCCGACCAGATTTGGCGCAGCGCGCGCCCCAACTGGCCGTTGGCGCCGGTGACGAGGATGCGGCGTGGGGGAAGCGGAGTGGCGTCGATAAGCAACGGATGCTCGAGGTCTTTGGCGGACAGCTCGGTGGGCTCGAGCGGCCAGTCGATTTCCTTGTAGGAGCAGAACGCGCCGCCGGGGGAGTAGCGCTGGTTGACCAGGTAGATGTAGGTGGTGTCGTCCTCGAGCGCCTGGAAGCCGTTGGCCACGCCGCGGGGGACGAACACGGCGGTGTCCGGGCCGATCTCGCAGGTGAATTTCTCGCCGAACGTGGCGGAGCCTTCGCGCATGTCCACCCACGCGCCGAACACGCGGCCGGTGGCCACGGAGACCCACTTGTCCCACGGCTCGGCGTGCATGCCGCGGGTCGCACCGCGGCGGGCGTTGAAGCTGACGTTGTGCTGCTTCGGGGTGAGTTTTTGGCCGGACCAGTTCTCTTTGAACCAGCCGCGGTTGTCCTCGTGGACGGTGAGCCGGTGAACCTCGAGGCCGTCGATGGTGGTCATTTCACTGTCCCCTTTCCGCGTACCCGCGTTCAATGCCTGCCTTGTCGTCTTCCCACCACCAGCGGTTGTCGGTGTACCAGTCGATCGTCTGCTGCAGCCCGCTGCGCAGGTCCGTGTGCTGCGGTTGCCAGCCGAGCTCGCGGCGCAGCTTGGCGGCGTCCATGGTGTAGCGCTGGTCGTGGCCGGGGCGGTCGGCGACGTGGACGTATTCGCCGCCCATGAGCTCGCAGATGGTCTCGATGACCTGCTTATTCGTGACGTGAGCGTCGCCGGGGTTGCTCGCACCGATGTTGTAGGTCTCGCCGATGCGCCCGCGCTCCAAGATGGCCAGGACGGCATCGTTGTGGTCGTCCACGTGGATCCAGTCGCGCACCTGCGCGCCGGTGCCGTAGAGCTTCGCGGGCTGGCCGGTGAGGATGTTGGTGATCTGGCGGGGGATGAACTTCTCTATGTGCTGGTAGGCCCCGTAGTTGTTGGAGCAGTTCGAGATCGTGGCGCGCACCCCGAACGAGCGCACCCAGGCGCGCACCAGGTGGTCGGAGCCGGCTTTCGTCGCCGAGTAGGGCGAGGAGGGGTTGTACGGCGTGGTCTCGGTGAACGCGTCGGTGCCGCCGAGCTCTAGGTCGCCGAAGACTTCATCGGTGGAGATGTGGTGCAGGCGTTTGTCGAACTTCCGCACCGCCTCCAGCAGCGCGAATGTGCCGTTGATGTTGCTGTGCACGAACGCGGACGGGTCCCTCAGTGAGTTGTCGTTGTGCGATTCGGCGGCGAAGTGGATGACGGCGTCGGTGGCGGACACGAGCTCGTCGATAAGCGGTTGCTCGCAGATGTCCCCGCGCACGAACTCAATGCCCTCGGGCAGGTTCGCGCGGTTGCCGGCGTAGGTGAGCTTGTCCACGACGGTGACGCGGAAGCTTTGCGACGCCTGACGGACAAAATTCGCCCCAATGAACCCCGCACCGCCAGTGACTAGCAAACGTTCCATGGCCAGCTACCTTACAAGGCCCGCCAGGTGCACGAGCGCACCGACGATCGGCCCGGCGAACAGCGCCACCACAACGGTCGTGGCGACGCCCCACGGCGCGAGGAACAACACGGCGAACGCGGTGGCGGTGGCGGCGAGCCAGCCGGCAACGTAGAACGCGTGGCGCTCCAAGGCGAGCACGGCCACGCCGGTGATCATCAGCATGCCCATGAACGCGGAGGCGAAGGTGAGCAGGCCGAGCGTGAGCCCGTCCACAAACAGCTCCGGTTTGTACGCCACCCGCAAAATCCACGGGCCGATCAGCCAGGCGGCCGCGAAGCCGACGATGCCGACGCCCATGATCGCGCCGACGGGCGCGGCGAGCGCCCTGTAGACAGTGTCGCGGCGCTCCACGAAGCGCACCACCAGCGCCGATTGGAAACGCTGCAGCGGCACCAGCACCGGCGCGCGAGTGAGCATGACGGCGTTGTTGATCGCGGCGACAGCAGCGCCAGCAGTTGCCGCGGGGAAGGCGGCGGAGGCGGCGGTGGGAAAGCCCGTGATCAGCGCGGCCGACGCCCCGGAGGCCACCATGGCGGAGCCGACGCGGCGCACAAACGCCCCGCGGTCCACGTCCAGCTGCACGCGCACCGGCGCCAGCGCCAGGACCACGGCCCAGCTCAGCGCGCCGATGACGGTGATGGCCAAAAACTCCATCAGCCCGCCGCCGAGCGCCCACACCACCACCGCAAGCACGAGGCGCACACCGGAGTCCAGGGCAACCAGCGCGGCGTAGCGGTTCCACAGCCCGGAGCCGCTCAAGATGCCGGAGAGCACCGCCTGGAAGGCGTAGCTGAGCAAGCCGAACGCCAACAACCCCGTGGCGGTGCCCGGGTGGGTGGGCACGATGCGACCCATGGCGAAAAGCCCCACAAGCAGCACAACTGCAGCTAGTGCCACGCCGATCGCCGCGCCGAACTTCCACGGGTTGGCGCTGCCACGCGCCTGCGTCTCGCGCGAGGCTGCCACGGCGCGGGTGGTTTCCTGCGTGATGCCGTCGATGAGCCCAGTGCAGGCGAAAAACAGGCCCCAGTAGGCCAGGAAAGAGTTGTAGCCGTGCTCGGCGTCCAGGGCCCAGCTGGCAATCCACATGACCACAAAGCCGCTGGCAGCGGCGAAGATGGTGGCCAGGGAGAGGTTCTTCACGGGCACTCCGGAAGCTCGGGGTGATGGATCCACGCGTCCAGGATCGGGGAGATGTCCACACCTTGGCGCTTAAACGCGTTGACCAGGTCGAAGGTTTCCACGATGCCGTGGGCGTTGGTGGCCACGTAATCGCGCACCGCGTTGAAGAACACGGCGTCGCCGAAGGCGCGGCGTAGCGCGTGGAGGGCGATGGCGCCGCGTTTGTACACGCGGTCGTCGAACATGTCGCGCGGTCCCGGGTCGGCCAGGGTGAACTGCATGGGCGTGATTTTGGCGTAGTGGGTGCGCACGGAGACGTCGATAGGCATTCGCCCCGTAAAATCCGCCCACAGCCACTCGGCGTAGCAGGCGAAACCCTCGTTGAGCCAGATGTCCTCCCACTGCGCGATGCCCAGCGAGTTGCCGAACCACTGGTGCGCCAGCTCGTGCGCGATGAGGCGCTCGTTGCCCTGCAGGTGGTTCACGCCGAAGATGGACAGCCCCTGGGCCTCGAGCGGGATCTCCAGTTCATCTTCATGCACGACCACCTGATAGTCCTCAAACGGGTAGTGGCCGAAGACGGTTTCGAAGTAATCCAGCATGGCCTGCTGCTTGTCCAAGTCGCCCATCTGGGTCGCCGGCGGCAGCCACGCCACCGTGTTGCGGCCCAGCGCCACGCGGTGGAACTGGCCCACCTGCACCGTGGCCAGGTAGGTGGCCATGGGGCGGGCGGTGGTGTTGGTCACCGCCACGTACCCGCGGTCCGCGCGCACGTTGAAGGTGTAGGTGGCTTTCTCGTCCGGGGTGTCGTCGCAGGGGAACCAGGACGGCGCGCCGTTGGGCTGGTTGGCGGTCAGCGCGCCGTTTTCCAGCTCCTCCCAGCCCAGCAGGCCCCACGCGGTGCGGCGGGGGCGCGGGGAACCGGCGTAGCGGATGGTCAGCTGCATCTCCGTGTCCACCGGGATGAACTGGTCGAAGGTGATGCGCAGCTTGCCGCCGTGGTGGCGGTAGCGCTTGATGCCGATGCTTCCGGATACCTCCACGCGGCGCACCGACAGACCTTGGGTGAGGTCGAGGGTGAGGTGGTTCAGCTCCCGCCAGGTGCTCAGCGTCAGGGTCGCAGTTGCTTCGAGACGGTTCGGGGCAACCTTGTAGTCAAAATCCAGGTCGTAGTGCGTGACGTGGAACCCCAGGTTGAACTCCACGCCGGTGTAGCGGTCGCGGGTGCCGGGGATGGGTGTGGAGCGAAGCCTCAGGTTTCTCATATCGCGGGGAAGTCTACGCCAGGGGTGTGCCGATCTTGTCGTCGATCCACAGGTAGATCAACGCCTCCACCCGCGACACCTGTGCATTATCGGCGGCACCTGCGTGACCGCCTGCGGTGTTTTCGAAGTAGTCCACCGGCTGGCCAGCCCGCCACAGCGCGAGCGCGAAGGTGCGGGCGTGGGCGGGGTGGACGCGGTCGTCGCGCGTGGAGGTGGTCACCAGCGCCGGGGGATAGGCCACCTCGTCCCGCGGGCGGACGTTGTGCAGCGGCGACCAGGTTTCGATCGCGGCGCGCTCTTCGGGGTTGTCCGGGTCGCCGTACTCCGCCATCCAGGACGCGCCGGCGGACAGGGTGTGGTAGCGCAGCATGTCCGTCAGCGGCACCTGGATCACCGCCGCGCCGAAGCACTCCGGGTACTTCACCAGCGCGCCGGAGGTGAGCAGCCCGCCATTCGAGCCGCCACGGATGGCAATCTGCGCAGGCGTGGCGTAGCCGCGGGCGACGACGTCCTCGAGCACCGCCTTGTGGTCCTCCCACACCTTGTGGCGGTTGGTCTTGACCACCTGCGAGTGCCACTCGGGCCCGAATTCGCCGCCGCCGCGCAGGTTGGGCTGGACGTAGAAGTTGCCCTGCTCCAGCCACGCGATGCCGCGCACGTTGGAAAACGCGGGCGTAAGCGAGACCTCGAAGCCGCCGTAGCCTCCCACCAGCGTGGGACGGGGACCACCGGAGAAGTCGCCGGTGATGAAGTACGGCAGGCGCGTGCCGTCGGCTGAGGTTACCCAGTGCTGGCGGGTTTCAAGCCCGCTCGTGTCGAAGTGGGCGGGGGCGCGCTTGGCTTCGGTGAGTGCGCCGGAGGCGTCGCCGCGCAACAGTGTTGTCGGCGTGGTGAAGGAGGAGGCGGCGACCCAGAACTCGTCGCCGGCCACCGGGTTTGCGGCCACCACGTGGGCGCTGGCGGCCTCGGGCAGGGTGAGTTCGGTGCGCTCCCAGGTGCCCAGCGTGAGGCGGGAGATGCTGGTGGCCACGTCCACGAGGCAGGTGATAAGCAGCGCGTTTTCCGTGAAGGTGATCGCTTCGACGGTCGCGTCCTGCTCGAGCACGGTGAAGTCGCGGGCGCCTTTATGGAACGCGTCGAGGTCGATCACGCCGAGGGCACCTGCGGGCACGCCCGCGAACTCGGTGCGCGGCTGGATGAACAGCCACTTCCGATGGGGGATGGCGTCGCAATCGTCCGGCACGTCGAGAAACTCGCCGTCTACCCACGTGCGTGAGGTGTAAAAATCGAGCGCCCGCGTGACGACGGTCCTCCGGTCCACCACGTCATAGCCCGCCCCGACGGCCACGTCGCCGGGCTCGCCGGTGAAGATGACGGTTGTGTCGCCGCCGCGGGTCCAGCGCGCCACCTGCATGGGGTAGCCGGAATTGGTGACCGTGCCCGGGCCTTCGTCGGTGCCCACCAGGATGGTGTCGCGGTCTACCCAGCTGACATTCGTTTTCGCCTCGTCGATGGTGAAGCCGCCCTCTGCCGGATCCACGAAGGCGCGGGTTTCAAGGTCGAACTCGCGCACCATCACCGCGTCCGCGCCGCCTCGCGACAGGCGGATCAGCGCCCGGTCCCAGCTCAACGGCAACACGGTTGCGCCCTTGTACACCCAGTCCTCGTCCTCGTCGGCGGCGAGCGCGTCGACGTCGAGGAGGACGTCCCAATCGGTTGCTCCCTCGCCGAGGAAGGAGGAGAGGGACGTTCGGCGCCAGATTCCGCGCTCGTGCTCGGCGTCGCGCCAGAAGTTGTACAGGTCCTCGCCGCGCCGGGTGACAAACGGGATCCGGTCGTCCGAATCCAAAGCGGCGCGGATCCGCTTACGCAGCGCGGACGAATCGAGCCGCGCTTCTGTCGCGTCGGACCACTCCCGGGCCCATTTCAGGGCGGGGGCGGCCGTGAGGTCGTCGAGAAGCTTGGGCTCGATATCGCGCACGCTAAGCCCCCAGAGCAGGCTTGATTGTGGTGTGCCAGGCGCGGTCCATGTCCTCGGTCCAGTACGGCCAGGAGTGGGTGCCCACGTTGCGCAGCTCGAAGTGCGCCGGGATGCCCAGCCCGTCCAGCTTGGCCTTCAGGTCGTGGGTGCATTTGTTCACCGCGGCTTCGATCACGCCGCCTTCGACCTGCAGCACACCCGCGCTGAGCTGCGCCGCCGGCATCGGGGCGCCCTTGCCCAGCAGGTAGCTGACCTGGTCCGGGTGGCCCGCCAGCCCCGTGCCGGAGGAGATGTACAGACGGGTGCCGCGCAGCTTCTCCGCGCCCAAAAGCGCGTCGTTGTAGCGGTTGTACGGCCCGTTCATCGGCCCCCACATCATCTCCGGGGTGACCGTTCGGAAATTCGGGTTGCCCGCGCGGTTGACGGTCACGCGCGCGAAATTGTAGCCGTGCGGCGAAGACGTGGACGCGCAGCCGGAAAACGCCGCCACGGCCTGGTACATCCCCGGATTATGCTGCGCGAACAGCAGGGCGGAGGTGGCGGACATGGACACGCCGGTCACGGCGCGGCGGCCGTTGGCGCCCACCACGCGCTCGATCGGGCCGGGAAGCTCCTTGGTCAAAAACGTCTCCCACTTCTGCGGGCCGTTGATGTAGTCGGAGGCGACGTCGTTTTTCACCCAGTCCGTGTAGTAGGAAAACGCGCCGGCCTGCGGCACCACCACGTTGACGCCTTTGCCGGCGAAGTAGTCCTTCACCGGGTAGAGCTTCAGCCAGTCCTGGTTCTGCTCTGCGCCGCCGGCACCGTTGAGCAGGTACAGCGTCGGTGCGTTGCGCACGCGGTTGCCGGCGGCGTCGGTGGCCGGCACCACTGCGACCGGGATGTCGCGGCGCATGGAGGGGGAGTACACGTTGTAGGACAGCACCGTCTTGTGGTCCACCTGGTTGGCCCACTCCTGCGGCTGGCCGGTGCGGGTGATCCGCGGCGGGTTCGATCGTGCGTCCCACGCCTTCACAACGCCTTCCTGGCCGGCTGGCTGCTGGGCGGAGGTCGCCGGTGCGCTGGTGCCGGCGAGGGAGACTGCCGTGAGGGCGGCAAGCGCCGCCGCCTTGATCTTCTTCATGTGTGTATCCAGTCCTGGGGGAGGGGGTTAAACTGACAGGCAATTATTGCGCCATTCTATGGGACATTCGTTACTGTAGTGGCCAGCGTTACGCGTGTGGCGTGTTGCGCCGCCCGCCCGGAAACCCCGAAAGGATCCCCAAAAAATGAACCCCATCGAAACCGCCCAGGTGCAGATCAACCAGCTTCTCGGCGAGCTCGTGCACGCAGGCTCCTCCATGTCCTCCACCATCGCCTACGGCATGGGCATGTTCTAAGGGCAATGTTCTAGCGCGCTGCGCAGCGAAAAAGGTGCCTCCCCGGACTGTTGTCGGGGAGGCACCTTTGGTTCGTCGACAAGCAGGTGCCTACTGCTCCAGGCCGAGCGCCTTCTTGAACACCTTGTCAAAGGAAAGCTGCACGTCGTTGCCCCAGGACGCCCAGCTGTGGGTGCCCACATTGCGCAGCTCAGCGTGGGTGACCTCCACGTCGTTGGCGCGCATCTTCACCATCAGGTCGTGGGTGCAGGCGTTCATCGCAGCCTCGATCACGCCGCCTTCGACCTGCAGGGTCATCGCGTTGGACAGTGCGCGGGCCGAAGCCGAGTCCGGGTCCACGCCGTACTTATCGATCAAGCGGTCCTTCAGGTAGCCCGGCGTATCGCTCGCGCCCGCCAGACCGGTGCCGGTGGACAGGTACACCGCGGTGCCCTTCAGATCTGCGGCGTTGACCAGCGCGTCGTAGTGGCGGTTGTAGTCCGAGCCGCGCTCTCCGAAGATGTACTCCGGCGTCATCACATTCGGCGCGCCGCGGCTGACGGTCAGGTCCAGGAACGCCCACGGGATCGGCCGGGACGTCGCCGCGCAGCCGGAGAAGGAGCCGACCGCGTCGTAGAAGCCCGGGTTGTGCTCCGCCAGCAGCAGCGCGGAGGTCGCGGCCATGGACAGGCCGGCCGCCGCGCGGTGCTCCTCGTCGGCGTTCATGTACGGCTCAACCGCCTGCGGCAGCTCGTGAGCCAGGAAGGTCGACCACATCTGCTTGCCGTGGAAGAACGGGTTCGTGTCCGTGTCCACCGGCGGCTCGGCGGCCCAGTCCACGTAGTAGGAGAACGCGCCTTCCATCGGGATGACAACGTTCGCGCCGGAATCCTTGTAGGTCTCTTCCAGCTCGTCGTAGGCCTGCGCCACCCAGTCGGTGTCCTGCTCGGATCCGCCGGCGCCGTTGAGCAGGTAGACCGTCGGGGCGTTCTCCTTGCGGTCGCCGTTTTCGTCGGTGGCGTAGAAGATCGCCACCGGGATGTCGCGCTCCATGGACTCGGAGTACACGGAGATTGCCTCGTTGTCCCAGGTGTCGCGGTGGCGAGCGAGGATGCGCACCCACGCCTGGTCCTTGCCCTGGTACGTCTTCGGCGCCTCGTCGAGCGGGCGGACGTTCGGGTGCTCGTCCGTCGGCTCTGGGTCCTCGGTGGTCTCCACGACCGTTACGGTCGGGCTCGTGCTAGTCAGCGTCGCATCCGTCGCCGCCGTCGTCGCCGCCGTTGTCGCTGTGGTGGCCGTTGTGGCCGTCGTGGACATCGGCACAACCTTCGGCTTCTCCGACGTGGTGGTGGTCGGGCTCGTGGTCGAGTTCGCGGTGGTGCTGGTTGTTGGGGTGGGAAGCGAGGTCTGCACGGTCGTCGCCGCCGGGGACAGGGTGGTGACCGGCTTGTCGGCGCCGCCCTCCGCGAAGTGCTGGACGGCGGGCACGGAGCCTGCGGCGATAAGGGCGGCGGCGCCGAGGGCTACCGCCGTGCGAGTGAACTTCACAGTGAACCGCTCACTTTCATTCAAAGAAGAAACAAGATGCTCCGCAACATTTTGCCAGACGGACACGTACGATATGCAGCGTGAGTAAAGAACATTTTGACGTTGTTGTCCTCGGCGCTGGCCCCGGTGGCTACGTCGCCGCCATCCGTGCAGCTCAGCTGGGTAAAAAGGTAGCTGTTATTGAGAAGCAGTACTGGGGCGGTGTCTGCCTCAACGTGGGCTGCATTCCCTCCAAGGCCCTGATCAAGAACGCTGAAGTGGCTGAGATCTTCAACCACGAAGCCAAGACGTTCGGCATCAAGGGCGACGTGGAGTTCGACTACACCGATGCCCACAAGCGTTCCCGCAAGGTCTCCCAGAAGATCGTCGGCGGCGTGCACTACCTGATGAAGAAGAACAAGATCCAGGAGATCAACGGCCTGGGCACCTTCACGGACGCCAAGACCATCGAGATCGCCGACGGCGACGACAAGGGTATGACCGTCACCTTCGATGACTGCATCATCGCCACCGGCGCCGTTGTGCGCACCCTGCCGGGCATCGAGCTGTCCGACAACGTGGTCTCCTACGAGGAGCAGATCCTCAACCCGGAGGCCCCGGAGAAGATGGTCATCGTCGGTGCCGGCGCGATCGGCATGGAGTTCGCCTACGTGCTGTCCAACTACGGCGTGGACGTCACGGTCATCGAGTATCAGGACCGCGTCCTGCCCAATGAGGACAAGGACGTGTCCAAGGAGATCGCCAAGGCATACAAGAAGCTCGGCGTGAAGCTGCTCACCGGCCACGCCACCACCGAGGTGCGCGACAACGGCGATTCCGTCGAGGTGGACGTGAAGAAGAACGGCTCCGACGACGTGGAGACGCTCACCGCGGATCGCGTGATGATCTCCGTCGGCTTCGCCCCGCGCACCGAGGGCTACGGCCTGGAGAACACGGGCGTCGAGCTCACGGACCGCGGCGCCATCGCCATCGACGAGCGCATGCGCACCAACGTCGACGGCATCTACGCCATCGGCGACGTGACCGCGAAGCTGCAGCTCGCGCACGTGGCTGAGGCCCAGGGCATCATCGCCGCTGAAACCATCGCGGACGCGGAGACCCTCGAGATCGAGGATTACATGATGACCCCGCGCGCCACCTTCTGTAACCCGCAGGTCGCTTCCATGGGTTACACCGAGGAGCAGGCGAAGGAGAAGTGGCCGGACCGCGACATCAAGGTCGCCACCTTCCCGTTCACCGCAAACGGCAAGGCAGTCGGCCTGAACGAGACTGCCGGCTTTGGCAAGCTCGTCGCGGACGCCGAGTTCGGCGAGATCCTCGGTGCGCACCTGGTTGGCGCCAACGTCTCCGAGCTGCTTCCGGAGGTCGTGCTGGCGCAGCGCTTCGACCTCACCGCAGGCGAGATCGCGCGCTCCATCCACATCCACCCGACCCTGTCCGAGGTGCTCAAGGAGATCGCGCACGGCGTCGAAGGCCACATGATCAACCTCTAAGCCTTCGCTTTACGACGCACCAAAGGCGGGCCCCGCTTTCCTGCAGGGCCCGCCTTTTTGCGTGCGCATTCGGCGGGGCCAGGCTGGGGCAGTCTTGAAATGCCCTGATCGGCCGCGCCGGCGGCAGATCTGCTAGTTCACCTGCGGAGGTGCGGTGCCGGAACTAGCAGATCAGGCTCGTAGTGAAAGCCGTTGCCGATATCACCTGCGGGAATGAAAAGTTGGGGAAGCGATCTGCTAGTTCGGTTCTGGGGGTTGCTAGCAGATCTGCAATTCGAAGTACTGCAGCGCGGTGCTGGACTGGGGGATGGGGGCGGTCGCGCCGGCGAAGCGGCGGGCATGCGAAAGGCGGCCGACCGGGCGCTGGGTCCGGCGGGCCGCCTTTGGTGACGTCGAGAAGCGAAGGCTTATGCGCCTGCGACTGCCTCTGCGAGGGAGTCGAGGGACTTAGCCAGGAAGTCGTCGTCGAACTTCTCGGTCATTGCGAGGAGGTTCTCCTCCAGCTCATCGCGCTGGTAGGTGAGGGTGACGTTGGTGTTGTCAGCGTCGATCGGCTCGAGCTCGTAGAGCCACTTCGCGCCGACCTTCACCTCAGCAGTGGTGTTCTCCACGTTCTTCCAGCCGATGACGCGGTCGTCCTGGATGGCGAAGACCTCGTTGACGGTCTGGTAGTCGCCGTCCTCCTTGGTCATGTTCATGGTGAAGGTGTCGCCGACATTCTTCAGACGCTCGCCCTGGTCGGCAGAGACGACCATGCCGGAGTTGTCCGTCTCGGCGTGGCGCTCGGGGTTGGAGAGGATGTCGAAGATCTCGGCTGCGGGAGCGTCGATCTGGCGGGTTGCTTTGTTTTCAGTGTTCTTGTCGATAGCCATGGCAGCCAGGGTACCGATTTTCCGCAGATGGAGTCGGTTCCGGAGTTAGGTCCAGCTAACCAACCAAAGATTGACACTGAACGGGGTGGAGAATGTGGGATTCGAGGCGGATTGCCGCGGTGGTGCCGAAGGTCACAATCGGTGTGGCGTGCTGGATGAATGGCTCAAGTGGGGGTTGAGGTTGGGGGAGTGTGGGGTCAACCTGGCAATCCAGTGTGTGTGAGCGGGGGCTTTCTCCTAGAGTATTAGCGACACTGGAGGTGCCATGACTGTACAAAACGCAGACCGTGAAGCCATTCGTCACGGAAAAATTACCGAGAAGCCGCTGCGCGAGCGGCCGTCCTACCCCACGTGGGCCATCAAGCTGACCATGGCGATCACCGGCCTTATCTTCGGCCTGTTCGTCCTTGGCCACATGGTGGGCAACCTGAAGATCTTTATGCCGCTGAACGCCGACGGCTCCGCGCCGATCGACGACTACGGCGAGTTCCTGCGCACGATCGGCGAGCCGCTGTTCCCGCGAGAGGGCTTCCTGTGGATTCTCCGCATCGCCCTGCTGGTCTGCCTCGTGCTGCACGTGTGGGGCGCTTTCGCCCTGCGCGCCCGCTCCAGCGCATCCCGCGGCCGCTTCAAGCGCACGAACCTGATGGGTGGATGGCAGTCCACCGCCACCAAGTCGATGATCTGGACCGGCATCATCTTGCTGCTGTTCATCATCTTCCACCTGCTGGACCTGACTCTTGGCCAGGCTGTCGCCTCCGACGAGTTCGTCCACGGTGCGGTGCGCAACAACCTGCTCGCCACCTTTGCCCCGGGCCGCTGGTGGGTCACGCTGGTGTACGTGGTTGCCAACCTGGCGCTGCTGCTGCACCTGACGCACGGTATCTACCTTGCGGTGTCCGACCTCGGTTGGCTGGGTAAGCGCGGCGAAGGCCTGATGGTCATCCTCGCGTACATCCTCCCGTTCATCGTTGTCGCTGGCAACGTTGTCATGCCGCTCGCTATCGCGTTCGGCTGGGTCCCGGATTTTTCCAGGTAACGGCTTTTTAGGAGAACAACTATGACTACCTCTATTTCCGGTCTTTCCGGGGCCCAGGGTTCCAACGGCGGGGAGCAGACCTCCGCTCAGTCCAAGGGCCAGCAGAGCACCGGCGGCTTCCGCCAGCCCGAGTCCGTCGCTGCAGGCGTGACCCCGGGTAACGTCCTCGAGTCCCACGAGCCGAACCGCGACGAGGTTCGGATGAAGGACATGTGGCAGTACCAGAAGGACCACATGAACCTGGTCTCGCCGCTGAACCGCCGCAAGTTCACCGTGCTGGTGGTCGGCACCGGCCTGTCCGGCGGCGCTGCGGCTGCCGCGCTCGGCGAGCTGGGCTACAACGTCAAGGCATTCACCTACCACGACGCTCCGCGCCGTGCGCACTCCATTGCGGCCCAAGGCGGCGTGAACTCCGCCCGCGGTAAGAAGGTGGACAACGACGGCGCCTACCGCCACACCAAGGACACCGTCAAGGGCGGCGACTACCGCTGCCGCGAGTCCGACTGCTGGCGCCTGGCCGTTGAGTCTGTCCGCGTGATCGACCACATGAACGCCATCGGTGCCCCCTTCGCCCGCGAGTACGGCGGCACCCTGGCCACCCGCTCCTTCGGCGGTGTGCAGGTCTCGCGCACCTACTACACCCGCGGCCAAACAGGCCAGCAGCTGCAGCTGTCCACCGCGTCGTCGCTGCAGCGTCAGATCCACCTGGGCAACGTGGAGATCTTCACCCACCACGACCTAATGGACCTGATCATCACCGAGAAGGACGGCAAGAAGCACTGCGAGGGCATCGTCACCCGCAACCTGATCAACGGCGAGATCGCGCCGTTTACGGGACACGCTGTCATCCTCGCCACCGGCGGTTACGGCAACGTGTACCACAAGACCACGCTGGCCAAGAACTCCAACTCTTCCGCCATGATGCGCGCCTACGAGCGCGGCGCGTACCTCGCGTCCCCGTGCTTCGTGCAGTTCCACCCGACCGGCCTGCCAGTCAACGCGAAGTGGCAGGCGAAGACGACGCTGATGTCCGAGTCGCTGCGTAACGACGGCCGCATCTGGACCCCGAAGGAAAAGGGCGACGACCGCGACCCGAACACCATCCCGGAGGAGGAGCGCGACTACTTCCTGGAGCGCCGCTACCCGGCCTTCGGCAACCTCGTGCCCCGCGACGTCGCGTCGCGTGCGATCTCCCAGCAGCTCAACGCCGGCTACGGCGTGGGCCCGCTGCACAACTCCGCGTACCTGGACTTCAAGGATGCGATTGAGCGCCTCGGTGAGGACACCATCCGCGAGCGCTACTCCAACCTGTTCGAGATGTACGAGGACTCCACCGGCGAGGACCCGTACAAGGCCCCGATGCGTATCGCCCCGACTGTCCACTTCACCATGGGCGGCCTGTGGACGGACTTCAACGAGATGACCTCCATCGACGGCCTGTTCGCCGCCGGTGAGTGCTCCTGGACCTACCACGGCGCGAACCGCCTGGGCGCGAACTCGCTGCTGTCCGCTTCTGTGGACGGCTGGTTCACCCTGCCGTTCACGGTGCCGAACTACCTGGCCGACCACCTCGGCGAGGAGAAGCTTCCGGAGGACTCCCGCGAGGCCCAGGACGTGGTGGCTGACGTCACCGAGCGCATCGAGCGCATCATGTCCATCCGCGGTCCGGAGCCGCACGGCCCGGAGCACTTCCACGAGCAGCTCGGCGACATCCTCTACGAGCACTGCGGCGTGTCCCGCACCGTGGAGGGCCTGGAGGAGGGCATCCGCAAGATCCGCGCCCTGCGCGAGGACTTCTGGACCAACATCTCCATCCCGGGTTCCCCGAACGACATGAACCAGACGCTGGAGGCTGCGCTGCGCCTCGTCGACTACATCAACCTCGGCGAGCTCATGTGCATCGACGCTCTGGACCGCGACGAGTCCTGCGGTGCGCACTACCGTATGGACCACCTCACCGATGACGGCGAGGCAGAGCGTGACGACGACAACTGGTGCTTCGTGTCGGCCTGGGAGCCGGCCGGTGAAGGCCAGTTCATCCGCCACGCAGAACCCCTGCACTTTGATTCGATCCCGCTGATGGCAAGGAACTACAAGTAATGAAACTGACACTTGAAATCTGGCGCCAGGCTGGTCCTGACACCGAGGGCAGCTTCGAGACCGTACAGGTCGATGACGCTGTGGAGCAGATGTCCATCCTGGAGCTGCTCGACCACGTGAACGAGACCTACGTCGAGCAGGGCAAGGAGCCGTTCGTCTTCGCCTCCGACTGCCGCGAGGGCATTTGCGGCACCTGTGGCCTGCTGGTCAACGGTCGCCCGCACGGCGCAGGCCAGAACACCACTGCGTGCCTGCAGCGTCTGTTCAACTACAAGGACGGCGACACCCTGAAGATCGAGCCGTTCCGCTCCGGCGCGTTCCCGGTGATCAAGGACCTCGCCGTGGACCGCTCCGCGCTGGACCGCGTGATGGAGCAGGGCGGCTACGTCTCCGTCAACGCCGGCACCGCGCCGGACGCTGACACCCTGGCCGTGAACCACCACGACGCGGAGACCGCGCTCGACTACGCTGCCTGCATCGGCTGTGGCGCATGCGTGGCCGCGTGCCCGAACGGCGCCGCGCACCTGTTCACCGGCGCGAAGCTGAAGCACCTGAAGCTTCTGCCGTTGGGTAAGCAGGAGCGTTCCCGCCGCGCCCGCAAGATGGTCGACGAGCTGGAGACCAACTTCGGCCACTGCTCGCTGTACGGCGAGTGCGCTGATGTGTGCCCGGCTGGCATCCCGCTGGATGCAGTTGGCGCGATCAACGCCGAACGCGCCCGCGCTGCCTTCAAGGGCGGCGACGACTAGAGGCGACAACTAGAGCCAACAACGAAGCCTGTCGTATACTCGAACTATCGCAGCAGCTCACGCTGAAGCCACACCGAAGCTGAAGAAGGAAGCAAGAACAATGGGTTCCACCGCAGTTGCAGATATCCGCAACGAGTCCTACCCGGAGTACGCTGGCCGCATCGATGACACGTACATCGAGGGCTACGATCCGGTGTCCCTGGGTGCTCCGCACTCCTCCCTGTCTCGGATCCCGACCTGGGTTGCAATGGGCCTGATCCTGTCCACCCTCTTTGGCATCGGTCTGGCCGTGTGGGGCGCCGGCGCGATGGTGTACGGCTTCGGCTCCCAGACGCACGGTCTGGCGGAGCGCCTGCTCATCCTCGGCGTTATTGAGGCAGTGGTCACCGCAGTCCTCGGCGCCATCCTGATTGTCGTGGGCCGCAAGGACTACAAGGCGTACCGCAAGCGCACCGGCCGCGTGAACTAACCGCGCAGCACCGAAATTGCCCTCTCCACCTGCGGAGGGGGCATTTTTCGTGCCCGTGTCGGCACGCCTGCTTTAATCATGGTCATGAGCGAGCAGCTTTCCATGATGCCCACCCCCACGAACGAGGAGGAGCGCCGCCGCGTGCTGCGCAAGCACAAGATCGCGGTGACCAGTCTCCTGGGCCTGATGGCGGTGGTGTTTTTGTCCTGCTCGTGGGCGCAGTCCCAGGGCAATGACGCCGCCTGGATCGGCTACGTCCGCGCCGCGGCGGAGGCGGGCATGGTCGGCGGTCTGGCGGACTGGTTCGCTGTCACCGCGCTGTTTAAGTACCCAATGGGCATTCCCATCCCGCACACCGCGATCATCCCCAACAAAAAGGACCAGGTTGCCGGTGTGCTCAGTGATTTCGTGTCCGAGAATTTCCTCAACGCCCGCACCATCACGGACAAAGTGATGGCCGCCGGCATCCCGGAGCGCGTTGGGCGCTGGCTGGCCAAGCCGGAGAACGCGGAGCGGGTCAGCGAGGAGGCCGGCAAGTTCACCGTCCGCATGGTGGAGGGCATTGACCCGGCTGAGGCGGAGACGTTCATCAACGCCCAGCTCGTTGACCGCCTGGCCGAGCCGATCTGGGGCCCGCCGCTGGGCCGCACACTGGAGGGGCTGATCGCGGACGGCAAGGTGGATCCGGTGGTCGACGACATCGTCGCCTGGGGGCGCCGCAAGGTCGACAACATGGAGGCCACCGTGGTCACCATGATCGACGAGCGAATGCCGCGCTGGGCCCCGCGGTTTGCAAAGGAGCTGGTGGGCCAGCGCGTCTATGACGAGATGGTCGCGTTCATGGAGGACGTGGACACCAACCCGCACCACGAGGCGCGCCGCGGGATCCGCCGCCAGATCACCCAGTTCGCCCAGGACCTCCAGTTCGACGGGGAGATGATTTCGCGGGTGGAGGCGCTCAAGGCCGACATCATGGGCTCCAGCGCGGTCACGTCCGCCGCGGCCAGCATCTGGGAGCAGGTCTCGGCGTCGATTGTGGCGCAGGCGTCGGATGGGGGAAGCGGGCTGCGTCGTAAAGCAGCTGCCTCGGCGCGTGAGTGGGGGCAGAAGCTTGTCGACGACCCTGCGGTCCGCGCCGACGCCGAACGAGCCCTGGAAAAGGCCACCCGCTTCGCCGCGGACAACGGCGCCGACCAGATTGTGGGCATCATCGCGGAGACCATCGAACGCTGGGACGGCGAAGAAGCGGCGGAGAAAATCGAGCTCATGGTGGGCAAAGACCTACAGTTCATCCGCCTCAACGGCACGATTGTCGGTGCACTGGCCGGGTTAGCTATTTACACTGGTTCTCAACTGATCTTCTACTAGCGAAGGAGCGAATGATGACCGAGAAGAACAACCTCAACAACAACACCGGCGACGAGGTGCGCAACAACCTGCGTGAGGCCGGCGACGCGCTGCTGTCCGCCGGCGCCGCTATCGGCGCGGCGCTGAGCAAGGCCACCGGCGAGCTGTCGGACCGTTTCAAGACCGCCACCGAGGACGCGCGCCAGAACCTGAGCAACGCGAACACCGAGGGCGAGGTGCGCGGCGCCGCTACCAACTTCACGGACGAGGCCGAAAAGCTCTTCAACAGCCTGCGTGAGGGGGACCTGCAGTTCACCGACGACGTGAAGGCGAAGCTGCGCAGCACTATCGACGAAGCACGCGCCGCGTTCAACGAGCGCCTCGACGGCACCCAGACCGAGGGGATTGAGGGCACCGTGGACGACCTGCGCGCCCGCTTCGAAGGTTTGGTGCAGCGCATCCAGGACCAGTTCGCCGGCGAGAAAACCGACGGCGATATCATCGACGGCGAAATTGTGGACAACTCCAACTCCACCACCGTCAACGTTGAGGATCTGAAGAAGTAAACGCCATGGAAACCGCCGCAGTCAGCCAAATTCACCAGATTATGTTGCTGCCGTCCCGTATGGGGATGGTGCTGATGATTGTGGTGGGCGTAGCCGGCATCGTCGGCGCTGTGATGGCGGCCACCACCCGCGCGGACGCCTTCGAGGCGGCGAACCGCCAGTCCAAGGGCGCCTGGGTGGGCATCCTGGCGCTGGCGGCGCTGGCGTGCCTGCTGCGCTTCCCCTTCATCGCGTGGTTCGGCGCGGTGGCGATTGGCATTTACTTTTTCGACGTGCGCCCGCATATCCAGCGCATCGTAAACGGCGACTACGGCTGGTAGGCGGGCTCCGCCGGCTGCAGCTCAGGCTGCTGGGGCTGCTGCATCTCCTGCAGCTCCTTGAAGTTCACGTCGTTGCCGGAAACCGTTACCCGGAGGCCACCGGGGATTACCGTGAAGTCTTCCACGCTCATCCCGCCGGTGGCCTCTTGCGCGACGCCCTGGGACATGGCGGAGCTGATCGCGTCGGCGACGTCGTCCGGCAGGGCGAATCCGAATAGCTCGGTGCTGCGCGCCTGGAACGTCAGCTGGCCGTCCTGCATCACCGGCTGCAGCTCAATCCCGGCCGCACCTGAGGTGAACACGATGGAAAACGTGCCGGCCTCCTCGTTGGATACCACGTCGGACACTGTGATCACGTTGGCGAGGAAGTTGTCGCCGATCTGATCCTGGATCTGCTGGTTCAGCATGGCGCGCACGAAGTCGTTGGGCAGCTCCGTGGTCAGGCGCACGGACTCGGCCACCGGCTCGCCGCCATTCAGGCGAACGTTGTCCATGTCCACCACGGACGCCGGGGTGCCGGTGATCTGGTCGCCGTTGACCTGAAGGTTGGACTGCTGGTCCACCGTCATGTGCGGGAATTTCCCGCCGAGCAGGCCAATGGTCACGGGGCTGGCGCCGAAGGACACTGAGGTGCCTTCGGGGGACTGGGAGGTGACCTGGTGAGCAACGAACGCTCGGATGCCTGCCTCCGCCACGATGAACAGCAGCAGCACCGCCACGATGATCGACAGGACAACTTTCCACGCAGTTTTCATGCGGCCAGTTTACGAAGCAGGAGCGACTGCCTGCCAATCCACAGTGACAAAGTTGTCGGCGAGGCGGCGCTGCTGCGGGTGCACCGGCCAGTCCCGGGCGAGGTCTTCGAGGGCGTGGCGCCACCGCACCCGGGGGCCGTGCGGGTCCCAGCCGCTGGCGCGTTCCCAAGCGGCGTCGGCAAGAAACTGGTGGATCGGTTCGCCCGGCACGTTGCGGTGGATCAGCGCCTTGGGCAGCCGCTCCGCCACCCTCCGAGGGCTTCGAGGTGTGGAAGGGGCTCCAGGTCAGGGTGAGGGTGCGGGGACCGGAGGCGTCGAGAAGCAGCCATGCGTAACGCCGCCCCAGCTCGTCGCAGGTGCCCTCGACGAAGAGGCCGCCGGGGGCAAGCCCCGCGCACACCGTGCGCCACACGTCGGGGACCTGGTCCACGTCGTATTGCCGCAGCACGTTGAAGGCGCGCACCAGGTGGGGGCGGTAGCCGGCGAGTTCGAAGCCGCCGAGTTCGAAGCGGACGCCGTCGCGAGGCGGCAGGACGCGCTCCGGGTTGATCTCTAGGCCCACGACCTCAATGTCGGGGCGGATTTGGCGCAGCCACCCGGCCCACTCCACGGTGGTGGTGTGGGACGCGCCGTAGCCCACGTCCACCGCCAGCGGCGCGGCGGCGGAGCGCAATAGGGACTGGACCCCGCGGGTTAAAGCGGGTCCAGCGATCTGACCTGCGCAAACGATTTACTCCGGTGGTGCCGCGGGTGATTACCCCGTAGGGCTTGCCGGCGGCACCCGGGGTGGCGCGCAGGTTGTGGTAGTGGGGAATTAGAGGTTCTCGCTAATCCACTGCTCGGTCAGCTTCGCCTCGTTTTCCACGATCTCCTCCAGCGCGTCGGCCACCTTCGGCTCCAGCGCGGCGCCCATGAACGGGATGTTCACCTTCGCCTCGAGCTCGTAGTCCAGCTTGGTGTTATCGCCGTCGCGGGTCGCGGTGTACTCGGCGCCCAGGTCCACCGGGGTGCCCTTCACGTCGCCGGTCATGGTGTGCTTGGCGGTGTCGCCGTCCAGCTCGCCGACGGTAACCACGCGCTTGAGCTTCAGGTCTTGGGAGACCATCGCCTGCGCGGCCTCCGGGAGGATGGACTTGGGCAGGATCTCAAACAGGGTGGCGGTGTTGTCCGCGAACTCGTTGAGCTCGCCCGGCTCCGGGGAGAGCTTCTCGGCGATGAACTCCCAGTATTCGCGGGTGCTGTAGGCCTGCGCGACCTTCTCGATCGGCTGGTTAATGGTCACGGTGATCTCACTACGTGCAGTCATGGCTCACAGACTACCGTTGTGGGCGTGACTGCCCCATCATTCGCCTCCCTGACCACGCTGCGCGTCGGCGGTACCCCGGCCGCGGCCTACGAGTGCACGAGCGCCGAGGAGCTCGCCGAAACCGTGGCTAAGCTCGACCGCGACCAGTCCCCGCTGCTGGTCGTCGGCGGCGGCTCCAACCTGGTCGTCGCGGATGGTGATCTCGATCTCGCGGCGGTCCTCGTGCGCAACGAGGGCATCTTGCCTATCGACGACCACCGGTTGCGCATCCAAGCCGGCACGGAATGGGACGCAGTGGTCGCCTACGCGGTGGAGCACGGACTGGGCGGCATTGAGGCCCTGTCCGGCATCCCTGGCTCCGCGGGCGCGACCCCGGTGCAGAACGTCGGGGCCTACGGCGCGGAGATCGCCGACGTTCTGACCCGCGTGCGCCTGCACAACCGCGAGACGGGTGTGGACGAGTGGGCGCCGGCGTCCTCGCTGGACCTGGCGTACCGGTACTCCAACCTGAAGTTCACCTCGCGCGCCGTCGTGTTGGAGATCGAGCTGCAGTTGGAAAAGACCGACGAGTCCATTCCTCTGCGCCACCTGGGCGGGGCGCGCGTGCCGCTGGCGCAGGCCCGCGAGTCCGTGCTGGAGACGCGCCGGGCGAAAGGCATGGTGCTGGATGCCTCAGACCACGACACGTGGTCCGCCGGCTCGTTTTTCACTAACCCGGTGGTGCCGTCGGCGCTTGCAGACGAGATCGCCGCGCACGTGGGCGAGGACGCCATGCCGCGCTTTGCCGCCGGCGACGGCAAGGAGAAGCTGTCGGCGGCCTGGCTCATCGAGCGCGCAGGCTGCCACCGCGGTTTCCCCGGCGATGACGCCCCGGCCCGGCTTTCCACCAAGCACACCCTCGCGCTGACCAACCGCGGCAACGCCAGCGCGGCCGATATTGTCGACCTGGCGCGCCGCGTGCAGGCCCAGGTCCGCGATGCGTTCGGGGTGGAGCTGCACCCCGAACCCGTCTGGGTCGGCCTCTAGGCACCGGGCGTGCCGGCCGTGCGTCGCTCAAGCTCTAGCGCTCGGCGCACCCGCGGCGGAGGGGCCGGCTCCACACGGGGAAGCCCGACGCGCCCACAGATGGTGAATTGTAAGTGGTGAAAACGCGAAAAATTTGGTCGGATTCACCATCCACGGTTCACCATTTGTGGGCCAGCGCGGTCCGATGCCGCAGCGCGGTTTAGGGGTGGGGGGACCTTGGAGCGGGGCCTCGGGGTGGCCGCGGCTACGCGCTGAGCGCCGGCCGACCGCTGGCCCGCGCTCGAGCACACCGCCGCCGAAGCGCTAACGCTCGGCGAGCTTGGACAGCAGGTCGTCGCGCACTTCGCGGCGGCGGATCTTGCCCATCTGGTCTTTCGCCAGCTCGTCGAAGTGGTAGAAGGTGCGCGGGACCTTGTAGCGGGTCAGGCGCTCGCGGGCGAAGTCTTTGAGGCCGTCGGGGTCGAGGGCGGAGCCGTCGTTAAGCACGATGCATGCGACGACATCCTCGGAGCCGTCTTCGCGCGGGCGGCCCACGACCGCGACATCGGCGACGTCCTTGTGGGTGCGGATGACCTCCTCGACCTCGGCCGGGTAGACGTTGAAGCCGCCGGTGATGATGAGCTCCTTGATGCGAGAGACCAGCTTGATAAAGCCGTCTTCCTCCATGATTCCCATGTCGCCGGTGCGGAACCAGCCGTTGTGGAAGACCTTTTCGGTGGCTTCGGGGTTGTTGAAGTAGCCGGAGAAGACCTGGGGGCCCTTGGCCAGGATCTCGCCGGCTTCGCCGAACGGCATGTCCTCGTCCGGGTTGTCGGGGTTGACAATGCGGATCTGGGTGTCGGGGAAGGGAATGCCGATGTAGCCGGGGCGGCGGTCCGAGGATTCGGGGTTGCCCACGATGATGGGGGAGGTTTCGGTGAGCCCGTAGCCCTCGACGAGGCGGCCGCCGGTGGCGCGCTCCCATTCCTCGATGACCTCGGCGGGCAGGGACGACGCGCCGGAGAAGCCGATTTTGACGTCGGAGAGGTCCACGTTTTTCTTCTTCGCCGTTTTCACGATGCGCTCGAAGACGGTGGGCACGCCCGGGATGAAGGTGGGCGGGGTGATGCGGATGGCCTTCATGATCAGGTCCATCTTCGGCGCCGGCAGCAGCACGAGTTCGGAACCGACCAGCATGGTCAGCGTGAGCGAAAACGTCAGGCCGTAGGCGTGGAAGAACGGCAGGGTGGCCAGCATGCGCTGGTTGCCTTGCTGCAGCTCGTTGACCCATGCCTGGCCCTGCAGCGGGTTGGCAATGAGGTTGCGGTGCGAAAGCGCCGCGCCCTTGGGGGCGCCGGTGGTGCCGGAGGTGTAGAGGATCACGGCGGTGGAGTCCGCGGTGACGTCCTCGGGGACGTGCAGGTCCGCGCCTAACCCGCCGATGGCGGAGCTGGTCAGCGACTCCCAGGGCACGGTGTGCAGGGAGGTGTTCTTGCTGGTGGCGGTGAGTGCTGCGCGGGCCTCCAGGATCTTCGGCAGCGGGATGCGCAGGGTGAGCTGCTGGGCGCGCGGCATGGCCTTGGTCATGTTGACGCTGACCACGGTTTCCAGCGGGGTGTCCGCGCGCAGTTTCTCCAGTGTGTCGGCGGCTTTGTCCCAGGCGATGGCGATGCGTGCGCCGTGGTCGATGAACTGGGGGCGCAGCTCGTGGGCGGTGTAGAGGGGGTTGTGCTCAACCACCACGCCGCCGATCATCTGCACGGCGAAAAACGCGGCGACGTGCTGGGGGCAGTTGGGCAGCATGATGGCCACGCGGTCGCCGGGGCGCACGCCGAAGGCTTTCAGCCCGGCGGCGGCGCGGCGCACCTCGCGGTCGAGCTCGCCGAAGGTTTGGGTGCGGCCGAAAAACCGGGTGGCGATGCGTGAGACGTTCTTTGACAGGTTTTGCTGGTACAGCTCGCCGAGGGTTTTCTCGCAGTAATCGAGCGAGTGCGCGGTCCACTCGGGGTAGTACTGCAGCCAGGGTTTGACGTCGTTGACGTTGGATGGGGTGAGAGCCATGCGCACCACCCTACGCTTTACCGATCCGTGAACCTACGGTTGCGTAAGCAATTGGAGCAGCGTGTCGCGCACCTCCCTCCGCCTGATCTTGCCGGTCTGGTCCCGGTTCAGCTGGTCAAAGTGGTAAAAGTCCCGCGGGACCTTGTAGCGGGTCAGGCGCTGCCGGGCGTAGGCCTTGAGGCCGTCGGGGTCGAGGGCGGAGCCGTCGATAAGCGTGATGCATGCGACGACATCCTCAGAGCCGTCCTCGCGCGGGCGGCCTACGACCGCGATGTCCTCGATGTCCGGGTGGTTGCGCATCACGCCTTCGACCTCGTCGGGGTAGACGTTAAAACCGCCGGTGATGATCATTTCCTTGATGCGCGCAACCAGTTTGATCCAGCCGTCTCTTTCCATCACGGCCATGTCGCCGGTGCGGAACCAGCCATCGTGGAACGCGCGCTCGTTGGCCTCGGGGCTGTTGAGGTAGCCGGAAAAGACCTGCGGGCCGCGCGCGAGCAGCTCGCCGGGCTCGCCGTCGGGCATGGTGCGCGACGGGTCGTGCGGGTCGGCGATGCGGATTTCGGTGTTGGGAAACGGCAGGCCGATGTAGCCGGGGCGCCGCGTGCCGTCGAGGGGGTTGCCAGCCAGGATCGGGGCGGTCTCGGTCAGCCCGTAGCCTTCGATCAGGCGCCCGCCGGTGGCGTTTTCCCAGCGCTCGATGGTTTCCACGGGCAGAGTGGACGCGCCGGAGATGGAGGTGTGGATCGACGACAGGTCCGCCTTGGATTCCACCGCCCACTCGATGATTTTGTCGTAGAGGGTGGGCACACCCGGCAGCACCGTGGGGCGCGTTTTGGTGATCGCCGCCTGGTACAGCTTCGGTTTCGGCGCTGGCACGAGCACCATCTCCGCGCCGATGCTCAGCGGCAGCGCGTAGTTCAGCGCCAGGCCGTAGATGTGGAACATGGGCAGCACGCCGAGGACCTTTTCGCGCACCGCGCCCCAATCCTCCAGCCACTCCATGCCGGCTTTCAGCGCGGACACGATGTTGCCGTGCGTCAGTGGCGCGCCTTTGGGTTTGCCGGATGTGCCGGAGGTGTAGAGGATGAACGCGGTGTCGTCCTGGGTGATCTGCGGAAAGTGCACGGAGCGGGAGCGCTGCCGTATAAATTCGCGCCACGGCATCGCGCCGGGGGCGGGTTGTGTCAGCTCGGCGCGCAGCTTGGTCACCGGCGGGATGGGCAGCGACAGCGCGGCGCGCAGGTGCAGCGGGGTTTCCTCGAGCATGTTCACGGCCACCACGGTTTCAAGCTGGGTGCTTTTGCTTAACGACGCAAACGTGTCCGCCACCCGGTCAAAGACAATTGCTACCCGCGCCCCGTGGTCTTCGAATTGCGGTTGAAGTTCTGCCGCGGTGTAGAGCGGGTTGTGCTCCACCACGGTCGCGCCCAGGCGCAGGATGGCGGTGACGGCGATGACGTGCTGCGGGCAGTTCGGCAGCGCGACAGCCACGCGGTCGCCGCGGCGCACGCCCAGCTGCGTCAGGCCGGCGGCGGCACGAACGACCTGTTCGTTCAGGGCGGCGTAGGTGAGTGTTTTGCCCATGAACCAGGTGGCGGTGCTCTTCGGCTGCATGGCCACCGCCTGGTTGAACCAGCTGACCAGCGAGTCCGTCCCGATGGTGGGGTTGGGGTCGGTCCACTCGGCGTAGTGGTCGATCCAGGCTTTGGTGTCAAAGGCTCCCACGTAGATCCTCCTTGTTGTTAGTTTGACGAAACAAAGTGGCGACAAGTGTAACCTACGTTGCGGTAAGTCTGTTGCGCTGCGCCGTCTGCGGGTTTGCTCTAGGCTGTGGCGCGACACATTCAAGGGGGAATTGGGGGAAACCATGACTACCTATTTCGAGCCGTCCATCGACGCCGACGCTGCCTTTGAGCTCACCCCGCCGGCGGGCCTGGACCAGTCCAACCTCGTGGACCCGGTAAAGGCGCCGCCCAAGCAGGGCTGGCGCAAACTCGTCCACTCCGTCACGCGCGGCCGCATCAACCCGGGCGGCTCCCGGCAGGAGCTGGAGCAGCAGCAGCTTTTCGACGCCATCCGGGCGCCCCTGCGCGGCGACTACCGCATCGCGGTGATGAGCCTGAAAGGCGGGGTGGGCAAAACCACCACCACGGTCGCGCTCGGCGGCGTGTTCGCCCAGACCCGCGGCGACCGCGTCATCGCCATCGACGCCAACCCGGACCTAGGCACCCTGGCCCAGCGCGCCGCCACCGCGCCGCCGGCGACCATCCGCGACCTGCTGCAGGCGCCGGGCACGGAACGCTACCCGCAGGTGCGCTCCTACACTAACCAGGCATCCTCGCGCCTGGAGGTCATCGGCTCTGAGCGCGACCCGGCCGTTAGCGAGGCGTTTTCTGAGGACGACTACCGCTGCGCCATCGACATCCTGCAGCACCACTACAACGTCATCCTCACCGACTGCGGCACGGGACTGATGCACTCCGCGATGGCTGGCGTGCTCGACCTGGCCAACGTGCTGGTGCTGGTTACTTCGCCGGCGCTGGACGGGGCCCAGTCGGCGTCGGCCACCCTGGACTGGCTCAACCTGCACGGCTACGACCAGCTTGCTGCCAACGCCGTGGTGGTCATCTCTGCTGGCGCGCCGGGCAAACCGACCATCGATATCGCCAAGGTCGCCGACCACTTCGCCTCCCGCACCCGCGCGGTGCACACCATCCCGTACGACCGCCATCTCGCCGAAGGGGCCGTCGTGGACCTGGAGCGCATCGCGCCTGCGACGCTGAAGGCCTACCAGCACCTGGCGGCGACGGTTGCCGCGGACTTTGGTTCCTGGCACCGCCACGCCGCCCACTGAGGTGGCGGCTATGCAAGATCGTTCATTCGCCCGTGAATTAGTTTGCTGTGACATTCTGGCGACCTGGGGATAGTGAATTATTCAACCGTCCAGGTGGGAACTAATTCACTGATCGGCTGTGCGGACTTCCTGTGAACCACCGGTTGTCGGGATCGGAGTTCGAGGATGAGTTATCCACCGGAGGTGAGGCAGCGTGCCGTTGAGCTTTCAGAGCAAGGGCTTGCTGCTTCGCAGATTCGTGCGCAGTTGATTCGGGAGGACTGTAGGTCTGTTCCTTCTGCAGCTTCAATTTCGGGATGGGTACGCAACGCCCGTCATGGCAACGGCGTCGATAAGGGTTGGCGTTGCGCCGAGTTGATCGCTGAGGTCGTCCGGGTGAATGTGACAACGTCGGCATCCACCCGCGAGATTGGATGGCGTTTTCGAGTCGCTGCGAGTTCCGTGGCGGCGTGGACGCACAAGTTCGCTCCGGATGCGGGTTCGCGGCGTGGGATGACGCCGCAGGAGATAGAACAGGCGACACTGGCGCGTGTGAAAGAACACCACGAAACCCAAAAACGCAAGCGCAAGCAGACCGAGACACAGCGTCAATCACAACGCACCCCGCGCGATGAGAGTGCGCATTTGCGCAACCATGAGCAGCCAACAACTCCGTTTGATGAGGCAGCGTTGCCGGATGATGTTGAGGCCCTCAAAGACCTGTTGCGTCAAGAGCGGTTTATGCGTCTGGCGGATAAAGCGCTGTTTGAGGCGGTGATGGAATCTGAGGGAAAAGCGCAAACCCGGAGACGCTCGACAGCGTGGTCGTCGCTACGGCTGTCAGACGACTCCGGGACGTCGGATACCAAGTAACACATTGCTGCGCCTACTACGGATTGAACTACAGCACGTACAAGTCGGCATGCCGACGGTTGGATCACCCTTTGGTCGACCGCAAAGCCCAGGCCAAGGCATTGGTTTCGGCTGTTTGTGAGGACAATCGCATGACCTACGGCTACCGCCGCGTGACTGAAGTATGCAAAGCGAACGGTCTTTCACTCGGTGAAAAATCGATTCGCACGATCATGAGCCAGGAACACCTGCAGCCGAAGACAAAACACACAAAGCGCTACAGCTCATATAAGGGTGAAACTGCCCATCGTCCAGCGAATCGATGTCTGGTTGGAGATATCGATACTGTCGTCAAAAATGGCACCCACGTCTCGCAAAGATATCGTTCGCAAGCGGATCGTCGCAGGCAGGCGGGCAGGAAGGATCTGGTGCACGACTTTTACGCCGACGCACCAAACCAAAAACTCGGCACCGACATCACCGAGTTTCAATGCGCTGACGGCAAGGTCTTTTTTAGCCCGCTAATCGACTTCCACGACAACATGCCCATCGCATACACCTGCGCAACACGACCAGCGGCGTTGCTGACCAACACCATGCTTGAAGCGGGGCTCGAGCAACTACAACCGGGGCAACGCCCCGGCTTGCACACCGACCGCGGCTGGCACTACCGCCACGCCGACTGGGTCGATCGACTCACCGACACCAGCCACGACAGGCAACAATGCGAACAATGCACGCAGGAAAAACCCTGCGATAACGCCTGGTTGATGGTGCCGTCCCTATCGCGGCTTGGCAACAGCGGCGACAACGCCCGAGTCGAGGGCTTCTTCGGCACCGTCAAGCGCGAACTTTATGCCAATGGGATTCGACCTGAAAAGCTCACGACCGAGGAGTTTATGGAGTATCTTGACGACTACCTGGACTGGTTCGTCTTTGACAGACTCACCACCGGACCAGACGGGCAATACACAACCCTGGCTAAGCAAAGAAACCTAGCCAAAACCACCTAGCCAACAACACAACGGCAACGAGTGGTTCACAGGAAGTCCGCAGACCCGATCGGCCCCCGGTGAGTGAATTATTCTGCCCCGGCGGAATCTGTCAGGAACCACACAGCCGCGCTAGTCTTGCCCGCATGCGCGTCGCCATGATTTCAATGCACACCTCCCCGCTCGAGCAGCCGGGGACGGGAGACGCGGGCGGCATGAACGTCTACGTCCACAACACCGCCACCCAGCTGGCCCGTCAGGGCACCACGGTGGACGTGTTCACCCGCGCGACCCGCCCCAGCCAGGGCGAGGTGGTGGAGGTGGAGCCCGGCTACCGGGTGGTCAACGTGGTGGCCGGGCCCTACGAGGGGCTGGAGAAGGACGACCTGCCCACCCAGCTCGCTGCGTTTTCCGGCGGGGTGGTGCAGTTCGTCCGCGCGAACAACCTGGACTACGACCTCATCCATTCCCACTACTGGCTGTCCGGCCAGGTGGGGTGGCTCTTGGCGGACCTGGCCGGCATCCCGCTGGTGCACACCGGGCATACCTGGGCGGCGGTGAAAAACGCCTACGCCACAGACGCTTCAGAGTCGGAGGCGCGCCGCATCTGCGAGCAGCAGTTGGTGGACAACGCCGGGGTTCTGGTAGTCAACACCGAGGACGAGACCAATGAGTTGGCGCGCTTCTACGACGTGGATCCGGGGAAGATTTCCGTGGTCAGCCCCGGCGCGGACACAGAGTTGTACACCCCCGGCACGAACCGCAACACGGAGCTTGCGCGGCGCCACCTGGGTATTCCGCTGCATGCGAAGGTGGTGGCGTTTGTGGGGCGGCTGCAGGATTTCAAGGGCCCGCAGGTGCTGATTCGGGCGATGGGGGAGGTGGTGCGCCGCGGCCGCGTGGATGGCCCGTTGCGTGTGATCATCTGCGGCGGCGCGAGCGGTGCGGGGTCGTCGGTGGAACGCTACCGCGAGCTCGCGGCGTCGGAAGGCATTGGCGGCTGCACCCGTTTCCTCGGGCCGCGGCCGCCGGAGGAGCTGGTGAGCATTTACCAGGCCGCGGATATTGTTGCGGTGCCCAGCTACAACGAGAGTTTCGGGCTCGTGGCGGTGGAGGCGCAGGCGACGGGCACCCCGGTTGTCGCGGCGCGCGTCGGCGGCCTGCCACTCGCGGTCGCGGACGGTGAGACTGGCTTGCTAGTCAACGGCCACGGCCACGAGGACTGGGCGCGGGCCTTAGAGCAATTGCTTATCGACGATCCCACGCGCATCCACATGGGCGAACAAGCCGTCGCCCACGCAAAAGCGTTTAGCTGGTCCGCCTCGGCGGAGAAACTGCTCGGTGTCTACGCCGACACCCTAAACGGCTACGTCCCGGGCGAAGCCACCCGGGACGCCGGCGGAATGTAGCTAGAGGCGCTTGGCGATCTCCTCGCCGAGGGAGGCGCCGCCCCAGTAGCCGATGCGGTCGGAGTGGTGGTTGATGGCGCGGTTGACCTCTGCCGGGTCGAACTGGCCCTGCGAAGCCTTCTGCGCCAGACCGGCGGCCTCTTGCTTGGCGTTGTCGACGGCTTTGCGCAGCTCCTCGCGAGGCGCTGGCGGCTTGAGGTTGGAGTTGAGGCGCTCGATCTCGGCGGAGACGCGTTCCTCCTCTTCGCCGGAGGTGGTGAAGTTCTCGCGCGGCGCGGTGGAGTCGGTGGGGGTGAACGCTTCGTTGACCTTGCCGTCGGGGATGCCGTAGGCGTCCTCGATAATGCGGTCCACCGGCTGCGCCTTGCCGAGTGGCCCGAGCGTCATGGAGGACACACCGACGGCGGCGCCGTCGCGCGGGTCGTAGTTCACGCCGCCGGAGTCGCCCTGCACGTAGTTCAGCCCCCAGCTGTAGATGCCGTTTCTGGTGCGGCCGATCTGCTTGGCGCAGGTGCGGCCCGTGGTGGCGCCGTCCTTGCATATGGGCTGGCCAAAGTTGTCGACCGACACCTCGCCCGGGGCGAGCGTGCGGAAGTCGCGCACACGGGTGATCTTCACAGGTTCGCCCTGCACACCGCCGTTGAAGTCGCGGGAGTGGGACAGGCCGGTTTCGGTCACGCCGTCGTCGATGCGCACCACGCCCCAGTCGGCAGTGCGGATGGACTGCATCGGGTCGCCCAGGTTCATGGCTTCCGGGGTGACGTGGTTGGACGCCACGCGCTCGCCGAAGCGCTTGTACTCGGTGCCCACGGGGGCGTAGAACTCGTTTTTCACCTCTGGGAAGCCGGGCATGGTGTTCACGCAGTGGGAGGCCGTGAGCATCACGCGCTGCGGCTCTTTGCCAGGCAGGTGCAGGGTGCCGTTGGGGCCCTGGGAACAGGTGCCCACCCAGCCGTCGCGCGGCATGGTCAGCTTCTGGCCGGTAGGCAGGTCGATCGTCTTCGGCGGGTCCTGCGGGAACACACGCATCGGCGCGCCGGGTGCCACGAGGGCGGGCGCGGCTTCCGCCGGCGCGGGGAGGACCTGAAGTGCGAGCATGCTGGCTGCTGCAAGTGCTGTTGCTGGTGTTCGAAGACTCAATCGCATGAGAATTACCTTAACGCGAACCCGCCCCAAAGGGCGATGTCGTTGCCATGCTTATCGACGAGCCGCTGGACCTTTGAGCTCTCACGTGGCCTGGTCGATGCGCTCGCTTTCCGCGCCGGTGGTGGTGAATTCCGCACGCGGGGCGAAGCGTGCGGTAGTCGCGGATGCCGGTCAGCAGTGTGTTTTAGCGCAGGAACGCGTCGACGGCGCCACGCACATCGCCCGCGTGCTGCTGCGCCGCCGCGCCCGCGCGACCGGCGAGGTCCTGTGCTGCTGCGACCGGATCGGCGGCCTGGGGGAGCTGCGCGGCCTCCGCGCTGAAACGCGCCGCGTCCGCCTGCGCGCCTATGACGGCGCGGTCGAGCAACTCGCGTGGCTGGGGGCCGTCGACAAGCTGGGGTGCCTGAGGGGAGGACTGCGCAACTTCCTCGTACAACGGCGCGAAGTCGGCGCGCTGCGCGTCGGCTGCCGGGGTGAACGCCTCGTTGACTTGGCCGTCGGGGATGCCGTAGGCGTCCTCAATTGCTCTGTCGACCTGCTGCGAATTCCCCAGCGGCCCGAAGCCGATGATGCTCAACCCCACAGCCTCGCCGGTGCGCGGGTCGTAGTTGATGCCGCCCGAATCGCCCGATTCGTAGCCCACGCCGAAGTGCCACACAAAGTTCTGGGTGCGAAACATCTGCACGCCGCAGGAGCGGCCGGTGCGCATGCCGTCCTTGCAAATGGGTTGGCCGGCATTGTCGAAGCTGATCAGCTCGTCTCCGCGCAGGTTGCGGTAGTCCTTCACCCCTGTGATCGCCACCGGCGCGGACGGGCCGCGACCCTTCTGATCCACTGACGACGACACGCCCGACGCTTCCACACCGGGCGCGAGGCGCACCGTCGCCCAGTCGGGCTCGTCGATGATGCGGTAGAAGTCCATCAACTCCCCGTTGCCGAGTTCAAACGGGGTGCGCTGCTGATCCACGTCACCCACCCGCGGGTACCCCACCTTCCCGTGTTCGCGCACCGGCGCGAACACGACAGGGCGGACAGTTTTGCCCTTGACCTCGAAACAGTGCGCCGCGGTGACCATGACCTGCTTCGTTTGCCCGTCCGGGGTGCGGACGGTGCCAGCCGGGCCCTGGCTGCATCGCGCGCTGTGGGCGAAGGAGTCGGAGCCGTCGTTGAGCATGGCGATCGGTGCGCCGGGGGCGGCGAGTGCGGGGGCTGCTGCGGCGGCGCTTGGGGCGCCGAGGGTGGCGCAGGCAGCTGCGAGGGCTGCTGTGAGGGTGGCTGCGAGGCGTGATTTCAACATGTCTTCAAACTCTAAACCCCTGCCCGTCCTCTCCCCGGCACACCCTTCCGGTTGCGGATCCAGCTAATCGGCTCCTGGGGACGAAAAACGAGGTCCAACTAGCTGGATCTAGCGACCGGGCGGCGGCGAGGCAGCGGAGATTCCGCAACCGCCCGGCAAACCGCCGACAGTTGTCCCCATCCGTGGCATGCTTGGAGGTATGGGTAACGGAAAGCTGATTCTCGTTCGCCACGGGCAGAGCGAGTGGAACAAATCGAACCAGTTCACCGGCTGGGTGGACGTGGACCTCACCGAGCAGGGCGAGGCCGAGGCTGTGAACGCCGGCACGCTCATGGTTGAAAAAGGTGTCCTCCCGGACATCCTGTTCACCTCGCTGCTGCGCCGCGCGATCCGCACCGCGAACATCACGCTGAACGCGGCGGACCGCCACTGGATCCCGGTGGAGCGCAACTGGCGTCTCAACGAGCGTCACTACGGCAAACTGCAGGGCCTGAACAAGGCGGAGATCCGCGACGAGTTCGGCGAGGAGCAGTTCATGGAGTGGCGCCGCTCCTACGACACCCCGCCGCCGGAAATCGACACGGACAACGAGTACGCGCAGACCAATGATCCGCGCTACGCATTCCTGCCGGAGGTGCCGCGCACCGAGTGCCTGAAGGACGTGGTGGAGCGCTTCCTGCCGTACTACATCGACGTCATTGCGCCGCACGCCATGGCCGGTAAGAACGTCATGGTCGCAGCGCACGGCAACTCGTTGCGCGCGCTGGTGAAGTACCTGGACAACATCTCGGACGAGGACATCGCGGGGTTGAACATCCCGACCGGCATGCCGCTGGTTTACGAGATTGACGAAAACGGCAAGGTGCTCAACCCCGGCGGCACCTACCTGGACCCGGAGGCCGCCGAGGCCGGCGCCGCTGCTGTGGCGAACCAGGGGCAGAAGTAGCACACTGTCCCCGTGACGCCGATTCTCGCTTTTCTCATCGGTGCCGCGCTGACCGTGCCCGCTGTGCTGCTCAGCCAGTGGGTGCTTCGCTGGCGCGCCCGGAACCGGGCTGACGATGGCGTGCAGGACGATACTGTCGCCGCGGTCAGCCAGGTGCTGCACCTGGTCACCCAGGGCTCGCCCACCGGCATCGCGGTGATCAACCGCAGCGGCAACGTGATGCTGTCCAACGCGCGGGCCCACGACATGTCCATCGTGCATGACGGCAGCGTCAACCCCCGCGTGCTGGAGGTGGCCAAGGCGGTGCTTGAGCAGCAGGAAGAGCATGTCCTCGACCTGGATCTGCCGCAGCGCACCACCGGCAGCCGCATCCGGAACGTGCGCGCGCTGGTCGCGCCGCTGACGTTGACGGACAACTCGTACGCCATTGTGTACGGCTCGGACGAGTCTGAAAACGTGCGCATGGAAAACGCGCGCCGCGACTTCGTGGCCAACGTCTCCCACGAGCTGAAAACCCCGGTGGGCGGTATGGCGCTTCTCGCGGAAGCGCTGCTGCAGGACCCCACGGACCCGGAGATGGTGGAATACTTCGGCAACAAACTGCAGAAGGAAGCTCACCGCATGGGGGAGATGATCACGGATCTGATTTCCCTGTCCAAGCTCCAGGGCGCGGAGGCATTGCCGGACATGGCACCGGTGCGTGTGGACGACATCGTGGACGACGCGGTGGCGCGCAACCTGGTCGCCGCCGAGAACCACGGCATTGAGCTCAACCGCGGCCAGCGCCTGGGGCTGCGGGTGATGGGGGAGCGCGCCATGCTTACCGTGGCGGTGTCTAACCTGATCACCAACGCGATCAACTATTCGCCGAGCGGGCAGCCGGTGAGTGTGACGCAGAGGCTGGTGCGCGACAACGTGGTGTTGATCAGAGTCACGGACCGGGGCATCGGTATTGCGCCGGAGGATCAGAAGCGCGTGTTTGAGCGGTTCTACAGGGTGGACAAGGCGCGCTCGCGCTCCACGGGCGGCACGGGGCTCGGGTTAGCCATCGTGAAGCATGTGGTGGCCAACCATGGCGGTACCATTAGATTGTGGTCGAGACCTGGGACAGGCTCAACGTTCACTATCGAGCTGCCCCTGTACGACCCTGAGGCCGCTGGCGGAACAGGAACAGGAACAGAAAAGGAAGAGTGAAGTGACAACCATTCTTATCGTTGAAGACGAGGAATCGCTGTCGGATCCTTTGGCCTACCTGCTGCGCAAGGAAGGCTTCGAGGCCGTCGTGGCCGCCGACGGGCAGGAGGGGCTAGACCTGTTCGCCTCCCAGGACATCGATTTGGTGTTGCTGGATCTGATGCTGCCGGGCATGAGCGGCACTGACGTGTGCAAGAAGCTGCGTGCGGAGTCGTCTGTGCCGATCATCATGGTCACCGCCCGCGACAGCGAGATCGACAAGGTTGTCGGCTTGGAACTGGGCGCGGACGATTACGTGACTAAGCCGTACTCCACGCGCGAGCTTGTCGCCCGCATTCGTGCGGTGCTGCGCCGCGGGCCGGAGACTGAGGTGGTGGAGGAGGTCGACGACCAGCTGCTGCAGGGCGGCCGCGTGACCATGGACGTGGAGCGCCACACGGTGGTTGTGGACGGCCAGCCGGTGCCCATGCCGCTCAAAGAGTTCGATCTTCTGGAGTACCTGCTGCGCAACGCGGGTCGTGTGCTCACTCGTGGCCAGCTGATCGACCGTATCTGGGGCGCGGATTACGTCGGCGACACCAAAACCCTGGACGTGCACGTCAAGCGCCTGCGCACCAAGATTGAGGCGGAGCCGTCACGCCCCACCCAACTCGTCACCGTCCGCGGCCTCGGCTACAAGTTCGAGGCGTAAGCGCGTAAACGCGCGGTTATGAGTGCGCGGCTTGGGTTGCGGGGTGGGTGGCCCGGAGGTCGTCGCTAAGCTGGGCGCGCTTTTCGCAATGCTTCGCGACGACACCGTACGGCTTTTCCCCGATCAGTGCGATGAGCTCGTCTTTCATGGACTGCCAGATTGGCGTGCCGCCGGTGTGGCAGTTGGGCGCGGAGGTGCACCACCAGTCGAAGTCCTCTCCGCCGCCGCCCCACTGACGGCGGTGGTACTCGCCGATGGTGGTGCGCAGAATTTCTTGGCCGTCTGAGCGCTCCTCCCACGCGTCCTCGCGGGAAAACGGCACCTGCCAGCACACCTCCGGTTTCGTGCCCACGATGTTGCGTCCTTCCGCCATGGCGAACTGGTGGAACGCGCAGCCTGCGCCGGTGGGGTGGCCGGGGCGGTTGGCGAAGATGCAGGCGCCGTCGACGATCTTGGTCTTGATGTGGGGGCCGGCCTCCTCGTCGTCGGGGTCGGGCTCGGTGTCGAGCGCGTCTTCGTCTTCATCCCACTCCAGCCACGGCTCGAGCCAGGTCGGGTCGTTGGCGGCGAAGTAGGCGTCCGTCTCAGCGGGGCGCAGCTGCCAGTACTTCGCCGGCATCTCCTTGACGGCGTTGTAGACGGTGTCGCGGTCTTCCTCGTCCGCGATGTAGGCGCCGTGGATGCAGCAGCCGACAGCCGGGTTGGATTCGTCGATGCCGTGGCACTCGGGAGTGCCGAAGCGGCAGGACCAGGTCGCTTCCGCCCAGGTCAGGTCGATGGAGAAGATGTGGTTCGGATCATCCGGGTGGACGAATTCGAACCACTCGCGGGGGAAATCGGGGCGGGTTTCGCGGCCTGCCAGGATGGAGCGGCCGGCCGGCGAGTCCGCGGGGAAGCCGAGAAAAACGGGTTTCGGGGCTGGTTGATTCACACCTGGACACGGTAGACCCGTTACCCTGGGGTGGTGCGATTAGGTGTATTAGATGTCGGCAGCAACACGATCCATCTCGTGGCGGTCGACGCGTACAGCGGTAGCCGCCCGACGCCGATGAGCGATTGGAAGCAGCCGCTGCGTCTCGTTGAGCTGCTGGATAAAAAGGGCAATATTGAGGACAAGGGCATAGCCAAGCTTGTCGACGCTGTCCAGGAGGCATCCGACCTCGCGGACAACCTCAAGTGCGAGGAGCTCGTGGCATTCGCCACCTCGGCGGTGCGTTCGGCCACCAACTCCCAGGACGTGCTCAAGCGCGTGGAGAAGAAGACCGGCGTGAAGCTGAACATCCTCTCTGGAGAAGAGGAGGCGCGCCTGACGTTTCTGGCGGCGCGTCGCTGGCACGGCTGGTCCGCCGGCCGCATCACTAACTTCGACATCGGCGGCGGCTCGCTGGAGATCTCCACGGGCACCGAAGAGGTACCGGATCTGGCCGTGTCTCTGAACCTGGGCGCGGGGCGCTTGACCCACGAGTGGTTCGACACCGACCCGCCGGAGCGCAAAAAGATCAACATGCTGCGCGACTACATCGACGCCGAGCTCGCCGGGCCTGCCGAGCAGTTCAAGGCGATGGGAGAGGCTGGTTTGGCCGTGGGTACGTCTAAGACGTTCCGCTCCCTGGCCCGCCTCACCGGCGCCGCGCCGTCGTCCGCCGGCCCGTTCGTGCAGCGCACGCTCACCGCGCCGGGTCTGCGCCAACTCATCGCGTTCATTTCCCGCATGACGGCTGCGGACCGCGCGGAGCTTGAGGGCATCAATTCGGACCGCTCCCACCAGATTGTCGCTGGTGCGCTGGTGGCGGAAGCTGCGATGCGTGCGTTGAATGTTGATAAGTTAGAGATCTGCCCGTGGGCGTTGCGCGAGGGCGTGATTCTTAAGCGCATCGACAAGGGGTCTTTGGACGCTGAGCAGGAAGCTAATAAAGGAGACGACAACTAATGGCCGACAAACAGCTCACTGTTGCCGAGCTCCTCGCGCGCGCCGAAAAGGAAAACCCGTCCGGCTCGCGCCGCCCGCGTCGCCGCCGCAGCCTCGAGGACGGCGGCGTCTCCGTCGCCGAACTGACCGACTCGTTCAAGAAGGTCGACGCGAAGCCGGCTGAGGTGAAGCACTCCAGCGTGCCTATCGACGCACCTTCGGATACCCCCAAAAAGACCCCCACCCAGGCGCCGAAGCCGGAGCCGAAGCCGGCCCCCGCACCGGCCGAGCCGAAGCCCGCACCAAAGCCGGCGGACAAGCCTGCCCAGGCCGAGTCCGTGAAACTGCGCCCTGCAGCGAAGCCAGCCGAGAAACCGGCAGCGAAACCGGCAGCACAGGTACCGAAGCCGGCGCCCGCGGGATCCTCGGTCACGAAGATCCAGCCGGCCACCGACGACACGACCGTGCTACGCAAGGTCGAGGGCACGGCTGAAGGAAAGGCCGAGGGCACGGCGGAGCCCGTCGACAAGCAAAAGTTCTCGCAGCCGGACGACACCGGCGAGATCCGCACGGTAGATACGCCGGAGCCGCAGCAGCGAGCAGACGTAGAACCCCTCGACGCTCCTGAGTACGACTCCGACTACGAGGTCGAAGAGGCAGCGGTCAACCCGATCCTGCTGGTCCTGCTGGTGTTCTTCGGCGTGTTACTGGGTGTGTTGGGCTTCCTGGCATTCAAGTGGCTGTGGGCCAACACGATGGCGATTGTGGCGGTGCTCGTCGGCGTCGGTGTGGTTGCCGCGGTGGTCGCCGCCGTCGGCGCCATGGCTAGCGGCCGCGACAAGGTCACCATGATCATCGCTGGCCTGGCCGCCGCGGTTGTGGCCTTCGGCCCGGCACTGCTGTAAAAACCTCCAAACGACCTTTTCCAGGAGCGACATGGAACGCATCGCCGTAATTGGGGCAGGCAATATCGGCGAGGCCTTCATCTCGGGTCTCGTTGCTAATGGGGTGGAGCCGGGCTCCATCACAGCGACAAACAGGTCCTCGTCGCGCAGTACCGAGCTGGCCGAGCGCTACGGTGTGCGCACCACCTCCAACAACCGCGAGGCCGTCCGCGACGCAGACTTGGCGCTGCTGTGCGTCAAGCCCGCGCAGATCTTGGACGTCATCGCGGAGGTGGGCGAGGAGCTGACAGACTCGGGCTCGTCTACTGTGCTGGTCTCTATGGCAGCGGGCGTGACTATCGCCGCGATGGAAGACGCCGTGTCCGCCGCCGGCACCCCGATTGTGCGTGTGATGCCGAACACGCCGATGCTGGTGGGCAAAGGCGTCCTCGCTGCCGCTTGCGGGCGGTTTGTCGGCGAGGAACAACGCGATGCTGTGGTGGAGCTGTTGTCCGCCGCGGGCCAGGTTGTCCAGGTCGCCGAATCTCAAATAGACGCCGTGACCGCCATCTCCGGATCGGGCCCGGCGTACTTCTTCCTCGTGGCCGAGGCACTGGTGGATGCAGGTGTGTCCCTTGGCCTGCCGCGCGACCTGGCCGAGCAGCTGGCCTGTGCCACCGCCGCCGGCGCTGGCGCGATGCTCGAGGGCGAGGACAGCCCCGTGCAGCTGCGGGCGAACGTCTCCTCACCGGCCGGTACCACCGTGCGCGCGATCCGCGAGCTGGAGGAGTCCGGCCTGCGTGGCGCGTTCTACCGCGCCACTGAGATCTGCGCGGAGCGTTCCGCCGAGCTGGGCAAGTAGCCCAAATCCCACCATTCACACCCGTTTCTGTGGGTTCACTGCCTGCACTTTGAAAATTTTCTTCCACTTAAGTCGCACTCGACGCTGGTTTCACGTTAGGGTGGTTCAAGCACGTGCGTGTTCGTCCTGCGGGAGGGGAAGCCTGCAGCGCGTTTGCGTGCCGAGAGGTATGAATTAAGTGGTTAACGAAGATAAAGGAAAGTTCCTGACGGTCGCCGAGGTCGCGGAGATCATGCGCGTATCCAAGATGACCGTTTACCGCCTCGTCCACTCCGGCGAGCTGCCCGCCGTCCGTGTGGGCCGCTCCTTCCGCGTGAACGAGACGGCAGTCAGCGAGTACCTGGAGTCCTCCGTCTACGACGTGGGATAGTCCAAGGTCTCGTTTACTGGGCCTCGAGAAGACACCCGCCGCACCGGTTTTCACGGTGCGGCGGGTGTTTTGGCACTGAAAAGGCCTGCCGGTATGCTTTGAACGATCAGGTCGGCCACCCCCCTGTGGGAGTGTGCACCTCCCGCGAGCCGCGGAAGCGGTTGCGCCGGCCGCGTACGTACGCACTTTGAACAGAAAAGAGGTAGCCCAATGGGTTCAGTGATTAAGAAGCGCCGCAAGCGCATGTCCAAGAAGAAGCACCGCAAGATGCTCCGCCGCACTCGCGTGCAGCGTCGTAAGCTCGGCAAGTAAGCCGTGAGCTTTACCCGCCCCATCGAGGGCGGGTTTTTCATTTCCGCGGGAGGATGCTTACCCCCAGATGCTTACTTCTCGACGAACCACCGGCCCCTCCCCGCAACAGTCCCCGGAAATAAGCATCCTGGGGTAAGCATCTAGCGTCGCGCTACCGGCGCCGGCGCCACCACCACAGGCCCGCGGCAGCCAGCACGGCCGGGACCACGCCGGCGCGCATTACCCGGCGCACGGAGCGGTAGTCGCGCACCGCCCAGCCCTGGGCCTTGGCGTGCTTGCGCAGCGCCCGGTCCGGGTTGACCGCCACGGGGGAGCCGACCATGTTCAGCATGGGTAGGTCGTTGACGCTGTCGGAATAGGCGGTGCACTTGGACAGGTCCAGCTGCTGCAGCGCAGCCAGGGCAGCCACGGCGTGTTTCTTGCCGGGGCCGTGCAGGATGTCGCCGACCAGGCGGCCGGTGAACTTGCCGTCTTCCTCCTCCGCCACGGTGCCCAGCGCCCCGGTGAAGCCGAGCGTTTCGGCCAGTGCCTGGCCGATCTGCACCGGGGTGGCGGAGACTAACCACACCTGCTGGCCGGCGGCGAGGTGCATGGAGGCCAGCTCGATGGTGTCGGCGTATGACTTTTGCAGCATCCGGTTGTCCACAATCTCCCGGCATGCCTGCTTGAGCTCCTCGACGCTTTTGCCCTTCACAATAGCCAGGGCTTGCTCGCGGCCCTCGGCGATGTCGTCGGCGTTCTCGGAGCCGGAGACGCGGTAGCGGATCTGCTTGCGCAGGGCAGGAGCCAGCTCGGACAGGGTGATGAAGCGCTTCTTAAACAGCCCCTGGGCGAGCAGAATCAGCGAGGAGCCCTGAATGAGCGTGTTGTCCACGTCGAAAAACGCGGCCGCTTCAGTGTCCTGGGGGACTTCCGGGTCGGGCGGGGTGATCTTTTGACGGCCGGCGGTTTCGAAGGCGCCGCCGACGGAGTCCACGCCGAGCGCGAAGTCGTCGATGTTGATGCCGAAGGTCTCTTCCACCGCAGCGGCTGCGGCGGCGCGACCGGCGGTGCGCTGCGCGTCGTCGTCGAGCGGCGGCATGACGCGCTCTTCGAGGAAACGGCGCAGGTTGCCCTGGGACTGGGACCACTGCGCGAGGAATTCGCGCTGATCAGACATGAAACTTCGGGCCCTTTCGGGTGGGGGTGTTAGCGTGTGCAATCGTACAACGCCCTGGCAACAGCACTCACAGGAGGAGCGGGGATGAAAAAGGTGGAGCTGATGGTGCGGTCCACGTGCGGTTCGTGCGAGCGGGTGGCCGGCCAGATCGCCCCTGTGGTGGCAAAGCACGGCGTTCAGCTCGCGCTGGTGGACGTGGACAATGACCCGGAGCTGGCCGCGGAATACGGTGACCGGGTGCCGGTTGTGGTCATCGACGGCGATGAGTTCGCCTGCTGGGAAGTTGACAACGACGACCTCGAAGCGGCGCTGTCCAACTAAAGGTCTATCCTTTAGTGTGATTTTCAACCGGACTGGAGGGTTTCGCGTGAGTGTTCTGCTTGTGGGGATGTCGCACAGGTCCGCGCCTGTGGCCCTGCTGGAGCGGCTCAGCATGGACACGGCGGTTCAGAATGGGGCGGTGGGCGCGCTGGTGAAGCAGCCGTCTCTGTCTGAGGCGATGATCATCTCCACGTGCAACCGCTTGGAGGTCTACACCGTCACCAACGCATTCCACGCCGGAGTGGAGGACGTGCTGCGCGTGCTTGCAGACGTCTCCGGGGTAGACACCGCCGAGCTGCGCCGCTACCTGTACGTGCGCTACTCGGACGCGGCGGCGGAGCACATTTTCACCGTGGCATCCGGCCTGGATTCGATGGTGGTGGGCGAACAACAGATCATCGGCCAGGTGCGTTCCGCCTACGTCGACGCCGTGGAGCGGGGCACCGTGGGCCCGAATCTGCACTCGCTGGCCCAGGCGGCGCTGCACACCGGCAAGCGCGTCCACACCGAAACGGGCATCGACGACTCGGGCGCGTCCATGGTCACCGTCGCGCTCGAGGAGGCGATGGAGCTCATGCGTATCGACGACCTCCGGGGCAAAACCGCACTCGTCCTAGGCGCCGGCGCGATGAGCTCGCTCGCCGCCACGCACCTGGGCAAAAACGGCATTGACAAGCTGGTGCTGGCGAACCGCACCCGCGACCGCGCGGAGCGCCTCGCCGAGCACTCCCGCGAGGCCGGCGTGCCCGCCGAAGTCGTGGACTTCGCCGACCGCGCTTCGGTGCTGGACCACGTGGACCTGGTGGTCTCCGCCACCGCCTCCGACGAGTTCACCATCTCCCCGGCCGACATCCCGGGCCCGCTGGTGCTCGCGGACCTGTCGCTGCCGCGCGACATCGACGACGCCGTCGCAGACATCGAAGGCGTGCACCTGGTCAACATCGAGTCACTCCACGAGAAGATGCGCGGTAGCGACACCGCGGATTCCCGCTCGCTGCGCCGCGCCGAAGCGATCGTGGCCGACGAGGTGGACACGTTCGGCTCGGAACAGCGCGTGCGTGAGGTGGCCCCGGCGGTGACGCGCCTGCGCCGCAACGCCGCGGAGATTTCCGGCCAAGAGCTGCAGCGGCTGAGAACCCGTCTGCCGGAGATGTCCGAGGACGACTTTGATCAGGTCAGCCGCATGGTCAAGCGTGTCGTCGATAAGCTTTTGCACGCGCCGACAGTGAAGATCAAAGAGCTGGCGGCGACGGCGGAGACGGTGAGCGTGGAAGAGGCGGTCACCGAATTGTTCGGGCTGGAAAGCCCCTCCGTGGCGGTGGACGCGCAGAAGCTGCCGCTGCCCGAGGAACTGCACGGCAAGGAGAAGTAGATGTTCAAAATTGGCACACGCGGATCCCACCTGGCCACCACCCAGACCGGGCACGTCCGCGACGCGCTGGGCGAGCACGGCCACGCGGCTGAACTGCAGATCGTGACCACCCCGGGCGACCTGTCTCAAGCACCCGTGGAGCGCATCGGCGTCGGCGTGTTCACCTCCGCGCTGCGCGACGCACTCTTTCACGGCGAGGTGGACATCGCCGTCCACTCGTTCAAGGACCTGCCCACCGCCGACGAGCCGCGCGCCCACATGATTGTCCCCACCCGCGAGGACAGTCGCGAAGCGCTCATCGCCCGCGACGGACTGACCCTGGCTGAGCTGCCCGAAGGCGCGCGCGTGGGCACCTCCGCGCCGCGCCGCGTCTCCCAGCTCAAGGCGACGCGCCCTGACCTGGACATCCGCCCGCTGCGCGGCAACATCGAGCGCCGTATGTCGTATGTGGAAGACGGCGAGCTGGACGGGATCATCCTGGCCTACGCAGGCCTCGTGCGCGGCGGCTACGGCGACCGCGCCACCGAGGTCTTCGCACCCGAGGTGTTCATGCCGGCTCCCGCCCAGGGGGCGCTGGCCGTGGAGTGCCGCTCCGACGATGCTGTGGTGCGCGAAGCAATTGACAAGCTTGTCGACGCCTCCGCCACCGCCGAATCCACCGCCGAGCGCGCCGTGCTGGCCCGTTTGGAAGCGGGCTGCACCGCGCCGGTCGCAGCCTCGGCCGTGTTCGACGGCGCGGGCGTGACCCTGCGCGCGGGCGTGTTCGCCCTGGACGGCTCCCGCCAGCTGGTGGAGGAAGCGCAGGGGGCAGACCCGGCCGAGCTGGGCCGCAAGGTCGCCGAGGCGCTGCTGGAGCGCGGCGCCGCCGACCTGATCGAGTAGCGCTGGGCCGCGCTTTCATCGTTTCGCCTGTCTCTACCTGCGGATCTGCTAGTTCGTGCTTGATGGGTGTCCGGGGGAACTAGCAGATCCGGTGGAGTGGGTGTGCATCGGTGGCCGGGGCGGCGGGGAAGCGCCAAGAAGCGCTGGAATGTAGCGCTGGTTTTGTTCTTGGGCTGAAGCATTTTATGGTGGAGATACCATACGTTCGATACCCTCCGCGCAATCGGGTCGGTGGGCCACTTTCAGGCCGATCAACACCGCGAACCCAGCCGCGCGGGGGCGGTTTATTTGTGCCTAGAAGAGATTTCTCCATGACAGAGCCCACTCACACCCCCCAGCCGGGGAAGGTGATCTTCGTTGGCGCTGGACCGGGCAACCCAGAGTTGCTCACGGTTCGCGCCCGCGAGGTAATGGAATCCAATTCTATCGCCCTCGTGGACCCTGAGGTGTCAGCGGGGGTCCGAAGCGTCATCGGGTCGGCGCTGCCAGTGCCGAAAGCCAAGATGGACGCGGCGAACCAGCGATACGAGCAGATGTGCGCCGAGGCGAAGGCTGCCGGTGCGAGGCGTAAACCGCCCCGCCCCGAGGACCCGACTGCTGCAGAGCTGCAGGAGGTTGGGCTGGACGGCGGCGTGATCGTCGAGAAGCTGAAGCTCGCGCTGACAGAAGCCGCGGACATCGTGGAGCGCGGCGAGGCTGGCGACGGCGACGTGATCCGCCTGGTGTCCGGCAACCCGCTGACGCGCGACAACGTGATGGAGGAGATCTCCGCGGTCGCGGCCGAGGGCATGGAGTTCCAGGTCGTGCCGGGGATGTCGCTGCCGTCGACGGTGCCGTCGTTCGCCGGTATCGCGCTGGGCTCGACCTACACGGAAGCCGACCTAAACAACGGCGACGTGGACTGGGACCAGCTCGCCGCCGCCCCGCAGCCGCTGGTGCTGCAGGCGAACCAGGAGCACCTGGCGGATATGGTGGAGCAGCTCACGCAGCGGGGCCTCCAGGCGTCTACGCCCGTGACGGTGACCACGCGTGGCACCACCCGCCTGCAGCGCACGTTCGACGCGACGCTGGGCACCGTGGGCAAGCTCGACGCCGAGCTGGAGGGGCCGCTGGTTGTCACCCTCGGCACCGCGGCGGACGACCGCTCGAAGTACTCGTGGTGGGAAAACCGACCGCTATACGGCTGGCGCGTGCTCGTGCCGCGTGCGAAGTCCCAGGCGGGGCCGATGAACGCCCGCCTGTCGCAGCACGGCGCGATCCCGCAGTCCGTGCCCACGATCTCGCTGGAGCCGCCGCGTAACCCCGCGCAGATGGACCGCGCGATCAAGGGCATCGTGGAGGGCCGCTACCAGTGGATCCTGTTTACGTCGGTCAACGCCGTCGACGCGGTGTGGTCGAAGTTTGAGGAGCTGGGCCTGGACGCCCGCTCGTTCGCCGGCGTGCACCTGGGCGCGGTGGGGCAGAAGACCGCCGATGCGCTGATCGCCCGCGGCATGCAGCCGGAGCTTCTGCCGCACCGCACGAAGCAGAACGCGGCTGGCCTGGCGGAGGCGTTCCCGGAGTACGTCGAGGACATCGACCCGGTCTCGCGCGTGCTGCTGCCGCGCGCGGACCTCGGCTCCGACGTGTTGGTGGACGGCCTGCGGGAAAAGGGCTGGGAGGTCGACGACGTAGTCGCTTACCGCACCGTGCGCGCCGCCCCGCCGCCGCCGGAGACGCGCGACATGATCAAGACCGGCGGCTTCGACGCCGTGTGCTTCACATCGCCGTCGACGGTGAAGAACCTCGTGGGTATTGCGGGCAAGCCGCATTCGCGCACGATCATCGCCTGCATTGGCCCGGTCACCGAGGCGGAGGCGCGCGAGCAGGGCTTGCGTGTCGACGTCGTCCCGGAGGTCGCCGACATCCCCAACCTCGTCGACGCCCTGGCGGAGCACGTGGCTGGCCTGCGCGCGTCGGGGCAGCTGCCGCCGCCGCGCAAGAAGCGTCGGAAGGCAGCGAAGGCTGACAAGAGCACCGGCGGGGATACCGCGGCTGCGGCTGGCTAACAACGCGCCAGCTGGGTCGTGTCGGGTGCGCGTTCTAAGATGTGGCGCATGGCTGATTACGACTTGACTCGACGCCCCCGCCGCTTGCGGCAAACCCCCGCTATCCGTGAGTTTGTCACGGAGACGCGACTGCACCCGGCAGACTTCATCCTCCCGCTGTTCATCGCTGACGGCATCGACGCCCCGCGGGAGATTCCGTCCATGCCGGGCGTGTACCAGCACACCCCGGAATCGCTGGTTGAGATCTGCCGCGAGGCACTCGACGCCGGCGTGAAGTGCGTGGATCTGTTCGGCGTGCCGCGCGATGAGGACAAGGACGCCACCGGTTCCGTTGCGGTTGCTAACGACGGCGTGCTCAACCGCGCGATTGCGCTGCTGCGTAAGGAGTTCGGCGACGAACTGATCATCATGGCGGACACCTGCCTGGACGAGTTCACCGACCACGGCCACTGCGGCGTGCTCACCACCGACGCACACGGCAGGGAGGTGGTGGACAACGACCCCACCGTGGAGATCTACTGCGAGATGGCGGTGGCCCAGGCGCGCGCGGGCGCGCACATTGTCAGCCCGTCCGGCATGATGGACGGCCAGATTGAAAAGATTCGCGGGGCGCTTGATCGCGCAGGCTTCGCCGATGTCGCCATCATGGCCTACTCCGCGAAGTACGCCTCCAAGTTCTTCGGCCCGTTCCGCGACGCGGTCGGCTCCTCGCTGAAGGGCGATCGACGCACCTACCAGCAGGACCCGGCGAACGTGCGCGAGTCGCTTTTGGAAACGGAGCTGGACATCGCCGAAGGCGCGGACTTTGTCATGGTCAAGCCCGCGCTTCCGTACCTGGACGTGCTGGCCAAGATCGCGGAGATGTCCCCGGTTCCGGTGGCCGCCTACCAAGTCTCGGGCGAGTACGCCATGCTCAACGCCGCTGGCCAGCACGGCTGGATCGACTATGAGGACACGATGATGGAAGCGTTGGTATCCATCAAGCGCGCCGGCGCAGACCAGATTTTCACCTACTACGCCATCGAGGCAGCAAAGAGGCTCAATGGTTAGCTTGCCGCCAATGAATCCGGGGTCGCCGAGCAGGGTGGAACCGGAGGCCGTCGAGAAGCAAAAAGTCTCCATGCCAGAAGCCGTGCGCTACATGCTCGCGGCCTGGACCGTGATGATCGGCGGGGAACTGCTGCACCAGATTCTTGCTGTGGCGGCGAGCGTGATCGACCCGTCCGCGCTGCGCGAGGTGGCCAAGGAACGCGCCACAAAAGGCGACGGCGAGGTCTCCGAGGCGCTGATGAATGCCAGCGTGTACGGCTCCATCTTCATCATGGCGCTGTTGCAACTCGGCATAATCCTGCTGTTCGTCTTCGCGCTGCGGGCGGTGCAAAAACAGGCGAAGTGGGCGGAAAACGCCCGTCGGCTGCTACAGATCTTCTCCGTGTTTTTCGCGCTGCGCATGCTCACGCTGTTCATGATGGTCCCGGCCTCCACCACGGTGCCGACGGCACTGTTCGGCGTGGACGGGGTTATCCAGATCGTCCTTGGTGTTGCGGGCGTGATGGGCGTGATCTATTCAGTGGATAAGGACTCCGTGGCGTGGACCAAACCGCCCAAGGACAAAGACAGCAACGCTGCGGAGCCGGCGGAGAAAAAGGAGCACTAAACCGTGGCAGGGATGTTCCCGACGATGGTGTCGGACCCGAACGACAGGAACCGGCGCTTTACCGGCGAGGTCGGGCAGGCGTGGCCGAAGCCGCTGAAGATCGGCTACTACCTGATCCTGGCGGCTGCCGTGCTCATGCTTGTCATCGGGTTCGTGTCCCTGGCCAACGGTGTGCCGGACAGGCTCCCGGACACCTGGATGATTGAAGGGGCCGACGAGGAGCTGTACGACCGCTTCGCGTTTAACCTGCGTATTTTCGCCTGGGGCAGCATCATCCTCGGCTCCCTCATCACATCGTGCTGCGCCTACTTGCCAAAAGGCTCGAAAGTCGCGCGCCGCTGGCTGGCCGGATTCATTGGCCTGGCGGTGTTTTTGCAGCTGGCCAGCTTCTTCGTCGGCGTGGCGGGGCTGGCGTCCGTCGTCGTGGTTGTCGTTCTGGTCTTCGCCCTGTTTTTCGTGTTCCGCCCGGCCGCAAACGCGTTTGTGGATAAGCGCAGCGGCGATGTTTGGGAAGGGGTGGAATGAGCAAGTACGAGGGCGAGGACCTGGAAAAGCTCAGCGCCACCGGGCGCGAAGGCGCCAAGCTGGAGGAGCTGAGCGGAGAAGAGCTCGACGACTACATTGAGGCCGCCCGCGACGCAGCCAGGGAAGCCGGGGTCGACCCGGCCACTGCCCGTCGCGACCTGGACGGCGAGCTCGTGCGCCCCAATGCGTCCTACGCCTTTGAACTGCGAGGGCTGGAGGACGGCCCGCAGCTGACAGAGATCGAAGACGCCCTCGAATCCCTCGACGGCGTTTCCGCCCGCCTGGTGTACCCCACCCGCATGGCGTGGGTGACGGCGCCGGCGACCATGCCGCTGCCGCAGCTGATCAAGACCATTGAAGAGTTCGGCGTGACCCCCGTGGTCACGGACTCCACTCTGCAGCGCCGCGCCCACGGTCGCTACTGGACGGAACACCCCATGCCGCGGCGCGCCAAACACCACCGGAAAGAAGAAGCGGCGCACCTTTTGGCCCGCGCCCAGGGGTTCGTGCAGAACAAAACCCGCGCGGAGCGCCGCAGCGGCGACGTCCTGTTTACCGCCCGCGACCTGGTCACCCCGGGCAGGCTGTGGCTGGCGGTAGTGCTGACCATCCCGGTGCTGCTGCTGACCTACGTGCCTGCCCTCGGGTTCCCCGGCTGGCAGTGGGTGGCGTTCGCGCTGACCACCCCGGTGGCGCTGTGGTGCGCCTCCCCGTTCCACCGCGCGATGGCCGGTGGCGTGCGCCGCGGGCTCTCGGCGCTGGACGGTGCGAGTTCCATCGCCATTTTGGCGTCCTACTTGTGGTCCTTTGCCATGCTGTTGTTCACCGACGCCGGGCGCATCGGTTACCAATCCAGCGGCACCTGGGTGCCGTTGGAGATCGGCCGCGGCCCAGAGCTCTACCTGGAAGTCTCCTGCACCGTGACGACGTTGCTGCTGCTCGGCCGCTTCTTTTCTATGCGGGTGCGCACCAACCTGCTGGACGAGCTGGAGGCGCGCCGCCCCGGCGCCGAGTCGACCTACGAGGTCACTCACCGCAAGAAGGGCGGCGGCTGCGAGCAGCTCCCAGCGACCGAGATCATGCGTGGCGACGACGTCCGCGTCCGCGCAGGCCAGGTCATCCCCGTCGACGGGGAAGTGGTCGGCGGATCCGGCACGATCGGCTGGGAGCTGGTGAACACCCATGACAGCCCTCAGTTGAAGGTGGGCAAGCGCGTCGTGGCGGGCTCTGTGCTGCGCGAGGGCGACATCAAGGTCCGCACGATCCGCGTCGGCCACACCACGCTACTGACGGCAGTGCACCGATGGCTGGAGGATGCCTCGCGCCACCAGAACGCCGCCACGATGGTCTCCACCCGCTCCGCCAGCATGCTCATCCCGGCCGCGTACGCGATTGCGGTGCTGGACTTCGGTCTGTGGTTGTTGTTTACCGGAAACGTCAACACGGCGGCGTCGACAGCATTGGCGATTTTGGTGGTGGTTGCCCCGTTTAGCCTTGCCATCTCGCCGGCGCTGGCGATCCGCCAGGGCATCGAGGCCGCCGTGCGCAACGGCGTGCTCATGAGAGACGGCAACGCTTTGAGAGTCCTGTCCAAGGTGGACACCGCCGTGTTCAACCGTGTGGGCACCCTGGTGCTGCCGGAAATGCACGTGGAAACGGTCACCGCCGCAGACGGGGAAAGCAGCGAACTGGTAGTCCGCATCGCCGGTGTGCTTTCTGCGGATTCGGACCACCCGGCCTCGCGCGCCATTGTGAAGGCAGCCCGCGAGGTGCGCGACGCCCGCTCCGGAGACCCGCGCCTGCCGGATTGGATTGAGGTCGGCGACGACACAGTCACCCCCGACGGCGAATTCGGCGGCCGCCTCACCGCCACCTGGGGCTCCGGGGAGAACGCCCGCACCCATACTTTCGACGCCTCCCTGTGGCGGCCCACCAACCTGTCCCAGCTCAATGGCAAGTTGTTGGTGGCCGCCACTAATGGCGGCACCCCGGTGGTGGTGCGCTGGGACGGCAAAGACCGCGGCGTGATCACACTTTTCGACCCCGCCAAGGAAGACGCTATCCAGGCGGTGGACACCCTGGAATCCATGGGTGTGGAAACGGTGATGCTCTCGCGCGACACCTATCCGGTAGCGCGCCGCTTCGCCGACTTTTTGGGCATCTCCCAGGTGCTCGCGGGCATCCGCTCCCACCAGAAACCCGCCTCGGTGCGCGCCCTGCACACCCAGGGCGGCATTGTGGCGATGGTGGGCGATTCCAGCGTGCTGCCGGTGCTGCGCGTGGCGGACTCCGGCATCCTGTACGCCGGCGAGGACCTCTATGGCACCAAGGCGCCGAGTTGGAACAACGTCAGCGACGTGGTGCTCGTGCGCAACAACGTCATGGCCGTGCCCCAAGCTATCGAGCACGCCCGCCGCGTCAACCGGATCGCCGACAGGAACCTGTGGTTCGCCGGCGTCTACAACGCGACCGCCATCGTTCTCGCTGCCGCAGGCGTGCTGCCCCCGGTGGGCGCAACCCTGCTCATGCTGGGAAGTTCCCTGCTCGTGGAGTACAGCTCGCGCCGCGCCAGCCGGTTCCGGGTTCAGGGTCTGCGCCGGTAGGCTTGGGTGCCATGACCAGACGCGATCTCACCAACGCACCCCTGCTCGAGGCGGCCTGTGGCCGTACCCCCTCGCGCACCCCGGTGTGGTTCATGCGCCAGGCCGGCCGCTCCTTGCCCGAATACCGCGAAGTGCGCGAAGGCATCCCCATGCTGGACTCGTGCTTCAAGCCGGAACTTCTTGCGGAGATCACGCTGCAGCCGGTGCGCCGCCACGACGTCGACGCCGCGATCCTGTTCTCCGACATCGTGGTCCCGCTCAAGGCGGCGGGCGTGGACGTGGAGATCGTGCCCGGCCGCGGCCCGGTGATGGCGGAGGCGGTGCGCACGCGCAGTGATGTGGAGAAGCTGCCTGTGCTGGATAGCGAGGTCGCCGCCGTCGCCGACGGCATCCGCATCATCCTGGACGAGCTGAGCGATACCCAAGCCCTGATCGGCTTCGTCGGCGCGCCGTTTACCCTGGCCAGCTACCTCATCGAGGGCGGTCCGAGCAAGAACCACGAAAAGACCAAGGCGATGATGCACGCCGAGCCGGAAACCTGGCACGCGCTGATGCGCCGCCTGGTGCCCACGATCATCGCGTTCCTGCGCACGCAAGTCGAAGCCGGCATCGACGCGATGCAGCTGTTCGACTCCTGGGCGGGCTTCCTCACCGAAGCCGACTACCGCGAATTTGTTCTGCCGTACTCGGTGGAGATCCTCGAATCCGTCGCAGGCGAGATCCCACGCATCCACTTCGGGGTGAGCACCGGCGAGCTGCTCGGCGCGATGTCCGAGGCCGGCGGCGAAGTCATGGGCGTGGACTGGCGCGTGCCGCTGGACACGGCCGCGACCCGGTTTGCCACCCCGCGCGTGCTGCAGGGCAACCTGGACCCGGCCATGCTGTTCGCCGGCACCGACGTCGTGCGCGACGAGGTCGCGCGCATCAAGGCGGAAGCCGCCCGCGCAATCGCAGCGGGCGACGCCACTGGACACATCTTCAACCTCGGCCACGGCGTGCTGCCCACCACCGACGCGGACGCGATCACCGAGGCTGTGCGCATCATCCACGAGGAGAGCTAATGAACATCGCCATCATCGGTGCCGGCCTGGCGGGCCTGACCGCCGCGTACGAACTTCGCAGCACGGGCTCCGCCCGCGCCGGGGCAGAGGACGACCTGAAGGTCGACGTCTACGAGGCCACCGACCGGCTCGGCGGCAAATTGCACACCGTCGCTTTTGAAGCCGGCCCCACCGACATGGGCGCCGAGGCGTTCATGGCGCGGCGCCAAGACGCTGTGGACTTCTTCACCGAGCTCGGCCTTGCCGGCTCACTGGTGGAACCGTCCGGCCTGCGCTCCCTGGTGTGGGTGGACGGCGAGACGCGGGGGCTGCCCACCGGCGGCGTGATGGGCATCCCGTCGACGTCCGAGACTGTCGCACACCTGGTCAGCGAGGACACTGCCCAGCGCATCGACACCGAGGCCGACCGCGAAGGATTCGCCTGGGAGGTCGGCGGTGACGTCAACGTGGGCGCGCTCGTGCGCGAACGCTACGGCGACGAGGTGGTGGACAACATCGTCTCCTCCCTGCTCGGCGGGGTGTACTCCTGCACCGCCGACGACCTCGGTGTGCGCGCGACCATCCCGCAGCTGGCCGAGGAGCTCGACCGCCTCGCCGCCGCAGACGCAGACGGCAAGGTCCACCTGTCCACCGCCGTGGCCAACCTGGAGCGCTCCCGCCGCGAGATGCCCACCGGCCAGGGTGCGGTGTTCAAGACCTTCCGGGACGGCTACCAGGAGGTCTACGAAACGCTCGCCGAGAAATCCGGCGCGGACATCTACATCGACGCGTTCATCTCCGCCATCGAGCTCGAGGGCTCGAAGTACCGCCTCAAAGGCGGCGAGGACACCGCCTACGACCACGTCATCCTCGCCGTGCCCGCCCCGACTGCGGCGCTGTTGCTCAAAGAGGTTGCTCCTGAGGCATCCGGGGCGCTGAAAACTGTGAAGCTGGCCAACTCCGCGGTGGTGGGCATGCGGTTTGCCACCGACGAGGGCTTGCCGCAGAACTCCGGCGTCCTCGTGTCCACCGGCGCGGAGGACGTCCACGCGAAGGCGTTCACGTTCTCCTCGCGCAAGTGGCCGCACCTTGCCGAGCGCGGCGGCGCACTCGTGCGCGCCAGCTTCGGCCGCTTCGGCGACAACGTCGCCATCACCGCCACCGAGGACGATCTCGTGGACTGGGCCCTCGACGACCTCAAAACCATCACCGGCTTCGACGGTCGCGCTGCCGGCCTCGAGGAGATCTACGTCCAGCGCTGGCTCGGCGGCCTGCCCCGCTTCGACGAGAACCACCTCGCCACCGTGGCCAAGGTGCGCAGCCTGCTTCTCGACGAACCAAAGGCATCCCACATCTCCCTCACCGGCGCGTGGGCCGGTGGGGTCGGCGTGCCGGCAGTGATCGCCGATGCGAGGGCCGCGGCGGCAGCTGCCGTCGATAAGCAAAAGCCCTAAACCCACGGGGCGTGCGCTAGGTTGATCACCTATGGAAGAACACGCGGATCCACGCGAGACCACCGCCGAGAAGGAGTGGTGGGAAGAAGACGGCCTGCCGTGGAACGGCAAACCCACCAAGGCTGACTACTGGTGCCTGGGCTGGTTCGGCTTCGTCGGCATCTTCGGCCTGGCCATGATCCCGCTGCGGGCCTGGCTTCTGGGCCTGGACCCGCCGATCCTTTTGGCGCTGACCGGCTCGCGCATCGGCGCGGCTTCCACCGGCGCGCTCGCCGCGGTGGGGGAGGCACCGAACTGGCTGTGGTTCTTGCTCATCGGCTCGATCGTGAACATCAAGTTCGATTGGATCTACTGGTGGGCTGGCAAACTCTGGGGCCGCGGCATCCTAGACGTGCAGGCCGCCAACTCACCTCGCGCCGCGAAAAACATCGCGCGGGTGGAGCAGTGGGCTATCAAGCTGGGCTGGCTGGGCATTTTCGTCGCCTACGTGCCAATCCCGCTGCCGATCGCGTTCGTGGTGTTCGTGCTCATGGGAATGACCGGGATGCCGCTGTGGAAGTTCATGGTCCTGGACTTCATCTCCAAGACGCTGTGGTCGTTCCTCTACCTGGGGCTGGGTTGGTGGATCGGCGAGCCGGTGGTGATGGTGCTGGAGCAGTACGCCAAGGTGGCCAACTGGATCGCCATCGTTCTGCTGGTGGTGGTGTTTTTCGGCATCTTCCGCAACCAGAACAAGAAGAAGCCGGCGGTGCAGCCCGAGGTCGTGGGCAACGAGTTCGAGGCCGGGCGTTAGGCCGGCCGGGCGGCGCCAAAAGTCGAGCGGCGGAGGTCGAGTACGCCCTGTTTTAGGCCCGGACTCGACCTCCCGTACTCGACTTTCGCGTCGGTGGGCGAAGGGGGGCCTGACAGATTCCGCCAGGCGTCTGCGTCGACCTGGGGGGGTAGGGCCGTCTGACAGATTCTGCCGCGAAGTGTCGGACCCCAGGGCCCGCCGCTAGCGGTTGACCACGACGGTGGAGAAGTCCTCGTCGCCGCGGCCGGCGTCCTGCTGGGCCTCCAGCGACGCCAGGGCGGCGGAGACGGCGGGCAGGTCCTTGTCCGAAGACGCGAGCATCAACCGGGCGTCCTTGGCGATGGCGTCGGCGGTGAAGTCGCCGGGCGAGGTAGAGCGCTCGCCCAAAAGGAACGGCGACTTCATGTTCACGATGAACTCCAGGCCGGTGGAGCCGAGCATGTCCACCACCTGCTCCGGCGACAACCCCTGGGATTCGCCCAGGTAGAGCGCCTCCTTGAACCCTTCGATGGTGACGGCCAAGGCGAGGTTGGCAAGCAGTTTGCCCACGGCGGCGCCGGTGGCGGTGTCCACTTCCTTGAGCCGTGAAGGGTTGGCGGCGGCCCAGGGGGAGACGACGTCGGCGACTTGAGAACGTCGAGAGGCATCGGCGCCTCCGACGTAGACGCCGAGCTTGCCGGCGCGGGCGGGCGGGAGCGACCCGACGACCGGGGTGTGCACGTAGCCGGGCACGGCGTCGGCGAAGGCGGCGGCGTCGGCGGGGGAGATGGTGGTGGCATCGGCCCAGGTCACGCCGTCGGGGATCAGCCCGGGCTCGATCACCACCTCCCGGACGACGTCGGGGCCGAACAGGCAGGTGATCACCAGCTCGGCGCCTTCGACCGCCTCCGCGGGCGTCGAGGCGGCGGCAGCCCCGCGTGAGACCAACGGCTCGGTCTTCTCGGCGGTGCGGTTCCATACGGTGAGTTCGTGGTCGTCGACAAGCTTGAGCGCGAGCTCAGTGCCCATGCGACCGAGGCCTAAAAACGCGATTTTCATATGGCCTAGGATAGACAATCATGACTGCGGAAAAGCCGACTTCAGCTAATACCCAGCGCTCGCACGAACTGTTCGAGCGGGCGCAGAAAACCACCCCGGGCGGCGTGAACTCGCCGGTGCGCGGTTTCGGCTCGGTGGGCGGGCAGACCCGCTTCATCCAGAGCGCGCACGGCTCGCAACTCATCGACGTGGACGGCAACTCGTACGTGGACCTGGTGTGCTCCTGGGGCCCGATGGTGCACGGCAATGCCCACCCCAAGATCGTCGAGGCGGTGGAGAAAGCCCTGCGCAACGGCCTGAGCTTCGGTGCGCCCACGGAGGCGGAGATCCAGATCGCGGAGCACATCGTCAAGCGCACGTCGGTGGAGGAGGTGCGCATGGTCAACTCCGGCACGGAGGCCACCATGTCCGCCGTGCGTCTGGCACGCGGGTTCACGGGCCGGCCGAAGATCATCAAATTTGAGGGCTGCTACCACGGCCACGTGGACGCGCTGCTGGCGTCCGCGGGCTCCGGCATCGCCACGTTCTCCCTGCCGGATTCCCCGGGCGTGACTGGCGCGCAGGCGCAGGACACCATCGTGGTGCCGTACAACGACATTGAGGCGGTGGAGCGCGCGTTCCGCGAGAACGAGGGCCAGATCGCCGCGGTGATCACCGAGGCGGCCGCGGGCAACATGGGCACCGTCGCCCCGCGCAACGACTTCAACGCCAAGCTCAAGGAGCTCGCGCATCTCGACGGCGCGCTGTTGATCCTGGACGAGGTGATGACGGGCTTCCGCACCTCGTATGCCGGCTGGTATGGCGTGGATAACGTCGCGGGCGACCTGACCACTTTTGGCAAGGTCGTCTCCGGCGGCCTGCCGGCGGCGGCGTTCGGCGGCCGCCGCGACATCATGGAGCACCTCGCGCCGAACGGCCCCGTCTACCAGGCGGGCACCCTGTCCGGTAACCCGGTGGCGATGGCATCCGGCCTGGCTTCGCTGGAGCTGGCGAGCGAGGACATCTACCCCACGCTGAACAAAAACGCGGATTTGCTGGAGCGTTTGCTTCACGACGCCCTCACGGCCGAAGGGGTCACCCACCACATCCAACGCGCGGCGACCATGCTGTCCATCCGTTTCGGCGAGGGCGAGGGCCACAACTTCGCCGACATGCAGGCCGCCGACACGTTCCGCTACGCCCCGTTCTTCCACGCCCTGCTGGACGCTGGCGTGTACGCGCCGCCGAGCGCGTTCGAGACCTGGTTCGTCTCCACCGCGCTGACGGACGAGGACTTCGGCCGCATCGAGGACGCGCTGCGCGGCGCCGCGAAGGCCGCCGCGGCGGCGCAACCCGCGGAGGCCTAGATGACGAAGACGACGGTGCACCTGGTGCGCCACGGCGAGGTGTACAACCCGAAGAAGATCCTCTACGGGCGCATGCCGGGCTACCACCTGTCTTCACGTGGCAACTCCATGGCCGTGGCCACCTCGAAGTTCTTCCGCGGCCGCGACGTGGTCTACCTGGCGGCGAGCCCGCTGGAGCGCGCGCAGGAAACGGCGCGCCCGATCGCTGAGGTCACCGGCTGCGAGGTGGACACCCGCGAGGACATCCTGGAGGCCGGCAACACGTTCGAGGGCTTGCGCACGAAGGGGTGGCGCTCGCAGCTGATCAACCCGATCCGCTGGCGGCACATGACCAACCCGCTCGAGCCGAGCTGGGGCGAGCCCTACCAGGAGATCTTCGAGCGCATGTGGTCCGCGGTCGAGGCCGCCCGCAGCAAGGCCGAGGGCCACGAGGCTGTGATGGTCAGCCACCAGCTGCCGATTGTGATGGTGCAGCGCCACGTGCAGGGCAAGCGTCTGGCGCACGCGAGCCGCAACTGCGACCTGGCGAGTGTGACCTCACTTGTGTTTGACGGCGGCAGTGTTGTTGACTGGGCCTACAGCACTCCTGCCCAGCACATTTGAGAGGTACTATGCGCAAGCTTTTCGCCGCGCCGCTTTGCGCGGCCGCGCTTTTGCTGGCTTCCTGCTCCGGCGCGGAAACCGGCGGCAACTTCGCGTTCCACTCGCCGGGCGGGCAGACTGAAATCTTCTACGAGGAGGCGGACCGCAAGCCCCTGGCCGGCTTCGAGGGCGAGTCGCTTCTCGACGAAGGCCAGACCATCGCCCTGAGTGATTTCGAGGGCGAGATCGTTGTGCTCAACGCGTGGGGACAGTGGTGCGCGCCGTGCCGCGCGGAGGTGGACGACCTGCAGCACGTGCACGAGCACCTCCAAGCGCAGGGAAACGGCACCGTGCTGGGCATCAACGTCCGCGACCCGAACCCGCAGATCGCGCGGGATTTCCTGGCGGATAACGGGGTGACGTACCCGTCCATCTACGACCCGCCGTTTAAGACCGCCGCCTACTTGGGCGGCGTGCCGTCCTCGGTGATCCCGACGACGATCGTGCTGGACAAGCAGCACCGCCCGGCCGCGGTGTTCCTCCGTGAGATCACCGCGGACGATCTGCTCGAGGTCGTCGACCGTCTCGCCGGGGAGGCATAGGTGGGCTTCGCCGATCTTGTCGCCGACGGCCCGCTGCTGCTCGGCCTGTTCGCCGCAGCGATTGCCGGGTTAGTCTCTTTCGCTTCGCCGTGCGTGATCCCGCTCGTGCCTGGCTACATCTCGTACCTCACCGGTGTGGTTGGCGGTGAGATGACACTCGACGAGGACGGGCCCCGCGTGTCCCGCAAACACTGGGCGGTCGCCGGTGCCGCCCTGCTGTTCATTATCGGGTTCACCGTGGTGTTCCTGCTGGCCACCGTCACCGTGTTCGGCGCGGTCAGCGCCATCGCGCTCAACGCGCAGACGCTCACCCGCATAGGCGGGGTAGTCACCATCCTCATGGGCCTGGTGTTCATGGGCGCCGTGCCCGCGCTGCAAAAAGACACCCGCATGAGCCCGAAGAAGTGGACCACCATCATCGGCGCGCCGCTGCTCGGCGGGATCTTCGCACTCGGCTGGACACCGTGCCTGGGGCCCACGCTGGCCGCCATCATCTCGGTGTCCGTGGGCACCGAGGGCTTCACCGCGGCGCGCGGCGTGGTGCTCGTCATCGCGTACTGCATCGGGCTGGGCTTGCCGTTTCTGCTTGTCGCATTCGGCTCGGCGAAGGCCGTGCGCAGCATCGACGTGCTGCGCCGCCACTCCCGCGCCATCCAGATCGCCGGCGGTGTCGCCATGATCGTTGTCGGCATCATGCTGCTCACCGGCGCCTGGGACGTGTTTATCGGTTGGTCGCGCCAACTCGTCGACGGATTCGGAGGGACGATCATCTAAATGCGCACCGCTTCGACTTGGCTGAAAAAGGCGTGGCACTGGCTCACCAGCATGCGCACCGCCTTGATGCTGCTGTTCGTGCTGGCGGTCGCCTCCATCCCGGGCGCATTGTTGCCGCAGCGCACCGTGTCGTCCTCGCTGGTGGACGACTACCTCAAGGCCAACCCCACCACCGGACCGATCTACGACAAGCTGCAGCTTTTCGACGTCTTCCAGTCCACCTGGTTCCTCGCCATCATCCTGCTGCTGACCATCTCCCTGGTCGGCTGCATCATCCCGCGCTCCATCGACCACTGGCGCGCGTACAAGGCCAAGCCGACGCGCGCGCCCAAGTACCTGGGCCGCATGCCGCACCACGTGGAGGGGGAGGTCGCGGGGACACCGGAGGACGTCGAGAAGCAGTTGCGCAAGCAGCTGAAACGCTGGCACGTGGCGTCCTACGAACCGGACGAGGACCGCGCCGGGGCGTACTCCATTTCGGCCGAGCGCGGCTACACGCGAGAGCTGATGAACCTGATTTTCCACATCGGCATCGTCGCCATGATCCTCACCTTCGTGGCCGGCCGCATGGTGTTTTACGAAGGCCAGGTCATCGTGGTCACCAACTCGGAGGCCGAATCCGCGGTGCCGGTGGAGCAATCGCGGGTGTTCTGCAACACCAGCCCCGCCAACTTCGACGTGTTCCGCGCAGGCCCGCTTTTCGACGGCACCGGCCTGACCCCGTTCTGCTTCGAATCCCAGAACTTCTCGGCCGCCTACCTGAATAACGGGCAGGCCAACGAGTTCTCCTCCGACATCACCTACACCGACGACCTGACGGTCCCGCAGGACCAGTGGAAGCCGGCGAGCCTGGCGGTGAACCACCCGCTGCGCGTGGGCGGCGACCGTGTCTACCTGCAGGGCCACGGCTTCGCCCCGCAGATCACCCTGACGTGGCCGAACGGGGAAACCCGCACGCAGATGATGCAGTTCCGGCCCACGGACGTGTTCACGTTCCTGTCCTCCGGCGTGATGCGCTTTGACCCGCCCGCCGGCATGTACCCGGACCTGACGGAGCGTCGCCAGCACCAGATCGCCATCGAGGGCAACTTCGCGCCCACCGCCCGCTGGGCCGGGCCGAACGGCGACCAGCTGCAGTCCGCGTTCCCCTCCATGGACGACCCGGCAGTGTCCGTGGACGTCTACGTCGGCGACGCCGGCCTGGACACTGGCCGCCCCCAGAACATCTTCGTGCTGGACCAGTCCCTGGTGGCCGACGGGCGCCTGGAAAAAGTCTCCCGCGTCCAGCTCACCCCCGGCTCCGTAGCCACGGTGGACACCGGCGACGGCGAGGTGAAGGTGCGCTTCGACGGCGCCGCCGAATACGCCAACTACCAAATCTCCCGCGACCCGACGCAGGTGTGGGCGCTGGTCTCCACCGCGATCATGCTCGGTGCGCTCGCCGGCTCGTTGGCCATCAAGCGCCGTCGCGTGTGGGTAAGAATTCGCCCGGGTACCTCGGGCCACACCCGAGTCGAAATCGCCGGGCTCGCCCGCACCGACCGCGCCGGGTGGGGCCGCGAATTCGACGACATTGCCGCCGCTATCCTCGGTCTCGAACCCGACGACGAAGAGGGCGAGCAGGGGGAGTTCAACCCCTATGACCTTTGATAACGCCTGCTAGTGGGGTAGGTTATGGGCATGCTCGTCAACACAACCATGGCGGAGCTGTCTGACCTGACGTTCCGCACCGCATTCATCGTCTACATCGTGGCGCTGATTCTGGCGTTCATCTACTACGGCCGCGTCAACAGCATCATCGAGGCGCGACGCGAGGCCCTGGCAGAGCAGAAGGTGCTGGTTGGCGCGGGGGGACCGGAGGTCGTCGAGAAGCAAAAGTCCGACGAGGACATGATCGCCAACGCCCGCAAATGGGCAGGCATGACCCAAGCTCTCGTTTGGGTCGGCGTGGCGCTGCACCTGGTGGCGTTTGTCACCCGCGGGCTCGCCGCGGGGCGGTTCCCGCTGGGCAACCTGTACGAGTACATCCTGTTCATGACCGCCGTGATCATGGTCGTCGCCGCCGTAGTGGTGCAGCGCAAGAACTGGCACACCGTCTGGCCGTGGCTGCTGTTTCCTATGGTCATCGCGATGTTTTTGAACTCCACGGTGTTCCATATGCAGGCCGCGCCCGTGGTGCCGGCGCTGCAGTCCTACTGGCTGCCGGTGCACGTTTCCTCGGTGTCCATCGGCGCGTCCGTGGGACTGGTCTCCGGCGCGTTCGCGCTGCTGTACCTGCTGCGTATGCACCAGCCGCGCGGTAAAGAGCACGGTGTCCTGGGTGCGATTGCCCGCCCGCTGCCGGACGCGAAAACGCTGGACCAGATCGCGTATAAAACCGCGGTGGTGACCCTGCCGCTGTTCGGCATCGGCATCGTCTTCGGCGCCATTTGGGCCGAGGTGGCCTGGGGCCGTTTCTGGGGCTGGGACGCCAAAGAAACCGTCTCCATGGTCACCTGGATCCTCTACGCCGCCTACCTCCACGCGCGTGCGACGGCCGGCTGGAAGTCCACCGCCGCCGCCTGGATCAACGTGTTCGCCATGGCCATGACGATCTTTAACATGACTTACGTCAACACCGTGATCGCTGGCCTGCACTCCTACGCGGGGCTGAACTAGTGAAAGTCCTGATCACCGGCGGGGCCGGCTACATCGGCTCCACTATTGCGTCCTGCTGCGCGGACGCCGGGTTCACCCCGGTGATTGTGGACGATTTTTCCACCGGCCTGCGCGTCTTTGGCCAGCGCTTCGCCTGCTACGAGGGCGACGTCGCCGAGGTTGATCTGCTGGAGCGGGTGTTTACCGAGCACCCGGACATCGACGCGGTGATCCACTGCGCCGCCAAAATCGTCGTGCCCGAGTCCGTGGAGCAGCCCTTGATGTACTACGACAACAACGTGGGCAAGGCCATCACGCTGTTGTCGGTGATGGAGCGCTTCGGAGTGCGCCGGTTCGTGCTGTCCTCCACCGCGTCCATGTACGAGCCGGGCGAGGACTACATGGTGGACGAAACCAGCGCGGTGAACCCGCAGAGCCCGTACGCGGCGTCGAAGTGGCTGCTGGAGCGTGTGCTTCGCGACGAAGCCGCCACCGGCCGCCTCGGCGTCGTCGCGCTGCGCTACTTCAACCCGATCGGCGCTGACCCGGCGCTGCGCACCGGCCTGCAGAACCCGCACCCCACCCACGCCATGGGCAAGATGATCGAAGCTCACGCCGCCGGCGAGCCCTTCACCGTCACCGGCGTGGACTGGCCCACCCGCGACGGCTCTGGTCTGCGCGATTACATCCACGTCTGGGACCTTGCCCGCGCGCACGTCGCGGTGCTTCAGCGCTTCGACTCTGTGGTGGGGGAATCCGGCTACGACGTGATCAACCTCGGCACCGGCCAGGGCACCACCGTCTTCGAGCTCGCAGAGGCGTTCGGCGAAGCCACCGGCACCCCGCTTGAGGTTCGCACTGGCCCCGCCCGCCCCGGCGACGTGGTCGGCAGCGCGTCGCGCACCGACAAGGCCCAGTCGGTGCTGGGGTGGTCCGCGGAGCTCTCGCTTGTCGACGGCGTCCGCCACGCCCTCGCCTGGTCCAAGAAACTGCCCGCAGTGCTCACCGAGGAAGCCGGACGGAAGGAGGCGGGCCGATGAGCGACGCCCACCACAAACCCCGCAACAAGCAGGGCAAACCCGCCAGCGACGACCCGGTGCTGATCGCGCTGGGGGAGCAGATCGCCTCCCGGCGCCGCGCCGTCGGCCGCCTCCAGCAAGACGTCGCCGACGCCGCCGGGGTGTCCCGCTCCACCCTGCACACCATCGAGCACGGCGGCGCCGGCGTGCGCTGGGAGAAGGTCATCGCCGTGGCCGAGGCTCTGGGGCTGCGGATGGGGTTCACGGAGGCGTAGGTCGGGCTTCTTCCACTCGTCGCGGCCGTGTCCCGCCCCCGCCGCTGACAGATCGCGGCGCATCTGTCAGGCAGCCGGAAACCCCCAGGTCGGGGCAAGCGTCCGTCGTAATCTGTCAGGGATCCGGCGCCGGTGTGGAATAGTTCACCCGCTGAGGTGCTTCCGATGAACTATTCCGCAGCCGGATTTCGACGACCTGGGCAAATGTGGGCTATGCGGCCGTCCAACTGCAAGAAAGTTCACGAGCTGGGTCTGCGGACTTCCTGTGAACCACTCGTTGCCGTTGTGTTGTTGGCTAGGTGGTTTTGGCTAGGTTTCTTTGCTTAGCCAGGGTTGTGTATTGCCCGTCTGGTCCGGTGGTGAGTCTGTCAAAGACGAACCAGTCCAGGTAGTCGTCAAGATACTCCATAAACTCCTCGGTCGTGAGCTTTTCAGGTCGAATCCCATTGGCATAAAGTTCGCGCTTGACGGTGCCGAAGAAGCCCTCGACTCGGGCGTTGTCGCCGCTGTTGCCAAGCCGCGATAGGGACGGCACCATCAACCAGGCGTTATCGCAGGGTTTTTCCTGCGTGCATTGTTCGCATTGTTGCCTGTCGTGGCTGGTGTCGGTGAGTCGATCGACCCAGTCGGCGTGGCGGTAGTGCCAGCCGCGGTCGGTGTGCAAGCCGGGGCGTTGCCCCGGTTGTAGTTGCTCGAGCCCCGCTTCAAGCATGGTGTTGGTCAGCAACGCCGCTGGTCGTGTTGCGCAGGTGTATGCGATGGGCATGTTGTCGTGGAAGTCGATTAGCGGGCTAAAAAAGACCTTGCCGTCAGCGCATTGAAACTCGGTGATGTCGGTGCCGAGTTTTTGGTTTGGTGCGTCGGCGTAAAAGTCGTGCACCAGATCCTTCCTGCCCGCCTGCCTGCGACGATCCGCTTGCGAACGATATCTTTGCGAGACGTGGGTGCCATTTTTGACGACAGTATCGATATCTCCAACCAGACATCGATTCGCTGGACGATGGGCAGTTTCACCCTTATATGAGCTGTAGCGCTTTGTGTGTTTTGTCTTCGGCTGCAGGTGTTCCTGGCTCATGATCGTGCGAATCGATTTTTCACCGAGTGAAAGACCGTTCGCTTTGCATACTTCAGTCACGCGGCGGTAGCCGTAGGTCATGCGATTGTCCTCACAAACAGCCGAAACCAATGCCTTGGCCTGGGCTTTGCGGTCGACCAAAGGGTGATCCAACCGTCGGCATGCCGACTTGTACGTGCTGTAGTTCAATCCGTAGTAGGCGCAGCAATGTGTTACTTGGTATCCGACGTCCCGGAGTCGTCTGACAGCCGTAGCGACGACCACGCTGTCGAGCGTCTCCGGGTTTGCGCTTTTCCCTCAGATTCCATCACCGCCTCAAACAGCGCTTTATCCGCCAGACGCATAAACCGCTCTTGACGCAACAGGTCTTTGAGGGCCTCAACATCATCCGGCAACGCTGCCTCATCAAACGGAGTTGTTGGCTGCTCATGGTTGCGCAAATGCGCACTCTCATCGCGCGGGGTGCGTTGTGATTGACGCTGTGTCTCGGTCTGCTTGCGCTTGCGTTTTTGGGTTTCGTGGTGTTCTTTCACACGCGCCAGTGTCGCCTGTTCTATCTCCTGCGGCGTCATCCCACGCCGCGAACCCGCATCCGGAGCGAACTTGTGCGTCCACGCCGCCACGGAACTCGCAGCGACTCGAAAACGCCATCCAATCTCGCGGGTGGATGCCGACGTTGTCACATTCACCCGGACGACCTCAGCGATCAACTCGGCGCAACGCCAACCCTTATCGACGCCGTTGCCATGACGGGCGTTGCGTACCCATCCCGAAATTGAAGCTGCAGAAGGAACAGACCTACAGTCCTCCCGAATCAACTGCGCACGAATCTGCGAAGCAGCAAGCCCTTGCTCTGAAAGCTCAACGGCACGCTGCCTCACCTCCGGTGGATAACTCATCCTCGAACTCCGATCCCGACAACCGGTGGTTCACAGGAAGTCCGCACAGCCAGCTTGTGAACTTTCTTGCACGGGGCAGCCCCCAACCGCAGATCCACCCGCCCGTCAGCTGTCACCGCGGCGTCGGCGGCGTTCCTCTTCCTCCCGGCGCTTGCGCTCGGCCTCTTCACGGGCGCGGCGCTCCTTGAACCGGTTCTTCTCAATGTTCCAGAGGAACTCTTCGTCGTCGTCAGGGCCTTTGATCTCCGGCTTCTGACCGGGCTGCGGCCCGCCGCGCAGCGACCCGTAGCGCTCGGCGGAGCCGGGGCCGAACGCGCGCCAGAGCAGCGCGACGGCCAGGACAACCAATGCGAGGAGTAACAACCTTCCCATGGTTTTAAACATACTTGGCCACCGGATAGGCTGAACAACCGTGACTGATCAAGTTTCCCCGCAGGTAGACCCGGAGGCGAAATCCCGGGCGAACAAGGCCGTGGCGATCTACGGGCTGGACCGCCTGCTGTTGTTCATCGCGCTGACGGTGGTGATCCAGCTGCTTGCAGTGCTCATCGGCGCGCCGGTGCCGGTGATCATGTCGGCGCTGTTGGCGCTGATTGTGGCGTTTCCGCTGTCGATGCTGCTGTTTAAGCGCCACCGCCTGGAGGCCAATGAGGCGGTCGCGGAGCTGAAGCGCCAGCGGGCGGCGCGCAAGGAGTGGATCCAGGCGGAGCTCGCGGAGCGTTAGCTTATCGACGCAACTCGTGGCTGAGCGCTTCCAGCTCTCCACCCCCGGCCATCTGGTGGGTCAGCTCCTCGAGGGTGACCTGGGACCGCGGTGCGTCGAGTTCTTGGTGGCCGAGCTTCAGGATGGTGAAGTGGTCGCCCACCAAGAAGGCGTGGTGGGGGTTGTGGGTGACTAACACGACGGCGATGCCGCGCTCGCGGGCGGTGGCGACCATGCGCAACACTGCGCCGGACTGTTTCACGCCGAGGGCGGCGGTGGGCTCGTCAAGGACCAGCACCCGGGCACCGAAGTAGACGGCACGGGCGATGGCGATGACCTGGCGTTGGCCGCCGGAGAGGTTGCCGGCTTCGACGTCCACGTCGGGGATGTCTATGCCCATCTTTAGAAGCTGCTCGGAGCAGATCCGCTTCATCTCGGCCTGGCGCAGCACACCGAACGCGCCGGTGAGTTCTTGGCCGAGGAAGAAGTTGCGCCACACGCTGAGCTCGTCGACGATCGCCAGCGTCTGGTGGACGGTGGCGATGCCGGCGCTGATGGCGTCGCGGGGGGAGGCGAGGGTGGAGGCGGAGCCGTCGATAAGCATGGTGCCCGAAGTGGGTTGATGCAGGCCCGACAGGATTTTGATCAGGGTGGATTTGCCGGCGCCATTGTCGCCGAGCACGCAGGTGACTTCGCCTTCGCGCACGGCGAGGTTGACGCCGCGCAGCGCCTCGAAGCTGCCGTAGGACTTGGTGATGTTTTCCAGTTCGATGACAGCCACTTAGCGCCCCTTGGTGTATTTGGCGAAGGAGGTGTTTGCGAGCACCGCCACCAGCAGTGTCACGCCGAGGAAAAACTTGAACCAGTCCGGGTTCCAGCCGGCGTAGACGATGCCCTGGTTGGTCATGCCGAAGATCAGCGCGCCAATCGCGGTGCCGACGGCGGTGCCGCGCCCGCCCGTCATGGCGCAGCCGCCGATGACCGCGGCGATGATGTAGAGGAACTCGTTGCCCACGCCCTGGCCCGCCTGGATGGAGTCGAAGGCGAACAGGGTGTGCATGCCGACGAACCACGCGGCGAAGCCGACGCCCATGAACAGCAGAATCTTCACGCGGCGCACCGGCACGCCGACAGCGCGGGCGGCGTCGGCGTTGCCGCCGACCGCGGTGATCCAGCCACCGAACTTGGTGCGGAACAGCACGAACGATGCCACGGCGACGAAAAGGATCCACCACAGCACCGTCACGGAGATGCGCACGTTGCCGATGTGGAACTCGCCGGCGAACACGGCGTGGGCGGACGGGAAGCCCTCCATGTCCGCGATGGTGGGGGTGGCCACCTGGCCGGTGACCAGCTTCGTCACCGCCAGGTTGAGGCCTTGGAGCATGAGGAAGGCCGCCAGGGTGATCAGGAAGGAATCGATGCCGGTGCGCGTGACCAAAAAGCCGTTGAGCGCGCCGATGGCCAGCGAGATCCCCAGCGCGAGGAATGCGCCCACCCACGAGTTTAAGTGCAGGTTGTAGTTCAGCATCGTCGCGGCGAGCGCGGCGGTGGTCACGGCGACACCGGAGGAGAGGTCGAACTCCCCGCCGATCATGAGCATGCCCACCGCAAGCGCCACAATGCCCAAGGTGGAGCTGGCGTACAACGTGGTAGCCAGCGCTTCAAACGAGCGGAACGCCGACGCCACAGAGAGAAAGAATACGAAGATGGCGATGAAGCCGAGGAGGCTGGCAAACTCCGGGCGGCGGATCAGGCGTGCGAACCCGGTGCGGGTTTTCAGGCGGTCGTCCCTCATCGCATGCCCGCCTTCGCGGCGTCTTCGACCTTGTCCACGTTGCTTTGGTCCACGAAGCTCGGGCCCGTGTAAACGGGGCGGCCGCCGCCGAGGGTGCCGCCGTTACGTTTTGCAATCCACAGCGAGTCCACCGCCAGGTAGCCCTGCAGGTACGGCTGCTGGTCCACGGCCCACGCCACGCGGCCGTCCGCGATGGCGCCAACGAGCTCCGCGTTGGTGTCGAAGGTGGACACCTGCGCCTGCGCGCCGGACTGGTTCACGGATTCCACGGCGCGCATCGCCACCGGCGCCTGCAGCGCAAACACGGTGTCGAAGGAGCGGTCCTGGGAAAGCTTCGAGGTGATGGTGGACTGCACGGCGGTGAGGTCTTGGCCGTTGACGTACAGCAGCTCCACCGCGTTTGCGCCGCCGCCGAGGCCGTCGCGCACGCCGTCGCAGCGCGCCTCCTGCGAGGAGTTGCCCTGCTCATGGATCACACACAGCACCTTCTTCTTGCCTTCCTCCTTGAGGCGCTCGCCGGCGGCGCGGCCGGCCACGGTCTCGTCCTGGCCGAAGAAGCCGGTCAACCCGTAGTCCTGGTACGCGGTCATGCCGGCGTTCAGGCCGACCACGGGGATGCCGTGGTCCACGGCGTCGCGCGCCGCTGGGCCGATCGCCTCGGCGTTGGGCATGGTCACAGCGATTCCGTCCACGCCCGCGTCCACCGCGGAGCGCACGAGGTTCGCCTGGTTGGGCGCCTGCGGGTCGGAGGAGTAGCGCAGCTCGATGTTGTCCTTCTTCGCAGCGTCCTCGGCGCCCTTGCGCACGAGGTCCCAGTAGGTGTCGCCGGGCGCTCCGTGGGTGACCATCGCCACCACGTACCGCGGGGTGTCCACGCCGCCCGCCGTGCCGCCGCCGTTTTCGTTGCGGGGGGCGCCGCCTGTTTGCGAGCATCCGCCCAACACCGCCACCACCGCAAGCAACACGGCGGCCACCGTTTTCCGCGCCTTGTTCATTGCCAAAGTGTGAACCACTCCACTCGCTCCGTCAAGCGAAGGCACCTAGAACACCCCGGCGATGAGCAGCATCGCGGGCAGCGCCAGGAACGTGGTGAGGAAGACCGTGTCGCGGCAGATCACCTCACCGGAGCGGTACGTCGCCGCGTAGTTGTACACGTTCTGCGCCGTGGGCAGTGCGCACAGGATCAGCGCGGCGTACATCTCTTGGCCGTCAAGGCCCAGCAGCGTGGCGACGAGCCACGCCACCGCCGGCATGCCCACCAGCTTCAACGCGGCGGCGGTGAGCGTGGGGCCGCGGTGGCTTTGCAGCACTTTTTCGCCGGTCAGCGAGGCGCCGAAGCTCATGAGGATCAGTGGGATGGAGGCCCCGCCCAAGATCTCCAGCGGCGCGAGCACCGGCTCCGGCACCGTCCACGAGGCCGCGGAGACGGCAAACCCCGCGAACGCCGCCACCACCACGGGCGCGGTCAGGCCGGCCACCACGGACTTGCCGACGCCCTTCGCGCCCCGGTCCAGCCCCGCGATGACGATGGGGGAGAGCACCGCCATCTGGAGGACGAGGGCGGGCACGACGAAGGTGGCGTCGCCAAGCACATAGGTCGCGATGGGCAGGCCGATGTTGACGGAGTTGTAGTAGCTCGAGGACGCCGCGCCCGCCATCGTCTCCGCGGCGTCCTGGTGGAAGAAGACCGCACTGATCGCCCAGTAGATGAGCATGGTCACCACCGTGGCGACGGCGATGACCAGGATGACCGGGGAGAAGAACGCGTCCGTGTCCGAGACCGCCACCGAGGAGAAGATCAGCGACGGGGTGGCCACGTAGAACGCTATGCGGTTGAGCTGCAGGCGCTCCTCGCCCGGCCCGATGACGCGCTTGTGCGCGAGCCACCACCCCGCCGCGATGACGGTGAAGATGATGGCAAAACCGGTGAGGACGTCAAGCATGCGGCTGAGTGTATCGCTGGGGGTGGTCGCGTTTGGGAATGCGGCAAATATTTGCCACATTCCCAAACGCAACACTTAGGACAACGGCGCGTACGGCACGGCCTCGCCCATACCGCCGCCCCAGAACGACCAGCCGAACCACGTGAACGCCACCGCGGTGACCACGGCCCACAAAAGCATCGTCTTGCCGTTAAACCCCAGCACCGGGATCAGCTCCTTGCCCGACGCCCCGCCGCGCACCTTCTGCACGCTCGCCACCGCCAGCGGCAGCGCCACCAGTGCCGCAAGCGCAGACACGGTGGTCATCGACAGCACCACGGAAATGAAGAACGGGAACAAAGTCAGGACGGTGAAGAGGGTGCGCGCTTTATCGTCGCCAAGCCGCACCGCGAGTGTGCGCTTGCCGGCGGCCGCATCGGTGGGGATGTCGCGGATGTTGTTGGCCAGGTTCACCGACGCGGAGATCGCGCCGACGGCCAGCGCGCACAGGAAGCCTTCCCACGACACCATCCCGGACTGGGTGTACTCGGTGCCCATCACGGCGACGAGGCCGAAGAACACGAACACCGACACTTCGCCGAAGCCGGAGTAGCCGTAGGGGCTGTCGCCGCCGGTGTAGAACCACGCCGCGGCGATGCACAGCGCGCCCACCAGCACGAGCCACATCGCGCCCGCCACCGCGGACAGGATCACGCCGAACACCGCGGCGGCGCCGAACGCGATAAACGCCGCCAGCTTCACCTGCTCCGGCGCGGCCAGCCCGGAGGCGGTCAGGCGCGTCGGGCCGGTGCGGTCGTCGTCGGTGCCACGGATGCCGTCGGAGTAATCGTTGGCGTAGTTCACGCCGATGATCAGCGCCCACGCCACCAGAAGCGCCAGCACGGCGCGTCCGGGGTGGGCCTGCAGGGTCAGGGCCGCCACGCCGGTACCGGCGATGACGGGGGCGAATGCGTTGGGCCAGGTGTGGGGGCGGGCGGCTTCCCACCAGTCGCGGGGTGTGGCGGTGTGAGTCCCAGTGTCAGTCATGCCCTCCATCATGCACCCTCCCGGGCCGGTGGGCTAGGGTAATGCGCCATGTGGATTGACTACGCCGTGCGCCAGGGGTTCGTGGCTACCGGCGCATTCGTCCGTCTTCCGTTGCTGCTCAACGCGGCGCACAACTCGGATAAGCGTTTCCCGGAGGACAGCGAAACCGTCATTTCTTTGACCACCCACGGCACCCGTTTGCGCTCCGCGTCCGCTGCGATCGCGTCGCTGCTGGTGGGCACGGTGCGCCTGCCGGTGCACCTGTGGCTGGATCCCGTAGATTTTCACGCCCGGTGGCCGGACGCGCTGAGGGCGTTGGCGGATCGCGGCCTGCAGGTGCACGAATCCACCGGCGGCCTGGGCCCGCACACCAAGTACTACGGCACGTTCCAGCAGTATCCGGACTGCAACGTCATCACCGTCGATGACGATGTGCTTTACCCGCGCACCTTCGCGCAGAAGCTAATCTGCGCCCCTTCGGCCACCACTATCACCGCCTACCGTGCTCACAGAGTCGTGCTGGATGACGAGGGTATTGCCCCGTATAAGAAGTGGAAGCCGGTGCGCAGCGCCGAGCCGTCGATTCTGCACTTCGCCACCGGCGTGGACGGTGTGCGCTACCCGAAGGAGATGGTGCGCTACGTCGCCGAGCGCGGCACGGAGTTTTTGGACCTCGCCCCGCGCGCCGACGACGTGTGGCTGAACCACTGCGCCCTGCGCGCCGGGTTCCCGGTGAAGCAGGTTTCGGAGCGCTCCGCGAACTTCCCGCTGGTGCCGGGCTCGCAGCGTGTGCGCCTGTCGCGGGTGAACCTCTCCGGCGGCAACGACGTCCAGATCGCGGCGACGTATTCAGCAGAAGACGTAGCCAAGCTGCGCGCCGCGGAGTAGCGTTTGGCCGGTGAATGACACAGCCTCCTCGAGGTGGTTCGGCCCCGCGCAACTGACTGCGCTGGGCTTTATAGCCCTGATCCTCACCGGCACAGCGCTGCTTTCCATGCCGTTCGCTTCCGCTGACGGCGCGCCGACAGCGCTGATGAGCGCGCTGTTTACCGCCACGTCCGCGACCACTTTGACCGGCCTGGTCACCGAGGACACCGGCAGCCACTGGAGTCTGGCCGGACAGCTCATTGTGTTGGCGCTGATCCAGGCTGGCGGCCTGGGCATCATGAGCATTACCTCGCTAACCGGCATGTTGCTCACCGGCCGGGTGAAGCTGCGTTCGCGGTATGCCACGGCAGCCGAGGGGCGGCCGATTTTGGAAGGTGGGGTGAGACGGACGCTCGTGGCAACGCTGCTGCTCACCTTCTTCTTTGAGGGGGTGGTAGCGGTGATCTTGGGCATCCGCTTCGGCACCGTCTACGGCATGGCGCCGGGGCGCGCCGCATACGAGGGCGTGTTCCACGCCATCTCCGGGTTCAACAACGCCGGCTTCGGACTGCGTCCGGACAGCCTGGTCTCCTACAACACGGACGGGTGGATCCTCATCCCGTTGGCGGGTGCGCTGATGATTGGAGGGCTGGGCTACCCGGTGCTCTCCGAGCTGGTGCGCCGCGGCCGCGAGCGGGCGCGCGGCCTGGTCCACGGCGCGCCGGTGAGCTCGCGGCGGCTGTCCATCACCACCCGCATGACGCTGAAGGCGACCACGTTTCTGGTGGTCAGCGCCACGCTCATCATCGCGCTGCTGGAGTGGCGCGGCTTCCTCGCCGGCATGACAACCAGCGCCAAGTGCCTCAACGCGTTCTTCTCCGGGGTGACGCCGCGCACCGCGGGGTTCAACTCTGTCGACTACGCCGAGGCACACCCGATCACGCTGATGGTCACTGACATTTACATGTTCATCGGCGGCGGGTCCGCGGGCACGGCCGGCGGCATCAAGATCACCACCGCGACCGTGCTGCTAGCGGCCATGCTCGCAGAATTCAAAGGCCGCGACGCCACCACCGTGGGCCACCGCACCGTGCCAAAAAGCGTGGTGCGACAGGCGATGACGGTGGCCGCGGCGGGGCTGGTAGCGGTGACCGCAGGCGTGGCCACGCTGCGTATTTGCGACCCCCAGTTCACCGCCGACCAGGTCAACTTCGAGGTCATTTCGGCGTTTGCCACCACGGGGCTTTCCACTGGCATCACCGCGGACTTGTCCGCCCCGTCCCAGCTCGCGCTGTGCCTGCTGATGTACCTCGGGCGCATCGGTCCATTCACACTCGTCGCGGCGCTGGCGCTGCGCACCGTTTCCCGCAGGTTCGACTACCCCACAGAAAGGCCGTTCATTGGTTAACTTCCCTCGTTTCACGTCCACGCAGCGTTTGAATATCCCGCCCGTGGTGGTCATTGGCCTGGGCCGTTTCGGCGGCGCGATTGCCCAGGAGCTCACCCGGTACGGCGTGGAGGTCTTAGGCGTCGATGCGGATGAGCGGTTGGTACGCGAGCATGCGCCTTTGCTTACCGACGCCACCGTCGCCGACACCACCGACCCCGAAGCCTTACGCCAGCTCGGTGTACACGACGTCAAACGCGTGGTGATCGGCATCGGCTCCGCGTTGGAGGCGTCCATCCTGACCGCCTCCAACCTGGTGGATCTGGGGGTGCCCGACATTTGGGCGAAGGCAGATTCGGAGTCCCACGCCCGCATTTTGCAACGCATCGGCGTGCACCACGTGGTGCGCCCGGAGCACGACACCGGCCGCCGGGTGGCGCATCTGCTCGGCGGGAGGTTCCAGGATTTCGCAGAGCTGGCGGAGAACTACGGCGTGATCAAGATGGCCCCACCGCGTGCGCTGCTGTCCGGCCCCTGCGACGCGGAAAAGCTGTGGGACAAGCACCGCGTGCAGGTGGTCTCCGTGCGCAACAGCAACGGCGAGTGGCAGCCGTTTGTGCCGGGCCAGGAGCTCTCCCCGTCGGACCTGATTGTGATGGCGGGTGCGCCGGACGACTTGGAGCGTTTCTCCCAGCAGTAGGGGGCATGTGGCAGTCTTTGGACCAGTTCTGCTGGGAGTGGTTCTGTTTCAGCTGGTGAGTCTCAGTCCATCTGCAGCACGGTGCGAAGTTCCGCGAACAGCTCCGGGCGCAGCCGGTGGAGGACCGACCTGCCCAGGCGGCTCTTTTCTAGGAGACCGGCCTCGGTAAGTTTTTTGAGGTGGTGGGAAACCGTCGGTTGGCTTAGTCCAGAGCGTTGCGTCAGTTCGCTCACGCTCATCGGCTCGCAGCCCTCTTCGGCGAGCCAGGAGAGTAGTTGCAGCCGGCCGGGGTCCGCCAAAACTTTGAACAGGGCCGCGTAACGCGTCGCGTCGTCTGCGGAGAGCAAGCCGGAGCCCAGCGAGCAGCAGTCGAGGCCAGCGTCTGCTGTCGTGGCGACAGAATCTTTCATGCTTCCTACCTTTTCATATTGACAGCGATAAATGTGCCTTTTAGTGTTCGTATTGATAATCGTCAATAGATAAGGATTCCACATGGAAGACACAACCTCTCAGCCAGTAGAGCGCATGTCATTTCTTGACCGCTTCCTACCGGTGTGGATCATGCTCGCCATGGCGGCGGGCCTCGCCATCGGCCGAGCGGTGCCGGGGCTTTCGGGCGCACTCGAGCGCCTTGAAGTCGGCGGGATCTCGCTGCCGATCGCGCTCGGCCTGCTGGTGATGATGTACCCGCCGCTGGCCAAGGTGCGCTACGACAAGACCCGCGAGATCGCCACCGACAAACGGCTCATGACCGTGTCCATCATCTTGAACTGGATTGTCGGCCCCGCGTTCATGTTCGCGCTCGCCTGGATCTTCCTGCCCAACGAGCCCGAGCTGCGCACCGGCTTAATCATCGTCGGCTTGGCGCGCTGCATTGCCATGGTGCTGGTGTGGTCCGACCTCGCTTGCGCCGACCGGGAAGCCACCGCCGTGCTGGTGGCCATCAACTCGGTGTTCCAGGTGCTCATGTTCGGTGTGCTCGGCTGGTTCTACCTGCAGGTCCTGCCGTCCTGGCTGGGCTTGGAGACCACCTCGGTGGAGTTCTCCTTCTGGGCGATCGTCTCCTCCGTGCTCGTCTTTTTGGGCATCCCCCTGCTGGCCGGGCTGCTGTCCCGCATCATCGGCGAGCGCACCAAGGGCCGCGACTGGTACGAGAACACGTTCCTGCCCCGGATCTCCCCGCTGGCGCTGGTCGGCCTGCTGTACACGATCGTGCTGCTGTTTTCCCTGCAGGGCGACCAGATCCTGTCCAGGCCGTTGACCGTGGCCACGGTGGCGCTGCCGCTGCTGTGCTACTTCGTGGGCATGTTCGCCGTGGCTCTTGTGGTGGCCAAACTCTCCGGCATGGATTACGCCCAGTCGGCCTCGGTGGCATTCACTGCCGCCGGCAACAACTTCGAGCTCGCCATCGCGGTGGCGATCGGCACCTTCGGCGCCACCTCCGCCCAGGCGCTGGCGGGCACGATCGGCCCGCTCGTTGAGATCCCGGTCCTCGTCGGTCTCGTGTACGTCATGCGTGCGCTCGGCCCGAAACTCTTCCCATCAGACCCGACCCTGCCTAACCAAAGGAGCCTTACATGAAGCCCTCAGTCCTGTTCGTGTGCGTCGGCAACGGCGGCAAGTCCCAGATGGCGGCGGCGCTCGCCGAGAAGCACGCGGGTAGCCAGCTCGGCATCCACTCCGCGGGTACCAACCCCGGCACGAAGCTGAACCAGGAATCGGTCGAGGCGATCGCAGAGGCTGGCGCCGACATGGCGCACGGAACGCCCAAACCCATCGATCCGGAACTGCTGCGCAGCGTTGATCGCGTCGTGGTGCTCGGCGAAGACGCGCAGGTGGAAATGCCTGACGGCGCCCGCGGCACGCTGGAGCGCTGGCGCACCGACGAACCCTCGCACCGCGGCATCGAGGGCATGGAGCGCATGCGCCTGGTGCGCGACGACATTGACACCCGCGTGCGTTCGCTTATCGACGAACTCCTGTAGCGCTTTAATACGCCGGGATCATCGGGATTCGCTGTTTGTTGCGGAACCGCGACGCCTGCAAGCGCGCCGGCGACGTGCCGCGGTAGTGGGTGGTGGAGGGGGAGGTTGCGTACTTCGGATTCGTGGACGGTTTGCGGGAGCGTAGCTTCTCGTGCCTCACACCACCGCATTGTGGCACGAATTACACGATTGTGCTTTGCGAGCGGTTGGCTATCGACGGACCTTCGGTAGCAGTCCTTATTCTGGCTGCATGCTTAAGAATGGCTAGGGCGGGCAATGCCGTCTCGGTACGGGAGTGAAGAAGCCGAAACTGCAAGGTAGTCCTTCAGGAAACCCTCCCAAACTCCGGCTCGGTAGAGAAAGTTATCCAAAGCGACGATGACCGATAGCACTGAATTGCTGTCGTACTCCCCGCCAAGCATGCGCTCCGCTCGCCGACGCACGCCGTCTGCAACTGCTGGTTGGTCAAGTACAAAACAGTTCCACAGCCGTGCGGAGTGCGCGCATTTGTTTCTCACGAAGGTGAAAGATCGCAGCTGGCTGGTGAGAAACTGTTTCTTCGTTCCGAGAATCGAGCAGGTCCTGCTGTACACCGCGTTGCCGTCGTTGCGAAAGCTGATCGCCTTCGACAGTGTGCCGAGTGAAAGAGCTTCAACCGCTGCCCAAACCGGTACGTCATAGATCCATTCCCGGCCTTCATCGGATGCGTCCCGACGGTACTTAGCAAGATATGGCTCCTTAGAGCGCCTCAATTCACTGATGATCAATTCATTTGTCGCTTTTACCGACGGGAGCTTGGGAACTTTGTAGGCAGTCGGCTCTAAGTACTCTTCATACGGAGAATGGAGAGCACCTTCGCTGAGGGCGAACGCTGCTCGGGCCGCGATTTCGGCTGCTTGAATGCCCCGCAGAAGGAGAGCTCGAACTGCTATGTCGGTGTTGTAGATTTCAACAATGTCGTCCCAATGAGCGTCTGGCTTAAAGCGCGGGTCACCGTTTGAGGGGGCGTTTTGAAAGTAGCGCGCATACCCAGAAAAACGGTAGTAGTTCTGTCGCTTTAGAAAATTTGCGGCATCTTCTCTGGTTGGAATACTGAGGCCGCGAGCGGGTTAAGGGTCAAAAAGTGTGTCTGGACCGGCGTGTCGTGGGGGTTAGATTTGGCCTTTTTGGATGCCGATTGAGTGGGTGTAGTCGGTGTCGATAGCGTTGTCGTAGAGGGCTGGTCGTCCGGTTTCTTGGTCGGCTTGGTTCTCGTTTCGGGTGAGGGTGGATACTTTGGCGAGTTGGCCCTGGCCCCAGTCGGACTGCCTGGCGATTCGTACTGGATCGTCAGGCAGCTCCGTTTTGAGGTAGAGCCACCAGTCCAGCATGCGGCGTTGTCGTTCACCGGACCTGCCGCGGTGGGTTCTGGCGAGCAGTTTGATCTGGGCGTTGATCCCGCCTTCCAGGCTGTTGGTGGTGGATTTGATCCGCTCGGGCGCAAGGACTGCTGCTGGTGGGGTGAGATAGACAAACAGCAGCTCGGACCGGAATAGGTGGTTGAGGCTGTTGTAGGCCTTGCGCACGTTGTGATGCGTCCACACCCGTGTCCATGCACCGGTTTTGGGGTCTTTGACCATGGTTTTCTCGTCCATCCATGACCGGTAGATCGTGGAGAACTCGTGCAGTTGCGCACCCCATGCGGCGGCTTCATCCAGCGTGGTGATCCGGGTCAGCTTCAGCGCAAGTCGGTAGATGGTGCGCCCGGCATCGGTGCGTGGGTTGCTGGTGGTGTAGCGGCGTACCACGCGTTGGGCGTGGACGAGGCAGCGTTGGATTTTCGTGGTCGGCCAGCATTYTTTGATTGCGCTGTATGYKCCTTGGCCGCCGTCGATGACGGCGATGRGTGGGGCTTCGATGCGTTCAAGCAGCAGTTGGTAGTCGCGGGTGGTTTCGTGTTTGCACCAGTGCCAGGCAATCACGTGGTCGATGGTCGCCGCGACGATCAAGCAGCCGCCAGCGGTGTAGGTGCCGTCAAGGAAGATCTGGTCGTAGACCCGCTTGTCGTGGCCGGCGGTGGGGTCAGGCACATCAACGAACCAGCACCACTTGAAGCGCCGCTTCATGGTGGCGCGGCTAACACCGTTTCGTTTGGCTAGGTCGTCGAGTGATGTCGCGGTGGTGCAATGCTCGATGAACTGGGTGAACACTGCCGCGTTGGTGATGTCGCCGCGGTGTTTCACGCTGGAGGCGCCGCATTGTTTGCAGCGCCATCTGGTGGTGCCTTTGCTGGTAGTGCCGTTGCGTTTCATTTCACCGCCGCAGTAGCAGCGAGGTTGGTTCTTTGACATTGCGACACCACACCACGCCGCACATAGCACACCACCGCTGCCACACCGAGGATTTCCCGTCGGGGGCTAGATATATGCTTCCGGAGCATATACTTTCCGGAAACCTACAGGTCAATCCGTGAAAATCCGCGATTCCGGACACACATTTTGACCCTTAACCCCCGCGAGCAACCAACAGGTCCACCTGTTGTCCGATTGTGAGAAAATTTTTCCGGCGATTTATTGAAGTCAAAGTAACAAAGCCCCCCTCTCATATGACGCTGATCTTACGGGAAGCTTGGAGGGGGTCTCGATTGATTCCAATATAACCAAAGTTGCGTAACTTAGGCAACGGTAGGTGCGGTCCAAGAAACCAGGCAATTCCGGAGGAAGGGGCAACGATGAACGAGCAGCAGTTGGAAAAACTACGTTCCTATTACGACAACACCGACACCTCCGATCTCATGGAAGATGCCCAACCAGGCGACCTGGGCAATGTCGCAGACCCCGAAGCTAGCGTTGCGTTTACTGTCACCATGCCCAATCGCATGCTCCGCGCCGCGCGGGGAATGGCCGCAGCCGAGGGGATCTCTACCAACGATGTGCTCCGGCGGTTCATTAAAGCCGGAGTGAATGATCGGGCTGGGGCCCCGGGCGCGTAACCTCGAGCGCCTGCCACAGGGACTTGTGCTTATCGACGACCCTTCGGTTCCCGCCGCAAACCGGCACAGGTTCGTAAAAGTTAACGAGCCAAAAATCTGACCTGGGGTTTTAGAGCCCAAGAATCGGAGGATCGTCAACTTCTGCGAATCGCGGTCTTCTAGCCCGCGCAACCACCAGTGGAACCACTCACTCGGCGAGATCGCCACCGCGCTCATCGACGCCGGCCTGACCATCACCGCCCTCGAAGAAACCCCCTACTCCGCGTGGTGCTCGTGGCTCGAGCTGATGGTGGAAGACTCCCGCGGATTCATCCTCCGCTGCAACCCCGAGCGCCTGCCGCTCCAATTCGCCATCACCGCAACGAAGCCCTGGGGGGCCTTTGACTATCGACGGGCCTTCGGTGGGCCACGCAAAGCGCAAGGCCCGGAACGCGATGGTCCAGATCGGGATCCGAGCCTTAGGCGGGCTACTGAGCTGGCCAGATAGCTAGTCTCGTCAAGCCCCCGCAAATGGCATTGCAGTGTCGCGGGGGCATTCTCTTTTTGCTTACCCGGCTACTTTCCTCGGAACAAGTTAAACAGCGCCATCACTCCAGAAATCGCTGCGGTGAGGCCTCCGAAGAAGAAGCCGATTGCGAACACCCCGGCGATGAACGACTCGGCGTCTGGGTCGAAGGTCTCGATGCACAGGCCGAACAGGAAGAAGCACAGCACGCCGAGGCCCGCAGACCACTTGAACACCTTGGCGGCCTTCGGGCGTTTGACCGGCGCGGGAGCGGGTTCAGTCGGGGCTGGTGTGCTCCAGGACGACGGCACTGGCGCCGGGGTGTAGGGCGGAGTTTGCGCGGAGGTGAGGAACTCTTCCGGGGCTGGGTCGGAAGCTGCGGATTGTTGCGGTTCCGAGACGGGCGTTGCCGCTGCGGGCTGGAGAGGTTGTGTAGTGAGGTCCAGCTGGATGCCGTGGGGAGGCAGGGGTTCCGGAACTCGGCTGAACACGCTGCCCTGCGGATCGCCCGGCTGCCCCGTGCGCGTCGTCTCCTGGTTCATTCCTGCTCCCTCCGGTGGTGGGTTGTGATTCTTCTCCGAGAGTAGGGCAGTAAGCGGCCTACTGCGCTGCTTCTTTGGCAGTGGTCGAGCTGGAGTGGCTGGACCGTTAACCGTTTGTCAATCTCGCATTGACAAACAAACGCCGTATGGGGTTGAACCATCCTGCGCCATGCAGTAATCAAGAAGCTGCGAACGGAAGCGCGTGAATTAGGAAAGGGTGGTGGCGATGAAAGCGTTCACGGTGACCGCAGAGCGTGGGCGCAGCGGCGCATGGGTGCTGGAATGCGACGAACTAGGGGTGGTTTCGCAGACCCGGAGGCTCGACCGCGCGGACGGTGAGGTCGCTGAGGCGATCGCATTTCAATCTGGGGTGCAACCGGGCGAGTTTAAGATCGAGGTCGTGCCTATCCTGCCTGCTGAGGTTGAGTCGTTGCGTAAGCGTGCCGACGAACTCGGCGTGAAGGCGAAAGCCGCATCGGATGAGGCTGCGGCGGCGAGGTCTGCGTTGGCCCGCAAAATGAAGGACGAGGGGTTCACGCTCCGTGAGATGGGGCAGGTGCTCGGAGTGTCGTACCAGCGGGCGTCGGAGTTGGCGGCGGGGTAAGGAAAAGGAGCGGCGAAGATGCGGTATAGCTACAAGGAAATCAAGTCTCTCGACGGACTGCGCCTCAAGCGTCCGCCGCACCAGGGGGAGATCGCGGCTGCGCACTTAGTGATCAAGCAGATCAACGAAGGGAAGCGCCCGGGCGAAGAGATCACGCCGTTTCTCCGGTGGGTGGCTGACTACGGCTCGCCGGGCTTCCAGGTTGCGCCCGTGGTCATTGAGAACCCGAACGGCTAGGGGTGTGAGAGCATCATTCTTCCCAACCTGGGATCAGGTCCAGGGGGAGATCCGCGGGCTCTTCAAGCTGGTCAGCCCAACCATCTGGTAAGCCGTTTGTAATCGAGTCGAGCACGTCCTTGGCTGACTTTGGAACGTCGGCGGGGTCTTTCATACCAGTCACCCTAAAACAGCTCCTTGACGGTCGCGCGGTCCACCTTGCCCGGGCCGAGCTGCGGCAACGCCGCCACCACCTTGAGTTCTTTGGGGATCTGCCAGTGGGCGATGCGGCCGGCGTCCTCCGCGTCGGCGAGCGCGTCCAGGATGTCCGGCACCGACGCGGAGCCGGTGTAGGCGGCGCAGATGCGCTGGCCGAAGCGGTCGTCGTGTTTGCCGATGACGGTGGCGGCGGTGACGCCGTCGATAAGCAAAAGCTCCTCTTCCAACACCTCGGGGTGGAGTTTGAGGCCGCCGGAAGAAATCACGTTGTCCGTGCGGCCGAGGACCGTGAGCACGCCGCCGTCGAGCTCGCCGGCATCGGAGGTGCGGAACCAGCCGCCTTGGAGATCGGGGGAGTCGAAGTTGTGGTAGCCACGGGCGACCATGGGGCCGCCGAGGCGGATGCGGCCGTCCTGGACTTTCACGCGGGCGCCGGCGATGGGGCGGCCGTTGTAGATGCAACCGCCGGAGGTTTCGCTGGAGCCGTAGGTGGTGACCACGTTGATGCGCAGCTTGCGGGCGGAGTCGAGCAGGCGCGGGTTGGTCGCGGCGCCGCCGACGAGGACTGCGGAGAACGTGCGCAGCGCGTCGATGCCCTTGAGGGTGGAGGTGGCCTTGGCCAGCTGCATCGGGGTTAAGGCGGTGTAGGTGCGCTCGCCCGTTTGCGCGAGCTCGTGGGCGCGGGCGGCGAACTCGGCGACGTTGAAACCGCGGGTCAGATCGACGTATGCCGGTTCGACCCCGGCGACCATGCTGCGGACGAGCACCTGGATCCCGGCGATGTAGGCGGCCGGCATGGCCAGCAGCCACTGGCCCTCGCCGCCGAGCGCCTGGTGGGTGGCGTCCGCGCTGGAGATCAGGTTCGCCGGGGTGAGCATCGCGCCCTTCGGCTTTCCTGTGGAGCCGGAGGTGGAGACCACCAGGGCGATGCCTTCGTCGATGGGCGCGCCGGGTTTGAGAGTGTTGCGCAGCAGGTTCGTGCGCGCCGGGTCGTTGGCGGGCACGGGCAACAGCGTGCGCTGGCCGGTCAGGGCCTCCTCGAGCGCGGGCATGATAGCCAGCGGGTTCGCGGGGTCGACGGGGAGAAGTTCCAGCAGGTGGGTCACTTGGTGGGCGTTTCGTTCTCGAGAGGGTTCGTAGGGGCGGTGCGGGCGAAGGCCTTGCGGGACAGTGGGCCGTCGATAGCCGCCCAAAGCCCCGCGGCGGTGAGTGCGGTGAGCAGCACGTACATCACCGGCACGCTGTGGGGTGCGACAAGCACGGCGACGGCGTTGAATCCGATGTGGCACACCACAGCCAGCGCCCAGAGCTGCCAGCGGCGCTCGCGCACCGCGCGCAGCACGATCAGTGTGAACACGACGTGTGCGGCGATTGCAAGCACGCGCTCGTACCAGCTTGTGGCGATCATGCCGACTCCGATGTTCTGCAGCGCCTCAATCTGTTCGGTAATGGCTTGCGCGGTGGCGGGGTCGTCGTTCCCAGTGGCCTGCGCTGTGATTGCGTCGCCGGTGGTCAACAGCATGACGTTGCCGACAAACAGGTTGGCAAAAAGCAGCAGCGCCTCTATGCCACCGTGGCCCAGGCCGAAGCCGACGCCGTCGTTCCACTCGCGGGTGTTCTTGTCCCAGAAACGCAGCACGATCCAGCGGGCGGTCTCCTCGAATAGCCCTGAGGTGACCAGGAACAGCGCAGTGGTCAGGGCGGTGGCCGTCGCTGGATCGAATGTTTTGCTGAACAGAAACTGCAGCGGGATCACCAACGCGAACCTGGCCACCTGGGACAGTGGGAACGCCAGTGTGCCCCAGCCGAGCGACGCCCACCTGAAGCCGAGCCTGCGCCTCCCTACGAACCACGCGGCCAGCACGAGGGCGACCATGCCCACGAACTGCAGAATGAGAAGGCCCATCGTCATGGCCACGACGATACCGCTGCGGCGACCGCCCTTTCACTCACCGTCCCTGCCACTGCTACCGCCGCCACCTTGACCCCGTTTACCAAGGACGGCACCAACTACTGTCGCGTCACGCTCAACGACGTCGAGCGCGGCCCCGCCAACCAAGCCGAGCGCGCCGCGAAAACGCTCACGCACGGTATGTACGCAACCTCGGTCACCGAGGCGTTCGAGGCAACGTTCCCGGAGCTGAAGAAGCTTGGCGACGATTACGTGGCTGACCCAGCCGTCATCAAGCATCTGCACCTGCTGCTGGACGACAAAATGTCCCAGGAAGATGTCCGCGCCGACACCCGCGCCGCCACGAAAGAGAAGCTGGCGCCGCTCGGCCTGCACACCACCGACGCTGACTTCTACCTGGACATGAAGGAAATCTCCCAGGTGCCGCTCAGCCCCGCGGCCAAGGCGCTCAAAGGCACCGCGGACTGGTTCGTGGGTATCGACGGTGGGGTACCCAAGGTGCAGCCGCTTGGGGACGACTACGCGTTCGGCCGCAACGGCGACAACACCGCACGTTGGCTGCGCCACGTAGAAGGCTGGCAGCGCAGCGAGTTCGCCCGGAACATGAGCAAGACCTACTTCGCCCAGGTGCAGGACACACTCGAGAGCTCGTACTACTACGCACTCGAGGAGGCCAAGACTTGCCACGACGGCACCACGCACGTCATCTTCCCCACGCAGGATCTGAAGCTGCCGAAGGCGCCGGAACTGGCCAACGCCGATCTGGGCGATACCGCTCCTGAGCCGGATCCAGCCCCGAAAGACCCGGAGGAGAAGCCCGACACCAACGCCCCGGAGACCTTCGACGCCAAGCTGGCCAAGATCTTGGGCATCGTCGCCGCGGTGTTGACGGCACTGGGCGCGCTGTTCGGCCTTCTACAGAACATGGGCGTCAAGGGCCTGCCCGCCATTCCGCAGATCCCGGGGTTGACCAAGTAGGTCCTCCTCGAGGAGGAGGTGGGGGCGCGGAGCCGCGAATAAGCTAGGCGCCCGTGCATATCAAACCGAGCGACGCGGTGCTCGCGGTGGCTGCGGCGGTGCTCGCCGCTTTCTACACCGTGAGCGCGATCGGTGACCCCACCAACGTTTACGGTTGGGTGCAGGCCGTGTTGTCCTGGGGGTTTGCGGTCTCGTTTGGTGTGCTGACCAGCCGGCCGAAAACCGCTGCCGCGGCATTGATTGCGCTGAACGCGGCGTGGGCGGCGGCGTGGTTGGCAGCGCCGGTAAACATCGGCTACACCTTTTGGGTCCTCGCGGTGCCGGTGGCCGTGTTTGTGGCCAGCCGTTACGCGGACAAACGCTTCGCGCTGGGGGTGCTGGCGGCTGCGTGCGCGTGGGCGTTTGTGTCGCCGTTTATGTGGACATGGGATGAGCAATTCACGCTGTTTTACCGCCAGGGCTCCGACAAGGCGGTCTCATTAGGACTGCACTGGGCGGTAGCAACGGTGGCGTACCTGTTGGGCGCGAACCTTGCGGCCGAGCACGGCGCCCGTGCCCGCGAAGCGGAGGCGAAAGAGACCCGCCGCGCCGCCGCCCGCCAGCAAGAGCGCCAAGATATCGCGCGCGAGATCCACGACGTGCTCGGGCACTCGCTCACCTTGATAAAGGCGCAGGCGAACGCCGGGTTGGCATCCGGCCGCGAGCAAGAGGCGCTGCGGCAAATCAACGCGGCTGCGGGGGAGTCGTTGGCGGAGATACGCATGCTGGTTCGGGGCCTGCGCGACAGCGACCTTGGGTTCGCGCCGGTGGCCGGGGTGGGCGATGTGCCTGCGCTGGTGCAGCGTTTCCGCGCTGCGGAACTTGAGGTCACACTTGATGCCATGCCCATCGACGTCCCTCCGGTCACCTCCCACGCCATCCACCGTATTGTCGCCGAGGCATTGACTAACGCCACGCGCCACCAGATAGACCCGCAGGTGGATGTGCGGATTGCGGGTGGCGACCCCGTCGTGGTGGAGGTAGCTTCTACCGGTCGGGTGCGCCCGCAGCCGGGCACCGGAGTGGGGCTGGAGGGGTTGCGAGAACGCGCTATAAGTGCCGGCGGCACGCTCGAAACCTCGCTGACAGGCCAGACGTTTACGGTCAGGGCGGAGCTGGCCGCATGATTAAAATTCTCCTCGCAGATGACCAACCGCTGTTGCTGAGCGCCCTGGAGACGATCCTGGGAGCCCAGGCGGACCTCACCGTGGCGGCCACGGCCGCCAACGGAGCGGAAGCGGTTGAGAAAGCCCGGGCGCACCGCATCGACGTGGCAGTGCTGGATATTCGCATGCCGGTACTGGACGGTATCGCCGCAGCCACGCAGATCATGGAGCTCGGCCCGAAAGTGATCATGCTGACCACCTTTGACGACGACACCCTCGTCCGTGCCGCTATTGACGCCGGTGTGGATGGCTTTCTGCTCAAAGACGCCGAGCCGGAGGTGCTCGCCGGTGCCGTACGCGCCGTCGCCCGTGGTGAATCCGTGCTGGCCCCCGGCGTGACCGGGCGGGTGATGGCATGGGTGCGTGGCAGCACGGGCTCCACCGAGGCGGCTGCAGAGTTGGAGGGGCTTACCTCCCGGGAGCTGGAGGTGCTGGCGGAGATCGGCCGCGGCGCTACCAACGCCGAGATCGCAAGGGCACTGTTCATCGCGGAGACCACGGTGAAAACGCACGTGTCCAGCCTGCTTACCAAGCTCGGGGTGCGCGACCGGGTGGCGCTGGCGCTGACGGCGCAGCGCGCCGGGCTCTCCTCCTAAGGGAGGATGCGGAATTGGTCCCGTCGGCCGATCCGCAACGAAGGCGGTGGCGGAACAATTGGGTGCATGACTGCAACCCAACTCGCATGCCGCTCCGTGGCCGTGTCCTTCGGCGGCCACCAGGTGCTGCGCGACATCACGCTGACTACCACCCCCGGGCGCGTCCACGCCTTACTGGGGCCAAACGGTGCAGGTAAATCGACCTTGATGTCGGTACTGCTGGGCCTTGTCGCTCCCGACGCTGGAGAGGTCACGCTGATGGGGCGCCCGTTCGAGCGGGCTGCGCTGCACCACGTGGGTGCCTCCATCAACGACCCGGCCTTCTACGCGCACTTGAGCGCGCGAAGCAACCTGCGGGTGCACACTGCGCTGTTGGGCCTGCCGGATGCGGAAGCGGACCGGGTGCTTGAACTTGTCGGCCTCGCTGGGGCAGGACGCAAGAAGGCGGGCAGCTTCTCCACCGGTATGAAGGGCCGTCTCGCCCTGGCTCAGGCTCTGCTTGGTGAGCCGGAGGTGCTTATCTTGGACGAGCCGCAAAACGGACTCGACCCTGAGGGCATCGCCCACCTGCGTGCCTACCTGCGCGAGTACGCCCGCGCCGGGCGCACCGTCTTGGTCAGCTCCCACCAGCTCGGTGAGGTGCTGCACATGGCTGACGACGCCACCGTTATCGCCGGTGGCCGCGTCCGCTTCACCGGCGAACTCGCAGAGCTTGGGCCAAACCTGGAAGAGTCTTTCTTCCGCCTCACCTCGGGGGTGGACGTCTAATGGCAGCGTTGCGCGCCGAATGGATCCGCGCCCGTGGCTCCACGCTGTGGTGGCTCGCCAGCGCCGGGCTGTTAGTTGGCCTTGTGCTGACCGCGTTTTCCCTGATGGGGAGAGCAAACGATGCGTCCGGTCTGCTCCATCCTCAGGGCGTGCTTCTGACCGGCATGTCAGCGCCAATCGCCGCGATCTTTGCAGGTGTTGCCGAACACCGCGAGCGTGACGCCCGCTCCGGCGGCACGCTGTGGCGCCCCGCCGCACCTATAGCCGCCCGGGCGGCCCGCCTGGTGGTGGTCTGGGTGGCGTTGGCGGCATTTGTCATCCTCGACTTCGCGGTGCCGCTTGCGGCCACGGTTGCGTTCGGGGTGGACGGTGCCGGCCGGGTTGCGCTCGTCGGCCTGTTCATGTTGCTCGGCATGCTTGGCCCAGCAGGCTTAGCTGCGGCTGCGACTCGCCGCGTTGGGTTGCTTCCCACGCTCTTGGTCGCATTCGCTTTCACTATCGAGTTGGGGTACTTCGCCGAGCGCGACTGGTGGTGGGCCAACCCCGGCGCCTGGCCCGCCCGCCTGGCTTTGCCTTCGTTGGGGTTGCACTTCAACCTGCTTCCGCTTGAGCCGGATTCGCCACTAGCCGACGAGTCTCCCGTGCCCGCACTCGCCCTCACCCTCCTGTTGGCCGCTGTCGGGTTCGCCGCCGGTGTGCTCACCCCGCGGCGCACCACACCGCTGTGGCGCCGCCTGACCGTCCACGCCGTGACCGCGCCAATCGAAGCGGGGCCTGCCGCGTCGCGGCCTGGGACAGCTGGCTACGCGTTACAGGGTGTGGTCAGGGCGGCGCGGATGCCGTCGATAGGCGTGCTGCTTGTACTCACCGCACTGGTGTTGGCGTTTGCAACCCGGTATCCGGAAGATGTGCGTCAAGCGCTTTTCGCGTACGCGATCCTCCCGGTCGGTGCGGGCGTGTTGCCCACGCTAGTGTGGCCGCGGATCCGCCCGGCATGGGCGTTGATGCAGGTGGAGCACCCGCGAGTTGGTGCCGCGTTGATGGGCTGGTTTACCAGCATTGTTGCGCTGGTTTGCCTGTTCGCAGGTGTCGTGACGGCAAGTGCGAGGTTCGGCGCGCTCTCCCTTGTTGCCGGTACCGTTCTTGCCTTGGCGGCGTTAGCTGTGACCGTGCGCTTCGGCGTGATGTGGACGTTGGCGGCGACCGTTTTGGTCACGATTGTTTCCGCCACGATCGGCGGCGACGTGTTGGCGGAGTCCTGCCTGTGGATCGCCGCAGTGCCCGCTTGGCCGGTGACAGCTACCGGCCCGCGCGTCTGGGTCGCGCTAGCGGTTGGCGCAGTCTTGTTAGCCGCGCTGTTGGTTGAGCTGCACCGGGGACTGCGGGGAATACGCCCGGTTCGTCGCTGATCCGTGCTAACCGGAGCGGTTCAGCGGCCCCTCCGCGTGGTAGCGCCCGGTGGGGGCGTTGTAGGTGGCGCGCTCGCGGGAGTCGTTGATGGCAAAGTGCCACGTGCCGCCGTTGTCGCAGGTACCTTCCGTGATGGTCTCGCGGAAACCGTCCTGGATCTCCTCGCCGGCGGAGGCGTTCACCGGCTCGAGGAAACCGGTGCAGCCGAGGTCCGGGTAGGTCACCGGGACGCGGCCTTCGCCGTGGCGGGCGCCGAACTGCACGCGGTAGGACTGCCCGTTGAGCTCCGGGATGTCGGAGACTTGCTTCATGGAGCCTTCGCGCGGGACGGTGAGCGGGTCGGGCTGGTCCAGCTCCGCCAGCTGCGCGGCGTCCGTGGTTGGGGTCCAGTGGATCAAGGTCACGCCGCTCAGCGGGTTGCCCACGACGGTCTCCTCCGGGCCGTAGACCTTGACTAGGCGGTTGCCGTGCAGCTCGAACTGGGTCGCGGTCAGCCGCGCGCCGTCCGACTCGTACTGCGTCAGTCCCGGCTGCATACCGGCGGTGAACACGGTGGGGTAGGTGTCGTCCGCCGAATCGACCAGGTAGTCGGTGGTGGCCGTGAGGGTGCCGTCGACAAGCTGCAGCACGCGCACAGGCGCCGGGCCCTGTGTGCCGGCGCGCAGAAGTAGCTCGAGCTCGGTGTCGCCGTCGACGTCGACGAGGTCGTAGGCGAAGGTGCCGTCGAGGCCGTCGATGTCGGCGAAGTATTGCGCCGGGTCCGCGAGAGCCGCGGTGTAGGCGTCGCGCGAGGAGGCCGGCGGTGCGGGGAGGTTCTCTTGCTCCGCCACCGGCGCGACGTCGTCGCCAGCGGGCGGGGCCGCGGAATCGGCGGGCGGTGGCACCTCCTCCTCGGAGGCGGCGTCAGCGGTGGTCGGGGTGTCTGGAGTGTTTCCGTCGCACGCGGCCAGAGTCAGCGAGGCGGCGACGATTGTTGCTGTCATCGTGCGTCTCAACATGCCTGGAGCGTAACCCGCGGACCTGGCAGAGCCGTGAAAATTCCGTACAGATGTCTAGCAAACCTAGTAGTAGAAGGGGAACTCGTCCCAGCGCGGCGGGCGCTTCTCCAGGAACGAGTCGCGGCCCTCCACAGCCTCGTCGGTCATGTATGCCAGACGGGTGGCCTCGCCGGCGAAGACTTGCTGGCCCATCAGACCGTCATCCACAAGGTTGAACGCGAACTTCAACATGCGCTGCGCGGTGGGGGACTTGCCGTTGATTTCGCGGGCGACCTGGATCGCCTCGTCTTCAAGCGACGCGTGCGAAGCCACGATGTTTACCGCGCCCATGCGCTGCATCTCCTCCGCGGTGTATGCGCGGCCGAGGAAGAAGATCTCTCGCGCGAACTTCTGTCCCACCATCTTGGCCAAGTACGCCGAGCCGTAGCCGGCGTCGAAGGACCCCACGTCCGCGTCGGTCTGCTTGAACCGGGCCTCCTCGCGCGAGGCGATGGTCATGTCGCACACCACGTGCAGCGAGTGCCCGCCGCCGGCCGCCCAACCGTTCACCACGGCGATGACCACCTTCGGCATCGTGCGGATCAAACGCTGGACCTCCAAGATGTGCAGGCGCCCGCCCTCGGCCTTCACGCGCGCTTCGTCGACGGTTTCTGCGGTCTCGCCGCCGGCGTACTGGTAGCCGGAGCGGCCGCGGATGCGCTGGTCGCCGCCGGAGCAAAACGCCCAGCCCCCGTCTTTCTCAGAAGGCCCGTTGCCGGTGAGCAGCACCACGCCTACCGACGGATCGCGCCGGGCGTGATCCAACGCCTGGTAGAGCTCATCCACGGTGTGGGGGCGAAACGCGTTGCGCACCTCAGGCCGGTCGAAAGCGATGCGCACGGTGCCGTCGGCACGCGTGCCGCCCACGTGGCGGTGGTAGGTGATGTCCGTGAATTCGAAGCCCTCGACCTCGCGCCACTGGCTGGGGTCGAAGGGCTGGGCGGTGGAGTAACTCATGCCTACACTTTGCACCATGCTGCCTTCCGCCGACGAGATCCTCGAGCGCGCCCACGTGGTCGCCCTGCCCATGGCCGTGAAATTCCGCGGCATCACCACCCGCGAGGCCCTGCTCATCGACGGCCCCGCCGGCTGGGGCGAATTCTCCCCGTTCACCGAATACGGCGCGCAGGAATCCGCCGCGTGGCTGGCCGCCGGCATCGAAGCGGCGTTCACCGGCCTGCCTGAAGCGCACGGCGAAGTCGAGGTCAACGGCACCATCCCGGCGGTCGAGGACGTCGAGCCGGTGCTCGCGCGCTACCCCGGCGTTTCCACCTTCAAAATCAAGGTGGCGGAGAAGGGGCAATCGCTTGACGACGACCTCCGGCGCGTCAACGCCGTCCGCCGCTTACGCCCCGACGCGACCCTTCGCGTGGACGCCAACCGCGGCTGGAGCGTCGATGAGGCCGTCGAGGCCGCCGAGAAGCTCGGCGAGCTGGAGTACATCGAGCAGCCCTGCGCCACCGTGAAGGAACTCGCGGAGGTCCGGCGGCGCACCAGCATCCCGATCGCTGCCGACGAGTCCATCCGCCGCGCCGCGGACCCATACCGCGTGGCGGAACTTCAGGCGGCTGATGTGGCGGTGTGCAAGGTGGCGCCGTTAGGTGGCGTCGATAAGCTTCTGCGCATTGCCCGCGACCTGCACCTCGATGTGACCGTGGCCAGCGCGTTGGATACCGCCGTCGGCATGGATGCGGGGCTGGTGGCCGCGAAACTTACGGGCTCGCGCGCGGCTGGGCTGGCCACGCAGCGACTGTTTATTGAAGATGTCGCGGAGCCTCGGGAGATCACGGACGGGCGTATGGCGGTTAATCGCACTACCCCCGATCCGGACAGACTGCACGCGCTGCAGGCGCCGGCGGCGCGCCGCGACTGGTGGTTCGACCGCGTCCACGCCTGCGTAGACGTGCTAAAGCAGTGCCCCCCGAATCTGGGTGTAATTTCGGAAACGGGTGTGTGGGATAGGGGGTGTCCGCTAACCTTTCGCCCATGTCGACTCCCGTGATCCACGAATCCGCCGCGCTTTCCGACGGCGACCTCGCCAAAGCGCCCGAACCCGGTGAGTGGCGCCGCCAACTCATCGGCCTGATCACCGGCGTGATCCTCGCCGCGCTCGTCTACTTCTTCTTCCCCTCCGGCGCGGCCGATACCGTTGCCCAGTCCTCCGGCGCGAAGGAAGGCGTGGAGTACTCCGCCGACACCATGCGTATCGTCGCCGCCACCACCGTGCTGATGGGCGCGTGGTGGATGACCGAGGCGATCCCGCTGGCCGCCACCGCGCTGCTGCCGATTGCCGTGTTCCCGCTGGCAGGCGTGGCGCCATTTAAAGACGTCTCTTCGCCCTACGCGTCCGCGACGATCTTTTTGTTCATGGGCGGCTTCCTGATGGCCCTGGGCCTGCAGCGCTGGAACCTGCACCGCCGCCTGGCGCTGATGGTGGTCAAGGTGGTGGGCACCAGCCCGAAGCGCATCATTTTGGGCTTCATGCTCGCCACCGGGTTCATGTCGATGTGGGTGTCCAACACCGCAACCGCCGTGGTGATGCTGCCCATCGGCACCTCCGTGCTCATGCTCACCGCGGACACCGTCGGCGGGATGAAAAACCAGAAGCGCTTCGCCACCGCGCTCATGCTGGCGATCGCGTACTCGGCGTCCATCGGCTCGCTGGCAACGCTTATCGGCACCCCGCCGAACGCGCTGCTGAAGGGCTACATGGAAGAAGCCCACGGCATCGTCATCGGCTTCGGCGAGTGGATGCTGGTGGGCCTGCCGGTGGCGGTGGTGTTCACCTTCATCGCGTGGTGGGTGCTCATCACCGTGTTCAAGCCTGAGGTGGACACCATCCCGGGCGGGCGCGAGCTCATCGACGACGAGCTGAAAAAGCTCGGCCCCTGGACCTTCCCCCAGGTCGCAGTCGGTGTGATCTTCCTGGTGGCCGCGCTGGCGTGGATCTTCATCCCGCTGGGCCGCAACCAGTTCGGCTGGGACTTCCCGTACGACGACGCCATTGTGGGCATCATCGCCGGCCTGCTCATGTTCATCGTGCCCGGCACCGCCAACGGCAAGCGCCTGTTGGACTGGGAGACGGCCAACGAGATGCCGTGGGACGTGCTGCTGCTGTTCGGCGGCGGGCTTTCCCTGTCGGCCATGTTCACCGCTACGGGGCTGTCCCTGTGGATCGGCGAGAAGGCGAAGGGGCTGGCGTCGCTGCCGATGATCCTGCTCATCTTCGCAGTCGCCGCGCTCGTGCTGCTGCTGACGGAGCTGACCTCAAACACCGCCACCGCCGCAACCTTCCTGCCGATCATGGGCGGCGTTGCAGTGGGCGTCGGGCTTACCGACGCCACGGAGATGAACGTCATGCTGCTTGCCATCCCGGTCGCGTTGGCTGCCACCTGTGCGTTCATGCTGCCGGTGGCGACCCCGCCGAACGCGATCGCCTACTCCTCCGGCTACGTCACCATGGGCGAGATGATCAAGGGTGGTGTTTGGCTCAACGCCATCGCGCTGGTGCTGATCACGCTGGCCACCTACTTCATCGCAGTGCCGGTGTTCGGGCTCGTTCTCTAAAGCCTCTAGAGCCCGACACCTTCGCGCCCCGTCAAGAGCATTTGGCGGGGCGCGCTAGTGTATTTCGCATGGATAACGAGACGAGACAGTACGGCCCCCAGGGTGGCGAGCCGCGCCGCGAGCGGCCCCGGCAGTACTTCCCGGACCAGTCCCAAAACCAGTACCAGCAGCCGCAGCCCCGCTACGAGGAGCACTACGCCCAGCCCGCCTACGAGCAGCCCTACTACGACAACGGCTACGATCCGGAAGCCGAGAAGGGCACCTCGGCGGGAGCGATCGCGCTCGGCGTGTTCGCGGCGCTGAGCTTCATCGCCGCGGTGGTGCTTGCCGTGCTGTGGCGCGGCGCCGCCGCGGAGGCGGACAAGCCGCCGGTGACGGAGACCAGCACGGTTACGCAGACCACCACGGAAACCAAGACGGAGACCACCACCAAGTTCCCGTCCATTTTCCGGGACCGGGACAACCCCACCGCGACGCTGGAGCCGGAGCCCGTGCCGGCGCCGGATCCGGGCGAGCTCGAGCGCGAGATCCGCGACGGCGCCCGCGACATTTTGGACCAGTTGCGCGGCGGCGCGGACGAGTACTTACAGGAGCAGTAGATGGCAGCTATGGAGATCGCGGCGGCGGTGGCGGAGCTCGTCGCGAAGCATTGCACCGATGTGGTCATGAGCCCGGGCTCGCGCAACTCGCCGCTGACCTACGCGCTTTTGGCGCGCCGCGACGTGCGCGTGCACATGCGCATCGACGAGCGCTCCGCCGCCTTCACCGCCCTAGGCCTCGCGCGGGTGCAGCGCCGCCACGTCGCGGTGGTGATGACCTCCGGCACCGCCGTGGCCAACGCGTACCCGGCGGTGATTGAGGCGCACATGTCGCACACCCCGCTCGCCGTGATCAGCGCGGACCGCCCGGAGCGCCTCGTGGGCACCGGGGCGAGCCAGACCATCTGGCAGCAGGGCATCTTCAGCCGCTACGCCGAAACGCAGCAGGTGCAATCGCTTGACGACGCCCACGCCGCCTCCTTTGCCACCCCCCAGGTCCACATCAACGTGGCCCTGGACACCCCGCTGGTGCCGGAAGCGTTGCCGGAGCCGGTGGGCGCGCCGCGCCGCGTCGGCCCCGGCACCCTCGCAGGCTCGGGTGCCGGGGTCAACGGAGCTGCCGGGTACGCCGACCACGGCGCGGTGGATGTGGACCTGACCCGCAACACCCTGGTCATCGCCGGCGACGAGGCATGGGAGGTGCCGGGACTCGAGCACGTGCCCACCATCGCAGAGCCCACCGCCCCCACGCCGTTCCACCAGGTGCACCCGCTGGCCGCACGCTTTTTCGCCCAGTCCGAGGTGTCCATCTCCCACGACGGTGGCGACTTCGCCGCCGACACCAAACCGGAGCAGGTCGTCGTGGTGGGCCACCCGACGCTGCACCGCGACGTGATGGCGCTTTTGGCCGACCCGGACATTGAAGTCATCGGCATCTCGCGCACCGAGACGTTCACCGGCCAGCCCGACAAGCGCGGCTCGCGCGTCAACGCCACCGGCCAGCCCACGGACACGTGGCTGAAGATCTGCGAGGCGGCCGGCGACGTCGGCGCCGAAACCGTGCGCCAGGCGCTCACGGAAGATGAGTTCGGCTTCACCGGCCTGCACGTCGCCGCCGCCGTGTGCGACACCCTCGGTGTCGGCGACACGCTGGTGCTCGGCTCGTCCAACCCGGTGCGCGACGCGTCGTTTGTGGGCATGCCGTTCGACGGCGTGTCCACCTACGCCGCGCGTGGCGCCGCGGGCATCGACGGCACCGTCTCACAGGCCGTGGGCGTGGCGCTTGCCACCCAGGCGCTGCGGCCCGACGAGATCCGCGCCCCGCGCACCGTCGCACTCATGGGGGATCTGACTTTCCTCCACGACGCCAACGGCCTGCTCATCGGGCCCGACGAGCCGCGCCCGGGCAACCTCACCATCGTGGTGGCCAACGACGGCGGCGGCGGCATCTTCGAGGCTCTCGAACCAGGCGCAGACAACCTCCGCAGCGCGTTTGAGCGGGTGTTCGGCACGCCGCACGGAACGGACGTGGAGAAGCTGGCGGAAGCGTACGGGGCCGACTACCGCCGCGCCGACACCCTCGCCGAGCTCAACGAGGTGCTGCTGGAGCTCGAATCCCAGCCGAACCCGATCACCGTCGTGGAAGCCGCCACCACCCGCAGCACCCGACGGGTGCTGGCGGCGCGCCTGAACCGATGAGGTGGCGCCGCCGCGCGCACCAGGTGGTGCTCGCGCTCTACGCCTTTGCCACACTCGGCAGCGTGGCAATGGTCGCCGGCCCCGCGCTCAACGACGCCCGCATCCAGGCCAACCCCGGCCGCGGCACCGCCACCGTCACCGAAGCCGGGCGCATGCGCACGTTCGTGGAGTACCAGACCGAAGACGGCCAGTTGGTCTCCCCGCCGCGCGGGCTGTTGTACCCGACCGGCCTGGGCGAAGGGCAGCACGTGTGGGTGACCTACGCGAAGTCCGACCCCGACCTGGTCAAGGTGGAAGGCCGCGGCTGGGCGCTGGCGCTTACCCCCGCCCTGTCGACGTGGGCGGTGGCCACGCTCGTCGCCGCCGGGGCGTGGTTCGCCGTCGGACGGTGGGTACCGGAGGGGTAAAAATTCATGTTTGGTTCAACCAAAATTGGCGGCAAATTTGGATTGCAGTGGGAGAGTGCCTGATATGCGAGTGGGAATCGTGGCGGAGTCTTTCCTGCCCAACGTCAACGGAGTGACCAATTCGGTGCTGCGCGTGCTCGAGCACCTCAAGCGCGAAGGGCACGAGGCCATGGTGGTCGCCCCCGGCGCGCGCGACTTCCAGGACGAGATCCCGGACTACCTAGGCTTCGAGATTGTCCGCGTGCCCACCGTGATGGTCCCGCTGGTGGATTCCCTGCCCATCGGTGTGCCCACCACCACCGTCGCCGCGGCGCTTTCCGAGTTCAAACCGGACATCATCCACCTGGCCAGCCCGTTCGTCCTCGGCGGGGCGGGCGCGTTCGCCGCGCGCCAGCTCGGGGTGCCGGCGGTGGCGCTCTACCAGACGGACGTCGCGGGCTTCGCCACCAAGTACCACCTGCCCATGGTGGCGAATTTGGCGTGGGACTGGACGCGCACGATTCACAATATGAGCGAGATGACGCTGGCGCCGTCGTCAAGCTATATCCGCATGCTCGAATCCCACGGCATCAACAACGTGCGACACTGGGGCCGCGGCGTGGACACCGAGCTGTTCAACCCGGCCAAGCGCTCCGACGTGCTGCGCCGCTCCTGGGACCCCACGGGGACGAAGAAGATCGTCGGCTTCGTGGGCAGGCTCGCCGCGGAGAAGTCGGTGCACCGCCTCGCCCCGCTACACGACGACCCTGCGGTCCAACTCGTCATCGTCGGCGACGGCCCGGAGCGCGACTGCCTGGCCGAGACGCTGCCTTCGGCGGTGTTCACCGGGGCGCTGTCCGGCGAGGAGCTCGCCCGCGCGTACGCGTCGCTGGACCTGTTCGTGCACACCGGTGAGTTTGAGACGTTCTGCCAGACCGTACAGGAAGCGCAAGCCTCGGGCGTGCCCACGATCGGCCCGCGCGCGGGCGGCCCCATCGACCTGATCAAACACGGCGACAACGGGCTTTTGCTCGAGGTGGACACCTTCGAGCAGGAGCTTTACGACGCCGCACGGTGGATCCTCGACGACGCCCGCCACACCACGCTGCAGGCCGCCGCGCGCGAGTCCGTGGCGGACAAGACCTGGGCCGCGCTCGGCGACCAGCTGCTGGGCTACTACTCCGAGGTCCTGGACGCCTACGAGCGCAACGTGGTGCACCTGTTCGGCCGCGATGTGGCCCTGCCGCGCTGGGCGCCGGCACGCCTGGGCCAACCCCGAAGGCAAGCGCGGCGCGACGACACCGCGTAGGCGCATGCGCGCCGCCAAGTAGAGTGGCGAGCATGTCCGTCGGCGACCTATCCACCAGCACCCAGAACTACCTCAAAGGCATCTGGGCGCTTTCGGAGTGGTCAGATACGCCGGTGACGCCGTCGTCGGTGGCCAAGCACCTTGGACTGCGCAAATCCACCGTCTCCGACGGGGTGCGCAAGCTCGGCGAGCAGGGCCTGGTGGAACACAAGCCTTACGGCGCCGTCGAGCTGACCGACACTGGCCGCACGTACGCGGTGGCGATGATTCGCCGCCACCGCCTGATTGAAACGTTTTTGGTGGAGGCGTTGGGCTACACCTGGGATCAGGTGCACGACGAGGCCGAAAACCTCGAGCACTCGGTGAGCGACTTCATGGTCGACCGCATCGACGCGTTTTTGGACTACCCCAGCCGCGACCCCCACGGCGACCCCATCCCCTCAGCCAGCGGCAGCGTCGAGACCCCCGCGGCGGTGCCGCTGACCGGTGTGCAACCCGGGCACACGGCCACGATCGAGCGCATCGCGGACGAGGACCCGAAGCTGCTGAAGTTCCTTGACAGCCATGGGCTCGTCGTCGGCGCAACCCTCGAGGTGGGAGAGGGTGCCCCTTACTCCGGCGCGGTCGCGGTCCGGCTTGCCGGCGCGGCGGAGGCGGTGCCGCTCGGCGAGGAAGCCACGGATTCCGTCTTCGTGCGCGTGGATGCGTAACGACGACCCCGCAGCACCCCATGCGGGCCGAACAGGTACACCACACCAAACACCACACCTTGGGCGAGCACAATCATGCCGCCAGAGGCTGTGTCCAGGTAGTAGGAGCAGTACAACCCCACGATTGCACACGCTGCCGACATGGTCGGGGCGATGACCAGCATCGTGCCGAACTTGTTGGTGAGCAGGTAGGCGGTCGCACCCGGGATGATCAGCATCGCCACCACCAGGATCACGCCAACGGCCTGGAGTGCCACCACTGACGTCAGCGCCAGCAGTGCCAGCAGGGCCGCACCGAGCAGGCGCGGATTCAACCCAATCGCGTGTGCATGGGTGGGATCGAACGCGTAGAGGGTGAAGTCGCGCCGCTTGAGCACCAGCACGCTCAACACGATCGCTCCCAGGATGGCCACCTGCAGCAGGTCCCCACGGGACACACCAAGCAGATTGCCGAAGATGATGTGGTTCAGATCCGTGTGCGAAGGGGTTACCGAAATGAGCACGAGCCCCAGCGCGAACATGGTGGTGAACACAATGCCAATGGCCGCATCCTCCTTCACCCGGGACGTATCGCGCACCAGCCCGATCAGTGCCACCGCAAGGAACCCGAACACCACCGCGCCGACGGCAAACGGCACGCCCAGAATGTAGGCCAGCACCACGCCGGGCAGGACAGCGTGGCTTACCGCATCGCCCATCAGCGACCAGCCAACCAACACCAGCCAGCACGACAACAGCGCGCAGACAATCGACGCCACCAGCGAGGTCGCAAGCGCACGCATCATGAACTCGTACCCAAACGGCTCCGTAAGCAGCGCAATCATGCTGACACCCCCATACCGAAGCCCTGTACCAAATTGTCCGGCTCTAACACCACTTCAGTCGGGGCGTGCATCAACACCCGGCGGTTCAACAGCACTGTCTCCGGCGCGAGCTGGGGCAAGGCAACCAGGTCGTGCGTCACCACAAAAATAGTGGTGCCTTCTGCCGCGAGGTCACGCAGCAGCTCAGTGATGGTGGCCTCGGAATGTTTGTCCACGCCGGCGAAGGGTTCGTCGAGAAGCATGATGCTCGCACCCTGAGCGATACCGCGGGCGATGAAGGCACGCTTCTTCTGGCCACCCGAAAGCTGACCGATCTGGCGGTCTGCGAACGACTCAAGGTGGGTGCGCTCAAGCGCGCGATCCACAGCCGCAATGTCCTCCGCACGCGCGTGGCGGGTAAAGCCCATGTGGCCGTAGCGGCCCATCATGACCACATCACGCACTGTGACCGGGAACTGCCAGTCCACGTCCTCGCTCTGCGGGACGTAGCCCAGCACCTGCGTCTTGCGGGCGCGCATGGGGTCGATGCCGTTGATACGAACCGTGCCGCGATCCGGCTTGACCAACCCCATGATCGCCTTGAGTAGCGTGGATTTGCCCGCGCCGTTCATCCCGATCAGCCCACAGATACGGCCTGGTTGGACGCTCAAAGTTGCGCCGTCGAGCGCGACGACGTCGCCGTAGCGCACCGCAACATCGTCAACCGCGATTGCGGGGATCACTGCTTGCCCCCGTTCAAACCGTCGATGATCACCTTCGTGTCGTGGCGAATCAGATCCAGGTAGGTCGGCACCGGGCCGTTTTCCTCAGAAAGCGAATCGACGTAGAGGGTGCCGCCGTACTCCGCGCCGGTGGCCTTCACGACCTGCATCATCGGCGCGTTAGAGACCGTGGATTCACAGAACACAGACGGGACGTTGTTTTCCTTCACAAACTCGATCGCGCCGGCGATCTGCTGCGGGGTGGCTTCCTGCTCAGCGTTGACCGGCCAGATGTAGCGCTCGGTCAACTTCGCGTCGCGAGCCAGATAGGAGAACGCACCTTCGCAGGTGACCAAGGCGCGCTGCTTGTCGGGGACAGCGGCGAGCTTGGTTTCCAGCTCGTCTTGCACAGCCTGCAGTTCCTGCTTGTATGTTTCGCCGTTGGCCTTGAAATCATCGGCGTGCTCCGGGTCGAGTTCGCTGAACGCGTCGACGATGTTGTCCACGTACTTCTGCACGTTCACCGGACTCATCCAGGCGTGCGGGTTGGGCTTGCCGGCGTAGGCGTCCTCGGCGATGTCGATCGGGTCGACACCTTCGCTGACCACGGCGTGGGGCACGTCCAGGTCGGCGACGAACTGGGCGAACCAGTTCTCCAGGTTCATGCCGTTATCCAAAATCAGGTCCGCATCGGCGGCGCGGGAAATGTCGCCGGGGGTGGGCTCGTAGCCGTGGATTTCCGCGCCGGGTTTGGTGATGGACTCCACCCGCAGGTGGTCGCCGGCGACGTTCGAAGCGATGTCCTGGATCACCGTGAACGTGGTGAGCACCACGGGGGTGTCTTTGTCACCGGCGGCGTCGGTGCTGTCCTGCGAACAGCCTGCCAGGCCGGCAGCTAGCGCAGCCGTGGCGGCGAGTGCGAGCACCTTGGATTTCAGCATGTTGGTCCTTTTCTTTCTGTGTTCTTTCCGTGCGGTTAGAGAAGCGGCGGCGGGCCGACGCGGTGGGACGTGGCAATGAATCGGTCGAGCTTTTGCGGGGATTCGTCGCGCAGGTAGACGGCGAGCAGCCGCATCAAGTTGAGCGTGACGTCTTCCGGGTTGGTGCTGGAGCGCACGAGCCGCGCGGACGCGAGGTAGTCGCCTTCGCGGGCGGTCTCGAACAATGCGATGGCTTCGAGCCATGCGCCCATGTCGGAGTCATCAAGTCCCATACCGGCGAATAATAAAGTACGGTTGACCGAACTTGCAAGTGCTGTGTTGTCGTACGGCCTCCGTTTGTGGGTGGCAAAGTAGACTTGCGCACCATGGCCAAGGCGGATCTGGACAAAAAGCCCTTCGACGTTGCCGGCATGTTCGACGACGTGGGCAAAAACTACGACAAAACCAACACCGTGCTGTCGTTCGGCCTGGACAAGCACTGGCGACGCCGCACGCGCGAGCGCCTCAACCTGCAGCCCGGCGAGCTCGTGCTGGACCTCGCGGCCGGCACCGCCGTATCCACCGTGGAGCTGGGCAAGTCCGGCGCGTGGGTGGTGGCCTGCGACTTCTCCCAGGGCATGCTCGCCGCCGGCAAAGACCGCAACGTGCCCAAGGTCGTCGGTGATGCGATGCACCTGCCGTTCGCCGATGGCACCTTTGACGCGGTGACCATCTCCTACGGGCTTCGCAACGTCCACGACTTCGAGGCCGGTCTGAGCGAAATGGCGCGCGTGACCAAGCCGGGCGGGCGCCTGGCCGTCAATGAGTTCTCCACCCCCGTCCTGCCAGGTTTTCGCACCCTGTACAAGGAGTACCTCCCGCTGGCAGTGCCGGCGCTGGCGAAGCTATTTTCCTCCAATGCGGAGGCCTACGAGTACCTCGCCGAATCCATCCGCGCCTGGCCGGGCCAGGAAGAGCTCGCCGCGGCAATTAACGCCAACGGTTGGACTGACGCCAGTTGGCAGAACCTCACCGGCGGAGTTGTCGCGCTACACAGCGCGGTCAAGCCTGCCTAGCGCACATCCCAGAGCGGCTGGCCGCCCGACACCGCCCGCGCACCCTTGCCAGCCAGGCGCCACAACCTTGCGACGAGGTCCGTATCCTCCTCGGCCACGAGGTTGCCCATCAGCCGCGCCGCCGCCGGCATGAGGTAACGCCCGCCCAGCCCGCGCAGCGCCACCGGTCCCGCCAGCGGCAAAAACTGCGGGTATGTCAGCAGGCGCGCCAGGGTGCGGGCCAGGGTGAACGCCTCGCCGTAGCGCTCGCGCAGAAGCGCCGGCCACGCCAGCGTCAGGTCCCCGCCGCCTGCGATCAGCTCGACGGCGGCGACCGCCGTTTCCAGCCCGTAGTCGATGCCCTCGCCGTTGAGCGGGTTCACGCACGCCGCCGCGTCGCCGATCAGCGCCCAGTTCGGGCCCGCCACGTTAGACACCGCCCCGCCCATGGGCAGCAGCGCCGAGGCCACCGCCTGTTCTGGGCCGAGCTGCCACGCCTCACGCTGCTGCGAGGCGTACAGGGCCAAAAGCTTTTTGGTGTTGACCTTCGCCGGGCGCGCATCCGTCGACAGTGCGCCGCAGCCGAGGTTGACGGTGCCGTCGCCGAGCGGGAAGATCCAGCCGTAGCCGGGCTGGATTACCCCGTCGGCGTCGCGAAGTTCCACGTGGGAGTGCATCCACGGCTCGTCCGAAAACGGCGAGGCGCAGTAGGACCGCGCCGCAATCCCGTAGACCTGCCCGCGGTGCCACGTACGCCCCAGCAGCTTGCCGAAAGGGGAGCGCACCCCGTCCGCCACGACCACCCAGCGGGCGCGCACCACACCCTGCTCGGTCTCCACCGCGCTGATCGCTCCGCCGCTGAGACGCACCCCCGTCGCCGCACAGTCGTGGCGCACGGTCGCGCCGGCCTGCGCCGCCGCGGTAACCAGCGAGGCGTCAAACATCGCACGCGGGGACGCCGAGCCCTCCCCACGCGGCCACGGCGCGACCACATCCCCGCCGAAGCCATGCAGCTTCAGGCCTTTGTTGCGGTACGCGGGCACGTCCAACCCCAGGCGCACAAGCGTATCGACGGCCCGAGGGGTCAGCCCGTCCCCGCAGGTTTTGTCGCGGCGGGGACCCTGGGCGTCGAGAAGCAAAGTGCTCATGCCGGCGCGCTGAGCCGCGATCGCCGCGGCGGAACCCGCAGGGCCAGCGCCCACAACAACGAGGTCGAACAACTCACTCACGCGCCACATTCTGCCAGCGCCACCCGCAAGTGCACCCGGCGGGGTAATTGGGCTACGGTTAGTGCGTTACACATGGGCCCACCCAACCTGCAAGGACGTTATCTATGACGTACGGCACCACTCCGTCACCGCGCCACGGATTCAACCTGGACCTGGGCGACGACGCGCTCAACACCCGGCTCAACACCGGGCTCGAAGCGGTGGAGGAGCTGCTGATAACGGAGCTCAACCGAGGGGCGAGCTTCCTCACCGACAAAGTCACCCACCTGGCCAAAGCCGGCGGCAAACGCTTCCGCCCCATGATGGCGCTGCTCTGCAGCGAATTCGGGCCGAACCCCGGCGCCGAAAACATCATCCGCGGCGCCGCCGTGACCGAGATGGTGCACCTGGCCACGCTCTACCACGACGACGTCATGGACGAAGCCGAGCGCCGCCGCGGCGTCGAATCCGCCAACACCCGGTGGACCAACACCGTGGCCATCCTCGCCGGCGACATCCTGTTCGCCCAGGCGTCGCGCCAAATGGCGCTCATGGACCTCGACACCGTGGCCCACTTCGCCGACACCTTCTCCGAGCTGGTCACCGGCCAGATGCGTGAAACCGTCGGCGCGGACGGCACGGGCGCGACGGACCCAGTGGAGCACTACCTGAAAGTCATCGAGGAAAAAACCGGCGTGCTCATCTCCTCCGCCGCCTACCTGGGCGCGCGCCACGCCGGCGCCTCCGACGAGGTGGTGGCGCGCTGCGCCCGCATCGGCGACGCGGTGGGCATGATCTTCCAAATCGTCGACGACATCATCGACATCTTCTCCGACCCCGAGCAGTCCGGAAAAACCCCCGGCACCGACCTGCGCGAGGGCGTGTTCACCCTGCCGGTGCTCTACGCGCTGCAAGAGGATTCGCCGGCGGGCGAGGAGCTTCGCGGGCTGCTCACCGGCCCGCTGACCAACGACGATGATGTGAACCGCGCCCTCGAGCTGCTCGGCCAGGCCCGTGGGCGCGAGCGTGCCCTGGAGACCGTGCGCGGCTACGTCGACGACGTTGAGCGCGAACTCGACGCCCTGCCCGACGGCCCCGCCCGCGAAGCGCTTCGCACCATGACCCGCCTGACCGTCGAACGAGTCGGTTAACCAGCCGATTTGCACCGATTGCAGGGCGGTGTTGTAAGGTAAATCCCGCACTTTGAACGTGCTTGCCAGGTTGCCCGAGCGGCCAAAGGGAGCGGACTGTAAATCCGCCGGCATTGCCTTCAGAAGTTCGAATCTTCTACCTGGCACCACACACAAAACCCCGTCGGTTTTTCAACCGGCGGGGTTTCGTCGTGGGGTGGGGGGGCAAAGGTGCGCCCGGTTCAGCGTGCCGCGGGGGTGAGGCTTGGCCCCTTTTTGGTGTGCGTAGCTCTGGCCAAGGTGCCGTTTCACTTCACCGCCGCGGTTAGCATTGCGACACCACCGATGCGACATCTTTTGATCCTTATCGCCCTTCAAAACCACCTCTTTTCCAGCCGATTTGTGTTTGAAAACAATATCGGGTTAATCTTTCCAAGGCTTCAACGGAGCGGGTCAGAGCGAAAGCGAAGATCCACAACAAAGAGGCTGTGCCCCCTTAGCTCAGTCGGCAGAGCGTTTCCATGGTAAGGAAAAGGTCGACAGTTCGATTCTGTCAGGGGGCTCTGTTGTTTGCTGGGGTCCTTGCACTTCGTGCGAGCGTCAGCGAGCACCATGGCGGTGTAGCTCAGTGGTAGAGCAAGCGACTCATAATCGCTGTGTCGAGAGTTCAATTCTCTCCATCGCTACTCACCTCAAACGGGAACCGAAAGGGCCCCGTGGTAGGGTTAGGCGCACTTGATCGAGTGCCCTAGGGGCGTGGCGCAATTGGTAGCGCAACGGTCTCCAAAACCGTAGGTTGCAGGTTCGAGTCCTGTCGCCCCTGCCAAAACAACCTGGAGGAGTTTTAGTGACTAACCCCAACGGTCAAAACCCCGCACAGCCGACCGGCAAGCGTCAGCTGCGTGGGGCTTCTCCCATTTCCTCCGAAGGCTACGAGGCGAAGCGCGCCCCCGTCGCCACCGACGACGAAGACGCCAAGGACGGCTCCAGCGTCACCGCCTTCCCGGGCGAAGTCGTCTCCGAGATGAACAAAGTCATCTGGCCCACCGGCAAGCAGATGCTCAACTACACGCTCATCGTGTTCGCGTTCTTGATCGTGCTGACCATCTTCGTGTGGGGCACCGACGCGCTGGCATCGTGGGCGATTCGCTGGATCTTCATCCGCTAGGTACAATTTCACGCGTACAACGTTTTCCCGCCGCCTCGGACACCGAGGAGGGCGGGATAATTTTTGCCCCGGTACCCTGGGGCGCACACGTTTCGACGCATGAGGAGACAAAGCCATGACTGAGGCAAACAAAGACGTTCAAGGCGCCATCGAGAACAACGAGCAGGAAATGATCGACGAGGGCGCGCCCGTGCAGCCGTCCACCGACCCGGCCCTCAACGGCGGCGACGACGACCCGGCCGGCACCGAGGGCGGTGACTCCTCCGACGAGGAGAGCGACAGTAGCGGCGAGTCTGACGCTGCGGACGCTGACGCTGCCGTCGCTAGCACGGAGTTGAGCGACGCCGAGGTGCAGGACGCGGCGCAGGACTCCGTCGACGCCGAGGCGGACGAGGCGGCAGACGCCGACGGTGCCGTCGAGGAGCCGGTCCAGGAGACCGACCTCAACAACGTCGAGGCCGAAGCGGGCGAGGGCGAGGCCGACGCGGACGCTGACTCCGACAGCGAATACCGCCGCCGCCTGCGCGAGTACACCCGCGAGCTGAAGAAGCAGCCGGGCGACTGGTACATCATCCAGTCCTACTCCGGCTACGAAAACAAGGTGAAGACCAACCTGGAGATGCGCTCCCAGACCCTCGAGGTCGAGGACTCCATCTACGAGGTTGTCGTGCCCATCGAGCAGGCCATCGAGAACAAGGACGGCAAGAAGAAGCTGGTCAAGCGCAAGCTTCTGCCGGGCTACGTGCTCGTGCGCATGGACATGAACGACGCCGCCTGGTCCGTGGTCCGCGAGACGCCGGGTGTGACCTCGTTCGTGGGCAATGAGGGCAATGCGACGCCGGTGAAGCACCGTGACGTCGCTAAGTTCTTGCTTCCCAAGTCCGCCGCTACCGGCGCGAAGCCGGAGGTCAACGCCGAGGGCGAGACCGTCGTGGCGATGCCGGAGGAAGAGGCGCCGAAGCAGCTCGCGCACGACTACAAGGTCGGCGAGGCTGTCACGATCCTCTCCGGCGCGCTGGCGAGCGTGTCCGCCACCATCAACTCGATCGACCCGGAGACCGGCAAGATCGAGGCGTTGGTGTCCATCTTCGGCCGCGAGACCCCGGTGGAGCTGACCGCCGACCAGATCGAGCGCATCATGTAGGAGCGTTTTGCTTCTCGACGTCCTCACGGCGTATCCTGATTCGTCGCGCGTGCACGCACGCGCGACGTTTTCGTTTCTTGTAAATCCCCGGTGGCTGGGCCAATCCCCGGCATCCGGAAGCCCCGCGGCAGCTCATCGTGGCTGCGGGTGCTGTAACTAGGAGGTAATGCGATGGCTAAGAAGAAGGTCACTGGCCTGATCAAGCTGCAGATCGAAGCAGGCATGGCCAACCCGGCCCCGCCGGTCGGTCCGGCCCTCGGTGCGCACGGCGTGAACATCGTCGAGTTCACCAAGGCATACAACGCCGCTACCGAGTCCATGCGCGGCAACATCGTGCCGGTGGAGATCACGGTCTACGAGGACCGCTCCTTCGACTTCATCCTGAAGTCCCCGCCGGCAGCGTCGCTGCTGCTGAAGGCTGCAGGTCTGAAGAAGGGCTCCGGCGTCCCGCACACTGACAAGGTTGGCAAGGTCACCTGGGAGCAGTGCAAGGAGATCGCCGAGACCAAGAAGAACGACCTCAACGCCCGCGACATTGAGGCTGGCGCCGCGATCATCGCTGGTACCGCCCGTTCCATGGGTATTGACGTCGAGAAGTAAAAAGCTTCACGTGGAAGGGCCGTAAGCCAGGCCCGCAAACCACAACTCCTGAAAGGAATCCAACATGGCTAAGAAGTCCAAGCACTACATCGAGCAGCTGGCGAAGGTCGACCGCGACAGCTTCTACCACCCGCTCGACGCCGTCACGCTTGCGAAGGAGACCTCCTCCGACAAGTACGACGCCACCATCGACGTTGCAATGCGTCTGTCCGTCGATCCGCGCAAGGCCGACCAGCTGGTCCGCGGCACCGTCAACCTGCCGCACGGCACCGGTAAGACCGTCCGCGTCGCAGTCTTCGCCGAAGGCGAGAACGCCACCAAGGCGCAGGAGGCTGGCGCGGACATCGTCGGCACCGACGAGCTGATCGAGCAGATCAACGCCGGCCAGATCGACTTCGACGTGGCTATCGCTACGCCGGACCAGATGGCCAAGGTCGGCCGCGTCGCCCGCGTGCTGGGCCCGCGTGGTCTGATGCCGAACCCGAAGACCGGCACCGTCACCCCGGACGTCGCGAAGGCGATCCAGGACTCCAAGGGCGGCAAGATCGCCTTCCGCGTGGATAAGGCGTCGAACCTGCACGCGATCATCGGCAAGGCATCCTTCACCCCGGAGCAGCTCGCTGAAAACTACGGCGCACTGCTCGACGAGGTCATCCGCCTCAAGCCGTCCTCCGCGAAGGGTATCTACCTGAAGAAGATCACCGTCTCCGCAACCCAGGGCCCGGGTGTGCCGGTAGACACCTCCGTGGAGAAGAACTACGCCACCAAGTAGTTCGACTTCGAGCGCTTTTACGCGTGTGTTTTACGCCGTCGTCCGTTTGGGCGGCGGCGTTTCGCGTTGCTAGGTGCTTTGTGGGCCGAAGAGTTGGTCGAGTGCTCCGCGGTCGGTGTTTTTGATGTGGTACCCGCGGGGTGAGACCCACCAGGGCGCGCCTCTGATCATGGTGATGTGTCCGCGGGTGTTGCGCCAGGGGTCGTCGTCGTTGATCCGGTTGTGATACCTGCATAGCGGCACCAGGTTGTTCATGTTGGTCAGCCCGCCGTGTTTCCATGCTTTGACGTGGTGGATCTCGGAAGCGTAGGCGCCGTGGCGGCAGCCTGGGAAGGCGCACACGGGTGAGACCATGCAGGCGATATCGCGTTGTTTCTGGTTGGCGAATCGTTCGGTGTCGTAGAGGTTCACCGCGCCTTCCTCGGGGTGGAAGGCTGCGACCTCGAGTGCCTCGCCGAACTCTTGCTGGAGGTACTCCGCCCCGGTCATGATGGTGCCGTCAGTCAGCGTCAGGATGATGTCGTCGCCGTCTCCCGCCATGATGCGTGCGTGCTCGGTGATCGGCACCATCACGATCGGCCGTGGCGCGGCGGCGACCACCCCGCCAGCCTTACCTTCGACGATGCGCCAGAACGCCTCCTCCATCTGCGCCGCCGCCGGCAGCGTGGCGTCGATGCCTTGGCGCAGGCGGTGCTCTAAGTCGGCTGCTTTGCGGTCGGTGGTGTCGATGGTGATGCGTGCGCGTCCGTTTCTCGGCGCCGAGAACGCGACTTGTTTCTTTGTCGGGGTGTTGTCCTCGCGGGGCACGATTTCGCGTGCGGCGCGTTCGATCGCGCGGTACCCGCCGGTGACATCCAACAGTTCTAGCCGCAGCCGCCACCGCTCGCCGGCATCCTTTACTCCGCTGATGCGGCGCTCGATCAGCGCGAGCTCGTCCAGGGAGAACCCGCGGGCTTTCTGCGCGGCTTCCGATTGCTTGCGGGTGAATTTCGTTGTCCCGTAGTAGACGTCCTGCATCTGATCCCACGCACGCGCCCGATCCGGCGCCATGCCGGCAGCAAGGGCAACCGGCAGGTCGAAGTGCCGCAGTGTCTCCATGGATACTGCGGACATCGCCTGGATGAATGCGTCGAACGAGTTCATGGCCACAGACCCTAAACCCAACGCAACCCCACACAACCCCCACAAGCCCAATCTGTGGATAACCCGTCCCAAAACGCACCAAAGTTGTCCACAGCTGCGGCAGGTCCTTGTGTTTTCCCCGTGATGGGGGTAAATTTCCCGCGCCAATAACTATTGAAACTAATCTCCATTAAGTGTTGAAAAGAGCCGGCAAGGGCAAGCTCACGCTGCCGGGCGCGATTGCGGAGGGCATCCGCTCGCTGGAAAAGGAGCTGAAAAAGCCGGCGACACGCTTGCGCCGCTCGCACGCAAAAAGGACAACAGCGGCGACGGCGGCAGCGGCGCGAAGTCGGGGTCCCTGTCGAGCTCGGCCGCGGCACCGGCAGCACCGCCGAAGCAACCTCAATCGGCCGCCGCGCAACCCGCGCCCGCGCAGCCAGCTCCGGCACCCGCTGCGCAACCTGCGGCGCAGCCGCAGCCGCAGCCGCAGCGCGCGTCGAGCAACAACCGCGCCAGCACCCCCTCCGACAAGCAAAGCACCCGCCGCGCCAGCAGGTCGAAGACCAGGGAGGACACCAAGGCCGCGAAGCCCGCGGTAACGACCAAGGCGAAAGCACCGTCTGAAGCGTCTTCGGCAACGGCCGGTAGCGCAGGCACGTCCGAGACCTACGCCGCCCAGCCAAATCCCGCAGGCGGAAGCGGCACGGGGATCCACTCGTCGCTGGATGCCGCCGGCGCGCAGCCGGACGGTCAGGCCGCGGACACGTCGCCGACCGCGGGCGGGTTCTGGGCGGGCCTTGCCATCGGCGTCGGCGTCATGGCGTTGATCGGCGGGTGCGTCCTGTTCATCGCGGCGGCGAGGTTGCTGCGGCGGGTGGAACAGGGCGCGTCGTAAGGGCGGGGATGGCTCAAACCCTGGGAGGCAGACCCTGGGTTCGCGCAAAAATGCCGCACTCCCCGGGTCTGCCTCCCAGGGTCTGCGGCACAAAGGGAACCGTCGCGGCCACCGGGCGCGAAAAACTACCAAAGCGCGATTTGGTTAAACCAGCACCCACCCGCTAACATCCCCAACCGAAGTTTGAACGGCCCGCAAAGGCCGAGCTCAAGTTTCACCGAAGACCGTCGGTCACTCTCGAGAGGGAGTCGAAGGTGCTCCACTCAAGGGGCCGACCCACGCAGGAGAAACGCGGCACACTCCAACGTATGCCTCGTGCTTCTGCACGGGGCATTTTTGCTTGTATGCGTCAGCTTCGCGCGAAGCGAACGTCGATAGGCAAGATGCTCCGGGCGGATTGAACAACATGAAGTAATCGGAAGGAGGCGTGTGTCATGGCAAACCCGAAGAACACTGCGGAACTTGCAGCTCTGAAGGAGAAGTTCGCTGAGGCGGATTCCCTCGTGCTGACTGAGTACCGTGGCCTGACCGTCGGCCAGCTGCAGCAGCTGCGCGGCGATATGGGTTTCGATGTCGAGTACCACGTCGCCAAGAACACCCTCATCAAGATCGCTGCGAACGAGCAGGGTATCGAGGGTCTCGATGATCTTCTCACCGGCCCGACCGCCGTCGCGTTCATCAAGGGCGACGCTGCTGTCGACGCTGCGAAGGTGATGAAGAAGTTCAACAAGGACCACGACGCGTTCGTGATCAAGGGCGGCTACATGGACGGCAACGTCATGGACGCTTCCCAGGTCGACGCTCTGGCCGAGATGGACAACCGCGAGACCACCCTGGCCAAGATCGCTGGCGCATTTGAGGGCTCTCTGGCAAAGGCAGCCGGCCTGTTCCAGGCTCCGGCATCCAAGACGGCCCGCCTTGTCGCTGCACTGCAGGACAAGCAGGAAGCCGCATAAACACACTTTTACATCCGGGCTGTAAACGCCCACCAACAGAAAGGAAGCCACAATGGCTAAGCTCACCAAGGACGAGCTCATCGAGCAGTTCAAGGAAATGACCCTCATCGAGCTCTCCGAGTTCCTGAAGGAGTTCGAGGAGGTCTTCGACGTGACCGCAGCCGCTCCGGTTGCTGCTGTCGCTGCAGGCGCTCCGGCCGCTGGCGGCGAGGCTGCCGCTGAGGAGAAGGACGAGTTCGACGTCGTTCTCGAGGACGCTGGCGACAAGAAGATCGGCGTGATCAAGGTTGTCCGCGAGCTGGTTCCGGGCCTGGGCCTGAAGGACGCCAAGGAAATGGTCGAGGGTGCCCCGAAGGCAATCCTCGAGGGCGCCAACAAGGACGACGCCGAGGCTGCCAAGACCAAGCTCGAGGAGGCTGGCGCAAAGGTCACCCTCAAGTAAGAGCTTTTTGCTTGACGACGATCACCCCCTCCGGTTCGCACACGCGACCGGAGGGGGTTTCGCGTGTGTGGCTGCGGTAAAGTAGCCCACCATGCTGCCCACTTCCCGCATTCTCTACGTCTTGCTCGCCGGCGTCGGCGCTGCGCTGGTGGTGGCGGGGCTGCTGGCGCCGAGCGTGTTGCTTTCGGGCAACCGCCTGCCGCTGGCGCTGGGGGAGGCCACGTGGACCATCACGGACCCGAACGGCACCCGTGACGGCGAGGCGGCGCCGGTGACGCGTCAGCTGCACATGGAGATTCAGGAGCCGTCCGACGGTGACTCGGCGAGTGTGCGCGTGGGCGACACGCTGCGGGCGGGGGAGTCCGGCTCCGATTTCAATGACCTGCTGACGGCCTCTACGTGGTCCTACGCCGTAGACCGCGTCTCAGGCGCCGCGCAAGGCCCGGCGGAGGCGCAGATGATCATGGGCATGCCAGCAACACAGGTGCCTATCGACGGCGCGTGGCTGACCTTCCCCGCCCCCGCGCCGCAGGACACCGTCCAGGTCTTTGACCCGGTGCTCCGCGGCGCGGCGCCGGCGGAATTCTCTGGCGAGGAAGAGATCGCCGGGCGCGTAGTGCACCGCTATACCCAGCACATTGCGCCGACGAACGTGGCCAAGCGCTACGCCGACCCGCGCAACACGCTCACAATCGAGGGTGAAAACGGCGAGCCGCAGCGCACCTTCCTGCACCACGCCGCCGAGCGCGAAATCCTGGTGGACCAGGAAACCGGCGTGGTCGTGGGCATCGACGAGAAGGTGGACGACTACTACGCCGACGCAGAAGGCAACGGCGTGAAGAACGTGGTCACCTATGACGGGGTGATGGACCGGCAGGACGTCGAGAAGCTTGTGCGCAAAGTGGATGATGCGCAGACCGCCGCGGCGGACCGTGGGCTGTGGCGCGTGCTGGCCTGGATTGGTGCAGCGCTGAGCCTTGCGGGCCTGGCGGGTGCGCTGCGGCCGGGGCGTGCGGCGCGTCGCGATTGACCGCGCGCGCGGGCCGGGTGGTAGGCTTCCGGCAGCAACCGCACGAGTCGCCCAGACGGCATCGGGCAGACCGGCGGGAGTGATGGCGGGGGCCTTTACAAACGGGGGAGATTACTCTATGGTTGTTCTTTGCGCTGGAAGCCGTCTGCAGTACGCATAGAGAGCCTTGTGCAACGGGAACGAAAAAACCCGATTTGACAAGGTGATTTTGTTGTCTCTGGGGGCGGGTCTTCCGAATGCAGACCGAATGCTAACTTATCCTGCGGAAACGCCGCCGGGCCGCGAAGCCAGACGCGGTGCGGCGAGCCTCCGCCAGAGGTGCTGGAAGGACCCAACTTGGCAGTCTCAGACCAGACCATGAACATGGCTGATACCCCCGGGGCTCCCGAACGTTACTCGTTCGCGAAGATTAATGAGCCGATCACCGTCCCGGGGCTTCTTGATGTGCAGCTCGAATCGTTTGCGTGGCTCGTCGGCACGCAAGAGTGGCGCGAGCGCGAGCAGGCCAACCGCGGCGACGATACACGCATCACGTCCGGCCTGGAGGACATCCTCGAAGAGCTCTCCCCGATCGAGGACTACTCCGGCAACATGAGCCTGACGCTGTCCGAGCCGCGCTTCGAAGACGTGAAGTACACGATCGACGAGTGCAAGGACAAAGACATCAACTACTCCGCGCCGCTGTACGTGACCGCGGAGTTCATCAACAACGACACGCAGGAGATCAAGTCCCAGACCGTGTTCATCGGCGACTTCCCGCTGATGACGGACAAGGGCACCTTCATTGTCAACGGCACTGAGCGTGTCGTCGTCTCGCAGCTGGTGCGCTCCCCGGGCGTGTACTTCGACGAGACCATTGACAAGTCCACGGAGCGCCCGCTGCACTCCGTGAAGGTCATCCCGTCGCGCGGCGCGTGGCTGGAGTTCGACGTGGACAAGCGCGACACCGTCGGTGTGCGCATCGACCGCAAGCGCCGCCAGCCGGTCACCGTGCTGCTGAAGGCGCTGGGCTGGACCACCGAGCAGATCACGGAGCGCTTCGGCTTCTCCGAGATCATGATGTCCACCCTGGAAAACGACGGTGTGTCCAACACCGACGAGGCGCTGTTGGAGATCTACCGCAAGCAGCGCCCGGGCGAGCAGCCGACGCGCGATCTTGCGCAGTCCCTGCTGGAGAACTCCTTCTTCAAGGCCAAGCGCTACGACCTCGCGCGCGTGGGCCGCTACAAGACCAACCGCAAGCTCGGCCTCGGCGGCGACCACGACGGTCTGATGACGCTGACCGAAGAGGACATCGCCACCACGCTCGAGTACCTCGTGCGTCTGCACGCCGGCGAGACCGAGATGACCTCCCCGGCCGGCGAGATCATCCCGATCAACACCGACGACATCGACCACTTTGGTAACCGCCGCCTGCGCACCGTGGGCGAGCTGATCCAGAACCAGGTCCGCGTCGGCCTGTCGCGTATGGAGCGCGTCGTGCGCGAGCGCATGACCACCCAGGACGCGGAGTCCATCACCCCGACGTCCCTGATCAACGTGCGCCCGGTTTCGGCTGCGATCCGCGAGTTCTTCGGTACCTCGCAGCTGTCGCAGTTCATGGACCAGAACAACTCCCTGTCCGGCCTGACTCACAAGCGCCGCCTGTCCGCGCTTGGCCCGGGTGGTTTGAGCCGTGAGCGCGCCGGCATCGAGGTGCGAGACGTGCACCCGTCGCACTACGGCCGCATGTGCCCGGTTGAGACCCCGGAAGGCCCGAACATTGGCCTGATCGGCGCGCTGTCCACCTACGCGCGCGTCAACGCCTTCGGCTTCATCGAGACGCCGTACCAGAAGGTCAACGACGGCAAGCTCACCGGCCAGATCGACTACCTCACCGCCGACGAGGAAGACCGCTACGCCATCGCCGAGGCCGCGACCCCGATGGACAAGGACAACAACCTCACCGGCGAGCGCATCGAGGTCCGTCTCAAGGACGGCGACATCGGCGTTGTCGGCCCGCAGGGCGTTGACTACCTGGACATCTCCCCGCGCCAGATGGTTTCCGTCGCTACCGCGATGATTCCGTTCCTGGAGCACGACGACGCGAACCGTGCGCTGATGGGCGCGAACATGCAGAAGCAGGCTGTGCCGCTGCTGCGCGCCGAGTCCGCCTACGTTGCCACCGGTATGGAGCAGCGCGCCGCGTACGACGCGGGCGACACCGTCATCTCCAAGAAGGCCGGCGTGATCGAGAACGTCACCGGCGACTTCATCACCGTCATGGATGACGAGGGCGGCCGCGACACCTACATGCTGCGCACCTTCGAGCGCACCAACCAGGGCACCTGCTACAACCAGACCCCGATCGTCTCCGCGGGCGACCGTGTCGAGGCCGGCCAGGTCATCGCTGACGGCCCGGGCACCAAGGACGGTGAGATGGCGCTCGGCCGCAACCTGCTGGTTGCGTTCATGCCGTGGGAAGGCCACAACTACGAGGACGCCATCATCCTCAACCAGCGCGTGGTGGAGGAAGACATCCTCACCTCCGTGCACATTGAGGAACACGAGATTGACGCCCGCGACACCAAGCTCGGTGCCGAGGAGATCACCCGCGAGATCCCGAACGTCTCCGAAGACGTGCTCAAGGATCTGGACGAGCGCGGCATCATCCGCATCGGCGCGGACGTGCGCGACGGCGACATCCTCGTGGGCAAGGTCACCCCGAAGGGCGAGACCGAGCTGACCCCGGAGGAGCGCCTGCTGCGCGCCATCTTCGGCGAGAAGGCCCGCGAGGTCCGCGACACCTCCCTGAAGGTGCCGCACGGCGAGCAGGGCAAGGTCATTGCCGTGCGCCGCTTCTCCCGCGAGGACGACGACGATCTGTCCCCGGGTGTCAACGAGATGATCCGCGTGTACGTGGCTCAGAAGCGCAAGATCCAGGACGGCGACAAGATGGCCGGCCGCCACGGCAACAAGGGTGTCGTGGGCAAGATCCTGCCGCAGGAGGACATGCCGTTCATGGCTGACGGCACCCAGGTGGACATCATCCTGAACACCCACGGTGTGCCGCGTCGTATGAACATCGGCCAGGTCCTGGAGATCCACCTCGGCTGGCTGGCGAAGGCCGGCTGGACCGTCAACCCGGACGACCCGGCAAACGCCAAGCTGCTCGAGACCCTGCCGGAGCACCTCTACGACGTGCCCGCGGATTCGCTCACCGCAACCCCGGTGTTCGACGGCGCGACCAACGAGGAGATCGCAGGCCTTTTGGCAAACACCAAGCCGAACCGCGACGGCGACGTCATGGTCGACGGCGAGGGCAAGACCACCCTGTTCGACGGCCGTTCCGGCGAGCCGTACAAGTACCCGATTTCGGTCGGCTACATGTACATGCTCAAGCTGCACCACCTGGTGGACGAGAAGATCCACGCCCGTTCCACCGGCCCGTACTCCATGATTACGCAGCAGCCGCTGGGCGGTAAGGCCCAGTTCGGCGGCCAGCGCTTCGGCGAGATGGAGGTGTGGGCGATGCAGGCATACGGCGCCGCCTACACCCTGCAGGAGCTTTTGACCATCAAGTCCGATGACGTGGTGGGCCGCGTGAAGGTCTACGAGGCCATTGTGAAGGGCGACAACATCCCGGATCCGGGCATTCCGGAGTCCTTCAAGGTGCTGCTCAAGGAGCTGCAGTCCCTGTGCTTGAACGTGGAGGTCCTCTCCACCGACGGCACCCCGATGGAGCTCGACGGCGACGACGACGAGTTCGATCAGGCCGGCTCCTCGCTTGGCATCAACCTTTCCCGTGACGAGGGTGCAGCGGCGGACACCGCCTAAGCGCCAGGTAGCCGTCGTGAAGCAATTGCTTTTCGACGGCACGACGAACGAACAGCACACATCTAGAAGAAAAGGAACTTTTACGTGTTTGACGTAAACCTCTTCGACGAGCTTCGCATCGGCCTGGCCACCGCCGACGACATCCGCCGTTGGTCCCACGGCGAGGTGAAGAAGCCCGAGACCATTAACTACCGCACCCTCAAGCCGGAAAAGGACGGCCTGTTCTGCGAGCGCATCTTCGGCCCGACCCGCGACTGGGAGTGCGCCTGCGGCAAGTACAAGCGTGTCCGCTACAAAGGCATCATCTGTGAGCGCTGCGGCGTTGAGGTGACCAAGTCCAAGGTGCGCCGCGAGCGCATGGGCCACATCGAGCTGGCCGCTCCGGTGACGCACATCTGGTACTTCAAGGGTGTCCCGTCCCGCCTGGGCTACCTGCTCGACCTGGCACCGAAGGACCTCGAGCGCATCATCTACTTCGCGGCGAACATCGTCACCTCCGTTGACGAAGAGGCCCGCCACACCGACATGTCCACCCTTGAGGCGGAGATGTTGATGGAGAAGAAAGATGTCGAGGACGACACCAACTCCGAGATCGCGGACCGCGCGCAGAAGCTGGAGGAGGACCTCGCCGAGCTCGAGGCTTCCGGTGCGACCGCTGCTGCCCGCAAGAAGGTGCAAAACGCTGCGGACAAGGAAATGCAGCACATGCGCGAGGCCGGCGAGCGCGAGGTTGAGCGCCTAGACGAGATCTGGACCACCTTCCAGAAGCTCGCGCCGAAGCAGATGATCATCGACGAAAACCTCTACGAGGAGCTCGTCGACCGCTACGAGGACTACTTCACCGGCGGCATGGGTGCCGAGGCGATCCAGACCCTGATCCGCAACTTCGACCTGGAGGCTGAGGCTGAGGAGCTGCGCGGCATCATCGCCGAGGGCAAGGGCCAGAAGAAGGTCCGCGCGCTGAAGCGCCTGCGCGTCGTCGCGGCCTTCCAGCGCTCCGGCAACGACCCGGCCGGCATGATCCTGGACGCGATCCCGGTGATCCCGCCGGAGCTGCGCCCGATGGTCCAGCTCGACGGTGGCCGCTTCGCCACCTCGGATCTGAACGACCTGTACCGTCGCGTGATCAACCGCAACAACCGTTTGAAGCGCATGATCGACCTGGGTGCGCCCGAGATCATCGTGAACAACGAGAAGCGCATGCTGCAGGAGTCCGTTGACGCCCTGTTCGACAACGGCCGCCGCGGCCGTCCGGTCACCGGCCCGGGCACCCGTCCGCTGAAGTCCCTGTCCGACCTGCTCAAGGGCAAGCAGGGCCGCTTCCGCCAGAACCTGCTGGGCAAGCGCGTGGACTACTCTGGCCGTTCCGTGATTATTGTCGGCCCGCAGCTGAAGCTGCACGAGTGCGGTCTGCCGAAGCGTATGGCGCTCGAGCTGTTCAAGCCGTTCGTGATGAAGCGCCTGGTGGACAACGACTACGCGCAGAACATCAAGTCCGCCAAGCGCATGGTGGAGCGCCAGCGCCCCGAGGTGTGGGACGTGCTGGAAGAGGCGATTTCGGAGCACCCGGTGCTGCTCAACCGCGCGCCGACGCTGCACCGCCTGGGTATCCAGGCCTTCGAGCCGAAGCTGGTCGAAGGTAAGGCCATCCAGCTGCACCCGCTGGCCTGTGAGGCGTTCAACGCCGACTTCGACGGCGACCAGATGGCAGTCCACCTGCCGCTGTCCGCCGAGGCGCAGGCTGAGGCCCGCGTGCTCATGCTGTCGTCGAACAACATCCTGTCCCCGGCGTCTGGCAAACCGCTGGCTATACCGCGCCTCGACATGGTCACCGGTTTGTACTTCCTGACCATGGAGAAGAGCCCGCAGGAGATCGGCGGCGAGGGCGCGTACGCACCTGCCGACGACAACGGTCCGGCCCGTGGCGTCTACTCGTCCTACCGCGAGGCCATCATGGCTTACGACCTGGGCGTTTTGGGCCTGCAGGCGCCGATCCAGGTGCGCATCGACCACCTGCGTCCGACGCCGGAGATCGAGCAGGAGCAGTTCCCGGACGGCTGGTCGAAGGGCCAGGCATGGACCACCGAGACCACCCTCGGCCGGATCATGTTCAACGAGCTGCTGCCGTTTAACTTCCCGTACCAGGAAGGCGCCATGGTCCGTAAGGGCGGTGGCGGCGGCAAGGTGCTGCTGGGCGACATCATCCAGTCGATGGTGGAGAAGTACCCGATGATCACCGTCGCTCAGGTGCTGGACAAGATGAAGGACGCCGGCTTCTACTGGGCCACGCGTTCCGGCATCACCATCTCCATGGCCGACGTGCTCATCCTCCCGAACAAGACCGAGGTCCTCGAGCAGTACGAGAAGGAAGCCGAGGCCATCGAGCGCAAGTTCTGGGAGAAGGGTGCGCTGACCGAGGAGAACCGTTACGACCGCCTGGTCGAACTGTGGCAGGACGCCACCAACAAGGTGGGTCAGGCCGTGGAGGACCTGTACCCGGACCACAACCCGATTCCGATGATCGTGAAGTCCGGTGCTGCCGGTAACATGCGCCAGATCTGGACCCTGGCCGGCATGAAGGGCATGGTCGTGAACTCGCGCGGCGAGTACATCACCCGCCCGATCAAGACCTCCTTCCGCGAGGGCCTGTCGGTGATGGAGTACTTCAACAACTCCCACGGTTCCCGTAAGGGCCTGGCCGATACCGCGCTTCGTACCGCGGACTCCGGCTACCTCACCCGTCGTCTGGTGGACGTGGCGCAGGACGTCATCGTCCGCGAAGAGGACTGTGGCACCCGCCAGGGCGTCAGGGTGCCCGTTGCGGTCGAGTCCGGCGACTCTTTCGTGCGCCACGACCTGGTCGAGACCTCCGTGTCCGGCCGTGTCCTGTCGGCCGATGTCAAGGACTCCGACGACAAGGTCATCGCCGAGGCTGGTGCCGAGCTGACCGAGGAGCGTATCGACGAGCTCGTGGCAGCCGGCGTCACCCAGATCAAGGTCCGCTCCGTGCTGACCTGCCAGACCCCGACCGGTGTCTGTGCCAAGTGCTACGGCAAGTCCATGGCGTCCGGCCAGCTCGTCGACATCGGCGAGGCCGTCGGCATCGTGGCCGCGCAGTCCATTGGTGAGCCGGGTACGCAGCTGACCATGCGTACCTTCCACCAGGGCGGCGTCGGCGGCGACATCACCGGTGGTCTGCCGCGTGTGCAGGAGCTGTTCGAGGCTCGTGTGCCGAAGAACCGCGCCCCGATCGCGTCCGTTGCTGGCACGATCTCGCTCGAGGACGAGGGCAACTTCTGGACCCTGACCATCCACCCGGATGACGGCTCCGACGTGGTGGTCTACGAGAAGCTGTCCAAGCGCCAGGGCCTGGCCCAGGTGCGCCGCCCGATGGAGTCCAACCCGGACGCCATGATCGAGCGCGGCCTGCGCGAGGGCGACCACGTCGAGGTGGGCGAGCGCCTGCTCCGCGGCGCTGCCGACCCGCACGACGTGCTCGAGGTCCTCGGCCGCCGTGGTGTGGAGAAGCACCTGATCGACGAGGTGCAGGCCGTGTACCGCACCCAGGGTGTGTCCATCCACGACAAGCACATCGAGATCATCATCCGCCAGATGCTGCGTCGCGGCACCGTCATCGACTCCGGTTCCACCGAGTTCCTGCCGGGCACCCTGGTGGATCTGTCCGAGGCGCGCCAGGTCAACGCCGCAGCTGTGGCGGACAGCGGCGAGCCGGCGGAGATGCGCTCCGAGATCATGGGCATCACCAAGGCCTCGCTGGCCACGGAGTCCTGGCTGTCGGCGGCCTCCTTCCAGGAGACCACCCGCGTGCTCACGGACGCCGCGATCAACAAGCGCTCCGACAAGCTGATCGGCCTGAAGGAGAACGTGATCATCGGCAAGCTGATCCCGGCCGGTACGGGCATTTCCCGGTACCGCAACATCCAGGTCAAGCCGACCGAGGCTGCACGCTCCGCGGCGTACTCCATCCCGACGTTCGGCGACTCCATCTACGGCGACGAGGGCTACGGCGAGTTCACCGGCGCCTCCGTGCCGATGGACGAGTTCGGCTTCGAGGAGCTGTAAACGCAAGGCCCAGCACTCTGGCTTTTAGCTAGGTCTGCGTAGAAAGCGCCCGGCCCCCGCAAAAGGGGAGCCGGGCGTTTTGCATATCATCGGCGCAATGCCCGCTGACGACCAGGCGCTTGCCGCCGCCGTCCACACCATCGTTGCCCAGGAAGCCCCATACCTTAACGCGCGAACCTGGTACGGAATGCCCGCGTGGGAGAACGCGGACGGGGTTGTGGTGTTTTTGCAGGTAGCGTCCAAATTCGATGCGCGCTACTCCACGCTCGGCTTCGAGGACAGCGCGCAGCTCGACGGGGGGGATATGTGGCCGACGAGTTACGCGGTGTAATCGCTTAACGACGCCACCAAAGGGCGCATCCGCGACCTGATCCGCCGCGCTACCGGCGACGCGGCCGGGGAGTGACGCAAAAAGCCGCCCTACTTCACAAGGGCGCCGCGGGCCGCGCGGATGATCTCTACCCCGCCCATGAAGGCCAAGCCGCGCACGCGGATCACCGGGGCGTCGGCGGGGAGGTCGGCGAGGGGGAGAGTGCAGGATTCGTGGTCACGGGCCTCGAATCCGCCCATGAGGCTTGCGCCGTTGTCGATGACGCGGACGTCCTCCGGCACGATGATCTCCACCCCGCCCATCAGCGTGACGGCGTTGATGACGGTCTCCTGGGCAGCGAGGCGAGCCTCGCGCAGGTCGATGGTGTTTCCACCCATCACCGCCACGGAGGTGTGCATCGGGGCGACGAGCCACTGGCCCGTGCGGTCGCTTCCGCCCATGAGCGATAGGGAAAAGGCGCTCCCACCGTCCTCGCCCGTGACGTAACCGCGAGACGCGGGTGCAGATGCAGAGGGGGTCGCGGGGGAGAGGTCGTCCACCAGCGCCGGCAGCTCGTCTGAGTAGGTAGCGGCGTACAGGGCGCGGGAGCGTTCGTCGAACTCGGAGACGCTCAGCTGCCCGTCGGCGAAGGCGTCCTGGAGGCGGGTGGCGATGTCGTTGCGCTGGGAATCGGATAGGCGGGTGCGGGGAGGATTTGGCTCGCTCATGGCTATAAGGGTAGAGGGGCGGAGCTGACGTCGATAAGCGATTTGCTTGTGATATGTGGCGTGGTGTACTTTTGACGAGGTTTCGCCCGTACCATGCGGTGCGAAGTTCTACGAACTCCGAGCGACTCGTTCACACGGCAGTTCATGCAATCGGCAGGGCCCCGAAGAAGAGCCCCCATTTTTGCATGTATGGCCGGGTGTGAGCGGGAAGCGCTAACAGAAAGAGCGTGAATGCCTACTATTCAGCAGCTGGTCCGCAAGGGCCGCCACGATAAGTCCACCAAGGTGGCAACCGCTGCGCTGAAGGGTTCCCCGCAGCGCCGCGGCGTGTGCACCCGCGTGTACACCACCACTCCGAAGAAGCCGAACTCTGCTCTGCGTAAGGTCGCCCGTGTGCGCCTGACCTCCGGCATCGAGGTTTCCGCATACATCCCGGGCGAGGGCCACAACCTGCAGGAGCACTCCATGGTGCTCGTGCGCGGCGGTCGTGTGAAGGACCTGCCGGGTGTGCGCTACAAGATCGTCCGCGGCGCTCTGGATACCCAGGGTGTGAAGGACCGCAAGCAGGCTCGCTCCCGTTACGGCGCAAAGAAGGGACAGTAATCAATGCGTAAGCAGCAAGCACCGAAGCGTCCCGTCGTTAAGGATCCGGTTTACAATTCCGAGCTGGTCACCATGCTCGTGAACAAGATCCTGCGGGACGGCAAGAAGGCCACCGCAGAGCGCATCGTCTACGGCGCTCTCGAGCAGTGCCGCGAGAAGACCGGCACCGATCCGGTTGGCACCCTGGAAAAGGCAATCGGCAACATCCGCCCGGACCTCGAGGTTCGTTCCCGCCGTGTCGGTGGCGCGACCTACCAGGTGCCGGTGGACGTCAAGCCGGCCCGCTCCACCACCCTCGCCCTGCGTTGGCTGGTCACCTTCACCCGCCAGCGTCGCGAGAACTCCATGATGGAGCGCCTCGCCAACGAGATCCTGGATGCTTCCAACGGTCTCGGCGCCTCCGTGAAGCGCCGCGAGGACACCCACAAGATGGCCGAGGCCAACCGCGCTTTCGCCCACTACCGCTGGTAATCGCTGGAGCAAGGCGACGCATGGACACCCGGAAACTGCATACCCGCTTCCACGTGGAGCGAGCTGGTGCGTTTCCGGGTTTTTCCAGCTGAGTCGAACCTCACGCTGCCACTTCCGCGATGAAGTGGCAGAATTGACAAAGGACAACTGACCGACATAGGCGCCGACAGGCGTCGACGACTTCAAAGTTGGGGTATTTAACGTGGCACAAGAAGTGCTTAAGGATCTGAACAAGGTCCGCAACATCGGCATCATGGCCCACATTGACGCCGGTAAGACCACCACTACCGAGCGCATCCTCTTCTACACGGGTCTCAACCGCAAGGTTGGCGAGACCCACGACGGTGGCGCCACCACTGACTGGATGGAGCAGGAGAAGGAGCGCGGCATCACCATTACGTCCGCCGCTGTTACCTGCTTCTGGAACAACAACCAGATCAATATCATCGACACCCCGGGTCACGTGGACTTCACCGTTGAGGTGGAGCGCTCCCTGCGCGTGCTCGACGGCGCTGTGGCCGTGTTCGACGGCAAGGAAGGTGTGGAGCCGCAGTCCGAGCAGGTGTGGCGACAGGCCGCCAAGTACGACGTCCCGCGTATCTGCTTCGTCAACAAGATGGACAAGCTGGGCGCTGACTTTTACTACACCGTCGGCACCATCGTCGACCGCCTCGGCGCGAAACCGTTGGTCATGCAGCTCCCGATCGGCGCTGAGGACAACTTCGACGGCGTTGTCGACCTCATCGACATGAAGGCCCTCATGTGGCCGGGCAAGGTCGAGACCGGCACCCCGCCGCAGATCGAGGAGATCCCGGAGGATCTCAAGGAGAAGGCTGAGGAGTACCGCGAGAAGCTGCTCGAGGCCGTCGCTGAGTCCGACGAGGAGCTCATGGAAAAGTACTTCGGCGGCGAGGAGCTGACGAAGGAAGAGATCCAGGCAGCCATCCGCAAGATGACCATTGCTTCCGAGATCTACCCGGTGTTCTGCGGCACCGCATACCGCAACAAGGGCATCGAGCCGATCCTCGACGCTGTCGTCGCTTACCTGCCGAGCCCGCTGGACATCGGCGAGGTACACGGCACCTCCGTCAACGGCGAAGAGGAACTGACCCGTAAGCCGTCCGTCGAGGAGCCGTTCTCCGCTCTGGCGTTCAAGATCGCCGTCCACCCGTTCTTCGGCAAGCTCACCTACGTGCGCGTCTACTCCGGCCAGGCAATCCCGGGCGAGCAGATGCTCAACTCCACGAAGTCCAAGAAGGAGCGCGTGGGCAAGCTCTTCCAGATGCACGCGAACAAGGAGAACCCGGTCGAGCACGCCGACGCCGGCAACATCTACGCGTTCATCGGCCTGAAGGAAACCACCACGGGCGACACCCTGTGCAACCCGGACCACCCGATCATCCTCGAGTCCATGGACTTCCCGGATCCGGTGATCCAGGTGGCCATCGAGCCGAAGACCAAGGCTGACCAGGAGAAGCTGGGCACCGCTATCCAGAAGCTTGCCGAGGAGGACCCGACCTTCACCGTCCAGCTGGACGAGGAGACCGGCCAGACCGTCATCGGCGGCATGGGCGAGCTGCACCTCGACGTGCTGGTGGACCGCATGAAGCGCGAGTTCAAGGTCGAGGCGAACATCGGCTCCCCGCAGGTTGCGTACCGCGAGACCATCCGCAAGAAGGTCGAGTCCCTGGACTACACCCACAAGAAGCAGACCGGTGGTTCCGGCCAGTTCGCGAAGGTCATCGTCACCATCGAGCCGTACTCCCCGGACCCGGAGGAGCTGGAAGAGGGCGAGTCCACTTCCTACAAGTTCGAGAACGCCGTCACCGGTGGCCGCGTGCCGAAGGAGTACATCCCGTCCGTCGACGCTGGTATCCAGGACGCGATGCAGTACGGCTTCCTCGCCGGCTACCCGCTGGTGAACATCAAGGCCACCCTCGAGGACGGCGCGTACCACGACGTCGACTCCTCGGAGATGGCGTTCAAGCTCGCTGGTTCCCAGGTGCTGAAGGAAGCTGTCGCGAAGGCGAAGCCGGTCCTGCTCGAGCCGGTCATGGCCGTCGAGGTTGTGACCCCGGAGGAGTACATGGGCACCGTCAACGGTGACATCAGCTCCCGCCGTGGCCAGGTCTTCGCAATGGAGGACCGCTCCGGTGCGAAGGTTGTCAAGGCAAAGGTGCCGCTGTCCGAGATGTTCGGCTACATCGGCGACCTGCGTTCCTCCACCGCTGGCCGCGCGAACTTCACCATGGTGTTCGACTCCTACGCTGAGGTTCCGCAGTCCGTGGCTCAGGAGATTATCGACGAGCGCAACGGCAACTAAATAGTCGCCGCCCTCCCTTCTCAACGGGCCGCACCGCGTGCCAGCGGTGCGGGTCTACCCCGCGGGATAGGGAGAACGGAGGGCAGCGGCCGCGCTGAGATACCGCAAGAACCGACAAGGTGGGCGGTGTCTGAGCCGGCCGTTACCCTCTAGGTCGATCCCGGGGGAAACGGCAAGGCCGGTTTGAAAAACGGCCGCTGGAAACCTAGGATCTTGTAACTGGCACATTGTGAAATGGCTCCCGTATCCGTGCCCTGCGATGGGCGCGGGCCGGGGCGTATGTAAACCACGTGGCTGCGAAGGTCGTAGTCACCATGAAGTCCAGGAGGACAACAGTGGCAAAGGAAAAGTTCGAGCGCTCTAAGCCGCACGTGAACATCGGCACCATCGGTCACGTCGACCACGGCAAGACCACCACCACCGCCGCTATCACCAAGGTGCTGGCTGATGCTTACCCGGAGGAGAACAAGGCCTTCGACTACGCGATGATCGATAAGGCTCCGGAGGAGCGCGAGCGCGGCATCACCATCAACATCTCCCACGTGGAGTACAACACCCCGAAGCGCCACTACGCTCACGTTGACGCCCCGGGCCACGCCGACTACATCAAGAACATGATTACCGGCGCTGCTCAGATGGACGGCGCAATCCTCGTGGTTGCTGCTACCGACGGCCCGATGCCGCAGACCCGCGAGCACGTGCTGCTGGCCCGCCAGGTTGGCGTTCCGTACATCCTCGTTGCACTGAACAAGTGCGACATGGTCGACGACGAAGAGATCATCGAGCTCGTCGAGATGGAGGTCCGCGAGCTGCTGGCTGAGCAGGAGTACGACGAGGAAGCACCGATCGTTCACATCTCCGCTCTGAAGGCTCTCGAGGGCGAGGAGAAGTGGGTTCAGTCCGTCGTTGACCTCATGCAGGCTTGCGACGACTCCATCCCGGATCCGGAGCGCGAGACCGACAAGCCGTTCCTGATGCCGGTCGAGGACATCTTCACCATTTCCGGCCGCGGCACCGTGGTTACCGGTCGTGTGGAGCGTGGCGTGCTCAACCTCAACGACGACGTCGAGATCATCGGTATCCGCGACAAGGCCACCAAGACCACCGTCACCTCCATCGAGATGTTCAACAAGCTTCTCGACACCGCTGAGGCTGGCGACAACGCAGCTCTGCTGCTCCGCGGTCTGAAGCGTGAGGACGTCGAGCGTGGCCAGGTCGTCATCGCACCGGGCGCTTACACCCCGCACTCCAAGTTCGAGGGTTCCGTCTACGTCCTGGCCAAGGACGAGGGCGGCCGCCACACCCCGTTCTTCGACAACTACCGTCCGCAGTTCTACTTCCGCACCACCGACGTGACCGGTGTTGTGAAGCTGCCGGAGGGCACCGAGATGGTCATGCCGGGCGACAACGTCGAGATGTCCGTCGAGCTGATCCAGCCGGTCGCTATGGACGAGGGCCTGCGCTTCGCTATCCGCGAGGGCTCCCGCACCGTCGGCGCTGGCCGCGTCACCAAGATCCTGGACTAGTTCCACTTTTGGTGTAACCAGCTGACGTAAAAAGCCGCCTTTCCCGCTGGGGAGGGCGGCTTTTCGCATGCGATAGGCTCATCGGTGTGCATGACCCGACCCGTATCCCACGTCTGATCGAGGCGCTGCAGCGCGCCTGGGAAGGACAGCCGGACCTCACGCTCGCCCAAATGATCGGGGTATTGGAGAACAGCGGCCTGGGCTGGGGCACAACAGACGAGGAAGCCGTCGAGTTGCTCACCGCGATGGAGCGCGAACATCCCTCGATTATCGACGCCACGTCCGGCCCCCACGCCATCACCACCGTCAACCCGCCCCATCTAGTCACAATCACAAACAGATATGTGGTGGTGCGAAGCGGCGCCGACCCCGAGCGCATGCCGGCGGTGTGGCGCATGGGCGGGATGCGCAAGGCGGGCCCCGGCCTACCGCTGGTTATCGCTGACGCTGAGGGGGTTGAGCACCGCCTGGGGATCGTGTCTTTGTTAACGCGGTTGGAGGGGGCACCGGAGGCGTCGATAAGCACCCCGCGAGCGGACGTGGGCAACAGGCGATGGCTAGTGCTTTTCGACGATGGGGCGCGGGCCGTGGTCGGGCAGCGCATCCGCATCTGGCGAATGGGAAGACGCAGCGTGGTGAGTGAACGTATCGCCTGGAGCGACATTTTGCGCTGCGAGCCTGGCGCGGAGATGGAAATAGCCCCAGCGGGCGGCGGGAAGCCGCGCACGCTGGGGCTGGTCAAGCTCGTGCTGGAATTGGAGCGCTAGGCGGTAATCCGGTCCAGGTGGAGCTTCCACACCGTGTCGATTTCCATGGTGTGGCTGGCTTCGCGGAAATCCTGGTCCGCGCCTTCGATGACGCGTACGACGTCATCGAACGGGTACTCCGGGTTGGCGAAGACGGTAAACGTCGCGGTAGGGCGCTTGCCCACCATCGCCACCTTGGAGGAAGCGCGGCGGATCTCGCCTGCGTGCTCCAGGGAAGTGCAGGCCGCCTCAGATACACGCTGGACGTTGATAATGGTCTCGCCGTGCTCCGGGTCAGCCGGCAGGATGCCGCGGTTCGAAAACGCGCGGGACCGGATATTGGCCAGCAGTATCCACAGGCCCAGGACCGCTGAAATGACAGCGCCGATGATCAGGGCGGTGACGTAGAAGTTCTGGTAGCCCAGGTCGATCAGTCGGGTGCGGTCGACGAAATCGGCCGCGTCGACCAGGTACGGGATCTGCCAGTACTCGGCGATCGGGAAGAGGCCGGCGAGAATCAGCAGCAGGCCAAGCAGGAAAACCGCCAGGCGGTTAAAGAAGCTGAGCGTCTTAGTCATCGCGACACCTCCGGGGTCGTCTCGGCCGAAGCGGATCCGGCCGTCGGCTGAGGCGCGTTAGTGCGCTGCGCGGCGACCTGTTGCGCGGCTGGGCTGGGCAGCAACTTCACGGACACCGCCGGCGGCGTCTTGAGCACACGGAACTCGTCGTTCAGCGCACGAGTGATGCGTTCCTGCATCGCCGGGCCGGAGCCATCCTCGACCACCTGTACCTTCACGGACTTCCGGTTCGCCTTCGTGCTCACCTGCTCGCCGCCGAGATCGCCGCGGGTAGTGAACGTCGTCTTGCGGGCGATGTCCACCGGGCGGGTCCAAATGGAGGCGGGCGAGTTCACGCGCACGTGCCCGTGCGGGCGCGGTTTGAACGAGAAGAACAGGAGGATCAAACCTACGAGCACAAGGAGGATGCCCACCACTACCGCGGTGACATCTGCTGCGAAGGAACCGAGGAAATCCCAGGTGCGGCCCAGCCAGGAATCCGACGGGGCTTCATCGCCGTAGAAGTGGTACCACAGGTCGCGTGCAGCCACACCAGCCAGCGAGAGCAAAAGCAGGCTGATCAGCACCGCAAACCAGCGCGATGCCGGGTTGCCCAGCGGCTCATCGCCCGGGTGCGGGCCGACAGCTGCGTTAGCCGGCGCCTCGTTGGAGGGCGCCTTGTTAGCGGGAGCGGTCATAGTACTTCACCACCGGTTCAATCGTGATCTGCTTCAGCGGCTTCGGTGCTGGTGCCTTGGGCACAATCACCGGCCGCGGCGCGGGCGCGGACGAGAACGGGGCGCGCGGCGCCGGCTCCACCACGATGGGTTTGAGCGGCGGGCGGTTGACCGTGATCTCCTTCAGCGGTGCGCGGTTCGGCATAGGGACATCGCGGGGCTGTGCGAAACGCTTGATGTCCGCAGGCTTGAGCGTCTGCAGCGGAGGCAGCTGCGGGTGACGGGGGACAACCCCGTTCGCCTGCGGCGCCCACGGGCGGATCGGCTCCGGCGGGAACGGCACGCGCGCTTCCGTCCGCGAGGTGTGGATGGCAGCGAGGCGCTGCGGCTCCGGTACCTCGGGGGAGAACGTTCGCACCGGCTCCGGGGCTGCAACGCTTGCCGCGTGCACCGGATCCGGCTGGCCGGGGTGCTCCACCTCGATCGGGGCGGGGACAACGACGTCGCGCATGTCGTCGACAAGCGAGCGCGCCTTGACGGGCGCGAGCTGCTGGAGCGGTTTCGTCGTGGGGTGCTCCACGTGGGTCGGGGAGACCTCGATGGGGGTCGGGATCACGAAAGCCTCGTGCTCCGCCACCTGGTCCCAGGTGACGCGGCCGGTGTCGGGGAGAGTTTCCACATTGGCCACGGTGACCTTCACGCGGGAGACGTCAAGGCCCACCAGCGTGCGAATGTGCGCGATGATGGTCGCGCGCATTGCGTCGGTGATGGCAGCAACCGGGGCGGGGTAGGAGGTGGCAATTTCGGTGTCCACCGCCACTGTGCCCGTCGCCTGGTCCAACCGGGCGTTAATCCGCGGGAAGCTTCGTCCCGCGAGCCCGGCCAACTTTGCGTCGATAGTCCGGCAACCCGGAACCGCCGCAGCTGCCACCTCAGCGACACGCTCGATGGTGCGCTCACTGACGTGGTAGAAGGAATTATCCATTAGCTTCGGCCTCTGCCGGTGCCGTTACTCAGGGCCGCGGACAGATCCAGACGGCCGTCGAGCTGGGCCCCGACAACCCCGCCGATGATTGTGAACAGCAGCAGCCAGAGCAGGCCCGGCCAACCGCCGAAGGTGACAAAGAAGGCGACCACAACACCAATAAGAATGCCGGTCAGCGCCTTGTTAGCAAAAAGATTCATAATAAAACCACGTTTCGGGTTATGAGGTTGGGGCGGGCATCGCTACTGTGCGTCGCCTGCGACAACGTCCACGAACTCCGCGTCGGATGCGCCGAGTACGGCCGCGCGGACATCCTCGGCCACGTCCTGCACCTTGCGGCCGGACGCGACATCGAAGACGAAGTGGACTTCAAATCCGGTTCGGCCGTCCCGCGAAATGGCCTTCAAGCCTTCGATGCGGGCGTTGGGCAGGTAGGTCGCAATCTCGCCGACACGGCCGCCGTGCAATGCGGCGACCCCGTCGACGGCGACGGCGGCATCGCGGACGCCCTCCGCAACCTCGCGGCTAACGGGGGTGTACGCCATGGCTTACTGGTTGATCGGCTGGTTGACGGCCTGGTAGTTGGCGTTGGAGTTGGTTTCCTCGTACTGCTCAGCGCCCTCCTGCTCCGGCAGGTGCACGTCGTGCACGGTGACATCGACGCGGTCCACGATCAGGCCGGTCATGCGGGTGATGGCAACGGTGACGTTCTCGCGGATAGCGTTCGCGAGCTCGTGGATAGCAACGCCGTACTCGGCGATGATGGCAACTGCGACGGAAGCGTGGCCGTCCTCGACAGCGACGTTGACGCCCTGCTGGACGTTGGTGGAGGAGGTCAGGGACTCGCGCACAGCGCCCCACATGCGGGCTGCACCGCCGCCGAGGTTATTCACGCCGGAGACCTCACGGGCAGCGATGCCTGCGATCTTGCCCACAACGTTGTCGTCGATGACGGTGGAGCCGTGCTCGGTCTCCAGGTTTTCGTTGCGCGGGCGAACCTGCTCCGGCTCCACGGCGGTGGAGGTGGAAGCCGGGGTGTTTGCGTCGGTCTTCGCTGCAGCAGTGTTCGGGGTGTTTGCAGAGGTCTCGGTGATGTTCTTGTCGGCCATGACGGTCCTTTCGTTCTGTAAAAACTGTGAATCCGCGCGTCCTTATTTACGAAGCGCACGGCCTGGAAATAAAGGGTACACACATATTTCAGGTAGAGCCGGGATGAGAAGAAGGTGATATCAAGTTGAAATAATCCGGGCCTGGCCGAAGGTTCGTCGAGAAGCGGGCTTGTGCTTACCGCAACCTTGTGTTTTAATACCCGGGTTGCCTTGACATGGGCCGGAGCAAACCGGCCGGTGGCCAGGCAAACATGACACCTTCCAACCGGAAGAACCGGAGAAGGGCCATGGCAAATTCACAGCGGCAGTACGCAAGGGTCACGCGCCCTTCCGAGTCTGACACCCAGGCATGTGCTTATAGACGGGCACGCCTTGGCGGAAGCACTGAAACAGCATGAATTTGCTCGGTCACCTTCCGGACGTGTCATGACAGTCAGAAACGACACTGGCGTTGAGCCATGGGCCCAGCCCGGACAACGTTATAGAGAAACTAGAAGCTACAAACCCCACCGCTTCGCCCGTTTCTCACTCCGTTCGAAACGAGCGGGAGAGAGAAGGACGAACGTGGGGATGCGAGGAAGAGGTAAGCGTGGCGGGACAGAAGATCCGCATCAGGCTCAAGGCTTACGACCACGAGGCGATCGACGCATCCGCGAAGAAGATCGTCGAGACGGTCACCCGCACGGGTGCCCGCGTCGTTGGCCCGGTGCCGTTGCCCACTCAGAAGAACGTGTACGCCGTTATTCGTTCTCCCCACAAGTACAAGGATTCTCGCGAGCACTTCGAGATGCGCACTCACAAGCGCCTCATCGACATTCTCGACCCGACGCCCAAGACGGTGGACGCGCTCATGCGCATCGACCTGCCAGCAAGCGTCGACGTGAACATCCAGTAGAGCAATCCCCAACGCAAGTAGTGGAGAACTAACAACATGTCTGAGAACCAGATCAAGGGCATTCTGGGCAAGAAGCTCGGCATGACCCAGATCTTCGACGAAGACAACCGAGTTATCCCGGTTACCGTCGTCGAAGCTGGGCCGTGCGTGGTCACCCAGATCCGTACCCCTGAGACCGATGGCTACTCTGCCATCCAGATCGCCTACGGCGACATCGATCCCCGTAAGGCAAAGAAGCCGCAGGCCGGCCACTTCAAGAAGGCCGGCGTGAACCCGCGCCGTTTCGTCACCGAGATCCGCATGGATGACACCTCGGGCTACGAACTCGGCCAGGAATTCAACGCAACCATCTTCGAGGGCGACACTTACGTGGATGTCGCCGGCACCACCAAGGGCCACGGCTACGCCGGCGCTATGAAGCGCCACGGCTTTGCCGGCCAGGGTGCCGCACACGGTAACCAGGCTGCGCACCGCCGCGTGGGCTCCATCGGCGGCTGCGCAACCCCGGGCCGCGTGTTCAAGGGCACGCGCATGGCAGGCCGCATGGGCGGTAACCGCGTCACCACCCAGAACCTGAAGATCCAACGCATCGACGGCGACAACAACCTCATCCTGATCAAGGGCGCCATCCCGGGCGCTAAGGGTTCCGTTGTTACCGTCAAGACCGCAGTGAAGGGCGGTGCTCACGCATGACGAACCTGACGCTTGACGTCCACACCGCTGACGGAGCCACCAAGGGCTCTGTCGATCTCCCGGCCGAGTTCTTCGACCGTGAGGCATCCGTGGCGCTGATGCACCAGGTTGTGAACGCACAGCTTGCTGCCGCACGCCAGGGCACCCACGCGACGAAGACTCGCGGCATGGTCGCCGGCGGCGGTAAGAAGCCGTTCCGCCAGAAGGGCACCGGCCGCGCACGCCAGGGTTCCATCCGTGCTCCGCACTACACCGGCGGTGGCACCGTGCACGGTCCGCAGCCGCGTTCCTACGCGCAGCGCACCCCGAAGAAGATGATCAAGGCTGCCCTCGCAGGCGCTTTGACCAACCGCGCACAGAACGAGCGCATCCACATCGTGGAGGACCTGGTCCCGGGCCAGACCCCGTCGACCAAGTCCGCCCGCGCTTTCATCGAGCGCCTCACGGACCGCAAGTCGGTTCTGCTGGTGATCGGTCGTGATGACCAGAACTCCCGTCTTTCCGCAAGGAACCTGCCGGGTGTCCACGTCATTGAGCCGGCTCAGCTGAACGCATACGACGTGCTCAACGCTGACGACGTTGTGTTCTCGGTCGAGGCGCTGCACACCTTCGTCAACCGCGGCAAGGAGCTCGCTACCGCCGCTGCGGAGGAGGAGAAGTAAATGGCTAAGATCGCGAACCCGCGCGACATCATCATCGCGCCCGTGCTCTCTGAGAAGAGCTACGGCCTGATGGAGCAGAACACCTACACGTTCTTCGTCGCTCCGTCGGCCAACAAGACCCAAATCAAGATTGCCGTGGAGCAGATCTTCGGCGTCGACGTCGCTTCGGTGAACACCGTCAACCGCGAGGGCAAGCGCAAGCGTTCCCGCACCGGCTACGGCCAGCGCAAGGACACCAAGCGCGCCTACGTCACGCTCCGCGAGGGCAGCGACTCCATCGACATCTTCGGAGGTGCGACGGCCTAACGGCTATCGCACAGCGAAGAGGACGATAGAAAAGGAACCATTATGGCTATTCGTAAGTACAAGCCGACAACTCCGGGTCGCCGTGCCAGCTCCGTTTCCGCGTTCGACGAGATCACTCGCTCGACCCCGGAAAAGTCGCTGCTGCGCCCGCTCCCGAAGAAAGGTGGCCGTAACTCCCACGGCCACATCACCACCCGTCACCGCGGCGGCGGCCACAAGCGTCGCTGGCGCGTGATCGATTTCCGCCGCTCCGACAAGGACGGCGTGCTGGCAAAGGTCGCTCACATCGAGTACGACCCGAACCGCACCGCAAACATTGCGCTGCTGCACTACTTCGACGGCGAAAAGCGCTACATCATCGCGCCGAAGGGCCTGACCCAGGGCACGATCGTCGAGGCTGGTCCGAACGCCGACATCAAGGTCGGTAACAACCTGCCGCTGCGCAACATTCCGACCGGTACGACCATCCACGCAGTGGAGCTCAAGCCGGGTGCTGGTGCGAAGCTCGCCCGCTCTGCAGGCGCTTCCATTCAGCTGCTGGGTAAGGAAGGCAACTACGCAGTCCTGCGTATGCCGTCTTCCGAGATCCGCCGCGTGGACATCCGCTGCCGCGCCACCATCGGTGAGGTCGGCAACGCCGACCAGATCAACATCCGTTGGGGCAAGGCCGGCCGTATGCGCTGGAAGGGCTGGCGCCCGACCGTGCGTGGTGTGGTTATGAACCCGGTCGACCACCCGCACGGTGGTGGCGAGGGCAAGACCTCGGGTGGCCGCCACCCGGTGTCGCCGTGGGGCCAGAAGGAAGGCCGCACCCGCAACCCGAACCGTTATTCCAACAACATGATCGTGCGGCGTCGCCGCTCGAAGAAGCGCTAAGAGGAGGTAAACAGACATGCCACGTAGCCTGAAGAAAGGCCCGTTCGTCGATGAGCACCTCCTCAACAAGGTGGACGCTCAGAACGAGGCTGGTACCAAGCAGGTCATTAAGACCTGGTCGCGCCGTTCGACCATTCTCCCCGATTTCATCGGTCACACCTTCGCCGTCCACGACGGCCGTAAGCACGTGCCGGTGTTCGTCGACGAGTCCATGGTCGGCCACAAGCTCGGCGAGTTTGCACCGACCAAGACCTTCAAGGGTCACGTCAAGGAACAGAAGGGACGTCGATAAGCAATGGCTGACACCATCACCACTGCATCCGCGACGGCCAAGTTTGTCCGCGTCTCGCCGATGAAAGCCCGCCGCGTGCTGGCTCTCGTCCGCGGTAAGGACGTTGCCGAGGCCCTCGCGATCCTGAAGTACGCACCGCAGGGTGCTGCCAAGGACGTTGCGAAGGTTGTTGCCTCCGCAGCAGCCAACGCTGAGAACAACTTCGGCATGGACCCGCGCACGCTCGTCATCTCCGAGTGCTACGCAAACGAGGGTCCGACGATGCGCCGCTACCAGCCGCGCGCTCAGGGCCGCGCCTTCCAGATCCGGAAGCGCACCTCCCACATCACCGTTGTTGTCGAGTCCAAGGAAGGGGCCAAGTAATGGGCCAGAAGATTCACCCGCACGGCCTGCGCCTGGGTATCACTTCCGACTGGAAGTCCCACTGGTACGCCGACAAGAACTACGCCGACTACGTTGCGGAGGACATCAAGGTCCGCGAGTGGCTTGAGAAGAACCTCGAGCGCGCCGGCATCTCCGACATCGTCATCGAGCGCACCCGCGACCGCGTGCGTGTGGACATCCACACCGCTCGTCCGGGCATCGTCATCGGCCGCCGCGGCGCCGAGGCCGACCGCATCCGCCGCGAGCTGGAGAAGCTCACCGGCAAGATGGTCGCGCTGAACATCATCGAGGTCAAGAACATCGATGCCGACGCAACCCTGGTTGCGCAGTCCATCGCCGAGCAGCTGGTCAACCGTGTCGCGTTCCGTCGCGCCATGCGTAAGGCCATCCAGTCCGCGATGCGCAACCCGCAGGTCAAGGGCATCAAGGTTATGACGTCCGGCCGCCTCGGCGGCGCGGAAATGTCCCGTGTCGAGCGTTACCACGAGGGTCGCGTTCCGCTGCACACCCTGCGTGCGGAGATCGACTACGGCACGGCAGAAGCACACACCACCTTCGGCGTCATCGGCGTCAAGGTGTGGATCTACAAGGGCGACGTCGTGGGCGGTGTCCGCGAGTCCGAGCTGAACGCCCCGAAGAACGAGCGCGGTGGCCGAGGCGACCGTCGCCCGCGCCGCGGCGGCCAGCGTCGCCAGCGTGCAGAGCAGAAGAAGGAGGGCTAATTCATGCTCATCCCTAAGCGCGTGAAGTACCGCCGTCAGCACCGCCCGAACCGCTCGGGTGTGTCCAAGGGCGGCAACACGATCACCTTCGGCGACTACGGCCTGCAGGCACTCGAGCCGGCGTACATCACCAACCGCCAGATCGAGTCCGCACGTATCGCCATCAACCGCCACGTCAAGCGTGGTGGCAAGGTGTGGATCAACATCTTCCCGGACCGTCCGTTGACCCAGAAGCCGCTCGGCGTGCGTATGGGTTCCGGTAAGGGCCCGGTAGAGAAGTGGGTGGCCAACGTTAAGCCTGGCCGCATCCTCTTCGAAATGTCCTACCCGAACGAGGAGACTGCAATTGAGGCTCTGCGCCGCGCTGGCGCGAAGCTTCCGTGCAAGGTCCGCGTGATCAAGAAGGAGGACCAGTTCTAATGGCAACCGGTACCCCCGCATCTGAATTCCGTGAGCTGAGCGATGACGAGCTGCGCACCCGCCTGAGCGAGGCGAAGGAAGAGCTGTTCAACCTGCGCTTCCAGCTTGCTACCGGCCAGCTCACCAACAACCGCCGTATCTCCACCGTGAAGCGCGACATCGCTCGCATCTACACGGTGCTGCGCGAGCGCGAGCTTGGCCTGTCCGTCGTCCCGGAGTCCACGGGAGCTGAGGCATAACCATGAGTGAGGCAAACGTGACTGAGAACACCAAGGTCAAGGCAGTGCAGAAGCGTCGTCGTGGCTACGTCGTGTCCGACAAGATGGACAAGACGATCGTCGTTGAGGTCGAGGACCGTAAGTCCCACGCCTTGTACGGCAAGATCGTGCGTACCACCGAGCGTGTGAAGGCACATGATGAGACGAACACCGCAGGTGTTGGCGATCTCGTCCAGATCGAGGAGACGCGTCCGCTGTCCAAGGACAAGCACTTCCGTCTCGTCGACATCATCGAGAAGGCTCGCTAAGAGCACTTAGCTTCTCGACAACGTACCCGTCCAACCTGTGTTGGGCGGGTATTTTCGTCTTTGGTGGGCCCCATTAGGAGAGTTTGACAAGTGTTCACCTGGAATTCGGCATTCATTCACGCCTGTTGACTAACTTCTTTTCAGGCCAAAGTCTGTATACGTTTCCTGGGAGAACTCATGCCTATCAGGGGTATTAACCTGCTGTTCCAGTCCAAGCGCTCCTCGATGACCTGCACCTACAAGTGTGGTAACGCGTGCGCTGGCGATTGCACCAACGAGTCCGACAACCCGTACTTCGGCGACCTGATGTCCCGCCGTGGCGTTCTCAAGGCCTTCGGCGCCGGCACCGTGACTCTCGGCGGCGGCGCGCTGCTGGCCGCGTGTGGCGTCGATGAGAATGCGGCGCAGACCACCGAGTCCGCCACCGCAACCACCACCAACACCACAACCGAGGCTGCGAAGGCTGAAATCAAGCCGGCAGCGGGTATGCAATTCGAGGGCGTGCAGCCGAACGAGAAGGACGAGGTTGTCGTCCCGGCCGGCTACGCCACCTCCGTGCTGATCGCCTGGGGCGACCCGGTTTACGAGGACGCTCCCGAGTTCGACCCGAATAACCAGACCGCCGAGGCCGCTGCCCGCCAGTTCGGCTTCAACAACGACTTCGCCGGCTTGATGGAGCACCCGACGGACAAGGACCGCATGGTCTACGTCTGCTCCCACGAGTACACCACCGAGCCGCAGATGCTGCCGAACTACGATCCGGAGAACCCGACGGACGAGCAGATCAACATCGGCATCATGGGCCACGGCCACACCATCCTCGAGGTGTCCAAGGACGCCAAGACCGGCGAGCTCAAGCGCGAGTTCGGCCCGCTGAACCGCCGCATTACCGGTGAGACCGAGTTCAAGATCGTCGGCCCGGCTGCCGGCCACGACCTGCTCAAGACCTCCGTCGACCCGACCGGCACCAAGGTCTTCGGCACCTTCAACAACTGCGCTGGCGGCGTCACCCCGTGGGGCACCTTCCTGTCCGGCGAGGAGAACATCGACCAGTACTGGGCCAACGCAGCTGCCGTCACCGGCGAGCGCCCGGCCGCCGACGTGAAGCGTTTCGGCGTGTCCGAGGAGGCATCCCAGCGTAAGTGGGAGCGCCTGCACGACCGCTTCGACCTGGCCAAGGAGCCGAACGAGTTCAACCGCTTCGGCTACCTGGTTGAGATCAACCCGTATGACCCGGAGTCCGTCCCGGTCAAGCACACCGCCCTGGGCCGCTTCAAGCACGAGGCCGGCAACGTCCACGTCACCGAAGACGGCACCGTAGTGTGCTACTCCGGCGACGACGCACGCTTCGAGTACATCTACAAGTTTGTCTCCTCCAAGAAGGTCAAGGAGGGCGACGTCGCCCACAACATGACCATCCTGGACGAGGGCACCCTCTACGTTGCCAACCTCGAGGGCAACTCCCCGGCCGGCGAGATCACCGGCGACGGCGACCTGCCCAAGGACGGCGACTTCGACGGCACCGGCAAGTGGATCCCGCTGCTGACCGCACACGCAGACGGCACCGCTGAGTCCCACGTCGACGGCTTCACCGGTGAGGAGGTTGCCATCTACACCCGCCTCGCAGCTGATGAGGTCGGTGCCACCAAGATGGACCGCCCGGAGGACTTCGAGGTCAACCCGGTCAACGGCAAGCTCTACATGGCGCTGACCAACAACAAGTACCGCGGCGCCACCGGCGAGAACGAGAAGAAGAGCCAGGAAGACGTTACCGAGTACGCTCCGATCCGCGAGAACAAGAACGGCCTCGTCATGGAGCTCGAGGACGACTACGCAGGCACCGAGTTCACCTGGAACCTGCTGCTCGTCTGCGGCGACCCGAACGCAGCGTCGACTTACTTCGGCGGCTTCCCCAAGGAGCAGGTGTCCCCGATTTCCTGCCCGGACAACCTCGCGTTCGACTCCCACGGCAACCTGTGGATCTCCACCGACGGCAACGCTCTCGGCTCCAACGACGGCCTGTACGCTGTCGGCCTCGAGGGCGAGAACCGCGGCCAGGTGATCTGCTTCCTCACTGTGCCGTACGCAGCTGAGACCTGTGGCCCGATCGTCACCGACGAGGTGGTCATGGTCAACGTCCAGCACCCGGGTGAGACCGACGAGGGCACCTTTGAGAAGCCGGCTTCCCACTGGCCGGACGGTGGCGACTCCGTTCCGCGCCCGGCCGTTGCACAGGTGTTCCGCACCGACGGCCAGAAGATCGGCATGGAAAAGGCGTAAGCCTGAAGGCGCAATCCGATCGACCCCGCCGCTGACCACAAATGTGGTCCGTGGCGGGTTTTCACTTTTTACAGCCCCCTATACAGGAGTACGATTTTTTCCCATGTGTGGAATCGTTGGATACGTTGGCGCCGGCACCGCTGAGCGCGACGCGAAGAATGTCATTGTCGAGGGACTTCGCCGCCTCGAATACCGCGGATACGATTCCGCAGGTGTTGCGGTGGCCAACAACGGCGTCATCGAGTGCCGTAAGAAAGCCGGCAAGGTCGCGGACCTTGAAGCTGAAATTGCTGATAACCCCATCGCCTCCTCGAAGCTGGGCATCGGACACACCCGCTGGGCAACCCACGGCGGCCCGACCGACGTCAACGCCCACCCGCACGTGGTCGGCGACGGCCGCATGGCTGTGGTCCACAACGGCATTATCGAGAACTTTTCGGCGTTGAAGGCGGAGCTCGTCGATAAGGGCTACCGCTTCATCTCCGAAACCGACACTGAGGTTGCTGGCACCCTGCTGCTGGACATCTACGACAAGGAAGCTGACGGCGACCTCACCCGCGCGATGCAACTGACCGCGCAGCGCCTTGAAGGTGCGTTCACCCTGCTGGCGATCCACGCGGACCACCCGGACCGCATCGTTGCCGCACGCTGGAACTCCCCGCTGGTCATCGGCGTGGGCGAGGGCGAGAATTTCCTTAGCTCCGACGTCGCCGGCTTCATCGAATTCACCCGCGACGCAGTGGAGATGGATAATGGCCAGATTGTCACCCTCACCGCCGACGGCTACGAGGTCTGCGAATTCGACGGCAACCCCGCCGAAGCCAAGCCGTTCACCGTGGAATGGGACGTCACCGCCGCGGAGAAGGGCGGCTTCAACTCCTTCATGGAGAAGGAAATCCACGACCAGCCCTCCGCCGTCCGCGACACGCTCTACGGTCGTTTCGACGAACAGGGCAAGCTCATCCTCGACGAGCTGCGTATCGACGAATCCGTGCTGCGCTCCATCAACAAAATCATCATCGTCGCCTGCGGCACCGCTTCCTACGCAGGCCAGGTGGCGCGCTACGCCATCGAGCACTGGTGCCGCATTCCGACGGAGGTAGAGCTCGCCCACGAGTTCCGCTACCGCGACCCGATTGTCAACGAACGCACCCTCGTGGTGGCCGTGTCCCAGTCCGGCGAAACCATGGACACGCTCATGGCCGTGCGCCACGCCCGCGAGCAGGGCGCGAAGGTGATCGCGATCTGCAACACCGTCGGTTCCTCCATCCCACGCGAGGCAGACGCGTCGCTGTACACCTACGCCGGCCCGGAGATCGCCGTCGCGTCGACGAAGGCGTTCATCTCCCAGATCGTCGCCGCTTACCTGCTCGCCCTGTACCTGGCGCAGGTGCGCGGCAACAAGTACGCCGACGAAATCCGCCAGATCGTTGACGAGCTGCAGGAGATGCCGGACAAGATCCAGCAGGTGCTGGACAACGAGGGGCAGGTCAAGCAGCTGGGCCAGGACATGTCGGATGCGAAGTCTGTGCTGTTTTTGGGCCGCCACGTCGGCTTCCCGGTCGCTCTCGAGGGCGCTTTGAAGCTGAAGGAAGTGGCTTACCTGCACTCAGAGGGCTTCGCCGCCGGCGAGCTCAAGCACGGCCCGATCGCGCTCGTGGAGGAAGGCCAGCCGGTGTTCATCATCGTGCCGTCCAAGCGCTCCCGCAATAACCTGCACGCCAAGGTCGTCTCCAACATCCAGGAGGTTCGCGCCCGTGGTGCGGTGACCATCGTGATCGCGGAAGATGACGACACGGACGTGGAGGCATACGCCGACCACATCGTCCGCATCCCGGAGTCCGCCGGCCTGATGCAGCCGCTGTTGTCCACCATCCCGCTGCAGATCTTCGCCTGCTCCGTGGCAGAGGCCCGCGGCCTGAACGTGGACCAGCCGCGCAACCTGGCCAAGTCGGTCACGGTGGAGTAGGGGCCGCGGCCCGGGGTTCGCGGATCCAGTGCGTGATCGTGTAAACGGAACCCTGCGGATCTGCTAGTTGTGGGTTTGATGACGCTAGCAGATCAACTGTCCAAGTTTGCGTTTGCGCAGATGATAGTGAAAGGCGCTGTCGGTAAGAGCGTAATCTGCTAGATCCTCGGCTGTGGCTGGAGTGGGCCACTAGCAGATCCGTGTCCCCGGGAACGGAGAGCGAGGGGACGCAAGGGGATGGTGCATCAGTGACGAGGCAAAGCGCACACCGGGCCTACCCCAGCTCGTGCAGGTACGGCGTGTCGGCCCCGGTGCGGGCGACAGTGACGGCGGCGGCGCGGGCGGCGAAGTCGAGGATCTCGCGCCACTCTTCTGCGCCAAGGTCCAACAACGCGCAACGATCGAGGCCGCGGGCGTCGAACTGGTACACCAGCGCGGCCAAGACGGTGTCGCCGGCGCCGATGGTGTCCGCGACTTTAACTTGCGGGGCCTGTACTTCCGCGGTGCCGAAGGGTGCGCGGACGCGGATTCCGGCTCCTCCCAGCGTGGTCACGACAACGGGCACATGCGAGGTGTCGCCCAGAAACTCCACTTCCTCGTCGGAGAGTTTCAGCACCGTAACTGCCTCAAGCATGCCGCGCAGGAACAGCCGGTGTTTCTCGGATGCGAAGGCGGGGCGGATATTCGGGTCCAGGCACACCACGGCCCCGGCGTCTGCGGATTGCCGGGCGGCTTCGGCGTAGCGCAGCGACGCCGGTTCCAACGTGAGCGAGAGGGTGCCGAACACTGCGTAGCCGCCGCTCACCGGAACCGGTTCGGCCAGCCTGTCGACGGTGCCGTCCACGTAAAAGGTGTAGGTGGCGGCGCCGTCTGCGTCGAGTGACGCGACGGAGAGGGTGGTCGGTTCTTTGCCCATCAGGCAGTGGGAGAGATCCACCCCGTCGGCGGCGAGGGAATCGCGCAGCGCCGTGCCGTACGCGTCGTCAGACAGGCGCGATTGGAACGCGACGTCTGCACCGAGACGCCCCAACGTGCGGGCCACGTTGAACGGGCCGCCGCCGAGCGCGGGCGTCAGGGGCGCGAGCGGGCCGGCGCCGGCGGGGACGAGGTCGACCAGGGCTTCGCCGTACACGGTGATGGAGGAGGTCATGCCTCGTAGACTACGGAACCATGTCGTACCGGCCGAAACATCGCTTCACAGCGCCGCAGGAAGCCGGTTACACCCCGCCCGCGAGGCGGTAGAGGCGGTGGAAGTGGTGCACCGGCCCGTGGCCTTGGCCGACGTGGAGCTCGTCGGCGTTGGCGATTGCTTCGTGGAGCCACTCGGAGGCCCAGGTAACGGCGGCAGTGGCGCTGCCGAGTGCCATGCGCGTTGCCAGCGCGGAGGACAGGGAGCAGCCGGTGCCGTGGGTGTTTTTCGTCGCTACGCGGGGCACCTCGGCGACGTGCGCGCTGCCGTCGGGGGCAACGAGTGCGTTGGAGGCACGCTCGCCGCTGAGGTGGCCGCCCTTGACCAGGACCTGCACGTCTGCCTCGCGGGCGTAGCGCTGTCCCAGTTCCACCGCCGCCTCGAACGAATCTGGCTCGGGCTCGTCGGTCAGTACCGCCAGCTCCGGGATGTTCGGAGTGACCACGGTGGCGTGGTCGGCCACCAGCTGGCGCAGCGCGGCTTCTGCGTCGGCGGAAAGCAGCCTGTCGCCGGAGGTGGCCACCATCACCGGGTCCACCACCGCGACCGGCACAGGGCGGACGGCGAGGTAATCGGCGACGGTGTGGGTGGTCTCTGTGTCGCCGAGCATGCCGATCTTCACGGCGTCGACCGCGACATCGTCGAACACCGCGTCGAGCTGCGCGCGCAAAAACGACTGCGGGGGTGTGTGGATCTCGCGCACACCCTGGGTGTTTTGCGCCACCAGCGCGGTGGTCACGCTCATGCCGTACCCGCCGGCGGCGGCGATGGCCTTCAGGTCGGCCTGGACGCCGGCGCCACCGGTGGGGTCGGTGCCAGCGATGGACAGAACTCTGGGGATTTGTGCCATGTCTGTCGACCGTACAGGGAAACTAGCCGGCGGCTACGGCGATGCGTTCGGCGAAGCGGGAGTAGTCCTCCCGTATCGCCAGAAGCGGCTCCACGACGGCGGTCTGGGAGACCTCCGCGACCTGTTTCTGCACCGCCGAGCGGGTGCGCCGCTTCACCCCGGAGCCGAGCATCCCGCCGAACACCGCGGAGATCAGGCCAATGACTAGGCCGGTGAGCAGCCCCGCCATGATCAAAAGCGTCGGGATCGGCCAGCCCTCCACGTCGGGGACAAGGTCGCCGCCGAGCAGCGGCGTGAGCACGCCCGGCACGAACGCGACCAGGAGGTACCACAGCACGCCCACCAGTGCGGCCAGCAGCGTCAGCCACTGGATCACGGTGAGCAGCGACCAGCCTTTGGACGGCTCCGCGGGCAGCGTGGTGCGGGCCACGGCGCGGTCCAGCTCCGCGGGCAGGCCGGCGGAGACCTCCTCGGCGCGGTCGGCCACGGCGGCGGACCACTCGTGCGGCAGCCCGTCGGAAACGGCGCTCGCGTAGTCGCGCACGCCCCGGTTGGCCACGGCCTTCGAGGCGGCGTCGAGCTCCGGCATGGAGCTGCGGTGCACGCCGATTTCGTCGGATGCTTCGCGTAACCCCAGACGGCGAAGCGGGTCGGGCTTGAAGCGGGTGATCCAGGACGTCAGCAGCCACCCGGTGCGCTCGCGCAGCCGCTTGCGGTAGGCCGCGGCGGTGGTCTGCGCGATGCGGTCCGCGCCGGCGGCCTGCGCGAGCACGGCATCCATGTCGCGTTTCGCATGCTTTGTCACGCCTCCGGCACCCTTCACCCCGGCATACCCTTCGGCAACGGAGCGGATGTCCGCCTCGATGCGCGCAGTCTGCGCCGTGTGGGCCTTGGCAACTTTCGCGATCGCGGCGCGCAGGTCCTCGATGCCGGCATCGGTCAGGGTGGAGGTGGGGACGACTTGGACGTTGGAAAGGCCGTCGTCACGCAACAGCCCCGCATACGAGTCCGCGACGGTGCCGACATCGCCTGCGTTGAGCAGGTCGGACTTGTTCAGCACCGCCAGCGTCACGGCGGAGTGGTTGGCGTGCGGGCGGATGAACTGCTCGTGGATGACGGAATCCGCGTACTTCTCCGGGTCGGAGACCCACACCAGCACGTCCACCTGGCCGGCGAGACGCTCCGCGATGGCGCGGTTGGACTCCTCAACCGAGTCGAAATCGGGCAGGTCCAGCAGGATCAGCGGGCCTGCGCCGCGGGCGAACTCGCCTTCGCGTGCACGGCGGTCTTCCACACCGAGCCAGTCCAAAAGTTCTTCGGAGCCGTCCGGCTCCCAGATCGCGGCCAAAGGCGAGGAAGTGGTGGGGCGCCGCGCTGCCGCCTTGCCCAGGTCCTCGCCCACGACAGCGTTGAACAGGGAAGTTTTGCCGGAGCCGGTGGCGCCGAAAAAGCCCACAACGGTGTGGTCGCCGGACAGCGCGCGGCGTTCCGCGCCCGCCTTCGCCACGCGCTCGAGGCCCTCGCGGTGTGCGGGGGAAAGGTACGGCGCGCCGATCTGCGCGGCTTCCTCCAGCGCCGCGAGCCGCTCGGTCAGGCCAGCCTTCTTCTTAAACATTGCCGCCCCCCTTGCCAAAGCTGCCGCGCAACTGGTCGAACAGGCCGCGCAGCGCGCCGCGCTCGAAGCTTTCCTCCACGTCGTCTTGGGCTGCAGGAACTGCAGGAGCTGCTGGCCTATCGACGAGCCCAAGGAGCCTCACGTCCACAGCCCGCTTCGCCTCCGCAGTCGCCTCGCGCAGCTGCTCGGCGGTCGCGCCCTCGAGCAGGGGATCCGTGAAGGCGTGGTAGCGGTCTCGCTCCGCGGCGAAGAGCTCGCCCAAACGCTGGTTCAGGTCCTCGCGGGCCTCGGTGACCATGCGGCGCACGGTTTCCTCGCCGAAGATGGTCTCCAAAAGCTTCTGGCCCAGCACCGCGGATCCGCCCGCGATGGCGACCTCGCCGCCGGTGATGCCCGCCGTGGAGGCGAAGACCACTAGCATCAGCGCCACGGTGACCACGTTGAGGCCGAAGGACATGATGCGGGCGCGCTGGCGCTTGTCGCCCGCGGTGTCCTGGATGCGGGTGACCATGTCTTGCTGCCAGTCGCGCACCAGCTGCGCAGCCTGCTCGGAGATGTCGGCGCTGGCGCGGGCCAGGGCCGGATCCGCGTCGGTGCGCAGCTCCGGGGCTACCGAACCGGTGTGGGACCAGGCGCGCGAGGCGGCGGTCTCGGCGGCGTCCACAATCACGGCGTGGAGGCCGGACTCGATTTCCGTCTCCACCTCGCGCAGGGGAGCGGGCTGGCCGGTGAAGAAGCTGCCCACCTTGTCCACGGCGCTGGAGAACCAACGCTCGAAGCCGCGGAATACGTCGGAGGTGCCGATGACATCCTGCCAGCGGTCCATCACCTCGGAGCGCAGCAGCTTGCCGTCGGAGGTGGCGTCGATGACGTGGCGGTTTGCGGCGGTGTAAAACTCGTGGATCGACTCGTCCAGCTGGTTGGCAAAGTTTTCCTGCCGCTCCCGGCGGCCCACCAAGGCGTCCACGCGGTGAAGTGCCGATTCCACAGCGCCAGCGACGGTTTTGCCGGCCACGTCGCGCCGGGCGGCGGTGTCGTCCGCGAGCGTGGTCAGGTAATCGCGCAGGTCAGCGACCAACTCCTCGCCCAGGAACTCGCCAGTCTGCTCGCCGCCCAGGTCCGCCACGAACGGGACGGTAAACACGGTGGCCTTGGACAGGCCTGCGTCGTTCATCATTCGGCGCAGGTCGTCCGGCACCGTCTCCGCGGCCTTTTCGTCGAGGCGGTTGAGCACGACTACGACCTCGATGCCGCGGCCGGCAGCGTCGTTGAGGAAGTTCCACACCAGCTGATCCGCGTAGCGCGCCGGGGTGGTCACGAAGATCCACAGGTCCGCCGCGGCGAGGAGCTGGGACGCCAGAGCCCGGTTCTGGTCGTCGATGGAGTCGAAATCGGGGGCGTCGAGAAGCGCCAGGCCCTCCGGGATGCGGGACGTGTCCACGACACGCAGTGTGGTGGAGCGCTCGTCTCCTGCGCCGTGGGAGCGGGCGAGGCCAGGCAGGACCTGCGGGGAGTTGAACCAGTCCGCGTCGCCGGGGTTGGCCACCAGCACCGGCTGGCGGGTAGTCGGACGGATCACGCCCGGGTTGGACACTCGCTCACGCAAAAGCGCGTTGACGAGGGTGGACTTGCCGGAACCGGTGGAGCCGCCGATGACGGCAAGCAGGGGAGCGTCCAGGTTGGCCAAGCGCGGCAGCACATAGTCGTCGAGTTGATTGACTATGGCTCTGGCTTCGGAGGCGACGTCGACAGGCAACGCCGTGTCTGCCACAGCATCGCGCACGCCGCGCACGGCCTGAAGGACATCTGGGGCCGAGTGGGAAACAGGTGTATTCACCTGTCCCATTCTGGCAGACGGTACGGGACTAGTCCTTGTAGTCCGTCTTGGTCAGGTTGAGCCAGCCGTAGAGCCCGCCCATGATGAAGCCGCCGCCGACGAAGTTGCCCAGCCACACGACAACCCAGTTGCGGATGACGTTCCAGTTGGTGAAGCCCTCGATCGCCTCCGGGCCGAGCGTAAAGCCGCCCAGGCTGGTGAGAATGAAGTTCGCGATGGAGTGCTCGTAGCTCATGGTGGCGAACGACGGGATGATCAGGATGACGCCCCACAGCTTCGCACTGAAGTCCTTGCCCGCCTGGGTGGCAAGCATAAAGGCGATGTTCACAACGACGTTTGCCAAGATGGCCTCGACAAACAGCGTCTTACTGGATTTCTGCAGCTTCGCCACAAGCAAGTCGTGGAGGAATCCGTCCACCTCAACCAACTGGCCCATGGTGGTCCGGGAAATCAACCATGAAATCGCCACTGCACCAATGAGGTTGAAGATGGTGACGAACAGGACTAGCAACAGGCCTTTGACCACCGTGTTCTTCTTATGCAGTGCGCCATAGGTCATGAACATCATGTCGCCTGTGGCGAGTTCGCCTTGCAGCACGATGATGATGTACAGCGTGGAGGCGAAGATGGCGCCGAACGCGTACTTGCCCCAGCCTGGGGCGTAACCATCCAGCAGTTGGGCAGTGGAGGCGGCAAACGCCGTCATGATGCCCAGGTACACGCCCGCCAAGACTGCGCGGGTACCAAACCTGGCGGGCTCTTGGGTAAAGAGGTCAATCTTGTTCTTGATCGCCGTAGGGGCGGCTTCGTAAAAACTCACGGGTATTAACGTACAAGAGGTAATACTTTATGGCGAAACTTCGCGATCGCAGCACGACTGTGGTGACCTGCGGTGTTGACAATTTTATCGGTTTGTGTGTTCGGATTCACAGACACAAGTCACTTTTTCAGGCGGCCGTTCCGGTAGGGCCTGCCGGTGCGCATGCGTTGTTGCGGAGCAGGATTTGGGGAATCTACCCAGCTCGTGGTTGAATACCCCAGTTGTCTGCTGCTGGTCGGATGCGACGCGCGTTTCCGAGCTGGACATCCGAGACCCTTCGACCACGGTGCGCTCTCCTCGTGTGCGAGGAACGAGCGCACGAGGTTCGTCGATAAGCAATGGGCACCGAAAGCATTGACCACGTGCGTACAGGACGGAAATCTGGCGCACATTGAACCAGGTCAGGAGACCAACTGTGATTCAGAAAGAATCGCGTCTGAAGGTCGCCGACAACACTGGTGCACGCGAAATCCTGTGCATCAACGTTCTCGGCGGTTCTGTTCGACGCTTCGCCGGCATCGGCGACACGATTGTCGCCACCGTGAAGGAAGCAGCCCCGGGCGGCAACGTCAAGGAAGGCGAGATTGTCAAGGCCGTCATCGTTCGCGCCAAGAAGGAAACCCGTCGTCCGGACGGCTCCTACATCTCCTTCGACGAGAACGCTGCCGTCATCATCAAGAACGACACCGAGCCGCGCGGTACCCGCATCTTCGGCCCGGTTGCTCGTGAGCTGCGCGACAAGCGCTTCATGAAGATCGTGTCTCTCGCACCGGAGGTGATCTAACTTATGAAGATCAAGAAGGGCGATATGGTCCAGGTCATCGCCGGCAAGGACAAGGGCGCTCAGGGTCGCGTCATCGAGGCGTACCCGCAGCGTGACAAGGTCCTGGTCGAGGGCGTGAACCGCATCAAGAAGCACGTCGCCGACTCCTACACGGAGCGCGGCGCCGAGTCCGGCGGCATTGTCACCCAGGAAGCCCCGATCCACGTGTCCAACGTGATGATCCTGGATTCCGACGGCAAGCCGACCCGCGTCGGCTTCCGCTTCGACGAGGACGGCAAGAAGATCCGCGTGGCCAAGTCGAACGGGAAGGACATCTAATGACTGAGAGCATTCAGAACTACACCCCCCGCCTGAAGACGCGTTACCAGGACGAGATCCGCACCAAGCTCAATGACGAGTTCTCTTACGACAACGTCATGCAGATCCCGGCCCTGACCAAGATTGTTGTGAACATGGGTGTGGGCGACGCTGCCCGCGACTCCAAGGTCATCAACGGCGCGCTCGAGGACCTCACCGCGATCACCGGCCAGAAGCCGCAGCTGCGTCGCGCGAAGAAGTCCATCGCTAACTTCAAGCTCCGCGAAGGCATGCCGATCGGCGCGAAGGTCACCCTCCGCGGCGACCGCATGTGGGAGTTCCTGGACCGTCTGCTGACCGTGGCGCTGCCGCGTATTCGCGACTTCCGCGGCCTGAACGACAAGCAGTTCGACGGCAACGGCAACTACACCTTCGGCCTGTCCGAGCAGACCATGTTCTACGAGATCGACATTGACAAGATCGATCGCGTGCGCGGCATGGACATCACGCTTGTGACCACCGCCACGAACGACGACGAGGGTCGCGCCCTGCTGACGCACCTCGGCTTCCCGTTCGCTGACAAGGACGGCAAGATGAAGCGCGCATAAGCGTTCTAGCTTGACGACGATGTCTCCGGTTCTCCTTGAACCGGGGGCATTTTCGCGTCTTGGTGGGGCTTTCGCTGTGTGTGGGCGGTGATGCTTCTGGCCGTGCTATTCCGGGAAGAATTCGAACGCTGGATTGCGAATGCGCGGCTCTTGTCGGCGACCTTGCGGCAGTAACGAGCTGCAACTAACGAGTTCTGTGGGTGGGCTCGGGCGGGGAACCTCGGCGAGCTTCAGTGGGCAGTCTGTGGTGAATGGAAGCTTTTTGTTCCACACCACTGCGAGATATGATTCCGTTCGTAATTTATGCAGACGAGACGGCAGGAAGCGTCCATGTCAATCTTCTCCCGGGGCGCGATCATCGCGCCTAAGGAATTCAACCGTTGGCTCATCGTCCCGGCGGCGCTGGCCATCCACCTCTCCATCGGTCAGGTCTACGGGTTCTCCGTGTTTAAAAAGCCAATGATGGAGCACTTCGGGGTGGGGGAGGTTGCTGTGGGCTGGATCTTCTCGCTGGCGATCGGCATGTTGGGCACCTCGTCTGCGCTGTTCGGCTCGTGGGTGGAAAGGGTCGGGCCGCGCGCGTCCATGTCTGTCGCTGGCCTGCTGTGGGTGGCCGGATTCCTCGTGGCCACGCTGGGCATTCACACCGGCAACCTGTGGTTGGTGTACGTCGGCTACGGGTTTATCGGCGGCATTGGTCTGGGCGTCGGCTACATCTCGCCCGTGTCCACGCTGATGAAGTGGTTCCCGGACCGGCCGGGCCTGTCCACGGGGCTTGCCATCATGGGTTTCGGCGGCGGCGCGCTCATCGCCTCACCGGCCTCGAACCGGTTGATGGAGGCGTTCGGCGGAGGTGCTGAGCTCGCGGACCGCGCCGCGGGACTCGAACCGACGTTTATCACGCTTGCGGTGGTGTACGCAGCCGTGATCGCCATGGGCGCGTACTGCATCCGGCTGCCGCACCCGGATTGGACCCCGTCTGGCGCGCCGAAGTTGAAGGTGAAGCCGGCGAAGGTCGCCATCGTGGGCGCGAATGTCAGCGCGAATAGCGCGATCCGCACACCGCAGTTCTGGTGCCTGTGGGTGATCCTGTTCTGCAAGATCACCGCCGGCATCGGCATCCTGGAAAACGCCGCGCCGATGGTGCAGGACTACTACCCGGCGCTGACCGCCGCGGCCGCCGCCGGGTTTGTCGGGCTGCTGTCACTGGCCAACATGGGCGGGCGCTTTATCTGGTCGTCTGCCTCCGATGTCATCGGCCGGAAGAACATCTACATGGTCTACCTGGGGGTTGGCCTGATCTTCTACTTCGTGGTCGCATCCGTCGGCCACACCAGCCTGGCGCTGTTCGTTGTCAGTACCCTGATCCTGCTCACCTTCTACGGCGGCGGGTTTTCCACCATCCCGGCGTATCTGCGCGATCTCTTCGGTGTGTACCAGGTCGGCGCGATCCATGGACGGTTGCTCACGGCCTGGTCCGCGGCGGGTGTGGCGGGCCCGTTGATCATCAACATGGTGGTGGAGCGCCAGGCCAGCCGCGGCAACTCCGGCCCGGAGCTGTACCAGCTCTCGCTCTACATCATGTGCGTGCTGCTCGCGGTCGGCTTGGTTGCGAACATTTTGGTCAAGCCGGTTCACAAGAAGTGGTTCGAGGACCCGGAGACGGTGCAGGCTAAGGTGGAGGCGGATCGTGCGTCGGCGAGAGCATCCGCTACGACGGCGACCGCCAGCGGTGCCGGATCCCTGCACGCGCTGGCGGCTGTGGTGCTCGCGTTGGTTATCGCGGTGCTGCTTGTCTACGGGCTGTGGGAGACCGCGGTGAAGGCGTCGCAGATGTTCGCCGGTTAGGCCCCGGCGTAAACGCTGAAACGCTCGGCGCTCACCTCACCGACGAGCACCGTGTTGGTGGCCCGGGCAAGCTCCACGGCCATCGATGTCACGCCGGCGGTGGTGGCCACCGCGCCGAACCCTGCTGCTGCGGCGGCGCGCACGATCTCGAAGCCCACCTGCGCATCGGTTGCGAGGGTGAGGGCGGGGGATGCGGAGGCGTCGAGAAGCATGTGCCCCGCAATCTTGTGCACGGCGTTCAAAGCGTCGAGGTCTTGGCGGCCCGTGCCACCCGCGACGGCGGTGGGCAGGTCGCGCGTGCGGTGCTGCGACAACACCCCAGGCAGCGCGAAGATCTCGGACGGTTCGAGCTCCATGAACGTATCGCGCACGTCGAGGTTGGCGGCGAGCTCGCGCACCCGCTGCTCGGCGGAAATGCCGCAGGCGTCGCCGGGGATCGGGTCGATAAACTGCGGGGCCGAGGGGCGCGCGAGCTGGATATCCAGCAGGTTGTAGGTGTTCTCGCCGCCGATCGCGCCCTCGCAGTAGCGGGCGGTGACCACGTCCTCGACCCGGGTGATCATCCCGCGCGCCAGCAGCAGGCCGTGGGCGAGCTCGATGTCGTGGCCCGGGGTGCGCATAAGCGTAGCGGCGCTCACGCCACCGGCCCGGATATCTAGCGGCTCTTCAACCGCGACCTGGCCCGCGCGGGTGTCGCGGGTGCCGTCAGCGGAGATTTTGGTGACTGCGAAGCTGCGTTTGGTCCTGCGCACGGGAACCGATGGTATCGCCGGATTCTCAACTCGCGAACTCGCGGCGAATCTACGTGCGAAAACGCGGGTTGTCCACAGGGGTGCGAACGCGAATTCCACAGGCCCGAAAACATCCGCCTTGACGCCCCATTACAACTGCACCCACACATCCGAACACAGAAAGGGGTGGGTGCGTCCGATGCGTACCGAAGACAAGATCAAACAACGGCTGCAAAAACTGCTCAACCAGGCCCGCGACCGTGAGGGCACACCGGAAGGCGACGCGTTCTACGCCAGAGCCTTCGAGCTCATGGCCGAGTACGGCTACGAACAACGAGACCTCGACACCGATGACGGCGACGAGGTGGGCCAGCGCGCTTACGAATTCGCCGGCGCCTACACGGAGATGCAGGCGAACTTGCTGCTGACCATCGCATTCGCGTTGCACTGCACGGGGTTTTCGCAGCGCGTGTACAACTCCACGCGCATGAAAGACGCCGTCATCTTCGGCTGCGCGCGCCATTTGGAGCGGGTGGACATGCTGTACGCGCTGCTGTTGCCCGTGATGCTTGCGGATGCTCAGAAGGTGCGCGCGACCAGTTGGGGCGAATCGGCGGTCGTGCGCCGCCGCAGCTTCATGTCCGGCTTCGCCGCCAGCATCGGTGCGCGTCTCGCCGAGGCGGAAAAGACCGTGGAGGAATCAGACGGGGAGTACGGGCTCGTGCTTGTCGACGACTTCCAGAAAGCCACCGAAGCCCGCGACACATTCGCCGAAGAGATGGGCTTTTTTCTCGGCAGCTTCTCGTCCAAGCGGTCCTTCGACGCGGACGCCTTCGACCAGGGCCACGAGGCCGGGCAGCGCTCCGACATCGGACAGACGCGGGTGCGTTCGCGCCCGGCTCTGCCGTTCTAGTGGGGCCGCTACTCGTCATCCACCAGCCACGCGGCTGCCGCCACGATCATGGCCTCAGCAGCACGGTCAAGCGTGGGCTGCAGGTCCGGTGCAAAGGACGGGGAGTGGTTGCTCGGCGGTTTCCGGGATCACGTTCGCTTTGACGCCGGAGTGGATCGCGCCGACGGTGAGTACGGCGGTGTCCTTCGCATCGATCTCCCGGGAGACCACAGTGTGCAGCCGGGTGACAATGTTGGAAGCCAACAAGATCGGATCCACGCCCTTGTCCGGCATGGAGCCGTGGGTGCCTTTGCCCCAGACGGTGATCTGGGCGGAAAAGGACTGGGACATAAACGGCCCCGGGTGGGTGCCCACCACACCTGCGGGCAGCATCGGCAGCACGTGCTGGCCCAGGTACACGTCCGGCTTCGGCATCGCCTCGCGGATGCCGTTAGCCAGCATCACTCGGGAACCGGCGTACGCCTCCTCCGCAGGCTGGAACACGGCGACCAAGGTGCCGCTCTAGCAGCCGCGGTTGGCCGCGTACGCCTCCAGCGCGCCGAGCACACCCATGATGTGGAAGTCGTGCCCGCAGGCATGGGCGACGTGTTCTTCGCGGCCGCTGACGGCATCAACCTGCGTGGCGGAGGAGGCGTAGGGCTTGCCGGAGCGCTCCTGCACCGGCAGGCCGTCGATGTCCGCGCGTATCGCTACCACTGGGCCGGGGCCGTTTTCCAGCACGCAGACGGTGCCGGTTTCTCCGACCTGCATGTGCGTGAGCTGCAGCGCGTCCAGCCGCGAGCGGATTTTCGAGGATGTCTGCAGCTCCTGCAGCGACAGCTCGGGATGCTGGTGGAACCACACGTACAGTGCTTCGCGCGCCTTGCGCGTGGCGGCCAGCGTTCCAACGAGCTGAGCAAGAGCAGATTCCATAGAAAATCAGTCTATGGGGTCGCGTGGGCGGCCGGGGCTCGGTTGGGTGGCGGAGTTCGTCGATAAGCGATTTGCTCATTGGCGCAGGAAAGCGGTAAGTTACCCCCTCGGACTTGCGCGCCGAGGATTCGGCGTGCGCAAGCCGAAGTACATTTGAACATCCAACTTTGTTGCAGGCCCCCCGCCAAGATGCGGACCGCGTGCAAGGGAGGCGGCGAGCGGCCCACGCTATTGAGTGTGGGCAGCGTGAGTAGCCCCCGACAGACCATGCGGAAAACGCGACCTCAAGCGCTCACGCGCGGCAGGTCACCCGGTGGATGGGAACCGCAACGAGAAAGGTAACGGTCACCACAATGACCATGACTGATCCGATCGCGGACATGCTGTCGCGCGTGCGCAACGCAGCAACTGCGCAGCACGACACCGTGTCTATGCCTTCGTCCAAGATCAAGGTGAACATCGCCGAGATCTTGAAGCAGGAAGGCTACATCGAAGACTACAAAGTTGAGGAAGAGAAGGTCGCCAAGTCGCTGACGCTCAACCTCAAGTACGGCCCGACCCGCGAGCCTTCTATCGCTGGTCTGCGCCGCGTGTCCAAGCCGGGCCTGCGCGTGTACGCCAAGTCCAACGACCTGCCTCAGGTGCTCGGTGGCCTGGGCGTGGCAATCATCTCCACGTCCCACGGCCTGCTCACCGACCGCCAGGCTCAAGAGAAGGGTGTAGGCGGGGAAGTCCTCGCTTACGTCTGGTAAAGGGGAGGTTGAAAGACTTATGTCTCGTGTAGGTAATGCACCCATCGCAATCCCGAACAACGTCGAGGTGAAGATCGACGGCCAGCACGTCGAGGTCAAGGGCCCGAAGGGTACCAAGGACCTGGATATGCCGGCACCGATCACCGCTTCCGTCGAGGACAACCAGATCCTGGTGGCCCGCCCGGACGACCACCGTGACAACCGTTCGCTTCACGGCCTGACCCGCTCCCTGATCAACAACATGGTCGTGGGTGTGAACGAGGGCTACAAGATCAACATGGAGATCTTCGGCGTCGGCTACCGCGTGCAGCAGAAGGGCAAGGACCTCGAGTTCTCCCTCGGCTACTCGCACCCGATTCTGATCGAGGCGCCGGAAGGCGTCACGTTCTCCGTCGACGGCAACACCAAGTTGGCCATCGAAGGTTCCGATAAGCAGCAGGTTGGCCAGATTGCGGCAAACATCCGCCGTCTGCGTAAGGATGACCCGTACAAGGGCAAAGGCATCCGCTACGCCGGCGAGCAGGTCCGCCGCAAGGTCGGAAAGACGGGTAAGTAATCATGAGCAATACTGCAGAGAACACCAAGCGCACCCCGGTTGGCAAGGACATCTCGTCCCGCCGCCGCGAGGCACGCGCACGTCGCCACAACCGCATCCGCAAGACGCTGCGCGGCACCCCGGAGACCCCGCGTCTCGTTGTGCACCGCTCCTCGCGTCACATCCACGTCCAGGTCATCGACGACCTCGCAGGCCACACCCTGGCGTCCGCGTCGTCCATCGAGCCGGACGTGCGCAACCTGGAGGGCGACAAGAAGGAAAAGGCTGCCAAGGTTGGCCAGCTCGTCGCTGAGCGCGCCAAGGCTGCAGGCATCGAAGCAATCGTCTTCGACCGTGGCGGCTACAAGTACCACGGCCGCGTCGCGGCCCTGGCCGAAGCAGCTCGTGAAGGTGGTCTGAAGTTCTAATGATCACCGCAAACATCACCATCTACGGAAGGATCGCGTAATGGCCGAACGTGAACGGCGTGACGGCGGGCGCTCCGCCGACAACCAGAACAAGAACGACCGCAACGACCGCGGCAACCGTGGTGGCCGCGGCCGCCGCGACGACCGTCGCAACAACCAGAACGACGAGCGCGATAAGTACATCGAGCGCGTCATCACCATCAACCGTGTTGCCAAGACCGTCAAGGGCGGCCGCAACATGTCCTTCACCGCACTCGTCGTTGTCGGCGACGGTGAGGGCATGGTCGGCGTCGGCTACGGCAAGGCAAAGGAAGTCCCCGCCGCAATCCAGAAGGGTGCAGAGGAAGCTCGCAAGAACTTCTTCCGCGTCCCGATGATCGGCGGCACCATTCCGCACCCGGTTCAGGCAGAAGAGGCCGCAGGCATCGTCATGCTCCGCCCGGCTGCTCCGGGTACCGGTGTGATCGCCGGTGGCGCTGTCCGTCCGGTGCTCGAGTGCGCTGGTGTTCAGGACATCCTGGCCAAGTCCCTTGGCTCGGACAATGCCCTGAACGTGGTCCAGGCAACCGTCGCTGGCCTGAAGCAGCTTGTCCGCCCCGAAGAGGTGGCTGCCAAGCGTGGCAAGTCCGTCGAGGAAGTTGCACCGGCTCGTATGCTGCGCGCACGCGCAGGACAGGAGGCCTAAGCACCATGGCACTGAAGATTACGTTGCACCACGGCAAGATCGGCGAGAAGCCGGTTACCCGTAAGAACCTCGAGGCTCTCGGTCTGCGCAAGATCGGCCAGTCCGTCGTGAAGAAGGACAACGCTGCTACCCGCGGCCAGATCCTCAAGGTGCGCCACCTCGTCACCGTTGAAGAAGTTGCAGGGGAGTAGATACAACATGGCTGACATCATCAAGCTCCATGATCTGCGCCCGGCAGAGGGCGCAAACAAGGCCAAGACCCGCGTTGGTCGCGGTGAGGCATCCAAGGGCAAGACCGCCGGCCGCGGCACCAAGGGCACCAAGGCTCGCAAGCAGGTTTCCGCTGCTTTCGAGGGTGGCCAGATGCCGCTGCACATGCGTCTGCCGAAGCTGAAGGGCTTCAAGAACCCGAACCGCGTCGAGTACCAGGTGGTCAACGTCGCGGATCTGGCCGAGGCCTTCCCGGAGGGTGGCGACATCGCCATCGCCGACATCGTTGCCAAGGGCCTCGTTCGCCCGAAGCAGCCGGTGAAGGTGCTGGCAGAGGGCGACATCAACGTCGCGCTTAACGTCACCGCGAACAAGTTCTCCAAGTCCGCTGAGGAGAAGATCAAGGCGGCTGGCGGTACCGCCAACGTCGTTGAGTTCTCCAAGCGTGCTAACTAAAAGCATCTAGCTTTTCGACGTCACCCCCGCCCCGGGCCCAGCGCCCGGGACGGGGGTCTCGCGTTGTTTGGGGGCGTTGGTGCTGGGGTGCGCTGACAGATTACGGCGCGAAGTGTCGGGAGCGGGTGCACAATAGTTCACTCGCGCAGCACCGGGCCGTGAACTTTCCCGCACAGCCACTAAAACGACCTGCGGAAAATGAACTATCCCGCCCGCGGGTGCAGACAGGTTCATCGGCGAGTGAACTTTCCTGCACCGGGCCCGCACCGAAGCTAACCCAACCTGAAATATCAACTTTCCAACGGGTGCTGTTAGTGTAGTGGGGTCAAAAGACCGCCCCGCCGGTTTCGCGTGCCGTGAAACCAGGGCGAGGAGTCGAATGTCCACTACCTCCCGTCCGTGGCGCGGCGGGGGCCAGGAGGCTTTGTGTCCGCTATTGCTCAGGCGTTCAAGGATCCGGATCTACGCAAGAAGATCCTGATTACCCTTGCGCTGATGTTTCTGTACCGCGTCGGCGCCCAGATCCCCACTCCGGGCGTGGATTACGCGCTGATCAACTCCCGTCTCGAGGAGATCTCCCAGGGCGACCAGGCGACGATGTTCTCCATCATCGGCCTGTTTTCCGGCGGCGCGCTGCTGCAGCTTTCCATCTTCGCCATCGGCATCATGCCGTACATTACGGCGTCGATTATCGTGCAGCTGCTCACCGTGGTGATCCCGAAGTTCGAGGAGTTGAAGAAGGAAGGCCAGGCCGGCCAGGCGAAGATGACGCAGTACACCCGCTACCTCACGGTGGCGCTGGCGCTGCTGCAGTCCGCCGGCATCGTGGCGCTGGCGGACCGCGAGCAGCTGCTCGGCCAGGGCATGCCGGTGCTGATCGAGGATCGCAACATCTGGACGCTTCTGATGATGATCATCGTCATGACCTCCGGTGCGGTGCTGATCATGTGGCTCGGCGAGATCATCACTGAAAAAGGCGTGGGTAACGGCATGTCCCTGCTCATTTTCGCGGGTATCGCTACCCAGATCCCGTCCGAGGGTGCGTTCATCCTCCAGCAGTCCGGCGCTGTCACCCTGACCCTGGTGGTGCTCGCCCTGATCGCGCTCGTGGTCGGCATCGTGTTTATCGAGCAGGGCCAGCGCCGCATCCCGGTGCAGTACGCCAAGCGTATGGTGGGCCGCCGCCAGTACGGCGGGTCCTCGACTTACCTGCCGCTGAAGGTCAACCAGGCCGGCGTGATCCCGGTGATCTTCGCGTCCTCGCTGATGTACGTGCCGGTGTTGATCACCCAGATCGTCACCATGAACAACCAGACCCCGCCGGACAACTGGTGGATGAATCACGTGATGGCGTGGCTGCAGAACCCGGGTTCCTGGCAGTACATCCTCACCTACGTGGTGCTGATCATCTTCTTCTCCTACTTCTACGTCTCCATCCAGTACGACCCGGTGGACCAGGCAGAGAACATGAAGAAGTACGGCGGCTTCATCCCCGGCATCCGCCCGGGCCGCCCGACCGCAGAGTACTTGGCGTTTGTGATGAACCGACTATTGTTCGTCGGCGCTATCTACCTTGCCGTGATCGCCGTCCTGCCGAACCTGGCCATGGACGCTGGCATCACTGGCTCCGGCCAGATGGGCATGAGTGCGTTCGGCGGCACCGCGATCCTGATTATGGTTTCCGTGGCCCTGACCACGGTCAAGCAAATTGAATCCCAGCTCCTGCAATCCAACTACGAAGGACTTCTGCGATAATGCGTCTCGTTCTCCTTGGCCCTCCCGGTGCCGGCAAGGGCACCCAAGCTGCGATCCTCTCCGAGAAGCTCGGTGTGCCGCACATCTCCACGGGCGATCTTTTCCGCGCCAACATCGGCGAGGGCACCCCGCTCGGCGTTGAAGCGAAAAGCTACATCGACGCTGGCAAGCTCGTGCCCACCGACGTCACCGCGCGCATGGTCGAAGACCGCCTGAACCAGGATGATGCGAAGGACGGCTTCCTGCTGGACGGCTTCCCGCGCACCGTGGAACAGGCCGAGATCCTCACGGAGCTGCTGGCTAAGAAGGGCGAGAAGCTCGACGGCGTGCTCAACTTCGTGGTCGACGAGGACGTGGTGGTCGAGCGCATGCTCGCCCGCGGGCGCGCAGACGACAACGAGGAGACCATCCGCACCCGCCTCGGCGTCTACCGCGACGAGACCGCCCCGCTGATCCAGCACTACGGCGACCAGATCATCTCCATCGACGCTGTCGGCGACGTGGACGAGATCAACCAGCGCGCCATGGAAGCGCTGGGCAAGTAGCCCTTTCAATCGAAGGCCGGTGTGTGTTCGCACCGGCCTTTCGCATTTTTGCCTATCGACGAACCAAAGGACCACAACGCAATGGTTTTCAGAAAACGCAAGATCGCGGCCAAGACAGCGGCTGAACTCGACGCCATGGAGTCCGCCGGGCGCATCGTCGGCATCGCCCTGCAGGAGGTCCGCGCCGCTGCCAAGCCGGGCGTAAGTACGCTCGACCTCGACAAGGTGGCCGAGACGGTGATCCGCGACCACGGCGCGATCCCGACGTTTTTGGGCTACCAGGGTTTTACCGGCTCCATCTGTGCGTCGGTGAATGAGGTGGTCGTGCACGGGATACCGTCATCAAGCATTGTGCTCGAAGAAGGCGACCTGGTTTCGATCGATTGCGGCGCAACGTTGAACGGCTGGGTGGGCGACAGCGCGTGGTCCTTCGGCGTCGGCGAGTTGGCGCCCGAGGTGGATGCGCTCAACCGCGCCACCGAGTGGGTGCTCGCGGAAGGGCTCAAGGCGATGGTGCCGGGCAACAAGCTCACCGACGTCTCGCACGCGCTCGAGCTGGCCACATACGCCGCCGAGGAGCGTTTCGGGGTGGAGCTGGGCATCGTCGACGGCTACGGCGGACACGGCATCGGCCACACGATGCACGAGGATCCGTACCTGGCCAACGAGGGCAAGCCGAACCGCGGCCCCGTCATCCAGGAAGGATCTGTGCTGGCCATTGAGCCGATGCTGATCCTCGGCGGGGAAGTAGACACCGAGGTGCTCGAGGACGAATGGACCGTAGTGTCCGTGGACCGCTCGCCCGCGGCCCACTGGGAGCACACCGTCGCGGCGACCGCCGAGGGCCCGAGAATTCTTACGCCGCGCGTGTAAATTTCTGGCGCGTTGTAGTGCGTTTGTTGGCAGGGAGGTTATACTTCCGCCATGTCTTACCGTCCCCGCCACGCAAAGCAGTCGCCGCTGAAGCGGCGCGCAACCACCTTCGCTGCCGGTCTCGGTGTCGTTGCCTCCCTGGCAGCCCCGGTGAACGCACAGGCTGCGCCCGCGCAGAACCCGGTGGCCATGTCCAGCCTGGACTCGCTGTCCAACCAGGCAACCTCGTCCTTTGGCAACCTGGACAAGTCTGCGCGTGAGACCGCGTGGAACATTCGCAACGGTCTGCGCCAGCAGGCCGACGGCCTGGCCGCCATCGACCCGGAGCTGCCGGCGAAGGCGAAGAAGCGTATCGACGAGATCTTCGAGACGTTCTTCCCTGGCCTGATCGCGGAGAAGACCCCGAAGCCGAAGCCGAAGCCGGCTCCCGCCCCGAAGCCTGAGCCGGCACCGGCTCCCGCCCAGGAACCGGCACCGCAGCAGAACCCGCGCGGGGACTTCAACTACGGCCCGTGCCCGGCTGACGCGAAGGTCTGCGTCGACATCGACGGCCGCCGCTCCTGGCTGCAGAACAACGGCGTTATGTACTACCAGTCCGGCCTGATCGGCCCGGGCAAGCCGGGGCAGGAGACCCCGCGCGGCACGTTCTACGTCAACCGCAAGGTCAAAGACGAGATCTCCTGGGAGTTCGGCAACGCGCCGATGCCGTACGCGACCTACTTCACCTACAACGGCATCGCGTTCCACCAGGGCGACCCGCACTACCTGTCCAACGGTTGCGTGCGCATGTACCGCGGTGACGCGCAGCGCTACTTCAACGACCTGCAGATCGGCGACAAGGTCTACGTGTTTTAACACGCGCCCGCTTCAAGCCCCGGCTATCGCTGGGGCTTTTTGCGTTTTCGCAGGTAAATGGCTAATGTAGTCCAGCGGTGTTTGTGCATACCTGCACGAGCACCGCATGTAACCGGTAAATACGTCTGCTGCCTGCACTTTCAGGCGGCGTAGGAAGTGGAGTGTATGGCGAAAGAAGGCGCAATCGAGGTTGAGGGCCGCATTGTCGAGCCCCTGAAGAACGCGATGTTCCGAGTCGAACTGGACAACGGGCACGAAGTTCTCGCCCACATCAGTGGCAAGATGCGCCAGCACTACATCCGCATCCTCCCGGAGGACCGCGTCGTGGTGGAACTTTCCCCCTACGACCTGGACCGCGGGCGTATCACTTACCGCTACAAGTAAGCATTTCAAGCCTTCTCACCCAGATCCGCCCCACGGCGGATCGTGCACCTCTGGCCACGGTGGCTGGAGCCGCGCGTAATCTCAACCCACTCTCCGGCACGGCCCGGACAAAGTGTTGTTTGGCGTGGACGGGTGGGGAGAAAACCACCGTAACAACCCGAAAGGCACGTACCTCATGGCACGTCTAGCTGGTGTTGATCTCCCGCGCAACAAGCGCATGGAGATCGCACTTACCTACATTTACGGCATCGGTGCAACCCGAGCCAAGGAACTGCTCGAGAAGACCGGTATTTCTCCGGACCTGCGCACGGACAATCTGTCCGACGATCAGCTCGCTGCTCTGCGCGACGCGATCGAGTCCTCCTACACCGTAGAGGGCGATCTGCGTCGCGAGGTGCAGGCAGATATCCGCCGCAAGATTGAGATCGGCTCCTACCAGGGCATGCGCCACCGTCGTGGCCTGCCTGTCCGCGGCCAGCGCACCAAGACCAACGCGCGCACCCGCAAGGGCCCGAAGAAGACCATCGCAGGAAAGAAGAAGTAACCTATGGCTGCTCAGACTCGTTCCGGCGCGCGTCGCGGACGCCGCGTCGTCAAGAAGAACGTGGCCGCAGGCCACGCGTACATCAAGTCCACCTTCAACAACACCATCGTGTCCATCACGGACCCGCAGGGCAACGTGATCTCCTGGGCATCTTCCGGCCACGTCGGCTTCAAGGGCTCCCGTAAGTCCACGCCGTTTGCCGCGCAGATGGCTGCCGAGAACGCTGCCCGCAAGGCAATGGATCACGGCATGAAGAAGGTCGACGTCTTTGTCAAGGGTCCGGGCTCCGGCCGCGAGACCGCAATCCGTTCTCTCCAGGCCGCCGGCCTGGAGGTGTCTTCGATCTCCGACGTGACGCCGCAGCCGTTCAACGGCTGCCGTCCGCCGAAGCGTCGTCGCGTTTAAGGCTGAAAGGAAAGAGGTAAAGAGACATGGCTCGTTACACCGGCCCTGCTACCCGTAAGTCCCGTCGCCTCCGCGTCGACCTCGTCGGCGGCGACATGTCCTTCGAGCGTCGCCCGTACCCTCCGGGGCAGGCTGGCCGCGCCCGCATCAAGGAGTCCGAGTACCTGCTCCAGCTGCAGGAGAAGCAGAAGGCTCGCTTCACCTACGGCGTGATGGAGAAGCAGTTCCGCCGCTACTACGAAGAGGCGAACCGTCGCCCGGGCAAGACCGGCGACAACCTGCTGATCCTGCTGGAGTCCCGTCTGGACAACGTGATCTACCGCGCTGGTCTGGCTAAGACCCGCCGTCAGGCACGTCAGCTGGTCTCCCACGGCCACTTCACCGTCAACGGCAAGCACATCAACGTGCCGTCCTTCGCGGTGACGCAGTACGACATCATCGATGTCCGCGACAAGTCCCGCAGCATGCTGTGGTTCGAAGAGGCCCAGGATGCCCTGCTCGACGCCGTCGTTCCGGCGTGGCTGCAGGTCGTTCCGGACACCCTGCGCATTCTCGTGCACCAGCTGCCCGAGCGCGCCCAGATCGAGGTGCCGCTGCAGGAGCAGCTCATCGTCGAGCTCTACTCGAAGTAAACTTCAGTTTGCTTCACCCCGCGCACTGCCGACGTGTTCGGCCGGTGCTCGGAATCTTCCAAATATCCGTTCCTACCGGCTTCAAATAGCGGGAGCCGACAAAGGAGAAGTCCATGCTCATTTCTCAGCGTCCTGAACTGACCGAGGAGTACATCGATACCAACCGCTCGAAGTTCATCATCGAGCCGCTCGAGCCTGGTTTCGGTTACACCCTGGGCAACTCTCTGCGCCGCACGCTGCTGTCGTCCATCCCGGGCGCGGCCGTGACCTCCATCAAGATCGACGGTGTGCTCCACGAGTTCACCACGATCACCGGCGTGAAGGAAAACGTCTCTGAGATCATCCTCAACATCAAGGACATCGTGCTGTCCTCCGACTCTGACGAGCCGGTTGTCATGCAGCTTGCTGTTGAAGGCCCTGGCGACGTCACCGCAGGCGACATCGAGCCGCCGGCTGGTGTGGAGATCCACAACCCGGATCTGCACATCGCGTCGCTGAATGAGCAGGCTCGCCTCGAGATGGAGCTTGTCGTCGAGCGCGGCCGCGGCTACGTCCCGGCTATGCCCAACTCCGGCGGTGAGGCCGGCCGCATCCCGGTCGACCAGATCTACTCGCCGGTCACCCGTGTCGCTTACAAAGTTGAGGCGACCCGTGTTGAGCAGCGCACCGACTTTGACAAGCTGATCATCGACGTGGAGACCAAAAACTCCATGACCGCACGCGACGCCCTCGCGTCGGCCGGTTCCACCCTGGTGGAGCTCTTCGGCCTGGCGCGCGAGCTGAACACCGCGGCCGAGGGCATCGAGATCGGCCCGTCGGCGCAGGAGACCGAGTACATCGCCGCGTACTCCACGCCGATCGAGGACCTGAACTTCTCCGTTCGCTCCTACAACTGCCTGAAGCGCCAGGACATCCACACCGTCGGTGAGCTCGCAGAGTGCACCGAGTCTGACCTGCTGGATATCCGCAACTTCGGCCAGAAGTCCATCAACGAGGTCAAGATCAAGCTCGCCAGCCTGGGCCTGACCTTGAAGGACGCTCCGGAAGATTTCGACCCGACCCAGATCGAAGGCTACGACGCCGAGACTGGCGACTACGTCGACACCAGCGCGGACGAGACCGAGTAACACCACAGAGCACGCGCTCAACTAACCGCACACGAGGAGTACGAAAATGCCTACCCCGAAGAAGGGCGCCCGTCTCGGAGGCTCGGCCGGCCACCAGAAGCACATTCTGTCCAACCTGGCCCTGGCCCTGTTCGAGCACGGCGCAATCAAGACGACGGACGCGAAGGCACGTATGCTGCGTCCGTACGCCGAGAAGCTGATCACCAAGGCGAAGAAGGGCACCGTGGCTGACCGCCGCGCCGTGGCCGCTGAGCTGTCGAACAAGGAAGTCGTTGCTTACCTGTTCAACGAGCTCGCACCGAAGTTCACCAACCGCGATGGCGGCTACACCCGCTCCATCAAGCTGGAGAACCGTGCCGGCGACAACGCTGCGATGACCCAGATCTCTCTGGTGCTCGAGGAGACCGTGTCTTCCGAGGCAACCCGCGCAGCACGCGCCGCCGCTTCCCGCCAGGCCGAGGAAGCCAAGGCTGAAGAGGCTCCGGCTGAGGAGACCAAGGCTGAGGAGGCCACCGAGGCTCCGGCCGAGGAGACCGCAGAGGAGAAGTAGCAGCAAGCTACACACCCCCTTTTGCGCCGAGCGCCCGGGAGGTACTGCAACGTCAGTGCCCCCGGGCGCTTTGCTGTGCGCACCATTTCCGGCGATACAATGCCTCACCATGGACAACACGCTGCGCCTGCGCCTGGACATCGCCTACGACGGCACCGACTTCCACGGCTGGGCCCGCCAAAAGGGGGATCTGCGCACCGTCCAGCAGACCATTGAGGACGCGCTCTCACTCGTCTTGCGAACTGACGTGGCGCTCACTGTCGCCGGCCGCACCGACGCGGGCGTGCACGCCGCCGGGCAGGTCGCGCACACGGACATTCCGGCGGAGTCGCTCAACCAGCGCTCGATTGACGGGGATCCGGGGCGGCTGGTGCGTCGATTAGCAAAATTGCTCCCTGAAGACGTCCGCGTGTTCGGCGTCGCGGAAGCCCCCGCGGGCTTCGACGCGCGCTTTTCCGCACTTACCCGCACCTACGTCTACCGGGTTACCACCCACCCCGCAGGTGCCGTGCCCACCCGCGCGCGAGACACCGCCGTCTGGCCGAAACCCGTGGACTTGGGCGCGGTGCAAGCCTGCGCCGACGCACTGGTCGGCCTGAACAACTTCGCCGCGTTTTGCCGCCCGAAAGAACACGGCACCACGATCCGTGAGGTGCACAGCTTCACCTGGCGCGAAGTCGAGCCGCACCTGTTTGAGGCGCGAATCACCGCCGACGCGTTCTGCTGGAACATGGTCCGCGCACTCGTGGCCACCTGCCTCACCGTCGGCGAAGGCAGGCGCGCGCCCCAGTGGCCGGAGGAGCTTTTGCTTCTCGACGCCCGCTCGCCCGACGTCCCCCTCGCCCCCGCCCGCGGACTGACATTGGTGGGCGTGGAATACCCGGAAGATAGCGAACTGGCGGCGCGAGCCGAAGCGACCAGAGCCACCCGCGAGATGTAGCATGCTTGGGTTACATCAGAACCGGGAGGTGCCATGACCACCATGACCACAGTCGCAGCCGCGTGGTTCGCCGTGGTGTTTTTCACCCTCCCCGGCTTCGTGTTCTCCTGGGTAGCCGGCATGAAAGCCCCAGCCGCCGGCGCGGCCGCGCTGCCGGTGACCTTCGGCCTGTTCGGCGTGACCTCCTGGTTCTGGGGGCTGACCAGCGCGCCGTACGACCTGTGGACGTTCGGCGTGAGCATGGTCGTGGCCCTTCTAGCGGCCGCGGCGTGGCGGTACCTGTTCGTGCGCCGGGCCCGCCGCGGCGGGGCAGTGAGCTGGCGCCGAGCGCTGTTTCCCGGCGACGTGCGCAAAGGCAGCATCGCCGACCCGTACTGGGTGCTGCCCGCCGCCGGCGTCGGCGTGGGGGCGTTCATGGCGGCGTCGGACAGGCTGCGCTGGCTCGAGCGCATGCCCAACGGTGTTTCCAACATCGTCCAGGGTTGGGACGTGCAGTGGCACGCCAACCTGGTGCGCTTCATCATGGACGAGGGCATTGCCTCCGCCACCCGGATGGGCGAGCTGCAAAACGTGGAGTCGCAGCTGAAGCTGTTCTACCCGTCCGCCTACCACGCAGGTATTGCCCTGTTCGGGGAAACGGCGGGCCTGGACCCCATCCCGGCGCTGAACATCGCCTCCGCCGTGCTGCCCGCGCTCGCGCTGCCAGCCACACTCGCGTGCCTAGTGTTCGCGTTTTTGCGCTCCACCGGGGTCACGGCCCAGATTGCCGCGGCGCTCGCCGCGATCATGGGGTATGCCGCCCCGCAGCTGTTCTGGATCCCGGATTACGTGGGTATGTGGCCATACCTACTCGCCGTGGCGCTCACCGGCACCGTGACGTGGCTGCTTGTCACCGTCCCGCGCCGGCGCGCCAGTGCCCTGCCTGCGGCACTCGCGTTCGTGGCTGTGCTGTGCGTGCACCCGTCCGCAGTCACCATCGTGGTGCTCGCCGTGGGCCTGTACTGGCTAACCTCCACCTTGATCTCCCCGGAGCGCACGCGGCTGACGGACACGCTATGGATCGCGCTGCCCGCCGTCGCCGGCGTTGCCATGTTCGTCCCGCAGGTGCTCGCCGGCTCTGCCCAGGCGGGCGAGGTGGCCTCTTGGCGCCCCGAGGAAACCCTCGGCGTCGGCGGGGCGTGGGGCACAGCGGCGCGGATGGAAACGCGCCACGTGCTGCAGTTCTTCCCGGCGTACGACCCCACCGTGCTGCTGTGGCTCGCCGCCGCTGGCGCCGTGGTGTGCCTGCTGTGGCGCCGCCAGATCTGGCCGGTGCTGTTCTACGCGGTGTCCCTGGCCATTACCGCCAACGCTTTAGTTTCGTTCGACAACACCCTCGGCCGCGTGCTCGACTACGTGGGCAACCTGCATTACAGCACCGGCCACCGCCTGATCATGCCGGTGGTCATGGCGGTCACCGCGTCGGCCGCTATCGCCGTGGCGGCGGGCATTCGCGTGGTCACGGCAGCGCCCGTCGCAAAGCGGTATGCGAAAGGCGAACGCATCAGCGCAACCGTGAGCATCGTCGTCGCCTGCATCGTCGCCTCCGTGGCGGTCCCGATGATCCGCGAGCACACCGACCACGGCGCCGAGAAAACCTACGCCGCAGCCCGCGTCATCGACCGCATGGTCGACGCCGACGACCTCGAAGCCTTCGACTGGCTGGCCACCCAACCCGCCGCCTGGGAGGGCCTGACCGCAGGCGACCCGGCCGACGGCTACTCCTGGATGTACGCCTACAACGGCGTGCCCACGTTGAACCGCCACTACCTGTGGCCCAACGGCGGCCGCGGCACCAACGGCGACATCATGTACTGGAACGCCGACTTCATCGGCGAAGGCGAGCACAACCTCGTCGACGAGACGGTGGAGAACTTGAACGTGAAGTTCTTCCTGCTCAGCCCCGGCGCGTTCTGGCACTACCAGTACCCGCCGTACGAGATGCTGCGCGACTTCTGGGTTTCAGAAGGCGTCACACCCGTCTACCGCAAGGGCTCCACGGCGATCTTCGCGGTGAACAGCCAGTTCAGTAAGGCGGAGCTGGAGGACATGGTCGCAGACGGGCAGGAGCACGGCTCCGACGAGTTGTTTGCGCTCGCGGAGCCGGGAACTGCTGCACCGTACTAGGTGAACTGTTGCTTCGCGACGGCCGCCTACGGCTGCAGCGGAGCAGGCGGAACAGGTGCGCCGACCGGTGGCGCGATTTTCGCGTAAGTACGACGACGCGTACCAGCGGAGTCTGCGCTGAGGTCTTTCTGCTTCGGGCTGACGCGGTGCCCACCAGCATTGCGGCCAGCAGCGGGGTCCCAGTTGCCGTCTACAAGCTTCTTCTGCGAGTAGTAACCGAGTCCGAAGATTGCCACACCGAGCAGCACGATCAGCACAATGCCCACTGCCTCAGGCGCGCGGGTGGACAAGCCGAGCAGAATGCCGAACCAGCCGAAGTCGGCATCGCCGAACGTGGTGTTCTCGGAGCCGAAGCTGCCCAGGACCTGAAGGAGGAATGCGGGCAGGATCGTGATCAAGAGACCGTTGACGAAGGCGCCGCAGATCGCACCACGGCGGCCACCGGTGGCGTTGCCGTACACGCCTGCGGCACCACCGGTGAAGAAGTGCGGCACCAGACCGGGCAGGATGAGCGCGATGCCGAAAGCAGGGTTGAGCCACAGCGCGAGAACAGCCAGACCAGTGAGGCCGCCGACGAACGAGGACACGAAGCCGATGAGCACGGCGTTTTGCGCGTAGGGGAAGACAATCGGCGCATCGAGGGCTGGGATGGCCCCTGGTACAACCTTGGCGGCGATGCCCTGGAATGCGGGGATGAGTTCGCCCAGGATGGTGCGCACGCCGAAGAGGATGACCGCAACGGCCACACCGAAGGACAGACCTTGGGTCACGGCCTGCATGTAGTAGTTGCCGGCGTCGGATGCGCCGTCAGGGAAGGCGCTGAACGCTTCATCCGCGCCTACACGCAAATGCGCCAGGGCCGCGATGATGACGTACATCAGCACCATCGACAGGGCAGTGGAGACCATCGAGTCGCGGAGGAAGCGCAAGCCTTCGGGGAGTTTGAGATCCTCGGTCGAAGGTGACTTTTTCTCGCCTTTGCCTCCAACGAGTTTGCCGGTGGCCCCGGCGGCGACGTATCCAGCGGTGCCGAAGTGCCCGATCGCGATCGAATCGTCTCCAGTTACCTTCCGGGTCCACGGGTGGGCAATCGCTGGGAGGGAAACCATGAGCACGCCGAGCAGAACTGCACCGAGGATTACCACGACCCACGGGTTGTAGCCTGCCGTGGCGAGGATGATGGTGATCATCGTTGCCATAAAAAGCACGTGGTGGCCGGTGAGAAACACGTAGCGCAGCGGCGTGATGCGGGCGAGGAGAAGTGAGACGGCGAAACCGAGGATCATGAGCCAGGCGACTTGGCCGCCGTACTGGTTCTGCGCAATGCCCGCAATCGCCTCGTTGGTGGGGATGACGCCCTGTGCGCCTGTTGCGGCCTGGATCATCTCGCCGAGCGGCTCAAGGGATGCCACGACTAGGGTTGCTCCGGCGCCGATGAGGAGGAAGCCCAGGGTCGCCTTGATTGCGCTGCCGATCACTTGGCCAGCAGGCTTGCGCAGCGCTGCTAACCCGACTGCGGTGATGATACCGATGAGGAACGCGGGGACGGACAGGATTTCGTTGACGAAGAACTGGGGGATACTGAGCAAAGCGTTCACTGCTGCATTCCTTCAATGTCGTAGAGTTCGCGTAGCGCGGAGTCGATCTCGGCCTCGGATGTGAAGTCTTCGATCACGTGCACGGGCACCCCGAGATCTCCTAGCGTTCGGGCGATCTCGCCCGAGGTGAGGATCAGGTCAGCCTCTTTGGCCTTTCCCTTTGCCGAGATGGTGTCTGTGGCCTCAACGCTGATGAATGGGCCCCATCCCCACCTGTTGAGCACGCTTTCGAGGGTGTTTTTGAGGAACAACGACGTCCCCAATCCGTTCCCGCACACGGTGAGGATCTTGTCCTTCGTCGACCGTTCCGCGGATTCCGGGGTTGCAGCGGGGTGTTGTGCACCACCCTGTTTCGCGGTTCCTTGCTGGAGGACGGCTCGAAGCTCGGTCGGCGTGCGTGCTGCGTCGAGCTCTGCACGGCGTTTGCCGAGTAGTTTGGCGATTTCCGCCATCGCCTGCTGGTGCGACGTTGCATCGGTGGCAGCCAGCGCGACCACGAGGTCGACGGGATCGTTTTTCGGGTGACCGAACTCGACCGGCTGCTCGAGCCGCAGCCACGACATTGCCGGGCGTTGGACCGCTTTGGACGGGCGCGCGTGCGCGAACGCGAAGCCAGGGGCGACCACAATGTAGGGACCGTTGTCCTCGACGCTTTTCACCATGGCATCCGTGTATGCGCTGTCTACTGTTCCACTCTTCTCGAGCAGTTGTCCCGCGCGGCGGATTGCCTCTTCCCAAGTAGTAGCTCGGCCGGAGAGATCGATTGAACTTTCCGCCAGCAAATCATTGATTCTGGACATAATTGCATGCTACAACCTGGGTTCGAGGGGCCCCTGGCTATCCGTGGGACGGAAGAACGGCTCCGACGAGTTGTTTGCGCTCGCGGAGGTCGGCGCCGCGCAGTAAGCTTTGCGCCAGGTGTTTTTCTCGGGGGAGGGGAATTGTCATGGCGAAGCTTTTGCCAACCACGCGTGCCCAGGTGTCGGGGCACAAGTTCATGCGCCGACGTATGGAACACGGCCTGATCTTCGGCGATATCCGCATGATCCACGATCCGCTGGCCGCGCGGCGCCGTGCGACCATTTTCGGCACCGCGGCGGTGGTGATGATCGCGGGCGTGATGGGGCTGTTTGCGTGGATGCGTCCGAACGCTGATCCGGGGGATGCGCCGATTGTGCGCGCCACGGACGGCACACTGTACGTGCGCGTGGGGGCGGCGGCGCACCCGGTGACGAACTTGGCGTCGGCGCGCTTGATCGCCGGCCAGGCGGCTGAGCCGGCGCGCATCGGCGACGAGAAACTCGCCGAGTTGCCGCGCGGTGTGCCGGTGGGCATCGTCGCAGCACCAGGCATGTTCGCGCCCGAAGACACGCCTTTGGCCAACTGGTCGGTGTGCGGCGCGGACACGATTACGGTGGTTGCGGGTGAGGCTCCGGAGCCATTGCCTATCGACGCCGCAGTCCTCGCCGCCGATGCCACCCGTGAGTGGGTCGTCACCGCCCAGGGGCGGCGCTTGCTGCCGGAGGCAAACACCCCGCAGGGCCGCGTGATCCGCCGAGCGCTGGGAATCACCCCGGACACGCCCCGGTGGTCGCCGCCGACGCAGGTCATCTCGGCGTTGCAGGAGCTGCCGCCGGCGGCGCTGCCGGATCCGCTGCCGCAGATCATCGACGCGGACGACACATCCTGGGCGCTTTTAGACGGCCGCATCCAACCGATCACCGCCACCCAACGCACCATGCTGCTGGACGCCGGGGCGAAGGCCGCCGTCGCGAGCCGTGAGAGCCTGGCGTCTTACCCGGACGCCGAGGAGGAACTGCGCCTGCCGGGGCAGCGGCCGCGGTGGATCGAGCCGCACCTGGCGTGCGTGGACCAGGGGCGCGGCGGGGCAACCGTGGACGAGGTGCCGGAGGGCATCGAGCTTTCGGGAACGTCCGTTGCCACGCACTTCGCAGGGCTTCACGGCGGTTCTGTCGGGGTGGATTCGGGCCACGGGTTCCACGTGGTCTCCGCCAACGGGCTGCGCCACCGCGCACCGGACGCGGAAACCCTGGCCACAGTGGGCGCGGCGCACGTGGAGGACGTGCCGTGGGAGATCGTCGCCTTGCTGCCGGAGGGCGCGGAGCTTACGCGCGACTCGGCGCTTCACGCGACCTATTAGGTCCGTATTACCGTCGGCCGGCGCGCAGCGCGACCACCAGGGCCGCCATGGCGAGCGCCGCCCCGGCGAGCAATCCGAGCCTGCCCACGGCCGCGTTGGGCTGCTTATCGACGGCGCGCACCTGCGCCGTCGGGCGGTCCGCCAGCTCGTGCGGTGTTAGTTGGGTCAGCGCGGCAAGCGGATCGATCGCGCCGCCGCCGGGTTGAGCGGAGGCGTCGATCAGCGAGCGCACATGCTCCGGAGTAATGCCGGGGTAGCGCGACTGCAACAGCGCCACCGCGCCGCTGACCACCGGGGTGGCGAAACTCGTGCCGGCGTAGGGGCGCACCCCGTCTTTTTCCAGCGTGCCCTCTGCCCACCCGCCCGGCGCGAGCGCGGCCGGGACATGCCCCGGCGCAGACAGCGCGGCGGGCAGGGAGTAGTCGGCGAGGGTGTGGTCGTTTGCGCGCGCGGCCACCGCGAGCACGGTGGGGAAGAGGGCGGGGAAAACCTCGAAGCCGGGTTCGCAGTCGGGCCCCGCGTTGCCGGCGGCGGCAACGACCACCGCGCCTTGCGCCTCGGCGCGGTGGAGGGCACCGGTGATGCCGGAGGCGTCGATACGCGAGGCGAATCCGGGTTCCAGGCAGGACACGACGGAAATGTTGAGCACGCTCGCGCCCTCGTCGAGGGCGTTGTGGATCGCGTCGGTGAGCGTTTGTAGGTTACCGGCGTCAACGTCGCGGTAGTGTGCCGAGGTCTGCCGGACCGAGATGATCTCCGCGTCCGGGGCGATGCCGAGGGTGCGCCCGGCGATCACCCCGGCGACGGCGGTGCCGTGGTTGTCGCAGTCGTGCAGCGCGTCCGCGGCGACGAAGTCGCGGCCGCCGCGAAGGTGGGCGATCTCGGGGTGCGGCGCGACCCCGGTGTCGATCACCGCCACGCGCACCCCGGCGCCGGTGGCGAACTCCCGCAGGTTTTCGGTCGCGGGGGAAGCAGCAGGCTTATCGACGAGCGCCGGCACCGCGCACGCCACATCCTGGGCGGAAGCAGACACCGGTGTGAGGCTCAGCGCGAACAGAGCGATGGCGGTGAGTTTGCGCATCTTAGAGCCCCCGGATCAGGCCGAACAACCCGGTTAAGTGCACCGCCAGCGGGATCACGGCGATGGTGGCGGCGATCTCGGCGCGCTCGAACCACACGATGGTGGTCGGCTCCACATCCGGCACGCGCGGCGCCCACGCGACCGTCGCCGCGGCAGCGATGGCAGCGAGCGCGGCGACGGCGATGCACGCCGGGTGCCCGGTCTTCGCGGCGGCGGCCGCGGCGGCGATGACGGCGGAAAGGGCCACCGCGGTCAGGCAGGCCCGCGGCACAGCCCAGTGCTGGCGCGAGGCGTAGACCACCAGCGCCGCCGCCACCCCCAGGCAGAATGCGAACGTCCACGCCCCGCCGGCCCGGCCCAGCCACCAAAGCGCCGGCACGCAGCACGCGGCGATCGCCGCCGAGATGGCGGAGGCGATGATGGCAGCGGCGGCGCTGCGGGCGTCCACGTCGCGTTGGTAGTCGTCGGAACGGTCGAACTCTTCGCCGGCGGTGGGCACCCGCGGCACCACCAACCCCGCCGCGCGGGTGGCCGCGCCGGGCGTGGCCACCACCCCGAGCACCCCCGTCAGCACCGTCAGCGCGGGCGGGGCGAGCGGGCCCGGCAGCCACACGCCGGCCGCCCCGGCGCCGCCAAGCACGCAGACCGCGGCCGTGAACGCCACCTGCGCCGCCCCGGCCAACCCCAGCGCGACGCCGATGCCGACGGCCACTGCCGCCGTGAGCAGCGCCGCCAGCGCCCCGAGCCCAAGAGAGGACGCATCGCCGCCACCGGCAACCCACACGCCCGCGGCGAGCCCCGCCAGCAGCGGCACGGATAAAAACGCCGGGTGCGACCTGCCAATCGACGCCACCACCAACGCCAACAGCGCCACCGCACCCAACGCGACCGGCCACGGCGCAAACACCCGCGCAAGCAGGAGCACCGCCGTCAGACCCGCGAACGTCGCCGCCGCGTCCAACCCGCGAATCTGCCGTGCCGACTCGGCTGCCCCGGCCAGGGCGTCGGCCGCGTCGCGCACCACCGGCGGGGGCGTGGGTTCTTGGGGGTGGAGGGAGACGGTGGCGCCGTCGTGAAGCTTGAGCGCGTACAGCGGCGTGTGCATATCCAGCACTACTCCGCCCGCGGTGGTGGCTTGCCACGGGCGGTGCACCTCCGGCAGCTCCACCAGGCGCGCGAGTTCCGGCAGCACCTCCGAAAGCGTCGACGACGTCGGCAGCGTGACGTCGATGTCGCGGTGGAACGCGACAACCGAAATGCGGACAGTAACGCGCACGATGTGGTGCGCAGACGTTGCAACCAACTTTCAAACCCCCGAAATATCAGGCGCGGCCCCCATTCGCCGCGCGACGGGACACAGTATGGCCTACAATCCTCAGCGCGTCCACAGTTCGGGGGAACTGTGAGAAAACACAAGGGGGGAAAATCCACGATGCTTGGCCTCGACTACGACCAAGTGCTCGCACCAACAACCGGCGCACCAGACGCCGCGATCGACGCCGCGCCGCCACCGACCGGCACCTTGCGCGCCGAGCCCGTGCCCGCGGCGCAAAAGCCGCAGTCGCCGCCGGTGATAAAGATCCTCCTGCCGGTGGTGATGGTGGTGGCAGTCGGCGCGGTGATGGTGCTCATGGCCACCTCCGGCCGCGCTGTGAGCCCCATGATGCTGATTTTTCCGCTGATGATGCTCTTCGGGCTCGTCGGCATGTTCAACCCGCAGGAAAAGCAGGGCGACATCGACGAGACCCGCCGCGTCTACCTGCGCCACCTGGACGCGCTGGCGAAGAAAGCCCGCGCGAACGCCGCAACACAGCGCACGCACGCCACCGCGCTGCACCCTGCGCCGGGCGAGCTGGTGGCCGCGGTGCCGGTGGAGCGCATCTGGGAGCGTGCAGGCGCCCCGACGGTGCGGCTGGGCACCGGTGCGGGCGCGCTGTGCACCCCGGTGGACGTGGACGACCCCGGCAGCCCCGAGGATTTGGACCCGGTGTGCGCGGTGAGCCTGCGCCGCGCCGTAGCGGCGGTGAGCACGGTGCCGGGCATGCCGATGCTGGTCCAGCTCAACGCGTTCGACGCGATCACGCTCGCCGGGCCGGCGGCGGCCGATGTGGCGCGCTCGATCGTGTGCCAGCTGGCGTTTTTCTACGGCCCGGAAAAGGTCCGCATAGACGCGCCGTTCGCCTGGGCGAAGTGGCTGCCGCACGCGCGCAGCGACGGGGCGTTTCGCATCTCGCTTATCGACGGCCACGCCTCTCCCGCACCCACCGACTCCGACCTGGTGGTGACCATCCACGACGACCCGGACTTCTTCGCCGACCCGGACGCGTTCCACCTGGTCTGCACCGACGTGCTGGAAGCTGTCACGGCGCAGGGGGTGGAGCAGCTGGGCGTGCCGGATAGGTTCACGGATGCGGAGGCGGAGTTCGTCGCTAGGCACTTAGGCTTTTATCGCCGCCCCGACGGGGCGGTGGAGGCTGGCGGGGATTTTCTGTCCATGCTGGGTGTGCCGGACGTCGATGCGCTGGATGCGCACACGATGTGGCCGGGGGTGCGCAACAAGCTGACAGTGCCGATTGGCGCGACCCCCGACGGCCATCCGGTGTACCTGGATTTGAAGGAGGCGGCGCTCGGCGGGATGGGCCCGCACGGGCTGTGCATCGGGGCGACGGGCTCCGGTAAGTCGGAGCTGCTGCGGACCCTGGTGGTGGCGCTGGCGGCGACGCACTCGCCGGACGAGCTGAACTTCGTACTCGTGGACTTCAAAGGCGGCGCGACGTTTTTGGGCTGTGAGTCGCTGCCGCACACCGCCGCGGTGATCACCAACTTGGAGGACGAGGCGGTGCTGGTGGAGCGCATGTTCGACGCCATTTCCGGCGAGATGCACCGCCGCCAGGAACTGCTGCGGGCCGCCGGCAATTTCGCCAACATCACGGACTACACCAAGGCGGGCAACACGCTGCCGTCGCTGGTCATCGTGGTCGACGAGTTCACCGAGCTGCTCACCCAGCACCCACACTTTGCGGACCTGTTCGTGGCGGTGGGCAGGCTCGGCCGTTCGCTGGGCGTGCACCTTTTGCTCGCCTCGCAGCGGCTGGAGGAGGGCAAGTTGCGCGGGCTGGATTCGCACCTGTCCTACCGCATCGGCCTGAAGACGTTCTCCGCCGGCGAGTCCCGCCAAGTCCTCGGCGTGCCGGACGCCTACGAGCTGCCCAGCGAGCCCGGGTCCGGCTACCTCAAAGCCGGCATGGAGCTGACCCGCTTCCGCGCGGCCTACGTCTCCGGCCCGCTGACGCGCACGGTGGTGGAGCACCCCGGCGAGCAGCACGTGCGGCTGTTCACCGGCAACGAGATCGAACAGGCGCCCACCGCCTACGTTGAGGAGGACCGCTCCACCACGCTGCTGGACGCGGTGGTGGCTAAGGCCCGCGAGGTCGCCGATGCCCGCGGCATGCACGCGCACCAGGTGTGGCTGCCGCCGCTGCCGGAGCGCATCCCGCTGTCGCAGGCGCACGGGGCGCTCGGGCTTATCGACGAACCCTTCAAGCAGCGCCAGACCCCCTTCCACCTGGACCTGGATACCGCCGGCGGGCACGTCGCCATCGCGGGCGGGCCGCAGACGGGCAAAACGATGGCGGTGCGGAGCATCGTGGCCACGCACATGCGCGAGGGGTTGGCCGTCTACGTCATCGGCGACGTACCGGAGCTCGAGGCGCTGCCGCATGTCGCCGGCGTGGCCAGCATGAAAGACGCCGAGCGCACCCGCCGCATCGTCGACGAAGTCACCGGGTTCCTCGACCACCCGCGGCCTGTCATGCTGGTTGTCGACGGCTGGCACGCCCTCGACGAGGACCTGCGCGAACCGCTCGCCCGCATCGCCTCCGAAGGCCCCGACGCTGGCATCCACCTCGTGGTGACCACCCAGCGCTGGAGCGCGATCCGCCCGAACGTGCGCGACCTCATCGGCACCCGCCTCGAGCTGCGGCTGACAGAACCGATGGACTCGTTGATCAACCGCAAACACCAAGAGAAGCTGCCCGCCACGCCCGGCCGCGGCCTGACCCCGGACGGCAAAACCATCCAGCTCGTCTTCACCAGCGGCGAGGACATCGCCCACCTCGCGGCCACCGCCGACCAGGCGCCGGTGGAGAAGTTGCGGGTGCTGCCGGAGGCCGTGGCTACGCACTCGCTTCTCGACGGCCAAAGGATCCCCCTCGGCATCGGCGGCCCCGCCCTCGAACCCGTGTACTCCTCCGGGCACATCCTCGTCATCGGCGCTGGCGGCTGCGGGAAATCCACCTTCATCGCCAGCACCATCGCAGCGGTGGAGCACATGGGCCGCGAGGCCGCCCGGATGGTGGTGCTCGACCCGAAGCGCGCGCACCTCGGACGCGCCGACGAGGACATGGTCGCCGCGTACGCCGCATCCACCAGCGCGATCACGCAGGCCGCCAAATCGCTCGCCGTCACGCTGCAGTCACGCCTGCCCGGCGCTGAGGTGACCCCGGAGCAGCTGCGCGAGCGGTCCTGGTGGAGCGGGCCCGAGCTGTATCTGATCATCGACGACTACGAACTCGTCGGCGAAGACCCACTCCGGCCGATCGCGGATCTTCTGCCGCACGCGCGCGACATCGGCCTGCACGTCGTGGCAGCCCGCAAATTCGGCGGCGTCTCGCGCGCCCTGTTCGGGCCGTTTTCGACCGCGCTGAAGGACCTGCAGCCCGACGTGCTGCTCATGGACGGCACCCGCGACGAAGGCGCCATCTTCGGCGTGCGACCCAGCCCGCAACAACCCGGCCGCGCCACCTGGATCCACGGCGAAGCGCGCGGCACCGTCCAACTTCCGGAGGCACCATGACCGAGCTGCGCATCACCGCCACCGACGCATCCACCGTGATCACCGGTGCAGCCAACATCCACCGCTTCGACGCGCCCACCAGCCGCGAAATCGCCGGCACCGTCCGCAGCGTGCTCGGCCCCGACCCGCACGGCGCGCCAGTGCACATCGCAGCCGACCCACAACGCCTCAGCGAGCTCACACACGCACTCGCCGACTACGACATCGACCTGACCACCGAGCCCCTCCAACCAGTCGCGCCCACACCCGACGACACCCCGGAACCCTTCCACCGACCACCACCGCCCGAGCAGGAATCGCGCTCCGGCGTGTGGATCATCGCCGCCGTCGTCGCCGCAGTCGCCCTCGCCTGCGCCGCAGTGATTTGGGGTCTGACTAGCGGGAAAGCGCAGTCGTCGGGAGAGGCGGAACCGCCACCGTCGCAGCCGCCGGAGACGCAATCAACTCCAGTGTCGTCTCCTGCGCAGGAGGAGGAAGAGGCGGAGCAGTCGTCGATAAGCATTGAGCGCGACGGCTTAACCGTCCAACTCCCCGCAGGTTTCACGCTCGAAGCCGACGACGACATGTGGCGCGCCACAGGAAGCGACCCCAACTTCCGCCTGCAGATCGCCGTCGAGCACCTCTACCAGCTGCCAGCGCGCACCATGGCCGACCAACTTCTTGCCGACATCGAAACCGACCCGGAGGTCGAACTCGTCGACACAGACGGCATCTCCGTGACCTACCTGGAGCGCGCCGGCGACGGCTCGCAATCGCTGTGGAAAACCTGGCCCAACGGGACCGTGCAGCTGTTCGTGGGCTGCCACACGCGCACCGAACCCACCGTCGTGCAACGCGCCACCTGCCGCATGGCCATGGAATCCGCTGAATATAAGGGGGCTGACGTGGGTCCATAAAAAAGTTTTGAAAACGATGGAACCGATTGGGCTAAACGTCAGTCAGATATACGGACAGCACAGAAGTTGTCCGTCCCAACACACAACGAGGGGGAAAGAGAACATGGAGCAGTTCGCAACCGAAGCCGAGGTCATGCGCGCCGCTGCAGACCGCACCGACGACACCAACGCCGACGTCAACCGCGAAATCGACCGCGTGCAGCAAGTCGCCGAAGCCACCCGCGGCTACTGGGTGGGCAACGCGCAGCGCAGCTTCGACGACTTGATGCTGCGTTACGACGATGCCCAAAGGCGATTGTCTGAAGCACTGAGCGCGATCGCTGTGAACATCCGCGACAACGCCAAGAACTACGAAACCACCGACGCCACCAACACCGACAGCCTCCGCCAGATCGCCGGCGGACTCGCACTGTAAAGGGGAAACAATGCAGATCAAGTATGATTTCGCTCAGATCGCCGGCGCCGCAGAGGACATGCGCGCCTCCGCCTCCCGCATCAACGGCGACCTGGCCGAACTCAAGCAGATGCTCCAGCCCATGGCGCAGACCTGGGAAGGCACCGCAGCCGCGGCCTACCAGGCGCACCAGGCCAAGTGGGACCAGGCCGCGCAGGATCTGAACCAGATCCTCAACCAGATCGCCAACACCGTGGAAGACGGCAACACCACCATGCTCGCCGTCAACAACGCAGCGGCGAACAGCTGGGGCTAGAACACAACAAGACTTGCGTCGCAGGCCGTGCAAGGGGCCGTTTTCATCGGGGGACGGGCACGGCTTCACACGGCCCGCGGCGCAACCGCTCGGGGGATACGGGGGACGTGCCGCCGCAGGTGATGGGGGAATCACCTGCGGCGGCACTTTTTTGTTTTCGGGCAAGCGTGCCGTAGGGTGTTATCCCTGTGTGTCCCGCCGGATGCGCTTTTCGGGTCTCCACCGGCCGCCGTGAAGCGCAAAGGGGCAGACGAAGTTTTGGCCGGCAGCCATCTAGACAGACTTTAAGGAGTCATGCATGTCTACTTACCACCCGAAGAGCGGTGACATCACCCGCAAGTGGTACGTCATCGACGCAACCGACGTGGTGCTGGGCAAGCTTGCTTCCACCGTCGCAGACATCCTGCGCGGTAAGCACAAGCCGCAGTACGCACCGAACGTCGACACCGGCGACCACGTCATCGTGATCAACGCCGACAAGATCCACATCTCCTCCAACAAGCGCGAGCGCGAGATGCGTTACCGCCACTCCGGCTACCCGGGTGGTCTGAAGTCCATGACCCTGGGCCGCGCGCTGGACGAGCGTCCGGATCGCGTGATCGAGGAAGCTGTCAAGGGCATGATGCCGCACAACAAGCTTTCCCGTCAGTCCATCAAGAAGCTGCACGTCTTCGTCGGTGCCGAGCACCCGTACGCTGGCCAGCAGCCGGAAACCTACGAGTTTAAGCAGGTGGCACAGTAATGACCGAGCCGAACAACTTCGAAAACACCGCTGAGTCCCTGGGCACCGACGTCGACGCCGCAACCGCCGCGACCGAGGAGTTCAACTACACCATCGGCGACGCCATCGCCCCCGAAGCTGAGGCAACCGAGGAGACCGTTGAGGCCGCTCCGCTGCACGAGGGCCCGATCCAGACCGTTGGCCGCCGTAAGCGCGCCATCGCCCGCGTGACCGTCGTCGAGGGCGAGGGCAAGATCACCGTCAACGGCCGCGAGTTCGAGGACTACTTCCCGAACAAGCTGCACCAGCAGGACATCCTCACCCCGCTGACCCTGCTCGAGCGCGAGGGCCAGTTCGACATCAAGGCCAACATCTCCGGTGGCGGCCCGACCGGCCAGTCCGGTGCTCTGCGCCTGGCTATCGCCCGCGCACTGAACGTCTACAACCCGGCTGAGCGCACCACCCTGAAGAAGGCTGGCCTGCTCACCCGTGACGCCCGTGCCGTGGAGCGCAAGAAGGCAGGTCTGCACAAGGCCCGTCGCGCACCGCAGTACTCCAAGCGTTAATCGCTTCTACGCGCGCGTTGTACGCCGTCGTCCGTTTGGGCGGCGGCGTTTCGCGTTGCTAGGTGCTTGGTGGTCCGAAGAGTTGGTCGAGTGCTCCGCGGTCGGTGTTTTTGATGTGGTACCCGCGGGGTGAGACCCACCAGGGCGCGCCTCTGATCATGGTGATGTGTCCGCGTTTGTTGCGCCAGGGGTCGTCGTCGTTGATCCGGTTGTGATACCTGCATAGCGGCACGAGGTTGTTTATGTTGGTGTAGCCGCCGTGTTTCCACGCGTCCACGTGGTGGATCTCGGAAGCATACGCCCCGTGGCGGCAGCCTGGGAAGGCGCACACGGGGGAGACCATGCAGGCCATATCGCGCTGTTTCTGGTTGGCGAATCGTTCGGTGTCGTAGAGGTTCACCGCGCCTTCCTCGGGGTGGAAGGCTGCGACCTCGAGTGCCTCGCCGAACTCTTGCTGGAGGTACTCCGCACCCGTCATGCTGGTGCCGTCGGTGAGTGTGAGGATGATGTCGTCGCCGTCGCCCGCCATGATCCGGGCGTGCTCGGTGATCGGCACCATCACGATCGGCCGTGGCGCGGCGGCGACCACCCCGCCAGCCTTACCTTCGACGATGCGCCAGAACGCATCCTCCATCTGCGCCGCCGCCGGCAGCGTGGCGTCGATGTCTTGGCGCAGGCGGTGTTCTAAGTCGGCTGCTTTGCGGTCGGTGGTGTCGATGGTGATGCGTGCGCGCCCGTTCTTCGGTTGCGAGAACGCCACCTGTTTCTTTGTCGGGATGGTGTCGTCGCGGGGGATGAGCTCGCGGGCGGCGCGTTCGATCGCGCGGTACCCGCCGGTGACATCCAACAGTTCTAGCCGCAGCCGCCACCGCTCGCCGGCATCCTTTACTCCGCTGATGCGGCGCTCGATCAGCGCGAGCTCGTCCAGGGAGAACCCGCGGGCTTTCTGCACCGCGTGGGCTTGTTTGCGGGTGAATTTCGTTTTTCCGTAGTAGACGTCCTGCATCTGATCCCACGCACGCGCCCGATCCGGCGCCATGCCGGCAGCAAGGGCAACCGGCAGGTCGAAGTGCCGCAGTGTCTCCATGGATACTGCGGACATCGCCTGGATGAATGCGTCGAACGAGTTCATGGCCACAGACCCTAAACCCAACGCAACCCCATCCCGGCCCGCCCTGTGGAATTCGCAACATCACCCCTGTGGATAACTCGCAAAACGCCAGGTTAGATTGCGCGGAAGTTGGGGTGGCGGAGCGATCGTCGATAGGCAAGTGCATAATTGTGCGCATGACTCGATTGTTCGGAACTGACGGTGTCCGCGGCCTGGCTAACGAGGCCCTCACCGCATCACTTGCCCTCAAGCTCGGCGCCGCGGCTGCGACCGTGCTGACCAAGGACCGCGGCTCGGAGAAGCGCCGCCCGATCGCGCTGATCGGCCGGGACCCGCGTGTCTCCGGCGAGATGCTTGCTGCCGCGATGGCGGCCGGTATGGCGTCGAAAGGCGTGGACGTGCTGCGCGTCGGCGTCATCCCCACGCCGGGCCTGGCGTTTCTCACCGACGACTACGGCGCCGACATCGGCGTGATGATCTCCGCGTCCCACAACCCGATGCCGGACAACGGCATCAAGTTCTTCGCCGCCGGCGGCAAGAAGCTGCCGGACGACATCGAAGACGAGATCGAGCGCGCCATGGCCGTGCTGGAGGAAACGGGCCCGACCGGCACCGCCATCGGGCGCGTGATCGAGGAAGCGCCGGACGCGCAGGAGCGCTACCTCGCCCACCTCAAAGAGGCCATCACTGAGCCGCTCAGCGGCATCAAGGTCGTGGTGGACTGCGCCAACGGCGCTGCCTCCGAGGTCGCCCCGAAGGCATACGCGGCCGCTGGTGCCGAGGTCACCGCCATCCACAACACACCGAACGCCTACAACATCAACGACGGCTCCGGCTCCACCCACATGGACCAGATTCAGGCGGCCGTGGTCGAACAAGGCGCGGACCTGGGCCTGGCGCACGACGGCGACGCGGATCGCTGCCTGGCCGTGGACGCGCAGGGTAACGTCGTCGACGGTGACCAGATCATGGCCATCCTCGCCACCGGCATGAAGGAGTCCAACAGCCTGAAGGACAACACGCTCGTCGCCACGGTGATGAGCAACCTGGGCCTGAAGCTGGCCATGGAGCGCGAGGGCATCTCGGTGCGCGAGACGAAGGTGGGCGACCGTTACGTGCTCGAGGAGCTGAGTAACGGCGATTTCTCCCTGGGCGGCGAGCAGTCCGGCCACATCGTGGTGCCGGCCCACGCCACCACTGGCGACGGCGTGCTGTCCGGCCTCATGCTCATGGAGCGCATGGCGGAGACCGGCAAGGCGCTCGCCGATCTGGCGGAGGTGATGACGGTGCTGCCGCAGACGCTGATCAACGTGCCGGTGTCCAACAAGGCGCTGATCTTGGAGGACCAGTCCGTCAAAGACGCCATCGCCGAGGCGGAGGCTGAGCTGGGCGATGCCGGCCGCGTGTTGCTGCGCCCGTCTGGCACGGAGGAGCTGTTCCGCGTCATGGTGGAGGCCGCTGAGGAGGAGCAGGCGCGCAAGGTTGCCGGTCGCCTCGCGGCGGTCGTTGCCGCGGTGTAGGTTTATCGGCGGTAAAAGTTTTTTGCCCCGGCAGGGAACCGCCGGGGCATTGGGGGAGTCTAAGTAAAGGTAAGACAGTTCAACTGCGAGCCTTTCGGGGGTGGGCATATGACACATGTTGGGGCGCTCGACATCGATATCGATGCGGTGCGCACGAAGTACACAGAGGCTATCGAGGCGTACCGTGGCGCCGCGCGCGAGCTCGACGCTGGGCGGCCGGTGGTTGCCGCGTCGGCGTTCGGCGCGGGCTTTGCGCGGGAGGGCCAGCGCATCGTGGATGCGTTGGAGGCGTTGCATTCCACGTCGCAACGTTTCCTCGCGGCGCGCGGGGAGAATTGGGCGCAGGTGCTTTCGCTTAGCGACGCCACTGTAGCCGCCGACCAGCTCTCATCCGAGTTCTTAGAGTCGATTGCGGGTGGGGTGGAGAACGCATGATGGCGGCGGTGAAAGACGACGTCCAGTCGCTGGTGTGCGCGGTTGATGTCGCGCCGGAGGTGGGGCCGGCGCAGCGCGCCGCGGTGCACGGCCTGGCCGGCGAGCTGTTGGAGCAGGTCGCGGAGACCGACGGGCTAGATCTGAGCGCGTTTCTGGCCGCTGGCCTGCGGTTGTCTGCGGGTGGGCAGCGCCCGGAGACGCCGGCGCGGACGTGCTCGTGCGATGAGAGCGCCTGGTTCGACGAGGTGGGCATCCGCGAGCGTGAGCTTTGCGACGAAACACGCGAATCCGAGCATTTCGACCGCGCAAAAACTGCCGGGGAGAGCATTGGGCAGTGCGGGGAGGCGATCAAAACGATTGTGGCCACCGCGGAGTCTGCGGTGCGTGCCCTGCTGGAGCCGGCGCGACGCATGCTCGACATCGTGCTGAACTGCGGGATTGTGCAGTTGATCCAGCCGGCGGTGGAGATGGTCATCGAGGCGCTGCGCAGCGCGCGCGAGACCGCCAGCGACCGCAACTGCGTGATCAAGGAATGCCTGGGGGAGGTCGCCACCCGCGTCGACACTGCGGCCGCTGAGCAGCCCGCCCCGCCGGTGGACTTCGGGGAGAATACGCATTCGCCTTGCGACGTCAGTACCCGCCCCGCCGCCGCCAGCATTTCCGATGAAGCTTCTCGCAGCGCCTCGTCCAGCGATAGTGCCGATTTGGGCCTGGAGCTGACGCTGGGGCTGACGTTGGAGGCGAACCTGGAGGCGACGCTCGACGTCGACGAGACGGCGCTGGAGGACTGCCCGACCGAGCCGGCGGCGACGCCGGAGTGCGAGCCCGAGCCGGAGTGCGAGCCCGAGCCGGAGCCAGAACCCGAGCCGGAGCCGGAGTGCGAGCCGGAACCGCCACCGCCTCCGCCCGCGCCCGCAGATGACGGTGTGATCGCTCCGCCGCCGGAGCTGTCGCAGGTGGAGGAGCCGACGCCGCCGCCGAAGAAGCTGGAGAATCTGGAAACGCAGCCAGCGCAGGCAGGAGATGCTGGCGACACGGGCGACACCGGCGGGGTGGATGCTGATCCGTGGGCAATGAAGAAGTCAGGGGAGTGGTAACGATGGATTTCGAGCAGTTTGTGGCCCAGTACCAGAGGCGTACCGCGAAGCGAATGGCGGATTTCGAGGCGTTGATGAAGGAAACGCAGCAGAAGATGGAGATGACCGCCAAGCACCACGCGCGGGCCCGGGAGACCATGCCGCGGCAGCCGGTGACGGTGCCACGGGGGGATTACAGTATGCCGCGGCCTCGTCGTAACGCTGCGCAGAAGTCGCAGAAGCAGCAGATCCAGGCGGTGCTGCGCGCGATTGGCCCGAACGGCGAAAACCCCGTCGTGTAGCCGGGAGCTAGAACAGGGAGAAGCCGGCGTTGTCGCGCACCAGGCCGGCGGCCTTGGACAGCTTCTCGCCGGTCAGGGATCCCACGCCGGAGCCTTCGGCGTCAGGCTCGGAGTAGGAGGCGTACGACTTGTCTTCGTCGAGCTGGTGCAGAAGGTAGCCCACGAGCAGGCCGCGGATGGTCTCCTGCAGGCCGCGGTCGGACTTGCCCAGGCCGAGGATGCGCTTGACCAAGTTGTCTTCGGAGAAGGACTGCTGGTCGCCCTTCTTCGGCGTGCGGTAGACCACTTCGCCGGCCCAGTTGTAGGCCAGCTTGGCGGGGTTGCCGGGGTCGAACAGCGAGTCGCCGTCTTCGCCAGGGCCGACGACCATGCCGGGGACGAACAGGTTGCGCGCCGCCTCGACTGCGGACGGTGCCACGTTGGCCGGGTACACCGCCGCCACGGCCTTCGCCTTCGGGTTGTCCACCGCGGCGAGCACGGCGGCACCGCCGCCCATGCCGTGGCCGACGATGCCGAGCTTGCCCGGGGAGACGGAGATGTTGCCGTTGCCCAGGCGCACGCCGCCGAGGATCTGCATGGCGGTTTCCAGGTCGGCGGCCAGGCCGGCGTGGTCGGGCTTGAAGCCGGTTTCGGTGTCCGGCGCGGCCACGGCGATGCCCCAGCTGGCCAGGTGGCGCAGGGTGTCCTCGTAGGCGGCGACGTCCTTGAGCCAGTCGTGGCCGAACGCCACGCCGGGCAGGTTCTTGCCTTCGGCGGGGGTGTAGACCTTGCCGGGCAGGCCGGTGTAGCCCAGGTCGCCTTCCAGCACGCGGTGCGGGCCGCGCTTGGACAGGTCGGAGAGTTTCTTCAGCTTCGCAGACACGCGGGCAATCCTACTGCAATCTTTCCTCGACTAGGGTGAGTCCGACATTGCCAGGCTACCCCGCACACACAGGAGGTCGGATGCTCGGTGCTTTGCAGCTGGCGTTCATTGATTCGGTGAATCTGCTTCTCATCGGCGTCATCGTCGCGGTCGGCATCGCCGCGCGGCGCAACTACGCCAAGACCACGGCGCTGCTGATCGCGGGCGATTGGTGCGGTGTGGCCGGCTTGGCACTGATCATGCTGGTGATTTTCGACGGCCTGGGCCCGGTGGTGCAGCGCTTCGTCGAGGGCCCGGTGTTCGGCATTTTGCTCATCGCCACCGGCATCCTCACCGCCTTCCTGGCGCTGCGCGGCGGCGACAACCAGGCGCTGACGCAGAAGATCATGCGCCCGCTGCACATCCCAGGTCCGGCTACGGTGGCCACCGGCGTGGTACTCGGCCTGATTCAGTCGGCCACGTCGATGCCGTTTTACGGCGGGCTCGCGCTGTTGTCGGCGGCCGGCCTCGAGGCGCAGGTGCGCTACGCCGCGATCCCGCTCTACGCCACGGTGGCGCTGTCGCTGCCCACACTCGCCGCGTTGGCCGTGGGCTGGGTGCGCGCGAAGCCGCACAGCGCGGCGGCGCGAGGCTTCGACTGGGCGCGCGCCCACCCCGACCAGGTCACGGCCGCGGCGACGTGGTCGGTGGCGGTGCTGCTCATCGTGTTGGGCGTCACTCACGTGATGTAATAGGCCCGTGCTGAGAACAACGATCGATCTGGACGCAATCGCGCACAACACCCGCCGCCTGCGCGAGCAAACGTCGGCGGAGCTGATGTGCGTGGTCAAGGCGGACGCCTACAACCACGGCGTCGAGCGCTGCGTGCCGGTGATGGAGGCGGGCGGCGCGGACGCGTTCGGCGTGGCCACGTTCGCGGAGGCGCGTCGGGTGCGCGAGTTGACTACGAAGCCGGTGCTGGCGTGGCTGTGGGACCCGCAGGAGGAGCTCCCGGCCGGGGTCGACGTGGGGGTTCCGTCGTTTACGCATTTGCAATCGCTTATCGACGCACCAACGGCGCCCACCGCCTACCTCAAGGTGGACACGGGGATGCACCGCTCCGGCATCGATGAGGTCCGCTGGCAGGAGGCTTTCGAGCTCGCCCTGGACGCGCAGCGCAAAGGCAAGCTCACGGTCGCGGGGCTGATGACGCACCTGAGCTGCGCCGACGACCCGGCGGACCCGTACACCGACCAGCAGGCCGCCGCGTTTCGCCGCGCGATCGCCCAGGCCCGCCAGGTGGGCCTGGAGGTGCCGCGTAACCACGCGGCGAACTCGCCGGCGACCTGGACCCGACCGGACCTGCACTTCGACATGGTCCGGCCGGGGGTGAGCCTGTACGGCCTGGAGCCGGTCGATGGACTCGACCACGGACTCAAACCCGCGATGACCTGGTCGGCGCCGGTGGTCGCGGTCAAGCCGATGCGCAAAGGCGAGGCCACCAGCTACGCGCGCACCTGGGAGGCGCCGGTGGACGGGTTCACCGCCGTCATCCCGGCGGGCTACGCGGACGGGGTGCAGCGCTCCTGGCAGGGCGCGGTGGAGGTCGACATTGCGGGCCGGGCCTACCCACAGGTGGGCCGGGTGTCCATGGACCAGATCGTGGTCTGGCTCGGCGACAACGACGCTCACGTCGCCGCGGGCGATGAGGCCGTAATTTTCGGCGACGCCACCGCGCTGGCCAACCGCGCCGGCACCATCAACTACGAGGTGGTCTGCGCCCCGCGCGGTCGCACCACCCGCACGTACATCGGGGAAGGCAAGTAGATGAAGTCGATTTTTCCGGAGCAGGGCGAGCGGCTGTGCGAAGGTGCCGCGGATACGCAAAAGCTCGGTGAAGAGCTGGGCGCGGCGCTCGAGGCGGGCGACCTCGTTGTGCTCGACGGCCCGCTCGGCGCGGGCAAGACCACCTTCACGCAGGGCATCGCGAGGGGTATGGGGGTCAAAGGCAGGGTGACAAGCCCGACGTTCGTGATTGCGCGGGAGCACTCGTCGATAGGCAATGGCCCCTCGCTGGTGCATGTCGACGCCTACCGGCTTGGCGACGACCCGCTAGGTGAGCTCGACGCCCTCGACCTGGACAGCGCCCTCGAGGAGGCCGTGGTGGTGGCCGAGTGGGGCGGCGGGCTGGTGGAGCAGCTCGCGCTGCGCTACGTGCACGTCACGCTTGATCGGCGCACGCACGCTGAGACGGAAGCACGCATCATCTCCTGGCGCGTCGAGGACGGGATGTAGGCTTACACGCATGCTCAACCTCACTAGCCAGTCCCGCCGCTGGGTCGCGCTCGCAGCCGTGCTGTGGCTCGTGCTCCTCGCCGGGATCATCTTCATCCCGCAGTCCCGATCCAACGATCTCGCTCAGGTCGAGCCGACGAACTCGCTTTCTCGCTCGCTGCAGCAGACCCGCCCGGGCGGCGACGCCGTGGCCGCACAGCTGGTGGACCCGGCGCGCATCTACGACCCGGCGCGCTACCTCGGCTATACCACCCTGTGCCCGGGCGAGCCGCAGGAGCTGGTGGACGCCAAGGTGGAGGCCTTCGGTATCAGCGTCGACGACCTGGACCTCGGCGGCGACCTGGGCTACGTGCTGCTCATCCCGGGCAGCGAAGGCGAAGTCCCCATGGTGGACCCGGTGGAGCTGAACAAGGTGGATATCTGCACCGTCCCGCAGTCCGAGTCCTTCCCGCTGAACACGGCGATGCCGTTCCACATGCACCAGGGCCGCTGGACCCTCGGGTTGGGCCAATAATGCTCGTCCTCGCCCTGGACACCGCCACGACTGACCTGGTCGCAGGCATCGTGGACGGGGACCGTGTGCTCGCGGAGACGGCGGTTGCCACCCGCGCGCACAACGAGACGCTCATGCCGGAGATTACTCGGCTGCTGGGGGAGGCGGGCGCCGAGTTCGCGGACTTGGGCGCGGTCGTGGTGGGGTGCGGCCCGGGGCCCTTTACGGGCCTGCGTGTGGGCATGTCTACCGCGTCGGCGCTGGGGCAGGCGCTTTCCGTTCCGGTGCATGGGGTGTGCACGCACGACGCGGTTGCTGCGTCGCTTAGCGGGGAGGCGCTGGTGGTCACCGACGCGCGCCGCCGCGAGGTGTACTGGGCGCGCTACTCGGGCGGTAAGCGGGTGGCGGGCCCGGACGTGTGCAAGCCGGCGGATCTTTCCTCGCCCGCGGTGGAGGTGGTGAGCGTGCCGTCGTCGCTAGCGGAGCTTTTGCCTATCGACGCCCAAAGGGTGACCTACCACCCCCCAACCCCCGCCGGCTTAGTCTCAGTCGCCGACCTGGACGCGCAGCCGGAGCCGCTGGTGCCGCTGTATTTGCGCCGTCCCGACGCTGTGCCGCCGAAGCAGGCCCCGAAGTCGCCGGCGCTGCCATGAGCGTGCGCTTCCGCGAGCTGACGGTCGCGGACGCCCCGGCGGCCGCGGCGATCGAGGCGGTGCTGTTCGCCGGCGACAGCCCGTGGTCCGAGGCGGCGTACCACTCCGAGATTGCCGCGCGTCACACCTTCTACCTGGGCGCCTTCGACCGCGAAGAGCTGGTCGGGTTTGCGGGCCTGGCCATGCTCGGGCCGAAAGACGACCCGGAGTTTGAGATCCACACCATCGGCGTCGACCCATCCAGGCAGGGCGAAGGCATAGGCCGAGCGCTGATGGACCAGCTCATGCACACCGTGGACCTGTTAGACGGGCCGTGCTTTTTGGAGGTGCGGGTGGACAACACGCCCGCGATCCGCCTGTACGAAAGTTTCGGGTTTTTCACCGCGGGCGTGCGGAAGAACTACTATCAGGCCTCCGGCATGGACGCGTACACCATGACGCGGCCGAACAAGAGCGAAAGGCGAGACCAGTGATTGTGTTGGGCATTGAGTCCTCGTGCGACGAAACCGGCGTGGGCATTGTTGAGTTGCATGACGACGGCACGATGAACATTCTCGCCGACGTGGTCGCCTCCTCGATGGAGCAGCACGCCCGCTTCGGCGGGGTCGTGCCGGAGATCGCCTCGCGCGCCCACCTGGAGGCCATGCCGCAGGTGATGGAGAAGGCGCTGGCGGACGCCGGCGTTGCCAAGCCGGACGCGGTGGCCGCCACCGTCGGCCCGGGCCTGGCAGGCGCGCTGCTGGTCGGCGCGTCCGCCGCTAAGGCATATGCGGGCGCATGGGGGGTTCCGTTTTACGGGGTGAACCACCTGGGCGGGCACGTCGCGGTGGCCAACTTGGACGGCGAGCCGCTGCCCCACGCGGTGGCGCTGCTGGTCTCCGGCGGGCACACGCAGCTGCTGGAGGTCGAAGCCGTGGGCAAGCCGATGCGGGAGCTGGGCACCACGCTCGACGACGCCGCCGGCGAGGCATACGACAAAGTCGCCCGCCTCCTCGGCCTGGGCTACCCCGGCGGCCCGGTGGTGGACAAGCTCGCGGCCGAGGGCAACCCGGAAGCGGTGAAGTTTCCGCGGGCGCTTTCGCGCGCCGAAGACCTGCGCGGCGAGCACCGCTACAACTTCTCCTTCTCCGGATTGAAGACCGCGGTGGCCCGCCACGTCGAGGCCGCCGAGCGCGACGGCCGCGTGATCTCGCTGGAGGACGTCTGCGCGTCGTTCCAGGAAGCGGTGTGCGACGTGCTCACCGCTAAAGCCGTCATGGCCTGCGAGGACACCGGCGCGCGCACGCTGCTGCTCGGCGGCGGCGTGGCAGCCAACCGCCGGCTGCGGGAGCTGGCGCAGCAGCGCTGCGAGGCCGCCGGCATCGAGCTGCGGGTGCCGCGGTTTAACCTGTGCACGGACAACGGGGTGATGATCGCGGCGCTGGCCGCCCAGCTCATCCATGAGGGCGCCGCCCCGTCCGGACTGGGCGTGGGCACGGACACTTCGCTGGAGGTCGAGGTGCCGCTCGTGTCGTCGTAAGGCACGAAATGCCCGTTGCGGATACGCTTGGGGCCTGCACGTCTTGTTCGACGAAAGGATGACCCGTGTCCGCTGAAACTACAGAACAGTTCGACCAAAACCAGGCCGACCGTGAACGGTTCGGGTTCCTGGTCAACCCGGATCTGACCTACCGCCGCATCGTATTCGACGAGGAGACGGTGCGCGAGACCCTCGGCGGCGTAACCGAGAAGTTCGACGATGTCGCCTTCGACCAGGACGGCAACCGTTTCCACGCGATCTTCCGCCCGGACGCGGCACAGCTGGGCCAAGAGCCGAACCCGGTGGCATCGCTAGCGCGCAACACTTCGGAGACGGATAACCCGGAGTTCCTCACCGACCCGACCCGCGCGGTGTGCGGCCCGGTGATCTTTACCGCCGCCGACGGCGGCAGCGTCAATGAGGACACCATCGCGGAGGTGCTTCAGGCGATCCGCGCGGTGGAGAACTACCGCGACGACAACGCCGAGGAGTTCGATCTGTGGCGTAACGCGGTGCTCAACCGCTAGATCACACCGCCGCACAGCCTGTGGTTGTTGGCTGGCACTCTCAGGGGTAGAGTGCCAAAGCAGGTTGTGTGAAGCACAGTTGTTCACCCGCGACGACGGCTGCGCCTCTTCAGACCTGAACTGTTGAATCATTCACCAATGAAAGGTTGCTGATCATGGCAAACGTCAACATCAAGCCGCTGGAGGACAAGGTCCTCGTCCAGATTGCCGAGGCTGAGACCACCACCGCGTCCGGCCTGGTTATCCCGGATTCCGCTGCGGAGAAGCCACAGGAAGCCGTCGTCATCGCTGTCGGCCCGGGCCGCCTGGACGACAACGGCAACCGCGTCGCCGTGGACGTCAAGGAGGGCGACACCGTCATCTTCTCCAAGTACGGCGGCACCGAGCTGAAATACGGCGGCGAGGAGTTCCTGCTGCTGTCTGCTCGTGACCTGCTGGCCGTCGTCGAGAAGTAAGCGCCATGGCAAAACTCATCGCATTTGACCAGGAGGCCCGCGAGGGCATCCAGCGCGGCGTGGACACGCTCGCCGACGCGGTGAAGGTCACGCTCGGCCCCCGCGGCCGCAACGTCGTGCTGTCCAAGTCCTGGGGTGGCCCGACCGTCACCAACGACGGCGTGACCATCGCCCGCGACATCGACCTCGAAGACCCGTTTGAAAACCTCGGCGCGCAGTTGGTGAAGTCCGTCGCCGTGAAGACGAACGACATCGCCGGCGACGGCACCACCACCGCAACGCTTTTGGCCCAGGCGCTCGTCGCCGAGGGCCTGCGCAACGTCGCGGCTGGCGCGAACCCGATCGAGCTGAACAAGGGCATCAAGGCCGCTGCCGAGAAGGTCGTCGAGGAGCTCAAGGCCCGCGCGACCGAGGTGCAGTCCTCCGGAGAGATCGCGAACGTTGCCACCGTGTCCTCGCGCGACCCGGAGGTCGGCGAGATGGTCGCCGGCGCCATGGACAAGGTGGGCAAGGACGGTGTGCTCACCGTCGAGGAGTCCCAGTCCATCGACTCCTACGTGGACCTCACCGAGGGCATCTCCTTTGACAAGGGATTCCTCTCCCCGTACTTCATGACGGATCCGGACGCCGGCCAGGCCGTGCTCGAGGACGCCCGCGTGCTGCTGGTGCGCGGCAAGATTTCCTCCCTGCCGGACTTCCTGCCGCTTCTGGAGCAGGCCGCCTCCGAGTCCGTGCCGCTGTTCGTGGTGGCAGAGGACATCGAGGGTGAGGCGCTGCAGGCGCTGGTGGTCAACTCCATCCGTAAGGTGCTTAAGGTCGTCGCCGTGAAGTCGCCGTACTTCGGCGAGCGCCGCAAGGCGTTTATGGACGACCTCGCGGTGGTCACCGCCGCGACCGTGATCGACCCGGAGGTCGGCGTCAACCTCAAGGACGCCACCCTGGAGCACCTCGGCTCCGCCCGCCGCGTGACGGTGACCAAGGACGACACCGTCATCGTCGACGGCGCCGGCACCGCCGAGGCCGTGGAGGACCGCCGCAACCAGATCCGCCGCGAGATCGAAACCACCGACTCGACCTGGGACAAGGAGAAGGCGGAGGAGCGCCTGGCCAAGCTGTCCGGCGGTGTGGCCGTGCTGCGCGTCGGCGCCGCCACCGAGACTGAGCAAAACGAGCGCAAGCTGCGCGTCGAAGACGCCATCAACGCCGCCCGCGCGGCAGCGGAAGAGGGCATCATCGCCGGCGGCGGCTCGGCGCTGGTGCAGATTGCCAAGCAGCTCGAGGAGTTCGCTAACGGCTTCGACGGCGAGCAGAAGACCGGCGTGCTGGCCGTGGCCCGTGCGCTGTCTAAGCCGGCGTTCTGGATCGCCGATAACGCGGGCCTCGACGGTGCCGTTGTGGTGTCCAAGATCGCCGACATGCCGAACGGCGAGGGCTTCAACGCCGCGACGCTCGAGTACGGCAACCTGATTGAGCAGGGCATCATCGACCCGGTGAAGGTCACCCACAACGCGGTGGTCAACGCCGCGTCTGTGGCGCGCATGGTGCTCACCACGGAAGCGTCTGTGGTGACTAAGCCCGCCGAGGAAGACGAGCACGAAGGCCACGCGCACTAGTCGCGCATTGCCGAAGGTTCGTCGCTAAGCAAAAACGCCCCGAAACCGGGGCGTTTTTCTGTATCTCAGGCCGGTAATTTCGCAAAAGTTGACGAACCGGCCGTTTTGGGCTGCTATTTCCCCTGGCCGCAAATCGTGATTGTCAGGCTTTACGAAACCCCCGCCAGGTGGTTGCAAAAAATTACTTGGCGGAAGCCGCGGCGACCTTCATGCCGCCGGCGGTGCCGCGCAGGATGGCGGAGCGCTCAGATTCGCTCATGCCGCCCCAGATGCCGTACGGTTCGGCTACGCGCAGCGCGTGCTCGCGGCACTGGGTAAGCACCGGGCACTCGAAGCAGATGGCCTTGGCGCGGTTTTCACGCTGCGTGCGCGCCCGGCCGCGCTCCCCGTCGGGGTGGTAGAAGATCTCGGAGGCCTCCCCCCGACACTTGCTGTGTAGCTGCCAATCCCAGAAGTCGGCGTTGGGTCCGGGAAGCTGGTGCGGCAAAGACATAATCGGGAGTGCTCCTTTGTGGAAGTACCTCAAACGTGTAACCGGCAACGAGTGTGGACTGTTCTGGTTAACGTTTGGTGTCGCTGCGGTTACGGTCTGCTGTCGCCTAGTCGAACTGCGTGAAAATACCCGTGTCTTACTGCGCCAACGCAGCTGGTTACAGGCAGGTGAATTCCTGGCAAAAGGTCGGTAGCGCGAATGCTAAGGCAAGTGCGTTTATTATGAACGGGTTACGCGAAATTGGTGCAAGCTGACAGACGAGGGAAGGAGATGCGTGTGGCTGCAGGCGATGAAGACGCAGAACTCGCTGGCCTGGTTCCCGCCGCTGCGCAGGGCGACAGGCGGGCGCTGCAGCGCATCATCTCCATCATCCACCCGCGAGTGCTGCGCTACGCCAGGGCGCGCATCGGGGGCGGGCGGATGCCTACCCCCGAAGATGTCGCCCAGGAAATCTGCCTGGCGGTGGCGACGAGCATCGACCGCTACAACGACACCGGGCGGCCGTTCATGGCGTTCGTGTACGGCATCGCGTTTAACAAGGTGGCGGACGCGCACCGTGCGATGGCGCGCGACAAGCTCAGCCCGGTGGAGGAGGTCCCCGACACCGAAGTGGCGACAATCACTCCCGAGGACGCGGCGATGGTGTCGGTGGGGAGTAACGCTGTGAGGGCTTTGCTCGATTCACTTAATGAGAAGGCCCGCGACATCGTGATTCTGCGAGTGTTTGTGGGTCTGTCCGCGGAGGAGACGGCTGAAGTTATGGGAAGCACGCCGGGTGCAGTGCGTGTTGCCCAGCACCGTGCGCTGTCCAAACTGCGGAAGCAACTGGATGGAGGGCAAGCGGAGTTATGACACGTCAGGACGATCACATGGAGGAGTTCGCGCGCAGCGACGCGTTCTTTGACGCGCTCATGCTTGGCGACGATCCTTCGGCTGGCACCGACCCCCTCGCCGCCGCTCTGTTGGATTTGAAGGCTGATGTTGACCGCCCGATGCCGCCGGCGCCGCAGCTGTTCACCGAAAATACTCAGCCCTCTGGCAACGTTGCCTCGTTGGAGGAAAAGCGCGTGAAGAAGGCGAAGCGCCGCGTCAGCCCTTGGCTGTCCGGCTTGATCGGCGCGGCTGCTGCGACCGTGGTGTGCGTCGGCACCGGTGCCGTCCTGTTCGAAAGCGACACTACCGACGAGGACACCACCGTGGTGGAGCTTGCCACCACCCTCGACGAGCTTGAGGTGGCCAGCGAAAGCGGCGACGCTGCCGCCGCCCGCGACCTGCTGGAGCAGGCGCGGGATCTGGTGGCGACTATCCAGGAGCGCGAACGCCGCGCAGGCGCGTCCGCGACGGTGACGGAGACAAAGACGGTCACGGAAGCGGCCACGGAGGCGTCCACGGTGCCGCCGGAAGGCGCTTCCTCCGAGCGCCCGGCTCCGGAACAGGTCCCCGCACCGCCGGTGCAGCAGCCGACCCAGGAGCCGCAGGATCCCGCGCAGCGCGGCCCTGGGGCGGGAAATGGCGCCGGCACAGGCCATGGGAGGCCCACGCAGTCCACCCAGCCGACATCGTCGAGCCCGCAGCCGAGCACGACCGCCGGCAGCGCGGCACCGTCGCAGGGGCAGGACGCGGCCAGCGAATCGCCGTCGTCGGAAGCGGGTGCGGAGCAGGAGAGCCCGTCGCTGCGAGTCAACGACCCGGCAACGATGGTCAGCCCGCCGGCCGACTTTGGCGCGGGTGTCTCCGGCGGCGCAGAGGGCGGCCCAGTCGTCCACCCGGGCGCCGGCAGCAGCTCCTAGCGCCCCTCTAAGCCGTCGAGGTAGCCCATGGCGTAGTCCCAGGGCACGTACGCCTCGATGCTCGGCTGCGCGCTGGGCTCATGCACGGGCGGAAGCTGGTTGTTCAACGAGGCGATCATGTTTTGCTCCATGATCTCCCAGTCGTAGTAGTGGACTTGGTCGCAGTCCTCGCAGAGGAATGACACCCCGAGAATGCCGCGGGGTTTGAGTATGCGCTTCGCGTCTCGCACGTGCGAGAGATCCTGGATCACTGCGACGCGTTCTGCGGGCGACAGCGGCTCGGCGTGCTCATCGTCCTCGATGAAGGATGCCGGGTCGTTAGGGTCGTCCGCGAACGGGTCCAGTGGCATCATGTCGTCGTAGTTCACCCGTATAACCCTATACGGTGTGGCAAACCGGCTGGATCGCCCGCTGGAAAGTGCCCTGAACTGGGTGGCACGGTCGGTATTTGCGCCACGTTATATCATGGCGGAAAACATCTGCGCGGGAGAGGAGACAATGCGATGGCTAACGAGCGTGTGTGGACTGGTGGGGACGATCCGGAAAAGGTCGCGCTGCGTGGCCTGACCTTCGACGATGTGCTGCTGCTGCCGGCGGAGTCCCACATTGTCCCGTCAGAGGTGAGCACCGCCTCCCAGTTCACCAAAAACATCCGTCTGGGCTTGCCTATCGCCTCTGCCGCGATGGACACGGTTACCGAGTCCCGCATGGCGATTGCGATGGCGCGTCAGGGCGGCATCGGCGTGGTGCACCGCAACTTAAGCGCCCAGGACCAGGCGGAGCACGTCGACATCGTCAAGCGCTCCGAGTCCGGCATGGTTTCCAACCCGGTGACCGCAACCCCGGACATGACGCTTGAAGACGTGGACGCGCTCTGCGCTCGCTTCCGCATCTCCGGCCTGCCAGTGGTGGACGACGGCGGCCGCCTGGTGGGCATCATTACCAACCGCGACATGCGTTTTGAGGCGGATTTCCAGCGCAAGGTGGCTGAGGTTATGACCCCGATGCCGCTCGTGGTGGCACCGGAGGGCGTCGATAAGCAAGAAGCTTTGGCGCTGTTGTCCTCCAATAAGGTGGAGAAGCTGCCGATCGTGGCGGCGGACGGCACCCTGGCCGGCCTGATCACCGTGAAGGACTTTGTCAAGAGTGAGCAGTACCCGAACGCCTCCAAGGACGCCGACGGCCGTCTGCTCGTCGCCGCTGGCGTGGGCACCGGCGAAGATTCCTTCGACCGCGCGGGTCTGCTGGTGGAAGCTGGCGTGGATGCGCTCGTGGTGGATTCCGCGCACGCGCACAACAACCGCGTGCTCGAGATGGTCTCGCGCGTGAAGAAGGAATTCGGCGACCGCGTGGACGTCATCGGAGGCAACCTGGCCACCCGTAGCGCGGCGAAGGCCATGATCGACGCTGGCGCCGACGCGATCAAGGTGGGCATCGGCCCAGGCTCCATCTGCACTACTCGCGTGGTGGCAGGCGTGGGCGCGCCGCAGATCACCTCGATCCTCGAGGCGTCCGTCCCGGCGAAGGCCGCAGGCGTTCCGATCATCGCCGACGGCGGCATGCAGTTCTCCGGCGACGTAGCCAAGGCGCTGGCGGCGGGCGCGTCCACCGTGATGCTCGGTTCCATGCTTGCCGGCACCGCTGAGGCCCCGGGCGAGATCGTGGTCGTGGGCGGCAAGCAGTACAAGCGCTACCGCGGCATGGGATCCATGGGTGCCATGCAGGGCCGCGGCCTGACCGGCGAGAAGCGCTCCTTCTCCAAGGACCGCTACTTCCAGGCTGATGTGACCAGCGAGGACAAGCTGGTGCCGGAGGGCGTCGAGGGTCGTGTGCCGTTCCGCGGCGAACTGGACTCCATTACCCACCAGATTGTCGGTGGCCTGCGCGCCGCCATGGGCTACACCGGTGCTGCCTCCATCGAGGAGCTGCAGACGAAGCAGTTCGTCCAGATCACCGCCGCCGGCCTGCGCGAGTCGCACCCGCACGACATCACGCAGACCGTCGAGGCGCCGAACTACCGCCAGTAGGGGATATTCATGCGCGACTACGTGGAAATCGGCCTCGGCCGCGAGGCCCGCAGGGCGTACGACTTGGGCGACCTTTCAATCGTGCCGAAGCGCCGCACCCGTTCTTCGAAGGACGTGGACACGAGCTGGAACATCGACGCCTACACCTTCGACATCCCGCTTGTTTCTCACCCGACGGACGCGCTGGCCAGCCCCGAGTTCATCATCGAGATGGGCAAGCAGGGCGGCCTCGGCGTGATCGACGCCGAGGGGCTTTGGGGCCGCCATGCCGACCTCGAGGGCGCGGTGAAGAAGGTCGTGGACTCGTGCGAGGACGCCTGGGGTATCGACTCGGAAGAGAAGTACCAGGAGTACATGGACTCGGAGGAGCGCTCCGTTCGCACGCTGCAGGAGCTGCACGCAGCGGAGCGTGATACCGATTTGCTCACTGAGCGCATCGCCCAGGTGCGCGACTCCGGGGTCACAGTGGCGGTGCGCGTGAGCCCACAGAACGCGCGCGAACTGGCACCGGTGGTCATCGCGGCAGGTGCGGAGATTCTGTTCATCCAGGGTTCTATCGTCTCCGCCGAGCACGTGCAGCAGGGCGGCGAACCGCTCGACCTTAAGGAGTTCGTCGGCTCGTTGGACGTGCCGGTGGTCGCGGGCGGCGTGTTCGACTACTCCACGGCAACACACCTGATGCGCTCCGGAGTGGCCGGCGTGATTGTGGGCTCCGGCGACGCCAACACGGTGGTCAACGTCCCCATGGCGACGGCGATCGCCGACGTGGCGGCAGCGCGCCGCGACTACCTGGATGAGACCGGTGGGCGCTACGTGCACGTGCTGGCGGACACCTCCCTGTGGGAGCCCGGCGCTGTTGCCCTTGCTATCGCGTGCGGGGCGGATGCAGTCATGCTCGGCCGAGATTTGGTGCAGGCGTCCGAGGCTGCGGCGAACGGGGTGTACTGGGAGGCGCAGACGGCGCACCCGCGCTTTCCCCGTGGTGGCGTGAGCAAGCATGCGGTATCGGGCAAGCGTGTGCCGTTGGAGACTGTTCTGTTCGGGCCGTCGAGCGATCCATACGGCCGTCTGAACATCGTCGGAGGTCTCAAGAGAATCATGGCCAAGTGTGGTTATACTGATGTGAAAGCTTTTCAGAAAGCAGATCTGGCAATCCGTAATTAAGAAATTGGATGAGTACGCCCATGTCTAGCCGTGTAACCCTTCTTCGCGACGCACCAGAGGGTGCCTCCCATGAAGTGGATGTCAACGACATCTTTTTCTCGGTCACCGACGCGAAGGGTGTGATGACGCATGTTAATGATGTGTTCATCAAGTACGCCCAGTACAGCGCGGACGAGATGATTGGCAAGCCACACAACCTCATCCGCCACGACGAGATGCCGGGTGCCGCCTTCAAGCTCATGTGGGACACCATCGAGGATGGCCGCCCCTTTGCCGCATACGTGCGCAACCGTGCCAAGAGCGGCTCGGCTTACGACGTGCTCGCCACCGTCACCCCGCTGCCCAACGGCGGTTACCTCTCCGTGCGCACCCGTCCGATGACGGAGCGCTTCGAGGCCGCGGGTCAGCTCTACCAGGAGGCGAACCTGGTGGAGCACGAGGCGAAGGCCAACGGTGTGGGCCGCCGTGAGCGCGCCGTCATGGGTGCGGAGAAGATCGGCGAGCTGCTGCCGGACTACGACGCGTTTATCCAGGCCGCCCTGCCGGCCGAGGTGCAGGCGCTTGAGGACGCCGGGTTTACTCTGCCGGAGGGCTCGGGTGACATTTACGACGCGGCCCGCGCCCTGTACGCCGAGTTAGACCAATTCATGTCCGTCCAGACCGCCATTCAGGACGCGGCCGACGAGCTGCGCAAGGCGTCCGCCACCCTGGTGGAGGAAAACGCCGTCACCAACAACGTGAAGGCGGAGATGGAAAACGTGGTCACCGAGGGGGCCTCGCGCACCCTGCTGCTCGCGCCGCTGCAGGTGTGGGCGACCATGCGCGGGATCATCGACGAGAACGCCGCCACCCTGGAAGAGGTGGCCGAGGAGCTGTACGCGAAGACCGCAAACGCGCGCATGGCGATTGCGCTGGCGCGTCTGCACACCGCACAGACTGCGCAGTTCTCCACTGAGTCCGGCGCGGATGAATCTATGCGCCTGCTTGTGGACGCGCTCGAGGTTGACGTTCGGGAGATGGACGACGCGGTGTTCCTGCACTCGTCCTTCCGCCGCCGCGTGGAGCTGAAGGTCAACTCCATTTCTGAGCTGACCAAGATTCCGTTGGAGATGATCCGCCGCTGGTCCCAGAACACCAACGAGTCCACCATGGACGCTGAAGTGATGCCGCTGGTGGAGCAAGTCAACAACGCTATGGCCGCCGCCGATAATTCAATCGTTCAGCTGCAGCAGGCCGCCGATAAGCTTGCCCAGGCACCGTCCACGGACGAGGTCCGCGCCGCCCTGGAGCGCCTTAGCTCGGCTGTCCAGTAACGCGTACTACGCCCCGCCGAACCAGCCTTCTTCGTCGCCCGCGCTGGTGCTGGTTATTCAGGGGTTTTCCTGGACGCCGCACAGGCAGTTGGGTCTCGCGCGGGATCGACTACGATCTATGCCTGTGAATACTCCGCAAGCCCGCCCAGTCCTTGTCCTCGATTTCGGCGCGCAGTATGCGCAGCTGATCGCCCGCCGTGTCCGCGAGGCAAACGTTTTCTCCGAGGTGGTTCCTTCCACCATCACCGCCGCAGAAGTCCGCGAGAAGAACCCGCAGGCGCTGATCCTTTCCGGCGGCCCGTCGTCGGTGTACGCAGAGGGCGCGCCGCAGCTCGATGCTGAGATCTTCGAGCTGGGGCTGCCTATCTTCGGCATTTGCTACGGCTTCCAGATCATGACCCGCGCGCTCGGCGGCGAGGTGGCCGAGACCGGTGCGCGCGAGTACGGCCGCACGCAGATGCGTGTCGACGGCGGCGTGCTCCACGCCGGACTCGAACCCGAGCACGCCGTGTGGATGTCCCACGGCGACTCCGTCACGCAGGCGCCTGAGGGCTTCGAGGTCACCGCCTCCACCTCGGGCGCGCCCGTGGCCGCGTTCGAGGACACCTCCCGCAAGCTTGCCGGCGTGCAATACCACCCGGAGGTCATGCACTCCCCGCACGGCCAGGAGGTGCTCACCCGCTTCCTCACCGAGATTGCCGGTCTGGAGCAGAACTGGACCGCCTCCAACATCGCTGAGCAGCTGATCGCGGACGTGCGCGAGCAGGTCGGCGAGGGCCGCGCCATTTGTGGCCTGTCCGGCGGCGTGGATTCCGCTGTCGCGGCGGCGCTGGTGCAGCGCGCCATCGGTGACCGTCTCACCTGCGTGTTCGTGGACCACGGTCTGCTGCGCCAGGGCGAGCGCGAGCAGGTGGAGACCGATTTCGTGGCCGCCACCGGGGCGAAGCTGGTCACCGTGGACGAGCGCAAGGCGTTTTTGGACAAGCTCGCCGGCGTCACCGAGCCGGAGGCGAAGCGCAAGGCCATCGGCGCGGAGTTCATCCGCTCCTTCGAGCGCGCTGTTGCCGGAGTGCTGGAGGGCCAGCAGGTGGACTACCTGGTCCAGGGCACCCTGTACCCGGACGTGGTGGAGTCCGGCGGCGGCACCGGCACCGCCAACATCAAGAGCCACCACAACGTCGGCGGCCTACCGGACGACGTGGAGTTCGAGCTCGTCGAGCCTCTGCGCCTGCTGTTCAAGGACGAGGTCCGCGCCGTTGGGCGCGAGCTGGGCCTGCCCGAGGAGATTGTGAACCGCCAGCCGTTTCCGGGCCCGGGCCTGGGCATCCGCATTATCGGCGAGGTCACCGAGGATCGCCTGGAGACGCTGCGCGCCGCCGACGCCATCGCCCGCGAGGAGCTGACCACGGCCGGCCTGGACGAGCAGATCTGGCAGTGTCCAGTCGTGCTGCTCGCGGATGTGCGCTCCGTGGGCGTGCAGGGCGACGGCCGCACCTACGGCCACCCGATCGTGCTGCGCCCGGTGGCCTCCGAGGACGCCATGACCGCGGACTGGGTGCGTATTCCGTACGAGACCCTCGAGGTCATCTCCACCCGCATCACCAACGAGGTGGCCGACGTCAACCGTGTGGTGCTGGACGTCACCTCCAAGCCGCCGGCCACCATCGAGTGGGAGTGAGCCAGTCACCTACGCCCGCGTCTTAGCGGGCGTAGTACGCGGACACGGACCCGACGCGCTGTGTCACGTTGATCGTGAGCAGCGCGCTGTCCTTGTCCGCGTTTTGCGTTTCTTCGGGGCAGGCGGTCTCGCCGATGGTGACTTGGCAGTTCACATCGACGGGGACGTTGTTGGGCAGGATCACGTCCACCTTGCCGATGGTGTTGCTGACTTCGACGGTTTTCGGCTCGCGCAGCGGCTCGAGCTCGGAGAGGTCAAGGTAGGTCTCGCCGACGAAGCCGTTGACGCCCGGTTGGTCTGGCAGGGTGTCGACGTCGTACACGGTGATGTGCGCGCTGCCGAAGCGCCCGTAGTCGCCGTCGCGCAGGTCGCTGTAAAACGCAAGCCCCACGAGCGAGACTGCTGAGAGAACTAAGGCGACCGGGATCCAGGTCCAATTGCGTTTCTTCGGCTGTGTTGGTGCCGGTTCGCTCGGCTCCGGTAGGTGCCACAGCTCCGGCGCCGCGCCGAGCGGGTCCCAGGCGGGCGGGCGCTGGCCGGGGTGTTCGTGTCCTTCGGGCACCGTCAGGTGAGAGGTGTCCACAGCGGCGCGGTTGCTTGTCCGTGCCCCCTCCGGCTCGCCCACCAGCAACCCAGCCGGCGGCTCGGGCTGGCGCTGGCGCAGGAAGTACCAGCCAGCGGCGAAGAGGATGAACGTGACCAGCACTGCCCGCAGATCGCCTGCGACGGAAACGGACGGCAAAAACAGGAACAGCCCGAGCAGCAGCAACCAGCCGGTGTCGCGATCCTTTATCTCCGCTGCGGTCAGCTGCTCTTTCGGAGTGATGATCGCGGCCCACGGACTGCGGGTCAGCCCGAAGCGGGGCATGTTGATCCAGCACAGCAGGTAGAGGAAGATACCGCCGCCGAACGCGAGCGAGAGCGCGACGAAAACCACGCGGATGAACGTGGGGTCGATGTGGAAGCGGGCGCCAATGCCTTCGCAGACGCCGCCGATGACGGCCTTGCCGCCCTGGTTCTCCGGGATGCGGGGCGGGCGGGTCTCCCACATCTGCGTGAGTGCGCTGTTTTCCATGGCTCCATCCTCCCGCGGGAGCGCGGGCCGCGGTATCGGGAACGACCCTGATCTTTCTTTTCAGGGTTTTCCCCGATGTGCCCGAAGGCGTGCCCGTGCAACGATGGGGGTTATGTCTGCGTTGTATCCCCGGCTGGCCCGGAACCGCTCCCGCCGCGTTGTGGCCGGTGTGGCCTCCGGTGTGGCCGACCACCTGGGGGTGGAGGACAAGTGGGTACGCATGTTCTTCGTCGCGGCGAGTTTCGCGGGCGGGTTCGGCGCGCTGCTCTATGCCGGTTTATGGATGTGTACGCCCCTGGACGACAGCGGGGCGCAGCGCCAGCGTCCGGGGACGATGGATCTCGCGCTGGTGGTGCTCGGGTTCGCAGGCGCGCTTATTGCGCTGCAGCTGTCCTCGGGCGCGGGCGCCACGGTGGTGTTTGTACTCGGCGTGCTCATCGTCGGCGCGGTGATTGCGCTGCAGGCATACGACCGCGGCACGGGGTCGTGGGGCAACATCGCCGCGCTGACCTTGGGTGCGCTGCTGGTCATGGCCGGGGTGCTGGCCGTGGCGTTTGTGGGCGAAAGCGCCGGGGTTGGCGGCGTGGTGGTCTCCGTGCTGGTCACGGTGGTGGGCGTGGCGGTGCTGGTTGTGCCGCTGATAGCCAAGCTGGCCAATTCGTTGGTCGCGGAGCGTGAGGCCAAGGCGGTGGCGGACCAGCGCGCGGAGATTGCCTCACGCTTGCACGATTCGGTGCTGCAGACCCTCGCGTTGATACAGAAGCAGGCGGGCGATGCGGATGAGGTCGCCCGCCTCGCGCGCGCCCAGGAGCGCGAGCTGCGGGCCTGGCTTTTCGACGACTCCGTGCCCAACCACACCACCGCCTTCGCCGCCCTGCAGAAAGCGGCCGGCGAGGTGGAGGACGCCTTCCGCGTGGTCATCCAACCGGTCACGGTGGGCGAAGACGTCGCCTTTGATGAGCGCACCGAGGCGGTCGTGCTGGCCGCGAGGGAGGCAATGGTCAACGCCGCGAAGCACGCTGGTGTGGACACCATCGATGTTTACGCGGAGCATCTCGCGGGCAGGCTCGAGGTGTTTGTGCGCGACCGCGGTTCCGGCTTCGATCCGGACGCCATCCCGGCCGATCGGCACGGTTTGCGCGACTCCATCGTGGGCCGCGTAGAGCGGGTTGGGGGAGAAGTGCACGTGATGTCGTCGATAGGCAATGGCTCAGAGGTGGAGATAGCGTTAGAGCTATGACGAGCGTGTTCTTGGTGGACGATCACTCCGTGTTCCGTGCCGGGGTGAAAGCTGAGCTGGCGGACGCGGTGGACATCGTTGGTGAGGCCGGCACGGTTGCTGAGGCGGTGCGTGGGATCGAGCGCACGCGCCCGGACGTGGTGCTTTTAGACGTGCACATGCCCGATGGCGGCGGACTGGCCGTGCTCAAGCGGGCGCCGGGCCCGGCGTACCTGGCGCTGAGTGTCTCCGATGCCGCCGAGGACGTCATCGCACTGATCCGCGCCGGCGCGCGGGGGTACGTGACCAAGAACATCGCAGGCGCCGAGCTCGCCGAGGCGATTGCACGGGTGCGCGGCGGGGACGCGTATTTCTCGCCGCGGCTGGCCGGGTTCGTGCTCGACGCCTTCGCCTCGGGGCCGGTGGTGGAAGAGGACGACCCGGCGGTGGATTCGCTGACCCGCCGCGAACTCGAGGTGCTGCGGCTGCTCGCGCGCGGCTACACGTACAAGGAGATCGCCGAGCGTCTGTTCATCTCCGTCAAGACGGTGGAAACACACGCGTCGAACATTCTGCGCAAGACGCAGACCTCCAACCGCCACCAGCTCACCAGGTGGGCGGTGGCCCGGGATCTGGGCTAGAGCACGCCCGCCTGGGTGAGCAGCGAGCGAGCCGTCTTGTCGGTCTCCTGCAGCATCAGCGGGTCGGTGCCGGGCATGGGGGAGATGGTGGTGTCCGCCCACTGCTTGCCGGTGGGGATGCCCACGATGTGCAGGCGCGCGTCCAGCTCGCCGTCGGGGTGGACGGTGCGGCGGGTGTGATCGTCGGTTTCCGGGGAGGCGGTTTCCACGCCACCCGGTGCGAACGGGCGCACGCGGCCGGCCTCGCGCAGCGACGCGGTCAGGGCATCGGGGGAGGTGCGGATGTCGGGGCCGGGCAGGAATGCGTCGGCAAGTGCGGTGGCGCGCACCGAACGGGCGTGGCTGACTGCTGTGTACCCGCTGTCGGTGGTCTCTACCACGGGGTCGGGGCCTAAGAAGGTGACCAGGCCGGCGTCGAACAGCGCGAGTAGCTCACGGGTGCGAAACAGCGGCGGGCCGGAGCCGACCATCTGGCCGAACGCCATGTACTGCGCAAGTGCCGCCTCGCGGGGGCCGCGGCCGTTTTGTGTGGCGATCGCGCTGGGTTTGCGGCCTGCGGAGATGGCCCATAGGCCGGCCTTGAGCGGGGAGTCCCAGGCGGACACGGCCTCGGTGATGTCGGCCACCATGCCTTCGGCGACGCGTCGGTTCAGTTCCTCCAGGTTGAGCGCTTCGGTGCCGGCGAGCGGATCCACCCAGGCGGCCATGTCGAACGGTGCGGTGCTCATCCCGTCAAGTGCCTCGGTCAGCGCGTTCGCGACCGGCAGGATGTCGTCCGAGGTGGCAACCGCGGCAAGGTCGGCGGCGTCGATGGCCGCGAGGATCTCGTCGAGGGCCGCGCTGAGTGCTTCGGGACGCACACGGGCAAGCACGCGGTAGTACTCGGCGTAGGCGTCGCGGGCGAGCGCGGGCCACAGGTCGCGGCCGAAGGACACCGGTGCTTCGGAGGCGTCGATGGCGGCGCGCAGACGGGAAAGGTCGGCCTTCGGAGGCAGGGAGTGGTACTCGGATTTGGGCAGGTAGGGGTAGCCGCGCCCGGAGGTGACCACGAAGTGCGGCTCCTTGCCGGTGGCCTCGTAGCGCAGGCCGGAACGCGCGGAGGCGTCCTCGACGAAGCGGCCGCCGCGGTCGATGGTGGTCAGCGCCATGAGGTCGAAAAAGCCCATGCCCATGCCGCGCACCACAACGTGCTCGCCGGCCGGCAACTGTGAAACGTCCTGCTCCACGGGGTTGCCCGGCGGGATGTAGGTCAGACCCGAGTCGGCGAACGCCTGCTGCGCGGGCGTGGGGGCGGGCAGGACCCAGCCGGAGGCGATGACGGTGGCGTCGGCGTGGACCACGGAGCCGTCGGCAAGTGTGATGGCGTCCTGGGCGCCCTCGGCCGCCAAGGACACGGCGCGGGAGTGGTGCTCGACCACCTCGACCGTGTCCGGTAGCTGCGCGAGCGCGACCTTCCATGCCCAGCGCAGGTATTCGCCGTAGAGCGCGCGCGAGGGGTTGGACTCGGGGCGGGTGGCGCGCAGCTCCTCGTTGTAGTGCTCGGGGAGGGAGGCACCGGAGGCGTCGATAAGCGGGTGTGTTTTCTCGCCGCGAAGCGCCTGGATCCACTCGTACATGGTGGGGCCTTCGAGCACGGGGGCGGAAACGGTCGCGCCGGGCTCGGTGAACAGGGTCACCGCGCCGGCGAGGGTGTTCATGCACAGCGTGCGGGTCTGGTCGGTTTCCCAGATGCGGCCGGCGCCGGTTTGGGCGTCGTCGATGATGTGCAGGGTGAGCACGCCGCCACTGGCGCCTAGGTAGGCGGCGATGCGTTCGGTGATGGAGATGCCGCGGGGTCCTGCTCCGACGATTGCGATGGATGCTGCCACGGTGAAAATACCTCCACGATTTCTGTGAATCTTTGATCGTATGTAGACTGCCTAGTCTATTGCTAAAGAACCGGATTGTCTAACAGTGGTAATGTGCACTGCGCAACCGAAGAAAGAAGGCGATAACGTGCCTAAAACAAAGGTAGCCGCGACGCTTGCGCTCGGCGCCGCAGCCAGCCTGCTCGCCGGATGTGCGACGGCGGCTAACGGCGATGACGGTGACGTGCTCACCTACCTGGAATCCAACTGGTTTAACAGCCTGTACCCGCCGGCCGCCGGGTTTTACCCCAACGGCGGCGTGGTCAACCAACTGACGGACCGGCTGCTTTACCAGGACCCGGAGACGCTGGAGCTTGAGCCGTGGATTGCCACGGACCTGCCGGAGGTCAACGAGGACGCCACGGTGTTCACCTTCGACATCCGCACCGACGTGACCTACTCCGACGGCACGCCCATGACCGCGCAGAACATCGTGGACAACTTCGACCTGTTCGGCCTGGGCGACAAGGACCGGCTGCTCAACGTCTCGGAGCAGATCTCCAACTATGAGCGCGGCGAGGTCGTCGACGAGGACACGGTGCGCTTCCACTTCTCCGCACCTTCGCCGGGCTTTGCGCAGGCGACGTCCACCTACAACGCGGGCCTGTTGGCCGATTCCTCGCTGCAGCTGCGCAACGAGGAGTTCGGCCCCGGTAACGCGGAAAACGTCATCGGTTCCGGCCCGTTCGTGGTGGACAGCGAGACCCTGGGCACCGACCTGGTGCTTAAGGCCCGCGAGGATTACGACTGGGCGCCGCCCTCACTCGAGCACCAGGGCCGGGCTCGCCTGGACGGCATCCACTACACCCTGGCCGCGGAGGAGGCCATGCGCTCCGGCGCGCTGCTGTCCGGCCAGGCCGACGCCGCGCGCACGATCTCCCCGCCGGTGGAGCGCCACCTGAAGGATCAGGACGTGCAGGTGGTCGCCGCCACCGCCAACGGCATGAACAACCAGCTGGCGATGCGTTTCAACCACCCGCTGCTGCAGGATATCCGCGTGCGCCAGGCGATCATCCACGGCGTTGACCGCGAGGAGATCATCCGCATCCTGCTGTCGGATTCCTACCCGCTGGCCACCTCATCGACGACCTCGCAGGCCCTGGGGTACGCGGAGCAGCCTGGCGCGTACACCTTCGACCCGGAAAGCTCGCGCAAGCTTCTCGACGACGCCGGCTGGACCCCCGGCCCGGACGGCATCCGCGAGAAGGACGGCCAGCGCCTGAGCCTGTGGGTCAACCACGCCCTGCCGCAGCCGCGCTCGAAGGAGATTGTCACCATGATCCAGTCCGATCTGCGAGAGCTGGGCATCGAGCTCAACATGGTTGCCGGCGACCGTGCCACCCAGAACGCGGCGCAAAAGGACATCAACCGCGTCCAGCTCATGCACACCATGGTGGGGCGCGCGGACTACGACGTGATCGAATCGCACCTGTCGGTGGACCGCCGCGATTCGCTTTTGAATAATGCCGGCGACGGCACGCCGATCGACGCGGAGCTGCAGGCGCTTCTGGACAAGGTGGTCTCCACCCCGGACGACGCCGGCCGCGCCGCCGCATCCAAGGCAGTGCAGGACCACCTGACCGAACACGCCTACACCCTGCCGCTGTTTGAAGAGCCGCAGGTCTACGCGCTCGCGCCGCACGTGAAGGGCTTTGACACTGAGGCAGTGGCGCGCCCGAGCTTCTACTCGGTGTACTTCGACCGCGAGGAGGACAAGTAGATGGGCAAGTACGTATTCAAGCGCATCGGCCAGGCGCTCATCGTGCTCCTTTTGGCCTACACCCTGGCGTTCTTCCTGCTGTCCGCGCTGCCTTCGGACGGCGTGGCCGCCCGCTACGCGGACCCGGCCCTGGGCCTGTCCCAGGCAGAAATCGAGCAGATCCGCGAGCAGATGGGCGTGGACAAGCCGCTGATCCAGCAGTACTTCGCCACCTTGGGCGGGCTGTTCACCGGAGACTTGGGCTACTCGGTGGCCACCGGCACGCCCGTGTTCGACCTGATCACGGACGCCGCGCCGCACACGTTCGCGCTCGCCGCGACGTCCATCGGGCTTGCAATCGTGGTGGCGCTGGCCACCGCGTACGTGGCCACCCTGCCCGGCGCGGGGCCGCTGCGCAGCTTCTTCCGCACGCTGCCGTCGTTCATGGTGTCCCTGCCGGGCTTCTGGATCGCAATCCTGTTGCTGCAGTTCTTCTCCTTCCGGCTCGGCTGGGTCAACGTGGTTGACCCGACCCCGCTGGAGGGGCTGATCCTGCCCACGCTCACCCTCGCCGTGCCCATGGCGGCACCGCTGATGCAGGTGCTTATCCGTTCTATCGACGAGGTCCGCGCCCAGCCGTTCGTGCAGGTCGTGCGCGCCCGCGGCGCCAGCGAGGCCCGCATCTTCTGGCGCGACGTGCTACGCAACTCGCTTCTGCCCGCGATCACCATGGCTGGCCTGCTGTTCGGTGAGCTCGTCGGCGGCGCCGTGGTCACCGAGACCGTCTTCGGCCGCGCCGGGCTGGGCTCGCTGACCGTGAACGCCGTGTCCAGCCGCGACATGCCGGTGCTGCTGGGCGTGGTCCTCATCGCCGCCACCGCGTACGTGGTGATCAACCTGATCGTGGACCTGCTCTACCCGGTGCTGGACGTGCGCCTGCGCGACCAGGCCGCGGCGCAGACCGCCACCACCCCGGCGGCCCCTGAGGAGCAGACCGCCGCAAACACCCCGGCTACGACCGCAAAGGAGGCCGTCCGATGAGCACGACCAACCTGGTGCACAACCAGCGCGCGCCGCAGAAGCACCACCGGCCGTGCAAGGCCCGCAAGCACCGCCGCTGGAGCTCGCCGGCGACCATCCTGTCGCTGATCGTGCTGGCCATCGCCGCGCTGTGGGCGATCGTGCCCGGAATCTTCGCGCCGCACGACCCGTACAACGACGTCGATGTGGCACTGCTCGCCCCCAATGGTGAGTACATCTTCGGCACCGACGCGGTGGGCCGCGACCTGTTCTCGCGTGTGGTCTACGGCGCACGCCAGTCGCTGCTTGGCGCTCTGATCGCCGTGGCTGTTGGCCTGGTGCTGGGCACTTTGATCGGCCTGATCGCGGGCACCCGGCGCGGCTGGGTGGAAACGGTGCTGATGCGCCTGGTGGATGTGCTGCTGGCCATCCCCGGCATCCTGCTGTCGCTGTCCATTATCATCGTCACCGGCTTCGGCTCCCTGCAGGCAGCGTTCGCTGTCGGCATGACCTCGGTGGCCACGTTCGCGCGCCTGGCGCGCTCGCAGGTGATTCAGATCGCCAACGCGGACTTCGTCGAGGCCGCCTACGGCTCCGGCGCCACGCAGGCCCAGGTGCTGTTCCGGCACGTGCTGCCCAACTCGCTGACCCCGGTGCTGGCGCTGGCAGCCTTGCAGTTCGGCACCGCCATCCTGCAGCTGTCCATCCTGGGGTTCTTGGGCTACGGCGCGCCGCCGCCGACCCCGGAGTGGGGCCTGCTCATCGGGGAGGGCCGCGACTTCATGGCAACCGCCTGGTGGCTGATCCTGCTGCCCGGCCTGGCCATCGTGGCCACAGTGATGTCCACCAACCACCTGTCCCAGATGATCCAACAGGAAGGTGATGCGAAGTGACTACGCCTCTGCTTGAAGTCAGCGGCCTGACCGTCGCGTACGGCGACGCGGACCCGGTGGTGCGCGACATCTCGTTTTCCGTCGAGGCCGGGAAGATGACCGCGATCGTGGGCGAGTCCGGCTCCGGCAAGACCACTTCCGCGATGGCGGCGCTGGACCTGCTGGGGCCTAGCGGCAACGTGTTTTCCGGCAGCATCCGCTTCAAGGGCCAGGAACTGTCTGGCCTGACCAACGCCGAGTGGCGCAAGCTGCGCGGCACGAAGATTGGGCTGGTGCCGCAGGATCCGAACAACTCGCTCAACCCGTTGAAGACCATCGGTGCCTCGGTGCAGGATGGCCTGGAAATTCATGGGGTGGGGGATGCGGCTAAGCGCCGTCGCAAAGCAATTGCCCTGCTGGAGCGCGTGGGCATCGACGACCCGGAGCGCCGCTACGACCAGTACCCGCACGAGCTGTCCGGCGGCATGAAGCAGCGGGTGCTCATCGCGGCGGCGGTGGCGCTTGAGCCCGAGGTGCTGATTGCGGACGAGCCGACGTCCGCGCTCGACGTGACGGTGCAAAAGACCATCCTGGACCTGCTGGACGAGATGCGCGCTGAGCTGGGCCTTGGCATCATCTTCATCACCCACGACCTCGCTGTTGCGGGTGATCGGGCGGACGATGTGGTGATCATGGAGCGCGGCGAAGTGGTCGAGCACGGGCCGGTGGGCCAGGTGCTGACCAGCCCGCAACAGGACTACTCGAAGCGCCTGCTCGCCAACGTGCCCTCGCTTGCGGTCGCAGATGCTTATCGACGTCCTCCGGTTGCCCAGGACGCCCTCCTCACTGTCAGCGGGCTGACCAAGCGCTACGGCGACTTCACGGCAGTCGAGGACATTTCCTTCGACGTGGCGCGCGGCTCCACTCACGCGCTGGTGGGCGGCTCCGGCTCCGGCAAGACCACCACGGGGCGTGCGATTGCCATGTTCAACCAGCCCACCGCCGGACGCATCACCTTGGACGGCACCGAGCTGACTGAGCTTTCGCCGAGACAGCAGCGCGGCCTTCGCGGGCGGGTGCAGATGGTGTACCAGAACCCGTACTCCTCGCTGGACCCGAAGATGCGCGTCGGCGAGATCGTCGCCGAGCCTCTGCGCAACCTCGCCGGCGCCTCCAAGCGTGAGGCGCTCGCACGAGCCGACGAGATTTTGGCGCGTGTGGCGCTGGACCCGGCGCAGTTTGCCAACCGCACCCCGGCGCAGTTGTCCGGCGGGCAGCGCCAGCGTGTGGCCATCGCCCGCGCCCTGATTGTTCAGCCGGAGCTGGTGGTGTTGGACGAGGCCGTCTCCGCACTCGATGTGACCGTGCAGGCCCAAATCCTGGAGCTTTTGGAGGATCTGCAGCGCGAGCTTGGCCTGACCTACGTGTTCATCTCCCACGATCTGGCGGTGGTGCGCCAGATTTCGGATACCGTGAGTGTGTTCAGCCGCGGCCGCCAGGTGGAATACGGGGCGACCAACGACGTGTTTGCGCACCCGAAGCACGACGTCACCCGCGAGCTCATCAACGCCATCCCCGGCACCGTGTTCCGGGCCCGACAGTTAGGAGAGTTTGTTGTCTAACCGCACTGACATTATTGACACCCTGGCCGAGACCCCGGCGGAGCTCGCCGAGCTGCGTCGCCGCCGTCCCGAGGCGGTGGACAACGCTCAGCGCAGCTTTGAAGCGCTGTTCGAGCCCACCGACGACGCGCTGATCCAGGCGCTGCCGGTTGCCACCCGCTACGCCGTTGCCGCCTTCATCGCCGGTGTTTCCGGTGCGCAGCGCGCTGCGGCGTTCTACACCGACCTGCTTGCGGACGAGGACGAGTCGCTCGTTGCCGTGGTCGATAACGCGGTGCGTGCAGGTGTGTCCGCCGGACCCTACGCGGGCGGGGACTTTGTCACCTTCGGCGACAACGCACTCGCCGTCGCCTTCGACTTCGCCCACCTGCTGACCTTCCACCCGAAGGACGCCTCGCCCGCGGCGATCGGGCACCTGCAGGAGGCAGGCTACAACGAGAACGCGATTGTCTCGCTCGGCCAGCTTATCGCCTTTGTGGCGTTCCAGCTGCGTGTCGTGCACGGCGTGCGTGTGCTGGCGGGTGGCGGCGGGGTGCCGGAGGGCGTCGATAGGCGAGCTGGCGTTGCGGATCCCGGTTGGGCGCCCGCCGCTGCCACCCTGCAGCCCGAGGTGGTCGCGCCCGAGAAGTTTGTCGCGCACCCGCTGGGGTGGAAGCCGTGGGTGGCGCCGCTGGAAAAGGGCGAGCTGACCGACGCGCACATTGACGCGCTGATCAAGCCCGAGCGCGCCGACATGGAGTACTTCCGCCTGCTCGCGCGCGACCCGCAGGCGCTGAAAGCCCGCACGCTGACGGACCTGGACATCTTCTATAGCACCGAGGGCGGCCTGGGCCGCGCCGAGCGCGAACTCGCCGCCACGGTGGCCTCTCGTTTGAACGGCTGCGAGTACTGCGCCTCGGTGCACCAGGGCCGCTCCAAGGAGGAGGGCGGCGACGCGGAGGCCATTGACACGCTTCTCGACGAAGGCGTGACCGCCGACCTGAACTCCGAGCTGTGGAACGCCATCCGCGACGCCGCGGTGGCGCTGACCCGCACCCCCTACGAGTTCGGCGCGCCGCACGTGGACGCGCTGCGGGCCGCTGGCCTGGACGACCTGGCGGTGCTGGACGTGGTGAACTCGTCCGCGTTCTTCAACTGGGCGAACCGGCTCATGCTCACCCTCGGCGCGCCGGATGTGCCGAAGCGTTACCGTTAGCTGGTTCTGGCTAGCGCCAGACCAGGTCGTCGTTGCTGTTGGGGCCTGCCGGCGGCTCCGGCTGGCGCGCGTAGGTGAAGAACCAGACGAAGAAGAACACGGCGAAGCTGAGCAGCGCGCCGCGCAGGTCTGCCGCCTGGTTAAGCGCGGGCAGGCAGATAATCAGGCCGAGAAGCAGCCACCACCCGGGCTTGCGTTCCTCAATCTCGTGCGGGGTGAGCTGCTCTTTCGGTGTGACGATCGCCTTGGCCGGGGTGATGGTCATGCCCACGCGCGGCATGACAAACCAGCACAGCAGGTAGGCGAAGATGCCGCCGCCGAAAACGAGGCTGAAGATGACAAACGCGATGCGCATGGACACCGGGTCCACCTTGTAGCGCTCACCGGCGCCGACGCAGACACCGGCGATGACGGCGCGCCCACCCTCGTCCTTCGGGATGCGGTACGGGCGCGTGTCCCACATGTGCTTAAGCGATGTCGAAGATCCTTGAGCCATACGTGCCATTATCCGTGGGTTGGTTGGACTTCGCAGCCGGGGTTTCGGCGCGGCGGGGCTGTCTTGCTGTTTGCCGGCTGCGCCGTGCTGCCGACAGACCCCTAGTGAAAAACCCCGAGTATGCGCCGATTTCGGCCTTAATAGGGCTTTGCTACTAGGGGTCTGTGCGCAGGGGTGCTCCTGCGGAGCTCGAAAGCTACTAGAAAGCTACTCGAAAGGGAATGTTTCTAGGTTGAGCTGCGAAAACTCGTCTACTAGAAAGCCTTTCGAGTAGATCTACGCGTACGCGAGGCGCCGCGTGCCGTCCACGTGCGGGTACAGCACCCAGGCCGCCGCGGCCGCCAGCACACCCGCGACCCACGCGCCGAGTGTGGGCCAACCGGCCAGCGGCGCGAGCATCAGGAGCAGCCACCACAGCATCAGGGGGAGCACCATGCCTATCGACGGCACCCTGGCCACGTTCTTCTCATCCGCAAACGCCCTGAGCTGTTTGCGGTAGGGGTGCAAGAGCGTCACGGCGACGGCGGCAACGACGCACAGAATCGCCACGACTGCTTTGACGCCCAGCGGCGCCTGCGAGGCCATTACGCCGACGGACCCGCCCACGCCGAGCGAACCCAGTGCTCGTACGACGGTCGGGGTGGGGATCGGCGTGACGCGGTTGCGGACCTCTGCTGCGCTGATGGGGATCACGCAGGGCGACGTTACCAGGGCACTTCACCGCCCGAATTAATCATGAGTGGGGAGATCATGGATTATTCGTATGGCCCCATGAGCCAGGTTCTCATGAGGGTGAAGTAGAAAACATGTTCGGCCAGGAGCGTTGCCTGTGTCGGCCCCGGGGTGCATACTGTTTGGCGTGAGTGGAACACCTATTCGAGCTGCGTCGGCAGCGGCGGCAAACCTGGCAGTTGTGGAAGAACCGCCAGCTCAGCCGTCGCGCGTCGACCAGATCGCCGAGCTGCGCGCCCGCATGGCCGCTATCGGCGGGGAGGTTCCGCAACAGGTCGTCGAGGATGCGGAGACCCTGGCGGTGGCGGGCGGGCTTTCGCTCGTGCTGCCGAACGGTGGCCTGCCACGCCGGGCAGTCACGCACGTCAGCGACACCCCGGCGCTCATCGTGGAGCTCATCGGCCAGGTGGCCCAGGCCGGCGGGCGCGCGGGCGTGGTGGGCTGGCCGGAACTGTCCTACGCCAGCATCGACGCAGACGCGATGGAGCGAGTAGTGGCGGTGCCGGACGCGGGCCTCGACGACCTCAGCGTCGCTGGCGTGCTCGCCGAGGGCCTCGACCTGGTGGTGCTGCGCACCCGCAGCCCGTTCCAGCTCACTCCGGTTCGCGCACGCCCCCTGCTCGCCCGGATCCGGAAAGGTCAGGCCGCGCTGGTGTGCGTGAACGTGGAAGTGCCCTCGCCGGCGCTGACGGTCACGGGCCAGCTCGCGCAGTTCCACGGCATCGGCCGGGGCATAGGCCGCATCACGGGCATCGACTTCGACGTCCGCGCGCAAGCCAAGGGATACCGGCCGGCCAGTGCGAGGGTGACGTTGGGCACCGGAGGCGTCGAGAAGCGAAGGCTCCGGGCCGTCACATGAGGGCCGCGGCGCTGTGGTTTCCGGACTGGCCGGTGCAGGCGGCGCGGCTGGAATCGGGCGATGAGCTGACAGAACCCATCGCAATCGCGGCGCAGCACCGGGTAAAGGTGTGCTCGCACGCCGCGCGCCAGCTGGGCATCCGCCGCGGGATGCGGGTGCGCAACGCCCAGGCGGTCGCGCCCGAGCTGACGGTGATAGAGGACAATCCGGACCGCGACGGGCGGATGTTCGCCTCGCTCGCCGCCAGCTTCGACGAGGTCGCCGCCAGCGTGGAGGTGATACGCCCCGGGCTCGTGGTGGTGGACGTGGACGCCGCGGGCCGCTTCCACGGCAGCGAGGGCAAAGCACTCGAGATGCTTATCGACGCCGCCTCGCGCCGCGGCATCGACGCCTTCGCAGGCGCCGCCGACGAGATCGCCACCGCGCTGATCGCCGCGCGCACCTCCCAGGTGATCCCGCCGGGAGGATCGGCCGAGTTTTTGGCAGCGCAGCCGCTCGGCGTGTTGGTGGCAGAAGAGTCGCTCGCTGCGGACATGGACACCGTCAAAGCGCTGGGGCAGCTTGGCATTTCCACACTCGGGGAGCTGGCGAAACTGCCACCGAACGCGGTGACCACCCGTTTTGGCACCAAAGGTATGCGCATCCACCGCATTGCCTCCGCCGCGCCGGACCGCCGCGTCGCCCCGGAGCTGCCGGTGGAAGACCTCGCCGTGGCCATCACGCCGGAGGACCCGATCGAGCGCGTGGACGCCGCCGCCTTCGCCGCCCGTGCCCTGGCCGCCAGCCTGCACGAACGACTCAAAGACACCGGCCGCAACTGCCTGCGCCTGAAAGTTATCGCCGAGCTTCACGACGGCTCCCGCGTCGAACGCGTCTGGCGCACTCGCGAACCGCTCACCGAAGCCGCCACCGCGGACCGCGTGCGCTGGCAGCTCGACGGCTGGCTGACAAACGGCGGCGCCGGCGCAATCACCAGCCTCATCCTCGAGCCGCTCGAATTCGCCGCGCCCGAACCAGTCGGCGAACTGTGGGCCGACGGCGCCTCCACCGACACCGCGCGCCGGGTGGTGGAGCGCGTCCAATCCCAGCTCGGCATCGACGCGGTGCTTCAACCGCGGCTCATCGGCGGGCGCGGGGTGGCCGAGCGCGTGGCGATGGTGCCGTTCGGGGAGGAACCGGAGGACGTCGATAGGCAATCGTGGCCCGGTGCGATCCCTCAACCCCTGCCTGCGCGCCTCGGCGGCGGCATCGACCACCCTGCCTCGCGCATCATGCTTATCAACGCCACCGGCGCCCCCGTCATCGTCACCGCCGAAGCCCTGCTAAACAGCGAGCCGTACGGACTGGCCTGGGGCGACAAGCGCTACCTCGTCACCGGATGGGCGGGCCCGTGGCCCGTGGACGCGGACTGGTGGACGCAAACCGAACTGCCCGCAGGCCGCGTCGCGCGCATGCAGGTCGTGGGCCGCGAAGGCGGGGAAGACGGTGCCGCGACCGGCTGGCTTTTGGTGTGGAGCCGGCGCAGCTGGCGCGTGGAAGCGGTGTACTAGCTACTTCTGCACGATATCCACGACAACGCGCGTGGGATCCTTGAGCACCTGCACCGAGTACGGCAGCTCGGAGCGCAGTCCCACCACGACCTGGCTGCGGCCCTCGTACGTGCCCGCGCTGATCACGTCGATGACGTTGCCGGTGTCGCCCGCCATGGTCACCGGGACGTCGTTGTCCTTACCCAGCTCAAAGGGGTACACGGTGCCGTCGACGTTGATGTTGAGGAAGGAGTTGCCCGCCACCTGCAGCGGTTGGCCCACCGTCTCCTGCATCGGGGTGGAGGTGTAGTCCACGAACCAGCCCGGATCGCCGTCGCCTGCCAGGTCCACCACCACGCGGTCGAAGCCCTCGTGCGCGCCGACGCGCACGCCGACCACGGCCAGACGCGACGGCTCCGACGGGCGCTGCGTTTTCGACGACGAGTCTGCAGCGCCCAGCGGCTGCGGTTTCTTAGCGGGGGAGGCCAAGCTGCCCGTCAGGGTTTTTCCGGCACCGTCGCCGACGACGCTGCAGGCGCTGCACGCCACAGAAGCAGCCACGCACGCGCCCGCGAGCGCCACGCGCGAAAGACCGGAGAATTTAAACACCCAGTCACCGTAGCCAGCGTGCAAGTGAGAACAAAAAGAAAGGAGGCGAAATCGTAAAAGGTTATTTAACCGTTATAACTTGGAATGATGTCCAAGAGGGTGGCTTACGGGTTAGGGCATGCTTAGCTATGGTGGTGCCATGCAACAACTGCCCTGCTCTGACGTAGAGGTTGAACCGCTGCCGGGAACCGCCAAACCCGGCTCCGTGTACGTGCTTTTTGAGTGGCCGGAAGCCTGGCCCCGCGACGTCATGGGCGACGCCGCCCTCGGCGAGGAGCTCACCGCGAAACTTGCGCCCATGCTCGAGGAGCACGACGCGACGCTACTGCTCATCCGCCACCCAACGCGTGAGGGCCGCAACATCACCGACCACCACCTCTACCTCGTCTTCGCCGACGAGGCCGTCACTGAGGTCAAACACATTGACAGCCCCGAAGAGCTGCTGGAGCTGGATCTTTCTGGACCGGGCCGCAACGGCGCCGAACGCCGCGAGCGCCCGCTGCTGCTGATTTGCACCCACGCTAAGCGCGACCGTTGCTGCGCCGTCAAGGGCCGCCCGCTGGTCAACGAGCTGCACGCGCGCTACCCGTTCGGCCCCGGCAACGACGTGGTGTGGGAGACCTCCCACATCAAGGGCCACCGCTTCGCGCCCACGATGCTGCTTATGCCGTGGGCTTACAGCTTCGGGCGCATGAACATTGAGGCCACCGATGCCATGCTTGCCGACGCATCCGCGGGCCGCTACTTCGTCCCCTGCAACCGTGGCCGCGGCACCCTGGGACCCGCCGAGCAGGTGGCTGAGCTCGCCGCCGCCGCAGAGGTGCCCGGTGCTCGCTACGGTCAGTTCGAGGTTGCTGCGTTTGACGGTGGCTCCGTCCTGGTCACCGACACTGCAGCTGGCCAGGCGTACGAAGTGCAGCTGGAGCAGCGCCCGGTGTCTGGCGTGGTCGACTCGTGCGGAAAGGCGCCGAAGGAGAGCACGGCCTGGGTCGCGGTGTCGGTGACCCCGCGGCGTTAACTTCTCGCTTTCCGCCTTCGGCACCACAACCTGCGGATCTGCTAGTTGTCCAATTCAGCTTTCGCGGCGCTCCTAGCAGATCAGCCCGGTGTTGAAACTGGTGTTCAACACCACCTGGGGAAACGAAAAGTTGGACACGTGATCTGCTAGTTGTGGATCGGGGCGGTCGGCGACGAACTAGCAGATCAGGTTTGAGGGTGCGCTGGCGCTACATGTACTCGCCCAGGACCTCCGCCACGGAGCCGATAACGCGGTCCGTGGCCGCGCGCACCTCAGAAGGCGAGTGGTGGAAGCTGTGGGAGGCATCCGCGATGGCGTGCATGGGCAGGTCGTTCCAAGAATCGCCGAATGTGTAGAGCTGGAGGGATTCGCGGGGGAGGCGGAGCTCGTCGAGAAGCTGCAAGATCCCTGCGCCCTTGGAGCGCCCCGGGGCCATGAGATCGATGTAGTCCTGGTTCTGCGCGACCTCGACCTCGCCGAGCGTGGACGCCCAGTCGACGACCTCCGCGCGCAGCTCGGCGTTACCAGGCACCCAGATGGGCACGACAGCGAAGCGGTGGTCGGGGATGTCCGCGGGAGTCATCTGCGCAAAATGCGCGGTGAAGGTGTGGGTGATGCCGGTGTTGTTTGCGAACACCCCGTCGACTTGGCCCAGGGTGGTGCCGAAGATGGCCAGGCCGTCGCGGGACCCGAAGGCGTCCAAAGCCGCCTGCAACACAGAGCCTGCCACCTCGTGGCCGAAGATGAGCTCCCGGTTCGCCCCGTCCGTGGCGGAACCGCCGTTGGACAGCACCTGGTAGTCGAAGGTGAGCCCGCTGCCGCGCATCCCGTGGGCCAGCGCCGTGCGGGAGCGGCCGGTGGCAGAAAAAGCGAGATGCCCGGCAGCGCGCCAGGCATCTATCGCGGCGATGTCCTCCTCGCGGAAGCCATGGGGAGGGTGGTGGAGAGTGCCATCGAAGTCGAACGCCGCAACCTTCATGGCACCCAAACTTACCGGCGCATGACCTTCTTGGACAGCCAGTTGCCCAGGAACTGCGCCAGCTGCACGATGACCACGATGACCAGCACCGCAGCCCAGGTGACCTGAGGCTCGAACGCGCGGTAGCCGTACACGATGGCGAAGTCGCCCACGCCGCCGCCGCCGATGTAGCCGGCCATGGCGGACATGTCGATCACCGCGATGAAGATGAAGGTGTAGCCCAGAATCAGCGGGCCGAGCGCCTCCGGCAGGATCACCGAGGTGATGATCTTCCACGGGCTCGCACCCATGGAGCGGGCGGCCTCGATCACGCCCGGGTCAATGGCCACCAGGTTCTGCTCCACGATGCGAGCAACGGTGAACGTGGCGGAAAAACACATCACAAACGTGGCGGCGGCGCGACCGATGGTGGTGCCCACCACCTGCAGGGTCAGCGGGTAGAGCATCGCGATCATGATGATGAACGGGATGGGGCGGAAGAAGTTCACCGCCACGTTGATGATGGTGTACACCGCCTTGTTCTTCAGGATGCCGCCCGGGCGGGTGGTGTACAAAAACAGGCCTAAAAGCAGGCCGAAGAACCCGCCGACGACCATGGTGATGGCCACCATCCACAGTGTGTCGCCAATGGCTTCGAGGAAGGCGGGGCCGAGGGTCTCCCAGTTCGGCTCGGCGAGGATGTACTCGGTTACGCCAGTGTTCAACGCGGTCATCGGGTGATCTCCTCAATCTCGGTGCTTTGCTGCAGCGTGGACAAAAACTCGTTGATGGCGGCATCGTCGCCGTTAAGGCGCACGGTCATCTTGCCGAAGGAGCGCTCCTGCAGGGTGGTGATGCCGGCGTGCACCGGCTCCACCGTTACGCCGCGCCCGCGGGCGGCCTCGGCAGCGCCGAAGAACCCGGAATCCTCGGTGAGGTCCACGGTGAACAGGCGGCCCGGCTTGGCCAACAACTCGCGCGCCTCCACCTCGTCGGGGCGGTTGCGCAGGCTGGTGGCGGCGAAGCGCTGGGCCACGGAGGTCTGCGGGTTGGCGAACACGTCGTAGACGCTGCCGTACTCCACCACCTTGCCGTCTTCCATGACGGCAACCTTGTCGGCGATGGCGCGGATGACGTCCATCTCGTGGGTGATCACCACGATGGTGATGCCGAGCTCCTCGTTGACGCGGCGCAGCACGCCGAGGACCTCTTGGGTGGTTTCGGGGTCGAGGGCGGACGTGGCTTCGTCGGCAAGCAGAAGCGACGGGTTGGTCGCCAGCGCACGGGCGATGCCCACGCGCTGCTTCTGACCGCCGGAGAGCTGCTCCGGGTAGTTCTCGTCGCGCTCGGACAGGCCGACGAAGTCGAGCAGCTCCGCGACGCGGCGTTTGCGCTCCTGCTTGTCCACACCAGCCAGCTTCAGCGGGTACTCGATGTTGCCGGCGGCGGTGCGGGAGGAAAAGAGGTTGAACTGCTGGAAGATCATGCCGACGTTGCGGCGGATGTCGCGCAGTTTGCGCTCGGGCATGCCGACGACGTCGGTGCCGTCGAGAAGCAATTGCCCCGAGGTGGGCATGTCCAGGCCGTTAATGAGGCGGACAAGCGTGGACTTGCCGGCACCCGAATAGCCGATCACGCCGAGAATCTCGCCCGGCTCGACGGTCAGGGTGACGTCGTCGACGGCCGTGACCTCGCGGTCTTTGGTTTTGAAGACCTTGGATACGTTCCGGAACTCAATCCGGGTGCCGGTGTGTGTCATCTACTTGTACTCCTCCACAAGGCGGTCGAGGACCTCGTTGAGCTCATCCTTGGAGCGCTGGACCTGCACGGCGGTGCCGTTGGAGTCCTCGTTGAGCGCCGCGGTGACTTCCTCGGACTGCCAGACGTCCACGATCTTTTCGTAGGTCTCGTTGTCCAGGTCGTCGCCGGAGACGGTGAAGACGTTGATGTACGGCTCCGCCAGCTCCGAATTCGGATCGTCCGCGGCCACCGAGGAGGCCGGGTCGATGCCGGCGCGCGCCAGCCAGTTGTTGTTGATCACGGCCGGGCGGCCCTCGTTGTAGGCGTTCGGCGTCTGGGAAGCATCCACGGCGACGACCTTGACCTTGGAGGCGTCCTTGTCAATGTCGGCCGGCGTCGGGGTCAGCTTCGGCGCGCCGTCACGCAGGGTGACCAGGCCCGCCTGAACCAGCACGTTGATGGCGCGGCCCTGGTTGGACGGGTCGTTCGGGATGGCGATCTCGGTGCCCTCGATGCCGTCGAGCGAGTCGTGGTCCTTCCAGTACAGGCCCAGGATGTTGATCTCGCCCGAGCCGATGATGCGCAGGTCCTCGCCGGCGGTGGCGTTGTACTGGGCCTGGTAGTTGATGGTCTGGAACTTCGAGATCTCAATCTGGCCCTCGACCTGCGCCGGGTTGACCTGCGGGTACTCGGTGAACCGCATGATGTCCAGGTCGATGCCGGCCTTCTGAGCCTCGTCGGCGAAGACGCTCCATGCCTTCTGGTCGGCGTCGGTGGTGCCGATTTTCACGGTGACCTTGTCGCCGTCGCCATTGTCTGCCGACGACTCCGTCTCCGATGAGCAGGCCACCAGCCCGGTGGCCGCGATGAGCGATGCCGCTGCTGCGGCGATAACGCGGTTGGTGCGCATAAAGCGTGCTCCTTTTGCTTAGTTGAGTGTTTGTGGAGACTTACTAGTTCTGGAGGCGGTCCAGAATCTCGTTGAGCTCAGCCTGATCGCGGTAGACCGGCACGGAGGTGCCCTTGGAGTCCTTGGCCGCGGCCTCGGCGACCTCCGGGGTCTGCCACAGCTCAACCAATTTGTTCAGAGTCTCGTCGTCGATGTCATCTGCCTGGGCTGCGAAGACGTTGATGTACGGCTCGGCCTCCTTGGACTCCGGGTCGTCCTGGAAGATGGCCAGGCCCGGCTCGATGCCAGCGCGGTCCAGCCAGGTGTTGTTGATGATGGCCGGCTTGCCCTCGTTGTAGGCGGACGGGGTCTGGGATGCGTCCACCGGGGTGACGGTGACCTTGGAGGCGTCCTTGTCGATGTCGGCCGGGGTCGGGGCGAGCTCGTCTGCGACGCTGTCGCTCAGGGTGAGCAGGCCAGCCTGGACCAGCACGTTGATGGCGCGGCCCTGGTTGGACGGGTCGTTCGGGATGGCGACGGACTCGCCCTCGATGCCGTCGATGGACTCGTGGTCCTTCCAGAACAGCGCCAGCGGCACAATCTCGGTGGAGCCGACGACGCGCAGGTCGTTGCTGGAGGCCTTGTTGTACTCGGCGAGGTACTTGATGTGCTGGAACTTGTTCACGTCCAGCTCGCCCTGCGCGAGTGCCTCGTTGACCGGGGAGTAGTCGGAGAAGGAGACGATGTCCAGGGTGATGCCGTTGTCGGCGGCCAGGTTCTGGAACACGCGCCATGCTTCCTGGTCGGCTTCGGTGGTGCCGATCTTGACGGTGGTGTTGTCACCGTCGGCTGCGGTGGTGTCGGCGGTGTTGTCGGACTCGTTGGAGCAGGCGACCAAGCCGGTGGTGGCCAGGGCAGCCGCGGCAACGGTTGCGAGGGTGCGCTTGATACGCATTGGGGTCTCCTTGGGTTGGGAATCTATGACGGGTCAGAATCTAGCACCCTATGTACCGCTTAGTCTATTTCTGGTCGAATTTCTTAACCGAGCTGTCTGTCGGGGTGTGGGGCCGACGGGCCATACGAACTAGTACACAGTTTCGAACGGTGGTAGCGTCCTTGACATGAGGTTCAACGGGGGAGCGCCACTGTCGTGGTCGAGGCTCGAGCGCATCCTCTCCGGCCGCCCCGGCCCGGAGCCGGTGCCGGTTGGCCACACCGGCACGCCCGCAGGCGCCGCGTACGGCAAAGCGCAGCCAGCGCCCCCACCGCGGGAGCGATGCCTATCGACGACACCGTTCGCCGAGCTGCACACCGTAAGCTCCTACAGCTTCCTCGGCGGGGCGAGCGAGCCGGAGGATGTGGTTGCCAGGGCTGTTGAGCTGGGGCTGAAAGCGGTGGGGCTGTTAGACCGGGACGGGTTTTACGGCGCGGTGAAATTCGCGGAGGCGGCCGCCACGGCCGGGCTGGACACCGTCTTCGGGGCGGAGCTGACACTCGGCGACAGGGTCCTGCCCGTGCTCGCCCGCGGGCCGGAAGGCTACAAGCGCCTGTCGCACCTGATGGCGGATGCGCACATGGCCACCCGCGAGAAAGACAAGGTGGCCTACCCGCCGCTGGAGCTCATCGGCGACCAGCTCGGCGGCACCTGCGTCGTGCTCGCCGGCTGGCGGTGGACGGAGGAAATCGACCACCTGGTCGACGTGTTCGGCGCAGACAATGTCGTGCTGGAGTACGAGGTGTCCATGACGCCCGAGGACGCGGACCGCCACGCGGCGCTGGATGAACACGCGGGCAAACTCCCCGCCATCGTCACGGCGCTGCCCGCCGCGGCCACACGCGACCATGCCAGGCTGGCGCAGGCGAAGCGGGCGCTGGCCAGGCGCGAATCGCTCGCGCAGGCGCACGGGGACCTGCACCCGATGGGGGCGAACTGGCTGCGCTCCGGCGACCAGCTCCAGCGCATGTACCCAGGCTGCGAGTCGAAATTGGCTTTCAGCGTTGATCTGGCGAAACGCTGCGCGTTCACGCTCGACTTGGTCGCGCCGGAGCTGCCGCGCTACCCCACGCCGGACGGCCGCAGCGAGATGGACCACCTGCGGGGACTCACGCTGGCGAGTGCGCAGTTTCGCTATGCGTCGCGGGGGCCGGAGGTGCGTCGTAAAGCAATGGCCCAAATCCGCTACGAGCTGGAGGTGATCGAGGAGCTGAACTTTCCCGGCTACTTCCTCATCGTCTACAACCTGGTGGATTTCTGCGCGAGGCAGAACATCATGTGTCAGGGACGGGGCAGTGCGGCGAACTCGGCGGTGTGTTTCGCTCTGGGCATCACCAATGTGGAGCCGATCGAGGCGGGGCTGCTGTTCGAGCGTTTCTTATCCCCGGACCGCGACGGCCCGCCCGACATCGACTTAGACATCGAGTCGGGCCGGCGCGAGGAGGTGATCCAGCACGTCTACGACACCTACGGGCGCGACAACGCGGCGCAGGTGGCCAACGTGATCACGTACCGGACCAAGGGTGCGGTGCGCGACGCCGCTCGCGCTTTGGGGTTCGCGCAGGGCGCGGCTGATAGTTGGGCGAAGGGGATGGCGGAGGTTCCGGAGGGCGTCGAGAAGCTTGCGGCGCAATTCAAAGGGCAGCCGCGCCACCTGGGCATCCACTCCGGCGGCATGGTGATTTGCGACCGCCCCATTGCGGACGTGGTGCCCGTGGAGTGGGCGCGCATGGAAAACCGCTCGGTGGTGCAGTGGGACAAGGACGACTGCGCCTCGGCCGGCCTGGTCAAGTTCGACCTGCTCGGCCTGGGCATGCTGGAAGCGCTGCACCACATGGTGGACCTGGTGGAGGAAACCACGGGCCGCACGGTCAACCTGTGGGAGCTTCCGCTTGACGACGCCTCCGTGTACGACATGCTCTGCCGCGCCGATTCCGTCGGCGTGTTCCAGGTGGAATCGCGCGCGCAGATGGGCACCCTGCCCCGGCTGAAGCCGCGGCAGTTTTTCGACCTGGTGGTGGAGGTGGCCCTGATTCGTCCGGGCCCGATCCAGGGTGGGTCGGTGCACCCCTATTTAAGAAGGCGCGACGGGCTGGAGCCGGTGACCTACGACCACCCGGTGCTCGAGCGCGCCCTGGGCAAGACGCTGGGCATCCCGCTGTTCCAGGAGCAGCTCATGCAGATCTGCGTGGATGCGGCCGGCTTTTCGGGCCGAGAAGCCGATGCGCTGCGACGCGCCATGGGCTCGAAACGATCCCCGGCTCGCATGGCGGCGTTGAAGTCGCGGTTTTTCGAAGGGTGCTGGCGCACCAACGAGATTGGTTCGGACGTGGCCGAGGGGCTCTGGCAGAAGATCGTCGCCTTTGCCGCCTACGGGTTCCCGGAGTCGCACTCGCAGTCGTTCGCCTCGCTGGTGTACTTCTCCGCCTGGTTTAAGCGCCACTACCCGGCGCAGTTCTGCGTGGGGCTGCTGCGCGCGCAGCCGATGGGGTTTTACTCCCCGCAGTCGCTGATCCAGGACGCGCGCCGGCACGGGGTGGAAGTGCTGCCGGTGTGCGTGAACAACTCGGGGTGCGAGGCGCTGTGCGTGGACTCTTCGACGATCCGGGTGGGGCTGAACCTGGTGCGGGGGCTGGGTGCGGACGCGGCTTTGCGGACTGAACGGGCCGCGCCTTTCGACGGCATCGCGGACCTGGCGCGCCGGGCCGACCTGTCCGTGGAGCACGTCGAGGCGCTGGCCCGGGCGGGGGCGCTGGACTGCTTCGGGGTCACGCGCAGGCAGGCGCTGTGGCAGGCGGGCGTGGCCGCCACGGAGCGCGACGGCATGCTGCCTGGGTTGTCGTCGGTGGTAGCGCCATCGCTGCCCGGCATGAACCCGTTTGAGCTGATGGCCGCCGACGTGGTGGCCACCGGTGTCACACCCGGGCTGATGCCGGTGGAGATGGTGCGTTCGGCGTTGTCGGCGCAGGGCGTGGTGCCGGCTGCCGAGCTGTTGCACGGGGTGGAGGACGGCACCCGCGTGCGCGTGGCCGGCGTGATCACGCACCGCCAGCACCCGGCCACCGCGGGCGGAGTGACCTTTCTGGGCATGGAGGACGAGACCGGGCTGATCAACGTGGTCATCTCCGTCGGGCTGTGGAACAAGCAGCGGGTGTTGGCGCGCACCGCCAAAGCACTGGTCGTGCGCGGGATCGTGCAAAACGCCTCCGGGGCGGTGTCCGTGGTGGCGGACCGGCTCGAGCCGCTGACGATGGGGGAGCTGCTCTCTCGCGGGTCGCGCGATTTCCGGTGATGGGGTAAAAGTGGGGCAGAGGGGGGAAATGAAAATTTCGACTAATCCGGTGACAAAGACCTCGGCGGAGATCATTCTGGGCTCGCTACCTGAAGCGAGACGAAAGTTTTGCGGAGTGGAATATCCAACACGGCGGAACTCGGGAGTGGATTACCGACCCAGTTGATTTGCTCGCGACAGTGGTGGCACAGCCGAAAAGGCCGCTGAGGTCATTCGCCGATTTGAAAACTGCTGGGCCGAATCCTACCCATGATGATTATGTGGCTGGATTAAGTTTTGGATCGTGGACACAGCTGTTGCCGGTGTCCCACTACCAAAACGACAGAAATCCTCGGCACGTGCTGTGGGTCGAAGCGATCCGTCCACGGTTAAAACACGCGGACGAGACGAACTTTTCTTCTCGAGCGAATAATTTGCGGACCATCCGAAACCGAGCTTCGCATCACAGACCGATTATTTCGGAGGAGAATGCAGTGAGACAGGCGCACCAAGACAGCGTGGAACTCTGCAAAATGATTAATCCGAAACTTGGTGAGTGGCTTCGGCGTGAACGCTGGATTTTAGAAGCGCTCAACCAGTCACCACTGAAATGAGGACAGCCCCCACAACTGAGGTGGGGGCCGTTGCCTATTCGCCGGAAAACCCGGCTCTGTGGGAGAGATCGTACAGTGCGAAACAGGAGGTCGCAACTGTTAGGCACCCGAGGCGCCCCGGCCGGACAGGTGGCGTGAGCGCTGGGGTGGCCACCGAACAGTGTGTAGTCCATACGGGTCCCGGGATTTCCGGTGACAGGCGCGTGACCGGGGCGGGTGTGCCGGGTGTTGGCTGTGGATGCTTACTCCAGGATGCTTACCGCTCGAGGATGCTTACTTCTAAACGCTTACTTCTCGAGAGAGCCAGGGCAGTACAGGGCGCCGCACTCGATGGGTAAGCATCCTGGAGTAAGCATCTACGCCGGAACAGCCCCATCGCGCCGGGCTGGTAGCGTGAGCGCCATGTCAGACGCGCCGCTGCAGCCTTTGCCCACCTCGGTGGAGACCATGCACAAGGTCTCCACGAAGCTGATGTGGCCGCAGTTGGTCAGCAACGCCATCTGGGCGCTCATTGTCTGCGGTGGGCTCTACCTCTGCTACCGCGAGTGGGGCTGGGGTTTTCTCATCCCGCTGGGTATTTTCGGCGTCTTTTTCATCTGGCGGTTCTTCCTTATCCCGTTCCAGGTGCGCAACATGGGCTGGCTGGAAACGGACAATGAGCTGGTGTTGAGCAAGGGCAAGATGTTTCACACCATCACGGTGATCCCGTACGGGCGCATCCAGTTCGTGGACGTGGAGTCCGGGCCGATTTCCCGCTCCCTCGGCCTGAAGGAGCTGAAGGTGCACACGGCGTCCAGCTCGTCGGATTCGGATCTTCCGGGCCTGCTCGCCGAGGACGCCGACGCGCTGCGCGACCGCCTGGCCGTCAAAGCCCGCGAGCGGATGAGCGGCCTGTGAGTACCGCGAGCAACCAGCGCAACCTCCACACCACCCCCGGCATGGAGGGCTACCGCCGCATCCACCGTCTCACCCCGCTGCTTCGCGTGTGGGCGTTCGTGCTGGCCCTGGCCACGATTGCGCTGTTCAACTTCACCATGCCCATCTACCACTGGGCGCAGCGCGAAAACGTCGGCGCACGCGAGATCGCGTGGGCGGCGGCGGGTGCCGTTGCCGCGCTCGCGGTGATTTTCGCGGTCTCCCAGATTTGGTGGCGCCGCAGCGGCTTCAAAATCGGCGAGGAGGAGGTGGAGGTGCGCCGCGGCGTGCTCACCAACCAGGTCCGCGCCGCGCGTTTCGACCGCATCCAGGCCGTCGACGTCATTGAATCCTTCGCGCCGCGGCTTTTCGGCCTCGCGTCGGTGCGCATCGAGGCCGCCGGTAACGCGCAATCCGCCATCGATATCACCTACCTGCCGCGTGATGAAGCGGAGGAGGTGCGCGCGCAACTGCTGCGCCGCATTGGGGGACCGCAGAAGCAGTTGCCTATCGACGCCTCCGGCCCGAACCTCGTCCCCCCAATCCCCATCCGCAGGTCGCTCATCGGCACCGCGTTCCAGATGTCCACGCTGTTCACCATCGCGTGGGCGTTCGTGCCGATTTGGACGGACCTGACCGCCGCGGCGATCATCCCGGTACTGGTGGGTTTTTTGCCAAGGATCTGGCGCACCATCGACCAGTCCTGGCGGTTCACCTGCACCAAGGAAGGGGAGATGTTCCACCTCACGTACGGGCTGGCCAACCGCCGCCGTCAGGCGGTGCCGCGCTCGCGCATCCACGCGGTGCAGCTGCGTCAGCCGATGTTCTGGCGGCTGTTTGGCTGGTGGACAGTCTCCGTTGTGGTGGCCGGCTACGGCTCGGAGGGCAACAAGCAGACCGGCACCTCGAAGCTTCTGCCGGTGGGCACGTGGGAGCAGGCGAAGGCGGTGGTGGACGCCATCGGGCCGATGACCGGGGACGAGCTGACGGACCTATCCGCAGCCGATTACCGCTCGCCGCGCAGCGCACGGTGGGTCTCGCCGATCGATTGGAAACGCCAGACCGTCACCATCCGCGACGGCGCCGTCGCGGCGACCGCCGGCCGGCTGGGCCGCTGGTACCAGATGGTGGAAACGCCTCACATCCAGGAGCTGGCCTTCGAGCAGGGCCCGCTGCAGCGCGCCCTCGGCCTCGCCAATGTCGACCTCGACATGGTGCCCGGCCCGTTCAGTGTCTCCTTGCGCGATGTGGGGGAGGTGCAGGCACGTGAAATCGTCGATAAGCTGCGGGCCCGCAAGCTCCCACCGATGCAGGTGACGGACCCCTTGTCAGATACCGCCGAGGAAGCCGAGCTGGCGCCACGCCTCGTAGACGGCGACTGACGCGGAGTTGGTCAGATTCATGCTGCGCCGCGCCGGTAGCATCGGGATGCGCACTTCGCGCGTGATCCGCGGGTGGGCCAGGTGTACTTCCGGGATGCCGTTTGCTTCGTTGCCGAACAGCAACGCGTCGCCGTCCTGGTAGGACACGTCGTGGAAGTGGTGCTCGGTGTGCGTGGTGAACGCGAAGATGCGGGAATCTGGGATGGAATCAAAACAGGCATCGATGTCCGGGTGGATGATCACATCCGCCAGGTCATGGTAGTCCAGGCCAGCGCGTTGTAAGTGCTTGTCGTCGAAGTTGAAGCCGAGCGGCTCGACAAAGTGCAGTTGCGCGCCGGTGTTCGCGGCCAGACGAATTGCCGCGCCGGCGTTGCCGCCGATGGCCGGGTTGTCGTAGATCAGGTGGAGCACGCCTGACAGTCTAGGATTGGGGCCGTGACTGCGATCAAACTGGACGGAAAACTCTACCGCGAGGAGATTTTCGCGGATTTGAAGTCGCGCGTGGCTCGTCTCAAAGCTGAGCACGGCGTGACCGCGGGCCTGGCGACGGTGCTCGTCGGCGAGGACCCCGCCAGCCAGAACTACGTGCGCATGAAGCACAAGGACTGCGAGGAACTCGGCATCGCGTCCATTATGAAGGAGCTGCCGGGCGACTGCACCCAGGAGGAGCTGGAGCAGCTTATCAGCGAGCTGAACCACGACCCGGCCGTCACCGGCTACATCGTGCAGCTGCCGCTGCCCAAGCACCTGGATGAAAACCGCATTCTGGAGCTGATTGACCCGGCGAAGGACGCCGACGGCCTGCACCCGGTCAACCTGGGCAAGCTGGTGCTCAACGAGCCTGCGCCGCTGCCCTGCACCCCGAACGGCTCCATCAAGCTGCTCGAGCGCTTCGGCGTGGATTTGAACGGCGCGATCGTGTGCGTGATCGGCCGCGGCGTGACGGTGGGCCGCCCGATTTCGCTGATGCTCACCGCCCGCGACGTCAACGCCACCACGGTGCTGTGCCACACCGGCACCAAGGACCTCGCCGCGGAGACCCGCCGCGCGGACGTGATCATCGCCGCCGCCGGCAAGCCACACATGATCACCGCGGACATGATCAAGGAAGGTGCCGCGCTTCTCGACGTCGGCGTCTCCCGCATCGACGGCAAAACCGTCGGCGACCTGCACCCGGACGTGTGGGAGAAGGCCGGCTGGGTCTCTCCGAACCCGGGTGGAGTGGGCCCGATGACGCGCACGTTTTTGGTGCGCAACATCGTGGAAAACGCAGAACGTCAGGCCGGCATCGGCCAGGGCGCCAGCTAGGGTGCCGGTTTGGCAAGTAGCAGGATCCAGCTGCCGGGGAGCGACCGGATGAACGACCGGTTGAACACCGAGCTTCCCGACGGACCCACGCTGGACAACCCCCACGACCGCGGCGCGGCCGCCTCGCCGCTGCCCGCGGCGGTGCAGCGCGCAATGGGCGCGCTGTTCGTAGTGGGGTTCGTGCTCTCCGGTGTCTACGCCGCCACGGAGCACTGGCGCCGCGCCACGTTCACGCTCGGCGCGGCCATGTTGTGGCTGACCGTGATGCGCCTGACCTGCGATTCGAAGGTGATCGGCCTGGTGGCGGTGCGCTCGAGGCGCTTCGACGCGCTGTTTACCACCGCCCTCGGCGCGGCCATGCTGTGGCTGTCCTGGTCGGTGGACTCGCTCGGGTCGTAGCGCCAGAAGTTCACTTCGCGTTCACCTGAGCGTCGGTTTGACGTCGGCAGGCGGTAACCTGGCTCCTCTACTGTGGCACGGGTGAATTCTGGTAACAGTGCTGAAAAAATTGCAAACGAAACGGCTCAAGTCTCTTTGAGGGGAATCCGTCGTGAGTTTGCGGACGGCACTGGGCTCCACGAGACCTCCCTGGACATGGCGAACGGCGAGTTCGTTTCCATCCTCGGCCCCTCCGGCTGCGGCAAGTCCACCCTGCTGCGCTGCATCGCGGGCCTGGAAACCCCGGACGCGGGCGTGATCGAGTTCGCCGGCCGCGAAGTCTTCGGCCCCGGCACCAACGTGCCGGTGAACAAGCGCAACCTCTCCATGGTGTTCCAGGACCTCGCACTGTGGCCGCACATGACGGTGGCCAAAAACGTCGAGTTCCCGCTGACCACCGGCAAGCAGAAGGTGTCCAAGGCCGAGCGCGATAAGCGCGTGGCTCGCGCGATGGACATGGTGGGCATCGGCGCGAAGGCCGAGCAGCGCCCCAACGAGCTCTCCGGCGGCCAGCAGCAGCGCGTCGCTATCGCGCGTGCGCTCGTCTCCGGCCCGGAGCTTTTGCTTATGGACGAGCCTCTGTCCGCTCTCGACGCAGCCCTGCGCACCCAGATTCGCTCGGAGCTGACCCGCCTGGCCTACGAGCTCAACCTCACCGTCGTTTACGTCACCCACGACCAGTCTGAGGCGCTTGCCATGTCGGACCGCGTTGCGGTGATGCACGCCGGCAACGTCGTGCAGTTCGCGGACCCGGTGGAGCTCTACGACCATCCCGCGGACGACTTCGTCGCCGGTTTCGTCGGCGTGACCAACACCCACGAGACCCTCCCGTCGAACCGGCCGGAGGACCTCGAGGTCACCCCGCTGCATGGAAAGCGACCGGATCCACTTCCGGCGAACTCCATTGTCGGCGAGGTGGTGGAAAGCCAGTACACCGGCGGGCGCTACGAAATCCGAAGCGTCGTACCGGGTGCGCCGGAGCCGTGGCTGGCCTACACCAGGCACCGCTTGGGCCGCGGCGACGACGTGTTGCTGACGGTCACCCCACGTTCCTAATCCCGTTTCTTTCTATTTAGGAGTTTCCCAACATGAAGAAGTTCATCGCCGCCCTTGCGGGCGCATCCGCCGCGTTCGGCCTGGTGGCCTGCGGCTCCGTCGAGTCCAGCGACAACGCCGAGTCCACCGGCGCGAACAACGAGACCGTCTCCGCCGACGAGTGGAAGGCCCCGGAGGGCCTGTCCGGCTCCATCGACTACTACTCCGCAAACCCGCAGGGCCTGACCGACGCGCTCGTCGAGGCCTTCCAGGACCGCACCGGCGTGACCGTCAACGTGTTCGCCGGCACCACCGGCGAGGTCACCGCCAAGATCAAGGCCGAGGAAGCGAACCCGCAGGCCGACGTGGTCTACCTGGCGTCCTGGAACGCCGCCAACAAGCAGGCTCAGACCGGTGCCCTGGAGTCCTACAAGCCGGAGAACATCGAGGATGCCAACGCCGATTGGAACGCAGACGACGACACCTTCCACGGCCGCGACGGCTCCGCACTCGCCCTGGTTGCGAACACCGATGTGGTCTCCGACATCCCCTCCGACTGGGAGGATCTGACGGACCCGAAGTACGCCGATCAGGTAATCATGCCGGACCCGCGTGAGTCCGGCACCGCCGCCGACCTGCTCACCGCCATGATCTCCGAGTGGGGCGAGGACAAGACCTGGGAGCTGTTTGACAAGCTCTTCGACAACGGCATGATCGTCCAGGGCGCCAACGGCCCGGCGCTTGACCAGGTCACCTCGGGCTCCAAGGGCATCGTCTTCGGCGGCGTGGACTACTCCGCCTACTCCGCCAAAGGCAAGGGCGAGCCGCTGGAGATTGTCATCCCGTCCTCCGGCACCACTGTGACCCCGCGCCCGGTACTGATCATGAAGTCCTCCGACAACATGGACGCCGCCAAGGCTTTCGTGGACTTCATGTTCTCCGAGGAGGCGCAGCAGATCTCCGCATCGAAGAACATGATCCCGTCCAACAAGAACGTGGACCCGAAGAACGGCCCGAAGCTGGCGGAGATCAACCAGATCTCCGACGACTGGGCCGCCATCTCCAAGGAGTCCAAGAACGTCCGCGAGCAGTTCGCTGACCGCTACCTGAAGTAACAGGCACCAATGACGACGAAGACGAAAGCCAACCCCGGGGTCTATCCGGTACTGCTCATCCTGCTGGTCCTGGTCGCGGCACCGCTGGTGTCCGTCCTGGTCACAGCCGTGACCGGCTACCGGGGCGAAGACTCAGCCCTGGATAGCCTTTTGCGTCCGGAGATGCTGCGCGTCATCCGCAACACGGTCTGGCTTTCCGTCCTCGTCGTTTTTTTCGCCACCCTTTTCGCGGCACCGCTGGCATTCTTCCGCGCCTGGACGTCCATGCGGCGCGCCGGGTGGGTGGAAGTGCTGGTCATGGTGCCGTTTATGACCCCGCCGTTCGCCGCGGCAATGGCGTGGATGGACTTCACCCGCCTGCGCGGCGTGGCGGACATGCTTTTGGGCCTCACGCTTGGCGACGCCGTCCGGTCCGCCATCAACTCAGTGTGGGGCATGGGCTTCATCATGGCCGCCGAACTATTCCCGTTCCTCTACCTGATCCTGCGCAACGCGTTCGCGTCGATCCCCGCCTCGCAGCTGGAGATGGCGCAGGTGGCGGGTGCTAGCCGGTGGCAGCAGTTCAGCCGCGTGGTCGTCCCCGCGGTAGTCGGGCCCTATTCGCTCGGCGCACTGATCGTCTTTATCAAGGCCGCCGGCGAGTTCGGCACCCCGGTCACCCTCGGCAATGCGATCGGCTACGAGGTGCTCGTCTCCTCGATCTACCAGGACGTGACCATCGACCCGCTGAACTTCTCCAAAGCGGCGGCGTCCTCGAGCGTGCTGTTCACCCTCGGCGTGATGGCGTGGGCGGTGCAGCAGTGGGTCGGCCGCGGGGTGCTTGCCTCCGGCGGCAGGGTGTCGAGGGAGGTCAACCTTCGGCCGTCGAGAGGCATGATGGCCCTTGCCTGGGTGTACACCGCGCTCGTGTTCACCTTGACCGTGTTCATCCCGTACATTTCCATCATTTTGGCGGCGATGACCATCCTGCGCTCCAAGCCGCCGACACTGGACAACCTCACGTTCGACTATTTCCAGATCGTGCTGAGCATGCCGTCCGGCCAGGAGGCGCTGACGCGCTCCATCGCGCTTGGCGCAATCGGCGCGACCACCGCGGTGATGCTGGCGCTGGCGGTGACAGTGTTTACCATGCGCAGCCGCCGCTGGCCCGCGCGCTTCTCCGACTTTTTGGCCGTCGCCCCGGACACCGTGCCCGGCATCGTGCTGGCCATCGGCTTCATCCTGCTGTGGAACTCGCCGAAGCTGCCCTTTACCCCCTACGGCTCGCAGTTGATCCTGGTAATGGCGTTTACGGTGCTGTTCGTGCCCATGGCGGTGCAGAACATCAAAACTTCCGCCGCCGCCATGTCCCCGACCCTGTCGGAGGCCTCCGCCGTGGCTGGCGCGACATCCTGGCAAACCTTTACCCGCGTCACCCTGCCCATGCTCGCGCCCGGTATCTTCGCCGGCTGGCTGCTCGCGTTCTTCGTGGGCATCCGCGAGCTGGTCATGTCCTCGTTGATACGGCCTACGCGCATCAACCTGCTCGCGCCGTGGATCATGAACCAGTTTGAGCAGGGCCACCGCGCCGAGGCCATGGCAATGACGTTGATCGGCGTGGGCACCTCCACCGTCGTGCTCGTACTGATCCGGTGGTGGCAGGGCAGATACGCCGCACGCGTGCGGTAGCCCGGCCCCATGCGTTCGTAGAGGCCCAACGAGCTGTGGGACAGCAAAGCTCCGCGCCCGGATACCCTGGGGCCATGCCTCACCTTGCAGCCGATCCCATCCTCGTTGTCGCGGACATCCATTTGGGCCGCAAACAACACGGCGACAAGAAGACCGGTCCGGGCATCGAATGGGCCCTTAACACCCTCGGACGCGGCGCGGAGGCGGGGGCGAGGCATTTGGTCATGCTCGGCGACGTGATCGACCGCAAGCGTTTCACCGACGCCACGTATGGCGAGGTCACCCGGTTTTTCCAGCGTGGGCTCGAGTTTTTCGACACCGTCGTGTTCGTCGCTGGCAACCACGACGTGCACCACGACCTCACTGGAACCATTCCGGGTGGCGTGATCGTCGCAAGGCAAGAGCCCCAGACCATCCGAGCGGGCGGGTGGGCGCTGCACACCGCTGCGGTGGAGGTGGACCGGGACCCGCGTGAGATCGTCGCAAAGTTCCCGGCACCGGTGGCAGAAGCGCCGAACCTGGGCCTTCTGCACACCTCGGTGACAGGGGAGTACTCCAACAACCCATGCCTGCCGTGCACCCGCGACGAGCTCGCCGCGTTGGGGTACGGTGCGTGGTTGCTCGGGCATGTGCACGAGCGCATCACGCTTTCCAGCACCCCGTTTGCCGGCTGGGTCGGTATGGGTAGGGCCTACCTGGCCACTTCGGACGGCACCGAGGTGCAGGTCAACGACCTCTAAATGTCGTAAGCGCCGCGCTCTGCTGCGACTTCGCGCGCGGACGGAGTCTCCTTGGTCAGGGTGATGAAGTTGCGCAGGATCTGGTCCATCTGGCGGGCCTCCACTAAGAAGGCGTCGTGGCCGACGGGGGAGGATAGTTTCGCCATGGCGAGCAGGTTGCCCAGGTTGCGCGAGAGGTGTTCCTGCTGGTGGTAGGGGTACAAGATGTCGGTGTCCACGCCCATGATCATGGTCGGCACCGTCGACGAGGCCAGTGCCTTGTTCAGCCCGCCACGGCCGCGGCCCACGTCGTGGCGGTTGAGCGCTTCGGTGAGGGTGACGTAGCTGGCGGCGTCGAAACGCTCGGTGAGTTTTTTGCCCTGATGTTCCAGGTAGGACTGCGCGGCGAAGCGCTGGCCGTCGGCGCGGAAAGGCCCAAGCGGATTTTCGCCCGCCTGGGCGGAGGTGCCGAAGCGCTCGTCGATTTCCAGCTCGCCCCTGTAGGTCAGGTGCGCGATGCGCCGCGCGGCGGCCAGGCCAGCGTTCGGGGCGCAGCCGGTGCCGTGGTAGTCGCCGCCGTGCCAGTCGGGGTCCTGGGTGATGGAGGTGATCTGGGCGGTCTGGATGCCAATCTGCCAGGCGCTGGCACGGGCGGAAACGGCGAGCACCAGCGCGTAATCCACGGTTTCGGGGTAGAGCAGCGTCCACTCCAGGGTGCGCGCGCCGCCCATGGAGCCGCCGATGATGGCGTGGACTCGGCCGATGCCAAGCGCTTCCAAAAACGCGCGTTCGGCGTGCACCATGTCGCGAATGTTGATCGCGGGAAAGCGCGAGCCCCAGGCACCACCGTCCGGGTGTTCGCTGGCAGGCCCGGTGGAGCCGTAGCAGGACCCCAGTGCGTTGGTGCAGATCACGCACCACTCGTCGGTGTCCAGCGCCTTGCCGGGGCCGATGGCCTCGCACCACCAGTCGGCGGCGTCGGAGTCGCCCGTGAGTGCATGCTCGACCAGCAGAATGTTGTTCTTGCCGCCAAGGTCACCACGGGGGACGCCCCACCGTCGATAGGCAATGTGCGCATCCTCGATCACCGCGCCCGCCTCGGTGTGGACGTCGCCGATAGCGACGGTTGCCAGCTCGCCTTCCGCAGACAGCATTTACACCGCCGCGAAGCCGTGCTCGAGGTCCGCGATGATGTCCTCGACGTCCTCGATGCCCACGGACAGGCGCACCGTGGCCTGGGTGATGCCGGCGCGCGCAAGGCCCGCGGCATCCGACTGCGAGTGCGTGGTGGACGCCGGGTGGACCACAAGGGAGCGCACGTCGCCGATGTTGGCCAGGTTGGAGTGCAGCTTCAGCGCGTCGATGAACTTCCAGGCCGCGGTCTTGTCGTCCGCATCGCCGGCGATGTCGAAGGAGAGCACCGAACCGGTGTACTTCAACCCCAGCTTTTCCTGCGTGGCCTTGTACGGCGAGCCCTCCAGGCCTGCGTAGTTGACCTTGGCCACCTTGTCGTGGGCTGCGAGGAACTCGGCGACCTTCTTCGCGTTCGCATTATGCTTTTCGACGCGCAACGCCAACGTATCGATCCCTTGCAGCGCCACCCAGGCATTGAACGGGGAAATCGCCGCACCTGTGTCGCGCAGGAGGCCAGCGCGGGCGCGCAGTGCAAATGCCGGGGCGCCGAGGTCCGCGTATTTCAGGCCGTGGTAGGCCGGGTCCGGGGTGGTAAACAGCGGGAAGACATCCTCGCCGTCGCGCTGGACGGTCCAGTCGAAGGTGCCGCCGTCCACGATCGCGCCGCCGATGGCCGCGCCGTTGCCGGTGTAGAACTTCGTGGTGGAAAGGACCACGATGTCCGCGCCGAGCTCCAGCGGGCGGACGAGCGCCGCGGTGGCCATGGTGTTGTCCACGATCAGCGGGACCTGGTTGTTGTGGGCCACCTCGGAAATGGCCGGGATGTCCAGCACGTCCGCGATCGGGTTGCCGAAGGTCTCGCCGTAGAACGCCTTCGTGTTCGGCTTGACCGCGGCCTGCCAGCTCTCCGGATCGTCCGGGTTCTCCACGAACGTGAAGTCGATGCCCAGCTTCGGCAGCGTGTGCTGGAAGAGCGTCTCGGTGCCGCCGTAGAGGCGCGGGGAGGTGACCACGTGGTCGCCGGCCTGGGCGAGGGTGAGGATCGCGGCGGTTTCCGCGGCCATGCCGGAGGCGAACGCGGTGGCTGCCACGCCGCCCTCCAGGGAAGCGAGGCGGTCCTCCAGCGCGGACTGCGTCGGGTTGGTCAGGCGGGTGTAAATCGGGCCCGCATCCGAGAGGTTGAAGCGGTTCTCAGCGTGCTGGGCGTCGTCGAATACGTAGCTGGTGGTCATGTAGATCGGCTGGTTGCGCGCGCCGTAATCCTGGTCCACCTGCTGGCCGGCGTGGATGGAGCGGGTGCCAAACGACCATTCGCTGGCGTTGGAGTTGTCGTACTTCTGCTTCGAGTTCGTCATGGGGTGCAATGTAGTCCGCTTTGTCTGCCATTGTGTACCAAGCGGTCTATATGGGGTGTGGGCTGTGGGTTTGGCTGAATATAAATCTGCGAGGGAACCGTGGCGGGTTTTCGTGCGTCTAATTCGCATGGGGATGGACCGAGAAGACACGCATGAACTGGGGCGTTGGGAAGAACGGAAAGGGGAGTTGAGGGCGGAGCTCGTCGATAAGCGAAAGCTCACGCACGGCACCTTCCCGGACGGGGAGTTTGTGGAACTGGAACCGGCCGTGTGGTTTCCGGCTGCGACGTGGGGCGAGCTGAGGTACCACGAACGGCAGTGGCTGCGCGTGGAGGCCGCCGCGATGGTGAGCAACGCCGCTGTGCTGGTGGGGCGCTCGGCGGCTCGGAAGCTGGGGATGTGGGTGATTTCAAGCGGGGAGGAACCGGTGGAGGTGGCGCTGCCGTCGCGGAGTGTGTCGCAGAGCAGGGCCCAGAGCGGGCGCTACGCGTTCCGGTTTTCCAAGCTTCGGCGCGACGAGCAGTTGGTTTACGAGGGGCACTGTCTTACTACGCCGATCCGCACGTTCATCGACATCGCCCGCTACCACGGGTTTATCGAAGGGCTCATCGCCGCCGACTACCTCCTGCGGCGCGGCATTGAACGGAACGCGATTGAAAAGGAGATCCGGAAAATGGGGAGGGCGAAGGGGATCGGTGAGGCCCGGAAGTGCCTGGAGCATGCGATCCCGAACTCCGATTCAGCGTACGAGTCCCTGGCCCGGGGGTTGTTGATTGAGGCTGGGATCGGGCCGGTGGTCGCCCAGGCCCAGATCGAGCGCTACTTCGCCGACCTTTTGGTGCAGGGGTGGCTGATCATCGAGATCGACGGCGAAATCAAATACGAGCGCGACGACGCCGGCGAGGTGTGGAAGAAAGAATTCAACCGACAGAAACGGATCGGCAACAAGGGCTACGTGATCCTGCGGTTCGAGTCCAGGCTCCTGCGGGAACAGCCCCACGTGTTTATCGCGGAAGTTCGGGCTGCGCTGGCCGGCACCGAGGTGCTGGCGGCGCGGATGGGTTAGATGCTTACAGCAGGATGCTTACTCGTTGCTAGATGCTTACTCCCAAACGCTTACTTCTCGACGAACCTTCGGCTGGTTCTCGCGCGTTACTCGAGAAATAAGCATCTTCGGGTAAGCATTTAACCGGGGTAAGCATCCTCGGGTAAGCATCCCGAGGCGGGATAGCCGCGCGGGCGAACTACAGCGCAACAAAAAACGGCCGGCACAGGGTGCGAGACCCTGGACGGCCGTTGTTTAGATCAGCGAGCTACTTCTCCAGTTCGTCGATGATCTTGTTGAAGGTTGCGGACGGGCGCATGACCGCGGAGATCTTTTCCTCGTCGGGCCAGTAGTAGCCGCCAAGGTCGGCAGCGTTGCCCTGGGCGTCGAGAAGCTCGCGATCGATGGTCTCGGCGTTGTCGCGCAGGTCCTTAGCGATCGGGCCGAAGACCTCGGCCAGCTCGGCGTCGTCGGACTGAGCGGCCAGCGCCTCTGTCCAGAACAGGGAGAGCCAGAAGTGGGAGCCGCGGTCGTCGATCTCGTTCACCTTGCGCGACGGCGACTTGCCTTCGTCGAGAAGCTTCTCGGTGGCCTTGTCCAGCGCGGCGGCCAGGACGCCGGCCTTGTCATTGCCGTTGGTGTTCTTCTCGTGGCGGAAGGACTCGGCCAGTGCGAGGTACTCACCGAGGGAGTCCCAACGCAGGTGGTTTTCTTCCTCAACCTGCTGGACGTGCTTCGGGGCGGAGCCGCCGGCACCGGTCTCGAACAGGCCGCCGCCGGCCATCAGCGGGACGACGGAGAGCATCTTCGCGGAGGTGCCCAACTCCAGGATGGGGAAGAGGTCCGTGTTGTAATCACGCAGCACGTTGCCGGTCACGGAGATGGTGTCCTCGCCGCGACGGATGCGCTCGATGGAGGTCTTGGTGGCCTCGACCGGGGACTGGATGGAGATGTCCAGGCCCTCGGTGTCGTGGTCCTGCAGGTACTTGTTCACCAGGTCGATGAGGTTGCGGTCGTGTGCGCGTTCCTCGTCGAGCCAGAAGATGGTCTTCATGCCGGACAGGCGTGCGCGGTTAACAGCCAGCTTGACCCAGTCCTGGATCGGGGCGTCCTTGGTCTGGGTGGCGCGCCAGATGTCGCCGGCCTCGACGTCGTGCTCGATCAGCACGTCGCCTGCGGAGTTAACCACCTGGACGGTGCCGTCAGCCGGGATCTTGAAGGTCTTGTCGTGGGAGCCGTACTCCTCGGCCTTCTGCGCCATGAGGCCGACGTTCGGGACAGTACCCATGGTGGTCGGGTCGAAGGCGCCGTTCTCGCGGCAGTCGTCGATAACAGCCTGGTAGACGCCCGCGTAGGAGGAGTCCGGGATGACGGCCAGGGTGTCCTGCTCCTGGTCGTCGGCGTTCCACATGTGGCCGGAGGTGCGGATCATGGCGGGCATGGAGGCGTCGATGATCACATCCGACGGCACGTGCAGGTTGGTGATGCCCTTGTGGGAGTTGACCATGGCGAGCGCCGGGCCGTCGACAAGCTGCTGCTCGAAGGCCTTGCGGATCTCCTCGCCGTTCTCCAGCTCGGGCAGGCCGTCGAGGATGGCGCCGAGGCCGTTCTCGCCGTTGAGGCCAGCCGCCAAAAGCTCCTCGCCGTACTTGTCAAAGACAGGCTTGAAGTAGGCGCGCACGACGTGGCCGAAGATGATCGGGTCGGAGACCTTCATCATGGTGGCCTTCAGGTGCGCGGAGAAGAGCACGCCCTCTTCCTTGGCACGCTTGACGGCCTCCTCCAGGAATGCGTCGAGGGCGGCGGCGGACATGAAGGTGCCGTCGATGACCTCGCCGGCCTGGACCTTCAGGCCCTCCTTGAGCACGGTGCCGTCGGTCATCTTGATGGTGAGGGTGTCCTCGGCCGGGATAATGACGGACTTCTCGTTGTGGCGGAAGTCGCCGGCATCCATGGTGGCGACGTTGGTCTTGGAGTCCTTCGACCATTCGCCCATGGAGTGCGGGTGCTTCTTGGTGTAGTTCTTCACGGCCTCCGGCGCGCGGCGATCGGAGTTGCCCTCGCGCAGTACCGGGTTGACGGCGGAGCCCTTGACGGCGTCGTACTTCTCCTGCGCCTCCTCGTACTCCGGCAGGTCAAAGCCGGCGGCCTGCAGCTCGGCGATGGCCTTCTTCAGCTGCACCAGGGAAGCGGAGATGTTCGGCAGCTTAATGATGTTGGCCTCGGGCTTCTTGGCGAGCTGGCCGAGCTGCGCCAGGGCGTCGTCAAGCTTCTGCTCATCAGTGAGGCGCTCCGGGAACTGGGAGATAATGCGACCGGCGAGCGAGATATCGGCGGTGTCCACGTCGATGCCGGCGCGGGAAGCGAAAGCCTCCACGATCGGCTTGAGGGAGTACGTCGCCAGCAGCGGCGCTTCGTCGGTGCGAGTCCAGATGATTTTAGCCATTGTGCTCCTCATAATTCTGGTTGGCAGTATTCAACCCTTCAGCGTACAGCTTTTGCGTACCGCTTGTTCTGTAATAGGTAGTCTCGGGGGCATGAGTCTCACTATCGCTTCTGTGAATGTCAACGGGATTCGGGCCGCCACGAAGGTCCGTAACGAGCAGAATCTCGGGATGTTGGAGTGGCTGCGGCACACCCCGGCCGAGGTGGTGCTGATGCAGGAGGTCCGCGCGACCGAGGAGCAGGCGCGCGCCGCGCTCGCCCCAGCGCTGGAGGAGGGCTGGGAGCTTCTCGTCGCACCCGCCGAGGCCAAGGGGCGGGCCGGGGTCGGCATTTTGTCGAAGCGCCCGCTTATCGACGCCCAGATCGGCCTCCCCGGCTTCGAAACCGCCGGCCGACTCATCGCCGCCACCCTGCCGGGCGGGGAGCGCGTCGCCTCGCTGTACCTGCCGTCGGGTGCGGCCGAGACCGCGAAACAGGACGAAAAGTACGAGTTCTTGGACCGCTTCGAGCCGCTTCTTCGCGAGTGGGCGACGCAATACCCGCAGATGGTCATCGGCGGCGACTGGAACATCTGCCACCGCCGCGAGGATCTGAAGAATTGGAAGACGAACCGGAAGAAGTCCGGCTTCTTGCCCTCGGAGCGCGCGTTCATGGACTCGGTGTTCGGCGCGTTCCCGGACGAGGCGGCGCAGGATATAGAGGACAAGGCCGCCGCCGGCTGGGCGGGCGCGGTCGAGTACGGCGCGACCGGCACGGTGCCCGCCGCGCGTACGGCCGCGGCCGAGCCGGTGTGGTTCGACGTCGCCCGTCGCTTGTCGCCGGAAGCTGCGCCGTATACGTGGTGGACGTACCGCGGCCAGGCTTTTAATAACGACGCGGGCTGGCGCATCGACTACCAGGCGGCCACCGCCGACATGCTCGCGCGGGCGCAGCGCAGCTGGGTGGAAAAAGCCGAGGCGGTGGAGCTGCGGTGGTCGGACCACTCGCCGCTTCTGGTGGAGTATGCGGAGGGCTGAGCATGATCGCTGACTACTTCGCCGGCTTCAGTACCGCCGATCTGGTGGTAATCCTGTACGTCATCGGGATTGTCGCCGAGTCGATGACGGCGGCCGTCGCTGCTGGCCGGATGCGGATGGATCTGTTCGGCGTGATCACGCTCGGCGCGCTCACCGCGCTCGGCGGCGGCACGGTCCGCGACGTCCTGTTGGGCACCTACCCGCTGACGTGGGTGGAGCAGCCGCTTTACCTGCTCACGGTGATTATCGCGGCCGTGGTGACGGTGCGGGTGAGTTGGCTGCTGGTGCGTCTGCGTCGCAGCTTCCTCGTCGCCGACGCAATCGGCCTGGCCGCCTTCGCAGTGCTGGGTATTCAGACTGCAGTGTCCAACGGCCACGGTTTCATCATCGCGTGCGTGGCCGCGGTGACCACGGGGGTCTCGGGCGGTGTGCTCCGCGACGTGCTCTCGGACCGCGTCCCGCTCGTCTTCCACAAAGAGATGTACGCCTCGGCCGCCGTCATCGGCGTCATGGCGTGGTGGGGGCTTGACTGGCTGGGCGCGCACGAGTGGGTGGTCATCCTGGTCACCCTGACGGCGGTGCTGGGGGTGCGCCTGCTGTCGCTGAAACGGGGCTGGAGCCTGCCCGTCTACGAATACGACGAGGAGGCGGCAGCCGCCTACGATCCACGCGACGCGCTCACCACGTTTTTGTACCAGCGCGCCCGACGCATCCCGGGTGCCCGGACGGCGTACCGGGGCCTGCGGAAGATGCGGCTGCCTCCGCGCAGCGAGCGCCGCCGGCCGGAAAACTAAAACGTTCTCCCCGCCCCCAGATTTGGGGAAGCGGGGCATTTTTCGGGGATTGACTGAACGGTGTTCAAGGTATGCGGTAGCCTTTTGTCAGTCATTACATTGAGAACGGAGTATTACCTATGTCACATGCACCAATTCTTGATATCGCCCGCGAGAAGGCCCTGGAAAAGGGCGAGGGTCTGAACCAGGAGGAGATCCTCCAGGTCCTCCAAGTTCCGGACGAGGACCTGAAGGAACTGCTGGAGATCGCGCACGAAACCCGTATCAAGCACTGCGGCGTGGACGTCTCGCTCGAGGGCATCATCTCCCTGAAGACCGGCGGCTGCCCGGAGGACTGCCACTTCTGCTCCCAGTCCGGCCTATTCGAGTCCCCGGTCCGCGCCGTGACCCTGGACATCAACGAGCTCGTCGAGGCCGCCAAGCAATCCGAGAAGATGGGCGCGGCCGAGTTCTGCATCGTCGCCGCCGTCAAGAGCCCGACCCAGCAGCTGCTCGACCAGGTCGCCGAGGCCGTCACCGCCATCCAAGAGGAAGTGGACATCTCTATTTCCGCCTCCTTGGGTATCCTCACCCAGGACCAGGCGCGCCAGCTCAAGCAGATGGGCGTGTCCCGCTACAACCACAACTTCGAAACCGCGAAGTCCTTCTTCCCCAACGTGGTAACTACCCACACCTGGGAGGAGCGCAAGAACACCCTCGAGTACGTGCTGGCAGAGGGCATGGAAACCTGCTGCGGCGGCATCATCGGCCTGGGTGAGTCCCTGGAGCAGCGCGCCGAGTTCGCCGCCCAGCTCGCCGAGATTGAGCCGCACGAGGTGCCCATGAACTTCCTCGACCCGCGCCCGGGCACCCCGTTCGAGGACCGCCCGCTGGTTCCGCAGGGCGAGGCGCTGCGCGCCGTGGCCGCGTTCCGCCTGGCTATGCCGACCGCCCAGCTGCGCTTTGCCGGCGGCACCGAGCTCGCGCTTGGCGACGACGGCACCGAAGCCGGCCTCCTCGGCGGCGCCAACGCGATTATCGGCGGCAACTACCTGACCACCTTGGGCCGCCCGATCGAGCAGGACCGCGAGGCCGTTGACCGCGTGCTCGATCTGGGCATCACCCCGGTCGGCCAGAAGATGAAGTCCGGCCACGGCGCGCTCTACGACACCATCAAGGCCCTCTAATGCGCGTGCCTGAGAGCACCGAGCTTGCCGACGCCATCCTGTCCGGCGAGCTCCAGCTGCCCGTCAACTCGAACCGCCCCTACGACGCGCCGCGGATCTGCCCGGTCTGCGAGCGCCGCATGGTGGTGAAGATCAGCCCCTTTGGGTGGGAGGCCTGCTGCTCCCGCCACGGGCTGCTGCGCTCGGAGTGGCTGGAGCGGTAGAGGGCGCGAGTGGTTGCTAGGGCACGAAGCGCTTTGTGCTACGAAATGCCACCGCGCTGACGGCGAGTGTGACTAGGCATGCGGCGCATATGCCACTGGCAGCGGCGGTGTCCCAATCGCCTACAGGGGACTCTATTGCCCAGTACAGCGCCACCGCCATGAGGAAGGTGGAAAATGCGGTGATGAGGACGCGCCCGGTGCCGTAGGAGGCGTAGACCAAACCGAGCGCAACCCCCACGATGGCAGCCACGAAGAAGAACGCGATGTGGAGCAGTATCGTTAGGGTCATAGATGTGGTGTCTTGCCCGGCGTTCGCCATGATGTAGACATCGCCGTTCGTGTCCGTCCAGGGTACGTCTGCGCCGTTGGTGAATAAGAACAGGTCATAGGGCTGGTAGTACGGGTTCTTGAACTGGTTGTAGATCGAGGATGCCGCGGTGGACACTCCAAGTACCACCGCAGCAATGACGGCGGTGATTGTTGCCGAGTTCATCCACGCGGAAAAGCTCGCGCCGAGCTGGTTTAACGCGCTCCACTGCGTGCCAGCGAGGGTAAATAGGGCGGTCAGGGCGAAGCCTCCGAAGATGGTCCAGAAGGAACCATCTCCACTGTAGAAACGGCCCAGAGGGGCCAGGATCAGTAATATGGCCAACGCCACCAGGTAGGACAGCGGCTTGAAGGGGCTGAGGAAGAGTTTCATCGTGCGGGCCTTTCTGTCGCAAGGAGGTCGATGAGTTCGGCATCGTCCGGGTATTCGATGGGCAGGTGGACATCGTTCTCACTGATGGGTTCAGCGAAAGTGGCGCGTGTCGTTGGCCCGAGGCTCGCCGTCTCGGCGACGGGGAAGCGGGCGATAAGTTCTTTGATCTCGGCGGTGGGGCCGGTGACCGTCGGAAAACACAGGCGGGCGTCGTCGAGTGGGACAGGGCGCGAGACCTCGTGATCAAATGTCTGCATGACATGGGTGGCCAAACCGGCGAAGTCCTCGGCGCGATGCGACGCCATCACCACGCTGCGCTGCGGGTTCTCCGCGATGTAGTCAATCAGCCGCCGGCGGACCTGTTTGCGGGTGGTGGTGTCGATGCCGTCAAACGGCTCGTCGAGGAGTAGCAGGTCCTTGCCGATGGCTAGGGCTACCTCGATGGTGAGGAGGCGGCGCTGCCCAACGGAGAGGTCCCTGATGCGGGTGTTGGGGAAGTCGAGCTCTACATGTGGGTGGATGGCCGCGACCGCGCGCAGGTGGCCGTCTACGGTCGTGCCCGCAAACTTCGCGTCCGCACCAGCCGGGACAAACGCGGCGTGCGGGCCCATGAGCGTGTGTAGGAAGTGTGTTTTGCCGGCGGCGTTTGGGCCGACCAGCGCGTAGAAGCCGGGGTTCATTGGGTGCGCTCCTTTTCGATCATTGCCGTCAGCTCCTCGGTAGTGATGCCGAGTTGGTTGGCCTCATGTACAAACGGTTGGACAAAATCGCGGGCGAATGCTTCGCGACGCGTACGTAACACCTGCTCACGCGCACTCTCCAGGACGAACATGCCGAGCCCGCGGCGTTTCTCCAGCAGACCCTCGTTGAACAGTTCGGTGAGCGCTTTGGCGGAGGTGGTGGGGTTGACAGAGTGGTAGGCGGAGAGCTCGTTGGTAGACGGCACACGGTCGCCGGGGGCGAGGGTGCCTGCCCCGATGAGGTCACGTAACTCATCTGCTATCTGTAGGTATATGGGTTTACCACTCATGTGAGTAACCATAGAACTGGAAAGCCCGGCGCGTCAAACCCCAATTTTTGACGCGCCGGGTGCGATCCCCGGGAAAGTACAGAAACTACTCGTCGGTGATGTCGAGGAGTGCCGCGCCCTTATCTACATGGCTGCCGGCCTCCACCGCGAGGTTCTTCACAACACCGCTCTTGTGAGCCTTGACCGGGTTTTCCATCTTCATGGCCTCGAGGATGACCACGATGTCACCGGCTTCGACTCGAGCACCTTCGGTGACTTCGGACTTCACCACGGTGCCCTGCATCGGTGCGGTCAGGGTGTCTGCGCTGGCTGCGCCATTGCCGGAACCCTTGCCTCCCGATCCACCGCTACGGGAGCGGCGCTTGCGGTCGCGGCGAGTCAAAGCAGAGGCTCCGAGAAGCAACGTCTCCGGCAGAGTGATCTCGATCGATCGGCCGTTGACCCCGACGGAGACGGTGCGGCGTCGCACCTCATCCTGGTCACTGTCTTCGCCAGCGCCGTCGGACTCGTAGGGCGCGACGTCCGGGTCCCATTCCTCTTCGATCCAGCGGGTGTATACGGCGAATTGGGAGGCGTCGCCGGTGAAGGCGTCGTCGTCAAGCATGCGCTGATGGAAGGGGATGATGGTCGGCATGCCTTCGACCCGGAATTCGGCGAGGGCGCGCTTGGCGCGGGTGATGGCCTGGTCGCGTGTTTCGCCGCGAACGATGAGTTTGGCCAACATCGAGTCGAACTGGCCGCCGATGGTGGAGCCTGCGCGGATGCCGGAGTCGACGCGCACGCCGGGGCCTGCGGGTTCGATGTAGGCGGTGGCGGTGCCGGGCATGGGCATGAAGTTGGTGCCGGCGTCTTCGGCGGTGATGCGGAACTCGAAGGCGTGGCCGGTGGGCTCCAGATCGGCGTCGAAACGCAGCGGCTCGCCGGCGGCGATGCGGAACTGCTCGATGACAAGATCCACGCCGGTGGTTTCTTCGGTGACGGGGTGCTCGACCTGGAGGCGGGTGTTGACCTCAAGGAAGGAGATCAGCCCGTCAGCTCCGACGAGATACTCCACGGTGCCAACGCCCACGTAGCCTGCTTGCTTCGCAATCGCTTTAGCGGACTCGTGGATGCGTTCGCGCTGCTCGTCGGTGAGATATGGGGCGGGGGCTTCCTCGATGAGCTTTTGGAACCTGCGCTGCACGGAGCAGTCGCGGGTGCCAGCGACGATGACGTTGCCGTGCGTATCCGCCAGCACCTGTGCTTCAACGTGGCGGGCGCGGTCGAGGTAGCGCTCCACGAAGCACTCGCCACGGCCGAACGCTGCTTTGGCTTCGCGGGTGGCGGACTCGAACAGTTCGCGGATCTCGCCACGCGTGCGGGCGACCTTCATACCGCGGCCGCCACCACCGTACGCCGCCTTGATAGCCACCGGTAGACCGTGGTTGTCGGCGAATGCGACCACATCGTCGGCGCTGTCTACCGGGTCCTTTGTGCCCGGCACCAGTGGGGCGTCGACCTCTTCAGCGATGCGTCGGGCAGTGACCTTGTCGCCAAGCGCGTCGATGGCCCGCGGCGGCGGTCCGATCCAGGTCAGCCCCTCGTCGATGACGCGCCGGGCGAACTCGGCGTTTTCCGCCAAAAAGCCGTAGCCGGGGTGGACGGCGTCCGCACCGCTGTCGCGGCAAGCCTTGAGCACTTTGTCGATATCCAGATAGCTTTGCGACGACGTCTCGCCACCGATCCCAATCGCCTCATCCGCCATTTCGGTATACGGCGCGTCCTTGTCGGGGTCGGCGTAGATCGCCACGGAGGCAAGGCCTGCGTCGCGGGCTGCGCGGATGATACGGACCGCGATCTCGCTGCGGTTGGCGACGAGGACCTTGCGGAACGGAAAGTCATGCATATGTGCGGTCCTTTCTAGAAGTATGTGACGTTGCCGATGGTTTGCCGGCCGAACGCATCGCCGAACACGTTGTCTTCGTAGGCAGCACCGGCGCCGGCCTCAGTAGCGGAGGTGGCCTGCCAGGTTTGGGCCTCGGCGAGCACGGTGGTCAGTGCTGCCAGTTCGTCGTGGGACAGCGACGTGTCGTCGGTACGAAACAGTGGTGTCATGGTGCCTCTCCTTAAACGGTCGGGTACGTGCCGTCGGCGTTGAGACGGGCATCGGGGTTGAGCAGGAGTGCGATCTCGTCGGCGTGGTCGTCGATACCAGCGAAGCGGCGGTTCTCCACCTGGGTGAAGAGGTCGGCGCGGCCGATCATCCCGGCCTCGAGTCGGCTTGCGCCCTGGGCGAGGCGTTCGGTGGCGCGCTCACGCCAGGCGTCGGCGTCACGGCCATCGCGTGTCAGTGCGGCTTCGAACACACCCGGGTGGCCCAGCACGACGAGCGCGCCGACGTGGCCGAAACCAAGCGAGGTCAGGGCCGCCGCCTTCACGTTGCCGGCTCCGAGAGCGAGCGGGGAGCGCAGCCACACCAGGTTGGTTGCCTTCGACTCGATGAGCGGGTCGACGCAGTCCAGCGAGGCGTTCGGCGGGAGGCCGCCGGTTGCCAGGACGTCGATAAGCCCGCCGGTCTGCAGCAGCGCCGCACCTGCCTTGGAGTGGCCGGTGAGGGTCTTCTGCGAGATGACGTACATCGGTGCATCCGGGTCGCGGCCAACGGCCGGCCACAGCACGGAGTGCAGTTCGGATTCGTTCGGATCGTTGGCGTTGGTGGAGGTGTCGTGCTTGGACAAGACGGTGACGTCGTCAGGCGTCAGCCCCAGCGAGGACAGGGAACGGGCGAGAGGCGAGTCGGTACCGCCGCAGGCCGCCGCCAGCACGCCGAGGCCTGGTGCCGGGATGGAGGTGTGTGCGCCGTCGCCGAAGCTGGAGGCGTACGCGACCACTGCCAGCACCGGCAGGCCGAGCTCGGCGGCGAGGGTGCCGCGGGCGAGCAGGACCGTGCCGCCGCCTTCGGCTTCGAGGAAGCCGCCGCGTCGACGGTCGTTGGCGCGTGAGATGAAGCGGCCGTCGATACCTTGTGCCGTCATCTTGGCGGTTTCGGCGGTGGCGTTCATGTCGCCGAAGCCCTGGAGGGATTCGACCTGGACGTCGTCGATACCACCGGCGACGACAAAGTCGGCCTTGCCCAGCGCAATCTTGTCCACCGCTTCTTCGATGCTGACTGCGGCGGTGGCGCACGCGCCGACCGGGTGGATCATGGAGCCGTAGCCGCCGACAAGCGCCTGCATGGTGTGGGCGGCCACCACGTTGGGCAGCGCTTCCTGCAGGATGTCAGTCTGGCGTTCCTCGCCGATGAAGCGGGAGACGAACACCTTGTGCAGCGATTCCATGCCGCCAATACCGGTGCCTTGGGTGGTGGCGATGAAGGACGGGTGGACCTTCTGCATGAGCTCTGCCGGAGTGAAGCCGGCGTTGATGAACGCGTCGACGGCGGTGACCAGGTTCCAGGCGGCCATGCGGTCCATGCCGTCGGCCATCTGGGCGGGGATGCCCCACTTGGTCGGGTCGAACCCGTCCGGCATCTGGCCAGCGACGGTGCGCGACAAGGTGGCCTTCTTCGGCACGTGTGCCAGGGCACCGGCGTGGCGGGTCACGCTCCATTCGCCGTCGATCTGGCGGATAGTGGTCTTCTCACCGTCGGCTTCCACGTATGCAAGTGCTTCTTCTTCCGTGGTCACGGTAAACGTGATGTCGCGGTCGAGGTAGACCTGCTCAAGGTCGATGGAGCCTTGGTCGGTGAGGAAGTACTTGTCCGTCAGCGTGCGGATGCCGCTGCGTGCGATGACGTCGTCGCGGAAGCGCTCGTAGATGTCCTCTTCGGCAACCTCCGCGCCATCTTCGTCGTACCAAGCCGGGTTCGGGTCTTCGGACCAGGTGATCAGGCCCATCATCCACGCCAGTTCGAGGACGCCGGCTGCAGTGAGGTCGACCTCGCCGGTGCGCGCGATGCCGTATTCGGCTTCGCGGCGGGTGCGCCCGGAGCCCCAGCTGGATACTTCGCCGATGCCGACGACAACCACCATGTCGTCCAGCGAGCAGGTGACATCGCCCACGCTCGCCGGTGTGGGTTGGCGCGGGGTAGTGACGTTTGGCAGTGCGCGCACCGTGGTGCCATTGCTTGTCGACGACTCCGTGCCCGCCACATCAACACGTGCATTACGCGCCAGATCGGCGATGGACACGCCTGCGTCCTCGAGCCCGCCAGTGAGGTCGAGATCCAGCGGGGACTGCTTCGCCTGCTCACGGGATTCCTCGGTGACCAGGCCGAGCAGCTGCGTGGAGATTTCCTCCGGGCTCCACACGTGAATACCTGCGGCCTGTGCCGCCGGGACGAGGCCGTCGTTGCCGCCCATCAGGTGCGTGCCGGCAACCCAGCCGATGCGGGCCTGCGCCAGGGTGACACCTTCCGGCCAGCCGGTTTCCGCAGACCACTTGTTCACAATCGCGTCGAAGGCTGCCTTGACCTCGCCGTAGGCGCCGTCGCCACCGAACGTGCCGCGGTTCGGCGAGCCCGGCAGAACGATGTGAGCGCGCTCGGCAGGGAAGTTATCGCCGCGCTGCGCCAGGTCGGACAGGCCGGCAATGGTGCGTTCGACCGACCACAGCAGCAGGCGGGCCTGCGTTTCGGCGTTGCCACCGACCTCTGCGAGCGAGCCGGACACAGGAGGTGCGGCGAACGGGAAGGCAAGCGTCGGGGTGAGTGCCGGTTTGATGATCTTGACGTCCTTGCCGACGGTTTCCTTCTGCTCGGACTCGATCCAGCCGATGAGTGCATCGATGTCGCGGTAGGACGACAGGTTCGTCGGCACCAGCCACAGGCGCGCGCCCACGGAAGCGTGCTCGGCGAAGAGGGTGCGGGCGAATTCCTTGCGCGCCTGGCTGACGTTGGATGCGGTCATGATGACCGTCGCACCGCCTGCGAGCAGGCGTTCCACCACTGCGGTGGCGATGGAACCCGGCGCGGCTCCGGTGACTAAGGCGACGTCGTCTGCGTACGGCTCGTTCGCGTCGGCGATGGCGGCTGCTGCGATCTCGCCGAGTACGTTGCGACGATCACCTTCCACGCGCTTGGCGTACCACTCGGCCTGCTTTGCCACGGTGGAGCCGGTGCCAGCGAAGCGCTGTGGTGCGAGGTCGATCTCGCCGAGGGCGACGCGTGCGAGGTCTTCGCGGGCTTGGGCCCAGCGGTCGTCGAAAAGCACTGCTTTGCGCTCGTCGAAGACTGGGGTGACCTGCTTGACCCAGCCGGAGCCGAGTTCTGCCTCGATCGTTTCCACGATCGTGGTGTCCGGTGCGGGGATTTCCGCGACCTCTTCTTCGATGCCGAGCTTGTTTAGCAGCGTGCGGGCGGTGGCCACCAGGGTGTCGGTGACTTCGTCCTTGTAGGCGTCGAGTGCAGCCGAATCCACCACGCCGCCGCCGGAGGAACCGCCGCTGGTGGCCTGGGAGACTGCAACGCCGTAGCGTGCGGCGACGTTTTGTACCGCCTGGTCGATCAGTGCGGTGATCTCCGCCTTGGTCGTGGCCGGCGGCAGGCTGTTGAGCGAACCGCCACGCACCGATTCCTCAGTGCGGCTGCCCAACAAGATCTCAGCTTCGACGTGCGCGGTCCAGGTTGTGGGCAGGCCCCACGCGGCCGCGAGGTGCTCGCCGACAAACGCCGGCTTCAGGCCTGCGCTGCCGAAGAGTTGGCGCAGGCGGGTGCCCACGGCCTCGGACAGGACAGCGCCGAACGGGGTGTAGCCCGGTGCGGCGGTGTTCACGCGCGTGTTCAGCGTAGCCACGTCGGCCTCCGCTGCGCCGTCGATGGCAGGCACGCCGAGCTCGGCGGACATGTCCATGAGCAGCTGGTTGCGTCGCGACGACACCCCGCCGGTGAGCTCCTCAATCGTGTCCGAATCGTTGATCTGCTCGGGACGGATCTTGTTCTGCAGCGCGAACAGGACGGTGATCGCATCGGCTGCGGTGAAGGGAAGGTCGGACACGGGCGCACCGGATGCCGGTGCAGCCGGTGCTGGCTCTGCCGGTGCTGACTCTGCTGGTGCGGCGGGTGCTGCCTCGGCTGCCGGTTGTGGGGCGGATTCGGTCGCTGGGGTCGAGTCGGCTTCTGTGTCGGCCGGGGCGTCGTCGACAAGCACGGGCTCCGGCGCAGCAACCACGTCGTTGAGCATGACGATGTCCTGGCTTGCCTCAACGTTGAAAACCGGCACGTGAATGCCGATGACATCCATCTCGCGCTTTGCCAGGTTGGTCAGCGTCGGTGAAGAGGCAAGGCCGACCTCGATGGCCTGGTCGACGCGACCAAGCAGGTAGTCCTGGGTTTCAATCCAGCGCACAGGGGAGGCGAACTGCCACGCCAACAACTCGATGAGCAGCGTGCGCGCGAGCGCGTTGCGGTCGGTGTTCTCCGGCGTCATGCCCTTGAGGCGCTCGGAGGGGACCTCGTCGGTGACGGCGTCGATGAACTCTTGCGTCAGCGCAAACGGCTTGGCCACCAAGTTCGGAATGTAGCGGTCCACCAGCGTGTCCACGTCGATGATTTCCGGCATGTGCTCGTCGAGCTTTTCGGCGAAGTCTGCAACACCCTCGCGCAGCACGCGTGAGTGGAACGGAACGTCCACGCCCGGAACCGTGACGTAGGCGCGTGGATTAACCGAGTTAGCCTTGCGCTCCAGGGCGGCAAGGCCGCGCTTCGTGCCAGCCACGGAGTACTGCTGGCCCTTGATGTTGTAGTTGACAATCTCCAAGAACTCGCCGGAATCCTGCGCAACACCAGCGACGTACGCTTCGACCTCTTCCGGGCCGACACCGATCATGTTCGGGCGCAGCGCGCCCATGCCGTAGTCGGAGTTGCCCTCCGCATCGCGTGGCACCAGGGAACCCATGGCGGAGCCACGCGAGTACACGATGTCGATGACCGCTTCCAGGTCAAAGATGTTGCCCAGGGCTGCAAGCGCGGTGTATTCACCGAGCGAGTGGCCCGCAAAGTACGCACCGGAGGCCAACGTGTTGGCCTCGTTCAGTCGCTGCGTCTGCGCGTAGGCGACAACGGCCATGGCCACCTGCGTGAACTGGGTCAGGTGCAGGACGCCATCCGGGTGTTTGAACTCCAGACCGCGGATGACCAGGCGCGACGGGTTGTCCTCCACAATGCGCTGGATGGAGAACCCGTGGGTCTCACGCGTGTGGCGGTCAGCGCGGCGCCACACGTCGCGCGCGGCAGCGGAAGCAGCACGGTCGCCGTTGCCCATGCCCTGGGTTTGAATGCCCTGGCCGGGGTAGACGTAGGCGGTGCGCGGTTGGGCCAGAAGCGCCTGACCACGGGAGACGACGTCGCCGGCGATGCGGCAGGTCACCTCAAGGGCCTGCTGGATGCCGACGCGGCCGACGCGCTCGACGGTGATCTCTACATCGTCGTCAAGCTGCACCATGCCGTACATGGAGTAGGTCCAGCCGATGACCTGGCCGTGGCCAGCAGCCAGGTGCTGTGCGGTCGCGGATAGCCACATGCCGTGCACCAGCGGCGCAGCCAGGTTGACCAGGGCTGCTGCGTTGGCGGAGGTGTGAATCGGGTTGTAGTCGCCGGAGACCAGAGCAAACGGGGTCATGTCCGACGGTGCGCGCACCACGGTGCGGTCCACGAACGAACGCAGGGTCGGCTCAACCTGCTCGCTTGCTGCGCCACCACCATAGGCCGGTGCCGGGACTGGTGTTGCAGTACCGGTGGCGCGACCACGGATGGCAAAGCGCTGCATCTGGGTTGCCACAACCTCGTCGCCGGAGCGCAGCTCCAACTCGACGGTGACAATACGGCCAGAGGTGGACTCAGCGATCGAGGTGCACTTGGAGGTCACGTCGATGCGCCGGCCATCTGCAAGCTCGGTAAGCGGGACGCGCAGGTCGATGACGTGATCCAGGTGGACGGCGTTGAGCAGGCCTTCGATCACCGGCGTGCCGTCAGCCAACTTGCCGGAGCCCAGCGCTGCGTAGATCGCCGGCCAGCAGGGGCCAACCAGCACGTCTGGCGTGCCCACCACAGCGTTGTCGGCCACAGCGCCGCCGGTGACCGCGGAGTGCGATGCCAAGAGGGAAGCGGGCAGCGTAAACGATGAGCGCGCCACACCAAACGGCGCGTCCTCGGTCGGTGCCTCGATCTGCGGGATCTCAGTAATCGTGTCGCCGGCCTCGCTGACCGAACCGACACCAGCCAGGCCAGACAGCAGCTCGAAGACGCTGTCAGACAGGCGATCGCCGTCCACAATCGGGGAGGCACCCGTGCCTGCACCGGCAGGGATCTCGACGGGGATGTTCACCTCACGCACGTAGAACGGACGCTGGTCGTCCTGCAGGTGGTCCCACGCGGAATCAGCGTGGATTCGGATCGTCCACTCGCGCTCACCAGCCGCGTTGGTGGTTGCCCCCACGTCGAAGGCGTCCTCGTCCAGCGCGTATGCAGGGTTGGCCATCAGGTGGCCGTGCCACACCAAGGTCGGGCAGGAGCGCAGATACGCGGCCTCGTCGGCGGCGTCGCTGCGTCGAGCAAAGCGGGATTCAGCGGTGGCGCCGTCGTCGATAAGCATCTGCGTCGCGGCATCCTCAAAACGTGCCAGCAACTGCGCAACCGGCTCGTTCTTACGCGTAATACCAGCAACCGCAACCGGGCCCGGGATAATGCGCACCTGGTCAGCGGTGTAGCGCTCATCCTGTGCCTGCCACAAGGTGTCCTTGCCAAACCAGGACTTCAGATCCGCATCAAGTGCTGGCACCCACGGCATCGGCTTCGGGTAGGCATAGTGCAGACCGATCCACCACGCCGCATCGCGCGGGGCAACCACGACCTCGCGCGCCTGCGGGTAGTGCTGTAGCAAGGTGCTGAGACCATCGCGCGGGGAGATCTCGACATCGTCGGGGAAGAGGGTCGGGATCTCGCCGTGGTCGGCCTCGTTCAGACGTGCCTCGATGCGCTGGAGCAACGCAACAAAGCGCGCGTTCCAGGTCTGGTCGATAAACGGATCGGCGAGCTCGATGAAGCGCTCGACCCACTCGGCGTACGTCATCGTCTCCACGTCGCCGAAGTACGGCTTCGCCGTCTTCGACAGTGCCTCGATGATCTCCTCACGGTGCGCCGGGTACTCCTCAATATCCAACGAGGCGATGAACCGTGCCGCCTTGGCAAAGGAGTTGTCCAGGTCGTGCAAGTCCGCCAGCAGGTGCGATTGCGACGACGCCACACCCGCCACGCCGCGACCGCGGCCGACCCAACCGCCGTTGTTCTCCGGCGGCAGGCCAGGTGTGTCCACGAGCAGCTGCTTGACCGAATCCGTGGCCTTCGCCTCCTTCGTGGCCATAGCCACGGTGCCGACGAACACTCCATCCACCGGCATCGCAGGCAAACCGAACTTCTCAGACCAACGGCCCGTAATCAGCTCCGCGGCACGCTCTGGCGAGTACACGCCACCGCCGACGGTGAGCACCGCGTTGTCGTACGCGCGGATCTCGGGGTAGGTCTCCAACAGCATGTCCTCCAGATCAACCCAGGAGTGGTGGCCGCCAGCGTGGCCGTCCTCCACCATCAAGATGACCTGGTCGTCCGGGTTCGCCGCAGCGATTGCGAGCGCGTTGCGGATCTGCTGCGTTGTACCGGGCTTGAGCGCAATGTAAGGGAAGCCATCCTGGTGCAGCTGCGCGAACAGCTCTGTGGCCTCGTCGACGTCCGGAATGCCCGCGGAGATACACACGCCGTTAAACGGAGCACCAGCAGCGCGGGCCTTTGGCACCATGCGCGTTTGGCCGAATTGCAGGTTCCACAGGAAGCGGTCGAAGAACATGGTGTTGAACTGCGCGGTGCGACCAGGCTGCAAAAACGCCTTGAGGTTGGCGGTGTGCTTGCCAAACTCCTCCTCGGAGTACATGCCGCCACCGGCAAGTTCCGCCCAGTAGCCGGCGTTGGCAGCGGCGGCGACAATCTCGCCGTCCGCGGACGTTGGGGTCATGCCACCCAGGATGATTGGGGACAGACCAGTTAGCGACGAGAACTTCGTCTGCGTGTACGTCTTGCCATCCGGCAGCGCGATCACTCGTGGTGCGTAGGCCGAGTAGTCCACGCCCTGCGGCAACTCAGCGCCCGGGCGTGCAAGCTCGTCGCGCTTCGCGGCGGTGGACGCGTCCAACACAGCGACGCCGGAGCCGTTGGCCAAGTTGGTCGCAATCGTCGCCGTAGCCGTATCAAACGTGAAAATGTGGCTCGCGCCCTGGGCAATCAGGTCGCGCACGGTTTCGGTGAAGTCGAACCGGTCCACCAAAATCGATTGCGCCAGTTCACGGGGAGTGGTGGTTTCAAAGGTGATGCCGCATGCGTCCGCCCACTGCTGCGCCAACTCCACACCGGGGGCGTTCGTGTCCACGTGGAAGGGGTACGCAACATCAAGCGAGTCGAACACCGGCGTGATTTCGGATCCGCCGTACTCCACTTCCAACTTGGCGTTGTAGTTGCTCGCAGCCGCTTCGATGTCCTTGCGTGCCTGCGCGAGCGCCTCCGGGCTGCCAGACAGCACCACGTGGCGGTGCCCATTGATCACGCTGATAGGAGCCGCTTGCGTATCGACGACAAACTCACCGACCTGCTCAGGCGTCAGCCCACGAACCGAAAGCATCCGGCTGCGCGAGTCGGCGCCACCGTACACGTTGGTTGCGGCAGCACCCATGATGAAGGCGAACGCAAGAGCTTTCTCCGCAGCCTGTGGGCCGTTGGCGCGATTGAGCGCGGCGGCACCCAAGATGCCCTGGGAGTGTCCAGCGAACAGTGCGTCGGTGGTGTCGAGCCCGAGCTGCTCGAGATCTTCCGCGGCAACAATCTGCGACAGCAGAATCGCCGGTGCACTGACCGCGGGCAGGGCGTCGATCGCCTCGTGCGAGGTGTCCGCATCCATCGCGTCGCGAATACGCTGCACAACTCCTGGCACGACAGAGGCCAACGGGCGGGCAACAGCGGCGGTGAGGGACTGGGCGTCGTTAAGAAGCTGCTCCATGCGGATACGTGCCACAGGAGTCGCGGCAGCATCAGCGAGCGCCTGCTGCCAGGAAGAACCCTGCCCCGGGAACAGGATTGCGGCACGCTTCAGGGAAGAAAAAGAGGTGGAATTCATAACAGTGTCCTTATGGTCCTTTGCATCGGAGCGGGATTAGAGCGGGATATTGCCGTGCTTGCGCATTGGACGCGCCACGGTCTTGTCACGGAAGAAACGCAGTTGCGTTGCGATAACAGCAGGGGTTTCGCTTGGGAGGATGACCGAATCGATCAGGCCTCGCTCAGCGGCCTTGTACGGGTTGAGCATCTCGTCCTCGTAGTTGCGCTCGTACTGCGCAATCAGTTCGCGGAGCTCCTCGTCGTTCACGCCGGAATCGCGGGCGTTTGCAATGTCTTTGCGGTTGATGAAGCCGACCGCGCCAGACGCACCCATTACCGCGATCTGCGCGGTAGGCCATGCCAAGTTCACATCGGCGCCAAGGCCTTTTGAGCCCATCACGCAATACGCGCCGCCGTATGCCTTGCGCATGGTCACGGTCACCTTCGGCACGGTTGCTTCGCCGTAGGCGTACAGCAGCTTTGCACCGCGGCGCAGAATGCCGCTGTGCTCCTGGTTCGCGCCGGGCAGGAAGCCGGGTACGTCCACCAGCATGACAATCGGGATGTTGAAGCTGTCGCACGTGCGGATGAAACGCGCGGCCTTTTCCGCCGAGTCGATGTCCAAGCAACCTGCGAGCACCATGGGCTGATTAGCGACGAAGCCCACCGGCTGGTCCTCAATCCGACCAAACGCAGTGACGACGTTTTCAGCACGCTGCGCCATGACCTCCAGGAATTCGCCGTCGTCCGCGATATGGGCAATCACGTCGCGGACCTCGTAGGGGGTGTTGGGCGAGTCTGGGATCAATGAATCCAGCGCGGCAGCATCGGTGGCGTCTGCCTCTGCATCGGTTGGGGTTGCGGGACGCGGCGCCGACTTCTGGCGGTTGTTCGACGGCAAGTACTCAAGCAAGTCAGCCACCCAGTCGAGCGCATCCTCATCGGATTCCGCAACGTAGTGGCAGTTGCCGCCCTGCTGCATGTGCATCCAGGCGCCACCGAGCTCTTCTTGTGAGATTTCCTCGCCCGTGACCGTCTTGATTACGTCCGGGCCGGTGACGAACATCTTCGAGGTCTCGTCCACCATGACCACAAAGTCAGTCAGCGCGGGGGAGTAGGCGTTGCCACCGGCGCAGGCGCCCATGATCACGCTGATCTGCGGGACCACCCCGGACGCTTCGATGTTGTGGCGGAAGGTGCGCGCGATCCAGTCCAGCGACACCGCACCGTCCTGGATGCGGGCGCCTGCGCCTTCGTAAAGCCCGATCAGCGGACGGCCGGTGGTCACGGCGAGGCGCTGGATCTTGGTCATCTTCTCGCCGTAGACCTCACCCAACGCGCCACCAAAGACGGTGCCGTCCTGGGAAAAGATGCAGACTTCGCGTCCGTCGATGGTGCCGTGGCCGCACACGATGCCGTCTGTTGCCGGGCGCTTGGCCTGCATGCCGAAGTCGTGGGTGCGGTGGCGCACCAGCTGGTCGGTTTCCACGAAGGAGCCCTCATCGAGCAGATAGTCCAGGCGCTCGCGTGCGGTGAGGCGGCCGGCGGAACGGACCTTGTCCAGGGGTTTCGGGCCCACTGGCTCGTGTGCCTCGGCACGCCGGCGTCGAAATTCCGCTATTTTGTCGGCTGTTGACGAAAGTGGTTGTTCATCCAAAATAGTTTTGGAGGCAAAATTAAAAGCCATGCGGGCATAGTAAACCTACTGAAGCGTAAGTAAAAGGATTGGCCACGATTCACAGAAAATAGCCAGCATTTCTAATGCGATCGCAAACACAACAAAGTCGCAACCGCCGACGGAAGGAACGTGCATGCACATCGGCACCGACCTGGTCCACATTCCCGGTTTGGCTCAGCAAATGAAGTTGCCGGGATCCACCTTCATGCAGGTGTTTACCGACCGGGAGCGGCGCGAATGTGCCGCGAAGCCGGACCCGGTCACATCGCTGGCTGGCCGCTGGGCCGTTAAAGAGGCTTACGTCAAAGCCTGGGCGTCCACCCGCTTCGGGCGGCCGCCGCAGATCGCCCCCGACGACTTCAATTTCGCGGAGGTGGAGGTAGTCCAGGATGCGTTCGGGCGCCCCGCGGTCCAGCTGCACGGCCGCGCCGGGGAGGTTGGGCCGCCGGTTTGCAGCGTGAGTATCAGCCACGACGGCGACTACGCCGTGGCCGTGGTTGCAGTGCAGATGGCCACGGGGGCGGGCCGCGGCAGCCTCTAGATGCTTATCCCAGGATGCTTATCCCTCGAGAGCGATCGACCGTTGTGGAGTGTGCCACTCGAGAAGTAAGCATCCTGGAGTAAGCATCCTCGGAATTGGGGGGGGATTGGGCCGGAGCGGGGACGGAGAGCGGGGGCACAGCGGCGACTAGAGCCGTCAGCGCCAAGCGCGGGCCGCGGCGACGAAACCCTCGGCGAGTATTCTGCCGGTGAGGGTGAGATGGTCGTCGTGGCGCAGCAGCTCTGCTTCGACCGCGGCATCGTCGTGGCCGCCGTTCGCCGCCCACTGACCGGCAACCTCCGGCGAGCACTCCGGGTGGAACTGCACCGAGACGATCGACCCCAGCCGCATGGCCTGGATCGGGCAGCGCTCGCTGGATGCCAGGAGCGTCGCGCGGGGAGGGAGCGTGACTACCGCGTCGTGGTGGGATTGCTCGACCATCAAGGTTGCGCCGAGGGGGCCGAGCAGGGGATCGTCCACACCGGCGTCGGTCAACGTCACCTGGGTAGCGCCTTCTTCGTCCTGCGCCGCCAGGCCGGCGGAAACTTCGCCGCCGAAACAGTCGGCGATGATCTGATGGCCCAAACAGATGCCGAGGACGGGCGTGCCCGATTCGAAGGCGCTGCGGAGCAGCTCGTGCACCGCCGGCAGCCACGGCGAAGCGTGCGTGTCCAGCGCATTCGCGCGCCCGCCGAGGAGGATGAGGGGGTCACCGGAGGCGTCGATAGGCAACGGCTCCTCGCCGCTGAGATCGACGGTGCGCAGGGTGGCGCCGGCGCGCTCGAGCCACGGGCCGAGGCGTTGCATTGGCGCGAACGAATCGGGCTGCAGAACGGTGATACGCATGGCTAGAGGTCGAAGGATGCTGCGCGGAGAATGTCCGGCGTAATGGGAACCTTGCCTTTTCCTTCCTTATCGCGCTTCACGATGAGCTTGGCCGCGGCGATCTGGCTCCGGGAAAACTCCGGCTTCGGAGACTGAATTTCTCTAGCTTTGGATCGGGCTGTCATCGCTGCTCCTCATAAGGCGTGTTGGGATTTCGGAACACGGCGGTCAAGATCGCGTCGATTACCTCGTGCTGGTCGGCAGGGATTTCCGACTGCCTGTCGATGGAATCGAGAATAGCAATCCCCGCCTCAACTTCACGCTCGCTCGAGGCGTTGCACATGTCAGTCGCCCAGCGAAGCATCGTGTGCCACTCCTTAACGCGGTCCAGCTTTTGCGAGTTATCGAGTGTTTGCTAAACCCCGAGCCAAGCAATGCAAGCAGCTCCAAGAGGCCCGATGATGCGAGACGCGAAGTCGAGCACCATCCAGGCTTCTTCGCCCGAACGTGTTGCATTACTGACAGCAAATCCGAGAGAAACAGCAACTGCGAGCGCTGTAAGCAACCAAGGTCTGTCTGATTTTGTAAGAGCCAACGTGTACTCCTTCTGTGGACGGCATTAAAGAGTTAGACGCGCCCGCACCGCCCCCGGTTCCCTCCCGGCACCGGCCCACTACTATGAACCCCATGCAACGCGTGCTTTCCGGAATCCAGCCCACTGCCGACTCCTACCACCTGGGTAATTACCTCGGTGCCCTGAAGCAGTGGATTGATCTGCAGGACGGCTACGACGCCTTCTACTTCATCCCGGACTTGCACGCGATTACCGTGGACCAGGACCCCGAGGAGCTACGCCACCGCACCCTCGCCGGCTGCGCCCAGCTGATTGCGCTCGGCATCGACCCGGAGCGCTCCACCTTGTTCGTGCAGTCGCACGTGCCCGAACACGCCGAGCTGACGTGGGTGCTGCAGTGCCTGACCGGTTTCGGCGAGGCGAGCCGCATGACGCAGTTCAAGGACAAGTCCGCCAAGCAGGGCCAGGACCGCACCTCCGTGGGGCTGTTCACCTACCCGGTGCTCATGGCGGCCGACATTTTGCTGTACTCCCCGCAGCTCGTGCCGGTGGGGGAGGACCAGCGCCAGCACCTGGAGCTGACCCGCACGCTGGCGGAGCGCTTCAACTCCCGCTACGGCAAGACCTTCACCGTGCCGGAGGGCATGATCGTTGAGGGTGCGGCGAAGATCTACGACCTGCAGGATCCCACCTCGAAGATGTCCAAGTCGGGTGCGAACCCGAAGGGCATTGTGAACCTGCTGGACGCGCCGAAGACGTCCGCAAAGCGCATCCGCTCCGCCGTCACCGACAACGACGGCGTGATCGCCTACGACAAGGAGAACAAGCCGGGCGTGTCCAACCTGCTGGTCATCCAGTCGGCGCTGACCGGCAAACCCATCGACGACATCGTCGCCGGCTACGAGGGTCAGGGCTACGGCGCGCTCAAGGTCGACACCGCAGAAGCACTCGAAGCGTTCACCACGCCGCTTCGCGCCCGCTACGACGAGCTGATGTCCGATCGCGCCGAGCTCGAGGCCATCCTGGCCCGCGGTGCCGAACGCGCTCGCGAGATTGCGGCCCCGCTGCTGGCCGACGTGTACGAGAAGGTCGGCTTCCTCGCACCGAAGCGCTAGGGGGTCCGCTTCCGGCGTAGCCTCAGCGCTTCGTTCGTGCGGCCCGCAGGCCGTTCAAGATGACGATGACTTCAGCGACCTCGTGAACCAACACGACCGCAGCCAGGCCCAGCACGCCGCTGATCGCAAGCGGCATCAACACGATGATGATGGCCAGAGACAGCACGATGTTCTGGTTGATGATCCTGCTGCCTCGGCGGGCGTGCTGCAGCGCCTGCGGGATCAGTCGGAGGTCGTGGCCGGTGAAGGCGACGTCAGCGGAATCGATCGCGGCGTCAGAGCCGGTCGCTCCCATCGCTATGCCCACCGTCGCGCCCGCCAGTGCCGGCGCGTCGTTGATGCCGTCGCCGATCATCGCCGTCGGTGTCTTGGAGGAGAATTCGGCGACGATGCTTGCCTTGTCCTCCGGGCGCAGCTCGGCGCGGACGTCGTCGATTCCGGCGATTTCAGCTAGCGCCCGGGCGGTGCGAGTGTTGTCGCCGGTGAGCATGCTCACTTCCACGTCGTTGGCGCGCAGGGTCTGCACGGCTTCGGGAACCTCGGGCCGCAGCTCGTCGCGGACCCCGATCGCTCCGGCGAGGGTGTCATCGACGGTGACCAGGACGCAGGTCTGGCCCTCGGACTCCATGCGCTCAACGTCTGCCTTCAGTGGCCCGGCGTCGATCCACCGGGGGCTGCCCACCAGCACCCGTCGACCTTCGACGGTGCCGCCGATGCCATGCCCGGCTTCCTCGCTGATGTCCAGGGCGGTGGGCGCTTCGGGCCCCGCTGCCGCGATCGCCGCGGCGAGGGGGTGCGTCGATTGCTGCTCAACTGCCGCCGCGAAAGTAAGCACCTGCGCCCGATCGAACCCGTCTGCCGGGACCACGCCGGTAACCTCGGGCTGGTTGCGGGTGAGGGTTCCGGTCTTGTCCACCGCCAGGTGACGGATGCTGCCGAGCCGCTCGAACGCCGCGCCGGACTTGATGACCACGCCGAACTGGCTGGCCGCGCCGATCGCGGCCACTACCGTCAGCGGCACGGAGATTGCCAGCGCGCACGGCGACGCTGCGACCAGAACCACCAACGCACGGGTGATCCACGTCTCGGGGTCGCCCAGCAGCGAGCCGATCACGCCGACTAGCACCGCCAGGATCATCACCCCGGGCACTAGGGGTTGGGCAATCCGGTCGGCGATCCGGGCGCGGTCGCCCTTTTCCGCCTGCGCCTGCTCGACCAGGTCCACGAGTGTGGTTAGCGAGTTGTCCGTTCCAGCTGCGGTCGTCTCGACTTCCAGCACACCGGCGGAGTTGATTGCTCCCGCGGGCACCTCGTCGCCGGGCGCAACCTCCTCCGGAATGGATTCTCCGGTGATCGCTGAGGTGTCAAGGCTGGAGCGCCCAGACCGAATGATGCCGTCCGTGGCGATCCGCTCTCCGGGGCGCACGAGCATCAGTTCGCCAGCCACGAGGTCCTTCGCTGCGACCTCGACTGACGTGCCGTCGCGCAGCACCGTCGCGGTCTGCGGTACCAACTTCAACAGTGCCCGCAGTCCGCCCTGGGCTCGGTCCATAGCCTTGTCTTCCAGCGCCTCGGCGATCGAGTACAGGAACGCTAGCGCCGCGGCCTCTCCGACGTAACCGAGGATTACCGCGCCGACCGCGCTGATCGTCATCAGCAAGCCAATGCCGAGCTTGCGCTTCGTGACAAGGTTCCGGATCGCACCAGGCGCGAACGTGTATGCGCCCAGCAGCAGACCGACCCAAAACAGTACCGTCGCGGGCGTCTCCTGCCCAGACCAGTCCAGCGCTAGGCCTATGCCGAGGGCTACGCCGGAGAAGATCGGTAGCAGCAGCTCGGGGTCCTTCCACCATGGCCGATCGAGTTCTTCGATCTCCGTGGCGGGTTCGTGTTCGCATCCACATGCTGAACTCATGCGTTCGCTCCTTTCCCGTCGCAGCCGGGCACCGAGCACTCAGGGTCGATGCAGGGGGCGTTTTCGTCGACAGCCAACGTCGCATTCACCAGCGCGTCGAGCGCTGCCGCGAGGTGCGGATCGGCGATTTCGTAGCGTGTCTTGCGGCCCTCCGGCTCGGCAACGACGATGCCGCAGTCACGCAGGCAGGTCAGGTGGTTCGAGACGTTTGAGCGGGTCAGGCCCAGGTCGCGCGAGAGTACGGCCGGGTAGCTCGGGCCTTCGAGTAGTGTCATCAGGATTCTGGAACGCGTCGGATCCGCCATGGCCCGGCCGAGCCGGTTCATGACGTCGAGGCGTGAAGCAATAGTCAGCATGCGCTGAAGTATACAGCATGGACTGAACTATACACAATTGGCTGAACTGATGTGGTGGGCGAAGAGTCTGCCGCCCCGACCCCGGCTCCGCCCCGCCATCGCACCGCCTCCTCTACGATGTGTTTGGTAAATGACACATATTTGAAGGGACGTCGATGGCTACCTCGACCGCGCCGCGCAAGGCGTACACCGACGAACACGGCATTGAGCGCGCCTCGAAGCAGCAGAAAGAAGGCTTCGAGGAGAAGGTGGAGAAGAAGTCTCCCGCCGCTGGTCACCTGCTGCGAATGAATGACCGCTTCGGCACCGAAGGCGGCAACCAGCTAGCCGCTGGCATCACCTATTTCTCCGTGCTGGCGCTGTTTCCGTTGCTGATGCTGGTCTTCGCGGGCCTCGGTTTCTTCCTCAACGCCCGCCCAGATCTGATGGACGACATTCAAAACCAGATCACCCAGTCCCTAGACGGGGATCTGGGCGCCATGGTCAACGAGCTGATCCAGACGGCGATTGATCAGCGCGGCGCAGTTGCCGGCATCGGCTTGCTTACCACCCTGTGGTCCGGCTTGAACTGGATGAACCACCTGCGCGTCGGCGTGTCCGCCATGTGGAAGGTGGATGCGAACGAGGGCGGCAACTTTGTTACCAAGAAGCTCGCGGACCTGCTGGGCCTGATCGTGCTGATCGTCCTGTTCATCGTCGCCGCAGTAGTGACTGCCCTGGGAGTGTCCAGCTGGACCAGCACCCTGATGGAGCGCCTCGGTATCGGCAACTTCCCAGGCGCGCGCCTTGTGGTGTGGGTCGTCGGCTTCCTCGTCAGCGTGCTGGCTAGCTTCCTGGTCATGCTGTGGGTGAACATGTACATGCCGCGCACAAAGGTCCCGGCCAAGTCTGGCTTGAAGGGTGCGCTGCTCGGTGCGGTTATCTTCGCCATTCTGCAGCAGTTCGCCGGCCTGGTCATTTCCTCGGCCACCGGCAACCCGGCGGGCGCGATCTTCGGCCCGATCATCACCCTGATGGTCATGCTGTACCTGGTCTGGCGCGTGGTGCTTTACGTCGCGGCGTGGACCGCCACCACCGAGGAATCCCTCGCGTTGGCGCCTGCGGAGGTGCCGGAGCCGGCCGTGATCAACGTCCGCGCCGGCGCGGTCCGCGGCAGGGAGGAGTCCAAGCCGTCCGGCAAGGCGCTGGGGGTTGGCGCGGCGCTGGGCGCTATCGGCGTCGGCGTGGTTTCTCTCCTGTCCCGAGACTAAACGCGGTGGCCAGCGCAGCGAGCGCGAGTACGGCCACCACAATCAAGTAGGACCACCAGCGGTTCCAGGCCGTCTCCTCCCCAGCATGTTCAGGCGCGGGGGTGGGGGCGGCCGTTGTCGTTTCTGGGGTGGCGGTGGTCTTCTCAGCGAGAGGCTCAAGCTTTGCGACGGAGCCTCGCACCCCATACGCCTCGTGCAAGAGCATCTGCGCCTGCTCCCAGGGGCGGTGGTCGTAGGCCGCGGTGTCCAGCACAACCGCCACGAGGCGGCGGCCCTCGTGGTTCACGGCGCCGACGAACGTGTGGTTCGCGTCGTCGGTGTAACCGGTCTTGCCGCCGATGCCGTCCGGGTCGTTGAGGTAGAGATGGTTGTCGTTCCACAGCTCGAACGCCGGCAGATCGTCGAAGCCGGGGAAGGTGGTGTGCTCCGTGTCGACGATGCGGGCGAAGGTGGGGTCCGCGAACGCCGCGGTGTAGGCCAGGCCCATGTCCCAGGCGGAGGTGGACATCCCGGCGCCGTCCAGGCCGGAGTAGGAGGTGGCGCGGGTATCGGCCATGCCGAGATTCTTGGCTAGCGCGTTGACCTTGCCGAGTGCGAGCTCGTCGCCGCCGAGGGCTTGGGCGAGCGCGTGGGCGCAGTCGTTGCCCGAGGACAGCAGCAGGCCGGTGAGCAGGTCTTCGACGGTGTAGTCGCCGCCTTCGCCGATGCCGGCGGCGGAGCCTTCCTGGCCGGCGGATTCGGCGGAGACTTCGACCTTCTGGTCCAGCGGCAGCTCGTTGATGACGGTCAGTGCCAGCAGCACCTTGATTATCGAGGCCGGCCGGTAGCGACCGTGCGGGTCCTTCATCGCCACCACGTCACCGGAATCTAAGTCGGCGACCAGCCAGGCGGAGGCGACTACGCCGTCGGGGGTGGTGTAGCCGTCGGCGGCGGTCACGCCGCACGGGCCGTCGAAAAGCACCGGCAGCGGGTCAGGGGAGGTGGCGGCGCGCTCGGAAGTGGACACCGGCTCCGGTGGCCAAGTGGCCTGTGGGCAGTTGTCGGTGTCGGGCGCGCGGTCACGGCTGGGCGGGACCCAGTTGCCACCCTCGTCGTAGTAGCCGACGGTCGGGCCTGCCGGGGAGGTGGTCTCGGTCGGGGTTTCGGCGTCTTGGGCGTGAGCTGTCGTCGACAAGCAAAAGCTCAATGCTGTCGCTGCTGCGAGCGCACGCTTCATCTAGGACTCCTTTTGGTCGTAGCGGGCCACGAGCCGCTCGATGAGCTCGTCGGTCAAAGCCTCGTCGGAGAGAATAATATCCAGCATGTCCGCGTTCATCGCCTCCGTCTCGGCCGGGTCCGGCTCCTCCGCGGCGTCTTCCTCGTAGGAATCTCCGGCCAGGTCCACGCCGATGCTGTCGAAGAGGCCCTCGTCTTCCGTAACCTCCGGCTCCGCCGTCGCGCCGACCGCCTCGGCGAGCATCTCCGCGTCGATGGCGGGGAACTGGGTGGTGAACTCGGTGAGGAAATCATCCGCGTCGCTGACCGCCTCCGCCGGGCGCTTGCCCTTGCGGATCTCCGCCTCAATGCGGCGCTGCAGCGCCTTTTCCATCTGCCGGTGGCGCCACGAGCGCACCCGCGTCGGCTCCAGCCCGCGGGCCACCGCGCGCGACTTGTCCTCCGCCTTCTTGGCCAGGTGCGCGACCTGCGTGGCCGTCATGTTCACTGTGGTGTTCACCGGCGCGAACTCGGAGTCAGTGGAAACGCGCCAGTTGCCCCAGTAGCCGGCGAGGAACAACGCGAAGCTGGCCACGGGGCCGATGACCATGCCGAGTGCCGGGTAGCCGGTGGCGTTGCCCACCAGCATGATCACCGCGCACGCCACTGCCGGGATGACGGTGGGCTGGTTACCGCCGAACACACTGGGTTCACGGCCGGTGACCACGTCGCGGATCATGCCGCCGCCGGTGGCGGTGAACACCCCCATCATGATGGTGGGCAGCACCGGCAGGCCGTATTGGATGGCCTTGGATGCGCCGGTGGCGGCCCACAGGGACGACGCGAGCGCGTCGCCGTGGGACTGCATCATCTCCCAGGCGCGGCCCTTGAAGTAGGTGAACCGGGCGATCAGCGCGCCGGTGAACGCCAAGATGAGGTACTCTGGCTGGCTCATCGCGGCGACGGTGCCCTGGTTGATCAGCACATCCCGCAGCATGCCGCCGCCGAGGGCGGAGAGCATGGCGATGAAGAAGAAGCCCACGATGTCGTAGCCGAGCTGGCGGGCGAGCGTGCCGCCGATGATGCCCATCAGCAGCACGCCGGAGATGTCCATCCAGTGATAGATGGAGCTGATGAGCGGGTCGACCTGGTCCACTGGCATGAGTGAATTGTAAAGGTCGCACGTTTGCCCGGCATGTCGGCATGCCCTGGGCGAACGGCGAAACGGCTTAGAACTTGGAGAAGCGCTTGATCAGCTGGTTTTCCATCTCGGTCCAGGCTTCCGCCTTATCGGTAAAAGGCGCGGATGGCACGTAGCCTGCGGCGCGGGTGGAGCCGAGCATGTACGCCAGGTAGTCCTGCATGCGCGGGTTGGCCAGAAGCAGGGAGTTCAGCGAGTCGTCCTGCGCCCAGTCCGCGGCATCTGCGAGCAGCTCGTAAGCCTTGGACATCTGTGCGGTGTCCACGGCGTCGGGGCCCTTGTTGATGTCGGCGGCGATGCCGTTGAAGGAGTAGGAGTTGTCCGGGTGGACCTCCACCTTCAGCTCGCCAGCGTTGGCGGTGTCGATGAGGTCCTGCCAGGTGGCCACGCCCGCCAGGTCGTGGTCGTCGTGCTCCAGGATCCAGCGGCCCAGGTGCTTGGCGGAGGGGAAGGTGATGATCTCGCCGTACTTGCCCAAAAACACCGGGGCGCCGCGCAGGTAGGTGCGCAGCGTGTACACGCTCTGGCCCTGGATGGAGATCTTAACCGGGTCGATGCCGGCGCGGCCCCACGGTGAGGAGTCGTACGGGTCTTCCGCGGCGGCGCGCGCCTCTTCGTCCGCGCGTGCCTGCTCAGCGGCCGCGGCGCGGGCTTCGGTGGCGGCGGCGATGGCGGTGCCGGCGGCTGCGACGCGCTCGGCGTCGAGCTGATGCGTATCGACGACACGCACAGACTCATCCAACGACTTGACCACATTCTCCCAGTTCGCCAGTACAACACGTCCGACGCCGGACCACTCGGACAGGCCGTTTTCGCCCGCGTAGTGGTCGGAGCCGCGGTTGACGTTGCCCAGGATGGAGTGGGAGGCGAAGAAGATCTGCGCCTGCTCGGCGGAGGCAACGTCCGCCAGCGAGCGGGAGATCTGGAACACCCGCGACAGGCGCGAGACGTTTTCGTGGCTCGGGCGGCCGGCCAAAAACTCGGGCGCACCGATGATGTCGAAATACTGCTTGTCGTTCGGCACCACGCGGTCGTCGCCCTGGGCCTGGAACTGCTGCCACTTCGGGTGGTCCGCCAGGTCGTGGGCGTTGGTCGCTTCCAAGTAGGCCAAGAGTTCCTCGGGGGAGTGGAAGGCCAGCACGGCTTGGTCGTCGCCGAGGAAGGCCTGCCACTCGGCGCCCTTTTCCTTCCAGGTGGGTGCCCACAGGGTGTAGAAGTCGCCCTCGGTCAGGGAGATCTTGACGGGGAGAATCGCGCGCGTAGTCATGCGGGAAACTTTAGCCGGTCGGCCTCCAGAATCCGCGGAAGGTCATGCCCAGGTTCTCTGTGCGCACAGGGTTCATCTGCACGGGGCTGCCCGCCTCGATCATCATCCCGTCTCCCGCGTACATGGCGGCGTGGCCGGACCACAACACCAGATCCCCCGGCTGCAGCTCCTGGTACGACACCTGCCTGCCCACGGTCTGGTCCGCGGCGACGCGCGGGATTTCCAGCCCTGCCTGCCCGTACGCCCAGGAGGTCAGCCCGGAGCAGTCGAAGCCGCCCGGTGCGGCCCCGCCCCACACGTAGGGTGTGCCGATCTGGCTTTTCGCGGCTTCGACGGCGGCGGCGCCGACAGCGGATCCCTCCTCGTGCGCCGGAGCAGGCTCCGGCAGCGGGGCAGCCGCCGCGGCAGGTTCCGGTGGCGGTGGCGGGGCGACGGCGGAGGCTGGTTTCACTGCCGGTGGCGCGGGCTCAGGTGTCGATGGCGCAGCAGGTGCAACCAGGGAGGCCAGGCGTTGCAACTCCCCGTGGGCCTTCTCGGTCGCCGGGCCGGAGCCGGGCATGACGCGGTCCAACGCTGCAGAGGTGGCGGAGGTCAGCGTGTCCGCGATGGCCCGCAGATCCTCCTCCAAAGCACTGAGTACCTGCGTGGCCTCGTTGATTGCGTCGGCGATGATTCCGGCCACGTAGGCGGCGGCACCGAACAGGCCTGCCGGCGAGATGGCGATCGCCGGCGCCGCCATCGCCTTGTTGATGAGCCCTCCGGCGATGGTGACCAGATCAAATGCCGCGGTGCCGATCAACACACCGCCGCGCAGCACCCCGTCGCTGATTGTTGCGCGGTAGTCCGCAAGATCCGCTGCGGCGCCAACGCGTGATTCCCCGGACGTGTTGGCCACTGCGGCCAGAGGGTCGAAGTCTTTGAAGTCCGGCATGCCGAAGCCCGGCAGGGTGGGCAGATCGAAGGGTAACAGTCGCGCCAGCATGCTGGCGGTGCCGTGCACGTCCAGGCTGCCGCTAAGCATGCGGTTACCGCTTTCGCCTTGTCTGTCCGCAATGCGGTTTAACAGGTCGAATGCGTTGTCAAAACCTGTCTTCAGGGAGCTCATAGCGCGGCACCCAGCTTCCGGCAGGTGCAGGTGTCTACGGCTGCGGCGGCATCCACCGCAAGGTCCATCACGTCTGCGATGCGGTGGGCCTCGGCGCGCAGTGCTTCAGCGTCCGTGTTCGCTTTGGCGATGGACTCGGTCACCGCGGCACTGAATTCGCCGAGGGGCCAGGTACCGGGCACGGAGACGTCGTTAAGCAATTGCAATCGTGCTGCGTCGTCGCGCAGCGAATCGGTCATGGCGGATACGGCAGCGGAGTCAATGTGAAATACAGTCATGGCCATTGGACGCTGAAAACACCGTCCCGGTTCCCTCGAGGGGGAAAATATTTTCGCGGCCCGCCGAGTGAACTAGCATGGCCGGCATGGATATCACGGTTGTCAACCACCCCCTCGCCGCGTCCCGCCTGACCATCATGCGCGACAAACGCTCCAACAACGCAGCGTTCCGCGCGGCGCTGGCGGACCTGGGCGCGATGCTCATCTACGAAGCGGCGCGTGACCTTGAGGTGGAGGAGTTTGACACCGAAACCCCCGTCGCCACCGCCCGTGGCGCGCGCCTGGCCACCCCGCCGATTATCGTGCCGATCATCCGCGCGGGCCTGGGCATGGTGGACCCGTCGCTGTCCATGATCCCGGACGCGCAGGTGGGCTTCATCGGGCTTGCCCGCGACGAAAAGACGCACGAGCCGGTGCCCTACCTGGAGGCTCTGCCGCAGGACCTGTCCGGCCAGCCCGTGTTCCTGGTGGATCCGATGTTGGCCACCGGCGGTTCGCTGATTCACGCCATCGACCTGCTGGTGGAGCGCGGCGCGGACGACATCACCTGCATCTGCATGGTCTCGGCCCAGCCGGGCGTGGACAAGCTCGAGGCTCACGGCGGCCCGGTGCGCCTGGTCACCGCCACCATCGACCCGGCGCTCAACGAAGACGCCTACATCGTCCCCGGCCTGGGCGATGCCGGAGACCGCCTCTACGGCCCGCGCAACATCGAGCTTTAAGCTTGTCGACGTCCCACCGGTAGCGCGCCCGCACATTGCGCGCTACATTGCGTGGCATAGACAGTGGACCGCTTTAGGGGAGCGCCGACACACGGGGGAAAGACTATGGGGGAAGTACTGCCGCAATCGCACTGGGCGAGCTACGCACTCGGGCTGGGGGAGCGCGTGCGCGCCATCCGGCTCATGCGGGGGCTGAGCCAAACGCGCCTCGCGGAGCTGGCGGGCGTGTCGCGCTCGCTGATTTCGAACTTGGAGCGCAACGACTACAACTCCAAGGTGGCCGACCCCACCTTGAGCACCTGCTACCGGCTGGCTTCAGCGCTGCAGGTGCCGCCGGCGGCGCTTCTGCCCGGCGCGGCCGAAAACGTCGAGGGCCGTTTCCCAATGAGGGATTCGCAAGCACCTGCACCTATCAGGTTCCAGTGGCCGCGCAGCGCGCAGGACACCGCAAGGTTCCACGACACGTACCTGCGCCGCGGTGCTCCGCAGGGCACACCCGCGTTCTAGCGGTCCGCGTCAACCTCCACCGCACCGCTTTGTCTACTTTGTGGGAGGTGCGCGTACACTCATGTCAGCAAAAACTGATAACCGAAGCTGGATAAAGGGAGCGCACGTGGAAAACGCCGGAATCGCCGCCGCGGTGGACCGCTGGTTCACTGACAATCAGGAGCGCGTGATTGGCTGGCGCCGCCACATCCACTCCCACCCGGAGCTGTCCAACGAGGAAGTAGCCACCACCGACTTCCTCGTGGAAACACTGGAAAGTTACGGCCTGCATCCGGTGCGTTTCCCGGGCACTGGCTTGTACGTGGACTTGGGGCCCGCGGAAGGCAAGCGCCTGGCGTTTCGCGCGGACATCGATGCGCTTCGCGTGGCGGAGCAGACGGGCTTGAGCTTCGCGTCCTCCAATCCGGGCGTGTCCCACTCCTGCGGCCACGACATCCACACCACCGTCGCCCTGGCGCTCGCCTGTGCGCTGTCAACGGTGGAGTTGGAAAACCCGGTGCGGATCATCTTCCAGCCCGCTGAGGAAGTCATGGGCGGCGGCGCGCTGGACGTGATTAGGTGGGGCGCGCTCGAGGGCGTCGGGGCTATTTACGCCGTGCACGCCGAGCCGCACATCAAGGTCGGCGAGATCGGCGTGCGTGCGGGCGCGATCACCTCGGCGTCCGATGTGATCCGCATCGAGGTCCACGGCCCCGGCGGGCACACTTCGCGCCCGCAGCTGACCGCGGACGTGGTCTATGCCATGGGCGCGCTGATCACCCAGCTGCCCGGTCTGTTGTCGCGCCGGGTGGACCCGCGCACCGGAACTGTGCTGGTATTCGGCCACGCGGAGGCGGGGGATGCCGCCAACGCGATTCCGAAGCGCGGGTTGCTCGAAGGCACGCTGCGCACCGCCGACATCACTACCTGGCGCCAGAACGAGGACCTGCTAACTGACCTCATCGACCTCATCGTCGCGCCCACGGGCTGCACCTATCACCTGGACTACATCCGCGGGGTGCCGCCGGTACTTAACGACGACGCCGCGACCGCCCTCGCCGTCGAAGCCGCCCGTGCGGTGGACCCGCAGTCGGTGGTGGCCGCCCCGCAGTCCAGCGGCGGCGAGGATTTCTCCTGGTATCTCGAGCATGTGCCGGGTGCGATGATGCGCCTCGGCGCCTGGGGCGGGGAGGGTGAGTACCAGGACCTGCACCAGGGCAACCTGAACGTGGACGAGCGCGCGATCGGGGTTGGCGTGCGGCTGTTCGGCTCTATCGTGGAGGAGTACTTCCGCCCGGGCGAAGAATAGGAGTTATCTGGGTAGACTGTCTCCCAGTTTGGTTCCCGTCACCCGACCCATGAGGAGTGCTGTTTTGTCCAAGAAGATTGTCATCATCGGTGGAGGCCCGGGCGGCTACGAGGCTGCGCTGATGGCGTCCAAGTACGGTGCGGACATCACCATTGTCGAGGACAGCGGCGCGGGCGGCTCGGCGATCCGGAAGGACGTCGTGCCGTCGAAAAGCTTTATTGCTGGCGCGAACATCAAAAACGACCTGCGCCGCGCGGACGATATGGGCTTGAGCCACGCGCTGGGAGATTCGAAGCTGTCGCTGCTGGCGCTCAACGATCGTGTGAAGGTGCTTGCCGGCAAGCAGTCGGACGACATCCGTGCGCAGTTGGAGCAGGGCGGCGTGCGCTTCATCGAGGGCCGCGCACGGTTTGCGGACGAGCAGAAGGGCCACACCACCCACAACATCGAGGTCGAAACTTCCGACGGCTCGACGGAGACGCTCACCTGCAACATGGTGCTCGTGTCCGTCGGCGCGAGCCCGCGCCTGCTCAAGGGGGCTGAGCCGGACGGCGAGCGCATCCTGAACTGGCGCCAGATGTACGACCTGAAGGACCTGCCGACGCACCTGATCGTGGTCGGCTCCGGTGTTACCGGCGCGGAGTTCGTCTCCGCCTTTGCCGAGCTGGGGGTGAAGGTGACCATGGTGGCCTCGCGCGACCGCATCCTGCCTCACGACGACGCCGACGCCGCCGACGTGCTCGAGGACGTGCTGGCGGACCGCGGCGTGCAGCTGGAAAAGCACGCCCGCGTGGAGCGCGTGGAAAACACCGGCGAAGGCGTGGTCGTGCACACTACCGACGGCCGCGCCATCGAGGGCTCGCACGTGATGATGTCCATTGGCTCCATCCCGAACACCGTCGACCTCAACCTGGAGGCCGCCGGCGTGGAGGTCACCCCGTCCGGCCACATCCACGTGGACCGGGTTTCGCGCACCAACGTCGCCGGCATCTACGCCGCCGGCGACTGCACGGACCTGATGCCGCTGGCGTCCGTGGCCGCCCAGCAGGGCCGCATCGCGGTAGATCACGCACTTGGCGAGGGCGTCACCCCGATCCGTTTGAAGACGGTGGGTAACGCCGTGTTCACCCGCCCCGAGATCGCCGCGGTGGGCGTGACGGAGCAGCAGATCCGCGACGGCGAGGTCGACGCCGACATCTACAAGCTGCCGCTGGCAACCAACCCGCGCGCGAAGATGCGTTCGCTGCAGTACGGCTTTGTCAAGATCTTCGCCCGCAAGGGCTCGGGCCAGGTGCTCGGTGGCGTGATCGTCGCGCCGACCGCCTCCGAGCTGATTCTGTCGGTGACCATCGCGGTGGCCAACAACCTCACCGTGCGCCAGCTCGCCGGCTCCATGGCGGTGTACCCGTCGCTGTCGGGCTCCATCACGGAGGCCGCGCGCCGCCTGGTCACCAACACCGATCTGGACTAGTCCTGAACTAGTACTCCGGAAACGCCCGCTGCGGACACTTCGTGCGCGGGCAGGCGACGCACCCGGGCCCGATCGGGGTGGCGGACACCTGCCTGGACTTCCCGTTGGGGCCCGGCGTACCACATCCTCGGCTTTGGCATCGAGTTCTTCACCCCGTTGTTCGTGATGTCGCGCATCACCGGCTGGACTGCGCACATCATCGAGCAGTTCGAGAACAACTCGCTGATCCGTCCGCTGTCCGCCTACAACGGGCCGGAGGAGCGCCACATCGAGCGTTAAGTCGCACTACCCCCGAAACGCGGGCTGTCGCTTGTCGACGGCCCGCGTTTTTCCACCCCCACATTGTCCCTCAAAGTGCCCCGAAATTGATGTGATCTGTATTAAACTTGTCCTAGCCCTATGACCGCAAAAACTTCCACTGTGAAAGGCAACCGATGAACCCGGATAATCTCCCGCTTCACGACCTGCCCACCTTCAACAAGATCCTGGTGGCCAACCGTGGCGAAATTGCCGTGCGTGCCTTCCGTGCAGCGTTTGAGACCGGCGCGAAGACCGTCGCCGTCTACCCCCGCGAGGACCGCAACTCCTTCCACCGCCCGTTCGCGGACGAGGCCGTCCAGATTGGCGAGCCGGGCCAGCCGGTGAAGGCATACCTGGACATCGATGAAATCATCCGTGCCGCGAAGCAAACCGGCGCGGACGCGATTTACCCGGGCTACGGGTTCCTTTCCGAGCGCGCCGACCTGGCACGCGCCTGCCGCGAAAACGGCATTAAGTTCATCGGCCCCAGCCCCGAAACCCTGGACCTGACCGGCGATAAGTCCGCCGCCGTCCAGGCCGCGGAGCGCGCCGGCCTGCCGGTGCTGAAGGACTCCGAGCCGTCCGACGACCCGAAGCAGCTGGCTGAGTACGCCAAGGACTTCGAGTTCCCCGTCTTCGTCAAGGCGGTTGCGGGCGGTGGCGGTCGCGGTATGCGCTTTATTGAGCGACCGGAGGACGTCGAGAAGCTTGCTGCTGAAGCCTCCCGCGAAGCGGAGGCCGCGTTCGGCGACCCGAACGTCTACATCGAGCGCGCAGTGATCCGCCCGCAGCACATCGAGGTGCAGGTCATGGCCGACTCGCACGGCAACGTCGTGCACCTGTTTGAGCGCGACTGCTCCGTGCAGCGCCGCCACCAGAAGGTCGTGGAGATCGCGCCGGCGCAGCACATCACCGAAGAGCAGCGCCAGCGCATCTGCCAGGACGCGGTGAACTTCTGCAAGGAGATCAACTACGAAGGCGCCGGCACCGTCGAGTTCCTCGTGGACGAGGCGGGCAACCACGTGTTCATTGAGATGAACCCGCGTGTGCAGGTCGAGCACACCGTGACCGAAGAGGTCACCGGCATCGACATTGTGAAAAACCAGATGTACATCGCCGCTGGCGCGAAGCTGGAGCAGATCCACCTCACCCAGGACCTCATCGAGGTCAACGGCGCCGCCCTGCAGTGCCGCATCACCACCGAGGACCCGGCCAACGGCTTCCGCCCGGACTCCGGCGTGGTCACCGGCTACGCGTCCCCAGGCGGTGCGGGTGTGCGTCTCGACGGCAACGTGGCCGTCGGCACCACCATCACCCCGAACTTTGACTCGCTGCTGGTGAAGATGACCTGCCGCGGCCGCAACTTCCAGGTGGCGGTGGACCGCGCGCTGCGCGCCCTGAACGAGTTCACCATCAACGGCCTGTCCACCAACATCGGCTTCCTGCGCGCCCTGCTGTCCGAGCCGGAGTTCCGCAACGAGCGCATCAACACCGGCTTCATCGCGGACCACCCGAAACTGCTCGAGGCTCCGGCCGCCGCCGACGATGCCGGCAAGATCCTCAACTACCTGGCGTCGGTGACGGTGAACCAGCCCAACGGCCCGCGCCCGACCAATATCCGCCCGTCGAAGAAGCTGCCGGAGGCGAACTACGGCGACCTGCCGCGCGGCTCCCGCGACGAGCTGCTCGAGCTCGGCCCGAAAAAGTGGGCGGAGAAGCTGCGCAACCAGGCCGAGCTGGGTGTCACCGAGACCACCTTCCGCGACGCACACCAGTCGCTTCTGGCCACCCGCATCCGCACCAACACCCTGGTCGCTGCGGCGAAGCACGTCGGCCACCTCACCCCGCAGCTGACCTCCGTGGAGGCATGGGGCGGCGCCACCTACGACGTGGGCATGCGCTTTTTGCACGAGTCGCCCTGGATGCGCCTGGACGAGCTGCGCGAGGCAATGCCGAACGTGAACATCCAGATGCTGCTGCGCGGCCGCAACACCGTGGGCTACACCCCGTACCCGGACTCTGTGACCAAGGCATTCGTGCGTGAGGCAGCCACTTCCGGCATCGACATCTTCCGCATCTTCGACGCGCTCAACGATGTCTCACAGATGCGCCCGGCCATCGAGGCGGTGCTGGAGACCAACACCACCGTCGCTGAGGTGGCCATGGCCTACTCCGGCAACCTGATGGACCCGGCGGAAGACCTGTACACGCTGGACTACTACCTCAACCTCGCCGAGAAGATCGTCGAGGCGGGCGCCCACGTCCTGGCCATCAAGGACATGGCGGGCCTGATGCGCCCGGCAGCCGCCGCCAAGCTGGTCACCGCGCTGCGCGAGCGCTTCGACCTGCCGGTGCACGTGCACACCCACGACACCGCCGGCGGCCAGCTGGCCACCTACCTGGCGGCCGCAAACGCCGGCGCCGACGTGGTCGACGTGGCGTCTGCGCCGCTGGCGGGCACCACCTCCCAGCCGTCCATGTCCGCGCTCGTCGCCGCATTCGCCGAGACGGAGCGCGACACCGGCATTGACCTGCAGGCCGTCTTTGACATGGAGCCTTATTGGGAGGCCGTGCGCCAGGTCTACGCCCCGTTCGAGTCCGGCATCCCGGGCCCGACCGGCCGCGTGTACAAGCACGAGATCCCGGGCGGTCAGCTGTCCAACCTGCGCACGCAGGCTAAGGCGCTGGGCCTGGAGGACCGCTTCGAGCTCATCGAGGACTACTACGCCGGCGTCAACGAGATCCTCGGCCGCCCGACCAAGGTCACCCCGTCCTCCAAGGTCGTCGGCGACCTGGCACTGCAGCTGGTGGGCCAGGGTGTCAGCCCGCAGGAGTTCGCCGAGAACCCGCGCAAGTACGACATCCCGGAATCCGTCATCGGCTTCCTGCAGGGCGAGCTGGGCACGCCTCCGGGCGGCTGGCCGCTGCTGCGCGACCAGGCGCTTGAGAACCGCTCCGAGGTCGACCACACCGTCAAGGTGCCGGAGGAACTGGCCGTGGACCTTGCCTCCGAGGACCACGACACCCGCCGCGCCGCCCTGGACAAGCTGCTCTTCCCGAAGCAGTACGCGGAGTACCAGGAGCACCTGCGCACCTACGGCATCACTGACCAGCTCGGCGACAAGACGTTCTTCTACGGCCTCGAAGAGGGCGAGGAGACCATGATCTGGTACGGCGAGATCGACGAGAACCGCCCGCCGCTGGTGGTCAGCCTCGACGCCGTGGGCGAGCCCGACGAGAAGGGCATGCGCCAGGTCATCCTCACCGTCAACGGCCAGGTCCGCCCGATCACTGTGCGCGACGAGTCCGCCGAGTCCACCGTCGCCGAGGTGGAAAAGGCAGATTCCTCGAACCCGGGCCACGTGGCAGCCCCGTTCGCCGGTGCCGTCACCGTCACCGTCAAGGAGGGCGATGAGGTCAAGGCCGGCGATCCAGTGGCGTCCATCGAGGCGATGAAGATGGAGGCTGCGATCTCGGCCACCAAGGACGGCACGATCGAGCGCGTCGCGTTCACCCAGCCGACCAAGGTGGAAGGTGGCGACCTGGTGGTGGTTATCGCCTAGGCGGGCGTGCGTTGTCAGCACCGCGCGGACCGTTGAGCGGCCGCGCGGTGTTTGCTTTGCGGTCCGGGGTTTTGCGGATCTGCTAGTTCGCCCAAAAATGCAACTAGCAGATCAAGTGTCCAACTTTGTATTCTCGCAGGTGATATTGGAAACGAGTGGCAATACCAGCGTGATCTGCTAGTTCCGCGCCGACAAACCGCGGGGGAACTAGCCGATCAGGCGTCGCGCACGGTGGTGCCGACGCGTTACACCGTGAAGTCGTCCACGTCGACGACCATGACGTCGTCTTCGCCGTCGACGTTTGCGAAGCCGAACTTCTCGTAGCGGTGGCGCGCCCGGTCGTTGTCCGGGTCCACCCACAGCGCAACCTTGGGTGCGCCCTGGCGCTTGGCCAGTTCCACTGCGGCCTGCAAAAGCCGTACCGCGAGCCGATTTCCGGCGTAGCGGTTTTCCACCGCGATGGCGATTTCGGGGATGGTGGGGGCGAGGTTCGCGTGGCCGTCGTCAGGCGATTGCCAGTACCGCAACCACACGCCACCTGCAGGCACGTCGAATTGGTCGAATGCGACGATGCCGCTTTCGCGCTCCGGGTCCCACTGGCCCACATACGCCTCGGCGCCTTCGCGCTCGCTGTAGCCAACGTCGCCTTCCTCGTCGCCAAAGACGTCGGCGAGGTAATTTAGCCGCCGCAGATAGGTGCGGTCGGACTCCGTGGCCTCGCGCAGTTGGAACTCAGGTGTGTAATCCATGCGCTCCACGTTAATCTTTTGCCATGCTTCGACGCATTTGCCTATCGACGTCCACCGCCCTGGCCCTCGCCGCAACACCGGCATACGCCGTGGCAGTGCCCGTGGTGAACGATGCCGCGCCAACCACCGGGGCTGCATCGGGTGCCACCCCCGTAGTGGCCCAGGGCGACTTGGTTGACGTGGTGGGCAAAGGCCGCTGCACCATCGCGTTCAACGACCGGGGCCAAAACGTCAGCTACACCGCCGGGCACTGCGGAGAAGAGGGCGACCGCGCCATTGTGATGGGGAAGGGGTTCCGCGCCTCCGGCACGTTCCACCCATCGTCGGCGATGAACGCGGACGAGGGCACCGCCAACGACTGGGGTGTGATCCGCTGGGCCGACGGCGTGGAGCTGGGCGAAAACGGCATCACCGGCGACGAGGTGGTGGCGCCGTCGCTGATGCGCTCGGGCGACCCGGTGTGCGTGTACGGCGGCACCAGTAAAAAGGCCACGTGCGGCAGCTTCGCAGGCGCCATCGGCAACAACCTCTACTGGGACGGCCCGTCCGGCAAACCCGGCGATTCCGGCGGACCGGTGTGGGTGGAAGGCAAAGGTTTTCTGTCCATCTACACCGGCGTGAGCATGGCGGTGGGTAGCAAAGGGGAGGAAGGCCGGCTCAACCGCAGCTCTGTGCCCGACAACGGCCCGCAGGTGAGCCCTGAAGAGGAAATGGAGCTGCTGGCCCAGGCGAAGCGCATCACCACCCCGGTGGTGCACGAAACGGCGGTGCCCGGGGGCAAGTCAGAGCAGGTCAATAACGGCGGCAGCTCGGATATGAGCGCGGTGGGAATCACCGCGATCGTGCTCGTCGCTCTCGCCGGGGTGCTGTTCGCGTTGCCGCAAATTGTCGGCGCACTGCCGCCGCAGTACCGCGAGCCCGCGCTGCGGATCATGCAGGGTTGGGGTTCCTAACGGAAGGGCTACTTCAGCTCCATCAGCACGGCGCCCTTGTTCACCTGGCCGCCAACCTCGACGGCTAAGCCGGTCACGGCGCCGGCCTTGTGGGCCTTCACCGGGTTTTCCATCTTCATCGCTTCCAGCACGAGTAGCACGTCGCCCTCGGCGACCTCCTGGCCTTCCTCCACGTTGACCTTGATCACGCTGGCCTGCATGGGGGAGGCGACGGCGTCGCCGGAAACGGCTGCCTTGTTCGCGCGGCGCTTCTTCGGCTTGCGCTTGGCTGGGCCCGCCGCGACGAGTTCCTCGGGCAGGGCGACTTCGATGCGGCGGCCGTCGATCTCCACGGCGAAGGTGCGGCGGGCGGGGGCCCCGGTGTCCGCGTCTTCGTCCTCGTCGGTTGCCGGGGTGGACGGCAGCTCGCCGTCCCACTCCTCCTCGATCCAGCGGGTGTAGACGCTGAAGCCGTCCTCGTCGCCGACAAACGCCGGGTTGTTCAGCATGGCCTGGTGGAACGGGATCACGGTGGGGAAGCCGGCCACGACGTACTCGCCGAGGGCGCGGCGGGCGCGCTCGATCGCCTCCTGGCGGGTGCGGCCTGTGACGATCAGCTTGGCCAGCATCGAGTCGAACTGGCCGCCCACCACGGAGCCAGCGCGCACGCCGGAATCCACGCGCACGCCAGGGCCCGCCGGTTCAGCGTAGGCGGTGACCGTGCCCGGCGCCGGCATGAAGTTCGCGGCCGCGTCCTCGCCGTTGATGCGGAACTCGATGGCGTGGCCGTGGGCGGCGGGATCGCCGTCGAAAAGTAAAGGCTCCCCGCGGGCGATGCGGAACTGCTCACGCACCAGGTCGATGCCGGTGGTGGCCTCGGTGACGGGGTGCTCCACCTGCAGGCGGGTGTTGACCTCCAAAAAGGAGATCAGGCCGTCGGAGCCGACCAGGTACTCCACAGTGCCGGCGCCGAAGTACCCGGCCTCGCGGCAAATGGCTTTGGCGCTGGCGTGGATGCGCTCGCGCTGCTCGTCGGTGAGGAACGGCGCCGGGGCCTCCTCCACAAGTTTTTGAAAACGGCGCTGCAGGGAGCAATCGCGGGTGCCCACGACCACGACGTTGCCGTGCTGATCCGCCAGCACCTGGGCCTCCACGTGGCGGGCCTTATCCAGGTAGCGCTCCACGAAGCACTCGCCACGGCCGAACGCCGCGGTGGCCTCGCGGGTGGCGGACTCGTACAGCTCCGGGATCTCTTCGAGCGTGTAGGCGACTTTCATGCCGCGACCGCCGCCGCCGAACGCGGCCTTAATCGCCACCGGCAAGCCGTGCTCTTCGGCGAAGGAGACAACCTCGTCCGCGCCGGCGACCGGGTCCTTCGTGCCCGGCGCCATCGGGGCCTGCGCGGCCTCGGCGATGTGGCGGGCGGTGACCTTGTCGCCCAGCGCGGCGATCGCTTCGGGGGAGGGGCCGATCCAGGTCAGGCCAGCGTCGATAACCTTCTGCGCGAACTCCGCGTTTTCCGACAGGAAGCCGTAGCCCGGGTGGATCGCGTCCGCACCGGACTTCTCCGCCGCAGCGAGGACTTTGTCCATGTCCAGGTAGCTCTCAGCCGCGCTCGAACCGCCGAGCGCGAAGGCTTCGTCGGCAAGCTGCACAAACGGCGCGTCCGCGTCCGGCTCGGCGTACACGGCGACAGACGCGATGCCCTCGTCCACACACGCGCGGATGACACGCACGGCGATCTCGCCGCGGTTGGCCACCAGCACCTTGGTCACGCTGTTCGGCAGGTCTTTAGTCGCTGCAGTGGTAGGCACGAAGCAATCCCGTCCTTACAATCGGAAAAACAAACCGTTAGAAACGTCGGACAAACGTCGAACCATGTTACAGCGCCACCGCGCCGACGCGCTTATTCAGCAGCGTTTTCGGGCGCGTCGCCCTTGACAACCGGCATGCGCACCATGTTGCCCCATTCGGCCCAGGAGCCGTCGTAGAGCGCGACGTTGGTGAAGCCCAGGATGTGCTTGAGCACGTACCACGTGTGCGAGGAGCTCTCGCCGAGCTGGCAGTACACCACCGTCTCGGCGTCCTTGTCGAAGTCGGCGTAGATCGCCTGGATGTCCTCCAGAGAGCGGAAGCGCGCGTTGGGGAACACTGAGCGGCCCCACGGCGCGTTCACCGCGCCCGGGATGTGGCCCTGGCGCAGCGACGGCGCGGAGCAGGACTCAGGATCCGGGTCTTCGCCCAGGTAGAGGGGGGCGGGGCGGGCGTCGATAAGCTGTGTCGGCGTGTGCTCCAGCAACTCGGACGCGAACGCGCGGAAGGGCGCATCCTCGCGCTGAACCACCGGGTAGTCCGAGCGCGGGTACTCCGGCACCACGAAAGACGTGTCGCGCTCTTCACCCATCCAGGCGTCGCGTCCGCCGTCGAGAAGCCGCACGTCCGGGTGGCCGAACAGCTCGAACACCCACGCGGTGTAGGCGGCCCACCAGTTGGAGGAGTCGCCGTAGACCACCACAGTGTCGTCGCGGTTGATGCCGCGCGAGCGCATCAGTTCCGCAAACGCCTCGCCGTCGATGAAGTCGCGCACCAGCGGGTCGTTCAAATCCTGCTTCCAGTCGATGCGGACTGCGCCGGGGATGTGGCCGATGTCGTAGAGGAACGCGTCCTCGTCGCTTTCCACGACCTTCAACCCCGGCACGCCCAGGCGGGCGGACAGCCACGCCGCGGAAACGAACTTTTCGGGGTGCGCGTACTGCTGGAACTGCGGGGTGTCGTCGAGCTCGATGCCCATGGCGGCAACCTTTCTTCTCGCTCGTGTGCGGTGTGCAACATCTGCAACAACGGTGTGTAAAACCACCGTCAACGATACAGAAACGAATGCAGGGAGCTTGATGTGTTTGGCCGAGAAATACGGCGGTGTGAACTTGCACACTATCAAATCGCTCGTCCGGTGGAACTCACTGCCGCAGGTTAAAGTCGGAGGTAGGAACACACAGGTTACGGCCCGTTTGTTCTGGGTATCTGACCAGCCCCGGCGGCACCGGTATGTGTGTGGCGCGGGGCGTGAACCATGAAAGGGACCAACCGTGCACAAGGCGATTGTTGTCTTCGAGGTCGAAGGCGGCTCCGACAAGTCCTTCGACGGACACCGCAAGGACACCATGCCCATCGTTAACGCCATCAAGGAAAAGGGCTGGCACTCCGAGGTTGTCTACTTCCGCCCGGAGTGGGCAGACGACCTGTTCACCTACGTTTCCGAGAACTTCGACGCCTACATCTCCCGCGTGAACCCGGGCAACATCCCGGGCGGCGAGCAGGGCTACTTCGACCTTCTGACCCGCCTGTCCGAGGCCGGCCTGGTGGGCATGTCCACCCCGCAGGAGATGATCTCCTACGGCGCCAAGGACGCCCTGGTCAAGCTGAACAAGACCGACCTTGTGCCGGAAGATACCGCCGCGTACTACGACGTGGAGGAGTTCCACAACACCTTCCCGAAGTCCCTGTCCTACGGCGAGCGCGTGCTCAAGCAGAACCGCGGCTCCACCGGTTCCGGCATCTGGCGCGTGCGTCTTGCCGACGAGTCACTGGCCGAGTCCGTCGAGCCGGGCACCGCCCTGCCGCTGGACACCAAGCTCAAGTGCACCGAGGCCGTGGACAACCACACCGAGGACCGCGAGCTCGGCGAGTTCATGGACTTCTGCGACCAGTACATCGTCGGCGACAACGGCATGCTCGTGGACATGCGCTTCATGCCGCGCATTGTCGAGGGCGAGATCCGCATCCTGCTGGTCGGCCCGCACCCGGTCTTCGTCGTGCACAAGAAGCCGGCCGAGGGCGGCGACGCGTTCTCTGCAACCCTGTTCTCCGGCGCGAAGTACACCTACCAGAAGCCGGAGGAGTGGCAGGAGCTCGTGGACATGTTCGCTGAGGCCCGCCCGGTCATCGCCGAGAACCTCGGCGGCGACAACATCCCGTTGATCTGGACCGCAGACTTCATGCTCGCCGACGACGACGAGACCGGCGAGGACACCTACGTCCTCGGCGAGATCAACTGCTCCTGCGTCGGCTTCACCTCCGAGCTGGACATGGGCATCCAGGAGATGGTGGCCGACGAGGCCATCAAGCGCGTCGAGGAGAAGCACGCCTAAGGGCGTTTTGCTTATCGACGTCTCAAGCGCCCCACCGCCCCGGCCCGCAGCACGCGGGACCGGGGCGGTTTGTGCGTTGCGGGGCTATCCCCGGGTTTTGCGCCCCGGGTTTTGTGGTCGTTGGCGCGGCTGCCATGTGCGGCTGCCTTGTGCGGATGGTCCTTGTGTGGCTGCCTTGTGTGGATCGTCTAGCAGCCGGCGGCTCCCGCTAGACCATCTGTGTTTTATCGGCAACGGGTGTCATTACCACCTGGGGAAACGCTCAAGCTCGACTCTGATGGTCTAGCAGGCCGGGCGAGGCTGCTAGACCATCTGGTGAGCAAACGGCTCGGAGCCTGTGCCTTACTAGTCGTACGTGCCAAGCAAGTACCCGACGGGGTAGTGCCACCATTCGTAGAACTTCTCGGTGTCCCCCGAGATGGCTTCAATGCCGCCGTTCGCCGGACGGATGTCGGCGGAGTAGTGGTTGACAAAACCGTTGGCGGTGATTTCGCCGCGCTCCGACCACGCAACTGTGGCGCCGCCGTTTTCTAGCGGCGTGATTTGGTCGATCCGGCCGAAGAGTTTCGCCTCGCTCGCCGGTTCGCCGTTGACGTACAGCGCCAACCCGTCCGCGATCGATCCCGCGAGGCCCCGCGGCCCGTTCTCATCGCCGAGCGAGCCCTTGAAGGTGATCCAGCTCAGCGGTGCGCACGGGTCGTACTGATTGTCGATGTCTTCGATCCAGTAGTTGTAGTCAGACCCGTCATCCGCCGGCATGCGGCCCGGGGCGGTGCCGGTGGCGTACTGCTTTCGTGGGTCGGAGGGCAGGTTAGCGCAATTGTCGCCCTCGGGTGCTGCTGCGGCAGGAGGCGCGGCCTCGCCGGCTGGTGGCTGCGCGACAGTCTCGGTGACGGTCTTTTCCTGGGGGCGTTCCTGGGTCACCGTCTCTGCCCCGTCACCGCCTATGGATGCGGTGACGGTTGGCGCCATCCCGCCGGTATTGGCAGCTGTGTCCGCTGTCGTGTCTTCCGTGGCGCTGCACGACGCAATCGCGAGCGCCGCCGGAACTGCGAGAAGGAGCTTGGTGGCCTGGTTGATTCGCGTCATACCTCGTTAGGGTAGAAGCTTTGCCACGCTTTCCGGGTCCGCGTCGGAGAGCATCTGGCGGCAGCGGGCGTATTCTGCCTGGTCACCGATCTTCTGTGAGGTTACTGCCAACATCGCAATGGCCTTCAGCACGCCCTGATTCGGTTCGTGCGAGGCCGGGACCGGCCCCCAGCCTTTCCAACCGTTTGCGCGCAGGCGGTCCAGGGAGCGGTGGTAGCCGGTGCGGGCGTATGCGTAGGCGATGAGTGCGTCGCCGCCGTCGAGTTCACGCTCGGCGCGGGCAGCCCAGACTGCGGGGGAGTCGGGGTGGCCGAGCGCGGTGTCGTCTGCGAGCAGATCCTTGCCAGCGGCCGGGTCGGCGGGCAGCTCGATGGGCTTCGGGGCGAGCATGTCGTTGATTTCCATGGCCGCCAGGCTACTAGTTTGCTGGCAGCCCGTGCCCCGGGCTCGGCATTCGCGGATATTGTGGGGCGCAACCCTATGTGATCTACGTCCCACACCGAGGAGTTGCCATGGCAAGTGCAATGTATGCGGCAAAGAAAGGCACCCACACACAAACCATCAGGCACCCTCCGTCGACTAGCCGAATGATGGATTCGCGGTTCGGGAAGATACCCACAACATCGGTGCGCCGGCGGATCTCCCGGTTTAACCGCTCGGTGGGGTTGTTCGACCACACTTTTGTCCACACTGGTTTCGAGGCTGCGGTAAACGCCATCAGCAAGAGTTACACCACACTAAGGGACGCAACCCCCGTGTAATGGCCGAAAAGACTAGACGGTGCAACCTATCCGGAAATTCAGTACTAGCTACGCGGATTACCGGTACTACCTTCCCTAAAACTGCAGGATAACTGCGGGTTCAAAAGGTTGGTGCCTACGAGATCGAGTCGGGATAATATATGTTTTGGAGTGCTCTGACAATGATTTTGGGAAAAAATATACGTTCGTATACGTTTTTCTTTTTTCGCTTTTAAATTTGTCTACTGCATGCGATCTTAGGGGTGTCCGAATTTTCATCCATCTCCTCTCGAAAGGTTTAATAGCATGTATCGTCCCAAGAAATCTACGCTTTTGGCGGTGCTGACTACCGCAGCAACAGTTTTTGTTCCGGCTAATGCTAGTGCCGAGACTGTGACTGACCCCGATGTATCGTCTCAGAATAATGAGTCTCCGTCTTCTGTGTCCTCAGGATTGGCCGAAAAAGCAGATTCCTATGTTTCTCTACGAGGAGATCAATTCTCGGTTGATAGCGAGGCAGAAAGCGTTTTTTCCCAAAAAGATCTGCAGGAAATTGAAAACGAGGTAAAGGCTCAGAACAAAATGATCAACGAGGCCAAGGCTGATAGCAACCTCGAGATGAAGGTAGCGGGAGATTCGGTAACCTTCTGGGAAAAGGGACCGAAGATCTCGAGCTCCGATAATGATGACATTGATCCATACTTTCAAGAAGGCCGGAATGGAATTGAATTCCATGGCACTACTGTAAGGGTGTTGCTGTCCAAAACGACGATCAACCGTGTGGGTGCCGGTGTTGCAATCGGTGGAATTTGGGTTCCCGAACCAGTAATTTCCAAAATCCTAGCTACTGTAGGGGTTATTGCTGGCGTTGCACCTGGTGGCGTATATGCCGACTATGGTATTAGTTCGATTGTGTTTGGTGCTTTTGCGCTTACCGCAGTTCCTAAGCGGGTTGGTTTTCAATAAATTATTCCTGAACTAAGCGCTAAGGGATCGGCGGTAGCGTGATTGGGATGTTGCGATACGGATGTTGCTGTATTGTTTAGATGACACCTAACGAGAATCTTTCGACTAGGAAGATTCAAAATGGTTGGGAGAGGAAATTTTGTGGAAAAAGCTCTTGGCCACTGGGGGCGTTCTTCTGATGGCGTTTTCCGTTTACGCTAAGTGGCCGTATGCCGTGACGATTGCTCTAGCAATTTTGGTCATTCTCCTCCTATTTGTTCCCTATGGGAAGAAGTAAAACCTGAGCAGAGGTAGAGATTTAGATATACCTACCTCTGCTTTATTTTTATTATTTACTAATTAAGGAAAAAGAAACTACTGCAATAATGAGCCGTGTAGCCCTTTTCTCTTTGGCTAGTGTATTGATAGCGGCCCCGGCTTCATCAGCATCTATTGCGCAGCAGCAGAATTCCGATCCTCTTTCATACATAGAAAGTGGTGACGAGATACAGGTGGGCCCTCCTCAAGGGGCGGTGACGTGTTCTGTAACTATCATTTCCCAACGACGGGCCTTGACTGCAGGTCACTGCGGCGAAAAAGCGGATGAGGTGTATTCAAAAGGTAGGCGTATTGGAAGTATTGGAGAAAATTACTTGTTGAGTAGCCAAGGATCGGATGTTTCAGAAATCCTTCTTTATCCCCCTACCGATTACGATCTCCGGGTCGATAAAGTCAGTGATAAAGAAGTCGAAATCCCTTCCACTATTTTTACGAAAACGTTTCTTGGAGGGAGAATTGAGGGGACTATCGACGACAAGAACCTATATTGTGAGAGTTTTTCCCTAGCGGGGAGGAATTTCCAGGCGCGCACTCTTAAAGCTCAAATAGCTTCAAAACCTGGGGATTCGGGTGCTCCTGTCTATAATTCTTCAGGGGAATTGGTAGCCCTTATTGAAGGCGGCAATGGTAAAGGTGATACTACTATTACGCCAATTTCCTTTCTGGAGAGAAAAGGTCTTGAAGACTATCCGGCTAGTGATTGTAAAATGAATAAATAAATGTATCAATTTATTCTCTAGTCGATAACTTCGTTTTTGTTGATTCGTTGCTACTACTACACAAAAGGAGATGCGGACGACATCCCCAGGATTTCGTCCGCATCTCCTTTCACTGGCCATCGAGACCAAAGCGGATGACGATAAGCAGCGGCGTCCGCTGTACGAGGCCTTGTTCACGTCGGGGAAGTTAGATCTAGATCTTTCGTACAACTCCGAAGACCCGAAAATGAGCATCGGGGAGTGGTTGAGGATGAACACCGACCGCCGTCTCGACCAGCACTACGTTCTCGACGAGTTTTTGAAAGGCTATTGAGGAGGCCAACTATGTCAAGCAGCCCGCTGTATGTCGCCCGAAATGGCACCCACGAAGAGTTTTTGGAGGTCTATGACCCGGATGAGCATGGTGCCACCGAGATGCTTCTCGCTGGTCTGATCAATCGTGATCCGGACGCACGGGCCAGGATCAGCAACGACATGCTGGACCGGGGTGCGGACCCGACTGTGGTGGATCACGGGCAGAACACGTTGACGCTGTTGTTGAGTCACGATGATCTCGGTGAGGGCGATGCGGCACTTGTGCAGCGGCTTGTCGACGGCGGCGCCGACGTGGACTTCCGCGAAAGCCACGGCGATGTGCCGATCAAGCTCGCGGTGAAGACCGGCGCCGAAAGCGACGAGCAACGCCGACCCATTTACGAGGCGCTATTCGGCAAGAACGTGGATTTGGATGAGCCGTCGAGTGTGCGCAACCCCAAAAACACAATTGGCCGGTGGCTGCGCATGTGCGTGGACCGCCAGCCGGAAGACCTCAAAGTTTTGGACGAGTTTCTCACCGCCCGCGGCTTCTAGGCCCAGAAGTCGGACGCGTTCAGGCCGAAGCGGTACAGGCAGCGGCGCAGCAGCGGCATGGACAGGCCGATCACGCTGGTGGGGTCGCCGTCGATGGAGTCGATGAACCAGCTGCCCAGCGCCTCCAGGGTGAATGCGCCGGCGCATTCGAGCGGCTGGCCCGATTCGGCGTAGGCCTGGATGTCGGCGTCGGAGACGTCGCCGAAGCGGATGGTGGTGGCAACGGTGTCCACCACCCATTCGCCACCGAACCACACCGCGTGGCCCGTGAGCAGCTGCGCAACCTTGCCGCGCTGCGCTTTCCAGCGCTCGACGGTGGCCTCCACGGTATGGGGCTTGCCCAAAAGCTCGCCGTCGAGCAGCAGCATGGAGTCGCAGCCGACCACCACGTCGTCGGGGAATTCGGCGATGGCCGTCTCGGCCTTGGCGCGGGCGAGGGTGGAAACGGTGGTGGCCGCATCGACGCCGTGAAGCGATGCGATCACTGCGTCCTCGTCGATGTGCGCGGGACGCAGCACCGGGGTAACCCCGCCTTGCTCGAGCAGCATGCGCCGCGACGGCGACTGCGACGCCAGCACCAGCCGCATTAGAAGTACGCCGCCGAGTCGAAGGCGTGCGGGTTGAACGCGGCGGCGGGGTGCGAGGCGCCCCAGCCGTTCGCGTCTGGCTGCACCCCGGCCAGCTTGCGCTCGCGCTGCAGCTGCTCAAGCACCTGTGACAGCGCGGCGAGCTCCGCCTCGGTGGGGTTGCCCTTGAGTACCTGAATGTCCACGTCAGCCTCCTTTTCGTGGTTAGAGCGGGATGTTGCCGTGCTTCTTCTGCGCCGGGTAGGCCACCTTGCGCTCCAGCAGGCGCAGGCCCTCCAACACGCGGGCGCGGGTGGCGGACGGCTCGATCACCGCGTCCACCAGGCCGTGCTCCGTGGCCACGTACGGGTTGAGGTTCTCCTCGGCGTACTTCTCAGCGTCGGTGCCGATGGCTTCGGCGGCGGTGGTGGCGTCTGCAAGCGCGATCTGCGCGGTCGGCCACGCGAACACCAGGTCCGCGCCGAGGCCCTTAGAACCCAGCAGTGCATAGGAGGGGCCGAACGCCTTGCGGGTAACCACGGTGATCGTGCCCACCTGGGCCTCGGCGAACGCGTAGGCGAGAGCCGCTGCGGCGGCGGACGAGCCAGCGCGCTCCTCCTCCACGGCCGGCAAAAAGCCCGGCGAGTCCACGAACTGCACGACAGGCAGATTGAACGCGTCGCAGGTGCGGACGAAGCGCGCGGCCTTGCGGGCGGCGTCGCGGGTCAGGCAGCCGGCGAGCACGCTCGGCTGCGTAGCTGCGACACCAACGGCGCGCCCGCCGACATGGGCAAACCCGGTGACCACGGAGCCGGCGAAGCCCGCGGAAAGCTCGAAGAAGTCCCCGTCGGTGACGGCGTTGATCACGTCGGCGACGTCGTAGGGCTGGTTGTCGTCGTCCGGGATGAAGGTGTCCAAATCTTCGCCGGAGCCAAAACCTTCCGCACCCAGCGGGGAGGCGGCTTTGTTGTTCAGCGGCAGGTAGCCCACCACCGCACGCGCGAGCTCCACGGCCTCCACGTCGGTGGCGGCGTTCAGCTGCGCCAGGCCGGTCTCCGCGGCGTGGACGGCGCTGCCGCCGAGCTCCTCGGCAGTGGTTTCGGTCTCGGTCACCTTGCTCACGATGTCGGCGGTCGTCACGTGCATCGACGCGCCCTCGGCCATGATGGTGATGTCCGCCAGCGGTACGGTCGCCGCGGTCAATGCCGCCGCGTCGCCTGCCACGACTGCGATCTGTGGGATCAGCCCGGAGGCGCGGGTGGCGGCGCGCAGGATCTGCGCCTGCATGTGCGCGGTGACAATGCCTTCCTTCCAGCGCGGGCCGGTGGAGTCATAGATGCCGATCAGCGGCACGCCGGTCTTGGTGGCCAGGTCGTAGATCTTGAGCATCTTCTCGGCGTAGACCTCGCCGATCTGCCCGTCGAAGACGGTGGGGTCTTGGGAAAAGACGCAGACGCGGCGGCCGTCGATAAGCCCGTAGCCCGTGACCACGCCGTCGGTGGAGGGCTTGGACTTGTCCATCTTGTACGCCTCGACGCGGTGCTTCGCCAGCGCGTCGGTTTCCACGAACGTGCCTTCGTCCACAAGCTTCAGCACCCGCTCGCGGGCGGTGGCGGCCCCGGCTGCGTGCACTGCGTCGATCGCGTCCTGACCGACCGGGGCCTGCGCCTCATCCAGGCGGTTGCGCAGATCCTGGATGCGGCCCGCGGTGGTGGTCATGTCGGGTTTGGATGAACTCATAACGCCTCAGTCTAGATTCCTTATGTGCCGCCATGCTTATCGACGGCTCCGCCGCCCGCGTTTCACCCTCCACCAACGGGCAGTAGAGCGGAGCCTACGCGCCGAGAAGGGCGAGGGGCATGACGATGATTCCGTCGGGGCGGACGTATGCCTGTTTACCTGTGGTTACCACCATCAGGTTGGTTACCCGGTCCAGGATGCGCTCGCGCAGCCACAAAAGGTGTCGGACGTCGGTGTCCTCAACCCGCGGCTTGAGTTTGACCTCAACACCGACGACTTCTCGTTCCGGCCCTTCGACGATGAAGTCGACTTCCCGTTCTCCGGCGTTTGATCGGAGGTGGTACACCCGCGCTCTGGCTGCTTGAGCTAGCACACGGAGTGTGAGCGCAGTCAGGGATTCGAAGAGCGGACCAAACATGTGGGCTGCGCGGTTGCTTAACAGGGCGGACGGGGTGATGCCGAGAAGTCGTGCTGCCAGAGCGGGGTCGGCGAGATGGTGCTTCGGGCCTTGCTGGAGCCGTTTCAATTCGTTGTTTTCCGGAACCCACCCCGGGACAGGGTCGAGTAGCCAGATTTTCGCAAGATGCTCCCGGTACGCGAGTGTGGTCTTTTGGTTTGGTTGTTCGGTCTGTCCACCTGTCGTGGCGTCAAGCAATCTGGAGTAGGCCGTGGTGGTCGACGTCGCCGCAGCGTATGCGCGCAGCCAGCTCCGAAGTGACTCGGGGCGGCGGACTTCGTACCCGGCATCGGGAATGTCGCGGTCAATGATGCGTTCCAAGTAGGAGTCCAGCATCATCATCTGGATTGTGGGGTCGGCGGCAGCAATAGCAGGAAAACCGCTGCCGACAATGAGCTTGGCGTAGTCACCGACCTCCAGGCCGGTCATTCCGGAGAAATCTGTATCTCCATTCAAAACACTGGTGAAGCTGCACGTAGGTTCTGTCACCCCACGCTCGTGAATGGCCATCGGTCGCATCCTCAACGAGTAGATCCGACCGGCGCCCGAGTGCGACCCTTCCGCATTAACGGGAGTAGCTGATCCAGTCAGGAGGAACCGCCCTGGGGTAGCGCCGCGATCCACTTGCCGGCGGACGGAATCCCATATCTGGGGAAGGTGCTGCCATTCGTCGATAAGCAGCGTGCCCTGCGGCGCTGAAGAGAGAGAAAAGTCGGCTTCGGCGACGCTTCGCATCTCCGGGTCATCCAGATACCAGGCGGCGTTGGCACGTCGTCTTGCAGTGTCGGTCTTGCCTACGCCTTTGGGGCCGTCGATGGCGATGGCGGGGAGGTGGGGCATGAGCAGATCGAGTTCGTCGTCAAGCGTACGCCGAAGGTAGGTCATATGGGGCAGTGTACAGCATAAACAGTTCCTACTACCGTAAATTCAGAACGTCTACTACCCGATTTTCAGACGTCCTACTACCCGATTTTCAGAAGATGCCCCACGCCGGAAATCCGGTGTGGGGCATCGCATCGTCTTAAGAGAGGAAGAAATTAACGCTCCCAGACGCGGTGGGAAGCCAGCAGCTCCTTGACCGGATCGGCCGCGGCGTCGGCGGTGTCGACGGCGACAATGCCCTTCTGGTCCGCCGGCACGCGGGCGCCCCCGAGCGCCTCCTTGCCGGTAGCACCCACGGCGATGATGGCCTTCTTGTGGCGCTCGAGCTCGCCGAGCATCGTGTTCACGTCGGTGTTTGCCGGCGGGTTGACCACCACGGCGGCGTCGAACTCGATGGAGCTGGCGGTCAGGTACGTGCGCGAGATGGACACGTCCTTGCCGCCAATCTTCACGGCCCCGCCCTTTTCGGCGACGAGCAGTGGGGTGGTGCCGGCGGCGAAGAGGTCGTCGACAAGCTTGCCCACGGCATCCGCGGAATCGCCCAGGTCGGTGGAGATGAGCACGCCGACCTGGCGGCCGTCGATAGGCCAGGTGCCGCCCATCTGGGACAGCGCCTCGGACGGTGTCACGTCCGCGACATCCTGCTTCTCCGGGTGCGGCAGGCCGAGGTTGTCGGCCACGGCCTCCGCGAGGGCCTGGTCCACGTGCGCGAGCACATCGAGGTAGCGCACCTTGACGGTCTCCTCGTAGCACTTGCCCAGCTCGAAGGACAGGGCCTGGGTGAGGTGGTCCTGCTCGATATCGGTCAGCGAGATGTAGAACTGGCGCGCCTGGGAGAAGTGGTCGTCGAAGGACGCGGGCTGTTCACGGGTGATCTTGCCTTCCACGGCGACGGGAACGTCGATAAATGCGCCCTCGTCCACGGTGGCCTCGGCCGGGTTGTTCTCGTCCAGCGAGTTCGGCTTGTAGGGCGCCACGCCGGTGTGGGAGCCGACCTGGTGCATGCCATCGCGCAAGTTGTCGTTCACCGGCGCCTGCGGGCGGTTGATCGGCAGCTGCGCAAAGTTCGGCCCACCCAGACGGGAAATCTGGGTGTCCAGGTAGGAAAACAGGCGGCCCTGCAGCAGCGGGTCGGCGGTGACGTCGATGCCCGGGGGCAGGTGCGACGGGCAGAACGCGACCTGCTCAACCTCTTCGAAGTAGTTGCGCGGGTTCTTGTTCAGCGTCATCGTGCCGATGATCTCCACCGGCGCCAGCTCCTCGGGCACGAGCTTGGTCGGGTCCAGCAGGTCGATGCCCTCGAACATCTGGTCCTCCGTGTCCGGGAAGACCTGCACGCCCAAGTCCCACTGCGGGTAGGCGCCGGCCTCGATGGCGTCGTAAAGATCGCGGCGGTGGAAATCCGGGTCCATGCCGCCGGTGATCTGCGCTTCTTCCCACACCTGGGAGTGCACGCCGAACTTCGGCTTCCAGTGGAACTTGACCAGGGTAGTCTCGCCCGCGTCGTTAATGAAGCGGAACGTGTGGATGCCAAAGCCTTCCATCATGCGCAGCGAGCGCGGAATACCGCGGTCCGACATGTTCCACAGCGTGTGGTGGGTCGCCTCGGTGTGCAGACCGACGAAGTCCCAGAACGTGTCGTGCGCCGACTGCGCCTGCGGGATCTCGCGGTCCGGGTGCGGCTTACCCGCGTGGATGACGTCAGGGAACTTGATGGCGTCCTGGATGAAAAACACCGGGATGTTGTTGCCCACCAGGTCCCAGTTGCCCTCTTCGGTGTAGAACTTTGTCGCCCAGCCGCGGGTATCGCGCACGGAGTCGGCGGAGCCGCGGGAGCCCAGTACGGTGGAAAAACGCACGAAGACCGGAGTCTCAGCGTCCTTCTTAAACACCTTGGCCTTGGAGATCTTCGACGCGTTGCCGTTGGCCACGAACGTGCCGTGGGCACCCACACCGCGCGCGTGGACGGCGCGCTCCGGGATGCGCTCGTGGTCGAAGTGGGTGATCTTCTCACGGAAGTGGTGGTCCTGCATCAGCAGCGGGCCACGCTCGCCGGCGCGCAGCGACTTCGAGGTCTCGGACAGGCGCGCACCCTGAGCGGTGGTGAGGTACTCGCCTTGCTGCGTGCGCGGATCCGGGGAATCCGAACCGGCACCGAAGTGGAACGGGCAACCGGTGGCAGAAACTGCGGCCGGCGGCTGCTGCGCGTCGGTGTCCTGCGGCGGGGTGGTCTTGCCGTCGGGCTGCGAAACGCCCGGTGTTGCGGCACCCGGCTTACCGGGGGCGTTATCGCCTGCCGGCGATGCTGCGTTAGTGGATGGGGTCTTGTTGCTCATTGCAGTTCAACCTCTCAAGGTATGGCAGTAGGTGCCCGTTCGAGCGTAGTGATGCGCGCGCCGTGGGGCCGTGAAAAATTACTACGCTCGTCCACATGAGTGTGCGAAACGTGCAGCGAATCCAGGACGAAGTAGCCGAGTACTGGCCGAACGTGCGGTGGGTGGAATCCACCGGCTCCACCAACGCCGACCTGCTCAACGACAACGCCGCGCCGGGCACGGTGCTCATCGCCGACGAGCAGACCGCCGGCAAGGGGCGGCTGGGGCGGCAGTGGGTCACGCCGAAAGGCTCCCAGTTGGCCATGAGCATGGTGGTGGAAGTGCCGGAGACGCCGCCGCCGTTCGGCCTGCTGTCCATCGCGCCGGGCGTGGCGGTGACTGACGTGGTGCCGCAGGCGCGGCTGAAGTGGCCCAACGACGTGCAGATCGGCGGCAAGAAAATCGCCGGGATCCTCTCCGCGCTGGACATGCCGCGCGTGATCGTGGGCATCGGCATCAACGTGGTCATGCGGCCCGAGGACCTGCCCGTAGAGACCGCAACGGCGCTCAACCTCGAGGGGCTGGACGTGGATTTCGACGATTTCACCGCCGACGTCCTGCGCGCGATGGGCAAGCGGCTGACCCAGTGGCGCGAGGGCGACCCGCAGCTTTTGGAGGACTACCGCGCGGTGTGTTCCACCATCGGCCAGAGCGTGCGCCTGGAGATGCGCGAGGGCGAGGAGACCGTCACCGGCACCGTCACCGGGGTCAACGACGAGGGCGAGGTGCTTATCGACGGCTCCGCTTTCTCCGTCGGCGACGTCCACCATCTGCGGCCGACGTCCTAGGCGTGCAGTACCCTGCCTGTTTATGGCTGGCAAAGCACCGTTTCGCGTCGGCGGGGACGAAGTCGTCCTCGCCGACGTGTGCGCGCCGCTTTCCGCGCTGACCATCCCGCTGCTCGAGCTGGTGGCCGTCACCGGTGTGGCCTGGATGGCCGTCGGCTGGATGGACGTGACCCCGCACGTGGACCCGGGCCTGCGCAACATCGTGGTGTTGATCTGGGCGCTGATCGTGCTGTGGCGGTTCATCGTCCCGCTGGTGGCGTCCAGGCGCCGGCGCTTCATCGTCACCGACAAGCGCATCCTGGCCCGCGGCAGGCGCGGTGCGGTGGATTCCATCCCGCTGCGCCAGATCCACTCCGTGCGCCGCGAGCGCGGCGGCATCAACGTGGCGGTGTACGGCTACGCGCAGCCGATCGTGTTCGAGCGGGTGGGCAAGACGCGCGCGGTGGAGAAAGTGCTGCAGCGCGCGCTCGACGCGGCGCGCTAAACCCAAGCGCTACTTGTACCCCTTGATCTCTGTGGTGTGCAGCTGCTCGTCCAAGTCCTCGGGGGAGAGCTTGCCGCCCAAGAACTCCGCGGTGACCGGCAGGTGCAGCTCCATGTCGGTGCCGGGGCACAGCTCGATCACGGCCTCGTCCACCGTGTAGTCCAGCACGTGGCCGCCGCGCGAGTGCTCGTTATCGATGAAGTGCACGTGGCAGCCCGGCACGCCGATGCCCTTGGCGTACATAGGGGTGCGGAAACCCCCGATGACGCCCTCGACGTCGGTGAAGACGTGCTCCGCGTCGTCGGAAACCGCCTCCGACATCGGCGGGTACGGCTTTTCCTGCTTGGTCACCGTGCGCACCACCACTTCCTTGAACCGCCCGGTGATTTTCACGGCGGTGAAGAAGTTGTGGCTCGGCTCGGTGTCGTCGATGAATTTGGCCAGCTCGGAGCGGACCATGCCTGCGGGGGCGTCGAAACGCATCCGCGGCACGAAGTTGGTCACCACGGTAAACGGGGTGCGTTGGTCCAAATCGGCCACGCGCGCTTTGCCGTCGGAGGTGAGCTGGTGGCACACCCCGTCCAGGATGAGCATCTCGCCGTCGAGGGCGTCGAAGGTGCCCAGGCCGAAGTTGCCTTTGCTCAAGATGTCGCCGATGGTCAGCTCGCCGTCGTAGATGCCGTCGAGAAGCGCGGTCATCAGCGAGTTCTGGAAGATTGTGTGGCGGGCGATCGTTTCAGACATGGCTGCGATGCTAGTCGGAGCGGCGACTACAGTGTGCAGAGTGAGTAACGCCTATGGGATGCCCGTCGTCGCCGTCATCGGCGACGGCCAATTGGCACGGATGATGCAGACGGAAGCGATCGAGCTCGGCGTGGAGACCCGCGTGCTGGCCGCAAGCGAGGACGCCTCGGCCGCGCAGGTTTTCCGCGACGTGCGGCTCGGCGACTACACCACCTTCGAGGACCTGCGCGCGATCGTGGACGGCGCGGATGCGGCCACCTTCGACCACGAGCATGTGCCCAATGAGTACGCACAGTTGCTTATCGACGAAGGCGTAGCCGTCGAACCCCGCCCCGATGCCTTGATCTACGCCCAGGACAAACTCGAGCAGCGCCGCCGCCTGTCCGAGGCCGGCCTGCCGGTGCCGGCGTTCGCGGCGATCGAGTCGGCCGCGGACGCCGAGGCGTTCTGGGACGAGACCGGCGGCCAGGTGTGTCTGAAGGCCACCCGTGGCGGCTATGACGGACACGGGGTGTGGTTCCCGTCGTCGCGCGCAGAGTGCGCCGAGCTGGTTGAGGAACTTCTGGGCCGCGATCTGCCGCTGATGGCGGAGAAGAAGGTCGCGTTCACCCGCGAACTGTCCGCGATGGTAGCGCGCAACCGCTCCGGCGACGTGCGTGCCTGGCCGGTGGTGGAGTCCCGCCAGGACGGCGGGATCTGCCGCGTGGCCATCGCTCCCGCGCCGGGCATGTCCGCGGAGCTGGCGGCGAGCTGCGAGGAGCTCGCCGTGCGCGTTGCCGAGGGCTTGGGCGTAACCGGTGTTCTGGCCGTGGAGCTGTTCGAGTACGTCGGCGACAACGGCCCCGAGGTCTCCGTCAACGAGTTGGCCATGCGCCCGCACAACACCGGCCACTGGACCCAGGACGGGTGCGTGACCTCCCAGTTCGAGCAGCATGTTCGGGCGGTACTGGATTGGCCGTTAGGTGCCGTCGATAAGCTTTCGCCCGCAACCGTCATGGTTAACACCCTCGGCGGCGACGAAGACCCCGCCGTACCGATGGCCGAGCGCGTCGTCGAAGTGATGCGCAAGTACCCGCAGGCCAAGGTGCACCTCTACGGCAAAGACCACCGCCCCGGGCGCAAGATGGGGCACATCAATGTGTGTGCGGACAGCGTCGACGACGCGCTCGCCGTGGCGGAGGACGCCGCGCACTACATCATCCACGCAACCTGGAAGGACTAGACACATGGCACAGCCAGTCGTTGGCATCATCATGGGCTCCGACTCGGACTGGGACACCGTCGCCCCAGCCGCCGAGGTGCTCGCCGAATTCGGCATCCCCTTCGAGGTAGGGGTGGTCTCCGCGCACCGCACGCCCGAGAAGATGCTGGCGTACGCCAAGGAAGCGCACACGCGCGACCTGCAGGTGATCATCGCCTGCGCAGGCGGTGCCGCGCACCTGCCGGGCATGGTGGCCGCGGCGACCCCGCTGCCGGTGATCGGCATCCCGCGCGCCCTGGACACCCTCGACGGGCTGGACTCGCTGCTGTCCATCGTGCAGATGCCGGGTGGGGTGCCGGTGGCCACCGTCTCCATCGGCGGCGCGAAGAACGCAGGTTTGCTCGCCGCGCGCATCCTGGGTGCGGCCGACCCGTCAGTGCAGCGCAAGATGGTGGACTACCAGGTGCGCATGGCTGCGCAGGTGGAGCGTAAGGACGAGGCGCTGCGTCAGCGCCTGATGGGTGAGTAACCCAATCGTCGTGCTGGGCGCCCGCATCGTCGACGGGCGGCCTTCGCGCATGCTCGAGTTCCGCCTGCGCCGTGCGCTCGAGGTGTGGAGTGCCGCTCCCGCGCCGCTGGTGGTCTCCGGATTTGGGGAGGCGGAGGTGATGGCCGACTGGTTGCTAGTCCACGGGGCGCCGGAGGCGTCGATCGTGCTGGAGCCTCAGGCGCGCTCCACCAACGAGAACATGGAGCGCTCCCGGGAGCTGTTCCCGGACGCTGCCTATCTCACCGTGGTGACCAGCGGTTTCCACGTTCTGCGCACCCGCGTGTGGGCGTGGCACTTGGGCATCCCGGTGCGCCTGGTGGCGGCGTCGACCCCGGAGACCTCTCGAGCGAAGAACTACGCGCGGGAGGTGGTGGCGCTGCCGCACTCCGTGGCGCGGGTGGCGTGGCGGCGCTTCGTGCGGCGCGTCTTCGGGCGGTAGGGGAGCGGAGTTTCTATACGAAATTTGCATGGAAAAGGGATGATGAGGCTGAAGCGGGGTACGACCTTTCGAAGCTGCCCGCTCCGCGCCGAGGTCGTCCACCAGTAGGTAGAGGTACAGGTACGGTCGTACCGGTGCGTCTCGACGACGAAACGATCGCCGCCCTCATGGCCCGCGCCGAAGCGGAGGGTCTGACCACCCGGTCGGATGCGATCCGTGAGGCTATCCGGCAATGGACTGGGGCGGACCTACGGAGCTAAACCCCGAGTAAGGGATCCAGAGTAAGGCCGATTTTGGGCCATGCTCTGGATCCCTTACTCGGGGTTTGTGGAATGGGGGTCGCGCGGCCGGAAGCGCTACTTCGGCAGGCCCGGCAGGTTCAGCCCCAGGTGCGGGCCAGCGAAATACAGGCCCGCGGCGCCGATGGTGGCCACAATGGCGATGATGCCGGCGAGCAGGCCGGCGAAACGCTCGGCGTTGTCGATCTCGTCCTGGGTGTACTCGGAGCTGCCCGGGCCGCTGGACTGCTTGCCCTGGTCGGTGGCTGCTTCGGTGTCCTTCGCCGGGGTGGCCGGGGCAGAAGCGTCCGCGGCGGTGGCCACCGGGGCGCCGCCTGCGACGAGGGCGACGGCGAGCGCGGGGGCGATGGCGCGGCGGGAGATGGAGCTGGTGAGCATGGGCGGTCCCTTCATGGGCGTGAGCACGGGTATATCCGCCACAGAATAACCGACTGAGTCGGTTGGACCCGCGACGACCCCGCGAGGGCTCGCGCCTACCCGGGCGTTACTGCCCGTCGATGAAGCGGGTGACCTTCTCCGCCTCGGCGATCTCCTGCAGCCGCTCGGCGGAGACCAGCCCGGTGACCACCACGACGGAGCCGCCGGCGGCGATGGGGCCGAGCACGTTCGCGGCGAACTCGCCGGTGGTGTGCCAGTCCTGCACCAGGTAGCGCTGCGCATCGAGGCCGGGCACCGCGAACGAGCTCAGCGCAGGGGATTGGCCGAAGTAGTCGTCGCCGTAGAAGCGCACGGTGGGTCCGAAGTCCACGGCGCCCACGGGAAGCTCGCCGCCGGCTTCCACCACTCCGCGGCCGAACGGGTCGTCGGAGACCACCACGCAATCGGGCACCTCGTTCCACCGCGCGGCACCGTCCAGGGTGGTGAAGATGAGGTCGGGGGCGGGGGCACCGGAGGCGTCGATAAGCGGGGTGCGCGAGGAGTTGTACGCGCCGATCGCGATGACCGCCGCTTGCCACGACACCGGCAGATCGATGGCGACCTCGTCGCCGGCGTCGAACTCCTCGTCGAGCATGTTGGCGACCTTGCTGGCCCAGTTGTCCAGCGTCTGCGCCGAAAAATCCATGCGCACGCCGCGCGAGTCGTCGTAGACGGTCAGGCGCGGCGTCGAGGGGTCGGTCTGCATCAGCGGTGCGAACATGCTCATGCCCGCCCATCGTAAGGGGCAATTGCTTTACGACGCCAACATGATCGACGCGCCCGGCCCCAACGGCAAGTCGAATTGGTACCAGATAAACAGCAGTACCACCCAGAACAGCCAGAACACCACGGTGAACACGATCAGGCGCGACATCAGGGTGCCGATGCCGGACTAGGTGTCGGGGTGGTGCTAGTTTACGCAGCGCGGGCTGTCGCCGTCGGCGGTGATCTCGGGGGCGATCTCGGTGGCACCGAAGTCCTCGCCTGGGGTGCCCACCGGCGCCTCCTGCTGTGCTTCCTCCGCGGTCATCACACCCGGTCCGGCGTAATCCTCGGCCACGACGGCCACTATCGTGCCCGGTTCGAGCGAGGCGTTGGCCACCACCGGCACACCGCCGAGGATGCGGGCGAGCTCCTGCGCGGCGGGATCGTTGGTGTCGGGCGCCACCACCTGGCTCTGGTAGTACAGGCCCTCCATGGCGTTTGCCACCTCGGAGACCTGGATGCCCTGGTTGGAAAGCTCCTCGCCGACGCGGCCGGCCTGGCCCGGCACGGCTCCGGCGTTGAGCACGATGACGTCCTGGGCGCCGAGCACCGTGGAATCTGCGGCGGGGGAGTTTGAAGTGTCGGTGTCGTTTTCCAGGCTGTCTTCCTGGTCGTCTTCCTGCGCGGGCTTCACCGAGTCCTCCATGAACTGGTGCACCTGGGACACGTCGACGGTGATGATGGACTCGCCGTAGTCGCCGATGCCGTTGACGGACGTGACCGGGATCGTGGTGAACGTGACATTGTCGCCGGCCAGGCCGGAGAGCTGCTGTGCGAAGCGGACCACGTCCCAGTCCTTGTCCAGCGTGACGGAGCGCTCCGCGGCGTTGGCGAGTTCGCGCAGGCGCGCCGGGTTGGTCAAGGTGCCCGCGGAGAGCATGTTGCGGACCAGCGACGCCATGAAGGTCTGCTGGCGGACAATGCGGTCGAGGTCGCCGCGGGGCAGGTCGTGGCGCTGACGCACAAAGGACAACGCCTGGGTTCCATTGAGCGTTTGAACACCGGCGGGGAAGTGGGCGCCGGACAGTGGCTCGTCCACCGCATTGTTCAGGCATACGGTCACGCCGCCCACGGCATCCGTGAGTAGGACGAAACCGAGCAGACCCACCTGCGCGAAGTGGTCGACCTCTACGCCGGTGAGGTTGGCCACTGCATCAATGAGCCCCTCTTGGCCGGCGCGGGCAACCTGCTGCTCCAGCTCCGGGCCCTCGGACATGCCGTCCTCTTCGACCAGCTCTTCGCGCTTGTCAGCGGCGTAGGCGCCGTAGGCACCGTTGATCTTAAGGTTGCCGTAGGTGGCGTCGTGGATGTAGGTGTCGCGGGGAATCGACACGGCCGTCGCCTTGGAGCCGTCCTCCGGGATACGGATCACCATGATGGTGTCGGTGTTGATCTCACCGTCGGCGATGCCGGCGTTGAGGCGGGCGAGCTCGTCCTCGCTTAAGGGGTTGCCCTGGGCGTCCGTGCGTGAGTCGGAGCCGACGAGCAGGATGTCCACTGCGCCGTCGAGCGCTGCGTCGTCCTTATTGCCTTTGCCCTTGGATTTGCTTTGGGAGCTGACATCGAGCTCCGAGGCGGAAAGCTGCCCGCCCAAGCGGCCGACGGCGAAGTAGCCGACGCCGGACAGGGTGATCGCCAGGGCAGAGACCACTGCTAGGACCCCTTTGACCACGGGGTGTCCGGATTGGGACACGTCTCGCGCTCGCGATGGTGCCGCCTGAATGTCGCGGGCACGCCGGTTGGGGTCAGTCACGCGGGGAAGTATACGACATCCCCTCTCGAATCCCTGCTGCAGTGCCTGTGCCGTACACCAATTTCGGCCCCACCGGTGGGTATGATTCCAGCCATTGTGAATGCAGACTTTCTCCACACACCTGAGGCAGCGGCGGGCGATCCGCCGCTTGCGGTGATTACGGTGACGTACTCGCCGGGCGAGCATCTGTCGCACCTGATTGACTCGCTCGACGCGGCGACGCGCGGCAAGGTGCACTTGGTCTGCGCGGATAACGGCTCCACCGACGGCTCGCCGCAGCGCGCGGCCGCCGAGCACGAGCACGTGGAGTTTCTGCCCACCGGGGGAAACATCGGGTACGGGGCGGCGATTAATGTCGCGGCCGCGGCGCTGAGGAAACGTCGAGAAGCAAATGTAATCCGAAGCGACTACTTCCTCATCGTCAACCCTGACGTTGAGTTCGGCCCGGGCAGCATCGACGAGCTGATCCGCTGCATCGACGCCGCGCCCGAAGCAGGTGCGGCGGGCCCACGCATCGAGGAAGCGGACGGCTCCGCGTACCCCAGCGCGCGCGAGGTGCCAGGACTTGCAACGGGTATCGGGCATGCATTGCTTTACGACGTCTGGCCGCGCAACCCCTTTTCCTGCGCATACAAAGCAGACGCGAACATGCACGTCCAGCGCACCGCAGGGTGGCTCTCCGGCGCGTGCCTGCTGGTGCGGTGGGAAGCCTTCGACGCCATCGGCGGCTTCGACGAGCGCTACTTCATGTACCTAGAAGACATCGACTTCGGCGACAGGCTTTCGCGCGCCGGGTGGGATAACTTGTACTGCCCGTCGTCGGTGATCTTGCACGATCAGGGCCATGTGGCGGGCAAGTTCCGTAAGGTCACGGTGCCCGCGCACCACGGCTCGGCCTACCGCTTCCAGCGCGACAGGCACCCGCACCCGTGGCAGGCCCCGCTGCGTTGGGCGCTGTGGCTCGGGCTGAAAGTCCGCGGGGCGTTCCAGCTTGGGCTTCGCAAGCCGAGCCGGTGCAACAAAACTTAAAGAGAACTCCAGTAGGCAGGAAGAAAAGGACGAGCAATGGCAACTTCGGAGCACATCGGCGCCGCACAGGCGACCGACGGGGCAGTGGCAGAGATGGATGCGGTGATCCTGGTGGGCGGGCGCGGCACGCGCCTGCGCCCGCTGACGGTGTCGACACCGAAGCCGATGCTGCCCACCGCGGGGTACCCATTCCTGGCGCACCTGCTGGCCCGAATCAAGGCCGCCGGCATGCACCACGTCGTGCTGGGCACGTCCTACAAGGCTGAGGTGTTCGAGGAGTACTTCGGCGACGGCTCCGAATTCGGCCTGCAGATCGAGTACGTGGTGGAGGAGGAAGCCCTCGGCACCGGCGGCGGCATCCGCAACGTTTTGGACAAGCTGCGCTACGACAACGCCATGGTGTTCAACGGCGATGTCCTCTCCGGCGCGGACCTGTCCGCCATCGCCTCCACCCACGTTGACAAGGACGCGGACGTCACGCTGCACCTGGTGCGCGTGCCGGATCCGCGCGCGTTCGGCTCGGTGCCGACGGACGAGGACGGCAACGTGCTTGCGTTTTTGGAGAAGACGGAGGACCCGCCGACCGACCAGATCAACGCCGGCTGCTACGTGTTCAAGCGCTCCGTGATCGAGCAGATCCCGGCCGACCGCGTGGTCTCGGTGGAGCGCGAGACCTTCCCGGGCCTGCTGTCTTCCGGCGCGAAGGTGGTCGGGCACGTGGATTCTTCCTACTGGCGCGACATGGGCCGCCCAGACGATTTCGTCCAGGGGTCCTCGGATGTGGTGCGAGGCATCGCATACTCGCCGTTGCTGGAGGGGCGCACGGGCGAGTCGCTTGTGGACGACTCCGCTGGCATCGCGCACGGCGTCATCCTCATGGGCGGCACCGCTGTGGGCCGCGGCTGCGAGATCGGCGCCGGCTCGCGCGTGGACGATTCCGTGATCTTCGACGGCGTCACCATCGAGCCCGGTGCGATGGTGCGCAACTCCATTATCGCGGCAGGTGCGACGATCGGCGCGAACGCGCGTGTCACGGACTGCGTGATTGGCGACGGCGCTCGGATCGGGGCGCGTTGCGAGCTGCAGGCGGGCATGCGCGTGTGGCCGGGCGTGGAAATTCCGGATTCGGGAGTGCGTTTCTCTCCGGACGCGTAAGCGACACGCCAAAACCGGCAAATAGTTGCTCAAATCCCCGGCGCTACTAGATGTAGTACCCCCTATGTCCACCCCCATCTTCCCTCGTATGTGACTGATGTGACTCGTGTGACGAGCGACGTGGGAATTGGGGAGCGCAGGCCGGAAACTGCGGAATTCTGGTTGCGGCTATTTAGTGTCGCGGTGTGTAATCACAACAGTGTTATCCGCAGAACCCATCAGCCGGGAACTGCGGTCACCACTCTTATACGACCGACAAGCAACTAAGGAAGGTAATGGCGTGGAAAACCAGGCAGACGCCACCCTCCGCGGCGCAGCCGCAGGAGGGATGACCCTCGACGAGTTGTTCGGCGCCGTCGAGCAGGAGTGGCAGGATCAGGCACTGTGTGCCCAGACCGACCCGGAGGCGTTCTTCCCTGAGAAGGGCGGCTCGACTCGCGAGGCAAAGCGAATCTGCAAGGCGTGCGCCGTGCGCGACGAGTGCTTGGAATACGCGCTCGAGCACGACGAACGTTTCGGGATTTGGGGCGGACTCTCCGACCGTGAGCGCCGCCGCCTGAAAAAGCAGATCAGCTAGGGCCCTACCAGGGGAAGTCTGGGGAGATAGTCCTCGGATCCAAGTTGAGGTAATTGGCCACAAGAGCGGTCAGAACCCAAGTAAGGAGTTCTGACCGCTCTTGTGTTGTCGAGGTGCGGTGCTCGATAGGCATGCGAAACACCACGAAGCGCGCCCGTGTGGGGTTGCCCTGCCTGTCCACGCCCGCCTGCAAGACGCGACCGAGCGGCACCGGGCCGTCGGCGATGATCTCGTCCGGCAGCACCGTCATGTCAGGGCTCAACCGCATCCGCGGAATGGTGTCGACGGCGAGGTCGACGCCGGCCAGCTCGCTGAAGTACTGGTTATGAAGCGGCGCGTATGCGTCGATGACCAGTTGGTCGAATGCATTGGCGCGGGTGCGATACCGCGGCACACCGACCGGCAGGATGGGCCCGCGCACGCCCCGGCCGTGGCGGTTGCGGGCCGGTTGCACGTGGGAAGGGCGAGTGGCGCTCATAGCTGGCAATGCTATTTCGCGGCGCAGCAAAGGTGGCGTGGGCGCGCCGCGTTGCACTATCGAAATCTCAATGTGGGGTTTAGACTTGGCGCCGTGAATATCTACCGCCGTTGTTGCCGCCCAGGGTGCGGTCGGCCCGCCGTGGCCACGCTGATCTACGCGTACGCGGATTCGACGGCAGTGGTCGGACCGCTCGCGCCCGCCCCGGACCCGCACGCCTGGGATCTTTGCGAACACCATTCCGCGCACATCACCGCACCGGTGGGCTGGGAGCTGGTCCGCGTCGAGCACGTCGAGCTCGACGACGATTTGGACGACGAAAGCACCGACATCACCGCGCTCGCGGAGGCAGTGCGCGAAGCGGGGCGTGTGACCACCGGGCTGGTGGAAACAGGCCAGGACCCGATCGAGTATTCGGCGGACAAGGACTTCAACAACCCGGACACCTCCAACCACCCGGTGCACCGCACGAAGCGGGTGGAAGAGCAGATAGCTGCGGCCAAGGCGGCGCGGCGCTCCCACCTGCGCATCGTGCCAGACCCGGAGGCTGAGCAGTAGCAGCGGTGACCAAAGCGGTCTGCGCAGGATCGCGTCGGGGAGCGCGATAAGATACCGCGCATGGCTATTAAGCACACGAACGAGACGCTGAAGAGCGTTATCAAGGCGTACGACGTTCGCGGCGTCGTTGGCGAGACCATCGACGAGGACTTCGTCCGCACCGCGGGCGCGGCGTTCGCGCACATCCTGCGCGGGGAGGGGGAGACCCGCATTGCGGTCGGCCACGACATGCGCCCGTCCTCGCCCGCGCTTGCAAACGCCTTCGCGGAAGGCGCCGCCAGCCAGGGCCTCAACGTGACCCTGCTGGGACTGACGTCTACCGACGAGCTGTATTTCGTCGCTGGCACGATGCGCTGCGCCGGCGCGATGTTTACCGCTTCGCACAACCCGGCGCAGTACAACGGCATCAAGCTCTGCCGCGCGGGTGCGACCCCGGTGTCCACGGAAACGGGCCTGGGCGAGATCGCCCGCATGATCCTCGAGGGTGTGCCGGGGTATGAGGGGGAACCTGGGGACGTCGATAAGCATGACGCCCTGGATGAGTACGCCTCCTACCTGCGCGAGCTTGTGCCGGTTCCTGCGCGCCGCAAGCTTGTTGTGGCGGTGGACGCGGCTAACGGCATGGGCGGCATGACGGTGCCGGCGGTGCTGGGGGATATGGACATCCGCCCGCTGTACTTCGAGCTCGACGGCACCTTCCCCAACCACGAGGCGAACCCGCTGGACCCGAAGAACCTGGTTGACCTGCAGAAGTTCACCGTGGAGCAGGGGGCCGACATCGGTCTCGCCTTCGACGGGGACGCGGACCGCTGCTTCGTGGTAGACGAGCGCGGCGAGGCCGTCTCCCCGTCCGCGATCACCGCGCTGATCGCCATCCGCACGCTCAAGCAGCACCCGGGCGCGACGATCATCCACAACCTGATCACCTCCCGCGCCGTGCCGGAGCTGATTGAAGAGCACGGCGGCAACGCGGTGCGCACGCGTGTGGGGCACTCCTACATCAAGGCGCAGATGGCGGAGCATTCCGCGCTGTTCGGCGGCGAGCACTCCGCGCACTACTACTTCTCGGAGTTCTTCAACGCCGACTCCGGGCTCGTCGCCGCGCTGCACGTGCTGGCCGCGCTGGCGGAGCAGGACGCGCCGCTGAGCGAGATGATGGGCGCCTACGAGCGCTACACCGCCTCCGGCGAGATCAACTCCGAGGTCGCCGACCAGGCCGCCGCCACGCAGCGCGTGGTGGACGCATTTGCGGACCGCACGGAATCCGTGGACACCCTCGACGGCGTCACCGTGCAGCTCAAAGACTCCAAGGCCTGGTTCAACGTGCGCGCCTCCAACACCGAGCCGCTGCTCCGCCTCAACGCCGAGGCGCCGACCCGCGACGAAGTGGACGCGCTGACCGAGGAAATCCTCGGCATCATCCGCGCTTGAGGTTCCCCGCGTACGCTCGCGGGGTATGAGCGGATTTTCCAGGGAAGACGCCCTGTTTTTCGACATCGCCCACGAGGGCGCCCAGCTCCGTGCCGTGGGCCAGGCGACGCACCTGCTCGAAGGCTTGCGCGGGCTGCAGCCCCGCAGCGTGGTTGTGCTGGCCACCGACCAGGTCGCGGCGGCCGCGGCGCGTGCGGTGGCAACCTTTGCCGCCCCGCTCGAGGTGCCGGTGGTGGTTGTGGACGTGCTGCCGGCGTACGTCGGGGCGCTCGATGTCGTGGTGGTTGTGGGCGACAACGCCGGACGCGAGACGGACCTGCGCGGTTTGCTCACCGCGGTGGACCGCGGCGCAGAGACCATCCTCGCCGGTCCGAATCAGGGGCCCTTGCTTGAAGACGCACCACAGGCCACCACCGTCATTCCCGCCCTGCCCGACACTGCTGGCGCCTCCCCGCTGCGCACGTGCGCCGTCGTGGGTGCGGTGCTGCTTGCGCTGCGCCAGCCGGCCGAGGTGGTGGCGGAGCGCTTCGAGCTGCTGGCGTCTGAAGTGGACGCGGAGCTCGAGTCTGTCTCGCCGCGGCGCGACGTGGCGGTCAACGCCGCGCGCAAACTGCGCGCCCAGCTTGACGGCGCTCGGGTGCTGCACACCGGATTCGGTCCGGCAGGCAGTGCGGTGGCGGAGCTTGTCGCGGCGCTGTGGTCCACACACGGCATCCCCGCGTCCTTTGTGGACCACCACGAGCTTCCCTTTGCCGTCGAGCGTGCTCAGGAGGGTAATTCCGCCTCCTCCGCGGACGATATCTTCCACGACCCCTACCTCGACGGCCCCGCGAAGCTGGTAGGTTTAACAACCGTTGTTTGGACGTGCGAGGCCACCGATCCGGTGGCCCCGGCAGGCAGCCAGATGGAATCTGTGGAGACTGAAGCGGATGATCTGGCGGCCCGCGCGGCACGCCTGGTTGCCCGGGCCTACGCGGTAACGGCGCTTGCTGCCGACGCCGATGCCGCCGCCACGAAGGAGTAGAAGGAGAACCATGGAGCACCTCGAAGGAGCTCTGCGCCCCTACCCCTGGGGCTCTCACACGTTGATCGCCCAGCTGCGCGGCGAGCCTTCGCCGAGCCCGCAGCCGCAGGCGGAACTCTGGTTTGGTGCCCACCCGGCCGCCCCGGCGACGGTGAACGGGCAAGGCTTGGACGAAGCCATTGCCGCCGACCCGGCCGCCGCGCTGGGCAAAAGGGTCACAGAAGCGCACGACGACCAATTGCCGTTTCTGGTCAAGCTGCTCGCTGCGGCCGCGCCCTTGAGCATCCAGGCCCACCCCTCGCTGGAGCAGGCACAGGAAGGCTTTGCGCGCGAAAACACCGAGGGCATCGCGTTGAACAGCCCGAACCGCAACTACAAGGATCCGAACCACAAGCCCGAGCTCATTGTCGCGCTGACCGAGTTCCGCGCGTTGGCCGGGTTCCGTCCGGTTCCGGACACCGCCGCGTTTTTTGCCGAGCTCGGCAGCGCGGAGCTGGACCGCTACGCCACCTTGCTGCCCACGGACGGCGAGGGCGATCTGCGCGCATTGTTTACCACCCTGATTTCGCTGCCGCACCAGCCGCGGGTGGAGTTGATCGAATCGGTGCAGCGCGCGGCGGAAGAGCTCGTCGACCAGCACTCAGCCCCTGCATGGATGGTAGACGCGGCCGAGGTCTACCTCGAGCTCAACCGGGCCTACCCGGGCGATGTGGGCGTGTTGGCGGCGTTGCTGCTGAACGTGCTCACGCTCGCGCCCGGCGAGGCGGCGTTTTTGCGTGCCGGCCAGCTTCACGCCTACCTGTCGGGGCTGGGCGTGGAGGTCATGGCTAACTCCGACAACGTGCTGCGAGGTGGGCTGACCACCAAGCATGTGGACGTGCCGGAGCTGGTGAAGGTGCTGGACTTCAGCACCTTGGAAAACCCGCGGGCAGAGGCGGCCCCGTCGCACGGCGGCGTGGAGTTCCAGCTTCCGGTGGACAGTTTCGCGGTGCGCGTGCATTCGCTTGCCCACGGCGAGACGCTGGTCATCGACGAAGACGGCCCCGCGATTGTGCTGTGCACCTCCGGCGAGGTGCGCGGCGCCGACGGGTTTGTGCTGTCCCAGGGCAACGCAGCTTGGGCGCCGGCGAGCGAAAGGGAAGTGCAGCTGACCGCCGAGGGCGCGGCCCAGGTGTTTGTGGCTACGGCCTAACGGCTACGCGGCCCTCAACGCTGCGTGGTTTAGCGGCCGGTGATCTTGTCCAACACGCCGCGGGCCGTCATGCCTTCATCTTCCTTCGGGTAGCCCGCAACGTCTTCCTTGCCCGCCACACGGGTCGGCGCCGAGGGCTCCTCCGCAGCGGTGGCCTCCGGGGTCACCTGCGATGCGGGAGCGGAGTCGGCGTCGCCGGTGATTTCGGCGCCCGCGGACGGCTGTGCCGCCTCGCCTGCGCCTTCAAGCCGCGTCTTTGGCGCCGGGCTCTGCGGCGCCTCCTGTGCGTGAGAAGACTCTTGCTCCGACGATTCTCCCACCTGGACGCCGGCCGCGCCGCCCGTGTCGCCCGAGTCGCCCATGTCATCGGGGCCGTGCGATGGGCCCGAGCCGTTGCCCGGCTGCGGCGTCTGCTCTGACTCGTCGGACGCTTCAGTGGTCTGCGGCTGTTCCGGCTGCTTCGACGGCTCCTGTGCCGGGGTGCGCGTCGGCTCGGTGGCCTCCGACGGCTGTGCTTCGGACCCACCAGGTGCCGGCGTAGCAGGGGTGCTCGGCTGCGCTGCGCTGCTCTCACCCGGCTCGCGCGGCGGGGTGCTGCCCGGCGTCTGCTGGGAGGAAGTGCGCGTGCTGGTTTGTGCGCCCGCCGGGGTTGGCTCTGCCGCCGGGTTGGCGCCCTGCGGCGCTGACTGCGGACGGGCAGGGGAGGGCACGATGTTGGACGGGCGGTACACGCGGGACGGCTGCCCCGACTCCGGTGCCGGAGCAACCACAGCGTGCGGCGGCAGGTACGGGTCCTGCGCCGCGTTGTAGCCGGTGGGCACGGCAGCGCCGGCGCGTCCTTCGTCGGAGCTGGCTCGACCGGCATCGCCCGCGCCGCGGTTGGCGTTGCGTCCGTTGTCGGCGGCGCTTGCAGGGCTGCGCACGGTCCGGGTGTGTGTCTGGTTCTCCGTCACCGTTTCCGTTGTCGGGCTCGATGTGGTGGGCGTGGCGCTGGCGTCGGTGGTTCCAGCGGCTTCCGCGGTGAAACCGGCGCGGTTGTTCTGCCCGGCCGAGGAGGTGGCCCACACGGTGAACCCGACGAGGGTGGCAAGGAGCGCACCAGCGCCGATGAACACGGCTACCCGGCGTGCTGTCCCTTCCACGGTGGCTCCTCCCACGGGGCGTTTCGACCCCGCGTAGTAGTTACAAATTGATAACGTTTTGCGTTGTAGCACTGTTTATAGCACGCGGATGGTAAATGCGGAACCCCCGCGCGGCGAGTCGATGCGCGTTCTGCTGCCCCGGGGGCGCGTTTTGCCGTATACAGATGGGTGTAACGCAACGCGCGGGCGCCCGCTCGCGCACTATCTATGGAAGGAGCGCCGCAGTGAGCACTTGGGACGAGCAGATTTTCACGGTCGATGCCAACACCGACTTCCTGGACGAGCTGGTCGATCTTGATTTCGACGAGGTTTTCGAGGCGGTCCGTGATGCGGTCCTCCTCGCTGCCAAGCAGGATCCGAGCGAAGATGAGCTCCTTAACGGCCAGGCTGCGGCCACGATCGCCGCGATTTGGGCGGGTGCGCCGTTTTCTGCCGGCGAGATCGCTGAGACCTACCCGTTTATCCGTATGCGTCCGGACGAGATGGACGAGCAGCTAGTTGAGTCCGCGGCCGCCGTGCTCGAGGAGGCGGACACCGAGCAGGATCTGGAGCAGTTCCTCGAGGCGTTGGCGTAACTGCATGATTGTCGCTGTTGAAGGCATAGATGGTGCCGGCAAAAACACGCTTGTCACCGCGCTCAAAGAGCGCTTCGGTGCCGAGACCTTGGCGTTTCCTCGCTATGAGACGTCCGTCCACGCCCAGCTGGCGCAAGACGCCCTGCACGGGCGCATGGGCGATCTGACAGATTCCGCGTTCGGCATGGCCACCATGTTCGCGTTGGACAGGCATGGGGCGAAGCAGCTTCTCGACGGCTTCGCTGGCCGACGAGACCGCATTATCATCCTGGACCGCTACGTGGCGTCCAACGCGGCGTACACCAGCGCCCGCACGGGTGATACCGCCGCGGTGAAGTGGGTGCACGACTTGGAGTTTGAGAAGTTGGGGCTGCCCAAGCCGGATCTGCAGGTTCTGGTGGACACCACCCCGGATGTTGCCCGCGAGCGCGCGGAGGCGCGCGAGGAGCAGGACGCAACGCGCACCCGCGACCGCTACGAGCGCGACGTGGCTCTGCAGGTGGCGACCTTCCAGGCATATTCGGAGCTGGCGGAGCACAACTGGGTGAGCCGGTGGCTTCGCACCGCAGATCCGGCGGTTATCATGCAGGCAGTGAGCGAGCTGACGGAGTAGAAGAGCAGTTCAAGCTCAGCGGCTCAGCGCGAAAAGGATGGAGGAGGACGCATGGCACCGAAGATCCTTGTGGTGGACGACGACCCGGCGATCAACGAGATGCTGACAATCGTGTTGGAGGCCGAAGGTTTCCAAACCAGCTCCGTGACGGACGGTGTTGAGGCGGTGCCTGCCTTCCGCTCGTTCGACCCGGACCTGATCCTTTTGGATCTGATGCTGCCGGGCATGAACGGCATCGACATCTGCCGCGAGATCCGCAAGGAGTCCGCGGTGCCAGTGGTTATGCTCACCGCCAAAACGGACACGGTGGACGTGGTGCTGGGTTTGGAGTCCGGCGCGGACGACTACATCACCAAACCGTTCAAGCCGAAAGAGCTCGTTGCCCGCATCCGCGCGCGCCTGCGCCGCACCGACGAGACCCCGGCAGACGTGTTCGAGGTCGGCGACCTGACTGTGGACGTGCCGCAGCACACCGTCACCCGCGGCGACGAGGAAATCCAGCTCACACCCCTGGAGTTCGACCTCTTGGTGGAGATGGCGCGCAAGCCCAACCAGGTGCACTCGCGCGAGGAACTGCTGGAGTCCGTGTGGGGCTACCGCAACGCCTCCGACACCCGCCTGGTCAACGTGCACGTGCAGCGTCTGCGCTCCAAGATCGAGCACGACCAGGAGAACCCGGAGATTATCCTCACCGTGCGCGGTGTGGGCTACAAAACCGGTAAGTCGGAGGTGTAGCACCTGGACGCCATACGTCGTGCTAGCGACCGAGTGCGGCACGCCTGGTCCACGAAGCTGCAGGTCCGCTTCGTGGGCACGGTGCTGCTGGTGTCCACGGTCGTGATGTCTGTGCTTGGCTTCGCGCTGGCGTCCGTTGTCACGGACCGCATTACCGCGGCCAAGGTTGAAACCGCCAGTGTGGAAATTGAGCGTGCCCGCTCGACCGTGGATTACCAGCTGGCCAACTCTGGGTCTTCTGCATCCTTGCAGGCGCGGCTGAATTCGGCGCGCGCCGGGTTGACGCAGCGCGTGCAGGAAAGCGGCGACTCCGCCAGCTTCTACGAGCCGGTGTTGGTGGTCGAAGCCCCGAACGGCTCCGTGACCTCCTCGCCGGAGGCATACCAGATTCCGAAGCGGCTGGGCGACTATGTCAGGGACGGCAACGTGGCGTACCAGTTCGCCACCGTGGAGCGCCCGGACGGTTCGGCCTACGACGCGCTGATTGTGGGAACCCCGACCAACGCGGACATCCCCAACCTTCGCCTCTATCTGGTGATGAACATGGAAAGCGAAGCCTCCACCGTGGCGCTCATGCGCGGCATTTTGGCGTCTGCCGCGGTGATCGTCGTGGTGCTGTTGATGGGCATCTCTTGGCTCGCGTCCCAGCAGATTGTGGCGCCGGTGCGCTCCGCCTCGCGCACCGCGCAACGTTTCGCATCCGGGCACTTGCGGGAGCGAATGCCTGTCGACGGCGAGGACGAGATGGCCGTGCTAGCCATGTCCTTCAACGACATGGCGGACACCCTAAGCAAGCAGATTGCCAACCTGGAGGAGTACGGCTCGCTGCAGCGCCAGTTCACCTCTGACGTCTCACACGAGCTGCGCACCCCGCTAACCACGGTCCGTATGGCGGCGGATTTGATCGCCGCGAATGAGGATTCGCTGGAGCCGGCGACCAAGCGTGCCTCGCAGCTGATGATCAGCGAGCTGGACCGCTTCGAGGCGTTGCTCAACGACCTGTTGGAGATCTCCCGCCACGACGCCGGCGTGGCCGAGTTGTCCTCCGCGAACGTGGATGCCCGCCAGCCGGTGGAATCCGCCTGGCAGCAAACCCAGCACCTAGCCGAAGAGCTGGACGTGGACGTCATCTTCGACATTCCTGACGAGCCGCAGACTTTGGAAGGCGATGCCCGCCGCATCGAGCGTGTCGTGCGAAACCTCATCGCGAACGCCATCGACCATTCCGAAGGCAACCCGGTCACCGTGCGCATGCGTTCCAACGACGAGGCAGTGGCTATCACCGTCACCGACGGTGGTGTGGGCCTGAAGTCGGGCGAAGAAGACTTGGTGTTCAACCGGTTTTGGCGCGCCGATAAGTCCCGCAAGCGCCACTCCGGCGGCACGGGCTTGGGTCTGGCCATCGCCCGGGAGGATGCGCAGCTGCACGGCGGCACGCTCGACGCGGTCGGCGAATTCGGTGTGGGCTCGCAGTTCCGCCTGGTGCTGCCGCGCCACCTAGAAGCCGGGTTCACCGAGGCCCCGCTTCCGCTCGAGGCGCCGCGCGCTACCGCACCAGAGTCTGCAGAACCACTTGACGGCGCAGAAAACCCTGCCGACAGCGCTGAAGGATTTGGCGGGGAAGGCGGAGCCGTCGATAAGCGAGAGCCCCAGGAGGACACCAATGCGTAAAACCCTTGCCTGCCTCATGGTTGCGCTGACGGCGCTGACCACTAGCTGCGCCTCGCTGCCCACGAACTCGGCGCCGCACGTCATCCGCTCCTTCACGCCCGATGAGACCGAAACGCAGGACGCCGGTCCGAAGGACGGACAAGAGCCGGACCTTTTGCTCCGCGATTTTTACCACGCATCCGCGACACCCGACGGCGACTACGAGGCAGCGCGCGCCTACCTCACCGAGGGTGCCTCCACGGCGTGGGACCCGACCGGCCAACAGCTCGTCGTGGACAGCATCGGCATGACCACGCTGCCGGGTTCCTCAGTGGGGCAGCGCAGCTTCGCGGTGCACGGCCAGGTTGTCGGCACGGTGCGCCCCGGCGGTTCCTACTCGCCGGAGCGGGGAGACTACGAGGCCACCATCGACATGGAGATGGTCGACGGGCAGTGGCGCATCTCCTCGCTGCCGGAAGGCGTGGTCTTTGAGCGCACGGAGTTGCGCAACCAGTACCAGCCGTACAACCTGTACTTCTTCGACCAGGACGACCAGGAGCTTGTCACGGACCGTCGCTGGGTGCATTCGCGCCGCGAAACCCTGGCCAGCGACCTTATCGGCCTGCTCATGGAGGGCCCCTCCGAGCGTCTGCGCCCCGCATTGACCGGCTCGCTGCCATCGAGAGTGACGTACACGGGCGAGCGCGACGGCATCTACACCTTCAGCGGTTTTTCCGGAGTGAGTGAGGATGAGCGCGCCCGTTTCGCGGCCCAGGTTGTGTGGACGCTCGCGTCTGCGGGGGTGACCGGCCCGTACATGCTGGAGGCTGACGGGCAATCGCTTATCGACGGCACCGCCGCCCTGGACACCGATGACTTCATCGCCGCGAGCCCCCTGGTGGAGACGGTGGGGGAGACCAAGCTCTACGCCCTGTCCAGCGGCAATGTTGTGCAGGTGGACGAGCGCTCCACGCACCCGGTGGAGGGCAGCCTCGGCGCAGCCGGCGATGTGTCCTCGGTGGACATCGCCGGCGGCGGTGAGTGGGCCGCCATCTTTGGCAAACCCGGCGACGATGAGGACGATATCTTCCGCGTGGGAACCTTCGAGGGTGCTGAAGCGGAAGTCATGCGCGCGGGCACGTTTACCCGCCCCGCGTTCGAACCCGACGCGGCCGCGGTGTGGACGGTGGTCGACGGCAAGCAGATCCTGCGCACGGTGAGATCCGCGGCCACCGGCAATCTGACCACCGGCGAGGTCAAAGTCGAACTGCCCAAGGGAGTGGACGGCAACATTTCCGTGCTGCGCCTGTCCCGCAGCGGCACCCGGGTAGTGATGGTCATCGACGGCAGCCTCTACACCGGGATTGTGCGCCGCCAGGCATCAGGCGAGCGCTCCATTGTCAACGTCTACGAGTACGCCCAAGAACTGGCCGGCAGCGTGATCGCCGCCGACTGGCGCCCGGACGGATCCCTGCTCGTTGGCACGACCTCCACCACGCCGGTGATGCGCGTGGAACAGGACGGCTCCTCCATGACTGCGATGTCCGCAGGCAACATCTCGGCGCCCGTGGTGGCGGTGGCGGCGTCGCCGAGCACCCTGTACGTCACCGACGCCAACGCGCTGCTGCAGATGCCGGCCTCCGGCGCAGACAACCCGATCTGGCGCGAGGTTCCCGGCCTGGAAGGCGTGCGCGCGCTGCCGATCATTTCGCGCTAGCCTTTCCCACATGGGGGAGATGTTCGGGCAGATCGGCGAGCTGCTGCTGCCGCGCAGATGCGCGGGCTGCCGCGCGCCGGGGCCGCTGCTGTGCCCTTCGTGCCGTAAGGGCCTGGCGACGCCACCGCAGCGGGTGTTTCCCAACACCACCCCGCACGCGCCGGTGTTCGCGCTCGGGCCGTACGCGGACCCGCACCGCGGGGTGATCCTGGCCATGAAGGAGCGAAACCACCTGGCGGTACGCCGCCACGTCGGCGCGGTGCTTGCGGCTGCGTTGGATTACTTGGAGGCGCGCGGCGAGATCCCCACCGGCGCGGTTTTAGTGCCGGCACCTACGCGCACTCGTTCCGCGCGGGCTCGCGGCGGCGACCCGGTGGAGCAGGTCTGCCGAGCCACCGGAAGGCAGGTCGCGCCCGTGCTGCGGTTGGACCCGCGGACGGCGGACCAGTCCGGCCTCGACGAAGCAGGCCGGCGGGCCAACCTGGCGGGGCGCGTGCAGATTTCCGGGGTGCCCGCCGGGCAGGTCGTGCTGGTGGACGACGTGGTCACCACCGGCGCAACGCTGCAGGCTAGCGCAGCTATTTTGATCTCGCGCGGGGCGGACGTCGCCGCGTGTGTGGCGCTGTGCGCGGCCTAGCCGGCGCCGGCGGGGTCGCTGCAGCCGGTGGCCCGCCGCAGGTTCACTCTCAGCGAGCGTTGTATAAAACCGGCTGAATTGGTCATAACCAGTTGTATAGTGGTGGTGGACACAGTTCCTACTACCGCAAGGGAGGACGCAGATGACGTCTGCAGACCGCAACCCGATCCAAGAGACGCTGAGCCCGGAAGCCCAGGTCACCATCACCGGTCGAAACGTCGAGGTCCCAGAGCATTTCCAGGAACGAGTAAACGGCAAGCTGGCCAAGATTGAAAAGCTTGATCCGACGCTCAAGTCGTTCCATGTGGAGCTGAAGCACGAGAAGAACCCGCGCCGCGAGGCAGAGGCGGAGCGCATCCAGATCACCGCCACCGGCTCGGGCCACCTGGCCCGCGCTGAGGCGAAGGAGGAGAACTTCTACGCCGCGCTCGAGACCGCGGTGGACAAGCTGGAGCGCTCGCTGCGCAAGGTCAAGGCACGTCGCAACATCTCAATGTCCGGCCACCGCGCACCGAAGAGCACCGGTGTGTTGGCCGCGGAGATGGAGGCGGACGCGAAGGCTAAGCAGGAGAGCGCGGCGCAGGAGGCCGGCAAGTACGACGTGGACCCGTACGCCGACCAGGTCGAAGACGTTGTCCCGGGCCAGATCGTGCGCTCCAAGGTGCACTCCAACGCCCCGCGCAGCGTGGACGATGCGCTCAGCGAGATGGAGCTGGTGGGCCACGACTTCTACCTCTTCGTCAATGAGGAGACCAACCGTCCGGCTGTGGTCTACCGCCGCCACGCGTTCGATTACGGTCTGATTGAGCTTGCCCCGGAGGCAGACGCCGAGTAGCGCGCATTCCCGCAGCTCAAGCTAGCAAGCCCAGCCTCGGCCCGGTTCTGTTTCAGGATCTGGGCCGGGGCGGTTGTCGTCGATAGGCGATGGCTCGGCTGTGGAGCGCCTATGGGGTTGTCTATACCCCGGGAGGCGTGCGTACAATGGCCGGTTGTATCACCTTGGCCCTGTCAACCCATCAGTAAAGGACTTTGCACACGTGTTTGGACTGTCAAAGCTGCTCCGTGCCGGTGAGGGGCGCACCGTAAAGCGCCTTGCCAAGATCGCCGATCAGGTCATGGCGCTCGACGACGAGTACTCCGCGCTGGCCGACGAGGAGCTCAAGGCTAAGACCGTCGAGTTCAAGGACAAGATCGCCGACGGCGCGAGCCTGGACGATATCCTGCTCGACGCGTTCGCCACCGCCCGCGAAGCCTCCTGGCGCGTGCTCGGCCAGAAGCACTTCAAGGTGCAGATCATGGGCGGCGCCGCCCTGCACTTCGGCAACGTCGCCGAGATGAAGACCGGTGAAGGCAAGACCCTGACCTCGGTGCTGCCGGCGTACCTGAACGCTCTGTCCGGCAAGGGCGTGCACATTGTCACGGTGAACGACTACCTTGCCAAGCGTGACGCCGAGATGATGGGCCGTGTCCACCACTTCCTGGGCCTTGAGGTGGGCGTGATCCTGTCCGACATGCGCCCGGCCGAGCGCAAGAATGCCTACGATGCCGATATCACCTACGGCACCAACAACGAGCTCGGCTTCGACTACCTGCGCGACAACATGACGCGCTCTGTCAACGACATTGTCCAGCGTGGCCACAACTACGCCATCGTGGATGAGGTGGACTCCATCCTCATCGACGAGGCGCGTACCCCGCTGATCATCTCCGGCCCGGTGGACGGCTCCAGCCAGTTCTACAACGTGTTCGCGCAGCTCGCTCCGCGCATGCGCGAGGGCATCCACTACGAGGTGGACCAGCGCAAGCGCACCGTGGGCATCTCCGAGGAGGGCGTGGAGTTCGTCGAGGACCAGCTGGGCATTGACAACCTCTACGCCCCGGAACACTCGCAGCTGGTCAGCTACCTCAACAACGCCATCAAGGCGAAGGAGCTGTTCGAGCGCGACAAGGACTACATCATCCGCCAGGGTGAGGTGATGATCGTGGACGGATTCACCGGCCGCGTGTTGGCGGGCCGCCGCTACAACGAGGGCATGCACCAGGCCATTGAGGCCAAGGAGCAGGTGGAGATCAAAAACGAGAACCAGACCCTGGCCACGGTGACCCTGCAGAACTACTTCCGTCTTTACGACAAGCTGTCCGGCATGACCGGTACCGCTGAGACTGAGGCGGCGGAGCTGCACCAGATTTACAAGATGGACGTCGTGCAGATTCCGCCGAACCGTCCGAACCAGCGCGCGGACCGCGACGACCTGATCTACAAGACCCAGGAGGCGAAGTTCGCCGCCGTGGCGGAGGACATCGCGGAGCACGCGGCGAAGGGGCAGCCGGTGCTGGTGGGCACCACCTCTGTGGAGCGTTCCGAGTACCTGTCGCAGCTGCTCACCCGCAAGGGCGTGAAGCACAATGTGCTCAACGCGAAGTACCACGAGGAAGAGGGCCGCATCATCGCCGAGGCCGGTCTGCCCGGCAAGGTGACCGTGTCCACCAACATGGCTGGCCGCGGTACCGACATCGTGCTTGGCGGTAACCCGGAGATTCTCCTGGACGCGAAGCTGCAGGCCCAGGGCTTGGACCCGCTGGAGGATTCGGAGCGCTACCAGGAGGCGTGGGACGCACAGCTGCCGGCGGCCAAGGAGCGTTCGCAGCAGCTTGGCGACGAGGTGCGCGAGGCCGGCGGCCTCTACGTCATTGGCACCGAGCGCCACGAGTCGCGCCGCATTGACAACCAGCTGCGCGGCCGCTCCGGCCGCCAGGGTGATCCGGGCGAGACCCGCTTCTACCTGTCCATGCGCGACGAGCTCATGGTGCGGTTCGTGGGCCAGTCCATGGAGAACATGATGAACCGCCTCAACGTGCCGGACGATGTGCCGATTGAGGCGAAGATGGTTTCCAACGCGATTAAGGGCGCGCAGTCTCAGGTGGAGAACCAGAACTTTGAGATGCGCAAGAACGTGCTCAAGTACGACGAGGTGCTCAACGAGCAGCGCAAGGTGGTCTACCGCGAGCGCCAGGAGATCCTGGGTTCGAAGGACATCGCGGGCCAGGTGCGCCGCATGATCGATTCCACCATTGGCGCGTACGTCGACGGCGCGACCGCGGAGGGCTACGTGGAGGACTGGGACCTCGACGGCCTGTGGAATGCGCTGGATTCACTGTACGGCCCGACGGTCAGCGCGCAGGAGCTCATCGACGGCGACGAGTACGGCCGCGCCGGCGAGCTCACCTCGGAGCAGCTGCGCCAGGCGCTCGTCGACGACGCGAACGCCCAATACGACACGCTGGAGGAAAACGTCGCGGCGATTGGCGGCGAGGAGCAGATGCGCAACTTGGAGCGCATGGTGATCCTGCCGATCATCGACACGAAGTGGCGCGAGCACCTCTACGAGATGGACTACCTCAAGGAAGGCATCGGCCTGCGCGCGATGGCGCAGCGCGACCCGCTGGTGGAGTACCAGAAGGAAGGCGGCGACATGTTCAACGCGATGAACGAGGGTGTCCAGGAGGAGACCGTGCGGCAGCTGTTCACCATGCGCAAGCAGTTTGAGACGCAGGAGACGCAGCAGGCTGAGCAGGCTGATGCGGGCGGCTCCACCGTCGTCTAGGCAGTCGCTTATCGACGTGCTGTCGCCTACAGCACCTTGAAGGCAACGAGCTTGCCGTCGCGGATTTTCGCGGCGTAAGCCCGCCTGGTGCCGTCAGTGGTTTCGACGGTGCCGAAGAATTCCCCGCCCTCGCGGGCGTGGCAGGTGACCACTTGGGGCCTGCCCGCCGCGGGGGCGGTACTTGTTGGCGCGTTTATCAGCGCCGCGGAGTGCTGCCGGGCGCGGATGTGGGCGCGCACAGCGGGGGCGAAGCGCCACGCCATCATGGATGTGGCCCGGTGTTTGCTCATGGCGGCGCTGAGCGCTTCCGCCACGACGGGCTCCACCGCCACTGGGGCGCCGGGCGGCGCAACAGCGGGCCGTTTCGTGCCAAGGGGCCGGCTGAGTGCGGTGGGTGTCTGGTTTCGCCGGGGCACGAGCACTTGCACGTGCCTGTGCCCTGGGGCTGTGTAGTACATGGCGGGCATCCTCCCTCATTTTTCACGCGGGAATGCGTGGTGGAGGGGGACGGGCACTGGGCGGGGTAGGTAGTATTGTCCACGTTCGCAGCCGCCCGTGTAAAGGGTGTGCTCACTACAGTAGGCATCCGCGACGCAACCAACGAAAGAGGGATCCCGTGCAGGGCTTGATCATCGACTACGCAGGAGTGCTGGACACCGGTGCAGAGGACGAGCAGCGCTGGAAAACCCTCATCGAGGCGGTGAAAGCGAAGGACATCGCCGTGGGCATTCTCTCCAACGAGGAAGGCGACGGCGAGATGGCGGAAAAGATCCGCGAATGGGAGTTCGGCGGCCTGGTCGATGCCGTGGTGCTCTCCGGAGAGGTTGGGGCGGAAAAGCCGGAGCGCGCTGCGTTCCAGGCCGCCGCCGACGCGATCGGCGTGGACCTGAACGACTGCGTGATGATCGACGACGACATCATGAACGTCCGCGCCGCGGTCGAGTACAACATGATCGGCATCCTGCACACCGCCATCGACCGCACCGCGGTGGAGATCCAGTCCCTGTTCGACGTCGAGGGCGAGTTCTAGTGCGCGTTTACATCCCCGCGACCTTCGGCATGCTCGCGGCGCTGGAGGACAACCGCCTGATCCACGCCCGCAACGGCTGGGCGTTCGCCGCCACCGAGGCGCTGCACGAATTTTTCACCTCCGGCGACCAGGAGGAAATCGAGGCCGTGGCGTTCGACGACGCGGCCATGGCGTCCATCCGCCTGTTGGCCATCGGCGACGAGGAGCGCCACCCGCACCGCCGCGTAGTGGTCTCCGCGGACGTGCCGGATTCCCAGGCCACCCCGGATCCGGAGATGGGCGAGTCCGTGGTGAAGCTGTCCGCGCCGGTGCAGATCGAGGACATCGCCGCGATCCATGTGGATGTCGCGGATGCCGAGGAGGCGACCGCGAAGGCGATTGAGGTCATCGATGCCGCCGATCTGGGCGACGAGGACGCCGAGCTGGCCGTGGGTGACGCCCAGGACAACTACCTGGCGTTCTACGACCCGAGCGAGTTACCGGTCCTCGTCGAGCTGCTTTAGCTCCCAGTCATTGTTTGAGTGCAGGGCCGAAAGCAGACCCCGCACTGCCGCGGCCCGGCGGCCGACGGGGGACGCCGGATCCAGCTCGTCCCAGGCGCACTCTGGATCCGCCGGGGGGCCCAAATGTGTGCAGCCACGGGGGCAGCGCTGCGCCGCTTCCTCCAGGTCCGGGAAGACGTCCACGATTTCTTCGGGGGAGACGTGCGCCAGGCCGAATGACCGGATGCCCGGGGTATCGATCATCCACCCGCCGCCGGGCACCTCCAGCGCCACGGACTGGGTGGAGGTGTGCCGGCCCTTGCCCACCCCGGAGACCTCGCCGGTTTCACGGTCCGCGTCGGGCACGATGCGGTTGACCAGGGTGGACTTGCCCACGCCGGAGTGGCCGATGAGGGCAGAGACGTGGCCGCGGATAAGCTCACGCAGCTGCTCCACGCCGTCCTCCACGCCGGTGCGCAACACCTCCACGCCCATGGCCTCGAGCTCGCGCTCGAAGTCGGTGGGATCCGCCAGGTCGGTCTTGGTCACGCACACCACCGGGGTCACGCCGCCGACAAAGGCGGCGATGAGGGCGCGCTCGACAAAGCCGGTGCGTGGCGGCGGGTCGGCGGCCGCGACCACGATGAGCAGCAGCTGCGCGTTGGCCACGATGATGCGTTCGTAGGGGTCGGTGTCGTCTGCCGTGCGGCGCAGCACCGAGGAGCGATCTTCACGTTTGACGATGCGGGCGAGGGTGTCTTTCGCCCCCGAGGTGTCGCCGACCACGCCGACGCGGTCGCCCACCTCGATGGAAGTGCGCTTCAGCTCGCGGGCGCGGGTGCACTGCAGGCGGGTGCCGGTGGTATCGAGCACCACACCCCAGCGGCCCCGGTCTTTGGCCACGACGAGTCCGAACTCGGCGTCGTCGTGGGTGGGACGTTTCTTCGAGCGCGGGCGCGAGCCTTTGCCGGGGCGCACGCGCACATCGGACTCGTCGTAATCGGCGAAGCTGCGGCCCATTACTGCGCCACCACCTCCGCCCACATGTCGGCGAAGCCGGGCAGTGTCTTGGAGGTGGTGTCGATGTTTTCCACCTCGACGCCGTTCACCATCAGGCCGATGATTGCCCCGGCGGTGGCCATGCGGTGGTCGTCGTAGGTGTGCCAGGCCCCGCCGCGCATCCGGGTCGGGGTGATGCGCAAGCCGTCGCCGAGCTCCTCGCAGTTGCCACCGAGACCGTTGATTTCGCGCGAGAGCGCAGCCAGGCGGTCGGTTTCGTGGCCGCGCAGGTGGGCAATGCCGGTCAGCTCACTCGTCGTGGTGGCGCAGGCGGCGATGGCGGCGACAGTGGGGGCGAGCTCGCCGATGTCGCTCATGTCGATGCGGATGCCTCGCAAACTTCCGGCCTCCGGGCCCCGCACGCGCAGGGTGTGGCCGGCGCCAGCGGCTTCCAGCTCCACCTCGCAGCCCATGCGCTCCAGGATGGACTGCATGGTCGCGCCCGGCTGGGTGGTGGCAACCGGCCAGTGGGGGATGCGCACTTCGCCGCCGGCGACCGCTGCGGCGGCCAAAAACGGCGCGGCGTTGGACAGGTCAGGCTCGATCTCCCAGTGGGAGCCGCGGATCGGCTGCGGTGCAACGGACCAGGAGTTGGCGGTGGCCTGCACCTGCACGCCAGCGTGCTGCAGCATGGCCACCGTCATCTCGATGTGGGGCATCGACGGCAGGGTGCCGCCGGTGTGGCGGATCTGCACGCCGCGCTCGAACCGGGGCGCGGCGAGCAGCACGCCGGAGACGAACTGGGAGGAACCGGATGCGTCGATCTCCACCGGGCCGCCCTCGGCGCGGCCGGTGCCGTGCACGGTAAACGGCAGGGTGTCGCCTGCCACGGAGACTCCCAGGGTGCGAAGGGCTTCCAGGATGGTGGCCATGGGGCGTTTGCGGGCGTGGGCGTCGCCGTCGAAAAGCACGGGCCCATCCGCGAACGCCGCAACTGGCGGCACGAACCGCATCACCGTGCCCGCCAGGCCGCAATCGACCTCGGCGGAGCGCAGCTTGCCAGGGGAGATGCGAATGGTCTCGCCGTCGTGGTCGATGGCGGTGCCCATGGCGCGCAACGCAGCTTCCATCAGGTCCGTGTCGCGGGAGCGCAGCGCGCCGACGATGGTGGAGGGGCCAGACGCAAGCGCCGACAGAACGTAGGCGCGGTTGGTCATGGATTTGGACCCGGGCACCCGCTGGGTGTGGGTGATCGGGCTGGGGTGAAACGGCGCAGGCCACATCTTGGTCATGAAAGTCATGATAATGGAGCGCATGTGCGGACGATTCGTTCTTTTCACGTCAGGCGACGACCTTGTAGGCGAAGTAGCCGGTCTTCCCGGCATCGCGGAAGTTCAGGCCCCGGACGGCACCCCGCCGCCGCGCTACAACATCGCGCCCACGCAGCAGGTGCCGCTGATTAGGGTTGCGGATGCTACCGCGCGTATCGACGCCGCCCGGTGGGGCCTGCTGCCCACTTGGAAGAAGGACGAGACCGGCCCTCCGTTATTTAACGCCCGGGGCGAGACGGTGGCTGAGAAGCCTTCCTTCCGCAGCGCGTTCAAGGCGCGCCGCGGGCTGATGGTGCTGGACGGCTACTACGAATGGAAGCCCACCGAAAACGGCAAGCAGCCGTACTTTGTGCGGCCGAAAGAAGGCATGCTGTACGCTGCCGCGCTGTGGGAGACGGGGCTGGACCGCCTGTCTACGACCATGGTCACCACCGAGGCCGCCGAGAGTATGGCGTGGCTGCACCACCGCCTGCCACTGTTTCTGCGCGAGGACGAGATACGCACCTGGGTCAACGGCTCCCCGGAGGAGGCCCTTGAGCTGGTGCACCCCTCGCGTGTGGCGGACACTCTGGTGTGGAACGAAGCGGCCCAGGAAGTGGGCAACATCAGGAATGACTACCCGGAGCTTGTGGGCAAAGCCGACTGAAGCTACAGACTACGGCTAGGGCGCGCTGATCGGCGCAAACGTCGCCCCGGTCAGCTCAGCCAGGTCGCGCGGGCTCAGTTGCGCGGACAGGCCGCGTTGGCCGGCGGAGACGTTGATGGCGGGAAGGTCGGCCACGGAGGCGTCGATAAGCGTTGCCAGCTTTTGCTTCGTGCCCAGCGGCGAGATGCCGCCGACGACGTAGCCGGTCGCGCGCTGCGCCTTGGCCGGATCCGCCATCTCCGCGCGCTTCCAGCCGAGGGCTTTCGCCGCGGCTTTTAAGGACAGGTGGCCGTCCACGGGCACGCAGCAGATGGCCAGCTCGCGTTCGTGGGTGAGCACCAGCGTTTTCAGTACCGACGCCGGATCCAGTTCGAGCTCCTCGGCCGCGTGTGCGCCGAAGTGGTCCTGGCTGGGGGAGTAGGTCAGCACCTTGTGTTCAGTGCCTTGCAGTGCAGTCAGTGCGTGCGTCTTCTCTGCCATGGGCACAGGGTAGCGATTGCAAATACTGGCCCTACAATGGCTCACATGCCCGAAACCGAGCCAGACGCAGGCGTGAGCGATGACCTGAAGGCGCGCTTTAACGAGGAAGCGATGCCGCTTTTGGACCAGCTGTACGGCGGCGCGCTGCGCATGACGCGCAACCCGCAGGATGCCGAGGACCTGGTGCAGGAGACCTATTTAAAGGCCTACAAAAACTTCGGCAGTTTCACCCCCGGCACCAACCTCAAGGCTTGGCTGTACCGGATTATGACGAACACGTACATCAACTCCTACCGCAAGAAGCAGCGCCGCCCGCTGGAAACTTCGGCGGACGAGGTGACGGACAACCAGCTCTACACCTCAAGCTCGCACGACTCCACCGGCTTGGAGTCCGCGGAGGTGGAGGCGCTGAAATCCATGCCAAACTCCCGGATTTCGGAGGCGCTCAACGCGTTGAGCGAGGACTACCGCATGGTGGTCTACTACGCGGATGTGGAGGGGATGGCGTACAAGGAGATCGCGGAAGTGATGGAGATTCCTATCGGCACTGTGATGAGCCGGCTGCACCGGGGAAGAAAACAGCTTCGCGGGATGTTGAAGGACGTGGCGAAGGAACGCGGTATCGGTCTCGACCATGCTGACATGACAGATGCCGCCGGTAAGAAGGACGCGAAGGAGAAGTAATGTCCACTGGACACACCCACACCGACGCTCACGGCTGCGAGGCCACTTACCGCTTGCTGTGCGAGCTCTTCGACGAAGACACCGCGCCCGAGCGACGCGAGGAGATCAAAAACGACCTGGCGGCTTGCCCGGAGTGTTTGGCCGTCGCGCAGTCTGAGCGCGACGTGCGCACGATGGTGCGCGAGTGCTGCGGCCCTGTGAAGGCCCCGGAGCCGTTGCGCCAGCGCATTATCGCTTCCATCACCACGGTGAGCTATACCGAAGTTCGCTATAGATAGGATCCGTGTTCCTCGCCCGCAGCCCGTTGGTTGCGGGCTTTTCGTTGTTTGAGGGGGCTTTTTGCTTTGCGACGGGTCCTTGTCCCCGCGGCGGGGGTAAAAAACGGGGGTAGCAGGGTTTTTCGGATTGCTGACCAATCCGCGGATCTTTGAACAATCCAGGGGGTTTCGGGGGTTCCTGAGGAAAACCCGTCGAAACTAAGAACACACGAATTGTGTAGTCAATCAGAATATGCAGGTAAACGGGAAATCGGCCTAAACCATGCAGAAATACACCTTAATGGGCATAAAATGCAGTGATGGCGGATTGTTGAACCATCTACGACCATTGCCGGATTGATCGTTGAACAATGCTGACGAAACCCCGGGTCGCGCGCCCGGATTGATGAACAATCCGCAGGCCAAAGCGGGTGGAAACGTTGAACAAACTAGGAAGAATGTTCAACGATTTAACGGTTTCTTCAGGCTTTCCCCGAGCGTTTTACCAGCGCATATTCGGTGCATAAACTCATGGATGTAACAAAGAGAAAAACACACCAAGGAGTCACCGAGATGCGAGCAGCATTCCGAAACACCATCGCCGCAGCAGTTGCCGCCGCCATCGCGGTTTCCGGCGCGAACGTCGCACACGCCGCCGACGAGGTTCAACTGGCACCAGTGCGCACCAACACTGCAACGCTGACCGACTCCGATAAAGACGGCCTGCCCGACATCTGGGAAGAAGAAGGCGTCGTGTTAGCCGACGGCACGGAAATCCCCCTGCCGGACTGGGGTGCGGACCCCAACCGCCCGGATCTGTTCCTCCAGCTGAACTGGATGGCCTCCGAATACGACACCCTGGGCTGCAACACGTCCGCCGCCCGCGAGTGCGCAAACGCCAACCGCACCTCGTACGCCCCGTCGACGCAGAGCCTGGATGAGTTAGTGGACCTGTTTGCAACCCACGGCATTGCCCTGCACATCGACGCCGGCGAGCACTACACCAACATCGCCAACTACACCGACGCTCACGGCGGCGAGAGCCTGGACTACCGCGACGTGTACTTCGATCCGAGCCAGCACGAGGCATTCCAGCTCATCGACACCATCAACGAGCTCGGCGAGCGCGCGAACATCTTCCGCCCCGGCGTTCTCGGTGACCGGATGCGTGCAGGTTCCAACGCCACGGGCCTGTCGCTGGTGGGCGATAACTCCTTCTACGTTGCCAACCCCGGCGGGCGCGCGAACGAGGAGCAGGTGCGCAACTCCATCCTCCACGAGTTCGGCCACACCCTGGGGCTGCGCCACTGGGGTGCCGCCAAGTACGTTAAGGACATCGTTGAAGGCTCGCCGATGCAGGACGGCTACCACTCGGTGATGAACTACAACCACCAGTTCAACTACTTCAACTACTCCGAGCAGCCGTACTTCGCCAACACCCCGAACGGCAGGGTGCTTATCCCGGCCGACTGGGACTCCCTGGTGCTCAACAGCCCGCGCATCGGCGCCTACGCCGAATCCATCGGCGCCCGCGCAGACATCGCCGAGGTTGAGGTTGAAGCAATCGAGCAGCCCGAGGAAATCGTCGAGACCACCCAGCCTGAACCCGTCGAGGTCGCCGAAGAACACGAAATGGTCGAGCTGGCCCCGGCCGAGGAAATCGACGCCGCAGACGTCAAAGCCCAGCCAGGTGAAGTTCCCGCCGAGCAGCCCAAGGCAGAGTCGAAGGCAGAAGCCAAGGTCGAAGACGTCAAGCCCGCCAAGGCCGAAGCCCCGCAGCAGGCCAACAACCAGCCCAGCAACCAGGTCAACATCGCAGCCATCATCGGCGGCGTCAGCGCAGCCCTGGCAGCCCTCGGCATCGGCGCAGCATTCGTCGCAATGCACTAAGACGTAAAGGCTACGGCTGGCCGGTAGGTAAAAGCCAAAACGCGGGCCCTTCCCGAAATAGGAAGGGCCCGCGTTTAACTTCGTTTACCGCGTTTTAAGAGTTGGGGCGCTTACCGCGGTTAGCGCTCTTTTTGCGACGGTCCTTGCGCTTGCGACCACGCTTGCTCATGGGGGCCTCCTTTGAATTATGGGTACCGGTTACAGATGTTCCACTGTATCGCCCTGCACTGCTGGCAAGGTAATCCGGCGGAGTTTTATGGCCTTATGCCGACAAGCGAGCGCGGTTGCGGGCGCGAGCCTTGTTGCGGCGCTTGAGTGCGCGACGCTCCTCCTCGGACAGGCCGCCCCAGACGCCGGCGTCCTGGCCGGTCTCGAGTGCCCACTTCAGGCACTGAGAGGTGACGGGGCAGCGGTGGCACACCAGCTTGGCCTGGGCGATCTGGCTCAGGGCCGGGCCGGAGTTACCGACGGGGAAGAACAGTTCCGGGTCCTCGTCGCGGCAAATTGCTTCGTGGCGCCAATCCATGATGACTCTCCTTTTGGGTCGTGTGTGTTGAAACCTGTGTTCAATCCATGTGCAATTACGTGCGCACCACAAACACCCGCATTGTGGCGGATGCGTTGCAAACGAAGTTTGATTCCTGGCTTCGGGCGGAGCTTCCCGTTGGATGCGGGACCCGTCTTCCGGTTTACCGGGCGTTAACCCTGTGGTGGCTTAGGGTTAAGGGCTGTTTAACCAGCCCGTTGTTTTTGCTACCCGGAAATAATGGCACGTTCACCTACACCGCGCTAGGGGTGTAGGCCAAATTGTGACAGGAATCATAGAATCTAACCCTGTTTTCGTTCGTCCGGGTTGGGGGCGGGGTGCGTTCGGAGGTCGTCGATAGGCAATGTGACCTGCACAATCATGATTCCGATGCGAGGTGGGTCACCGTCAAATCGTGCCACACGAATGGGAGCATGGGGCTGCGGGGCCTAGACTGCTTTGTTGTGGAAACCAACAAAAAACCCGCCCAAAGTAGGTCCGAAGTTGCGCTAGGAACCGTGCCCGCAGTGATGCGGTTCAGCGCGGTGGTGGTGCTTGTGCAGTGCGCCGCGATGTTTATTTACGCGGCCTCGCTAATCGTCTCACAGTTCACTGAGCACACCTCGACGTTGGAGTCGCAGTCCCCGGCAGCGAACTACGTCAACATCGGCACCGCGGCGTTTCTTGTGATCATCTTCGGCTACATCGCCTACGCCGCGGTGAGCACACTGAAGGGCAACCCGCGCGCCACCGGCGCGATCGTGCTGGTGGAAGCGATCTTGGCGGGCGTGGCGGTATACATGTTCCGTGGCGGTGTGCCGCTGTTGGGAGCCGCGACGCTGGCCTCAGCCGTGCTCACACTTATCGGTATCTTCCACCCGGCTACGCGCGAGTACAACGAGGCGCGCTACGCGCAACGCAAAGCGCGGCGCTCGCAGTAAAGCGCCGCGCTTAAAGGTGGTATGGCCGATACGTTAGGTGTTGGCGTTCATCACAACTACTTCGTCGCCGCGCTTTTCCACGACGGAGGCGCCGGCAGAGGAGATGTGCACCGGGCCTGAGTAGCCGCCGCGGTCGACCGGGATGATCCTGTCCACAGCGTTTTTATCCCAATCCACTACCGCAATGCCACTGTCGGAGGCGTAGAGCAGCTTCTCGCCGGCGGAGAAACCCGTGCCCAGCGCGCCCTGGAAAACGCCCGTGACGGCGAGCGCTGCTGGCTCCATAAGCAGCAGCGAATTGTTCTCCCAGTACGTCATGTGGTGCGGCAAGTCAGCCACAGGCAGGTTCTTCACTATGCCGTCCGGGCCGTGCTCGGGGCTATCCATTTGCGGCACCGATGAGGAGCTGATGTTGGTGCCCTCCGTGTTGTAGCCACGCACCTCGGAAGTGGTCGGATCATAGACCGCGGCCGCGTCCTGGGAGATAGACACCAGGTACGCGTCCGGGCTGATTTTCACGTCGGCGAGGACCTCGGGCTTGCGTGAATCTTCCGGCGTAGCCTCTTGCAGGCGCAAAAACGCGCCGTCGTCGCAAATTTCAGTGACGGCAACAAGCTCCGTGCGAGTCAGTGCGGACGTGATGGTGCACTCGTTGGGTTGCATGTCGGGCTCTTGCTTCGCCCCCACATGCCCGTACTCCACGGTGCGCACCAGATCGGAGCGCCACACTTCGGCGCGCTCGGAACTGGCGTAGCCCACACGGTCATTTGAGGCCAAACGCACCACCTCGTCCGGCGCTATGGCCGAGCGTGTGCCGGCGTACTTGCCGGTCTTCGCGTCGATGGCCACCACGTCGCCACAGCCCGCGTTGTCGCGGTAGGTTGCCACAACCTTGCCCCAGGCCTGGTCCACCAGGCACAGGTCGTTGGGCCGCTCGTACGTCCACACGGTTTCACCCTCTGGCGTGGTGGCGGAGAGGGTGTTGTCGTTGTAAGTGATCACCATGCCGCTGGCCACCAACGGCTGGTCGCGGCCAGATGTGTCTGACAGGGAAAACTCCTCGCTAAACGACTTCGGCACTACGGCGAGCTGGCCGTAGTCCTCCTGCTCTTCTTCGGCAGCAATCAAGTGTGCGTCCCGTGCGGGTGCGGTGAAAAAGGCGGTGCCCAGCAGCAGCGCTGAGACACCTGCGATCACTCCGGTAGCGATCAGGTCGCCGCGGGTGCGACGCAGAGGAGAATTCATCGCTGGTTCCTTCCTGAGGCTCGTGCTGGGCGTGCTCCGAGCACTTTACGCGGGCGCCCCACTCGTGCAGTAGCCGAGTCCGGGATATTCAGCGCCTCGTACAGCTCCGGGGAGGTGGAAAACCACTCGGGCAGCTCGCGGGCATCTAGCGAAAGCTCGTCGTTAATCGCCTCCCACTTGCGCACCTCGTCGTAGCCCACCAACGTCACGGCCGTGCCCTTCTTGCCAGCGCGGCCGGTGCGGCCGATGCGGTGCACGTATGTCATTGGATCATCCGGTGTTTGGAAGTTGATTACGTGGGTGACGTCTTCGACGTCGATGCCGCGGGCGGCGACGTCGGTGGCGACGAGAATGTCGGCGGAACTGCGGCGAAAAGCATCGAGCGCCGCCTCACGCGCGCGCTGGCCGAGATCACCGTGGACCGCCGCCACGGTAAAGCCGCGCTGCGCGAGATCCTCCGCTAACGACGCGGCGGAGCGCTTCGTGCGGGCGAAAATGATGGTGCGGCCGCGGCCATGGGCCTGGAGGATGCGTGTAACCACCTCGGGCTTGTCCATGCGGTGGGATTTCAGGGCGACCTGGCGGGTGGTGACGTGAGTTCGCGGCGCGTCGGCGGACTCGGCGCGGATGTGCACCGGCTTGTTCATCTTCGCCCGCGCAAGCGTCAGAATCGGGCCCGGCATGGTGGCGGAAAACAGCATCGTTTGCGCGTCATCGCGCACCGCCGCCCAGAGCCTTTCAATGTCGGGCAGAAAGCCCATGTCCAGCATCTCGTCAGCCTCGTCGAGCACCAAAATCGCCACGGCGGAAAGGGTGAGGTCCCCACGCTCGTGCAGGTCAATCAGACGCCCGGGCGTGCCGACGATAACGTCCACGCCCGCTTCCAGCGCCGCAATCTGGTCCTCGTAGGGCCGGCCGCCGTAGATAGTGGTCACGCGCACCGGCGTCTGGGAGGCGGCGAAGGTGAGGTCGTCGCCCACTTGCACGGCAAGCTCGCGGGTGGGCACCAGCACCAGCGCGCGTGGGGTGCCGTCGAGCTCGTCGATGTCCGCGTCGTCAAAAACACGGTCTAAAAGCGGCACGCCGAAGCCGAAAGTCTTGCCCATGCCGGTGCGGGCCTGGCCGATGATGTCCCGGCCTGCAAGTGCGCGGGGCAGCGTCAACTCCTGGATGGAGAAGGGGCGAGTAATGCCGCGCTGCGCCAGCGCATCGGTGATTTCGGCGGCGACACCCAGCTGAGCAAACGTCGGCGGCTGCGATTTCTCGCCGGCCGGGGCGCCAGTTGAGGCGCGGTTGCGTTCACTCTCAGCTGAATAGGGCACGCGTTCATCTTAGCTACAGGCCGTTACAATGGCGCCATGGATATCAAGATCGGTCTTGCAGACAGCCCCCGCGAACTGACGATCAAGCTGCCGGAGGGGCAGGACGACATCATCGCCACCGTCGAGCAGGCCGTTGACAGCGGCCAGGCCACCTTGAAGGTGGAGGACGACAAGGGCCGCGTTTACCTCATCCGCACCGACCGCATCGTGTACGTGGAGCAGGGTACTGCCGCAGCCCGATCCGTCGGGTTCATGCGCTAAATTACGCATTTATGGCACAACGGCACGGCGCACATGAGCGGGACGCTCGCGGCGACTCCATCGAGGGTGGCCGCGGAGCGCACCGCCGCCCCAGCGACGGCGAATTCGGCGCCCGTGACACCGACGACGATGATTTCGGCGACTGGTTTGATAGCTGGGAACTCGAATCTGAGAGCGCTGATCCTGCTCACACGCCCCGCCGTTCTGGGAAACGCTCGCAAAAGCGCGGCAAGCTTTTCGACGCCTCACGGCGGCCCACGTCCCGCGCCGCGCACGCCGAAGCAGGCGATAGCAAGCTCGTTGCGTTTGCGCAGGAGTACGGCTGGCGTGCCTACGCCATCCCCGTGCTGGCCGTGATCACCGTTTTTGTGCTGATCAACATGTTTCAAAACCCGGAGGACCTCGCGGTGGGGGCTACCGGTTCTCCCGCTGAGTTGGAAGATTCCGCAGCCGCCTCGCCCGCGCCGGGCGAGGAAGACCCGGAGGGCGGCGCGAAGCCGTTGGAACCGGCGAAGATCGCGGAAGGGGAGTTTGATCCCCACGATCTGCCGCCGGGTGGGCCGTACACCACTTCCGGTGCTGGCACTTACCGCGAGGTGGGCGCACCGGGCATGAGCGTCGGCGAGGGCACCGAAATCGTGGTGCGCTTCGCTGTGGAGGTCGAGGACGGTATCGACACCTCCGGCTACGGCGGGGATGATGCGTTTGCGCACATGGTCGACGCGACGCTGAGCGATCCACGCGGTTGGACCAACGACCCGCGTTTCCGCTTCGAACACGTCAGTGTCAACGATAATCCGTCGCTGAAGATCCGTCTGACCTCGCTGGAGACGACCGCGGAGCTGTGCGGTGTGCAGATCGGCACCGAAACTAGCTGCCGCACCCGCATCACCGGCGAGGATACGGTGTTGCTGAACGAGTCGCGCTGGGTGCGCGGCGCCGTGCCGTTCCAGGGCGATCTAGGCAGCTACCGCCAGTACCTGATCAACCACGAGGTGGGCCACGCCGTGGGCTTTGCGGAGCACGTCCCGTGCCCGGAGCCGAACGCGCTGGCGCCGATCATGATGCAGCAGACCCTGAGCCTGAACAATGCGCAGCTGCATGAGATGAGCCCGGAAGACAACTACCCGGACAACCCGGACACGTGCCGGCCGAACCCGTGGCCCTACCCGCGTCCAGCGGTGCTGTAGGAGGCAGGCGGTGGCGCAGCGCACAGCACAGCACATCCCCGGGCATGTTTTGTCGGCGTTCCAGCTCGACAGCCGGGCAGGCATACCTGTAGGTCCGGAGTGGGACAACGGTGTCCGTTTCGGCCGGGTCGTGGTCTCCGAGGCGAGCGACACGGCCGCTTGGTCCGGCAAGGCCCGCGATCATGCCGGCGAGTTCGGCGCAGGCATCGCGGTGTCCCGCCCGGTGCGCGCCACCGACGGCCGCCTGGTCGTCGGCGGTTTCAAAGCCAGCGAGTTCGTTGAGGGGCGGGTGCTCGCGCGTATCGACGAAGCCGTGTCCGCCGCCCTGCGTTACGACGAGGCGATGGCCGGCGTCGACGCGCCGACGGCGGATCGCGGCGACGCCTTCGCGACAGCAGAGCGAGCGGTGTGGCGCGACTACATCCCGCAGCCGGGCGACGTTGTGGCGCACATGGACTTTGCGTCCTGCCTGCTCTTTTCTGGGGATACGGTGCCGACGTTGACGGACCTTGTGCCGTCTTCAAGCAAGCGCCCCCGCGGTTTTACCGCGGCGCTGGTGATTGTGGACGGGCTGTTGGCTCAGGCCTGCAATGTGGCAGTGCTCGACAGGTGGGCGCACGTGCCCGGTCTGCGGGAGCTCGCAGGCTATGCGCTGGAGTACCGCGTGGCCTGCGCGAGAGCTGCAGGTTCGGACATACGTTCGATAGCTGAGGGGATTGATCAGGCGCTCGTGTCGGAGTGAGTGACACAATCAACGGCATGACTTTCACCAGACCCTCTCCCGTGCCCCCGGCGGTACTCGAGCCGAATGCCTACCTCGTGCCACGCACGCGCCCGGACACGCAGCGCGAATGGCCGGTTGAGCTGCCCCAGCAAGGCCTGTACAAGGTGACCGGAGAGCCGGGCTCGGGAGTGTCGAGCTTCCTGCTGAACACCGCCGCGGCTGCGATGCGCAGGCACGCAGGCAGCGAGGCGGAACAGGGCCCGGGCGGGGTGCTGGTGCTCACGGATTCCAAGGAGACCGGCGCGCGGCTGCGCGCGGAGCTAGCGGACACGCTTGCCGCCTCCGGGTTTGTCTCCGACGAGCCGGTGGTGCGCTCCGTGCACTCGCTCGCGTTCGCGCTGGTGCGCCAGCAGATGGACGAAGCGCTGCGGTTGATCTCCGGCGCGGAGCAGGACGCGGTGATCCGCCAGCTGCTGCAGGGCCACGCTGAAGACGGCGGCGGCACCTGGCCTGAGGAGCTGCGCCCGGCGCTGCCCATGGTGGGTTTTGCGCGGCAGTTGAGGGACTTTTTGTTGCGCGCCATTGAGCGCGGCCAGGGCCCGGAGGATCTGGTGGAGCTGGGCCAGCGCCACGACATTGGCATCTGGTCCGCCTCGGGCGATTTCTTGCGCGAATACCAGCAGGTGATGGCGCTGTCCGGCGCGCACCGCCTGTCGGCGTCGGAGTTGATCGCGGCCGCGCTTGAGGTGGAGCTGCCGCGGACGTGGCATACCGTGATAGTGGACGACGCGCAGCACCTGGCGCCGGCATCCGCGGCACTGGTGCAAAAGTTGTTGGAGCAGGCGGACCTCGGGGTCGTCGGCGGGGATCTGGAGCAATCCGTGTTCCGCTTCCGCGGTGCCTCTCCGGCATTCTTCCAGGACTTAGGCGGGCTAGACCACGAGGTGATCAACCTCGGGGCCACCCGCAGGACGCCAGTGCGGTCAGCGGCAATCGCAGAGTCCAGCGCGGCGGAGCTTTCCCTGGTGGCGGACACGCTGCGCCGCGCCCACCTGGAAGAGGGCGTGGCGTACCGCGACATGGCGGTGGTGGTGCGCTCCACGCCGCTGCTTGAGCCGATGCGGCGCGCGCTGCTGCGCGCGGGGGTGCCGGTCGCGCTCAACCCCACCGACCTGGTGCTGGGGGAGCAGCGCATTGTTTCGGCGCTGCTGCTCGGCGTGCGCGCGCTGTATGAGGAACTTCAACCCACCGAGTGGCGCGACCTGCTGCTGAGCCCCGTCGGCGGTGCTGACCCGGTGACGCTGCGCAGGTTACTGCGCGGCCTGCGTCGCTGGTCGCCGGAGGTTCGCGCGGAGGAAAGCCTGCGCGAGCTGCTTCTCACTCCGGACGGGCTGCCGGATTTCGGCACCGTGCTCACGGACCGCGAGCTGGACATCTTGCACCGCGTGCGCGACGTGCTCGATGCCGGGCGCGATGTGCTTGCTCACGGCGGCACGGTAGAGGAAGTGCTGTGGGCACTCTGGCACGCCACGGGCTTGGCTAACCGTCTGCTGGCGTCTGCGCTGCGGGGAGGCGCGACTGGTTCGCAGGCGGACAGGGATCTCGACGCCGTGATGGCGCTGTTCGACGCGGCTGGCGACCACACGGAGCGCAGGCCCAGCGCGGGCATCGAATCCTTCGTCGCCTCGATTACCGAGCAGGAGCTGCCCACCGGCGTGCGCGACCGCCGAAGCGCCACCCCGGACGCCGCCGCACTGCTTACCGCCCACGGTGCGGTGGGCCGCGAGTTCCGCCGCGTGGTCGTGGCCGGCGTGCAGGAACTGACCTGGCCGAGCCTGGGGGAGACCGGGTCGCTGTTCCGCCAGGAAGACCTGGTGGACCTCATCGACAACGACGTCGACCCCGGCGTGCCCGTCTCCCACATCAACGAGCGGTTGGTGGAGGAGCGCCGCCTGTTTACCGTGGCAACCAGCCGCGCCACAGATGAGCTCCTGGTCACCGCCGTGGAAAGCGATGACGGCGAAGAAATGGAGCAGCGATCCAGGTTCGTGGAGGAATTCTGCCGGGACTATGGCGTGCAACCGCGCCCGGTGCGCATCGCGGGCTCGTCCGCGGACGCCTTCCGGATCTCCGGGCAAACCACTGACACTGCTGCTGACGCCGAGGACGCCAGCGCGGTGGTGCGCGTGCTCGCGCACGACGACCTGATCGCCGAGTTCCGCCGCGTGCTGGTGGACCCTGCATCCACCGAAGCAGAGCGCAGCCAGGCGGCGCGCCAACTCGCACGATTGGCGGACGCAGGCGTGCTGGGCGCGGACCCTGCGCAGTGGTGGACGACCACGGAGCCTTCCACAAGCGAACCGCTCGACGTCTCGCCGGCGCTGTCGCCGTCGCGGGTGGAAAAGCTGCTCGCATGCCCCATGCAGGCCGTGCTGGAGCGGATGTCCGGCCTGGACGAATCGCTGGACATGATCTACGGCGCTATGGCCCACGCCTACTTCGAAGCGCTGGGCAACGGCATGGACGACACCGAGGCGCTGGATGCGACCGTGGCGGCGCGGCGGGCCGCGGATAACGCCCCGGAGTGGAAGGTCGAGCGAGACATCGCGGACTTCCGGGCCATGCTCGAGCGCGCCCACGGCTGGCTGCAGGCCAGCCGCGGGGCGTTTGAGCAGGTCGCCGTGGAAGCGGATGTGAACGTCCAGGTCAGCGACAACGTGCGCATCCGCGGCAGGCTGGACCGCCTTGAGCGAGATAGCAGCGGTGCGGTTCACATTGTGGACCTGAAAACGGGCGCGTACCCGCCGACCGTCGACGCCACCGCGGACAACCCCCAACTGGCCACCTACCAGCTGGCGCTTGCGCACGGCGAGTTCGACGGCGGCAAGGTTGTCACCGCTCGCGACGGCGCAAATGCGCTTTCCGTGGGCGGGGCGGTGCTGGTGTACCCAAACGCCAACAAGACCACGCTGAGCACCCGCGAGCAGGCGAAGAAAACCGCCGACGAGCTGGACGCGCTCGCCGCCGCACTCGACGGGCTGCCCGAGGAGACCGCTGGACCGACGTTGCTCGCCGTGGTCGGCCCGCAGTGCGACCGCTGCGCGGTGCGAGCGCTGTGCCCAGTCCAGCCGGAAGGAGCGACGATCCACCATGTCTAACCCCACCCCGATGTCTCCCGTGCTGCTGTCGCGCTACCTGGGTCAGCAGTACCCGCCGACAGACCAGCAAGCCGCCGTGATCGGCGCAGAGCCCGGCCCGCTACTGGTGGTCGCCGGTGCCGGCGCCGGCAAAACCGAAACCATGGCCGCGCGCGTGGTGTGGCTGGTGGCCAACGGCTACGCCCGGCCGGACGAAGTGTTGGGCCTGACGTTTACCCGCAAGGCCGCCCAGGAGATGGGCAAGCGCATTCGGGACCGTTTGGGCTCGCTCGCGGCCAACACCGATCTGGTGCACCGCCTGGACCCGTCCGGCGAGCTAGCGGACAACCTGCAGGTGATCGCGCCTTCGGTGTCCACCTACGACTCGTACGCCGGCGAGCTGATCCGCGAATACGGCCTGTTGGTTCCGGTGGAGCCGGACGCCCGGCTGATCACCGACGCGGAGCTGCACGCCATCGCCACCGACGTGGTGGTCAACTACTCCGGCGGGCTGATCACGGAGATGGGTTCCAACCCGTCGCTGTCCACGGTGGTGGAGGACCTGCTGGCGCTGACCACGGCAATGGGCAACGAGCTGGCTTCGCCCGAGTGGGTGCGCGGGCACGCGCACGACTTCCTCGCAGAAACCGAGTCCTATCCCATGGCCCCGCGTGCCCGCGTGGAGTTCACCAAGGTGCTCACGAATTGGCGCTCCAAGCAGGAAATGCGCGTGAACATGCTGCCGCTGGTGGAGGAGCTGGCGGCGGAGCTGCGCCGCCGTGGCGTGGTCACGTTCAACGAGCAGATGTCCGTGGCAGCAAAGCTGGCGCGGGACCACAAGACGGTGGGGGCATCGCAGCGCTCCCGCTACCGCGTGGTCATGCTGGATGAGTACCAGGACACCTCGCACGCGCAGCGTGTGCTGCTGCGCAGCCTGTTCGGTGAGGGTGCGGACCCGCCGCTGACGGTGACCGCAGTGGGCGATCCGATGCAGGCGATCTACGGCTGGCGAGGCGCCACCGCGGCCAACCTGGCCGCGTTCGTGGAGGATTTCCCCTCGACTGAAGGGCCGGCTCCGAAAAAGCAGCTGACCACCTCCTGGCGCAACCCGCCCGAGGTGCTGCACCTGGCCAACGGCGTGTCCGACGCGGTGCTGGGCACCGCCGAAAACCGGGCGGTGGCTGCGCTTCAGGCGCGACCGGCCGCAGAGGCCGGAGACGTCACCCTGGGCTTCTTCCCGAACCAGGACACGGAGATCGCCTACGTGGCTGACGCGCTCGCGCAGGAATACCAGGCGGCAGTACAGGAAGGACGAGCGCTTTCCGCAGCCGCGCTGGTGCGCAAGAACCGGCACTCGCCGCTTTTGGCAGCGGCGCTGGAGGAGCGCGGCGTGCCCTACGAGATCGTGGGCCTAGCCGGGCTTCTCGACGTCCCGGAGGTCGCCGACACCGTCGCCATCGCCACGATGCTGGTGCGCCCGGACGACACCGCGGCCGCGTTGCGCCTCCTCGGCGGCCCGGCCGTCGGCCTGGGCCTGGCAGACCTGCAGGCGCTGGCGTCGCGCGCGAACAACCTGCACGGCTCGGCGCTGGACACCCCGCCGGAGGCCGCCCCGGCGGACGCGGCGGAGCATCTGCACGCCCAGCTGGATGAGCTCGTGTCCCGCGCCGCGGAAATCTCCGCCAGCTCGGACAAACCCGAAGGGCTTACGGATGCCCTGGCAGACCTTGGCGAGCCGGAACGCTACAGCGAGGAAGGCCTTGCGCGCATGCGGGACACCGCGGCGAAGCTGCGCTGGCTGCGCACCCATAGCCTAGGCAAGCGCCTAAGCGACCTGTTCGCCGACATCATCCACGTTTTCGGCATCCGCACCGAAGTGCTCGCCCGCGGCTCCGCCACCGGGGCAGTGCACCTGGACCGGTTGCTCGAGGAGGTCGCTGCATACCCGGGCGCGAGCCTTGACGGGTTGCTGCACTTTTTCGAACTCGCCCGCAGCTTCGAGGACGGTTTGGCCCCGGGGTCGGTGGCGGTGAAGGAGGACCGGGTACAGATCCTCACCGCGCACAAGGCCAAGGGGCTGGAGTGGGACACCGTGGCGGTGCTGCACGCGGACGCGGCAACGTACAAGTCCAAGACGGAAACCTTCCTCACCTTCCCTCGCTTCCTTCCGACGGAAACGTTCGGCGACCCGGATGTCTACCCGGTATTCGCGGACGTGGAGAACCGCTCGGACTTTGAAAAAGCCGGCAAGGCCTGGCTCAAGGAGGTCGCCGGGGATCTGGCCGAGGAGGCTGCCCGGTTGTTCTACGTGGCGGTGACCCGCTCCGGGAAGAAACTCCTCGTCACCGGCTCGCGCCGCCGCGAAGGTGTCGCGCGGGAGGCGGAGCCGTATGAGCACTTCGCCGCCATGCGCGAGCGGGTGCCCGAAGAGTGCGTGGTGGTCTGGGACGACGGCACCGAGCCTGACATCGCAGAGGAAGCGAGCGACAAGGAGGCGGCCGCACCGGAGTCCGGACGCTGGCCCCACTACCTGCCTGCGGCACGCGACCTCGCGGCCGCTCAAGCGGTCCGTGCCGCCATGGACTCGCTGCCGGACTACACCGAAGGCGAGCTGTACTCGCTGTGGGAGCGCGACGCCACAGCCTTGATCGAGGAGCACGACGCCGCTCAAGCCGCAGACGTGCCGGTGGTCATGCCGGGCGAACTCACCGCCTCCGACGTGGTGGCGCTGAAGGCGGACCCGGAGCAGTTCGCCCGCCGCGCCCGCCGCCCCGTGCCGTTTAAACCGAACACCTACGCCAAGCGCGGCACCGCGTTCCACGAGTGGCTGGAGCAGTTCTACGGTGCGCGCCCGCTGCTCACGGAAGACGAGCTGCCGGGCAACGATGAGGCCGAAGTGGACCGCGCCGTCCTGGAGCGGCTCAAACGCAACTTCGAGGCCAGCGAGTGGGCCGGGCGCACGCCCGAGTACGTCGAGCACCCCTTCGAGCTGGCACTGGGCGATTCGGTCGTTCGCGGGCGCATGGACGCCGTGTTCGCCGACGATGACGGCTGGGTCGTGGTGGACTGGAAGACCGGCGAGAAGCCAGGTCGCGACGCGATGGAATCGGCTCAGCTGCAGCTTGCGGTCTACCGTGAGGCGTGGCGCTGGATCGCACGTGACGGCAAGCCGGTGCGGGCGGTATTTTTCTACGTGCGCACCGGCGAGACGTTCGCGCCCCGCGCCTTGCCGGATCTCGACCAGCTCGAGACAATGCTCGGAGGCGCAAGAGCCGGTACGCCCGGTGAAGAAATAGCAAGAGAAAGCGAGGAGCGGCAGGGATGAAGCTTCGGAGCCTGTTGTCGCTGCGCGCAGACGCGACCAACCTCACCGAGATCCCGGTGCACAGCTTGTTGGATGTGGTGAATATCCCCACCGCGGAGCGCGCGACTCCGTGGTCGCTGATCGCGCGCCGCTTCGGCTACGCCTTGCTGCTCATGGTCGCCATCGCGTTCGTGGCCTACCTTGACCGCGACGGATACTCCGAGCCGCTGACGTTCATCGACGCGCTGTACTACTCCGCGGTGACGCTGTCCACCACGGGCTACGGCGACATCACGCCGGTGACGCAGACGGCCCGCCTCATCAACATCTTCCTCATCACCCCGGCCCGCGTGGCCTTCCTGATGCTCCTGGTCGGCACCACGTTGTCGGTGCTGACGGAGGATTCCCGCAAGACGCTCCAGATCCAACAGTGGAGGAATAGCGTGCGCAACCACACTATTGTCATCGGCTACGGCACCAAGGGCCGTTCCGCAATCGACGCCCTTATCGCCGGCGGTGCGTCGCCGTCGTCGATCGTGGTCATCGACCCGGACCCAGCCGCCCTCTCCGTGGCGGAGCAGCGCGGCCTGATCACCGTGCACGGTAACGGCACCAAGTCGGGCGTGCTGCGCGTGGCCGCGGTCAGCCGCGCCAGGTCCGTCATCGTCGCGCCGTCGTCGGACGACACGGCCGTGCTGATCACCCTATCGGTGCGCGAGATGGCGCCGAGCGCGATGATCGTGGCCAGCGTCCGCGAAAGCGAGAACCAGCACCTGCTCATGCAGTCGGGTGCGGATTCGGTGATCGTCTCCTCCGAAACCGCGGGCCGTCTGCTCGGTATCGCCACCGTCACCCCGCCGGTGGTGGAGATGATGGAGGACCTGCTCAGCCCGGACGAAGGCTTCGCCGTGGCGGAGCGCCAGATCGCGGACGACGAGGTCGGCGCAAACCCCCGCCACCTTGCGGACATCGTGCTGGGTGTGGTGCGCTCCGGTGAGCTCTACCGCATCGATTCTCCCGAGGCGGAGACGGTGGAGCCGGGCGACCGGTTGCTGTACGTGCGCATGAACGGCGCAATTACCAACCGGGATTAGCTGGATGTTCCTGCTCATCGATGCTGACGGGCGTTTCCCGCTCGGCGACGACGGGGAGCCGAAGCTTTTTCACACACCTCCGGCCACTACCGACATCACCTCCCACGTGCACGTCAGCCCGAACGTCACCGCGGCACGGGTGCACGGCGTCGATGCGGCAGACCTCGCCGGGCCGGCCGGGGCGACCGGGGACGCGCGCACCCACGCCAGCCACCCGCTCGCCGCCCGGGCGGTCGGTTTGGTCAACGCGCGCGAGCGCACCCGCTTCGACCCGGCGGACGGCTCCGAGGTGCTCTGGGGCGAAGGCGGCATCGTCGCGCGCGGCGCTACCGGCCGGCCGATCTTCCCGCGGCTGGACCCGTGCGTGATCGGCCTGGTGGAGGACCCGGCGGGCGAGCGGATCCTGCTGGTGGAAAACTCCCGCCGCCCCGGCTACCTCACCCTGGTGGCGGGCTACGTGGACGTCGGTGAGACGCTTGAGGCCGCGTTTGCCCGCGAGGTGTGGGAGGAAACCGGCCGCCGGGTAAGCGACGTGCGCTATGTGCGCTCCCAGCCGTGGCCGCTCTCCGGCGCGCTCATGCTCGGCATGGCGGCGCGCACGGCGGATACCGATGCGCAAGCGCCCACCGACGGAGAGCTGACCCGCACCGTGTGGGCCAGCCGCTACGAGCTGGATTCCCTCACGCTCGCCGCGGAGGGCACCATCGCCCGCGCGCTCATCGACTACTGGGCGGGCATCCCGAACACACCCACCCCGGAAGGAGCACACCCATGGCGATAGACCTCAGCGTGCTGGATGAAGACCAGCGTGTGGCGGCGGAAGCGCCGCGCGGGCCGGTGTGCATCCTCGCCGGCGCGGGTACGGGCAAAACCCGCACGATCACCTACCGCATAGCTAACTTGATCGACCGCGGCCAGGTCGCACCGAACCGGGTGCTGGCGGTGACGTTTACCAAACGCGCCGCCGGCGAGATGCGCGACCGCCTCACCTCCATGGGCATCGGCGGGGTACAGGCGCGCACTTTCCACTCCGCGGCGATGCGCCAGCTGCAGTACTTCTGGCCCCAGATTGCAGGCGATCTGCCGTGGCGGGTGCTGGACAACAAGTTCCCCATCGTCGCCCGCGCAACCCGCGCCGCAGGCCTGGACACCGGCAAGGAAATGGTGCGCGATTTGCTCAGCGAGATCGAGTGGGCGAAATCCTCGGTCATCGGCCCGGAGGACTACGTGCAGCGCATCGCCGATTCCCCGCGCACACCACCAGCGGACGCGCAGAAGGTCGCCCAGGTCTACCGCTTCTACGAGGAGGCGAAGACCAGCCCGGAAGGCATGCTGATCGATTACGACGACCTGCTCATCCACGTCGCCGGCGCACTTGAGAACGCGCCCGCGGTGGCGGAGGAGTTTCGCGCGCAGTACCAGTCGTTCGTGGTGGACGAGTACCAGGACGTCACCCCGTTGCAGCAGCGGGTGCTGGAGGCATGGTTGGGCACCCGCGACGACCTGACGGTGGTCGGCGACGCCAACCAGACCATCTACTCCTTTACCGGCGCGACCCCGGACTACCTTTTGAACTTCTCGCGCACGTACGAGCACGCGACCGTCGTGAAGCTGCAGCGCGACTACCGCTCGACCGTGGAGATCACGGAGCTGGCCAACACCGTCATCGGCAAAGCCACCGGCCGCATCGCGGGCACCCGCCTGCAGCTTGAAGGCATGCGCGGCCACGGCCCGGAGCCGCAGTTCAACGGCTACGACGACGAGCCCGCGGAGGCGCGGGCGGTGGCGCAGAAGGTGCGCAAGCTGCTTAACGACGGCGTCGCTGCCCGCGAAATCGCCATTTTGTACCGCATCAACGCGCAGTCCGCCGCGTTTGAAGCCGCACTTGCGGACGAGGGGATTGTCTACCAGGTCCGCGGCGGCGAGGGGTTTTTCCAGCGCGCGGAAATCCGGGAGGCGTTCGCGCAGCTGTTGCGCGCCTCGAAGCGCACGGACCTGCCGGATGATCCGGTGCGCATTGCGCGTGCCGCGCTCGCCCCGCTGGGGCTGACCCCGGAGGAACCGGAGGGCGCGAAGGCCCGCGAGCGCTGGCAGTCCTTGAGCGCGCTGGTGGATCTGATCGAGGAGATCGTGCGCACCCGCGAGGCATCAACCATGGGGGAGGTGCTGGGGTCGCTGCGCCGCCGCGCCGAGGCGAAGCAGCCCCCGGCCGTGGACGGGGTAACTCTGGCCAGCCTTCACGCCGCGAAGGGCCTGGAGTGGGACGCGGTGTTTTTGGTGGGGTTGGTGGAAAAGACGCTGCCGATCTCGCACGCGCTCAAGGCGGGCGACGAGCAGATCGAGGAGGAGCGCCGCCTGTTCTACGTCGGCGTGACCCGCGCGCGCGAGCACCTGCACATGTCGTGGTCGCTGGCGCGCCAGGAGGGCGGGCACAAAAACCGCACCCGCTCGCGCTTCTTGGACGGGCTGGTGCCGGAGCTGAAGGTGGAGCAATCCCCGCAGCGGCTCAAGCGCGCGAAGCGCTGCCGGGTGTGCGGCAACCAGCTGGGCACGCCCGCGGAGAAGTCCCTGGGCCGCCACGAGGAGTGCGAGCCGAGTTTCGACGAGGCCGTCTACGCTGCGCTGAAGCGCTGGCGCCTGGACGTCTCGCGTGCAGCGGGCCAGCCGGCGTTCGTGGTGTTCACCGACGCGACGCTGATGTCTATCGCGGAGGCCATGCCCGCCGACGAGCGCGAGCTGCTCGGAGTCTCCGGCGTGGGCCCGGTGAAGGTGGACAACTACGGCGCCGGCGTGCTCGAGGTGCTGGGGCAGTTCCGGTAAGGGGGCGTCCGGAGGCGTCCTGAAGCTTAGAAGCACATGGCGCAGTCCGGGTGGGGCGGCAGCGTCGCCGTGGACACGGGTGTCGGCGCGAACGGGTCGACCACCGTGAGCACCCCGGCACCAGGCTTCGGCGCGGAGACCCCGGGCGGGTCCGGCACGCCCGCCAAACGCCGCAGCGCCACCGCGGCAAAAGCAGCGCCGGCCGCGGCTGGGACGGGATCGCCCTGCACGCTCAGCGGCGCACGCTGCTCCACCACGGGCCAGTTCGGGTCCCGGTCCAGAAGGTAGAGGCGCACGCACAAAGGGCACGGGCCAGGGCGGGCGCACACGGGGCCCACCACCACGCGCGCGTCCACCTGCGTCACCGGCAGCACCGCGCCTTGGCGCTGCCGGGTCAGCGCGGCGAGCTCGCCGAGTTGGGCGGTGGTGTTCACCGCCGCCACCGGCACCCACTTCTCGCTGTGCAGGAGGAACTTCGACAGAGCCTCGTTGCGCGCTTGCGTGCGCACATCTAACCCGCATTCACGCAGTCTGGCAGTCACCGCCGCCGCCAGCCGTCCATGGCCGACGAGCAGCACCTCGGGCTTGGCGGCTGGCACGAGCACCCGGTAGCTGAGCAAGTCGTCCGTAAGGCTCCGGGCTGCCTCGGCGCCGATGAGCGAGGCGAGCTGCTCCACCACCCAGCCCAGCCTCCGCGGCCGCATGAGCACCCCCAACAGCGCCGCGACGTCCTTGGCGTGCTCGGTGGTTACCAGGCCCGTGCGCGTGGCGTCGGCGCCGAATTGCATGACGTTGTCTGCGCGCAGAAACGGGTGCGCGCCGTGGGCGAGTTTCACCCGCGTGTTGTCGTTGATCATCCCTGTATCCACCCCCGATGCGGGATCCTACAATGCATTGCCATGGCTGGCAGGCAAACACAGAACAATTCGACGCCGTACCGCGTGATCCGCTCGGCGCGCAGGACGCGCTCGGTGCAGGCGCGGCTGGTGGGCGGTGTAGCGGAGATCCGCATCCCCGCGCACTTCACTAACGTGCAAGAGCGCGAGGCGGTGGCCGAGATGCTGGCCAAGCTCGAGCGCAAGACAAAGGCGCGCCCGCGTGACGACGTCTCCTTGCGCACGCGCGCCGATTCCCTGAATAAGCACGTCCTGGACGGCCAGGCGCGCCTCGGCTCAATCAGGTGGGTGTCCAACCAGCGATCGAGGTGGGGTTCCTGCACGGTGTCCACCGGCGACATTCGGATCAGCGACCGGTTAAAGCAGGTGCCGGATTACGTGTTGGACGCGGTGATCGTGCACGAGCTGACGCACACGTTCATCCCGAACCACAGCAAAGAGTTCTACGAGTGGGCGGACAAGGTGCCGTACGCGGAGCGCGCACGCGGCTACCTGGAGGCATACCAGCGCTTCGGGTGAGGACCGCCCTTAAAGTTCCGTGCCGTCCTCGCGACCGTCGTCCTTGCCGTCGCCGTCTTCGCGCTTGAGCTCCGGGTTGTCGCGCAGCTCCTGCTCGAGCTTGGCAAACTCGTCGTCGAAGTCGGTGTCCGGCGCGTCGTCAAGCAGCGTGTCGATGAACGCGGCCGGGTTGTCCAGGTGTTCCGCGGACGGCAGGAAGTCCGGGTGGTTCCACACCTGGTCGCGGCGCTTGGTGCCCACGGCGGTGTCGATGCGGCGCCACAGCTCGGCGGCGTCGCGGGTGCGCGGCGCGCCCAGCTCGATGCCTACGATGTTGGCGAATGCCTGCTCGGCGGAGCCGCCGGTGGCGCGGCGGCGCGCCCACGCCTCCGCCAGCTGCGGGGTGGACGGGATGCGCTCGCCGAGAGCCTCGGCCACCACGACGTCGACCCAACCTTCCACCAAGGCGATCAGCGTCTCCAGGCGGGAGGTGGCGCCGGCGTTGCGGGTGCCCACGCGCGGGGAGAGATCCTCGCCCTGCAGGTTCTGCAGCGCCTCCTGGATCTGCTGCGGGTCGCCGCCTTCCAGGTTGAGGTTGCGGGCGATGTCCTCGATGTGGGAGGTGTCGATCTCCAAACCGGCGGCGTATTCCTCCACGGAGGAGACGATGCGCTCCACCAGCCACGGCACGTGGCGGAACAGGCGCTGGCGCGCGGCCTCGCGGGCGGCGATGTAGACCATCACTTCCTGGCCGGCCAGGTCCAGTCCCTTGGAAATCTGGGTGACGTTGCGCGGCAGTATCGCGGCGGTGCCGGCGGGGGCGACGGGCAGGCCGAAGTCGGAGCCGGTCAGCGCCTGCTGCGCCAGATCCCCCAGCGCGTGGCCGAGCTTCATGCCGAACTGCATGGAGTTCATCTGGTTCATCATCCCGGCCATCGGGCCCATCATCTCCCGGGCCTGCTCCGGCATGGAGTCCAGCTGGGCGCGGTTCATGTGCTCCGCAACGGGGTTGACCAGTCGCTTCCACATCGGCATGGTCTGGTTCAGCCACTGCTCGGCGTTCCACGCCTGCGCCTTCGCGCCGCTTGCGGGCAGGTCCGTGGCCTCGTCTAACCACAGCTCCACTAAGCGCAGGGATTCTTCCGCCGCGCGGGTGTCCGCCTCGGAGACCGGGCTTGCACCGGCGATGCGCTGGCGTGCCATGCGCGCGGCGAGTTCAAAGTTCACCGCGTCGCCCGACGCTTGGGCGTTCATGGACGAGCCCATGCCGGAGAGCATCTGGCCCAGCTGGTTAAACACGTCGCCTAAGCCGCCTCCGCCGGGCTGGCCCCCGCCGAAGCCGAATGCGGCAAACGGGTTGTTCGCGTCACCGCGACCGTTATCGTTGCCGCGGCCGTTTCCGTCGCCGCCCCGATTGTTGCCGTCGCCTTCGCCGTCATCGTTCGAGTCGTTAGGAAAGGAAAAGCCGAATCCGTTAGTCATGCCAGCCAGAATACAGTCAGGCACAACGCTCATGGGTTCGCTGAGAGCCAGCAACAGTGTCAAGCGCCTCCTGCGCTAGAATCTGCGCCCATGTCCAAAGCGCGTGAAGCACGGAACCGGCGGTGGTCGACCCTGGTCTGGGGGTCCATCCCCGTCGTGCTGTTGGCAGGTGCACTGACCGCGGACCACATCCCGGGCACCGATATCCGCCTGACAGTGCCGTACGCGGCGGAAGGGCCGGGGCCCACCTTTGACACGCTCGGCGAGGTCGGCGGCGAGCCCGTCGTGGACATCGAGGGCGCGGAGACGCTGGACACCGGCGGCAAGTTGAACATGACCACCGTGTCCGTGCGCACGAACATGACGCTCGGCCAGGCGCTGGGGCGTTGGGTTGCCACGGACGACACGATCGTGCCGGTGGAGCAGATCATGCCGCCGGATTTGGACGAGGATCAGGTGCGTGAGGTCAACCAGCAGGCGTTTGTCGCCTCCGAGGCGTCTGCGACGGTGGCGGCCATGCATTACCTGAACCGTCCCACCACGGTGGTGGTGCACGACGTGATGGAAGGCAGCGCCTCCGAGGGGGTGCTGCAGCCGGAGGACCTGATCACCGCTATTGCTGGTGAAAACGTGGAAACGCCGCAGGAAGTCCAGGATGCTGTGCGCGCCAAGACCCCCGGCGAGACGATCGAGATTACCGTCGAGCGCAACGGCGAAGAACGCACCGAGGCGGTGGAGCTGGGGGAGAACCCGCACGAGAAGGGCCAGCCCATGCTGGGCATCCTCATGACTTCCGAGCCGGCCGGCGGCATCAGCGTGAACTACAACCTCAACGACATCGGCGGGCCGAGCGCGGGCATGATGTTCTCGCTCGCCGTCATTGACAAGCTCACCCCGGGCGCGCTCAACGGCGGCAAGTATGTCGCAGGCACCGGCACGATCAACGAGGACGGCAAGGTCGGCCCCATCGGCGGCATCACCCACAAGATCCGTGCCGCAGAGGACGACGGCGCTGAGCTCTTCCTAGCGCCCGCCGGCAACTGCGACGCCGTCAAACGCGTGGCCACGGAGCACATGACGGTGGCGAAGGTGGACAACCTCGCCGAGGCCGTCGAGGCGATGGAGGATTTCGCCGCGGGTGCTGATGTGCCCGCCTGCGAGTAGTTACTGCTTGGCCAGCCCCAAGTCGTAGATACGCTGGCGCGGATCATCCTGCTCGGTGGAGATCAGCTGCTGCATCACCTGACCGGCCTCGTTGTCCACCACGGTGATGATCGCGGAGGTGCCGAGCGTGGACCAGCCCACCACGCGGTCGCCGTTGTCTTCCACCACGCGCGAGGAGCGCAGCTCGGTGAGAAGCTGCGTTGTCGAGGCGGCCTTGGAGTCGGAGTCGAAGAATTGGAACTGGCCGATGCCCTCGCCGGAGCAGTCGAAGGAGCCGCTCAAACCGCCCGCCGCGCAGTCGTCGAACTGGTCGAAGAACTCTTCCGGGGCCAACGTGGAGAAGCGTTCGCGCACTTCCGCCAGCGCGTCAGCTTCCTGCTTCTTTCCGCTTGTCGACGTCGCATCCGCCGTGCCCGCAGCAGTCTTCTTCGACGAGGACACAGACGACGCTGCGGACGTAGCCGAAGGGGCCGACGTGGCAGGGGTAGAGCGCTGCGTCGATGTCACCGTCGCCGAGCCAGTCTCGGTGCCCGCGCCGGTTTCGGTGTCAGTGCGCTCCGGCTCGCTCGGCGGCGTCTCCGTGGAGGTGATCTCCGGCGCGCGGGTATCGGGATCCTCGGAGTCGGAATCGTTGGAGCACGCCGTAAGCGTGAGCGCTGCGGCGGTGGCGGCGGCGATGATGGAGACGGAGCGGGACCAGGGGCGGGAAGTAGACACAACTGACATACTAAACCAGCTCGTCCGGGTCCTGCTCGAGGCCGTAGCGCAGCGCCGCCACTACACCCGGGGCCACGCCGGGCCCGCCGCGTAGCTCGATGTCGTCCTGGGCGAACGCGCCGCGCTCCTCCAACTCATCCTCGGTCAGGCGCAGCTGCAGCAGCGTCTGGTCGATGTCTTCTTCCCGCAGCACGCCGGAGAACAGGCGCGCCGGGCGCGGCTCGGCGGCCTCGCCGGCGGAAGCGTCCTTGAACACGATCTCCTGCGCCAAGATCACGCCTTGGACTTCGCGCGGCCAGGCGATGCGGGAGACGTACTCGCCCAGTTCCTCGGAGCCGGGCAGGATGTGCTCTGGGAGGTCTTGGACCACCAGTGTTAACGGGGAAGAGTCGTCGAGGTGGCCCAGCTCGTCGACAAGCAACTGCGTGGGTACCAGGCCGAACAGTGTCGGGGGAGCGTCCCACCCCTCCGCGTGGACGAACTCGACGGCCTCCATCATGGCCTTATTTAACGCTTGCTGTTCGCGCACGGGAACCCTCCGGGCAAGTTTGACGTTGGATTATTTAAGCTTGAAGATTAACTGCGTTGCACACACTAATTCCTAAGGAGCAGGCTTGGCTACCCGCCTCAATCGGCCACAACCACGCGCCAAGAAACCGAACACGGGGTTAATGACCACCATCGGTGTCTTGGGCCTCATTCTTTTCCTCCTGCCAATGGCAGTCGGGCTGTACACCGACTTCCTGTGGTTCGGGGAGGTGGACTTTAGGGGCGTGTTTAACCGCGTGATCCTGGTCCGCGTGGTGCTGTTTATCATCTTTGCGCTGCTCGGCGGCGCGATCACCTGGATTGCCGCCCGACTGGCGTGGCGCGGCAGACCCCAGGAGCAGGCCGCGCCGTTCGACCAGGCCGCGCAGTACCGCCAGCAGGTGCAGCAGTCCGTTCGCGGCATGCTGGTGTGGGTGCCGGTTGTCGTGGCCATCCTGTCCGGCCTGGCCGGCCAGCGCATGTGGCGCGTGTTCATGCTCTGGTTCAACGGCGGCGAGTTCGGCTCCACCGACGCGCAGTTTGGCAAGGACCTGGGCTTCTACGCGTTTACCCTGCCCGGCATTTCCGCGGTGGTGGACACGCTTTCCATGCTGCTTCTGGTGGCGTTTTTGGTCGCGGCGGTAGGCCACTACCTGCTGGGCGGCATCCGCATTGGCAACAAGGTCTCCGGCATCTCCGGTCACATCAGCAAAAACGCGCGCATCCAGCTCGCCGTCACCGCTGGCCTGTGGATGCTGCTGAAGGCTGTGAGCTACTGGCTGGAGCGCTACTACCTGCTCTACAGCGAAAACGACATCTTCACCGGTGCGTCCTACACCACCGTCAACGCCATGCTGCCGGCGAAGATCATCCTCACCGTCATTGCAGTTTTGGTGGCCGCGGCGTTTTTCGCCTCCATCGTCTACCGTGACTTCCGCGTGCCGGTCATGGCCACCGTGCTGATGCTGTTGTCGTCTCTGGTGGTGGGCAACGTCTGGCCGGCGCTGATGGAGCAGTTCTCCGTCAAACCCAACCGCCAGGCCAAGGAGTACGAGTACATCGGCCGCAATATCGAGGCCACCCGTGAGGCGTACGGGCTTACGGACGACAACGTGACCTACCTGGATAACTGGGGCGCTGGCAACACCTCCAACTCCGACGTCGCCTCTGACGCGGCCACGATTTCCAACCTGCGCCTTTTGGACCCGGAGATCATCTCTCCGACCTTTACCCAGAACCAGCAGCTGCGTAACTTCTACGGCTTCCCGGACCAGCTGGCCATGGACCGCTACCAGGTGGACGGCGAGATGCGCGACTACGTGGTGGCCGCGCGTGAGATGAACCCGAACGCGCTGAGTGAAAACCAGCTCGACTGGATTAACCGCCACACCGTGTACACCCACGGCAACGGCTTTGTGGCCGCGCAGGCCAACACCGTGGACGAGGCGGCGCAGGACGCCGGCTCCACCCGCGGCGGCCTGCCGATCTTCACCGTGTCCGACCTACAGTCCAACGCCGCCGCCAAGGCCTCCGAGGACGCGGAGGAGCTGGGCATCAAGGTCGACGAGCCGCGCATCTACTACGGCCCGGTGATCGCCTCTGCCGAGGACGGCTTGGACTACGCCATTGTGGGCGAGACCGGCCAGGGCCCGGTGGAGTACGACACGGACAACTCCACCTACACCTACGACGGCAAGGGTGGCGTGGACATCGGCAACATCTTCAACCGTCTCGCCTACACGGTGAAATACCAGGAGCTGAACTTCCTGCTGTCCGACCGCGTCGGCGGCGACTCGAAGGTGCTCTACGACCGCGATCCGCGCACCCGCGTGGAGAAGGTCGCCCCGTGGCTGACCACGGACTCCAAGACCTACCCGGCCGTGGTGGACGGCCGCGTGAAGTGGATCGTGGACGGCTACACCACGCTTTCCCAGCTGCCGTACTCCACGCGCAACTCCCTGCAGGACACCACGCAGGATGCGCTGAACCCGGACGGCACCACCCAGCGTCTGATCACCGACAACGTCGGCTACATCCGCAACTCCGTCAAGGCCACCGTGGACGCCTACGACGGCTCCGTGGAGCTCTACGCCTTCGACGAAACCGACCCGGTGCTCAAGGCGTGGCAGGGCATCTTCCCGGACACGGTGCGCCCGGAGTCTGACATCTCGGATTCTCTGCGCGAGCACCTGCGCTACCCGGAGGACCTGTTCAAGGTCCAGCGTGACCTTTTGGCGCGCTACCACGTGGACGACCCGGGCGTGTTCTTCAACAACGACGCCTTCTGGTCCGTGCCGAACGACCCGACCGCGCCTGAGGGCCGCGGACAGCTGAACCAGCCGCCGTACTACGTCGTGGCAGCAGACCCGGAGACCGACAAGCCGTCGTTCCAGCTGATCACCCCGTTCCGCGGCCTGAACCGCGAGTTCCTGTCCGCGCACATGGCGGTGTCCTCCGACCCGGAGACCTACGGCGACATCACCGTGCGCGTGCTGCCGACGAACAAGCAGACCCAGGGCCCGAAGCAGGCGCAGGACGCCCTGATGTCCTCCGACCAGGTTGCCCGCGACCGCACGCTGTGGGAGGGCACCAACGACCTGAAGAACGGCAACCTGCTCACCCTGCCGGTGGGTGGCGGCGAGATCCTCTACATCGAGCCGATCTACTCGCAGCGCAAGGACCAGGCATCCGCCTTCCCGAAGCTGCTGCGCGTGCTGGTGTTCTACCGCGGCCAGGTGGGCTACGCTCCGACGATCTCCCAGGCGCTAGACCAGGTTGGCATCCACTCGGAGGCCGCCCAGGACATCGACGTTGTGGACGAGAACAAGGACACCAAGCAGGAAGGTGAGAACCAGGAGGCGAAGCCGGAAGGCGAGACCCAGCCGGAGGATGGCCAGGACGCTCCGCAGGTGAACAAGGACGAGGCGATGAACAACGTCAACGACGCCCTGCGCAACCTGGAGAGCGCACGCGACGGCTCCTTCGAGGAGTACGGCCGCGCCCTGGACCAGCTGGACCGCGCCGTGGCCCAGTACCAGCGGGCCCAGTAAGCACGATCCGCGCACGCGCGCCACTCGAGCACAAAACGATAGCGCCAAACCTCCTTTGAGCAGGAGGTTTGGCGCTATTAGTTGGTGTATGTATAGTAACTCCACGTTGCCGGTTACGGCGACAGGCGATAATCACATAAACGCCCGACGCGGGGTGGAGCAGCTCGGTAGCTCGCTGGGCTCATAACCCAGAGGTCGTTGGTTCGAATCCAGCCCCCGCTACTAAGATAAGGCCCCTACCAGTGGAAACGCTGGTAGGGGCCTTCTTCATTTTGTGATCGGATCGCCATTTGGTGCACTAGCTGGTGCACTAGGGTCAAAATCCTGCACCAAACGGAACTGCGACGCTCCAACGACGCGGCGCAGGTTTTCGGTGCATTGCTTAGTGATTGCTAGGACGGCAGCAACGAAGGAACGCCACGGGAGTCGGCAGTTCGAGGAAAGCAACTGCGAACTGCTGTGCAAGTCTCACAACCGCGCCAAAGGTAACGCTTAACCAGCGGCGACGCGGGGATCTAACAATGCTGCGTCGCTAGCGCTCGCACCCAGCGAGCGAGCATCAGGCTGCGCTAGCGACGCCGAGCGCACAAAGGCACTGCACTGCGGGGATACGCCTGCGACCGGCAGAGCCGGACTGAATACGGGATTGACCACGTTCACCCCGTATTCGTGCAAAGGAGCACTGCCATGTCCACTCATTCCCACACGCTTGCATCTCACGGCGAGATCCTCGCGAACCTCCCCGGCATCCTCGGCTTCTACCCGAACAACTCGCTGATCCTCGCGTTCTTCGTCGACGACGAGGGCGTCGACACCGTCCGCCTCGGCCCGGTCGCGCGGTTCGATCTGGACGAGGCCGTGGAGAAGCTCACCGAGAGTCGCGAGCGGTTCGCAGCGTGGGTCCACCACCTCGAACTCGACGCTGTTATCGCGTACATGATCAGCGATGACATTGCGCAGCCGGTCTTTGACGAGACGGCCACGTATCTCACTAGTGGGGCAGTGCACCTACCGCCGCTGCTCGGGGTGGTGCAAGTGCCCGAGATCGTCACCGGGGCTGCGTGGTGGTCTGTGTACCAGCATCCGCTCATCGACGAGCCGCGCCACGGCGTTGTCGGCGAGGTCGCCGCATCGGCGGCGCTGCGGCAGATGCTAGAGCACACCGGCGAGCTGCCGGAGCCGAGCAAAGACGACATCGAGGCACGCCTGAACAGCACCGATCACGGCATCGACGCTGCCGAGCACGCCGACATCATCGAAGACGCGCTGGCGTATATCCCGCCCATGTTCTCCGACGTGCTGCAGCGTGAATACGAGCAGGCGGCGGCAGGAATAACCCAGCCGAGCACGCGCGCTGTTCGATCGGCGCTGAAATGCTTCACCACGCCGCGCTTGCGAGACGCGCTGCTCGCGGCGCTGCTCGATGACCCGCAGGCGGGCCTACGGTTCGCGGAGCAGGTTATGCGTGCTGTCCCGACCAGCTGGCCAGGGATGCGCGCGCAGCTCACCACCACGGTTGCCGTGCTTGCGCACGCCACAGGCCAGCCGGGACTAGCTGGCGTGGCCGCGCACCGAGCCACCGAGATCGGGCCAGACGAGAACTTCCCGTCGTTGGTGGCGAAGCTGACCGACATCGGCCAAGGCGAGCGGATGGTCGAACTCGTCCGCGAGGGCGCCGAGAAGACCCGCACGATCTTGTTCACCGAGTAGCACCACACACCCCGTTGCAGCGATGCAACGGGGTTTCTTTTCTTTCTCGTCGGCCGTGGCTTGCGACAGCAGACACTTCAACGAGGCAGGGGAGCGACCCCTAGACAGCAGAGCTGTCTCCAACAGACGGATTGACCACCAATCCGAACAAGGAGGCACGTGATGCGCGACATCACCCACACCGACCTGGAACTGCTCTACCAGCTCGCCGACGGCATCGACGGCGAGGACGCCGATCCGGGTGCAGCACAAGAACTGCGCGACCTAGAGGCGGCAGGCACGCCGCTGCCCTGGGCAGTGCTGTAACGACAGCGCAACCCCCCGCAGCAGCAAAGCAGCTGCTTCAACACCCACATTGCACGGCAATTCACACCCACCCACATAAGGAGAACCATCATGTCCAACCCCTTCAACAACGGCACCATCGTCGGCAACGCAGCTCGCGCACCGAAGCTGTTCGAGCACGCAAACGGCGGTGCGACGGTGAAGCTCAGCGTCTATGCGCGCAACACCTTCAAGAACAAGGCCACCGGCAAGGTGGAAAGCGAGATCGTGGAGCTGACCGGCTACGTCCAGGACGCGAAGAACCCCGGCGTGTTCGGCTGCATCGGGTCCGGCGACCGTGTCGCAGTGAGCTACTCGCTGAAGACCGACGTCTACACCGACAAGGACGGTGTGAAGCACTACCCGCTGGTCGCCCGTATCGACACCGTGCAGCTGATCGACTCCAAGAAAGAGTCCGCTGCGCGCGCAGCCCGTCGCGGAGGCGAGGCGGCGAACGCCGCCCTGGCTGGCGCTGACGCCGACAACGACGAAGCACCGTTCTAACAACGACACCCCGCAGGGAAACCTGCGGGGTTATTTTTTTCAACTATTTCACGGTGTTGATCCAGCTCTTTCACGGCCTTACCCAACTGAACAAAACCCAACAGCCCTAGCATCAGCTTGGCGATCGGGGTGGAGTCTTTTGAGTAGGTCTGTCCCTCCTTGAGGAACTTCACCGACACTCCTTTGCTGACTAGCTCGTCAACAATGGCGTACAGATCCGTCAGTGAACGCGCGCACCGATCCATCGACGTGACGACAAGCTGATCTCCTGCACGGACATATCGCATTGCTTCATCAAGTCCAGGGCGCTCACGCGATCCACCACTGGCCTTATCCGTGTAATAGGTGAAGACCTTCTCTGCCTTGAGTTGTTCAATCTGACGATCAAGGTTCTGATCTTTCGAACTCACCCGGGCATAGCCCACCTTTTGTCCTGAGATCGCCCCCAACTGTTCAGTGATCTCCAGAGGCAGTGACGGTTCTGTTCCGTTAGTCTTGGAACTAACCCTAGCGAACAGGAAGTTTTTTCATTCACAAATTGTTCGCTTGGGGTGTACCCCAGGTGCCCCTACCAGCGCCCGCAGTTGAAGGCTTCACCTACCAAATGGTAAAGTTAGCTATATGCGAACCAGTCAGCGCTCCGAGATCCTGGAAGCTGCCCTCCGCGTCATGAACGCAGCGGAGGGTGGCGACATTACCCTTGACGCAGTGACCCACGAGGCCGGGCTCACCAAACCGGGATTGCTATATCACTTCCGCAACCGCGACGTACTGCTCGCCGCGATCGTCGACCACGCTGCGGCCAACGTCGAGAACGACATGACTGCCACCCTTGGCAAGCCCCTCGAGAACGCCAACGCCACCGAGCGGCTCCTGAGCTACGTTCACGTCGCCGCCCACGGGGCCGCCAAGCGCGCCGAGTTCATCATCTGGGGCCAAGCGACGTATCGGCCCGAACTCACCGAACCGTGGACTACGCGGATGGGCCGCTGGCTCGAACTCCCGGACGATCTCGACGCCGCCACCCGAGCCAGGCTGACCACCGCCCGACTCGCCGCCGACGGACTCTGGGGCGCCCAGGCCACAGGTGTGTCCACCCTCCACGGCGCGGATCTCGAAGCCGTCGTCTCCAGCATTCGCTCCCTGATCGAAGGAACAACCCCATGAAGCAGTGGTTCCTGCTCGCTGGCTCCATCACTACCGAAGTGGCGGCGACGCTGTCTCTCAAGGCGGCGCTCAATCACCCATCCTGGTACATCGTGGTTGCTGCCGGATACATCGGCACTTTCGTCTTCCTCACCTTCTGCCTGCGCGAAGGAATGCAGATCGGCGTCGCCTATGGCATCTGGGGAGCCAGCGGGGTCGTGCTCACCGCCGTGCTATCCGCCGCGATTTTCGGTGAACCTCTGACCGCTGTGATGGGTCTTGGAATGGTTCTGATCATCAGCGGTGTCCTCACCGTCGAACTCGGCTCCCAGAAAGCTCAGCAAACCGCAGCCCAGGAAGCAGGAGTCAACTCATGACATGGATCTTCCTCGCAGGCGCCATCTTGTCCGAAGTCGTCGCGACCATGTCGCTACGAGCCTCCGACGGTGGCCGGGTGAAGAAATGGTTCATCGGCGTCATCGCGGGGTATCTCGTGGCGTTCGTCGCCTTAAGTCTCGCCTTGGCCGACGGCATGGCCCTTGGCGTCGCCTACGGCATCTGGGCAGCATCCGGCATAGCTCTCACCGCGATCCTCGCCCGGGTCATCTTCCACGAACCCCTCACCCGAACCATGGCCCTCGGCATCCTCTTCATCGCCGTCGGAGTTCTCACCGTTGAAATCGGCGCCAACTTGGCGAACTGACGCATTTCCGCAGGTAAACCAGGCAGATTGGTGTGCCCCAGGTGCACCACGAGGCGCACAGACAAAGGCTCCCCAATGAGCGCCTGTGGGCCTAGCGTTGTGGATGTGATCACCTGTGTCGTCCACTACACCATCGACCCCGACCAGATCGCGGCCTTTGAACAGTTCGCCCGCGCTTGGATGCGGCATGTCGACGAACACGGCGGCACCCACCACGGGTACTACCTACCCGCGGAAGGTGTGAGTGACCGTGCGGAATCCCTGTTCAGCTTCCCCAGCCTGGCTGCCTACGAGCAGTACCGCACCTTGTTCGGCACCCACCCGGACTTCATCGCCGCTGACCGGATTCGAGACGAGTCCGGGTGCGTCCTGCGGTACGAGCGCACCTTCATGCGGCCGCTCCTACCCCAGGGACACTGAAAGGGACTCCGGCAGCACGCTCGGCACAACCCACAACGCCGCAGGTCAGCGCGTACAGATGGGTGTGCCCCAAAAGCCTCATGTCTCGATTATGCCTCACAAACCCCTACCGAGCACCACCCTGCGACAACTTAGGGCGAGACGCTTTAGTGAGACGGGGAGGAGGCCAATTGCCCCATGAAACGGTCTCACATTCCAGTTCCTGCCGGGTGTCTCATAAAACTTTAGGTTTTCAGGACGCTCCGCGACCGCTAGTGGGCCATATAAGCGAGTCGGGTGTGGTCATCGACAGCGGCATGGACGTGGTCGAACCCGATCGGGTCTTCCGGTCGCGGATCGGTCGTGGACTCGCCAACCGCCGCTGTCGGGGATGCGGCTGAGTTTCTTCACATCGATATGGATGAGCTTGCCTGGCCACCAGCAACGCTCTCGCATGCGTGGTCAAGCGGGCGTTACCGTTGGGCATAGAGGCCTCCGGCAGTGAAGAACTAGACAGCTCCACTAAGCCAGGAGGCCTAACTATTTCACAAGACCGAAAGTGCCACCAACGTCACGGTCGAGTACAACTAGTGGGTGTCACTGTGGCTTTCCGAAGTCCACCACACTGACGTTCCCGTCATTGCGGGGGCGGTACAGAGGGCTCCTGACGGATTGCCCGAAGTCCTCTGCACGAATTGACTTCCGGCCTGATGCCGCTGTACCAACCTGTCCTGATAGGCGGGCGCCTCGTTTGCCAGAAGATGGGGCACGGTTCCCTCTCCCCCTTGCTTTTTGGGAGTCCTCGGCCAGCTACGGGATCGTGCCTGGCCGGTCCTCGGTCGAGTTGTTGTCCGGAGTTGGTGCGCAGCAGTCGGGTTCCCCGCTTTGCCCGGGGCCCTCGCCTGTGGGCGGCGTTCCCTGTCTGATGCGCAGTCTCCTGCGCCGGTTGAGGGCGGCCAATGCCGATGCGAGCACCACGGCTGCGGCGAGGGCTGCGATCAGGGTGCTGTTGTCGCTGATCCAGGCGCTGGCGGCGGCTGACCATACGGCGAGGCTGTTGGCCTGTGCGGTTCCGCCGGTGGCGGCGGGATACCAATACCAGCTGAGGTAGGCGCCGGTTATGGTGAGGATGAAGGCGGCGATGCGGTTGCTGTGCTTGGCCAGGCCGGTGATTCTTCGCCCGAGGGCGGCCCCGGCGATGGCCGTGCCTGCCGAAACGAGCATCAGGACAGTGGCCGAGCCTGCGGTGTAGGCGGCGAAGACCGCGAGCAGCCCGGCGTAGCTGGCGACGGCCTGGGCTTGGGCGATCACGGCCAGGAACACCCCGAGGGTGCAGCCGAGGGATGCTGCGGCGTATCCGACCCCGAAGGCCACCATGCGCCCGGTTTTGTGACCTGCCCCTGCGGCTCCTTGTGTGCGGGGTTTCGTGGCCCAGGCCGGCAGACGGAGCCGTGGTGTGAGTCCGGTGAGCATGGCCAGGCCCAGCAGGAGAAGGATCACCCCGGTGCCCATTCCCAGCCAGGGCGCTGCGCTGATCAGGGTCCTGGCGCCCGCGCTGACGATCAGCCCGAAGGCTGCCAGGGTCCCGGCGAAGCCGAGGCTGAGCGCGAGCCCGGCCCGGAGCCCGTGGGCCAGACGCAGCGCGAGCGGGCGCGTCCGGGCGTCCCCGATGGTCTGGGCTATCCAGGCGGGCAGGAGGGCGAAACCGCAGGGATTGACCGGGGCAATCATTCCAGCGGCGAAGGCCAGGGCAAGCAGGGCTGTCATTGGGCACCGGCCTTGGTGAGTTCTTCTTGGATCTTTTCCGCAGACGGGTCGGTGGCCCGGAAGGTAACGTCGCCCTTCGCGTCGACCACCACCAGGGTGCTTATGGAGGTGACCTTGTACCGGGTGGTCAGTGTGGCCCCGGTGTCGATGACGGCAGGGAGCTCAGGGGCCTTGATGTAATCGCGGAATCCGTTGATGGTCTCCTTCGGTTCTCGGGGGTCCACGTCCACCAGGAGGTAGTCGGCCGAGCTTCCCAGGGCCGTGGAGGCCTTGTTCAGGGAATCGGCCCCTTCCACACACTCACCGCATCCGACAGAGAAGAAGAACAGTGCTGCGGGCTTACCGTCCGGGATGGTCCGGGTAGTGCCGTCAATGTCGGAGACCGTAACAGCAACGGCACCGGCCGCGTCGGGCGACGAACCGCCTGGCGCGGCCGACGGGCCGCTCGGTGAGCTGGCGCAGGCGGTTGTCAGTGCCATGACCGCTGCCAGAAACAGGGCGGAGGCGAGGTGCCTGGGCCGGGGAATGGACAGAGAACGGCGGGATCTCGGGTATGTCATGGTGTCTGGTGGTTCCTTCCAGGAATGGGGATGGGGACTCAGGCGGTGCCGTGGGCGGTGCGGTGGTGCTCGGGGGACAACAGATAGGTGAGGGCCTGGTCGGTGGCGGTCATGGCATTCCTTTGCTTCGGTAGTGGGGGCTGCAGCTCAGGCGCAGCAGGAGAGCTTGGAGACGTCGGTGGTGAAGGCCTTGGCGGCGCTCCTGATGCCCTCGGCCATCGTCAGGTAGGGGCTCCAGGCGGCGGCGACCTGCGCGGTGGTCATGCCCGCTTCGAGGATGTAGACGCCGGCGGCGGCGATTTCCCCGGCGTCCTTGGCCACCGCGGAGAGGCCCAGGATCCGTCCGGTGTCGCGGTCCGCGACAACCTTGATGAAGCCGCGGGTGTCGCGGTTGACCACGGCTCGCGGCACGTACTCCAGGGGGAGGACCCGGCACTCGCAGCTGATCCCGGCGGCGACAGCTTCCTTTTCCGTCATCCCGACCGCCCCGATGGCGGGACTGGTGAAGGTGACCCGGGGCAGGTGCCGGTAGTCGACCTCGGCCAGGGCATCGGTGAACGCATTGTCCACGGCCAGGGCGCCGTGGGCCGCTGCGACGTAAACGAACTCCCGATGACCGGTCGCGTCCCCGGCGGCCCAAACCCGCGGGTTGGACGTGGCCAGGCGGGAATCGACCACGATCTCGCCGGATGCGCCGGTCTTCACCCCGACGGCGTCAAGATCCAGTCCCTCGGTCACCGGGCGGCGGCCCAGTGCCACGAGGATGCGGGAAGCGCGGAACACCTCCTCGCCCCCGGCCACGTTTGCCGTCACCGAGACCCCGTCCGGGCCGGAGGCCACGGAGTCGGCCATGGCCCGCCGGACCACCCGGATCCCCTCGTCGGCGAACACCCCCGCCAACGCCTTGGATGCCTCCGGTTCCTCCTGCGAGGCCAACCGGGAACGGACCAGCATGGTCACCCGGGAGCCCAGCCGGGAGAAAAGCTGTGCCATCTCCAGGGCAACATAGCCTCCGCCCAGGATCAGCATTGATTCGGGCACCTCGTCCAGTTCCATCGCCGTCGTCGAGGTCAGGTACCCGGCCTCGGCCAGTCCGGGAACGGGCGGTACGTAGGGTGCGGAGCCAGTGGCCACGAGGTAGTGCCCGGCCTCGACCGTTCTCACTGCACCATCCGGGGAGATCACCCGGAGCAGCGGTGCGTCCTGGGTTCCGGTGAACGACGCGTCCCCCGAGATCATCGTCCACCCGTAGTCCGCGGCCAGATCGACGTACTTCTCCGTGCGCATGCTTTCAACCAGCGCGGCCGTGCCCTGAATCAGGGCCGGCATGTCCACCGGGCCCGCCGAGGCCGCCACCCCAGGGAAGCGGGCCGAATCCAACGCCACGTGGCGGGCCTCCGCGGCAGCCAGGAGCGCCTTCGACGGGACGCAGCCCGTGTTCACGCATGTCCCGCCCACGGTGCCGCGCTCCACCATCACGACGCGCTTGCCCAGTCCGGTGGCCCGGATCGCGGCCGCAAACGCTCCGCCGCCGGAACCAATAATCGCCAGATCGAACTTTTCGTTTGTCATTCCAGATGTCTCTTCCCTGTGGTTCAAAAGTTCCTATGGAACCATTGTGAACCTTCCAGTACAATGGAAGGTCAAGTGTGGTGGCCATTGGAAGGGGAATTGGCGAACATGAGGATCGGACAGCTTGCGGAAGCAACCGGAACCACGACCAAGACCCTGCGGTTCTACGAGGAGTCGGGGCTGCTCCCTCCGGCCGAGCGATTGGCCTCCGGCTATCGGGACTACGCCGAGGATGCCGTGGGTCGGGTCGGGTTCATCCACCGGGGCCAGGCCGCCGGGCTGACCCTCGCCCAGATCCGCCAGATCCTCGACATCCGCGACGGCGGCCAGGCGCCCTGCGAGCACGTGCGCGACCTGCTTGACGTGCGCCTCGCTGAGATCGAGCAGCAGATCGCGCAGCTCTCCGTGCTGCGCGACACTATCGCGGACCTCAGACAGGACGCCGCACACCCGGACCCTGAAACGTGCAGCACCGATCAAGTGTGTAGGTACTTGTAATCCAATTGGGCACACCTCCTTAGCAACCACGCTATGCGAGAGTTGCAGCTCGACGAGAGCCAGGATGACAGGATTAACCGCCAGGAGCTATCTATAAATAGGGACTATTTCTTACCTGGAAGTAACATTTTGGCGGTTGAGGATAATACCTTTGGTGCATTTTGAGCCAAAAGCTTCTTGGCCTCTGGACTGACAGTTGCCACCACAGCACTCGCAACCAAAACTGAGCCTATAAGGTGCTGTTGCAAAGTTGGGGCAGTAGGAAGAGTGACGTGAAATAGTCACAGCCATGGGTATCTTCTCTGGTCGTCATTTCCCCCGTGACATCATTCTGTGGGCAATGCGGTGGTACTGCCGCTACGGGGTGAGCTACCGCGACCTCGAAGAAATGATGACCGAGCGGGGTGTGCCAGTCGATCACACCACGATCTACCGCTGGTCCAGAAATACGCCCCTGAGTTGGATAAGCAAACACGGTGGTACCGGCAGGTACCTGACTGGCAGGCCAGTTCCTGGCGGGTGGATGAGACCTACATCCGGGTCGGCGGCAGGTGGTGCTACCTCTATCGGGCGATCACCGCCGGTGGCCAGACCCTGGACTTTTACCTCTCTCCAAAACGGAACGTGGCCGCAGCGAAGCGTTTCCTGGCCAAGGCCCTCAGATCCAATGCTTCAGCCGGGTATCCCAGAGTGATCAACACCGATAAAGCACCCTCTCTAGCCAGGGCAATCGTCGAGTTGAAGTCAGAGGGAATCTGCCCGCCAACAGTGGAACACCGGCAGGTGAAATACCTCAACAACATCCTGGAAGACGACCATGGTCGGCTGAAGCGGATCCTCGGGCCGAAACGCGCGTTTAAGAACCGGACATCTGCATATCGGACGTTGAAAGGGATGGAGGCGATGCACTCATTGCGGAAAGGGCAAGGCACGATGTTTACCTACGGGTAACCGAACCCGGACGCGGTGATCGTCAACCGGGTCTTCGAGACGGCCTGACAACGCCCACACGCAACGGCCATCAGGGAATGAGAAACTGAGTTTTTGCGACTCTCCCCAACTTTGCAACAGCACCGGTTGATGTTGCAGGTGGGGATGTGGTCAAGGTTGTTCAGTGGCGCGATCTTTTCGACCAGCAGCAACAGTGGCCATCAACCCGATCATGCCGCAGCAGCAGGACTCCGAAGCCTCCAGCCGGCAACAGGGGCGGTCAGAGTGGCCTGGCCGCCGTTCTCGACGGGGGTGTGGTGGTCGGGTCCCGGCCTGTCACCGTGCGAAACAGGCGATAGCGTCGGTGACTTCCTGGAACTTGGCGTCGGCCTCCTCTCCTCCTAACTTGGCGGCGTCACGGACGCAGTGTTTCATGTGGTCATCGAGTAGTCCCAGGGCAACGCTGCGTAGGGCAGCATTGACCGCGGAGATCTGGGTAAGGATGTCGATGCAGTAACGTTCCTCGTCGACCATGCTGTGCAGGCCCCGGGCCTGGCCCTCGATGCGCTTGAGGCGGGCGAGACAGCGATCCTTGTCGTTGATGTAGCCATGGGTGGTGTGACAGGTGTCGGCCCCACCCGAAGAGCAAACGGTCTGATCAGGGGTGCGAGTATCCACAATGGTCTCCTTGCTGAAAAAGGGGGGCAGGTATGTCCTGAGCCAGTTGCGGGTCGATCAGGATGGAAAGCCCGAGGGTATGGAATGAGGCGTGAGGACCTCATGGTTCCCACGCCCTGTGGCGTTATTCGGATAAGTAGTCGGCAAATTGTCAGCCCGGAGGGGCCTGCCGGGTGGGGCCGGGGGAGAGGTCAGGAGCAGGTACTTGGGGACGGAGGTTTGAGTGTTATTGGAGGGACTCAGCCGCAGGAGGAGGACACGGGGTTCCTTACCGCTAGCAAAGGATGCGGATTAGGCGGTGACCGGCTGCCGCACGGAGGGGCGAGCGGGCTGCGGTGAGGAACTTGTGTTGTCGTGGGAGGACTTGAATCTACGCAGCGTGAGGGAGTTGGAGACCACGAACACCGAGGAGAAGCCCATCGCAATGCCCGCCAACCCCGGGTTGAGGAAACCGATCGCGGCGACCGGGATCAGCACGACGTTGTAGGCGAACGCCCAGAACAGGTTGCCCTTGATGGTGCCCAGCGTGCGACGTGACAGACGGATGGCATCGCCCGCGGAGCGCAGGTCGTTGTTCATTAAGGTGATATCGGAGGCCTCGATGGCGACATCCGTGCCCGCCCCCATGGCCAGACCCAGATCGGCCTGGGCCAGGGCGGCCGCGTCATTGACGCCGTCGCCGACCATGGCGACCTTCTTGCCCTCATGTTGTAGCTTCTCGATGACCGCGACCTTGTCCTGCGGCATGACCTCGGCACTCACGTTGGCCGCATCGATGCCCACCTCTTGGGCGACGGCGGCCGCGGCCTTCGCGTTATCGCCGGTGAGCAGGTACGGCCTCAACCCCAGCCTGCGGAACTGGGCGACCGCTTCCGCTGAGGAGTCTTTGATGACATCGCGCACCACGACCACACCGGCGGGCTGGTCATCGACGTAGACAGCCACCGGGGTCGCGCCCTGCGACTGTGCGTGGTCGAAGGCGGTGGTGAGGTCACGGGGCAGCTGGCCGGCGGGGCGGCCGACGGTGACGACGTGACCCTTGACGGTGGCCGTGACGCCCCGGCCGGCGGTGCTGTCGAAGTCGGTGGCCTCCTGGATGTTCCCGGAGCGCTCGGCCTCGGTGACAATCGCCTTGGCGATGGGGTGCTCGGAGCCTGCTTCGACGGCCGCCGACAAGGCGAGGACCTCGTTGTTGGTGTAGCCGTCGGTGGCGTAGACGCCGGTGACCGACATGACCCCGGAGGTGACGGTGCCGGTCTTGTCCATGACGATGGTGTCGACCTGGCGGGTAGATTCAAGGACCTCCGGGCCCCTGATCAACAAGCCAAGCTGTGCGCCCCGGGAGGTGCCCACCAGCAGGGCGGTCGGGGTGGCCAGTCCCAGGGCGCATGGGCAAGCGATGATCAGCACCGCGACTGCGGCGGAAAAGGCCCAGTTCGCCCCGCTGCCGGCGGCGAGGTGGACGATCAGGGTGATGATGGAGACGACAATGACCGTCGGGACGAAGACCGAGGAAATCTTATCCACCAGGCGCTGGACCGGGGCTTTTTTCGCCTGGGCGTCAGTGACCAGCTTGGCCATCTGGGACAGCGTGGTCTCCGAACCTGTGCGGGTGACTTCGACCAGCAGTCGACCGGAGGTGTTGATCGTCGCGCCCGTGACCGGGGTGTCGGGGGCGGCCTCGACGGGAACGGACTCGCCGGTCAGCATCGACTCGTCGATGGCCGAGGTGCCCTCGATGACACGACCGTCGGTGGCGATCTTCTCACCCGGGCGGACGACGAAGACGTCACCGACTGTCAGCTGGGAGACCGGGACGCGGACTTCCTCACCGTCGCGGATCACCGCGGCGTCTTTCGCACCCATGTCCAGCAGGGACTTCAGCGCCGCGGAGGACTGGCCCTTGGCGCGGACCTCAAACCACCGGCCGAGCAACAGGAAGGTGATGACTACGGCGATGGTCTCGAGGTAGATGTGGTCCATGCCGTCATCGCGGGGCAGCAGGCTCATCTCCATGACCATGCCGGGGTGCCCGGCGTTGCCGAAAAACAAGGCCCACAGCGACCACAGATACGCAGCAGTAGTGCCCAGAGACACGAGTGTGTCCATCGTGGTCGAGCCGTGACGCAGGTTGGTTAAGGTCGCCCGGTGGAACGGGGCGCCACCGTAGAAGTAGATCAGGGTGGACATGACGAGTAGGGCCCACTGCCAATTCATGAACTGCAGGGACGGGATCATCGAGATCGCGACCACCGGAACGGAGAGGATCGTCGACCCGATCAGACGCGACTTCAGGTCTGTGGCCTCGGCCTCGCGGGCCTGTTCGTGGCGGTCACCGACCACCTCGGTGTCCTCCTCCGGGCCGCTGTCCACGGCGGAGGCGTGTTGATCCCCCATGGTGAACGCGTCGTAGCCGGCACCCCGCACGGTTTCGATCAGCCGATCGGCGTCGACTTTGGTGGGGTCGTAACTGACGGAGGCGGATTCGGTGGCGAAGTTGACGGTGGCCTCCACGCCATCGAGCTTGTTGAGCTTGCGCTCCACCCGCCCTGAGCACGACGTACAGGTCATGCCGGTGACGCCGAGATCGACCTGGAGTAGGTCAACCGACGGTTGAGTCTGAATCATCAGTGATCAGTCCTTCAGCAAACAGTGGTGAGGTGTATCTCCGAGGTCCCAAAAGGCCCGCCCACAGATGCACCGTCGGGGATATCGAACCGGCATGGCTGGGCCTGATGGGCATATCCAGCAGGGTTGGCCCGGCCGTGTCTACCCGAGGCGGGGACCGGGCCCAGGGATTAGGGCTTGACGGTGTAGCCGGCTGTCGTGACAGCGGCGACAACATCGTCGTCGGTGAAGTTTTCACCCGTGACGGTCACCTGCCCGGTATCCACGGTGGCCTCCACCATGGTCACACCGGCGACCTCGCCGATCTCCTCCTCCACGGAGGACTTGCAGTGTCCGCAGGTCATGCCTTCGATGATGTACTTCTTTGTTACGGCGCTCATCAGATGATCCTTTCCTTGATGTCCTGAAGGGCAGGAGTGGAGATGCCCAACAACCTTCAACCTATACCCATGGGGGGTATCAGTCAAGGAGGTGTCTGCCCCTAATCGTCCCGTTCGGCGGGCAGGACTTCCGGAACGGCCGCGATCGTTGCTGCACTTCTTGTACGATGATGGCTCGATTGCCGTCTACGGTCATATGGAGACTCTCGACGTGACCGTTGGAAAACGCGTCACCGCTGGTCAGAGGATCGCTGGCATGGGCAACCGGGGGTTTTCCACCGGCTCTCACCTGCACCTCGAGCGTTACCCGACTGGCAGCGGGGCGGTCGACCCGTTGCCCTGGTTCGCCGAGCACGGTGTCACCTTCTAACCTTCCCGCACTCACCAGGACCGGCCCGACACCGGAACCGGCGGCAGTGACTGGGCGTGAGGCACCCGCCTCAGACCGCAGAGACGCTTCTCACTCATCGCCGACACAGCCCGGACTTGATAGCTTATCCAGGCAGGGCAGACCGGGGCACAGGGGAGGCAGTCCGTGCTCGTCGTATATGGGGGCGGCGAGCGTCCCGCCAACGAGGAGCAGGTGCCGTAATCCACGTTTAGTGGGATACTTCCGTAACCTGCCTTCTCCTGCGCCAGCTGACGAGGCCGGTAACCGCGGGCCATGCAAGAGCCAGCATCGCGAGAACCAACAGGGGCGTATCCCCCATGCGCGCATACGGCGTCAAACCAGTATGAAGGGGAACGGTTGCCGTCAGCAGTTCGTTCGTGCCCAGGCCACTGAGTAGTGAGACTGTGCCGTCGGGCTGGATAACTGCGGAGTATCCGGTGGGGGCAGCCTGAAGAACGGTGCGGCCAAACTCGCGGGCACGCATCCGGGATGCGGCCACTTCAATTGCAGGTACTTCCTCGGTCACAAAAGACGCGGCGTTGGTCGGTGCGAGGAGTAGCTGCCCACCATTGCGAACGGCATCGGCGACCCGGTCGGCGAAGAAGACCTCATAAGAAATGACGATCCCCAATCGTGGTGTCCCGCTGGGATCGAGCACCGCCGGTCCCTCTCCGGCAATGGCGTCGCGGGGGATGAACCGTGCGTCCTCGCTGAGTCGTTCAATCAGATTGCGCATAGGGATGTACTCGCCGAACGGCACACGGTGATGCTTCTCATAGCGTCCTAACCGGGTCCCGTCCCGTCCCCACACTATGGATGCGTTCCGGAAATGTTGATCGTCGGATTCGGTAATTCCGACAACGATGTTCGTGTCGAGTTGCCTAGCCAGTTCAGCGAAAGCTGCATCAACGCGCGTCCCGTCGATTGAGCCGTCGATATTGACGACGTTTTCGGGCAGCAGAACCAGATCAGGGTCCCCGGTGATATCTTCGGCAGCCTGTAAGTGCCGGCGGGTCGTATCAAACGGATCGGTATTGACCGCGCGAAGCCCGCGGGGGCCTCCACCCTGCACGAGCACGACGTCAAGGCTGCCTTCTGCCGTATCATCTACGATCGTTGGCGCGAACGCCGGTACCGCGAGTACCACGACCACTGCGACCACGGATGCTGGACGGGCTGGTCTCGGCCCGAAGATGACAGCGGTAACAACGGCCCCCGCAACTGCGGCCAACGCGGTCACCAGGAGAGTCCCACCCAGAGGCGCTGCCGCCATGAAAGGACCATCGGTCTGGCTGTATCCGAAAGCGGACAGCGGGAAACCGCCGAACGGGAACCGGTGCTGCACAGCCTCCAATAACACCAGGGCAGCAGGGGTGAGCAGCCACCAGCCCGACCAGCGGCTGCGAAAAGCCGCCTCGTTAGGCGATACCGCGGCAACCAGCATTAACAGTAGCGCCTGAACGGCAACAACAGCAGCGTATCCGGCAGTGTTGAAGTCGGTGAGCCAGCGCAGAGCAAGAGCGTAGTGCGCCACCCCGCCCAACCCACCGAGCCACAAACGGTTGCGTAGTGGTTGACCCGCCAAAGCCAGCATGAACATAGTCACGCCCACCGGGAACAGCACCCACCAACCGCGTGGCGGCAGCGCCAGCCACCAGACCACCGCAGCTCCCATCATGAGCGCGGTGGGACCGGCCAATCTGCGCCAGTTATCGCCGGCTATCCCCCGGGAAAGACGTGAGACTGTCACGTCTGCTGCAGTACTAGCCTTCACCGGAGATCACGGCCTTCTTCGGGTTGCTGCTCAGTTGTGAATATATGCCTAATCCTTCGAATCATGTGACAGCAACTTTCTGTACTTTCCCAGTGGATCTGGGGGTGTCCGACAAAGCGTTGACGAATCCGGATTTAGTTCAGGCCGGCGTAGGAGTGCAGGCCGGAGACGACCAGGTTGATGAAAAACAGGTTGAAGATTATCGTGGCCGGGGCCAGGATATTGATCTACGCGGCATTGTGATCGCGCCACCCGGCCGTGGCACGGGCATGCAGGTAGGCGGCATAGAGCACCCAGGAGATAAAGGATGCGGTCTCCTTCGGATCCCATCTTCAAAACCGGCCCCACGAGGCCTCCGCACAGATCGGGTGTGCTCGGCATGGATTAGATCTCCTTATTCCGGGGCGGTGGGGAAGAAGACGGTGTTCTGTTTGTCCCGGAAGACCACAACACCGAGAAGGTCATCGTGCTGCCCGGTGGGTGGTCTGCAGCGACTCTGCTCACCTCGGCACTCAACCCTGCTGTGGGGGTTACTCGTAGCGAAGCGAGCTGAACATCCCGGTTTCCATGTGATAGGCGTTATGGCAGTGAAATGCCCACTCACCGGGGTTGTCAGCGATCAGGTCGGCGATCATGGTTTCACCGTGGCGGAGAAGGACGGTGTCCTTGCGTAGCCCGTCGCTGCCGGGAAGAGCCCAGGTATGCCCGTGCAGGTGCATCGGATGGGGCATGGCCGTGGGGTTGTGCATCCGCATCCGCAGGCGTTGGCCTTCTTGGACTGTGCCCGGGGAATCAGCACCGTCGATGCGCAGTCCCCACTGGTAGGGCACCATCTGGCCGGTTAATTCGACCTCGGTTTCCTTATCCACGTCACCGGCCGGGAGCAGGGCTCGTTCCGCCGGCTCAAAGGACGTCAAGAAGGTACCGGGGGCGGTGAGTTCGGGGAAGGTAGTCTCTGGTGCGGGGGTCTGGCTCGCGGCGGTCCGGATGACGGCAAACGCCCGGTCGTCCTTGCCGGCGGCCAGGGCGGTCAGGGGAAAGACACCATCACCGAGTACCACCTCCACGTCGACGCGTTCACCCATCGAGAGGTAGAACGACTCGATGTCGTGGGGGCGGACCGGGAAACCGTCGACGTGGGTGACGGTCATACGGTGGCCACCGAGGGCCACCTTGAAGATGGTGTCACCGCCGGCGTTGATGAACCGCAGGCGGGCTTTATCCCCCGGTCGGGCATTAAACGTTCGGTGCGCCCGGGGAATGCGTCCGTTGATGAGGTAGTGCGGATACATGACATCACCGGCATCTCCGCCCAGAGCCAGATCGGGCGTGCCGTGGGCCATCATGCCCCCCTCACCACCCATGTCCATGTTTCCGTGTCCGCCCATGTCCATCCCCGTCAACATGGTCAGCTGATCTTCGGGACTGCTGCCGTCGATGCCGTCCAGCCAGTCGTCGAGCACGATGGTCCACTCGACGTCCTGGTCCTCAGCGTCTTGCGGGTCACGGATGATCAGTGGGGCGTGGAGGCCGCGATCAAGCTGCAGGCCGGTGTGGGAATGGTAGAAGTAGGTGCCACCGTGGGGGACTTCAAAAACATAGGAGAAAGACTCGCCAGGTTCAATGGGGTCCTGGGTCATGCCGGGCACACCGTCGGCTGCGTTGTGGAGTGCGATGCCATGCCAGTGGATGGAGGTGCTCTCAGGCAGTTCATTGGTGATATCGACCTGGAGGACGTCGCCGGCGGTGGCCTCAATGGCCGCATCCCCGGTGTCAGAGACGTATCCCCACGTCTTGGCTTCGATGCCGCCGATATCCAGGGAGAGGGGCCGCGCGGTCAGCGTCTTGCGGACGGAAGGCGCGGGAAGATTCGGGGGAGTCGGGTAGGAGGATGATGACGAGGAGGACGCGGCAGGGGCCGAGGTGCTGTTGCCGGCGAGGCCGAACGCGTTCTTCATGATTTAACCTTCCTTGGTGCAAGATTTCAGTGGCACGGGAGACAGTCGCAGGTGAGGATCCTGCTGAGCCATCACGTCAGGCGCAGGTCTGTGACACAGGTGGCACCGTCGTCGGTGGTGGAAAACTCCGTGGTGCCGGTACGCCCCTGGTAGCTGACCTCAATCAGGCCGGTGACATCATCGGGAAGCCAGAAGCCAATAAACCCGTTGTCGAAGGTTGTTGTCGCCTCGTCCACCAGCACCTCACCGGTCGCCTCATCGGTGATCGTGACCTGGATATCCTCATTGTCGAGTTCCCCCTGGCAGGTCGTGAGGCTGTGGTAGAAGCAGTCGTGGGTGGAGGTGAGATAGGGTGCGATCGAGACATACGTCTGATTGTCGGGAAGATCGACCACGACTTCCTGGTCATCGCTCGAGAGCAGCAGTTCATCGTTACGCACTGAGGCGATCAGATCCGTGGGACGCTCAGTGACCTTCTGCCGGTCGAGGTGATCAATGATCTCCACCGCGTCCATGTCGGCCAGGCCATGGGTAGTCAGGAATGCATCCTGGGACACCGTCCCGTCGGCGGTGGGTTCCGGGTCGGCGGCCGAACACCCCGTGAGGGCGAGGGCAAGGGCGGCGGCTGCGATCGCTGCTCGTTTCACGTCAATCTCCTTGGATCGTGGTAGGGCCATGAGAAGACACCGCCTCAAGGTCGATGCCATACCTTTATCTAGCACGGGTGCCTAACGGACTAGAACTCAAAAACCCTGCTCAAAGTCTTATAACAGGGCGAAAAGAGGGTGAATTCGGTGGGCTGGATCACCACCGGAACACCACCCCACAGCCGTGGGCGATGTCCTTCCACCCGCCCCGGGTATGCGGTGCAGGCAGTGAAATCCCTGGTGGCGCCTGCTGAACCGACCAGGGGAGGCGATGCCGCCGGCCCGGGGTGGGGCACAGGGGTGACGACGGTCGAAGGGTGATGTTTGAAGATTTGATGAAGATTTCCCCGCCGGGCACTGAGCGAGGGTGGTATTCCCCCTGCCCGGAGCGATACTGGGGTCTATGGCTGACCACACACCGACCACCGCCACGCCCCCGGGGCGGGTGCTGGTCGTCGATGATGAACAACCCCTGGCTCAGATGGTGGCCTCCTACCTCATCCGGGCCGGCTTCGATACCCGCCAGGCGCACACCGGCACCCAGGCCGTGGACGAGGCCCGTCGCTTCTCCCCCGATGTTGTGGTGCTGGATCTGGGGCTGCCCGAACTCGACGGCCTGGAGGTGTGCCGACGGATCCGCACCTTCTCGGACTGCTACATCCTCATGCTCACCGCGCGTGGCAGCGAGGACGACAAGATCAGCGGTTTGACCCTGGGGGCGGATGACTACATCACCAAACCTTTTAGCATCCGGGAACTGGTGACCCGGGTGCATGCGGTGCTGCGCCGCCCGCGCACCAGCACCACCCCACCGCAGGTGACCACCCCCTTGATCGTTGGTGACCTCATCCTTGACCCCGTCGCCCATCAGGTGCAGGTGGGGGAGACGACCGTGGAGCTCACCCGCACGGAGTTCGAGCTGCTGGTTGCCCTGGCCCTGCGCCCCGGCCAGGTGCTGACCCGCCACGACCTGGTCACCGAGGTCTGGGACACCACCTGGGTCGGTGATGAACGCATCGTCGATGTCCACATCGGCAACTTGCGTCGCAAGCTCGGCACCGACACCCGGGGCCGGGGGTTTATCGACACCGTGCGTGGCGTGGGCTACCGGGTGGAGCAGCCATGAATCACGGACCCGGCCTGACCTTCCGCTTCCTGGCCGCCCAGGTGTTGGTCGTGGTGATTAGCCTGCTGGTGGCCGCGGCCGTGGCCACGATGGTGGGCCCGACCCTGTTCCATGATCATATGTTGATGACCGGCCGGGAGGACCCCTCGCTGGAGCTGTTCCATGCCGAGCAGGCCTACCGGGACGCCAACCTGATCACCCTGGTCGTCGCCCTGCCCACCGCCTTGATCAGCGCTCTGCTGGCCAGCCTGTGGTTATCGCGTCGTCTGCGCACCCCCCTGCAGGATCTCACCCGCGCCGCTACCAGCCTGACGGCCGGCAACTCCCATATCCGCGTGCCCGCCGGAGAAGCAGGCCCCGAGGTCACCACCCTGGCGCATGCTTTCAACACCATGGCCGACCGGCTGGAACACACCGAACAGGTCCGCCGCCAGATGCTCTCTGATCTGGCCCACGAAATGGGCACCCCCTTATCGGTGCTCACGGTCTACCTCGATGGTCTCCAGGACGGGGTCGTGGACTGGGATAATGCCACCCACGCGATCATGGCTGACCAACTCACCCGCCTGACCCGGTTGATGGAAGACATTGACGATGTCTCCCGGGCCCAGGAACACCGGATCGATTTGGACCTAGCGGAGGAGAGGCTCGGGGATCTGCTCCATACCGCCGCTGCTGCCGCGGGGGAAGCTTATGCCGACAAAGGCGTCGATTTACAGGTCGAGACCATTACGGACGCCGCCCGGGTGCTCGTGGACCGGCAACGCTTCGGCCAGGTGATGAGCAATCTCCTGTCGAACGCGCTACGGCACACCCCGGCCGGCGGGCAGGTTCGGATCAGCGTCCACCGACAGGGGGCGTCCACCGCGCTCATCCACGTCGCCGATGACGGCGAGGGCATCCCACCTGGCCAGCTCGGACACATCTTCGAACGCTTCTACCGGGGGGATGCCGCCCGCAGCCGGGATAACGGCGGGGCCGGTATCGGTCTGACCATCTCCAAGGCATTGATCGAGGCCCACGGCGGCACTCTCACCGCCACCTCCCCCGGACCCGGTCGCGGAGCAGTGTTTGCCCTCCGCCTCCCGCTGTCCCCTCCCGACAGTGAGGAGGCTGCTCGGTGACCACACCCTGCCCCGCGTGAGGGCCGTGCCCTCCACCCCTTGAAAATGTACCCCGGGGGGGGTATATGCTACGAGCGTTACCGCATCCCACCGACCCATAGGAGCTTTCCCATGACCAACCCCCCCGCCCCGCCTCTTGCCAATGGCCTCCCATGGCTGCAGCTGTTGTGGACCTGCCTCACATGTCGACACCGCCTCCATCCCTGCCGCCAGCGACTCGTCAGCAGGAGGGTCCTCCCCTAGCTACCAGGTCACCGGTCTGACCTGCGGGCACTGCGCGAAAAGCGTGACCCAGGCCCTTCAGGCCCTCCCCCAGGTCGACGACGTCCAGATTGATCTCGTTGCTGGTGGTGTTTCCACCGTCACGGTCACCGGTGTCGTACCTCCGGAGATGGTTCGCCGGGCCATCGAGGAGGCCGGCTACACCGTCTTATCCTGATTAGTTTTACCCAACCACCTTCAGCACCGCTTCGCCGACGCCGGCGGCGCTCATGGGGTTCTGGCCAGTGATGAGGTTGCCGTCGACAACCACGTGCTTGGTCATCGGGATCTTGGCGGTGGTGTACTCGCTGGCCTGCTCGCGCAGTCTGTCCTCCAGACTGAACGGGACCTCGTCGGTGCGGTTGGCTAGCTTTTCTTCGGTCCAGGAGTAGCCGGTGACGGTGCGGTCGTCGAGAAGCTTTGTCCCGTTGGCCAGCGTGACGTCGAGAAGACCGCAAGGGCCGTGGCACACCGCGGAGACGATCTTGTCGTTGTCGGCGAAGTAAGCGACGGCCTTTTTCACCTCGTCGTTGGAAAAGTCGAACATGGTGCCGTGGCCGCCGATGAGGAAGATGCCGGCGTAGTCGTCGAGGGTGACGTCCGCGATGGCCGGGGTGTCGTCGAGAAGCGACATGAACTCCGGGTCCTCGTAACGCTTGTTCGTCCCGCCCATCTGGATGACCGGGGTTTTCAGGCTCACCGGGTCGATGGGTACGGCGCCGCCGTCGACGCTGGCGAGGGTGACCTCGTGGCCGGCGGCGGTGAGTACGTCGTAGAAGTGGGTGAATTCGCCGAGCCACATGCCGGTGTGGATGCCGGAGCTCTCGTAACGGTGGACGCTGGTGGACAGTGCAAGAAATTTCATGCGTCCCATTGAACCACCAGTGGGTGGGTGGGGAAGCGGGCCTACATGGCCGGGTTGTGGACCAGCAGGCGGTCCACCTGGTCCGCCAGTTCCGGGGCTTGCGCGTCAAAGTCGCCGGGCAGCTCCCGGTCCGCTTCGGCGATGGTGTCCGCGTCTGGCTCACCGGTGGCCATCGCTGCCTCAGCCGCGTCGAGCAGCCGCTGCAGGCGAGGCACGTTGAGCTGGTATGCGCCGTCGTGCTCCGGGCCGTCCACGGGTTGGATCCAGCCCGTGGCAGTGAAGATGAACATGCGGGTTTCCAGCATGTTCGCCTTCAGCCCGAGCTTGTCTTTCGGATCTCCCAGGCCTCGCAGGTAACCCCTGCGGGCCTCGCGCACGGTGCCGTCGGTGTCCAGAACAGGTCCTGAGTGATCGTCAGCGTTCCGCGCGATGCAGTTCTCGGGGGAAGAGCGACGGCGCTTTTGCGCAGTACACGGCGGCTCTTAGTATCTCGCCCAAGGGCGCCTCCTTTATGCGGTTGTGGGGGAACAAGCGGACATTATAAAAACCCGCTCGACACGGAAACCTCCTGAGTCGAACGGGCGTTCGTGTATTTGGGTTTAGAGCTTGAACAGCACCTGGTTGGTGGCGCCGGCGCGGATGATCGCGCGGGTGGCAATGTCCGCCACGTACAGGTTGCCCGAGAAATCAGGGGCGATGTAGGCGGAGCCGAGCTGCTTGACCTGCAGCGGGTTCAACTTCTGGGGCGGGTTGGTAAAGCCCTGGTTCCAGCAGTGGACAGCGGTGGATCCGTCACCGACGCTCACGGCCGGGGCGAGCTGCTCCGGCGGGTTGCACTCCGGCTGAGCCTTGCGTGCGGGGTCGGACACGCAGATGGTTTTCGTGGTGCCCTGGACCTGGTAGATCTCACAGCGAACGTCGCCTGCGGTGTTGGAGTAGGCGGCGCTGTTGGCGGATGCGGCCGGTGCGAGCGTGGCAGCGGCGGCGATGAAAGTGGCGGTGGCAACAATGGGGGCGGTCTTTGTGATCTGCATGACAAAAGTATTGCAGTTTATGTCCAGCGTTGCACGCCTCCGGGCAAAGATTTCAAAGAAATCCCCAAAGTTTCCGCCAGGGCGCCATGCCTATCGACGAATCCTTCGGAGCGCACACCACCAGCGCAATACACAACAACCTCGTCGCCGGGCGAGAACTGCGCAAGCGCCCTCGATACCGCCTCCGGATCCCGCTCCACCTCGCTGAGCGGGAGGTTCATCCCCGGCACGGGCAGATCCGCGATCGCTTTCTCGTGCGGTTCGCGTACATCGAGGGAGGGCAGGTGGTGGGCCGTGAGGGCGTCGAAAAGCGATTGCCCTTCGGTGCTTGCCGAACACGCCTCGGTGTAGGTGCCCAAGTGCGTGGCGAGTTCGCGCGCCGGGTCGCGGGTGACGGTGAAGCGGCGCATCGTGGCGGAAAGCGCGTCGTACATGTGCAGCCTGCCCGCCTGAACCTCGCCGATGCCGGCGAGGAACTTCACCGCCTCAGTGGACATGAGCGAGCCGACCACCGAGGTGGTCACGCCGAGCACGCCGGCGGTGGCGCAATCCGGCACGGAATCCGCGTCCGGCTGGGTGGGGTAGAGGTCACGAAGACCGACCCCGTCCGCGGGCGCGCCGGGGCCGGAGTGCCACAGGGCGATGTCGCCGCGGTAGCGCAGCACTGAGCCCCACAGCAGCGGCGTGCCGGTGACCTCGGCGGCATCGGCGGCGAGGAATTTGGTGGCGAAGGTGTCGGAGCCGTCGATGACCAGGTCGATGCCCTCGAGCGCCTCGATGAAGTTGTCGGGGCTGAGTCGGTCGTTTACGGCCGTGACCTGGATGTCCGGCTGCAGGGCGCGCAACCTTTCGGCGGCCACGTCGACCTTGCTGCGGCCCACATCAGAAGCGCCGAAGAGGATCTGGCGGTGGATGTTGGTCAGATCCACCGTGTCGTCGTCCCACACCGTGATGCGGCCGACACCTGTGGCGGCCAGCGTTTGCATGATGGGGCAGCCCAACCCGCCCGCGCCGATGACCAGCACGTGGGCGTCGTAAAGCCGCTGCTGCTGTTCCGGGCCGAAGCCGCGCAGGTTCATCTGGCGCGCGGTGCGCTTGAGTTCTCGCTCGGGCAGCACTTACAAAACCTCGTCTGCCCAGCTGGCCAGCCCGTCGAAGGTGGAGGACGCCACGGCGTGCTCGCGCTTCGGAATCCGCCCGGCGGCGCGCGCCAGTCTGCCGGCCTCCACCGCGTGCCGCATGGCCTGGGACATGGCCACCGGGTCCTGGCAGCGGTTCACCGCGCTCGCCAGCAGCACGCCCGAGCAGCCCAGCTCCATAGCGAGCGATGCGTCAGAGGCGGTGCCCACGCCGGCGTCGATAAGCACTGGCACTTCCGCGCGCGAGCAGATCAACTCGATGTTGTGCGGGTTGAGGATTCCAAGCCCAGTGCCGATCGGCGAGCCCAGCGGCATCACCGCCGCCGCCCCCAAATCCTCTAAGCGCTTGGCGGCCACCGGGTCGTCGGAGGTGTAGGCCAGCACGGTAAAGCCCTCGTCCACGAGCATCTCGCAGGCGTCCACGGTCTCCACCACATCGGGAAGCAGCGTGCGGTCGTCCGCAATGACCTCCAGTTTCACCCAGTCTGTGCCCAGTGCCTCGCGCGCCAGCTTCGCCGTGATCACCGCGTCGCGCGCGGTGCGGCAGCCGGCGGTGTTCGGCAGCGGCGCGATTTTTAAGCGCTTGAGCAGGTCGAACACGCTCTCACCGCCGTCAGTTTTGGCGGAGTGGCGGCGCATCGCCACCGTGGTCAGCTCCGTGCCGGAGGCTTCAAGCGCCTGCTCCAGCATGTCAAAGGAGCTTGCCCCGCCCGTTCCCATGATCAGGTGCGAGCCAAACTGCTTTCCGGCAATCTCCAGCACGTTTAGCCTCCTTGCACTGCGGTGAGGATGTCGGCGGCGCAGCCGTCGTGAAGCTTGCGCCCCCACTGCGAGCGCGGCACGACCTCACCGTCGATGGCCACCGCGGTGCCGTCGGCGGGCGCGCCGACCTCCGCCACGAGTTCCTCTACCGTCGTGGCGGCGGTGGTGGCCGCTTCTCCGTTGAGCGTGATGTTCATGAATGCCTCCTCGGGTCGCACGCGGACAAGTCTATTGAGGGCCCCTGCCTATCGACGAGCTCCGCCCCAACCCTCGCCCCCAACCCCGCCAACAAAATCCCGTGCCGGAAGTAACCGGTGGACACGACCGTGCGCTCGTCGATGCGGCCGAGGTAAGGCAGGTCATCCGGCGTGCCGGGGCGCGCGCCCGCGGTGGCCTCGACGAAGTCGCACTCCTCCAGCGCCGGGACGAGCTCGATGGCATCGCGCAACAGCTGGTGGATGCCCTGGACCTGGGGCTTACCGCGGCCATCCTCGCGGGTGGTCGCGCCGATGGTCAACGTGCCGTCCTTTCTGGGGATGAGGTAGACGGGGCGGTCCTCCACAAACCCGCGGACCACCCGCGTAAGCAGCGGGTACTGGTGCTGCGGCACCCGCACGTGCAGCACGTCGCCGTACACCGGGCGCAGGTCCAGGCCTTCCACGAGCTGGCTTGCGCCGAGGCCGTTGGCGACGACGACCTGGTCGGCGTTGCCGAGCTGGTCGAGGCTGTCAATGCGGTCGGTGGTGAAGGTGACGCCCGCGGACCGGCAGGCGCGGATAAGCGCACGCGTAAACAGACGGGGCTGCACCTGGTGGTCGCCGTCGATGCTGACAGCGCCGTTGATGGCGGGGGAGAGCGCCGGCTCGAGCTTCCGGGCCTGACGCACGGTGAGCTTGTCCACCGCCATGCCGTGCCGGGACTGGTACTCGCGCAGCTCGTTCAGGTGGGTCTTGTCCGCGATGTCGCGGGCGACCACGAGGGTGCCGTCCGTGCGGTAACCCGTGGGCAGGTCCGTGTACTTCGCGGTGAGTTCGATCAGGTCCGGGTACCACTCCGCGGACGCGCGCATCAGCGGGAAGAGGGGATCCTGCTTGTACACCACCTCCGCAGTCGGGGCGAGCATGCCACCCGCGTGATGGGAGGCCCCGGAGGCGGGCTCAGGGTCGTGGACCGTGACCGTGTGGCCGCGGTCCGCGAGGGTAAGCGCGGTGGCCAGGCCGATAATTCCTGCGCCGACGACCGAAACATTCACGCTTGACAGGGTAGCGCGTTCGTGTCGGTGTGGAAGCGAGTTTCGTGTGGTTCAGCCAGACCTCAGCGACGCCCGTGCGCACAGCCCCTGAGGAACAAAGCACGAGTTTGCCCTAATTTCGGCCTTACTCAGGGGTGCTTCCTCTGGGTTTGTGCGTGTGGCTGGCTCGTGGCAGCGCGGGCCTGGGCACCTCGCTCGAACTCGGCGATCACACGCTCGCAGTACGCCTTCGCGTCGTCGGCGTGCATGATGCCGCGCACGATGGCCAGCCCATCCACGCCCGCCCGAGCCAGGTCGTAGGCGTCGTCGGCGGTGACGTCGCCGATGGCCACCAGCGGCAGCTTAGAGGCGGCCACCAAATCCGGGTAGCCGTCCAGCCCGATCGGGGCGCGGCCGGAATCCTTCGTCGGGGTGGCACGAAACGGCCCGCAGCCGATGTAGTCGATGACGCCCTTGTGCTCGTTGGCGGCCTGGACCAGCTCCAAGGTGCCGGTGGTCAGGCCGATGATCGCGCCCGGGCCAAGCAGCTCGCGTACCACCCGCACGTCCAGGTCATCCTGGCCGATGTGGACGCCGGAGATGCCCTGGTTGCGGAGGGCAGCGGCGACGTCGGCGCGGTCGTCGATAAGCACATGTGTCCGCGGGTTGACGGAGTGGACCGCTTCTGCGACGGCGCGGGAGAGTGCGTAGAGCTCGCGGGCGGTGATCGGCTTCGAGCGGACTTGGATCACGCCCGCGCCGCCGGCGGCGGCCTGGCGGGCGCGCTCCACGACGTCTGGGCCCTGGCCGGTGACGAAGTAACAGCGCAGGTCGAGGGGCAGCTTAGTCACGCAGAGCCTCGATCAACTCGTCTTTGGTCATCTCGGAGCGGCCCTCGATGTCGAGCTCCTGGGCGCGGGCGTACAGCTCGTCCTTGGTCCAGTCCTCGTAGGAGCCGGACTCGCCGCCGCGCTCGCCGACTGCGGAGCGGCCGTCGCGCGCTGCTGCATTGGCGATCGCGGCGGCCTTGGACTTGGAGTTGCCCTCGCGTAGCAGGGCCTCGTAGAGCTCGGGATCCTTGATCGAATCAGCCATGGAAGCAAGCCTATGCGTTTTCGAGGTCCCGGTGGGGCTGTTGCGGGCGGTGATTTGCGGATCTGCTAGTTGCTCGAAAACGGAACTAGCAGATGGCGCTGTTGCTGGGGTTCAGTTCCAATAACACCTGGGGAAACACAAAGTCGGACACTTGATCTGCTAGTTGGCCAAAAAGGGAACTAGCAGATCCGCGCGGGTTACTACTTCGATCCGCGACGCGCTTTCCAGAGGTCGATGCCCCACCACATCAACGGCGTGAACACGACGGCGATCAGCCAGTACAGCAGCCAAAAACTTCCTGCTTTTCCAGTGATCGCGATCAGCCCGGCCAGGACAAGGGCAGTGATGGCGCTGGCGAGCACGCACATGCCCAAGCCGCCGGTCTGCTCCGACTTGTCCTCGGCACCGGAGAACTTACGGTCCATCATGGCGATGAGATCCCGCCCGAACACGACAGAAAACACCACGTAAAACGCCGAGAAGCCGTGGAAAAAGTCAGCCTGACCTGATTTATGCAAATCGTAGGCTGCGTAGATAAGCAGCAGAAAGTCGATTGCCGGTGTCATCGCGAGTAGCCACAAGCCGAGCTGTGGCTTTTTGAAGGTGTAGCGCACGAGCAAGCCAAGGAAGAGGCAGCCCCAAAATGCAACCTCGGCGATGAGTAGTGCAGCGAACATGCCTGCGAGACTAACAGCGCGGTCCTAGACCGTCAGCGGGCCGGTGCGGGTGGGATGCCCCAGCGGCTCCACGTGGACGATCGTCTCCGCGCCGCCGAGTGATTCGGCCACGCCGATCTCCACCTCGTCGGCGTGGTCGTGGGCGCGGTCGACCGTCCAGCCGCCGGGGACCTGCATGACCAGGTTGACCATGCGCTCGCGGCCGGCGGCGGTGGTGCGCACTGAGGTGAACTTCACGCCGTTGGCGGCGGCGTACTCATCCAGGTAGGCGTGGACGATCTGGTTTTCTTCCTTCGGCAGCGACTCTGCCAGCAGGCCCAGGATTGCGCCCTTGAGCAGCTTGTAGCCGGTGAACATGATGTTCGCGCCCACGACCAGCGCCACGATCGGGTCCAGAGGCTGCCAGCCGGTCAGCCACACCAGCGCCATGCCGACGATGACGCCGACGGTGGTCCAGACGTCGGTGAGCAAATGGTGCCCGTCGGCATCCAGGGTGGTGGAGCGGTAGTTCTTGCCCGCACGGATGAGCGCCACTCCGACGACGCCGTTGAGAATGGTGACCACGACGGAAAATGCCAGGCCGATGCCGAGCTGCTCCACCGGCACCGGGTGTATCAACCGGTCCACGGCGGTGTAGATGATCGCTACAGACGCCAGCAGGATCAGCGAGCCCTCCACCTGGGCGGAGAAATATTCGGCGCGGGCGTGGCCGAAGTGGTGGTTCGCGTCCGCGGGCTTCGCCGACAGCTTCAGCGCCCACAGGCCCACCGCGGCAGCAATGAGGTTGATGCCGGATTCGATGGCGTCTGAAAGGAAGCCCACAGAGCCCGTCACCCAGGCGGCAGTGGCCTTCAACACAATGGTCAGCACCGATGCGGCGATGGAAAGCCACATGAATCGCTCAAGGAGTTTTTGCTCGTTGTTTTCCACGGTTTTTCATCCCTCTCACACCCGCGTTGCAGAGGCTGAGCCTAGCAAATCGGTACCGTGGTGCGAACAGACCGTAGATCTCTCGATAAAGCTTGAGGAAGGTTTTCACTATGGGACGCTGGGTCGTCGCAATCGCCGGCGCCGTCGTTGGCGCGCTGTTTTTCGGATGGCTGCTGCAGATGCTGGGGGTGACCGGGATCCTCTACACCATCGGAGTGCTGGTGGGTTCCGCGGTCACGTCCTCGCTCGCCGGCACGCTGATCAAGCCCGGCCGTTAACTCGGCCAAAAATCTAGTTAGGACCAAACATGGCGCGCACACGCCGTTTGCAATCTGATCCCCTTATTTTCTTCTCCGCGCTGGGTTTCATCCTGGTGTTCGTCGTAGCCACCCTGGCGTTCGGCGACCGGGCCCGCCAAACCTACGCGGACATCTCCGGCTGGCTGATGGACCACTTCACGTGGCTCTACGTCGGCGGCGTTTCGGCCACGCTGATCTTCCTCATCGTGGTGTTCGTCTCCCGCTACGGCAACCTTCGCCTGGGCGATGACGACGACGAGCCGGAGTATTCCTACCCCGTCTGGTTTGCCATGCTGTTCGCCGCCGGCATGGGTGCAACGCTGTTGTTCTGGGGCGCGGCCGAGCCGCTGAACCACGCCTACAACCCGCCGCGCGGGGGCTACGACTCTATGAGCCGCGAGGCGATTATCCAGGCGTTCCAGTTCACCTACTACCACTTCGGCATCCACATGTGGGTCATCTTCACGCTGCCGGGTCTGGCCGTGGGGTACTTCGTATATAAGCGGAAAATGCCCGCGCGTATGTCGTCGATGTTCTCGCCGCTGCTCGGTGGCAAGGTGTACGACACCCCGGGCAAGCTGCTCGATGCCCTAGGCATCATCGGCACCGTTTTTGGCCTCGCCGTGTCCGTGGGCCTGGGCGTGCTGCAGATTTCTGCGGGCATGAACATTCTTTGGGACGTCCCACTGGTCACCCCCGTACAAATCGGCATCATCTGCGCGATCACCCTCGCCGCCTCGATTTCGGTGGCCACCGGCCTGGACAAAGGCGTGAAGATCCTGTCCAACCTGAACATCGCCGGCACGATCCTGCTGATGATCTTCGTGCTGCTCACCGGCCCCACGCTGAAGCTGCTCGGCCAGATCACCGAGTCCTTCGGCATCTATGCGCAGTCGCTGCCGGAGCTGATGTTCTGGGTGGACTCCTACAACGACAACCCGGGCTGGCACGCCACCTGGACGGCCTTCTACTGGGCGTGGACGATCTGCTGGTCGCCGTTTGTGGGCATGTTCTTCGCCCGCATCTCCCGCGGCCGCACCGTGCGCGAGTTCATCGGCGGCACCTTGCTTCTGCCCACCACCTTCGACCTGATCTGGTTTTCCATCTTCGGCCGCGCGGCCATTGACATGGAGGAAAAGGACCCCGGCGTGCTTACTACTCCGGTGGTGGAGGAAGGGGACACCCCACAGGCGCTATTTACCCTGCTTGCGGAGTACCCGCTGTACGCCGTCACCGGCACCGTGGCACTTGTGGTGATCGTGTTCTACTTTGTCACCTCCATGGACTCCGCCGCCCTAGTGGTGGACATGTTCGCCTCCGGCGAGGAGAACAAGTCGCCCACCTTCTACCGTGTGGGCTGGGTCGTGGCCGTGGGCCTGGTCACCTGCGCGCTGCTGTTTATCAACGACTCCGGCATTGAGGCCCTGCAGCAAGTGGTGATCATCATCGCGCTGCCGTTCTTCTTCATGTACTTCGTCATGATGTACTCGCTAATAAAGGCGATGAACGACGACTCCGCCGCCGCGCGCAAGACCCGCTCCCGCACCTGGGAGAAGACCGACACCGCAGAAAAGCTCGAGGAGGGCGAAAACAAGCCGGCCCCGGGCTACGACTCGGAAGGCAACGAGGTCGAGCGCCCCGAGCTCGAGTACGACGCGGAGGACGATTCCTGGAAGTTCCCGGAGGGCTTCAGGTTGGATCGCAGCGGCGAGAACGACACGCTTGTCGACGACCGCAGGTCCGACCAGTAGCAGGTTAACCTGCAACGGCGATGCGGCTTGAGCCCCTAGCGGGCCAGCCGCATTGTTCTGTGCGGGACGCCGGTGTCGAGGAACTCGTCGCCCTCGGCAACAAGCCCGAACTGCTCGTAGTAGCCCACCAGGCCGGACTGGGCCTCCACGATGAGGTCGCCGTCGAAGCGCTCGGTGTATTCGATGCCGGTGCGCACGATCTCCGGTCCAAGGCCGGACCCGCGGAAATCAGGGTGAACCACAAACCGGCCGAAGCGCGAGCCGTTCTCGGTGGGGAAGACGCGGGCGCAGCCGGCCAACGTCTCGCCGTCGAAGGCGAGGATGTGACGAGTCTCAGGGGCGGCGTCTTGGTCGTCGATCTCGTTGAAGGGGCAGTTCTGCTCGGCCACGAAGACGTCCACGCGCAGCTTGTACAGCTGGTGGACCTGCATGGGAGTCATCTCATGCAGTGATTTGAGGCTGATCATATTTCGGCTCAATCCTTCCCGTCTTGCCGTAGGAGAGGTGGCGGTGTGCCCACTCGAACGGGCCTTGCTTGCCCGCCTGGTCCAGCACCACCGCCAGCAGCAGGGAAATCAACCACACCACAAAACCGATGATGAGCTTGCCGGTTACCGAGGCGTCCAGGCCGATGCCCAAAAACGCCGGGGTGCAAATCGCGATGAAGAAGAACGACTGCGCGAGATACCCCGACATGGATCGCTTGCCCAGCGCCACGAACGCACGCGCCCAACCCGGGACCTGGTTGTTCAGCTCGTCTGTGGCCAGCGCGAGCAGCGCCAGGATGCCCGGGCCGGTGAGGTAACCGAGCGCCTGGTTGAGCACGAACAGCGGCAGCTCCCACTCGTCCGGTAGCACGCCCGCGGCCGCCAAGCCCCAGGGCAGACCGACGCACAGCACGATCAGCCCGGTGATGATGCTCCAGGTGATGAGGGTGCGGCGGTGCGCGTGGACGTCGGTAAGCACCTGCTCCCGCGCCCACACGTAGCCGATGATGGCAAGCGATAACAGCTGCGCCGCAGCGAACGGCTGCACGGCCAGCAGCCCAAGCGCCATGTCCAGGTTGGACGAGAAATACTCCCCGAAGGTGTCGAAGGTGACGGTGGATTCGGTCTGGTTGAAGCCGCCGGAGGCGTCGAAGTAGAACGAGGCGATGCCGCCAGCGACGCCGAAGGCCGTGAACAGGCCGAGGATGGTGTAGGCGATGATGCGCAGCGTTTTCGAACTGAGCGTGAGCATCGCGGCGAGCAGTATGCCCACCAGCCCGTAGTTGAACATGATGTCGCCGTAGAACAGCAAGAACATGTGGGCCGCGCCGAACAGCGCCAGCGCGCCGTAGCGGCGGTACAGCACGCGGCGGGCCTGCTTGGCGGGGTAGTGCTTGCGGTACAAGCTGGCCGCCACCAGGCCGAAGCCGAAGCCCAGCAGCGTGGAGAACATCGGCAGGCCGCGCACGTGGATGAACATGGCGGCGAAGACGGCGCTTACCTGGTCGATCACGCTGTCCGGGCGCACACCGCCCACGGACCAGCCCACCCGGGACTGGTCCTCAGACCAATCGTTGATCACCCACGCCTGGGCGGCGTTGGCCATCGCGATGCCCAACAGGGCGGTGCCGCGCGCGAGATCCGGGACGATCAGGCGGGGGCGCTGCTGCTGGGGCTGGTGCTGTTCGGCGTTGACGGCTTCGTGCATGGGCTCAAGGTACCGCCTCAGCCCCGCATCAGCCACGTTTGCGGTTACTGGCCCGCGAAGGAAAGGGATGTGGTTGAATGTCTCTGTTGATACTCATGTTGCCAATGTGATTGGGGTTGCTATGCGTCGCTCGTCCGCCGCCCGCCTGCTTACCGCCGCGTTTCTGATTGCCACCTCGGCGGCTATCGGCAGCCCTGCGGCGCACGCCCAGCAGGCGGAGGCGCCGGTGGGCGACCTGCTCAACTACGTGTGGCGCACCGACCCGGTGTCCAAAGCCCTGGCCGGAAAGCCCATGGCGGACAAGGTCCTGCACCGCGTTCCCGGCTCCTTCTTTGACGCCCCGCGCACCCCGGCCGAGTCCGATGAGGCGATGCGACGCGGCCGCGCCCTCTACGGCCCGAGCACCCCGCTCTACGTCGGCTCCGAACCCGGCAAGGAAGTCATGTGCACCACCACGGCTGCCGGCTACAACGACCGCGGCGAGAAAATCGCCGTCACCGCCGGCCACTGCGGCAACGTCGGCGACGCCGTGCGCTCCGCGGACTCCTGGCAGCTCGGCCGCACCGGCACAATCAAACATGTCAACCGCGAGCTGGACTACGCCGTGATCACGCTCGCCGACAACACCGAGGTCACCCGCTCCTACAACGGTGTCACCGTCAACCACCTGGGCGGCGCACCGGTGAAGCCGGGCGGCGTGGTGTGCAAGACCGGCGTGGCCTCCGGCACCACCTGCGGCCACACCTACACCGATTGGGAACAGCGCAACACCAACCAGGTCTGCGCCATGCAGGGCGACTCGGGCGCGCCGCTGATGGTGGGCGACCGCGTGATCGGCATGATCAACGGCGGCATCTGGGGCCCGCCGTTCAACGTGGCTTGCCGCACCCCGCTGCAGGGCCCGCTGCACGCGCCGACGGGTGCGCTGCGCATGGACGCCGTGCTCGGCGACATCCCCGGCGGGTTCCGCTTGCCGTAGCCCGGGCAGCTAGCCGCGCAGGCGCTCGGCAATCTCGTCCACGATCCGCGGGTTGCCGGCAACGCACCAGGTCACGCCACCGGCATCGACCTTCGTGCACCGGCCGCCGACGGCCTCGACCAGTGCCTTGCCCGGCAACCAATCCCAGTCCGGCACGGTGTGCTGCAGCCATGCGCCCATCTGCCCAGACGCGAGATTCGACAGGTCAACAGAACCGGCACCCATCATGCGCATCGTCGCCGCGCCGGAGACCACGCGCAGCCACGCCTCGCGCACACCGTCGTTGGCCATGAAGGTGGGGTGCAGGTAGGTCACCACCGCGCTTTCGCTTAACGACGACTCCGCCAGCCCCCGAAGCTCCACCCCGTCGCGCGTGGCCGTGCCGTCCGCCGCGATCCACGTGGTGGCCGTGGCGGGCCGGTGTACGGCGCCGATGGCGGGGGTGTGGGCGGAGTTGTCGTCTACAAGCGCGAGCGCCGAGCAGAAGTAATCCGAGCCCTGCGAGAAGTTGTAAGTGCCGTCCACCGGGTCGATCACCCACGTGCGGCCGGTGGCGGACGGGCGGGAAGCGCCCTCCTCGCCGATCACGCCGTCGTCGCCACGCAGCGCCTGAAGCGCCTCGGCCACGAAGCGCTCCGCGGTGCGGTCGGCTTCCGTGACCACGTCGGAGACGGAGGTTTTCACCTCCGCGTCCAGGCCCTGGCCGCGCATGCGCAGCGCGAGCTGGCCGGCGTGGCGCACGAGCGCGGCTGCGAGCTCGGCGTCGGAATCGTTGCGGTGGTCGGAAATAAACTGCTGCGTATCGGTCACGCGGCCATTATGGCGCAGTCGGGGACTCCTCGCCCTCCTTGAGGTACACGTTCGAGCCCAAGTCGCGGAATTCGCGCGCCATCTCCTGCTCGCCCTCACGCGCGTCGGAGGATGCGGCCGGGGAGTCGGCGTCGAAGTCGAACGACGGCATGCCAAGGTCCGCGATCTGGTCGCCGAACTCGTCGCGGATGTCCTGCGAGATGCGCATGGAGCAGAACTTCGGGCCGCACATCGAGCAGAAGTGCGCCGTCTTCGCGGGCTCGGCCGGCAGTGTCTCGTCGTGGTAGGACTGCGCCGTCTCCGGGTCCAGGGACAGGGCGAACTGGTCGTGCCAGCGGAACTCGAAGCGGGCCTTGCTCATCGCGTCGTCCCAGTCGCGCGCGCCCGGGTGGCCCTTGGCCACATCGGCTGCGTGGGCGGCGACCTTGTAGGTGATCACGCCGGTTTTCACGTCGTCGCGGTTGGGCAGGCCCAGGTGCTCCTTCGGGGTGACGTAGCACAGCATCGCCGTGCCGCCGGCCGCGATGTTGGCCGCACCGATGGCGGAGGTGATGTGGTCGTAGCCCGGCGCGATGTCGGTGACCAGGGGGCCGAGTGTGTAAAACGGCGCGCCGCCGCACCACTGCTCTTCCTTTTCGTTGTTGACCTGGATCATGTTCAGCGGCACGTGGCCGGGGCCTTCGATCATCACCTGCACGTCGTAGTCCCAGGCGCGCTTGCACAGCTCGCCGATGGTTTTCAGTTCCGCGAACTGGGCGGCGTCGTTGGCGTCGGCCACGGAGCCGGGGCGGAGGCCGTCGCCAAGCGAGAATGCGACGTCGTACCGAGAGAAGATCTCGCACAGCTCGTCGAAGTTTTCGTACAGGAAGGACTCCTTGTGGTGCGCCAGGCACCACCCGGCCATGATCGAGCCGCCGCGGGAGACGATGCCGGTGACGCGCTTGGAGGTCAGCGGCACGTACGGCAGGCGCACGCCGGCGTGCACGGTCATGTAGTCCACGCCCTGCTCGCACTGCTCAATCACGGTGTCGCGGAAGATCTCCCAAGTCAGGTCCTCTGCGACGCCGCCCACCTTCTCCAGCGCCTGGTAGATCGGCACGGTGCCGATCGGCACGGGGGAGTTGCGCAGGATCCACTCGCGGGTGGCGTGGATGTCATCTCCGGTAGACAGGTCCATCACGGTGTCCGCGCCCCAGCGGGTGGCCCAACGCAGCTTGTCCACCTCTTCGCGGATGGAGGAAGTCACCGCGGAGTTGCCGATGTTGGCGTTGATCTTGGTCAAAAACGCGTTGCCGATGATCATCGGCTCGCTTTCCGGGTGGTTGACGTTGTTCGGGATGATCGCACGCCCCGCGGCGACTTCTTCGCGCACCTTCTCCACGTCGCAGTGCTCGCGCAGCGCCACGAACTCCATCTCGCGGGTGATTTCCCCGCGGCGCGCGTACGCCATCTGGGTCACGCGCTGGCCGTCCTTGGCCCGCAGTGGCGTGCGGGATTCGCCGCGCCATTCCTCGCTGGCGGCGCCGCGTTTGACGGCCGCGCGGCCGTCGTCAAGCAAATTGCGCTCGCGGCCCGCGTATTCCTCCACATCGCCGCGGGCGGTGATCCACTCGCCGCGCAGGCTGGGCAGGCCCACCTCCGGCTCCGCGTGCGGGCCGCGGGTGCGGTAGATCTTGAACGGCTCGTTTGGCCCTGTGGGGGAATCATCCAGCTGGATCGCAGTCTCCGGAACCTCCAGCCCGTCTTTCACAATCGGGGCGTAGGAGTGCTTCGGGTGGATTTCATGGGCATAGATGTCGTGAGCCACGACCTTCTCCTTCCTTCGCTGGCGCTAACCAGACAGGTTCGAACGGTGCTCGCGCGGGCATAAGCGCGATCTCAGCCCGGTGCCCCGGGCGCCCGTGTTGGGTCGCAGGCCACTGTATCCCGTTTTGGTGGCCGCGTCAGGCGGTTCGCTAGACTTTGCCCCTATGCAGCCGGAAACTCAGACGCGGATCAGGGACTTAAGCTCCACACTTTCCACCATTGAGAAGGTGATGGACCTGGACGTCCTGCGCGAGCGCGCCCGCGAGCTGGAGGCGCAAGCCGGGGATCCGTCGCTGTGGGACGATCCAGCGCACGCGCAAAAGGTCACCACCGAGCTGTCGAATGTGCAGGCGCGCTTAAAGAAGGTCGCCTCGCTTCGCTCGCGTATCGACGACCTGCCGGTGATGTACGAACTCGCCGAAGAAGAAGGCGATACATCCATGGCCGACGAGGAGCTGGAAGACGTCGCCGCGCAGATCGATTCGCTGGAGGTGCAGACCATGCTCTCCGGCGAGTACGACGCCCGCGAAGCCGTGGTGCACATCCGCTCCGGCGCCGGCGGCGTGGACGCGGCCGACTGGGCGGAAATGCTCATGCGCATGTATGTGCGATGGGCGGAAAAGGCAGGCCACAAGGTGGACATCTACGACATCTCGTATGCGGAGGAGGCCGGCATCAAGTCCGCCACGTTCGTGGTGCACGGCGAGTACCTCTACGGCCAACTGTCGGTGGAGCAGGGCGCGCACCGGCTCGTGCGCATCTCGCCGTTTGATAACCAGGCGCGCCGCCAGACCTCGTTCGCCGAGGTGGAGGTGCTGCCGGTGGTGGAGCAGACCGACCACATCGACATCCCCGACTCCGACATCCGCGTCGATGTCTACCGCTCCTCCGGCCCCGGCGGGCAGAGCGTGAACACCACCGACTCCGCAGTGCGCATCACCCACATCCCCACCGGCATTGTGGTGACCTGCCAGAACGAGAAGTCCCAGATCCAGAACAAAGCCTCAGCGCTCAACGTCTTGCAGTCCAAGCTATTGGAGAAGAAGCGCCAGGAGGAGAAGGCCGAGATGGATGCGCTCGGCGCCGGCGGCAACGCCAGCTGGGGCAACCAGATGCGCTCCTATGTCCTGCACCCGTACCAGATGGTCAAGGACCTGCGCACCGACTTTGAGGTCGGCGACCCGCAGAAGGTCCTCGACGGCGACATCGACGGGTTCCTGGAGGCCGGCATCCGCTGGCGCATGGCGCAGCAGCAGGAGGCGTAAGGGGAGGGGGCGCCCCGGCGGTGACGGATATGACATCGCCTTTTCGCGCGACCTGGGGAGAGTGACAAATACGACAAGCCGAATGTCGCATCCGGCACCGGCGAGCGCGGCCAGGTCCGCAGACCAACCCCACCCCGCCGCCGACAACCACTACAGTCACATCGGTAACAGGTAAGGTGTGTCGCGTGATCCGATTCGACCATGTGACCAAGGCGTACCCGACGTCCACGCGCCCCGCGCTCGACAACGTCACGCTCGACATCCCCGACGGCGAGTTCGTGTTCCTCATTGGCGCGTCCGGCTCCGGCAAGTCCACATTCCTGCAGCTTTTGATCCGGGAGGAAAACGTCTCTTCAGGCGACATCTTCTTCAACGACTTCCACGTCAACGCCCTTTCCGGCAAGCAGGTAAATAAGCTGCGCCAATCCATCGGCTACGTGTTCCAGGACTTCCGCCTGCTGCCGAACCTGAGCGTCTACGACAACGTCGCGTTCGCGCTCGAGGTCATCGGCAAACCGAAAAACCGCATCGCCAAACTCGTCCCCGACGCGCTCGAGCTCGTCGGCCTCGGCGCCAAGGCCAACCGCATGCCGCGGGAGCTGTCCGGTGGTGAGCAGCAGCGCGTGGCTATTGCGAGAGCTTTCGTGGATAAGCCCAAGCTCATGCTTTGCGACGAACCAACGGGCAACCTCGACCCCGGCACCGCCGACGAAATCATGGCACTGCTCGCCCGCATCAACCGCATGGGCACCACAGTGATCATGTCCACGCACAACGCCCGAGCGGTGGACGAGATGCGCAAGCGTGTAGTTGAACTGCAGCTGGGCAAGATCGTGCGCGACGAGGAAAACGGCGTGTACGGGAACGTGAGGAGGTAGCCGTGAACTGGGAGTTTGTTTTCCGTGAGGGTGTCAAAGGCCTCGGCCGCAACCTCACCATGACTATCGCGCTGATCATCACCACCGCGCTGTCGCTGGTGCTGGTGGGCACCGGAGTGCTGATTTCCAAGGCCACCACGCAGACCAAGGACCTGTACCTGGACCGCGTCGAGGTGATGGTGGAGCTGGACGAGGACATCTCCGCCAGCGACCAGGACTGCTCCACGGACCGCTGCAAGCAGGTTCGCGACACCCTGCAGGCGGACGACCACGTCGAGCAGGTGACTTTCCGCTCCCGCGAGCAGTCCTACGAGCGCTTCAAGGAACTGTTCCAGGAATCCGAGCCGGAGCTGGTGCGCGAAACCGCCCCGGACGCCCTGCCGGCGGCGCTGCACGTGCGCCTGGCGGACCCGACGGATACCTCGCCGCTGGACAAGATCCGCGACATGGAGCAAGTGGAGGTCATCTCCGACCAGGCGGACACGGTGCGCTCCGCCGCCGGGACGCTGAACACGTTCCGCAACGTGGCCTTCGCCGTCGCCGCAGCGCAAGCGTTGGCCGCGGTGTTTTTGATCTCCAACATGGTGCAGCTGGCCGCCTTCAACCGCCGCGAGCAGATCGGCATCATGCGCATGGTGGGTGCCTCGCGCTGGTTCACCCAGGCGCCGTTCGTGCTGGAGGCGGTGCTGTCCGTGCTCATCGGCGCGGTGCTGGCCACCATCGGCGTGTGGGCTGGTAAGCAGCTCATCGTGGATCCGCTGCTGGGGGACCTGTACGCCAACCAGCTCATCGCGCGCGTGCCGGACAGCACTGTGTGGGCGGTAATGCCGCTTGTCGGCTTGGTCGCCATGGTGCTGGGCGGGCTGGCTGCGCAGGTGGCGCTTCGCTCTTACGTGCGCAAGTAGTAGACTCGTCTGCCTTATGTCCAAGAAGAAAAAGAAGCAGAAGCTTTCCAACACCGGTGTGCTTGCCACCAACCGGAAAGCTCGCCATGACTACCGCATCTTGGACACCTGGGAGTGCGGGCTGGTGCTGCAGGGCACCGAGATCAAGGCGCTGCGCGAGGGCAAGGTCTCGCTGGTGGAGGCGTTTGCCACCATCGACAACGGCGAGGTCTGGCTGCGTAACATGCACATCCCGGAGTACTCCCGCGGCCACTGGACCAACCACCCGCCCCGCCGCACCCGCAAGCTGCTTTTGCACCGCCGGGAGATCGACTCGCTGGAGGGCAAGGTCCGCGACGGCAACCGCACCCTGATCCCGCTGTCGCTCTACCTCAAGGACGGCCGAGCGAAGGTCGAGCTGGGCCTTGCGCAGGGCAAGCAGGACTACGACAAACGCCGCGACATCAAGCGCCGCACCGAGGACCGCGAGATCACCCGCGACCTGGGCCGCAAGCTCAAGGGCATCAAAGCTTAAACTTCGCATTCGCTACGGTGGGTGCCTATGAAGAAGGCGCTGATTACTGGAGCATCCCGCGGCATCGGCCGCGCCATCGCCGAGGACCTGGGCAAGGACCACCACATTTACGCCGGCGCGTCGAAGGACGCCTCCGACATCGTTTCCTCCCTGCCCAGCGCAGAGCCCTTCGAGGCGGACCTCACCGACACCGACGCCGTCCTGGAAGCGGCCTCCAACATCGAGGAGCTGGACGTCCTCGTCCTTGCTGCCGGTGTGATGGACGGTGGCCCTCTGGAAGAGCTCACCGACGACACGTGGCGCGAAATGATGGAGGTCAACCTCTTCGCCCCCGTCACGCTCACCCGTGCGTTGCTTCCTGCCTTGCGACGTTCCTCCGGCCTCATCATCACCATCAACTCCGGCGCCGGATTCCACGGCATGGCTGAAAACTCCGCCTACTGCGCGTCCAAGTTCGCCCTGCGCGGCTTCACCGAGTCCCTGGCGCAGGAGGAAGCAGGCAAGGTGCGCGTGACCTCCCTGCACCCGGGCCGCACCGACACCGACATGCTCGCTGGCGACAACGGCAGGCCGAAGATGGCGGCCGACGAGGTTGCCAAGGCGGCCCGCCTCGCCGTGGATGCCGGCGCGGACGCAGTGGTGGAGTTCCTCCGGGTGCGTCCGGCGTTGACGTCGTAAAGCCTCTTGTGCTTCTGGGACGCGTGCGGTAAAGTTCCACCTCCTACGTTTCTTCGTAGTTGAAGGGGTCGATTCTGGTTTCGACTTCATCTACTTAGCCAGGGGAAGCGTGCCGGTGCAGGCAGGAGACCACCGTAAGCGTCGCTGTAACTAATAAACGCAGAGAAGAACTCTCAGCGTGACTACGCCCTCGCTGCCTAAATAGAAGGTTCAGCGACCTGCGTGTCCGTCAGGCCGGGGATGTCCCCGACCCGGTACCTGGCGTCGACTTAGGGGACTTGCCTTCCGGCTCTGTCAGTGGGGCCTTGGAAGGGACACCTTTCACTGACTGGGCCCGTCATCCGGACATGTTCGCCTGATCCGGAGGGTCGATGAGAGGCACTGCGCGAACTGCGCACGGAGAAGCCCTGGCGCGGTGATGAAGGACCCGGGTTCAATTCCCGGCGGCTCCACCGAGTGCGAAACCCCCGGTCGTTGCGACCGGGGGTTGTCTGTGTGGCCTATGCCTGCTCGTTGCTGGTCTCGGCGTGCGCGCCGAGCGACGCGGGGCGCGCTGGCCACCAGAACTTTTCTCCGAAAAGCAGCACGATGGCGGGAACTACCAAGCTGCGTACGATCAGCGTGTCTAGAAGTACGCCGATGCAGATCACGATGCCTATCTGGGCCAACACCACGAGCGGAAGCACACCGAGCGCCGCGAACACCGCAGCCAGGAGGATGCCGGCAGAGGTGATGACCGCACCGGTCGATCCGAGCGCGGAGAGAATGCCCGCACGAGTGCCAGTGGCCCGCGAGTCTTCACGTGCACGTGTGACCAGGAAGATCGAGTAATCGATGCCGAGGGCGACGAGGAAGACAAACGCATAGAGCGGCGTCGTGGAGTCGAAACGTTCAAACCCAAGCAGGTGGTGCGACAACCACCAGCCCAGTCCTAGTGCTGCCACATTGGTAAGGAGGACCGACCCGGTCATCACCAGAGGTGCCACAACCGAGCGCAACAGGATGAGCAACGCCCCGAAGATCAAGCTGAGCACAAGGGGGAAGATGAGACGACGGTCTTCCGCCGCGGCGGTCTCGGTGTCGTAGAGCTCGGCATCCCCGCCGCCGACAAGCGCGCCGGAGCCTCCCAAGAGTGAGCGCAGCTCTTCAGTCGTGGCACCTGAGACTTCGAGGAATCCATCCTCGGCCGGGCGGGGAGACAGCCCGGCGTCCTCCAGCCGCCGCGTGGTCCCCTCGATGTCGTCGGTCGCAATAACAGCTGGAGTAGCCGAGATGTCCGGGTAAGCGTCAGAGAGCTGCTGGGCCGCCGAGATGGACTCTGGCGTATCGATGAACTGGTCGGATTGGGTAAGACCGGTGACGATATTTGTCGCGCCCAGGGACATCACCCCCAGGGCGAGAAGCGAAGCGGCCAGGATCGCGGCGGGCCGGTGTTGGACCGTACGCCCGACCGCGTTGAAGACCGTGTGGTTCGTCTCGTCGCCCACCTCTGGACGCCGCGGCCAGAAGATCCAGTTGCCGAAGAGGAGAAGGACCCCGGGCAGCACAAACATGCCGAAAAGAAAAGCGACCGCCACACCGAACGCTGCCGCAGCCCCGAGTGATCTGGTCGTCGGAGTGTGCGACGCGAGCAAGCACAAGACACCCAATATCACCGTCGACGCGGACGCTGCAGTGGTCCGCAGCGTTGGGATCCAGGCCCGGGCCATGGCTTCGAAACGGTCGTGGAACTGGGTGAGCTCGTCCCGGTAGCGCGAAATCAGCAACAATGCGTAGTTTGTCCCCGCGCCGAAGACGAGGACGGAGAGAATACCGCCCGTCGATTCGTCCCATTGGATGCCGAGGGCATCGAGCACTCGTGGGTAGAGGAGAGCAACGAGGCGGTCAGTGGTGGACGCGGAAGGAGGCGTTGTTCACGCCAATCTCGTCGGCGGCCTGGGCGATCTCCAGGTGGATCTTTGCGATCTTCTCCGCGGACGGGCCGCGCTGGCCGCCGAAGGCGTAGTGCCCGAAGCTTAGGAAACCGAATGCCTTCATTGCGCAACACTCCTTTTTGGTGACGTATCAACAAGTGGGGTAGTGCCTCCTCCGCAGATTGTCACGGCCCCAGACAGGCCGCACCACAAACCCAGAGCGAAGGACCCCTATTACGGCCCAAAATGGCGCTTGCTCGGGAGGGCTTACTCGGGGTTTGCGGGCTGGAGGCCGACAGGAACTTTTACGCCTGTGCAAATCAGCACCGAATAATCGGGCTTTAATCTCCGGTGGCATGAATCGCAACGCCATCGCAGCACTCGCCGCTACGACTTTCTTGGTCGTCGGCTGCAGTGGCGCGCCCGAGGCGCAGCACGTGACGGTGACCGAAACCGTGGAGGCACCGGAAGCGAAAGCGCCGGAGCCTGAGGAGTCAGCGCAACAGGCTGATGCTGCTGAGGCGGGGGAGGCGGAGCACGTCGAGAAGCAGGGCGAAATCCCCGGCACCCCGCTGGCGTACCCGGGTGCCGGCGGCCCCGTCCCGGACAACGCGCGGCCGATCAGAACGCTCAAGAGCATCGGCGATAGTCCCGTGCAGAACGCGCTGTTTGTCACCCCGTCCGGCAACATCGGTTGCATGATGAACCTGGCGGACAAGCCGATGTTCGACTGCGGCGTGAAGTCCTTTATGGAAAGCGAGCAGTTTGGCATCGGTGAGCTGGGGACGCCGAGGTGGATGATGGAAATTCTCAGTGGCTACCCGCGCGAGCAAACTGAGCCGCCGCTTTACGACGACTCCGTGTGGCCCCCGGGCAGCGAATCCGCCGAGGTTGTGCAGTACGGCGAAGTGGTCAACCACGGTCCCTTCGTGTGCGCGGTGGAAGAAACTGGCGTGACCTGTTGGGACTCTGAAAGCGGCAAGGGGGCGTGGCTGGAGCGCGACGAGGTGGTGTTCTTCTAGGCCGCCCTAGCGCTCGCTGGCCGTTGGGTTAAAGGAGTGTCCAGGTTGCTTAAAAGCTTCGTAGGGGCCCTTTTGTGCTGCTAAAAGCCAGGTAGGTTGGCGCTCATGACCTCAAAGACTGTAAAGACGTTGTCCGCAGCAACCGCTCTCGCCGCCCTCGCCGGCGGCTTTATTGGCGCAGGCACCGCCAACGCGCAGATGTCGTCCAACGGTCCCGCCGACATTGAGGGCTGGACGCAGATGGGGTGGTCTGCGTTTAGCGGCTCCGTGATCAACAAGGGTGGGTCCCACATGCTGCTGAAGAATCTGCCGGAAGGCGCGAAGCCGCTGTCCGCGGAGAAGGCGAAGGCTGCCCTGGAGGGGCCACTGCCAGTCAAGGGTGACGCGTCCATGACGGTCACCTTCGGCCCGGACGGCAAGCTGTCCTTCTTCGACGGCTGCAACGCCGGTAGCGCCGGGTACTCCATTGACAGCGCCGGTGCCGTGAAGGTCGGGGCCATCGCCCAGACGCAGCGCCTGTGCGACCCGACCAAGATGAACAAGGCGGACGAGCTGACGTCCATCCTGCGTTCGAACCCGTCGGTGTACCGCCTCGACAACGAGACGATTGCCCTGGCAGCCCAGGGTAAGGCCATCGAATTCTCAAAGGCGGCTGCGAACTAATCCACGCCGCTTACACCTCCCGCTGCCCACCTCTGGGCAGCGGGTTTTTGGCTTTTACAGAGCGCTAGTGCGTACGGCGAAGCTATGAACCGCGTCAACGCAAATGTGGAGTTACGTTGAAGTTCCCTTGAGCCCCTTGTTCGCCTGAAATCGCTCGGTAGCGTGATGGCCATGGTTACTTCGACCAAGACCCTAAGGAAGTTGTCCACAACGACCGCAGTCGTCGCCCTCACGGGTGGCCTGCTCGGCGTCGAAACTGCCGACGCCCAGGAGCGCCCCGAAGCCTCCAGCATCGACCAATTCGTACAGATGAGCTCGAACCTGTTCGGTGACCTCGGCGGCACACCCGCACCGGCACCGGAAAACTCGGTCGGCTCCGAAGTGATCCAGCAGCTCCCAGAAAGTGCAGATCAGCTCAAGGATGAACGCCTCACCGCTGCGCTGGACACCACGCTGCAGGCAAAGAAGAACACCAACATCACCCTGGACTTCCGGGAAAATGGTGTGCTCCACTTGAACGACGGTTGCAACTCCGGCACCGCCAAGTACCAGATCGACAACACAGGCGCGCTGCATCTCAGCGACTTCACTGAGACCAAGATGGCGTGCGAGCCGGGCGCACAGAAAGACGCCGACGACCTGAAGATGGTGCTCCAGTCCAACCCGCAGCTGTTCCAGCTCGACGCGTCAACCCTGTTCCTCGCGGGCCAGGGCCACGGCATTGAGCTGCAGAAGATGCACGGCCGCGACTACCAGTAATTGTCCGACCGACGCCCAGCGTGCGCTCGTGACCATGTGCATCGGCGGTGGTCAGGGGCTTGCTGCGGTGATCGAGAAGGCTTAGAGTGGGGGCGGGTTTGGCCCCGAAGTTTGGTTAGCCTAAGGTGGGTCAGGTAACCCTTACCTAATGGAATGGAAGGAAGGACGACCGTGACCCGTTTCGCCCGTACCCCTCTCATCGCTCTCGTCGCGGCCGGCGCCCTCGCGCTGGGTGCATGCTCCACCAGCGAGTCTGGCACGGATGCCGCCGCTGGTTCGGAATCGGTGGCGACCGAAGGGGCGTCGGCAAGCAATGATGCTTCCGAAGGCACAGTGACAATTACCGACAACTACGGCGAGAAGACCGTGCCCACCCCGCCGAAGCGGGTGGTCGCTCTGGATAACCGCTCCTTCGAGCTTCTGGATTCCTGGGGCATCAAGCCTGTCGCCGCGCCGCGCGACATCGTGCCGAATTCCATCCCGGGTATCGCGGACGACGAGGACATCGTGAACATTGGCAACCACCGCGAGCCGAACCTGGAGGCCATCGTCGCCGCCGACCCGGACGTGATCATCTCCGGCCAGCGGTTTGAAACGTTCGACGAAGAACTGCAGAAGCTGGTCCCGGACGCCACGTTGCTGGACTTCGAGCCGCGTGACGGGGAGCCGATTGACCGCGAGATCATCCGCCAGACCCTGGAGCTGGGCGACGTCTTTGGTAAGCAAGCCGAGGCTGAGCAGGCAGTTCAGGAATTCACCGAGGCTGTCCAGCGCGCCCGTAACGCCTACGACCCGGAGCAGAAGGTCATGGCCCTGAACGTCTCCGGCGGCGAGATCGGCTACGTCGCCCCGGGGGTGGGCCGCGTGTGGGGCCCGCTGTTCGACCTGATTGGTTTCACCCCGGCGCTCGAGGTGGAGAACGCCTCCGACGACCACCAGGGCGACGACATCTCCGTCGAAGCCATCGCCAGCGCCAACCCGGACTGGCTGCTCGTGCTTGACCGCGACGCGGGCGTGAAGTCCATCACCGAATCCCCGGAGGCGCTGTCCGTGATCAATGACTCCGCGCCGCTGAAGAACGTCACCGCAGTCAAGGACGGCCACGTCTACGTCGCCCCGGCGGACACCTACACCAACGAGTCCATCTACACCTACACCGAGATTCTCAACCAGATCTCCGAGCAGCTCGAGGCCGCCAAGTAGTCTGTCTTCGATGACTGATGCAACGACCACCACCCGCCCCAAGCTTCTGGACTGGAAGCTCGGGGCGGGTGTCGTCCTTGTTTTAGCCCTCCTTGCCGCGTCGCTGATGGTGGGGCAGTACGACATCCTGGGCACCGAGGACGGCTGGGAAATGTTCCGCGCCACCCGCGTGCCGCGCACGATCGCGCTGGTGCTCGCCGGTGCGGCGATGGCGATGAGCGGGCTGATCATGCAGATGCTCACCCAGAACCGCTTCGTCGAACCCACCACCACTGGCACCACCGAGTGGGCCGGGCTGGGTCTGCTCGCGTCGTTTCTGCTGTTCCCGGACGGCTCCGTGATGACGCGCATGCTGCTCGCCGTCGGCGCCGCCTTCGTCGGCACCATGGTGTTCTTCGCGTTCCTGCGGCGCGTGACGTTGCGCTCCAGCCTGGTGGTGCCCATCGTGGGCATCATGCTCGGCGCGGTGGTCAGTGCGGTGTCCACCTTTATCGCGCTGCAGACTGACCTGTTGCAGTCACTCGGGGTCTGGTTCGCCGGCTCGTTCACCAGCGTGATCGCCGGCCAGTACGAGATCCTCTGGGTCGTGCTGCTCGTGGTCATCGCCGTGTTCTTCTACGCCGACCGCCTCACCGCCGCTGGTTTGGGTGAGGACATCGCCACCAACATCGGCCTGAACTACAACCGCATCGTGCTCGTGGGCACCAGCCTCGTCGCGGTGGCCACCGGTGTGGTCACGGTTGTCGTGGGCAACCTCCCATTCCTTGGGCTCATCGTCCCCAACATCGTGAGCATGCTGCGTGGCGACGACCTCCGGTCCAACCTGCCCTGGGTCTGCCTCACCGGCATCGGGGTGGTGACGCTGTGCGACCTGCTCGGACGCATCGTCATCGCGCCGTTCGAGATGCCGGTGTCCGTGATCCTCGGCGTGGTTGGCGCCGCCGTGTTCATCGCGTTGATTGTGAGGCGGGGTAAGAATGCGTGAGGTCGGGGCGTTCCAGACGTCGCAAAGCAAGAGGCGCTACTGGCTAGTCGTAGGCGCGCTGGTGGTGGCCGCGCTACTGTTCACCGCGGGCCTTTTGTCCTGGGGAAACCCCATGGAGTTTGGCACCCGCGGCTACTGGCTGATCGCGCAGCGCCGCCTGAACTCCGTCATTGCCATGGCGGTGGTGGCGCTCTGCCAGGCCGTGGCCACAGTGGCGTTCCAAACGGTGACGAACAACCGCATCATCACCCCGTCCATTATGGGGTTCGAGTCGCTGTACGTGGCCATTCACACCTCAACCGTGTACTTCCTCGGCGCAGCCGGGCTGAATAACGCCCGCACGCTGGAGATGTTTGTCGTGCAGCTGGTCTTGATGGTGGGGCTGAGCCTGATCCTCTACACGTGGCTGCTCGCCGGCGATAACCCGAACATGCACGCCATGCTGCTCGTCGGCATCGTGCTCGGAGGGGGACTGGGCAGCGTATCGACGTTCATGCAGCGCCTGCTCACACCCAGCGAGTTCGACGTGCTCACCGCCCGGCTATTCGGCTCGGTGAACAACGCGGACCCGGCTTACTACCCGCTGGCCGTGCCGCTAGTGCTGGTGGCGGCCGGGTTGATGGTGTTGAACTCGCGCCGCCTCAACGTGCTCGGCCTCGGCCGCGACGTGGCGGTGAACTTGGGCGTGAACCACAAAAAGCACGCGGTGTTCACACTGGTCCTGGTCTCGGTGCTGATGGCGGTCTCTACCGCGCTGGTCGGGCCGATGACTTTCCTCGGGTTCCTGGTGGCCACGCTTGCGTACCAGTTCGCGGACACCTACGACCACCGATACGTGTTCCCCATGGCGGCGCTGCTCGGCTACTGCATTCTGGCGGGCGCGTACTTCGTCATGAACCACATCTTCTACGCCCAGGGCGTCGTCTCCATCATCATCGAGCTGGTCGGCGGCCTGACGTTCCTCATCGTTGTCCTACGGAAGGGGAGACTGTGATCGAGCTCAACGAGGTGAGCAAGGCCTACGGCGACGACACCGCCATCGGGCCGGTCTCACTGCAAATCCCGGCAGGCGGCATCACCGCGTTGGTGGGGCCGAACGGCGCCGGCAAGTCGACGCTTCTGACCATGATCGGCCGACTTTTGGCGCTGGATTCCGGCTCCGTGCACATCGGACAGATGGACGTGTCCTCTTCGAACCCGAAGGACCTGGCCAAAGTGGTCTCGATCCTGCGGCAGGAGAACCACTTTGTCACCCGCCTGACAGTGCGGCAGCTCGTCGGCTTCGGCCGCTTCCCATACTCGGGCGGGCGCCTGACCGAGGCGGATGAGGAGATCATCTCCCGCTACATCGACTTCTTCGGGCTGCGCGAACTCGAGCACCGCTACCTGGACCAGCTTTCCGGTGGTCAGCGTCAGCGCGCATACGTCGCCATGGTGCTTTGCCAGGAGACGGACTACGTGCTTCTCGACGAGCCCCTGAACAACCTGGACATCTCCCACTCCGTGGAAATGATGCAGCACCTGCACTCCGCCGCCCGCGAGTTCGGCCGCACCATCGTGATCGTGCTGCACGACATCAACTTCGCGGCCCGCTACGCGGATTACATCTGCGCAGCGAAAGACGGGCAGGTCTTCGCCTTCGGCACAGTGGAGGAAATCATGCGCGACGATTTGCTCACCGAAATTTTCAATACCCCGGTGCAAGTGATCGATGGTCCGCATGGGCCAATCGCCGCGTACCACTAAAACACCGGTTGCGCTGCTGATTTGTGTGCTTTTTAGCTTCGTGGTTATATATCCATCCGTTGCTTCCGAGCGGTTCGGCCGGTTGGGAGGGACGAGTTAATTTGAATAGGGGTTACGTTCTGGTTAACCGGGGTTTAACGTGAGTTTGACTTTTGGTTGGTTGGTTGTGTAGCTTCTGACGAAGCCGCTTTTCCGGCTGGGGCCGTGTTTGGTTCTGGTTGGTGGGTGTGCTGGTGTTGTTTGAGAACTCGATAGTGTGCCAATGTACTTTTGTTGCGTGGGTGTGTTTGCCTGCTCTTTTTGTGCACTGTGTGGTGTGCGCCCTTGTTTTTGGGTGTGTGCCGGTGGTGGCGTGGTTGAATTCCAATGATGGATCGCGTCATCTTTTGGTTCATAGTGTGCGTGGGGTGTGGTTGAACATGTTTCACGTATGTTTTTTGATCGGCCCTGTTTTGCCCCGTCGGGTTGGGGTCGGTTGTTGAACCTTGTAATTTTTGGATTTTTGCCAGTCCGGCGCCTGTTTGGGTGTTGGTTGGTTTGTTTTTGGTTGGGTATTGGGCTTTTCACGGCCTGTTTCTTTCTGAAACGTTTTTTGTGGAGAGTTTGATCCTGGCTCAGGATGAACGCTGGCGGCGTGCTTAACACATGCAAGTCGAACGGAAAGGCCAGTGCTTGCACTGGTACTCGAGTGGCGAACGGGTGAGTAACACGTGGGTGATCTGCCCTGCACTTCGGGATAAGCCTGGGAAACTGGGTCTAATACCGGATAGGACCACATTTTGGATGGTGTGGTGGAAAGTTTTTCGGTGTGGGATGAGCTCGCGGCCTATCAGCTTGTTGGTGGGGTAATGGCCTACCAAGGCGTCGACGGGTAGCCGGCCTGAGAGGGTGTACGGCCACATTGGGACTGAGATACGGCCCAGACTCCTACGGGAGGCAGCAGTGGGGAATATTGCACAATGGGCGCAAGCCTGATGCAGCGACGCCGCGTGGGGGATGACGGCCTTCGGGTTGTAAACTCCTTTCGCTAGGGACGAAGCGTATTTGTGACGGTACCTGGAGAAGAAGCACCGGCTAACTACGTGCCAGCAGCCGCGGTAATACGTAGGGTGCGAGCGTTGTCCGGAATTACTGGGCGTAAAGAGCTCGTAGGTGGTTTGTCGCGTCGTTTGTGTAAGCCCGCAGCTTAACTGCGGGACTGCAGGCGATACGGGCATAACTTGAGTGCTGTAGGGGAGACTGGAATTCCTGGTGTAGCGGTGGAATGCGCAGATATCAGGAGGAACACCGATGGCGAAGGCAGGTCTCTGGGCAGTAACTGACGCTGAGGAGCGAAAGCATGGGTAGCGAACAGGATTAGATACCCTGGTAGTCCATGCCGTAAACGGTGGGCGCTAGGTGTGAGTCCCTTCCACGGGGTTCGTGCCGTAGCTAACGCATTAAGCGCCCCGCCTGGGGAGTACGGCCGCAAGGCTAAAACTCAAAGGAATTGACGGGGGCCCGCACAAGCGGCGGAGCATGTGGATTAATTCGATGCAACGCGAAGAACCTTACCTGGGCTTGACATACACCAGATCGCCGTAGAGATACGGTTTCCCTTTGTGGTTGGTGTACAGGTGGTGCATGGTTGTCGTCAGCTCGTGTCGTGAGATGTTGGGTTAAGTCCCGCAACGAGCGCAACCCTTGTCTTATGTTGCCAGCAATTCGGTTGGGGACTCGTGAGAGACTGCCGGGGTTAACTCGGAGGAAGGTGGGGATGACGTCAAATCATCATGCCCCTTATGTCCAGGGCTTCACACATGCTACAATGGTCGGTACAACGCGTTTGCGAGCCTGTGAGGGTGTGCTAATCGCTGAAAGCCGGTCGTAGTTCGGATTGGGGTCTGCAACTCGACCCCATGAAGTCGGAGTCGCTAGTAATCGCAGATCAGCAACGCTGCGGTGAATACGTTCCCGGGCCTTGTACACACCGCCCGTCACGTCATGAAAGTTGGTAACACCCGAAGCCAGTGGCCTGTTAAAGGGAGCTGTCGAAGGTGGGATCGGCGATTGGGACGAAGTCGTAACAAGGTAGCCGTACCGGAAGGTGCGGCTGGATCACCTCCTTTCTAAGGAGCTTTTATTTTGTGTGCCCACAGTTGTGGGTGTGTGTGGTTGAGTCGCCGAGTGTGTGACTGCCGCATTGTTTTTGTTTTGCCGGGTGGAGGCATACCCGCTGGTCGCCGTGTCATCGAAGGTGGTGATGGTGGTGCCTGGTTGGGGTGTGTGCTGCGTGGTGTTGGGTTGGTGGATTCACCATATCGCGTGACAAAAGGGTTTTTCGTTGGTGCACTGTTGGGTGTCTGGGGCAGCATTGGTTGTTCCTGTTGGGCCCTGCGTACACGGCTGCAGTGTTGTGGTTGTTTGTGTGTGGGGTTGTGTTGTGTGAGAACTGTATAGTGGACGCGAGTATCTTTCTTTTTTGTGTTTTGGTGTTTATACCTGTTTGTTTGTGTGTCCGTGTGTTTTGTTACGGGCGTATGGTGGATGCCTTGGCATGCTGAGCCGATGAAGGACGTGTGAGGCTGCGTTATGCCTCGGGGAGTTGCCAACAAAGCGTTGATCCGAGGATGTCCGAATGGGGAAACCCAGCACCGGTTGTGTGGTGTTACCCGCAGGTGAATTCATAGTCTGTGTGGGGGTTGACGCGGGGAAGTGAAACATCTCAGTACCCGTAGGAGAAGAAAACAATTGTGATTCCGTGTGTAGTGGCGAGCGATAGCGGATGAGGCTAAACCGTGTGCGTGTGATACCTGGCAGGGGTTGCGTGTGCGGTGTTGTGGGGCGCAAGTGTTGCAGGCTGCCGACTGCAAGCGCAATTTGCATGCATCAGCGGAAGCATCTGGGATGGTGCACCGGAGTAGGTGATGAGTCCTGTACGTGAAGGTGTGTGTGGTTGTGTTGTTTGTGTTCCCGAGTAGCAGCGGGCTCGTGGAATCTGCTGTGAATCTGCCGGGACCACCCGGTAAGCCTAAATACTCAGTGTGACCGATAGTGAATGAAGTACCGTGAGGGAATGGTGAAAAGTACCCCGGGAGGGGAGTGAAAGAGTTCCTGAAACCATGCGCTTACAATCCGTCAGAGCACCTTGTGTGTGATGGCGTGCCTTTTGAAGAATGAGCCTGCGAGTCAGCGGCATGTCGCGAGGTTAACCCGTGTGTGTGGGGTAGTCGTAGCGAAAGCGAATCCGAATAGGGTGGCAAGTGGCATGTCCTGGACCCGAAGCGGGGTGATCTACCCATGGCCAGTGTGAAGCAGCTGTAAGAGGTTGTGGAGGCGCGAACCCACTTAGGTTGAAAACTGAGGGGATGAGCTGTGGGTAGGGGTGAAAGGCCAATCAAACTCCGTGATAGCTGGTTCTCCCCGAAATGCATTTAGGTGCAGCGTGATGTGAGCTTGCCGGAGGTAGAGCTACTGGTTGGTTGAGCGGGACTATCATCTTAGCGACGTCAGCCAAACTCCGAATACCGGTTATAGTGGTGCATTGCAGTGAGACTGTGGGGGATAAGCTTCATAGTCGAGAGGGAAACAGCCCAGATCGCCGGTTAAGGCCCCTAAGGGTGTGCTAAGTGGAAAAGGATGTGGGATCGCGAAGACAGCCAGGAGGTTGGCTTAGAAGCAGCCATCCTTGAAAGAGTGCGTAATAGCTCACTGGTCGAGTGGTTCCGCGCCGACAATTCAGTGGGGCTCAAGTACACCGCCGAAGCCGCGGCAAACAATTTTGTTGTTTGGGTAGGGGAGCGTCGTGTGTGGGGTGAAGCCGTATCGGAAGGAGCGGTGGACTGCATGCGAGTGAGAATGCAGGCATGAGTAACGAATGGCAAGTGAGAATCTTGCCCGCCGGATGACTAAGGGTTCCTGGGTCAAGTTCGTCTTCCCAGGGTGAGTCGGGTCCTAAGGCGAGGCCGACAGGCGTAGTCGATGGTCAACGGGTTGATATTCCCGTACCCGTATGTGCGCGCCCAGTATCGAAGCGGTGAGACTAACCACCCTGATCTGCCGATCGTTGCCATCCCTTCGGGGATGGTTGGTTGGTGGTGATGCGTGGGGCCTGATCCGTGGTAGGTCAGTGATGGGGTGACGCAGTGAGGTAGCTAAGCCGCTTATTGGATTGCGGTGCAAGCGTGTGGCACGACAACATTGGTCAAATCCGGTTGTCATCAAGTGTGAGGCGTGATGCGTAGCCCTTATGTGGGTGATGTTGGTGATCCTGTACTGCCGAGAAAAGCCTCTAGCGATGTGCATGTACGGCCCGTACCCATAACCGACACAGGTGGTCAGGTAGAAAATACTAAGGCGAGCGGGTGAACTGTGGTTAAGGAACTCGGCAAAATGCCCCCGTAACTTCGGGAGAAGGGGGACCACAACCGGTGACACACATTCGTGTTGAGCTGGTTGGGGTCGCAGAGAAGAGAGGGGAGCGACTGTTTATCAAAAACACAGGTCCGTGCGAAGACGGTTAAGTTGATGTATACGGACTGACGCCTGCCCGGTGCTGGAAGGTTAAGAGGACCCGTTAGGACATTGTGTCCGAAGCGGAGAATTTAAGCCCCAGTAAACGGCGGTGGTAACTATAACCATCCTAAGGTAGCGAAATTCCTTGTCGGGTAAGTTCCGACCTGCACGAATGGCGTAACGACTCCCCTGCTGTCTCAACCACAGGCCCGGTGAAATTGCAGTACGAGTAAAGATGCTCGTTTCGCGCGGCAGGACGAAAAGACCCCGGGACCTTCACTATAGCTTGGTATTGGCATTCGGTGCGGTTTGTGTAGGATAGGTGGGAGACTTCGAAGCATGCACGCCAGTGTGTGTGGAGTCGTTGTTGAAATACCACTCTGACCGTAGTGGATATCTAACCTTGGCCCATGATCTGGGTTGGGGACAGTGCCTGGTGGGTAGTTTAACTGGGGCGGTTGCCTCCCAAAATGTAACGGAGGCGCCCAAAGGTTCCCTCAGCCTGGTTGGCAATCAGGTGTGTAGAGTGTAAGTGCACAAGGGAGCTTGACTGCGAGACTTACAAGTCGAGCAGGGACGAAAGTCGGGACTAGTGATCCGGCACCTACTTGTGGATGTGGTGTCGCTCAACGGATAAAAGGTACCCCGGGGATAACAGGCTGATCTTCCCCAAGAGTCCATATCGACGGGATGGTTTGGCACCTCGATGTCGGCTCGTCGCATCCTGGGGCTGGAGTAGGTCCCAAGGGTTGGGCTGTTCGCCCATTAAAGCGGCACGCGAGCTGGGTTCAGAACGTCGTGAGACAGTTCGGTCTCTATCCGCCGCGCGCGTTGAAACTTGAAGAAGGCTGTCCCTAGTACGAGAGGACCGGGACGGACGTACCTCTAGTGTGCCAGTTGTTCCGCCAGGAGCACGGCTGGTTGGCTACGTACGGGAGGGATAACCGCTGAAAGCATCTAAGCGGGAAGCCTGTTTTAAGATGAGGTTTCATTTGAGGTTCCCAGGAGACTACTGGGTTGATAGGCCGGACCTGGAAGCACAGCAATGTGTGGAGGCGACCGGTACTAATACACCAATAAACACCAACACCAAACAATACGTTTGATGGTGTAAACACCGCGAAGAAACACGAATAAACGTTTTGCTTGCGTCCACTGTGCAGTCACTGACACAACACACCAACCCGGTTTGCACCGGGATGGCCAACTTAATTGCATAACGCTGACTTTGATCAGCCGCACATGCCCCAAAGGTGTGTCGGTGGTTGATGGCGGCGGGGAAACGCCCGGTCCCATTCCGAACCCGGAAGCTAAGCCCGCCCGCGCCGATGGTACTGCTCCCGGGAGGGAGTGGGAGAGTAGGTTACCGCCGACCCAACAACTTCACACAAGCACCCGCCGCACCAACACTGATGGTGCGGCGGGTGCTTTTTCATGTGCCCAATTTCATATGCCCAACCAGTGACCCACCAAATCACGTGGGTGGACAACGGCGCGCTCGTCAACGAAACCCTCGGCCACACTCCGCATTGCGGACAACCGCACCCGCACCCATCATTGGTGCACACCAACCGATTCCGTGCCCGGGCCTCACTCCGCATTGCGGACAACCACGACGGCACCCATCATTGGCGCACACCCATGAAATCCCCAGGCGAAATCACCCGGCGGGCCGCGACCTGCCAACTAGGGGCCACAGAGGTCGCGGGGACAGCAGCAACGACGATGCCTACTGCGGGACGAAAGTCGAGTACCGGACGTCGAGTACGCCCGCGTACACCGACGGACTCGACCTCCACTACTCGACCAACAACGCACCCACAACAACCCGAGACCGGTTCAGACTCCGCATTGCGGACAACCCCATATACACCAACTATTGGCGCACACCAACCGATTCCGTGCCCGGGCCACACTCCGCATTGCGGACAACCACGACGGCACCCATCATTGGCGCACACCCATGAAATCCCCAGGCGAAATCACCCGGCGGGCCGCGACCTGCCAACTAGGGGCCGCATAGGTTGCGGGGACAGCACACGCAGCCACGATGACGCCGACAGTGGGGCGAAAGTCGAGTACCGGACGTCGAGTACGCCCGCGTACACCGACGGACTCGACCTCCACTACTCGACCAACAACGCACCCACGAAAACCTGGGCCCGGGCCCGACTCCGCATTGCGGACAACTGCGCCTGCACCAACAATGGGTACCCACCCACGAAAGCCTGGGCCCCACCAGAACCCGCATTGCGGACAACCACAACCGGACCCATCATTGGCCCACGCACACGAATGCTTAGCCCGGCACTCCCAGCGCCGGTACCCCACGAACCGGCGAGTGATCGATCAATCGCCCCGACCGAATTCTCCACCCCCGGAAACAGAGGCGCTAGAGCTCCACGAGGGAGTTCTTGGATTGCTCCAAGAGCTCGCCTTTCTTGCGGGCGCGCTCTAGCGTGGACCACTGGTCCTGGGGGATCGACTTCCGGGCCGAGGTGACCACGGCCTCGTCGGGCGTGCCCGAGGCGATCGGCATGGGCGTGATGGTCTGCCAGTGCTGCTGGTCGCGGGCGGCACGTTGAGCGCCCACGGCGGCGACCGGCACCTTGGTGCCCACCTTGTCGGAGGTGTTCGGCAGCGGCTGCATCACGCGGGAGGTGATGGCCCAGCGCGGGGGAAGGGCAGGATCCACGTTGCGGTTCACCAGCGCGGTCAGGGTCACCGTCGTGCCGGCGCGTTCCGTGATGATGGCGGGGGCTAGGGGGTTGGAGTCGTAGATCTCCTGGGTCTTGCCCACGCTGCGCGGAATCAGAAGCGCGACCACAAGCATCAAAATGCCGAACAGTACGGCGCCGAAACTGCCCAGCCAGTGCCACGGCGAGGACGGGTCCACCAGGAACCACACGGCAACGCCGACGATCAGGGAGATGACAAAGATCGCGATGCCGGATGCGACGAGGCTGCGGGTGTCGCGCACCATTTCGTTGTGCTGCTTCGCAAACTCCTCGTCGACGTCGAACTTGAATACCTTCATGCCACTCATGGCATACAAGTCTAAAGGTCGGCGGCGTCGACCAATCGGTACGCGTAGCCCTGCTCGGCGAGGAAGCGTTGGCGGTGCATGGCGTACTCGGAGTCCAGGGTGTCGCGGGCGACGACGGTGTAGAACACCGCTTCCGCGCCGTCGGATTTGGGGCGCAGCAATCGTCCCAGGCGCTGCGCTTCTTCCTGCCGGGAGCCGAAGGTGCCGGAGACCTGGATGGCCACGGCGGCTTCGGGCAGGTCGATGGAGAAGTTGGCCACCTTGGACACCACCAGGGTGGAGATTTCCCCGTCGCGGAAGGCATGGAAGGCCGCTTCGCGCTTTTTGGTGGTGGTTTTGCCGTCGACCAGCGGGGCGTCGATGCGCGCGGCGATCTCCTCGAGCTGCTCCACGTACGCGCCGATGATCAAGGTCTGCTGGCCCCTATGCGTCGCAAGAAGCTTATCGACGACTTCCAGCTTGCCCGCCGAACAAGCCGCCAGACGATATCGTTCGCGGGTTTCGGCGGTGGCGTAGGTGAGGCGTTCTTCGTCGGTAAGCGTGGTGCGCACCTCGACGCATTCGGCGGTGGCGATGTAGCCGGCCATCTCGAGTTCTTTCCAGGGTGCGTCGTAACGTTTGGGCCCGATGAGCGAAAACACGTCGTCCTCGCGACCGTCCTCGCGCACGAGCGTGGCGGTAAGCCCCAGGCGGCGGCGCGACTGGAGGTCTGCGGCCATGCGGAACACCGGCGCGGGCAGGAGGTGGACTTCGTCGTAGATGATGAGGCCCCAGTCGCGGGAGTCGAAAAGCTCGAGCGCGCGGTATTCGCCCTTGGTTTTGCGGGTGACCACCTGGTAGGTGGCGATGGTGACGGGGCGGATCTCCTTTTTCTCGCCGGAGTATTCGCCGATCTCCTCGGGGGTAAGTGTGGTGCGACGCAGCAGTTCGTCGCGCCACTGACGGCCGGCGACGGTGTTGGTGACCAAGATCAAGGTGGTGGTCTGCGCCTGCGCCATCGACGCCGCGCCGACGATGGTTTTACCTGCGCCGCAGGGCAACACCACCACGCCGGAGCCGCCCTCCCAGAAGGATTCGGCGGCGTAATGCTGGTAGTCGCGAAGCTGCCAGCCGTCGTGGTTCAGCGCGATCGGGTGGGATTCGCCGTCGACGTAGCCGGCCAGGTCCTCCACGGGCCAGCCCAGCTTGGTCAGCTCCTGCTTGATTTGGCCGCGGGCGGAGGGGTGGACGGGGGCCGTGAGGTCGTCGATAGGCTTGGCTATGAGCGGCTGGATCTTCTTGCTTCGGGTGACCTCGGTGAGGATCGCGGCGTCGTCCGCCTCCAGGATCAGCCCGTGGGCGGGGTGCTTGACCAGCTTCAACCGGCCGTAACGGGCCATGGTTTCGGCGACGTCGACGAGCAGCGCCTGCGGCACCGGGAAGCGGGAGTAGCGCTCGAGCACGTCCACGGCCTGCTCGGCGTCGAAGCCGGCAGCGCGGGCGTTCCACAGCGCAAGTGGAGTGATGCGGTAGGTGTGGATGTGCTCGGGCGCGCGCTCGAGCTCCGCGAACGGGGCGAGCGCGGCACGGGCCTTGGGCGCGTCCGGGTGCGCGACTTCGAGCAGGACGGTCTTGTCCGACTGGACGATCAGTGGGCCGTCGCCGAGAGCCATGCGATCTACTCCTAAATGTTGGTAGCGTGCCGTGTATGGCTAAGAACACTTCAGTTGTACTCGGCGAACGTTACGACACGTTCATCGCCCGGCTCATCCAGGACGGCCGCTACGCTTCCGCCAGCGAGGTCCTGCGCGAGGGGCTGCGGCTGGTGGAGGAGCGGGAGCTGAAGTTCGACGCGTTGACACTCGCCGTAGAAAAAGGTGAGCTCGGCGCCGAGTTCGACGCCGAGCAGTTCATCGCTGAGGTGCGGGCGCGCTAGCCCCTGTGCAGCACCAACTAGCGAGGTTCTTTCGTTTTCTCAGATCCCAGCGAAAACACAATAAGTGCTAGGGAAGCCAACGCGAGAGGAACAAGCATAGGGGCAGAATCCGTCACGAGAACAGAAATGGCAGCTAGAGCCAAGACCAAACTCAAAATATTAGTCGTCTTCAAAATGTCCTCCTGAACTGTGATCTCGGATGTCGACGATACCGGTTGGCTCAAAGCGCAAACGGCTACACGCTAGCCCCTGCGCAGCAGCTGCGACCACTTGGTCACGCTGCCGTTGTTCAGGATCGAACGCTTGTAGATGCGGGCGGCGACCCACACCGCCAGCGCCGTCGCGAGTGCTGCGAGGGCGAAGGAGCCGGCCAGCTGCGCCGCGGTGAAGTCCCCGGCGGCATACGACAGCGGCGCGGCGAAGATGGAAAACGGCGGGATCCAGCTCATCACCTGCATCCAGGTGGCATCGGTGCTCATCCAGCCGAAGCCGGGGATGTACGCGGACGCCATGATCAGCAGCAGGATCGGCATCTGGGTGGACTGCAGGTCCTCGGTGCGCTGCACCATCGCGCCCGCCGCGGCGTAGAGGGCGCCGAAGAACAGCATCGCTAGGGCCCACGCGATCAGCAGGATGGGGACAACGGCCCAGTCGAACTCGATATCGTCCACGAGCCCGGAGACCTTCAGCCCAACAACGCCGACAACTAGGAGCACGGCGGTGGCGACGAAGCCCAGCGCGAGGGTGCCCAGCAGCTTGCCGGCCAAAAAGTCCAGGGGACGCACCGACGCGAGCACTAGCTCCACCACGCGGGAGGACTTCTCCTCTGTCACGCGGCTGCCCACCTGCGCGGCGAAGGTGATCACGGTGAAGATCACCACCATCAGCGCGATAAACGTGGTGAGCAGTCGCAGGAGCTGCTGCTCGGTGTCGCCGCCGTCGTTGACGTCTACCGGTACGACTTCAATCTGTGGGGAGGCGGCTTCGTAATCTGCGGCAGTGATGCCCAGGTTGTCCAGGGTCTCTGCACGCGAGTACTGCTGCGATAGTCCCTCGAGTCCGGCGAGGATGCTCGTCGACGGCATTCCGTCGCTGACGACCTCCCAACGGTTTCCCTCGGCCACCAGCGCGGCCTTGACGTCGTCGTCGCGGACGAGTTGCTCGGCTTCGCTACGGTCGGCAGCGGCGCGCCCGTCGTAGCCGGCGTCGTTGAGCAGCTGCGCGTCGACGCCCACCGCGGCGACTGCCGGGCCGGCCTCGCCGGACTCGTCCTTGTCTTTTTGCCAGGTGGCGAAGCCGATGACACCCAGTATGGCCAACAGGAGGATCACCAGTGTGATGATGGTGCCCTTCTTCAGCAGCAAGATCTGGACTTCGCGTTTGGCGGTAGTAGTGATCGTGTGCATGGGGGAGTACGGCTTCATTACTGCACAACCTCCTTGAACAGGTCGGCCAGATCTGGCACGACGCGGGTGAACTCGTGGACTGGGCCGGCGGCCATGGCGGATTGCAGGATGCGTTGGTCGTCCTGGGCACTTGGGGCTTCGAGGATGACGTGGGTGGCGGAGTCGTCGATAAGCGAGATGCCCTCGGGGATCCATCCGCGTTCGCGTGTGCCTACCCGGTAGCGCACCGGCCCGCCCGAGCGCAGCTCATCGACGGTGCCCTCGGCCACCATGCGGCCGCGGGTGACAATGCCGACGCGGTCGCACAGCCGCTGCACCAGATCCAGCTGGTGGGAGGAGAAGATGACAGGCACACCTGCCCGGGCGCGGTCGGTGAGCATCGTGCTCATCACGTCCACCGCGACGGGGTCGAGGCCGGAAAACGGCTCGTCCAGGATGAGAATGTCGGGGTCGTGGATAAGCGACGCGGCGAGCTGGACGCGCTGCTGGTTGCCCAGGGAGAGGTCGTCGAGCTTGTCGCCCAGGCGCTCGCCGAGACCGAGCTGCTCGAGCAGCTCGGTGCCGCGCTTCTTGGCGGCTTTGCCGTCGACGCCGTGCAACTTGGCCAGGAAAACAAGCTGGTCTAGGATCTTTTCCTTGCCGTACAGGCCGCGTTCCTCGGGCATGTAGCCGATGCGGCGGCGGGTGTCGTCGTCAAGCGGGCGCCCGTCGAGGAGCACCTCGCCCGAATCGGCGGCGAGCACACCGAGGGCGATGCGCATCGTGGTGGACTTGCCGGCGCCGTTGGAGCCGACGAAGCCGTACATCTCGCCGTCGTGGACGGTAAAACTCATGCCGTCGAGGGCTTGGACGTCGCCGAAGCGCTTGTGCAGGTTTTGGATTTCGATAGTTGTCATTTTTCCTCCTCTTTGCGGTTGAAGGTAATGGCGAATCCGACCATGGGCAGTGGGTAAACGATGAGGAAGGTAAACAGCATGAAGTACCCGCAAGCCAAGAGGGCAGTGGAACTCGGGGAGTCCAGCAGGACACCGAGCATCATGGTTGCGAACCCGCCGATGCCGGTAAGTGCGGAGTACGCCTTGAGTGCGCGCTTGCGCCAAGTGTCCAGCACGTGACGCTCGTACTCGTCGACCTGTTCATCCGGGGCGGTGTCGATGTTGTTGTTGGCGCCGCGCAGCATGGTCCAGGAGTACATGCTGACCAATATGCCGCCGACGAGTGCGGGGAGCGAGGGCGAATGAGCGTCAGACACGAGGCCAGCCACGGTGCCCGCAATGGCCACAGCGAGGCCGGCGAAGAATGCGACGATCAACCCGCGGGTGTCGCGGGGGTTGCGGAACCTCTTGGTGTTCAACGGGTCTTGGTCGCGGATGGAAGTGATGCGGTTCATTTGGTGTATAGCTCCTTCGACATAGGGGCGAACTCGGTGCGCGAAAACACGGCCTCCACGGGCAACCCGAAGACTTCGCAGATACGGAAAGCGAGATCCAAGCTGGGGGAGTGGTCGCCGCGCTCGAGTGCACCGACGGTTTGCGGGTTGACGTTGATAAGTTCCGCGAGACGGGCGCGTGACATGTCGTGCTCCGCGCGCAGCACGCGGACCCGGTTATAGATCGGGTCTTTGGGCAGTTTCTTCGGCGACACGCAACACAGTGTTGTATAAACACAACGATGTGTCAAGTGTGTCAGCTGACGCACAGCCTATCCTCAGGAGGATTAGCATGGACCCATGACCACAACCATTTCCTCCCCCGCAGAGCATTTATCCCGCGAACTCGGCTCCGACCAGGCGCTTTCCACCCGCCCGATCGACCGGATCAAGTACGCCCACGACGCGTCGCACTTCCTCTACACCCCAGACGTGGTGGTGGAAGCCCGCACCGCCCACGACGTGGCGGCAGCCTTCCGCGCCTCCGCCTCCTCCGGCGCACCGGTAGTGCTGCGCGGCGGCGGTACCTCCCTGTCCGGCCAGGCCGGCGGCGCGGGCATGCTCGTGGACGTGCGCAAGCACTTCCGCGGCGTGGAAGTCCTCGACGGCGGCGCGCGGGTGCGAGTCCAGCCCGGCTCCACGGTGCGCCAAGTCAACGCCCACCTCGCCCCGTACGGCCGCAAGATCGGCCCGGATCCGGCCTCCGAAGGCGCGGCGACGATGGGCGGCGTGATCGCCAACAACTCCTCCGGCATGGCCTGCGGCACCGAGTTCAACACTTACAACACCATCGAATCGATGACGTTCGTGCTGCCGTCCGGCACCGTCATCAACACGGCGCATCAGGACGCTGAGGCGCAATTTGCGCGGGAGGAGGCGGAGCTCGTCGCAAAGCTGGAGCGCCTCAAGCGGCGCGTGCGCGAGAACAAGGAATCCGTGGACACCATCGAGCGCCACTTCGCGCTGAAGAACACGATGGGCTACAGCCTCAACGCGTTTCTGGACTACGAGTCGCCCCTGGACATCTTCATGCACCTGCTGGTCGCGTCCGAGGGCACGCTCGCGTTCATCGCGGAGGCCGTGCTGCGCACCATCGAAGTGCCGAAGCTGAAGACCACCACCATCGCGGTGTACCCGACGCTGGACGCGGCGACGCGCTCGCTGCCGGCCCTGTTCGACTCGAAGGCCGCCACGCTGGAGCTGATGGACTCGCGCTCCATCAAGGTCGGCCGCACCTTCGACTCGGTGCCGGAGCAGATCACCGGCTTCGAACTGTCCGGCCAGGCTGCGCTGCTCATCGAGTACCACGCCAACGAGGCTGATGAGCTGCGCGAATACGAAGCCGCCGGCGCGAAACTGCTGGAGGGCTTTGACCTGCAGACCCCGGCGGCCTTCACCACCGACGCCGCCGAGGCCGCCAAGGCCTGGGCCTTCCGCAAGGGCCTCTACGCCCAGGTCGCAGAGGCCCGCCCGTCCGGCACCACCGCGCTGCTCGAGGACATCGCCGTGCCCGTGGGCGACCTCGCGGACACGTGCGGCGGATTGCAGCAGCTTTTCGACGCCTACCGCTACGACGACGCCGTCATCTTCGGCCACGCCAAAGACGGCAACATCCACTTCCTCATCACCGACCGCTTCGAAGGCGACGAGAACCTCTCCCGCTACGACGGCTTTAACGAGGAAATGGTCGACCTCGTGCTCGGCGCCGGCGGCAACCTGAAGGCCGAGCACGGCACCGGGCGCGTGATGGCGCCGTACGTGCGCCGCCAGTACGGCGAGGAACTCTACGAGGTCATGGTGGAGCTCAAGCGCGCCGCCGACCCGCGCGGGGTGATGAACCCGGGCGTGATCATCACCGACGACGAGCGCGAGCACATGAAGAACTTCAAGCTCAACCCGCAGGTGGAAGACGAGATCGACTCGTGCGTGGAGTGCGGCTACTGCGAGCCGGTGTGCCCCTCGCGCGACATCACCATGACCCCGCGCCAGCGCATCGTGGTGCGCCGTGCCCGCGCGAAGGCGATCCAGGAAGGCGACACCGAGCTGGTCGCGCACATCGACGAGGCATATCAGTACGACGGCATCGACACCTGCGCCGTGGACTCGATGTGCGTCACCGCCTGCCCGGTGAAGATCGACACCGGCAAATTCATCAAGTCCCTGCGCCGCGGCCAGGCGGGAGCTGCGGAGTCCGCCGGCTGGGCGGCCGCAGCGAAGGCGTGGGGTCCGGGCAATACGCTGGCCTCGGCGGCGTTGACCGGCGCCTACTACATGCCGACGAAACTGGTGCAGAAGGTCACCGACGTCGCCCGCGCCCTGGTGGGCGAGGACACGGTGCCGCAGTACCGCCCCGAGCTGTCCAAGGGCGGGGTGAAGCGCTCCAAGGCATTCGGCACCCGCATTGGCGCGCCGGGCGCGGAGCCAGCGGGCGTGTTCGTCCCCGCCTGCGTGAACTCCATGTTCGGGCCGCAGGGCGAGGGTGTGGGCGCCTCCGAGGCGTTTGCGAAGCTGGTGGAGCGCGCCGGGCTCGCGCTGACCGTCCCGGAGGACATCGACGGGATGTGCTGCGGGACCCCGTGGGCGTCGAAAGGCATGAGCACGGGCCACGACATCATGCAGCGCCGCGTCAACGACCAGCTCATCGCCGCCACCGACGGCGGACGCCTGCCCGTGGTGGTGGACGCGTCCAGCTGCACGCACGGCTTCCGCGACATGGCCGAGGGCATCGGCATCAAGGTCATCGACGCCATCGAGTTCGTCGAGGACCAGGTGATTGGGCGCCTCGAGGTGAAGCAGAAGGTGGACTCTGTGACGTTGCACCCGACGTGTTCGGCGACGCACCTTGGGATCGTCGATACGCTGGCACGCGTCGCTGGCGCTGCGGCCGAAGATGTGCGCGTGCCCGCCGAGTGGAACTGCTGCGGCTACGCGGGCGACCGCGGCATGCTGCACCCGGAGCTGACCCACGCCGCGACGAAGCGCGAGGCGGCGCAGGCGGTCGAGCTGGACTCGACCTGCCATGCGTCGTCCAACCGCACCTGCGAGCTGGGCCTGACCGCGGCGACCGGTAAGGACTACGAGCACATCCTGGAAATCCTGGAGCGCTTCAGCCGCTAGGCCAGCACCACTTTGGTGATGCGCGGCAGGGCGATGCGCACAACGCGATCGGCGGCCTCGTCGAGTGCGTCGACCTGCCCCGCGCTCACGCTGAGCGGTAGCACGGTGAGCGTGCGGCCGCGCCCTTGCTTATCCACGAAACCTACGGCCACATGCCGCTTCGCTCGAGCCGCCGCCCGCAGCGTTTCGAAGATGTCGCCGGCCCCGGCGTCCGCGTCGGAGCCGGAATCGGCGCGCAGCTTGGATACGATGGCTTCGACCTGCTCCTCGGTGGCCTTCGGAGTCCGCGGCAGGGCGGACGGGGTTGCGGCGACCAGCGCGGGTTCGGGCGCCATGTTCAGCGTCGCGCCGGTGTTGTCCTCCGCGGTGGGCTGCATCCCGGCCGCACGCAGCTGAGCCATGAGCTTGGTCAGCGGCTGGTCCGACACTGCGACGGTGGGGGCGAGGACGCGCAGGCCGCAGCGCTCGGCGGCGGTGGCGATCAGCGCCGGGTCCGCGGAACGGATGTAACTCAGTGCGCTGCCGGCGCGGATGGCGCCGTGGGTGCGGGCGGTGTCGTCGATAAGAAACGCGATTGCCTGCGGCACCTCGCCCATGACGTGCCGGCCCAGCCAGGCGTGGACCTCCTCGGCGGTGAGCCCGCCGTCCAGGCCGCGGCGTACCGACGCCTCCGTGACCCGCCACACGCTGGCCAGGCCCGGGGATTCGAGCTCGGCGATGCGCTCCAAAAACGACGCCATGTCCGGCTCGAGCGGGCCCGGGGCGAGCATCGTCATGTCGCCCTGGGCAATCAGCGTGTCGACGGACGCGGGCACGAGCTCCTTGGCCGCTGCGGCGACGTCCTCGCCATCGCGGCCGTCCAGCAACGCCAGCAGGGGAGAGGACTGCGCCGGCTGCGGGGTGCCGGCGAGCGCGCCGACGAACTGGGCCTCATCCACCACCGCCTGGATGAGCTGTGGCGAGAAACCGCTGGCCTCCAGCGGGGCGTGGAACAGCAGCTGGTCGGTGCGGCCGGCGTGGCGCAGGATGGTCAGCCGTGCGTGGCGCACCGCGGGCGCGTGCATATCCGCGGACAGAAGCTTCGCGGCGGTGTCGGCGCGCCACGGGGAGGCGGCCCAGCCGACCAAGAGGATTGCCCACTGGTCCGAAAGCGTGGCGTCAATCCACGTCAACGCGTCGCGGGTCGCGGCGAGCACGTCCTCGTCGTCGACGTTGCCGCGGCCGACAAGGCCCGCCGCCTCGCCGATGGTGATCAATAACCTCGGGTCGAAGCCGAGTTCCTTTTCCAGGTTCGCCGCGGCGCGCACGCCGACGGTGCCGTCCTTGTTCAGCGCGACCGGGTGGTCCATGAGCGCCATGACCAGCTGGCGCATTTGGCGCACGGCGTCCAAGCCCGCCGAGGTCGCTGCTTCGTCCACCGCGGACTGGTCCACCTCCGGCAGCGCGGGTGCCTCCAGCGGGAACTCACGCGGCTGGATCCCGCGCATCGCGTCGCGCACCGGCCGCGGCAGGCGCACCGTGTTCGCGTCTACCCGTACCAGCAAACCCGCCGCGAGCAGCTTTGCCACCGGCGCCGATGGGTCCGCGTCGGGCCCTGCCGCCGAAGTCGTGCCCACCCCGCCCGAGGAAGCCAGGGTTTCCAGCACCTTGCGCTCGCGGGCGGGCAGTGCCTTCAGCGCTTCGGCCGCGCCCGCCGGCAGGCTGTCGGTGACGCGCCAGCCTGGGGGCAGCGCGGTGAGCGTGCCGGGGGAGATCCGCAGCTCCTCATCGGGCCCGTAGACCAAAGCGAGTTCCCGCAGGTGCGCCACCTCGCCGAGTTCGCGCGCGTCCACCGGGTCCAGCTCTGCGCCGGCGTCGGCGAGGCGCTCCAGTACTGCCAGGTCGGCGGTGGTGAGCTGGCGCAGCGCCCGCGACGCGGAGCCGGGCAACCCTAGGCGCGTGGCCAACGACCCGGCCGAGGGCGGGGCGGGGAAGAAGGCATCTGGCCGGGTGCGGATGAGCAGGCGGAGCTGATCGTCGCTAAGCGACTGCAAGAATTCGGGGAAGGTAGACATTGCGGGGGTGAGTTTACGTGCGTTTTCGTGCCCGGCGTGAAAGAATGAGGGGCATGGCTAAAGATGTAGAGAAGATCGGTCGCGCGAACCCGGCGTGGCCCACGCACACCCCTGGTAACGGTCACCCGGTCACCGAGATTTCCTCCAAGCTCACCGGTGCCGCGAGCCCGTTCGGCGACGAGCTGATCCTGCCGCTGAAGGCGGAGGAGACCGGCTACGTCCACCCGACGACGCGCATCAACCGCTAGCTTTCGCTTAGCGACGGCACCAAAGGTGGCCCCCGTGGCGGGGCCACCTTTTTCGTGTGTTTGAGAGCTTGGGCAACTAGCAGATCAAGTGTCCAACTTTCCGTTTGCCCAGGTGGTGTTGAAAGCCGATTCCAATTGTGGGCTCATCTGCTAGTTCGGTGCCGTTGCCGGGCTGGGCGAACTAGCAGATCAGCGATGTGGGCAAAAAGAAACCCCGCCCGGAGGCGGGGTTTCGGCGCGTAGCTCTTAGCGCGGCAGGTAGGTCTGCTGCAGGGAAGCCAGGGTGTCGTTGACCTGGGTGCTGAAATTGGAGCCGATGAGCTGGGTGACCTTCGCGTAGTCGCCGGCCAGCGCGGCGTCCGCCAGCGGCTGGTTAGCAGCGTAGAACGCGTTGTAGTCGTTGCGGTTCGCCGCGTAGTTGTCCTGGACGGTAGCCGGGACCTGGAAACCGAGGGCGTTGATGGCGTCGCGCAGCTTCGCGTACAGCTCATCGGTCTCGTTTCCGGTGGAGGAAGTCTGGGCTGCCGGTGCCGGTGCAGCCGGGGCCGGGGCGGGAGCCGGCTTCGGTGCCGGAGCCGCCTGGGCTGCCTGCGCGTCGCGGTTGGTCGGCGCGGAGTTCAGGCCGTAGCGCGCGGAGCAGGCCGGCCATGCGCCCCAGCCCTGGTTGGCCAGGGTGCGCTCGGCGATGATGATCTGCTGCTCGCGGGTGGCCTGGTCTGCGGTCGGGGCGAACTCGCCGCCGCCGTATGCCTGCCAGGTGCCGTAGTTGAACTGCAGGCCGCCGTAGTAGCCGTTGCCGGTGTTGATGGACCAGTTGCCGCCGGACTCGCACTGTGCGAGCTTGTCCCAGTCGGAGTCCGGTGCTGCGGTTGCCTGCGGGGCGATGATGCCTGCCAGTGCTGCAACTGCTGCGGTACCTGCCAGAGCCTTCTTGCCCGTGGAGGTGGTCTTCTTGGAGTGGCGTCCCATGATTCGTTTCCTCTCGTCGTTGACCGCCAATTCTCGGGATAGCCTAACCATTTGTAACGATTGTGTCACGCAAGCGGCACGGAACGGTGTTCGTATGACAGCAGAGCTCAACGTTTTCCCAGGTCGCGTCCCTCATGGCGAGTTTTGGTGTTCTGGGTCACAGTCGCGGTTTTCGGGGCGAAGGTGTAGTGTAAAACCTTTATTTTGGCCTGCAATGGGCGGGCCATGTACCGGAACCTTAAAGGAGGATGCCATGCCTATTGGAAAGGTGAAGTGGTACGACACCGAAAAGGGCTTCGGCTTCGCGTCCAATCCGGGCGACGACGACGTCTTCATCGGCAAATCCGTGCTTCCCGACGGCGTGGACGAACTGGTCGCAGGCCAGCGCATCGAGTTCGATTTCGCTGCCGGCCGCCGCGGCCCGCAGGCGCTGCGTGTGAAAGTGCTCGATGAGCCGAAGCGTCGCCCCGTGCACCGCCGCAAGCCGGAGGAGCTGGGCAGCATGCTGGCGGATGTGATGACGCTGATTGAGACGCAGGTCCAGCCAGCGCTGACCAACGGCCGCTACCCAGACCGCAAGGAGGGGCGCCAGGTTGCGGGGATCCTGCGGGCGGTGGCCCGGGAGCTGGATGCTTAGCGACGCACCTTCGGCCTAGTCGAAGCCGACAGACCACGTGGCGATGACGGGAGATTCTTCCCCGTCATCGCCTTTTTCAATATCCAAGGTCGTAATCTCTGCGACGACGAGCTTCGCGCCGGATTCGGTCACTGCCGGGACGGTTTCCTCGCCGGACTCGCCGGAGGTGAACACGCGCTCGGTGTTGGCGGCGGGGTCGTCGTAGATGAGTAGCAGGCGCCAGCTGTTGCGCTCGATCTCGCCGGGCACAGTAACAGTCACGTCCCCCTGATCTGGCAGGCGCATGCGCGGCGGCTCGCCGCCGGGGCACTCCACGTCCAGCTCGCACACTGTGTATACGGGTATTTGTTCGGTCTGCCCGGCGGCAGCCACGGCGACTTCGAGGTCGCGCACCGGGGTGCCCGGCTTGTTCTGCTGGTAGCTAATAAAGGCGTAGACCGCCCCCACCAGCACCACCACGCCAACTAGGGCGATGGCCAGGACTTTCCACTGCTGGGTTGCTGCGCGTTTGGGTGCCATGGCGCAAGATCCTACTTGGCGGCGGTCTCAGGCTTAAACGTCACGCGGTACATGTCCGGCCAGCGCTTGCCGGCGAGGTAAAACTCCTCGGTGCCGGGGATGTGCGCGATGCCGTTGAGCACGTTGTTCGGGTCGGGCGCGGCGTTGTTCTCCAGCGCGGAGGCGTCGATGACGGCGGTGACCTTCCCCGAGTCAGCGTCGATGCGCATGATGTTGGTGGTGGTGAAAACGTTGGCGTACACCTCGTCGCCCACGCACTCGAGCTCGTTGAGGCCCTCCACCGGCTGGCCGTCCATGGTGACGGTGAAGCGCTCGCGCTCCTCGAAGGTTTCCGGGTCCATGCGGCGCAGCTCGGCGGTGCCGTCGGAGAAGATCAGCTCGTCCTCGTCGGCGCGGGAGCACAGGCCCCAGCCTTCGCCGGCGTAATTCGCCCGGCCGGTTTCTTCCAGTGTTGCGGCGTCGCGCTTGATTGCGGTGCCGTGAAGCCAGGTCAGTTGCCACACCGTGCCGTCGTGAAGCGTAATGCCCTCGCCGAAAAACTCCGGATCTAAATCGATGGACCGCAACTTTTCGCCCTCGGGGGTGCGCGTGTACAGGCGGGATTCGCCCTCCTGGCCGGTGCCGACGTAGATGGTGCCGTTGTCGACGACCTCCAGGCCCTGGGTGAAGCTGGTGTCGTCGAAAGGCAAGCGCTCCTCGACGTGCGCGGTGAGGCGCTGCGTGTCCGGCCCCGCGGTCTCGGGGGAGGAACAGCCCGACAAGACAGCGAGCGCGGAACAGACGGCGGCAAGCGTGAATCGACCCATGGCAACCATCCTGCACCACGTGGGCAATAATGGGGAACCGTGTCACGATCCAACAACCGATCCCGCAACCCCCGAAAGCGCAGCCCCCTGCTGTCCACCGACGCAGTCGCCACTGCACGGGAGGCGCTGGCCGAAATCGCCGACGGGGAAGTCGGCGAGCACATCGGCGTGATGGGGCTCGGCCGCAACGTGGCCACCCACCGTTTCGCCGCCGACGTGCCCGGCTACGCAGGCTGGGAATGGAACGCCGTGGTGGCCTGCGCCGACGGCGCGGACTGGGTCACCGTCAACGAGGTCGCGCTCGTGCCCTCGCAGGGCGCGCTCGAAGCGCCGGACTGGGTGCCGTACTCCGACCGCCTGCGCCCCGGCGACCTGGGCCCGGGCGACATCATGGAGCTATCGCCTGACGACGACCGCGTCACCGACGACTCCTTCTCCCGTGAGGCCGTCACGTTTACCGGCCGCGAAACCAAGCGCTACCTCACCACCTCCGGACTGGAGGACGCGAAGAAGCGCTGGCGCACCGGCGAGTTCGGCCCCAACAGCGAGTTCGCCGAAAAGGCCGCGCTGTCGTGCCGCTCCTGCGCGTTTTATATTCCGTTGGAGCAGCCGGTGGGCGAGAACTTCGGCATCTGCGCCAACGAGTACTCCGCGGACGGGCACGTGGTGGCCTCCTCCTACGGCTGCGGGGCGCACTCGGACACCACCGTGGGGGAATAATCGTTGGTGAGCCCCAACGATTGGTGTTTTCGCAGGCAGGGTGCGACACTAATGCGACGTGAGTACCACAACCGGAGCAGAACTGCATAAGGACCAGCCGCAGCCGCGCGGCGCGCTGGACACCTTCTTCCACATCAGTGAGCGCGGATCCACGGTCGGCACCGAGGTGCGCGCCGGGGTAGTGACGTTCTTCGCGATGGCCTACATCGTGCTGCTCAACCCGCTGATCATCGGCACCAGCCCGGACCGCGAAGGCGTTGTCCTGGGCATCCCGCAGGTCGCCGCCGCAACGGCGCTCGCCGCCGGCGTGATGAGCATCCTGTTCGGCGTGATTGCCAAGTACCCGTTCGGCATCGCCACCGGCCTGGGCATCAACACCCTGGTCGCGGTGACCATGGTGGGGCAGCAGGGCCTGACCTGGCCGGAGGCCATGGGGTTGGTGGTCATCGACGGCATCATCATCGTGCTGCTGGCCGTTTCCGGCTTCCGCACCGCCGTGTTCAACGCCATTCCGGATTCCATGAAGGTGGCCATGAGCGTGGGCATCGGCATGTTCATCGCCACCATCGGGCTTGTGGACGCCGGCTTTGTCCGCCGCATCCCCGACGCCGCCATGACCACCGTGCCGGTGCAGCTGGGCACCGGCGGCTCCATTTCGTCCTGGCCCACGTTCGTGTTCGTCATCGGCCTGTTCATCTGCGGCTTCATGGTTGTGCGCAACATCCGCGGCGGGTTGTTCATCGGCATCTTGCTCACCACCGTCATCGCCATGGTGGTCGAGGCGCTGACTGGCGCCGGCTCCTCCGCGGACAACCCGGAGGGGTGGGGCATGGCGGTGCCGGGCCTGCCGGACAGCTTCGGCGGCATCCCGGACCTGTCCATCGTGGGCAACGTGGACCTGTTCGGTGCGTTTGTGAACCTCGGAGTGATCTCCGCGTCGCTGCTCGTGTTCACCCTCGTGCTGGCCAATTTCTTCGACGCCATGGGCACCATGACCGCACTCGGCCGCCAGGCCGGGCTTACCGACGAACACGCCGTGCTGCCGGACATGAAGCGCGCTCTGGTCGTTGAAGGCTTCGGCGCTGTGGTCGGCGGCGCGACCTCGGCATCGTCGAATACCGTGTTCGTCGATTCCTCCGCCGGTATCGCGGACGGTGCGCGCACCGGCCTGGCCAACGTTGTCACCGGCGTGCTGTTCCTCGTCGCGATGTTTTTCACCCCGCTGTATGAGATCGTGCCTATCGAGGCCGCAGCCCCCGTGCTCGTGGTCGTCGGTGCGCTGATGATGATGCAGGTCGGCCAGATCGAGTGGTCTGAGTTCACGATCGCCCTGCCGGCGTTTCTGACCATCGTGACCATGCCGCTGACCTACTCCATCGCCAACGGCATCGGCGTCGGCTTCATCTCCTTTGCCCTGATGAGCCTGTTCGCCGGGAAGGCGAAGGAGATCCACTGGATCATGTGGCTCATCTCCGCGCTGTTCGTGGTGTACTTCGCCCAGGGCCCGATCATGGCGGCGCTGAGCTAAATGCTTGTGCCTATCGACGACCCGTCGGACCCCCGCCTCGACGACATCCGCGACCTGAAGCATTCGGACAAGGAAAAAGGGCTCGTTTTCGCTGAGGGGCCGCTCGTGGCCGGACGGCTGGTGGAATCCCGATTCCCAGTTCGCGCCGTGTTCGGCTTCGGCGGGCGGCTCGAGTCCTTCATGGCCGACTACGGCGACGAGCTCGAGCGCCGCGGCGTGCCGGTCTACCAGATCACCCGCGGCATCATGGGGGAGGTTGCCGGCTACGACATGCACCGCGGGTTGCTGGTCTCCGCCGACAAGCCGGAGCCGCTGTCCGCCGCCGAGGTGCTCGACGGCGCGCGCACCCTCGTGATTCTGGAAGGCGTGGGCGACCACGAGAACATCGGGTCCATCTTCCGCAACGCCGCCGGCATGGGCGTCGACGGCGTGCTCTTCGGCGCCGCCACCGCCGACCCGCTGTACCGGCGCAGCGTGCGCGTGTCCATGGGGCACGTGCTGCGCACCCCGTTCGCGCACCTCGACGGCACGACGACGACGTGGCAGCGCTCGCTGGAGCAGCTGCGCGAGGCCGGCTGGTGGCTCATCTCGCTCACCCCGGCCGACGACGCTGTCGAGCTGAAAGACGCGATCCAGGGCCACGACAAGGTAGCCTTCCTAGTCGGCGGGGAGGGCCCCGGCCTGACCCCGCACGCGATGCGCGCCACCGACGTGCGCGCCAAGATCCCCATGGCGCCGGGGACGGACTCGCTCAACGTCGCGACGTCCGCCGCGATCGCGTTCTACGAAAGGAATCGCTAGCGGTCGAAGTGGCGGATGCGCTCCGAAAGCGCCTTCCACAATTCCGTCGCGCGTGCGCGCAGGCCCCGGCCGACGCGTTTCGCGGCGGCCACGGAGGCGTCGGCAAGCTCGGCGAACTCGTCGCCGCGCTGGTCGTCGGGGGCGTCCTCGTAGTCGTCGTACGCCTTCGACTTCTCCGCGAACTTCGCGGCCACAGCGTCCACCGACTTCACCGCGGGCGTTTTCTTTTCCTCGATCTTCGGCTCGGGGCGGCCGTCCACCGCGTAGCCGACGACGTTGATGTCGGGGCCGTCCTCGCCGATGTCCACGCCCAGCCAGTGACGCTCCGCCGAGAGCGCCAAGTCCCGCGGCTCGAACGGCAGTGAGATGCCGCCGGCCGCCTCGGCGCGCTCGCCCGCCCAGTAGGGCGCCTCAAACGGCTCGGGCAGGCCGAGGTCCTCGATGACCTGGGTGCGGGTAGCGCTGAAGCTGCGCACCACGGTCTCACCGGTGAAGTGCGCGAACCCGCCGTAGTCGCTGTCCGTGCCGGTCGCGATGACAAACACGTCAGAGGCGGGAAGGACCGAATGCCACGGGGTTGTGGTGGACAGGGCCGAGGCGTCGTCGACAAGCATCCGCACCACCGAGACTCCGGGAAAGCCCGCGATGTAGAACTCGTCGCGGCCCGGCACCGAGGAGCGGTTCAGCGGAAACGAGCCGATCGGGGTGATCGGCCATGCCGGGTTGACCTGGGAAAGCAGCTTGCGGCCGAACCCGCGGTCGGCCTTCGGCTCGCGCTCGAGCACGCCGGCCGGGTCGGCGGTGTTGACAAACCAAAGCGTAAGAACCGCTGGGAAACTCATGCACACATCCTAAGGTGCTCAGCGCTTCGGGTGCTTGGTGTTCGTGCGAACCCCCAGCAACACGTCCTCCCAGTGCGGGGTGACAGCCTTGCGGCGGCGCTTCTTCGGTTGCTTTTCCTCGTCCGGGTGGCGCAGGAAGTCGCCCTCGAGCACATCGTCTCGCGTATCGACGACCTCCGGGTTGCCCTCGACCGGCAACTCCGTGACATCAGCTTCTGGGGCTGCTTGAGGCCCAGTGGCGCTGGTGGGGTCGTACACGTCGTAGTCGTTGTCACTGCCATCAGCGCTGACGTCGTCACGGTCCGCTCGCACCGCCGACAGTGAACGCACCGGCTGCGCGAAATCGGGATCCGTCAGGTCCGCGGCCATGGCGTTGCGCGCCTCCGTTTGGGCGGCGGAGCCCATGGAACGCTTGAAGGTCCACAGCGCCTCGTTCTCCGTCAACCCGGCCTTCCAGGTGACGTGGACGACCCAGCTGTCGCCTTGCTCGCGGGTGGCGTCCCATTCTGCGTCGCTGATCGAGTGCCCGCGGGCCGCGAACGCGGTGGCGAGGATCTCGAACAGGGTCTGCTTCGCGGGGCCGTCCTCGCGCACCGGGTGGGACTGCTTCGCAGCCTCCGCCACCTGGGCGCGCTCCAGCAGCACCGGGTGGGCGTACACATCGAGGCGGCTTTCGGCCACGCCCATCTCCTCGGCCAGCGCGGCGGCGGTGGCGCCGGCGCGCAGGCGCGCCTGGATCTCGTTCGGGCGCATGGACAGGGGAGTGGCGTAGAGCGGGTCCGGCTCCGGCAGGGAGCGCTCCACCGGCGCGGGCGCTGGCTTTTGGGCAGCGGGTTCCTCTACTTCGGCGGATTCGGTCTCGGGCTCGTCGGCGGTCGTGTCCAACGTCGTGTCCAACACGGTCACCCCGGTGTCGCGGTCGGGGGTGGAGGGGGAGGTGGTAGAAGCGCCGTCGATAAGCGAGGGCTCAAGCTCGGTGCGCGCCAACTGGTAGCGCATCCCGTTATCGTCGCGGAGGACGAAAAACGTCTCCGTCGACTCGTCTTCCAAGAAGTACAGCTCGCGCATACGTCACCTTTCCGCCGGGCAGATACCCGACCAGCTTAACGGACAAGCTCGCACCTGCGGGCGTACCCGCCGGGTTCTCTGTGGTGTGTCCAGGCAGCTGCCGTTGTTGTCAGACGCGTCACAAACTTTGATACAGTGCCTTACGTAAAAACAGGTTGCCGGGAGCTATCCCAAAGACAGCCGAGAAAACTACCTGGAAGGGGAAATCAGTGGCTACTGAGAACAAGGATAAGGCCGTACTCCACTACCCGGGCGGCGAGTACGAGATGGACATCATGCGCGCCACCGAAGGCAACGACGGTGTCGTGCTGGGCAAGCTTCTCGGCGAGACCGGCCTGGTCACCTTCGACCCCGGCTACGTTTCCACCGGCTCCACCGAGTCCAAGATCACCTACATCGACGGCGAGGCAGGCATCCTGCGCTACCGCGGCTACGACATCGCCGACCTGGCAGAAAACGCCACCTTCAACGAGGTGTCCTACCTGCTGATCAACGGTGAGCTGCCCACCACCGACGAGCTGGAGAACTTCAACTCCGACCTGCGCCACCACACCCTGCTGGACGAGGACTTCAAGGCCGCGTTCAACATCTTCCCGCGCAACGCCCACCCGATGGCCGTGCTCGCCTCCTCGGTGAACATTCTCTCCGCCTACTACCAGGACCAGCTTGACCCGCTGGACGAGGAGCAGCTGGACAAGGCAACCGTGCGCCTGATGGCCAAGGTGCCGATGCTCGCCGCGTACGCCTACCGCGCATCCCGCGGCAAGCCGTACATGTACCCGGACAACTCCCTGAACCCGCGCGAGAACTTCATGCGCATGATGTTCGGGTACCCGACCGAGGACTACCACGTCGATCCGGTGCTGACCAAGGCCCTGGACAAGCTGCTCATCCTGCACGCGGACCACGAGCAGAACTGCTCCACCTCCACCGTGCGCATGATCGCCTCCGCCCAGGCCAACATGTTCGTCTCCATCGCAGGCGGCATCAACGCCCTGGCAGGCCCGCTGCACGGCGGCGCAAACCAGGCGGTGCTGGAGATGCTCGAGGACATCAAGAACAACCACGACGGCGACGCCACCGACTTCATGAACCGCGTGAAGAACAAGGAAAAGGGCGTGCGACTGATGGGCTTCGGCCACCGCGTGTACAAGAACTACGACCCGCGCGCGGCCATTGTGAAGGACACCGCACACGAGGTGCTCGAGCACCTCGGCGGCGACGAGCTGCTGGACCTGGCGATGAAGCTCGAGGAGATCGCGCTGAACGACGAGTACTTCATCCAGCGCAAGCTCTACCCGAACGTGGACTTCTACACCGGCCTGATCTACCGCGCCATGGGCTTCCCGACGGACTTCTTCACCGTCCTGTTCGCCATCGGCCGCCTGCCGGGCTGGATCGCCCAGTACCGCGAGCAGCTCGAGATGAACACGAAGATCAACCGCCCGCGCCAGATCTACACCGGCTACCAGCAGCGCGACTTCGTGCCGCGCGACCAGCGCTAGGCGCAACCGAAGGGCGTCGATAAGCAGCATGCTTCGGTGCTCCACCGCCGAGAACTGAGCTTCCCTTATAATTTCGGGAGGAAGTTCTCGGCGGTTTTGTATTGGGCCGCATAACTTGCCCACATAATTTGCAAGGAGTTTCAACGCTATGGAAAAGCCGTTCATCGACAAGCCGGAGGGCCCGGCGCCTGCAGACCTCGTTATTGAGGACATCACTGTCGGCGAGGGCGCAGAGGCCGTGGCCGGCGGTTTTGTCAAGGTCCACTACCTTGGCGTGGACTTTGAAACGGGCGAGGAGTTCGACTCCTCCTGGGACCGCGGCGAGGCCGCAGAGTTCCCGCTCACCGGCCTGATTCAGGGCTGGCAGGAAGGCATCCCCGGCATGAAAGTCGGCGGCCGCCGCCAGCTGACCATCCCGCCGGAGAAGGCATACGGCCCCGCGGGCGGCGGGCACCCGCTGTCCGGGCGCACCCTCGTGTTCATCATCGACCTGCTCGACGTCAGCTAGGAGGCTGCCATGCGCATCCCGGTCACCACACTTAACGACGGCTACGATTTCCCCCTCCTCGGCCTCGGCACCTACAAGCTGACCGGCGACGAGGTGGAGCCCATCGTGCGCACCGCGATCGAGCTCGGTTACCGCCACATCGACACTGCGGCGTTCTACGGCAACGAGGTTGAGGTGGGCAAGGCCATCAACGCCGCCATCAAGGCCGGTGACGTCACGCGCGAAGAGCTGTTTGTTACCACCAAGCTGTGGAACGACGACCAGGAGCGCGTGGCCGAGGCCTACCAAGAGTCGCTCGAGCGCCTCGACCTCGAGTTCATTGACCTTTACCTCGTGCACTGGCCGTGGCCGCAGCACGGCACCTACGTGAAGGCCTTCGAGCAGATCGCGGAGTTGCAGGGGATGGGCCGGCTGCAGTCTGTGGGCGTGGCCAACTTCTACCCGGAGGTGCTCGACGAGATCATCGAGGCCACCGGTATTTCCCCGGTGCTCAACCAGGTGGAGCTGCACGCCGGGTTCACCCAGCCCGAGCTGCGCGCCTACCACGACGAGCACGACATCGTGACCGAGGCGTGGGCGCCGCTGGCCCGCGGCTCGAACTTCGACGACCCGGCCATCCAGGCCGTCGCCGAAAAGCACGGCGCGACCCCGGCGCAGGTCTCGTTGGCGTACTTGATGCAGCTTGGCTGTTCCGTGGTGCCGAAGACCTCCAACCCGAAGCGCCTGGAGGAAAATCTCGGCGCGGTGGGCGTCACGCTGGATAGCGAGGACGTCGCCGCCCTCGACGGTGTGAAAGGCGAGCGCCTCTCAGGCGACCCGTTGACGTTCCCCGGGTAGGGGATTGGTGTTGAGCCGCCTGGCTGCGTTGATCGCGGCCGGGCGGTTTTTCGTTGCGCAAAAATTAAAAGCGATTTACGGAACAACACACATACGACTGTGTGGTAGGTTACATTCACATTGTTGAGTCGGAGATCACATAATTCCGGCGCGGCAAAGACCATCTATCCGTGCACAAGAAAGGATCGAGGCCATGGCCGGTTCCACCGCTGTTCCGCAACGCCGCGAGCCAACTCCTGACGAGTTCGTGGCCATGCAGCAAAGCCCCGAATTCCAGGACCTGCGAGGCACGTTCCGCGGATTCACCTTCCCCGTGATGATCGCGGCGTTCCTCTGGTACGTCTTCTACGTCGTCTTCGCCACCTTCGCCCCCGACGTGATGGCCAAGGACTTCTTCGGCCTCAACGTCGGCCTCTGGCTCGGCTTGGCGCAGTTTTTCACCACGTTTTTGATCACCTGGATCTACGTGAAGTGGGCGAACAAGAACATCGAGCCGCGCGCGGCTCATATCCGCGAAGAGATGGAGGGCTAAACCATGCAGACCCACCTGTTTGCAGCCGACGCCGGGGAAGCAGCCGGCAACCCGCTGCTCAACATCGCCATTTTCGCCGCCTTCATCGTGGTCACCCTCTACATCGTGACCCGTGCCGGCAAGACCACAAGCGAATCCGCGGACTTCTACACCGGCGGTGCGTCGTTTAGCGGCACGCAAAACGGCCTCGCCATCGCCGGCGACTATCTTTCCGCCGCATCCTTCCTCGGCATCGTCGGCTCGATCGCGCTCAACGGCTACGACGGCTTCCTGTACTCCATCGGCTTCTTCGTCGCGTGGCTGGTTGCGCTGCTGCTGGTGGCGGAGCCGCTGCGCAACGTCGGCCGCTTCACCATGGCCGACGTGCTGTCGTTCCGCCTGCGCCAGAAGCCGGTGCGCGTGGCCGCGGCGTTTGGCACCCTGTTCGTGTCGCTGTTCTACCTCATCGCCCAGATGGCTGGTGCGGGCTCCCTGGTGTCCGTGCTGCTGAACCTGCACTCCTTTACCGCGCAGGCGATCTGCGTGGGCATCGTCGGCGTGATCATGATCATCTACGTCCTCGTCGGCGGCATGAAAGGCACCACGTACGTGCAGATGATCAAGGCCGTGCTGCTCATCGCCGGCGTGCTGATCATGTCGGTGCTGGCGTTCATCATGGCCAAGGGCGGCCTGACCGCGGTGTTCGACCAGGCCATCGACACCCACTCCGCGTCCAGCTACCTCGCGGAGAGCGGCTACGAGGCCGAGGAGATTATGAAGCCGGGCCTGAAATACGGCGAGACTACCACTTCCAAGCTGGACTTCATCTCCCTCGGACTCTCCCTGGTGCTCGGTACCGCAGGTCTGCCGCACGTGCTCATGCGCTTCTACACCGTGCCTACCGCAAAGGAGGCGCGTAAGTCCGTGACCTGGGCGATCGTGCTCATCGGCTCCTTCTACTTGCTCACCCTGATCCTGGGCTACGCCGCGGCCGCCTTCGTCGGCCCGGATCGCATTCTCGCAGCCCCCGGCGGCGCGAACTCGGCGGCCCCGCTGCTCGCATTCGAGCTCGGCGGTTCCATCTTCATGGCGCTGATTTCCGCAGTCGCCTTTGCGACGGTGCTTGCGGTCGTCGCCGGTCTGGCCATCACTGCCTCCGCATCCATCGCCCACGACATCTACGACGCAGTGCTTCGCGACGGCCAGGCCACCGAGGAAGAGCAGGTCCGCGTCTCCCGCATCACCGTGGTTGTGCTGGGTATCGTCTCCATCATCCTGGGCATCCTGGCGATGCAGCAGAACGTGGCTTTCCTGGTCTCCCTGGCGTTCGCCGTCGCGGCGTCCGCGAACCTGCCGACCATCCTGTACTCCCTGTACTGGAAGCGCTTCAACACCACCGGCGCGGTGGCATCGATCTACACCGGCCTGATCTCCGCCCTGGTGCTGATCGCCCTGTCGCCGGCGGTCTCCGGCAGCCCGACCGCTATGTTCCCCAACGCCGACTGGTCCATCTTCCCGCTGACCAGCCCGGGCTTGGTGTCCATCCCGCTCGGCTTCCTCGCCGGCATTGTCGGCACCTACCTGGGCAAGCCGGACAACTTCGACGAGCTGCAGGCCGAGATGGAGGTCCGCTCGCTGACCGGTGTCGGCGTCGAGGCCCCCGTCGACCACTAAGGCTGAGCGCTAGCTCGAAACAAAACGGCCCGGAGCTTCCGGGCCGTTTTTCGTTGCGCTACCTCATCCAGGAAGACGACAGCTGGCTGCTGCCCTGGAGCAGTGCGGACCAGTCGCCCGGCGTCAGGTTGGTCAGCGGGGAGGGCTGCCCCAGGGTCCACTGGCCCCAGTCGGAGGCGTAGACGTTGTTGATGTCCACCTGCACGCCCTGGATGGTGGCCTGCTGCCCGGCGACCTGGTGGAGGTTAGCCCTCGGGTGGACCTTGCCGCGGGAGCCCCAGTCGTGCTGCCAGAAGTAGGAGCCGATGCCGTCTTCGAGGCACCAGGCAATGGTGTAGTAGTTGCCGTACACGCCGAGCTGGTAGCCGGCGGCGCTGAAAGCGGCGCCCATGGCCGTCAGATACGGGTTGATCTGGTTGTTGAACTGCTCGATGGTGGGGTTGTCGTCGATGGCTACGTAGATCGGGCGCCCGGTCGGCCCGCCCGCCGCGGTGTGCAGCGCCATCGCCTTCGGGGCGTGGGCGGCGGCGCCGAGCGCGCCGCGCTTCCAATCGGCGGTCTCGGCGCGGCCGAACTGGTACACCGAGGCGATGGCGAGGCCGTTGGCCTTGTAGTCGCGGGTCTCGGCCGCGGTGACGGGCTTGCCGCGCATCCATTCGGCGCCGGGGCGGCGGTCGGAGACGTACCGCACCGCGCCCATGTGGCCGGCGGCTTTCACGGCGCTGGCCTGCGGCACGCCAGCCGAGTAATCCACCACCGTGCCGAGCACCCGGCGCTGCTGCGCCTGGGCGGCGGGGGAGAGAGCGGCTGAAGTGCTGCCGGCAAGCGCGGCGGTGGCGGCGGCTGCACCGGCGGATTTGAGGAACGTGCGGCGATTAAAGGTAGTCACATGCGTCACTCTAGCCCTAGTGCGCCACAACCACCATCCAAATGGCGACGAGGTGGCACACGGCGGCGATAACGGTCGCGGTGTGGAAGTGCTCGTGGTAGCCGTAGTAGCGCGCGGAACGCCCCGGCCACTTGAAGCCGTAGACCAGCGCGCCGAGCGTGTAGACCACCCCGCCGGCGAACAGCAGCCACACCACGGCGGGGCCGGCGGAGCTCCACAGCGTCGGCAGCAGCGGCACGATGATCCAGCCCAACCCCACGTAGACCACGACGTCGAGCCACCGCGGATGGTTGATCCACACCAGGTTGAGCACCGCCCCGCCGATGCCGCCCGCCCACGCCACCGCGAGCATGATCGCGGCGGTGCGCGGCTCGAACACAATCAGGCACAGCGGCGTGTAGGTGGCGGCGATGAACACCGAGATGGTGGCGTGGTCGGCCCGGCGCCACCACTGCACCGCTTCAAGCGAGCGCCACGGCCACCGGTGGTACATCGCGGAGACGGCGAACAGCAGCACCACGCCGGCGCCGTAGATGGTCACGCCGAGGGCCTGCGGCCATGGCAGGGTCATCCACCCGAACGTGATCAGCACGGCCGAGGAGACGGCGGACAGGGCGGCGGCCACGAGGTGGGACCAGCCGCGCGCGGCTGGGCGCTCGCCGCGGTCCGCGACCACGTAGGTGCGCTGGATCTGGCCTGTCTTGAGGGTGGTCATGGGGCACCTCGCAGGGTAGGGGGCTTTTCGCTCAAACCCTACCGGACCGTAGGTTGCGGTGGAAGGGCTTACGAGCCTGTTTTCGGCGCGTGCAACCGCTGCGGTACTCTTACCCCATTGCCCTAGTAGCTCAGTGGATAGAGCACTTCTCTCCTAAAGAAGGTGTCGGAGGTTCGATTCCTCTCTGGGGCGCGATGTCATGAGTCGCGACATGCTGGACGGACCGGCATCCCAGTTGTTTTTGTTCTGGGGTGCCGGTTTTGTTTATTCGGGGGGCTGTGGTGGGTCGCCGTGTTTCCAGTAGGCCTTTTGGTAGTCGCGGGCGGTGATGATGTCGTTGCGTAGTGCTTCCGGCACGGCGTGCGGGTGGGTGTGAGGGGCGCGTGATTTCGGTGCGATTGCTTCGGCGCCGCCTGCGTCGTAGGCGTTGAGGATCTGGTGGACGCGTTGCCGTGAGATGCCGAAGCGTTTGGCGACGCTGGTGGGTGTGCCGCCTTGATCTCTGACGGCTCTGACGATGGCGATGTTGCGGTTAGGACTCTTCATAGGGTCAAACATGTCCCGACTCACCAGTCAAACATCACCGACACGACTGAGGTAACCCTAAGTGTCAACAATGACGCGACTGACCTGTCAAGGATCACAACGCCTTCCGCAGGCACACCCCGTCAAATATGTCGTGACTTCAGACACTCTCTGGGGCGCGATTTTTGCCGATTTACCTGCCCAAACTACCGGTTGAACGGCGGGGAGACCCACGTGAACGGCCGGTCCAGCAGGGTGGTGCCCAGCTTCGACGGGGTGAGTACGAACGCCTTGCCGCCGGCTGGGGTGAGCTCGAGCGAGTCCCCGTCGGCGCGCCAGGTGAACTCCATCGTTTCCTCGATGGGGCCGCGCGGGGCGGCGTTGACGCCGTCGTCGGTCATGGGTGCGGTGAGCTGGATTATCACCCGGTCGCCGTCGAGGGTGTAGAAGCCTTCCTGGAGGTCGCCGGAGGCTCGTCGTAAGGCAGCGAGCCCGTGGAAGGAGCCTTCGGGGGTTTCGGCGCCCTCCACCCGGTAGAAGCTGCCGGCAGCGGGGCCGTCGATGGAGCCGAACGCGATCGTCGCCCAGCGCTGGTCGTCGGACAAGGCGGGAGCCGCTTCGATGTCGCCGCCGGACACCGCATACAGGCCGGAGAGCTCGGTGCCCTCGCGGTCGAGCGCCTTCGGGATGCTGGTGAACATGGCAAACCCGCCCGCACCGAGTACGACCACGGCGGCGACGGCGGGGAAGAAGCGGGTCACGCGGTGGACCTTGTCGCTGGTGATCACCTGCGGCGCCTCAACGGCCTCCGTCGCGCGCCCCGCGAGGAACCGGAACAGCCGCGGCAGCCACGGCGCCAGCACCAGCAGGTACAGCAGCGCCTGGAGGGCCGAAGGGATCTTCACGGGCACGTCGAACGTCATGTTCAAAAGCCACACCACGGCCAGATCAATGAAGCCGATCAGCCCGCCCAGCCAGGCGGTGCGCCGCCACAGCAGCAACAGAGCGGCGACGAATTCGGCCAGCCCCGCGAGGAACTGCACGACGGGGGAGAAACCCATGAACGTCCACAACAGGCCCATCGGGGACTTCTCACCGAGGGTGATCAGCAGCTCCGGGAAATCGGGCCGGCCCATCTGCATCAGGCCGAGTTTGAACAGGGCGTACGGCATGAGCAGCACAAACGCTGCCATGCGTACGACCCAGTGCAGCGCCCATCCAATCTGCTTCGTGTTCATGGGCAGCAGTCTAGCTAACATTGGCGGGGTGAAACCTCGGGCAGTTGTCGTCGGCGCCGGGCCCAACGGGCTCACGGCCGCCGCGCGCCTCGCGGCCAGCGGCTGGCGGGTGGAGGTCCGCGAACGCTCGCCCGAAGTAGGGGGCGCGGCTGCGACGCAAATGCTTGACGACGCCACGCTGGTCGACCTCGGCGCCGCCTGCCACCCCTTCGGGGCCGCCAGCCCGGCCTTCCGGGCGCTGCAGTTGGAGGACTACGGGGTGCGCTGGCTGCGCGCGCCGTACGAGATGGCGCACCCGCTCGATGGCGGCGCGGCAGTGCTGGCGGGCTCGCTGGAGGACACCGCGGCTGGCCTTGGCGTCGACGGGAAGGCCTGGGCGCGGCTGCACAAGCCGGTGGTGGCGCGCGTGGACGACCTGCTTGAAGACGTGCTCGCGCCGATGCCGCGCGTGCCCGGCCACCCGCTCGCGCTGGCGCGGTTCGGTGCGCGCGGGCTGTGGCCGGCCACGGCGCTGGGGCGGGCCGCGCTGCGCACCGAGGAGGCCCGCGCCCTGCTCGCCGGCAGCGCGACGCACGCGATCACCTCGCCGTCGCGCCCGCTGACCGGGGCGTTCGGGCTGCTGTTTGGCGCGCTCGGCATGACGCGCGGGTGGCCGGTGGCGGAAGGCGGCTCGGGCGCGGTTACGGCCGCTCTGGCCAGGATCGTCGAGGAGCACGGCGGTCAGGTGCACCGCGGCGAGGAGGTCCGCGCCCTGCCCGATGCGGACGCGGTGATCTTGAATCTCACACCACGGCAGGTGCTGCCTCTCGACGGCACGTCGCTGCCCGCCCGCCGCGCCCGGTCCATGCGCCGGTGGCGTTACGGGCCGGGCGTGCACAAGGTGGACTTCTTGCTTAACGCCCCGGTGCCGTGGGCGGATCCCCGGGTGGGGAAGGCGGCCACGGTGCACGTCGGCGGCACCGCGGAAGAGATCGTGCGCGCCGAGCGGGACGTGGCCAAGGGGATCATGCCCGAGCGCCCCTTCGTGATGGCGGCGCAGCAGTACGCAGCCGACCCCTCGCGCGGGCTGGTGCTGTGGACCTACGCCCACGTCCCGCATGGCTACCGGGAGCGCTACCCGGGCGAGGTGGCGCAGCGGATCACAGCCCAGGTCGAGCGGTTCGCGCCGGGCTTTACCGCGGTGGTCAAAGATAAAATCGAGACGCCGCCGCAAGAACTGGAGGCGTGGAACCCCAACCTCGTCGGCGGCGACATTGCGGGCGGCGCCATGGACGGCACCCAGCTGCTCATGCGCCAGCCGCACCGGCTGCGCAAGGGGCTGTACCTGGCCTCCGCGTCGACGGCGCCGGGCGCCGGGGTGCACGGCATGCCCGGCTGGTGGGCCGCCGAGGCGGCGCTGCGGGACTTCGGGGCTACTCCTCGCCGGTGAGCTCGCGCAGCTTCGCGCGCACCGCGGAGGCCTCGGGGTTGGTGGCGTGTGTGCCGTCGGAGTAGAGCACGGTGGGCACGATGCGGTTGCCGTCGTTGACGGACTCGATCCAGGCGTTGACCGCGTCCATGCCGTCGGCGTCCACGTCGACCAGGTCGTAGGGGGTCTCGGTGCGGTCGAGGCGCTCGCGCAGCTTGCGGCAGAACGGGCACCATTCTGCGGCGAAGATGGTTACGTGCGAGGAGGTCTCAGGTGCGGCAACGGTCATGTCAAACCCTTTCAAAACGTTGGAACTTGTAGCGCAGGCCGGTCGTGGAGGTCTGCCATTCGCCGTCGCGGACCAGCTCGAAAGCGTCGTCGATGCGGGGCGCGTGGACGGCTTTGTGTGCGGGGAGGTCCGGATGGACGTCGATAAGTGTGCGCTCGATGACATCAACCTCATCCAGGGTGGCCTCGTAGACCTGGGCGCCGCCGATGATCCACGCGTCCGACTCCAGGTCCGGGATGTCGCGGCACACCGACGCGCCGTCCGACCACTCGTCGGCCTCGCGCGAGGACAGCACAATGTTTTTGCGGCCCGGCAGCGGCTTGACCGGCAAGGATTCCCAGGTGCGGCGCCCCATGATGATGGGGCTGCCCAGGGTGGTTTCCTTGAAGTGCTTGAGGTCCTCGGGCAGGTGCCACGGCATGCCGGCGCCGTCGCCGATCACGCCGTCGAGGCTTTGCGCCCAGATCGCGCCCAGGGTCATACGGACACCTCCGCCTTGATGGTGGGGTGGGGGTCGTAACCCTCGACCTCGATGTCGGCGAAGTCGTAGTCGAAGATCGACGCCGCCTTGCGCAGCTTCAGCTGCGGGTACTCGCGGGCGTCGCGGGAGAGCTGCTCGCGCACCTGGTCGAGGTGGTTGTTGTAGATGTGGCAGTCGCCGCCCGTCCAGATCAGCTCGCCGACCTCAAGGCCCGCCTGCTGCGCGAACATGTGCGTCAACAGCGCGTAGGAGGCGATGTTGAACGGCACGCCGAGGAACATGTCGGCGGAGCGCTGGTACACCTGCATACTTAAGCGGCCGTCGGCGACGTAGAGCTGGAACAGCAGGTGGCACGGCATCAGCGCCATCTTGTCCAGCTCGGCCACGTTCCAGGCGGAGACGAGGTTGCGGCGCGAATCCGGGTTCTCGCGCAGGGTGCGCAGGACCTCCTCGATCTGGTCGATGTGCCCGCCGTCGGGGGTGGGCCAGGAGCGCCACTGCACGCCGTAGACCGGGCCGAGCTCGCCGTCGTCGTCGGCCCACTCGTTCCAGATGCGCACCCCGTTGTCCTGCAGCCAGCGCACGTTGGAGTCGCCGCGCAAGAACCACAGCAGCTCGCCGACGACCCCCTTGAAGTAGACCTTCTTCGTGGTCAGCAGGGGAAAGGACTCGGACAAGTCGTAGCGGATCTGGCGGCCGAACACGCTGCGGGTGCCGGTGCCGGTGCGGTCGCCCTTCTCGGCGCCGTTTTCTAAAACGTTGCGCAGCAGGTCCTCGTACGGGGTGGAAATCACTTAGCTACTCCTTCAAAGGTGCCGTGCTCGTCGTGGTAGCGGGCGGCGGCCTCCAGAATGTCGTCGGCAAGTTCGGGCCGGCAGATCACAATATCGGGGATGTAGGTGTCGGTGTTGTTGTAGCGCAGCGGGGTGCCGTCGAGGCGCGAGGCGTGCAGCCCCGCCGCGAGCGCCACGCCCACCGGCGCGGCCTGGTCCCACTCGTACTGGCCGCCGGCGTGGACGTAGGCGTCGTAGTCGCCGAGCAGCACGTGCATCGCCTTCGCGCCCGCGGACCCCACGGGTTGGACTTCAAAACCCAAGGCTTGAGCGACATGCTTCGCGACGGCCGGGGGCCTGTTCCTCGACATCGCGACCTTGCCCGCGAACGGCCCGGAGACGTGGCGGACATCGGACGACTTGAACACCACACCTAGATCCGGCAGGCCCACCGCGGCGTGGGTGGGCACCCCGTCCTCCACCAGCGCGACGTGCACCGCCCAGTCCTGGCGGCCCGTGGCGAACTCCTTCGTGCCGTCGAGGGGGTCGACGATCCAGACCCTGTCCTTCGACAGGCGGTCTTGGTTGTCGGCGGCCTCCTCCGACAGGAAGCCGTCGTCAGGCCTGTGCTGCGAAAGCACCCTGGAGATCCAGCTCTGGGCGAGCTCGTCGCCTGCCTCGCCGAGCTCGCGGCCCCGCAACAGGCCCACGCCGCGCACGCCTTTGAGGATCTCGCCGGTGCCCTCGGCGATGAGGTTGGTCAGCCGGGAATCCGAGTACTGAGCAGTCATGCACCCGACTCTACCGCTAAGGTTGGCGTGATGAACGCGCCGATCCTCAGCCGCTTCCACCCGCAGGTGGCCCAGTGGTTCGGGGACGTCTTCGCCGCGCCGACCGCGGTGCAGGAGCAGGCGTGGCGCACGATCTCCGACGGCGAAAACGCGCTGGTGGTCGCCCCCACCGGCTCCGGCAAGACGCTCGCGGCATTTTTGTGGTCGCTGAACTCGTTGGTGGAGCGCGCCGGGCAGCAAGCCCTGCCTATCGACGGCGCGAACAGCTCCACCCACGGCGGCGTGCGAGTCCTCTACATCTCGCCCCTGAAAGCGCTGGGCGTGGACGTGGAGAACAACCTGCGCGCGCCGCTGGCTGGCATCGCGCGGGTGGCGCAGAAGCTGGGCCGCGACATGCCGGACATCTCGGTCGGGGTGCGCTCGGGCGACACCCCGCAGTCCGAGCGCAACCGGCAGGTGCGAAAGCCGCCGGACATTTTGATCACCACGCCGGAGTCGCTGTACCTCATGCTCACCTCGAAGGCGGCGGGCATCTTGAAGACGGTGGACACGGTCATCGTGGACGAGATCCACGCCCTGGCTGGCACGAAGCGCGGCGTGCACCTTTCGCTCTCGCTGGAGCGGCTGCGGCGGCTGGCGGGTAACTTCCAGCGCATCGGCCTGTCGGCCACGGTGCGCCCGATCGAGGCGGTGGCCAACTTCCTCGGCCCGAAGACCACCATCATCAACCCGCCCGCCGAAAAGCGCTGGCAGCTTTCCGTGAGCGTGCCCGTCGAGGACATGAGCGACCTGCCCGTGCCGGAGGACGCCTCCACAATCGGCGACGCGGTGTTCCACGACGCGCTGGAAGAGGCGGAGCCAGTCCAGCCGCCGGGCGCGGTGAACTCCATCTGGCCGCACATCGAGCGCTCCATCTACGACGAGGTGATGGCGCACCGCTCCACCATCGTGTTCGTGAACTCGCGCCGCACCGCGGAGCGGCTGACCAGCCAGCTCAACGAGCTGTGGGCCAAGGAGCACGACCCGGAGGCCCTGTCGCCCACAACACGGCGCCCGCCGGCGCAGCTGATGAAGTCGGTCGACACCGCCGGCCACGCCGCGAGCGTGATCGCGCGGGCCCACCACGGCAGCGTGAGCAAGGACGAGCGCGCCCAGACCGAGACCATGCTGAAGGAGGGCACCCTGCGCGCGGTGGTGTCCACCTCCTCGCTGGAGCTGGGCATCGACATGGGCGCGGTTGACCTGGTCATCCAGGTGGAGTCGCCGCCGTCGGTGGCCTCCGGCCTGCAGCGCGTGGGGCGCGCGGGGCACACTGTGGGCGCTATTTCGGAGGGCACGTTCTACCCGAAGCACCGCTCCGACCTGGTGCAAACGGCGGTGACGGTGCCGCGGATGCGCTCCGGCCTCATCGAGGAGCTGCACACCCCGCGCAGCCCCCTGGACGTGCTGGCGCAGCAGACCGTGGCGGCGGTGGCGGTCGAGGACCTGGACGTCGACGAGTGGTACGACACGGTGCGCCGCGCCTGGCCGTACCGGGACCTGGCGCGCGAGGTGTTCGACTCGGTGATCGACCTGGTCGTCGGCGTCTACCCGTCCACGGACTTCGCGGAGTTGCGGCCCCGCGCCATCCTGGAGGGCTCGGTGCTGAAGGCGAGGCCCGGCGCCCAGCGGGTCGCCGTCACCAACGCTGGCACCATCCCGGACCGAGGGATGTTCGGCGTCTTCCTGCTCGCAGGCGCCGAGGACAAGGCTCCCCGCCGCGTCGGCGAGCTCGACGAGGAGATGGTCTACGAGTCTCGCGTCGGCGACGTGTTCACCCTCGGCGCCTCCAGCTGGCGCATCGAGAACATCACCCGCGACCAGGTGCAGGTCTCACCCGCGCCGGGGCACACCGGCCGCCTGCCGTTCTGGACCGGCGACGGGCTGGGCAGGCCCTATGAGCTGGGGAAGGCCGTGGGCGCGTTTCGTCGAGAAGCAAAGAGCTCCCTGGACGAGAGCCTGGACGAGCGGGCGCGGACCAACCTGCTGCAATACCTGGAGGAGCAGGAGGAGGCCACCGGCATCCTGCCGGACGAGACGACGCTGGTGCTCGAGCGGTTCACCGACGAGCTGGGGGATTGGCGCGTGGTGCTGCACACCCCCTTCGGCAAGGGGGTCAACGCGGCGTGGGCGCTGGCCACCGGCTGGCGGGTCGCGCAGGAGACCGGCATGGACGCCCAGGCGGTGGCGGGCGACGACGGCATCGTGTTGCGCCTGCCGCAAGGCGACAAGGATCCGGACGGGGCGGTCTTCCAATTCGACGCCGACGAGATCGCCGACATCGTCACCGAGCAGGTGGGCAACTCCGCCCTGTTCGCCTCCCGGTTCCGCGAGTGCGCCGCCCGCGCCCTGCTTCTGCCGCGCCGCAACCCCGGCAAGCGCGCGCCGCTGTGGCAGCAGCGCCAGCGCGCCGAGCAGCTGTTGGATGTGGCTCGCAACTACCCGAGTTTTCCTATCATTCTCGAGACGGTGCGCGAATGCCTCCAGGATGTCTACGACCTGCCCGCCCTGCAGGAAGTCATGCGCGACATCAACACGCGCCGGGTGCGCATCGCCGAGGTGACCACGGACCAGCCGAGCCCCTTCGCGTCGTCGCTGCTGTTCAACTACACCGGCGCGTTCATGTACGAAGGCGACACCCCGCTGGCGGAGAAGCGGGCGGCGGCGCTGTCGCTGGACCCGTCGCTGCTGGCCAAGCTGCTCGGCACCGTGGAGCTGCGCGAGCTTTTGGACGCCGACATCATCGCGGAGGTCGACGCGTCGCTTCGCCGGCTGGGCCGCGCCGAGACCTCGGAGCAGTTCGCCGACACGCTGCGCATCGTGGGGCCCGTGCTTATCGACGAGCTCCGCCTCTACACCACGGTCCCCCTCGCATCCCTGGAGCAGGCCCTGGGCGCGCGCATGATGCGGGTGCGTATCGGCGGGCGCGAGCACGTCGCCCAGGTGCTGGACGCGCCGCTGCTTCGCGACGGCCTCGGCGTGCCCGTCCCGCCCGGCGTCGCCGCCCAGGTGCAGACCATCCCCGACGCTCTGGCCCAGCTGGTGGGCCGCTGGGTGCGCACCCGCGGGCCGTTCACCCTGCGCGACCTGGCCGACGCCTTCGGCCTGGCGGTTGGCGCGGCGCACGCGGCGCTGCAGCCGCTGGTGGACAAGGACAAGGTCATCCCGGGCCGCTACCGGCAGGGCATCGAGGAAGAGGAATACGTGGCCGCCGAGGTGCTGCGGATCATCCGGTCGCGCTCGCTGGCTGCGGCGCGCGCCCAGACACGCCCGGTGTCGCAGTCCGCCTACGGGCGCTTCCTGCCGGCGTGGTCGAACGTCGCCCCGGTGGGGGTCACGCCGGCGCTGCGCGGGGCGGACGGGGTCTACTCGGTGCTGGAGCAGCTCGCCGGGGTGCGGCTGCCGGCCAGCGCGTGGGAGTCCCACATCCTGCCGGCCCGGGTGGGCGACTACTCGCCGGTGATGCTCGACGAGCTCACCGCTTCCGGGGAGATCACCATCGTCGGCGCCGGGAAGGCGGGGGCGCGCGACCCGTGGATCATGCTGCTGCCGGCGGACTACGCCACCCAGCTCATGCCGCAGGTCGACGAGCCACTGCTGTCGCTGACCCAGTCCCAGGTGAGGGAAAAGGTGCGCGGTGGCGGTGGGTTCCTGTTCAGCGACCTCCTCGAACCCACAACCACGACCGAGGAGCTGCGCGAGGCCATGTGGGACCTGGTCGAGGCCGGGTTTTTGGCCCCCGACTCGTTCGCGCCGATCCGGGCGCGGCTCGCCGGAGGCAAGACGGCGCACAGGGCTCGCCGGAGGCCGTCGCGAAGCAGGGTGCGCTCGGGGCGGACCTCGTTCGCGGCGAGCGTGCCGCCGGACATGGTGGGGCGGTGGTCGCTCACACCGACGCCCGACGACGACGCGACGCGGCGGTCGGTGGCCCTCGGCGAGTCGCTGCTGGACCGCTACGGGGTGGTCACCCGCGGCTCGGTGGTGGCCGAGGACATCCTGGGCGGGTTCGCGCTTGCATACAAGACCCTGTCCGGGTTCGAGGCCTCCGGCAAGGCGATGCGCGGCTACCTGGTGGAGGGGCTGGGCGCCTCGCAGTTTTCCACCCCGGCGACGATCGACCGGCTGCGCGGCCACCAGGATTCCGACGACGTGGTCGGCTGGCCCTCGGGCGCCCGCGAGCCGCACGTGCACGTGCTCGCCGCCACGGACCCGGCGAACCCGTACGGGGCGGCGCTGCCGTGGCCGGCGCAGGGGCCGACCCGCTCGGCCGGGGCGATGGTGGTGCTGATCGATGGGCTCCTGGCCGCGCACGTCACCCGGGGCGGGAAAACGATGACCACGTTCTTCGACTTCTTCCCGGACGGGGTCGACGACCCGATGCCGCTAGTTGTCGACGCCCTGACGACCGCGGTGCGTGCAGGCCGGATGCAGCCGTTGAGTGTGGAAAAGCTCGACGGTGGGCCGGCCTTTTCGCTCAAGGAGTACGGGGCGACGGCGACCCACAAGGGCGCGAAGATCGGCGGGCGTGCCTCGGCGCCCCCGAAGCGGCGCGGGCGCAGCGTGGCGGAAGCGCTGGGGGAGCTCGACGGCAATGAAGGTGCCGGACCAACCTTCGACGACTAATTCACGTTGGAAGCGCAGGTCTTTTAGGGCCGCATCGGCATCCGGTGGGTGGGCCGATGGTTGGCCCGGCCCGCGCGCCCCGGTGGTGGCGGTGGGGAAGTGGGCCAGTGCGTTTCTGCAGGTGGTGGAGCCGACGTCGAGTTCCGTTTCGCCCGGATCCGATTGACCGCCGAGTGCATGGCGGGATCCGTGGTGTTGGTGTGGCGGGTACCGTCGGCCTTTACCAGGACGGCGCCGCCGGTCTCCGGGTCGTAGTCCATGTACCCCTTATTAAAGGAGCCGTCCCGGTGGTCGTTGTTGCACCTGTGGTGGGTGGGGCACAGGCCGGTGAGATTCTCGATGTCGGTCGCGCCGTAGCGTAGCCAGGAGATGATGTGGTGGGCCTCGCACTCGCTCATTGAGGTCGTGCAGCCGGCCCAGGAGCACACGCCCTGCACCGCGAACATGGCGATGCGCTGGCCCACCGACGCGAGCCTCCGCGACCGGCCGAGGTGCAGCGGCACCCCGGAAAGCCCGTCGACGGTGAGCAGGAAATCGCTCGTGCCGTCCATGCCTAGCCGAACCAGATCGAAGGCGTCGAGCTCCACCCCGACGTTGGTCTGGAACAGGGTGTTGGCGTCGGCCCCGGCGAGGTCGTCCAACGTGATGGACACGACCACCGACGCCGCGCCGCCGTTCGCGGCCTGCTGCCCCTCCTCGTACTGGCGCAGGATAGCCATGTACTGGTCGTAGCGGCGCTGCCCCTTTGTGCGCGGGTCGCGGTCGCGCTGGAGCTCGGCTGGGATGTTGGCATTCGGCGACAGCCCTTTGTCGGTGAGCGCCTTGTACAGCGCGTAATCGGCGCGGGTCATGGACAGCGTCACGTCGAAGGTACCGTCGCTGTTCTCTCTGCCCAGCGAGGCGTCGCGCTTCTCAAAGCCCGCGTTCGGGTTCGCTTTCACGTGCGGCTTGTTGGCCTCGGCGACCAGGCGCTTCACAAACAGTCGCAGATCTTTCTCGTCGCGGTACTTCGCCTGCTCCATCGCGCGGGCATAGATGCGCATCCGCTCACCTTCGGCGGCCTTGAGCAGCTTGTCCAACTCGCGGCGGATGATGTCCTGCTTGGCGGCCGGGACCTCGTCGGCACGCTTGCGGGCCTCCTCCTGGTCCTTGCGGCGGCGCTCGGCTTCCTCGTCGGCGGCCTTGCGTGCGGCCTCTTCCGCGGCGGAGCGGTCCTCCTCCGTGTCATCATCGCCGAAGAGGTCGCCCAGATCCGGCTCAGGCGGAGGCGGCGCGTCGAACAGCGCCTTCGCCCGCGCGAGGCGGTTGTAGGCCTCGCCGCGGGAGATGCCGAGCTTCTCGGTCAAGTACGCGTCCGGGTGGTTCGCGCCGACCAGCTTGCCGGCGTCCGCCAGCACGCACGCCTGCGCGAAGGCGGCATCGACGTACGCCTTCTTATCCATCGCGCGTTCGAGGCGCGCGATGTCGCGGGTGATGGTCGCGAGGGGGAGGGCCGAAGGATCGTCCAGAAGCTGGCGCAACTGCGACAGGCCGTCGGTGACCTGGTCCACGAGCTCGGCGATTCCGTTCATGACACACCCTCCTTCCCGCAACATTTCTCGGGTGTTGGGTGTCAATGTATCGGCGCGTCCGACACGCCAAATCAAAAATAGAACAGGTGTGCTAAATTAGCTGCTTGACCAGGTGGTTAGCAGCCAAAAGGCTGAGTCGTGGGTTCGCTTCACGTACGTCTTTCACTGCGCGCACGAACTGCGCTTTGGGGTCGGTGCCGGTCTCCGCGAGCACCCCGCGCGCCCACTCGACAGCGGCGTCCATGTCCGGGAAGAAGCCCACCAGCGACTCTTCCGGCGTCGGCCCGGTGTTAACAGTGTTGAAGATTTTGCGTAGAAATTGGAACATAGACCCCACTATGCCCGAAGGTGATTCCGTCTATCAGCTTTCAAAACGTCTGCAGTGGATGCAAGGCCGCGAGGTCACAGCCACCAGCATTCGCGTTCCGCGCTACGCCACCGTCGACTTCACGGGCATGACCTGCGAGCGCGTCTGGCCGTACGGCAAGCACCTATTCATGCAGTTCGCCAAAGACGGCTACCAGCCGCAAATCCTGCACACCCACCTGAAAATGGAGGGCACGTGGTCCATGTACCGCGCCGGCGCCAGGTGGAAAAAGCCCGCTCACGCCGCCCGCGTGGTGCTTTCGCTTAGCGACGAACCAAAGGCCGACATCGAACTCGTCGGCTTTTGGCTCGGGCTGGTCCGTGTCTTCCCGGCCAGGGAATACCAACAAGAGATGGGCTACCTCGGACCAGACCTGCTCGACCCCGACTTCGACCTCCACGAGGCGGTGAGGCGCATCGAAGCCGAGCCCGGCCGCGAGATTGGCCGTGCGCTGCTAGATCAGCACAAACTCGCCGGCATCGGCAACGAGTACCGGGCGGAGATCAACTTCTTGGCTGGAACGCATCCGGCGGAGTTGGTGCGTGACGTGGACGTCGAGAAGCATGTGCGTCTCGCCCGCAGGCTGATGTGGGCGAATAAAGATGCCCCCGTCCGCGTGACCACCGGGATCAAGCGGGCGGGGGAGACGAGTTACGTGTTTGGCCGCAACAATAAGCCGTGCAGGCGGTGCGGCACCCTGATCACCAAGGGATTCCTCGGCGGGGAGGGCGACCTGGAGCGGGTTATTTGGTGGTGCCCGCGGTGTCAGCCTGCACCTTCGCCGCGTTTTTCTCGCGCACCGCACGGCGGATGAAGAACACCAAAAAGCCCAGGATGATCAGGAGAAGCACCACGTAGATCACGTTGGAGTAGGTGTCGGCGTACTCGGTGGCCTTCTCCCAGTTGTCGCCGAGGACGAAGCCCAGGTAGATCAGGATGGCGTTCCAGATGCCGGAGCCCAGGGTCGTCCACAGGCCGAAGGTGACCAAGTTCATCTTGCCCAGGCCTGCGGGGATGGAAATGAGCGAGCGCACGCCGGGGATGAGGCGGCCGAAGAACACGCTCGGCTTGCCGTATTTGGTGAAGAAATTCATCGCGGAGTCCACGTCGGAGGCGCGAACGAGCCACATCCAGTCGGCGATCTTGCGCAGCCGCTCGAGTCCCAGCCACACGCCGACCCCGTAGAGCACGTATGCGCCGATGACGGAGCCCAGCACGGACCAGATGAACACGTTGACCATGTTCAGTGACCCCTGCGCGACGGTGAAGCCGGCGAGTGGCAGCACCACCTCGGACGGGATGGGCGGGAAGAGGTTCTCCAAGAGGATCGCGATGCCGACGCCGGGTGCGCCGAGGGTCTCCATGAGGCCCACAATCCAGTCGATGATGCTCTGCATTGGGCCTATCTTGCCCTACTCAACCTCAAGCGTCCAAGTGTGCACCGGCGCGTCTGCCTGGGAATTTTTCATGTGCCGGCGTAAAAGCTCGCGCGAGCCCACCGGCGTCGCCCATCAGCGGTGCTCCCGGTACCAGGCGATCAGGCTGTCGGTGGAGGAATCGCCCGTGTCCGGCGCCTCTTCGCCCGCGACGGCGGCGGCCAGGTCGTTCGCCTGCGCCTTGCCCAGCTCCACGCCCCACTGGTCGAAGGCGTTAATGCCCCAGATCGCGGCCTCGACGAACACGACGTGTTCGTACAGCGCAATCAGCGCGCCCAGGCTGAACGGGGAGAGCTCCTTCGCCAAGATGGTGGTGGTGGGGCGGTTGCCCGGCATCACCTTGTGCGGGGCCAGTGCGTGCGGCACGCCCTCGGCCTCAATCTCCTGCTGGGTCTTACCAAAAGCCATGACCTTCGTCTGCGCGAAGAAGTTGCCCATGAGCAGGTCGTGCATGGAGCCCTCGCCGGTGGCGGTGGGCAGGTCCGCCCGCGGCTTGGCAAAGCCGATGAAGTCCGCCGGCACAAGCGTGGTGCCCTGGTGGATCAGCTGGAAAAACGCGTGCTGGCCGTTGGTGCCCGGCTCGCCGAAGTAGATTTCGCCGGTGTCGTGGTCGACGCTTGCGCCGTCGATACGCGTGTGCTTGCCGTTGGACTCCATGGTCAGCTGCTGCAGGTACGCGGGGAAGCGGGCGAGGTCCTGCGAGTACGGCAGCACCGCGTGCGTCTGCGCCTTGTGGAAATTGCGGTACCAAATGTTCAAAAGCCCCATCAGCACCGGCACATTCTCCTCGAATGCAGTGGTGCGGAAATGCTGGTCCATGGCGTGGAAGCCTTCGAGCATGCGCATGAAATCTTCCGGGCCGATCACGGCCATAAGCGACAGCCCGATCGCGGAATCCATGGAGTAGCGCCCGCCTACCCAGTCCCAGAACGGGAACATGTTGGCAGTGTCGATGCCAAACTCCGCCACCTTCTCCGCGTTGGTGGACACGGCCACGAAGTGCTTCGCAATCGCGGATTCGTCACCATTGAACTGCTCGAGCAGCCAGCGCTTCGCGGCGTGCGCGTTGGCCAGCGTCTCCTGGGTAGTGAACGTCTTGGAGGCGACGATGAACAGCGTTTCTTCCGCATCCACCTCAGCCAGCACGCGCGTCATGTCCGCCGGGTCCACGTTGGAGACGAACTCTGCCGTAATTCCTGCGGTGGCGTAGGTGCGCAGCGCCTGCGCGGCCATGGCCGGGCCCAGATCCGAGCCGCCGATGCCGATGTTGACCACCTTGGAAATCGTCTTGCCGGTGTGGCCCACCCACTCGCCGCTGCGCAGCTTGGCGGCAAACTCGCGCATCTGCTTCAGCACCGCATGCACGTCCGCGGTGACGTCCTGGCCGTCCACGGTCAGCTCGGTGTCCTCGGGGGCTCGTAGGGCGGTGTGCAGCACCGCGCGGTCCTCGGTGGCGTTGATGCGCCCGCCGCTAAACATCGCCTCGATGCGGCCTTTCAGGTCCGCTTCTTCCGCGAGCGTGAGCAATTTCTTTGCGACGTCTCCGTCCACCAAGTTCTTAGAAAGATCCACCCGCAGCCCGGCCGCGTCGAACGTGTAGCGCTGCGCACGTTCATCGTCCGCCCGGAACAAATCCCGCAGGGTGGTGCGGGACTTTTCAGCGTGGAGTTTTTCCAGCTTGCCCCAGCTTTCGGTGGACGTGATGTCGTGCATGTCAGCCTCCCAGGTGGCAGTCCAGGTCGCGGTTGGGTTGTTCTTGTTCAAAGGTAGCCAAAACTCGCAAGGAACGTCCGTGTGGCGGGAATGCATGGATAATGACTGCCATGAGTATTGTGAAAATCAACGCGATTACCGTCCCCGAGGGCGCCGGCGAGGAGCTGGAGCGCCGGTTCGCCGCCCGCAAGCGCTCCATCGACGGCCACCCCGGCTTCGAGGGCTTCCAGTTGCTGCGCCCGGTCAAAGGCGAGGACCGCTACTTCGTGGTCACCCGCTGGGCGGACGAGGAGTCCTACAACGCGTGGTGGGAAGGTGCCGGCCGTGCCGGGCATGGAGAAAACGCGGGGGAGAAACCCCGCAAGCCGGTGTCGCAGTCCGCGGACTTGCTGGAGTTCGAGGTCGTGCTCGACTCCACCGACGGCGAAAGCGCCGCCGACGAGGCGTAGCGGGGCCTTACCCCAGCTTGCCCCGGCCCAGGCGCAGCAGGATCTGCGCTAAGCCGGGGCCTTCCTCGCCCAGTTCGTCGCGGAACTGGTTAATTATGGCCACTTCGCGGGTGTGCACCAGGCGGGTGCCACCGGAGCCCATGCGGGTTTTGCCGATGGCGCGGGAGATTTCGCTGCGGCGCTTCACCGCGTCAAGGATCACGCGGTCGAGCTTGTCAATCTCTTTGCGGTACGCCTGAATCTCCGCGTCCGATAATGGGTCGTCTGTGCCGGAAGGCATGCGGATTTCAAGCTCGCTCATGGATGCTCATTATGCCAGTTCAAACACCCGTACGGGTCGTGTCGGAGGCGTTAGTACAGTTACGGCCATGACTGATCTGACCCTGGGATTGAATCCGCAGCAACAGGCCGCCGTCGTCCATGAGGGCAGCCCGCTGCTCATCGTTGCGGGCGCGGGTTCCGGCAAGACCGCGGTGCTCACCCGCCGAATTGCCTATCTGCTGCACAACCGCGGTGTTGCGCCTTGGCAGATCTTGGCCATCACCTTCACCAACAAGGCCGCTGCAGAGATGAAGGAGCGCGTGGGCCAGCTGGTCGGCCCGGAGGCGGAGCGGATGTGGGTGGCCACGTTCCACTCCGTGTGCGTGCGCATCTTGCGCCAACAGGCGCAGCTGGTGCCAGGGCTGAACACCAACTTCACCATCTACGACTCGGACGATTCGCGCCGGCTGCTGGGCATGATTGCCAAGGACTTCAACCTTGATTTGAAGAAGTTCACGCCGCGCACCCTGGCCAACGGGATCTCAAATTTGAAAAACGAGCTGGTCGGCCCGGAGCGTGCGTTGGCGGACGCGGAGCGCACCCACAACCCGTTCGAGACCACCGTGGCCAAGGTCTACGCGGAGTACCAGCGCCGCCTGCGCCAGTCCAACGCCTTGGATTTCGACGACCTGATCGGCGAGGTGGTGCGCATTTTCAAGGAGCACCCCCAGGTCACGGACTATTACCGCCGCCGCTTCCGCCACGTGCTGGTGGACGAGTACCAGGACACCAACCACGCCCAGTACGAGCTCATCCACACCCTTGTCGGCGACGGCCCGGATACGCCGGAGCTTGCGGTGGTGGGCGATTCCGACCAGTCCATCTACGCGTTTCGTGGCGCGACCATCCGCAACATCGAAGAGTTCGAGCGCGACTATCCCAACGCCACCACGATCATGCTGGAGCAGAATTATCGCTCCACGCAGAACATCCTCGGCGCGGCGAATGCGGTGATCGCGCAGAACGAGGGCCGCCGTCCGAAGAAGTTGTGGACGGATCAGGGTTCCGGCGAGAAAATCGTCGGCTACGTCGCTGACAATGAGCACGACGAGGCGCGCTTTATCGCCTCCGAGATCGATACGCTTGCCGATAGGGGAGTGCCGTACTCGGACATGGCGGTGATGTACCGCACCAACAACGCCTCCCGCGCGCTCGAGGACATTTTCATCCGCTCCGGCATCCCGTACAAGGTTGTCGGCGGCACGCGCTTCTACGAGCGCCGCGAGATCCGCGACATCGTCGCCTACCTCAAGGTTCTGGAGAACCCGGACGACACGGTGAGCATGCGCCGCATTGTCAACGTGCCCAAGCGCGGCATCGGCGACAAGGCGCAGGCGATGGTGGCGCTGCATTCGGAGAACAACAATAAAAGCTTCGGGCGATCGCTTGTCGACGCCACCTCGGGCAACGTTGACATGCTGGCCAAGGCCGCCACAAACTCGATCACGCGCTTTGTGGACATGATCCGCCAGATACGAGACGACATGCCGTCGATGCGCAACGAGGTCACGGGCATGCCGGACTTGGGCGCGTTGATCACCCGGGTGTTGGAGGACACCGGCTACCGCGCCGAGCTGGAGGCGTCGAACGACCCGCAGGACGGCGCGCGCCTGGACAACCTCAACGAGCTGGTTTCTGTCGCCCGGGAGTTCTCCTCCGAGGCCGCGAACCAGGTGGCGTACATGACGGACGAAGAACTCAACGAGGTGATGCAGGAAGGCGAACCCGCCCCGGGCTCCCTGCAGGCGTTCTTGGAGAAGGTTTCCCTGGTGGCGGACGCGGACCAGCTGCCGGAGCACGAGCAAGGTGTGGTCACGCTGATGACGCTGCATACGGCGAAGGGCCTGGAGTTCCCGGTGGTGTTTGTCACCGGGTGGGAGGACGGGCAGTTCCCGCACCTACGCGCCCTGGGAGACCCGGCGGAACTCGCCGAGGAGCGACGCCTGGCGTACGTGGGTATTACCCGCGCGAAGGAGCAGCTCTACCTGACGCGAGCGATCCTGCGCTCTTCATGGGGCTCCCCGGTGACCAACCCCGCCAGTCGCTTCCTCGCAGAGGTCCCGGAGGACCTCATCGACTGGCGGCGGTTGGAACCGGAGCGTTCGTTCAGTTCTGACGCGTGGGGCGCGACCACCCGCTCCCGCCCGCCGGCCCGTTCCCGCCGGGGCGGGTCCGGGGCCAAGGTGCACAAGAACCTCAACCTGGCGGTGGGGGACCGGGTTAATCACGCCAAGTACGGGCTTGGCACCGTGATGGCGGTCGAGGGCTCGGGCGTTCGGGAGACGGTGACGATTGACTTCGGCTCCTCGGGCACCGTCCGCCTGATGACGATCGGCGGCGTGCCCATGGAGAAGCTCTAGCCCGCTAGATCTTGATCCCTTGGGCGGCGAACCACGGCACCGGGTCTACCTGGTTCACGCCGTCCGGCTTGATCTCGAAGTGGAGGTGCGGGCCGGTGGACTGGCCCTCGTTGCCGATGGAGGCAATCTTCTGTCCGGCGGTGACGCGCTGGCCCACGGAGACGTCGTAGTGGCGCATGTGGCCGTAGACGGACACCTCGCCGCCGTCGTGCTTAATTACGACCCAGTTGCCGAAGCCGCGAGCCGGGCCTGCGGAGATGACGGTGCCGTCCATGACGGAGTAGATCGGGGTGCCCAGGTCATTAGCAATGTCGATGCCCTGGTGCACGGTTCCCCAGCGCGGGCCGAAGCCTGAAGTGAAACGGCCGGATGCCGGGGTGACTACGGTGCGTCCGTCGGCGGTGCGTCCGCGCTGTGGCGCCACCCAGTCGCTGCCTTTCGCCGGAGCGAACGCGGCGGCGAGCGGAGCCTCGAGAGCGCGGGGGTCGTAGACGATCTTGTAGTCGCCTGCGGTGATCGTCGCGCCGCTTTCCTTGATGGCGCCTGCGGCTTTCGCAACTGCGCCTATAGCTTGGCCCGCGTCGGAGATGGTTGCGCCGCCCACGGTAACGGTCAGGGCGGTAGCAGGCGCGGGGGCCAGGGTGAGCGCCATTGCCGCTGCGGCCGAGACGGCTGCGATGCTCGAAGTGAGACGTCGGTTCATGTTTGGGGGATACCTTTTCTAACTCTGTAGAGGGCTAGGCGCGGTCTCGGCCACGCACACATGCAGAGAATCTAACCGGCAAAACGCCCGCTGGCAATGCTGTGACGTGCACGTTTGTTCGAATCTGGAGAAAAACTTAGGTGTCTGTCCAGCTCACCCGGCGTGTTACTGCTGTGAAAATTGTTACGCATGGTATTTAAGGTCGGGGGTGGTGTATTTACCCCCGTCAAAGAGGCTGTGCGCGTCAACTGCGCAAAAACGGGGCCTCCCGCACGTCGAAAAGCGAGGAAGGCCCCGTTGGAAAAGGGCTGAAAAGTTTAGAGGCCGATGCCTCGGGCTGCCAGCCAGGAAGCCGGGTCGGACGGGGTGGCGCCGTCCGGCCAGATCTCAAAGTGGAGGTGGGAGCCGGTGGAGAAGCCCTCGCTGCCCATGCCGGCGATGAGCTGACCGGGCTGCACAACCTCGCCGACGGCGACGTAGAGGGACTGCATGTGGCCGTAAACGGAGATGGAGCCGTCCTCGTGGCGGATACGGATCCAGTTGCCGAAGCCCTGCGCCGGGCCGGAGTCGATCACGGTGCCGGCAGCAACTGCGCGGATCGGGGTGCCCGGGGTGTTGGCGATGTCGACGCCGTTGTGCATCGAGCCCCAGCGCATGCCGAAGCCCGAGGTGAAGGCACCCTCGGCCGGCTTAGTAAACAGCGGCGCGCGGGCGGCTTCGTCCAGGCGGGCAACCTCGTCGGAGTGCTGGATAGCCTTGTCAAGCTGCTCGGTGAGGTTTTCCACCGGCTTGTACTCGGCGATGGCCAGGATCTGCGGGGTCTCTTCGGAGGAAGCCTCGGTCACTTCCGGTTCCGCGTTTTGCAGCTCGTCGGCATCTGCGGCGAGCTTGATGTTCTGCTCGTGCTCGGCGTCCTGGTTGCTGGTGAGGGCACCTGCAACGAGGCCGGAGAAACCAGCGGTGGACACAGCGCCGGTGGCTGCTGCGACGACGGCAACGCGCCCCTTGTTAGGGGACTGCTTGCGGTGCTTGCCGCCCTGCTTCTTAGAGTTGAACATGAGCCCTCTTTGAGATCTTCCGTTGGCCGTTCCTCCCGCTGTTCACGGCAGAATCGTAACCTTCCTGTTATCTACGAGAGGCTACTGTAACGAATTGGTTTCGTCGGAGCAAGACAGAAGCTGAAATATTTCTTAAATCGAGCTTATTGGGGTGAACGTTACATCCCCGTCTTTTTGGAGATGCGCGCCACGCCGTTGCGCGGTGAAGGTGCAACGCCGCTTTTTGCCAGGTGGCACGGGCACGAGGCGGGGCGTGCGGGTGTCATTGTGGTGGGTGCTGAGTCTGGGGTGGCAGAGTGGGACACGATGAGCACCACACCCAACCAGAGGCCGCGTCAGTCGGATGCGCGCCGTCAGCGTCGCAAAGGCGCAAGCAAGCGCAAGATCACGGGCATCAAACGCCCGGCTGCGAACGACAAGGTTCCTGCCACCGCGAAGGAGCGCGTGCGCCACTACCTGCCGTACGCGATCGTGCCCAATTTGGCGTTGGTGCTCGGGCTTGTCGCGTTGTGCTTCGCGGTGATCCTCATCGCTGGTTGGAGTCTCACGTATTTCCCCGGTGCGGTCGGTGAGGCTTGGTTCGCGCTCCACGGCGTGCCGTTGCTTATCGACGGCGTCTCGCTCACCGCAATGCCGCTGCTGCCCGCGGTGGGTGTCGCGGCTGTGGTGGCGGTGCAGGTACGAAAAGCCACCGCGGGCCGCGTCAGTGTGCTTGACCTGCTGACTCTGCTCGGGCTTGCGCTCGGCCTGCCGCTCGTGGTCAGCGCCATCGCGTTGTTCATGGTCTTCGACGCCTCGCATGTGTACCCGGTTGGCACACCGCCTGTCGTCGCGGCGTTCGCTTACCCGCTGATCGTGCATCTGTTGGGCTTCATCATCGGTGTACGGCGCGTGGTGTGGCACGCCCTGGCAAAGCGCAGCGGCATCCCCGCCGAGACTGTCGACGCCGGGGCGAACGCGGCGAACCTCATCCTCCGCCTGCTCGCGGCGGCGGCCGTCGTTTTCCTTATCGTCCTTGCCTTCGGCTACGCTCGCGTCGGTGAGCTGGCCTCGCAGTTCCCGCAACTCGGCGTCGCTGGGGGAACCGCTTTGGCGGTGCTAAGCCTGCTGTACCTGCCTAACGCGGCGGTCGCACAGCTGGCGGTGCTCCTCGGCGGCAGCTTCGAGGCCGCCGGAGCGGGTGTGAGCCTGTTCGCCGCCTCCAACGTCGCGTACCCGCCGCTGCCGCTGTTCGCGGCGATCCCGGCGCAGATGCCGCAGTGGGCTCCGGTGCTGTTGGTTGTGCCGGCGGCGGTGCTGGCGCATGCCTTCGTGGCCAAGCCGATGACGCTCGAGGGCGTCGCGGCGACCGCGACGTGGGCCGCACTCATGGGAGCGCTGCTGGGCATCTTCTCGGCTGGGGGTGCCGGTGCCTACGGGCTCGTCGGAACTGATCCGTTCGCGCTCGCATTGTCGCTGTTTATCTGGGTGGCGCTAACCGGCGCGCTTGTGCGCGGGGTGGCGCTGGTGAGGCAACGCGCATCCGCGCGCAGCGGTAGTTAGACTTAAGCCCGTGAGTGACTCTGCGAAATCGGTGGCCGTCCTCGCGTCGGGCACCGGCACCCTGCTGAAAGCGATCATCGATAACCAAGAGAACCGCTACCGCGTTGACATCGTGGTGGCGGATCAAATTTGTCCAGCGCTGCAACGGGCTAAAAACGCTGGCATCCGCACGGCCGTGGTGCCGATGGAAGCAAACCGCAACACCTGGAACGACAAAATGGTGGCCGCTGTGGCCTCCGTCGAGCCGGACTTGGTGGTTTCCGCGGGGTTCATGCGGCTGCTCGGACCGGCGTTCGTGCAGGAATTCGAGGGGCGAACGATTAACGCCCACCCGTCGCTTTTGCCGTCGTTCCCGGGGGCGCACGCGGTGCGCGATGCGCTGGAGCACGGCGTGAAGGTCACCGGCTGCACGGTGCACTACGTGGACGCCGGCCTGGACAGCGGCGAGATCATCGCCCAGCGCGCCGTTGAGGTGCAGCCGGGGGACACAGAGAGCGAGCTCCACGAACGCATTAAGAAGGTGGAGCGCCAACAGATCGTTCACCTGCTCCGCAACCTCGAAATTGCAAACGGAAAGGCTGTATTTAATGTCTAAGCGGGAAATTAAGCGCGCGCTGATCAGCGTCTACGACAAGACCGGGCTGGAGGAGCTGGCACGGGCGCTCGGCCAGGCGGGCGTGGAGATTGTCTCTACCGGCTCCACCGCCAAGCGCATCGCCGACGCGGGCGTTTCCGTCACCGAGGTCGCGGACGTGACCGGCTTCCCGGAGGTGCTCGACGGCCGCGTGAAAACGCTGCACCCGCGTGTGCACTCCGGCATCCTCGCGGACCTGCGCAAGGACAGCCACGTGGATCAGCTACAGGAGCTGGGCATTGAGCCGTTCGACCTCGTTGTGGTCAACCTCTACCCGTTCGAAGAGACCGTTGCTTCCGGCGCCACCTTCGACGAGTGCGTCGAGCAGATCGATATCGGCGGCCCGTCCATGGTCCGCGCCGCGGCCAAGAACCACCCGTCGGTCGCCGTGGTCACCTCGCCTGCCCGTTACGGTGAGGTCCTAGAGGCCGTCAAGGGCGGCGGTTTCGACATCGAGCAGCGCAAGCAGCTCGCACTCGAGGCGTTTACGCACACTGCGCTTTACGACGCCGCGGTCTCCTCCTGGCTGTCCAACCAGCTCGGCGCGGACGCCTCCGGCGCCGGCGAAGGCACCACCGACTTGCGCTACGGCGAGAACCCGCACCAGGCCGCCCGCCTGGAAAACGAGGGCTGGGGCCTTGCCGCCGCCACCCAGCACGGCGGCAAGGAGATGAGCTACAACAACTACCAGGATGCCGATGCTGCATGGCGCGCCGCCTGGGACCACGAGCGCGCGTGCGTTGCAATTATCAAGCACGCCAACCCGTGCGGCGTGGCCGTCTCCGATGTCTCCATCGCGGACGCGCACAAGAAGGCCCACGCGTGTGACCCGGTCTCCGCCTACGGCGGCGTGATCGCCTGCAACCGCGAGGTCACCCTGGAGCTGGCAGAGCAGATCAAGCCGATCTTCACCGAGGTCGTCGTCGCACCGTCCTATGCCGCGGACGCGCTCGAGCTTTTGCAGACGAAGAAGAACCTGCGCATCCTCGAGGTCGAGCCGAAGCAGCAGGACGAGGAGCGCAAGCAGATCGCCGGCGGCTGGCTCGTGCAGGAGCGCGACCGCTTCCAGGCAGAGGGCGACAGCGCCGCCAACTGGACCCTGGCGGCCGGCGAGGCTGCCGACGAGCAGACCCTCGCGGATCTCGAATTCGCGTGGCGCGCAGTGCGTTGCGTGAAGTCGAACGCGATTCTGATCGCGGCCGAAGGGGCGTCGGTAGGCATTGGCATGGGCCAGGTCAACCGAGTCGATTCCGCAAAGCTCGCCGTGGACCGCGCCAACACCCTCGACGAGGGCCGCAACCGCACCAACGGCGCCGTCGCCGCCTCCGACGCGTTCTTCCCGTTCGCGGACGGGTTCCAACTGCTGGCTGACTCCGGTGTGAAGGCCGTGGTCCAGCCCGGCGGCTCCATCCGCGACGAGGAGGTCATCGCCGCCGCCGAGGCCGCCGGCGTGACCATGTACCTGACCGGCACCCGCCACTTCGCCCACTAGAAAGATCGTTTCCCGTGCCCTCTAAAGTTGCAGCCCTGGCCCTGACCGTGGGCCTGGCGTTCCCCATGTCATCCGTACCGACGTACACGGCGATCGACCAGATTCCCGTGATTGGCCAGCCGATCGTGCAGGCCTACAACCAGCTGCCCCCGCAGGTGAAAAACGCCATCCGCCTGCCGCTGCCGCTGACCACCCCGAAGCCCGGCAAGGCGCAGCATGTCGCACCGGCCGTGGACGTCCAGGCACAGCTGGACCGACTCGTCGCGGACGTGGTGGGGCACCACGGCGGCCGCGCCACCGTGGCGGTCGGCCCCTTCACCGCAGGCGACAACCGTCCGGAGCCGGCGTTTTCGACCATGAAGGTGCCGCTGGCCATTGCCGCGCTGCGCCAGGACCAGGCGTTTTACCCGGACGCTGAAGCCGCTGTGACCCGCTCCGACAACCCTGCCGCGCACCGCATGTTCGGCCAGGTGCCGGCCGCGAGTTACGAGGGCGTGATCCGCGAAGCGGGCGCCCGTACGACCACCCCGGCCGGCTACCAGATGGGTACGATGTGGACCACCAGCGACCAGGCCGAGTTCGCCTCGGGCCTGCGCTGCGTTGCGGGGCACGAGCCGGTGCTGGACATGATGGGGCGGATCGTGGACTACCAGCACTGGGGCCTGGGCCGCATCGGCGGCGCCCGCTTCAAAGGCGGCTGGAACCACCACGAGGGCGGCCACCTGGCACGTCAGTTCGGCTTGATCCCGGGCCCGAACGGCGACATCGCCGTGGCGATCACCGCCCACAGCCCGAAGGGGCACGAGGGCAGCTTCGCCATGCTGAACGAGCTCGCAAACGGGTTGAACGCCATGCGCGGCGACCTGCCCACGTCGCGCTGTTAGGGGTGTGCCATGACCAATCAAGGCTCCAGCAAATGGTCACCGGACCAGCCACACTTCACGGATCCGGACGTAGGACACACACAGCAGTTCAGCGCGGTGCCGCAGCAGCAGTACGGCCAGCCCAACGACTACCAGACGAGCTACCAGCCGCCTGAGCCGGCGGACAAGCGCGGCGGTCCGAGCCCGTGGCTCTACGTGCTCGCGGCGCTGCTACTCGCCGCACTTGTCGGTGTGCTCGCCTTTATGGGCGGTTCCGGCGCGTTCAACCGCTCCAGCGAGCCGGTGACCAGCACGGTGGTTGAGACTCATACGCTGCCGAAATCGGAGGCTCCCGAGCAGCGGCCCAGTGAGCCGTCGAAGCGCACGTACTCGCAGTACGCCCCGGATACGGAGGTGACCTCCGCAGGGTTTGCCGCCAATGTGTACGAGGCGTTCCAGGGTACCTACGCCCGCACCGGCACGACGGATATGACGGTGTCCGTGTACAGCCCGGCCACCGAAATCACCTACCGCATGACCTGCTCTGGTGGGGAGACGGTGTACTGCACCGGCGGCAACAACGCCCGGGTCAAGATTTGGTAGCTCGCTGGCGCTTGGGGCTCGCCGCAGCCGGCGCACTGTTGTTGTCCGCCTGTTCGGGCGGCCAGGAAACCGTGACCGTCACCTCTGAGGTCACGGAGGCGCCGGCCTCCGTCCCCGATGCGCAATTGCTTCTCGACGCCACCGTTGCCCACGTCGAATCCATCTACGGCGGCCAGCTGGGCGTCGCCACGGTAAGGAATGAGGAGCCGGTAGCGGCCGGATTCACCGCCCCGAGCCCCGCCTGGTCCACCATCAAGGTGCCAATCGCCATAGCCGCCATGCGCACTTTTCCCGGACTCGAGGAAGACGCCCGCGCCGCGGTGAGCGCGTCGGACAACGCGGCGGCGCAACGCCTCTATGACGCCGTCGGAGCAAAGGGCGTCGACGGGGTCCTTGACCAGGTCGGGCTTGCCACGGGATTGAACACGGAACCGCTCCGGCCCGAGTTTTCCACTTACGGACAAACCCAGCTCAGCGTGGCCGACGAAGCCGTGCTCGCGGGGCAGCTCGCCTGCGTGGAAGGCGCTGGGCCCGTGCTCGCGCTCATGGGGCAGGTCGACCCTTCGCAGGCGTACGGACTGGGAACGATCGGGGCGCTGTTTAAGGGAGGCTGGGGTCCGGACACCGCGGGTGCCTACCAAGTACGGCAGTTCGGGCTCGTCCCGCGCGGAGACGGTGCGCTGGCACCGGTCGCGTTCACGGCGCTGCCCGCGGACGGGACCTACGAGACGGGCCAGGCCATGCTGAGCGCTGCTGCGGAAACACTCGCCGCCGATCCGATGCAGTTGCCGGTTGCGGCCTGCCAGCCCTAGTTGTCTTCGTCCTTGCAGGAAACCAGGTCCACCAGCTCGAGCATGCGTTCGGTGCGGCGTTCTGGCAGGTCGGTGTGGAGGACGTCCAGCACGGCGTCGGCGATGGTGACGGCGGGGGCGGGCAGGGCGTCGTCGACAAGCGGGAAGGGCGCGGTGCCTGTGTTGTCGCGCATCTCGATGGCCGCGAGCGTCATGTGGAACGGCAAGTCGATGCGCGGGTCGCCCTCGCCAACGATCTCCGCCGACAGCTTGCGGAAGATGCCCTCCAGCTCCTGGCGCGCCTCGTGGTACTCGGTGAACTCCTCGGACAACAGCACCGGCAGCTGGTAGAGCCTGCCGATGTTCCAATTCGAGGACAGCAGGATGCGCGACTCCGCGGCCACCAGCGCCCACAGCTTCACCGCCGCCGACTCGTCGGTCTTGGCCAGATCCGACGCGAGCGCCAGCGCCGGCTGGATCGTGCCCATCAGCAGCGTGAGAAAGATGTCGCGCTTGGAGGGGAAGTGGTAGTACAGCGAAGCTTGGCGCATGCCCACCGCGTCCGCGATGTCATGGGTGGAGGTGGTGGCGAAACCCTTGCGGGTGAACAGTTCGGAGGCGGCGTCGAGGATCTCCTCGCGCGCGGTGGCGCCTCTTCGGCGGGGGCTTTGCTTGCGTGGCCGTCCGACCGGTTTCGCCATGCCTTCCGTCCTTTCTGGGGAGCTCGCTGTGTACGGTTGCGCGGGATAACTATAGACGAAAAGCACCCGCTCTCGACCCTCCGGGGAGGGGAGTGCGGGTGCTTCTTTTTGAGCCGAAGACTCTACGCTGTCATCGTCAACCGGCTAATTAGCGGGTGGTGAACGGCAGAAGAGCCATCTCGCGCGCGTTTTTCACAGCGGTAGCGACCTGGCGCTGCTGCTGCGGGGTCAGGCCCGTGACGCGGCGGGAACGGATCTTGTGGCGGTCGGAGATGAACAGACGCAGAGTCTCAACATCCTTGTAGTCGACCGACTCGATGCCCTTCGCCTTCAGCGGATTCTTCTTCGGGCGGCGGGACTGCTCAATGCGCGGCTTACGCGAATTGTTGCGCTTCATAATGTGAGTCCTCCTTACCACGAAGACTTACGGACGCCAGGCAGCTCACCACGGTGAGCCATCTCGCGCATACGGACACGGGAAACACCGAACTTGCGGAGGTAGCCACGGGGGCGACCGTCACGCGAGTCACGGTTGCGCACGCGAACCGGGGAGGCATCGCGCGGCTGACGGTTGAGCTCGAACTGGGCGTCAAGACGGTCCTCGTCAGAGGTCTCCGGGTTCTTGATGATGGCCTTGAGCTCGTTACGACGCTCCGCGTAGCGGGCGACGATCTCTTTACGCTGCTCGTTCTTAGCGATCTTGGACTTCTTCGCCATGGATTATCGCTCCTCGCGGAATTCGACGTGCTTGCGAACAACCGGGTCGTACTTCTTCAGCGTGATGCGATCCGGGTTGTTGCGCTTGTTCTTGCGGGTCACATAGGTGAAACCGGTGCCCGCAGTGGACTTGAGCTTGATGATCGGGCGGATATCGTTACGTGCCATTAGATCTTCTCACCTCGTGCGCGGATCTTGGCGACGACGGACTCGATGCCGTCGCGATCGATGATCTTCAGACCCTTGGTGGAGACGTTCAGGGTGATGGTACGGCCCTCGGAGGGCAGGTAGAACCGACGCTTCTGCACGTTGGGGTTCCAACGGCGCGAGTGGCGGCGGTGCGAGTGCGAGACGGTCTTGCCGAAAGACGGCTTACGTCCCGTGACCTGGCAATGTGCCGACATGGGTTAGCTTCCTTACTCTTCTTGCCGCCCACGACACGATCGCTATGTGAGGAAAAGCGCCAGGTGAGAAGCGGAGTGAGGGTCCGCGACCAGCGCAAGTGCAATCGGTTGACGCAGGCGTATACGTGTACTTCGACAACAGCGAGAGTAAACAGTACATGTTCAGTGCCGAAACTCCTAATCTCGGGTGGCGAGGCTTCCCAGCGGCACAGCGAGTGACGCCAGTACACCACTAAACGTCATATACACAGGCCAAGGGGGAGTTCGCGCTACCTAGGCGGCAGAGGCATCGTGGAAGGCAAGACGCACGAAGTTGAAGTCTAGAGCCCGAGAGCTTTGGCAAGGTGCAGCGCGAGTACCGTACGGTCGCGCGCTTCGAGTTTCCGGAGCAATGCAGACACGTGGTTTTTTACGGTTCCTTCAGCCAGGAAAAGGGCACTAGCAATTTCTCGGTTGTTCATACCTCGCGCGACCTTCTCCGCGACGGAGCGCTCTGTCGGGGTCAGAATCGTCAGCTGAGGGTTACCTGCGGCGTAGCGCGCAATCCGCGGGTCGAGGACGAGACCTCCCTGGGCGGTGGCGACAATGGCGCTCGATAATTCTTCCGGGGACACATCTTTAAGGATGTAGCCGGAGGCCCCAGCGTCGAGTAGCTTCTTGACCAAATTTGCATCGTCAAAAGTGGTGAGGACGAGCACAGGGAAGTGCGGATTGCAGGCGTTTACGACCCCGACGCCGTCGGTTCCCGGCATGGCAGCGTCGGTGACCACCACGTCGACGTCCCAGCGCCGGGCCAGTTTGAGCGCTTGTGCGCCGTCGGTAGTCGTAGCGACAACCTCAACTCGGTCGTCGGTTTCCAGGATGAGTCGGAGTCCGCGCAGGAGCATCTCGTGGTCGTCGACAAGCAGCGCCCGTGTGGTCATGACTTCTCCTTGAGGTGCAATTCGATGCGAAATCCGCCGTTGATGCCGTCGTGGGGGAGCGTAATGATTTCGCCTTTGAGCCCCGCAGCGCGTTCACGAAGCGAGGTGATACCGAAAGCCTCCGGCCCGGTCGCGCCTATTCCATTGTCAGTCACAACCAGCGTTCGGCCATCAAGAACGATTCGGGCTTTCGTTGCGTGTGAATGACGCAGCACATTTGTCAACGCCTCCTGGCAAAAATGCAGCATGAGCATGCGCTCCTCGGTGGAGTACTTGGCCTGCGTAGTGTGAGCGAACTGAACGTCCAAAGAAGTTGTCGCGAAAGACTCCGCTAAATGGGACAGTGCGGACTCGATTTCCTCATCCGGGTTAGCTACAGGCTTCATTGCGCGCACGGTTGCGCGCATCTCGTGCAGAGCCTCCGACACGTTGGCACGAGCCCGTGCGATCTCGCCATTGCGCTTCTCCGCGTTAGGGGTGCGGAGTGCGTAGTCGAGGCTTAGGCCGATGGTGGTGAGACGGTGCCCGAGGGCATCGTGAAGCGTCGCCGCGATCCTCTCGCGCTCCTTGGTCATTGCCATGTCCTGCTGACGGGCCTCGTGCCAGCGTTGTCGAGAGACTGTGGAGGCGAGGTTGAGTCCCACAGCGGCCGCGGCGGCGCCGCCGAGCGTTTCGAAAGCGATTATGCCTGCCGGAGCTTGGGCTGTGACCTGTGCGGCGAAAGCAGTTACTACAATCACGCCCGCGTACAGGTACCCTGCCCGCTTACCAAGGCTCATATGCACCGTCACCACCGCACACCACAGGACTAGGATGCTGATCGGGTTGTTCGCAGTGATGAAGACGACGAACGAGCACAAGGAAAAGCAAACCGCGGCAGCTCCATGCTCTGTTTCGCGCCAGGCCACCCAGGTCGTGACGGTGAGAATCGCGACGGCCAAAAGCACCCCCTCGCGCGCGAGCGCTGTAGGAGCGAAGTTGAGGTACAGCAGGATGGTGAAAACCAGGATGCTGTCCATCAAGTGCAGGTGGACGCGGTTCATGGAGCTGAACCTACCCGTTGACACCCATGACTTGGGTCATGGATTTTGGTGACGGCACCTACTGTTGCGGCGAGTTTGCGCTCCATAAAGTCGCTCAACATGAATCCAAGATTTCCTGTCAATGCATTCGGCCTCGTACTCCGCGCAGTCATCGCGGCGGCCGTACTCATGGGGGCGAACCTTGCTCGGCTCCCGCTCGGCCCATTTGTGGACGAAACCCTCCTGTTTTGCCTGACTCCTGTATTGGTGGTCGTGTTCGTCGTTGTATGGGTGCGTTACGTCGAGCGGTCCCGCATCAATTGGAAGGGGGCCTGGGGGTTGGTTGGTGGCACACTCGTGGTCGCCGTACCGATGATCCTGGGCTGGGCAGTGCTCTGGGCGATCCTCGGGCGCGGCCCGGAAATGCCGGAGACGGCCGAGGCTGGTGACTATCCGGTTGTCGCAATCGTGGCGTGGATCCTCGTTCGCGCATACTTGCTGCAGGGGATCCCTGAAGAGCTGCTCTTCCGCGGCTGGCTTTTCGACGTCACGCGCCAACGCGAAGTGCTGACCGTGGTGTGGACAACCGCCGCCTTCACATTGATTCACTTAACCTCTTCGGGAGGGCAACAAAGTACTCTCGACCACGTCGTGTACTTGGCTATGCCTTTCGGGATGTCCATCCTCGGTGCTGCACTGGTTTACTGCTTTGGCAGCTTCTGGTGGGCGGCAGGCTCGCATGGCGGAATGCACCTCATGCTCGCGGTGTTGAGCTTGGCCTTTCCTGTTGAACTGGGCAATCTTGCATGGCTCGTGCTTGGCCTGGCGCAGGCGTTGGCCGGAGCGCTGCTGCTGTGGCGCCGAAAAGTGAAACTGCGCGATTCGGAAAAGGCGAACTAAGCAAGTATAATTCTGCGGGTTATCCGGCGACCGCCGGATGCGTAGACCATTTCGCACCCAACTCGGGCACGATCTTCGCGCTCGCTTCTCGTCGCGAGAGGCGCGGAGAACCGACCCGTAGTTCAATCCTGAGGGAGACGAATCAAATGAGGAAAGACATTCACCCGGATTACCACCCGGTGATTTTCCAGGACGCAAACACGGGCCACAAGTTCCTGACGCGCTCCACCCTGACCTCCGCACGTACTGAGCAGTGGGAAGACGGCAACGAGTACCCGCTCGTGGTCGTTGACGTCACCGCCGAGTCCCACCCGTTCTGGACCGGCGCGCAGCGTCTCATGGACACCGCTGGCCGCGTGGAGAAGTTCAACCAGCGTTTCGGCGGCATGGCCCGCCGCAAGAAGAAGGCCAACTAGAGGGGATAAAGGAGACTCGTCATGGCAACACCGAAGTTCAAGAAGTCCCGCGCGAACACGCGTATGCGTCGTTCCCAGTGGAAGGCCGACAACGCCGACCTGCAGACCGTCAAGATCGACGGCCAGGAAGTACGCATCCCGCGCCGCCTGGTCAAGGCTGCTCAGGCCGGTCTGATCGACGTCGAGCAGTTCTAAGCTTTTAAGGGTCGCATTAGACCCATCGAAGGAACCGGGACCCCCAGGTGGGGCCCGGTTTTTTCAGCTTAATTCAACGCTGAGGAAAATATAAGTCATAATAATCCTATGAAAATTCTCGTAGCCGACGACGAGCAGGCTGTCCGTGAGTCGCTGAGACGCTCACTGCGCTTCAACGGATACGACGTTGTGCTCGCCGTAGACGGCGAAGATGCGCTCGACCAGATCCGTATTGAACAGCCTGATCTGACCATCCTCGACCTTATGATGCCCAAGCTCGACGGCCTGGGTGTCTGCCGTACCCTGCGATCCTCCGGGTACGACGGCCCGATCCTCATGCTCACGGCTCGCGACGGAGTGTCCGACCGTGTGGCCGGCCTGGACGCGGGCGCGGACGACTACCTGCCCAAGCCCTTCGCCTTGGAGGAGCTCCTGGCGCGTGTTGGCTCGCTGCTGCGCCGCACCCGCTCCGAGGCTCGCAAGGCCGCGGGCAAAGACCAGACCCGCCTCCAGTTCGAGGACCTGGTCATGGACACCTCCACCCGCGACGTCACCCGCGGCGGCCGGGCAATCTCGCTGACGCGTACCGAGTTTGCGCTGCTGCACCTGCTGCTGCAGAACCCGCGCCATGTGCTGGCCCGCCAGACCATCCTGGAAGAGGTGTGGGGCTACGACTTCCCGACCTCTGGCAACGCGCTGGAGGTCTACATCGGCTACCTGCGCCGCAAGACAGAAGCGGGCGGCGAATCGCGCCTGATCCACACCGTTCGCGGCGTCGGCTACGTCCTGCGGGAGACCGCTCCGTGATTTTGCGGCGTTTCACAGGCGAAGCTGCTCTGCGGGGACAGGCCAATACCGGCCGGTCGCTGCCCAACAGCTTGGCCGTACTCGCCGGCGGCATCGTCGCCGTGGTCATTTTGTTGACCGCGCTGTTTACCTACCGGCTTTCAGAAACGACTCGTCTGACCGTCATGGACGATGACCTGCGCACCCGCACCTACGGCGTATCGCTGCAGTTGAAGGACCTGGACACGGACGATCAGGATGGCTTTGAAAAAGCCCTCGACGACTTCAGCCGATCCAGCCCGTGGGTGAAGGTCTCGGCCGCGCCCGCTGGCTCCAACGTGTTTTACGGTGACCCGGTGCCGGTGGCGGGGCCGTACACGGCGACGTCTTCAGGCGACATGCTCTCCCAGCGCACCGTGGCGGGGGAGCGCGTGGTGGTGCGTCGCAGCGCCTCCGGTGTCACCGTGGCCATCGCAAAGCCGTTGGACGTGTTGAGCATCGTCTCCGGCAGTTGGGGAGCGGCCGCGCTCGTCCTCGCCGGCACAGGCGGGCTACTCGCCTGGATTGCGGGCGCGGTGATTTCCGCCGTTGGCCTCCGACCTGTGCGCAGGCTGCACCGAGCTATCGACGCCGCCAACGAGTCCGACCAGCTGACAGAGCTGCCCGTCGACGGCGACGACGAATTCGCGGACATCACCACCTCCGTGAATAAGATGATCGCCACGCTGGAAGACTCTAAGACGCGCCAGGCACAGCTGGTGGCGGACGCCGGCCACGAGTTGAAAACCCCGCTGACCTCGATGCGAACGAACATCGAGCTGTTGATGATGCTGTACAACTCCGGACAACAAGATCAGATCTCGGAGCAGGACCGCAAGGACTTAGAGCGCGACGTGATGGCGCAAATGGAGGAAATGTCCATCCTCATCGGCGACTTGGTGGATCTGACGCGAGACGAAGCGCAGCAGGGCGCCGAGCCCGAGGATCTCCGCCTCGACGAGGTGCTGGAGGAAGCACTCGACCGCGTGCGGCGCCGCCGCCCGGACCTGGCGTTCCAATTCGAAGCGGACCCGTGGGTCATCACCGGCGACCGGTTCGCCATGGGCCGCGCCCCGATCAACCTCATCGATAACGCCGCGAAGTGGTCGCCGCAGGGCGGCACCGTGCGCGTGTCGCTGAAGGCGGCGAAGCGCAACGCGGTGCTCATTGTCGACGACTCGGGTCCCGGCATCCCCGAGGACCAGCGCGAGAAGGTGTTCGAGCGCTTCTACCGCGCGCCCGAATCCCGCTCGATGCCCGGGTCCGGTTTGGGCCTGGCCATTGTGAAGCAGGTCTTTGACCGCCACAACGCAACCATCGTGGCGGAGGAGTCCGACGACGGCGGCGCACGCTTCCGCGTGGTGTTCCCGGGCCGCCCGCCGCAAACGGACAACGAGGATGTTGACGCCACAGCCGCAGAAACCCAGGCGCGCGTGATTCCGCGCAAGAGCTACAGCTAGACCCGCAGGCTAACGCGCACAGCAATTGTTCAGGAAATGTTACGAAACGCGGTGCATGCCCTCAAGTTCTGCCACAGGGCGGCGGGGCATAATGGCCCGTCATGAGTGAAACGAACTTCCCGGAAGACACTTCCAGTTTTCCGTCGAACAATGGCGTTTACCAGGTGCCGTCTCAGCCCCAGGCGTACAGCCGCCGCGCCAACGACGGCAAAGGCGGCAAGGGCATTGCAGGGGCATTTGCCGTCGCGCTGGCAACGGCTCTCGTTGCAGGCGGTGGCGCGGGCTACTTCGCCGGCTCGACCCAGGCGGGCAAGGGGACGCAGAGTGCGCTGGAAAGTGCTCCGGACAGCTCCTCGGAGGATTCCCGGAATGGATCTGGCGGTGTGTCGTCGCAAAGCGAACTGCGTAACCCGACAGTTGCGGACCCGGCCGAGGCCCCCGAAGGCTCGGTAGAGCAGGTGGCCGCCGCGGTGCTGCCCGCGGTGGTCTCCATCGAGGTGGCCACGCCCCGCGGCAGTGCGGAAGGCTCCGGCTCCATCATTTCCGCAGACGGCTATGTGTTGACCAACCACCACGTCATCGCCGGCGCCGACACGCCCGGGTCGAAGGTGCAGGTCACGTTTAACGACGGCTCACGCCGCAGCGCACAGTTCGTCGCCTCCGACGTCAACACGGATGTCGGCGTGCTCAAGATCGACGACGTCAACGACCTGCAGGTGATGCGATTCGGCAACTCCGACGAACTGCGCGTGGGTCAGGAGGTCGTCGCCGTGGGCTCGCCGCTGGGGCTGTCCGCCACTGTGACCAGCGGCATCGTCTCCGCGCTCAACCGCCCGGTGCGCGCCTCCCAAGGCGGCGGGGAAAGCTCGCTCATGGACGGCATCCAAACCGATGCCGCGATCAACCCGGGCAACTCCGGCGGACCACTGGTGGACCGCAGCGGCAACCTGATCGGCATGAACTCCGCGATTGCTTCGCTGTCCGCGGGTGGTATGGGCCAGGGTGGCCAGGGCGGCTCCATCGGCCTCGGTTTCGCCATCCCGTCGAACTTTGCCAAGCGGGTGGCGGAACAGCTCATAGCAACGGGCGAGGCTACCCAGCCGATGCTCGGCGTGCGCGTGAGCGTGATGCAGGGCTTCGGCGGCGGCGCCGTGGTCGCGGGGGTGGATCCCGGCAGCCCCGGCGAAAAAGCTGGACTGAAGCCTGGTGATGTGATCACGCGATTGAGCGATCGGCCCATTGACTCTGCTGACGCTCTCATCGCGGCGACGCGCTCCAAGACGTTCGGGGAGACGGTGACGCTGCAAGTGCAGCGGGAGGGGGAGTCTCAGCCGATTCCGGTAGAGGTGACCTTAAGTTCCGAGTAACTTCATATCTGACCTATCCGCCCCGTTCTGTCTTAAGGGAGTCTGACCACGATGCCGGAATTGTTTGACGCGCTCGACATCACCGAGCCGGACGATGCGACGCTGCGCGCCTCCGAGCTGGAGAGCGATTCCCCGACGTCGCCGGGCGCCATCGTCGTGCTGGTGGGCGACCGCCGCTACGACGCGCCGGGCGACAACACCGACGAGATGGTGGTGGAGCTTTTGCGCGAGGCTGGCTTTGTGGTCGATGGCGTGGTGCGCGTGAAGTCCAAGAAGTCTGAGATCCGCAAGGCCATTGAAACTGGCGTGGTCGGCGGCGTGGATCTGGTGCTCACGCTGGGAGGCACGGGCGTCGGCCCGCGCGATAAGACGCCGGAAGCGACCCGCGCGGTCATCGACAAGGTGGTCCCCGGCGTCAGCCAGGCCATCCGCTCGTCCGGCCAGGCGTGCGGCGCCGTGGACGCGTGCACCTCCCGCGGCATCTGCGGCGTGTCCGGTTCCACGGTCGTGGTCAACCTCGCGTCCTCGCGCCAGGCGATTCGCGATGGTGTGTCGACGGCGACTCCGCTGGTACGCCACCTCATCGACGAGCTGAACCAGCACTCGGTATAACCCCGGCGCAGTACAGCAGGCAGATGGAACGCAAACGTAGGCGCGCCGTGCGCAAAGCGGACGTGGAATACGACCGGTCCGCGGACGCCGCGCCAAACACACAGGCAGAAGAAAACCCGGCCCTGGACGCTGAGCGCGAGGTGCTGCTCGGCGACGAAGAGCCGGGTTTGACGGGCCGCGATTTCTATGAGGCGGAGCGGCCTCCGCACTACGGGGAGTAGCTTTCAGCCAGTCCCGCTCAAGGACGAACTAGTTCAGCGGCTTGTGCACGTTGTTCGGGTTCTGGCCTGCGAGCAGGTCGCGGATCTCCGTGAGCAGCTCGGTGTCGGTCGGCTCCGGCTCATCCGGGTCGATGCCCTTGCGCCGCTTCTGCGCCTCGTCCAGCTTGTTCATCGGAGCGACGAGCAGGAAGTAGATCACTGCGGCGATGAGCAGGAAGTTGATGATGGCGGTGAGGACGGCGCCGAAGTCGACGAAGGTCGCCTCGTTGCCCTCGCGGACGAAGAAGCCCAGGCCGGAGTAGTCCAAGCCGCCGAGGGCTGCGATGAGCGGGTTGATGATCGCGTCAGAGAACGCGGTGACAACTGCGGTGAATGTCGCGCCGATGACGACGCCGACGGCAAGCTCGATGACGTTGCCGCGCATGATGAAGTCTTTAAATCCTTGAAGCATGCTTCGGGATATTAAACGCGCGCTCACGGTTGCTCAATACCAGCGTGAGCGGTTCCGACAGGGAAGCGGCGGCCACGGCTGCAGCCTCACCCTGTCTGAGCAGCACTAACACCGCGTCACCTTCTCCAGATGTGACGACAATCCCATTTTTAGCAACCACGCGGGGCCCTTGGCCCACAACGTCAACTTCTGCCCCGTGATGCAGCATGGGCAAAATGTCCGGTTCCGCCAGCGGCACTGGAACCATGGAGAACTCCTCGCCGTCCGGTTTGTCCTGGGTGAGCAGGCCCGCCAGATCGGGCCCGACTAGGCGCGTGGCCGTGACTACTTCGCCGCGGGAGGCGGCCGCCGCGAGCAGTTGCCCCTCCGCCAACGCCGCGTCGTCGAGCGCGTTGTCGGGCACCGACTCCGCCGGGAGCCGCCGCAGCTCCAGGTCGTCCGCGCTGAGCACGGTGCCGGGGGCGACATCGCGGGAGAAGGTCAGCGCTGGCGGGTCGGACCGTGAGGCGTCGATAAGCACATGCAGCACAGCGGCGACGACGAGGAAGACGGCTATCGCCCTGCGGATGAGCACGGAGCGGCGGTAGCCGGGGGAGCGGAGGTTGTTGAAGCGCGCGGAGAGGTCCATGGGAATAAGACGGCGTAAAGCGCGCCTCGGTTCCCTAGACGCGGAAGAAACCCTCCGGCGTGATCACGGCGTCCACCGCCTGGTCGTGCGCGTCATGCGGCACAGCGTCGACAACCTCCCAGTCGTAGACCACTGCCGCAACGGGAACATCCAGGTTCGACAACGCTCGGTCGTAGTAGCCGGCGCCTTTGCCCAATCGCATGCCCTGCCTATCGACGGCTAACGCCGGCGCCACCACCAGCCCGCAGGAGCGCAACACGTTTGAGGTGAAGCGCGGGCCCGTCGGCTCAGTGATCCCCAAGGCGCCGGCCGTATCCGCGGCCCCAAGCTGCGCCCAAGCGAGCACCCTGCCCGGTAAAGAAATGGGCAAAAACGGCGTGCGCGCCACAGCGACGAGCTGTGCCGCGAAATCCGCAGGGCCAGGCTCGGAGGCGAGCGGGTTATAGGCGGCGATGTTGGTGTCGCGCGCGTTGAAATCGTCGATGCACGCCAAGGTGGCCGCGACTATTGCCTGGTCGAGCTTTTGTTTTCGTTCCGTGCCGCGTAGCTCGCGCCGGTTGGCGAGGTGCGCCGCACGCATGGCGGCCTTCCGGGATTGGGTGGTTGCGTCCACTTCGGGGTGCTTACTCCTTGCTTCCTACGGGTCGCAGCCCGGTTGTGAAGGTTGGGGGCTGTAGGCTTTGCGTTTATGCAGAATTCTACTGACCTTCCCGTTGATGCTGCGAACGCTTCTGTGAAGACTGTTGTGGTTCCGGCGGCGGGTATGGGGACTCGTTTTTTGCCGGCGACGAAGACGGTGCCGAAGGAGCTGTTGCCGGTGGTGGATACCCCGGGCATTGAGCTGATTGCTGAGGAGGCTGCGGCGGCTGGGGCGCAGCGTTTGGCTGTGGTGGTCGCGCCGAATAAGGAAGAGATCATGCGGCACTTCGGCGAGTTTTCGGACTTGCAGGACCTCATGGTCGCCCGCGGCAAGCAAGCCCAGGCGGACAAGGTCGCCCGCGCCAACGGGTTGATTGAGGCTGTGGCGGTCACCCAGGATGAGCCGCTTGGGCTTGGCCATGCGGTTGGTTGTGCTGAGGAAGCGTTGGACGACGACGAGGATGCGGTTGCTGTGATGCTGCCGGATGATCTTGTGTTGCCGGCGGGTGTGATGGACAAGATGGTCGCTGTGCGCAATGCACTCGGGGGTTCGGTGTTGTGCGCGTTTAACGTCTCGCGTGATGAGGTGTTCAACTACGGCGTGTTCGACGTGGAGGATGCCCAGGCTGATGTTGATGGCGTTGAGGTGCTCAAGGTGCGTGGCATGGTGGAAAAGCCTGCTGTTGAGGATGCGCCGTCGACGCTGGTGGCTGTCGGTAGGTACCTGTTGGACCGGGGGATTTTTGATGCGTTGCGGCGTATTGAGCCGGGTAAGGGTGGGGAGTTGCAGCTGACTGATGCGATTGAGTTGATGATCTCTGAGGGGCATCCGGTGCATGTGGTGGTGCATGAGGGCAAGCGCCACGATCTGGGCAACCCTGGTGGCTACATCCCGGCGAATGTGGACTTCGGTTTGCGTGATGAGAAGTTCGGGCCTGCCGTGTACACCGCGGTGAAGAAGATCATCGCCGACTTCGAGGCAGAACACCCCGAGGTTGCCGCAAAGGCGCAGGACAACGCGTAGACGAAAGGGGCACGGGCCATGCGCAGCGTAGAGGACCAGCTTGCGGCTGTAGTGGACGCGGCGACCGCCCCCGAGCCGATCCGGGTGGCGCTGACGGACGCGCTCGGCCTGATGTGCGCCGAAGAGCTCACCTCCACCACGCAGGTTCCCGGGTTCCCTCAGGCGGCTGTGGACGGCTTCGCCGTGCGCGCGGTAGACGTGGGCGGCACCGCCGGGCTGCGCAGGCCCGAGCGCCGCGACCGCAACGAAAACGACCACAACGAAAACGACCACAACGAAAACGACCAGGACGGTAACGGCGAGGATGCCCCCGCCGCCCCACAGCCGAATCGCGAGCGCGCCCTTCCTGTGGTGGGGGAGGTTCCCGCCGGCTCCCAGAAACCGCTGCGCCTACAGCCGCGCCAAGCGGTGCGCGTCGCTACCGGCGCCCCGCTGCCCACGCTCGCGGACGCTGTGCTGCCGCTGGAGTGGACGGACCGGGGCCGTAAGCGCGTTACCCCGCAGCGCCCAGTGCGAACTGGTGATTTCGTGCGTCGGCCCGGCGACGACATTCAGCCCGGCGACATTGCTGTGCGACAGGGCGCGGTGCTCGGCCCCGCCCAGATCGGCCTTGCCGCCGCCGCGGGCCGCGACAAGCTTTTGGTGTACCCGCGCCCGCGCGTGACTGTGATGAGCTACGGCCTGGAGCTGGTGGACTTGGATCGCCGTCCGGGCCTGGGGCAGGTCTTCGACATCGCCTCCTACGTCGTGGCCGCTGCCGCCAAGGAGGCGGGCGCGGACGTGCACCGCGTCGGCATCATCAACGCCGAGCCGCGCCGCATGCGCGAGACGGTGGCCGGCCACATCGCGAAAAGCGAGTTCGTCATCATCACCGGCGCCGTCGGAGGCTCCGGCGCGGCGCCGATCCAGGAGATTTTGCGTGAGCTCGGGCAGATCGATACTACGCGCGTGGCCATGCACCCCGGTTCCGTGCAGGGCTTCGGCCTGATGGGTGAGGAGCGCATCCCGGCGTTCCTCCTGCCCTCCAACCCGGTGAGCGCGCTGGTGATCGCGGAAACGTTCATCCGCCCCGCCATCCGCCGCTCCCTGGGCAAGACCGCGGTGACGCGCCGCACCGTCGAAGCCCGCTCCTTGCGCGAGCTCAGTTCGATTCCGGGCCGCCGAGGCTACATCCGCGCCCGCCTCATGCGCGATGCCGACACCGGAGACTACTTGGTCGAACCGCTGTCTGCTCTGGAGGCCGGGCCCGCGCACCTGTTGGCCGGTTTTGCGGAGGCCAATGCCATGATCTGCCTGCCGGAAGAAGCCGTGCATGTGCGCCCCGGCGACATCGTGGACGTCGAGTACCTCCGGCAGCGCAGCTAGGCGCCACCCCATGTTCGCGATGTTTCGCCAGCCCACCCCGGGCTGGCCTGAGTCCTCGCCGACGGCCACGCTTCCCGACGGCGCATCCGTCCGCCTCCGTCCCCTCACCTCCCGCGACGGGGAGGAGTGGGCGGGCACGAGAAACGTCGATAAGCAATGGCTCGAACCAGTCGAGCCAACCGTAGACGGCACCTGGGAGGACGCGCACTCGCACGCGGCGTGGCGCAACACCTGGCTAAACCTGAAGCGGCTGGCCAACCAGGGCACGGCGGTGCCGCTGGTCATCGAGGTCGACGGCGACTTCGCCGGGCAGGTCACCCTGGGCAACATCCAGCACGGCATCGTCTCCGAATGCTGGGTGGGCTACTGGGTGCACTCGCCGTTTATGGGCCGCGGGGTGGCCACTGTCGCGTGCGCGTTGGGCGTGGACCACGCGTTTTCCCGCGTCGGGCTGCACCGCGTGACCGCCACCTACCTGCCGCACAACCCGGCGTCAGGCCAAGTGCTCAAGCTCAACGGCTTCCGCGAGGAGGGCTACCTGCGACGCAACCTGCACATCGACGGGCAGTGGCGCGACCACCACTTTGTGGCCTTGAACGCAGATGATTTCCCCACCACAGCCGTGCAGCGCCTGCGCGAAGTCGGCCGGGTGCGCTAGCGGGCGAAAAACAGCTGTGCCCCACCGGCGCGCCGACCCGTTCGCCTGCGCAAGTGCCGATACCGTGGACTCCTGACTTTAAGGGTGCAACTGACGCGGAAAGGTGGCATCGCCCATGGGCAGCCCGAGCTTAATGATCATCTTGATCCTGGTGGTGTGGATCATCGTCCTCGCGCCGTTGATGATCGGCAACAACAAGCCGATCCGCCGCTCCGGCGACGGCTACGACGAAACGCGCGTGCTGCACGAGGGTGGCACCGCCCCGATGGCTGAGCGCCGCCGCCCGAAGCTCACCGCCGCCGACATCCACCGCCACAGCGAGGACACCGACTACGAGGTCGTCGAGGCGACGGATGCCGAGGAGCAAGTGCTTATCGACGACGCTCCCGCCCTACGCACCCTCTTCCGCCGCCCCGGCGCCGAAGACGATGCCGCCGCGGCCGACCACATCGACGGCGAAGTGATCGAGCACGTCGATGACGAGGCTGAGCCGGTCGAAGCCGAGCCGGCCGAGTCTGATGAATCCGATGGCGGCTCCACCAAGATCGTCGCCAGCGAGTCCGCTGGTTCCACCTCTGTGAAGGTCCTCGCCGCGGAGGATGCTGCAGAGAATGATGCAGAGAACGCCGACGCCGACGCCGACGAGACCGAGCCGGCCGACGAGGCTGAGGCTGAGGCCGACCGCTACGAGCTGGACGAGTCGTACACGGCACCCGAGGACTTTGGCTACGCGGGGGAGACCGGAGGCGTCGAGAAGCAGGGCGCCCCGGAAGCGGACGTTGAGGAAGCGCCGGAAAATATCGCCGACGAGGTCGACACTGCAGAGGCTGCCGAAGCGGGCGACGAGGACCTCGCTTTCGCCGCCGCGCGCCGCGGCCGCGGCGGATTCGACCCGGAGCGCGAGAAGAAGAACACCGCCACCCGCTTCCAGCGCCGCCAGCGCACCCTGCTGGCGCTGATCGCCGCGTGCGTGGTCACCTTCGTCATCGCGTTTGTCGCAGGCGGCTGGACCTGGGTGCTGCCCGCCGTGGCAGTGGGGATGACCGCATGGTTCATGATCGCGCTGCGCCGCGTCGTGCTGCAGGAGCGTGCGCTGCACGCCCGCCGCCTGCGCCAGCTGCGCCGCGCCCGCATGGGTGTGGCCATGAGCAACCACACGGAGCACCCGCGTGACGCTCGCCTGCGCGCCGGCTCCGTCGTGCTGGACTTGGACGACGACAGCCCCGACTTCGACACCTTGCCGTCCACCCGCTACGTGCCGGAAAACGACCCCGGCTATGACGACTACGAAGACCTCGGCGGCTACGGCACCCGCGCCTCCTAAAAACTGCAAAAACCTCCTCTGCGCTGGCGATTTAACCGGCGCGTGGGGGAGGAGTAACGTAACGAGCGTGCCCAAGGGGCTATAGCTCAGTTGGTAGAGCGTCGCGTTCGCAATGCGAAGGTCAGGGGTTCGATTCCCCTTAGCTCCACAATTCGATAAAACCCCTGGTCATGGTTGGCCAGGGGTTTTTGTTGTATCTGCCCTGGTAGGTGCACTATTCCTTTGTTGCCACACGTTGCCATGTGCTGCCGTGGTATGAAGTCTATACGCAACAGTTACGCAACACAGTTGCGCAACGTCACCGCAACACCGAGGAGCCCAACATGGCGACAAAGGGTGCTGTTGCAAAGTTGGGCGGAGAGCCGAGACGACCCAGTTTCTCATTTCCTGATGGCAGCTGCGTGCCGGCGTTCTCAGGCCGTCTCGAAGGCCCGGTTGACGATCACCGCGTCCGGATTGGGGTGCCCATAAACAAACATCGTGCCCTGACCTTTCCGCAATGAATGCATCGCTTCCATCCCTTTCAACGTCCGGTAGGCAGACGTCCGATTTTTGAACGCCCCCTTCGGTCCCAGGATTCGTTTCAACCGGCCATGATCTCCCTCGAGAACGTTGTTCAGGTATTTCACCTGACGGTGCTCCACCGTCTGAGGGTAGATTCCCTCCGCCTTCAGCTCGGAGATCGCCTTGGCCAGGGAGGGTGCCTTATCTGTATTAATTACCCGCGGGGACCCGGCTGTCGTATTCGATCGCAGCGTCTTGGCCAGGAAACGCTTGGCCGCCGCGACATTGCGCTTCGGAGAGAGATAAAAGTCCAGGGTCTGCCCGCCGGCGGTAATAGCCCGGTAGAGATAGCACCACGTGCCGCCGACCCGAATATAGGTCTCATCCACCCGCCAGGACCGGGCCTGCCAGTCGGGTACCTGCCGGTACCACCGAGTGTGCTTATCCAACTCAGGGGCGTATTTCTGCACCCAGCGGTAGATCGTGGTGTGATCGACTGGCACACCCCGCTCGGTCATCATCTCTTCGAGATCGCGGTAGCTCACGCCGTAGCGGCAGTACCACCGCACCGCCCACAGGATGATTTCACGGGGGAAATGCCGACCGGAGAAGATGCCCATGGCCGTGATTATTTCACGCCGGTCTTTCTACTGCCCCAACTTTGCAACAGCACCGGACTACATATGGGCGGGACATATGCTAAAGCGTATGCCGTGCCATATGCCTAAACATACGGCATGTACTGTGGGGCGTATATTCACCCGCCCCATCGCGGTAGCTATGCGTTTTTCAACGCCCGATACACCGTAGGGCTTGAACGGAATTCATGTAGGCGCAATCAGGGGCTATAAAGTATCGCATTACTTGCATCCAAACCTGTACATTCAGAGAATTGCCTTGGACTGGCGGTAACAGGTACCAGATATGCGTTCGTAAAATTCGCGCGCGTTAATGTCGCTCCACGAAGGTCTGACTCGCTAAGAATTGCGTTCGTAAAATCTGCGTCGGTGAAATCTGCCGATTTCAAGTTAGCCCATGCCACCATGGAGCCGCGAAACGAGCATCCTTTGCATATGCTTCCTTCGAGATTGATATCCGTCAGGTCATAGTTGGACATATCTTTCCCGGAAATGTCTTTCCCAGCGAGCTCCGTGGCCCACGATTGAGGCATCGTTTTGTACATTTGCTATTTAATCTGCGGTGAATTGATAATCCATTGCGGGCAACGGCCTTGGTAGCCAAGACAGTGGGTGGTTACAACGGTGCTGTTGCAAAGTTGGGCGGAGAGCCGAGACGACCCAGTTTCTCATTTCCTGATGGCCGCTGCGTGCCGGCGTTCTCAGGCCGTCTCGAAGGCCCGGTTGACGATCACCGCGTCCGGATTGGGGTGCCCATAAACAAACATCGTGCCCTGACCTTTCCGCAATGAATGCATCGCTTCCATCCCTTTCAACGTCCGGTAGGCAGACGTCCGATTTTTGAACGCCCCCTTCGGTCCCAGGATTCGTTTCAACCGGCCATGATTTCCCTCGAGAACGTTGTTCAGGTATTTCACCTGACGGTGCTCCACCGTCTGAGGGTAGATTCCCTCCGCCTTCAGCTCGGAGATCGCCTTGGCCAGGGAGGGTGCCTTATCTGTATTAATTACCCGCGGGGACCCGGCTGTCGTATTCGATCGCAGCGTCTTGGCCAGGAAACGCTTGGCCGCCGCGACATTGCGCTTCGGAGAGAGATAAAAGTCCAGGGTCTGCCCGCCGGCGGTAATAGCCCGGTAGAGATAGCACCACGTGCCGCCGACCCGAATATAGGTCTCATCCACCCGCCAGGACCGGGCCTGCCAGTCGGGTACCTGCCGGTACCACCGAGTGTGCTTATCCAACTCAGGGGCGTATTTCTGCACCCAGCGGTAGATCGTGGTGTGATCGACTGGCACACCCCGCTCGGTCATCATCTCTTCGAGATCGCGGTAGCTCACGCCGTAGCGGCAGTACCACCGCACCGCCCACAGGATGATTTCACGGGGGAAATGCCGACCGGAGAAGATGCCCATGGCCGTGATTATTTCACGCCGGTCTTTCTACTGCCCCAACTTTGCAACAGCACCCGCTGTTGAACCTGGCCTACTTCTTCGTGGAGTTCGCGGGTGCGGTGGCCATCGGGTCGGCGTCCCTGTTCGCGGACTCCGCCGACTTTCTCGAGGACACCGCGATCAACCTGCTGGTGTTCTTCGCCGTGGCGTGGCCGGCCGCGCGCCGCCGCACCGCCGGCAGCGTGCTCGCAGCGCTGATCCTCGTCCCGGCGGTGGCAGCGATTGTCACCGTCGTCGCCAAGATCATGAACCCGGTCGCGCCGTCGCCGGAGGGGCTGACCGGCATCGCATTCGATGCCCTGGTGGTCAACGTGATCTGCGCGGTCCTGTTGATGCAGCTGCGCGGCGAAGGCTCGTCGCTTGCCACCGGCGCCTGGCTGGCGGCGCGCAACGACGCGCTGGCCAATCTGCTCATCATCGCCGCTGGCCTGCTCACGTTCGTGTGGGAGACCGCCTGGTTCGACATCGTTGTCGGCGCGATCATAGCCGCCATCAACCTCTCCGCCGCCAAGGAAGTCTGGGAGGCCTCCCGCGAGGAGCACGACTCCGTCGAGGACGCTTTCGCGGACATGGACGACGACTAGACGCCGCCTACGCCCACACCCCGGACGCCCCGCGGCGCCACGTGCCCACCAGGTTGGTGTCGATGATGCCGGTGGATTCCATCAGCGCGTACATGGTCACCGGCCCCACGAAGGTGAAGCCGCGTTTCTTCAAATCCTTCGCCAGCTGCTCGGATTCGGCCGAGCGCGTCGGCACCTCCGCCATCGTGCGCGGCACCGGCGTGTTCGCCGGCTGGTAGGACCACACGAACTCGCCCAGGTGCGTGCCCTGTTCCCGCAGGTTGAGCGTTGCCTGGGCGTTTTTCACTGCAGCTTCGAGTTTGCGCCGGTTGCGGATCAAGGAAGCGTCGCCAAGCAAATGCTCGATGCTCATACCCGCGACCTCTTCTGGGTCGAAGCCGTGGAAGGCTGCGCGCAGGGCCTCGCGCTTTTGCAGGATCAGACGCCACGACAGCCCCACCTGGAAGCCCTCGAGGCAGACGCGTTCAAACATGCCCTGCTCGTCGGTGACGGGCATGCCCCATTCGGTGTCGTAGTACTCGCGCAAAAGTGGGTCGGCGGCGGCCCACGGCGGGCGGGCTCGCCCGTCGTCGCCGATGATGGGCCAGCCGGATTCGGGATTGGTTTCTGGTGTGGTGTGAAGATCAGTCATATGTATTGGACTCAGTTCTACCCCGTTCGGTTCCACGGGTACGCTAATCGGCATGAATAGGCCCGCCGTCCGCGACTTCGCGCTGCTTGTACTCCGGCTTGTGCTGGGCGCGGTGTTTGTGGCGCACGGCTACAACCACTGGTTCGAGACGGGCATGGCCGAAACTGGCCGCCAGTTCGCGGCACTCGGGGTGCCGCAGCCGCAGCTGTCCGCCTACCTCACCGGCACCGTCGAGCTCATCGGTGGCGCGTTTTTAGCAGTGGGGCTCTTAACGACGATCACCGCGTCGCTCCTCGCCCTCCTCGTTTTAGCCGCCGGGTACTTCGTGCACCTGGACAACGGCTTTTTCATCGAGGCCGGGGGAGTGGAGTACACTCTCGTGCTCGCCGCCGCGCTGTTTATCATCACCGTCTTCGGCACTGGCCGTGCCAGCCTGGACGGGGTGCTCACGCGTGGTTAGCCACGAGGAGGTCCAGGCGGCGCTGTCCGCGCGCATCGACGGCGAGAAGGCTGAACTCGACGACGCCATCGTCGACGCCCACGTGTCCGGTTGCGCGGAGTGCCGGGCCTTTTTGGACCGTAGCCTGGCCCTGTCCCAGTCACTCGGTGGGGACAACGCAATGGCTCCGCCGCAGGACCTATCTGCCGCGATCCTCGCGGGCGTGGACAACGAGTGGCGCCGCTACGCCCGCCGCCGCGAACTCGGCATGGGCGTGGGGCGTGTGCTGCTCGGCGGGGTAGCCGTGGTGTGGGTGTTGTGGGCCGTGCGCCTGATCCTCTCCGGCGGAGAGGAGCCGGTCGTGGCGTCCGCCGCGTCCGTTCGCTTCGGCGTGGCGCTAGCGTTGGGCTTTACTGCCTGGCGCCCGCAGCAGATCCCGGGCGTGGTGCTCATTGTGGGCACGATGTTCACCTTCACCGTCGGGTTCGCGGTGCGCGATTTCGTGCTGGGCACCGGCGCGTTCGAGCTCGCCGGGGTACTCATCCCGCTGCTGAGTTTGGTGGCGTTGGTGTGGACCTGGGTGGCCGACCGTGGTGGGGCGTGGCGCCGGGCGTGGCAGATGCTGGGCGCCCGGCCGTACTAGCTACTTCCAGCTGGGCAGCCACATGATGGACTCGTACCAGGTGTCCGGAATCTTAAAGCCGTAGAGGATGGGCGACCAGTAGATGAAGCTGGCCACCACTAAAGCGATGTAGACCACGGCGACGAGCTGGCCCCAGCGCATCTCAAAGCCTGCAACCTTGTTCACCCAGGTCCACGTCACAGCCCCGCCCTTCTTGGCCAGGTTGCCCAACGCCAAGGCCAGCAACACCGCGGTGAACGGCACCAGTGCGGTGGCGTAGAAGAAGTACATCTGGCGGTCAAAGGCGGCCAGCCACGGCAGGAAGCCGGCAGCGAACGCGATCACCGGCACGATGACGCGGAAGTCCTTGCGGGTCAGCCACACCCAGCACGCCCACAGCAGCACCGGCACGGTCAACCACCAGATGGCGGGGGTGCCGAACATGTAGATCATCTCGCGGCACTTGCCGTCGCCGGACGCAATGGAGCACTCCAGGTCGGTGGCGGAGTAGTAGAGGATCGGTCGTGCCGAGACCAGCCAGGCCCACGGCTTGGAATCCCAGGGGTGGGAGTGGCCGGAGGACGATGTCAGCGAGGCGTGGAAGTTCAGCACCGAGAAGTGGTAGTAGAACCAGCCTGCGATCGGCTCGGGCAGGTTAGCCAGCCAGGGCCAGTCGGAGCCGGCGATGGTGCCGTCGGTAAGCGAGTGGCGGTACACGGAGGTCTCAGAAGCGAACCAGGCGCGCCAGGACCACAGGTATAGCACGGCGGGAATGAGCACGATGGAGGCGAGCGCCGACGGAACGTCGCGAAGCAGGGTGCCCGAAATCGGCTTCTCCACGCCGTAGCGGCGGCGCAGGAACAAGTCCCAGAACGACGACAGCAGGCCGAAGAACATGATGTAGTACAGGCCGGACCACTTCACCGACAGTGTGAGACCGAGCAGCACGCCGGTGGCGAAGCGCCACCAGCGAAAGCCCATGCGCGGGCCGAACGGGCCCGCGTCCTCGAGTTTGCCGGCCAGCCACGCGTCATGCCAGCGGTGGTGCACCTGCCGCATGTCTCCGGCCAGGGTCCACCCCGCCATCACCACGAACAGCACCTGGAAGACGTCGAGCATGCCGAATTTGGCGGAGACCAGCAGGACGCCGTCGAAAAGCGCGATGATGCCCGCGACGATCGCAATGTTGGTGGACTGGCTCACGCGCCGCGCGAGCAGGAACACGAACACGATCACCGCAGTGCCGAACAGGCCGGTCATGAGGCGCCAGCCGAGCGGGGAGTAGCCGAAGAGGATCTCGCCCAGCGCAAGCAGCTGCTTGCCCAGCGGCGGGTGCACAACCAGTCCGTAGCCGGGGTTGGACTCAATGCCGCCCAAGACTGGGTTGAACCAGCTTTCAACCATGTCCCAGGCCTGCGGCACGTAGTGCTTCTCATCGAAGACGGGGGTGCCGGAGCTGGTCGGCTGAACCAGCCCGATAAAGCGGGTGAGCAGCGCCAGCACACCGATTGCGGAGGCGGCGATGGTGTCGCGGCGTGTCCAAGGCACAGTCACGGGGGCCTCGGGCGCCGGCTGGGCAGGCCGCAAGGAACGCGTCGTCTCTGGTGTTGTTGCGTCTGCACCGGACGGCGGTCCGGCGGGGTTCGGGGTGCTCGCGATAGTGGTCACAACGCAAGATATTAGCGCCTTGAGCGTAAGCTCCCGTGGTATGTCCGCCGAGCAAGACCAGACACAGAACCTCCCGGCCGGAGTTGTGCTCGCGGCCACCCCGCTTGGCAACGCGGCAGATGCGTCGCCACGGCTGGCGCAGGCGCTCGCGGCCGCGGACGTGATCGCCGCAGAAGACACACGCCGCACGCGCGCGCTCGCCGCGGCGCTCGGCGTGGAAGTCGCTGGGCGGGTGGTGTCCAACTTCGACCACAACGAAGAATCGAGGGTGCGGGAGCTTCTCGACGCCGCACGCGCCGGCACCGTCGTCGTTGTCACCGACGCTGGCATGCCGCTGGTGTCCGACCCCGGCCACTCCATCGTCGCCGCCGCCCACGACGCCGGCATCCCCGTCACTTGCATCCCGGGCCCCTCCGCGGTCACCACGGCCCTGGCGTTGTCGGGGCTTAACGTGGGCCACTTCATCTTCGACGGCTTCGCGCCCCGGAAGACCGGCGCGCGCCGCGCGTGGTTGGAAACACTCGTGTACGAACGCCGCGCCGTGTGCTGCTTCGAGTCGCCGCACCGAATTGAGCAGTTGCTTATCGACGCCGCGGACGTTCTCGGCCCCGAACGCCGCGCCGCGGTGTGCCGCGAGCTGACCAAGACGTACGAGGAGGTCAAGCGCGGCACGCTGGGGGAGCTTGCCGAGTGGGCTGCCGACGGGGTGCGCGGGGAGATCACGCTGGTGATCGAAGGTGGCACCGGGCAGCAGGCCGAGCCCGAGGACCTGGTCGGTCTGGTGCTGGAGCTGGTCGACGGCGGCCAGCGCATGAAGGATGCGGCGAAACAGGTGGCGAAGCAGTACGGAGTGAAGGTCAGAGACCTCTATGCTGCCGCGTTGGATGCGCGAAGCTGACGTCGATAAGCAATAGTTCCCTGCGCGCGAGCTAGCACAATGGTGTGATCTGCGCTAGCCTGCTTGGGTTCTTGAAAACCCCTGAAAATTTGCGAGGAGAACTATATGTCTCAGCGTGATCTCCAAAGGGATCCCCACGATCCTGATGTGGAGCCGCGGAGTACGGATCCCATCAAGACTGCAAAATCTTCCGCAGTTGGCGAGATCGCCGCACTGCTGCGCGCAGACCGCGACGGCGCGCAACCCGATTACACAGACCCTGAGGAAAGCGTCGTTAGCGAAGCCGACGCAGATGACGCCCCGATCAACTGGGGCATCGTCATTCCTCTGGCAGTGATTGTCGCGGCGATCGTCGGCTGGGGCCTTGCCGCGCCCGACAACTTCTCCAACTTTGCGGACAGGGCGTTCGGCTGGGTCATTGACAACCTGGGCTGGGCCTTCGTCCTCGGCGGCACCATCTTCGTCGCCTTCGTCATCGTCATCGCGGCGTCGAACTTCGGCACCATCCGCCTCGGCACCGCCGACGAACGCCCAGAGTTTAAGACAACATCGTGGATCGCCATGATGTTCGCCGCCGGCATGGGCATCGGCCTGATGTTCTACGGCGCTGCCGAGCCGCTGGCGATGTACCTCGACGGTGTGCCGGGCCACGACGAGCACGAAGTCGGCACCGCGATGGCGCAGACCATGTTCCACTGGACGCTGCACCCGTGGGCCGTCTACGCCATCATCGGCCTGGCTATCGCGTACTCGACGTTCCGCCTCGGCCGCAAGCAGCTGTTGTCCAGCGCGTTCATCCCGCTGATCGGCGAGAAAGCAGCCAACGGCTGGCTGGGCAAGCTCATCGACGCCTTCGCCGTCTTCGCCACCATCTTCGGCACCGCCTGCTCCCTGGGCCTCGGCGCGCTGCAGATCAGCTCCGGCCTGGAAGCCTCCGGTTTCGTGGAGAACCCGTCCAACAAGCTGATCATCGGCATCGTGGCTGTGCTCACCCTGGCGTTTTTGCTGTCCGCAATGTCGGGCGTGTCCAAGGGCATCCAGTGGCTGTCCAACACGAACATGGTCGTTGCCGCAATCCTGGCGATCTTCGTGTTCGTGTTCGGCCCGACCGTGGCGCAGCTGAACATGCTGCCGACCGCTGTTGGTAACTACCTGCAGAACTTCTTCGAAATGGCTGCGCGCACCGCTGAGAGCCAGGACGGCGAGGCCGGCGAGTTCCTCTCCGGCTGGACCATCTTCTACTGGGCTTGGTGGATTTCCTGGTCCCCGTTCGTGGGCACCTTCCTGGCGCGCATTTCCCGCGGCCGCACCGTGCGCGAGTTCTGCCTCGGCGTGATGCTGGTTCCGGCTGGCCTGTCCACCGTGTGGTTCGCCATCTTCGGCGGCACCGCTATCAAGATGGAGCAGGCTGGCGAGTCCATCGTCGGCGGCGGCTCCAACGAAGAGCAGCTGTTCAACCTGCTGCACTCGATGCCGGGAGGCTACGTTATGGGCGTGTTTGCCCTGATCCTTCTGGGCACCTTCTTCATCACCTCGGCGGACTCCGCGTCCACCGTGATGGCGTCTATGACCCAGTCCGGTAAGACCGAGGCGAAGCCGTGGCTCGCCGCAATGTGGGGCCTGGCCACCGCATTCGTCGGCCTGACGCTTCTGATCTCCGGTGGCTCGGACGCGCTGAACTCGCTGCAGTCCGTGACCATCGTGGCCGCAACTCCGTTCTTGATCATCCTGATCGTGCTGATGTTCGCGATTGTCAAGGACATGTCCAACGACACGATCTACCTGGACAAGAAGGAGCAGGAGCGCTTCAACCGTCAACTGGCTATCGAGCGTCGCATGCACCGCGATCAGCAGCAGCTGGAAGAGCGCAAGGCGCAGGTGAAGAAAATGCTCAATCCGCGTTCGCGCTAGGAGCTTTCGCTTTTCGACGTTCTAAAGTTGCGGCCCCGCCAAGCAGTGCAGTGCTTGACGGGGCCATAACTTATGCTGTGAGCCATGACTTCTTCCGAGACCAACAACAACGTTCTTGTGTGCGTTGCGTGGCCGTACGCCAACGGCCCGCGCCACATTGGCCACGTCGCCGGCTTCGGCGTGCCGTCCGATGTCTTCGCCCGCTACCAGCGAATGACGGGCAAGAACGTGCTCATGGTCTCCGGCACCGACGAGCACGGCACCCCGCTTTTGGTGCAGGCCGATAAGGAAGGCGTGACCGTCAAGGAGCTGGCGGACCGCTACAACAAGCAGATTGTGGAGGACCTGGCGGGCCTGGGTCTGTCCTACGACCTGTTCACCCGCACCACCACCCGCAACCACTACGCGGTGGTGCAGGAGCTGTTCCGCGGCCTGAACGAAAACGGCTACATGATTCGGGAGACCACCCAGGGCGCGATTTCCCCGTCGACGGGCCGCACGCTTCCGGACCGCTACATTGAGGGCACCTGCCCGATCTGCGGCGCCACCGACGCCCGCGGCGACCAGTGCGACACCTGCGGCAACCAGCTCGACCCGGCGGACCTGATCAACCCGGTGTCCAAGATCAACGGCGAGACCCCGGAGTTCATCGAGACCGAGCACTTCATGCTCGACCTGCCCGCGCTGCACGACGCGCTGGAGCAGTGGCTTTCCACCCGCGAGGACTGGCGCCCGAACGTGCTGAAGTTCTCCCTGAACCTGCTGGAGGACATGCGCCCGCGCGCCATGACCCGCGACATTGACTGGGGCATCCCGATCCCGGTGGAAGACTGGCAGGACAACCCGTCGAAGAAGCTCTACGTCTGGTTCGACGCCGTCGTGGGCTACCTGTCTGCATCGATTGAGTGGGCGCACCGCTCCGGCAACCCGGAGGCATGGAAGGACTTCTGGCAGGACCCGGCCACCGAGGGCTACTACTTCATGGGCAAGGACAACATCACCTTCCACTCCCAGATTTGGCCGGCGGAGCTGCTCGGATACGCGGGCAAGGGCGCCAACGGCGGCACGGTCCGCGAGCTCGGCGAGCTGAACCTGCCCACCGAGGTCGTCTCCTCCGAGTTCCTCACCATGTCCGGCTCCAAGTTCTCCTCGTCCAAGGGCGTGGTCATCTACGTCAAGGACTTCCTCGCCGAGTTCGGCCCGGACCCGTTGCGTTACTTCATCGCCGTGGCCGGCCCGGAGAACAACGACACGGACTTCACCTGGGACGAGTTTGTCCGTCGCGTGAACAACGAGCTGGCGAACGGCTGGGGCAACCTGGTCAACCGCACCGTGTCCATGGCGCACAAGAACTTCGGCCAGGTCCCAGCACCCGGCCCGCTCGAGGCGTCCGACGAGCGCATCCTCGACCTCGCAGCCGAGACCTTCACCACCGCCGGCGAGGCCCTGGGCAAGGCGCACTTCAAGTCCGCGATCACGAAGATCATGCACGTCGTTGGCGAGGCCAACGCCTACATCGCCGAGCAGGAGCCGTGGAAGCTGGCCAAGGACGACTCCCAGCGCGAGCGCCTGGCTACCGTGCTGTGGACCGCGCTGCAGGTCGTCTCCGACTGCAATGCCATGCTCACCCCGTTCTTGCCGCACACCGCGCAGAAGGTCCACGAGACTTTGGGCCGCACCGGCATCTGGGCCGCCGAGCCGCGCGTCGAGGAGGTCGGGGACGACGAGGAGTTCAACCTCGTCGGCGCTGGCCTGCCGGAGAAGGGCCAGACCTACCTGACCATCACCGGCGACTACTCCCAGCAGCAGGCCGAGTGGAAGCGCGTGGACGTCACCCCGGGCACGGAGCTGTCCAAGCCGCAGCCGCTGATTGCCAAGCTGGACCCGGAGCTGGGCGAGACCGGCCCGGAATGGGCGCCGGTGCAGTAGCCCCGCGCGGCACCATTTCCGCTAAACCCAGCTAGTAGGATCCAGCTATTCTGCCCCAGGGGAGCGCGGACAAAAAGTTGGAGTGTTGGGGGCTGGAAGGTATTCCGATGCCCGCAGGGTTTCCATCTGATATCCGCGATGGTGCGGTTGAGAGGTTTTTGGCTGGGTCGTCTGCCCGTGAGGTCTGCGACTGGGCTGAAGACGCGTGTGGTCGCCGACCGTCGGTAGACACGGTCGGCAACTGGGTTGCAGCCAAGCGCCGCGGCCAGAGCTTTGACGGTGCCAGACGCGCCTACGACGCTGAGACCATCGCAAAAGTTGTCGCACGCAGGTTGACCTCACAGGCGACGGTGCGTGACATCGCTGTGGAGTTCGACGTCAACGACACCGCGGCGCTGACCTGGACGAAGCGGTATTGGCCCGACGATGACGAACGCGTTTTGGCAGCGTCGATGACATTCGACGAGGCCTATGCGGCGACAATGGAACGCGTGAGCAAGCAACGCAAAGTCCAACGCAACCATCAGCAGCAGCGAGTCGATAAGGCAGCCGATGCGAAACGACCACCACGGCCAGTCAACGAGTGGCTGCCGGGGCCTGGTCCGGTAGACGATATCGCTGATTTACCCAGTGACATGGACGAGCTGAAAAAGCTCATTGTTGAGATGCGTGACCGGGAAACGGTCAAAGACGCCATTATCCAAGTGCTCATGAGCGATGGTGAGCCGCGGGGAAAAGACGACGTCCGTGACGGTGAGCTGTCCACCGCGGCGAAAGCCGCTGTGGTGGTTGCCCTCACGGACGCCCACGGGTTTTCCATCGCGCAAGCATGCGCGGTAGTCGGGATTGCGCAGTCGACGTTTTACTACCACCGACACAAACACACGAAGGTGGTGCAACAGCGCGAACAGCGCCGCGCTGCACTTAAACCATTGATCTTGCAGGCAGCGGCCGAATCCGGACAAAGCTACGGATACCGACGCATCCACGCCTGGTTGAAGATCATGGGGCATACGGTGTCGGAAAAGATCGTGCGCACCCTCATGGCGGATCTGGGGTGCCGCCCGCCAGCGAAGGCGTCGGGCAAGTACTCCTCCTACACCGGTGAAACCGACCACAAGCCAGCAAACCTGCTACTGATCACCCCAACCGACGGCACCGACGATGACCGGGATTCGGATGTGGCCCGCCCGGTGATCGAACCGTCGCAGTACTTCACCGACCACGCCGACGCCAAAGGGCTTACCCACGATTTCCACGCGGATGCGCCGTGGGAGAAAATCGGCACTGATGTCACCGAAATCCACTGCCCAGACGGGAAGTTGTTCCTGTCGGCAGCGATCGATTTCTACGACGGGATGCCGATTGCAGTGACCATGTCGACGTCACCGAATCACGATCTTGTCGCCGAGATGATCGCGCGAATCGACAAGCTAAAACCCGACGGTGCGCAACCAATCATCCATTCCGACCGCGGTGGGCTCTACCGCAGCCCACGCTGGGTCAGCCTGATTACCAACCACGCCCACAACAGCCTGGATTGCCCGGACTGCCAGGCCGATGCGTGGTGTGACAACCGGTGGCGCTACATCCCGTCACTGTCACGCAAAGCCACCAGCGGCGACAATGCGCGCACCGAAGGGTTCTTCGGCACGATGAAACAGGAACTGCTCAAAGGCAGACCTGTGGTGTCAACGATGACGGTGGCGCAGATGCGCGACTATATTGACACCTACATCGACTTCTACATCCACAGACGATTGAAGTCGACACTCGGCGACGGGTACACCACCATCGCCGAACACCGACAAGCACTGAGTGCATAACAACGAGACAAAGTCCCCCAAACGCACTCCAAGATTTTGTCCGCAGCCCCCAGGGGGTCAATAGCTGGGCCCTACTAGCTGGATCCGCGCTTTTGGGGCGCGGGTGCCGGACGCAGCGCGGCGGGGTGCTCACAAGAACTGCCCCAGGAACTTGGTCAGGGTGCCGGGCTTCTCGTCCTCGAAGCGCTGGTCCACCACCACGAGCGGGGCGGTGTATTTCTCGCCCGCGCTGCCGACGTCTTTGGCGACGACGAGGTCGGTGCCGTAGTCGTCGATAAGCAATTGCCACTGAAACCCCTCCCGCACGAGCGCCTGGCCGAGCGCGGTGCCGTAGAGGCGCGCGGTGTCGCCGCGGGGGAACGCGCGGCGCACGTCCGGCGGGAGCGCGAGGTAGTCGGCGAGTTCGGCCTCGAAGGACTCCACGATGTCCGCGGGCGAGCCGTTGATGCCGCGGCCGGCGGCTTCGGCGAGGTCCGCCTCGATTTGGGTGGTGGTGGCTGAGTCGATGTCTGCAAATGCCATAGGGTGCATCGTATGAGCAAAAAGAAACCGCGTCCCACACCCGTGCCCGCCGAGCCGATCGCCGGGCTAATCGACGCCCACACGCACCTCGCGTCCTGCGGCGCACGCACCAAGGATGAGGTGGACGCGTTCGTCGAACGCGCCCTATCCGCCGGCGTTGAGCGCATCTGCACCGTCGGCGACGGCCTCGAGGAGGCGGAGCGTGCACTGGAGGCCGCCCACTTCAACGAGCGCGTGTTCGCGGCGTGCGCCATCCACCCGACGCGGGCGGACGAGCTTGACTGCGACGCTCGCGCCCGCCTGATCGAGTTGGCCGCCGACGAGCGTTGCGTGGCGGTGGGCGAGACCGGCATCGACACCTACTGGCTAAAGCACGACGCGGAGGGCACCGCACCGCTAGAGGTGCAGGAGGAGGCGTTTCGCTGGCACATCGACTTAGCCTACGAGACGGGCAAGGCGCTGATGATCCACAACCGCGAGGGCGACGCCGACATGATGCGCATTCTCGATAGCGCGCCGCGGCCTAAGCACGTGATCCTGCACTGCTTCTCATCGCCCCTGGATGTGGCGCGCGAGGCGATTGAACGCGGCTATGTGCTCAGTTTCGCCGGCAACGTGACGTTCAAGCGCAACGAGGAGCTGCGCGAGGCGGCGGCGCTGGCGCCAGTGGGGCAGCTGCTGGTGGAAACGGACGCGCCGTACATGACGCCCGAGCCGTACCGCGGGGCGAAAAACGAGCCGGCGTTGATCGGGCATACGGCGAAGGTTGTGGCGCAAGCGCGCGGCATGGAAGTGGCCGATGTGGCGCGTGAGATTGCAGAGACGTTTTCGCGGGTCTACGGGGTGTGACCTGGCACGTCCGTCCTTGAAACCCCGCGGGCGTTACCGTATCGTTACCCGGGTTATTAGCTGAAGCACTTTCAGCTGAGCCGACCCGTGAGGAAACACATGTCCCGTCAGATCAAGCGGATCAACCCGAAAAGCACCGCCACCAAGCGCGCCGTCGCCGGCACCGTCGCCGGCGCCGTCCTGGTCGGCGGCGCGGGCACGGCACTCGCCACCCAGAAGCAAGTCACCGTCGACGTCAACGGCGAGGAAACCAATGTGCGCACCTACGCCTCCGACGTGGCAGGCGCGCTTTCTTCCGCCGGTGTCGATGTCGCGCCGGACGACCTGGTCTACCCGGCGCCGGGGGAGGAGCTGTCCAGCGGCGACACCGTCACCGTGCGCACCGCGAAGCCGGTTGCCGTGGTCATCGACGGTGTTGCACAGGAGATCACGTCCACCGCCGGCACCGTCGGCGAGCTGATCGAGCAAGCCGGCGTGGCCGGACACTCCGCTGTGGACGTGGACCGCGACCAGCCGGTCACCCACGGCATGAACCTGGACGTGACCACCCCGAAGATCGTCGCGCTGCGCGACGGCGGGAACCTGACCTACGTCTCAGCCGCCGCGAAGACCGTCGGTGACCTGCTTGCCGCCCGCGGCGTCACCTTCGACACCGACGACCGCCTCAACGCCGCGCTCACCGACGCCATCGAGCCGGGCATGGAGATCGTGCTCGACCGCGTCAGCACCGTGGACCGCCCGGAGACCGTCGTCGTCGAGGCCCCGGCTGAGTACGTCGACGACGACTCGCTCGAGGAAGGCACCGAGGAGGTCCGCGAAAAGGGCGAACAGGGCGAGACCGAGGTCATCCACCGCACCGTCACCGTCAACGGCAAGGTCGAGTCCGAAGGCGTGGCCGAAGAAGAGGAAGTGAAGAAGGCCAAGCCGGCCCTGATCGCCCGCGGCACCAAGCAGGCCGGCAACACCGGCGCGGCCGCCCCCGCGGTGGCCTCCGGCAGCGTCTGGGATTCGCTTGCGCAGTGCGAATCCGGCGGCAACTGGGCCATCAACACCGGCAACGGTTTCTACGGCGGCCTGCAGTTCACCCCGTCCACCTGGGCGGGCCACGGCGGCACCGCGTACGCGCCGAGCGCGAACCTGGCCACCCGCGAGCAGCAGATTGCCATCGCCGAGCGCGTCCAGGCATCCCAGGGCTGGGGCGCTTGGCCGGCCTGCACCGCCCGCCTGGGTATCCGCTAGATGGCGGGGGCGCAACTCCTCGGGCCAGCCGAGATCCGCGACCTCGCCGCCGAGCTGGATGTCACGCCGACGAAGAAGCTGGGGCAGAACTTCCTGCACGACCCCAACACCGTGCGCCGCATAGTCGCGGCCGCGGAGCTTTCTGCCGACGACCACGTCGTGGAGGTCGGGCCGGGCCTCGGCTCGCTCACCCTGGGGCTGATCGACACCGCCGCGAGTGTGACCGCGCTCGAGATTGACCCGCGCCTGGCCGGGCGTCTGTCCACCACCGTGGAGACGTTCGCCCCGCAGTGCGCCGAGCGGCTTTCCGTGATCAACACCGACGCACTGAAGGTCGCCCGCGCCGACTTTGACGTCGCGCCGACCGCGCTGGTGGCAAATTTGCCCTACAACGTCTCAGTGCCGGTGCTGCTGCATTTGTTGGCGGAGTTGCCGTCGATACGCAGCGTGCTCGTGATGGTGCAAAAGGAAGTTGCCGACCGCCTCGCTGCCCAACCTGGCTCGAAGATTTACGGCGTGCCCAGCGTCAAGGCCGCGTTCTACGGCGATGTCTCGCGCGCCGGCACGATTGGCAAGCACGTGTTCTGGCCGGCGCCGAACATCGAGTCGGGGCTGGTGCGCATCGACGTCGCAGCCGACGCCCCACGCGAGCTTCGCGACACTATCTTCCCGCTGGTGGATGCCGCGTTCGCCCAGCGCCGCAAGACGCTGCGCTCCACGCTGTCGGGCGTATACGGTTCGGCCGCAGCCGCCGAGGACGCGTTGCGCGCCGCCGGCATCGACCCGGGCCTGCGCGGCGAGAAGCTCACCGTCGCAGACTTCATCCGCCTGGGGGAGGCCCGGAATGGTGCGTGAGATCGTCGCCTCCGCGCCGGGCAAGGTCAATCTGCACCTCGGCGTCGGTGAGGCGCGCACGGACGGCTACCACGACCTGGTCAGCGTTTTCCACGCGGTGGACCGGCGCGAGGTGGTGCGATTGCTTCTCGACGGCGACCCCGTAGCCGGCCCGGCAGTCGAGTCCATGCACACCACGTTTTTCGTGGACGAGCCGGACGAGGACATCGACGGGCCGAACAACCTGGCGTGGCGCGCCGTCGAGGCCGTGGTGGCGCGCGCGGGCGTGGCGGTGCCGCGCGTGCGCATCGAGGTGGATAAGCACGTCTTCGTCGCGGGAGGCATGGCGGGCGGCTCCGCCGACGCGGCCGCCGCGCTGGTAGCGGCGAACGCGCTCGTGTCGCAGTTCGGCGAGCCGCTGCCGGACGAGGCGCTGCACGAGATCGCGGCGTCGCTCGGCGCGGACGTGCCCTTTTCGCTCATGGGCGGCACGGCGCTCGGCACGGGCCGCGGCGACGAGCTGGTCGAGATGCTCTCGCGCGGCCGGCTGCACTGGGTGTTCATCAACCCCAAGATCGGTATCAACACTTCGGGAGCGTTCTCGCTTCTCGACGACCTCCGGCACGGCAACCTCGCCCTCGTGCCGCATTTGGACGCCACAGACCTGTCCCAGGCGCTGACCTCCGGCGACGTGGCGCGCGTCGCTGCGGCGCTGCACAACGACCTGGAGGCGCCCGCGTTGTCGATGCGGCCGGTGCTCAAGCGCGTGCTCGGTGTAGCCGCAGAGGCTGGCCGCCGTGCCGTCGTCTCCGGGTCCGGCCCCACCGTGGCCGTGCTCTGCGATGATGCCAACGCCGCGCGGTTCGCCGCTGAGCACTTGGCGGAGCAGTTCGACGGCTACGAGGTCTTCGTCGCCGAAGGCCCCGACCACGGCGCGGTGGTGGAGAAGGTGAGTTAACCGGAGGCGTCGTTACGCGTGCGCCTGCGTAAGATTGCAAGCCATATGGCTAACCTGATCAACCTGGAAAACGTCTCCAAAACGTGGGGGCTGAAAACGCTTCTCGACGGGGTCTCGCTCGGCGTGCAGACCGGTGAGCGCATCGGCATCGTCGGCGTCAACGGCGGCGGCAAAACCACCCTGTTGGAGGTGCTCACCGGCATCGAGCCGCCGGACGCCGGGCGCGTCTCGCACACCTCGGATCTGCGCATGGCGGTGGTGACGCAGCGCTTCACGCTGGATAGCGCGCTCACGGTCGGCCAGGCCGTCGTCGAGCCGCTGGGCCTGCAGACCTTCGAATGGGCCTCCAACGCCCGCGTGCGCGAGGTGCTCCAAGGCACCGGTGTGGCGGAGCTTGGCCTGGACACCCCGGTGGGGCAGCTCTCCGGCGGCGAGCGGCGCCGCGTCAACCTCGCCGCCGCGCTCGTGCAGGACCTGGACCTGGTGGTGCTGGACGAGCCGACCAACCACCTCGACGTCGAAGGTGTGCAATGGCTTGCCGACCACCTGCTCTCGCGCAAAGTCGCGGTCGTGGTGGTCACCCACGACCGCTGGTTCCTCGACACCGTAGCCACGCTGACGTGGGAGGTGCATGACGGCACGGTCGATGTCTACGAGGGCGGCTACAACGACTGGACCTTCGCGCGCGCCGAGCGCGCCCGCCAGGCCGACGCCATCGAGCAGCGCCGCCAGAACCTCGCCCGCAAGGAGCTGGCGTGGCTGCGCCGCGGCGCACCGGCGCGCACCTCCAAGCCGCGCTACCGCATCGAGGCCGCCGAAGCCCTGATCAAGGACGTCCCGCCGCCGCGCGACACCGTCGAACTCATGGCCTTTTCCAAGCAGCGCCAGGGCCGCGTGGTCATCGAGCTCGAAGACGCGCGCATCGACGCCCCCGACGGCCGCACCCTGGTCGACCACCTCACCTGGCGCCTCGCGCCGGGCGAGCGCATCGGCCTGGTCGGTGTGAACGGCTCCGGCAAAACCACCCTGCTGCGAACCCTGGCCGGCGAGTACCCGCTCGCAGCCGGCAAACGCATCGAGGGGCAAACCACCCGCATTGGCTGGCTGCGCCAAGAACTCGACGACCTCGACCCGGAGCGCCGCGTCATCGACGCCGTCGAGGATGTGGCCACCTACATCTCCCTCGGCAAGAAGGAGCTGTCTGCCTCCCAGCTCGCCGAACGCCTCGGCTTCTCGCCGAAGCGCCAACGCACCCCTGTGCGCGACCTCTCCGGCGGCGAGCGCCGCCGCCTCCAACTCACCCGCGTGCTCATGAGCGAGCCGAACGTTTTGCTTCTCGACGAGCCCACGAACGACCTCGACATCGACACCCTCCAAGAGCTGGAAAGCCTCCTCGACTCCTGGCCCGGCACCCTGGTGGTTATCTCCCACGACCGCTACCTGATTGAGCGCATCGCCGACAACACCTACGCGCTGTTCGGCGACGGCAAGCTGACCAACCTGCCCGGCGGCATCCAGCAGTACTTGGACACCCGCGCCGACCAGGCCCGCACTGCCGGCGTGCTGGATCTGGGGGAGGGGAAACCGGAGGGCGTCGAGAAGCAAATGAGCTCCCAACAAGAGCGCGAACTGCATAAGAAGATGAAGGCCCTCGAGCGCAAAATCGCCAAAGAAAACGAGCGGGCGGAAGCACTCGAAACCGAAATCGCCGAGCTTTCCGAAGCCGGCGAATTCGACACCATCGGCGCCAAAACCAAAGAGCTCAACGCCGTGAAGGACGCCCGCGAGGAACTCGAGATGGAATGGCTCGAACTCGGCGAACAGCTCGAAGGCTAGGGTGGGGCGCATGATTTTGATCAACGTACGATTCAAGCCCCTGCCCGAACACGTCGACAACTTCCGCGAACTGGTCAAGGACTTCACCGACGCCTCCCGCGCCGAAGAAGGCAACATCTTCTTCGACTGGTACCGCAACGAAGACAACCCCGACGAATACCTGCTCATCGAGGCATTCCAAGACGACGCCGCCGAAGCCCACGTCAACTCCGACCACTTCAAGGCCGCCCAGGAATTCTTCCCCACGATCCTCAAAGAGACCCCCACCATCATCAACACCCTCATCGAAGGCAAGACCGAGTGGGACCAGATGGCGGAGTTCAAAGTCTCTTAAGGGGTAACCCCAGTGGGGCGCAATGTTTCCTGGAGCGCATTCATGGCTTAATATCTCCCCCGTCACATTTTCCTAGAACGTGAAAGGGGTGTCCCCAGTGACCGCTCCAGATCCGACCCAGAGTGGGTCCACCGCGGCCGACGTGCCCGCGAAACCACCAGCCGCGGCGAGGGGGATCGGCCCCATGATCGGCGCCATCTTCCTCATGGCCACCTCGGCCATCGGCCCAGGATTCCTCACCCAAACATCCGTCTTCACCGTGAAGATGGGCGCAGCGCTCGCCTTCGCGATCCTGCTGTCCATCGTCATCGACATCGCCGTGCAACTCAACGTCTGGCGCATCCTCGGCGTATCCGGCCTGCGCGCCAGCGAACTCGCCAACAAGGTGGTGCCCGGCCTCGGGTGGGTGCTCGCGGTGCTCGTCGGCGTCGGCGGCTTCATCTTCAACATCGGCAACGTCGCCGGCACGGGCCTCGGCCTGCAGGCGCTCGCTGGCATTGAACCGCGCATCGGCGGCGCCATCTCCGCCGTCATCGCCCTGGTGGTGTTCCTGTCAAAGCGCGCCGGCGCCGCGCTCGACGTCATCGTCGGCATCCTCGGCGCGATGATGATCCTGCTCATGCTGTATGTCGCCATCTCCTCGAACCCGCCGGTGGCGGAGGCCATGCGGCAGACGGTCGCGCCTGAGGCGATCGACTTCAACGTCATCACCATCCTCATCGGCGGAACCGTCGGCGGATACATCGTGTTCGCCGGCGTACACCGCCTCATCGACGCAGGCCACACCGGGCCGGAAAACATCGATTACCTCACCCGGTCCTCGGTCACCGGCATCATCGTCACCGGCATCATGCGCGTGCTGCTGTTCCTCGCGGTGCTCGGCGTGGTGGCCACCGGTGTCACGTTGTCCAAGGACAACACTGCCGCCGACGTGTTCTACCAGGCCGCCGGCGAGTTCGGCCGCCGCGCGTTCGGCCTCGTGCTGTGGGCCGCTGGCCTGTCCTCGGTGATCGGCGCGTCGTTTACCTCCGTGTCGTTTATGACCAAGCAGGGCTTCGACCCGAAGAAGCGCACGATGTTCACCGTCGCGTTTATTGTCGCCTCCGCCGCGATCTTCCTCGCGCTCGGCGGCACCCCGCCGCAGAAGGTGCTGCTGTTCGCCGGCGCGTTCAACGGCTTGATCCTCCCGATCGGTTTCGCGGTGGTGCTCTTCGCCGGCATCTTCCGCCGAGACCTGTTGCGCGGCTACAAGCCGCCGGCGTGGATGCTCACGATCGGTGTGCTCGTGCTGGTGCTCACGCTGTACATGGGTTGGAGCTCCATTAGCAAGCTTCCGGAGATTATCTCGATGTAGCGTTGAGGCATGTACGCCTCCTACACCCCAGCGCAGGCCCGCGCGTTGTTCCGCACCACGGATGTGGCGACAACGGCGGGCTTTTCCGCTGGCTTCGCCCAGGCCAATCTGATCGCGCTGGATCGGAAGTACGCGTTCGATTTCTTGTTGTTCGCGCAGCGCAACCCGAAGCCGTGCCCGCTGCTCGGGGTGTTAGAGCCGGGCGAAGTGTCCTCGCCGCTGCTTGCGGGTGGCGATATCCGCACCGACATTCCGTCCTACCGGGTGTTTTCGCACGGCTCGCTTATCGACGAACCAACGGATGCCACCGCCTACTGGACCGAGAACACCGTCGCATTTGTCATCGGGTGCTCCTTCACCTTCGAACAGGCATTGCTGGACAACAATGTGCCGGTCGCCCACATCGAGCAGGGTGTGAACGTGCCGATGTATCTGACCAACATCGACTGCGAACCTGCCGGGGTATTCAGCGGGAAGATGGTGGTCTCCATGCGTCCCATCCCGGCGAACTTGGTGTCGGACGCGGTGCGGATCACCTCGCGCTACCCGGCGGTGCACGGAGCGCCGGTGCACGTGGGGGAGCCGGGGCTAATCGGCATCGACGACCTGGCCGCGCCCGATTTCGGCGACGCGGTAGACATCCCAGCAGGTTGGGTGCCGGTGTTCTGGGCGTGTGGGGTCACGCCGCAGTCGATCGTGACGTCGTCCAAGCCTGACCTGGCGATCTGCCACGCGCCGGGCAAGATGCTCATCACCGACGCGAGGGACGTGGCGTACCAGGTTCCCTAAAGGTCCCGGCTGTGGACAACTTTGGTGCGTTTTGGGACGGGTTATCCACAGATTGGGCTTGTGGGGGTTGTGTGGGGTTGCGTTGGGTTTAGGGTCTGTGGTCATGAACTCGTTCGACGCATTCATCCAGGCGATGTCCGCAGTATCCATGGAGACACTGCGGCACTTCGACCTGCCGGTTGCCCTTGCTGCCGGGATGGCGCCGGATCGGGCGCGTGCGTGGGATCAGATGCAGGACGTCTACTACGGAAAAACGAAATTCACCCGCAAACAAGCCCACGCGGTGCAGAAAGCCCGCGGGTTCTCCCTCGACGAACTCGGGCTGATCGAACGACGTGTTGCCGTGGTGAAGGATGCCGGCGAGCGGTGGCGGCTGCGGCTGGAACTGTTGGATGTCACCGGCGGGTACCGCGCGATCGAACGCGCCGCACGAGAGATCGTGCCCCGCGAGGACAACACCCCGACAAAGAAACAAGTCGCGTTCTCACAACCGAAAAACGGGCGCGCGCGCATCACCATCGACACCACCGACCGCAAAGCAGCCGACTTAGAGCACCGCCTGCGCCAAGACATCGACGCCACGCTGCCGGCGGCGGCGCAGATGGAGGATGCGTTTTGGCGCATCGTCGAAGGTAAGGCTGGCGGGGTGGTCGCCGCCGCGCCACGGCCGATCGTGATGGTGCCGATCACCGAGCACGCCCGGATTATGGCGGGCGACGGCGACGACATCATCCTGACGCTGACTGACGGCACCATCATGACGGGTGCGGAGTACCTCCAGCAAGAGTTCGGCGAGGCACTCGAGGTCGCAGCCTTCCACCCCGAGGAAGGCGCGGTGAACCTCTACGACACCGAACGCTTCGCCAACCAGAAACAACGCGATATGGCCTGCATGGTCTCACCCGTGTGCGCGTTCCCGGGGTGCAGGCACGGGGCGTACGGGTCGGAGATTCATCACGTGGATGCGTGGAAACACGGCGGGCTGACCAACATGAACAACCTGGTGCCGCTATGCAGGTATCACAACCGGATCAACGACGACGACCCCTGGCGCACCAAACGCGGCCGCATCACCATGATCAGAGGCGCGCCCTGGTGGGTCTCACCCCGCGGTACCACATCAAAAACACCGACCGCGGAGCACTCGACCAACTCTTCGGACCACAAAGCACCTAGCAACGCGAAACGCCGCCGCCCAAACGGACGACGGCGTAACACCCGCGCGCCTAGGAAATCGTCGCGATGGTGGCGTTCGCCTTGACGCGCTCGCCCTGTTGTGCGGCGAGGGAGATCTGCCCGTCTCGAGGCGCTTTGATCTGCGATTCCATTTTCATGGCCTCGACTGTGGCGATCGCGTCGCCCTTGGAGACGACGTCGCCGTCGGCGACCAACCATTCAACGATGGTGGCTTCGTACTTCGACGTCACGGCTCCTGCTTCGTCGCTGGCCGGGCCAGCTGTTTCGGCCGGGGCCGTGGCCGCGCCGCCGCCGAGCATGGCGACGGGGAAGCCGATGGTGTGCAGTCGGCCGTCGATTTCCACGACGACGTCGCGGCGCTCGTCGTAGATGTGCTCGATGTCGACGCCGTTGTGTTTCTGCGACGGTGAGTAGTTGTGGTCGACCCAGTCGGTGTAGACGTCGAGGCTCTCACCGGTGATTTCGGGCGCGTCGACCATGTCGCGGTGGAACGGCAGCACGGTGCGCACGCCTTCGATGACGAACTCGCTGAGCGCCTGCTTTGCGCGGGCGAGGGCGGTGTCGCGGTCGGGTCCCCAGACGACGAGTTTGCCCATGAGCGAGTCGTAGTACGGCGGGATTTGTCCGCCGGTGCGAACGCCGGTGTCGATGCGCACGCCTGGTCCGGTCGGCACGTCGAAGCGCGTCACCGTGCCAGGCGAGGGGGCGAAGCCGTTGGTGACATCTTCGGCATTGATGCGGAACTCAAAAGCATGCCCGCTTATCGACGGATCGATCCCGTTGCCGCCGTTGCCGTTCGAGTCGACGAAGGAGAGGGGAAGCCCATCCGCAATGCGGAATTGTTCGGCGATGATGTCCACGCCGGTGACGGCCTCGGTGATGGGGTGCTCGACCTGGACGCGGGTGTTGACCTCCAAAAACGACACGGTGCCGTCTTCGGAGACGATGTATTCGACGGTGCCGGCGGACTGGTAGTTCGCCTTGCGGATGATTTCGCGGGCGCCTTCTTCGATGGCGCTGCGCTGCTCGTCGGTGAGGAACGGGGCGGGGGCTTCCTCGATGAGTTTTTGGAAGCGGCGCTGGGTGGAGCAGTCGCGGGTGCCGAGCACTGCGACGTTGCCGTGCGCGTCGGCAAGCACTTGCGCCTCGACGTGGCGCGGGTGGGTGAGGAACTTCTCCACGTAGCACTCGCCGCGGCCGAACGCCTCCTTTGCCTCGCGACCAGCGGACGCGAAGCCTTCCTCGATGTCGGCTTCGTCGAAGACAACTTTCAGGCCGCGGCCGCCGCCGCCGAAGGCTGCCTTGATCGCGATCGGCATGCCGTGCTTGTCGGCGAAGTCGCGGGCTTCCTCCCAGGTGGACAGCGGCTCGCCGGTGCCTGGTGCGAGCGGGGCGTCAACCTCGACGGCAAGGGCGCGGGCAGAGAGTTTGTCGCCGAGTAGCTCGATGGCCTCCGGCGATGGTCCGATCCAGGTCAGGCCGGCCTGCTCGACGGTGCGGGCGAAGTCGGCGTTTTCGGACAGGAACCCGTAGCCGGGGTGGAGGCAGTCGGCGCCGGCGCGGTGCGCGATCTCGATGAGCGCCGGGATGTTCATGTACGTCTCGGCGGAGGTCTTGCCCGGCAGCAGGTAGGCCTCGTCGGCGATCTGGGTGTGCAGCGCCCCGGTGTCCGGCTCGGAGTAGACGGCGATGGAGCGGATGCCTAAATCGCGGGCGGTGCGCGCGATGCGCGCGGCGATCTCGCCGCGGTTGGCAATCAGTACGGCAGAAAGAGTCATGAATTAACCTTCCAGGGTGTAGCGCTCGAAGCGGAGTTTTCCGCCGGGCGGGAGTTGTGCGGCGATGTCGACGTCTTCATTGATCACGGTCGCGATAACAGGGTAGCCACCGGTCACGGCGTGGTCGCGCAGGAAGAGCACCGGTTGGCCGGACGGGGGGATCTGCACGGAGCCTGCGACCATGCCTTCGCTGGGCAGCTCGCCGTCGCGCGAGCGGGTTAGTGGTGCGTCGGATTCGAGGCGCAGGCCCACGCGGTTGGAGTCACCGGTGACGGTGAAGGTGGTGGCGAAGAACCGGTCGACGGCGTCTTGGTCGAACCAGTCGTCGCGGGGGCCGAGGACGCAGCGCACCACGCCGACGACGTCCGCGCCGTCGCGTTCGACTCGCAGCGGGTTGGTCAAAAGCGAGTTGGCGGACTGCGGAGGGGTCAGTGACATGGCGATGGTGTCGCCGGCTGCCAGCGGTTTCGGGCCGAGCCCGGAGAGCATGTCGGTGGCCGCCGAATCCAGCTCGGTGTCGGCGATGAGCCCGCCGCGCACTGCGACGTAGGTGCGAAAACCGAGGCGCGCCGGCTTGACGACGACCTCCGCGCCCGCCGGCACAATCGTCGGGGTGGCCAGCGGCGCGGGGCGCCCGCCGACGGTGATGTCGGCGTCGGCGCCGGTAACGCAGATGACAGTCTCGGCCAGGGCGGTCATGGTCAGCCCGCCGACGTTTTCCAAAAGCGTGGCGTTGCGTTTGTTGCCCACGGCGGCGTTGGCGGTGCGGGCGGAGGCGCGGTCGGTGGACCCGGACGTGGTTACGCCCAGGTTGCCGTTGCCTTGTCGGCCGAGGTCCTGGTACAGCGTCTGCAGGCCCGCGTCGTCCAGCGTGAACACGGGGCGCCGCGGCGGTGTGGCCAGGTGCTTGCGCGCGGTCTGCGTGTCCGCGGGCAGGGTGTCCACGGCGTGGTAGTGCACGCGGTCGCCGGGGGCGACGAGCGCGGGCGGGGTGGCGGTGGAGTCCCACATCGGGGTGGCGGTGGTGCCGATGAGCTGCCAGCCGCCGGGGGAGGTGCGCGGGTAGACGGCGGAGAACTCGCCGGCGAGGGCGACAGCACCTGCGGGCACGGCGGTGCGCGGCGAGTCGCGGCGCGGGATCGTCAGCGCGCGCGAGGCGTCTTCCGGCACGCAGTAGGTGAACCCGGGGGCGAATCCGCCGAAGGCGGCGACCCAGGTGGTGGAGGTGTGCCGCTCGATCAGGTCGCGCGGGCTCATGCCTAGCGACGTCGCCAGCGCGTCGACGTCCTCGCCGTCGTAGCGCACGTCGATGTCGATGTCGCGCGGCGTGCCCATATCCGCAGCTGCGGGCGAATAGCCGGCGAGCACATCGACGGCGTTGGTGGTGGCGGTGGGCGAGTCGAAGGTCACGAGCACGGTGCGCGCGGCGGCGACGACGTCGGTTTGGTGCTCCAGCGGCGAGGCGGAAAGCGCCGCGTAGAAGTCCATGACTGTTTTCAGGTCGGGCAGGTCCACGATGAGGGCGCGGGTGCCGACTCGCTTTACGGGGTAGTTCACAGGACGGCCTCGATGCGGATGCCTTCGTCGGCAAGCTTGTGCACGACGCTGCGGGTCAGTTCGACGGAGCCGGGGGAGTCGCCGTGGACGCAGACCGATTCGGCCTGGACTTTGACTTCGGTGCCGTCGATGGCGGTGACGGATCCGGTGGAGGCGACTTGGAGAACCCGCTTGGCGACGGCCTCCGGGTCGTGCATGACCGCACCCGGCTCACGGCGCGACACGAGCGTGCCGTCGGGGTTGTAGCCGCGGTCCGCGAACGCTTCACGGATCACGCGCAGGCCTGCCTTTTCGGCGATGTCGACGGCGACGCCACCGGGAAGCAGCATCACGGCAAGGTCGGGGCTAAATGCTTTGATGCCGTCGATGACCGCCTTGGCGTGGGTTTCGTGGTGGACGATCGTGTTGTAGAGCGCGCCGTGCGGCTTGACGTAGCGCACGCGCATGCCGTGGACGCGGGCCAGGGCGTCGAGGGCGCCGATTTGGTAGAGCGTTTCGTCTGCGAGCTCGGCTGGGGCGTAGTCGATGAAGCGGCGGCCGAAGCTGGCCGGGTCGTTGTAGGCCACGTGCGCCCCGAGGGCTACGCCGTGGGCCGCGGCGTTTTTGAGGGTGCCAGCGATGGAATGGGGGTCTCCTGCGTGGAATCCGGTGGCGACGTTGGCGCTGGAGACCATCTCCAGCATGGCTGCGTCGTCAGCTACCGGGTTGCCCGCGGTGGTCTCGCCGAGGTCAGCATTGAGGTCGATGTGCATGGCCCTAGTTATACAACCTGGGTCATGTGACCTCGCACTCAGGTTTGGAAGGGGGTGGGCTAGACGATGCCGTTGTTGATCTTCTCGATCATTTCGATGATGGCTTCCGCCTGCACCATCAGCTGTTCCTGCAGGTAATCCGAGGCGCCCTGGCGGTCGCCGGACTTGACCAGTTCGACGATGTGCTCGTTGACCTCGATGAAGCGGCGGTTGAAGCTCGGGTCGTGCTCCAGAATCGGCAGTGTGGCCAGGCGGAGGAAGGCGTCGAGCTGGTCCATAGTGTCGCCGAGCGTCTTCGAGCCCATTGCGGCGAGCACGACGTGGTGGAATGCCTGGTTGACGGCGATGAACAGGTCGTCGTCTTCTTCCTCGATGGCGACGCGGGCTTCCTTGTTCAGCTCGTCGAGCCGCTCGACGTCCAAGTCTGGGCCCCACAGTAACGCCGCCGGCTCGATGGCGGCCCGGGCGCGGAAAGTGTCGGTGACGAACTCTGGCGACGGGGTGGCCAGGAAGACGCCGCGGTTGGGGATGCGTTCGCAGAGGCCTTCTGAGGTCAGCATGGCGAATGCTTCACGCAACGTGTTGCGGGAAACCCCGAAGCGCTCGGCGAGGGCTACCTCGTTGAGCTTTTGCCCGGGAGCGAATTCGCCACGTGAGATCGCGCGTCGGACCTCGGCGGAAACGTTGTGTGCAAGCATGGCATCCGTATTGAAATCAGTTGTCACCTACCATGTTTCTGCAGGTGGGTGACCACGTTGGTTAGAACTAGGGAAAGTATAACGCATTTATTGTTGAACAATGCACTGGTTACCTCATGTTGATCTATCTTCTCAGGTTCCAGCGCCTTTTTAGTGCTCACGGCACCTGCGGGTACGGTTACACCCATGAGCCACGACAACAAACCACCGAAACTGTCCAAGAAAGCCTACGAAAAGGAGCTGCTGCGCCTGCAGGCTGAGCTTGTGGCTATGCAACAGTGGGTGGTGGAAAATGGCGAGCGCTTGGTCATTGTCATGGAAGGCCGAGACGCCGCCGGCAAGGGCTCCGCGATTAAGCGCATCACCCAGTACTTGAATCCTCGCACCTGCCGCATCGAGGCACTGCCGAAGCCGACGGATCGCGAGCAGGGCCAGTGGTACTTCCAGCGTTACGTGGAAAAGCTGCCTACGGCCGGCGAGATCGTCATCTTCGACCGCTCTTGGTACAACCGTGCCGGCGTGGAGCGCGTAATGGGCTTTGCGTCCTCGCAGGAGTACCGGCGGTTTTTGCACCAGGCACCGATCTTCGAGCGCCTGTTGGTCGAAGACGGCATCATGCTGCGCAAATACTGGTTCTCTGTTTCCGACGAGGAGCAGTACAAGCGTTTCAAGTCCCGCCGCAACGATCCGCTGCGTCAGTGGAAACTCTCGCCGATGGACCTGGAGTCCATCACAAAATGGGAGGACTACTCCCGCGCGAAGGACGAGATGTTCGTTCACACCGACATCCCGTCGGCGCCGTGGTACACGGTGGAAAGCGAGGACAAGAAGCGCTCCCGCATCAACGTCATTTCGCACCTTTTGTCCACTATCCCGTACGAGCACACCAAGCCGGATCTGCCGGAGATCCCGGAGCGCCCGGAGACCACGGACTATGAGCGTCCGCCTCGCGAGGAGTTCCGCTACGTCCCCGACGTCGCCGCCGAGCTCGAGGTGGGCAAGCAGTCCAAGAAGAAGAAAAAGAAAAAGAAGAAGTAGCTAGCGCTTCTTTGGCGCGCCCCGTGGGGTGGAGACGGTTTTGTTGCCGGGGATCCAGAACCGCCACGGGGCGTCGGCGTTTTTGGAAATGCCGATGCGTGGGCCGGCCACCCATTCCGGCTCCGCCTCGCGCAGGGTGAGCTCGACCGGCGTGCCGTTGTCTCCCAACTCGAGCCCGAGGGCTCGGCCCAGGTTGCCCGGCCCCCGCGCCAGGTTCTCGTAAGCGATCGGCGCCCGGTCGGGGCGCTGCCGCCGCTCCCGCGCCAAATCCTCGCCGGCGACAACCTCGCCGCCGCGCATGAGGCACCCCTGGCCGTCGCCCTCCGGAGCGCACACGATGTTGCCGTTGTGGTGGATGCCGTAGGAGAAGTACACGTACAACCGCCCGGGCGGACCGAACATCGCCGCGTTGCGCGCCGTTTTACCGCGGTACGTGTGCGCCGCCGGGTCGTCTGCGCCGAGGTACGCCTCGACCTCGGTGAGCCTGATGCTCACCCCGTTGTGCGTGATCACGCACCCAAGCAACTGCGGGGCGACAACGTTAGCGGGCTGTAAAAAGTCGATCATGAGAGCCACTTCGCCAACCTTGCCACGGCCGCGCCGTCCGTGTTGGTGCCCACTACCTCGTCGGCGACGGCTTTGACGTCCTCGTGCGCGTTGCCCATCGCCACGGCGTGCCCGGCGGCGCGCAGCATGCCGAGGTCGTTGAGGTAGTCGCCGAACGCCGCCGTCTCCGACATCGCAACGCCCATCGCCTCGGCCAGCTGGGCGAGCGCCAGGCCCTTGTCGGCGTCCGGGTGCATCAGGTCCACCCAGTGCTTGCCGGAGACCACCGCGCGCAGCTCCGGCACCAGCTCGCGCACCCACGGGTAGGCGTCGCGCTCGGCGTCCGACTCCACGTACAGGGCGATTTTGATGGTGGGGGAGGCGGAGCCGTCGCCAAGCAAGGTGCGCGAAGCGTAGTACTTGTCCACTTCCGCGTCCACGGCGGGTGGCAGGGCGGCGGTGGCGGCGACCGAAGGCGCGCACACCACGGCATTCGCCGCAAACGGCGCGCTGGGCAGGGCGGACAACAACCGCTGCACCGGCGCTTCTGGCAGGGCAGTGGTGGAGACCACCTCGCCGCCGCGCGCAACCACCGCTCCGTTTTCCGCGATGAAGTCCTCGCAATCCGGGAACATTTGCTGCAACGTGGCCAGCTGGCGCCCGGACGCTGGCGCGAGGGTTATCCCGCGCGAGCGCGCGGTCTCCAGCAGTGGCCAAAACGCATCCGGCACACGTCCGTCGCCGTCGAGGAGTGTGCCGTCCATGTCCAACGCTATTAACCGAGGTGTCCGCATTGTCCCCACACTACCGGTGTGATGTGGAACACTGGGAAAGCATGACCGATCTGATCAAGACCGAAGTACGCGAAACCACCGGCGTGATCACCCTGGACCGTCCGAAGGCGTTGAACTCACTCAACCCCGAGATGGCGCGCGCCATCGACGCCACGTTGAAGCAGTGGCGTAACGACGATGCCATCGCCCAGGTGGTCGTCCAGTCCGCGGGCAAGCACTTCTGTTCAGGCGGCGATGTGCGCGCCGCGCGCGAGGGCATCCTCGACGGCCGCAGCACTGAGGTCGACGCCTTTTTCGCCGACGAGTACGCCATGAACCTCGACATTGCGAACTACCCCAAGCCCTACATCGCGCTTTGCAACGGTGTGATCATGGGCGGCGGCATGGGCATCTCGGCCCACGGCTCGCACATGGTGGTCACGGAAGATGCCTTTGCCTCCATGCCGGAGATGAACATCGGCTACGTCACGGATGTGGGTATGTCCTGGCTGCTGCAGAACCTGCCGAAGCGCCCGTCGCTGCCGCTGGGAAAGTTCCTCGCGCTCACCGGCTACCGTCTCACCCCCGACGACATGCTGGCCACCGGTCTGGCCACGCACAAAGTCGCGTCGCTCGACGGAGTGCTCGACGGCATCGTCGCCGAAGGGCCCGGCTACCTTGACACTGTCGCCATCGCGCCGGGGGAGTCGGAGCTTTTTTCGCTTTACGACGGCATCGAGCACACGTTCCAGGGTTCCTGGGCTGAGATTCAGGAAAATTTGGACGGGGAATTGGCGGAGCTCGTCGCAAAGCGGACGGCGCAGGCATCCCCGTCGGCCCTGGCCGCAGCCGCCGAGCTGTTCGCCGCGAACGCCACGCAGGACCTCGCCGGCGCGCTCGACAACGAACGGCGCTTGGGCGCGCTCATGACCCGCGAACCCGACTTCGCCGAGGGGGTGCGCGCAGTGCTCGTGGACAAAGACCAGTCCCCGAACTTCGCCCCGCAGCCAGAACCCGGCAAGTACCGGGACGTCCTGCGCAATTAGTTATTGGGCTAGCGGGGCATCAGCCGCGTAATGACCTGCCCACCAAGGCCGAGCAGAGCCCAGACCGAGAAGAAGGCCGCGACGGCAATCGCGATGACTTCGGGCGCGCCCATCTTGCTGGACGACGTTTCTGGCGCCGGAACGGGCGTCGCGGTCTCGGTGAGGCGGGCCTTTGCGTGGTCTGAGGTTGCGCCCAGCGGGAGACAGTCTTCAAGCTCATCGAGCGTGTAGAACATCGAACCTTCTTCGATCGGCACGCAGCCGGAGTGGAACGGAACTTCGGCCTCGTTGTACAGCATCCGGACAATGGTGTCGTCGTTGTCGTTTTGGAATGCGTCCCATTGAATGTTCGCTCCCATCGGCGTGACCTTGTCGCCACGCCACGAGGAATTGGAATAGTCCATGACCTGGTTCGCCGGCACGCCCTTCTCCGAGCCCGGCAGTTTCAATAACGCCGCTAGCGGAACGATGGTCTCCGCGTGGCCGAAACGGAACTCGGCCGCGGTGTCACCGCCCTCGGCGCGCTCGCGCACACCGGCGAGCATGTGGTCGAGCAGTGGCGCGAAGTTGTCGTACGAGACCGTTTGGCCTGCGATAGCTGGGCCCTTCTCGTAGTAGTCCTCGACATCGAGAAGGTATGCGAATGTCGGGCCGTCGGACTCATCCATGTATTCGTCGAAGATCCAACCTTCGGCGGGCTTCGCCGGCTCTTCCTCCATGGCTGGGGCAATGATGTACAGGTTGTAGAACTGCAGGGCGGCATCAACGATGCCCTCAACGGTCTTGTCTTTCTTCTCAACGCCGACGAATGTCAGGGTGCCGTTATCGATCGCGTCGATGAACTCCGGCGCGAATATCTTTCCCAGTAGGCTCGTGGCCGCCTCTCGGGATGCGGGTTTTGCGTAGGCTTGCTCCACCTTTTCTTCGAGTACGCCGCCGTCGGCCCACGCTTTGTATGCCTCGTAGCTCGGCGCCGTTTTGTCCTTGTGCGCGTAGAGGAGGTCTCGGCGGGGCTCGAGCTCTACATGGCCGTCGGCCGCACCGTACGTGAGGTTGTCGGTAAGTTCCGGATTGGTTTCAAGCAGGCCGCTGCCGAAGTACCAGCCGGATTCAATCGCGCGGTCCTCGCCGGAGGATAGAAAACTAATGGAGTGCTTCTCGCGGTCGATAGCGTCGAACAGTTCCGCGTTGCGCCGCGCGTTGCGCTCGCCGATGCCGCTCAATTCAGCGCGACCGAAGGCAGTGAGGTTGCCGTACCCGCCTTCACCCGGACCAGTCAGTTCGCGGTTAGCTTTGCTCATCGCCTCGACCTGCGGGATGAGGCGTTCGCCGAGTTCTGTGAGCTGACCGCGTTCTTTCGCGGCGGTGAGCATCTGGCCGGCGAGGTCGTCGTACTTGAATGAAGACAACCCTCGCGATCCGTGGCGGTTGACCGAGCTCGTGTAGATCTGCTGAAAACCTTCGGGGGCTTCGCTGTAACTGTCGATGGTTCCGGCAGGGAAGTAGTGCTGCTTTGTGGAATAGTACGTCGCGGTATCGGCGCTGGCAGCCGCAACGTTGCTGACAGCTACAGACGCAGCTGCGACTACACATACCGCTCGACGGGAAAAATGGACATGGGAAGCGGGCTCCTTACAGGGGGGGGACAAGGCCACTGCCGACGCTAAACCTCCGAGATGAAATTAAAGTGAACACACGCTAGGGGATCCTTGCCCGGCGGGTTCGCGCAGGCGCTAGAGTAAGGGGGCGATCACGGGCGAAGAAATTGCCCCCGATTCCCACATGCAAAAGGAGCGACGTTGACCGAAACGACAAACCCCCGCGACGAATGGAACCACAAGCTCACCCTCGCGCAGGAGATGCTGCCGCTGATCAGCCGCCTGCACCGCGAGCACAACGCGGCGACCTCGGTCTACGGCCGCCTGCTGGTGGGTGTCACCGACATCGACATCATTAAGGCGCACCGCTACGCCCGCCGCATCGACGAGAAGGAACTCGCGCTCGACGAGACGCTGCCGATCCTGCGCGAACTCGTGGAGATGGACTTGGGCACCGCGTCGATCGATCTGGGCCGCCTGGCCAAGGAGTTCAAGCACTCCGACGAGCAGGACCTGCGCGCCTTCCTCGACCGCGAGCTCGCCGACGTCATCGGCACCTCCTCCGAACTCGAAGCCCGCGACGTCGTGCTCTACGGCTTCGGCCGCATCGGCCGCCTCCTCGCCCGCATCCTTATCGCCCGCGAGGCGATGTACGGCGGCGTGCGCCTGCGCGCCGTGGTGGTGCGCAAGAAGGGCGACATCGACATCATCAAGCGCGCCTCCCTTCTGCGCCGCGACTCCGTGCACGGCGCCTTCAACGGCACCATCACCGTCGACGAGGAGAAGGAAATCATCTGGGCCAACGGCACCCCCATCCAGATGATCTACGCCAACGACCCGGCAGAGATCGACTACACCGCCTACGGCATCGACAACGCCATCGTGGTGGACAACACCGGCGCATGGCGCGACCGCGACGGCCTGTCCAAGCACCTGGAGTCCAAGGGCGTGGACCGCGTCCTGCTTACCGCGCCGGGCAAGGGCGACATCCCGAACATCGTCTACGGCATCAACCAGGACATGATCGGCGACGAGCGCGTCCTGTCCGCCGCGTCATGCACCACCAACGGCATCACCCCGGTGCTCAAGGTGATCAACGACCGCTACGGTGTCAAGCACGGCCACGTCGAGACCGTCCACTCCTACACCAACGACCAGAACCTCGCGGACAACTTCCACAAGGGCAACCGCCGCGGCCGCGCTGCCGGCCTGAACATGGTGCTCACCGAGACCGGTGCCGCCAAGGCCGTGTCCAAGGCGCTTCCGGAGTTCGAGGGCAAGCTCACCGGCAACGCCATCCGCGTGCCCACCCCGGACGTGTCCATGGCCGTGCTGAACCTGGACCTGGACAAGGAAGTGGAGAAGGACGAGGTGAACAACTTCCTGCGCCGCGTGTCCACCCACTCCAACCTGCGTCAGCAGATCGACTACATCAACTCCCCGGAGGTGGTCTCCACCGACCTGCTCGGCACCACCCACGCGTCTGTGGTGGACGGCCTGGCAACCATCGCCTCCGGCAACCACCTCGTGCTCTACGTCTGGTACGACAACGAGTACGGCTACTCCCACCAGGTGGTCCGCGTCGTCGAGGACATCGCTGGCGTGCGTCCGCGCGTGTTCCCGGAGCGCAAAGACCCGGCTGAGATCCAGTAGCCATGGGTGTGTTGCGTAAGTTCAGCCTCGCCGCCGTCGCCAGCGTGTTCGTGTTGGCCGGCTGCGGCGGGCACGGAACCGAGATGGGGCTAGAGGACGCCGCGCTCGCCGGGGACTTCACCGTCGCGGACGTGGCGGGGCCGGACGTGGAACGCGCCTACGTGTTCTGCCCGTACACGGTCAAGGCTGAAGCGCAGCGCCTCGGCTTCGACCCGGACGACGTGCCTGGCATCGACGACAACGTCCAGGCATGGGAGACTGCCTCCGGCATCGGGGTGATCGCAGGTGGGCGTGCGGAGATCGAGTGGTTCGACCCGCGCAAAGTCGACGCCTGCGGGCTGGAGGTGGTGCCGTACCAGGAGATCGACCCGGCGGCGCCGGTGCGCGGCACCGCCGAGACCCGCGAATACGCGGGCGGGGAGACCGCCGAGGTCACCGTCCTGCGCTTCGAATGACCTCCTCGTAGTACCCGACCACCGTTTCGGTGGAGGCGCGCCACGTCCAGCGCTCCGCCTCGGCGCGGCCGGCCGCGGACATGCGCTCGCGCAGCTCCGGCTGCGTCAGAATGCGCTCGATCGGGTCGGCCCAGGCTGTGTCGGGCGCCTCCGGGTCGACCAGCACGCCGGTCTCTCCGTCCGCCACCACAAACGGCAGACCGCCGGCGTTGGCCGCAACCACCGGCACGCCCGATGCAAACGCCTCCAGCGCGGCGAACCCCAAGGTCTCGGTGGTAGAGGGAAACAGCAGCACATCGCCCGAGGCGTAGGCCGCGTGCAGGTCCGCCCCGGACAAATATCCGGTGAAGGTGGCCCAGGCGGGCGGGTTGGCGCGGAGCTCGTCGTAAAGCGGGCCCTCGCCCACAAACGCCAGGCGCGCGCTGGGCACGCGCTTGCGCACCTCTTCGACGATAGGGACGCAGCGGTCCACGGATTTCTCCGCCGAGATGCGGCCGACGAAGATGACCAGGGGGTCGTCCGGATGGCCGTCGGTAAGCAGGCTGCGCATCTTTCGGGTGCGCGCTTCCGGGGTGAAGCTTTCCGTATCCACCGCCTTCGGCCACAGCCGCACGTTGTCGATGCCGTAGTCGGCGGCCTTGTCCATCATCGGGCCCGAGGTGACCATGTTCAGCCCGGCGCGGCCGTGGAAGGTGCGAAGCCCCCACTCGGCGATCGGTTTCACCCACGGGATGCCCAGCTTCAGGCAGTAAGCCGGCACGTCCGTGTGAAACGACGCGACAACGGGGTAGCGGCGCGCCACCACCAACGTGGACCAGCCAGCCGTCCAGATGGGGTTGACGGCGTGCACGACGTCCGGGTTGAACTCGCGCAGGCGACGGTAGGTTTTCGGGCCCAGCATGCCGTGCTTGACCTCCGGGTACACCTTCAAGCTGTGCGAGCGGATCGGCCCAACCTCAAAGCCCGCGTACTCGGCGGGCGGGTTACCGGGCGCGAAGATGAGCACCTCGTGGCCCAGCGCCGCCAACTGGTCCAAGTGGCGGGTGGTGCGGGTGACCACGCCGTCGATTTTGGGCAGGAAGACCTCGGTGAGAAGCGCGATGCGCATCTACTTCTCGCCCTGCGGCACGCCGGCGGACTGCGCGGCGGTCCACAGCGAGCGCGCCGGGATCTTCGAGCGGTCCGCGCGGTCGGCGTACTTCTTCGCCACGTCTTCGACCTCCACCAGCAGCCCTTCTTCCAGCTTCGTCGGCTCCAGGCCGAGATCGAGGAAGGCGTCGTTGACCACGTGCAGTTCGTTCTCCGCGGACTCCTTGCGCGGGTTGGGCACCATCTGCACCTCGGCGTCCGCGATGCGGCCGATGAGTTCGGCGAGGTCGCGCACGCGGTGGGTTTCGGTCATTTGGTTGAAAATCTTCACCCGCTCGCCGCGCGCCGGCGGGTTTTCCACCGCCAGCTGGATGCAGCGCGCCATGTCGCGGATGTGGATGAACGCGCGGGTCTGCCCGCCGGTGCCGTGCACGGTCAGCGGGTAGCCGATAGCGGCCTGCATGAGGAAGCGGTTGAGCACGGTGCCGTAGTCGCCGTCGTAGTCGAAGCGGTTGATCAGGCGCTCGTCGCGAAGTGTCTGTGGGGTGTGGGTGCCCCAGATGATGCCCTGGTGCAGGTCCGTGATCCGCAGCTCGTCGTTCTTGGCGTAGTACGCGAACAGGTGCTGGTCCAACACCTTGGTCATGTGGTAGATCGAGCCCGGGTTGGTGGGGTAGAGGATCTGCTGTTCCACAATGCCGTTTTCGCCCGCGTCCACCTGTACGTCCAGGTAGCCCTCCGGGATCTTCATACCGGCGGTGCCGTAACCGTAGACGCCCATGGTGCCTAGGTGCACGACGTGGATGTCTTGGCCGGATTCCACGATCGCGGTGAGCAGGTTGTGTGTGGCGTTGACGTTGTTGTCCACGGTGTAGCGCTTGTTGCGCGGGGACTTCATAGAGTACGGCGCGGCGCGCTGCTCGGCGAAGTGGATCACGGTGTCCGGCTGGTAATCCTTCAGGAAAGCCAGCAGTGCGTCGTAGTCCTGGGCTACGTCGATGTTTTCGTAGCCGATCGTATTGCCGGAGACCTCGTTCCAGGCCGACAGCCGCTCGTCGATAGTCGCGATCGGCGTCAGCGACTCCGCGTCGAGCTCTTCGTCGATGCGGCGCCGCGACAGGTTGTCCACGATCGTGACCTCGTGTCCGAGGTCTGAAAGGTGCAGGGACGCGGGCCAGCCACAGAATCCGTCGCCGCCCAGAACTGCAATTTTCACTAAAACTCACCTTTCTACGAGCGTATTTTCACATACGTTACCGCTGTCTGTGAACGGACGCTGGACGAACCCTCCAAAGACTACTTCAGCCCTCATACAATCCGGGATGCGCATCGCCTACCGATGACCGAAGGAGCTCTCATAGCGAAGTGCGTCGTCGTGCCCGCGCTCGAGGAGTCGCCCCCTTCGCCTCGATCGCTTGGGGCCGACGAGCGTGTGCCACTCAAACACCGTATGGAAAGACTCGCTACGATGCCTGCTCCCCGTAGTAGCGCTTCAGGTACGCGATAGCCTGGTCGATGGCGTGGTGGGTGTCCACCGCCTCCATCGACGGCAGGCCCTCGGAACGGAACTGCGGGCCGAGGTTCTTAAACGGGCTGATGGTGCGATCTTCGTGCATGGCCGCGTGGATGGACTCTAGGATGTCGTTGATCCTGCGCGCGACGATTTTCTTCTGGGCGCGGTTGAAGGTGGGTGGGGCGAACGGGTTGTCGTCGATAAGCATGTGCCCCGAAAGCCTGCTCACGCGCGGGTCGAACGCGAACACCGCAACCGGGAACGTGAAATCAGAATTCATGTTCGGGCGGAACTCGATGCAAAACGTGGTGTAAAGCGCGTTGTCCTGCGAATCCTGCAGCATCGCCACCGTGGCGGTAGTCATGTCCTCCGCCTCGAACGATGCCCGGCGCTTCAGCGCGAACGCGGGGTCCTGCGGCTCGGTGATTTTCACCGTTTTGTCGTCGAGCGCGACGAGGATGCGGCCCAGCTCGGCGACCACGTTCGCGGCGTCTTCGGACGAGTACCACTCGGGCGCCTGCGGGCTGCCGGGCTGCAGCATCGCCAGTTCAACCTCGTGGGAGTCGATGTCGTGCACGATCACGGCGACTTTCAGGCCGGTGTCGGTGACGTAGTCGGCGTCGAAGTGGCGGGCGATGTCTTCGTCGAAGTACGGGTCGTCCTGCTCGAGCCCGAGGTCGTCGGCGAGGTCCGCCGCCTCGTCGTCGTAGGTGTCCAGGTAGTACAGCTCGTAGGTGTCGAATCGCATGGGTCCCCCCTAGGTTTCGTGCGGCAGCCCCCTGCTCCCGCTTATCGACGACACTAAAGTCCGCCACCTGCCCGCGCAAGAGATCCCGTGCTCATGAAAATGCGCACCGGCGAGGGAACCGCGCCGGGGGGGGGGGGGATATGGTTGCGGGCATGGATGAGCAAGCGAAGTTGGAGCGGGTCTACGCGTACCCGTTCGGCGACATTTACGGCAACTACCTGGCCAAAGTGGAGCGCAAGGGCCACAGCCGCGACGAGCTGGATGACGTGCTCGGCTGGTTCACCGGGCTCGCGCCAGGCGAGCTGAATGCGGCGGCGGAGTCGGATAAAACGCTGCGTGACTTCTTCGACGCGATCGCGCTCAACGCGAACACCGATTTGATCACCGGGAAGGTGTGCGGCGTGCGCGTCGAGGAGGTCGAGCAGGACCTCATGCGCAAGATCCGCCAGATGGACCTGCTTGTCGACGAGCTGGCCCGCGGCAAGAAGATCACCAGCATCAAGCGCGGCTAGCGCATGTCGCGCAGCACCTCGAATGCGCGTCGGACCAGAGCACGGCCGTCGTCAGCTGCGCGTGGCTCTGGCAGGGCCAAGTATGTCTTGACCGCGGTGGCGCCCGCGATGCCGTAGGCGTTGAGCAGCACTTCGGCGTCGAATGCTGTCGCGCCGGGGGTGCGCCCGCGGATACTCGCGACCATCGGCTGTGCGATTTCGCGCATGGTCTCCTCATCAGGGGGCGCCGCGGACTCCGCGCGGGTGCGATCACTCAGCAGCACGAGAGTGGATGCAGAGTAGAGCTCGAGGCCGTCCTCCTCGAGCGCGTCGATGATGATCGCCTCAATGGCTTCGGCAGCCGAGAGTTGCTCCGGCAGAGCCACGATCTGCTCGGCGATGGTAGCGAACACTTTGCGCAGGAACTCTTCCAGCGCTTCGTCGATGTCTGCGAAATAATTGTGGAAGGTCCGCGGGGACACGCCCGCACGCTCGGAGACTCGCGCGACGGTGGCGGCGGCCGTACCCTCTTCGAGCAGCAGGGCCGCGGCCGCCTCCGAGATGGCGCGCCGAGTCGCTGCCTTCTTCTCCTCGCGCAGGCTCATAGCTACACCTTAACCGGCTCAGCGCCTGGAGTTTCGTTGTGGTGCAGCTTCTCGCCCTCGATATCCAGATTCGGCAGCGCCTTGTCCAGCCAGCCGGGGATCTTCCAGGCGCGATTGTCCAGAATGTACATCGTGGCCGGGATCAGGGTCATGCGGACCACGAAGGCGTCGATAAGCACACCCGCGGCGAGCGCGAAGCCCATGGCCTTAATGAACGGCTCATCGATGAGCACGAACGCAGCAAACACCGAGATCATGATCAGCGCAGCCGCCGTGACCACGCGCGCACCGTGCTTGTAGCCGTTGGCCACAGCGTTGCCGGCGGTCTTGCCGCGAGAGACGAAGCCCTCGCGCATGCGGGTGACCAAAAAGACCTGGTAGTCCATGGCCAGGCCGAAGGTGAGACCAATGAGCATGATGGGGAGGAAGGACAGTAGCGGCTGCGGGTCCTCGATGAGACCGAACATGCCCTCCTGGAAGATGGCCACAGTGACGCCGAAAGTTGCGGCCATGGACAGGCCAAAGCCGAGTGCGGCAATTAGCGGCACCCACAGGGAGCGGAACACCAGCATGAGGACGATGAACGCAAGCCCCAGGACAATGGCGATGTAGGGCACGAGCACGTCGGAAAGCATCTGCGAGATGTCGTCGAAGATCGGCGTGATTCCGGTGATGCCGAACGTTGCACCGGTTTGGTCCTCGAACGACTGCTTGAACTCGCGCAGGCGCTCCAAGGTGTCGGTCGTAGCCTGGTCGGTCGCGCCCGAGTCCGGCGTGATCAGGATTTGGGCAGCGTCGAAGTTCTCAGTGGACTGGACGATCTGCGCGTTGACCACGCCCTCGGTGCCGGCGAAGTCCTGTAGCAGCGTCTGGTAGGCGCGCATGCGGTCTTGCTCAGCGATATCGGCGGTGTCCACGTACGCGATCATGGGGGCGTTGCGGCCGTGACCGAAGGCGTCGTCGATAAGCTCATACGCTTCGCGCTGCGGGGAGCCCAGCTTGGCAGTGCCGTCTGTCGGCATGGCCAGGCGCAAGTTTGCGGCGGGGATGGCGAGGATTCCCAGAAGCACCACGCCCGCGATGAGGTTGAGCCACGGGCGGGCGCGGATCTGCCGCGCCCACAACAGGCCCATGGTCGGTTTTTCGTCCTCCGGGTCTGGCACCTTCGGGCCGGGAATTCGGATCGCGAACGCGCGGGAACCCAGCAAACCGAGCAAAGACGGCAGGAACGTTAGCGCCACCAGAACTGCAATGGCGACAGTCGCCGCGGCGGCAAGTGCCATGGCGGTCAGGAACGGGATGCGGATGATCGATAGTGCGGCCAGCGCAATAAGCACAGTCGTGCCGGCGAAGACGACGGAACCGCCCGCGGTACCCAGCGCCATGCCCATGGCGTGGGCGCGCTTCGCCTTATCCATCTTCTTCAGCTCCTGCGCGAGTTCCTTAGGTGAGAGATCGTTGAGGCCGGAGGACGAAATCAGCTCGTTGCGAAAGCGCGCGACGATGAACAGGGAGTAGTCGATGCCCACGGCAAGCCCGATCATGGACGCCAGCGTCGGGGTCATGTCGGAGATCGAGTCGGTGAACAGGGTGCCCAGCTGCACGCCGAGGATGCCCACGCCCACGCCAATAACAGCGGCGATCAACGGCAGACCGGCGGCTACCAGAGAGCCGAAGGTGACTAGCAGCACGATCGCGGCAACCGCCATGCCGATAAGCTCGGAGGTGCCGTCCATTTCCCCGGCACTGCTGAACGCGTTGCCGTTGTACTTCACGGTGAGCCCGGAGTCGTCGTAACGTTCGAGAATGCCCCCGACCTCATCGAGGGTCTCCGCCGGGATTTCCATGATGTTGTCCTCAGCGAACGTGACGGACACAGTGCCGGTGGTTCCGTCCGGGTTCAGCGGCGACAGTGCCGCGATGTCAGCGTCGATCTGCTCCTGGGGCATACCCTGGGCCGCCTTAGCTTCGCTCATCTGCTTGGCCATGCCGCCGGCGGCGAGGACTGGGTTGACAATCGCGTCTGGATCGCGGAAATAGCCGGTGGCCTTGAGCTCTTCGAGCATCGCGTCGACCTCGGCCATCACCTCCGGGTCCTTCAGCGTCTTCTCCTCCGGTGCCTTGACCACGACGGTGCCGGAGGGCACGCTCATCGCGTCCTCGTCGGTGCCGAAGCGCTCGTTCATCTCCTCCTGCGTGACGGTGGAATCCATATCAGGCATGGAAAATGTGGGGCTGGGGGATTTTGCAAAGTTCACGGCGCCGAAGCCGAGGGCGGCCAAAAGGATCAGCCAGACGGCCAAGAACGGCCAGACTTTTTTGTATGACCAGCTGCCGAGCCGGTAGAGGAATTCAGACATGTTGCACACAGTACGCAAAGTTGCGCAGTGCGTGCAATATCTTAAGGTAGGGGTGCTAGTCCCAGCCTGTGTTGCGCGTAGCTCGTTGATTGAGGTGGTGGCCCATGTGGGGAATGACAAAGTTGAGCATTCCCCGGCGAGGGGAGTAGATCAGTTCCCGGTCGATAAGCTTCTGCCGCACCATGGAGACTTGCTGAACGCGTTTGCCCAGTTGCTGTGCGATGGCCGCGCTTGGTACCGCCTGCTGACCCTCCTGTACCTCGGCCATCGCTTCGAGGTATGCGAGCTCGGCGGCGGGCAGGTGCAGCAGCGCTGGTTGGTGGACTAAATCGCCCAGTGTTTTCAACACGTCTGGGGTCACTGCCGCGAGGTCGTCGTGGGAGACCGGCTGGTCCCGGCGGTTAGCACGCTCGAATAGGTGGTAGCCGAGGAGCTGGATCAAAAAGGGGTAGCCGCGGGTCAGCGCCGCGGCGTCCGTAAGTACCCCGTCGGGGATCTCCACGCCACCTTGCGCGGCGGTATCCCGAAGCACCGTCAGCGTTTCAGCTGGTGTCATTGGGGCGAGCACGGCGTGCTGAGCGCGGCGCAGAAACGTGGTGCCCGGGTGCTGCAGTAGTGACTCCACGCCGTCAGGCAATCCGGCGGCGGCGAAGGCGATGTCGCGCCCGTCCCGGCGCAGATCCTGAACCGCGGCCGTGAGTTGCCACAACTCTTTCGCGTTGACGCTTTGAACTTCGTCGAGGGTAATTAGTACGCCGGATTCGGGCGGCAGCTCATCGCAAAGCGTGTTCAGCGAACCGATCAAGGAGGGAGCCGGCTTGTCCCCTGGGGCGGCAGTGGTGGAAAACCCGCCGATGCCGGAGACCGTCACGCCTGAAATTCGGCGCCGGCCCGGATCCTGCTGCCGGAGTGTGGCGAGCGCCTGCGGGATCACGGTCGCAACTAGCGGTTCGATCAGCTCGTACGGCTGAGCGCGCAACACGATCCAGCCATGGCTGGCGGCTTCGTCTTCGAGCTCGTTGAGCGCGACCGTCTTACCGATGCCACGTGGCCCCGAAACGAGCAGGGTTCGCCGCGGGTCGCCGGGCCCGCCGTCCAGGCCGGCGCCGAAGTTACGTGTCAGGCTGTCGTCGCCACCGAGCACGACGGGGGAAACGCCGAACGTGGGGATGAAGGGATTACGCATCCGTGCCTCCTTGAGTCTTTATACTCTTTATACACGGGGAGGTCTTTATACTCTTTATACTCACAGCTCGGTGACGTTTTCCTGTGGAGTTCGCGGTTTTGTGAGGTTGTTACAGCAGGACGGATACGCCGCGCACGATCGAGTCCCACAGCCCGATCACCGAAAAGCTCAGCGCGTTCAGCGAATCCTGCCAGGACGCCGGCAAGAAGTTGTTGGTGATGTCGGTGGTCAGCATCGTGCGCAGATCCTCCGCACCGTGGTGCATGTTGTAGTTCAGCTGCGAGCTCAGATTCATGGCAGCGATGCTACCCCCAGCACGGCCGCGCGCCCCCGGTAAACCGTACAAACATCCCATTTTGCAGGCTTTATAGGAGTGACTAGCGTCAGGTATATAACAACCGAATCAAGGAGGGGCACGCAGTGGCTACAGCAGTCACACCAGCAGCTAACTCAGAGCAACAACCTGTGGAAAAGGAACGCAACACCGGCAAGGTCATCGCGTTCATCTTGGCGTTTGTGGCACTCGGGGTGGTGATGATGCTGCCGATTGCGGGCCTGGCCATGCCGGCGAAAATCGCGCTCGGCATGCTCGCCTTCGCCGTGATCATGTGGGTCACAGAAGCGGTGTCCTACTCGGTTTCCGCCGTGATCATCGTCGGCCTCATTGCGATCCTGCTCACCTTCGCCACCGACCCCGAGACCGGTCAGGCGGTCGGCGCTTCCAAGGGACTGAGCATCGCGATGAGCGGATTCTCCTCGTCTGCGGTGGCGCTCGTCGGTGCCGCGCTCGCGCTGGCAACAGCGATGCAGGCCACGGGGCTGCACCGCAGGCTGGCGCTCTACGTGCTCAAGACTGCGGGCGAGAAAGTCTCCAACATTGTCATCGGCGCGATCGTCATCTCCATCATCCTGGCGTTTTTCGTCCCGTCCGCGACGGCGCGCGCCGGCGCCGTCGTGCCGATCCTCATGGGCATGGTCGCCGCGTTCGGCCTGGCCAAGGAGTCGAAGCTGGCGGCGCTGCTGGTCATCACCGCGACGCAGGCGGTGTCCATTTGGAACGTCGGCATCAAAACTGCCGCGGCGCAGAACCTGGTAGCCGTCGGCTTCATCGAAGACCAGCTGGAACAGACCATCTCCTGGGGCCAGTGGTTCCTGTGGGCCGCGCCGTGGTCTGTGCTGATGTCGATCGCGCTGTTTTTCATCATGCGCTGGGCGATCAAGCCGGAGGCTGAGGCGATCGAGGGCGGGCGTGAGCTCGTCGAAAAGCAGCTTGCAGAGATGGGGCCGATGACCGGCGCCGAGAAGCGCCTCACCGCAATTGCCGTTGCGCTGCTGCTGTTCTGGGCGACGGAAGGCGTGCTGCACCCGATCAGCTCCGCCACCATCACCATCGTCGCGGTGGGCATCATGCTTACCCCGATCATCGGCGTGATGGACTGGAAATACGCCCAAGAACACATCAATTGGGGCACCCTGGTCGTCTTCGCCGCCGGTATCTCGCTGGGTAAGTTCCTGCTGGACACGGGCGCGGCGACCTGGTTGTCGGAGGCGACGTTCGGCGCCATCGGCCTCGCGTCCATGCCGATCATCGCCACGATCGCGCTGGTGAGCCTGTTTAACATTCTCATCCACTTGGGGTTCGCCTCGGCGACCTCGCTGGCGTCCGCGCTGATCCCGGTGTTCATCGCGCTGGCGGCCACCCTGGACGTGCCCAACAACGGCATCGGCTTCGTGATCATCCAGCAGTTCGTCATCTGCTTCGGCTTCCTGCTGCCGGTCTCCGCGCCGCAGAACATGCTGGCCTACGGCACCGGCGCGTTCACCTCCAAGCAGTTCCTGCGCACCGGTATCCCGCTAACGATCGTGGGCTACCTGCTCATCCTGCTGCTGTCGGCGACCTACTGGAACTGGATCGGTCTGCTCTAACAGGGGTCGTCGGTCCCAAGCACAGCGGCGACGTGGTACTCGGTACTGACCGCAAGCGGTGTGGAGCGTGCATCGAAAAGGCGCTGAGCGCGGCCGGCGACCTCAGCAGCAAGAGCGACCTCATCCGCCGATTCCGCTCCCACTGCTGCAGCGGTCAGTGTTCGCGCGAGCGCGAACACGCGCATGAGTCGGGGAATTGCATTCGCGTACACGGCGCCAGTCACTGCAACCGCGTCGGGTTCCGTTTCCATCAACACATCGCGCGCGGCACAAAGCAGCGAAATAGCCTTTGCTGCGTCATCCACGTTTCCGTATGAAAACCAATTCAGGACAATTTCGTGGGGCTGAAATGCTAGGTGAGGTGAGGGCGCGCAGCCCTCAAAATCGGGGACTACCAAGCAGCCCTCGGTGGTGACGTCAAGCGGGAGTGCGATCTCTTCTCTTCGCTTCACTACCGGAATGGCTTTGTCCAGGCCGATGAGCTCTTCTTCGCCTATGTCGGTGACCGCATAAGCCACCCTCTCACCGATGACTACGGGTTTTGTGAACTCGAAGACCACGTTATCCACATATTCGATGAGCTCTTTCGGGATGTCTTCGACGAGCATGTAGCTGTATTCGCCCCAGAAAGGGTTGATGATGCCGAGTTCCCGGAACCGCTCGAATTGCCGCTTTCTTGCGTTGCCATCAAGGTCGGTCGTCTGCAGACCCATCCGCCAGTACATGAGCAGCTGCAACTTCCACTCGGGCCGAAACTCGCGCGATTGGGCGCATTTGAGGTCTAGAAGTTGATGTTCGGTCGCGAGATCGTATTCGCCGCTGGTTACTTTTTGGGTGTGGTATCCGTCGATTAGCACGTGCGCGTTGGTGACCCTGGAACCTAACTGGGCCAGTTGCTTTTCTGCCACCCACACCGCGGCGTTGAACAGGCTGACGTGAAACTCGTTGAGGGAATCGGCCCACTCAATTAGTGCGAACGCCTCGTCTTCGATGCCGGGATCAATGAAACCAAACCGGTGTTGTGCGAGCCCGCACGCTTTGCCGATTGCGCGCATTACGTCGATTGGGATGAACATGTCGTCGGCTTCGAAAAACGCGCTGCGTTTAACTCCGATCGGTTTACGTTTTTGGCGGAACTCGGCTGTTAACTCGTGGTGCACGGCGCGTGCCACGCTGTTGTCCGCCAATTCGTCTTCGAGGAGAAACTCTAGGGCCGTTTCTAAGCCGAGGGGATGTCCGAAGTTGGCGCCAGGCCGGCAGAGTTCGAGCCGTAGCGCGAGCTCAATGATCGAGCCCATCCAGTTGCGCGGCTCGTTTTCCAATGACCTTCGCTGTTTCGGTGTCATCGTCGGACCTTCGACCGGCCGGCAGTGCAGCTCGATGGATTCCAGCAAGCGTTCACACTCGGGACTTCGGGCTACCTGCCTCGCTAGTTGCGTGCCACTCATTGGCTCGCGAGCTGAATCACACACGGCTACTCCACAATCAGGCCCAGGTGCAGCGCGGAAAGTTCGTGCTCGCCTGGGCCTTTCGGCAATTCAGCGAGCTCGCGGGCGGTCGCGGGCGTCACCGGAATGATCCACCCGAGCTTCGGGTCCAGCACCGGCACGGCCTCGCGGTCCACCGGCACGAAAGTGACGTCGCGTTCGCCTTCGTGCCGCAGCTGCACCGCGCCGCCTGCGGCGATGCGGTCGAGCGCGGCCACCGTGGTGGTCACGATGACCATCTTTTCCTCGGTGTCGGGGGAGAGTTTCGCGGTGTGCACCTCAAGCTTATCGACGTCCAAAGGTTCAAACCGGTCCGGAAAATCCACCAACGGCGTGTGGCCGAGGCCGAGGAGTTGGCGCGCGCGACTGAGAAGTCCCATGTTGGCTGAGTGTATAAGGTGGCGGTCATGGACATGATGTCGCGCGCCCGAGGAGTGCTCTACGGCCAGTGCATCGGAGATAACCTTGGGGCGCAGGTGGAGTTCTATAAGTCCGAAGACATCGCCGCCGAGTACCAAGGCGGGGTGCGCGAGATGCACGACGGCGGCTACTGGGGGCTGAAGGCTGGCCAGCCCACGGACGACACGGAGATGGCCATCGAGCTCATCGACGCCCTGCGCCGTGCTGGCGGGTTCGACGAGTCGGAGGCACTGGCCGGCTACCAGCGGTGGATGGCAACCGACCCGTTCGACGCCGGCAACACGTGCCGCAGCGCGCTGGAGCGCGGCGAGAAAGACCACGGGTCTCAGGCTAACGGGGCCTTGATGCGCATCAGCCCGCTCGCGGTTGCTTACGCAGGCAAACCCGAGGAAGCGGAACGCTTCGCCCGCGCCGACGCCGAGCTCACCCACCCGAACCCCATGACGGTGGCGGCTAACGCGGTGTACGCCGGTGCGCTCGCGGATGTGCTCGGGGGTGCGGACCCGCTGGAGGCACTGCGAACCCGCCTCGAGCGCGAAAACCTCGACCAGTACCGCGACGACCGTGCGATCGCCCGCGGCGACACCACAGCGACGTGGGAAACGCAGCTTCCCAACAATGGCGGGGGCTGGGTGTGCACCGCGCTCAACGCAGTCGTCTACCACGTCGCACAGGGCACCGACTTCGAGGAGGCGCTGGTGCAAACCATCGCGCTCGGCGGGGACACGGATACCAATGCCGCCATCGTGGGCGCATTTCTCGGTGGCGTGGTAGGGGAGCACTCCATCCCGCAGCGCTGGCGCGACGTCATCGACGTTATCGAGCCGCCGCTGGCCCACAACCGCCCGGAGCGCTACGTCCCGCGACCGTGCGATTGGGGTGAGGCGCTACTTGCCGAATAACAATTTCATCGCCCCGAACTGGTGGTACGGGTTCGGCACCGCATACCCCCTGGGTGAGACCCACACCGGCATCCCGCCGATGAAGCGCACGCGGCCGCGTTTGTTGATGTGCGCGTCATCGTCGTTCGTCCGGTTGTGGTACGGGCACAGCATAGCCAGGTTGTTCATGTTTGTCTCGCCGCCGTGCTTCCACGGCACGACGTGGTGCACTTCGCAGTGGTCGGCGGCGTGTCGGCAGTCGGGAACCAGGCACACCGGGGAGGTCGCCTTAGCCAGGATGCGCTGCTTCCAATTGGCGTGGCGCTGTCCCGTATACAGGTTCACAGCGCCCTCCTCCGGGTGGAAGAGCGCGACCTGGAGAGTGTCGCCGACGAGGTGCTGCAGGCACTCGGCGCCGGTGATGGTGGTGCCGTCGGTCAGCCCCAGGATCGTCTCGTCGCCGTCGCCGTCGAGGATGCGGACGTAATCCTCGAGCGGCACCAGGATCAGTGGGGTGGGGGAGGCGGTGGGTACGCTGTCGCCGTCGCGAAGCAATGCGACAAAACGCTCGAGCATTTGCGGGCCAGCGGGTTTGGAGGTGTCGATGCCGCGGCGCAGGGCCGCTTCGAGGTCGGCGAGGAAGCGTTCGTCGAAGATGATGCGCAGCACCCGCTTGCCGTCAACGGACTTGGAAAAGGAGATCGAATCCTTCCGCGGCTTCTTTACCGCCGGGATCAGCTCTTTCGCGGCGCGTTCGAGCGACTTGTACCGCTTCGACGCCTTGAGCAGCGCCAGCCGCAAACGCCACCGCGTGCCCTCGTGCGTGATGGGCTTGAGCCGGCGCTCGATCATGGCGAGCTGCTCCACGGAAAATTCCCCTTCGCGGGCCCTGTTCAATGCTTTGCGTTGCTGCTTGACGTGTCTCGTACGGCCGAAATACACCTTCTCCAGCTGCTGCCAGGCGGTGGCGGTGGTCGGGTTCATGCCGATGGAAAGAGCGGTGTCGCGGTCAAAATGTTCAAGGTGGGCGACGGTCGGGCGGTTTTGGACGAAGTGTTGGAAACTCATGCGGGCAAACCTAAACGCAAAAAGCAACCCCGCAAGCCCCCATAAACGAAATCTGTGGATAACCTGCTTCCGGCGCCCGGGTTATCCACAGATTTGCGACACCAGGGAACCGAGGTGACGCACGCCCGTTTACAGTGGTTGACATGGCAGAAAACGGCACCTCTTACCGCGCTGAGCTGGTCATGCCGTACGGCACCGGCGATGTGGTCGTTTCCCCGCACGACTACTCCTCACCGCTGGGCACCCGGCTGTCGCGCGCCGGTTGGAAGTCGGTGCTGCGCCGCATCGTCACCGACTTCGCCAACGACGCCATGGTGGACCGCGCAGCCGCGATGACGTACTACACGCTGCTGTCGGTTGCGCCGATACTGCTTGCGTCGTATTCCATTTTCAGCCTGCTCATGCCGCGCGAGGAGGACGCCCCGGATTCGCTGCTCGCCGAACTGATCCGCTCGTATGTGCCTGCGGAGTTGCAGGAAGATGCGCTGGCGCTGGTGCTGTCGATTGTCGGGACGCCGTCGCAAAGCACGATTGCCCTCGTGGTCTCTGTGCTGATCTCGCTGCTGTCGGCGTCGGGCTACGTGCGGTCGTTTTCGCGTAACGCGAACCTCATGTACGGCCGCACTGAAGGCCGCCCGATTGTGGTCACGTGGGCGACGATGTGGCTGGTCACGCTCGTGCTCGTCATCGGCGCGGTGGTGATTATTTTGGGCGCGCTGCTTACCGGCGGCATCGTCAACGCCGTCCTCGGACCCCTCGCACGTCCGCTGCAGCTGGAGGACGAGCTGGAGTACCTCACCTCGATTTTCCTGCCTGTGTGGGACTACCTGCGCGGCCCCGTGATCGCGGTGGTGGCAGTTGCGCTGGTCAGCGTGCTCTACCACTTCACCCCGAACGTGCGGCCCGGGCGGTTCCGGGTGCTGACGCTCGGCTCGGCGCTGGCGCTCACGGTGGCCAGCGCGCTGTGGGTGGGTTTCGGCTGGTATCTGAAACTGGTCGGCGTGCGTAGCACCTACGGCGCGTTCGGGACGGTGCTGGCGGTGCTGGTGCTCGTGTGGACGATGAACGTGGTGCTGCTGATGGGCGTGAAAATCGACGCCGAGATGCTGCGCGCCAAAGAACTGCAGGCGGGGATGGATTCGCGCCGTTGCATTCAGGCGCCGCCGCGCTCCAGCATGGGTGCTGCGGGGCGGTTGCAGATGCGGCGCTGGACTGACCGCGCAGCCGACGAAATCACTACCCAAAGTCGCGGCTGAACACCGTTCAAAACTAGCGGTGAGCTGCTAGGGTTCGTGTTCATGAACCCACGCGAGATCGCCGACATTGACGCTGCCCACATCTGGCACCCCTACGCGGAACCGGGGCAGTTTACCTACCCCGTCGAAAGCGCCAAGGGCCCACGCATCACGCTTTTCGACGGCCGCGTGCTCATCGACGCCATGTCCTCCTGGTGGGCCGCCATCCACGGCCACTGCAACCCGCGTTTGGTCTCGGCGGCGGAGGCGCAGATTGCGAAGATGAGCCACGTCATGTTCGGCGGGCTCACCCACGAACCAGCGGCGACGCTGACGAAACGCCTGCTGGAGTTGACCGGCGGGGCGTTTTCCCAGGTGTTTTACTCCGACTCAGGCTCGGTGTCGGTGGAGGTCGCGATGAAGATGGCGCTGCAGTACGCCATCGGGCAGGGGCACCCGGAGCGCACCACGTTTTTGACCTGGCGCTCCGGCTACCACGGCGACACGTTCGCCACCATGAGCGTGTGCGACCCGCAAGGCGGCATGCACGCGATGTGGGGCGACGCGCTGAAACCGCAGGTGTTTGCCCCCGCGCCGCCGGTGCGCGGCGCATCGGCCGGCGAGCATGCGGCGTATTTGGACGAGTTCGCACGGCTGATCACACCGGAGATCGCCGGCGTGATCGTCGAGCCAGTGGTCCAGGGCGCCGGCGGCATGCGCTTCCACGACCCCGAGCTGCTTGTGGGGCTACGCCAGCTTTGCGACGCCTCCGGCATCCCCCTCATCGCCGACGAAATCGCCACCGGGTTCGGCCGCACCGGCCAGCTGTTCACCACCCTGGACAACGGCGTCGTGCCCGACATCATGTGCGTAGGCAAGGCGATGACCGGCGGGTTTATGACACTCGCAGCCACCCTGGCCACCGAGAAAATCGCCTCGGGGATGGAGCCGCGCGCGCTCATGCACGGCCCAACCTTCATGGCCAACCCGCTCGCCTGCGCGGTGGCGGCCGAGTCCGTTGCCATGGTGGCGGAGGGGAAGTGGCGCGACCAGGTCGCCCGGATTGAAGGGGAGCTCGAGCGTGGCCTTCGCCCGCTGGCGGACATCCCGGGTGTGAATGATGTGCGCGTGCTTGGCGCCATCGGCGTGGTCGAGCTCGAGCACGACGCGCCCATGCGCGAAGCTACCGAGGCCGCCATGGCAGAAGGCGTGTGGATCCGCCCATTCGGCCGGCTGATCTACACCATGCCGCCCTACATCTGCTCGGAAGAGGACATCGCCCAGATCTGCCGGGGCATTGCGGCAGCAGTCAAGGAGGCTACGAAATGATCATTGCTGTCACCGGAACCAACACCGACGTGGGCAAAACGGTGGCCACCGCCGCCATCGCCGCCGTGCTCAAACGCCGCGGCTTCGACGTGGTAGCAGCCAAGCCCATCCAGACGGGCGAGGAGGCGGGGCAGGGGGATGCGTCAGCCGTCGCAAAGCTTGCTGGCATCGAGACGTTCGAGCGGTGGCGCTACCCGGAACCCCTCGCCCCGAACCTCGCCGCGCGGCGCGCCGGGATCCAGACCCCGAGCCTGGACGAAGTCACCGAGTGGATCCGCAGCCTCGATGCCCCGAAGCGCGTGGTGCTGGTGGAAGGCGCCGGCGGGCTGCTCGTGCGGCTCGCGGACGACTACACCCTCGCCGACATCGCCAAAGCCACAGGCGCGCCGCTCGTGGTGGTCACCTCGCTGGGGCTGGGCAGCCTGAACCTCGCCGAGCTGACCTGCGTCCACGCCCGCGCGACGGGACTGGAGGTGCTGGGGCTCATCGGCGGCAGCATGCCGGACAACCCGAACCTGCCCACGCGCCTCAACGTCGAAGAGATGCCGGAAGTCACCGGCGCCGAGTACTGGGGCCACCTGCCGGAAGGCTGCGGGCGACTCAGCCAAGACGAGTTCGCCGATGTGGCCTGGGAGGCGATCGGGGCGCGAGTTAGTCCGCGATAAGTGGCTCGATGGTCAGCTCCGGGTGCTCCTTTTCCACGAACGCGAGCTTCCATTTGTCGCCGAACAGGGCGATCAGCTCGCCGTCGGTGCGGGTGAAGATTTCCACGCCGCGCTGACGCCCCAGCTCCGGCGCGGAGTCGGCGTCGGTGCGGCGCGCCACCGAGTACGGGATCGGCTCGGTGACGGTTTCGACGTTGTACTCGTTTTCCATGCGCGCCTGCATGACCTCGAACTGCATCGGGCCGACTGCGGCCATCACCGGGGCGGCGTCGCCGCGGGCGTCGTTGCGCAGGATCTGCACGACGCCCTCGGCGTCTAGCTGGTCCAATGCCTTGCGGAACTGTTTGTACTTGCCCAGCGACTTGGCGCGCAGCGTGCGGAAGTGCTCCGGCGCGAACTGCGGCATCGGCGGGAACTGGACCTTCTTGCCGGCGTAGATCGTGTCGCCAGGTGCCAAAGCACCGGCGTTGACAAGGCCGATGATGTCGCCCGGGTACGCCGTTTCCACCGTGTCGCGGTTGCGGCCGAACACCGTCAGCGCGTACTTCGTGGAAAACGACCGGCTGGACTGCGCGTGCGTGACCTGCATGCCGCGGTCGAACTCGCCGGAGACCACGCGCATGAATGCCAGGGTGTCGCGGTGGTTTTTGTCCATGCCGGCCTGGACCTTGAACACCACGCCGGAGAAGTCGTCGCCGACTTCGCGCTGTTCGTCCATCGCGGTGGTGGACGCCTCGATGGCCTTCGGGTCCGAGGCGCGGCCCTCTGGCGCCGGGGCGATGGCGCACAGCGTGTCCAGGATCTGGTGCACGCCGAAGTTCAGCATCGCGGAGGCGAAGATGATCGGCGAGGTGATGCACTGCTCGAAGAGTTGCTGGTCGTGCACGGCGCCGTCTTCAAGCAAAAGCGACGCTTCCTCGACGGCGGTGTCCCACACGTCGCCTTCCTTCGCCGCGGCCTCGTCGGGGGCGTAGTGCTCCTCCGGGGCGATGGTGGAGCCGCCGGCGGTGCGGGTGAAGTGCACGTACCCGTCGATCTCGCCGTCGCGTGAGACGTGCGCCAGGCCGCGGAAATCGCCCGCCTCGCCGACCGGCCAGTACAGCGGGGTCGGCTGCAGGTCGATCTCGGAAACGATCTCGTCGACAAGCTCAAGCGGCTCGCGGCCCACGCGGTCCCACTTGTTAATCACGGTGACAATCGGCAAACCCCGGGCCTTGCACACGCGGAACAGTTTCAGGGTTTGCGGCTCGAGGCCCTTGGCTGCGTCGATAAGCATGACCGCAGCATCGACAGCGGAAAGCACGCGGTAGGTGTCCTCGGAGAAGTCCGCGTGGCCCGGCGTGTCCACCAGGTTGACCACGTACGGCTCGCCCTCGTGGCCGTCGGGGGCGTACTCGAACTGCAGCGCGGAGGACGCGACGGAAATGCCGCGGTCCTTTTCCATCTCCATCCAGTCCGACACGGTGGACTTGCGGTTGCCCTTGCCGTGCACCGCTCCGGCCTCCGAAATCACGTGCGCGTGCAGCGCCAGCGCCTCCGTGATCGTCGACTTACCGGCGTCCGGGTGGGCGATGACGGCGAATGTGCGGCGGCGCGCGGCCTCGGAAACGGTACTCATAAGCAGCTAGCTTATCGACGCACCTCCGGCCAAGTACAGTCGTGTCCATGACAACAATCGGAGTGTTTCTTGGATCTCTACGCTCTGGCCGCATCGGCGAGCACATCGGTGCCTGGGTGATGGACGCCGCCGCCGAGCGCGACGCGGACTACCGCCTGCTCGACCTGGCCGATTTCGACGTGCCGCACCTGGTTGCGGAGGTCGTGCCTGGTGCGGCGAACAAGCAGTACGACGACCCTGCCGTCACCGCCTGGTCCGAGGCCGTGGACGCCTGCGACGGGTTCGTCTTTGTCACCCCGGAGTACAACCACTCCATCCCGGGCACGATGAAAAACGCCTTCGACTCGTTGTTCGGCGAGTGGGCCGGAAAGCCCGTGGCGTTTGTGGGCTACGGCGCGGACGGCGGTGTGCGCGCGGTGGAGCACTGGCGCCAGATCGTGGCGAATCTGTCCATGCGCGGCATCCGCAACCAGGTGGCGCTGAACATTTTCGGCGAGGACGTCGAGGATGGCGAGCTCGCTCCGCGCGAGCACAAGCTGGCGGCGCTCACGCGCGCGCTGGATGACCTGGAGGCCGAGCTGGGCTAGTCCGCCAGCGGGAGCTCGAACTTCAGGCCGCTGCACTCGATGCGCGCGGTGTGCGAGCCGTTCCATTCAGGCGTGAAGCCGACCTCTTCGATCGCGTCGACGACTGCCTGGCCGATTTCGGCGTCGGACTCGTCGCCGGGGTTGTCCAGGGAGCTGAAGCCGAATAGGAGCTTGCCGGTGTGGATGACGCTGTCGATGTCCTGCATGGTGCAGTAGGCGTAGCCTTTATGGCCGTCTTCGCGGGCGACGTCGGCGCCGTCCTCGGCGGCCTCGCCCATGTCGTAGCCCTCGTCGAAGGAGAAGGCGAGATCGCGCTTGGCCAGGGCGTCGCGCAGCGCGTCGATGCGTTTGGCATCCTCGGAGGCTTCGGGGACTAAGCGGGCGTATTCGTCCCGGACCTCCTCGAAGACGGACACGGGGACCCCGTCGTCCTCGAGTCCGGCGGTGATCATGTCTGCGCTCCAGCCGTGGCAGAGCTGCAGGGAGATTGCGCTGGTGGTCTCGTCGGGTTCAAAAAGTCCGGGTGCGGGCGGGTATTTGCTGTCGAACATGGCGTGGTGTGTCATGCCCCACACGCTACCGTGCGGCGTGGATCACATTCTGGGCCTTGCCTAGGCCTTCGCTGACAATCAACTGCACGGCCTCGGCGGCGAGCGTGACCTGGGCGGAAATGTCGCCCTCGACGGGGGAGAGCACCCAGTCCGGCACCGCCACACCTTTCGGCGGGCGCCCGATGCCCATGCGCACACGCAGGTAGTCGCGGGTGCCCAGGTGTTCGGTGATGGACTTCAGCCCGTTGTGGCCGTTTTCGTTGCCGCCGAGTTTCACGCGCACTTTCCCGGCGGGCAGGTCCAGCTCGTCGTGCACCACGATGATGCGCTCCGGCGTAACCCCCAGGGCCTGGGCCAGCGGGCCGACGGCCTCGCCGGTGGTGTTCATGTACGTCGTGGACCGGGCGTAAGCCACGCCGTCGCGCACCTGCACATGGGCTTTGATGCCGGGCACCGGCTTGAGCTGGTCGGCGAGCTCGTCGAGCGCCATGTACCCCACGTTGTGCCTGGTGGCGGCGTATTTCGCACCCGGGTTGCCCAGCCCCACCACGAGCCACTCCGCCTCCAGTGTGGGTGTGCGTTTGCGCCTGAAGAATCCGAACATGATGCATACTTTAGCCATGGACTTTCCACGCGTAGTCGCAGCGCCCATGGCCGGCGGGCCGTCCACGCCCGCGCTCGTCAACGCGGTGAGCTTCGGGTTCATCGCGCTCGGCACCTGCACCGCCGTCCAAGCACGCGAGTGGCTCGCCGCGTGCGAGCCGCCGTTCGGCGCCAACCTGTTTGTGCCGCAGCGCGAGCCTTTGCTTGACGACGTCCTCACGCTCGCCGGCCGCCTCCACCAAAAAGTCCCGGACGTCTCCTCCGATTACGCCGAGAAGTTCACGCTCGTTCTCGATGCCGCGCCCGCAGTGGTCTCCTCGACGTTCGGCTGCTTCACCGAAGCCGAGATCGCCCAACTGCACGCCGCGGGCTCGGAGGCGTGGGCGACGGTAACCAACCCGGTCGAGATCGCCGAGGCGCAGCGCAGGGGCGTCGACGGCATGATCGTCCAGGGCCCGCGCGCCGGCGGCCACCGCGCAACCTGGGACCAGCACGACGATCCCGATCAGCGCCCGCTGGAGGAGCTGCTCGCGCTCGCGGACGGTCCGGTGATCGCGGCGGGAGGCGTGCGGGGACCGGAGGACGTCGCCAAGCTTGATGTCCCCGTCGCCTGCGGCACCGCATTTTTGCTTGCGGACGAGGCCGGCACGAGCGAGCGCAACCGGCAGCTGCTGCGCTCAGGCGCACCTGCCGTGGTCACGCGCGCGTTTTCCGGACGGTGGGCGAGCGGGGTGGAAACCGCGTTCACCCGCGAGCACCCGGACCTGCCGCCGACCTACCCATACCTGCGCCCCATGACCAGGGACAACGACTACTGCCTCGTCGGTGCGGACCGCGGCGAGCTCATGGCCGCACCCGCGCGCGAGATCGAGCGGATGCTAACGGCCTCGCCGACCGGGGCGATGTTTGAGGTATGAAACTTTCCAAGATCGCCATTGCCACCGCAACCACCGGCGCGCTTGCGATGGGCGCGCTCGCCCCGGCCGCTCCCGCCGCGCCTGCCGAAAGCGACCGCGCGTACAGCGGCAGCTCGTGGGGGCTGTACAGCTTCCTCATGACCAATCTCATGAACGGGCTCGACCAGATCAACGGGGGCGCGGACAGGCACCCGACCGAGAAATTCGGTGGGGTCATGCTCAGCGCGTTGCCGCTGGCGATCCTGCTGTTCCCGCTGCAGATGATCGCCGAGGCTGAGGTCCGCCTGCTGGACCGCTTGGGCGTCTAGTACACCCGCGTGGTGTTCTCGATCGCGCCCAAGCCCTCGATTTCCACGCGCACCGTGTCGCCGTTAGCGAGGTAGCGCTTCGGCTCGCGGGCGTGGCCCACGCCGGCGGGGGTGCCGGTGGCGATGACGTCGCCGGGCTCGAGCGGGTAGAGATGCGAGATGAACTCCACCAGCTTCGCCGGGGTGAACACCAGATCGTCGGTGGGGGCGTGCTGCATCACCTCGCCGTTGACGGTGGTGGTGATCGCAGGGCCCGGCTGCCACTCGGTGTCCAGCCACGGGCCGAAGCCGGCGGTCTTCTCCAGCGATTTGCCCTGGTGCCACTGCTGCGTGCGCTTTTGAAAGTGGCGCTGGGTGTAGTCGTTGATCACCGAGTAGCCCGCGATGTGCTCCGCGCCGTTTGCGGCATGGCGAGCGCGGGTGCCGATGATGACCGCGAGCTCGCCCTCGAAATCGAGCGTGTCGGCGTTGAAGCTGGGCACCTCGGCGTCGTCGTAGGCGCCGATGAGCGCCTCCGGGTACTTGATAAACAAGGTGGGCACATCGGGTTGCTCGTGGCCCATCTCCGCGATGTGCTTGGCGTAGTTCAGGCCGACGCAGATGATCTTGCCAGGCCGCGGGATCACCGGCGCGAGGTCGCCAGGAGCGAAGGTGATCTCCTCGCCTTCGTCGAAGGTGCCGTCGCGCAACAGCTTGCCGACGTCCTCCGCGCCCAGCTTGACCGCCCTATTGTCATCGGTGATGCGCGCGGCGGTGGTGGTGTCTCCGGTTCTGATCGTGGCAAGTTTCATGCGCGCTAGCCTATCGCGCGGAGGATCGCATCCGCCGCGTCCGCGGATGCGATAGCCAGATCCACCTGCTCTTTCGCGCTGAATGGTTTGAGCACGTAGTCCGCCGGCGCCATCCTCCCCGGCGGGCGGCCGATGCCCACCGCCACCTTGTTATACGGCTTGCCGCCTAAAGATTTCGTGATGGACTTCAACCCGTTGTGCCCGTGGTCGCCGCCGCCGAGGCGCAGCTTCACCTCGCCGAGCTCCAAGTCCAGCTCGTCGTGCACCACGTACAAATCGGCCGGCTGCACGCCGAAGTAATCCATCAACGCTTTGACGGGGCCGCCGGAGACGTTCATGAAAGACCGGGTGCGGGCGATGACCGCATGGTCGTCGTCAAGCAAGCGCCCCTTCGCCAGCTCGGCGATCTCCGTGTTCGTGCGCTTGTGCACCGCAAGCTGCGCCGGCATGGGGGTGGCGCGGCCGAGCAGTTCCTCCACGACGAACACGCCCGCGTTGTGCCGCGTGGCGGCGTACTGCGGGCCGGGGTTGCCAAGGCCGACGATCAAGATAGTCACGCCCACGAGGATAACCCACCCGAAAATGCGGAAAACCCGCCGCCGCGGCAATGCGGGGGCGGGTTTAAGCAGGGGAGGGTTTACTCCTCGCCCTTCTCCTCAGCCGGAGCGTCGGACTCGGCGCCAGCCTCAGCGCCGCCTTCCTCAGCTGCCTCGGCCTCAGCCTCGAGGTCCTCGTCAACCTGCTCGTAGGTGACGTTGACGATGAGGGTCTCTGCATCGGAGATGAGCTTTGCGCCCTCCGGCAGCTTGACATCGGTTGCGTAGAGAGCGTCGCCGATCTCCTTGCCCTCGATGGACACGGTCAGCTCGTCCGGGATGGACAGCGCGTCGATCTCGATCTCGACGTAGTCGGTCTCCTGCAGCACAACTGCGCCCGGAGCGGCCTCGCCCTCCATGACAACCGGGACCTCGACGGTGACCTTCTCGCCGCGCTTAATGCCGAGCAGGTCGATGTGGTCGATGTCCAGGGTGATCACGTTCTGGTCGATGTGCTTGACCATGGCCAGCAGCTTCTCGCCGTCGAGCTCGAGCTCGACGATGGCGTTGGCGCCGTCGTTACGCACGATCGCGGTCATCTCGATGAGGTCGACCGCGAAGTGGATGTTCTCGATGCCCTTTTCGTACAGGACACCCGGGATCTTGCCGTCGCGGCGCAGACGGCGTGCGGAGCCTTTGCCGAACTCCTCGCGACGCTCACCCTTGATGACGGTGGGGGTAATAGCCATGTTGTACTCCTTCGTGTGTGAAGGGCCACAGGCCTTGCCTGCGACCACTGAACGGATATGTGCTCGTCGAGTGATCGCAAAAGGATCTCAAAATCGCGTCGATAACGGCCCTTTAAAGGCCCTCGCCGAGACTGCTACAGGGTAGCAGCCGGTTTCTGCCACACAAAATGCCCGCCCGCCTGGGCTTCCTCGTACTCGTGCCCCAGCGGGATGCCGCCGCGTTCGCGCATCAGCAGCGTGACCACGAAGCCCGTGACCGTCGTGGCCATCAAGTACACGGTGATCGCGGTGGTGCCGCCCGTCGCCTCGCGCAGGGCAGCGGCGATGGTGGGGGCGAACGCGCCACCCAGGATCGCGCCGAGCGCGTAGGAGATGGACGCGCCGGACGCGCGGATGGAGGCGGGGAAGAGCTCGGCGTAGAACGCGCCGATCTCGCCGTAGGTCAGGCCGAGGCCGACGGTGAGGAAGACCAGCGCCGCGGTGATCTTCGGTAGCGACCCGGTGTCCACAAGCGGGAACAGTACCGCCACGCCAACGGCCTGCACGACAAAGCCGACCAAAAGGGTGCGGCGGCGGCCGATGAGGTCGGAAACCCAACCGGCGAACGCGGTGGTGCACAGCCAGGTGGCGGCGGAGGCCGTCACGGCCCATAAGATGTCGCCGCGCTCGATCGCCAGCCCGGCCGGGTCGGTGGCGTAGTTCTGGATGTAGCCGCCGGTGGTCATGTAGCCCACCGTGCCGTTGGCGGCGAAGATCAGCGCCGCAGCGACCACGAGCCCGGCGTGGCGCTTGAACAACGACCCGACCGGGTTTTTCGCGCCGACCTCGCGCATCTGTTCCACCACGGGCGATTCCTCCACGCCGGTGCGGATCCACCAGCCCAAAAATGTCAGCCCGATGGACAGCAAAAACGGCACGCGCCAGCCCCACTGCAAAAACGCGTCGCCGGGGGCGATCACGGTCATCAGCGCCAGCACGCCGGAGGACAGCAGCAGCCCCGCCGGCACGCCTACCTGGGGGCCGGCGCCGTAGAGGCCGCGCTTGTTGGTCGGCGCGTGCTCCACGGCCAAAAGCACGGCCGAGCCCCACTCGCCGCCGGCAGAGGTGCCCTGCAGGATACGCAGCAGCACCAGGGCGGCCGGCGCGAACCAGCCGGCGGTTTCATACGTGGGCAACAGGCCGATCAGCGCGGTGGCGGTGCCCATGGTGAACAGCGTGACCATGAGCACGCCGCGGCGCCCCAGCCGGTCGCCGAAGTGGCCCGCCAGCACCGCACCGAGCGGCCGGAACAAAAATGACAGGCCGACGGTGAGGAAGCTGACGATCGTCGCCGCCGCGGGCCCGAGCGGGCCGAACATGACCTGGTTGAACACCAGCCCGGCGACGGCGGCGTAAAGGAAGTAGTCGTACCACTCGATGGCGGTGCCGATGGTCGTGGCCGCGATGACGCGGCGTTGCTCACTGCGCACGGCTGAAAGCCTCTAAAAGTGCGTCGGTTTCCTCCGCGTTAGTCACCGTCACGCGGGTGCCCTCGGGGAAAGAGCGCACCAGCACACCTTCCGCCGCCAGCCGGTCCGCCAATTCCTGGCCTGCGTCGGGCAGCCACACAAAGTTCGCTTGGCTTTCTGCGAGCCCAAGCTTCTCGACGACACGGCTCCGCTCGGCCACGGTGCCGTCGATACGCGCACGCAGCGCCTCCTGCGCCTCGAGCGAGGCGAGTGCCGCCTCCTGCGCCACCGCGCTGACGGAAAAGGGGATGGAGACTTTATTCAGTGCCTCGATGATCGGGCGCGGGCCGAACGCGTAGCCGATGCGCGCGCCGGCCAGCCCGTACGCCTTGGAGAAGGTGCGAAGCCCCACCACGTTGGGGTAGCGGGTGATCACCTCAGTGGCGACAGGCGTGTCGGCGGCGTGGTTGTACTCGAAATAGGCCTCGTCGAGCACGACGAGCACGTCCGCCGGCACCTCGTCCATGAAAGCGGCGAACTCGGCGCCTGTGATTGTGGTCCCAGTCGGGTTGTTCGGGTTGCAGATGAAAATCAGCTTGGTGCGGTCGGTCACCGCGGCGGCTAGTGCCGGCATGTCCAGCCTGTCGTCGCTGCCCAGCGGCACGCGTACCGGGGTGGCGCCGACGACCTGGACGAAGATCGGGTATGCCTCGAAGCTGCGCCAGGGGAAGATCACTTCGTCGCCGGGCTGGGCCGCAATGGACACCAGCTGCTGGCACAGAGCGGATGAACCGGCGCCGAGCGCGACCTGCTCCGGTGCCACCCCGAGGTGCTCGCCAAGTGCCGCGCGTAGCTGCAGCGCCCCGATGTCCGGGTAGCGGTTGATTTCGCCGAGCGCCTTGCGCATGGCGTCGAGCACCGGCGGCAGCGGGCCCTCGGCGCACTCGTTGGAGGACAACTTGATGGCGCGCTCGTCGCGCACGCCGGGGACGTACGGGGGAATGGCCTCGAGGTCGGGGCGGATCATTCTCGGCTCCTCTGCGTGGTCAGTGAGATCAGGCCCAGCACGATAATCCAGCCGGTCAGCGTGGCCAGGCCCATCCGGTATTCCGGAAGAATACCCATCAGCACGAGCACGAGGATGAAAAACGCGATGCAAATCCAGTTGGCCGCCGGGTACAGCGGCGCCGTAAATGTCGCGCTCTTGGAGGTTTTGCGGAAGTTCAAGTGCGAGATGCAGATGCCCGCCCAGGTGATCAGCTCGGTGCCGACGATGATGGCGAGCAGCACCGCGAAGATTTTGCCTTCGAAGAAGAAGTTCAGGATGACGACGGTGCCCATCAGCGCGGCGTCGAAAAGCAGAGCTTTGGTGGGCAGCCCCTTCGCGCTGGTGGCGGCGAACGCGCGGGGCGCTTGGCCGTTGCGGGCGAGGTCGCGCAGCATGCGCGCGCCCGAATACGTCATGGTGTTGAGCACCGAGAACACCGCCACCACGATGACCACGTTGAGCGCGGTAGCCGCCGGGCCGAAACCGACGCCGGAAAGCACGCGGATGAACGGACTTTCATTCGATTCCTGCTCGTTCCACGGGGCGAGCAGCAGGATGGTGCCGATGCCCCCGAGGTAGAACACCAGAATGCGCCACACCACGGAGTTCACGGCGCGCGGGATCGCGGACTTCGGGTTGTCCGCCTCGCCGGCGGCGGTGCCGATGGACATGATGCCGCCGAATGTGAACGTCACCGCCACCAGAGCGAACAGCACGCCGGAGATGCCGTTGGGCATAAACCCGCCGTGGTCGGTGATGTTGGAAAACCCGATTGCCTCGTCCGGGCCGGGGCCGAGGCCTGCCACGAGCGCGAACCCGAGCACGATCATGAGCACGAGCGCCGCGACTTTGATGAGCGACAGCCAGTATTCCGTCGTGGCGAACACCCGCACGTTGAACAGGTTGAGCGCGACCACCAGCAGCAGCGTCACCAGTGCGGTGACCCAGTGGGGCAGGGCGGGAAACCAATAGTCCAAGAACGTGCCCATGGCAGTCAGCTCCAGCATGCCCACCACGACGGTGGTGAACCACCAGTTCCAGCCGGTGATGAAGCCGGCCACCGGCCCGATGAACGCGCGCGAGTACGCGGCGAAGGAGCCGGAGACGGGGTGCTCGACCGCCATCTCGCCGAGCATGCGCATGAGGAGGTACACGATCGCGCCGACGAGCGCGAAGGAGATCAGTACCGCGGGCCCGGCGTACTGGATTGATCCGGCGGAGCCCAAAAACAGGCCCGTGCCTATCGACGAACCAAAGGCAATCATCATCAATTGCCTACTTTTGACGCTCCTGTGCAGGCCCTGTTCTTGCAGGCTTTGGTTCTGGCTCAAGGTTTAGTTTCCTGTCGGTGGTCGTGTGGTGGTGCGGGACATACCTCGGAATTCGGCGATGGCGGTGTCGCCGTCGTAAAGCGTGACGTCCGAAAGCCCGTTGCGCCCCCACGTGTGACGCTCGCGCGCAACACCGCGGATGGTGTGGCCCATTTTCGCGGGCGCGAGGAAGATGATCTCGGACTGTGCGCTCACGGTCGGGTCGGTGCGCCGCGAGTTGCATGCGCCGCCGAACAGCGCGTCGGCGAAGGTGAACAGCACGCCGCCCTGGCACACGCCGAAGCCGTTGGCGTGGCGCGCCTCAACTGTGAACTCGCCCTCGGCCAAGCCAGGCTCGAGGCGTGTGATGGTCGCGCCGAGGTACTTCAGGGTTGCGTCGTTGTCGAACATGGACTTCGCGTGCTCGAGGTCGGGGGTGAAATCCACCGACGGGGCGTAGCGCTCGTACATCCTTTTTCCTTCCCGTATGCGTGAAGCCGGGGCAGCGCAAGTGCTGCCCCGGCTGTCGTAGTCCGGCGAACCGTGGCGGCTACGCCTGCCCCTCGAACAGGGTGGTCACGGAACCGTTTTCGAAGATCTCGTGGATCGTCTTTGCCAAAAGCGGCGCGATCGACAGCACCGTGAGGTTGCTCCAGCCTTCGGTGTCCTGCGGCAGGGTGTCGGTGGTGATGACTTCCTCTGCGCCGCAATCGCTGAGGCGCTCGCGGGCCGGGTCGGAGAACACGCCGTGGGTGCAGGCGATGACCACGGACTTCGCGCCGGCCTTTTTGAGCACGCCGACGGCGCCGGCGATGGTGCCGCCGGTGTCGATCATGTCGTCCATGAGGATGCAGTCCTTGCCGTCGACGTCGCCGACGACGCGGTTGGACACGACCTTGTTCGCGGCGTCGATGTCGCGGGTCTTGTGCACGAACGCCATCGGGGCGTCGCCGAGCATGTTGGCCCACTTCTCGGCCGACTTCACGCGGCCGGCGTCGGGGGAAACCACCACGAGGTTGTCCAGCGGGTACTTGGACTTGATGTAGTCCACCAGGATCGGCTGGGCGTGCATGTGGTCCACCGGGCCGTCGAAGAAGCCCTGGATCTGGTCGGTGTGCAGGTCCACGGAGACGATGCGGTCCGCGCCGGCGGCGGTGAGCAGGTCCGCGATCAGGCGGGCGGAGATCGGTTCGCGGCCGCGGTGCTTCTTGTCCTGGCGGGCGTAGGGGTAGAACGGCAGGATCGCGGTGATGCGCTTGGCGGAGCCGCGCTTGAGCGCGTCGATCATGATGAGCTGTTCCATCAGCCACTTGTTCAGCGGCTGGGCATGGGACTGCATGACAAAGCAGTCGGCGCCGCGGACGGACTCTTCGAAGCGGATGAAGATCTCGCCGTTGGCGAAGTCGCGCGCGGTGGTGGGCACCAGCTCGATGCCGAGCTCCTTGGCCACAGCTTCTGCGAGGGCCGGGTGGGCGCGGCCGGTGAAGACCTTGAGGTCTTTGTGGCTTTCGGTGGAGTAACCAGTCATGTAATTAACCCTCTCGCTTCGCGTTTTTTGCTGCTTCAGCCGCGTCAGTGCCCGGGCGGCGGTCTTCCACCCAGCCTTCGATGTTGCGCTGGCGGCCTTCCTTGATGGCCAGCGCGCCGGCGGGCACATCTTCGGTGACCACTGTACCCGCGCCGGTGTAGGCACCATCACCGATGTTCACCGGTGCGACGAACATGGTGTCGGAGCCGGTGCGGCAGTAGTCGCCGATGGTGGTGTGGTGCTTGTTTACGCCGTCGTAGTTGGCAAACACGGAGCTTGCGCCGATGTTGGAGTGCTTGCCCACGGTGGCGTCACCGATGTAGGTCAGGTGTGGCACCTTGGAGCCTTCGCCGATCTTGGCGTTCTTAGATTCGACGAAGCCGCCGAGCTTGCCGCGGGCGCCGAGTTCGGTGCCGGGGCGGATGTAGGTGAACGGGCCGACGGTGGCTTCCTCGCCGATGACGCCGAGTTCGCCTTGGGTGCGCACGACGGTGGCGCGGGCGCCGACTTCCATGTCGGTCAGGGTGGTGTCGGGGCCGATTTCGGCGCCGTCGCCGATGACGGTGGAGCCCCACAGCTGGGTGTTCGGGTGGATGAGAACGTCGCGGCCGATTTCCACCTCGACGCCGATCCAGGTGGTGTCCGGGTCGATCACGGTCGCACCGCCTCGCATCGCCTTCTCGACGAGCCTGCGGTTGAGCTCCTTGCCAGCCTCCGCCAGTTGCACTCGGTCGTTCACGCCGGCCAGTTCGCGTGCGTCGGGGGCGGTAAAGGCGGTGACCCGGAGGCCGTCGCCACGCGCGATGCTCAGCACGTCGGTGATGTAGAACTCGCCCTGGGCGTTGTCCGGGGTGACGCGCGTGAGGGCGTCGCGAAGTACCTTGCCGTCGAAGGCGAACACGCCGGAGTTGACCTCGCGGACGGCGCGCTGCTCGTCGGTGGCGTCCTTTTCCTCCACGATCTCGAGGACGTCGCCGGCCTCGCCGCGGATGATGCGGCCGTAGCCGGTGGGGTTGTCGAACTCGAGTGAGAGCACGGTGACCGCGGCGTGCTCGGCCTCATGCTTTTCCACGAGCGCCTGCAGGGTCTCCGGGGTGAGAAGCGGCACGTCGCCGTTGGTGACCACCACGGTGCCGTCGAAGTCCGGGATGGCGGACAGGCCCACCTGGACGGCGTGGCCGGTGCCGTTTTGCTCCTCCTGGATTGCCTGGCGGATCTCCACGTGCATCTGCTCGGCGATCTGCTCCACGGCCGGGGCGACCTGGTCGCGCTGGTGGCCGACAACCGCAACCAGGTGGTTGGGGTGCACACCGGCGGCGGCGTGCAGGGAGTGGGACAGCAGGCTACGCCCGCCGATCTCGTGCAGCGTCTTCTGGCGGTCGGACTTCATGCGGGTTCCGGCGCCGGCCGCAAGCACGACAACGGCACGTTCGAAGTGGGTAGGCACTCGAATGCTCCTTGTTTTATGGGATTTGTAGCGGGTTTTTGTCGGCCACAAGCATAACGCCTAGGAGGCGGCCGCCGAGACTTCTTTCAGGTTCCGCGCGCCGACAACACCGGCGTAGCCCACAACGGCCAGGAAGATCAGCGCCGCCTGTGGCCCGAGCACCGCAATCGCGGAGGACACCGCGCCGACGACGAGGAGGACCACGCCCATCACCGTGTTGGAAGCGCCGGTGATCATGGTGCGCTTGTCGCCGTCGGCCATATCCACCAGGTAGGTCTTACGGCTCACGCGCACCGCGGTGTGGGCGAGGTTGACCAGGAAAAAACCCAGCGGCATGACCCAGGCGTTCACCGCAGAAGGCGCCAGGCGGGCACTTGCGACAAGGGCCACGATCACGGTCGAGGCCACGCCGGCGGCCCAGGCCATCGTGCTTTTCGACGACCTATCGGAAAGCTTGCCCGACACCCTGCCACCCAGCAGCGACGCGCCGCCCGAGGCGATGATGAATGCGCCCAGGCCCGTCAGGTCCGCGCCCTCATCGCCGGCCATCACCACGATGAACGGGGTGGAAAGTGCGGTGACCAGCATCAGCGAGCGCACCACCAGGAACTTCTGCAGGTCCCGGTCGCCCTTAACCAGCGCCCACATTTCCTTCATACTCTGGCCGTCGTTGGACTCCGGTTCGGCTTCCGGCTCGTCGATGCCGCTGAAGACCAGCGACGCCAGCGCCCACGTCAAAGCGCCGACGGCGAGCAGCGCGGCGATCGTCCACTGCGGCAGGTTGTTCGGCAAAAACGTCAGCAGCAGGCCGATTGCGAGCGTGAACGCGCCGGCCAGGGCGGTGGCGCGGCCGGTGATGCTGCCGCGGCGGCCCTTGGAAATCGTGCGCCCCTGCACGTCCTTGCCCGCCAGCGAGCACAACGAGCGAAACAGCGCATGGGCGGCTAGAAGGATCAGGATGACGGCGCCGAGCGGAGTGCCGTCGAGAAGCAAGGCGCTGAGCGCAATGAGCCCCGCGGCGATGGCTTGGCCCCACGAACCGATGAGCCACACGCGCTTGCGGGAGCGCTTCGAGGTCACCCACGGGCTCAAAAACGCCTGCGGCAGCATCGAGCCGGATTCGCGGATGGGCACGAGAAACGAGGTCATCACCGCCGGCACGCCCGCGGCGCCGAAGAGCCACGGCAGCACCGTCTTCGGAGCGACGAGCTGGTCGCCGATGTTTTGCAGGCCGTTGGACCAGACGAACCGGCGTGCGTTGCGTTCCTCGCGTTGATCGTTAGGCATACAGCGGATAGTAGGGTCGAAAGAGAGTATCAGCGAACCGGGAGGCGGACATGGCAATGAGCAGACGCACATTCTTCAGGGGCACACTTTTTGCGACGGCGGCGCTGGCCGCAGCAGCCACGGGTACGGCGTGCTCGACGTCCTCACAGACCAAACCGCTGGGCGCTGACGAAAAGGCGCGCCCGCTTCGCATCCCGCCGCTGTACGAGGGCCAGCTCGACGGCAACGTGCGCCGCTTCGAGCTGACCGCGCAGGAGGGCGAGTTCGAGATCGTGCCCGGCATGATGACCAAGACCTGGGGTTTCAACGGCCCGTACCAGGGCCCGACGCTGTACATGCGCCGCGGCGAGGAAATCGACATGACGGTGCACAACGAGCTGCCGGAGCCGACGGTTGTGCACTGGCACGGCCTGCACCTTCCAGCCACCGCCGACGGCGGGCCGGCGCTCATGTTCGACCCAGGTGAGTCCTGGTCGCCGTCGTGGACCGTGGACCAGCCGGCGGCGACCTGCTGGTACCACCCGCACCCGCACGAAAAATCCGCCGTCCACGCCTACCGCGGACTGGCCGGGGGCATCGTGCTTGACGACGACGATTCCGCCTTCCCCGGCCTCCCCAACGACTACGGGGTAGACGACATCCCCGTGATCATCACCGACGCGAACTTCACTGAGGACGGCCAGCTGGACGAGGACAACGGCTGGGTCGGATCCACCGTGATGGTCAACGGCATGACCAAGCCGCGCTTCGAGGCGACCACCCGGCGCGTGCGCCTGCGCGTGCTCAACGGCGCGACGATGCGTTTCCACCACCTGTCCTTAGGCAAGCCGTTCCACGTGGTGGCCACGGACCAGGGCTTCCTGGACGCCCCGGTCGAGGTCGACGGCGTGCTGCTCAGCTCCGGCGAGCGCGTGGAGATCGTGGTGGACCTGGAGCCGGGCGAGGACTTGATGCTGCGCAGCGACGGCCTCCCGGACCTGGGCGGTATGCCGGATAAGGAAACCGCGGAGATGTTCGGCTTCACCGACAAGTTCGACCTGCTCGAGATCGCAGCGCCCGCAGAAGATGCCCCCGAGGTGCCCGAGCTCGCGGATTCGCTGGTGCCGTTCGAGGTGCCTGATGCGGAGTCTGTGGAGGTCGAGCGCGAGTTCCGTCTCAACGGTGTGGAAATCAACGGCAAGACCATGGACATGACGCGCGTGGATTTCACCGTGGACCACAAGGGCCCGGAGATCTGGCACGTGACCAACGAGAACGACGACATGGCCCACAACTTCCACATCCACGACGCGCGCTTTGCCGTCATCGGTGTGGAAAACGGCGAGTTGGAGTTCACCACCGGCTGGCACGACACCATCACCGTCCCGCCGCTGGCCACGGTGAGCCTGCTTGTGCAGATGGGCTACTACCCGGACCCGAGCCTGGCGTACATGTACCACTGTCACATGCTCAACCACGAAGACAGCGGCATGATGGGCCAGTTCGTCATCGTCGAACCTGGCCAGGAGGCGGACCTGGATCTTCCGGCCGACCCCGGAGGGCACTAGCCGCGCACGTTGTGGCCGATGACTGCTGGCAGGAGCAGGGGAGCGTCGCCGAGCAGCGCCTTGAGGTTGCCGTCGCGCTCCACCGCACTGGTGACGGTGCGGACCTTCGAACCGGACTTGTCGCGCCCGCGTCCCCGGTTCGCGCCAGCCGCCATAGGGCCCGCAGCGAAGGCGCCGCCTCGCGCGCCGTGGGCGTTGTTGCTTGCCGCACCGTTCGCCCCAGCGGCGGCGTAGGACGAGCCCGCGCCGGTGCCGCCAGCGCCTGCACCACCGATACCTGGGCGCATGCCGTTGACACCTTGCCCCGTTCCGGCGTGTGATCCGGCTCCAGCGTTGAACCCAGCACCTGACCCCGTCCCAGCGCCGCGGCCAGCACCCGGCGCGGCACCGAAACCGCGGCCGTTAGCGAAGCCGCTAACGGCACCGCTGCCGGTAGCGATAGCGCCGCCCGCGTTAGGGCGGGCGTTGTTGGCGAGCCCTGCGCTATTGCTTCGACCGGAAGCTGCGCTGCGGCCACCTGCGACAGCATTGCCCGGCGCGAGGCCAAGTCCCGCCGCACCGGTGCCGGCGTTGGCGGGGCTTGCGGCCGCGTTGGTGTGCGGCGTGCCGCTGAATCCGCTGATGGTCGGGGTGGCGGTGTTGACAGGGGAGGCGGGAGTGCTCGTCGACAAGCTGCCTGCTGCTGACGGGGCAGGCGGGGCGAGAACCGCCGAAGCAGACTGGGTGGGAGCCGCGCCCGCGGCGATGCGCTCAAAGGTCTCAGGGGTGGGGCGGCCGTATTGCTGGATGACCTCCGCCGGCGACTTCGCGTGTGCGAGGTCACCATAGCCGCGGCTGGTCAAAACCTCCTGCAGCCCGGGCGGCAGTTCAGTCGGCGTATACGACGTGGTGGCCGGGGCGGGCACGTCGGTGCTGGCGTACGGCGTCGACGGCAGCTTGCCTGCCTCGGGCAACAGGCGGTTAAACGCCGGAATTGCCGGCTGGAGCCCCGAGGGGACGCGGACGGAGTACGACCCGAGATAGTCCGACTCGATCTGCCGTTTGATCTTCGGATCCTCCGCCGCGGCATAGGCAGCCGCGGCGGCCGCCGCGTACATACTCTCCGAGTCCGCCGTCATGCCGAGCGCCTCCGTGTGGTTGGCGAGCGAACGCGAGTTCGCCACGTATTCCAAGCCCGCATTCTGAATCTGCGTGAGCTTTTTCATCGCCTCTTGGATCCAGACAGTGTCCGCCGACGAACTCAAAGCGTGGTGGACCCCGTTGAGCTCATCCATGGCATCCGCGATGAGCTGAGCGTTGGAGTTCCAAAAATCCGACGCCGAGTACGCCAACGACGTATTGGTGAGGTTCAGATTCATTTCTGCGCCGAGCAACGACGTCTCCGACGCGGAGGATACGGCTGTGTTGTCGAACGTTTGGGTCTCCGGGTCCGCGGCTTTGAGCTGCTGGAACCCCTGGGAGTACATCGGCGTTAGCGCCTGAGCTGAATGGCCGAGCGGTGCCAGCAGCGAGCCCATCATCCCGGAGAACGACTCATCCGTCTGCTGCGTGTTGGTCAACGCCAGCCACAGGTTGTCTGCGGTGTGCTTCAGATACAGCGCGATAGCCTGGTTGGCCTCCGGTGCTCTCTCATCCCCGATCGGGCTGAGGCGCTCGCCCGCCTCGTCCAAGCCTCCCGCGTTGGAGAACCCGGAGAGGGGCAGCAAGTTACTGGAGGTACGGGTTCTGGCTATGGTGCTGGAAATTTTTCGTAGATGTTGTACAGCGTTTTCAACTTGATCTACGTCGAGGTAGATGCGCATTGGGTCCCCCACATTTCTCGATTTTGCTTATGGGAGAGACCTTAAGTGAGTGGTTCTTCAGGAGGAAGAGCTTGATCACTGAAATGGACATCCAGTTTTACGAGAACCCATTCGCGAGTTTCTCCAGATTCGAAACAGCAACCGCACAAATGTCCGGAGAGTTTGAGTGTCTCTCGATTACGCCCGCCGACGAGACAATGCCACCTCGCTCTGTGTCGATTTGTGCGTAGCAATCTAAATTCATGTCAGACCGTGGGTAATAAACGAATATTTCAGGAAGAACTTCAGACCTATATGAGGTGAGGATTTCCACCTTTTTAGAAAGAAAAGAGAAAGGTGCGGTGTTATTGGCTAACAATTCAACTTCTACTTTCCCGTTGGAGCTGAAAGAACAAGCATTTAGTCCCCGCGCCAAGCCCGCGTACTCCTCCGGGATCGGCTCGACGTTGTGGAAGCCGGCGGCGGCGAATTCCTCGGGCGAGATCTCAGTGCAGGGGTCGAAGATGTCGTCGCCGAGGGCGTAGGGGTCGAAGTCGCCGATTTCGAGGGTGCCGCTTTTGAAGTGGAACGCGGCGGGAGTATCGACAGAACTATCTTCAGAACTGCTAGCAGAGCGGTCAATCGCAACACCGGCGGATTCGGCGCTGTGCTCGTTCGCATGGTTGTTGGCGGTGGGGGCCGGAGGGGCGTCGATAGGCGAAGGCTCCGAAGCGCAACCCGCGAGTACCCCGCATGCAACGAGCCAAGCGATGTGGCGTTTCACGTACCCCCTCCAATAAAAAAGCTTCCCCACCAGGACTCGAACCTAGAATGACGGTACCAAAAACCGTAGTGTTGCCGATTACACCATGGGGAATAGCACCGCTGATTGTAGACCAGACCCGCCAACTGCCAAAGACGGGGTTAACACTACGACGCTCTAAGCTAGGTCGCATGGCTCGAAGGCGAATGACAGCACCCCAGCGCAGAGATCAGTTGATCGGAGTGGGGCGCCAGGCATTCGCTGAGCGCGGGTTCGATGGCATTTCCATGGAGGAGATCGCGGCGCGCGCCGGGGTGTCCAAGCCTGTGGTGTACGAGCATTTCGGCAGCAAGGAAGGCCTGTACCAGGAGGTTGTGCGGCTGGAGATGGCCCGGCTGGAGCGCACGATTACATCGAATATCCAGGCCGGTCCGTGGCGCGACCGCATTGAGCGCGGCGTGCTGGCGTTACTCACGTACGTGGAGGAGGAGACGGACGGGTTTGTCATCCTCGCGCACGGGCAGCTGCCGGGGGAGGGGCGGACGTATTCGACGATTCTCAACCGCGTCACCGCCGAGGTGAGTTACCTGCTGGGAGAGGCGTTTAAGCACCGCGGGCTCGACGAGTCGATGGCGGGCCTGTACGGTCAGGCGCTTGTCGGCACCGTCTCCAATTCTGCGCTGTGGTGGCTGGACGAGCGCACGCCGGACAAGCACACTGTGGCGGCGCACATTTCCAACTTGTGCTGGAACGGGTTGCGGGGGATGGAAGCGCAGCCGCGCGTGTACGGAAGCGGCCAGGCGAGCGACGAGACAAGCGACGAAACCGCAGAGAAGGATGCGTAAGACACATGACTGAAACCACCCCGCCCGTGTTGGGCGGTTTGCTCACGGCGGCGCTGACGGACCCGAAGTTGAAGGGGCTGGTCACGCATGTGGGCGAGGATTCGTTGCACGTCACTGGCATCGACCAGGTGCGCTCTTGGGCGGCTGGTGCGATTGCGCGCGAGGCGCCGGTGCTTTTGGTCACGGCTACCGGCCACGAGGCGGAGGATCTTGCGGCGGAGCTGAAGGCCATTTTGGGCGAGGAGAAGGTCGCGCAGTTCCCGGCGTATGAGACGCTGCCGCACGAGCGTCTTTCGCCGGCGCCGGACATTGTGGGGCGCCACTCGAAGGTGCTGTGGGAGATGCCGCGCGTGATCGTCGCGGCGGCGCGCGCGGTGTGCCAGCCGGTGCTGCCACCTGCCCAGCCGATCAGCATCGCGGTGGACCAGGAGCACGACTTTGAGGACCTGACCGCGAAGCTGGTGCACTTCGCGTACAACCATGTGGACATGGTGGCGCAGCGCGGCGAGTTCGCCACCCGCGGCGGCATCATCGATGTCTTCCCGACTACCGCGCAAAACCCGGTACGCATCGAGTTCTGGGGCGACGAGGTCACCGACATCCGCTCGTTCGCAGTCGCGGACCAGCGCACCATCGAAGAGGTGCGGTCGGTCGATCTGCACCCTGCGAGGCAATTGCTTATCGACGATACCGTGGCCGCCAAGGCCGACGACCTCGCGCGAAAGTTCCCCTCGAACCCGACGCTGTCGTCGCTGCTGGCCCGCATCTCGGAGAAGCAGCCGGCGGACGGCATGGAAGCGCTCATCCCGGCGCTGACGGACAAGCAGTACTCGGTGCTGCCGGAGCTCATGCCCGCCGGCTCCGTGGTGATGGTGACCAACCCGGAGAAGGTGCGCACCCGCATCGCTGATTTGGAGGCGACGGACCGCGAGTTCCTCGAGGCCGGCTGGGAGGCAGCCGCCATGGGTGCCGAGGGGCCTGTGGTGGTGGAGGGCCTGGACGTGTCCGCCTCGTCGTACCGCTCGTACGAGTCGCTGGAGGTCTCCGCCTCCAAGGCCGGCAACGCCTGGTGGACGTTCGCCCCGCCCGGGATGTTCGCCGCCGACGACGCAGACACGCTGCCGCTGGAGTTCGAGGCCGCGCCTGCGCCGAAGGGCGACCCGAAGGCGATTGAACAGCTCTACGCCACGCTGAAGCTCTACATCGGCCAAAACCACGGCAAGGTGGCGTTCGTGGCGCCGGCTAAGGGCACGATCGACCGCATGGCGGAGCGCCTGCGCGAGCACGGCATCTCCGCCCGCGTGGCCACGCCCGGATTGGAGCCCGTCGAGGGCGCGGTGACGCTGTACCAGGCCCTGTCGCACGCGGGCCTGGTCTTCGGCGGGCCGAACCTGGTCGTGGTCACCGAAACGGACGTCACCGGCAACCGCGTGGGTGATATCGCAGGTGCTAAACGACGGGCCCCGCGCCGCCGCAACCGCGTCGACCCGCTTGCCCTGCAGCCTGGCGACTTCGTGGTGCACGACACCCACGGCATCGGCAAGTTCGTGAAGATGGCGGAGCGCACCGTCAAAGCCGGCGACGAGGACTCGCGCCGCGAGTACATCGTGCTGGAGTACCAGCCCGCCAAGCGCGGTCAGCCCGGCGACCAGCTTTGGGTGCCAATGGAGTCTCTGGACCTGCTGAGTAAGTACACCGGGGGCGAGAAGCCGTCGCTTAGCAAAATGGGCGGCTCAGACTGGAAGTCGACGAAGCGCAAGGCGCGCGCCGCGGTCCGCGAGATCGCAGGCGAGCTGGTGGAGCTCTACGCCAAGCGCCAGGCCGCGCCGGGCCATGCGTTCGCGCCGGACACCCCGTGGCAGCACGAGATGGAAGACGCCTTCCCGTTCGTGGAGACCGAAGACCAGCTCACCGCCATCGACGCGGTGAAGTCAGACATGGAAAAGCCCACGCCGATGGACCGCGTCATCGTGGGCGATGTGGGCTTCGGCAAAACCGAGGTCGCCGTGCGCGCCGCGTTCAAGGCAGTCCAGGACGGCAAGCAGGTCGCGGTGCTCGTGCCCACAACCCTTCTGGCCCAGCAGCATTTCTCCACGTTCAACCAGCGCATGGACGGCTTCGGCGTAACCGTGCGCGAACTGTCGCGCTTTACCACCGCCGCGGAGTCGAAGAAGATCATCTCGGGGCTTGCGGATGGCTCGGTGGACATCGTCATCGGCACCCACCGCCTGCTGCAGACGGGCGTGCAGTGGAAGAACCTCGGCCTGATCATCGTGGACGAGGAGCAGCGCTTCGGCGTCGAACACAAGGAACACATCAAGGCGCTGAAATCGCACGTGGACGTGCTGACCATGACCGCGACGCCGATCCCGCGCACCCTGGAGATGTCGCTGACCGGCATCCGCGAGATGACCTCCATCACCACCGCGCCGGAGGACCGCCACCCCGTGCTGACCTATGTCGGCCCGCAGGAAGACAAGCAGGTCGCCGCCGCGATCCGCCGCGAGCTGCTCCGCGACGGCCAGGTCTTCTACATCCACAACAAAGTCTCCGACATTGAAAAGACCGCCCGCCAGCTTCGCGAGCTGGTCCCGGAGGCACGCATCGTCGTCGCCCACGGCCAGATGAGCGAGCAAGTGCTCGAGCAGACCGTGCAGGGGTTTTGGAACCGTGAGTACGACATCATGGTCTGCACCACCATCGTGGAAACCGGCCTGGACATCGCCAACGCCAACACCCTGATCGTGGAAAACGCCCAGAACATGGGCTTAAGCCAGCTGCACCAGTTGCGCGGGCGCGTGGGGCGCTCCCGCGAGCGCGCCTACGCGTACTTTTTGTACCCGAAGGACAAAACGCTCACGGAGACTTCCTACGACCGACTGGCCACCATCGCCCAGAACAACGACTTAGGCTCCGGCATCGCCGTGGCGCAAAAGGACCTGGAGATGCGCGGCGCCGGCAACGTGCTGGGCGCCGAGCAGTCCGGCCACATCGCCGGGGTGGGCTTCGACATGTATGTGCGCCTAGTCAGCGAGGCCGTGGAGACCTTCAAGGGACTGATGAGCGGCGAGCCCGTCGACGCCACCGACAAGGGCCCCAAGGAAATCCGCGTGGACCTGCCCGTGGACGCCCACATCCCGGAGACCTACATCAACTCCGAGCGACTGCGCCTGGAGGTCTACCGCAAGCTCGCCGAGGCGCGCGACGACGACGCCCTGACCGCCGCCGCCGACGACATGATCGACCGTTTCGGTGCCCTGCCGAGCGAGGTTGAGCACCTCATGGCGGTGGCGCGGCTGCGCAACCAGGCCCGTGAGGTGGGTGTTTCCGACATCCTCACCCAGGGCAGCCGCATCAAGCTGCACCCGGTGGAGCTGCCGGACTCCAAGCAGGTGCGCCTGAAGCGCCTTTACCCGGGTGCGAACTTCCGCGCCGCGGCGAAGGCGCTGCAGGTGCCGATGCCGCGCGAAGGTGGCGCGAAGCGCGCCCTGAACGCGCCGAACCTGCGCGATACGGAGCTGTTGCAGTGGGTGGCCGACTTCATGACGGAGATGCTCGACGCGCCGCAGATCTCGGTCGCGGGGGCCACCAAAGCTGAGGAGAAGCCGAAGAAGAAGGTGTTCTCCGTCAGCGAGTAGGCGGTTCGGGCCCCTGGGTGGTCTGTGGGGAGCGCGACTCCTGGGCGGTGCTCGGTTCCGCGGCCCTACGCCTCCCGCGCGAAAGGGGAGAGGAGGCCGACGTTGCCCCCGCGTCCTAGAGGAACTGGGGCAGGATCAAAAGCATCCCGATGCTCCAGGTCAGGTGCACGGCGATCGGGGAGTAGAGCCTGCCGGTTTTCGCCGCTTCGAAGTAGGCCACCGCCCCCAGTACGCCGGCGGCGAACACCAGCAGCGGCACGCCCATCACGCACGTGACCAGGCTGTAGGCCAGTGTGGACCACACGCCGGCCTGCACCACCGACTGGCCCATGCCCCGCAGCTGGCGCGGCACCACGTCGCGGAACACCAGCTCCTCGCCGAGGCCGTTGACCACCAGCACCAGCAGCGTCAGGGCGTATCCGCCCTTGTCGGGCGTGTCCAGCAGCTCCGCCGCGGGGCCAGCGAGGAAGGGGATATGCTGTACCACCAGGGCGCCGAGGACGAACACGAGCGCCAGGGCGGCACCGATGAGGGCGCCCCGGAGGACGTCGATAAGCTTTTTGGGCCCCATAAACGCCTGGCGGTTGCCCCACAGCCACCACGCGGCCGCGTACACCACGGCGGTACAGGCGGTGGCCCAGTAGAAGCCCGCGGTGCCATCGCCGGCGCGGCGTGCTAGAAATAGTCCGAGTGCGCCGAGGGTGCAGGGAGCTAAAAAGAGCCATTGCCTGGTCAAGTGGGATCTCCGTCCAAATACATTCGCCGGTCCGGGAGTAAGATTACGGCATGGTTGCACAACGAACTGGTCTGGTCACCGGGGCGACGGGCTACGTCGGCGGACTCGTGGTCGAGCAACTGCTTCGCGGTGGCTGGCGCGTGAAAATCCTCGCCCGCAACGAAGAAAAGGCCCTAGCGAGATCCTGGGGCGATGAGGTGGAGATCGTCGAAGGTGACGCCGCAAAGCGCGACGACGTCGCACGAGCCCTCGAAGGAGCGGACTGCGCGTGGTACCTGCTGCACTCCATGGACGACGGCGCCGGCTTCGCCCAAGAGGAAGCCGACATGGCGCGACGGTTGGGGGAAGAAGCCAAGCGCGCCGGGGTGGGCCGAATCGTGTACCTGGGCGGGCTGCACCCACAGGGCGAGAACATGTCCGAACACCTCGCCTCGCGCGTCCGGGTTGGGGAGATTCTCATGGATTCCGGTGTGCCCACCGCGGTGCTGCAGGCGGGCGTGGTCATCGGTGACGGGTCGCTGTCGTTCCAGCTGCTGCGGCATGTCACTGAACGCGTGCCCGCGTTTGTCGCACCGGAGTGGATCACCAATGAGATCACTCCGATCGGCGCCCGTGACATTGCCTTTTACCTTGCCGCGGCGGCAGATCTCCCGGCGGAGATGAATCGCACTTTCGACGTGGGCGGGCCGGACTCGATGCCGTATGTGGAGATGATGCAGCGCTACGCCGAGGCGGTGGGGCTGCACCGCCGCCCGTACTTCACCGCGCCGATCATGACCCGCGCGCTGGCCGCGTGGGGGTTGGGTGTGCTTACCCCGCTGGACCACAATCAAATCCGGCCGATCTTCGAATCGGTCAGCGTGGACACCGTGGTTAAGGAACACGACCTGGAAGCGCTGGTGGGAACGCCGGCGGGTGGTAACCAGCGCTTCGAGGACGCGGTGCGGGCGGCCGCCGAGGGCACCGAGCCAGGCTGGTATGGCGGGTTGGCCACCACGTTCCATCTGGCGGCGGTGGCCGCGGGCGCGTTAAGCCGGCGGCCGTTGGTGCAGGTGCCGCTCAACCTCGCCGCGGCGGTGGCGGGCACCATCGCCGCTGGCAACGCAAGGGAGACCGGACGCTCGCCGTGGCCCGCGGTTGTGGCGAGCGGGCTCGGCGTCGCCGCGATGTCGGCAGTTACTTCACGGAGAAGGTGATCATCTCGGTGTCGTCCGGCTTGCCGCGGTAGCGGCCATCGTCGCCGGGGAAGTTATTGTCCAGCGCGGTGAGGTAGCGGCCGTCTTCCAGCTGGATGATGGTCTCGACGCTGAGTAGTGCGAATTGGAACGGGTCGCCGACGCCGTAGGCGCGGGCGTCGGAGACCATGCCGATCTTGCCCGGGTTGGCAATATCGAGCAGGTCCGCCATCAGGTCCTTCTTCAGCGTGGAGCCAGCCTTGGCGTCCGCGAAGTCCTCGACCTCGAAGACCTTCTTCAGCTGCGCCTCCGAGCCGCGGAAATCGTCGCGCTCGAGCACGAGCAGGCGACCGTCCCTGGTTATAAACGCGTCGCCGATCAGAGCGTCATCGCCCTCGGCCACGTAGTTCCAGGTCTTGCCGGTGTACTCGCCGGATTCGGTGTCGAACTGGGAGATCACGCGCACACGCTTGTCGGTGGCCTCGTCGAGGTAGCCCTCGAAGATCGGGTAGAGGTAGCGGCCGTCGGTGGCCATGGCCTCGAAGCCCTTGGAGTTGCGCAGGTTCGGTTCTTCTTCAGCACCCAACGTCGGGTTGGACGGGCTCTTAACGTCCGGGTAGGCGTACGGGGCGTCGAGAAGCGTGCCGTCCTTGTCCACGTGGAGGATGTAGGGGCCGAACTCCTCGCCGACCCAGAAGGTGCCGTCCGCGGCCTGCACGAAGGACTCCGGGTCGAAGTCCGCGCCGGTAAGTAGGCGGTCCTCGGTGTCGTTGTTGACGATGTCCCAGGAAATCTTGTTGTTCGGGTCCTTCAGCGAGACGTAGTCCAGCACTTCGATGCCGCCGGTGTCCTTCGGGTTCTTCGCGGTATCCGCGGTCTCCCAGTTCGGCTTCACCTTGTAGATGCGCAGCAGGAAGTCGGAGGAGTTCTTCTTCGAGCCGAAGCCGTTGTCGGGAAGCGCGTAGAACTGACCATCGCCCTTCTCGATGATGCCGGAAAAGCCCGGGATGACCTGGCCCTTGAACGGGTGGGTCTGCCCGTTGCCGTCGAAGGCATCCTTGCCGGAATCCGGGCCGGGCGCCTGGTAGAGCGCCGAGAGCTTCGCGCGGCCGTCAAGGACGGGGCCTTCCGCATCAGGTGCCGTCTGGGTCGGGGCCGTGACCTGGTTACTGGACCCGGTGCCCTCAGAGCTTCCGCCGGCGGCGGCGCCGATCGCGCCACCGACAAGGCCGCCGACGACGAATACGCCTGCGACAGCAGCGATGATCTGCTCGAGGCTGAGGTCTTTGAAGATCTGATCGAGCGGGGAGGGGAGATGAATATTCATGGGCTGTAGCCTTTTTAATCGCTTGCGGGTGGACGCGAAACTCAGAAGATGCTGAGATTTCGCACAGCGAGTGTAAGGCCACGCGGCCGGCTCCGCTCGGTGAAAATGAGCTCGCCGATTGCGGTTTGCACACGCCGGGGAAGTACGATGTTTCCCCGTCGCCCCTATAGCCCAATTGGCAGAGGCAGCGGACTTAAAATCCGCCCAGTGTCGGTTCGAGCCCGACTGGGGGCACCACGATTATTTCGCCGCGCCGAGCGCCGCCTTGATCAGCGGGATCTGTAGCGGCAGGCGCCCGATGGAGATGATCTGTTTCTGCCACGGCTCGTTGCGCCACTGCCACGCCATGTTGAAGTTGGCCGGCCACACCGCGGCGAGCAGCGCAGCGGCGAACTTCCCGCCGGCAGCCCGCGTTTTCGGGTTTGCCAGCAGGGCAGCGGCGGCGAGTTCGGCCACGCCGGAGACGTAGGTGTAGGTGCGTGCGGAGCCGGGAAGGGCGTCGGGCACGATGCCGTCGAAAGGCTCAGGCTTTGCAAAGTGGAGCACGCCCGCGCCAGCGAACAGGGGAATGAGGAACTTCTGAAACTTGGTCACCTTGCCGAGAGTACGCCTCACACCGCCTGAGCCACCTGGTCGGCGACGAAGGCGGACCCGGCGCGGGAGGGGTGCAGGGCCATGTTGTAGCCGGCCGTGGTGGTGTCGATGAGCCCGGCCACCCAGCGGTCGGCGTCGCGGGCGCACGTGCTGTGGTCAGTGGAAAGCGTGTGGATGTCGATGAACGTCGCGCCCACCTGGGCGGCGAGCGCGCGCTGGTAGGACTGGGTGCGTTGCTCCCATTGTCGCACCCGGGGTGCGGGGACACCGAGTGGGGCGTTCGGCATCACGTTGATTAGGCAGATCCGCCCGGTTCCACCGGTGACCGAGAGCATCCCCGGGATGAGGATCTTGGCCCGGGGTGCGGCGGCGCGCACTTTGGCCATAGCGTCGTGCATGTTGCGGAAGTAGTTGTCGCGCACCGCGTCGGCGTTGTACGGCGCGCCGGGGGATTCGACCAATGGGCGCCAATGATCGTTGAACCCGACCGCCAGCGTCACCGCCCGAGTGTTGGCGTTGAGGTCGCCCGCGCGAACCGCGAGGTCGACGTGGCCGGGCAGGCTGGCCGATTGGTGGCCGGTGCACGACCAGTCCGCCACGGTAAGACCGGTGCGGGCTTGTAGCTGGCGCGGCCAGTTGTCCGGTCCTTGCAGGCAGCCTGCCTGGCTGGGGTAGGAGGAGACCAGCCTTTCCGACGACCCGGAGGACAGCTGCGAGCTTCCCGCGAGGTTGAGCGCGGAGTTGCGGTACTGGTCCGGGTTCGAGGTAAATGAATCGCCGAAAACGACCACGTTGCCGGTGGGCTGAGCCGTGACAGGCGCGGCTGTGCTGGCGACAATGGCCGCGCATGCGGCAATGCCAGCGGCGACTTTGCGGAACAGAACTTTCATTCAGACGACCCTACCGGTTGCCTTTGATGTCGCTGTACGCCGCGAGCGCGGTCTTTCGGGATTCCTTGACGTCGACCATCGGCTCCGGATAGCCAGGCAGCAGCGCCTCCGGCGCCCACCGCGAAACGTACGCGCCGGCGGGGTCGAACTTCTCCTGCTGCGTTAGCGGGTTGAAGACGCGGAAGTACGGCGCGGCATCGTCGCCGGAGCCGGACACCCACTGCCAGTTGAACGGGTTGGAGGCGGCGTCGGCGTCGACGAGCGTGTCCCAGAACCACTCCTCCCCGTGGCGCCAGTGAATGCCCAGATTCTTGGTCAGCCAGGAGCCCGCGACCATGCGTACGCGATTATGCATGGTGCCGGTTTCCCACAGCTCGCGCATGCCGGCATCCACCAGCGGCATGCCTGTTTCACCCCGCTGCCACCGCGCTAGCTGGTCCAGGTGCTGCGCGGCGTCAAGATCCGGTTCCATGGCAGGATCCGCAAACGCCTGCGCGTGCTCCCACGGTGCGGCGTTGCCGCTCCACGCCCACTCGAAGCCGTCGAACTGGCTGCGTACATTGCGCACCGCCAGATCCGGCAGGTGGTACAAGCGGTACCAGGCAAACTCGCGCCACACCAGCTGGCGCAAAAACGCCCACGCGTGACTCGCGGCGGCCGGGTGCGCCTCCGCAAACGCTGCCGTTTCCGCCCAGACGTAACCGGGGGAGAGCTCTCCGAAGCGCAGGTGTGCGCTCAGCCCCGAGGTCGCGCCGGCGGCCAGGTCGTTGTTGTCGTAGCCGCGCCCATCTACCAGCCCGTCCAAAAATTCGTGGAAGCGCGAAAGGGCCGCGTCCTCGCCAGGGGTGTTGTGCGCGGCCAAGCCAGCGGCCCACGCCGGTGCCTCCGGAACCTCCAGCCGCGTGCCGCCGGGTAGTACCGGCACCGCCACCGGCTGCGGCGGGTGCGCGACCAGGTGCTGCTGCACGGCCTTATAAAACGGCGTGAACACCCGGTACGGGGTGCCGTCGCCGGTATTGATCTCCCACGGCTCCGCGAGCAAAAACCCCGGGAACGTGCGCGCGTCCACCGCGCGCTTGACCTCCGCGTCCAAGTCAATCGCATCGTAGCGGCGGTTCCACACCACCTCAGCACCGAGCTCTGTGACCAGGCGCGGGACGATCTCGCGGGGGTCGCCCTGCTCGTAGATGATGGGGAGCTTCGTGCTTAACGACGCAACACTGCGTTCGCGCCACCACGCGGCGGCGCGGCCTAAGGGGCGGGTGCCGCCGGAGGTGTCGTCGATAAGCACACCCGCAACCTCCCCGCGCGATACGGCCCACGAAAGCGCGGGGTTGTCCGTGACGCGCAGATCGTCGCGGAACCAAACAAGAGTGGTGGGCACGTGCGCCTCCGTTCAGTAGAGTCAAGGCCATGACTGATCGTATGAATGTGGAATCCTTCAACCTCGACCACACCAAGGTAGCCGCCCCGTTTATCCGGCTCGCGGACCGCAAGGAGCTGCCCGCTGGCGACACGCTGGTGAAGTGGGACATCCGCTTCAAGCAGCCCAACGTCGAGCACCTGGAGATGCCGGCGGTGCACTCGCTGGAGCACATGTTCGCCGAGCACGCCCGCAACCACGCGGACAACGTCATCGACTTCGGCCCGATGGGCTGCCAGACCGGCTTCTACCTCATGCTTTCCGGCGACGTTGCCGAGGCTGAGGTCGCTGAGCTGGTGGAAAAGACGCTGACGGACATCACCAAGGCCGACGAGGTCCCGGCCGCCAACGAGAAGCAATGCGGCAGGGGTGCAAGCCACGACCTGGAGGCGGCCAAGCGCGAGGCCCAGGCGTTTTTGGACAAGCGCGACGAGTGGGGCAGCGTCTTTAAGTAGTCGGGTCCACCACCCGGAATTCCAGCGGCGCGGTGCGCAGGCGGTAGACGCCCGGCACCGCGTCGAATATTGCGAGCAGCTCGTGGGCGAACTCCGCGGTGGCGGGGACGACAACATGGTCGCTCGCACACTCGGTTGTCGGCGACTGCGGGTTGAGCAGCAGCCACGTTTCGCCGTTGAGCAGCGCGAATGACCTCCCGTGCAGCAGGCGGTGGCGCGCGGCACGGAGTAACGCGCGCGCAGCCGCCGGATCCAGGTCCACGCGCCCCTCGGCATCGACCTCGAGGTAGCGGGCGTGCATCGCGCCTATCGACGCCCCTTCGGACCCCACCGCCTCATCCAACAATGCCCGATCCTGCGGGTCGGCGCTGATTGGGGCGCGGTCCGTAGAAGCAAGGCCAAGCGGCACGCGGTCGCCGACAAAGGCCGCGAATTTCAGCGGGTCCCAGGACAGCATCTGTTCCACGTCGTCGCCGTTTATGCCGACCGCGTACGTGAAGCGGATCAGGCCGGTCGGCCCGTCTACCACACCGAGGACCGGGTCGGTGACAAACACGAAGCCGGACAAGGTGCCGCGCGGGTTGTCCAGCACGAGGTAGTGGCCAGGCTCGATGTCGTCGCGGGCGGCGCGGGCGAGCAGGCGTGCCGGCCACTCGTCGGGAAGCGCAGGCGTGCCGCGCACGCGCAACGTGAGCTCCGTTTGGGTGCCTGCGGCAGGCTGGGAAGACTCCACGCGGGACTTGCCATACGTGCAGTACAACACGTGGGGGACCGGCTCGGGCAGCACGTACGCGTGGACCTCTAGGCGGCGGTAGGAAAACACGTACGCGTCCTCGCCGCCGGCGGCCTGCGCGATATGGCCGCGCACCACATCACCGCCGGTTTTCGGGCCGCGGCGGGCGTTGTCGAGCACTCCCATGCAGGCCACCATATCCCCGCTGGAAGGCGGCGAGTGATCGGCTGGCATCACACTGGCGGGAACCTTTTCGGTACGTGTGGCGTTATACCCGGTGAACTCTTGGACAAACTCATTGGAAAGGAATGTGGGACGTGAGAAGCACTAACCCTGTTCTGCGCAACATTCCGGGGGCGGATGCGGACAACGGCTACCAGGCCGGCCAGACCGCGACGCTTCCGGGGAACGCGCCCGAAATTGATCAGCAACGCCCGATGACGGTCGACGACGTGGTGACCAAGACGGGCATCACGCTCGCCGTGATCATTGCGTTCGCCGCAGTGAACTTCGGCATCTTCCTCACCGGCAACATCCGCCTTGGCATGATCCTGACCTTCGTCGGCGCCATCGGCGGCTTCATCACCACCCTGGTCAACGCGTTCCGCCGCGAATTCGGCTCAAAGACGCTGACGCTGATCTACGCCGCGTTTGAGGGCTTGTTCCTCGGCGGCTTCTCCCTGACCGTCTCCGGCTGGTTCAACGTCGGCGGCGCCGATGCCAGCCAGCTCATCTTCCAGGCCATTTTGGGCACGATCGGCGTGTTCATCGGCATGCTCGTCGTCTACCGTCGCGGCGCTATCCGCGTCACTCCGCGTTTCCACCGCATCGTCACCGGCATGATCTTCGGCGTGGCCATCATGGCGGTGGGCAACCTCCTACTGGCAATCTTCGCTGGCATCTCCCCGCTTCGCGACGGCGGCACGCTGTCCATCATCTTCGGCGTGGTCTGCGTCGTGCTGGCCGCCCTGTCCTTCCTGCAGGACTTCGACCTGGCCGACAAGCTGGTCCGCACCGGTGCGCCGGAGCGCGCCTCCTGGGGTGTTGCGCTTGGTCTGGCTGTGACCCTGGTGTGGCTCTACACCGAGATCCTGCGCCTGCTGTCCTACTTCAACGACCGCTAGGCCGCTAGGCCCACAGAAACGCAAAGCGCCTCGCTTCCGGAGATAATCCGGAAGCGAGGCGCTTTGTCGTGCGTGCGGCTTAGTAGTTGTTGTCTGGCACCACGGACTGGCCGTTGACGGACACGGTGGTAAACACCGGCTTGCCGTCAATGATCTCCGGGTTGCCCAACACAACCTTCACGTCTTCTTCGCGGTTGTCCGGGGAGACAACGACGCGGGTGCCGGTGCCCTCGGCGAGATCCTCGCCCCACTGCTCCCAGACGATGTTCTCGAGGAAGTCGTCCTGGTTTTCGCAGTCCACGGTGAGGCGGTCCGGGCGCACCAGGTCGGTGGCGCCGCAGTTATTGAACACCGGGGCGGCAGCGACGGCGGCCTCTGCAGTCTCCTGCTCCTGCACCGCGTTTGCCTCGGTGACGTTGGTCGCCGTCGCGGTGCTGGTGGCGGTGGTCGCGGTGCCGGCGCCCTTCAGGGAGTTCGGGTCCTGGGTGGTGGCGGTGTCGACCTTCTCGGAGGAGGGGTTCTCGTGCGGCGGGGTGCAGCCTGCCAGAGCGATGGCGGCCAGGGCGGCGACGCCGGCGACAGCTTTGCGGGAAGAGGTGGCAATCACAGGAATGGTCCTTCTGTTTTTGGAAAGAGAAAAGTATTGGCTACTTCGCGCGGGGCGTGGATGCCTTGACTGAATCATACGGCTCGGCGGAGACGATGGTGACGGAAATCTCGCGGCCGTTCGGGGCGGTGTATTTGCGGGTTTCGCCCTCGGAAGCGCCGACGACGGCTGCGCCGAGCGGGGACTGCTCCGAGTAGGTCTCAAGGTCCGCGTTGTCCGTGGAGGCTGCGCGGGTGCCGATGAGGAAGGTCTCGCGGTCGTCCTCGTCGCCGTCGTAGTAGACGTGCACGACGGAACCGACGTGGGCGACACCCTCGACGATGCCGGTGCGCTCGGTGGTGGAGTTGGACAGGATTTCGGAGATCTGCTTGATGCGCGCCTCCTCCTGGTCCTGCTGCTCGCGGGCTGCGTCGTAGCCGGCGTTCTCCTTGAGGTCGCCCTCTTCGCGGCGCTCGTTGATCTCGGCCGCGATGGCGGGGCGGTTGTCAATGAGCTGCTGCAGTTCGGCCTCGAGCTTGGCCTTCATTTCAGGAGTGATGTACTGCTGCTGGGATTCAGCCATAGGGGTCTAAACCTTCCCTGATACGTGAAATCGGCCCGCCGCTCGCGGGCCAATGTGTGCAGATATACAGCCGGAAGATTACCACACGCGGATGTGGCGGTTTCCGCTAGCGTGCTGCGTAGAAGCTGCTCTCCGGGTCCATGTAGAAGGGGAGATTTTCGGAGCAGCCGTAGATGCGCCCCGACACCAAAGGCTCGCGCACCGGCAGGTCCACGGCGATGCGGGAGTGCTCGTCGCCGCCAGCTGGCAGGACCACCTCGCGGCGGCCCACCTCGGCGTGGGAGTAGTCCACCGCCGTGACGATGCAGTACGCGGGCGTGTCAGGGTTTTTGCGGTCCACGTCGATCCAGAGTCGGCCCGTGTTGTCGTCGATATGCTCCTGCGAAATAAATTCGGCGCGGACCGGTTGGTTGAAGCGCTCCATGATCGTGCGGGCGCCCACGAAAAGCAGTGCGATCATGAGCAGCGCGGAGACAATCGCCACCACCTTGCCGCCGATTGAGCCGCCGGAGCCGCGGTTGCGACCGTAGCGTTCGGCTGGGCGGGGAGAGGTGGCGGTGCTCACGGAAACGGCTCCTTGCAGGTGGTAAGGACTTTAGCGTTGATGGTACTAAGATGACGCGGAGGTACAGAACTGACCCCTACGAAAGTTGGATTGATCGAGTGACCGGGTTTCGTCTCATGGCAATTCACGCCCACCCAGACGACGAGTCCTCAAAGGGTGCGGCCACCATGGCCAAGTACGCCGCGGAAGGCAACCGCGTCAAGGTCGTCACGTGCACTGACGGCAGGCGCGGCGACATCCTCAATCCGGCTATGGACCGCCCCGGCGTGCTAGACAACATCCTCGACGTGCGCCGCGAGGAGATGGCGCGCGCCGCGGCGGCGCTCGGCGTCGAGCACGTCTGGCTGGGCTACGAGGACTCCGGGCTGCCGGAGGGCGACCCGCTGCCGTCGCTGCCGGAAGGCTCGTTCGCGGTGCAGGACCCGGAAGAAGTGGCAGCGGAGATTGTGAAGCAGATCCGCGAATTCCGCCCGCACGTGATCATCACGTACGACGAAAACGGCGGCTACCCGCACCCGGACCACCTGATGGTGCACGCGATTTCCATGATCGCCTGGGAGCGCGCAGGCGACCCGGATTTCGCCCCCGGCGCCGGCGAGCCGTGGACGCCGCTGAAGCTGTACTACTCGCACGGCTTCATCCTGCAGCGCATGAAGCTTCTGCAAGAGCGGCTTATCCAGCGCGGCGAGAAGAGCCCGTACGAGCTGATGATCAAACGCTGGGAGGAAAACGAAGGCGACGTCTTCGACCGCGTGACCACCCAGGTGGAGTGCGCCGACTACTTCCCGCAACGTGCCGAAGCGCTGACGGCCCACGCCACGCAGATCGATCCCGCCGGCGCTTTTTTGGCCAGCCCGGTGAAGGACCAGCAGGACGTCTGGCCCACCGAGGAGTTTGAGCTGGCCGCGACCAGGGTAAAGACCACCCTGCCGGAAACGGATCTGTTTGCCGGCATCGAGGAGGAAAACTAAATGTCTACGTTCACCATCTCTGCCGCCAGCGCCGCGAACTTCGTGCTGGCCCAGAACCCGGGCGAGACCCCGGTCGGCCCGGACTTCGGCAAAGCGTCGCCGATTGGGTTGCTGCTGCTGGTGGTCCTGGCCATTGTCGTGCTGTTCATCGGCTGGTCGTTTCACCGCCGCTTTTCCCGTTTCAAGCGCCGCCAGGCGTTCGCGGAAGCCCGCGGGATTGATCCGTTCGATGAGAAAGCCATCGACGAGGCCATGGAGAAGGCTGGTCTGAAGGACCAGCGGAAGAAAAACGCTTTCTAGCTGTCTAGAATCTATCCTGTGTCTGTCCTTTCGAAGCTGCAATACCCGCTGTACCCGCTGTATGAGGCGCGCCTGAAGCGCGAGCTGCGCGGCAAAAAGCGCCCGAAGCACATTGCCGTGATGGCCGACGGCAACCGGCGTTGGGCGCGCGAGGCGGGCTTCGAGGACATTTCCCACGGCCACCGCGTCGGCGGCGCGAAAATCGGCGAGCTTGTGCGCTGGTCCGCGGAGATGGACGTGGACGTGCTCACCATCTACCTGCTGTCCACGGAGAATCTGCAGCGCACCACCGAAGAGGTGGAGCTGTTGTTCGACATCATTTCCGGTGTCATCGAGGATCTCGCCACGGAGGACTACACCTGCCGCGTGCGGTTGGTTGGGCATTTGGATTTGTTGCCGGAGGACGTCGCTAAGCGGATGCGCGAGGGCGCGGCCGCAACCGATACGAAGCATGGACTCACCGTGAATATCGCGGTCGGCTATGGCGGGCGCCAGGAGATCGTGGACGCGGTGCAATCGCTTATCGACGACAAAGCGCACGCCGGAGTGCCAGCCACGGAGATGGCCGCCGAGATCACCGTGGAATCGATCGGGGAGCACCTCTACACCTCCGGTCAGCCGGACCCGGACCTGGTTATCCGCACCTCCGGTGAGCAGCGCCTGTCCGGGTTTTTGCTGTGGCAGGCCGCGTACTCGGAGATCTGGTTCACCGACATCTATTGGCCGGCGTTCCGCAAAATCGATTTCCTGCGCGCGCTGCGCGATTACTCGCAGCGCTCCCGCCGCTTTGGCAAGTAGCTACATTTTGCGCATGCGCACGCGTTGGACGGTGTGGTCGTAATCCTTGCGCAACACCAGCGAGGCGCGCACGCGGGTGGGCAGGATGTTTTCCACCAGGTTGGGCAGGTTGATGGTCTGCCACAGCTCGCGGGCGGCGTAGGCGGCCTCGGCGTCGTCCATGCCGGCGAAGCCCTCGAAGTGGTTTCCGGGCTGCTGGAACGAGGTATCGCGGAGTTTGAGGAAGCGCTCGATGTACCAACGCTCGATGTCTTCGGTCTTCGCGTCGACGTAAATGGAGAAATCGAACAGGTCCGAAATCATCAGCGTTGGCCCGGTCTGCAGCACGTTTAACCCTTCGAGGATGAGGATGTCGGGCTGGCGGACTTCCACGAACTCGTCGGGGAGGATGTCGTAGGCCTCGTGCGAGTAGACCGGTGCCTTGACCACTGGCTGGCCGGACTTGACCTCGGTGACAAACCGCATGAGGTTTCTGCGGTTGTAGGACTCCGGGAAGCCTTTGCGTTTCATGATCCCGCGCTCTTCCAGCACCGCCTTGGGGTGGAGGAAGCCGTCGGTGGTGACCAGGTCCACCCGCGGGTGCGAGTCCCAGCGCTGCAACAGCACTTGCAACACACGCGCGGTGGTGGACTTGCCCACGGCCACCGAGCCGGCCAGGCCGATGATGAACGGCACGTGCCCCGGGTCGCCGCCGATGAATGTCTCGGTGGCGTTGGTGAGCTTTTGCCGGGCGCGCACCTGCAGGTGAATCAGGCGCGACAGCGGCAGGTAGATGTCCTCGACCTCCTGCAGGTCGAGGTTTTCGCCGATGCCGGAGAGCTTCTTTAGCTCCTCCTCGGTGAGCACCTGAGGCATTTTGGCGCGGCGCTTGCGCCAGTCCTCGCGGTGGAAGTCGAGGTACGGCGACGAATCGGCTCGAGACATAGCCACCATTGTTGCACCCGCGCAAAAGGGGAATAAATCAGCCTTCTGGGCGTGCCGATTTTCCTATACTTCGAGGAGCCGTAATCAACGCGAAAAGAAAGGACCCGGTCGACGTGTCTGAAGACCTCCGTTACCAGGATCTGGCCACCTACGATCCCGAAGTGCACGCTGCAATTGTGGACGAGCTGGCGCGCCAGCGCGACACCTTGGAGATGATCGCTTCCGAGAATTTCGTGCCCCGCTCTGTGCTGCAGGCGCAGGGCTCGGTGCTGACCAACAAGTACGCCGAGGGGTACCCGGGCCGCCGCTACTACGGCGGCTGTGAGCACGTGGACGTGATCGAGGACTTGGCGCGCGACCGCGCCAAGGAGGTCTTCGGTGCCCAGTACGCGAACGTGCAGCCGCACTCGGGTGCGCAGGCCAACGCCGCGGTGCTCATGGCGCTGGCGGAGCCGGGCGACACCATCTTGGGCCTGGACCTGGCGCACGGCGGCCACCTCACTCACGGCATGAAGATCAACTTCTCCGGCCGTCTCTACAACGTGGAGGCGTACCAGGTGGAGGAGGACACCCACCAGATCGACATGGCCAAGCTGCGCGAGCAGGCCCGCGAGGTCAAGCCGAAGGTGATCATCGCTGGCTGGTCCGCGTACCCGCGCCACGAGGACTTCGCGGAGTTCCGTTCCATCGCCGACGAGGTCGGCGCCTACCTGTGGGTGGACATGGCCCACTTCGCCGGCTTAGTCGCCGCTGGCCTGCACCCGAGCCCGGTCCCGCACGCGCACGTGGTGTCCTCCACGGTGCACAAGACCTTGGGCGGCCCGCGCTCCGGTTTCATCCTCACCAACGACCTGGAGCTGCACAAGAAGCTCAACTCCGCGGTTTTCCCGGGCCAGCAGGGCGGCCCGCTGATGCACGTCGTGGCTGCGAAGGCGACGGCGTTCAAGATCGCCGGCACCGAGGAATTCAAGGACCGCCAGCAGCGCACCCTCGACGGCGCGAAGGTGCTGGCGGAGCGTCTGCTTGCCGACGACGCACGCGAGGCCGGCGTCTCCGTCGTCTCCGGCGGCACCGAGGTGCACCTCGTGCTGGTGGACCTGCGCAACTCGCCGATGGACGGGCAGCAGGCTGAGGACCTGCTGCACTCGGTGGGCATCACCGTCAACCGCAACGCGGTGCCGTTCGACCCGCGCCCGCCGAAGGTGACCTCCGGCCTGCGCATCGGCACTTCCGCGCTGGCCACCCGCGGCTTCGGCGAGGAGGATTTCCGCGAGGTCGCCGAGATCATCGCGGAGACGTTGATGAAGGCTGAGAATGCCGACGTTGATGCGCTGCGCGGCCGCGTTGAAGCCCTGGCGCGCAAGTACCCGCTCTACCCGGACCTCGAGGATTGGAAGATGCTCTAGTCCTCCTCGGCTTCTCCGGCGTCGGCGCTTGCGCCGTCGCCGCCGTCGACTGCGTGCCCGCGCTGCTCCGCAAGAGTGGCGCGGGCTTTTTGCAGCCACTCGGGCTGGTCGCCCAGCAGCGCGCGGATTTCCTCGGTGGTCATCGCCTGGTCCACGCCGGCGTTTTTCAGCGCGGTCACGGAAATGCCCAGCTTGCGGGCCACCTCGGGGCGCGGGTGCGGGCCGGAAAGCCGCAGCTCCTGCAGCCACTGCGGCGGGTTGTCCTGGAGTTCGCGCAGTTCGGCGTGGGTCACGGCGCCGTCCTGAAACTCTTGCGGGGTGGCGGGGAGGTAGATGCCCAGCTTCTTTGCGGCGGTCACCGGCTTCATGGCGGTGCCGGAGGGGGTCTGTTCAGTCATGGCCAAAACGGTAGCATTGGCAGCCATGCTCACCATTGCCTTCGTCACCGGCACTGAGCCGGGGAAGTGGTTCCGCCGATTCGAGGAACTCACAAGAAGTCGCCTTGAGACGGTGCCGTCGGATGATCCGTTCGTGCTCGTCGGCAAGCAAGCAACTGCGGCGCTCGTGCGGCTTCCGGACGAGCGCGTCACCGACGAGCACCACGTGGTGCGCCTCTACGAAGAGGCAGCCGGCGTCGCGGTGCCGAAAGATTCCGTCTATGCGGAGGTCGGGGAGGTCACCCGCGCGGATGTGGCGGAGGAGATCGTGAATTTTGATGGGCCATCTCCTATCGACGACCTCCGGTCCGCCCTCCAAGTCGTCGCCGCGAACGTCGGCGTGGCCTTCGCACCCCTGCCGCTGTTGAAGAACCTCGCGCGCAAACAGATCAAAGCGTTACCGCTTGTGGGGGAGGAGCCGGCGACCCAGATCGCGCTTGTGTGGCGCAAAGTGGACGATTCGGACGCTGTGCAGGACTTTGTCGGCGTGACCAAGGGGAGGACGGTGCGTTCCTCGCGCGGAAAAGCGCACCCCCGATCGGGTGCAAAGAGGGCTCGACGTTAACGCAAAGTTCATAATGGACGATGCACTAATTTCAAGAATGAAAGGTAATGATTATGTTTTCCCGTAAGATTGTCGCTTCCGCAGCTGCCCTGACCCTTGGCGCAACCGGCCTGGTTGCTTGCTCCAACGATGGCGAGGGCGAGCCGACCTCCACCGAGGTTGTCTCCGAGACCGCTACCGAGACCGAGGTCGCCACTGAGACCGCTGGCGAGGGCGACGCCGACAAGTCCGGCGAGGCTACCGACGGCGCCGCAGCTGGCGATGCTGAGGCTACCGAGGAGATCACCACCGCTGACGGCGCAACCGCAATGGTGCCGGCTGGCGTGAAGTCCGCTATGGATCAGTACGCGCAGCCGGAGTGGGGCGAGCCGATGGCGGTTGAGGAGACCGACGGCGGCTGGATCGTCACCTACGACAACGAGCACTACATCACCTGGAACGAGAACACCGGCGGCGCACCGACCTGGGGCCAGATCGCTAACGAGTGGATCACCGACGTCCGTCTGGACCAGAAGATGGGCTTCCCGGTCGCACCGGAGACCGAGAACGCTGATCAGTCCGGCTGGACCCAGGAGTTCGAGAACGGCACCATCGAGTGGACCCGCGGCGGCACCGCTGACGCTTTCGAGGCCATCGTCACCGAGAAGTAAAACGGCGCGTAACCTCGCCTGATTTCGAGCGCCACCTGGCTGCGGCCGGGTGGCGCTTTTGTGTTGTCTCGCCCACGTTTGCGCGCCGTGGTGCGGATCTGGACAATGGGTCGCATGCAAAAATCGGACTTTGCCATCCGGCCCATCCGACCGGAAGACTATCCGCAGGTACGAGCCATCTATGAGATGGGACTACAGACAGGCAACGCTTCTTGGGAAACCAAGGGGCAGAACTGGGAGCAATTTTCCCGCAAGAAGATCATGGAGACCGTCTTCGTGGCGGTCGATGCGGACGACGACAACAAAGTCCTCGGCTGGGTAGGGGCCGCAAAAGCCTCCACCCGCAGCGTGTTCCACGGCGTGGTTGAGGACTCGATCTACACCCACCCGGACGCACGCGGCCGCGGCGTCGCCGGCGCGTTGCTAGACCACCTGATCCAGACGTGCATCAGCTTGCACAAGTGGTCCATCCACTCCTGGATCTTCCCCGAAAATGAAGGATCCGCGGGCCTGCATAAGTCCCGCGGATTCGAAAAGGTGGGCACGTTCCACAACATGGCGCGGATGGCCTACGGCGAGCGCCAAGGCGAGTGGCGCGACTGCGACATCTGGGAGCTGATTCTGCCGATGTCGCGCGACTCCTAGCTCAGGTCTTCTTTGAGCGCCTCCTCGCGCACCGGCAGGAGGAGGACGAAGGCGATAACCGTCAGCGGGACCATGAGTAGGAACACAGGCGTCAGGCCGTCGTTGTAGCTGCTCAGCACCGCTTCCCGGAGGGGATCCGGAAGCTGGGCGACAGTGCCGGGGGTGAGGCTGTTCGCCGCGCCGTCCTGAAACTTCGCGGCGTACGCCTCGCCCTCCGGGCCCAGTTTCGCCAGCGCCTCCGGCAAGCGCTGCTCCAAGTTGTCACGCATGTTGTGGATGAACAGTGAGCCCGAAAGCGACGCGCCAATGGACGAGCCGATCTGACGGAAGAAGTTGTTCGTCGACGTCGCTGTGCCGACGTGCTTGAGCGGGAACGAGTTCTGCACGATGAGCACCAGCACCTGCATGACCAGGCCCAGGCCAAAGCCGAAGATGAACATGTAGATGCCCAGCCTGGTCAGCGACGTGGTGACATCCAGGCGCGAGAACAGGAACAGCCCCAGCGTGGTGATGAGCATGCCAACCAGCGGGTAGATCTTGTATCGGCCGGTCTTGGAGATGATGAAGCCGACCGTCATGCCGGTGACGAGCATGCCGATGACCATCGGCAGCATCATCAGGCCCGCCTCGGTGGGGGTGAGCTGGTGGACCATCTGCAGGTAGGTGGGCAGGTACGCCAGACCGCTGGCCATGGCCAGGCCCAGCACGGTGCCGGCCAGGGTGGTCAGGACCATGTTGCGGTTTTGGAACAGATCCATCGGGATCAGCGGGTTGGTCACGCGCAGCTCCACGAACACGAACGCCACGGCCGCAACCAGGGCGATCAGCGAGGTGGTGATGATGGTGGGGGAGGTCCACTCGTACTTGGTGCCGCCCCACGTGGTGGTGAGGATCAGCGAGGCGGTGGCCACCACCATCAGCGTGGTGCCCACGTAGTCGTAGTGCATGCCCTTGGCGGTCCCGCGGCGCAGGCGCAGCACGGCGGCGCACACGCTCATCGCGAGCAAGCCCAGCGGAATGTTCATCCACAGCGCCCAACGCCAGCCGGGCCCGTCGGTGAACCAGCCGCCCAGCACCGGGCCGAGCACCGAGGACACGCCGAAGACGGCACCCATGACACCCATGTACTTGCCGCGCTCACGGGCAGGGACGACCTCGGCGATGATGGACTGTGAGTTCACCATCATCCCGCCCGCGCCCAGGCCCTGCACGGCGCGGCCGATGATCAAAAGCTCCATGGTGTGGGCGAACCCGCCGATGGTGGAGCCGGCCACGAACAGGCCGATGCCGGTGATGTAGAGCCACTTGCGGCCCAGGATGTCGCCAAGCTTGCCGTTGACCGGCATTGCGATGGTCATGGTGACCAGAAACGCCGAGATGACCCAGCTCATGTGGTCCACGCCGCCGAGCTCGCCCACGATGGTGGGCAGGGCGGTGGCGAAAATCATCTGGCCCAGCGAGCTCATCAGCATGGTCAGCAGCAGGGCCGAGAACACCAGTCCCACGTTCGGCGCGGTGGCCTGGGGCGGTTGTTTGTCCGCGCGGGTTTCTACCATTTCATCTCCTTTGCGTAAACGGTGAGATCGTGTGCGTTTGCCAGTAGTTGTTTGACGGGGTCATCCTGGTCCGGAGGGTGCCACAGGTAGCGGCTCACTGCGCCCTGGAAGAGGATCACGATGAACTGCGTCTCGTCCTCCAGCGTCCCGGGGAACTTGCGGTCCTCGGGGAAGCGCTCGAAGTGGGCGTAGACGGCGCGGCCGACCTCGGTGAGGAAGCCTCGTTTGCGCGCGGCCTCGGCGTGCATCAGCCCCGGGTTGTTTTCCAGTAACTCGTGGCGGCATTTCGCGGCCGGTCCGTCGAAGCGTCCTGGCTCCACCTTGATGGAGCGGATGACAAGTTCGAGCACGTTCTCGCTCGGTGTCGTCTGGATTGCGGCGAGCGCATCCTCGCTGAACGTGAAAGGGAACGAACCTAGGATCGCCTCGTCCTTGGAGTCGACGTAGTTGAAAAACGTGCGCCTGGAAATGTCTGCGGCGCGGCAGATGTCGTCGACGGTGACGTTGTCGTAGCCCTGCGCGCGGACAAGCTTCGCGGCCTGGTCGCGGATGCGTTGCAGCGTCTCGCGCCGCTTCTGCTCCCGGATTCCTTCATTTTGCACGGGGTGCAATATTACACCCGGTGCAATTTAAGGCAAACCGGCCGATAATTCGCCTTCTACCAGGGCAATGTCGTCTTCCAGGTACGTCAGTTTCACAACGCCGGGCGTGCGCTTTTCGACGTCCCAACGGCCCTGTCCGTCATTACACCCCTTCGTCAACGGGATGGATTCGCCGCCCTCGCCGATCAGCGCGGTGCAGCCAGTCAGGGGATAGGTCACCGAGGCGGTGCCGCCGCCGAAGGTCGCCACCGCGGGCCACGCCTTGACCTTCGCGTCATCCTCCAAACTGTTCAGGGTGCCGGTAAAGGTGCCCGATATGGACTCGGTGGCGGCCGGAGGATCGTCGATAGGCTGCGGCTGCGCAGTCACCGTGACGGTTTCCGGCACCTCATTGACGGGCGCGGGTTTCGGGTTGGCGTACCAGTAGGCCGCCGCGAGCGCGACGCCGATGATGGCGACGATGAGCGCGAGCACCCCGCCGACGACCCACGGCTTGTTCGGCCCGCCCGCGGTGCGCAGCTCGGAGAAAGAATCAGGCATGGAAAAGCCCCCAGCAGGTTGGTTGATGTGCTGGGGGCTGATTCTAGCTAGGTGTGAGTTGTGGCCTAGTTTCGGTCAGTGTTGGCCATGGACAGCACGTCGAGGCGCTTGTCTAGCTCTTCCTCGGTGAGCTTCTCGCCGTCCACGAAGCCGAGGTCGATGGTGGCCTGGCGGATGGTGATGCCCTCCTTGACCGCGTGCTTGGCAATCTTCGCAGCGTTTTCGTAGCCGATTGCGGAGTTCAGCGGGGTCACGATCGACGGGGAGGACTCGGCCAGCGTGCGCATGCGCTCCTCGTTCGGCTCGATGCCGTCGACAAGCTTGGTGGCGAACTGGCGGGCCGTGTTCGCCAGCAGGCGGGAGGACTCGAGCACGTTACGCGCCATCATCGGGATGAACACGTTGAGCTCGAACTGGCCCTGGGTGCCGCCGAACGCGACAGCCGCGTCGTTGCCGATGACCTGCGCGGAGACCTGCGTTGCGGTCTCGCACAGCACCGGGTTGACCTTGCCCGGCATGATGGAGGAGCCCGGCTGCAGGTCCGGCAGGTGGATCTCCGCGAAGCCGGCCAGCGGGCCGGAACCCATCAGGCGGATGTCGTTGGCGATCTTGTACAGGGACACGGCCACGGTGCGCATCGCGCCGGAGAACTCCACCAGGCCGTCGCGGTTCGCCTGCGCCTCGAAGTGGTTCTTCGCCTCGGACAGCTGCTCGATGCCGGTGAGCTTGATCAGCTCCTCGGTGACCTTGCCGCCGAACTCTGCCGGGGTGTTGATGCCGGTGCCCACGGCGGTGCCGCCGATGGCGAGCTCGCCCAGGCGCTCCAGGGTGGCCTCGACGCGTGCGACACCGAGCTCGATCTGGCGGGCGTAGCCGGAGAACTCCTGGCCCAGGGTCACCGGGGTGGCATCCATGAGGTGGGTGCGGCCGGACTTGACCACCTCGTGCCACTGATTGGCCTTCTTCTCCAGGGACTCCTGCAGCACCTTCAGCGCCGGGATGAGGTCGCTGGCTGCGGCCTCGGTGGCGGCGACGTGGGTAGCGGTGGGGAAGGTGTCGTTGGAGGACTGGCCCATGTTCACGTGGTCGTTCGGGTGGACCTCAACGCCGTTTGCCTTCGCAATGGAGGCGATGACCTCGTTGGTGTTCATGTTGGAAGAAGTGCCGGAGCCGGTCTGGAACACATCGATGGGGAACTGGTCGTCGTGCTTGCCGTCCGCGATCTCCTTCGCGGCAGCGATAATCGCGTCCGCCTTCTCGGCGTCCAGGTTGCCCAAGTCCTTGTTTACCTGCGCACACGCGGCCTTGAGCAGGCCGAGCGCGCGGATCTGCTGGGACTCCAGGCCGCGGCCGGAGATGGGGAAGTTCTCCACGGCGCGCTGGGTCTGGGCGCGCCAGAGCGCGTCCTTCGGCACCTTGACCTCGCCCATCGTGTCATGTTCGATGCGGTATTCCTGATCAGCCATGATTGTCCTTTACTTCTGTCGCGTGCACGCTGCGCACGGTAAAGTGCGCGCGTGCCTTTCCACTGCACGATTATGCACCAACCGGACATAGCGAGGAGATGAAATGCCCGAACCGCAGGCCATGAAGCCCCCCACTTTGAGGGACGCGTTGGTGGGGCTCGCGTGCGTGATCGTTGTGGATGCCTTGCTGATAGGCCAAGCCTTTCTCATGCTGCGTTTGGAAGCCGGCAAGTCCACGTTGCTTGCGGCGTTTCCGGTTATGAGCCTTGTGGCGTTCGGCGTGCCTACGGTTGCGCTGCTGCGCTACCTGAAACGACGCAAAATTTCGCTCGGTTTCAACCGGCTCGGCGCGAAAGGATGGCACCTGCTCTGGGAATTCCCGGTCGCGGTGCTGTTCGCCGGGACAGCGGCGTCGTTGATCGGCCCGCTCGTCGGGTTCGAGTCGACAGAGAAATCCACGCTGAACGACGGCACGAGCCTTGGCATCATGCTCACGCTGGCCACATACCTGTTAATTGGGCCATTCCTGGAAGAAATCGTTTTCCGGCGCCTGCTGATGGGATATCTCGACACCGTGGCCCCGGCGCTTGTCAGCGTGGTGGTGAGCTCGGTGATTTTCGGCATCGCACACATCGCTCCAGCAGCGATGATCTACACCGGATTTATGGGGATTGCCCTCGCCCTAACGACTCGTTGGCACAAGTCGCTCTGGGCGGGGTTCCTCGTTCACTTTTGCAACAACCTGCTCGTGCAGATCGCGGTGCTCAGCGGGGCCTAGTTCTCCGGCTCGGTGTAGTCCACCACGGAGTAGTCCTGCAGCTTGGCCAGCTGGTGCTGGGACTCCACGAAGCGCACGGTGCCGGACTTCGAGCGCATCACCAGCGAACGGGTGGTCGCACCCGACTTGCGGTAGGTCACGCCCTGCAGCATGTCGCCGTTGGTGACGCCGGTGGCGGCGAAGTAGCAGTTGTCGGAAGTGACCAGGTCGTCGATGCCCAGCACGCGATCCAGGTCGTGGCCGGCGGCGAGGACCTTTTCGCGCTCCTCGTCGTCCTGCGGAGCGAGCATGCCCTGGATCTCGCCGCCCAGGCACTTCAGGGCGCAGGCCGTGACGACGCCCTCCGGCGTGCCGCCGATACCCATCGCGATGTCGATGCCGTTGTCGGGTTGCGCCGCGGCGATGGCACCCGCGACGTCGCCGTCCATGATGAAGCGGACTTTGGCACCGGCGGTGCGGATGTCGTCGACAAGCTGCTTGTGGCGCGGGCGATCAAGCACAACCACCGTGATGTCGGCGGGGCGCACGCCCTTCGCCTCCGCGACTGCCTGGATGTTCTCGGCTGTCGACTTCGTGATGTCGACCGCGCCGACCGCCTCCGGGCCCACAGCAATCTTGTTCATGTAGAAGGCGTCCTGAGGGTTGAACATGGAGCCGCGGTCGGCGGCCGCAATGACGGAGATCGCGTTCGGGCGGCCCTCGGCCATCAGGCGGGTGCCGTCGACCGGGTCCACGGCGATGTCCACGGCGGCGCCGCGGCCGGTGCCCACCTGTTCGCCGTTGAACAGCATCGGGGCCTCGTCCTTCTCGCCCTCGCCGATGACGATCACGCCGTCCATCTCCACGGAGTTGATCATCTTGCGCATCGCGTTCACGGCCGCGCCGTCGCCCTCGTTCTTCTGGCCGCGGCCCACCCAGCGGCCGGAGGCGAGTGCGGCGGCCTCGGTGACGCGCACCAGCTCCATCGCGAGGTTGCGGTCAGGGAAAAGTTCGGACTGTTCGGTCATGGGCAGGCCTTCCTAAGCATGAATCACAAAAAGACCCCTCTATTGTGGCACTACCATCCGCGTTAGTGCCCGTTCTTCCCACCTTTAAGGGGGACGCGGGGGCGCATGCCATACTGATCGGCGTGGCTAGCAACAAAAAACCCCGCATCTTCCAGGACGGACGAGACATCGCGATCAACTCCGTGCTCATTGTCGTGCTGATGGTCGTCGCCGTCGGCGCGACCGGGCTGTGCTCGTTTAACCCCGGCACGCCTGAGCAGGGGCCGGTCCAGGAGGTCGACGCGAAGACCTTCCTCGATTTGGAGGCGCGCGGCGTGGACTTCGCTGTGCGCTACCCGGAGATGCCGGAAGGTTGGGTCACCAACTCCGCGCGCCGCACCATGCTGGGCGGCCAGCCGGCGCCGACGGTCGGCTGGGTCACCCCGGACCGCGGCTTCATCCAGCTCACCCAGACCGGTGCCGACGCGAAGGAAGCGGCCGAGGGCGCGGACGCGAAGCCGCGCACCTTAGACCGCACCGAGGACGTCGACGGCCGCAGCGTGGAGGTCTACACCTCCGACGAGAAGGACGTGCGCGACCTGTGGGTCGTCGACGCCAGCGACGCCCGCCTGGTGCTCACCGGCGCCGGGGAGGCCCGTGAGTTCGAGGAGCTGATCTCGACCGCGCTGGCTACTGCTCCGATTGAGCATCCGGCGAGCTAGCGTTACCGCCCTGGCGGGAGCCGATGGCCTCCTCGACGCGCTGGGAGGCGCCGTCGAGGAGCACCTCGCACCGCTTCGCCAGCGCCTCGCCGCGCTCCCAGTACTTCAGCGACTCGTCCAGGCTCATTTGGCCTAACTCGAGGATCTTCACGGTCTCAATGAGCTCGTCGCGGGCCTGCTCGTAGCTCAAGGTGGCGGGATCCGGCAGCGCGTTGTCGTTGGCCTGGCCGGTGCCGAAAGAGTTCTCAGTCATGCTTTGTGTTCCTAATCTGCTTGCGTGGTGGACATGGAGGCGGCGGTAATGGAGCCGTCGCCGACGCGGATGCGCAGCTGCGATCCGGGCGGGGATTGGTCGATGGAGGTGACAACTTCGGCGTCTGAGCCGTCGCGCGGCAGCACCTGCACCACGGCGTAGCCGCGGGCAAGCGTTGCCGAGGGGCCCAAGGCGGAGACCTGGGCGCGCAGCCCGCGCACGTGCTGCGTTTCGCGCTGCAGCAGGTGGCTCACGTCGCGGCGGATCAGAGCGGTGGCACGCTCGATCTCCTCGCGGCGGCGGTTGATGGCCATCATCGGGTCAGCGAGCGCGGGGCGCGTGCGCACCGAAGTCAGGCCGTTGCGTTCGCGTTGGACCCATCCGCGCAAGGCGGCGGCCATTCGGGCCCGCGCTTCGTCGATAAGCAATCGCTCCTGCGCCACGTCGGGGACCGCGCGCTTCGCCGCATCGGTCGGGGTGGCTGCGCGCACGTCCGCGACGTTGTCCAGCACCGGGTTGTCCGGCTCGTGGCCGATCGCGGAGATCACAGGAGTGCCAAGCTTAGCGACGGCACGCTGCAGCGCCTCCTCCGAAAAGGGCAGCAGATCCTCCACAGACCCGCCGCCGCGGGCGACGATGATCACGTCCACCTCGGGGTCCGCATCGAGCTTCTCGAGCGCCTCGATCACCGCAGGTACGGTGGTCGGGCCCTGGACCGGGGTGTTGATGGTTTCGAAGCGCACCTGCGGCCACCGGCCCTGCGCCACGGAGTGCACGTCGCGCTCGGCCGCGGAGCCGCGGCCGGTGATCAAACCGACCTTCCTGGGCAGGTAGGGCAGCGGCTTCTTGCGCGCGGGGTCGAACAAGCCCTCGGAATCGAGCTGCTTGCGCAGCGCCTCGATGCGCGCCAGCAGCTCGCCCGCGCCGACGTGCCTGATCTCCGTGACGCGCATAGAGAAGGAGCCGCGGCCCGTATAAAAGGACGGTTTCCCCAGCACGACGACGCGGTCGCCGTCGTTGAGCGGCACCTGCATGCCCGTGAGCAGCGAAGTCTCCGCGGTGAGCTGGACGCTGGCCTGCTCCTGGGTGTCGCGCAGCGTGAGGTAGGAATACCGCCACGTTGGCTTTGTATTGACCTGGGTGAGCTGGCCCTCGATCCACAGCCAGCCGAGGCGTTCAATCCAACCCCTCACCGACGTGTTGAGCTTGGACACCGACCACGGCGATTCCGGCGAGCTCTTCGAATCTGCCACCGCATGCTCCTTTCCATTAGACGGATGCCACGTTACCCGGCGAGCCGACACCGCCCGCCTATTGTTTTTGACGCTGATTAGTTAGGGTTGGTTCCATGACAGATCAGGGTAAAAAAGTCCTCCTCGCATCCCCCCGCGGCTACTGCGCTGGTGTCGACCGCGCAGTGGAGACCGTAGAAAAGGCCCTGGAGAAGTACGGCGCACCCGTCTACGTGCGCAAAGAGATCGTGCACAACAAATATGTCGTGGAAACGCTGCAGGAGCGCGGCGTGATCTTCGTCGACGAGACCGACGAGGTGCCCGAAGGCGCCCATCTGGTGTTCTCCGCCCACGGCGTCTCGCCCGCGGTGCGTGACTCCGCCAAGAACCGTAACCTGCTCACCCTCGACGCTTCCTGCCCGCTGGTGACCAAGGTGCACAACGAGGCCAAGCGCTTCGCCCGAGACGGCTACCACATCCTGCTTGTCGGCCACGAGGGCCACGAGGAGGTCGAGGGTACCGCCGGTGAGGCCCCGGAGATTACGCATCTTGTCGACGGAGTGGACGGCGTGGACCGCCTTCCCGACTTCCCGGAAGACCAGAAGCTGGTGTGGCTGTCCCAGACCACGCTGTCGGTAGACGAGACCATGCTCATTGTGGACAAGCTGCACGAGCGCTACCCGAACCTGGAAAACCCGCCGAGCGACGACATCTGCTACGCCACCCAGAACCGCCAGGCCGCGGTCAAGGAGATCGCCCCGCGCTGCGAGCTGGTTATCGTGGTCGGCTCCCAGAATTCCTCGAACTCCCGCCGCCTGGTCGAGGTGGCGCTGGAGGCAGGCGCGAAGGAGTCGCACCTGGTGGACTACGCCTCTCAGGTCAAAGACGAGTGGTTCGACGGCGTTTCCACCGTCGGCGTGTCCTCGGGCGCGTCCGTGCCGGAGATTCTGGTCAAGGAGCTGGTGGAGGAGCTCGCCCGCCGCGGCTACGCGGACGCGGAGGAAGTGACTACCACCGTGGAGACCATCACGTTCTCCCTGCCGCGCGATCTGCGCCTGCCGCGCCGCGAAACCCCGGCGGTAGCCCAGGGCTAGAGCGTTACCCCTTGTAGAGGTCCTCGCCGAGCCGGTCCGCGATCGAAGTGGAGCCGGACCGCGGGGACCTTTTCTGTGTGCGCTCGGCCCGCTGAGTGCGTTCAGTGCGCTTCGCGCTGCGTTCCGTATCCGCGCGGCGCAAAAGCTCGTCCACCGACACGGCCTTGGCGCGCTCGCGGGCGCGGCGACCTTCAGAATTCGTGCGGCGGTTGCTGCGGTTGATCCGGGTGCGCTCAACGGTTTCGCGGCGCACCAGCTGTTCGTTGTGGCGCTTGATCAGGCGGATGCGCACGAACGCGATGATCACCGAGCCGAGCGTGACGGCGAACAGCACCGGGAACAGCTCGGTGACCGGGTAAAACACCAGGAGCAGCGCGGCCTTGCCGGAGGCGCCGCCGGCAGCGATCTCGTTGCGCGACATCACCCAGCCAGCGACCACCACCGCAATCACGAACAAGATCGGCGCGCTGGCCACGTTGAGGAATAGGCCGCGCGGATTGACCAGGGTGGACACCACAATCACCGCGACGGCGTAGAGGGCCAGAAACGGCCAGCCGATCACGCCGGTGGACAGCGAAAGCAGCGCGCCAGTAAACAGCGCGGCGAAAACGATGCCAATGCCGGACCCCGTGGGCAACCCGTGAAACGTTGCGGACGGGGAGGTTGAGTTCCGGTGAGAGACATGCGACACGCCAGACGAGTCTACTCCCCGGTGTTCTCGGCGGCGTGCCGGGCACGCGAAGAGACCGGTTTCAGTGCCGGGGCCTCGCCGCGCCGCGACGGCACCTGCGCCTCTTCGAGCTTGCGGGCGGTGACCATCACGCGCGAATCCATCGACGCCAGCGTGGCGTTGTACGCCTCCACCGCCTTGTCCAGCGAAGCGCCGACCCGGTTGTAGTGCTCCGCCATGGTGGACAGGCGCTGGTGCAGCTGGCCGCCCAGGCGCTGGATCTCCTTCGCTGCGTGGTTCAGCGATTCCTGCCGCCACCCCAGCGCCACAGTGCGCAGCAGCGCGAACAGGGTGGTGGGGGTGGCGATGACCACGTCTCGGGCAAAGGCGTAATCCAGAAGCTCGGGGTCGATGGAAAGCGCGGCGTCCAGAAACGGGTCCGCCGGCACGAACAGCACTACAAACTCCGGGGTGGGCTGGAACGCCTCAATGTAGGACTTCGCCGACAAGGTGTCCACGTGCGCGCGCACCAGGTGGGCGTGGCGGCGCATGAACGCCTGGCGCTCCTCCGGGTCCTCGGTGCCGAGCGCATCCAAATACGCCTGGAAGGGCACCTTCGCGTCGACGACGATGTTTCGGCCCTGTGTGAGGCGGATGATCATGTCGGGGCGGACACGTGAGCCGTCGATAAGCATGTGCTCCTGGGTGTCAAAGTCGACGTGCTCGAGCATGCCGCCGAGCTCAACCACCCGCTCGAGCTGGATTTCGCCCCAGCGGCCGCGGGTCTGCGGCGAGCGCAGGGCGGTGATGAGCTGGTCAGTGCGATCGCCCAAGCGTGCCGACGTCCGCCCGATCGCCTGCACCTGTCCCGCCAGCGAGGATGCGGAGACGGCCTGCTGCTTATCCATCTCGTCGAGCTGGGTGCGCATGTCTTTCAGCGCGCGGGCGACGGGACGCAGGTCCTGCGGCGGCTGTTGCGGCGTGGAGCGGCGCATCCAGGCGGCGCCGGTGAACACGCCGGCGATGAAGCCCGTGAGTAAGCCGGTGGCGAGGAGAAGAAGCACGGTGGCGGTCGACATGGTTGGAAGTCAACCACACCGGCCCGACACGCTAACGCTTGGGTTCGCTCATTTGTTCGTCTATGGGGTCTGTGCTGCCGGACTGCCACCCACGCAACCGTTCAAGGCCACTGTCGCGCAGTTTGCGCAGGCTGGAGGTGCCGAAGCGCTCGGTGCGCTCGGTGCGCTCGTCTGTTTCCTCGTCCGCCACGGGCGCGTTGACCCATTCGCGCTCGCCGCGCCACTCCTGGCGTTTGTGCACGGACTCTTTCTCCACGATCTCCGCGATGACGCGGCCCTCGTCGGTGGCGAACTCGATGTCGTGCGCTCCCAGCTCGCCGGCGTTGATGCGCAGCACCTCCAGCAGGTAGCGGTACACCACCGCGACCATCGCCGCAGCCGGCACCGCGAAGAAACCGCCGACAAGGCCGAACAGTGCGCCGCCGACGGTCACGGAGACCAGCACGATCACCGGGTGCAGGTTCATCGCGCGCGACTGCAGCATGGGGGAGAGCACGTTGCCCTCCAGCTGCTGGGTGGCCAGCACGATCGCCAGTACGATCAACGCCTTGGTGAACCCGAGTGTGACCAGCGCGATCAGCACCGCCAACGCGCCTGCCACCACGGCGCCGACGATCGGGATGAAGCCGGCCACAAACGTGATCAGCGCGAGCGTGAACGCCATTGGCACGCCCACGATCGCGATGCCGGTGCCGATGATGATCGCGTCCACCAGGGAGCACACCGCCTGCGCGCGGATGAAGCCGGACAGGGTGTTCCAGGCGCGGGTGAGCAGTTCCGTCAGGTACAGGCCGGTGCGGCCGCCGGTGGCGGAGCGCAGCCACGGCAGGAAGCGGTGGCCGTCCTTGAGGAAGAAGAAGGTGAGCACGAACAGCACCATCAGCGTCACCGACAGCCCGGCCGCGGTGTTGATGCCGGAGAACACCCCGCCGGCGATCGCGCCCGCCTGGTTCTGGATCCACCGCTGGATCTCGTTGACGCCCTCGTTGAGGTTTTCCGGGTCCATGTTCAGCGGCGGGCCCTGCGCCCACAGCTGCAGGCGCTGAATGCCCTCGAACGCCTGGATATACAACAGGCGCGATTGCCCCACCAGGTCGGGGGCGATGAGCATGCCGATAAACGCCAGCACCCCGAAGAACAACAGCATCGTCAGCAGGGCTGCGAGGCTGGAGGGGACCTTGTTTCGTCGTAAAGCTGCTGCGATGGGGGCGAGCACGGTGCACACGATGAGCGCGAGCACGACCGGCAAAATGCCTGCCCAAAACGCGCCGATGAGCTGGCCCACCGCGTACAAAAACACGGCGATGACCAGGATGCGCAGCGTGAACTTCGCCGCGGAAGCGATCCAGTCGTTGAACACAACGTTGCGGTCCACGCGGTCGTCGCGCACGGGGGTCTGGATCGGTTCACTCACGCGCACCATTGTGCCCCATTGCATTTTGCTTTGCGACGGCCCACCTCACGGCCCCCTCCGAACCTCGCACAAGCCTCCGCTAGGATGTTGCGACGTGAGCCTTACTCTTGGAATTGTCGGTCTGCCCAACGTTGGCAAGTCCACCCTCTTTAACGCCCTGACGCGCAACGAGGTGCTTGCCGCGAACTACCCGTTCGCCACCATCGAGCCCAACGTGGGTCTGGTGGAGCTGCCGGATCCGCGCCTGGACCGCCTGGCGGAAATCTTCGACTCGGAGCGCGTGCTGCCCGCCACGGTCTCCTTCGTAGACATCGCCGGCATTGTCAAGGGCGCCTCCGAAGGCGAAGGTATGGGCAACGCGTTTCTGGCCAACATCCGCGAGGCGGACGCGATCTGCCAGGTCGTGCGCGCGTTTTCCAACGACAACGTCATCCACGTCGACGGCAAAGTCGACCCGTCCTCGGACATCGAGGTCATCAACACCGAGCTGATCCTCGCCGACCTGCAGACCATTGAAAAGGCCCTGCCGCGCCTGGAAAAGGACGGCCGCAAGGACAAGGACATCGCCGCCCAGGCCGAGGAAGCCAAGAAGGCCCAGGCCGTGCTCGAAGACGGCCGCACGCTCTTCGCCGCCTCCAAGGGCGGGGAAGTGGACCTTGCGCTGCTGCACCACCTGCACCTGATGACGGCGAAGCCGTTCCTCTACGTGTTCAACTCCGACGAGGACGTCCTCACCGACGACGCGAAGAAGCAGGAGCTGCGCGACCTGGTCGCCCCCGCCGAGGCGGTGTTCCTGGACGCCCAGACTGAGACGGAGCTTTTGGAGCTTGACGACGAAGACGCCGCCGAGCTCCTCGCCGCCGTCGGCCAGGACGAACCGGGCCTGCAAACCCTGGCGAAGGCCGGCTTCGACACCCTCGGCCTGCAGACCTACCTCACCGCAGGACCGAAGGAGGCCCGCGCCTGGACGATCCGCAAGGGCGACACCGCCCCGAAGGCCGCCGGCGTGATCCACTCCGACTTTGAAAAGGGCTTTATCAAGGCCGAGATCGTCGGCTTCGACGACCTGGACGCGGCCGGCTCCATGGCCGACGCCCGCGCCGCCGGCAAGGTCCGCCAGGAGGGCAAGGACTACGTCATGGTCGACGGCGACGTGGTCGAGTTTAAGTTCAATGTGTAGCTAGGCCTCGGGGCTGCCCACACAGAACTCGTTGCCTTCTGGGTCCTGCATGACCGTCCAAATCAGTCCCGGTGCCTCGTGGGTGGTGAGTTCGGTAGCGCCTAAGTCTTTGAGGCGCTCCACTAAGGTTTCGCGTTTCGTCCCGCCAACATCTATGTGCATGCGGTTTTTCCCAGGTGTCGGATCCTCAACGCGCTGAAATCCCAGCGCCGGGGTGGAATCAACCATCACAAAATCGCCGTAATCCGCGGCGATTTCGCAACCGGCTGCGGCGGACCAAAACTCGGCGAGCTTTGAGGGATCGTTGCAGTCGAAGGTGATCTGCCGGATCGTGAAGTTGGGATCGCTCATGAGCATTATTATGGTGGCTGGGCTTAAAATGCGCTGCCTGGTGTACGAGCGGAGTTAGAGCCTTCCGGCCTAATGGAGTGTTTTGTATCGCGAGGTTTTCTCCCGCGAGAAAGTAGGAACTCGATCTCGTAGCCATTTTCGGCTTCGGTGACCCAAGCATCAACCTGATCTTCACTGATCGGCTTCCCTTGTATTGTCTTCACGGTAGTCACCGTAATGCGGAAACGGTGTTGTTGCGTAGGGTGGGAGTGTACTTGCATGCGGGATCCAGTCGTTCGGGAACCGAGAGACCGAGCTGGTATTCCTGCGTGAACCAGTTCCGAAACTGGATCCTCGGATCCATAAGTCGGCGAACAAGAAGCTTCACCAGCTCGACGCTGCTGTATCCCTTGACTCCCTTCTCGTACCGCCCGGGAATCGCCTAGAGGCTCTCAAGGGAGATAGGAAAGGGACGTTTAGTACCCGAGTGAATGACCAGTGGAGAATCACATTCCGCTGGAAGGGCGCAGGGCCCGAACACGTGACCATTGAGGACTACCACTAAGGAATGCCATGTCGAACAAGCTGTACCCGCCGATTCATCCTGGGGAGATTCTCTTAGAAGACTTCATTGAGGGATTCGGAATCACTCAGCACAAGCTTGCTGTGTCTATCGGGGTTCCGCCCCGTCGTATTAACGAGATTGTGCACGGCAAACGTGGAATCACGGCTGACACCGCCCTTAGGCTCGGAAAATATTTTGGGGTGGAGCCGATATTCTGGATGAATCTGCAGAACCAGTATGAGATTGAGCTGGCGGAAGATAAGGCCCTCGCCGAGATCGAGCAGATTCAGCCGGTCCAGGCTGCCTCGGCGTAGGAAGTCAGCGACCCTACAAGCGTCGCGTCATATCGGGGTAGTGGACGACAACCCCAACCCGAGTCTAGGGCGGGCGCTAAGGAATCTGGGGTCGCTTGCGTGTGGCTTTGAGCTCCGAGCGACGCTTCTTCGCCTCTCGACGGCGCCGCACCGAGCCCCTGGTCGGCCTTGTCTTCCGACGCGGGGGAGGTGGCGGGGCGAGCGCCTCGCGTAACAACGCGGCCAAACGCTCGCGCGCCTCGGCGCGGTTGCGGATCTGCGAGCGTTGGCTCGACGCGGCCACGGTGAGGACGGTGCCGTCCAGCCGGTGTTCGAGGTTGGTAAGGGCGCGGCGGCGTTGGGCGTCGGTAAGCGATGCGCACGCGGCGATATCGAGGGAGAGCTGCACCTTGCTGTCGGTGGTGTTGACGCCCTGGCCGCCCGGCCCCGACGACTTCGCAAACCGCTCCGTCAGGTCGGCGGCGGCGATGACGAGGCCGCCGGGGATCCCCGGGCCGGGTGCGATGGTCAGGTCCTGCATGCCCAACACCCTACGTTCACATTGGCGTCGAAGATGAAGCGGCTGGCAATGGGTAGAGCGGGAGCCCGTCGCAAAGTACCAGCGCCTAGCGCCGCGGCAGCACGACCTCTGGGTACTTGCGCACGTAGCCGACCGCGATGACGACGAGCGCCGCGAACGCGCCAATCACGGTCTCCGCGGTGCGGGCGAGCAGCATCGGCCAGACGGGGGAGGCCTCGACCGTCTGCACCATCAGCAGGGCGGTCGGGGTGATGAAGCTGGCGGCGATGGTGTAGTTGCGGGTTACGTACATCTCGGTGAGGTACTGCAGAATCACAATCCACACGACGATCTGCCAGCCCTGCATCGGGTGGGACAGCAAAAAACCTGCCACCGCGATGCCGGTGAGGGTGCCCAGGACGCGCTCGATGGCGCGGTAGTACTGCATCTTGAACCGGGAGTTCACCAGCGGCGCGACGGCGGCGACCATGGCCCAGTAGGAGTGGGTCAGCGGGTCGAAAATAGTCACGGAGATCAGCCCCAGCACACCCGCGAGCAGAGGGGAGAAAAAGAAGCGGCTGGCTTCGACCCGCAGGCGCCGCCGCGGCATCCGGCCCGCCTCGGGGGACCGGGAGGGGCGCTCCGGTTCCTTCGCGTCGCCGCCTGGCCCCTCGCCGATGAGGTGGGAGATTTGGCCGAGCGCCAGGCACAGCAGCGCCGCGGTGCCGGCGATGGCGAAGGCGAGCACCGGATGGACCGGATTATTCAAGGACCCGACGGCAGCGACAGAGAAGATCACAAACACCGACCCGGTCGGCTTCATGTCCGCGGCCAGCGCGATGGTCGCCCACACAGCCGACACCAGTGAGGTGACCAGCATCAACACCCACGGGCTAAGGTCCAGCCACGCCATGGTGGCCCCCGCGGTCACCGACGTTGTCAGGGCGATACCTGCAAGGACGTGGTGCTTCAGCCGCACTTGGCGGGTCATGTGCCTGCCGTACACGCCGGTGAAGGCGCCGAAGTTCGCGTAGATGGCCAGATCCATGCGGCCGAGCGCGAGCAGGGTGAACATGGGGATGGCCACGCCGAGGGCGGTGCGGAAGGCGGGGATGTGGTCGCGCCGGGCAGGGCCCATCTCAAACAGCGGGCTGAAGTGGTGCAACCGGGAACCTCCCATACGCGATCCGTGCTCGATTGTGGTTTTCCGCGGGCAGAGTCTAGCGCGGGCGCGGCGCCGGGGCTGATCAGCCCGTGCACATATCAACAGGCGGGCATATGATGGCCCGGTTGTTGTAACCGCGAGGAGGAGTTTCGTCAGAGTGCTACACGCGGGGGAGTACGCGTTCGCGTCAAGAAACCAACCCAACTACGCCTGGTGGAGGCCGCTCGCCGAAATCGTCGCGGTCGCCGTGCTTACCGTCGCGTTCGTCGCGGTGATTGGTGTTTCCCTTGAAGCCGCGGGGGTGGATACATCGAGCGGCGCGGCGGACAAGTACTTCGGGTACGGCTCCGTGGTCGTGGAGATCCTGGCGGTGCTCGTCGCAGTCCGGTTCATCGGGCGCAGGCCAGTTGCGTCCGTGTTCACAGGGCGAACAGGAACGAAACCTTGGGTGCCGTTCGCCGCGTACGCGTTGGCGTTTGTGGTCATCGCCGCTGTCATGGGAGTGGTCGGCGTGGTCGGTTACGGCGCGTCCTGGGACCAAGTTATCGGAGATATCCGGAGCGATTTTCCGTTGGAGCTCGTCATTATTGTGCTCGCGGCGCTCGCGGAAGAGATGGCGTTTCGCGGCGTGTTCTTCCAGGCGTTTACGTCGTGGACCAAGCACCCGGCCGTGGGCGCGGTGCTCGCCGCAATCCCGTTCGTGGCGATGCACCCGCAGGCGTATGGCTCACCGGTCGCATTCGCCCATTTTTTCCTTGACGCGCTGCTCTACGCGCTTTTGGTGTGGGCGTTCAACAGCCTCTGGGTCGCGGTTGCGGTGCACGCGGCCTGGAACACCTTCGGCTCGATCCAAGCCCTGGGAATCCCGAACTCGGCTGCGAGCCTCGTGGCGGCATTCGCGGCTGTGGCGGTGGCTTCTGCCGTGGTGATCGCAGTGCTACCCCGCGCCTCGTCGGGTCACACGCGGACGCCTGCTCAGCGTGGCGCCGTCCGCTAGCATCACATCTTGTGCTTGAGGTCTTACACATATTCACCCGCCTTGGCTTGACGTCGTTTGGCGGGCCGACGGCGCACCTGGGGTACTTCCGCGACGAGTTCGTGGAGAAGCGAAAGTGGCTCACCGACGACGAGTACGCCGACCTCGTCGCCCTGTGCCAGTTCATGCCGGGTCCCGCTTCGAGCCAGGTCGGCATGGCAATCGGCCTGAAGCGCGCGGGATACGGTGGCATGCTCGCAGCGTTTGTGGGCTTCACGCTGCCGAGCGTGGTCCTCATGGTCGCGTTCGCGCTCGGCGTGGCGCGCCTCGGCGACATTTCGGACGCCGGCTGGCTCGCGGGGCTCAAGGCGGCGGCGGTCGCGGTCGTCGCGCAGGCGGTCATGGGGATGGCGAAAAGCATCGTCACGGACCGGCTGCGCGCAGGCGTCGCGCTCGCCGCCTTCCTCATCGTGCTGCTCGTGCCGCACCCCGCGGCCCAGGTCGGCGCGATCGTTGCGGGCATGCTCGTGGCCACCTTTGCACTTTCGCCTATCGACGCCCCTCCGGCCCCCAGCCGCACCCCCGCCGCCAGCCGCACCGTCGGCGTGGGGGCGCTGGCGGTGTTCGCGGCCCTGCTCGCGCTGCTGCCGCTGGCGGGACGCATGGGCACGAGCTGGGGCATCTTCGACAGCTTCTACCGCTCCGGCGCCCTGGTATTCGGCGGCGGACACGTGGTGCTGCCGCTGTTAGAGCAAGCGACGGTGCCCACCGGGATGGTGGACCACGACACCTTCCTCGCCGGCTACGGCGCCGCCCAGGCGATGCCGGGACCGCTGTTCACCTTCGCCTCCTTCCTGGGCGCCTCTGCGCAGGGCGTGCACTGGCTGTGGGGTGCGGCCCTGGCCACGGTGGCGATCTTCCTGCCGGCGGCGCTGCTGGTCGTCGGCATCATGCCGTTCTGGGATCGGCTGCGCGCCAACCCGCACGCCGCCAATGCCCTCGCCGGCGCGAACGCGGCGGTGGTGGGCATCCTGGCCGCGGCGCTGTACACCCCGGTGTTCACCTCCGGCATCCACGGGCCTGCAACGATGGCGGTGGCGGCCGCGGCGTTCGTGGCGCTGCGCAACTTCAAGGTCCCGGCGTGGGCGGTGGTCATCGGCGCGGCGCTTGCGGGCTGGGCGGTGCTGTAAGCGGCGACAGGACAGGCCCTGGCCCGACTAACGCCGCGCAAGTGGGGAATGCTTAAGGCCATGACGAGTAGGAGCCAGGCAGAAGTGACCCAAACTGTGATCCTCCCGCAGTCGCGGGACGCGCTGTTTATCACCCTCGGCTTTAAAGAGGGCGGCGAGCAGGCGGCGCTGGAGGTGCTTTCCAGCCTGTCCAGCCTGACTGGCGGCGTGGGTTTCCGTTACCCGGAGGCGCACCTGACCGCGGTGGCCGGCGTTGTCGCGAAGATGTGGGACCGCCTCTTCGCGCTGGAGAAGCCGGAGCACCTGCACGAGTTCGTGGAACTGACGGGCGCGAAGCACCACGCGCCGTCCACCCCGGGCGATGTGTTTTTCCACATCCGCTCCGACGAGTTCGACGTCGCCTTCGAGCTGGCGCGCCGCATCAACGCGATCGTGGAAGACCACATCGACTACTACGACGAGGTCCACGCGTTCCAGTACCAGGATTTCCGCGACCCGCTCGGTTTCGTCGACGGCACGGAAAGCCCCCGCGGCCAGGAGGGCGTCGAGGTGGCGATCATCCGCGACGGCATCTGGAAGGGCGGCAGCTACATCGTCGAGCAGAAGTACGTGCACAACTTGAAGGACTGGAACGCCCTGCCGGTGGAGGAGCAGGAGCGGGTCATCGGCCGCACGAAGCACTCCGACATCGAGCTGGACGAGAAGGCCCCGAACAGCCACGTCGCCGTCAACCAGGTTGAGGACGAGGACGGCAACGGCCTCGAGATCGTGCGCAACAACCTCTCGTTCGGCGACGCGCTGGGCAAGTAGGGCACCTTCTTCATGAGCTACGCCCGCGACCCCCGCGTCACCGAAGTTATGCTGCGGCGGATGTTCATCGGCGAGCCGGAGGGCAAATACGACCGCATCCTGGACTTCTCCGAGGCGCTGACCGGCTGCAACTTCTTCGCCCCGCCGCGGGTGTTTTTGGACCACTGCGCCGACTACGCCCACGAGCACCTGCGCTCCGAGGGCGGCGGGGAGCCGAACCAGCCGGCGATCAACCTGCCGCAGGGCAAGGCGGTCTTCCCGGACCGCGCGGACGTGCCCACCTCCCACAACGCCGAGGACGTCGAGGCGGCCAAGGCGCGCTTCGAGGGCGCGTTACGCAGGGAGCAGTAGCTTTACGACGAGCCCGCCCCCGGCCCGCGGCGCCAACTCAACCGAGCCGCCGTGGGCCTTTGCTATCGCCTTGACCAGCGCCAGACCCAACCCGTGGCCGGAACCTGAGGTGCGGCGGGCGCGGGCGAACGGTTCGGTCCAGGTGGCCACCTCCGCCGGGTCGAGCGGCTCACCGGCCGACTCCACGGTGATTTCGGCGAAGGCGCCGGCCTGCCGGAGCGCGATTGACCCGTCGGCGCCGTGGATGGCGGCGTTGCGCGCAAGGTTGTCCACCGCCTGGCGGATCAGGCTGGGGAGGCATCGACGGTCAGCGGTGTTGCGTCCACGGGCATGCCGTGGGCGGCGCCGACCTCCCGGCACACGGCGGCCAGATTTACGGGCGCGCGGTCGCGGACCTGCACGTTAGCCAGCTGCAGCAGCGAGGACACGGTCGCGGCGTTGCGGGCGTTGACCTCGCGGATCCGGCCCAGCGCAGGGCGCAGGTCGGCGTCGTCGCCGGAAAGCGCCACGTCGGCGACGGTCTGGATGGTCGCGATTGGGGTCTTCAGCTCGTGGGAGGCGTTGGCGGCGAAGCGGCGCTGGCGCTCGACGGCGTCGGCGAGCTCGTCGAGCATCGCGTTGAGCGCTTCGGCCAGCTCGCCGACCTCGTCGCGGGGCCCGTCGTAGTCGATGCGGGCGGAAAGGTCGCCGCGGGTGACGGTGCGCGCATCGTCGGCGATCGAGCGCAGCGGGGTGATCACGAGTCCCGCCACGAACCAGCCCACCACGCCCGCAAGCGCGGTGAGCAGCGCGAGCGCCCCGAGCGAGGCCAAGAGGATGCGGCGCAGGATCTCGTCGGTGACCGGCACGGCGCCGTCGATGACCACGCCGTCGTCGGTGCCCGGAAACGACGCCATCACCGGCACCGGGGTGAGCTTCAAGTAGGCGTACACCAGACCGATCAGCGCGAGGCCGACGCCGAGGACGGTGGCCACGAACATCACTGTGATGCGGGCGCGCAGGCTCAGCCTCATCGCTCGGCCTCCGCCACGTAGTACCCGGCGCCGGTGACGGTGTGCACGATGCGCGGCTCGCCCAGCTTCTTGCGCAGGTGCGACACGGTCACGCGCGGGGAGTTCGTGAACGGGTCGGCGTTTTCGTCCCATGCCTCCGCTAGCAGGTCCTCGGCGGAGATCACCCCGCCGTCGGCCTCCATGAGCACCTTCAGCACCGCGAACTCCTTCGGGCTCAGGCTCACCGGCACCTCGCCGCGGGTCACCTCGCGGCGGAACGTGTCTAGGCGCACGTCCCCGCAGCGGTACACCTCGCCGCGGGCTGGCGCGTTGCGCTTGGCCAAGGCTTTCACCCGCGCGACCAGCTCGGGCAGCTCGAACGGCTTGGCCAAGTAGTCGTCGGCGCCGAGGTCGAAGCCTTCCAGGCGGTCGTCCAGGGTCCCGCTGGCCGTCAGCATGATCACCCGTGTCGCGGGCTGGGACTCCACGATGCGGCGGCACACTACGTCGCCGTGCACCCCGGGCAGGTCCCGGTCCAGCACGACGACGTCGGGCGGCAGCTCGTCGATAAGCTTTAGCGCCTCGAACCCGTCGTAGGCGAGGCGAGTTTGCATCCCGGCGCGCGACAGGCCGGTGGCGATGGCGTCGGCGAGGAAGGCCTCGTCGTCCACGATAAGCACCCGAATTGTCATGGTTGCGATCGTATGCGTCGCGATGTTGCGGAGACATAAACATCCGGGTTAACGCGGGCGCAACACCGGGGTTTCTAGCTTGAACCCCATGCAGACCAGAATCGTTGGAATCGACGCGGCCCGGGCCGTAGCGCTCGTCGCGATGATCGTCGCGCACCTCACCGTGCACGACGGGCTTACAGCGCAGGTGCTCTTCGGCTTCCCCGCGGGGCTCTTCGCGTTCCTCGCCGGGGTGTCCATGGGGCTCATGCGTGCCCGGCCGGTGCAGTTCGTGGTGCGCGGGGCGTGCCTCGTGGTGTTGCACTTCGCGCTGGTGCCGTTTTCCGGGACCATCGAGGTGGTCCTGGGCACGATCGGGGTCTGCATGATCGTGCTTGCGTGGGCGCCGAGGCTGGATTCGGCGTGGCTTGTCTGGCTCGCCGGTGCTGGAGCTTTGGGATCGGCGGCGCTTGCGCCGTCGGCCTCGCCGTACCCGCCGCTGATGTGGGCGGTGCTCATGGTCGCCGGGATCCTGTTCGCGCGCCACATGCCGATGCGCGCTGGGGCGGTTGTCGGGTGCTTGCTGTTCGCGGCCGATGTTGCGCTGCGGTGGTGGGTGCCGTTGCCCCCGCTTCTCGACGCCACCGGCCACACCGGCGGACTTATCGATGTGGTGGGGACCGCCGGGGCGTCGATAGGCATGTGCTCCCTGTGCTGCCTGGCGGGCCGCTGGCTGGGGTGGCTCGCGCCGCTGGGGCGGATGACGCTGACCCTGTACTGCCTGCACGTGCTGAGCGCGCAGTGGGTCGGGGTGTGGGTGAGCCTCGTCGGCGCCGCAGTGATCGCGTACGGCTGGCTCGCCGTGTTCCGGCGCGGGCCGATGGAAAGTATTGTTCGCCGCCTAGTGGCGGTGATTGGAAAGGAAAATGATGAAAAAGTTGGCGTTTAGTGTTGCAGTTGGTCTCGCTTTGGCGGCGCAGCCCGCGTGGGCGATGGAATCCGAGCAGTTCGCCGGCGACGCGGCTGAGGCGCAGCCGGTGGTCTCGGTGCGCGTGGACGACTCCGACCCCGACGACGGCGTGTGCACCGGCACCGCCATCGACCCGCACTGGGTGATCACCGCCCGCCACTGCGTCGAGGCGGCCGCCAAGCCGGGCGGCTCGGTGCGCACCGGGCAGGGCGAAAACCAGCAGGTGTTCCAGGTGGACCGCCACGAGCTGGCCCCGCGTGGCGACATCGCACTTTTGCACACCACCGAAGACATGGGGCTTTCCTCCTACGCCTCGGTGGCGGGGGAGGTGCCGAGCGGGGAGGTGAATATCTACGGTTGGTCCTCCGACGGCTCGGGAGGCTCGACCACACTGCCCGCCGCGGAGGCCACGGTGCGTGGGGAATCGCCGCTCGCGCTTTTCGACGCCCCGACCGCCCTCGACGTCGCTTTAAAGAACGGCGCGCGGATCCAGCCGGGCGACTCCGGCGGCGCCATCTTCTCTGAAGGCAAGGTCGCCGGCGTGATGTCGGCCGGCCTGTTCGAGGACCCGGAAAACCCCACCGAGGAGGAGATGAACTCCAACGCCGCGGTGGCGGTGGCGCCGGTTGCGGAGCAGGCCGAGTGGATCCGCGGCGTGGTTGGTGGTGCTGCCTCGGATTCGGCATCGAGCGAATCTTCTGAGCCCGCCGCCTCCCCGCGTTACGTGGTGCTCGGACTCGGCGCATTGGCTCTGGTGGCGGCCGGGTTCTTCATGGCGACGCGCCGTAAGACTCGTTAGAGAATCTCCGCGCTTACGAAACGGCTCACGCGCAGCGCGCCTGTCGGCATGGAAGTGTCGGTGGGGAAGTGCACGTTCTCCGGGGCGACGGTGAGCCGAACGCGCTCGCCTTGGAGTCGTTCCCATTCCAAGCCGTCGAGGCGCTCGTGGCCGCGGGCGCTGATCTCGCGCCGGCCCAAGGAGACGTACTCGGCTTCGCGCGTGTACACGGAGGTGGCGTGGTGGTGGTCGGTGAACTCACGGGGCGCATCCAGCTGGAGCAGGAAGTACTCGCTGGCGGGGTCCTCACCGTTCGGCATACTATCGATGAGCTCGGCGCCAGTCTTTGCCACCACGGTGCCTTCGATGACCAGATCAGGCTCATCGACGGGCGCGAGGCCACGCTTCTCCGGCAAGGACACCGTGAGCTCGCCGGCGTCGAGGGCGGCGCGGTCCTGGGTCGGGTGCCAATTGACAGCCAAGTGGCCCGGGCGAGGGTACTGCACGTTCATCTCCTCGGGCTCGGTCGGGGAGGAAAGCGCGGCGCCGTCAACGTCGTGCCACACAGTGGAACCGTCTCCGGTGCCGCTGAGCCAGTGCGCCTGGAACAGGCCGCGTCCAAGCTGGGACGCCTCGACGCCGGCACGGCTGCCGCCCGCGCCGGCGGCGCCGTAGATGAGGGAATCGCTGGAAGTCTCCAGGGAGCCGCCGTCGGTGGAAAACACCAGCACGCGGGCGAAATGGTTCGAGTGCTCGTCGGAGCTCATGGAGCTCAGCAGCAGCTCGGGCGCGCCGCCGCCGTTGGCCTCCACGAGGGCGTAGAAGTACTCGCCGTCGGGCACGTGGTCGACCTCGTCGCGGCCCGGGCTGGGCACGTTGAAGTTGTAGGCCGCCGGGTCGTCGAGGACCTTGGCGTACTCCGCGGGCCACTCGGCGGCGCCGCTGTTTTCTTCGGTGGCACCCTCTGGGGCCGAAGGTGCACCGATCTCGGTGGTCACCACCTCTCCCGAGTCGGGATCAACCCACTCGGTTGCGGTGACGACGACCGTCTCGCCAGCTGTGGAACAGGAGGCCAGGAAGAGGGCGCAAGCGAGTGGGGCCAGGGCGCGGGAAACCTTCATACAGCTAACGATAAGCCAGTCGCCGCGCACCCGCGCCGGCAGGCTCGCTAACGCTTAGCGACGGGCCCCAGCGCCCGATCCACCGCGAACGGGAACAGAAGCGCAACCAGGTTGGCCAGGCCGAAGGCGCCCGCGATGGCGACGGGAATGATCCAGCCGAGGTCGCCGGTGCTCGAGCCGCCGGTGTTCGGCTTGTTCGGCTCTGCGGGCTTGTTCGGCTTGTTCGGCTCGGGCTTGGCCTGGTCCGCGGCGGCCGCAACCTCGACCGGGACGGTGACCTCGGTGCCGGCGTCGGTGGTGATGCGAAGCTCCTGGGTGCCAGACATCCCCGCCGGGACGGTCAGCTTCACGGTGGCGGTGCCGAACTCGTTGGGGGTCATGTCGGCGTTGTTGGGGGAGATGGTGGCGGAACCGGAGGCGTCGCCAAGCGTTGCGGTGGCGGTGGTGGCGGTCGCACCCTGGTCGAAGAGCAGGGAGCTCAACTCGATGGTGGCCTCCTTACCCGCGGTGAGCGGGGCGGGGAGGTGCACGCCCACGTTGGACTGCGAGGTGCGCTGCTGTTGGCCACCGCTGAGCGCCTCCACCAGGGCGTTGAGGTCCACGTAGCCCAGGTTCGCGGGCGCGGTGCCCTTGGTAAAGGCCTTGAAATTATCGCCGCCAGCGAGCAGGAAGGTCGAGCCAGCCACCACATAGGTCTTCTCCGGGTCGATCGGAGCTCCGTCGACGGTGACGGAGGTGACCTTGGAACCGACCGGCGCGGCCGGGTCGTAGGAGTAGGAGACGTTGTCGGAGATGCCCAGCGGGAACATGGGGCGATCCGGGTCGTCGCGCCACTGCTCCTCCAACGCCTGCACCACATCGGAGCCCTTCAGCTCGACGTAGGTGTTCTCGCCGCCGAACGGCTGGACGGAAAAGGCCTGCTCGTAGGTGACGTCGCCGGCCTCGATCTCGGCGCGGACGCCGCCTGCGTTCATCACGCCGATGTCGGCGGTGACGGAGGAGTTGTTGCTCACGCCCTGCCGGGTGGCCTCGGCGATGAAGTTGTTGAGCTGGGACTCCTTGTCGCCCGCCTTGTACAGGTGCGCGTCCGAGTGGCCGATGACCTTCTTGCCCTCGGTGCCGGCCTTCGCCAGCGCATCCTTGATCACCGCGTCGATTTCGGGCTGCGGGGTGTCGCAGGCGCGGATCGTGTCGGCGTCGAGAAGCTCGGCGTTTTTCACGGTCAACTTCTTGGCGGCGTGGTCGAAGCGCAGGTCCACGTTGGCGAGGTTGGTGCCGTTGGAGCCGGCCTGGATCAAAAGCGGCTTCTCGCCGGAGGGCTCGATTGATTGGTGCGAGTGGCCGAGGAACGCCACGTCGACGGCGCCTGAGAACTCGTCAGCCTTGATGCCGCCTTCGTGCACGAGCGCGATGACCACGTCGGCCTCGCCGCTATCTTTCAGCTGCTCGGCGACCTCGTTCGTGGTCGCGACCGGGTCGTTCCAGGCGATGCCCTCGATGGACTTCGGGTTGACCAGGTTTGGCATGTCGTCGGTGATGGTGCCAACGAAGGCCACTTTCGCGCCGTCGAGGTCCTTGATCACGTAGTCCTTCGTGTTCTTTACGGTCTCGGCGTTGGCGGCGAGGAAGTCGAAGTCGGAGGCAGCGGTGACGCGGTCGGAGAACTCGGCGGCGCCTTCGTCGAGCTCGTGGTTGCCCAGCGCGGAGACCTGGAGGTTCATCAGATTGAGGATCTCAAGGGTGGGGGCGTCGTTGAGCAGCTTCGATGCGAAGGGGGAGGCGCCGATGTTGTCGCCGGCGGAGGTGAAGACGTGGGTTTTGCCCTCGGCGGCCTTGTCCACGGCGCACTTGAGGCGGGCCGCGCCCGGGACGTACTTCGTTTCCTCCCAGTAGCCGTGGAAGTCGGTGACGTTGGAGACGGTGAACTCGGAGGTCTCGGCCGCGAGCGCCGCCGGGGTGAAGGGCGTGAAGGCGGCGGCGAGGGCGGCGGTGGTGGTCGCGGTGACCAGCTGGATGCGGAAGCGGGCGGACACGAGGGGCCTTTCTTTTGGTCGGGTTGTGTGAGAGCAACCTTAGAAAGGGCGTTTTGCGGTGAGGTTTCTTTCAGGTGAATTCTGGGTAGCGGACTAGGAGGTCGTCGCCGATGACGGCGCCGTCGTTCAAGGTTGCATTGCTTATCGACGCCCCGTCCGCCGTCGTCCCCATAATGTGGCGAACCTCGTCCCCGTGGGCGATGAGGTGGTCGGCGATGATGCGGCGGTGGCAGCGCCACCACACCGCCTCGGAGCACATCACGGCGGTGGGGGTCGCGGCGGCGTGCCGGCGAAGTTCGGCGAGGGCGTCGGCGAATTCGTTTCCGAGGGCATGGTCGGCGTAGTTGTGGAAGCTGCGGTTGCGCCAGTTGCCGTTGACCTCGAAGGGGACGGTGTGCGAGACGTTGCGGCGGCCGGTGAGGCCCTCGCTGCGGCTGTAGGCGATGCCGCGGGTGGGCAGGTGCGCGGCGAGGTGGTCGTCGTTGAACCACGGGTATTTGCGTGGGCCGGGGAGTTTGCGCACGTCAACGATGGACTCCACCCCGGCGGCAGAAAGCATCGCGGTGAAGTCATCGAAGTCCAAGTTGGAGTGGCCCACGGTGTAAATGCGCATGCCGACCACGCTACGCCCGGGGGTGTCACACCCGCATCGGTGTCCAGGTGTCCTTCATCGGTGGATGGTCGGGCGGGTAAAACGCGGGGTCGCGACCGGTGTGTTTAGCGCACTCGCACCTGCCTTTCGCGGCATAGATCCTGCTCACCGCCGAGTGTTTCGCCGGGACCGATTGGTTGAATTTGAGCGGGTCACTCGGTCGCCGTCGGAACCCTGACCTGCCCGTATTCGGGTCAAAATCCATGTACCCCTTGTTAAAGGAGCCGTCTCTGTGGTCGTTGTTGCACCTGTGGTGCTCGCGGCACAGCCCGGTGAGGTTTTCAATGTCGGTGTTTCCACCTTTGATCCACGCGAGGATGTGGTGGGCCTCGCACTCGGACATCGAAGCGGTACACCCGAGCCAGGAGCAGACCCCTTGCACAGCAAACATCGCGATGCGCTGGGCCACAGATGCCAGCCGGCTGGTGCGCCCCATCCACAGCGGCACGGAGCTGACCCCGTCGACCTGCAGTAGAAAGTCGGTTGTGCCGTCCATGCCCAGGCGAACGAGGTCGAAGCAGTCCACCTCGATGCCGGTATTGGTGTCGAAGAGCATCGCGGCGTCGCCGTCCGCGAGGTCGTCGAGAGTCAGCGCAAGCACAACGGACGCGGCCCCGTCGTTAGACTTCTGGCACTGCTCCTCGTACTGCTCGAAGATGGCGAAGAACTGGTCGAAGCGGCGTTGCTCCGGGGTGCGCGAATCCGCCTCGCCTTGTAGTTCCTCCGGCAGGTTCGAATTCGGCGCCAACCCCTTGTCCATGTGCGCCTTCATCAGCGCCGCGTGGCCGGCGGTGGCGTTGATGTGGATGTCCACCATGCCGTCCGCCTTGCGACGGCCAAAGGTGGCACTCCTCTTTTCAAACCCGGCGTTCGGGTTGGAGTGGGGCGCATGCTTCCGGTTCGCCGCGTTCACCGCCTTGCGCACGAACAGGCGCAGATCTTCGGGGCTGCGGTGCAGGGCCTCTTCCATGGCCTCGGCGTGGATGCGGGTGCGCTCGCAGCACGCGGCCTTGAGCAGTTTGTCCAGCTCGCGGCGGATAATGTCCTGCTTCTCGGCGCTGACCTTCGAGGAGTTCTCGCGCGCCTTCCTCTGGCGGGCGCGTTCCTCCTCGGCGGCAGCCTCCGCGGCGGCCTGGGCTTCGGCCTCGGCATCCTCCCCGGTCATGTCGAACAGGTCCTCCACGTCCTCGGGCGGGGGAGGGGTGGGCTCCGGCGGCGCGCCGTACAGTAGCCGGCCGCGCTCAAGGCGGTTGTAGGCCTCACTCTTGGACAGGTCCAGGCACTGCTGCAGGTACGCGTTCGGGTAGTTGGCCCCGACTACTCGTCCGGCATCGTCCCTGTCGGCGATGAAGGCGAATGCTGCGTCGATAGATGCCTTCTTCTTAAACTGCTCCTCCAAGCGCTCGATGTCGTGCCGGACGTCTTCGAATGCGAGGGCGGAGGGGTCCTCGAACAGCGTGCTAAGTGTGCGCAGCGCCGAAGAAATCTCGTTGACGCACTGGGTGATCTCGCTGGTCACGGCCCCTCCTTCCCGTCAAGAGCGCGGTTGTTTGAAAGTGATGAACTCAATCTAACAACGCGGCCGACACGGCCGTCCCAGAAATAGCACACCCGTTCGAATAAAAGTTAATTCAGCACTTCAATATCGCTGGGGCCAAGGCCGAGCTGGCTGCCGAAAGGAAGGCTTGCGTCGGAGGAATAGCCGAAGTGTCCAGCAGGCACGTGCAGCCGCACCCGCTTTCCGACGTACTGGTCCCAGCCGTTCGTGCGGTCACTCGTGCCGTACTTGGTGTACTCGATCGCGCCGAGGCGAGCGAAAGGGCTTTCCTGAGCGACCTGCGATCCCGCCTTGTTCGCGGTGACGCTCACAGGGGAGTCGAAGACCAGCACGTAGTACACGTTGTCCGGGTCCTCGTCGTTCGGTGCCGGGCGGCCGTTGCGTGCCTGCTCGGTCGACCAGGCCTCGACGTTTCCGGTGAACACGGCGTTGCCGTTTGCGTCAACTACTGCCGGGCCGTTCTCCGCGGCAGTCGCGGAGCCACGCGCACTTTCGCCGGAGGGTGGGAGGACGGTGAGGTTGCCGTCGTGAAGCGGCTGCGGGTTGCTCACCGGAATCCAGTCGATGAGCAGGTGATCCGGCAGGTGGCTGTCGCTGGGGAAGCTCTCCTTCGCGCCGCCGCTAAGCGACGTGCCGGACAACGTAAACAGCTCAGAGACGGACTCCTTGCCCAGCGAGGACCCGGAGATCTGGTACACCCCGTTGCCACCTTCAGACGCCCACACCGCCAAACGCCCGCCGCCGTTGCCCGGCGCGCCCATGACCAGCACGTCTGTGGACGCGCGCGCCTTGCCATCGTCGCCGATAGTAAACACGATTACCGGGGAGGTGTCGCTGCCGCCGACTGCGAGGAGGAGTTCGGGCGTACCGCCGCCGGTGGCCTCGACGAGCGCGTACTCGTAGGTCCCGTCCGGGGTGTACTGCGCGGCTGAGTTCACCGGGTAGTCGCCGGGGTGGTTGATGACCCACTCGTACTCGCTTTGCCAATCTGCGCCAAGCGAGGGTCCCTCGGACCCGGCATCCCCCTCAGACGCGGCCGGCTCTTCCGCGTCAGCGGCCTCGCCGGTGTCTGCATCCACCCACTGCGTGGAGGTCACCATCACCGTTTCCTGCTCGCCACCACCCGCGCAGCCGGCAACAGTGAGAACGGAACCAACAACACCAAGCGCCACCGCGCGTCGCAACATCATGCACCCACTCTAACCGGCGCGCACAGGAAACTCTCGGCTATTTCCCGAGCTCTTTGCGGCGCTCGGCGGCGAGCTTCAGCCGCTCGGCGCGATCGGAGCGTTCCTTCTCCAGCAGTTCCTCGAGGATCTCGTCCTCCTCGTCGGAGATATCGAAGACGGTGTACCAAGCGACCACCAGAATGCCCACCACCGGCCACACCACCCAGGCGTAGTCGAGATCGAGCCCGATCTGCAGCACGAAAAACACCGCCAGGCCACCGATCAGCGTGGTGTATGTCGCGGTGTCCAGCTTCCGCTTCGCGGCGAGTTTTTCCTCCAGTTCAACCTCAGACGGATCGTGCTTCTCCAATCTCACGGGTTCGGCCGGGAGGTCGTCGAAAAGCATTGAAAGCTCCCCGCGCGTGCGTGCAACCGCCGCTTGACCTGTGCGTTCCTCAAACTCGCCCACATCCAGGTAGCCGTCCGCGAATAGCGTGCCCAGCCGGTCCAGCGCGTCCGAACGCTCGGCGTCGCCCACGCGGATTTCGTCCATCATCGCTCCCAACTTGCACTTGCCCCTGCGGCAAGCTGTTCAATCGCAGTCATGACAGATGGTATCGAGTACACGATCAGCGAGGCCGCCGAGGCTCTCGGGGTTTCCACCAAGGCGCTGCGCCACTGGGAGGCGCTCGGCCTCATCGCACCCGCGCGCACGTGGGCCGACCACCGCGTTTACAGCGAGGCGGACCTCGAGCGCGGCGCGGCCATCGCCCTCTACCGCGGCGTCGGCGTGCCGCTTGCGCAGATCGCGCAGCTTCTCGACGCCTCCGGGGCCACCCTCACCCGCGCCCTCAAACACCACCGGGAAGCACTTGCTTCTCGACGGCGCGCCCTCGACGCCCAGCTCGCATCTGTCCAGCACCTCATTGATAACGCACCGAAAGGATCTATCGACATGGACGCAATGAAGAAGTACCTCGGCGAGGATATGCCCGCCTACCAGGAAGAAGCCGAACAGCGCTGGGGCGATACCCCGGAGTGGGCGCAGTCCCAGGAAAAGCTCTCGCAGATGGGCGAAGGCGACTTCAAGCGCTTGCAGGAAGAACAGGACGCGCTCGCCACGGATTTGGTCAACGCTCGCGACGCCGGCGTAGCGCCCGGCTCACCGGAAGCCGAAGCCCTGGTGGAGCGGCACCGCGCCAGCATCGCCCAGTGGTACGACGTGACCCCGGCGCGCCAGCTCATCCTCGCGCGCATGTACGTGGGCGACCCGCGTTTCCACGAGGCCTACAACGGTGCCCAGGACTACCTGCTGGAGCTGGTCACCGCCCACGCGGCGGCCGAAGGCGTGGACGTGGACAACCCGCAGTGGAGCTAGGCGCTCTTGCCCTTCCCGGAACCAGACTTCCCGCCGCCGTCGCGCTTGTCCAGCGACGCCTTCAGCGCGGCCATCAGGTCCACCACGTTGTCATCGTCGTCCTCGGAACCGTCATCTGAACCCTCCGCGCCGAACGTCGCCTCGGTGTCCAGGGTCTCGCCTTGCTCGAACTTCGCGTCGACGAGTTTGCGCAGCTCCGCCTGGTAGTCGTCTTCGAATTCCTCGGGCGTGAAGTCGGAGGCGTAGGACTCCACCAGCTGCTTAGACAGCTTCAGCTCCTTCTCGCCGATCTTCGCCCGCGATTTCGTGCCCTTGAACTCGTCGTCGAAGTCGAGCTCGCGTACCTCGTCGGCCCACATCAGGCCCTGCAGCACGATGACCTTGTTCACCACCCGCAGCACGCCCAGCCGGGTCTTTTGCCGCAGGGCGAAGCGCACCACGGCGATCAGCTCCGAATCCAGCAGGGTCTGCCGCAGCAGCAGGTACGACTTCGGCGTTTTGCCCTCGGGCGCCAGGTAGTAGGACTTCTCCAGCATCAACGGGTCGATCTGGTCCGCGGGCACAAACTGCACGACTTCGATCTCGTCGTTGTCGGCTTCGGGCAGGGAGTCGAAGTCCTCGTCGGTGATCACGACGGTGTCGCCGTCTTCTTCAAACGCTTTGTCGATGTGCTTGTACTCCACCTTCTCGCCGCAGACCTCGCAGCGCCGTTCGTAGCGGATGCGCCCGCCGTCTTTGTCGTGGACTTGGTGGAATGACAAATCGTGGTCCTCGGTCGCCCCGTACGCTTTGACGGGGACGTTGACAAGGCCGAATGTGACGGAACCGGTCCAAACTGCGCGCATGCGCCTCACTCTACGCACGCCTCTACAGTGGGGCCATGGGCAATGACCAGAAGGTGCGCGTCGGCGGCCGCGAGCTCACCGTGAGCAACTTAGACAAGGTGCTCTACCCGGCCACCGGCACCACTAAGGCCGATGTCATGCGCTATTACCAGGCTGTTGCCGAAGTGCTCGTCCCTCAAGCCAATAGGAGGCCGGTGACCAGGAAGAGGTGGCCCGAAGGCGTCGATAAGCAAAGCTTCTTCCGCAAAGACCTCGAGGATTCGGCGCCCGAGTGGGTGCCAACCGGCACCATCCAGCACACCACAAGCGTCAACGCGTATCCGCTTATCGACGGCTCCGCCACCCTCGCATGGCTTTCCCAAGTCGCGGCATTAGAGCTGCACACCCCGCAGTGGCGCTTCGGCGCGGACGGCAAACTGCAGAACCCTGACCGGCTGGTGCTGGACCTGGACCCGGGCTCCGGCGTCGAATTACACGACACCGCGGAAATCGCGCTGGAGTGCCGCGAGATCCTTGAAGACATGGGGCTGACCTGCGCGCCGGTGACCTCGGGATCCAAAGGCATCCACCTCTACGCGGGTCTGGACGGCACCAGCGACGCCGACGCCGTGGCCAAAGTGGCCAAAACCCTCGCGCAGCACCTGCAGCGCGCGCACCCGGACCGCGTCACCGCCGCCATGGCGAAGGCCGAGCGCAAGGGGCGCGTGTTCATCGACTGGAGCCAGAACAACGGGAGGAAAACCACCATCAGCCCGTACTCGCTACGCGGACGCGAGCGCCCCACGGTGGCGGCGCCGCGCACGTGGGAGGAGATCGCGGACCCGGCGCTGCGGCAACTGGAGCTCGACGAGGTCATCGCGCGGGTGGAGGACGGGCTCGACCCCATTGCGACCCTCGGCGCGCCGGGGGAGGACGGGCTGGCCACGTACCGCTCCATGCGCGACAAAACAAAAACCGGCGAGCCCGTGCCCGACGCCGCCCCGACCCCGCGCGCGGGCGAGCCGATCTTCGTCATCAGCGAGCACGACGCCTCCCACCTGCACTGGGACTTCCGCCTGGAGTACGATGGGGTGCTCGTCTCCTGGGCGGTGCCGAAGGGCCCGCCGCTGGAAACCGATATCAACCGGCTTGCCGTTCAGACCGAGGACCACCCGATCGAATACGCCGAGTTCGAAGGCGAAATCCCGAAAGGCCAGTACGGTGCCGGCACGGTGAAAATCTGGGACATCGGCACCTGCGAGATAGAAAAGTGGCGCGAAGACGAGATCATCGCCATCCTCCACGGCCGCGACAGCGGCGGTTTGGGCGGTATCCCGCGCCGCTTCGCGCTCATCCGCACCGACGGAAAGCACTGGCTGCTCAAGCTCACCCGCGATCAGCCCAGCGCCGCCCCCGATACAACGCCGCTGGCACCGATGCTGCCCACCGCGGCCACCCGCGGCGACATCACCCTCGAACAACACGACGGCACCGAGTTCGCCTACGAGATGAAGTGGGACGGCTACCGCATCCTCGCGGCACACGGCGGCACGGTCCGCCTGCGCAGCCGCAGCGGCAAGGACTACACGCACCTGTTCCCACACACGGACGAGCTTGCGCATTTGCTTATCGACGGCGGCTGCCTCGACGGCGAACTCGTCGCCCTCGACGCCAACGGAAAACCAGACTTCTCCGCCCTACACCGCGCCGACCAGCACGGCGCAGAGGCGCAGCTCCGCTACATGGTCTTCGACCTTCTGCGCCTGGGTAGTCGGGACCTGACCGGCACACCCTGGCACGCCCGCCGCGAGCTGCTCGAGCGTCTCGACGAAACCGAACACGTGGTCATCCCGCCCGCAACCACCGGCTCCTTCGACACCGCATGGCGCGCCGCCGAGGAACTCGGGCTGGAGGGTGTGGTGGCCAAGCGCACCGACGCCGAATACGCGCCGGGGGAGCGCTCCCGCGTGTGGCTGAAAGTCAAGCGCGCCCTGCACCAGGAGGTGGTGGTCGTGGGCGTGCGTACCGGCAAGCGCGGCATCGCATCGCTGCTGGTCGCGGTGCCCGACGAGGGCGGCGAGCTGCGTTACGCGGGGCGTGTGGGCACCGGTTTTTCCAACTCCCAGCTCGCCGACATCGGCCGCAAGCTGCGCCGCGTCGAGCGCACAACTCCGCCGATAGAGATCCCCGCCCCAGACGCGAAAGACGCCTGGTGGGTGAGCCCGAAGTACGTCGCTGAGGTGCAGCTCGCTGGCGCTACCGCAGACCGAAAGGTGCGCCAGGCATCATGGAGAGGTTGGCGCGAGGACAAGGACCCCAGCCAGGTCCGTTGGGAAGTGTGAGGAGCAATCGGTGTCGCCCGAGAACATTCTGCTGCGCCTGCCCGAGGCCGAAGAGCAAGCCGTGCGCGAGATCTACGCCGAGCTCGCCGGGCGCGGCTTCCCGCAGCAGCACCAGCGCCCGCACATCTCCGTCACCTTCGCGCCTGCCATGCACCGCCGCGCCATCGCCGCGGCGACGGACCTTCTACCGCCCGTGTTGCCTGCAGCTTTACGACGTTCCGGTCTCGCCATCTTCGGCACCAAGTCCAAACAGACCGTTGCTTGGCTGCTCGAGGCGCCGGAGGAGCTCGAGCGTGCAGCCCGGGCCGTCAGCAGCGCGAACCCGGAGGGCCGCGGCGAGCGCTGGATCCCGCACCTGACCATGGGGCTGCGCCTGCCCAAACGCATCGTGCCGGGCTACATCGCCGCGCTACAGGAGGTCACCTCGCCTCACTTCAAGGAGCTCACCGCGCAGCGGGCCGCGTTCTACCAGCCCAGTCTGGGCACTGAGCTCGAGCTCTAGGGGCTAGTCGTGCAGGGGCGAAGCGCCGTCGATAGGCAATTGAGCGTCAGGGAGCGGCGCATCGGACGCGGCTACGACGACGTTGCCGTAGCCGCGGCCCGTAAACGTCGCGGCGGTATTGGCGAAAACCTCTTGCAGCCCGGCGACAGTGGCGCGGGCGCGGGGCAGGCCAGCCACATCGCCGACGTTGACCACGAATAGCCCGCCCGGGGGTCAGGGCGCGGTACGCCGCCCGGTAGAACTCCACCGTTGTCAGCGGGCGGGGAGTGTCGGCACCGGCGAAGACGTCGCGCACGATCACGTCCACCGATCCGGGCGCGAGCGCGTGGGTGAACGCACGCGCTTCTGCGACAGCGATCTCTACCGGCGGATCAAACGCGTCGCGCACCAGGTGGGCCAACCCCCGGTCCAACTCGACGGCGATGTTGCGGCTGTCCCACCGGTGCTGCACATAGCTCGGCAGCGCGCAACCGGCCGCGCCCAGGTGCACTGCAATAAACGGTTCCGGAACGCTCGCGGCCTCGATGAAGTCCGCGATCCACCGCATGTAGTCGTACCCCAGCACCTCCGGCGCGCCGGGTACGACGTACGACGACGGCACCCGGTTGACCTCCAACACGTACGCGCCGTCGCGTTCAGGGTCCGCGACGATGCTGGCCGTGCCGGTGTCGATGGGGTAGGTGCCCTTGATGCGTTTCTTCCGAGTGCGCGGCTTACGGCGGCGGTGGTTGGACATGGGAGTATGCATACCTGTTGTGTGGCCGGTATCGCACCCGAATCGAGGACCCGGGGGTAGGCGGGGTTGGTACGATCACAGCATGGTTTATCTGTCACGGGACTACATCGGGGAACTGGAAACCTCCCAGGCCCCCATTGTCGCCCCTGACTTCACCTCGCTGCCTCGCGACCCGAATGAGCTGTTCGCGGCCTGGTTCATGGAAGCCGTGGAAGCGGGAATGCTCGATGTCAGCGCGACGGCGGTTGCAACTGTCGACAAGCACGGGCACCCAGACGCGCGCATCATGGACCTGCTCCACCTGGATTCAGACGGCTTCCACTTCGGCACCGGCAAGAACACCGCCAAGGTCCAACAACTGGAAACCACATGGGCGGCCGCGCTCACCTTTTGGTGGCAGCCGCTGCGGCGCTCCGTGCGCGTGAAAGGGACCGCTCACCGAAAGGTGGACGGGGAGCGGTTCAACCTGTGGTGCGTGAAGCCGCAGCACTTCGAGTTCTTCTACCTTTGGGAAGACCGCCTCAAAACCGACAGGGTGGTCTACCAGCGCGACGACACCGATTTCTGGGACCGCATCCGCATCATGGACAACTAGGCGCTGTTAATCGTTCCAGGATTTCGTCCTTGCGAAGAAGCACGCGACCACGGCGCCTGCCGCGATGACGGCGCACGGCAGCCAGATCGAGTTGCCCATTGCCAGCGCGAACGGTTCGTGCAGCGCCTCCGGCAGCGGGCCTGTCGCCTGACCCGCGGTGGCCATGTCGCCCGCGCCGGCTCCGTCGCCAAGCTTGGCGGCGAGCTGCGACGACATCATCGCCGCGATCGCCGCCGACCCGATCACCCCGCCGATCTGGCGGGTGGTGTTGTACACGCTCGAGCCAGCGCCGGCCAGGCGCGGGTCCAAGTTGCGGGTGGCGATCATGGAAAGCGGACCCCACATCAGCGAGTTGGCCACGCCATAGACCACGGCGATGGCGTACATCCAGCGCGGGTCCACCGCCGGGGTGGTGATCAGCGCCGAGACGCCCATCGACGCCGCCGCCAAGGTGAGGCCGGTGATAGCGAAGGGCTTCGGGTCGTGCGTGTTGGTCAGCTTGCCAACCCACGGCGACAGCAGACCGGAGACCACACCCGACGGCAGCACCAGCAGCGCCGCCTGAGTGGGGGTAAAGCCCTGCACCGTCTGCACGTAGATCATCCACGGGATGATGTAGGTGGAAATAGCGAAGCCCACCGTGGAGATAGTGGCGCCGGCGAGAGAAAAGTTGCGGTCCTGGAACAACGCCAACGGCACTAGCGCGCTGCCGCCCTGCCTGGACTGCCAGCGGAAAAACTGCACCATCGTCGCCGCGCCGACAAGTACCAGCGCCCACACGCGCCAGTCCCAGTTGAAGTTCTCCGCCTCCTGGATACCAAAGACCATGCAGAACATGCTCACGGTGCTTAACCCCACGCCCACCCAGTCGAAGTGCCGGTTGGTCTTGTCCAGGCGCGGCACGTAGATCCACGCCAGGACGAGGCCGAGCACACCGACGGGGACGTTGACGAAGAAGATCCAGGGCCAACCGGAGGCGTCGACAAGCACACCGCCCAACAGCGGACCCGTGACGGTGGCAAGGCCAGCCGTGGCGCCCCACACACCCATCGCCCCGCCGCGCTCCTTCGGAGAGAACGTGCGAATCATCACCGACATGGTTTGCGGCGTGACCATCGCACCACCAAAGCCCTGGAACGCGCGGGCGGCGATCAGCCCAGCCGAGGTGGAGGCCAACCCGCACGCCAGCGACGACGCCGTGAACAGCGCCAGGCCGGCCAAGTAGATGGTTCGGGGGCCGAAACGGTCGCCGAGGCGGCCAGTGATCAACAGCGGCACCGCGTATGCCAAAAGGTACGCGGAGTTGACCCAGATGACCTCGTTATAGGAGGCATCGAGGCCCTCTGAGATCGCGGGGATCGCCACCGAAACAATGGTGGAATCCACCAGGATCATGAAAAACCCGAGCATCATCGACCACAGGGCCGGCCACGGTGAACGAGTTGAGGTTTGACGCACCGGGGAGATGATACCGGGCCTAGAACGGCAGCATCTGCTGGATCGGCTCCGGCAGCATGTCCCTGTACATCGGCAGCGTCACCGCCCCGATGGCGCCGATGGCCGCGAGCACGCCCAGAATGATGCCGACGGTGCGCAGGGTACTCAGCGTGTTGCTGTCCTCCGAGGACAAGAACAGCTCGGGCTTGTCGTTGACCAGGTTGTCCTCAGCCTCCATGTCGGTGGTGGACTCCGACCCCTGCTTGACTACAGTGACCTCGGGCTCCTCGCGCACCTCGTCCGCGTCGATGCCGTACACCTTGTCCAGCCCCTTCACGTTGAACTGGGTGGCGGTGTAGCGGCTGTTGTCGGTGGTGTTCCACTGAGAGACCACAATGTCCATGTCGTCCAGGTGCGAGCCCGGCACGATGTAGCCGCCGTAGGGCTGCGACCAGTTCAGCGGGGTCTGCTTGCTGTCCCAGGACCCGTGCCGTGCGATCTTGGCTACCCGGACGTCGTCCCAGTCGCGTTCCAAAGTCTCGGAGATGCGCACCTCGACGCTCAGCGAGTCCTCGTTGAACATGACCAGAACCCAGTGGCCGTCGATGTAGCGCAAACACATCTCGCCGGCCTTCACGTTGTCCTCCAAGATCGCTTCGGCGCGATCGGTCCAATCGTCGATCGAGGCGCTGTAGCCCTCCCAGTTGCCCGGGTTGTCAATGTCTTCCGGCTTGAACCGGAACAGGTACACCGCCGAATCGCGGCCGAATTTGGTGGTGGTGGCGTAGATGTAGCCGTCCGGGCCCTCGTCCCAGCTAATCAGTTGCGTCACACCGCCCATGTGATTGCCGCGGGTGGAGCTGATTTCTTTCCAGGTTTTACCGCCATCGTCGGACTTCCACACGTTGGAGGAAACCACGTCGCCGAAGGCGGGGGCATGGAAGGTGCCGTGCAGGTACAGCGTGCCGTCGATGTTGATCACGTCGGACGGAATCAGGGTGCTTTGGTTGATGCGGCGGTACGAGATCATGTCGCTGACCTCGGAGGTGTTGTCGATGGGGCGCAGGATCTTGATAAAACCGTCCTCGTCCATGGTGGCCACCACGCCGACCGGGCTCATCCACCCTTGGCCGAAATCCCCGCGGAAGGAGTCGCCGAAGATCATGGCGAACTCGCCGTTGCCCATCGGCGCCATCGCACCCAGGTCGCCGCTGCGGAACCCGGTGTGGGCGGAGTATTTACCAAGCACGTCGTCCATGATTTGGATGGTGGTGCCGTTGGGCAGCCGCAGCGGATTCGACGCGGTCTTCTTCGGCGGCTCCACGGGCACCCACGGCTTCTTCTCGCGCTTCTTCTTCGCGGGGGTGCCGGAGGAAGATGAAAGGCTGGACAGGCTCGATTCCGCATGCGCCTGGGGCGCGGTCACGGCCGTCAGCGCGAGGGCGCTGGCCACACCTGCGCTGAGAAGGATCTTCGGGGTTGTCTGGGTGCGCATGGGGCTCGCCTTTTCTACAGGTTTTGGTGAGACATTTCAGAACCAGAGAGCACTCTAGCACCGGATACGCGCCCGAGTTGGCGTTTGAAAAAGCCCGGAAACGAACCTTCGCGTTTCCGGGCTTTCGCCAGTTTTACACAGCGCTGTTTACACAGCGTCGGTTTCCTGCGGGTCGTTATCCGCGTCCGCCTTGGTTTCGTGGCGGGTGCCGGGGGCGTGCTCCGGCGGGGAGTAGATGGAGTACAGCTTCGCCGGCGCGTCGGATTCGTTGACAAAGTTGTGCCACTTGCCGGCCGGCACGAATGCGGCCCAGTCGGCCTTGACCACTTCGTCGATTTCCAGGTCGTCCTCGGACGGGCCGATCTGTGCGCGCAGTTCGCCTTCCTCGAGGCGGAGGAACTGGTCGTGGTCGTCGTGGATCTCGGCGCCGATTTCGCCGCCGACCGGGATGGTCATCACGGTCAGCTGCAGGTTCTTGCCGGTCCACAGCGTGTCGCGGAACGCCTCGTTGTCCAGCGTCGCCTTCTCAATGTCCACCACAAACGGGTTGGGGCCCTTGTCAGCCATCATGCCTCCTCGGTTGTTGGAAGTGTTCCACGTCCGAGCCTAGGGGCTTTCGCTTATCGACGGTGGCGTCCGCCCCGCCGACGCTTCCTATTTTTCCTCCTGAGCTGGACTTTCTCCACTTCGGTAAGGTAGCCGCCCCGGGTGTTTTGCGCCGCAACTGCCGTCGGCTCCGGTCGCTTCGGCGCCTCGGTTTCGCCAGGCTCGTCCACGCGGCCGAACATCTCCGTCGGCGCGGCAACTTCTTCGGGGCGTGCGCCGCCGCCGAGGGAGACGTACCGGGCGGTGTGTTTCGGTTTGACTGTGTCGGCCGGGTCGGTGGCGAAGTCGCGCTCCACGGTGACGGCCCAGCCGCCGCCGGGAAACTCGATCAGCTGCCACGGCTCCGGGCGGCGCTGCGGTGCAGTACTCAAGGCGGGGATGTTCTCAATGCCCTCGTCCGGGGCGCCGGCGTCGAGGGCCGCCATGCCGCCCAGGACAACCGCGCGCGCCCACAGCCCGCCGTTGGGAAAGCCCGTCAGCCACTCCAGCACGGCCTCACCGTCGGGCCCGGCAATAGCGCCGAGGACGCGGCCGTCGAGGGTGGCCAGCGCGGTGCCGTCGATAGGCAAAAGCCCCACGAACCACTGGCCGGGGGAGCGGGCCGCAAGCTCATCGGCTGAGAACTCGCCGACGGAAGTGTCGACGACCAGCATGTCTCCCGGCAGTAGCACCGCAGCTTCCTCGGGTGCGTTGTTGCGCGGCACCGCGAGCTGCGGCTCCGGCAGCACCACGTGCACCTCGAAACGCCCCGTGTCTTCATTCAGGCTGACCGCGGCCACCGTTGCGGGCTGCAGAAACGACGAGTGGACGCGCTCCACCTCATCGAAGTGGGCGCGCCACTCGGGCGCGACCTCGCCGAGCACAGGACCAGGCAGCTCGCCGCCGCTGCGACGGCGCACGCGCCACGAGCGGTTCAGCGGGTTCGCCTCCAACACCACGTCGACGTACGTGGTGCCCCTGCGGCCCGCGAAATCGGAGAAGAGGGCGGCCTGCGAGACGTGGTCCACCGGGACTTCCACGCCGGCACCCCACGTGGACGGGGCGAGAGAGTACTGCTTGGCTGCCATGGGGCGAATTGTAGGCAGGCGTTAGCGCAACTTCTTCACCAGCTGCACCACGCCCAGCACAATGAAACCGACGATAAGGCCCGCCACCAGGGAAACGCCGGTATCCACCAGCCAGCCCAGCGCGCCGCCGCCGACGGCCTCCTGACCCATGGCGATGACGTCGTGCGGCCAGTGCCAGCCGAAGACCTCGTCGAAGCCGCGGATGAGCAGGTGGCCGCCCACCCAGAGCATTGCCACGGTGCCGATGATGCCGATGGCGTTGAGCACGTACGGCATGCCCTTGACCAGCGCACGGCCGGTGTTTTCGGCGTTGCCGCGCTTGATCATGCCGTGGCCGATGTCGTCGATCTTGACCAGCAGCGCCACGGCGCCGTAGACGGCGATGGTGATGAAGATCGCCACCGCGACCAGCACGGCGGCTTCCATCCACACCGACTGATCCTTGACCTCATCGAGGGAGATGAACATGATCTCCGTGGACAAGATCAGGTCCGTGCGGATAGCGCTGTTGACCAGCGTGTCTTCGTCCTGGTCGGACTTGTTGGCCGCCTTCTCGGCTTCCTCGTCGTCGTTAGAGGACAGCTTGTGGGCGATCTTTTCGGCACCCTCGAACGCGAGGTAGGTGCCGCCGAGCATGAGAATCGGGGTCAGCGCCCACGGCGCGAACGCGTTGAGCAGCAGCGCGACCGGCAAAATGAAGACCAGCTTGTTGCGCAGCGAGCCTTTGGTGATGCGCCAGATCATCGGCAGCTCGCGCGCCGGCGTGACCCCGTCGATGTACTGCGGGGTCACCGCAGCATCGTCGATGACCACGCCGGCGGCCTTCGAGGATGTCTTTGCGGTCATGCCCGCGACGTCGTCGATGCTCGCGGCGGCTTGGCGCGCGATCAAGGCGACGTCATCGAGCAGGGCGAGTAGGCCACCGGCCATGTGGATCCTTTCGAACGGGTGACATGAGTAGCGGGTGTGAGCACCACGGTCCCACAGTGTAAGGCAACGCGTCAGTTTCATCGGGCCGCACCTATAGAGCGAAAGTTTTTAAGCCTACGGGGTAAGGATTGCCTAACCTCTGCTAGGTTGTGGGCATGAAAATATCCCAGGCAAACGTGAAAACAGCCCGCCCCGAGCGCTACGCCAAACAGCTGGCTTCCCACTTCAGCAGGAAGGTCGAGGCGACGTGGGACGACACCACCCGCGAAGGCGCGATTACGTTCCGCGCGCAAGACGGCGCGGGTGAGAGCACTCGGTGCAGCCTCGCTGCGGGAGAGGGGGTGCTGCACTTGCGTATCGACGGCACCGCCGACGCTGTCGAGCGCATCGAACGCGTCGTCGGCACGCACCTCGTGCGCTTCGGTGCCCGGGACGGGCTGACCGTGCAGTGGCAGCGCGGCGACGGGTCGGGGCAAAGCTTCACAGCCTCCGAGACGGAGCCGCCCAGCCGATGATGTAGCATCATTTCAACAATTGAATGCCCACACGGGTGCTACCGCGGAAAATGCGGTGGCTGAGATGCCGAAGCGCTTCGGCGAACCGTTGAACCTGATCCGGGTAATGCCGGCGATAGGAAGGAAGATTCGCACATGACTGCGCCTGCAAACTCTGCCGCACCGAAGAACAACTCCTGGCGCGTGGTGGACATTGTCACCGCCGCCGTCCTTGGCGTGGCCTGCGGCCTGCTGTTTTGGGTGTGGAACAGCATCGGTGATGCGGGGTTTAAGGCGCTCGACGCCCTGACCCCGGGCCTCGGTGGTCTGGTCACCGGCATTTGGTTCACCGGCGGTGTGCTTGGCGGCCTGATCATCCGGAAGCCGGGTGCCGCGGTGTTCGTCGAGGTTGTCGCCGCATCCGTTTCCGCGGTACTTGGCAGCCAGTGGGGCATTGAGACGCTTTACTCGGGTCTGGCCCAGGGCTTCGGCGCCGAGCTGATCTTCCTGATCTTTGCTTACCGCCGCTTTGGCCTGTCCACGGCGGTGCTCTCCGGTATCGGCGCTGGTATCGGCGCGTTCATCCTGGAGCTGTTCCTCACGCCGAACCTGGCGATGAGCCTGCAGTTCAACCTCATCTACCTGGCCTGCCTGATCATTTCCGGTGCGGTCCTCGCGGGCGTGGCGGCCTACTACCTGGTCAAGGCGCTGGCGCAGACCGGCGCACTGGACCGCTTCGGCGCTGGCCGCGAGCGCTTCACCACAGCCGCGTAAATGTCGCTGGCCATCTCGGCGCGGGGGCTTTCCTACCAGCACGCCACGCGCCCGCAGCCCGCGTTTCGCAACGTCGACCTCGACATCGCGCGAGGGGAGCGGGTGCTCATCACCGGCGATTCGGGCTCGGGCAAGTCCACGTTGCTTGCGGTGATTGCCAAGCTTATCGACGACTCCGAGGACGGCAGCCGCGCCGGCACCTTACACGTGGACGGGACCGTCGGCATGGTGCTGCAGGACCCGGAGGCGCAGACGATCCTGTCGCGGGTGGGCGACGACGTCGCCTTCGGCGCCGAGAACCTCGGCGTACCCCGCGAGGAAATCTGGCCGCGTGTGCAGCGCGCCCTCGACGCCGTGGGCCTCGACATCCCCCTGGACCACCGCACCGCGCACTTGTCCGGCGGGCAGAAGCAGCGCCTGGCTTTGGCGGGCGTGATCGCGATGGGGGCGGACATCCTCATCCTGGACGAGCCCACCGCCAACCTGGATCCGCGCGGGCGCGACGAGGTCATCGCCGCGGTGGACCGCGTCTGCCAGCGCACCGGCGCCACCTTGATCGTGGTGGAGCACCGCCCGAAGCACTGGGCGCACGTAGTTCAGACCTACTACCGCCTGGACCAGACGGGCCTTTCCCGCATCAGCGCCGACGAGCTGCCGGACGCCCCGGCCCTGCCGCCGGCGAAGAAGGTGCCACGGGGAGTGCCTGCGGCCGTCGCAACGCAGGAGGTGCTCACACGTTTCGGCCCGCCGCGCACCATGCACGCGCCGGAGGGGTATTCCACCGTGATTACCGGTGAGAACGGCTCCGGCAAGACCACGCTGGTGCAGGTGTTGGCGGGCTTGACCCCGCCGGAAAAGGGCGAAGTTGAGTACTCGGAGACGATCCGGCAGGGGCTGGCCTCCCCGTCGATTACATGGTCGTCGAAGGATCTGGCCAGCCGCATAGGGTATGTGTTCCAGGAACCGGAGCACCAGTTCGTCACCGCCACCGTGCGCGAGGAGATGGCGCTGTCCGGCGCGCCGCGGGAGCGTATCGACGACCTGTTGCACCGCCTGCGCCTGGAGCACCTGGTGGACGCGAACCCGTTCACCCTCTCCGGCGGCGAAAAGCGACGCCTGTCGGTGGCCACCGCGCTGGTCAACGCCCCGCAGCTGCTCATCCTGGACGAGCCCACGTTCGGCCAAGACGACCGCACCTTCGTCGAACTCGTCGGCCTGATCCGCGAGCTGAGGGAGCAGGGCGTGACCGTCATGTCCATCACCCACGACGAGGCGTTCATCGCCTCGCTGGGCGACCACGTGGAACGCGTCCTCGCAAGCTCGGACGCTGAGGGAGATGGCCGATGAACCTGCTGCGCGGCATCAACCCCGTTACCCGCATCCTCGGCCTGGTGCTTTTAACCACGCCGCTGATGTTGACCATCGACTGGGTCTCCGCCACCTGCGTGCTCGCGTTCACGCTGCTCATGGTGCCTGTGTGCGGTCTGGGCTACGGCCGCTTTTTCAAGCGCGCACTGCCGATCCTGCTCATCGCGCCGCTGGCGGGTATCCCCATGGCGCTCTACGGCCAGGCAGGCGGGGAAACCTACCTCGAGTGGGGACTGGTGCAAGTCACCGAGCTGTCCGTGTCGCTGGCGTGGGCGGTGATCCTGCGCGTGCTCGCGATCGCGCTGCCGGTGGTGCTGCTGTCTGCGGACGTGGACCCCACCGACCTGGGCGACGGGCTCGCGCAAGTGCTGCACCTGCCGGAACGCTTCGTCATCGGCACCGTCGCGGCACTTCGCATGCTCACGCTGCTGCGCGACGACCTCGATGCCATGCGCCGCTCCCGCCGCGCCCGCGGCATTGCCGACCAGGGGAAAATCAAGTACTGGTTCTCCCTGTCCTTCGGCCTGTTGGTGATGTCGCTGCGCCGCGCCGGCAAGCTCGCCACCGCCATGGAAGCGCGCGGCTTCGGCGGGCCGAACAAGCGCTCCTGGGCGCGCGAATCCAAGCTGCACTCCCGGGACTGGGCGGTCATGGCCGCCTGCCTCGCCGTCGCGCTCGCCGCTCTCGCGCTTGCGTGGGCGACCGGCTACCTTCGCCCGGTGTGGGCGGTGCGATGACGTACACCCTGCTTATCGACGGCCCCTCGGGCTCCGGCAAAACCACCCTCGCCAACCACATCGGCTTCGTGCTAGGCATCCAGGTGGTGCACTTGGACGATTTCTACCCAGGCTGGGGCGGGCTGGCCGAGGGTGCCCGGATGGTCGCCGACGACGTCCTCGACCCGGTTGCACCCGGGTTCTGGCGCTGGGATTGGGAGCAGGATAGACGTGCAGAATGGGTGCCGTTGGTGCCCGGCGCGGACCTCGTGGTGGAGGGGGTGGGGGCGGTGACGGAGGCGTCGATAAGCAAGGCGAAAGCGCGCGGGGACGTGGACACGCTGAGGGTGACCGCGGCCGATGCGACGCGAAAAGCCCGGGCCCTGAAGCGGGACCCGGGCTACGCGCCTTGGTGGGACATGTGGGCCGAGCAGGAAAAACTCCTGCCCGTACTCCCCGTGGACGTGGAGGTTAGGAGGGTGTGACCTCCTCCGGCTTGTACACCGTGCGCTCGCGCGCACGCTCCGCGTCCGGATCGGGGATCGGAATCGCAGACAACAACGCCTTGGTGTAGGGGTGCTGCGGGTTGTCGAAGACGTCGTCGGTGTCGCCGAACTCCACAAAGTCGCCCTTGTACATCACCGCCACGCGGTCCGACAGGTGGCGCACCACCGACAGGTCGTGGGCGACAAACAGGTAGGACAGGCCCAGCTTGCGCTTGAGCGAATCCAGCAGGTTGATCACGCCGGCCTGGATGGACACGTCGAGCGCCGAGACCGGCTCATCCAGCACGATCACGGACGGGTTGGTCGCCAACGCGCGGGCCAGGCCGATGCGCTGGCGCTGGCCACCGGAAAAGTGCCCGGGGAAACGGTCGATCTGCTTCGCGTCTAGACCCACCGTGCGCATCAGCTCGGAGATGCGGGCGTCTTTGTCGCCCTCGTAGCCGAGGGCGTCCAGCGGCTCCTGGATGATTTCCTTGACCGTCATGCGCGGGTTGAGCGAGCTCATCGGGTCCTGGAAGACCATCTGGATGTTCTTTCGCGCCTCGCGTCGTTGCGCGGAGTTCATCTGCGCTGCATCCTGGGAGAACGGGTGTACAGGTTCATGTTCGCGTGGAACATATTCTGCTGCTCGGCGATTTCGGTGATCGCGAGCGTGAGTTCGCCGCCGTCCTGGATCTGGTCGCGCTCGAGCGGGTTGTAGTCGCCCGCGGCGTTGACTTCGAGCTTCTCGCCGTTGTCGCCAGAGTTCTTAGACTTGGTGTTCGCGGTGTCTTGGCCGCCACCTGCGGTTGTGCCCTCGGTGTTTCCGTCCGAGGAGCAGGAGGCGAGGACGAGGGAGATGGAGGAGAGGCCGGCGAGAGCCGCGACGCGGAGGCGTTTGCTCATGGTCAGTTCCTTTCATAGGTCGTCCGTTCGCAGTGTGCTTTGCGACGGTTGCCCAAGGCGGGCAATGGTGCCGGTAGATTCCGGCGGCCCCTGCACACGACACCGTTTTGGTAAACACGACGTGAATCAGGTTGAACACAACCTACCGCGCGTGTCATCTAGTTCACATTGCTTTGGCAAAGTATTTTGCGTTTTATGCCCAGTGATTTTTCAGCGAATTTGCATGGAACTGAAAAAGTGCACGTCAATCGCGGCATTTGGTCGCTCTTGATATAGCTGCCCAGCTATAGAAAAAGTGAATGATATTTGTGCAACGCAAAAACCCCACCCGCCGCTGCGGCGGATGGGGTTAACGGAAGGTGAATTAACCGGCCGGGGTTAGCTCCACATTGTCGGCCCACGTCAGTTCGATGCCTTGGGCGCGCAGCCACTCCATGGCGTCGTCGCCGTGGCGGGTGATGCCTTCGACGGCGGCCAGCGTGACGTCGATAGCCTTCTCGGCGTCCTCGGCGGTGATGAAGCCCGCAGAGGTGGCGGCGGCGAGCTCGTCGATGTCGAGAACGTCGATCGGGTTGCCGGTCAGCGACACGAGGTCGACGTACAGGTCGCGGGTGCTCCACACCTCACCGTCGACGTCGATGTCGGCGACGTCGAAGTAGAAGTCCTGCTCCCGCCCGGCGCCCTCGCGGAAGTGGAAGATGTTTGCGCGCAGCCCCAGCTCCGGCAGCAACCAACTCTCCAGGTAGCCGAACTCCGGGTGGTCCGCGCCGCGGCCCATGTACAGGCCAAAGTCCGTGATGCGGAACGTGTCCACCTCGCGCAAAAACCCCTTCGGGTCGGTGTTGATGTTCGCTGCGGTGTCGAACGTCTCCTGCTTCACGGGGTGTAGATCGGCGGCCATGGGTTACCTCACGTCAATCGATGCGGCGGTCGGTGCGAAGGGGCAGACCTTGTCGACGGTGCGCACACTCCCGTCAACAACTGCCAGAACCCGCCCAGAGCCCGTGTCCGCGGTTGCGGACACGGTGGCCGGTCCTGTGGGGTTAATCCCGTTGTTGTCCAACGGCGTTACGCCGGTGCGGAAATTGGCCAGGTTAATCCAGTACACCTTCATGCCGCCCTGCTCCTTCGCGGCCGCCGGGGTGCCCAGCGCGGTGAAGACGAAGGTGGTTTGGCCGGCCTTCGCGCCCGGGGCGGGGGACTGGGCGGGCCCGGGTACTGCGATCGCGGAGGCGGTGGAGTGCAGTCCCTCGCCGATGCAGTTGCCGGAGACGGTGGGCCAGTAGAACTGGGTGAACCGTGGGGCGTTCGCAGGCAGGGGCGGGCCGCCGATTTCGTCGCCACCCGCGTAGAACTGCACCGCGGTGCGCAGCGCGTTGCCCACCTTTTGCGGGACGTGAGGCTGATCTGCGAACGCGTTGACGCGCGCGACAGTCTCGGGCGTGGGCCGGCCCAGCGGGTCGAGGAAAGAGGACTGCGCAGAAGCAGTTTGCTTGGCGACGCCTCCGGTCACCAACAAACCGGCAGCGCACACCGCCGCAACGACGGTCCTGGAGAGTGAAAGGTAGTTGTGCACTTGCGCCACATTAGTCACATCCGTAACAACGTCAAGCGGAACTGGGATATCACTGTGGGAACCGTGCGCGCGCATCGCCCCGGTTTGCTGGCGGGATAATGCGATTTAGTGCAGGCGGGAGTATCGTTTAGGCGTTATTTCCGCCAACGCAAAGGACCTATCTCTGTGTCGCACCCTGAATTTCGCAACGTAGCCATCGTCGCCCACGTCGACCACGGTAAAACCACCCTGGTCAACGCCATGCTGGAACAGTCCGGCGTGTTCGGCGACCACGGCGAACACGGCGACCGCGTGATGGACTCCGGGGAGCTCGAGTCCGAGCGCGGCATCACCATCCTGGCCAAGAACACCGCCATCCGCCGCGCCGGCAAGGGCAAGGACGGCGCGGACCTGATCATCAACGTCATTGACACCCCGGGCCACGCCGACTTCGGCGGCGAGGTCGAGCGCGGCCTGTCCATGGTCGACGGCGTTGTCTTGCTTATCGACGCATCCGAAGGCCCGCTGCCGCAAACCCGCTTCGTGCTCGGCAAGGCACTCGAAGCCAAGAAACCGGTCATCATCTGCGTGAACAAGACCGACCGCCCGGACGCCCGCATCGACGAGGTCGTCGAAGAAGCCCAGGACCTGCTCCTCGAGCTCGGCGCTGGCCTGGAGGACCCGGAAGCCGCAGAGGCCGCCGAGAACCTGCTCGAGCTGCCGGTGCTCTACACCTCCGGCCGCGCCGGCCGCGCCTCCCTGGAAAACCCGGGCAACGGCAACCTGCCGGACAACGAGGATCTGCAGCCGCTGTTCGACGTCATCTACGACGTGCTGCCGGAGCCGTCCGCGGAGATCGACGCGCCGTTCCAGGCACAGGTGACCAACCTGGACTCTTCCTCCTTCCTGGGCCGTATCGGCCTGATCCGCGTGTTCAAGGGTTCCGTGAAGAAGGGCCAGACCGTCGCCTGGGTCCACTACGATTCCGAAGGTAACCAGCAGGTCAAGAACGTCAAGATCGCGGAGCTTCTGGTCACCGAGGGCCTGGACCGCGTCCCGGCCACCGGCGACGTGGTCGCAGGCGACATCGCCGCCGTCTCCGGCGTCGAGGACATCATGATCGGCGACACGCTGTGCGATCCGGAAAACGTCGAGCCGCTGCCGCGCATCGCCATCGACGCCCCGGCGATCTCCATGACCATCGGCGTGAACACCTCCCCGATGGCCGGCCGCAACGGCGGTGACAAGCTCACCGCCCGCATGGTCAAGGCCCGGCTGGACCAGGAGCTGATCGGTAACGTCTCCATCAAGGTGCTGCCCACCGAGCGTCCTGACGCCTGGGAGGTGCAGGGCCGCGGCGAGATGGCCCTGACCGTGCTCATCGAGACCATGCGCCGCGAAGGCTTCGAGCTGACCGTGGGCAAGCCGCAGGTGGTGACCAAGGAGGTCGACGGCAAGACCTACGAGCCGTACGACCACATGATCATCGACGTGCCCGCCGAGCACCAGGGCGCCGTCACCCAGCTGATGGCCAGCCGCAAGGGTCAGATGACCTCGATGGGCAACGCCGGCTCCGGCGACTGGGTGCGCATGGAGTTCGACGTGCCGTCGCGAGGCCTGATCGGCTTCCGCACCACCTTCCTCACCGAGACCCGCGGCGCCGGCATCGCCAACTCGTACTCCATCGAGCACCGCCCGTGGGCCGGCGAGATCAAGGGCCGCCCGACCGGCTCCCTGGTCGCCGACCGCTCCGGCCAGGTCACCGCCTACGCGCTGCAGCAGCTGGCAGACCGCGGCGACTTCTTCGTCGAGCCGGGCGTGGACGCCTACGAAGGCATGGTGGTGGGCGCGAACTCCCGCGACGAGGACATGGACGTCAACATCACCAAGGAAAAGAAGCTGACCAACATGCGCGCCGCCTCCGCGGACGCCACCGTCACGCTGCAGAAGGCCCGCACCCTGTCCCTGGACGAGGCCATCGAGTTCTGCGACGACGACGAGTGCGTCGAGGTTGCACCCGAGGCGATGCGCGTGCGCAAGATCATCCTCAACGCCACCGAGCGCGGCCGCGCCCGCTCCCGCGCGAAGCAGAAGAACAGCTAGCCTGTTCTTCCATGCACCCAAGTAGAACGCGCCGCCCAGCCACCCGCGCTGCGGCGGCGTTTTCCGTGCTCTGCCTAGTGGCGTCGTGCGCGGCCAACCCTGGCCCGCCGCCGTTGGTGGAACCGGAGGACCGCCCGGATGCCGTCTCGGAGCGCGACGCCGATAGCGACGGCTCAGACAGCGCTAGCAGCGCAGACAACGCCGAGGAGCAAGGCACCAACCAGGAACCGGCCAATGGACGTCCGCAGGCGCAGATCGGCGTCGACCCGGTACGCGCGGGGTTCAACCCGCACCTAGTCGGCGACGAGTCCGCCGTGGTGCGCGGCATCGCAGACCTTGTCCTGCCCAGCGCGTTCCAAGCAGACGGCGCAAAAGACCCGAACCTGCTCGTCGGCGCGTCGGTGCTGCCGACGTCCCCGGACGCGTTCACGGTCCGGTACGTCATCGCGCCGAACGCCCAGTGGTCCGACGGCACCCCGATCACCGGCGCGGACTTCGCCTACCTGTGGCGCGGCATGACAAAAACCGCCGGCGTGGTGAGCCCGGCAGCGTACCGCGCGGTGTCGAACGTGCGAGTCAGCGGCCCCGGCGGCAAGGTCGTGGACGTGGATTTCGCGCAGCCGGTGGCGAGTTGGAAGGTGCTGTTTCGGCACCTTTTACCGTCGCACTTACTCGCCGCCGACGCCGCCGATTTCGCTTACGCGCTGCGCAACACCGTCCCCGCCTCCGCGGGGCGTTACCTGGTGCGCAGCGTGGACCGCGCGCACGGCACCGTCACGCTGAACCGCAACGACAGGTTCTGGGGGCCGGACCCGGCGCCGATTGACATTCTCACTCTCGCCGCGGCGCGCGACACCACCCAGGTGGCGGACCAGCTGCGCAGCGGCCAGCTGGCGTTCGTGGACATGGTGCCGCAGGACACCACCGAGGATGTTCTCGGGCTCATCCCGGGTGCGGACACCCGCACGTTTGCGGGCACCCGCACCCTCGGTGTGACGCTTTCGGCCACCAGCGGGCTTTCGGCGCAGGCGCGCGCCGAGGTGCGTTCGCTTATCGACGTCCCCCTGCTCGCCCACATCGCCGCCCGCCGCAGCACCAACGTTCACGCCGCGGCACCCACCGAACCTGGCTCGCTGGCGCTGCTGCACGCACTGGCTGCGGACGGCAAGGTGCTGCGCGTGGCAGCCGACACCGCGGACCCAGCGGCCACCGCGGCCGCGCGTTCGCTGGTGGATTTGCTGGACGCCGCCGGCGTGCCCGCACGCATCGTGGCCAACGAGCTGCCCGCCATCGCCGCGCGCAGCTTACCTGCAGGCGAGGTGGACGTTGTGGTGCACTGGCGCAACGACGGCGACTCCGCAGACACCCTGGCCAGCCGCATCGCCTGCCCTGCGGAGACCGGCCGCGCCGGAAATCTCGCCGGCTTTTGTTCGGTGGCCGGCGACGAGTTTGCCCGCGCAATCCTCGCGGGCGAGATTCCGCCCGCCGTTGCAGCTGAGCGCGCCGCGGCGATTGAGCACCGCGAAGCGCTCTGGGTGCCTCTGCTGCACGAAACGCGCCTTGCCGCCACCGCGGGCGGGGTGCGCGCGGCCGGCACGCAGCCGGGGCAGTGGCCGGGCGGGTTGTCGTCGGCAGGCAAGTGGAAGCTAGCCGATACAGTGAAGCGGCGATCAACAACTCAGGAGGTTCCATGACCGTTCGAGACCTTTCCGGCTACCGCGTTGTCGCCGTGCACGCCCACCCCGACGACGAAGCAATCACCACCGCCGGCGCCCTCGCAGACCTTTCCGCCCGCGGCGCGGACGTGCTGGTGGTCACCTGCACCCTCGGCGAGGAAGGCGAAGTCATCGGAGAGCCGTATCAGCACCTCGTGGTCGATGAAGCGGACCAGCTCGGCGGTTTTCGCATCCAGGAGCTGCGGCGCTCCCTGGACGCGATCGGTGCGCGCGGGCAGTTCCTCGGCGGCGCCGGCCGCTTCCGTGACTCCGGTATGGCGGGCTCGCCCGCGAGCCGAAACCCGCGGGCGTTTGTGAATTCGGGCGACGTGGCCGTCGAGAAGCTTGCTGCCATCTTCGAAGCGGAAAAGCCGCACCTTGTGATCACCTACGGCCCCGACGGCGGCTACGGCCACCCGGATCACATCCGCGTCCACGAGATCACCCACGCCGCCGCCGAGCGTGTGGATGTCCCGCGAATCATGTGGGCGGTGCGGCTTGCCGAGGAGACCGCGGCGCTCATGCCCACCGAGGCCCCCGAGGGCTGGCGCCTGCCCGAAGACGGCGAGCTCGACGGCGTGGACACCTCCGATATCCGCGTCGAGCTCAACGACGCCGCCTACAGCGCCAAGGTGGAAGCGATGCGCGCGCACGCCACGCAACTGTGGATCGCGGACGGGCGCACCACCGACGTCAACCCGCACGCCGCGCTCGCCGCGGGCCCGGTGGTGTACTACGCGCTGTCCAACCTGATCATCCAGCCGATCCAGCGCGTCGAGCACTACCAGTTGGGCGCGGGGCTTCCGCTTCACGACGGCACTTCGCTGCTCGCCGGGATCGCGCGATGACCCAACCCGTCGTGCGCGACGACTTCTCTCGGGGCGAAGCCGTTGCCGGTTTAGTGTGGCTCAGCGTCGGCGCACTGGTCTCGCTCGCGCTGGAAGTGGTCTACCTCAGCTGGATCTGGGCGGTTGTGGCGCTGCTGTTTAACGCGGTGCTGACGAAGACGGCGCGGCTGTGGTCCCAGACGTGGGCGCTCGCGCCGCTGGGGGTGTGGGGATGCGCGTTTTTCATTTCACTGGCCATACTCCCGCCAACCGGCTGGTCGCTAGTGCTATTCGTCGCCGGCATAGTGGGTGGCGTTTGGCCCCTGGTTCGACGGAAGTGACATACTGTTTGCCATGACTTACGTGATTGCTCAACCGTGCGTCGATATCTTGGACCGCAGCTGCGTTGAAGAGTGCCCCGTCGACTGCATCTACGAGGGAAAGCGCATGCTCTACATCCACCCCGACGAGTGCGTCGACTGCGGCGCCTGCGAGCCGGCATGCCCGGTCGAGGCCATCTTCTACGAGGACGACACCCCCGACGAGTGGGCCGAATACTATGATGTCAACGTCGGCTTCTTCGACGAACTCGGCTCCCCAGGCGGTGCCGCCAAGACCGGCCCGCAGGACTTCGACCACCCGTTCGTGGCCGCCCTGCCGCCGCAGAACCAGGACTAGGCCCTTGGCTCGCACTCCACTCGGATCGCGGCTACCGGACTTTCCCTGGGACACCATCGCGGACGTGCGCGAACGCGCGGCCGCGCACGAAGGAGGGCTGATCGACCTGTCCGTCGGCGGCCCCGTCGACCCGGTCGCGCCGTCGATCCAACTCGCGCTGACCGAGGCCGCCGCGGCCCCCGGCTACCCGCAGACCGCTGGCACGCCTGAACTGCGTGCCACGATCGTCTCCTCGCTTGCCCGCCGCTTCGGCATCGCCGCGCTGAACGAGCGCTCCGTGCTGCCCGTCATCGGCCTGAAGGAGGCCGTGGCGTGGCTGCCCACGCTTTTGGGCCTGCGCGGCGCGAAGGTGGTCATCCCGGAGGTCGCGTACCCCACCTACGAGGTCGGCGCCCTGATGGCCGAATGCGAAGTCGTGCGTTGCGACGACCCCGCGGCTGCCCCGCGCGACGCCTCGCTAGTCTTCGTCAACTCCCCGTCGAACCCGACCGGGGCAGTGGTGTCCGCAGAGCAGATGCGTGCCTGGGTGGAGTTCTCCCGCGACACCGGCGCAATCATCGCCTCCGACGAGTGCTACCTCTACCTCGGCTGGTCCGCCGAGCCGGTGTCCATCCTGCACCCCTCCGTCACCGGCGGCGACAACACCGGGCTCCTCGCCCTGCACTCGCTGTCGAAGACGTCCAACCTGGCGTCCTATCGCGCCGGCACCATCTCCGGCGACGAGAAGCTGGTGCAGGAGCTGCTTCTCGTGCGCAAGCACTCCGGCCTCATCGTGCCGGGCCCCATCCAGGCCGCCATGGTCGCGGCCCTCGGCGACGACTTGCACGAGGAACTGCAGCGCTCCACCTACGCCACGCGCCGCGTCGAACTCATGAAGGCGCTGCCTGAAGCAGGCTTTACTATCGACGACTCTGATGCCGGGTTGTACCTTTGGTGCCGTCGAGAAGCAATGAGCTCCCGCGAAATCCTGGAATGGCTCGCGGACCGCGGCATCCTGGCAGCCCCCGGCCACTTCTACGGGCCCGCCGGCGCGAACCACGTGCGCATCTCGCTGACCGCCACCGACGATCGCATCAACGAAGCCGCCAAGCGCCTGATTTCATAGCGTCGACCTCCCGCGACTACACTCACGTAAGTTTTGCGTACTTTTCCGAGGAGGTTGACCGTGACGCACGAGCACACCGCCGCCCCAGCCGGCGGGAGCACAGCGGTGCGATTCGTCGCCGGACTGCGCCAGTTTCTGCGCTTCGGCATCGTCGGCGGCTCCGGCGTGCTGGTCAACTTTATCGTGTTCTACTTGGCTAACAAGGCCCTGGAAAACGGCCTTGACCTCCACGCCAACGACGTGGTGATGCAACTTGGTTCCACCCGCTGGAACGTGCGCTGGTACCACGTCATGTACACCCTGGCGTTCGTGCTGGCCAACACCTGGAACTACCAGCTCAACCGCTCCTGGACATTCCGTGGGGTGCACGCGCGCTCCTGGCTGCGCGGGTTCTTCCCCTTCTTGGCCACCGGCGCGCTCGCGTTCGCGGTGTCGCTGACGTGCATGACGCTTTTGATGAACCCCACCACGCCAGTTGGCCTGCCGGACCACATCTTCGACGACTCCTCCGGGCTGCGCACCAAGTCCTACTGGGCGCTAGCCATCTCGACGTTCATTGCCATGCCGGTAAACTTCATCATCAACAGATTCTGGACCTTCGGAAAACTAAAATCCGCCGTCTAGCTGGGGATTGTGAAATTCTCAGGAAAAGTTATCCACATTTTGGCCCGGGTCTAGTGTCGGGGCTTGCGCGGTCATAGCTTGTCTGCCATGACACCATTCCAAGTGTTTCTGAACACACAACCGACCATCCGCGTGCTTGAAGGCTTTGACAAGCGCGCCGCCATCGCCGCCGGCGTGATACCAAACCTGGCCAGCAAGTGGGAAGCCATCCACAAGGTCTATTTCGGCGCCACCCGATGGACCAAACACCAACGCCTCGCCCGCAAGGCCGCCGAAGAGTTCCCGCTGAGCCAGCTGGTCTACATCGAAGATCGGTTAAAGAAGATCCCCAACGAAGCCGAGCGGTGGCGCGTGCGCCGCAAGCTGCTGGAAAAGTTCAGCACCCACCACGAGCTCAAAGCGAAAGCGGACCGGCTGATTCTTAAACCGGCGCGGACCAAACCGAAGCTGCAGGTCACTTTTGGACGGTCGGTGCACGGCCGACGAACGATCCGCATTACTGCCGACGAGCACGACGCCGCCGACATCGAGGCCTACCTGCGCGAGGACCTCGACCCGACCAAGCCACCGGGACCGCAGATGCTGCGAAGATTCCTCGATCTGGTCCGCGGCTGCGGAGGGGGCATACCTTTCGCCGCGCGTCGCCCGATCGTGGTTGTTGGGCTGGACCAGCACGTGCAGATCCTCTCCGGCGACGGAGACGACGTGATCCTCGGGCTCACCGACGGCACGACCATCACCGGCGCCGAATACCTGGCATCGGAGCCCGAGCTCGCGGAAGTCGCGCTGTTCCACCCGACCGAAGGTGCGTTGAACCTGTACCAGACGCAGCGCTACGCCAACGACAAGCAGCGCGACCTCGCCCGGATGACGTTGACCGTGTGCCCGTGGCCGGGCTGCCGCCACGGCTCCGATGCCTGCGAGATCCACCACATGCAGTCCTGGGCCGAAGGCGGCGAGACGAACATGCGCAACCTCGTGCCGGTGTGCCGCTACCACAACCAGGTCAACCACGACATCGGCTCGCACGCGAACCGCCGCGGCAGCGTCAAACGCGTCAAGGGCAAGCCCATGTGGGTATCGCCCAACGGGGTCCCCGCGGCGAACCGGTACCACCCCTACGGGGCGATGGAGGTGCTGTTCGGCTCCGGTTCCTCTGGAGCGCGGAGCACGTAGCGGGCCATCTGGTCCTCGTGGCCGCGCAGGCGCACCGGGTCGGGGAGAAGCCCGTCGTATGTGAAGCCTGCTTTCTCGGCCGTGCGGCGCGAGGCAGCGTTGTCCACGGCAATGTGCAGTTCTAGCCGCCGCAGACCTTGGGTGTACGCGTGGGCGGCGACAAGTCGCAGTGCGCGGGCGGTGAGCCCCTGGCCGCGGGCCCACGGCGCGGTGTTGTAACCCAGTACACCGCCGGGGCGTAGTTCGATGTTGCCGCTGTGCCGGACGTCAACCACATACGCCCACCGCTCGACACCCTCCGGCACAACGGCGAGGAATTCGTCGGCGTGCTCGGGCGTGTAGGGGTGCGGCACGGTGGTCCAGCGCACCATTACCGGGTCGTTGCACGACGCGATGATGTCGGCGCGCACCCCTGGCAACGATTCGACATCGCGCCAGGGGAGCAGCGTCAGCTCCGTGTCCCGGAGGAGGGGCACGTTAGTTGGCGTGCAGCGCTTCGTTAAGCTCGATGCCCTTTGCGGGCACCGCCTCGACGGAGCCGGAAACGGAGTTGCGGCGGAACTGCAGGCCGTTCGCGCCGGAGAGCTCCAGCGCCTTGATCTCGGTACCGGGCTCCTTGCCCAGCGCTTCGGCCACTGGGGCGGTGAGTACGACCTTGGTGCCGGCGGTGACGTAGAGGCCGGCTTCGACGATGCAGTCGTCGCCGAGCGAGATGCCCACACCCGCGTTGGCGCCGAGGAGGCAGCGCTCGCCGAGCGAAATGACTTCCTTGCCGCCGCCGGACAGGGTGCCCATGATGGAGGCGCCGCCGCCGATGTCGGTGCCGTCGCCGACGACAACGCCCGCGGAGATACGGCCTTCCACCATGGAGGCACCGAGCGTGCCAGCGTTGAAGTTCACGAAGCCTTCGTGCATGACGGTGGTGCCTTCGGCGAGGTGGGCGCCGAGGCGGATGCGGTCGGCGTCGCCGATGCGCACGCCGGACGGCACGACGTAGTCGACCATGCGGGGGAACTTGTCCACGGAGAACACCACGACCGGGCCCTTTGCGGCAAGGCGGCCGCGGGTCATCTGGAAGTCGGAGACGGCGCAGGGGCCGTAGTTGGTCCACACCACGTTGGACAGCAGGCCGAACACGCCGTCCATGTTCGCGCCGTGGGGGCGGATCAGACGGTGCGACAGCAGATGCAGGCGCAGGTAGACGTCGTAGGCGTCCACGGCCGGCTCGGCCAGGTCCTTGATTGCCGTTTCCACGGCCACGCGCGCCACCCCGCGCGCCTCGTCGGGGCCGACGAGGTCTTCGAAGCGGGCGTCGGGCTCTGCTAACCGACGCGTCCCGGTTTCCTCAACCGGCTCATCTACTAACGGGGCGGGGTACCAAACATCAAGCACGGTGCCGTCGTGGGTGATGGTGGCGACGCCGCGCGCAATCGCGGAAGTTGGGGAATTCATGCCAGTCACCTTACGGCACCCCGGCTACGGGTGAGGAAGGACATGGCAATCAAAAACAACGACAGGATGGTGACGCTGATGACCTGGGAGCGCGAAGCGTCGTCGAAAAGCATGAGCACCGTCAGCCCCAGCAGCGCCGCCAGGGTCACCCACGGCACCCACGACGCTCCACGCACACGCACCGCAGAGGAGCTGATCCGCGGGTGGAGCTTGATAAAGCTCAGGGTGATCATGATCCAGGTGACAATGAGGCAGCCGCCGGTGGCGGACATGATGAAGTCGATCATCCCCGGCGGGTTCCACCACTGCAGGCCCACGGCCACGAATGCGAAGAACACGGAGACGAGCACGGAATTGCGCGGTACTCCGGCGGCGTTGGTGCGCGCCATCCACGCTGGCGCATCGCCCTCGAGCGCCTGCTGGTAGCCCAGGCGCGAGGTGCCGTAGATCTGCGCGTTGAACGCGGACAACAGCGCGAGCACGATCACGACCTCCATGAACCCGGCTGCGCCCGGGATGTTGGCCATTTCCAAAACGGCGGTGAAGGGGGAGTCGGCGGCGGAGTCCGCGCCGTCGATCGCCGTGTACGGCAGCAGCAGGATGATCACGGTCACGGAGCCGATGTAAAATAGCGCGATGCGCCAGATAATGGAATTGACGGCGCGCTTGACGTTGGCGGAAGGGTTTTCGGACTCGGCCGCAGCGATGGTGACCACTTCGATGCCGCCGAACGCGAACGCCACCGCGAGCAGGCCTGCGGCGATGCCGGCGATGCCGTTGGGGGCGAAGCCGGATTCGCGCACGTTGCCGAAGCCGACGAACCCGCTCGCAGGCAGCACGCCGGACCACAGCAGCACGCCGATGACCAAGAATCCCAGGATGACGGCGATTTTGATCATGGCGAACCAGTACTCGAACTCGCCGAAGCCTTTGACTTGCGCGAGGTTCACGGCGGTGAGCACGACCACGACGATGAGGCCGGGCACCCATTGCGGCACGCCGAACCAGCCGGCCATCATGGCGGAGGCGCCGGTGAGTTCGGCGCCGCACGCCATGATCAGCAGGAAGTAGTAGATCCAGCCGAGCAGAAACCCGGCCCAGTGGCCGAACGCCATGCGCCCGTAGGTGGCAAAGGAGCCGGAGGAGGGGTGCGCGGCGGCCATTTCGCCGAGCATGCGCATCACGGCGATGACGATCAGCCCGGCGATCGCGTAGGCGATGAGGATCGCGGGCCCGGCGGCGCGGATGCCCACGCCGACGCCGAGGAACAGCCCGGCGCCCACGGCGGTGCCGAGCCCCATGAGGGTGAGGTGCCGCGATTTCAGGCCGGAGCCGAGATCGCTGTTGCTTGTCGACGTCCCGCCGGCCATCACCCGACCGCCTTCTTTTGCACGTTTTGGTGGATCACGCCGGCGACGGCGATGACGCCGACGACGACGGTGACGGCGAGCATCTGGAAGCGCCCGTCCGCGTCGGCCACCATCAGCGCGATGACGCCTGCGGCGAGCGCGATCATGACCCACGGAAGGACGGCCGGCGCCCACATGCGCACCTCGGTGATCTCGCCGGTGGCGACGAGCTTCGGGTGGATGCGCACGAACGACAGGGCAACGACGATCCACAGCACGATCAGGCAGCCGCCGACCGCGTTGAGCAAAAATGCCAGCAGGCCCGGCGGGTTCCAGTACTGCAGGGCCACGGCGGCGAAGCCGAAGGCGACGGAGACCACGACGGCGCGCATGGGCACGCCGCGGGTGTCGGTGCGGCCGAAGGAGGCGGGTGCGTCGCCGCGCACGGCGAGGTTTTGCAGGAAGCGCGAGGAGCCGTAGATCTGGGTGTTGCAGGCGGACAGCAGCGCCACGACGATGACGGCCTCCATGATGCCCACCGCGCCCGGGATGTTGGCCAGCTCGAGCACGGCGGTGAAAGGGGAGTCGGCGGCGGAGTCGGCCCCGCCGATCTGGTCGAACGGCAAAAGCAGGACGATCAGCAGCACGGAGCCGATGTAGAACACGGAGATGCGCCAGATGATCGAACGGATAGCGGAGTGCACGCCTGCCTGCGGGTCCTCGGATTCGGCGGCGGCGACGGTGACCAGCTCAATGCCGCCGAACGCGAACGCCACGGCTAACAGCGCGGTGGCCACGCCGGACCAGCCGTTGGGCATGAAGCCGACCTCGCTGACGTTTTCCAGCCCAACGAAACCGCCGGCGGGCAGCAGCCCGAGCCACAGCGCCACGCCGATGATCAAAAACGCGACGATGACCGCAACCTTGATCAGGGCGAACCAGAATTCGAACTCGCCGAAGTTTTTCACGGCGGAGAAGTTGATCACGGTAAACGCCACGATGGCCACGAGCGCGGGGATCCACGGCGAGATGCCGAACCACGCGGCGACGATGGCGGAGGCGCCGGTGATCTCCACAGCCATGATCATGATCATCATGAACCAGTACAGCCAGCCGATGGTGAACCCGGCCCACGGTCCGAACGCCTGGGCGGCGTAGGTGGAAAACGTGCCGGAGGAGGGCCTGGCGGCGACCATCTCGGCGAGCATCTGCATGAAGCAGACGGTGATGAATCCGGCGATGACGTACGCGATCAGCACGGCGGGCCCGGCGGCTGCGATGCCCACGCCGGTGCCCAAAAACAGGCCGGCGCCGATGGCGGAGCCGAGGCCCATCATGGTCAGGTGGCGTGTCTTCAGCCCGCGGGCGAGCGCGGTGGATTCCGCGACGGGGGAAACTGGTGTCGACATGTCGAACACCTTAAACGCAAGCTATTGCGTCAAGGGCAATATATTCCGCAAGTTTTCGCTAATCGACGCCTAAAGTGTTCCGCCGCACCACCGGCGAGGTGGAAAACGGTTCGCGTTCGATGCGAAGATCGGCGCGCCCGGCGATGGTCCGCGCGGGCACCTGGGTGCCGGTTTCCACGTCGAAGACCATGGTGTCCGGTTCGAGCATGACGTTGACGCCGATTTCGCACCGGTCGCCCAAATCCACCCCGATCACGCCGGCTGACGGGTGCAGCCGGCAGTCCCGCCCGACCCGCATCGAGGCGCGTTCGAACTCGCTGACCCGTGACGCCATCAGCGCCGACGACAGCGACAGATCGGTCCCGCCGCCGACCACCACGGAAGACGACAGCCGCCCCTCAATCCGCGCAGGTCCCAGCGAGCCGGCGTTGTAGGAGACGTAGCCTTCGCGCATGACTGAAGTTCCCTCGGCCAGGTACGCCCCGAGCCGCACGCGTTCTGCTTCGGCGATGGTCACCCCGGACGGCACGACGTAGTCCACCATGCGCGGCAGCCGATCGATGCCGTAGACGTGAATCAGCCCACGCGCCCGCAGGTTGGTGCGCACGGTTTCGAAGTTGTCCGCCAGGCACGGGCCTTTGTTGGTCCACACCACCGGCTGCAGCAGCTCCAGCGCGCTGGCCATGTTGATCGTCAGCGGCTCCACCATGCGGTGCGACAGCAGATGAAGGCGCAGAAACACGTCGTGCGCGTCGATGGGTGGTGCGTCCAGGTCCGCGATGACGGTGCGCACCGGCACGAGTTCCACCAGCCGGTCGTGGTCTGCGCCAATAAGTTTCAGAAACTTCGGGCTGAGTTCGTGGGCGGAGACGCGGTGGGTGCCGGAGGTGCCGTCGATAGGTAGTAGCTCCGGCGACGGGAACCAGGTGTCCAGCACGGTGCCGTTCATGGCGATGTTGGCGATTCCGACGGCGCGCGCTCCTCGAGACATGCCTGCGAGTCTAAACGTAGGATCGCCGTGTGACTTCCTTAGATCTCTTCGCCGACCCAATTGCACTTTCTGCGGCGCTCGTGGACATCGAGTCGCCCTCGCATCACGAGGAGGCGATCGCGGACGCCGTCGAGGGCGCGCTTCGCGGCCTGGAGCACGCGGAGGTTGCGCGCTTCGGCAACACGGTGGTGGCGCGCACGAACTTCGGCCTGGGGTCGCGGGTGGTGCTGGCCGGGCACATCGACACCGTCCCGCTCGCGAACAACACGCCGCACAAGCTTGTCGACGGCACCCTGCACGGCTGCGGATCCGTCGACATGAAATCCGGCATGGCCTGCTACCTGGCAGCCTTCGCGCGCCTGGCCGAGCCTGGCAAGTTGGACCACGACCTGACCGTTATCGCCTACGAGGGCGAGGAGGTCGCGCAGGAGTACAACGGCCTGCACCACCTGGAGCGCGACCACCCCGAGTGGCTCGAGGGCGACATCGCGCTGCTCGGCGAGCCGTCCGGCGCCATCATCGAGGCCGGCTGCCAGGGCACCATCCGCGTGTTCGTGGACGCGCACGGCACCCGCGCGCACTCTGCGCGAAGCTGGCTCGGCCACAACGCCGCGCACGATCTGGCCGGTGTGCTCACGCGCATCGCCGACTACACCCCGCGCGCGGTCGAGATCGACGGCTGCGAGTATCGCGAGGGCCTCAACGTGGTGGGCCTGGAGGGCTTTGTGGCCACCAACACCATCCCGGATCACGCGCGGCTGATCGTGAACTTCCGCTACGCGCCGGACCGCTCCGTGGAGGAGGCGAAGGCCCACTTGGAGGAAGCGCTTTCGCTTGACGACGGGCTCACGCTGACCTACGACGACATCGCGCCGGGCGCGCTGCCAGGCCTGGGCGACCCGGTGGCCGCCGGCCTAGTCAAGGCTGTGGGCGGGAATTTCCGCGCGAAGTTCGGATGGACGGATGTCGCGCGCTTTTCTAGCCTGGGTGTTCCCGCGGTCAATTTCGGCCCCGGCGACCCTGGTTTTGCCCACAAGAAGGACGAGCAGTGCCCGACGGACCAGATCACGCAGGTCTTCGAGCAGCTGATGTCGTACCTGAGCGTTAACGAAAGCGAGTAGTCAATGGCCCCGCTGAACATCCCCCGCCCGGAGCGCGACCGGAAGCTGCGCGGCCCGATCGCGCTGCGCGGTTCGGACCACCAGGCGTCCACGTTCGACCAGCGCCTGCTTGAGGCGTTCGGGCACGCGGACAGCCAGTGGCGCCACGAGGACCCGTGGCGCGTGATGCGCATCCAGAGCGAGTTCGTCGCGGGCTTCGACGCGCTTTCGGAGATGCCGAAGGCCGTCACCGTGTTCGGCTCGGCGCGCCTGGGGGAGGGCACGGACGAGTACCAGCTGTCCTACGACGTTGGCAGGGCGCTGGTGGAGGCCGGCTACGCGGTGATCACCGGCGGCGGCCCGGGCTTGATGGAGGGCCCGAACCGCGGCGCGCACAACGCCGACGGCCTGTCGGTGGGCCTAGGCATTGAGCTGCCGTTCGAGCAGGGTTTGAACGACTGGGTGGATCTGGGGCTGAACTTCCGCTACTTCTTCGCCCGCAAGACCATGTTTTTGAAGTACTCGCAGGCGTTTATCGCCCTGCCGGGCGGCTTCGGCACGATGGACGAGGTCTTCGAGGTGCTGTGCATGGTGCAAACCGGCAAGGTCACCAACTTCCCGATTGTGCTGATGGGCACCGAGTTTTGGTCTGGGCTGGTGGCTTGGATTGAGCAGCAGCTGCTGGGCCGCGGGTTGATTTCGCCGGGCGACGAGAAGCTGTTTTTGGTCACCGACTCGGTGGACGAGGCGGTGGCGCACATCGTGGACACACACAAGGTGATGACGGATCAGCGCCTCAAGGATGACTAAGCAGCTCGCCGAGGTGATGGCGATTGTCAACCGCACACCCGACTCGTTCTACGACAAAGGCGCGACGTTCGCTTCCGAGAAAGCACTTTTGCGTATCGACGGCGCCGTGTCCGCCGGCGCCAGCATCATCGATGTCGGCGGGGTCAAAGCAGGTCCCGGCGATGACGTGGACGTTGCCGAGGAGATCGACCGCGTCGTGCCGCTGATCGCCGCCGCACGAGGACGCCACCCGGACGTGACGTTGAGCGTGGACACGTGGCGCGCGCCGGTGGCGGAGGCCGCGATCGCCGCCGGCGCGGACCTGATCAACGACACGTGGGCCGGTTTCGACCCGGAGCTGGTAGAGGTCGCCGGACAGCACCGGGTGGGCTACGTCTGCTCGCACACCGGCGGGATCACCCCTCGCACGCGCCCGCACCGGGTGCATTACGACGACGTGGTCGCCAACGTCATCGCCGAGACCACGGCGCTGGCCGAGCGCGCGGCATCGCTGGGCGTGCCGGAGGAGCGCATCTTCATCGACCCGACCCACGATTTTGGCAAGAACACCTACCACGGCCTGGAGCTGCTGCGGCGCGTGGACGAGCTCGTGGCCACGGGCTGGCCGGTGCTGATGGCGCTGTCGAACAAGGACTTCGTCGGCGAGACGCTGAACCGCGGGCTTTTCGGCGCGGACATCACCGAGCGCGTCCCCGGCACCCTCGCCGCCACCGCGTGGGCGGCCGCGCGCGGGGTGGCGGCGTTCCGCGTGCACGAGGTCGAGGCCACACTGGACGTGATCCGCATGACCGCCGCGATCCAGGGCGAGATGGCCCCGCTCCACACAGTCCGGGGGCTCGCGTGAGGGTCAGTGTGGTCATTCCTGCGTTGAATGAGCAGGAGACGGTGGGCGGTGTCGTCGAGAAGTGTTTGGCATCGAGCGTCGACGAGGTGTTGGTGATCGACCCGGACTCCACGGACGCCACCGCCGCCCGCGCCGCAGCCGCGGGCGCGAGGGTGGTGCCGTGGCGCGAGGTGGACCCGCGCGAGCCGTGGGAGGGCAAGGGCGAGGCCCTGTGGCGCGGGGTAAAGGCGGCCGCCGGCGACGTCGTGGTTTTCGTGGACGCGGACGTGACCTCGCTTAAGCCGTGGTGGGTCGACGCGCTTGCGGAGCCGTTGTCGGATCCGGGCGTCCACCTGGTCAAAGCCTCCTACGAGCGCGCCCGCGCCGGCGGCCGCGTGACCGAACTGACCGCCAAGCCGCTGTTGCGCGCGCTGTTTCCGCAGCTCGCCCACATCCGCCAGCCGCTCGCCGGCGAGTACGCCATCCGCCGCCGCACCGCGCTTGGTCTCCCGTTCGTCGCAGGTTACGGCGTCGAGGCTGGCTTGCTCATCGACGTCGCCTCCGCCCACACCCCCGCCTCCATCGCGCAAGCCGAGCTGAGCCCGCGCACGCACCGCAACCGCCCGCTAACGCAACTGGGGCCCATGGCGGACGTGGTCTCCCGCACGATCTTGGCGCGCGCCGGGGTGGGCGAAATACAGGTCCGCGAGCGCCCCGCCTGGGTGGACGGTTAAACTAACCGGCATGCTTTCCTGGATCGTGTTAATCCTCATCGTCGCACTGCTGAGCATCATCGGCGTGCGCGTGTTCGCCTCCGTCTTCGGACGCGGCGAGGCACAGCCGCCGATGCCGCCGACCGCCGACGTCAAGGAAGCCAACCGCCGCGCCGTGGAGGAGGGCAATTTCGGCGATATCCAGCTCGAGGTTGTGCACCGCGGCTACCGCATGGATCAGGTGGATGCGCTGCTGGAGCAGTTGGCTGGTGGCAACCTTGGGCCCGTCGAGAGGCAGGATGCTCAGGTAGAATCGTCTACGTCAACTATCGCGAAGTAAAAGGAGCGTAGACGAATGGCAGCAATGAAGCCGCGTACCGGCAGTGGCCCGATGGAAGCGGTGGAGGAGTCCCGCAAGATCGTGATGCGTATCCCGTCCGACGGCGGCGGCCGCCTCGTGGTGGAGCTGTCCAAGGAGGAGGCCGGCGAGCTCGGCCGACTGCTCACGGAGGCCGCAGAAGCCTAACGCGCCGAACGCGGTAGTATCGCCACATGCTCAACGACATTGTGGACGTGCTCGCCGACCCGGCAGATCTCACCCCGCTTCGGGGCGAAGACGATTCTTCCCGTCTCGTCTCCGAATCGGGGCATTCTTATGACGTGGCCAGGCAGGGCTACGTCACCCTCGCCGCCGGCAAGGGCATTGGGCACGAGGGTGACTCGCTGGAGATGGTCAACTCCCGCGAGACGTTTTTGTCCAACGGCCACTTCGCCCCGTTCGTGGAGGCTGTCTCCGACGCGCTCGCCGATGTGGTGGAGCGCGCCGCCGGCGACACCGAGCACCCGGTGATCATGGAGGCCGGCGCTGGCACCGGCTACTACCTCGCCCACACCCTGGACTTGATCGCAGGCGCGCGCGGCGTTGGCCTGGATGTGTCCGTGCCGGCGGCGAAGCACCTGGCCAAGTCCCACCCGCGCGTGAGCGCTGTGGTGGCGGACGTGTGGGAGCAGCTGCCGATCCGCACCGGCTCCGTTCACGCGCTTGCCGTCGTGTTCGCGCCGCGCAACCCGGCTGAGTTCGCGCGCGTGCTTGTGGACGGTGGCGAGGCTGTCATGCTCGTCGCCGACCAAGGCCACCTGGATGAGCTGCGCGAGCCGCTGGGCATCCTCGGCGTCGAAGAAGGCAAGGTCGAGCGCCTTATCGCCCAGTCCGAGGGCCACTTGGTCCCGGCGGCGGATCCTGAGCTCATCGAGTTTCCGATGCTGCTGGAGCGCGATGCTATCGCCGCCCAGGTGGGCATGAGCCCGTCGGCACGCCACCTGGACTCAGGCACGCTTCAGGCCCGCCTGGCGGAGCTGCCGGAGCAGATGCGGGTCACCGCGCGTGCGCAGTTGATCCGCATGCGCAAGGCATAAGCGTTAGCGCACGTAGCCGCGGCGCCACTCGGAGTGGATTTCCGCGCCGTTGTAGGCGCGGGTGCGGATGCCGGAGCAGCCGTCGTTGAGCCATACGCGCGAGGACATGACCACGCTGCCGCCGCCGGCGTAGACCTCGATGGTGGCGCCGTCGACGATGACGGTGATGTTGTCTTCGTCGTCGTCGTGGAGCTCGGCGCTGGCGGGGGAGCCGTCCTTGCGGTCGAGGACGATCTGGTCGCCGGAGTGGGTGATCTCTACGCCCGGTTCACCGTCGCCGTCGAGCACCTCCACGACGACGGAGGCTCCTGGCGCGACCTCGCAGAGCCCGGCCCACATGCGGGCGCGGTCGGTGCTGTCCACCGCGTCCGGAAGCCCCGGGGCGGGCACCTGGTAGAGGCGGCCGCCCTGCAGGGTGATGCGGCGCGGCAAGGTCAGGGCGTTGGCCCAGCCTTCGGCGTCCCAGTTGGGTTCTTGGGTGGGGTCGCCGGCGCGGTCGGTGTTGGTCATGAACCCGTACAAGTAGGCGCGTTCGTACAGCTTCGCCGTTTCTGCCAGGCTGTAGGTGGTGTTGCGGGGGCGGGTGAAGTCGTGGCCGTGGTCGACGATGGTGAACGGCGTGTCCACGCGGAAGGTGTGGCCGCGCAGCTCGCCGACGGCGTAGACGGCGGTGTCTTTGCCGTCGCGTTCGAGCGTGACAAACAAAACGTCGCGGATCTGGCCGTCCACTTCGTCGCGCAGGCGCACGATGCGAGGGGCGACCAAGGAGGTGTCGAGGTCGAAGCCGGTGTCGCCTTCGAATTCGAGGACGCCTTCGAGCTTCCAGTCGCGGCCGTCGTCCGAGGTGAGCACGACTGGCTTCGGCGCGGTTTCGGGGCCGGAGACGGCGAGCATGAGCCAGCCGTCGTGGTCGTCGTCGCGGTCGGTGTCGGCGTCCCAGTCGGGCACGACGCAGGGGGAGCGGAAGTTGCTCACGCCTGCGACGTCTTCGACCACGGCGCCGAGGCGGGCTGCGGCGCCGGAGACGTCGAGGTCGGCGTCGTCGTCGAGGTCGGAGCACAGCTCGTTGACGTGGGGGACGTGCGCGACCTGGATGGTGCTGCCGGCGGCGGTGGCGGAGGTGAAAAACAGGTCCACGCCGTCGCCTGCGGGGGAGATGCTGCCGGCGCGAACGGCGATTTCGCCGCCGACGGGCACGATGACGTCGTTGCAGTCCACCCAGCTAAACGCGTCTTCTTCGCTTTGCTGGTGGCCCCAGCGGCTCGGTGCGTCGGGGGTGGGGCGGTACTGGTAGAACATGTTCCACATGCGCTCGGCTGCCTTGCCGGTGCGGTAGATGCCGGCGGGGCCTTCGAGGATGCCGCGCTCGGCGGTGACGTGCAGTTCCGGACGGTAAACGGTCATCTGTTCAGCCCCTTGTAAATCTCTACGGTTTCTTGCGCAATGGTCGCCCAGGAAAAGTCGGTTTTGGCCCGCGTGAGCCCGGCTGCCCCTAGGGCGGCGGCGCGCTCGGCATCGCCTGCGACGGCGTTGACGGCTTCGGCCAAGGCGGCTTCGAAGCCCGCGGTGTCGTCGGCATCGTAGTCCACCAGCACGCCGGTTTCGCCGTCGACGACGACCTCCGGGATGCCGCCGACGCGCGAGGCTACCACGGCGGTTTCGCACGCCATCGCCTCGAGGTTCACGATGCCCAGCGGCTCGTAGATGGACGGGCAGACGAACACGTCTGCCAGCGAGTACACCTCGCGCACCTTCTCGGGCGGCATCATTTCCTGGATCCAGAACACGCCGTCGCGCGACGCCTTCAGCTTTTCGACGAGCCCTTCGGTCTCCGCCGCAATCTCCTTGGTGTCCGGGGCCCCGGCGCACAGGATGAGCTGGATGTCCTCGTCGAAGGATTGGGCGGCCTTGAGCAGGTGCGCCACGCCCTTTTGGCGTGTGATGCGCCCGACAAAGGCCACAACGGGCTTGTCCGGGTTCACGCCCAGCTCTTCGGCGATGGTGCCGGAGTCGGGGTACCACTTCTCCGGGTCGATGCCGTTGAGGACGGTGTGGACTTTAGTGTCGTCGATACGCGGGTATGCGCGCAGTACCGCTTCCTTCATTCCGGCGGAGACCGCGATGACCGCATCGGCGTATTCGAAGGCGTTCTTCTCCGACCAGGAGGAGACGTTGTAGCCGCCGCCGAGTTGCTCGCGTTTCCACGGGCGGTCCGGCTCCAGGGAGTGGGCGGTGACCACGTGGGGGATTTCGTGCAGCTGGCCGGCCAGGTGCCCGCCGAGCCCCGCGTACCAGGTGTGGGAGTGCACCACGTCCAGGCCGGCGGCGGCGTCGGCCATGCGCAGGCCGGTGGACAGCGTTTTCATCGCCCCGTTGGCCTCCGCCAACGCGGGGTCGACGCCGTGCACGTAGACGCCTGCTGCGTCGCGCGGTGCGCCCATGCAGTGCACGTCCACCTCGACGATGTCGCGCATGAAGCGCGTCAGCTCGGTGACGTGGACGCCGGCGCCGCCGTAGACCTCCGGTGGGTATTCGCGGGTGAACATTCCGACTTTCATGACCGCCGAGCCTACTTACCCGCGCGATTCCCTGCAGGGGCCTGAATTTCTCATTAGCCTGGTTAGTATGAAAAGCCAGCCTCGGGTTCTCGCCATCGTCCTCGCCGGCGGTGAGGGCAAGCGTCTGTTTCCGTTGACCGCCGACCGTGCCAAGCCCGCCGTGCCGTTCGGCGGCAACTACCGTCTCATCGATTTCGTCCTGTCCAACCTGGTCAACGCGGGCTACATGCGCATCGCGGTGCTGACGCAGTACAAGTCGCACTCGCTGGACCGCCACGTCGCTACTGCGTGGAACGTCTCCGGCCCGACGCAGCAGTACATCGCGTCGGTGCCGGCGCAGCAGCGCCGCGGCAAGCGCTGGTACTCGGGTTCGGCGGACGCGATCGTGCAGTCGCTGAACTTGATCTACGACGACGCGCCGGACTACGTGCTGGTCTTCGGCGCGGACCACGTTTACCGCATGGATCCTTCGCAGATGGTGGAGGACCACATCGCCTCGGGCAAGGCCGCGACCGTGGCGGGCATCCGCGTGCCGCGCTCGGAGGCGCACGCGTTCGGCTGCATCCAGGCGGCAGACGACGGCACCATCACCGAGTTTCTGGAAAAGCCCGCCGACCCGCCGGGCACCCCCGACGACCCGGAGACCACGTTCGCGTCGATGGGCAACTACTGCTTCTCCACCGAGGCGCTGATCCAGGCGCTGCTGGAGGACGAGCAGAATGAGGATTCCGCCCACGACATGGGCGGCGACATCATCCCGTACTTCGTGGCCCAGGGCGAGGCGAACGTCTACGACTTCTCCCGCAACGAGGTCCCGGGTGCCACGGAGCGCGACCGCGGCTACTGGCGCGACGTGGGCACCGTGGACTCGTTCTACGAAGCCCACATGGACCTCATTTCCTCGCACCCGGTGTTTAACCTCTACAACAAGGCGTGGCCCATTCACGCCACGGAGGAGGACAACCTGCCGCCGGCGAAGTTCGTCATGGGCGGCATCGCGCAGGAGTCCATCGTGGCGTCCGGCTCCATCATCTCGGGCGCGACAGTGCGCAACTCGGTGCTGTCTACCGACGTCCGCGTTGGGGAAGGCGCCACCGTGGAAGGCTCAGTGCTGATGCCGGGCGTGCGCGTGGGCAAGGGCGCGGTGGTGCGCCACTGCATCCTGGACAAAAACGTCTACGTCTCCGACGGGGAGATCATCGGGGTGGATCCCGAGCGCGACCGCGAGCGCTTCAACGTCTCCGACAGCGGCGTGGTGTGCGTGGGCAAAAACGAGGTGATTTAGCGCCGCTTGGTCAGAAGCGTCAGCCCGCTGTCGAGAGGCAGGCGCGCAATGGCGGCCTCTTCGAGCGCCAGCGTATCGACGAAAGCGTCAGCCTCCCTCGCCGCCTCAGTTTCGCGGTCGCGGCGGGTGGGGTCGGCCACGGTGCCGTCGAGAAGCGAGCCTGCGATGACGAGTGTGCCGCCGGGGGCGAGCAGGGGCCACGCGGCGTCGATGAGCGGGCGCAGCTCCACGGCCGAGACGTCGGCGTAGATGAGCTGGTACGCGCCCGTTGCCAGGCGGCCCATCACATCGAGCGGGCGGGAGGTGAGGAAACGCACGCGCGACGGCGCGAAGCCCGCGGCGCGGAACGCCTCCTTGGCGCCTGCCTGCAGCGCCGCCTCCGGTTCGATGCAGGTCAGGGTGGCCTTCTCGGGCAGGCCGGCGAGGATGTGCAGGCCCGCCACACCCGCGGCCGGGGTCACCGCGACCGCGCCCTGGGCGGCCTCGTTGCCCGCCGCCAGCACGGACAGCAAATCGCCCACGATCTGGCTGGGAACCGGCACGCCGTTTTCCCCGGCGTCCTCGCGGGCGCGGGCGAGTGCTTCGCCCACCGCCTCCGGCAGGTGGTCCCGGCGGGAGTCGATGTAGGTGCTCAGTTGGGTAAACGCTGTCTCACTCACACCGGCAATCATAGCGGGGCGCATGCGCCCAGGGAGCTCACAGCTGGCGTGCTGGCATCTGGGAGGTTGATCTGCCAGACTACTTGCTATGACCTCTGAGGAGAACCAGCTGTCCGGCACTGCCGCGTTCGACGCGGGCGAGGGGGCCATGCCCACCTGGTCGGAGCTGGTGCAGGAACACGCCGACAGCGTGTACCGCCTTGCCTACCGCCTGTCCGGCAACCAACACGACGCGGAAGACCTGACGCAGGAGACGTTCATGCGCGTGTTCCGGAGCTTGAAGAACTACCAGCCGGGCACCTTCGAAGGGTGGCTGCACCGCATCACTACCAACCTGTTTTTGGACATGGTGCGCCGCCGCGCGAAGATCCGAATGGAGGCGCTGCCGGAGGACTACGAGCGCGTCCCGGGCACCGACATGACGCCGGAGGAGGCATACAACGTGGCGAACCTGGACCCGGCGCTGCAGCGCGCACTGGATGATTTGGCGCCGGACTTCCGCGTCGCCGTCGTGCTTTGCGACGTCATGGGCATGACCTACGAGGAAATCGGCGACACCCTCGGCGTGAAGATGGGCACTGTGCGCTCGCGCATCCACCGCGGGCGCGCGCAGCTGCGCGAGTCGCTGGAGGCGCAGGCGCTTGACGACGCGCACGCGAAGGAGCTCATCCGCACCCGCTAACCAAGCGACGTGATGATGTCCATGGCCAAACGCGAATTCAACTCCACCGACCACCTGAACCCGGAAGCGGTTGCCGCCTTCGTCGACGGTGAGCTGTCTGATTCAGCGTTTCGCCGCGCCGCCCGCCACCTGACCGACTGCGACGAGTGCAGCGCCGAGGTCGACGCCCAGCGCCGCGCCGCGAACCGGCTGCGCGTGGTGGACAACTCGGCCGTGCACGCCCCGGCGTCGCTAGTGGAGCGCTTGGCCGGCATGAGCGCCGGGGACCTCGACAGGGTGGGCGAGGTGGGTGAGGCGCCAGGCCCTCGCGACCGGGTCAGGGATCTAGGCGCCAACCTCAGCTCGGCGCTGCAATCGGCTCTGGGCGCGCTGAAGCGCCGCGGGGAGTAGGGTGTTGTAGGTGTTTTCCAACATCGGCTGGGGCGAGATTTTCTTCATCCTGATCATCGGGCTCATCGTGATCGGGCCCGAACGCCTGCCCGCCGTTGTGGAGGATGTGCGTGCGGCCATCTACGCCGCGAAGAAGGCCATCAACAACGCCAAGGCTGAGCTCAACGGGGAGCTAGAGGACTTTGAGGAGTTTAAAAAGCCGATCAACACCGTGTCCCAGTACGCGTCGATGGGCCCGCGCCGCGCGATGGCGAAGGTGTTGTTCGAGGACGAGGCCGTCGATCCGCGCCAGGCCACGCCCGAGCCCACCCGCTCGGGCCCGCGCCCCGCGGCGCAGGAGCCGCCGCGGCCGGAGCAGCCTGCACAGCCGGATCAGGCGGAGCGGCCGTCGAAAGGCAGGAGCTTCTCCTGGGAGGACGTTATTTAACCTGCGGGTTGAGGCTCTTGCCGGCGAGGGATTCGCGGCGCACCTTCAGCTGATCCGCGACCGCTTGGATGGCCTTGGCGGCGGGGGAGTCTGGCTCGGAGATGACGACGGGGGTGCCGGTGTCGCCGTGCTCGCGAAGCTGCGGGTCCAGGGGGATGGAGCCGAGCAGCTTCACGTCGGAGTCCGTCAGCTGCGTCAGGCGTTCGGCGACCTGCTCGCCGCCGCCCTCGCCGAAGATGTTCATCACGGTCCCGTCGGGCATGGTCATACCGGACATGTTCTCGATGACGCCGGCGATCTTCTGGTCCGTCTGCTGCGCGATCGTGCCGGCGCGCTCCGCCACCTCCGCGGCGGCGGCCTGCGGAGTGGTCACGATGAGCAGCTCCGCGTTCGGCACCAGCTGCGCCACCGTGATGGCCACGTCGCCGGTTCCAGGCGGCAGGTCCATGAACAACACGTCCAGATCGCCCCAGTACACGTCGGCCAGGAACTGCTGGATCGCGCGGGTGAGCATGGGCCCGCGCCACACGATCGGCGCGTTGCCTTCCACGAACTGGCCCACCGAGATGTGGCGCACGCCGTGGGCGATCGGCGGCATGATCATCTCGTCGACCACTGTGGGGCCCTTGTCGTTCGAGCCCATCAGCCCGGGCACGGAGTGGCCGTAGATGTCCGCGTCCACCACGCCGACGCTTAAGCCCTGCGCGGCGAGGGCGGCGGCCAGGTTCACGGTCATGGAGGACTTGCCCACGCCGCCCTTGCCGGAGGCGACGGCGTAGATGCGGGTGCGCGTGTCCGGGTCCGCGAACGGGATCGCAGGCCCGGTCTGCTCGCCGCGCAGCTTCAGCGCGAGCGCTCGGCGCTGCTCGTCGCTCATGGTGTGCAGCGTGACGGAGACGTCGCCGACGCCGTCGAGTTCCTCTAGTACCGCGCGCGTGTTGGACTCGATGGTGTCGCGCATGGGGCAGCCGGCGATGGTCAGGTAGATGCCCACGGCCACGTCCGTGCCGCTAATGCGCACGGATTCCACCATGTCCAGCTCGGTGATGGGCTTGCCAATCTCGGGGTCTTCCACGCGCTCGAGTGCCGCGAGGACGTCCTGCTCTGTGATTTTTTGTTCTGTAGCCATGTTGCCCTGCAGTATAACGGTGACCCGGAGGCGAGCGGATACACTGGTGGGCATGACAAATCCCATGAGCAACTCTTCCCGTGTGCCTGCGCGCGAGGTTCCCACGGGCTGGCCTGTCGGCAGCTTCAAAACCTACGCGGAGGCGCAGGCGGCGGTGGATTCGCTATCTGACAAGGAGTTCCCGGTGGAGAAGCTGTCCATCGTGGGCGTGGATCTGATGCAGGTGGAGAAGATCACGGGCCGTCTGACTTGGGGCAAGGTGCTGGGCACCGGCGCGCTTTCCGGCCTGTGGATGGGCCTGTTCATCGGCCTGATCCTGTCGGTGTTCACCGAGCCGGGCTCGGGTTGGGTGACGTTTACCACCACGCTGGTCATCGGCGCGATCTTCGGCGTGATTTTCGCGGCGGTGGCCTACGCGTTCACCGGCGGCAAGCGGGACTTCTCCTCGGCGACGACGATCGTGGCGGGCCGCTACGACGTGCTCTGCGAGCCGGATTCCGCACCGCAGGCGCGCGACCTCATCGCGGGCCAGCTGCCTATCGACGACACGCCGCACCCCAACCCCGATGCATAAGCACTACCGCGCCGCGGCGGCGCTTTCCGTGTGCGCACTGACGGTCTCCGGGGCGTTGTCCGGATGCGCTGCGCTAGGCCAGAAGAGCACGAGCAAGGAACCGATCGCGATCGGCATCGACGCCGAGGACCCGGAGCAGCGCGTCCTGGGCGAGATTTACAGCCGCGTGCTGCAGCAGCTGGGTAGGCCCACCAGCGTGACCGCTGCCGACTTCTCCGCCGGCGACACGCTGCGGGTGCTCAAGGAAACCCCGGTGGATTTCGTGGTGACATGCACCGGCCGCCTCGTCGAAGAAACCGACGTGGAGGCCGCCAAGCGCTTAAAGAAGGAGGCGAAGGATGCACCGGCCGGGTTCTCGGACGTGGTCTACGACCAAGCCATCGCTAGCCTGCCCAGCACCCTGCGAACCGTGGACCCCTCGCCGGCGCAGAGCTGCGGCCGCGCGGGCGAGTTGCCGCAGAACATCATCCCGCTGTTCGAGAAGTCCGGCTTCGACCGCGGCGAGATCAACCGCCTGAACTTCATCACCCGCGTCATTTCCACCAAGTCGCTGGAGGAGATGGTCGAAGACATCGAGGGCGGCGCCGACGTCCAGGACACGCTGGCGGCGTGGATGGTGGAAAACGCCCACATCAACATCTACGACGACGAGCTGCCGGAGGCGGACGAGGACGGGGCAGCGGCGGGCGATTCCGCAGACAGCGCCGGCGCGCGCTAGGTAGGCCCCAGACACAAGGAAGGGCCCCGGGGTATCCCGGGGCCCTGACGCTTGTGGGGGAGCACCGGGGGCGCTCCCGTCGTCAAGCTACTTTGCAAATGCCTCCTCGAGCAGCTGCTTCTCCTCCTGCTGGTGCACCTTGGCCACACCGGTTGCGGTGGTGGACTGGGCGCGGCGGGACACGCGGACCATCTCCGGCATGTCCGGGATCAGCGTGCGCAGGTGCTCGTTGTAGAACGGCCATGCGCCCTGGTTTGCCGGCTCGTCCTGGACCCAGCGGATCTCCTTGGCGTTCGGGTAGTTCTTGAACGCGTCGGCGAGGCGGTTGAACGGGATCGGGTGGAGCATCTCCACGCGGATGATCGCGACGTCGTCGCGGCCTTCCTTCTCCTTCTTCTTGGCCAGCTCCCAGTAGATCTTGCCGGAGCACAGCATGATCGTGGTGACCTTGTCGGTGTCGCCGACAACCTTGTTGCCGCGCTCGACGAAGTTCGGGTCGTCGATGACGGACTGGAAGCGGTCCACCTCGATGAAGTCAGCCGGCTGCGAGACAGCCGCCTTGTTCCGCAGCATCGACTTCGGGGTGAAGACGACCAGCGGGCGCTTCATCTCGCCGAGAGCCTGGCGGCGCAGCAGGTGGAAGTGGTTTGCCGGGGTGGACGGCTGGGCAATGGTCATCGAGCCCTCTGCCACGAGCTGCAGGTAGCGCTCGATGCGGGCCGAGGAGTGGTCCGGGCCCTGGCCCTCGTAGCCGTGCGGCAGCAGCGCGATCAGCGAGGACAGCTCGCCCCACTTGGTCTCGGAGGAGGACAGGTACTCGTCGATGATGGTCTGCGCGCCGTTGGCGAAGTCGCCGAACTGCGCCTCCCAGGCCACCACGGCGTCCTTGTTGCCCAGGGTGTAGCCGTACTCGAAGCCCATGCCGGCGAACTCGGTCAGGGCGGAGTTGAACACCTGGAAGTGGCCGCCGTTGTCGGCCTCTTGCGCGTTGTGGTCCAGCGGGTTGTACGCCTCGGCGTTATCCGGGTTGTACAGCACCGCGTGGCGCTGGGTGAAGGTGCCGCGCTGGGAGTCCTCGCCGGCGAGGCGGACAAACTTGCCCTGCTCCGCCAGGGAACCGAAGGCGAGCAGCTCGCCCCAGCCCCAGTCGATGTCGCCGTCGGTGAACGAGCCGCCGCGCTTCTTCAGCACGGACTTCAGGCGCTTGTTCGGCGTGAAGTCCTCCGGCAGGTTCGCGAACGCGTCGGCGAGGCGCTTGAACTGGTCCTCGGAGATGTTCGTGTCCAGGCCGCGGGTGAGCTCCTGCGACTCGGTGATGCCGGTCTGCTCGCTCGGCTGGCCCTTCTCTGCCTTGACGTCGGAGAAGACGGAATCCAGCTGGTCGTGGAAGTCCTGTGCTGCCTTCTCTGCGTCTTCCTCGGTGATGTCGCCGCGGCCGATGAGGTCCTGGGTGTAGCGGGTGCGCACCGACGGGTGGGACTGGATGCGGTCGTACATGACCGGCTGGGTCACCGTCGGGTCGTCGGCCTCGTTGTGGCCGCGCAGGCGGTAGCAGATCAGGTCGATGAAGACGTCCTTGCCAAACTCGCGGCGGTACTCGGTGGCCAGCTGGGCAACCCAGGCGGCTGCCTCCGGATCGTCGCCGTTGACGTGGAACACCGGGCAGTCGAAGCCCTTGGCTAGGTCGGTGGCGTAGTAGGAGGAACGGCCGGAGTCCGGGGTGGTGGTGAAGCCGATTTGGTTGTTCACCACGATGTGGATGGTGCCGCCGACGGTGTAGCCCGGCAGGCGGGACAGGTTCAGCGTCTCCTGGACCACACCCAGGCCGGTGAAGGAGGCGTCGCCGTGCAGCATCAGCGGCACGACCGGGTGGTCCTCGCGGCCCTTAGCAAACTTGATCTGGTCTTCCTTGGCGCGTGCCATGCCCACCAGGACCGGATCCACGGCCTCGAGGTGGGACGGGTTGGCGGCCAGGGAGACCTTGATCTCGCCGTCGCCGAACATCTGGATGTGCTCGCCCTCGAAGCCGAGGTGGTACTTCACGTCGCCGGAGCCGCCCTGCTGGGCGGCGCGCACGTTGCCCTCAAACTCGTTGAAGATGGTGGCGACCGGCTTGCCCACGATGTTGAACAGCACATTCAGGCGGCCGCGGTGCGGCATGCCGACGACGACCTCTTCCAGGCCCTGGCCAGCTGCGGTGTCGATGATGGCGTCCATCAGCGGGATCAGGGTCTCGGCGCCCTCGAGGGAGAAGCGCTTCTGGCCGAGGTACTTGGTCTGCAGGAAGTTCTCGAACGCCTCGGCGGCGTTGAGCTTCTGCAGGATGTACTTCTGCTCCGGGCCGGTCGGCTTCGGCATGCCGGCCTCGACGCGGTCGCGCAGCCACTCGCGCTCGTCGCGGTCCATGATGTGGGAGTACTCGGTGCCCACCTTCAGGGTGTAGGCGGCACGCAGGCGGGTCATGACCTCGCGCAGGGTCATCTGCTCCTTGCCGCCGAAGCCGCCGACGTGGAAGACGCGGTCCAGGTCCCACAGGGTCAGGCCGTGGGTTTCCATCAGCAGGTCGCGGGAGTCCGGCTTGGGCAGGCCCGGCTGGTGCCAGTGCAGCGGGTTGGTGTCGGCGATGAGGTGGCCGCGGGAGCGGTACGCCTCGATCAGCTGCATGACGCGGGTGTCCTTGTTGATGCCGGTGTTCGGCTCGTCCTGTGCCCAGCGCAGCGGCGCGAACGGGATGCGCAGGGAGCGGAAGATCTCGTCCCAGAACTTGTCGTCGATGAGCAGCTGGGAGATGTCGCGCAGGAACTCGCCGGACTCAGCGCCCTGGATGACGCGGTGGTCGTAGGTGGAGGTCAGGGTGACCAGCTTGCCCACGCCGAGCTCGGCGAGGCGGTCCTCGGAAGCGCCGGCGAACTCTGCCGGGTAGTCCATTGCGCCGACGCCGACGATGGTGCCCTGGCCCTTGGTCAGGCGCGGGATGGAGTGGCGGGTGCCGATGCCGCCCGGGTTGGTCAGCTGGATGGTCACGCCGGAGAAGTCGTCCATGGTGAGCTTGCCGTCGCGGGCGCGGGCGACGATGTCCTCGTATGCCTCGACGAACTCGTTGAAGGACTTGGTCTCGCACTCCTTGATGGCGGCGACGACCAGGGAGCGGGAGCCGTTCTTGCCCGGCAGGTCGATGGCCAGGCCGAGGTTGATGTGCTCCGGCTGCACCGCGAAGGACTTGTTGCCGTCCTCCTTGTAGTTCTTGTTCATGTCCGGGTGCAGCTTGGTGGCCAGGACAATGGCGTAGCCCAGGATGTGGGTGAAGGAGACCTTGCCACCGCGGGTGCGCTTGAGGTGGTCGTTGATCAACGCGCGGTTTTCAAACATGAGCTTGACCGGCATGTCGCGCACGGTGGTCGCGGTCGGCACCTCGAGCGACTCGTTCATGTTCTTGGCAATGGCCTTGAAAGCGCCCTTGAGCTGGAACTCGCCGGGCTCGGCTTCGATCTGGTTGACCTTGTCCAGGGGGGAAGCCTTCGCTGCGGCGGCGGGGCGCTTCGGCTGGGTTGCCACCTTGGCGGCTGCCTCGTCCACCTTGGTCTCGCGGCCGTCCTGGCTCGGGGCACCGGTGGAGCGTGCGACCTTCGGGTCGGTCTTTGGCGCGCTCGCGCTCGCGGCGGAAGGGGTGACGTTGGGGGTGCCCTTCGCGGTCTTCGGAGCGCCCTTGTTCTCGAAGAGCTCGCGCCATTCGGCGTCCACCGAGTTCGGGTCGTCCTTGTACTGCTGGAACATCTCGTCAACCAGCCAGCTGTTCTGGCCGAACGTGTTTTCGCTGCTCACGGCAGGTTCTCGCCTTCCTTCTGGGTTGTGTTCGCGGAACGTTTCTTTGACTGTAATCGTCGGCGCTGGTAGAGCGCTAACTTGGGTTGTTCCTCTCCACGGGGGCCTTGTGTTTCACCCCCGTTATCGGTTAACAGCCCACATATGGGCATATCTTCCGCCTGCGGAGATGAGGTCCTCGTGGCAGCCGTCTTCAATGATACGTCCTTCATCAATCACGAGTATTCGGTCGGCGCGCGCGGCGGTGGCGAGCCGGTGCGCGACGACGACGGAGGTGCGGCCGGCCATCGCGCGATCGGAGGCGTCGAGGACGGCGCGTTCGGTGGCGGGGTCGAGGGTGGCGGTGGCTTCGTCCAAAAGCAGCACCGCGGGTGTGAGCATCTCGGCGCGGGCGAGCGCGATGATTTGGCGCTGCCCGGAACTTAGGCCCCGGCCGCGTTCGCCGACCCGCGCGTTGAAGCCGCCGGGGATGGTGCCGATCACGCCGAGCGTGCCGATGCGCTCTACCGCGGCCTGCACTTCAGCGTCCGTGGCGTCGGCGGTGCCGTAGGCGATGTTGTCCGCGACGGTGCCGGGGAAGAGGTAGGACTCCTGCGGCACCTGCGCGAGCGCGCGCCGCCACTCCGCGAGCGGAAACTCGGCAATGTTCGTCCCCGACGCGCGCACGGTGCCATCGGTCGGGTCGTAGAAGCGGGCCAGCAGCTTGACGACGGTTGACTTGCCCGCCCCCGTCGGACCCACGAGTGCCACGGTGGAGCCGGAAGAAAGGGACAAATCCATCCCGTCGATGACTGGCTCTGAGTCCGGTGAGTAGCCGAAGGTGACGTCGTCAAGCACAAGCTTCCCGGACGCCGCGGTGTGCGCACCGAGGCGCGAGCCGGTGTCTGGGACGGTGGTGCGCTCGGCGAGCAGTTCGCGGATGCGGTCGAAGCTGACGGTGGCTTGCTGCCAGGAGTCGAAGATTTGTCCCAGCTGCTGGATGGGGCCGTAGAGCTGGCTTAAGTACATGGTGAAGGCGACAAGCACGCCGACCGACAGCGTGCCGTTAGCGATGCGGGTGGCGCCGACGCCGATGATCACCGCGGTCATAACTTGGGAGACGAACTGCATGCCGGGGAAGTACAGGCCCACCAGGCGCACCGAGCGCATGCGGATGCGGCGGTAGGTGTCGCTCATTTCCGCGAAACGCGACTCGAAGTGGTCTTGGGCGAGGTGGGTCTGGGTGACTCGGATGCCGCCGATGAGCTCGGCGAACTCGCCGTTGACCGCAGAGATCTGCGCGCGCGAGGCGGCGTAGAAACGCTTGGAGAAGTGCCTGAAACCCCAGGTGGCCAGCGCAATGACGGGCACCGCGGTAAACGCGACGAGCGCAAGCTGGCCGTCGGTGGCCACCAGCATCACCGTCACGCCGGCAAGCGAGCCGACGGCGACAATCGCCTGCGCCAACCCGGTTTGCAGGAAGCTGGACAGCGTGTCGATGTCGGTGGTCATGCGCGTCATGATCTTGCCGGACAGGCGCGATTCGAAAAAGCTCAAGCCCAGCTGCTGCAGGTGCGAGTAGGAGCGCAGGCGCAGGCCGTAGAGAAGGCGCTCGCCGGAGCGCGAGGACAGTACCGTCATCACGGTCATGGACGCCCACGCCACCGCCACCACGGCCAGCGCGATCAGTCCGGTGCGGATCAGGCTGGCCTGGTCGGATTGCGCGATGCCGCGGTCTACAGCCGCGCGCACGAGGGAGGGAAACGCCAGGTCCGCCAGCACGCCGACGACCAGCAGGGCCACGGTGCCAGCGATGAGCCAGCGCACCGCGCGGAACAGCTCGCGCACGTGGAAGTCGCTGGACGGGGTGCGCAGCTGCTCCAGGCGCTCTTCGCTCAGGTCCGGCTGCTCGGTGGCCTCCGGGAGTTTCTCCACCCGCGCGAGCAGCTCCGGGGTGGCGTTGACCGTGGATGCACGCCCGGTGGTGGGCACGATCACGCGCTCGCGCTCCGGCTCGGTGGTCTCGGGCCATAGTTCGGCGCACGTCGGCGCCTCCGGCAGCTGCGCCGGCGAGTCCGCGGACATGGTGGCGAGGTACTCCGGGCTCTGAACAACCTCGTCGCGGGGGCCATGCTTGACGACGGCTCCGCGGTCGATCACCGCCACAGTATCCGCATGATCCACCGTGGACTGCCGGTGCGCGACGGTGAGTACCGCGACGTTTTTGAGCTCCTCGCGCAGGTTGGCCAAAATCTGGGCCTCGGTGACGGCGTCGATGGCGCTGGTGGCGTCGTCGAGCACGAGCGCCTCGGGCCGCGCCATGAGCGCACGCGCCAGGGCGATGCGTTGGCGCTGCCCGCCGGATAAGGTCAGGCCGCGCTCGCCGACTTCGGTGTCGTAGCCGTCGGGTAGATGCTCGATGAACTCGTCGGCGCACGCCAGGCGCGCCGCCTCGCGCACCGCGGCGTCGAGCTGATCGGGCGGAAGATCTGTACCCATGGCGATGTTCTCGCGCACGGACGAGGAGAACAAAAACGCCTCGTCGAACACGCACAGGACTTTGTGGCGTAAGGCGGCGGGGGAGGCGGAGCCGTCGAGAAGCTCGACGCTTCCGGAATCCGGCTGGTAGAAGCCCCCGGCGAGCTGGACGGCCATGGTTTTGCCCGCGCCGGGCGGGCCGACGAGCGCGACCGTCTCACCCGGGCGCACGGTGAGCGAAAAGCCGTTGAGCACCGGGTTGCCGCCGGTGGTAAAGCGCACGTTGTCGAAGCGCAGGCCCGCGCCCTCCACGGGGCCGCCGGTGGCTTCGCGGGCGGGGGCGAGCTTGAGCACGTCGTCGAGGCGGTCGAATGAGCTCATGCCCATCTGCAGCCGCACGTACTGGTTGGTCAGCATGGACAGCATCGACGTCATGGAGGTCAGATATGCCGTGAACGCCACGAACTGGCCGATGGTGATCTGCCCGCGGATGGCCAGCATGCCGCCGGCGATGATGGTGACCACCAGCGCGACCTTGGGCAGCTGGGACAGGATCGGCTGGAACCGCGCCGTGAGCTTCGCCGCGCGCATCTTCACCGCGTAGAGGTGGCGTCCCAGCTGATCCAGCTGGTCGATCTCGCGCTGCTCCTGGCCGAACGCTTTGACCACGCGCACGCCGGAGACGGTCTGCTCGACGTGCTCCGCCAGCTCCGCGGTGGCGTGCTGGTTGACCCACGTGGCGGCGTAGAGCGTTTTGCGTGAGCGGTTGGCCTCCCACAGGATCAGCGGCAACAACGCCAGGGACATCAGCGTCAGCGGGACGTCCATGTACAGCATCACCGCAAGCGTGAGCACAAGTTGCACGGTGCGGGTGAGCATCATGGCCAGGGTGTCTAACACCATCTGGTACATGTTCAGATCCGAGATGGAGCGCGAGACGATCTGCCCGGTGACAATCTTGTCCTGGCCAGGTCCGTCGAGGCGGTGCAGGGTGCGCAGGATCTCGGTGCGCAGCCAGTGCTGTGAGCTGGATGCCAGCCGGCCCGCCGTCACGCGGCGGGTGAAACTTAAGCCGTAGGTGGCTGCGGCGACGGCGACCATCAACCACGCCGTGCGCGTCACCGATCCCTCCGCGTTACCGGTGGCGATGTCCACCGCGCGGCCTGTCAGCGCCGGCACCGCCGTTTGGAACACTGCGGCGAGCGTGGCCGCGATGAACGCAGCTGCCGCAGGCGCGCGGTTGGCGCGGAGGGATCTGGTGAGCAGGGGGTTAATTGTCGCCGCCGTCCTTCGTGTCTTCCTTGTCGTCCTTCTTATCGTCCTTGAACTGGCGCAGGATCCAGGCCGCGAACTCCTTCGGGTTCAGGCTCAGGCCCTTGCCGTCCTCGTCGGTGTCCTTCTCCGGCAGCGGGGAGGCAAACGCGGCCGGCATCGCTGACAGGCCGGACTGCACGTTGTCGATCACGCCGTCTGCAAGCTTGCGGTTGGCGGTGGTGCCGGCGATCGCGCCGATGCCCAGCGGCATGAGCTTGCCCAGCCACGCACGCCGCAGCGTCTTGCGTATGGAGCGCGTGGCGATGCGTTCCAGCACGTTGTTCGTGTTCGCCAGCGTCGGCCCGGAGAACTTTGCCAGCGTGGACTTGCCGGGGATTTTGCCGGCGTCGTCGCCGAGCATGGCGTCCACAATCGCCAGCCCCTTCGTGCCCATCAGCAGCGACAGCACGAGCGTGCGGCGCCGCTCCGGGGCGGCGATGTCTTCACCGCGCAGGTAGGCGGACGCGACGGCGTAGAACGCGGCCAGGTCTAAAAACAGCACGGATTCGCCCGCGACCGCGGCCGCGCCGGAAAACAGGCCGATGCCGGGCACGGCGGCTGCGGCACCCACACCCGCGCCGGTACCGGTGACGGTGTTTTTCAGATGCTTGTCCATCAGTTTCTGAATCTCCGCTGGCGTGGCGTCCGGGTTCTGGCGGCGCAGCCAGTCCACGTAGGTGCGGATGGTGGAGGTCTGCAGCTGCACCGCCTTATCCACCGCGCCGATAAACGCCCGCCCCAGCGGGCCAGCGTCCTTTTCCAGCTGCGCCGGGTCCTCGCGCAGCGCCTCATCGATCTCCTGACGCACGGCCAGATCCTTGGACTTCTTCTTGGTGCCAAACATCGTGTGCTCTTTCGCTAATGGTCTGATTTACGTCGATCCAGCATAGTTGGACTTCTCGCACATCCGTCTACGCTTGAGGCCATGACTGCCGCCGAGCACCCTGTCGCAGACACCACCGCGGGCAAGGTCCGCGGAGTGGTGGACGAGCGCTCCGGCATGCGCACCTGGCGCGGCGTGCCGTTCGGCGCATCCACCGCGAGCACCGGCCGCTTCCGCGCGCCCCAACCCGCCGAGAAGTGGCAGGGGCTTTACGACGCCTCCCGGTTCGCCCCGCCGGCCATGCAAGGCACGTTCGGCTGGCGCGACGTGGTCATCGGCACCGAGGATTGCCTCACCCTCGACATCGTGCGCCCGGACACGGATGAAGAACTGCCGGTGGTGGTCTACTTCCACGGCGGCACCTTCGTCACCGGCGCAAGCAACGAGAAGGTGCTGCAGGGGCATTTGCTCGCAGACGCCACCAAGGTGGTGTACGTTTCCGTGAATTTCCGCCTCGGTGTGCTTGGCTACCTGGACTTCCGCTCGCTCGGCCACGACTGCGTGGCCACACCCGCGCTGCTGGACCAGATTCTGGCGCTGGAGTGGGTGCGCGCGAACATCGCCAACTTCGGCGGGGATGCGAACCGGGTGACCATTATGGGCGAATCCGCCGGCGGGGCGGCCGTGGTGCACCTCATGTGCGCCCCAGCCGCCCGAGGGCTGTTCCACGGGGCAGTGGCGCAGTCGCCGCCGCCAGCAAGCGTCCACTCGCGCCTCCAAGCCGCCATGTGGGTGCGCGAACTGGTTACCCGGATGGGCCTGCCACGCACCACCACACTGGCGGATATGCGCGCCACCAGCGCAGAAGAGCTCGTGCGCGCCGGGCAATCGATGCTGCTGAACTCCAAGGAACTGGTGCAGCTCAACACCAGCTTCATGCCCACCGTGGACGGCGACACGCTCACCGCCCACCCCATCGACACCTTCGAGGCCAGCGAGCAGGCCGCCGTGCCGCTGATCGTGGGCACGAATTCGGATGAAGCCAGCTTTGCCAAGGCCATCTACCAGACCACGAAGGCCCGCCAGCGCGCTGCGCGCCGGGCGCTGGAGGCGTTCGACCCAGACAATTCCCAGGCGGTGCTGCGCGCCTACGGCTACGCGGGTGGACGGGGCGACTACGCTGACCTCATCGCGGATGCGGTGTTCTGGGCACCGACGGTGATCCTGGCGACGGCGCACCGTCGAAAGGCAAAGACTTGGATGTACCGCTTCGATTACGCCTCCGCGGCGATGCGCATGCTGGGGTTGGGCGCGATGCACACCTCGGACTTGGGTGCGGTGTTCGGCGAGCCGAACGCAACGAAGGCCTCGCGGTGGGACGTTTTCGGCGGATCCGAGGGGTTTGCGGAGGTCAGCCGCGTCATGCAGCACCACTGGGGCAAGTTTTTCCACACTGGCGCGCCGGGGGAGGAGTGGCCCGTGTACGGCTTCCGCTCCGACGATAAGCCGGGCCGCGCCACCGCCGTGTTCGACGCTGGCATGCACGTGGAGTGGGATCCGAAGGCGGTGCAGCGCAGGGCCTGGGAGAGCTTTGACATGCGTGAGTGGGGCACCCACCGCCAGGATCTGATGAATTCCGCCGCATCCCTGTTGGGGGCTGCACATCCGGCGTGGGGCGACGACTAGCGGCGCGTCGGCGAAGTCCCACGCATTTGCGGGCATTCGTGGCTAGGCTTGTCCGCGTTGCGGCAAGCCAGCCCGACGGCGCGACGTGGAAGGAACCACAGACATGAGCTTTTTCGAGGACATTGCAGCGGCGCTCGACCGCGAAGGTATCGAGTCCCGCGTGGGCGGGGACACCATGTTCGTGCCCATGACCGCAGCACTGGAGATCCAGTTCGTAGAAATTGACCCGCACTTGCCGGCCGCCAACGTCTACATCGCGGCCGCGGACGTGGACGAGGACGACGAGGATTTCGAGGCCGTGTTGGTGGCCGTGGTGTTTTCCGTAGAGGACGCCGTGGCCGCGGTTGCGGAGCATATAGCGACCGACCAGGTGATCACCGTGCTGCGCGACCTGCTTGAGGGCACCGACGAGCGCATCGGCGACCTGGAGTTTTTCCAGGATCATTTGAACCCGCAGCAGGTGCGCGCCGAGGTGGGCGATAACGCGGAGCTGCTGGTCACCATCGACACCGTCGAGGGCACCCCGCACGCCAAGGTCACCTTCATCGCGCTTCCGGACGACTACGACGACGTGCTCGACGACGCCGAAGGTGAGCTCTGGGAGTCCGACGGCGACGCGGAGCTGACGGAGGAGGACCGCGCCCGCCTCTTCGACGCTATCCACGACGAAGCACTCGTCGATGCCGAGCGGCTCGAGCTGGGCAGCTTCACGGACTTTGACAGGCTTTTCGACGTGCTTTCGCTCGCCGCCGACCAGGCCGAGGACTGGGAGTCGCAGCTTTTGCCCGTGGACGACGAGTACGACGAGCCTGAGGTCTACGACTTGTTCGGCCAGGACGACGAAGACGACGATGACGACGCAGACGAAGACGACGATGACGACGCAGACGATGTCGACTACGACGAAGACGACACGGACGACGCCGACAACGCAGACGAGGACCACAGCCCTCGCCGTTAGGCCGCGCGAAGCCCCTCGAACATCGACGACGGTGACGCGATCGGCGTGAAGGTCCCGTCGACGAGCCAGACGTAGTTCGCCGTGCGTGTCCCAGCCAGCTCATGGACCGCGTGGGCGCTGTCGTCGGGGAGCAGTGCGCGCACCCACGCTTCGGTGAGCACGGTGTCAACCACGCTGCCGGTCGTGTCCGCAATACGGACCTCAATCAGGTACGCCGGCACCTGGCTGCCTCCGTAGCCCTGTATCCGGGCCCGCGCCCGTGGGCCGACCCTGCGCCGGGTCACGGCCAATGTCAGCTGTGGCCCGTTGGCCACCCGCGGCAGTGTGAGCACCGGTGGGCGCCACGCGGCGGTGGGCCGGGACAGCGACCGCGGGTGGTGCATGACGGCCTGTGCGGACTCGATGATTTCCGGGTGGCGCTCGCGGATGACCTCGGCGAGGGATTCCGGGGTGGAGACGGGGGAGTGGGACATGTCGTTTCGGCTGACGCTTCGCAGCGGATTCTTCGTGGTGAACTTCATGGCGCACACACTATGAAGCCCGTCGACATCACCGACCCGGCAATCGAACACACGGTCGAATTCTGGTTGGCTGCCAGGGGTGATATGTCATTGCGGAAAATATTTGCCACATTGCCAAATCAGACCACCCCACCTGGCGATGTACCCTAGCCAGCAATGAACGCCGACAATCCAACTCAACAGCAGACGCCGCGCACCCAGCCGAAGATCCCGCGCACGATCTGGGTGCTTGTCGGCGCCGCGTTCATCATCGCCCTCGGCTACGGGCTCATCGCCCCAGTGCTCCCGCAGTTCGCCGGCAGCTTCGGCGTGTCCATGGCGGCCGCCGGAGCGGTCACCTCCATTTTCGCACTGGCGCGCCTTCTGGGGGCTCCGGGGGCCGGCCGGCTCGTCGATAGGCTTGGCTCCCGCCCGATCTACCTCACCGGCTTGCTTATCGTTGCCGCCTCCACGTTCTTCGTGGCCTTCGCGCAGGTCTATTGGCAAATCCTCGCCCTGCGGTTTATCGCCGGGTTCGGCTCCACCATGTTCACTCTGTCGGCGCAGGCGTTGATCGTGCGCGTGACGCACCCGTCCATCCGCGGGCGCGCCAACGCGCTGTACGCCTCGGCGTTTCTGGTTGGCAATGTCGTCGGCCCGGTCATCGGCGCCGCGTTGTCTTTCCTGGGTTTCCGCGCACCGTTTGTCATTTACGGCATCGCGGTGGCGGGCGCGGCGGTTGCCGTCGGCGCGCTGACCCAGCCAAAGCCGGGCTCCGAGCCGCTGCCCGCAGCGAAGCCGAAGATGCGCGTGCGCCAGGCGTGGCAGAGCTCCACCTACAAGGCGCTGCTGGCCGCCGGTTTTACCAACGGCTTTGTCAACATGGGCTCGCGCGTGGCCATCTTGCCGCTGTTCGCTGCGGCCGTTTTTGAGCGCGGGGGAGCGGCCGCCGGGCTGGCGCTCACTGCCTTCGCGTTCGGCATGGCCGTGACTCTGCAGTTCTCCGGCCGCCTCGCCGACAGCCTCGGCCGCCGTCCGCTGGTCGCCGCGGGTCTTGCCACCTCGGGCGTGTTCACAGCACTCCTTGGTGGGGCCACCAGTTTCTGGCCGCTCGTGCTACTCTCCGCCGCCGCAGGCATCGGCGCGGGCCTGATGAGCCCCGCCACCCAGGCCACGCTCGCGGACATCATCGGCAACGAGCGCTCCGGCGGTACAGTGCTGTCCACGTATCAAATGACGCAGGATGCCGGCTCGATCCTCGCGCCGGTGCTGCTCGGCACGGTCGCGGAGGCGGCGGGCTTCCAGGCCGCGTTCGGCGTGTGCGGGGCGGTGTGCGCCGCCACGTTAATCATTTGGCTTGTCGCCGGAAAGGAAACAAAACCGTGAGAGTCATCCTGGATTGCGACCCCGGCATCGACGACACCTACGCAATCATCTTCCTCACCGCCGCGGCCCACGCGGGGCTCATCGAGCTCGATTGCCTCACGACGACCTCCGGCAACGTCCCCGCCGACCAATGCGCCCAAAACGGCGCCTGGATCCTGGGACTGAGCGGCCTGCCCATCATCTCCCTGGCCGCCGGCCTGCCCGAACCGCTCGAGGTGGAGCTGACCACCACGCCGGAAACCCACGGGGAGACCGGCTTGGGCTACGCCACCGCGCCCGAGCGCCACGTGGAGCACGACTGGGATGCGCTGTGGATCGACTCCATCGAGCGCGGCACCGAGGATTTGCACCTCATCGTCACGGGTCCTTTGACCAACCTGGCCGCCTTTGCCCACGCCCACCCGGAGCATTTTCAAAAGCTCAAGCACATCACCGTGATGGGCGGGGCAGTGCATTACCCGGGCAACACCACGCCCATCGCGGAGTGGAACTTCTGGGTGGACCCGCACGCCGCCGCCGACGTGTTCGCCATGACACAGACCCCGATCACGCTGTGCTCGCTCGGCGTGACGGAGCGGATGTTGCTCGGTCCGGAGGCGTTGGCGGAGTTCGTCGATAAGCTTGGCGGCTCCCCGCTCGCCGAGCATCTCGAGGCGATCACGCGGTTTTACTTCGAATTCCACGAGGATGTGGGCGAGGGGTATCAGGCGCAGATCCACGACCTGCTCACCGTGCTGATCGCGCTTGACCTGGTGGATTACCAGGCGACCGAGACCACTGTCGACGTGGAGACCGACTCCGAGCTGATGCGCGGCACCTCGGTGGCGGATCTGCGTGGGATTTGGGAGCGCGACCCGAACACGCGCCTGGTCACCGACGTCACCGACGAGGGCATCGCCGCTGCCTGGGAGCGCTTCGACTGGGCCTGCGAGGTGCACGCCAAGGCCGCCGCCGGCGCCGCCGAGATTGTGGAGCTGCGCCACCTGCGTGCCGACGACTAGGCCGGGAAAACTCCCCCTGCTACACTCCCGAACCGATAGCCCAGCCGAGGTGACATAGGCGAAACAGGGCTGCACCTTCCCGTTTTCCGCGCACCACTCGGAGCACCCATGTCACACGCAACCACCCCGGCCGCGCAGGCCGCGCAGAAGGCCGAATGGACCCCCGCCCGCCGCGCCCTCGCCGTCGCAGGCGCGCTGTTTATCGCCGCCACCTGGCTGTACTTCGTCCTCGTCCACCCGGCGGATTGGGGCCAGGTCACCGGCTCCGGCCAGGGCATCGCGTTGCTGGCCGGCTACGGCATCGGCACTATCCTGCTGCTGGCCGCGGTGATCCCCTTGCTGCCAGCGCGCACGCTGGGTCTGATCCCGATCGCGATCATCATCAACTCCGTCGTCGGCGAGATTGTCGGCTCTATCGGCCTGCCGCTGTACCTGGACTCCGTGGGCACCGTGCTCGTCGCGGCCTTGGCCGGCCCGGTCGCGGGCATGGCCACCGGCGCGCTGAACAACGTCGTGTGGGGCCTGCTCAACCCGGCGGCGCTGCCGTTCGCGGCGGGTGCGGCGCTCGTCGGTTGGCTGGCCGGTGTGTTCATCCACCGCTTCAACGCGCTGCGCAACCTTGCCACCGTGATCGGTTTCGGCCTGGTGCTCGGCATCGTCGGCGGCATGGTCGCAGCCCCTGTGGCCGCATACGTCTACGGCGGCACCGCCGGTGTGGGCACCGGCGCGCTGGTCAGCCTGTTCCGCGAGATGGGTGGCTCGCTCATCGCATCCGTGACCACACAGGCGTTCATCTCGGACCCGGTGGACAAGGTCATTGTCATGCTGGTGGCGTACTTCACGGTCAAGGCGCTGCCGAAGCGCACCGTCGCCGCGTTCGCCCCGCAGAGCAAGTAGTTCGCGTGCCCCAAACCCAGTCCCGCCTGAACCCGCTGACCGCCTTAGCCGTCGGCGCGTCCGGCTGGATCCTTGCGCTGGGGCTGAACACTCCGCAGGCATCGCTCGCCATCATCGCCGCGGCCCTCGTTGCCGGCACGTGGCGCACCCGCAACCCATCCGTCGTGGCGGCCACCGCAATCCTCGCCGCGCCCGTCGCCGCGTCGATGGTGCTCATCCACGCCCCCTACGGAGAGCGCAAAATCGCCCCGCTGCTCACCTCCGACGGGCTCGCCGACGCCGTCCACCTCACCGCCCGCTTCACCGCGCTCGTCGCGTGCCTGCTCGCCGCCGTGGCGTGGACGCGCACGCCGGATCTGGCCAAGGCCCTGCAAAGCACAAAGGGCGGCAACCGCATCGGCTACATCGCCGGCACCACGCTGCAGCTCGGCCCCCAGGGCGCGCACCGCGCACGCATCACGCGCGACGCCAACCGCCTCAAGCAGCGACCGATCAAAGCCAAAACCGTCGTCCCGCACCTGATCATGCCCGTACTCACGGAGCTGCTCACCCAGGCCGGCGCTCGCGGCCAGGCGCTGGAGACCGCAGGCTACGACCTCACAGGCCCCCGCACCGTCCTGCGCCCCGTGCACGACAGCACTCTCCAGCGCGCCGCCCGCATCCTTGTCCCGCTTACCTGCGTGGCGGTGGTCCTATGGATCTAACGCCGCTGACCCAAGCGCTCGACCAGCACCGCACCGTCGAGGTCATCGGCAACTCCGGCGCGGGCCTGACCACCCTCGCGGCCCGGGCGCACAACGAGTGGGACGGCGCCGCCGTGGTCCAGCAGGACGCCACCGCGCACGTGTCCTATCTGCGCGACACGGTCATCGAGGAAGTCGCGCTCGGACTGGAGCAGCGCGGCACACCCATCCCGGAGATGCGGCGCCGCTGCGAGCGCGTCCTCAGCGCCGCGGGCCTGACCGAGCTCGCCGAGCACCACCCCGCACAACTCTCCGGCGGCCAAACACGCCGCCTGGCCATCGCGACGGTCGCGGTCCTCGAGCCGGAGCTTTTGCTTCTCGACGCCCCCTTCGCCGGCCTCGACCCCACCTCCGCCACCCACATCATCCGCCTACTCGAAGCCTTGCCGTCTCGCATCGTGGTGCTAGGCAACCGCCCCCGCCTCAATGCAGCAAAGCTCTCGCTTATCGACGGCATCCTGTCTCCCACATCTCTTCCCACCCACGAAACCAGCTTGCCCCCACGCGTGGAGCCCACCGGTGATCCGATCCACCTCGGCGAGATCACCGCCACCCGCGGCGGAGCACCCCGCAAGTGGTGGCAGTTCCGTGCCATCGAGCAGCCCACCTTCACCGCCGGCCCGATCCACCTGACCGTGCGCCCGGGCCAGGCGCTGTGGCTGCGCGGCGACAACGGCGCCGGCAAGACCACGCTGCTGCGCGCGATGGCCGGCCTCGACGGCAACCCCAGCCTCGAGCAGACCCACGGCCTCGGCGTCTCACTCGCGTTGCAGCGCGCCGCCGACCAGCTCGCCGAGTCCACGGTGGGGGAGTTCGTCGGCGATCCGGACGTCGTTGTCGCGCTCGGCCTCGACCCGGAGACCCACCCGCTCGACCTTCCGGCCGCCCACCTGCGCCTGGCCCAGCTCGCCCAGGTCTTCGCCCAACATCGCCCGCTCGTGCTCCTCGACGAGCCCGACGTCGGCCTCGACGCCCCCTCCCGCGACCGCGCCCACGCCCTCATCGCCCAAGGTCTGCGCCGCGGACAGGCCGTGATCTTCACCTGCCACGACGAGAGCTTCGCCGCGGAGGCGGGGGAGTACGCGGCGGCGGAGAACATTTTTCTTCCGAGGGCAGAGCAGTAACCGCAGTACCCTGCGTTTCGAGGTCGTTAGTGCCCGGCCAATGGGACCCAAAAACGGAGGCTGCTGACGGCGGAGATGCTGTGACATGGACCAGCACGCCGTCTCCTCAACCTTCCGGGCGACCCGCAATAACCCGAGGAACCTCAGCAGAAGAAAAGCCGCGAACCGGCCTGATTCTTCAAGGAGAATCTGGCTTTGAGGGGGAGACTTACTGCTCTAAATGACGTTTGCCTTCCGAATCTTCTCTGACCATGTGGCCAGGGTTTCGGTGGCGTTCCGCCTTCATGCCGTCATCAAACGGATCCTGGATGCTCGAGCGCTTGTTTGTGGTGAGTGCCTTGTACAGCGGGGCAGGGACAGGTTCGTCTAATCCCAACCTCATGACCACCACGGCGAGCAATTCATCTTTGTTTCCAGTCATGTGCCGCTCTTCGGCGCGCCTGACTTCAGCTTGCCCGAGGTAGTAAAACTCCAAGCCGTCTGCGTCTTCTCGCTTCACAAAGAGGTGGAGGTCGGCGGAGCCATCCAAGATTGGCTGGAGTTCGTTGCTCTTCAGCGTCCGATTGTTCTTGGAGAACCATTGCATTGTGGATTGGTCAATGAATGTGTCGTCGTATCGGTGGCTCGCCAGGACATCGGCGTCCTTGTGGTAGGTGACGAAGATCGGGCAAGTGTTGGTGTTTGAATCCACCGCGTACCCGTAGATCGTGGACTCCCTATTGTGATGCCAGTTGAGGAGTCTTGCTGCGTCTTTTCGGGTGTACGTTTTCCCTCGGACGAACATGTCGCTCTGGCGGTACTGGCGCCGGTTGACGAGGAGGCCAGTTTCGATGAGGTCATCAATGTGGGAGCGGAAACTGACTTCCGGGTTCGGGTGTTGCTCGTCGTAGGAGAAGTACAACTCTGAGAACCGCTCACCGAGCTGAAAACCGCTGCTTGTGCGGACAGCGAGTGGATTACCCCCATAGCGTTGGGCAGCAGCCTTCGTGAACCAGTCCAGGTTCAAAACGAGCTCTACCGACTGCATGAGGTTAGCCGAGGAATCAAGCTCCGGTGAGTACTGCTCAATTGCGGTCTTGAAGTCGTGTGCGGAAAGCGTCCCTTTAGGTCCGCGGCGCACAAGTTCGGAGAGAAGAAGAAGTTCCTGCGGTCGTTTTCCGTTGAGCAGCTCCGCGGCGATGAGGGAGAGGAAGCCGTCTTCTTCGCGGGAGGGCGCAGAGTTAACTTCCTTCAATTTGTACAAAAGCGACCAGTAGTTTCGGGTGTGTTGATCGGTTGCGCACAGCACAGACGGATCCATGGACTCGTGGTAAAGGAAATCGACGAGCCTCGGAATCCGGCCGAGCCGGTACTTTAACTCGGCGATGGCTTCGCGCTTCGCTTTAACTCCGGTGATACGGGCCTTTTGCAGAGACTCGATTACTCGAGCGGCGGAGACCTTGTCGAAGCTCACCGTGGAAGACCCGGCTTTTGGGCGGGGGTCGTTGACGTCGTCGAGAATCTTTGGCTTGCGGCCAGTCTTGTTTCCGGTGAGAGCAATAGCAATGAGGTAGTTGTTCGCGTAGTTACCAATAAAATCGATGACGCGCAGCGAGTGCTTGTCGGCGGACTTTCGCAACCCGCGTCCTAGTTGTTGCGTGAAAATAATTGAGGATTCAGTGCTTCGGAGCAGGACGATCACATTCACCGAGGGGATGTCGATTCCCTCGTTGAAAATGTCCACCGTGAAGATGTAATCGAGCTCGCCATTTTCCAGCTTCGAAACGACCGACTCTCGCTGTTCAATCGTGTCCGCTCCCGAGAGACTCCTCGTTCTCAACGGACGGCCGTGAGCGGTGCGCGAGGAGAGTGCTTCCGCGAGGATGCGGGATTCTTCGTTACTACTGCAGAACACTAGGCCTTTCGTACCTTCTGCGAACGAGTATTTCTGCAGTGCATCAACGATGTGCTCGACGCGACTTTCCGCAACCAGATCTTTGAGCTTTGACTTGTCTCCGATTGAACCCTGCGCCGATTCGTAGTCGGCAATGCCGTAGTAGTCGAAGGGGACGAGCATCCGGTTTTCAAGGGCGCCTTCAAGACGAATCTCGTACGGAACGTTGTATCCAAAGAGTTCGAAGACGTTAAACCCATCCGTACGCTCCGGGGTGGCGGTCAAACCTAGCGTGAAGTTGGGGCGGAAGTGGTTCAGGATCGACTGGTACGACTTGGCCCCGGAACGGTGAACTTCGTCGATGATGACCAGATCGAACTGGAGCGGCGAGATTGACGCCAGATTCTCTTTCCGTGAAAGAGACTGAACCGTTGCAAACACCAAATCTTTGTCTAACTCTCGCCGCGCTCCCACGAAGAAACCGATTTGTGAGTCGTCGACTTCCAACACCTTGGCAAACTCTTGAGCTGCCTTTTTCAAGATCTGCTCACGGTGCACGATGAAAAGCGTTTTTGAAGGCTTCATCTGGCGCGTAGCCAACGCTGCCAAAATGGTCTTTCCCGTGCCGGTTGCTGAGATGATCAATGCGCGTTTTTCGCCGGAGTCGACCACACTCTGCAGCTGCTCAAGCGCCTCCACCTGCATCAGGTTTGGAAGAATCTTCTCGCCTTCCGGAGAAACCTCCATCGGTTGAGTTTCCGTGAAAACGATTGTGCGGTTGGCCCTCTTCTGCTCGTACTCGCTGATCCATTCCTCGGTCAGTGGTACTGCCTTTTCGAGGTGCTTGTCGACCCCACTTTGAAGCTGTGACGCAATGTTGCCGTTTCGGTGCGAGGAAACTCGGATGTTCCACTCGTGGTTTTCCATCAGGGCGTAGCGCGTGAGGTTTGAGCTGCCGACGAGCGCGGTGACATGATCGCCGTGATTGAAGATGTAGCCCTTGGCATGGTGGGCGTATTCAGACATAACGTAGACATCGACGTTTTCCAGAGTTAGTAGCTCGCGCAATGCAGCTGGCTCGTTGAAGTCCTGGTACGAGGACGTGATGATCGTGCCCTTGCCTTGAAACTCAACGAGTTGCTGTTTGAGCGCGCCGATACCGCCGACCGTCACGAATGCAACGGAGAACACGTAACTATCAGCGAACTCAAGTTCGTTCTTGAGCGTCTCGTACATGGTGTTTGAGTCACCGTTGGTGATGAGCTCCGGGTTTTCTTGCTTGTTGGCAAGAACGGCTTCGTCGATGAAGCCGTACTCAAGGTCGCGTTGCAGCGAGGAAAGCAAAGGATCCATTATTGCTGCTGTACTCGTTCAACAGTCTCGATGTCGGCTGGTGCCCATTCAAGTTGGTGCAGCTCAGCTTTAGGCACCCAGCGGATTTCCTGGTGCTCGGAAAGCTTCGGGGTGCCGGAGCGAAGCGTGCAGTAGTACGTGGTGAGGTTGATGACTACAGAGTTGGTTTCGTGCCGGCTCGTCACGATCCGATCCAATACATCAACCTCAACACTGAGTTCCTCGAAAAGCTCACGCTGCAGGGCCTGTTCCGGAGTCTCGCCGGGTTCAATCTTTCCGCCGGGAAACTCCCACAATCCGCTCATCGATCGGCCCAATCCTCGCTGTGCAGCAAACACAAGTTCGCCGTCGAGGATCACTGCTCCAACCACATCGATGTTTTTGGCCATGGTGACATCCTAGACGTCAGCCGGGCGAAGCTGACGTCGATAAGCAAAGGCCCCTAGAACTCGGCGTGGTCGATGACCTCGCGCAAGGCTTTGGCGGAGTAGCGGAACTTCTCCAGCTCGTCGGAGTCGAGGCGCAGCTCGACGACGTTGCGTACGCCGCTGCGGTTGAGGACGGTGGGGGTGCCGATGTAGAGGTCCTCGAGCCCGTACTCGCCTTCGAGTAGCGCGGAGACGGGCAGGACCACGTCCTCGTTGCGCAAGATCGCACGCGTGATGCGGGCGAGCGCGTTGCCGATGCCGAAGGCGGTGTTGCCCTTGCGTTTGATGATGTCGTAGGCGGCGTCGCGGGTGCGGATGAACATCTCGTCCATCTGGGTGTAGATGTCCGGGTTGGTCTCCGCCTCGGTCTCCAGCATGGCGCGCAGCGGCACACCGCCGACGGAGCCGGAGGAGAACACGGGCAGTTCGGTGTCGCCGTGCTCGCCGATGATGTGGGTGTGCACGGCGGATGGGGCGATGTCGAAGTGCAGGCCGAGGTTGTGGCGCCAGCGGGCAGTGTCCAGCACGGTGCCGGAGCCGATGACCTGGTTGGACGGCAGGCCGGTCTGCTTCCAGGTGATGTAGGACAGCACATCCACGGGGTTGGTGGCCACGACGTAGATGCCGTTGAAGCCGTTGGCCATGACCTCGGAGTTGATGGACTGGAAAATCTTGGCGTTGCGGGCGATCAGGTCGATGCGGGTCTCGCCGTCGCGCTGCGCCACGCCCGCGCAGTTGACCACCATGGCGGCGTCGCGGCAGTCCTCGTAGGTGCCCACCGTGACGTCCATGTGGTGGCCCGAGAACGGGATGGCGTGGTTGAGGTCCTCAACCTGGGCCCAGACGAGGTCCTCGTTGAGGTCGATGATGGCCAGGTGGTCCGCCAGGCCCTGGTTGACAATTGCGTATGCGTAGGCGGTGCCGACAGCGCCGGCGCCGATAAGGACGATCTTGTTGCCATGAGTCACGGTCATACGACCAAGTGTGGCAGAGCCGCCGGGATCGCGCGCGGTGGGGGTTGGGCGCAAAAACACAGCCGCCGCAGCGAGCGGGCTGCGGCGGCTGTGCGGGGGAGGGGAGGTTGCGCGGGATTATGCCTTCGCGTACTCCTCCTGGGACTGTGCAACCACCTGTGGGCGTCCAGTGGCGAAGTACAGCACCGTCATGATCACCGTGAACGCCACGCCGATGCCGAGCGCGAGGCGGAAGTCCGGCAACCAGGCCATGATGCCGAAAGTGAACAGAATGAACGCGATGGCGAAGTACTGCCCGTACGGCCAAAACGGCACGGCGAACTTCAGGGCGCGCTGCTCCTCGACGGTCATCTGCTTGCGCATGGCCACCTGCGCGAACAGGATCATCAGCCAGACAAACACGGTGGCGAAGGTGGCCAGTGCCGCGATGGTCTCGAAGACGTTGGGGTAACGCGCATTGAGGAACACACCGATGACCAGCACGGCGAGCAGGGAGACAATCGTCATCACAGGCACACCGCGGTAGGTCTTTGCCATGCGGCGCGGCGCCAAGTTCTCCTTGGCCAGGCCGGTGAGCACCCGGCCAGTGCCGAACAGGTCGGCGTTGATGGCGGACAGCGCCGCGGTGATGACCACGAAGTTCAGCAGGCCGGCAGCCCAGTTCACACCGAGGGTGTTGAAGATCTGCACGAACGGCGACTCCTCGCCGGTGATTGTGCGCCACGGGTTGAGCACCAGGATGATCGAGATTGCCAGCACGTAGAAGAGCAGGATGCGCGCCGGGACGGTGTTCACGGCCTTCGGGATGGAGCGCTCCGGGTCATCTGCCTCCGCACCTGCCACACCGATGATCTCGGTGCCGCCGAACGCGAACAGCACGAGGATGAAGGAGGCGACCATGCCCGAGACACCGTTGGGGAAGAAGCCGCCATCGTTCCACAGGTTGCTAATCTGAGACACCTCCGGCTGCTGGCCCAGGTTGAACACAAGAATCGCCGCACCGCCGACAATCATGGCCACCACGGCCGTGACCTTGACGATGGTGAAGACGAACTCCAGCTCACCAAACCAGCGCACGGTGGCCAGGTTGGCCGCGCCGATGATCAGCAGCGTCACGGCGATCCACACCCACGCAGCTGTGTCCGGGAACCACAGCTTCATGTAAATGCCAATGGCGGTTAAGTCCGCGAGGCAGACGATCATCATCTCGAAGGCGAACATCCAGCCGGTGATGTAGCCACCCCAGCCACCCAGGTACTTGCGACAGTAGACCGCGAAGGAACCGGTGATCGGGTTGCGCACGCTCATCTCGCCAAGCGCGCGGAGCATGAAGTACACCACCGCGCCGCCGAGCAGGTACACCAGCAGCACGGACGGGCCCGCAGCCTGGATGGCGCCTGCGGAGCCGTAGAACAGGCCGGTGCCGATGGCGGAGCCGAGCGCGATGAAGTGGATGTGGCGTGCGTTCAGGCCGGGGCGTTTCGGTTTGGGCTTCGAGGCGGATTCTGATTGGGCAGTCATAACAGACATAACTGTGCTCTTTCGGGAAGCAATGCGCGAATCGGGGCGCGGGGAATGGGATTCAGGTGTGCCCGATGCTGGGCGGCGTCTTCCCGGTTTGGCCGTCGATAGGAGAGTGCAGCCGTGTGCCTCGCGGACGGGTCCGGGGGCGCGGCGCGAACGACATAAGCCTTTGAGTGTTGCCCGTGCTAACAAGAAACCCCTGCGCTTTGAGCAGCAGAGGCTGTTAGCGCAGGGGGCTGGAGTCGGCCGACACCGCGCTACAGATGATGATGCAGGCGGGTCGGCTGGGTATTCAGCATCGCAGAACGCTCGGCCGGTGCGGCCGAGGTTGCTAATGCGGTGCTGTTGATCATGCGGACGAATCTAACACGTTGTTTCATCGTTTGGGACGAAATGGCGATAAAGATTCGCTTTTTGGGGGTTAGGCGAAGATCCCGAACGTCCAGGATCCAAGAACCAGCAGGACCGAGAACGCCCAACACACCGGAAACGCGAGGCGGATGTATTTGCCCATTTCTCCTCGGGCAAGGCCAAGTGCCAGCCAGAGAGCTGGGGAGAATGGGCTGACAAACGTGCCGATGACGTTTCCGACGATCATCGCGGATGCTGCGCCCATGCCAGTGACACCGAAAGCCTCAGCGGTCTGTTGCACGATCGGCAGTACAGAGAAGTAGTAGGCATCGGTGGACGTCGCCAGGTCCAGCGGCACACCTAAAAGGCCGACGATGATGTGGATGTACGGGCCGACAGCCTCCGGCAGAACAGCGATGAGCGACAGCGCGATCTGCTCCAGCATGCCCGTGCCGTCAAGGATGCCTAGGAACATCGCAGCGGCGAGGATGACACCGGCCATGGACAACGCAGTGGGAGCATGACGGCGCAACACATCGCTCTGGTCCTCAAGCTCGGCAAAGTTGATGACAAGGAGTAGTGCAGTGCCCACAAGAAACGCCGGAGCCGGGGATGCAAGGCCTGATACGAGAACGCCGATAAGAGCGACGGTGATGAGCGCGTTCGCCCACGTCACCCATGAATTCTTTCGTTGGGTGAAATCCAACTTGGCGCGTTCCTCCTGCTGACGTCGAGCGAAGTCTTCGGCGACTGCATCGACGTCAACTGTCCCCTCAGTCTGGCCCGAAGTGGAAGCCCGGCGTCCCTCAACCAGGCCGAAGATCGCGGCGACTATGAAAACGAGCACGATGGCGACGCCCTGCACCGGGAGCAGGTGAGCCCAAATCTCGTTCGGCGAGGGACCGACGACAGAGCTGGCGCGGCCGACAGGTCCACCCCACGGCAGCATGTTCATCACGGAGGCGGAAAGCGCCACGATGGTCAGCAGTACGTACCGCGACATGCGCATTGCCTCATACAACGGGAGCAATGCAGGGATGGTGAGCAGAAAGGTCGTGGAGCCAGAACCGTCCAGGTGGGCGACAATCGCGATGGCCGCCGTGCCCAGCGTTACTAATAGCGGCGTGCCGCGCGTTGCCTTGATCAGTGCCTTGATCACAGGTTCAAACAGCCCCACGTCGGAGAGAATGCCGAAGTAGATGATGGCGAAGATAAACATCACCACAACGTTCATCACTCGATCCAGGCCGTCCGTATAGAAGTCCGAGATCTCGGCGACGCCGGCGCCAGTGAATACAGCACCAACAATGGGGATGAGCGTCATTGCGACGATCGGGTGGGTCTTGCCTTTAAGCAAAAGCCCGACCGTGACCGCGATGATGGCCAGGCCGAGCAGTGTCAACGCGAAGGGAGAAGCCATGAAAGAACTCTAAATCACATGCTTCTCACTGCTGTGGTTTGGGTCATGTCAATGGCTTCAGCGTCAATCCTTTCGCAACGAATGTGGAGCACGTGTCGGGCGCCTTGGGGGTGGGGGTACTTAACTCGGCATCGGGCCCTGACCAGGGTTGGCACCGCGGGGCGGCAGGTCAACCACAACGGCACGGCCCGAGCACTGGCGGTAGCAGTTCGGGTACGAGTCCGCTCCGAATTCCTGGTGGGGCATGGGGAAAACGAGATGTCGCAGCGCCAGCCGTCGGGGGAGTTCCGGGCCACGGGAGAGTGCTCGTCGCCAAGCGTTGCGCGGTCTTGCTGGAAGTACTGCGAGATGGCCGTAAGCGCAGCGTCGCAGTCGGTGTTGTTGGCCAGCGCCACTGGGACGGACACGCCGCCGTCGGCAAGCGGCTTGAACCCACATAGGAACCCTTCCGGCGCCGCGTCGTAGTCGTACCGGTCCGGGGTACGCCCGCCGATAATGGTGTTGGGGCGCTGTTCGCCGTAGCGCTGGAAGCTGACTATCGGACTGAAGTTGAACACGGCTCCGGCGACGATCGCTGCGGCGTGCGCTCCGCGCTCGATCACCGCGACATCGTGGTCCGGCCGGCCGACAGTGAAACCGCCGGCGGGGACTTTCTGCCCCGGTAGAAGCTCCGCGTAATTGTCGCCGAACCGCAGCATTCGTGTCGCGTTGGCCTTAAAACCGACAATCGGGTCGTACTCCAGGGTGAAGTGTTCACCATCGGAGTAGGCGGCGTCGATGCCGAATGGGAACGGTGCGTCAGCGGCTGCGGGGATTGCGCACCCGTTGCTTCCCGTGCCGGGTAGCGCGATCGCGAGTGTCTTCCCCTGGAGGAACGTCTCTGCGGGGACTGCTTGTAAGGAATCGATGTCGATGTCGTGGGCCTTGCGTGCTGCGGAGTTGGGGTCCATCGACGGGGCTCCTTCGAGGGGTGGGGCAGGGGTGACGTGGATAGGCAATATGACGTGAATTACACATCATAGATTGATGTAAAACAGATCGCAGAGTGGAAACGGTAAATCACTGCAACGGCGCACAATGGCGTACGCTGAGCCAACGATGAGCATTTCCGAAAACGCCACCGGCGGCGAGAATGGGCCGGACATGAATGAGTCGGAAAATCAGAACAACCCGCAGGATGTCGCGGCCGAAATCGTTGAGGCCGTAGTAGAGGACACCAGGGATGCGGGGGTTTCTGAGGAGACCGGCGCCACGGATGCCGTGGCCATTGAAAACGAAGACAATGTGCTGAAGCTTAACGACGAGCCTTCGGCCGAACCCGCCACAGAGTCGGCTGAGAACGCTGAGGCCGCTGAGGCCGCGGAGGCAGAAAAACCGGCCGAACCCGCCGCCGAGCCCAAAAAGCCCGAGAATGGCTTCAAAACCCTCGGCCTGCCCGAGAAGGTCATCGAGGCAGTCAAGCGCGTCGGCTTTGAGCAGCCGTCGCCGATCCAGGCGCAGACCATCCCGCTGCTCATGCAGGGCCGCGACGTGGTCGGCCTCGCGCAGACGGGCACGGGCAAGACCGCGGCGTTCGCGCTGCCGGTGCTGTCCCAGATCGATCCGGACAAGCGCTACCCGCAGGCGCTTGTGCTCGCGCCGACGCGTGAGCTGGCGCTGCAGGTGTCCGACTCTTTCCAGTCGTTCGCAGACCACATCGGCGGCGTGAGCATCCTGCCGATCTACGGTGGCCAGGCGTACGGCATCCAGCTGTCCGGGCTGCGCCGCGGTGCCCAGGTCATCGTGGGTACCCCGGGACGAGTGATCGACCACTTGGAGAAGGGCTCCCTGGACATTTCCAACCTGAGTTTCCTGGTGTTGGACGAGGCCGACGAGATGCTCAACATGGGCTTCCAGGAAGACGTTGAGCGCATCCTGGAAGACACCCCGGACTCCAAGCAGGTGGCGCTGTTCTCGGCGACGATGCCGAACGCGATCCGCCGCATCTCCCGCGACTACTTGAACGACCCGGAAGAGGTCACCGTCAAGTCGGAGACGCGCACCAACACCAACATCACGCAGCGCTACTTGTTCACGGCGCACCGCAACAAGCTCGACGCGATCACCCGCATCCTCGAGGTGACCGAGTTCGAGGCGATGATCGTGTTCGTGCGCACCAAGAATGAGACCGAGGAACTGGCTGAAAAGCTGCGCGCCCGCGGGTTCTCCGCCGCCGCCATCAACGGCGACATCGCCCAGCAGCAGCGCGAGCGCACCGTGGACCAGCTGCGCGACGGCCGCCTGGACATCCTCGTGGCCACCGACGTCGCCGCCCGCGGCCTGGACGTCGAGCGCATCTCGCACGTGCTCAACTACGACATCCCGAACGACACGGAGTCCTACGTCCACCGTATCGGCCGCACGGGTCGCGCGGGCCGTTCCGGCGAGGCCATCCTGTTTGTCACCCCGCGCGAGCGCCGTATGCTGCGCTCCATCGAGCGCGTAACCAACGCGACCATCGAGGAGATGGACCTGCCCACCGTGGACGAGGTCAACGAGTCGCGCAAGGCCAAGTTCATGGATTCCATCACCGAGTCGCTCGAGGCCACCGACCTGCAGATCTTCAAGACCATGGTGCGCGAGTACTCCGCGGCGAACAACGTGCCTATGGACGACATCGCCGCCGCCCTGGCCACCCAGGCCCTGGCCGGCGACGAATTCCTAATGAAGGAGCCGCCGCGCGACAAACGCGACAAACGCGACCGCCGCGACCGCGACCGTTTCGACCGCGACGACCGGCGCGGACGCGGACGCGACCGCTTTGACCGCGATGATCGCGGGGACCGGGGCCGTGGGCGCCGCTTCGACGACAGCGGCAACTTCGACACCTACCGCCTGGACGTGGGCAAGCGCCAGCACGTCCGCCCGGGCGCGATCGTCGGCGCCCTGGCCAATGAGGGCGGCCTGAACTCCAAGGACTTCGGCCGCATCACCATCGGCGGCGACTTCACCCTGGTGGAGCTGCCGAAGAACCTGGACCAGGCCGTGCTGGACCGCCTGGTAGACACCCGCATCTCCGGCCAGCTGATCAACATCCAACGCGACCACGGCGCACCACCGCGTGATCGCGGCGGGCGTGGCCGTGGACGCGGCGGCCGAGGAGGCTACCGCGGCGGACGCGGACGCGACGGCCGTGGCGACCGTGGCGGTTACCGCGGCGGACGCGGCCGGGGCCGCGACGACAAAGGCGGCCGCTGGGATTAACCCCCAGGGGGCGCCGCTAGGCGGTAGTGCTAGGTTATTGCGCATGTCCTCCCAGCGCACGCACCGTATCTCCCGAGCACTTCTGACAGCGGGCGTCGCGCTGGGGATGCAGGCCGCACCCGCCGACGCCCAGCAGCGTGTGGAACAAGGCTCGCCCGTGCGCGTCGACGGCACCGGCACCTGCACCATCGGCTTCAACGACCCCGCCCGCCACCGCAGCCTCGTCGCCGCGCATTGCGGAGCCGAAGGCGCCCGAGTCACAGCCGGCGGAGCCACCGGCACACTGTTTCGCTCCAAGGCATACGACGGCTACCTGAGCAACGACTGGGCCGCCATCCAATGGGACCCGGGCGTTATCGTCGGCGGCAACCGGTTTACCGGCGACGCGTGGGTCCACCCAGGTGACGTGCGCCTCGGCGAGACCGTCTGCTACTTCTCCCGCACCCGCGGTGCACAGACCTGCGGGCGCTTCTCCGGCTCCGCCGACGGCACGTTCTTCGCCGCAGCGCCACTGAGCCATCCCGGTGACTCTGGCGGGCCAATGTGGGTTTCCGGCCGCGGCTTCATTGGCGTGGTCTCTAGCATGTGGACCTCCAACCCGCTGCCGTTTCTGCGCGGCGGGGATTACGTCATCGGCATCGTGCCCCACGACGGGCCCGCCGTCCCCGAAGCCCGCCTCGTCGGCGTGTGGGGGCAAAACGCGCTGTTTACCGGTCTGACTGGGCCGGTGGCGGAGGTGCTGCGCAAGGCGGTGGACGGCATCTTCCGCGTCCTTGCCGGGCTGGGCCTCGGCGGCACCCCCGCGCTGCGGTACACGTAGGGCGCAGCTGGGGCCGGCGCCAGCTCAGACCTAGATCCAGCTAGTAAGGCCCAGCTATTCCCGATTTTTCGGCGAATAGCTGGGCCTTACTAGCTGGATCCAGCCGAACGAGCGCCGGAGCGCCCCTTACACCGGGGTGGGCAGGAACATCAGGATCAGGGTGAGCATCCACAGCAGGTTGAAGATGCCGGCGCCGGCGGTTGCCTTCGCCTTGGACTTTTCAAAGTTGTTGGTCACATCGGACGGGTCAGCGTCAGCGGCCGGCAGCGCGCCGATGGTGCCCATCATCTTGCGCTGCTGCGGGATGACCATGGCCAGCAGGATGGCCCAGGCGATCACGGAGAGCACGATGGCGGTGTGGAACCAGTAGTTGGACTTGTAGGCCTCCCAGTCGAAGGCGAGCACGGCGCCGCCGAGCAGCGGGACGAGCAGGGAGAGCATGCCGTAGGTCTTGGTGATGCGGTAGAGCACCGACGCGCGGCCGGTGGCCTCTTCGCCGCCGGCGCGGGATTCCACGGCCTGGCGCGGGAACATGGAGGTCGACACAACAACGGGGCCGAGCAGCAGGATGGCTGCGGCAACGTGCAGGAAGATGAGGAATGTAGTCATGTGGGAACACCTTACGGCATGGTGGGAAAATCCTCACAGCTCCCCGCGCGAGAGCAGCCCGGCGACGCCGGAGCATGCGCGCCGCACCGCCCGCAGGTCAGCTCGGGGTAGCGGCAGGGCATAGTGCTTTGCGACGTCCACCATCCGGCGCCCATACGCACAGCGCGAGCGTCTATCCGTGGGCATCCATTCGGACGGCAGTTTGTCCCCTTTGGCCTGGTTAGCCTTAGACGACACGGCGACGAGGTTGCGCGGGTCGTTGTAGTAGCGCTCCCGTGTAGCACTGTCCCAGCGGTGGGCGCCTAAGTCCCACGCGGCGGAGACAGGCAGGATGTGGTCGACTTCCACGTCGTGTGGCAGAAGAAAATCCCCGGTGTAGGGGTCTACAACTCGGGGATCATCCCACTGCTGCCAGGGCTGGGCGCAATCGGCGTCAAAGGCGGCGGCCATCACCGCGGCGCGGGTGTCGCAGCCGCGGGTGCCGGCGGCCCAGCCAGGGCCGAACTCGGCTCTGTCGTAGCCGAGGATGGTGGTGCGGTGGGGCACCGTTGGGACGTCGATAGGCAATTGCCCCGTGGGAAACGGCACCACCAGAGCAGTGAGAGCAGACAGGATAAGAAGGTATTGGCGCATACCTTCTTAGACCGCAGTGGAGCCCTCCCGGTTCCGCAGTGCTGCGGAGAAGTCCTCGTCCGGGTGGGCGAGGGCGTAGTCGGTGGCCGCTGCGGCGGACTCGAACTCTTCTGCCACACCCTCCTTCGGGCGGGTGGCCAGGGAGACGATGACCATGGCCAGGGTGGCCAGGATGACGCCCGGGACGATCTCGTAGATGATGCCGGACAGCGAGTCCACGGAACCCCAGACAAACGAGGTCACGGCGCCGACGATCATGCCGGCGATCGCGCCCTGCGAGGTGAGGCGCTTCCAGTACAGCGACGCCACCACCACGGGGCCGAACGCGGAGCCGAAGCCGGCCCACGCGAAGCCGACGAGGCCGAGGATGGTGTCGGACGGGTTCAGCGCCAGCAGCATGCCAATCAGGGCCACGCCGATGACCATGGCGCGGGAGAGCACGAGCAGGGTGGTGTTGTTCGGGTTCTTCTTGAAGATGCGGTAGATGTCCTCGATGAGCGCCGACGAGGTGACCAGCAGCTGGGAGGACATGGTGGACATGATCGCGGCGAGCACGGCGGTGAGCACGATGCCGGCGATCAGCGGGTGGAACATGATGCGCGCCAGATCCAGGAAGACGGTCTCGTAACCCGACTGGTCGGTCACGGACGCGGACTTCTGGGCGAAGTAGACCGTTGCCACTAGCGCGGTGAAGATGCCGCCGAGGTAGCAGATGGCCACCCAGATGGTGCCGGTGCGGCGGGCTGCCTTCGCCTCAGACGGGGAGCGCAGCGCCATAAAGCGGGTGATGATGTGGGGCTGGCCGAAATAGCCCAGGCCCCAGGCGATGTTGCCGATGATGGTGCCCGCGGACACGCCGGCGACGATGTTGAAGTAGTCCGGGTTGCCGTCTTCCCAAGGGCCGTAGGGGTTGGAGGTGGCCCAGGAGAAGATGTCGGACGGGTTGTCCAAGGACATCAGCGCCATGATGGGGATGATGATCAGGGCGAGGAACATCAGGCCGCCCTGCACCACGTCGGTGTAGCTCACGGCGAGGAAGCCGCCGATGAAGGTGTAGAGCACCGTGATGGAGCCGACGATGAGCACGCCGTGAATGTATTCGCCGCCGAAGGTGGATTCGTAGTAGCGGCCGCCGGAGACCATGCCGGAGGAGACGTAGAAGGTGAAGAAGAAGATGATGATCAAGGCGGCGGTGAAGCGCAGCACTCGCGAAGTGTCGTGCGTGCGGTTTTCGAAGAAGCTGGGCAGCGTGATCGAGTTCTTGGCCACTTCGGTGTAGCCGCGCAGCCTCGGCGCGATCCACTTCCAGTTGGCCCAGGTGCCGAGGAACAAGCCGATGATGATCCACAGCTCACTCATGCCGGCGACGAACAGTGCACCGGGCAGGCCCATGAGCAGCCAGCCGGACATGTCCGATGCGCCTGCGGAGATGCCGGCGACGAGTGGGCCGAGGCCGCGGTCGCCGAGGACGTAGTCGTCGTACTTTGTTGTCTTGCGCCACGAGTAGAACCCGATGGCGACCATCACCCCGAAATACAGGACGATGGCAAGCACTAGCCAGAAACTATCGGACATGTGCACTCCCTTGCATCTATGTAGGTATCGGTCACAGTTCCGCAACACTGTAACGCATCCTCTCGCGTTTCTGACTTAATCTGAAAAATTTCCTAAATCGGCGCTGAAGAAATGCGTTCGAATGCTCGGCGCGGGCGATGTCGGTGTCGGTGGTATAAGGGTGGGTATGCCTGAATACCTTCTCCATGGCCTGTGGCTCCCCGAGTCCGGGCTTTCGGTGTGGGTTGAGCGCGTACAGGGCCACCGGATTGTGACCATGGAAGACGTGCCGCCCGGCACGTTTCCGCCGATCGTGCATTCGCTTTTGGACGGCCAAAGGTTCCACCACTTCCATACCCTCATCCTGCAAACCCCGAAGGGCCGCCACGTCCGGTTGAAAGCGCCCTTGGCTCAGTTTGCACCCGAGGACGCGGTGCGCTTTTTGGACAGCCTTGCGCACCTGGACGAGGAGTCGCCGGCGGCCACACCTGCCCAGCGCGAGGCGGTGGCGCCGGACATGTACTGGATCCTGCGCATGTATCGGGGCCTGACACAGTTCGTGCGCGCGGGGCGTGTGAGCATCAACGTGCCATACCACGACGGGCTGTGGTACGCGCAGTGGCAGCTGGGCACCGGTTTAGAGGAGCGCAGCTGGCTGGCGGAGATGATCGCCGCCTCGCCGGGCGTGCTCACGGTGAACAATGCGAACTTGAGCGAGGATTGCGCGCAGACGTTCACGCACTGGATCGCGTCGGCGCGCCTGCAGGGCGCGGCGGCGAAGGCGCCGACCAGGCCGTACCCGTGGCACGATTTTGTGAAGTCGCTGCTCTACAGCATGCCGTTGCGCCGCGGCGGGGCGGTGCTGGCCCGGCAGATAGGGGATTGGAACGGCACGATCACGGCGGTGAACCTGCAGCTGGTGTTCATCGTGGAGTCGCCGAGCGAGGCGGAGGAGTCGGGCCCGGACACGCTGTGGCCGGTGCGCGTGCAGGTGCGCTCGAGCTCGGACTCGCCGCGGCCGGTGCGGCTGGGGGATTACGACTCAAAAACGGCGGACGTCCTGCGCGGTCAGCTCGACCACGCAATCGAGTTGACCTCGCTTGTGGACCCAGCGAAGCACGGCCGGTTCCGTTCCGCGGTGGACCACGGATTCGACCCGAACGCGGGCGACTGGGACCTGTATTTAAACGGCGACGAAATTGTGAAGTTCGTCCGCGAGAGCGCCTCGTACCTTCGGGCCCACGGCTTTGTGGTGCTCCTGCCTCGCGCGTGGACGACTGCGGAGACGGCCTCGAAGCTGAAGGTCAGCGAACACCAGGACCCGCACGATTCCTCCACCGTGACCATGATGGGCTTCGACACCCTGGTCAAGTACGACTGGCGGCTGTCCGTCGGCGGCGTGGAGCTTTCGGACGAAGAGATGGCGCAGCTGGTCAAATCCAAGTCCGGCCTGATTAAGCTCCGCGGCGAGTGGGTCCTGGCGGATAGCCGCGAGGTGGCCAAGACCGCGAAGTACCTGGAGAAGCTGCACGATACCTCCCTGGAAACCGCCATGCGTGAGGCGGAGGCTGCCATTAAGCGCGCCCGAATCGCCCAGGCTGCCGGTTCCGATGACGCCGAGGAGCTGCAGCGCATCGCCGATGAGGCGCAGGCGGAGTACGAGCGGCTCAAGGCCGCCGAGGGCGAGGGCGTGGTCTCCGCCGCGGAGCTGCGCCAGCTCGCGCTGGAGGCGGGCGCGGACAACCCGATCGAGTTCACCGGCTCGCGCTGGTTTACCTCGCTGGTCGGCGGCACGGACCGCCCGGCGCCGGAGCGGGTGGACATCCCCGACACCGTCAACGCCGAGCTGCGCGAGTACCAGCGCCGAGGCGTGGACTGGCTGTACTTTATGTCCCGAAACAACTTAGGGGCGGTGCTTGCGGACGACATGGGGCTGGGCAAGACCCTGCAAATGCTCACCCTGCTCGCGGTGGAACAGGCGGAGGGCACGAGGCGCGGCCCGTCGCTGATCGTCGCCCCGACGTCGGTGGTGAACAACTGGGCGCGCGAGGCGGCCCGCTTCGTGCCGGGCATGCGCGTGCGCGTCCACCACGGCGCGGGCAGGCTCAAGGGCGACGATCTGTTTGAGGCAGCTGACAACTCCGACATTGTCATCACGTCCTACGGCACCGCCGCGCGCGACGCCAAGGATCTGGCGGCGGTGCAGTGGGATCACGTGGTGTTGGATGAGGCGCAGGCGATCAAGAACGCGGGCACGCAGTCGTCGAAAAGTGTGCGCGCAATTCCCGCACGCCACCGCATCGCCTTAACCGGCACGCCGATTGAAAATAAGCTCTCTGAGCTGCGCAGCATCCTGGATTTTGTCAACCCGGGCATGCTGGGCTCGCAGAGTTTCTTCCGTAACCACTTCGCCAAAGCCATCGAGTCGCGCAGGGACCCGGAGATGGCGGACGAGATGGGGGAGCGGCTGCAGCGTCTCACCGCCCCGTTTATCTTGCGCCGCCTGAAAACGGACACGGCGATCATTTCGGACCTGCCGGACAAGGCCGAGCACGTCATCGCCGTGGACATGACCCCGGAGCAGGCCGCGCTGTACAAGGCGCTGGTGGATAGTACGCAGGCAGAGCTTCAGGAGCGCAAGGGCATGGCGCGCAAGGGGCTCGTGCTGGCCACGATCACCCGCATCAAGCAGGTGTGCAACCACCCGGCGCACTTTCTTGGCGACGGCTCCGCGGTCACCGACAAAGGCCACCACCGCTCCGGCAAGGTGGAAAAACTCATGCAGCTTTTAGAGGAAGCCGCCGCGTCCGAGCAGCGTGTGCTGATTTTCACGCAGTACAAGGCGTTCGGCGACATCTTGCAGCCCTATCTTTCGGAGCGCCTGGGCGAGGACGTGCCGTTCCTCCACGGCGGCGTGGGTAAATCCGCGCGCGACGCGATGGTGGAGCGCTTCCAGCAGCCGGACGGGCCCCGCGCGATGATCCTCAGCTTGAAAGCTGGCGGCACCGGTTTGAATCTGACCGCGGCATCCATGGTCATCCACCTGGATCGCTGGTGGAACCCGGCCGTGGAAAACCAGGCCACGGACCGCGCGTTCCGCATCGGGCAGGAGAAGAACGTCACGGTGTACAAGATCATCACCCGCGGCACGATGGAGGAGTCCATCCAGGACATTCTGGATGGCAAGACCGAGCTCGCGGGCGCCGTTGTGGGGCAGGGCGAGGGTTGGATCACCGAGCTGGGCACTGAGGAGCTTGCCCAATTGATCAGCTACAGGGGGCAAAATGACTGAGAAGAAGCGTCCGCGGGAAGACAACGTCATCTACGCCAACTTCGGCGCCCGCAAACGAGTCTCCAGCGCGGCCGAGACCGGGCGCGCGGACATCACCGCGTTCCGTCCACAGTCGCTCTCGCCTGCGGCAATGCTCATCTTCAACGCCGCGGTGCGCCAGACCGACGTGGGCCGGGCGAAGCGCGGCGCGGAGTATGCCGCCCGGGGCCACGTGGTGGAGCTGCACCCGGTGCCCTACGGCGTGCGCGCGGAGGTGGTGGGTAGCCAGAACGACCCGTTTCGCGTGGCCATGTACTTGCCGCAGCGCCAAACCGACGAGATCCGCCGCGCCACCGGCGCGATCGTGCGCGCGCCGGGCTCTATCGCCGCGGCGAAAGCCGGCACGTTGGACGAGGAAGTGCTTGAGATCCTGCTGTGCAAAACGCCGCAGGAGGTCACCTTCTACTGTGACTGCCCGGATAGCGCGGCCGTGTGCAAGCACGCCGTCGCCGTGGCGCAGCGCACCGCGGAGCTCATTGACAAAGACCCGAGCGTCATCTTCACCATGCGCGGGCTGCGTCTGGAGGAGCTGGAGAACCGCAAGCGCAATCAGGCGGAGGACTTGGCCCGGGAAAACGCCGAGCCCGGCTCCGAGTACTTCTGGTCCGGCCGTCAGCTGCCTGAGCTGCCGCGTCCGAAGGTGGCGCCGATGATCGAGGATTCGGACGTCGACCTGCTCCACCGCGCGATGCAGACTGTGTCGTTTACCAACATCGACCAGTTGCGCGCGGTGGCGGACATTGAAGATCTTTACGACGAGCTCACCCGTTAGCTCATGTGTTCGAATGTTCGTGCTGGGGTGTCGGACGCAGTGGTAGGTGTATAAGACATGACGCACACCACCTTCATCCACACCTCCGACCTGCAGTTAGGCATGCGCAGAAAATTCTTGTCGCCCGAGGCGCAGTCGCGTTTCGACGACGCACGGCTCCGCGCCGTCACCCGCCTGGGGGAAATAGCAACGGAGCACGACGCCGAGTTCATCGTGGTCGCCGGCGACGTCTTCGAGCACAACTCGCTCGAGCCCACCACACTTGGCCGCGCGCTCGAGGCGCTGCGCAAACTGCCCGTGCCGGTGTATTTGTTGCCCGGCAACCACGATCCGCTCGTGGCGGACAGTATCTTCCAGCGCACAGAGGGCATCGATGGTGTCACGGTGCTCGTCGATTCTGAGCCGGTGGTCGTGCGCGAGGGCGTCGAGGTGGTGGGCGCCCCGCTGCTGACTAAGCACGCCTCGGAGGACCTGTGCGCCAAGGCCGTGCGCGGCCTGGCACCGACGGAGGCGGTCCGCATCCTCGTCGGCCACGGCGCCGTGGAGGGCTTCGGAGATGAAGATGCGCATTCGCTTATCGACGTTGCTTCGCTCGACAACGCCATCGACCAGGGCACTATCGATTACGTCGCCCTGGGGGATACTCACTCCACCGCGGCGCTGACCGCTTCGGAGCGGATCTGGTACTCCGGCGCGCCGGAAACCACGGATTACTTCGACCGCACCCCTGGCGTAGCCGGCGGCGAGGTGGATTCCGGCAACGCGCTGGTAGTCACCGTGGACAAGGACGCCGGGCGCGCTGACGTCTCGGTGGAAAAGGTCGCTGTGGGCACGTGGACGTTCGAGGCCCGCTTCTGGGAGGTGGCCAGCAGTGAGGATGTGGCCGAGGTGATCGAGGAGCTGAAGGCATACCCGGAGAAGGACCGCACCGTGATCAAGTACGCGTTATCCGGCACTCTCGGCTTGGAGGACACGCGCACCCTCGAGCGCGAACTTGCCGAGTTAGAGCCGGTCTTCGCGGCGTTGTACCCGCGCGAGCGGCTGATGAGCCTGCACCTCGAGCCCAACGACGAAGAGATGGAAAACCTGCCATTGACCGGTTTCGCCGAAGGCGCCATGCGTGAGCTGATCGGCCAGGCGGCCGGGGACAACGCCACCGCCCGCGACGCTGTGAACCTACTTTTCCGCCTGTCCAAGGAGGTGGGCTAGACCATGCGCATCCACGACCTAGTCATAGACAACTTCCGCGCCGTCGAGCACCTGGAGTTGCGCGACCTGCCGGAGACCGGCGTGATTGTCATCCACGGCCCAAACGAGGCCGGCAAGTCCACCATCCTGGACGCCATCGGAACCGTGCTGCAGGAGCGCCATTCCGCCGGCGGCAAGAAGATCAAAATCTTCGCCCCAGTCGGCCGCGACGCCTCACCCGAGGTGACCATGACCGCGACGGTGGGGCAGACGACCTTTACAATCCACAAGCGCTGGTTGAAGGGCAAGCTCTCAGAGCTGGAGATCCTCTCGCCGATGCACAAGAACTTCACCGGGCGCCAGGCGGACGACGAGCTCGCGCGCATCATCGCCGAGCAGATGGACACCAGCCTGGCCAAGACTTTGTTCCTCCGCCAGGGAGAGCTGGATCCAGGCATCGCCGCGGCCGGCATCCCGTCCATCTCGCAGGCGCTCGACACAGAAGACGGCTCGGAGTGCTCGGGCGAGGAAGACACCGAGCTCATGGCCGCCATCGAGGCGGAGTACGCCCGCTACTGGACGGCCGCGACCCCGCCGAAGCCCAAAGCCTCCTTCACTGCGAAAACTGACGCGGTGGACGCCGCCCGCGAAACCCTGCGCGCCGCCGAGGCCGAGGTGCAGCAACTTGCCACATTTGTCGACGAGGTGGCCCGCCGCGAGGACGAAATCCGCGCGGTGGACACGGAGCTGCCGCAGGCCCACGACGAGCTCGCCGAGCGCGAGGCCGACTTCGCCCAGGCCAGCCAGCTCGCCTTGCAGGCCAAGACCGCGGCTGAGCAGTTCGAGCGCGCCACCGTCTCTAGGAAGCGCGCCGAGCAGGACCTCGCCGAGCGCACCGCGCTTATCAAGCGCGTCGCCGCGCTGCGCGAGGAGGAGAAGGAATTGCAGTCCGCGCTCGCCCCGGCCCAGGAGGCGCGCGACGCCGAGCGCGAGAAGGTCACGGAGCTAACCCAGCAGGTCGAGGATGCGAAAACCCGCCTCGCGGCCGCCCGCACCACCCTGCGCGGCGCGGAGAACGTCCGCGATCACGTGCGTGCTTGTCGACGCCTCACGGTCGTCACCGACCAACTTTCCCTCATCGGGGACGCTGAGAAGGCATACGCAACCTTGCTCAAGAACGCCCCCGCCCTGCAGGTCACGGATGCGGACGTGCGCAAGCTGGAAAAAGCAGAGAGCGAACTGACTCTGCAGCGCCGCCTGCGCGAGGCTGCCTCCGCGAAACTGGAGATCACCGCCGAGGGCAAAACTATCCAGGTCGACGGCGAGAGCGTGGACGTGGACGGCACCGAGTCCGTCGCCGTCTACGAGGGCACGCGCCTCACCCTCGACGACTTCGACGTTGTCTTCCGAGCTGCGCAAGGCGCAGAAGACCCCCGCCGTGCTGTGGAGAAGGCCGAGGACGGCCTTGCCAGCTTGCTGTCCAAGCTCGGCTGCGCAGATGTCGACGAGGCTCGGGCCGCCCGCGACGCGTGTAAGGCGCACGACGCGGAGGTGAAGTCTGCACGCCAGCGCCGCGACGACGCGCTTGCCGGCACCGGCGCCGACGAGCTCGCTGCGGAGCGCGACCGCCTGTCCACCCAGATCGAAGAGCTCACCGAGGCGGTCGACACCGCCGAGCTGCCCGACTCCGAGCAGGCCACAGAGCTGGCGGTGAAGGACGCCCAAAAGGCGCTGGACAAGGCAGAAAAAGATGTCGACGCCGCCGACGCCGCACTCAAACCTTACGCGGACCGCACCGCCGCCAGCGAGCTGACCGTCGTGCAGACCAAGCTCGAGGCGAAGCAGGCCGAGGCCAGCCACGCCGCCGACGAGCTGGAGCGGGCGGAGACCGCCGCACCGAAAACCGCGCTCGAGGACGCGCTTGAATCCGCCCGCGAGCAGGAAAGCGAGGCCAAGGAGGCGCACGACGTGCTCTCCGCTGAACTCGCGGCCGCCGACCCGGAGATCGCCCAGCAGATGCTCGAGGGTGCGAAGGCGCGCCTGCAGAACCTGGAAAAACGACAGGCGGAGGCCAACAACCGCATCACTGAGCTGACCGGCCGCATCGAGATCGCCGCCGGCGCCGCAGAGAAGGCCGACCGCGCGGCCGCGGAGCTCGACGCCGCAGAGACCGAACTGGCCCGCACCACCCGCCGCGCCGACGCAGTGCGATTACTACGCGAGACGCTGCACGCCCACCGCGACGCCGCCCGCGCCCGTTACACCGCGCCGTTCAACGACGCGATCCGTAACCGCGCCCGCGTGCTGTTCGGCCCGACCGTGGACTTCAACTTCGGCGAGGACCTCACCGTCACCGAGCGCACCGTCGACGGGGTGAGCGTGCCGCTTGACCAACTCTCCGGCGGCACGAAGGAGCAGCTGGCCATCCTCACCCGGTTCGCCATCGCGGACCTGGTCACCGCCTCCGGCGAGACAACCCCGGTGCCCGTGGTGGTCGACGACGCCCTCGGAGCCACCGACCCGGAACGTCTCGCCCGCATGAACTCGCTGTTTTCCCAGGTGGGCAAGACCTCGCAGGTGCTAGTACTGACCTGTTTCCCGCAGCGCTTCGACCGTGTCGCCGCGACGCGCACGTACTCCATGGACGAGCTGAAGACCGCGCCCATCGGCTAGGATCTGCCCGTATGAATGCACAACCGCGGTGGCTCGACGACGAAGAACAGCAACTGTGGCGGCTGATGCTCGCGGGGTTTACCAAGATCTCGCGCACGATTGACGATCGCCTCCAAGCAGGCGGGGACATCTCCTCGCCGGAGTTTTCCGTGCTCGTCGCGTTGTCGGAGGCGCAAGATCACACACTGCGCCTGCGCGAGTTGTGCGAAGAACTCGACTGGGACCGCTCGCGCGCCTCCCACCAGGTCACGCGCATGAAAAAGCGCGGCCTGCTCACCAAAAAGAAGTGCCCCGGCGACGCCCGCGGCGTGCTGGTGATCCTGACCGACCAAGGCATGTCCCACCTCGAGGAGGCGGTGCCGGACCACGTGGAGACCGTGCGGCGCCTCATCTTCGACCACTTGGACGCGGACCGCGCCGACAAAATCAGCGAGTTCTTCACCGACGTGCTCGCCGCCGAGGATTTACCCGCCAACCAGCTGTAACAGCTGCTTCCGGGACAGATGTCCTTGCGCACTAACACCGGCAAGGGTTGGATGGGTTGCACCGAATCCACGGACGAAAGGACCCCGCAATGTCCAGCCCCTACAACCCGCAGAACATCAACCCAGGCAACTCCCCGAAGCGCCTCGAGCGCTCCATGACCGACAAGTACATCGCCGGCGTCTGCGGCGGCATCGCCCAGTACCTTGGCGTCGACCCGACCGTCGTGCGCATCATCTTCATCGTGCTAGCACTTGCCGGCGTGTTCCCGGGCCTGCTGGCATACGGCGTGGCCTGGCTGATCATGCCGGCCGAGTTCTAGGGCCTGCTTCCGTCAAGGAACGTAAACCGCACAGCGTCGTCGCGTAGCTGTTCCAGCGCGCGTCGCACCCCCGGCCCTGTGCCCGAGGCGGGTTGGTTCATGTGCGCCAGCACGATCGCCCCGTCAGGGGCCTTCATGATTGCCGACGTCACATGGCCCGCCGTGGCCGTCGCTCCAACGTCAGCGTTGACGCTGAAGCCCGCGATTTTTACCCCGCGATCGCGCGCGATGTCCACGGCAACGTCGTCGTAGTGGGCCGTGCCTGAGCGGAACCACCTCGAGTCCATCCCGTACTCCGCCAGCAGCGTGCGGTTGCCGTCGATTTCCGCGATGGCCTCCGCCGGTGTCGCGGTGCCCGCGATGCCGTAGGCGGCCTGGCCATTGACGCTTAGCGGCAGGTGCCGAGTGCCGTGGTTTTCCAGGCGGAACAGGGGATCGGCCGCGAGCTTCCGCGTCGCCTCCGGGTTCACCTCGATCCAGGTGGCGCTCAAAAACAGCGTCGCGGGTACCGCGAACTCGCGCAGCGCGTCTATCAACCCTTGGTCTACGGCCGAGCCACTGGGCCCGCCGCAGGCATCGAACGTCAGCGCAATCGTGCGCTTGCCCGGCGTCACAGGCACCGTTTCCACAATGCCGCGCATAGAGGTCCCAAACGTTTGTGGCACCCGGCCCGCGTAGCGCTCTGCGCCGGGATACGCCGTCACCGTTTCGCGGACGGTGGAGGTGGCCGTCTCGGTCACCGTTGTGCCCTGCGGGCCGGCACACCCCACCAACGAAGAAAAGCCCGCCACTGCCGTGGCGGACATGAACGTTCTTCTGCTCAGCACAGGCTGAGAGTGTAGTAGCAGGGGGAGCGGAGTGTTCGTCGACCCCGCATGGGGCGGGTTAGTTTAGGGGTAAACCCCCTGCTTAAGTGGTGTCCCCGACAGGATTCGAACCTGCGACCTTCGGTACCGGAAACCGATGCTCTAATCCACTGAGCTACGGAGACAATGCCGTCTAGATTAGCACCCGGCATCACAGCCAACGAAATTGGAACGAACCCTAGGGTGACTCCCAGCTTCACCCCATGGTTTTGCAACACCCATACCGCATAATCATTGGTGCGCGCCGCGGGAACGGCGTGACACGGGAAACAATGACAGCGAAACGGCCGGCCCCGAAAGGGACCGGCCGTTTCGTTACGCCAGATCGGCGGCTACTTCACAACCATCACGATGAGGTCGCGCGGGCCGTGCACGCCCTCGACGCGCACGAGCTCGATATCGGAGGTCGCGGACGGACCAGAGATCATGGTCGCCGGGCGCTCCGGATTGATGCGGGAGATCATCTCCGGCACGCCGAAGACGACGGTCTCAGGACGCACGATGCAGATGTGGCGGTCCGGCACCAGGGACAGGGCGCGGCGGCCGCACACGTCGCCGGACTCCAGCACGATGGAGCCGGTCTGCGCGGAGGTGACTTGAGAGTCGGTGATCACGGCGTCGACGTCGGAAAGCTCGCGCGGATCGGTGTCGTTGGAATCCGGGCGGGCGGTGCCAGCGAAGCCGTCGAAAAGCGAGGCGTCGAGGCCGGGGGCGTAGACGACCTCGTTGCACTTGCGGTCCGCAAGCACCTTGACGATGTCCTCGGCGAGGGTCGCCTCAGTGGTCTCCACAACGTCCGCCTTGTAGTCCACGAGGCGGTCGATGAGGATCTCGCGCAGCTCGTCGGTGCCGAGGTCGGAAGAGGTGTTGTAGTTGCGAACCACTTCCACCTGCTCCGGCGTGTTGGACAGCTGCTGCGCGTCGCGGATGCGCTTGAGGATCTCGCGCTTCGCGTCCTCGTTGCGGGTGTCGCGCGGGGCAGAATTACCGGTTACTCGAGTAGTCATTTACTTGTCCTCTTCCTCGAAACGCTCACCGGTGACCTTCTGGCCATCCGGGATGCCCTGCTCGCGGGCCTCGGCCAGCAGGCGCTCGGCTTCCTCGGAGCCCCACCACTGGCGGAAGGACTTCTTCGGCGGCACCGCGACGTCGCGGTACTCGGTCCAGCCGGAAATCGGCGGCGGCATGAGGTCGATCTTGCCGTTGAAGCCGCCGAGCACGCGGCCCAGTGCCACCATGCGCACCAGCTTGTCCCACACGCCGCTGCGGCCCCAGACCTGGGCCAGGGAAGCGAACGCCGCGCGCTCGATGTGGCTCGGCTCGTTCTTCGCCTTCTGGTAGCGCAGCTCCAGCAGAATGTCCGTGATCGGAATCTTCACCGGGCAGACCTCGTTGCAGCGACCGCACAGGGAAGACGCGTACGGCAGGGAGCCGTTCGGGTCGTCCGAGGAGTCGATGCCGGTCAGCTGCGGGGTAATGATCGCGCCGATCGGGCCCGGGTAGGTGGAGCCGTAGGAGTGGCCGCCGGCACGCTCGTAGACCGGGCAGACGTTCAGGCAGGCGGAGCAGCGGATGCACTTCAGGGCCTCGCGGCCGATCTCGCTGGACAGGGCGGCGGTGCGGCCGTTGTCCAGGAGGACGATGTGGAAGTTCTGCGGACCGTCGCCCTCGGTCACGCCGGACCACAGGGAGGTGTACGGGTTCATGCGCTCGCCGGTGGAGGAGCGCGGCAGCAGCTGCAGGAACACGCCGAGGTCCTCGAAGTTCGGCAGCAGCTTCTCAATGCCCATGACGGTGATCAGGGTCTCCGGCATGGTCAGGCACATACGGCCGTTACCCTCGGACTCCACAATGGAGACGGTGCCGGTATCCGCGCAGCCGAAGTTGGCGCCGGAGATGGCCACCTTGGCCTCCATGAACTGCTGGCGCAGGTACTTGCGGGCAGCCTCAGCCAGCTCCGCCGGATCCTGGGTCAGGGTCTCGTCCGTGTTCGGCATCTTCGCGGCGAAGATGTCGCGGATCTCCGCGCGGTTGCGGTGGATCGCCGGGACGAGGATGTGGGAGGGGAAGTCCTCGCCGAGCTGCACGATGAGCTCTGCCAGGTCGGTCTCCTGCGCGAAGATGCCGGCCTTTTCCAGCTCTTCGTTCAGGGCGATTTCCTGGGTGGCCATGGACTTGATCTTGACCACCTTGTCCTCGCCCGTGGCGCGGACCAGGTCCTGGATGATCTCGTTGGCTTCCTTGGAGTCGCGCGCCCAGTGCACGTGTCCGCCGCGGGCGGTGACGTTCTGCTCGAACTGCTCCAGCAGCTCGGGCATGCGCGCAGCGACGTCGCGCTTGATGGTGGAGCCGGCCTCGCGCAGGTCCTGCCAATCGTCCACCTCGTCCACGACAGCCTGGCGCTTCACGCGGATGGTGGTGGTGGCGTACTGGTAGTTGCGACGCTTGGTTACGTCGTTGAGCTCGTGGTGCGCAGCCTTCTGGAACTTTTCCTTGCCGCGCAGGTGGGACGGGCCGCTGGCGTACGGCGGCATGGTGGGTTGACCGAGTGCGACCTTCACAGCATCTTCTCCTTCTTGTACGCCGCGGACGTCGGGGTCAGCGGGTGCTCCTTAGTGGAGGCGAGGATCTCCGCCATGTGCACAGCGCGGATGCCCTGGTGCTGGCGGGACATTGCGCCCGCGATGTTCATCAGGCAGGAGGAGTCACCGGCGGTGACGTACTCGGCCTGCGTGTCCTTGATGTGGCGGACCTTGTCCGAAACCATGGCGGAGGAGACCTCCGGCATCTTCACGGAGAAGGTGCCGCCGAAACCGCAGCATTCCTCGGAGTTGGGCAGGTCCACCAGTTCCAGGCCCTCGACGTGGCGCAGCAGCTCGGTCGGGCGGTCGCCGACCTTGAGGAAGCGCAGGGAGTGGCAGGAGGAGTGGTAGGTCACGCGGTGCGGGAAGAAAGCGCCCACGTCGTAGGTGCCTGCGACGTCGACGATGAACTCGGAGAGGTCGTAGGTCTTCTTCGAAGCGGTCTTCGCACCGTCCGCCAGTGCCTTGGAACCGAAACGCTCGGCCAGCTCGACGTGCTGCTCGCGCACAGCGCCTGCACAGGAGCCGGACGGGGCGACGACGTAGTCGATCGAGGGGTCCGAAAACGCGTCAACGTAAGTTTCGATGATCGGAATGGCTTGCTCTTTATAGCCGGTGTTTAGGTGCATCTGGCCACAGCAGGTCTGCTGTTCTGGAAAGACAACGTCGTAGCCCAAGCGGGAAAGCACAATGGCCGAAGCCTTGTGCGCGTCGGGGAAGAGGGCGTCGCCGATACAAGTAGAAAACAGCGCTACTCGCATGTTCGGACTCCTAAAAGATGAGATCACAGGGAAATAATGAAAGCCCCCGCAGGCTGTGATGACCTCGAGGGCTCCAATATTCGGTTGTCAGTTACGGAACGACCGGCGCAAGCACGCTCAGAACGTTCGACTGAAGGAAGACTATCACGCACACAGCAACCAGGAAGCCGAAGCTCCAGCCGACGACCTTCTTGAAGATCTCGGACTCCTTGCCCTCCATGTTTACCGCGGTCGCGGCAATGGCGAGGGATTGCGGCGAGATCATCTTGCCCACGACACCGCCTGTGGTGTTTGCGGCCAGCATGAGGTCCGGGTTGAGATCCAGGTTGTTCGCGGCGGTGACCTGCAGGTTGGCAAACAGGGCGTTGGCGGAGGTGTCGGAGCCGGTCACGGCCACGCCCACCCAGCCGAGGATCGGCGCGAAGAACGCGAACGCCGGGCCGAGGTTGGCGAAGAACTCGCCGATCGTCACGGTCTGGCCGGAGTAGTTCATCACGTAGGCCAGCGCCAGCACGAGCACGATGGTCAGCGCGGACCAGCGCATCTTCCAGGCGGTTTCCACGAACTCCTTGCCTACCTGGCCCCAGGTGAGCTTGTAGCGTCCGTTCTCGTTGAACACCATGTACAGCACGGTCACGATCAGCGCGGAGATGACCATCAGGCTGCCCGGGTTGTTGATGTAGGCAAACGAGTAGTCGCTGTTGACCAGATCGCCGGCTGAGTTGAGCAGATTGCCGTCGAGGCCCGGCCACGGGAAGGAGATCTTGAACTGCTTCAGCCAGGTCGGGATCGCGGTACCCAGGTTGGCCAGGCCGAATACGACCACAACCACGGCGTAGGGCAGAAGCGCCATGAACACACGGTTGGAGGGCAGTTCCACCTCATCGCCGTCGGTTGCGGCGCTGTGCTCGAGGCCGAGGCGCTCGCGCATGGCGTCAACGCCACGCGGCTGCCAGAAGTGCAGGAGCACGAAGGCAGCGCCAAGTGCGACGATACAGGCAATCACGTCGGTGAGCTGGTAGGCGAAGTGGTTGGACGTCCACCATTGGGCGATAGCGAAGGTCAGGCCGATCACGCCGGCTGCCGGAGCGGTTTCACGGACGCCGCGCCAGCCGTCGATAAGCAGCGCGATAATGAACGGAACGAAGAACGCGAGGAACGGGGTCTGGTGGCCCACGATGGCGGCGATGTTTTCGGTCTGCTCGAGGGTACGGCCGCCCACGTCGCCGGCGGTGGTGATCGGGATGGCCACGGCGCCGAACGCCACCGGAGCGGTGTTGGCCAGCAGCACCACGGTCGCGGCTTTCAGCGGCGGGATGCCCAAGGCCAGGATCATGGTCGCGGTAATCGCCACCGGCGCGCCGAAGCCGGCGAGCGCCTCAAGCAGGCCGCCGAAGCAGAACGCGATAAGCATCGCCTGGATGCGCACGTCGCCGTTGCCCATCTTGTCGAAGACGAGACGCAGATCTTCGAAGCGGCCGGATGCGACGGTGATCTGGTAGAACCAGATGGCCGTCAGGATCACGAAGACGATGGGGAAGAGGCCGAACAAACCGCCGCGGAAGGCGGAGGAGATGGCCATGGTGGTGGGCATGTTGAAGCCCAAGATGGCTACCAGCAGTGCAACTACGAGCGCGACGGCGCCGGAGGTGTGCGCGCGGGCTTTGAATCCGAGCAGCATGATGAAGAACGTGAGCAACGGCAGGGTAGACACCAGCGCCGAGAGGCCCACGCTGCCACCGATCGCGTCGGTGAACACTTGGAATTGATCCATGGGAGGCTCTTTCGAGTCAGTACGGGCAATGACTGCAAAACAATATGCCACCCTAACCCCATTAGTGACGAATGGAGGGGGTTCGCTTTGGTGTGACCTATTGCACCGAGCGGCCGGTGCCCATGCTGCGTGCGGTGTCGGCGGGTGCTTTAAACTTGTGCCCCATGACGCCAGCTGAACTCGCAACCACCGTGAAAGAGGCCGCGACGCGTGTGCTCGCCGCCCACGATCTCGACGCCTCAGTCGTCCCCGACACCGTGACCGTGGAGCGCCCCCGCAACCCCGAGCACGGCGATTACGCCACAAACGTCGCGCTCCAGGTGGCCAAGAAAGCTGGCACTAACCCACGCGATCTCGCCACTTGGCTTGTCGACGACCTGTCGGCCAACCCCGCAATCGCCGCCGTCGAGATCGCCGGTCCGGGCTTTATTAACCTGCGTCTCGCCGCCGGTGCCCAGGGCCAGCTCGTGGCAAAGGTGCTGGATGAGGCCGAGAAGTTTGGCCACTGCGATCTCTACGCAGACGAGAAGATCAACCTCGAGTTCGTCTCCGCCAACCCCACCGGCCCGATCCACCTCGGCGGCACCCGCTGGGCCGCGGTGGGCGACTCGCTCGGCCGCGTTCTCGAGGCTGCCGGCGCGGAGGTTACCCGCGAGTACTACTTCAACGACCACGGCGGGCAGATCGACCGCTTCTCCCGTTCGCTCGTTGCCGCGGCGAAGGGCGAGCCCACCCCGGAGGACGGTTACGGTGGCGATTACATTCACGAGATTGCCCGGGCGGTCGTCGATAAGCATCCTGGCGCTCTCGATGGCGCGGACGCCGAGGTGCAGGAGACCTTCCGCGCGGCCGGCGTGGAGATGATGTTCGCGCAGATCAAACAGTCCCTGCACGAGTTCGGCGTGGACTTTGGCGTGTACTTCCACGAGAATTCCCTGTTCGAATCGGGCGCCGTGGATAAGGCCGTGCAGACGCTGAAGGACAACGGCAACCTGTACGAAAACGATGGCGCGTGGTGGCTGCGTTCTTCCGACTTCGGCGACGACAAGGACCGCGTCGTACTCAAGTCCGACGGCGACGCCGCCTACATCGCCGGCGACATCGCGTACGTGGCCGACAAGTTCGACCGCGGCCACACCCTGGCTATTTACATGCTGGGTGCGGACCACCACGGCTACATTGCGCGTCTCAAGGCGGCGGCGCAGGCGCTGGGCTACAACGCGGATGCCGTTGAGGTGCTCATCGGCCAGATGGTCAACCTCGTGCGCGACGGCCAGGCCGTGAAGATGTCCAAGCGTGCAGGCACCGTGATCACGCTCGAAGACCTCGTGGACGCGATCGGCGTTGACGGCGCGCGCTACTCGCTGGTGCGCTCCTCGGTGGATTCCACCTTGGACATCGACCTGGACCTGTGGACGAAGCAGTCCTCCGACAACCCCGTCTACTACGTGCAGTACGCCCACGCCCGTTTGTGCTCCATCGGGCGCAAGGCGGACGAAGCCGGCGTGTCCCACACCGACCCGGACCTGGCGCTGCTCACCCACGACAAGGAGGGCGACCTCATCCGCACCCTCGGCGAGTACCCGGCCGTCGTGCGCGCCGCCGCGGAGCTGCGCGAGCCGCACCGCATCGCCCGCTACACCGAGGAACTGGCCAGCGCGTTCCACAAGTTCTACGACTCCTGCCAGATCCTGCCCAAGACCGGCGAGGAAGCGGAGCCGATCCACACCGCGCGCCTGGCCCTGGCGATGGCCTCGCGCCAGGTTGTCGCGAACGCCCTCGGTCTGATCGGCGTGAGCGCACCGGAGCGGATGTAAATGACCGTTTTCGTCTCCACTCCCTACGAGAAGGACAACGGCGACTTCAACGACCTGCCCGCCCACGTCTGGCCCCGCTGCGCCAAGCGCGAGGAGGACGGCGTGGTCACCATTGCCGGCGTGCCGCTTCCGGAGATCGCTGCGGAGTACGGCACCCCGGTTGTGGTCATCGACGAGGACGACTTCCGTTCGCGCTGCCGCGACATGGCCGCCGCGTTTTTAGCGCCCGAAAACGTGCACTACGCCTCGAAGGCGTTTCTCACCCGCCGCGTGGCCCGCTGGGTCGATGAGGAAGGCCTCGCGCTGGACGTGGCCAGCGAGAATGAGCTGCGCATAGCCCTGGCCGCGGACTTTCCGCCCGAGCGCATTACCGTGCACGGGAACAACAAGTCGGACGAGTTCCTGCGCTTGTGTGTGGAGTCAAAGGTCGGCCACGTAGTCATCGACTCGCATCAGGAATTGGCGCAGCTGGAGGCCGTGGCGAAGCAAGCGGGCGTGAAGCAGGACGTCTTCGTGCGCGTGAAACCCGGCGTGGACGCCCACACCCACGAGTTCATCGCCACCAGCCACGAGGATCAGAAGTTCGGCATCTCGCTCGCTACTGGCGACGCCTTATCGGCCGCCGCCGCAGCCATCACCTCCGACTGGTTGGAGCTGACCGGCCTGCACTGCCACGTCGGCTCCCAGGTTTTCGACGCCGAGGGCTTCAAGCTCGCCGCCGAGCGCGTGCTGGGCATGTACGCCGAGATCTGGAAGACCCAGGGTGTGGCGCTGGGCTACCTCGATCTCGGCGGCGGCTACGGCATCGCGTACATGCCGGGCGAGTCGCCTTTGGACGTCAACGCTGTGGCGCGCGACCTGCTCACCGCGGTGCAGGAGGTCGCCGACGAGCTAGGCATCGCCGCGCCCACCGTGGTGGTCGAGCCCGGCCGCGCGATCGCCGGCCCGTCCGCAGTGACCGTCTACACCGCCGGCGTGATCAAGGACGTGGACACCTCCTACACCACTTCGCGTCGCTACGTCGCCGTCGACGGCGGCATGAGCGACAACATCCGTCCCTCGCTCTACGGCGCGCTTTACGACGCCCGCGTGGTCAACCGTTTCGCCGATGGCGCCCCCACCGACACGCGCCTGGTGGGATCCCACTGCGAGTCCGGCGACGTCCTGGTGGAGGAGGCTTCCTGGCCCGACGACATCGCTCCGGGCGATCTCATCGCGCTCGCCGCCACCGGCGCCTACTGCTATTCCATGGCCTCGAACTACAACGCGTTCGGACGCCCCGCGGTGGTTTCCGTGCGCGGCGGAGAGGTGACGCCGATGGTGCGGCGGGAGACTGTCGAGGATCTGATTGCGCGCGAATATTAATTGACCGTCAGTGTCTTTTGCGCGATAGTAGACAAAGCGGTTCACCGCTGATCCCTGTCACGTACGATGAAGGAGCTACTCGCATCATGACTTCCGCCACCGCCGAGGGATATAACGGCAACTACCCGGGCAAGGGCATCGGCACCCCCGTGGGCATTGCCGTGTTGGGCAAGGGCACCGTCGGTACCGAGGTGCTGCGCCTGCTGTCCGAATTCTCCTCCAACCTGGAACACCGTATTGACGGCCCGATCGAGGTGAGGGGTGTTGCGGTGTCGGACGTCGAGAAGCACAAAGATGCCCCCGAGGTCCAGGGCTTGTACTTGACGGGGGACGCGCGCGAGCTGGTTACCCGCGACGACGTGGATATCGTGGTCGAGCTCATCGGCGGCATTGACTACCCGCGCGAGCTCGTCCTCGAGGCGCTCAAGGCTGGAAAGTCGGTGGTCACCGCCAACAAGGCCCTGGTGGCCGCCCACAGCGCCGAGCTTGCCGACGCCGCGAACGCCGCCGGCGTCGACCTCTACTACGAAGCCGCCGTCGCCGCCGCTATCCCCGTGGTGGGCATGCTGCGCCGCTCCCTTGCGGGCGACCAGGTGCAGCGCATCTCCGGCATTGTCAACGGCACCACCAATTTCATCCTCGACGCCATGGCTTCCACCGGCGCCGACTACGAGGAGGCGCTGGCGGAGGCCACCCGACTCGGCTACGCAGAGGCCGACCCGACCGCGGACGTGGAAGGCCACGACGCCGCTTCCAAGGCCGCCATCCTCGCCTCCATGGGCTTCCACACCCGCGTGACCTTCGACGATGTGCACTGCGAAGGCATTACCAAGATCACCGCCGACGACATCGATGCCGCGAAGAAGTCCGGCCACACCATCAAGTTGCTCGCTATTTGCGAGCGGCTTGTCGACGACGCCGGCAACACCACCGGCGTCAACGCCCGAGTCCACCCGACGCTGGTGCCCAACGAGCACCCGCTCGCATCCGTGGATGAGTCCTACAACGCCATTTTCGTCGAGGCAGAAGCAGCAGGTCGACTCATGTTCTACGGCAACGGCGCCGGCGGCGCCCCCACCGCATCGGCAGTACTCGGCGACCTCGTCGGCGCCGCACGCAACAAGGTCCACGGCGGCCGCGCCCCGGCCGAGAACCCGTACGCGGACTACCCGGTTGTCTCGTTCGAGGAGGTGACCACCCGCTACACGATCAACATGACCGTCAACGACCGCGTCGGCGTTCTCTCCGATCTCACCGCCCGCTTCGCCAAGGCCGGCATTTCGCTGTCCGCGGTGCGTCAGGAAGAGTCCGGCGACGAGGCCCACCTCATCGTGGTCACCCACGCCGCCCGCGAGCAGGACCTCAGCGCGATCGTGGAGCAGCTTTCGGGCCACGACGACGTGCTCGCCGTCAACTCCGTCATTCGACTCGATTCCTAAGGGGCCTTCGGAATGGCAATCGATCTGCAGCCCGGCCTGAAAGTCAAGGTCACCGTCCCCGGTTCATCGGCGAACCTGGGCCCCGGCTTCGACACCCTCGGAATCGCGTTGAGTATCTACGACACCGTGGAAGTGGAGGTCACCGACTCCGGCCTCGAGGTGGAGATCTTCGGCGAGGGTGCCGACGATCTGCCCCGCGACAGCTCTAACCTCGTGGTCAAGGCCATCCAGTCCGCGCTTGCCGCCGCGGACGTGTCCGCGCCCGGCCTGCGCGTGGTGTGCCACAACACCATCCCGCAGTCGCGCGGCCTCGGCTCCTCCGCCTCCGCCGCCGTCGCCGGCGTGGTTGCCGCCAACGCGCTGGCCGGCTCCCCGCTCGACGAGGACGCAATCGTGCAGCTGTCCTCCGAGTTCGAAGGCCACCCGGACAACGCCGGCGCATCCGCGTTCGGCGGGGCAGTGGTGTCGTGGACCGACATCCCCGTCGACGGCCAGTCCAAGCCGTCCTACCGCGCTGTGCGCATCCCGGTGGACGGCTCCATTTCGGCCGTCGCCCTTGTGCCTGATTTCCACGCTTCCACCAACGCGGTGCGCAAGGTGCTGCCGAGCCACGTCACCCACACCGATGCGCGTTTCAACGTTTCGCGCACCGCGGTGATGACAGCGGCGCTGCAGCACCACCCGCAACTGCTTTTCGAAGGCACCCGCGACCGCCTCCACCAGCCGTACCGCGCAGATGTCCTGCCGGTGACGGCGGAGTGGGTCAATCGCCTGCGCAACCGCGGTCACGCCGCCTACCTCTCCGGCGCCGGCCCGACCGCGCTGGTTCTCACCACCACTGAGGTGGAGCCTTCGCTTCTCGACGAAGCACGCTCCGCCGGCCTCCACGTCATCGAACTCGACGTCGCCGGTCCGGCCACCGCTGAGCTGGTTCGCGACTAAGCGCCTGCCTGACCCGTGTGCTGGCCTGCGCCCGGCTCGTCGAAGCTGTCGCCCGGCGTAACGGTGTCTCGTAGCGGACCCCGGTGGTTGTAGGTGCGCTTGGGCAGCGAGCGGTTCCTTGAGACGTACTGCGTGCCGTCCTTAAGACGGAAGTACAAGTCCGGACCGTGGGCCTGGATATGCGCCAGGCCGTGGCTGATCTTGGAGTGACAGCTCGAACACAGCGGAATTAGGTTGTCCATGTTGGTGGCGCCCCCGTCTTCCCATTCTTTGATGTGGTGGATCTCGATGAATCGCCGATGGCTGCATCCGGGCATCGCGCACTGGTGCCCCCAGGCCATCAATAGTGCGAGGACCTGTGCGTCTGTGGCGAAGCGCTGCGCGCGGCCGACGTTGATGGTCAACCCCTTCTTGTCCAGCAGGTGCAGGCGCAACGTAGCGTTCGCGATGTAGCTTCGCACTTCCTGGGATCTCGCCGAGGTGTTCTCCGGCATCCACGCACCGCCGTCCTCTGTGAGCACGATGTTGACGTGGGCGCCGGGAGAACGAAGCGGGCTAGTGGGGCTGTCGCGCACCATGTCCATCATGGCGATGAAGGCGGGGTAGAGGTCCTTCTTCTCCGGCGGGCCGAAGCGTGAGGGCGGGCGCAGAATCGACTCCAGATCGAGTTTGGACTTCCGCGGTTTAGGGCCGTCCGCGGTGAAATCAGGTGGGCAAGACTCTGCTTCTGCTTCGGCCGCCGCGATGAACTCGTCTAGCTTTTCCGGGTCCGCGAGCTCCTCTGAGTTTGGTAGCTCGGCGCAGTAACTGGCGAGCTGAGCGACCTTCAACGCGGTGAGCAGTGCTTGTCCGCGCACCGCGGGAAGGAGCGCACGGAAATCCATCATTCCGTCGGCGCGGAAATCGGCCTTCACAAACGGTTCTTCGGGTTCGTTCTCATCGGCGGTGTCGGTGCCGGCGAGGATGCGTTCGAGCTCGGAAAAAGCATGGATGAGCGCGAGGTCAATCAGCTCTTCCTCGTTTTCCTCATCCATGAATTTCAGCAGGAAACGCATCGTGTTGTACGGCATCACGCCGGAACGGAACGTCTCATACAGCAGGCGGAACCGGCGTAGGCCCCGGGCGACGCGGAGATACTCGTACGCGGTGGATGGCGGCAGATTGAGCTCGCGTTTGAGCCATGTGGCAGTGGAGAACTCGCCACGTTGTTCGGCAATGTCCTCTTCGTCGAGCTGGCCAAGCGCGTCGAGCATGTCTGCACGGTGGGTGTGGGATTCGCAGTGGTGGAACTTTAGATCGTCTATAAGCTGCAGTGTTTTGCTGGTGGCTGTGGTCACGGGAAGCCCCCTGGGCGATGGCTGGATGGTCGCTGTGGGGTCGAGGATAAGCGAAGGTGTGTGCGATGTAAAGGGGTTCTTCAAAAATGTTTGCGAAGTTTGGGAAATGATTCTGCGGCCGCAGAACACCCTCAACCTCGGGTTGAGGGTTGGGCGGTCGGAGGTCAAGCGATTCTGCGGCCGCAGAACACCCTCAAGTATTAGATGAGACTTTCGAAGAGCGTGGATTCTGCGGTCACAGAATCTGAGTCGGGGTCTTTACAAAGTGATAACGAGGCGTGCAGGTGTAATGAAGATCTTTTATTGTCCAAAGTGATTCTGCACACAGCACAGAAGGGCACGGATGAATGAGTTGGACGGTTTCGCAGAAAGGCGCGAGGGTTCTTCTCGCGCTGATGATTGCGGTGTGTTGTTGTCTGGCATGGGCGCCGGTGGCGTGGGGGCAATCGTCGACGGCGGTGTCGACGGTGACGGAGACCTCGTCGTCATCGACGACGTCGACAAAGACATCGTCCACGGCCTCCGCAGGCTCGGAAGACAGCAAGGCGATGCTGATTTTGGACGCATCCTCGTCGATGGTTGAGGCAGACGCCGAGGGCACACGCATGGAATCGGCGAAGAAGGCGGCGAATGAGCTGGTGGAGTCGCTGCCGGAGACCGCGAACATGGGGCTGACGGTGTACGGCGCGAATGAGTCGGATGCGCCGGATAACCGGGAACGGGGGTGTAAGGATATTGACACTCTCGTCCCGGTCGGCAGGGTGGATAAGGCGAAGTTCACCTCGGCTATTAATGGGTTGGAGCCGAAGGGCTACACACCAATGGGCAATTCCCTGCGCAAGGCCGCAGAAGAGCTTGGCGACGAGGGGGAGCGCTCAATCATCCTGGTGTCCGACGGTATCGACTCCTGTGCGCCGCCGCCGGTGTGTGAGGTGGCCAAGGAGCTGGCCGAAGATGGTGTTGATCTGGCGATCCACACGGTGGGCTTCCAGGTTGATGACGCGGCTCGGAAGGAGCTGCAGTGCATCGCGGAGGCCGGCAACGGTCAGTTCCTCGAGGCCAAAGATGCGAGCAGCCTGGCGACGTCGCTGAAGTTCCTGGCCCAGCGCGACATTGGCAAGTACAAGGTTGAGGGCACGCCGTTTGAGTTTGCGGATTCGCCGGAGGACGCCAAGTGGCTTGGCCAGGGCCAGTACAAGACGAAGGTGACCCCGGATTCGAACGCGAAGACCGACCGCTACTTCCGCGTCTCCGTGCCGGAGGGGCACAAGGCGCTGATCACTATGACCCCGATCTGGCAGCCCGACGGCCACTTCCAAGATGCTCAGGTAGAACTCGAGTCCTCCGCACAAACCAACGAGAATGACCAGAACTGCGGCAAGGCACGAACGAAACTATCCCCCAGCAGCATCGCGGGCAGCGCACAGTTCGCCATGGAACCCTACTGGGTCTCGTTGATGCGGGAGGAGCAAGCCGATGACTGCGACATGAGCAACTGGCTGATAGCCACGCAGATCTACAAAGGTGGCGCGGAGCTTGTCGACGACGTCAACGTCGAAGTCAACGTGTTCTACGAGCCGATCCCTGAAGAAGAGCAAGCCAAGGAATGGTCGGACAAGGTTATCTCCTCCGGGAAGTACGACGGCGAGGTCCCGTTCGGCACCGCGGAGGAAATCGCTGGTGGCACAGGCTTCAACGACGCGACGGAAATCAGCGAGGGCACCTACTCCGACAAGATCGTCCCCGGCGAGTACCGCTTTTACAAGATCCCGGTGACTTGGGGCCAGCGTCCGGTGCTGAATATGAAGGTCAAAGAGTCAGTCACCAACGACGCAGACTCGGTGAAGATCAAGATCTTCGACCCGACACGCCTTCAAATTGGAACAAGAGACTTCGGCTTCTACGACGAGGAAGACGAAAGCGGCCCGGTCTCGCCGGCGCAGCACACGATGTACGGCGGGGATTATCCGCACCAGGGCTACTACTTCCTACACGTGGGTATGGGTGCGAAGGGCGAAGGAAAGATTACCGGCGTGGAGCAGCCGTACGAGTTCGCGGTGATGCTCGACGGCGAGCCGGTAGACGGCGGCCCGGACTGGACCCCGACCTACGAGAACGGCCCCGAGCCGTCGGATGAGCCGATCAAGTTCGACGGCGCCAGCAGCCCGGGCGAGGAGCGGACGGTGGAGGAGACCACCGAAAACACCGAAGAAGCCGAGAGCACTGAGGCCGCCGAAGTCGCGGAAAACAAGTCGGACGGGTTGTCCCTGCCGTTGCTGGGCGGTCTCGGCGTGCTGCTGCTGGCCGTGATCGGTGCGGTGGTCTTCCTGCTCAACCGCAACCGGGCTTAGGAGCAGATTGCTTTACGACGTCGCCTTCGGCCGGCTGCCGGGGCCGGGCAAGGCGATGATGTCGAACTCGTCCCGGGCGAGGTGTTTGCGCAGGTCCTTCTTGTCGAACTTGCCCACGGACGTCTGGTCGATGGAGTCCACGAACGTCCAGTACTCGGGCGCCATCCACTTGGGCAGCACATCGGCGAGCCCTGCGCGCAGGCGGGCGGCGGTCTCCGCGGTGGGGGCGACCTCGGCGGTCAGCTTGGTCACGGCGAGAGGGCGCTCGCCCCACTTGTCGTCGGGGATGCCGATGACGGCGCACTCGATGACTTCCTCGGACTCCATGATCAGGTTTTCCACCTGGGCGGAGTAGATCCATTCGCCGCCGGAGCGGATGACGTCGCGGGCGCGGTCGTAGAGGGTGAGGAAGCCGGCATTGGTCACGGTGCCCACGTCGCCGGTGCGCAGCCAGCCGTCGGCAGTGAAGTGGTCGCGCACGTCGTCGACATCTTCGCCGCGGAAGCGTGAGGCGATCTCGCCGGGCTCCTGGGTGGGCGAGTGGTAGTAGCTGGCGGCGACCATGTTGCCGCGCACCTGGATCTCGCCTTGGGTGAGGTCGGTGGGGGCCATGACCTGGCCGTCGTTAACCACGCGGTGTTGCAGGGTGGGGGCGAAGCGGCCCTGGGAGATGCGGTAGGCCCAGCGGGCCTCACCGGAGGCGCCCGACGGCGGCCTGGCGACGGTACCCACGGTGGAAGTCTCCGTCATGCCCCACACGTGCACCACGTCCACGCCGTAGCGCTCCTCCCACACCTTGATCAGGGCGGGCGGGGCTGGCGAGCCGCCGACGAAAATCTCCTGCAGGCTCATGCGCTCGGGCGGGTTGTGCAGGTAGTGCACCATTAGCTGGATCCACAGGGTAGGCACCCCGTGGGCGACGCGCGGGTGGGTGCCCGCGATGAGCTTGGCCAAGGTGGGGGCGGACATGTCCGAATCCGGCAGCACCAGCGGCGTGCCAGCCAAAAACGCGGCGAGCGGCACGCCCCAGCTGAGCACGTGGTAGATGGGGATGCAGCACAAAAACGTCTCACCGTGGGTCACTGCCAACGAGTCGGTGGCGCGCAGGCCCGTCGCCTCGAGCCACAGGGAGCGGTGCGAATAGGCCACGCCCTTCGGTGCGCCGGTGGTGGCGGTGGAGTACACCAGCGCCGCTGCGGTGTTTTCGGGCAGTTCGGGCCATGGGTAGGACGTGGGCCGGCCGTCGAGAAGCTGCTCGTAGCTGTATACCTTGACTGAGTCGGGGAGGTGCGAAGCTGCGTCGTCAAGCGGTTCGACGCCCGTAAACGCCACCGCGCGCACGGTCGGGCAGTCCTGCAAAATTGTGCCCAGCTTCTTTGCCAACCGCGGGTCCGCGACCACGACTTCAGACTCGGAGTGGTTGACAACGTACGCGATCTGATCCGTCATGAGCTGCACGTTTAGCGGATTGAATACCGCGCCCTTCGCGGCGACGGCGAACATCACCTCGATGTGCTCCGCGCAGTTGTACAGCAGCGTGGACACGCGCTGGTCGCCATCGATGCCCAGGTCGTTGTGCAGAGCATGCGCAAAGGCCGCGGCGCGCGCGCCGATCTCGGCGAACGTGGTTTCCTCCGCGCCGGATGCGCGCCACGTCGTGCACTTCGTGTTGGCGTGGGCGGTGATGCCGAACTCCAAAATCCTGGCGACGGAGAACGGCACCTCCTGCATCGTTGAAAGCATGCAGGCCATGTTAGCGCGGGCCTGATTAGCGCAGGGCCTTCTATGCGCTACACTTCTGCGTGGATCGTGCGAATTGCACCCGTCCCGGAACTTCTCCGGTTGAGGGTGCTGGCGGCGCTACCGGGAGGAACGTTTCCCCGGGCCCGCGAGATCCGTAAGACCGCACACGACCGCTACCGGTGCATGCAAACGCGAATATCTGCGCGATTAAGCAGCTGGCTTAGCGACGAAAGGACACACGTGACCGAAACCGGCACCGCGGCCGACCTCGCCGCAATGAAGATTCCGGAGCTGCGAAAGCTCGCCGCCGAAAAGGGACTTAAGGGGATCTCCGGGCTCCGCAAGGGGGAACTCATCCAGGCCATCGTCACCGGGCAGGTGCCACGCAAGGCCGCCGCCGAGAAGGCAGCGCCGGCGGAAAAGGCAGCGCCGGAGCAGGCCGAGAAGCCGAGCCAGGCAGAGAAGCAGCAGCTTAGCGACGACGACGAGTCCCGCGGGGCATCGCGCTCCGCCGCACGTCGCGCCCGCCGCAACCGTGCACGCTCGCAGCACGACGAGCAGCAGGGCGGCGACAACCGTGACAACCGTGACAACCGTGACAACCGTGGTAACAACGCCGAGGGCGATCACGAGCAGAACCACGACAACAACGACCGTGGCAACGACCGGGGCGGCCGCAACAACCACGGCAACCACGGCAACCATGGCGGCAACAACGACGACCACCACCACGGTGGGGGCCGCCGCGGCCGTCGCGGTCGTCGCAACCGTAACCGCAACCGGGACCACAACCACGGCGGCGGAAACAACGGCAACAACGACAACCAGAACTTCAACCCGGAGGACCTGCAGGAGGTCGCCGGTATCGTGGACGTGCAGGACAACGGTTCGGCGTTCATCCGCACTACCGGCTACCGCCAGTCCAACGCGGACGTCTATGTGCCGCATAAGCTCGTGCGCCAGTCGGGCCTGCGCTCCGGCGACGCGGTGACGGGTCAGGTCCGCGCGAACGGGCAGTCCCACTCGCAGGGCAACGGCCGTAACCGTCGCAGCTACAACCAGGTAGTGCGGGTCGATTCCATCAACGGCCAGACCACGGAGGCGGCGAAGGGCCGCAAGGAGTTTCACAAACTCACTCCGCTGTACCCGAACCGCCGTCTGCGCCTGGAAACTGAGCCGAAGATCCTCACCACCCGCGTGATCGACCTGGTCATGCCGATTGGTAAGGGCCAGCGCGCGCTGATCGTCTCCCCGCCGAAGGCCGGTAAGACGACGATTCTGCAGAACATCGCCAACGCGATCGCCACCAACAACCCGGAGTGCTACCTCATGGTGGTGCTGGTGGACGAGCGTCCGGAGGAGGTCACGGACATGCAGCGAAGCGTCAACGGCGAGGTCATTGCCTCCACGTTCGACCGTCCGCCGTCAGAGCACACCGCCGTGGCCGAGCTTGCCATCGAGCGCGCGAAGCGCCTGGTGGAGATGGGTCAGGACGTGGTGGTCCTGCTGGATTCCATCACCCGCCTGGGCCGTGCCTACAACAACTCCTCGCCGGCGTCCGGCCGCATCCTTTCCGGTGGTGTGGATTCCAACGCGCTGTACCCGCCGAAGCGCTTCCTGGGCGCAGCTCGCAACATCGAGGAGGGCGGTTCGCTGACGATTATCGCCACCGCGATGGTGGAGACCGGCTCGGCTGGCGACACCGTGATCTTCGAGGAGTTCAAGGGCACCGGCAACGCGGAGCTGAAGCTGGACCGCAAGATCGCGGAGCGTCGCGTGTTCCCGGCTGTGGACGTCAACCCCTCCGGCACCCGCAAGGACGAGCTGCTGATGAGCCCGGAGGAGGCGCGCGTGATGCACAAGCTGCGCCGCATCCTCTCCGCGCTGGACCCGCAGCAATCCATTGACATGCTGATTAAGCAGTTGAAGAAGACGAAGACCAACGGCGAGTTCCTGATCGGCGTGGCCAACTCTGCACCGATGGCGCAGACGGAAAACGACGAGGAGGACTACTCCTAATGGCAGAGAAATCGCAGGTTTCGCTTGTCGACGACTACGTGGCCGAATACCAGGGCATCCAGGCCCAGATGGGCGACCCGGAGGTCGCGGGCGACCAGGACCAGTTCCGCAAGCTGTCCAAGCGCTACGCGGAGCTGCAGCCGATCATCAACGCCTACAACGACCTGACCCAGGCGCAGGAGGACCACGAGGCCGCGGCCGAGATGGCCAACGAGGACAAGGAGTTCGCCGAGGAGGCCAAGCGCCTCGAGGGCGAGATTGTCCGCCTGGAGGAGGAGCTGGCCGACCTGCTCGCCCCGCGCGACGAGCACGACGGCGACGACATCATCATGGAGCTCAAGGCCGGCGCCGGCGGCGAGGAGGCCGCGCTGTTCGCTGGCGACCTTGCGCGCATGTACCAGAAGTACTGCGAGAAGCATGCCCTGACCTGGGAGGTGCTTGACGTCGCCGAGTCCGACCTGGGCGGCGTGAAGGACATGACCGTTGCGGTGAAGTCCAAGAACCCCTCGCGCGACGGCGCCTGGTCCAAGCTGAAATTCGAGGGCGGGGTGCACCGTGTGCAGCGCGTGCCCGTCACGGAGTCCCAGGGCCGCATCCAGACTTCGGCCGCAGGTGTCTACGTCTTCCCGGAGGCCGACGAGATTGAGAGCGTCAAAATCGACGACAAGGACATCCGAGTCGACGTGTACCGCTCCTCCGGCAAGGGCGGCCAGGGCGTGAACACGACCGACTCGGCCGTGCGCATCACCCACCAGCCCACCGGCATTGTGGTGACCTGCCAGAACGAGCGCTCCCAGATCCAGAACCGCGCCCGCGCCATGCAGGTGCTGCAGGCCCGCCTGGAGCAGCTGGAGCGCGAGAAGCTCGAGGCCGAGGAGGCCGAGGGCCGCGCATCCCAGGTGCGCACCATGGACCGCTCCGAGCGTATCCGCACCTACAACTGGCCGGAGAACCGCATTTCGGACCACCGCATCAACTACAAGTCCAACAACCTGGACTCGGTGCTCGACGGCAACATGGACGACCTGATCACGGCGCTGCAGACGCACGAGCGCCAGGAGCGACTTGAAGCCGAGTAGCCTCCGTTCGTTCCTCTCGGAAGCGGTGAATGCCCTCCGGGATGCGGGCGTCGACTCTCCGGAGGTGGACGCGCGCCTGCTCGCCGCGCACGTGCTCGGCGTCGCGCCGATGCAGCTGATGTTCGCCGATGCGCCGGCGGATTTCGGGCAGCGCTACTCCGAACTCGTCGCGCGCCGCACCAAGCGCGAGCCGCTGCAGCACATCATCGGCACCGCGCCGTTTTACGGCGTCGACCTCGCCGTCGGCCCCGGCGTGTTCATCCCCAGGCCCGAAACCGAGGTCCTCGCCGAGTGGGCAGTGCACAAGCTTATCGACGCACCTTCGGCCCCCACCGTCGTCGACCTCGGCTCCGGCACCGGAGCGTTGGCCATTGCGATCACCCGGGCCAGGCCGGATGCGACGGTGTACGCGGTGGAGCGGTCGGAGGCCGCGCGTGCCTACCTGCAGCGCAACGTCGATACGTTCGCGCCCCAGGTCAACGTGGTGGCGGGAGACATGACCGACCCGCAGCTGCTCGCCGGGATCCGAGCGGACGTGGTGGTGTCTAACCCGCCATATGTCCCGGGAACGCCGGAGCTGCAGCAGGAGGTTTACGCTGACCCGCACGAGGCAGTGTTTTCGGGCGCTGATGGGATGGCGGCGATTCGCGGGATCGTGCCCGTCGTCAAGCAAATGCTCAAAGATGGCGGAGCTGTGGGCATCGAACACGACGATACGACCTCCGAGGCTGTGCAGGATGAGCTGTGCGCCAGCGGTTTTGCGGACGTGCGCGCGCTGGAGGACATGACCGGACGGGCCCGGTTTGTCACGGCGAGTAAGCTAGCCCGGTAACTGCCCGACGGCCAAGGAGCGAACATTGAGGGAAACGTACAACTGCCTCGACCCGCAAAAGCGCATCGAAGGTGTACGCGCGGCCGCCGACGCCGTCCGGGCCGGCCGCTGCGTGGTGCTGCCGACGGACACCGTCTACGGCATCGGCTGCGACGCCTTCAACAACGACGCCGTGGACACGCTTTTGGCCACCAAACGCCGCGGTCCGGATATGCCAGTGCCGGTGCTCGTGGGCTCCTGGGTGACCATCCAGGGGCTAGTGCGCGAGTTCACAGAGACCGCGAAGACGCTGGTGGAGGCATTTTGGCCGGGTGGGCTGTCCATCGTCGTGCCCGAGGCGCCCAGCCTGCCGTGGAATCTCGGCGACACGCGCGGCACCGTGCTGTTGCGCATGCCGAACCAGCCGCTGGCGCTCGAGCTTCTGCAAGAGACCGGGCCGATGGCGGTGTCCTCCGCGAACATCTCTGGCAACCCGCCGGCGACCACCGCCACCGAGGCGCGCCAGCAATTCGGCGACGCGGTGCCGATTTACCTCGACGGGGGTACCGCGGAGATCGGGGAGCCCTCCACGATCATTGATCTTTCTGGCCCCGCGCCACGGATTCTGCGCGAGGGGGCGATTTCCGCCGAACGCATTGGTCAGGTCTTAGGACTTGACCCAGAGAGCCTGCGGAGGAAGTAGCCGCCGATGAACGCCTCCGGTGTTCCGCTGCGTGAGCTGGGACTTGTCCTGCTCGTGGCGGCCGCAGTCACGTACCTGGCCACCGGGCCGGTGCGATCCATGCTCGTGCGCACGGGCAGGGTGGCTGAGATCCGCCAGCGCGACGTGCACACGCAGCCGACGCCGTCGTTAGGCGGGCTGGCCATGTTAACCGGGTTCTTGGCGGCCTATGCGCTCGCGCAGCAACTGCCCGCGCTGACCCGAGGGTTCGCGCCCGTGACGCCGGAGATGACCGCGGTGCTGGTGGGCGGGCTCGCCATCGTGCTCGTCGGGGTGGTGGACGACCTGTATGAGCTGCGCGCGCTGACCAAGTTGATCGGACAGTTTGCGGCCGCGGTGATCATGACGGCTCTGGGCATCGTCTTTACCGTTTTTTATGTGCCGTTCGGGGAGGGCACCACGCTCATCCTGGATCAAGTCCAGGGTATGGTCTTGAGCGCGCTGTTTACGGTGCTGCTGATCAACGCCGTGAACTTTGTCGACGGCATCGACGGGCTCGCCGCGGGCCTGGGCATGATCGCGGGGTCCGCGATTCTGATCTACTCGCTGGCGGTGCTGCACGACCAGGGTGGGGCAGTCTCCGCATACCCGCCGGCGATCATCTGCGCGATCCTGGTGGGCATCTGCGCCGGGTTTTTGCCTCACAACTTCGAGCCGGCGCGCATCTTCATGGGCGACTCTGGGGCGATGCTGATCGGGCTGTTGCTCGCCGCTGCGTCCATTTCCGCTTCGGGCAAGATCAACATGTCCCTCTACGGCGCGGCCGACCTGGTCGCGCTGGTCAGCCCGATCATCGTGGTGCTGGCGGCGATCGCCCTGCCGGTGCTGGACTTGGTGTGGGCTGTGATCCGTCGCACCGCGAGGGGGCAAAGCCCGTTCGCCGCGGACGCCGGGCACATCCACCACCGCCTGCTGCGGCTGGGGCACACCCACCGGCGCACCGTGCTGGTGCTCTACATGTGGGTTTCCGCGGTGGCCTTCGGCGCGGTGAGCTTCTCCGTGGTGCCGTTTAAGGTCGCGGCGTCGCTGAGCGTGGCTGCGCTTTTGGTTGCGTTCTTGCTCACGCTGGTGCCCTTGGCCAAGGGGAAAATTGGCCCGGCAGGTAGGATGACCCACCGTGAAACCGCTTGAAGTCAACGACGCTAATGCCATGTCCGACCACCGCAAGCCCCTTGTGCGCGCCCTGAAGGTGGCGAGCTGGGCGCTCGTGGTGCTGACCGTGGTTGCCCTCATGGGGTGGGGCGCAGCGCGCGACCTGCCCGGCATTTGGGCCGCGTTGATGGGTGTGGCCGTCGGCGGGAGCTTCGTGCTGCTGACTGCGGTCACTGTGCTCGCAACCTCGAACTCCTCTCCGAACGCGACCATGGCAATCGTGCTCGGCGGCTGGCTGCTCAAGATGGGCGTGCTTGTGCTGTTTTTCCTGTGGATCCGCGGCTACGACTTCTACGACCACCAGGCGTTCGGCATCACCACCATGGCCGCTCTAGTTGTGGCTTTGGGTGCCGAAACATGGGGTTTGATCACCACCCGCACTACCTACCTGGATTAGGGGTAAGTGCGGGCTGTGACAGACCTAACAGCACTGCGAAAACACGTCGTAGCAGCGCAGTTGCGGGTTTTGGGGGTTTGGGGTGGTGCGTCGGGGGGACAATTGCACAGGTAAAACCTACTTTGCGCGGATCGCCTGTTAGGATTACCGCTGGGTTTGTTCCGAGTCGATATTAACCCTCGTAAGCAGGGGAAACCGGCAGAAGAACGACATCCCCTGCCCCCGCGGAAGCAGATGTGCGACGGAGTCCGCCGCGGAGGCAGTCTTTGTTGAAGACGTCCATCGCACCGCGCGCCGAGCGCATCGGAGCGCGGCCCGAGAACGGGAGAGAACGCTGAGCGTTACAACTTTGGCCATGAAGGGTGAATTCCACGCACCTTCGCTTGGTCCAGAATTTTTCCCGGGGCAGACGTACGGCCAGCTCATTGGCGAAGACTTCGCTAATGGGTGGTTCGCACTCGATCGCATCATGCTCGTCCGCCTCTTCATGGCGGCGATTTTGGTGCTCCTCTTTGTTATTGCCTTCCGGAACCCGAAGCTGGTTCCTAAGGGGCTGCAGAATGTCGCCGAGATCGGTGTCGATTTCGTCCGCGTCAACATCGCGGAGGACACGCTGGGGAAGAAGGACGGCAAGCGGTTCCTGCCGCTGCTGTGCACCATCTTCTTCACCACGCTGTTCATGAACGTCGCAACGATCATCCCGGGCCTGAACATCTCGCCTAACGCACGTATCGGCATGCCGATCGTCATGGCGGTTGCGGCCTACATCGCGATGATCTACGCCGGCGTGAAGCGCTACGGCATCGCTTTCTTCAAGCACTCGACCGTGATTCCCGGCCTTCCGCCGCTGCTCCACCTTCTGGTGGTGCCGATCGAGTTCTTCTCGACGTTTATTCTGCGTCCGGTCACCCTGGCTCTTCGTCTTATGGCGAACTTCCTGGCTGGCCACATCATTCTCGTCCTGCTGTACTCCGCCACGAACTTCTTCTTCTGGCAGCTGAACGCATGGACGGCAGTGAGTGGCCTGACCCTCATCGCAGCACTGCTGTTCACCGCATACGAGTTGATCATCATCTTCCTGCAGGCGTACATCTTTGCCCTGCTGACTGCGGTGTACATCGAGCTGTCGCTGCACGCGGATGCGCATTAACAAAGCGCGACCACACGGCCAACTGAATAACCCCACAATCTGTCACTCGCTCACCCGCAACCCGCGGGAGAGCACTTAGAAAGGGAACGACTTTCACATGAACGACATCATTCTTGCTCAGGCAGCGGAGACCGTGAACCGCTACGAGGGTCTCGGCACCATCGGCTACGGCCTTGCAACCATCGGCCCGGGCATCGGCATCGGCATGCTCGTCGGCAAGACCGTCGAGGGCATGGCTCGCCAGCCGGAGATGGCTGGCCAGCTGCGCACCACCATGTTCCTGGGTATCGCCTTCGTCGAGGCGCTTGCCCTGATCGGCCTCGTCGCCGGCTTCCTGTTCTAAAAAACACGAACCAGTAACCCGTACATTTTTTAGATCAGGAGCAACCAATGACTAACGTCACTGCATTCCTCGCTGCTGCAGAGGCCAGCGAGAAGCTGCCGGGGGAGAATGAACCTTCCATTCTTCTGCCGGCCGGCTACGACGTGGTTTGGTCTCTTGTCGTTTTCATCATCGTCGGCCTACTTTTTGCGAAGTACGTCATTCCGAAGTTCCAGGAAGTGCTGGCGGAGCGCGAAGACCGAATCAAGGGTGGCATCGAGCGTGCTGAGGTCGCCCAAAAGGAAGCCAAGGCTGCCCTGGAGAAGAACAACGCCGAGCTTGCGGAGGCGCGCCACGAGGCCGCTGAAATCCGTGAAGCCGCCCGCACCCGCGGCAAGGAAATCGAGGCTGAGTCTCGTGCCCGCGCCGAGGAAGAGGCCCGCCGCATCATCGCCTCCGGCGAGAAGCAGCTGCAGGCCTCCCGCGAGGAGGTTGTCGCTGAGCTGCGCAACGAGATGGGCCAGAACTCCATCTCGCTGGCTGAGCGTCTGCTGGGCACCGAGCTGTCGGATTCGACCCGCCGCTCGAACACGATCGACGAGTTCTTAAGCGAGCTCGACCACGTGTCGACGAGGAAGTAGGCGAGATGAAGGCAGCTAGTCGCGAAGCACAGTCGCACGTTACGGGCAAGCTCGAAGAGCTGATCCGGAACGCCGACAATTCCGTCGCCGTGGCTGCGCAGATCGGTACCGAGCTGTTCCTCACCGTGGACCAGCTCGACACCGAGCGCGCACTGCGTATCGCCGTGGCCGACACGTCGCTGGATTCCTCGCAGCGCGAGGGCATCATCCGCGACGTCTTCGGCAACAAGGTTGCGGAGCCCACCTTGAACATCCTCACCGCTGCGGCGCAACAGGAGTGGTCGACCCCGCGCGAGTTACGCGCTGGTCTGGTCAACCTCGGCCGTCGCGCGCTGGAGCTGGGTGCCAAGGAACAGGGCCAGCTGGAGCAGGTGGAAAACGAGCTGTACCAGCTCTCCACGCTGCTCGAAGGGGAGAAGGAGCTGACCCAGCTGCTCTCCGACCGCACCGCGACCCCGGCGCAGAAGCGCGGACTGTTGGCTAGCGTGATTTACGGCAAGGTGACGATGTTCACCGAGGCACTGGCATTGCAGGCTATCGGCCGCCCCCACCACAACCCCGTCGACGACTTGGCCGAGCTGGCCGCGGGCGTCGCGGAGCTGCGTGGCAAGGCTGTCGCACGTGTGAAGGCCGCTGAGACACTCAGCGACACCCAGCGCGATGCACTGGCCCGCAAGCTGGAGCAGATTTACGGTCGCGAGATGGCCATCCACTCTGAGGTTGACCCCAGCCTCCTCGGCGGAATGGTCGTCCGTGTGGGCGATGAGGTCATCGACGGTTCGACGCGCGGGAAAGTTAACCGCCTTCGCACCGACATGGCGGCCCAGGCGACCAAATAGAAAAACAACATGCTGGAAGAAACTACCGAGAGCAGGAAGAACATGGCGGAGCTGACGATCTCCTCCGATGAGATCCGTAGCGCGATAGCGAACTACACCTCGAGCTACTCCGCGGAGGCCTCCCGTGAGGAGGTCGGCGTGGTGACTTCGGCTGCAGATGGTATTGCCCAGGTTTCCGGGCTGCCAGGTTGCATGACGAATGAGCTGCTCGAGTTCCCGAACGGCGTCATTGGCGTCGCACAGAACCTCGAGACCGACACCATCGGTGTCGTGGTGCTGGGTAATTTTGAGACCCTTTCCGAGGGCGACGAAGTCAAGCGAACGGGCGAGGTTCTCTCGATCCCGGTCGGCGAGAACTTCCTCGGCCGCGTGATTAACCCCCTGGGCCAGCCGATCGACGGCCTGGGCCCCATCGAGTCCAACGAAGAGCGCGCACTGGAGCTCCAGGCCGCAGGCGTTCTCGACCGCCAGCCGGTCGAGGAACCGCTGCAGACCGGCATGAAGGCGATCGACGCCATGACCCCGATCGGCCGCGGCCAGCGCCAGCTCATCATTGGCGACCGCAAGACCGGCAAGACCGCAGTCTGCATCGACACCATCCTCAACCAGAAGGAGTTCTGGGAGACCGGTGACCCGTCGAAGCAGGTGCGCTGCATCTACGTCGCCGTCGGCCAGAAGGGCTCCACCATTGCTGGTGTGCGCCAGACTCTGGAGGAGGCCGGTGCTCTGGAGTACACCACTATCGTGGCTGCTCCGGCTTCCGACTCCGCTGGCTTCAAGTGGCTGGCGCCGTTCTCCGGTGCGGCCCTGGGCCAGCACTGGATGTACCAGGGCAAGCACGTCCTGGTGATCTACGATGACCTGACCAAGCAGGCTGAGGCCTACCGTGCGATCTCCCTGCTGCTGCGCCGCCCGCCGGGCCGCGAGGCATACCCGGGCGACGTGTTCTACCTGCACTCCCGCCTGCTGGAGCGTGCCGCCAAGCTCAACGACGAGCTCGGCGCAGGTTCTTTGACCGCACTGCCGATCATCGAGACGAAGGCGAACGACGTGGGCGCTTTCATTCCGACCAACGTCATCTCGATTACTGACGGCCAGGTCTTCCTGCAGTCCGACCTCTTCAACCAGGGCGTGCGCCCGGCTATCGACGTGGGCATTTCCGTGTCCCGTGTCGGTGGTGCCGCACAGACCAAGGGCATGAAGAAGGTCGCCGGTAACCTCCGTCTGGACCTCGCCGCATACCGCGATCTGGAGGCGTTCGCCGCCTTCGCGTCCGATCTCGACTCCGCTTCTAAGAAGCAGCTCGAGCGCGGCCAGCGTCTGGTGGAGCTGCTGAAGCAGTCCGAGCACGCGCCGCAGGCCGTCGAGTACCAGATCATCTCGATCTGGTCCGCAAACGAGGGCGTTTTCGACGTCGTTCCCGTCGAGGACGTCCGCCGCTACGAGGAAGAGCTGCACGAGGCCATCCGCGCCAACGCTCCGCAGGTCTACGACCAGATTGCGGGCGGCAAGCAGCTTGACGACGACTCGAAGGCCGCGATCCTGCGCCTCAACGAGGACCTGGTACGCAACTTCCAGGCTTCCTCCGGCGAGCGCATCGTCCGCGAGGCCGAGGCAGAGCCGCTCGACTCCAAGCAGGTGGCCAAGAACCAGCTCAACGTCAGCCGCTCCTAGACCGCGTGAATCGCGACTAGGACAACTACTTAAAGGAAGGGAGGAAACACCATGGCAACGCTTCGCGAATTGCGCGACCGCATCAGGTCCGTCAACTCAACGAAGAAAATCACGAAGGCCCAGGAACTGATTGCCACCGCGCAGATCACCAAGGCCCAGCAGCGCGTCGAGGCGGCTAAGCCGTACGCCGACGAGCTGAAAGACGTCATGGAACGCCTCGCGTCCGCGAGCTCCCTGGCCCACCCCATGCTCCATGAGCGTGAGAACGGCCGGGTCGCGGCAATCCTCGTGGTCACCTCTGACCGCGGTATGGCCGGCGGTTACAACCACAACGTCCTGAAAAAGGCGACGCAGCTGGAGCGCATGCTCACCGATGCCGGGTACGAGGTAGTCCGCTACGTCACCGGCAACAAGGGCGTCACGCACTTCAAGTTCCGCGACATGGACGTTCAGGGTTCTTGGACCGGGTTCTCGCAGCAGCCGTCGTGGGATGACACCCACGGCGTGCGCCACCAGATCATCGACGGCTACATGGCAGGCTCCGAGTCCTCGGTGCCGCTGCGTGTCGACGGTGCCGAAGGTGGCACCGTGCGCGGCTTCGACGTCGTGCACGTTGTCTACACCGAGTTCGTCTCCATGCTGTCGCAGGAGGCTCGAGTCGCCCAGCTCCTGCCGATTGAGCCGGTGCTGGAGGAGTTCAAGTACGAGCAGCAGGACATGCTGACTACTTCCGGCGACGTGCGCCCGGACATGAACTTCGAGCCCGACGCTGACACGCTGATGGAAGAGCTGCTTCCGGTGTACGTCTCTAGGTTGCTCTACTCGATCTTCCTGGAGTCCGCTGCAGCGGAGTCGGCATCGCGCCGTACGGCTATGAAGAACGCGACGGACAACGCTACGGAGCTGGCTAACGACCTGTCCCGTGAAGCTAACCAAGCCCGTCAGGCAAAGATCACCCAGGAAATCACCGAGATTATCGGCGGCGCTGGCGCGCTGTCCGGTAGTGGAGAAAGTGACTAAATCATGACTACTGCTCACTCTTTTGATGAGCGCAACGACGAGCTGGCGGGTGCGGCTTCTGAGACCGACACCGCCCCGGCTCAGGTCGAGAACACTCAGAACCCGCGCGGTTCTGAGAACGGCCGTGTCGTGCGCGTCATTGGCGCAGTCGTCGACGTGGAGTTCCCGCGTGGCGAGCTGCCCGCTCTGTACAACGCGCTCGAGGTCGACATCGACCTCGGCGAAATGTCCCGCACGATCGTGCTCGAGGTCGCCCAGTTCCTGGGTGACAACCTCATGCGCACCATTGCCATGGCGCCGACCGACGGACTTGTCCGCGGCGCCAAGGTGGCGGACTCCGGCAACCCGATCTCCGTGCCGGTCGGCGACCAGGTGAAGGGCCACGTGTTCAACGCGCTCGGCCAGTGCCTGGACGACCCGTCGGTAGGCGAGAACGGCGAGCGCTGGGGCATCCACCGCGAACCGCCAGCATTCAAGGACCTCGAGGGTAAGACCGAGATCCTGGAGACCGGTATTAAGGTCATCGACCTGCTCACCCCGTACGTCAAGGGCGGCAAGATCGGCCTGTTCGGCGGCGCTGGCGTGGGCAAGACCGTGCTGATCCAGGAGATGATTACGCGTATTGCACGCGAGTTCTCCGGTACCTCGGTCTTCGCCGGCGTGGGCGAGCGCACCCGTGAGGGCACCGACCTGTTCCTCGAGATGGAAGACATGGGCGTGCTGCAGGACACCGCGCTTGTCTTCGGCCAGATGGATGAGCCGCCGGGGGTCCGTATGCGCGTGGCCCTGTCCGGCCTGACCATGGCGGAGTACTTCCGCGATGTGCAGAACCAGGACGTGCTGCTGTTCATCGACAACATCTTCCGCTTCACCCAGGCGGGCTCCGAGGTGTCGACCCTGCTGGGCCGCATGCCTTCCGCTGTGGGTTACCAGCCGACCCTGGCCGACGAGATGGGTGTGCTCCAGGAGCGCATTACCTCGACCAAGGGCCGTTCGATTACGTCGCTGCAGGCCGTGTACGTGCCGGCGGACGACTACACCGACCCGGCTCCGGCCACCACCTTCGCCCACCTCGATGCGACCACCGAGCTTTCCCGTTCGATCGCGTCGAAGGGCATCTACCCGGCCGTGGATCCGCTGACCTCCACGTCCCGTATTCTCGAGCCGGGCATTGTCGGCGAGCGCCACTACGCGGTCGCTCAGCGGGTGATCGGTATCCTGCAGAAGAACAAGGAGCTGCAGGACATCATCGCCATTCTCGGTATGGACGAGCTGTCCGAGGAAGACAAGATCACCGTGCAGCGCGCACGTAAGCTCCAGCGCTTCCTGGGACAGAACTTCTTCGTGGCGAAGAAGTTCACCGGCGACGAGGGCTCCTACGTCCCGCTCGAGGAGACGATCGACGCGTTCGAGCGTATCTGCGAGGGCGAGTTCGACCACTACCCGGAGCAGGCCTTCAACGGTCTCGGCGGTCTGGACGACGTCGAGGCTGCGTACAAGAAGCTGCAGGCGTAGGAGGGTAGAACATGGCTGAACTTACCGCTCAACTGGTCGCGGTTGACCGCATGCTCTGGAAAGGCCAGGCAAGCATTGTCACCGCCCAGACCACGGAGGGTGAGATCGGCATCCTTCCTGGCCACGAGCCGATCCTTGGCCAGCTCAAGGACAACGGTGTGGTGACCATCCGCCCGACCGACGGCGAGCGCATCGTCGCCGCCGTCCAGGGTGGCTTCCTGTCCGTTGTGGGCGAGAAGGTGACCATCCTGGCCGACTACGCCGTTTTCGCCTCCGAGGTCGACTCCGCCGACGCGGAGTCGCACCTCCACGACGAAGATCGCGTTGTCAAGGCTCGCTCCGAGGCGGAGCTCGCCGCGGTTCGCCGCTTGAACCAGTAACTGGTCTGGAAGGCATAAACGCCGACCGCCACGAACGCACCCCTTCCCGGGAAACCGGGAGGGGGTGTTTCGCATTTGTGCGATATGATCACAGGCAAATGTCTATCCAGCGGAGTCGAGGAGGTTGGGCCGGGATGATCGTCTTCGCAGCAATTGCAGCGATTGTCCTGGTCGTCCTCGCTGCGGCGGCCGCGTGGCGCTTCGCAATGGTGCGCAACTCCGGCGCACGCGCCATGATGCGTGAGCTTCCGGCGCAGGGCATCCACGGCTGGCGCCACGGGGTGCTGCGCTACGACGGGGAGCGGCTGCTGTTTTTCAAGCTCCGATCTCTGACGTTCCACCACGACGTGGAGCTGGATCGCCGCGGGGTGGAGTTCGAGGGCTTCAGGGACGTGACCGAGGGTGAACGGGAGTTCATGCCCGAGATCGGTCACGTCCTTCGCTTTTCCGGCCCGCAGGGTGACTTCGAGTTCGCGGCAGACCGCCACACGGAGATGGGGCTGGTGTCGTGGGTGGAGGCAGCCCCGGATGTGCGTAAGGAGCGTATCGACGTGCATTCGTTGGCCCAACGCGCGCAGCGCGAGTCGGCGCAGCGCGATGCAAACGAGCGCTAGGCCCGGCTGTACCCTGACAGGCATGCGTCTTGTCATAGCCCGTTGCTCTGTGGATTACGTCGGCCGCTTGGATGCGCACCTGCCGGAGGCGAAGCGCCTGATCTTGGTCAAGGCGGACGGTTCGGTGTCCATCCACGCAGATGACCGCGCCTACAAGCCGTTGAACTGGATGACGCCGCCGTGCACCACCCGTGTGGAGCAGGTGGTGGACGTCGACGGCGAGGACACCGGCGAAGAGCTGTGGATCGTGGAGAACCCGAAGGGCGAGCAGCTGCGCATCACAATTTCTGAGGTGCTGTTGGACGAGACGAAGGAGCTTGGGCAGGATCCTGGCCTGGTCAAGGACGGCGTGGAGTCGCACCTGCAGGAGCTTCTAGCGGAGCACATCACCACGCTCGGAGACGGCGTCACCCTGGTGCGCCGCGAGTACCCGACTGCGATCGGCCCGGTGGACATCCTGGCGCGTGACCCGCAAGGAGGCACGCTTGCGGTGGAGGTGAAGCGCCGCGGCGGCATCGACGGCGTGGAGCAGCTCAGCCGCTACGTGGAGCTGCTCAACCGCGACGAGCTGCTGCGCCCGGTGCGCGGCGTGTTCGCGGCGCAGGAGATCAAGCCGCAGGCGCGCACACTCGCGGGCGACCGCGGCTTCGAGTGCGTGACCCTGGACTACGACGAGCTGCGCGGCATCGAGTCCGCGGAGCTGCGCCTGTTCTGATGCCGCGCAGGAACCGTCGCCGGAACCAGGCGCCGCGCTACGTGCTGCCCAAAGACGGATCCACGTTCATCGGCACGCAAGAGATGGAGGGGCCGAGCTGGACCAACGGGGAGATCTTCAAGGTCCGCCAGATCGGCTCGGGGGCCGCGACGAAGTACTACATCTGCCCCGGCTGCAACCAGAACATCCCGCCCGGGGTGGCGCATGTGGTGGCGTGGCCGAGCGATACCGGACGCGGCGCGGACGACCGGCGGCACTGGCACAAGCACTGCTGGCAGCGGCGCTAGTATTGGCCGCATGATTGCAGCGTTTTCTGTGGCACCGACCATGACCGAAAATTCCAACGCGGAGATGTCCGATGTTGTCGCCAGAGCGGTGAAGGTGGTCCGCGAATCGGGCCTGCCGCACGAGACCACGGCGATGTTCACCACCATCGAGGGGGAGTGGGACGAGGTCATGGACGTGATCAAGCGGGCGACGCAGGCGGTGGAGGAGGTCTCCCCGCGCGTGTCGCTGGTGGTCAAGGCGGATATCCGCCCCGGCTACGAGAACATGCTGCAGCAGAAAGTCGAATCTTTAAACAAGCACTTGGAGGCGTAAGAGCACATGACCAACCCGCAGTTCACCGGCGGCGCGATCGACTTAGGAGCGCTCGCGGAGCGCAACGACGAGGCGCAGGCCGGCTTCGAGCCGTTCATCACGGTCACTGAGGCCAACGTTGAAAAGGGCGTGTTCGAGCGCTCCATGCAGATTCCCGTGGTGCTGCTCATCGGCACGCCGCGCAGCCCAGACTCGGAGAGCCTGAAGAAGCAGTTTGAGAAGCTCTCGGCAGGCCAGCGCGCGTTCATGGTCGGCTACGTGGACGCGGATTCCACCCCGCAGGTCGCGCAGGCCATGGGCGTGCGCGTGCTGCCCACCGTGGTCGCGCTCGCGGGCGGGCGCCCGGTGGCCAACTTTGAGGGCAACCAGCCGGCCGACGAGCTCGAGCAGTGGGTGGGCGCCCTGGTCAGCCAGGTGGGCCCGCAGCTTAAGGGGCTTGTCGACGACAACGCGCCCGAGCAGGAAGACGTCGACCCCCGCCTGGACCGCGCGACCGAGGCGCTCAACGCGGGCGACTTCGACGCCGCCACGGCGGTGTACGACGAGATCCTCGCTGACGACCCCACCAACGCCGATATCAAACAGGCCAAGGCGACCGTGGCTGTGCTGAAAAGGGTGCAGGGGAAGGGGGAACCGGAGGATGACGTCGATAAGCTGCTGTGGCTCGCGGACAAGGAGTTTGTCGCAGGCGACCCGGAGGCGGCCTTCGACCGTCTGCTAGAGCACGTCAAGGCCGAGCCGCGCGCCAAGGAGCGCCTGCTGGAGCTGTTGACGCTGCTCGAGCCGGGCGACCCGCGCGTGATCGCGGCGCGCACCCGGCTCGCAAGCGCCCTGTTCTAGCGGCGCAGGATGTAGTACTGCGCGCTCATCGCCGGCACGTGCAGCTCGGTGGACTGCTCGAAGCGGTCCCACTCGGTCGGCTCGGTGGTGAGCACCTGCGGCAGGTCGTTGCCGGCGCCGCCGTAGACGGCGTCGTCGGTGTTGACTAAAAGCTCCCACTCGCCGGCCTCGGGAAGCCCCAGGCGGTAGTTGGGCTGGGAAACCCCAGAGAGGTTCACCACCGCGAGCACCGGGGTGGCGTCCACGCCCCAGCGGATGTAGGCGAGGATGTTGTTCGCGGCGTCGTCGCCCTTGACCCACTGGAAGCCCATCGGGGTGTTGTCCTGCGAGTACAGCGCCGGGGTGTCGCGGTAGACGCGGTTGAGATCGCGCACGAGGCGCTGCACGCCGCGGTGGTAGCCGTGGCCCCAGCTATCGGAGATGTTGTCCCAGTTGACGGAGTGGGCCTCGTCCCACTCGGTGGTCTGGCCCCACTCGCAGCCCATGAACAGCAGCTGCTTGCCGGGGTGCGAGAACATGTAGCCGTAGAGGGCGCGAAGGCCGGCGGCCTTGTTCCAGTCGTCGCCGGGCATGCGCGTCCACAGCGAACCCTTGCCGTGGACGACCTCGTCGTGGCTAAACGGCAGGACGTAGCGCTCGGAGAACGCGTAGACCAGCGAGAAAGTGATCTCGTTGTGGTGGTAGGAGCGGTGGATGGGGTCCAGGGAGAAGTACTCCAAGGTGTCGTTCATCCAGCCCATGTTCCACTTCAGGGAGAAACCCAGCCCGTCAGCGTCGGTCTGCGCGGTCACGCCCGGCCAGGCGGTGGATTCCTCGGCGATGGTGAGCACGCCGGGGTGCTCGCGGTGCACGGTGGCGTTCATCTCCTGCAAAAACTGCACGGCCTCCCAGTGCTCGCGTCCGCCGTATTGGTTGGGCAGCCACTCGCCGGGCTCGCGGGAGTAATCCAGGTAGAGCATGGAGGCCACCGCGTCTACGCGCAGGCCGTCCAGGTGGAACTCATCGCACCAGTACAGCGCGTTTGCCACCAGGAAGTTGCGCACTTCGCGGCGGCCGAAGTCGAAGACGTAGGTGCCCCAGTCTTTCTGCTCGCCGCGGCGCCAGTCGGGGTGCTCGTAGAGGGCGGTGCCGTCGAAACGCGCGAGCGCGAAGTCGTCTTTGGGGAAGTGGGCGGGCACCCAGTCCACCAGCACGCCGATGCCGTTGGTGTGCAGCGTGTCCACGAGTTTGCGGAACTCGTCCGGGGTGCCCCAGCGCGCGGTCGGGGCGTAGTAGCCGGTGACTTGGTAGCCCCAGGAGCCTCCGAAGGGGTGCTCGGCCACGGGCAGAAACTCCACGTGGGTGAAGCCGTTTTCCACCAGGTAGGGCACGAGCTCCTCGGTCAGGGTGGCGTAGTTGGAGCCCTGCTTCCAGGAGCCGATGTGGCACTCGTAGACGCTCATGGCGGAGTTAGTGGGGTCGATGCCGGCGCGCGCGTTCATCCACTCGCTGTCGGTCCACTCGAACTCGCTCGGCGCGGCCACCACGGAGACGGTCTCCGGCGGGGTCAGCGTGCGCTTGGCCAGCGGGTCGGCCTTGTCCACGCGGGTGCCGTCGGCGGTCTGGATCGCGTACTTGTAGGTCGCGCCGTCGCCGATACCGGGGATGAAAATCTCCCACACGCCGGAGGCACCCAAGGAGCGCATGGGGTACTGGTTGGGGTTCCACCCGCAGAAATCGCCGATGACGGCCACACCCTGGGCGTTCGGCGCCCACACGGCAAAAGAGGTGCCGCGGACCTCGCCCAGGGAGGTCTCGTAGGAGCGCACGTTCGCGCCGAGAACCTCCCAGAGGCGCTCGTGGCGGCCCTCGTTGATCAGGTGGAGATCCAGCGAGCCCAGGGTGGGCAGGAAGTGGTACGCGTCCGCCACGATGCGCGGTTCGGCGCCGGGGTAGGTGACGCGGAAGCGGTAGTCGGGCGCGTGCTCGTCGTCAAGCGAGATTGCCCAGATGTCGTCGCCGGTGGGTTCCATGGCGCGCGCGCCGTTGTGGATGAGCAGCTCCACGCGCTCCGCGCCGAGGAAGCGGGTGCGCACGACGGATCCTGCGCCCACGCGGTGCCAGCCGTAGAAATCGTGGGGCGCGTGGTGCTTGCACTCGATGAGGCGCTGGCGGTCGCCTTCGGGGATGAGCAGGTCGGTGTTCATTGGCTTCCTTAGGGACGGTAGTCGTGGTCTGAAATCTGACGGTACGCAAGTGCTTCTCGACGAGCCGAAGGCACCTCCGGCAACCGGAAAATGTGCGCGACGTTCTTCTCGGGCGCGAGACGGATGAAGTTGCCGGTCTCGGCGGTAGTCCAGGTGTAGCGCTCGCCGGTGATCTGGTCGTGCACCTTGAAAGTTTCTCCGTCGTTGAGTCCCACCGCGGAGGCGTCGACACGCAGCATGCCCTCCTGGGTGGAGGAAGGGTCCAGGTTGATCACCACAAGCACCGCGTTGCCGGTCTCGGCGTCCACCTTGGAGTAGGCGATGATCTGGTCGTTGGCGATGTCGTGGAAGCGGATCTGGCGCAGCTGCTGCAGCGCCGGGTTATCGCGGCGGATCTGGTTGAGCAGGGTCAGGTACGGCTCGAGCGACGCGCCCCTTTCCAGGGCGGCGGCGAAGTCTCGGTGGCGCAGCTGGTACTTCTCGCTGTCGTGGTACTCCTCGCTGCCTTCGGCCACGGGGCGGTCCTCGTAGAGTTCGTAGCCGGAATAAACGCCCCACAGCGGGCTCATGGTGGCAGCCAGCGTGGCGCGCAGCGCAAAGGCCGCCGGTCCGCCCTGTTGCAGCGTGGCGTGCAGGATGTCGGGGGTGTTGACGAAGAGGTTGGGGCGGGAGACGTCGGCGACGTCCACGAGCAGCTGGGCGAAATCGGTCAGCTCCGCCTTGGTGGTCTTCCACGTGAAGTGGGTGTAGGACTGCGAGAACCCGGCCTTGGACAGCCCGTACATGCGCGGCGGGCGGGTAAACGCTTCCGCCAGAAAGACCACGTCCGGGTCGGTCTCGTGCACCTTGGAAATCAGCCAGTGCCAAAAATCCACCGGCTTGGTGTGGGGGTTGTCCACGCGGAAGGTGGTCACGCCCAGGTCCACCCAGTACATGAGCACGCGGTAGATCTCCGCGTAGAGCTTCTCCGGGGCGTTGTCGAAGTTGAGCGGGTAGATGTCCTGGTACTTCTTCGGCGGGTTCTCCGCGTACGCGATGGTGCCGTCTGCGAGCACGGTGAAAAACTCAGGGTGCTCTTTGGCCCACGGGTGGTCGGGGGCGGCTTGCAGCGCGAAGTCGAGGGCGATTTCCAGGCCCAGCTCGTTGGCGTGGTCCATCATGTCAAGGAATTCGTCCTCGCCGCCCAGGTTCGGGTCGAAGGCGTCGTGGCCGCCGTGCTTGGAACCGATCGCCCACGGCGAGCCGACGTCACCATCCTCCGGGGTGAGCGTGTTGTTCCGGCCCTTGCGGTTGACCTCGCCGATGGGGTGGATCGGCGGGAAGTACACGGTGTCGAAGCCCATGTCTGCCACGCGCTTCAGCTGCGCCGCGGTGGTTTCCCATGTGCCGTGGACCGGGTTGCCCTTAGCGTCCACGCCGCCGGTGGAGCGGGGGAACAACTCGTACCAGGAGTTCACCAGCGCCTCGCGGCGCTCCACCAGGATGTCAGCCACCGGCCCGCGGGTGACCAGCTCACGCAGCGGGTACTCGGTCAGCACGTCGCGCACCTCGGTGGAGACGCACGGCGCGATGCGGTCGGCGAGCGGGAGCGTGTCGTCGAGAAGCGTGGCGCGGGCGTTTTCCAGCACCTGCGGCGCGGGGGTCTGGGCAATCGCCGCGGCGAACAGGTCCGCGCCGTGGGCGATGTCGCTGGCCAGCTCTTTTTCGGTCTGGCCCGCGGCGAGCTTCTTCTCCACCGCATTGCGCCACGTGGCCATCACGTCGCTCCACGCGTCCACCCGGTAGCGCCACAGCCCCTTTTCGCGGGGGATGAACACGGCGTGGACGTAATCCGGGCGGTAGACCTCCTGATGCATCGGCACCGTAAACTGCTCGCCGGTAGGCGACACCAGCACCAGTGTCGCAGCGATCGCGTCGTGGCCTTCGCGCCACACCAGCGCCGAAACGGGCACGACCTCGCCGACCACCGCCTTCGCGGGCAGCGTGCGCCCGGAAACCTGGGGGCGCACATCGTCGATGCCAAAGCGAGCAACCATTTTTTACTGACCCTCTCAACCTGCCTGCATTCCATCAGCCAGGGTAGCGCGGGCCTCCCACACACGCGGGCCGAAATAGGTAAAGATGGATGCGTGAATGCGAGTGAGGAATTGGTGACAGACCCGGACCTGCTGGTGGACATGCGCGACGTGGAGTTCATCCGCGGCGGCAACACCCTAGTGGGCCCCGTGACATGGCAGGTTGAACTGGACGAGCGGTGGGTGGTCATCGGCCCCAACGGCGCCGGCAAGACCACCTTGATCCGCATGGCCTCGGCCCAGGAGTTCCCGTCCAAGGGCACCGTGTTCATCATCGGCGAGCGCGTCGGCGCCACCGACATGCGCGACTTGCGTGCGGCGATCGGCGTGACATCGTCGGCGGTGGCGCAGCGCGTGCCGGAGGGCGAAAAGGTGGGCGACCTGGTCGTCTCCGCCGGCTACGCCATCTTGGGGCGCTGGCGCGAAGACTACGACGAAATGGACTACGAGCAAGCCCTCGAGGTGCTCGAGCAGGTCGGCGCGATCCACCTGATCGACCGCACCTGGGGCACGCTGTCCGACGGCGAGAAGAAGCGCGTGCTGGTTGCGCGTGCGGTGATGACCAACCCGGAGCTTTTGATCCTGGACGAGCCGGCCGCCGGCATGGACCTGGGCGGGCGCGAGGACCTGCTGGCCTACCTGGGCGATCTGGCCATGGACCCGGACGCCCCGGCGATTGTCATGATCACCCACCACTTGGAGGAGATCCCGGCGGGCTTTACCCACGCCATGCTGCTGGACGAGGGCGAGGTGGTCGCCCAGGGCCTCATCAACGACGTCCTGACCTCCGAAAACGTTTCGCGCGCCTACCACCAGCCCATCGAGGTCACAGTGGACGAGGGCCGCTACACCGCCCGCCGAGCTCGCGCCAAGCGCGGTGGTGCGCACCGGGCGTAGGCCTGAGGGGATTTCGGCAATGCCCACGAGAAGGAATCGCACCCAGGGCGTGCTGACGCACGACGTCGGCGACACCATCGACGTCCACGAGCGCAGCGGGTTTCAAGGTGCCCGGCTGTCCGCGACGGTGATGCTGCTGCGCGACGGTGCGGACGGTCTCGAGGTGTGGATGCAGGAACGCGTGCTTTCCATGCCGAACTACCCAGGCATCACAGTCTTTCCCGGCGGTGGGGTGGATTCGCGCGATTTCCCGCCGCGCGCGTGGGACGACGGCGAGCTGTGGCTCGGCCGCTCCGCAATTTCCCTGGCGCGCCAGCTGGGCGTGACCAAGTACAAGGCGCACGCGTTGCTGTTTGCGGCGGTGCGCGAACTGTTCGAGGAAACCGGCACGCTGCTCGCCGTGGACGACGACGGGGTGCTGCTCGATGACGCGCGCCCCTTCCACGAGCACCGCCTGAAGTTGGCGTCGCATGAGCTTTCGCTTACCGACGTGCTCCGCGAGTCCAACCTCAACGTCTGCGCCGACCTGGTCAAACCGCTCGCGAGGTGGGTGGGTAAGTCTGAAAGCGGCAACTGGTTCGACACCTTCACATTCGTCGCCGCCAACCCGGAGGGCCAGGAACCGGATTCCAACACCGAGGAGGCGGACGACGCCAACTGGTTTCCACCAAAGCTGATCTTGGAGGGCTGGCGCCACGGCCTGGTTCGCCTGGCACCCTCGACGTGGGCGCAGCTGAACGAGGTAGCGCGCTTCAGCGACACGGAAGAGGCGCTGGCCGCCGCTTGGCGCGCAGACCTGTCCCCGGTGGTGGGCGACCCGGTGGACGACCTGCGCTACCGTGACTTTTTCTCTTTCACGCCCATAGACAGGATTGGACGCCGCGGTGGGATTTAGCGTTGCAGAAGCCCGCTTTTTGGCGGCACACGCCGGGGAGATCGCGGAGGTTTCAAAGCAGGTGGCACTGACCAAGCAATCCGTGTTCGCGGACCGCGCGGTCCTCGATGCCCGCTTCGGCGAGTACGCCCGCGCGGTCAGCGTGCTCATCTCCTCCCAGCGCGCGGCAGCAAGGAAGTTCCCGGAGCACTGGCTCACCGACGCCGACGCAGTGCAGCAGGCCACCCCGGCGCGCGTGGCGCAGGTGAGAGCCACGCGCATCGCCGCAGCCGGGGTGGAGTTCGTCCACGACGTGACCTGTTCGGTGGGCTCGGAGGCCCCGGCCTTTCTTGATGCCGGCGTTGCCTGGCTCGGCTCGGACCTGGACGCCGCGCGCTTGGTCATGGCGCGGCACAACCTCGGCGCAGACGCCTGGCTGACTCGCGCCGACGCACTTTCGCCGGTGAGCACGGGCGGCGCAGTGGTGGCCGACCCGGCGCGCCGGGCCGGCGGCAAACGGATCACCGACCCGGCGAAGCTCCTACCGCCGCTGCCGGACCTGCTTTCTGCGCATTCGGGCCGCGAGATGGCGGTCAAGTGCGCGCCGGGCATCGACTACTCCGGGTGGGATGGCCTGGTCAGCGTGGTCTCGGTGGACGGGGGCGTAAAAGAGGCGTGCCTGTACACGCCGGGGTTGGCGGGCGGAGCTCGTCGAGAAGCAGTGGTGCTGCGCGACTTCGAGGAACGCGTCACCGACGACGAGCCGGACGAGGTGGAGGTCACCGCGCCGCGCAAGTGGATCATCGAACCGGACGGAGCGGTTGTCCGTGCGGGGCTGGTGCGGCAGTGGGCCGCGCGCCACGGGCTGAGCATGCTGGACGAGCACATCGCCTACACCACCGGCGACGCTGTGCCAGCGGGCTATAGCGGCTTCGAGTTCATCGAGGCGGTGCCGCTGCGAGCGCTAAAGAAGACGCTCGCCAGCCACGGGGCTGGGGCCGCGGAGATCCTCGTACGCGGGGTGGACGTGGACCCGGACCAACTGCGCAAAAAGCTCAAGCTGCGCGGGGACAAGCAGATGGGCGTGGTGATCGCGCGCATCGGCGACGACGCGGTGGCGCATGTGTGCCACGCGCGCGTGCACGCCTAACCTGTGGGGCATGGTCTACCTCGATCACGCAGCCACCACTCCCATGCGCCAGTGCGCCATCGACGCGTGGGTAGAGCACGCAGGTGTCCTGAACGCCGGCAGTCAGCACGCCGCCGGGCGCCAGGCGAACGCGGTGCTCGCCGACGCCCGCGAGCGCATCGCGTCCGCGTTGGGCGCGGACCCGGTGGAGGTGGTGTTCACCGGCTCCGGCACCGAGGCGAACAACATCGGGGTGCGCGGGCTTTGGAGCGCCTCCGGCGGCGGGCGCGTGGTGTCTACCCCGATCGAGCACCCGGCGGTGCTCGAGGTGGTCAAGTCTCTGGGGCAGACTGAGTGGCTGCCGGTGGGGCGCGACGGCGTGGTGTCGGACCTTTCGGCGCTGGATACCCCGGCCGCGGTCGCGGCGGTGATGTGGGCGAACAACGAAACCGGCGCGATCCAGCCGGTGCGCGAGGCTGTCTCCCGCGCAGGCGCGGCGGGCACCCCGGTGCACGTGGACGCGGTGCAGGCGGTCGGGCACATTCCGGTTCACTTCCACGAGCTCGGCGCGGCCACGCTAGCGGCCAGCGCGCACAAGTTCGGCGGGCCGCGCGGGACCGGCATCTTGTTGGCCCGGCGCTCGCCGGCGCCGCAGCCGGTGATCTTGGGCGGCGGGCAGGAGCGCGGGATCCGTTCCGGCACGGTGGACGTGGCCTCGGTGGCGGCGACGGCGGCGGCGCTGGAGGAGGCGGTCGCCGAGATGGGGCAGGAGCAACAGCGGGTCGCGGGCCTGCGCGATGCGGTGATCGCTGGGGTGAAAGAGGCGGTGCCGGAGGTGATCGTCGCAAAGCATGAGCCCTGTCTTCCGGGGCACGCGCACTTCATGTTCCCGGGGGCGAACGCGGACGCGCTGATCATGCTTTTGGACGCCCAGGGCATCCAGGTTTCGGCCGGTTCGGCGTGCGCCAGCGGTGTGCTGCGGATGAGCCACGTGCTGGAGGCGATGGGGTACTCCGAGCGCGAAGCGATGGGTGCGCTGCGCGTGACGGTGGGGCGGACGAACACGAGCGAGGACGTGGAGAAGTTTTTGGCGGCGATCCCGGAGGTGGTGGAGCGGGCGCGGGCGGCCGGCGCGCTGTAACTTGCGTGTCGCGTGTGGTGTGTGTGACTTGAGTGGTTTAGTGTGTTGGGCATGCAGATCACTCGCCGCATACGTACCGCAGCCGCCGCCGTGACCGCGCTCGCCCTAGGCCTGAGCGTGGTCAACCCGGTGACCGGGCCCGCAGACGCCCAGTCCATCCCGGGCGTTGTTTCCGGCGTGGACGTGGCGGGCCACCAGCGCCCGGGCGGCGCCGCGATCGACTGGCGCTCCGTGCACACCATCGGCGGGCAAGACTTCGCCTACGTGAAGGCCTCCGAGGGTGACGGCTGGAAAAACGACTTCTACGACGAGGACGCCAAGGCCGCAGCCGACGCCGGCCTGAAGGTGGGCGCCTACCACTACGCGCGCCCCGCCGAGGATCCGGTGGCGCAGGCGCGCTACTTCGCCTCTGTGGTCAACGACGGCCCGGCCACCCAGCTGCCGCCAGTACTGGACCTGGAGGTCGACGAGGGCTTAGGTCCGGTGCAGCTGGCGGGCTGGACACAGGCGTTCCTCTCCGAGCTGGAGGCGCGCACCGGCAAGCGCCCGATGATCTACACCTACCGCTACTTCTGGTACGAGCGCATGAACGACACCAGCGCGTTTACCTCGTACCCGCTGTGGCTGGCGGCCTACCAGAACCGCCCGCCGGCCCCGGTCGGCGGCTGGGAGAAGCTGAGCTTCTGGCAGCGCAGCGAGTCCGGCCGCGTGGTGGGCATCAACACGCCGGTGGACATGAACATCTACAACGGCAACGGCGCGCAGTTGAACCAGTTCGCCGCGGGCGACCTGCGGGCCGGCGGCGGGGTGCTGGAGGCGTTCCAGGCGCCGGACTCCGGGGAGCTGAAGGTGCTCGAGCAGGACAGCACCAAGCTCGTCGTCGCTATCCTCGCGCTCGCCGCGGGCGGCCTGGGTGCGCAGCAGCTTATCGACGCCGCCCGCCTCGCCGGCTTCGACCCGACCGACGCGGATAACATCGCGGGCCTCGTCCGCGCATTGGCGGGCCAAGGCGAGCTGCCGATCGAGGACCTGCAGAAGATGATGACCGGCGACTACCAGATCGGCGACCTGCTCATCCTGCTGGACAACGCCGCGAAGGCCGCCTAGTCGTGCCGCGGTGTCGTCGCTAAGCGGCGGCACCATTTTTCGTCTTTGAACTGCGCCGGCACCCCGCCTTTGAGCAGGTTGCGGGTAAGCGTGTCGCTCGCCTCAAGCGCGTGGCCAGCGCCGATGAGGACGATGTTGCCGTAGCGGCGGCCTTTGAGCATCGGCGGATCCGCGATCGCCGCGACGTGCGGGAACACCTCGCACATCCCCGCGAGCTCCTCTTTCGCCTCCTTCAGGTCTGCATGCGAGCCGCAGTTGGCCACGTAAAAGCCGCCGTCGCTTAACGACGTCCACGCCGCCGTGTAAAACTCAACCGTCGTCAGGTTGCGCGGGGTGGTGGCGGAGGTAAACACGTCGCGGATGATCACGTCGCGGGTCGCCGGTTTGAACGCGTCGGTGACCTCGCGGGCGTCGCCGACGCGGATTTTCACGGTGGGGGACCGGGGGACGTCGAAAAGCTCGCGCGCAAGCACCGCGAGCTCCGAATCGATCTCGACGACCGTGCTGCGCGAGCCGGGCCACGCGGCGGCGAAGTAGCGGGCGAGGGTGCACGCGCCGCCGCCGAGGTGCGTCAGGCGCGACTTCGCCCGGTGTGGTTCCGGATAGGCGTCGTTGAGGAAATCGGCCATCCAGCGCATGTACTCGAAATCCAGCCGGGTCGGCTCGCCCGGCACGATGTGGGAGCTGGGCACGCCGTTGACAAGCAGCACCATGGAGCCGTCGGGTTCGTGCAGGACTTCGGCGACCCCGGTGTCGATCTCGTAATACTCGCTTTTTGCGACCATGGCTGGTGAGGGTACTCGGGTCTAGGACTTCACCAGCCGCGCGATAGCTGCGGACGCTTCTTCGATCTTTACGTCGGCCTCCTGCCCGTCGCTGATCGCATCGGCAACACAGTGCTTCAAGTGGTCGTCCAGCAAACCCAGTGCTACGCCCTTCAGCGCCGCGTTGACCGCACTGATCTGGGTGAGGATGTCAATGCAGTAGGCGTTTTCGTCGATCATGCGGTGAATACCGCGGGTCTGCCCCTCGATACGTTTGAGCCGAGCGAGGTAACGGTCTTTCACGCTGATGTAGCCGTGGTCGTTCATCATGGGCCTCCTGAGTGGTGTGAGCGGTGTCGGGTCACTTGGATCGGTTGAGCATACGGTCGGCGCTGCTCTGCGGAGTGAGGTCGAGACGGCGGAGCAGCTGCGCATTGAGGGCGACGACGACGGTCGAGGCCGACATCAGGATTGCGCCGACGCTCATCGGCATCACGAACCCGATTGGGGCGAGGATACCGGCAGCCAGCGGAACGGACAGCAGGTTGTAGCCGGCCGCCCACCACAGGTTCTGCTTCATCTTCCGGTAGGTCGCACGGGAGAGCTCGATGACCGAAAGCACTGATCGCGGATCGGAGCTTGCCAGGACCACGCCCGCCGAGCCGATCGCCACGTCTGTGCCGGCACCGATCGCGATGCCGACATCGGCCTGGGCCAGCGCGGGGGCGTCGTTGACGCCATCGCCCACCATGGCGACCTTTTGGCCCTCGCCTTGCAGTTCCTTGACTTTCGCGGCCTTGTGCTCGGGACGCACACCCGCGAAGACCCGGTCAATGCCCAGGTCCTTGGCGACGGTGTCCGCGACGGCCTGCGCATCGCCGGTGATCATGACGACCTGGGCGCCGGCAGAGTGCAGTGCGTCGACGGCGTCGCGGGACTCGGGGCGGATCTCGTCGGCAAGCCGGAGTGCTCCGATCACTTCGCCGTCGGCGAGGACGTGGAGAATGATCGCGCCCTCCTTTCGCCACTCGTCGGCGACCGGGAGCTCCCCGGCGGAATGCTTCTCAAGCAGGTAGGGGCCACCGACCTCGATTACCTCACCGTCAACAGTTGCCTTCACGCCCACTGCTGGGGACGAAGAAAAGTCGATTGCCTGCGGGACGGCTACGCTACGGGCCTGAGCAGCCCCGGTGATGGCGCGTGCGAGCGGGTGCTCGCTGTCTGCCTCGGCGGCCGCCGCAAGGGCAAGCACGTCTTCTTTATCACGCCCGCCGGCGGTGTCGATCGCGGTGACGGTGGGTTCGCCCTTGGTGAGAGTGCCGGTCTTGTCGAACAGTACTGCGTCGACGGTGCGCATGGATTCGAGTGCGAGCCGATCCTTGATCAGCACCCCGCCGCGGGCGGCGCGCTCAGTCGCAATCGAGACGACCAGCGGGATTGCGAGGCCTAGGGCGTGAGGGCAGGCGATGACGAGCACCGTGATGGTGCGCACCACGGCGTCGTTTGGCATGCCGATAACGGTCCAGACCACGGCGGTCAGAATGGCGGCGCCGAGGGTGAACCAGAACAACCACGCGGCGGCCTTGTCTGCGAGGCGCTGCGCCCGCGATGACGATTCTTGCGCATCGGTGACGAGCTTTTGAATGCCGGCCAACGCGGTGTCGCCACCTGTGGCCGTGACCTCAATGCGCAGACCCGAGTCTGTCGCGATGGTGCCAGCGACCACGTGCTCGCCTTCACCGCGGCGCACCGTTTTCGACTCACCGGTGACCATCGACTCGTCCATGCTGGCGCTGCCGTCGACGATTGTGCCGTCGGCAGGCACGGACGCGCCGGGCCGCACGATCACGACATCGCCGACCTCAAGATCCGACGGGGTGACCTTCACCACTTCGTCGCCGTCGATCTTTTCGGCCTCGTCGGGCAGAAGTGCGGCGAGGGAGTCCAGGGCCGAGGTGGTCTGAGCGAGGGAGCGCATCTCGATCCAGTGCCCCAGCAGCATGATGACCACCAGCAGCGCCAGTTCCCACCAGAAATTCAGCCCGCGGTCCAGCAAGTTCAGGCTCGCACCCCAAGAGGAGACGAAGGCGACCGTGATCGCGAGCGCGATCAGCAGCATCATGCCGGGTTGGCGGGAGCGGATCTCGGAGACAGCACCCGTCAAGAACGGGCGACCTCCCCAGAAGTAAATGACCGTACCCAAAAGCGGCGAGATCCACCGGACCCATTCCGCGTCAGGCAGCTGGTAGCCGATGAGATGGGCGAAGGTTTCGTTAAATCCGACGACCGGGAACGCGAGAACCAACATGATCCAGAAGAGCCTGCGGAACTGGGCAACGTGGTCTCCGTGGCCTGCGTGGCCTGCGTGGCCCTGGCCTCCATGTTCTCCGTGGCCCGCGTGCTCTGTGTGGTGGCGGCCGGCATGGCCTTCGTGGTTGCTGTGTTCGTGATGGCTGGCGTGCCCACCGGGTCGGGTGCCGGAGTGGGCGTGTCTGTCGTTCATGGTGCTGTCCTCTCGTTGCAGTTCATCGTTGTGGTCGGTTCGGCCGTGCCGGGGCTTAGCACGACGGCTGTCTCCCACGTTAATACCCCATGGGGGTATATGTCTAGTGGGTGTTTCCATGCATTCAGGCGGACGTTTCACCTTTCGCATTCACGGGACTACACTGCGCCGACATGCGAGTATTGGCGGCCATGAGTGGGGGAGTCGACTCCTCTGTCGCTGCTGCGCGCCTAGTGGAGGCGGGCCACGATGTCGTCGGCGTGCACCTTGCGCTGAGCAAGGACGCCCAGCAGACGCGCGAGTCCGCCCGCGGGTGCTGTTCGCTGGAAGACTCCGCCGACGCGCGCCGCGTGTGCGACCACCTGGGTATCCCGTTTTACGTGTGGGACTTCTCCGACCGCTTCAAGGCAGAAGTCATCGACAACTTCGTGTGGTCCTACGAACACGGCGAGACCCCCAACCCGTGCCTGCGCTGCAACGAGAAGATCAAGTTCGCGGCGTTGCTGGACCGTGCGGTGACCTTGGGCTTCGATGCTATCGCCACCGGGCATTACGCAATTATCGACGACCAAGGCAACCTCCGCCGATCCACCGACCCCAAGAAAGACCAGTCCTACGTCCTCGGCGTGCTCACGCGCGACGAGTTGGATCGCTGTCTCTTCCCGGTCGGCGACACCGAAAAGCCCCAGATCCGCGAGGAGGCGGCCCGCCACGGTTTCGCCACCGCGTCCAAGCCGGATTCCTACGACATCTGCTTCATCCCGGACGGCAACACCCAGGCGTTTCTGGGCCGCTCGATCGGCATGCGCCCCGGCATGATTAAGGACACCGAGGGCCGCGAGCTGAAGGAACACGACGGCGCGTTCCAGTACACGATCGGCCAGCGCAAGGGACTGAACATTCGCGTGCCCGCCGCCGACGGCAAACCGCGCTACGTCACGGACGTGGACACCGCCACCGGCACGGTCACCGTCGGCCCGCGCGAGGCGCTGAAGGTCCACGAGATCACCGCCGACCGCCTGAAAGTGCTGCACCCGGCGACGGAAGGCGAGTTCGAGGCCAACGTGCAGATCCGCGCCCACGGCGGGGTCGTGCCCTGCACCGCACGCGTTGAGGGCGATCAGATGACGCTTGCCCTCCACGAGCCGCTCGAAGGCGTAGCCCGCGGCCAGGCGGCGGTGCTCTACCTGCCGGACCCGGACGGTTTGGGCGACATCGTGCTCGGCTCCGGCACCATCTGCGCCACTGGGTAACATCAGCGCCGTGACAACACTTCCTCCCACCGCGTTCGGCCTTGGGCCGCTGCCCGGCACCGACCTCGCGCAAGCCGCGGACGTGGTGCTCTCCGAATCGCCCCTGCCACACATCCCGCAGCTGCCGGACCGCGGCGTCGGCTCGGACCTGATCGGCCGCACCGCCGCCATGCTGGAAATCCCCGTCGCGCGCGGGCCCCGCGGCTGGCGCGTGGCGGCCCGGAAGCGCGCGGATGCCGACCGCATGAAGCGCGACCTCGACCACCTCGAGGAGCTCTGGCACGGCAAGGTGGACACCGTGAAGGTGCAGATGGCGGGCCCGTTCACGCTCGCCACCGAGATCGAGATGGCCAACGGCCACCGCATGATCACCGACGCCGGCGCGCTTCGCGACCTTACAGACGCGCTGTTGGAGGTGTGCGTGGGGCACCGGAGGGACGTCGAGAAGCGATTTGGCAAAAGTGTGCTGCAGCTGGACGAGCCGCGCCTGCCCGAGGTCGTCGCCGGCACGCTGCAGGGCGCCACCGACTTCGAGACCATCCGCGCGATCCCCGAGCCGGAGGAAACGCTCGCGCGCTTCGGCGAGCACCTGCTGCATACGCCGAAGCTTTTCGACGTCCCGTGGCTGACCTGCGACCCGCACCGCGCCGACAAAGACGCGCTGGCCCGGCTGCTGGACGCCGGCACACGCATCGCGATTCCGGTGATGGTCCCGCGCGAGCTGTACGACCTGTTCGACGAGCTGCAGATCGACCCGGCCGAAACGACAGTGGACGTCTACGCCGAGCCAGCCGCCACTCTGGTGGGCACGGCAGCGAACTACCGGGCGGCCAGGGAGATGGCCGAGGCACTTACAGTGGAGGTATGACTACACCGCTGCACTGGGACAAGAAAAAGGCTGACTTCTCGATGGGAATTGTCTTTGGCGTGATGTTCTTTGTCGTGTTCGGCCTGGTGATGGATGACATGCTGTTAGGCGCCGGGATCGGCATTGCGTTCTTCGTCGCGTTTGGGCTTTTGTCGGGTAAACGCGAGGCCGATTTTGACGGGCAGACGCTGCGCCTCGTGGACAAGAACGAAACCACAGAGCTCGACGCCGCCAGCATTGCCGATGTGGTCATCAGCGAGTCGGGCGCGATGGTGGTGAAGACCAAGTCGGGGGAGAGGTACTCGGTCGAATCTGAAGGCGACAACCGGGGGTTGCACAACTTCGCGGAGAAGCTGCGCGCGGAGCTGGCGCTCAACTAGCCGATCACTAGCCCAGCATGGGCCAGCCGGGCAGCACGTTCGAGGCGTCGCGGCCCTGGGACTCGAAGTAACGCTTCCGGTCCTCCTGCAGCGTGAAGTACTGCACCGCCTGGTACTCCATGAGCTCGCCGGTGTCCATCTGGGCAAGATCCGGGTAGAGCTTGCGCACCTGCATCCACGCCACGCGGGCCGCAGCGAACGCGTCTGCGGTGGCCTCGTGCGCGTTGTCCAGCCGCACCCCGTAGTGCTCGCACATGGAGGTAAGGTTGCGCGGGCCTTTGCGGTAGCGGTCCTTGGCGCGGTCGACGAGCAGGGGGTCGAACACCGGGCCGGTGACCGTGAAGTCGCCGGTGAGCTGGCGCAGCACCGTCAGGTCGTAGGGGGCGTTGAACACCACCAGGGTCAGGCCGTCCTCCCAGCCCTTCTTGATCGCCTCGACGGTCTCGCGCACCACCTCGTCGTGGTCGCGTCCCTCCGCGCGGGCCTTCTCCGTGGTGATGCCGTGCACCTTCGCGGCCTCCTCCGGGATCTCCACCCCGGGGTCCGCGAGGGTTTCGTTGGCGTCGACCTCGGAGCCGTCGATACGCACGAGCGCAGAGGTGACCACACGGGCCTCGCGCGGGTTGGCGGAGGTGGTCTCCAGGTCGAAGGAGAGCATGCGGGAGGCGTCGAAAGTGGCCATGAGCGACATTGTAATGAGCGCGCCGACGCGGGCAGAGCGGACGTGAGTGACGGCGCTAGACTCGTCACCCGTGAGTGAAATTTCCGCTGATCTGCACCGTGAATGGGACGAGCTGGCCGCGAAGGTGCGCAAGCACCGGGACCTGTATTACAACGGCCAGCCGGTGATCACCGATGGCGAGTTCGACGAGCTGTTCCGTCGCCTTCAGAAGCTGGAGGAGGAGCACCCGGAGCTGGCCGTGCCGGACTCGCCCACCAAGGAGGTCGGCGCGCCCGCCACCGACACCGCGTTCGCGGACGTCACCCATCCAGAGCGCATGATGAGCCTGGACAACGTCTTCAACGAAGACGAGATGCGCGAGTGGCTCGCCAAAGCCCCCGGACCGTACCTCACGGAGCTGAAGATCGACGGGCTGTCCATCGACCTCGTCTACGAAAACGGCGAAATGACCCGCGCCGCCACCCGCGGCGACGGCACCACCGGCGAGGACATCACCGCCAACGCGCGGGTGATCGAGGACATCCCGCAGAAGCTCACCGGCGACGCCCCGGCGTTCCTCGAGGTCCGCGGCGAGGTGTTCATCCGCCCCGAGGACTTCCCTGAGCTCAACGAGCTACGCCAGAAGGAAGGCGGCAAGCCGTTTGCCAACCCGCGCAACACGGCGGCCGGGGGGCTGAGGCAGAAGAACCCGGAGGACGTGAAGAAACGCAAGCTCCGCATGATCTGCCACGGCATCGGCGCGCGCGAGGGCTTCACCCCGAAGAGCCAACACGAGGCCTACGAGAAGCTCGCCGAGTGGGGCTTGCCGGTCAGCGAGTACACGCGCCGAGCCGAGACGGCCGACGAGGTCATCGAGGCCGTCAATTACTGGGGCGAGCACCGCAACGACGCCATCTACGAGATGGACGGCCTGGTGGTCAAGGTCGACTCGGTTGCCGAGCAGCGCGCCCTGGGTGCAACCTCGCGCGCCCCGCGCTGGGCCATCGCGTACAAGTACCCGCCGCAGGAGGTGACCACGAAACTCAACGACATCGAGGTCTCCGTGGGCCGCACCGGCCGCGCCACCCCGTTCGCGGTGCTCGAGCCGGTGTTCGTCTCCGGCTCGACGGTGTCCATGGCCACGCTGCATAACCAGCACGAGGTCAAACGCAAGGGTGTGATGATCGGCGACACCGTCGTGGTGCGCAAGGCCGGCGAGATCATCCCGGAGGTGTTGGGCCCTGTCGCAGATCTTCGCGACGGCACCGAGCGCGAGTTCGTCTACCCCGAAAACTGCCCCGTCTGCGGCACGAAGCTCGCCCCCGCCAAGGACGGCGACGCGGACTGGCGCTGCCCGAACACCCGCTCCTGCCCGGCGCAGCTTGCCACCCGCCTGGAGTACATCGCCTCGCGCGGCGCGTTCGACATTGAGACACTCGGGGAGAAAGGCGCGCAGGACCTCATCGCCTCCGGCGTACTCGAGGACGAGGCGAAACTATTCGACCTCACCGAAGACGACCTGAAAAAGTCCAGCGTGTACACGCGCAAGGACGGCGAGGTCAACGCCTCCGGCAAGAAGCTTCTGGCCAATCTGGAAACCGCCAAAAACGCCGACCTGTGGCGCGTCATCGTCGCGCTGTCCATCCGCCACGTCGGCCCCACCGCGGCGCGCGCGCTCGCATCGCGCTTCCACTCGATACGTTCGCTTATCGACGCACCAACGGCCGACCTCGCCGAAACCGACGGCGTCGGCGACGTGATCGCCGAGAGCTTCAAAGAGTGGTTCACCGTGGACTGGCACCAGAACATCGTGGACACCTGGGCCGCGGCCGGCGTGACCATGGAATCCGACGAGGAGAACCGCGCCCCACAGACGCTGGAGGGGCTGACCATCGTCGCCACCGGCACGCTGGAGGGCTTCACCCGCGACGAGATCAAAGAGGCGATCCTGTCGCGCGGAGGCAAGGCGGCCGGCTCGGTGTCGAAGAAGACCGATTATGTGGTCGTCGGTGAAAACGCCGGCTCCAAGGCCGCGAAGGCGGAGGAGCTGGGCCGGCCGATCCTTAACGAGGAGCAGTTTGTGCAGCTGCTCGAGGGCGGCCCAGACGCGCTTGCGTAAGCCGAGCGGCGCTCAGCCCCACTAGGGCCGCCGCCCACACGGCGATGGCCCACCACAGCCAGATAGGGAACTGGCCGTTCCAGTTCACGCCAAATGAGAGCATCCACACCACAGCTGAGGAGATCACCGCGTTGACGAGGGCGTAAATTGGGCCTTTGGTCTTCCGCACGGCGCTGAAGGTCGGAGACACGAGCAACAGCAGAATCATGGTGAGGGCAATCATCGGGTCTCCTTCAGCAGATCGATGCCGAGCGCGTCCACCCAAGCTTCGGTATCGCCCGCGACGAACGCTGCGCGGTGGTTATTGTCGGGGTCCCAGACCAACATGGTGCGGAAGCCACCCGTGCCGCCGTTGTGGAACGTGAACTCCTCGCCGCTATCTTCGAGGCTGGCCCAGCCGTATCCGGGCACACCGTGCGAGGACACCCACTCCACGTACTTCGCCATGTCAGCCGCCGTGGAGCGGATTGCGCCCGCTGGCGCCCAGCCGTTCATGTCCCACGGCCCGGCGTGGTGCCCGTTGGCCGACAACCCGGTAGGGGCACCGTCGATGGTGCCCGGAAGCGCCACATACGTCGAGGTCATGCCGGCGGGCTCGAAGATGCGGGTGCGCAGCAGTTCGTCGTACGGAACGCCAGCGTGTGTGGCCAGTAGTTGGCCGAGCAGCGCGTGACCGTAGTTTGAGTACTGCTTCTCGCCGCGGTCCTTCAGTTCGGCGGCGCCGGCGGCGTCAATAATGTCCTGCGGTGTATCGCGGCGGTACGGGTTGCCGCCGTCACGGAGATTGGCCATGAACAATTCTTTAAAGCTGAGGCTTTCGGTGGTGGCCAGACCGGAAGTGTGGTTGAGCAGCTCTTCCAAGGTCACGTCGGAGATGGGGGCGGAGGGGACGTCGATAAGCTCCTGCACCTGGGTGTCCAGGCTGAGCTCTCCTTCCTCAATGAACTGCCGGACCAGTTCCGCGTTGAAGGTTTTGGTGATCGAGCCGATTTCGAACTCGGTGTGCTCGTCCGCGCCGAGGCCGCCGAAGCGTGTCTCGCCGCCGTCGTAGGAGAACGCGGCGAGGTTGTGGTGGCCGTTCTCCGCGAGATGCTCGAGGGCGGAGGAAATTTCGGGATCGCCTGTGTGCTCGGTGGCCACCGAAATGTCCCGGGGGCCGGTTGAGAGTAATGCCGCGGCGGTGACAGCGGCGGCGATGACCCCAACAGCAATGTCTCTGGCGCGCATTAGTGATCCTCCCCGGCAATGACCATAGCCATGAGGGGGATAACGCGGGCGGGGGGAATCTTGAAAACCCCGTCCTGTTTGTGCACCCAGCCGGCGGCTTGCAGCTCCTTCAGGTGGTGGTAGGCCGTGCCAGTGGAAGAAACCAAGTCCGACTCCACAAGTTCCGTCACCGACGCGGGCGCCGCCAGCAGGTGGCGCAAGATCGCACCGCGTACCGGGTGTGCGAGCGCGGCGATGCGGCCAATCGCGTCATCCCACGGCTGGTCCGTAATCCAGGCTGTCGGGCGGGCCCACGCGTATGTGTACGTGCCAGTCGGCACCGCGATGTTGCCAGCGAAGGACACCGTCCCGTCGTGGTCGCCGTCGGCGTGAAACTCGGGTGATTGCGGAAGTGATGCTTGTTCGAGCGCGTCAATGCGCGCTTCTATGGCGGTTAAGCGTGCTTCAAGCGGTTGCATAGTTTCTAGTATTTCAAAATTCTAGAAATTATGCATGGCGTTCGCGCGCTAGCGCAGCATCGCGCCGGTGATGCAGCCGAGGTCGCCGATCTCGCGCACCTCGGACGCCAGGAACTCCGGACCGCCCACGCGGCCGACCACCAGCACCATGTCGGTGCCGTGCAGGGGAGTAATCGTCAGCGAGGTGCCGAGCTGGAACCAGGACTCCGGGGCCCAGTCGTCGAAGTCAGGCTGGAGGATGCGCGCGGTCTCGACGGGCGGCATCTGCGGGGTTGATCCGTCGTCTTCCGGCGCGGCGGGGGAGGCGGCGGCGCGGGTGAGACCCTCGTCGGAGGTGTGCAGTACCACGGCCCAGGAGGAGGTCACGGCACTCGGCATGACGTCCACCAGCTCGCTGAGCCGATCCTCGACGCTGCCGGATTTCGCCGCAACCTGGGCGAGCATCTGGATCTGCCCGCGGCGGTCCACACGGCCGGTGAACGGGCGGATCGAATCCACCTCGGCGCCGTCGACGGATGCCACGGCGGTGATCAGGGTGTCCACCATCACGCCGGTGGGCAGGGTGACCACAATGTCGTCGGTCACCGTGCCGTCGGTGGAGGATTCCACGATGTCCACGGAGTTGATGTCGGCATCCACCATGCCGAAGACCTCGGCAAGCTGGCCGAGGCTGCCCGGGACGTCGGGGAGAGATACGCGGATGAGGTACGACATGGCCTTATTTATAGCAATTCGGCACATCGCGAGCGGGTGTACATTCGAAAACCGGACAATTTTCGAATGGAGGAGAACCAGAATGGATCGCACCGAAATTCCGCAGACCACGCTCGCCGGGGCCGAACCGCGTGCTGTCGGGGACGCGTTGCTTCGCGACGGCGCGAGGTTGGCTCGTGACGGCGAGGAGGTCGTCGTAACGGGCAACGCTCTCGCCCGCGAAGTGGCGGAGAACCCGGAACAGTTCTCGTCGGGCGTGTCGCGTTTCCTGCAGTTGCCCAACGGCCTCGACGGCGAAAAGCACACTGAGATGCGTGCGTTGATCGACCGTTACCTCACTGCAGAGGAGGTCGGGCAGCTCGATCCGATGTTCCGTGAAATCGCGCGGGAATTGGCTGAGAAGGCGGTGTCGGCCGGTGAGGTCGACGCCGTCGGCGACTTGGGCGCCCAGTACGCGGTTCGGGCGATGACCGCGTGGCTCGGATGGCCAAGCGAGCTCAACGACACCCTTGTGGAATGGGTGGCGGACAACAACGCAGCCACCCGGTCCGGCGAGCTCGAGCGCACCGCAGCCGTCGCGGAGCGTTTCGACGACATCATCCGCTCTGTGGTCGAACCGCTGCAAGACAACCCGGGCGATTCGGTCACCTCGCGGCTCGTCCACGACGACAGCCTCGGACGCCGTCTGGAGTTCGAAGAAATTGTGTCCGTGCTGCGCAACTGGACCGCGGGCGATCTGAGCTCAATGGCGTACTGCATCGGCGTGGTGCTTGACGCTCTCATCCGTCACCCGGAGCTGCAAGACCGCCTCGCTGGCGGTGTTTCGCAGAAGGAGTTCACCGCGATTGCCGACGAGATTCTCCGCGCCGATTCGCCGTTTGTGAGCAACCGGCGCGTGACCACGTGCCCCGTCTCGCTCGGCGGGCACGATCTGCCGGAAGGACAGCGTGTGCGCATTCACTGGACCGCAGCGAACCGGGATCCGGTTGTGTTCGCAGACGCGGATGGATTTGAGCCGGATGCTCACGCGGACGACAACCTGGTCTGGGGCGCAGGCCCTCACGCGTGCCCCGGCAAGGCGCTGTCGATCGTCGAGTTGCAGGCGTTCTTCGAGGAGTTGCTTGCGGCCGCGGAGGTCACCAGCGCTGGCGAGGGGGAGCGTGAGGTTCACCCGGTCGGTGGCTGGGCGTCGTTGCCGGTGCGTCTTACCGCCCGCGGGTAAGCGAATTGCCGTGACGTAAGATAAGGCGCGTTAATCGCAACCCATGTGATGGACGAAGGGATGGGACTGTGGCTGAGATTTCACGCGACGAGGTGTCGCGCATCGCACGCCTGGCGCGAATCGCGCTGAAAGACGAGGAGCTGGACGACATTGCCCAGCAGCTGGACACGATCGTGGACGCGGTCTCGAAGGTGCAGAGTGTGGACACTGAGGGTGTCACGCCGATGAGCCACCCGCACTCCATCGACGCGGGTATGCGCGCCGACGTGGAAAAGAAGACGCTGACGCAGGCAGAGGCGCTGGACCAGGCTCCGGCCGTGGAGGACGACCGCTTCGTGGTGCCGCAGATTCTCGGAGAGGGAGACTAGAGACTAATGACGCAGTACACGATTCCGGCCGAAGGTCTCGTCGCAAAGCCAGCGCACGAGCTCGCCGCAATGATCCAGTCCGGCGAAGTCACCTCCCGCGAGGTCACGCAAGCATTCCTCGACCGCATCGCTGAGGTCGACGGCGAGCTGGGCGCCTTCCTGCACGTCGGCGCCGATGAGGCGCTTGCGGCGGCGGAAAAGGTGGACGAGCAGGTCAAAAACGGCGATGAGCCGGCCTCCGCGCTCGCGGGCGTGCCGCTGGCACTCAAAGACCTGCTGGTGACCACCGACGCGCCGACCACCGCCGCGTCCAAGATGCTCGAGGGCTACATGAGCCCGTACGACGCCACCGTGGTGGCCAAGCTGCGCGCTGCCGGCATCCCCATTCTGGGCAAGACCAACCTGGACGAGTTCGCCATGGGCTCGTCCACGGAGAACTCCGCCTACAAGCAGACGAAGAACCCGCACGACCTCGAGCGCGTCCCGGGCGGCTCCGGCGGCGGCACCGCGGCGGCGCTCGCGTCCGGTGAGGCACCGCTGGGCATCGGCACCGACACCGGCGGATCCATCCGCCAGCCGGCATCCCTGACCGGCACCGTGGGCGTGAAGCCGACCTACGGCGGCGTGTCGCGCTACGGCGTGATCGCCTGTGCGTCATCGCTCGACCAGGTGGGCCCGTGCGCGAACAATGTGCTGGATACCGCGCTTTTGCATGAGATCATCGGCGGCCACGACGAGTTCGACGCCACCTCCGTGGACCGCGAGGTGCCGGCGTGCGCCGACGCCGCACGCGAGGGTGCGAAGGGCGACCTCAAGGGTGTGAAGATCGGCCGCGTGAAGCAGTTCGAGCGCCCCGGCACGCAGGACGGTGTGAAGGAGTCCATCGATAAGGCCTACGCTCAGCTGGAGGCACAGGGCGCGGAGATCGTCGAGGTGGACTGCCCGAGCTTCGAAGACGTCATGGGCGCGTACTACCTGATCCAGACCTCCGAGGTCAGCTCCAACCTCGCGCGCTTCGACGGCATGCGCTACGGCCAGCGCGTGGGCGACGACGGCTCCCGCTCCGCCGAGGAAGTCATGGCTGCCACCCGCGGCGAGGGCTTCGGCGCCGAGGTCAAGCGCCGCATCATCCTGGGCACCTACGCGCTGTCCGTGGGCTACTACGACGCCTACTACCTGCAGGCGCAGCGCGTGCGCACCCTTGTGGCGCAGGACTTTGCCAAAGCATTCGAGCTTTGCGACGTCATCGCCGCTCCGGCCGCTCCCACCACCGCGTTCAAGCTGGGCGACAAGGTGGACGACCCGTTGGCGATGTACAACTTCGACCTGTTCACCCTGCCGCTGAACCTGGCCGGCCTGCCCGGCATGTCGGTGCCGGCGGGCGAGGCCTCCGACACCAACCTGCCGGTGGGCCTGCAGCTGATCGCCCCGGCCTTTGAGGACGCGCGCTTGTACCGCGTGGGTGCCGCTTTTGAAGCCGGCCGTTAATCCCTGGAATACCCTCGCAGCCCTGGCTGCGGGGTATTTTCTTGTCCTGATCGATCAGGGCTTCATGCCCGTGATCACCCCGCTTTTGCCTTTCGACGTCGGCTCCGCCGTGTGGCTGACCAGCATCTACCTGCTGTGCACAGTGGCGCCGATGCCGGCGACGGGCAAGCTCGGCGACGCCTTCGGCCAACGCCGCGTCTTCCTCATCGGCTTGGCGGTGTATGTGGCGGCGCTGGTGTTCGCGGGCGCGTCCTGGTCCTTCGGCTCGCTGGTAGTGGCACGCGGACTACAGGGCGTGGGTGCCGCGGTGTTTTTGCCGCAGGCGTTCGGGCTGATCCCGCGCGTGTTTGCAGAAGACAAGCAGGGACGCGCGTTTGCCGCGTGGGGCGTGATCGGCTCGGTGGCGTCGCTGATCGGCCCGGTGGTCGGTGGGGCGGTGGCAGACGGCTTTGGCTGGCGTGCCGCGTTTTTGGCGCAAGCCGCCCTCGGTGCGCTGGCGCTGGTCGCCGGGCTGATCGCGCTGCCGCGGTTGCCGCGCAGCAGCGAGCGGGTGACGCTGTTGCCTGTGGTGCTTTCCTTCGGCGGGTTGGGGCTGCTTGTCTACGGCATCCAGTTTGGCCAGTGGCCCTCGATCCTCTTGGGCGCGCTGCTGATCGGCGTGCTGGTGCTCTCGGCCCGCAACGGCACCGACGACGGGTTCCTGCCGGTGGAGCTGATGCTCAACCGCTCGTTTGCGCTCGGCGCGCTGGGGGTGGCCGCGATGGGCTTTACTGTGGCGTCGATGTTCATTCCGCTGATGTACTGGCTGCAAACCGTCGCTGACGCCTCGCCGACGGCATCCGGCGCCGTCACCGCGCCCATGTCCGTGTTCGCGCTCGTGCTCACCCCGGTTGCCGGGTACCTGACGGACCGCCGCGACCCGGGCAAGCTGTGCGCGGCGGGCTTTAGCGTCTCTGCGGCGGGGCTGGCGCTTGCTATCGCTCTGATTCACACCGGGGCGGGCGTGTGGTGGTTTACCGCCGCGACCTCGCTGTTGGGCATCGGCGGGGCGTTCGTGTGGGCGCCCAATGCAGCCGTGACCATGCGCGGTGTCCCCGAGCACGAAACCGGCGCGGCTTCCGGGCTGTACAACACCGCCCGCCAGGTCGGATCCGTCCTTGGCGTGGCGCTGGTGGGCATGGTCCTGGCTTCCGGCTCCGTCGAATCCACCGCCGGTTGGGCGCTTGCGCTGCCGTGCGTAGCGATGCTGATCGGTGCGGTATCGTCGCTTCGGCTTCGCGGGTAGCCTGGCAGGTATGCGACTTGCCACTTTGACCTCCGGCGGCGATTGCCCTGGCCTCAACGCCGTCATCCGCGGCATCGTCCGCACCGCCAACACGGAGTACGGCTCCACCGTCGTGGGGTACCGCGACGGCTGGGTGGGGCTGATGGAGGATCGCCGCGTCGATCTTTACGACGACGCGTACATGGACTCCCTCCTGCTTCGCGGCGGCACCGTGCTGGGCACCGGCCGCCTGCACCCGGACAAGTTCAAGGCGGGACTGGACCAGATCAAGGCCAACATCGACGACGCTGGGGTGGATGCTTTGATCGCCATCGGCGGCGAGGGCACGCTCAAGGGCGCGAAGTGGCTCTCCGACAACGGCATCCCGGTCGTCGGCGTGCCCAAGACCATCGACAACGACGTCGCCGCCACCGACTACACCTTCGGCTTCGACACTGCCGTTTCCGTGGCCACCGACGCCATCGACAGGCTGCACACCACCGCCGAGTCCCACAACCGCATCCTCATCGTGGAGGTCATGGGCCGCCACGTCGGCTGGATCGCCCTGCACGCCGGCATGGCTGGCGGCGCGCACTACACCGTGATCCCGGAGGAGCCGTTCGACATCGCGGAGATCTGCAAGGCCATGGAGCGCCGGTTCCAGATGGGAGAGAAGTACGGCATCATCGTCGTCGCCGAGGGCGCGACGCCGAAAGAAGGCACCATGGACGCAGGTCTTGGTGAGGAAGACGAGTTCGGCCACAAAACCTTCAACGGCATGGGCCAGATCATCGGCGACGAGGTGAAAAAGCGCCTGGGCTACGACGTGCGCACCACCGTGCTCGGCCACACCCAGCGCGGTGGCACGCCCACCGCCTACGACCGCGTGCTGGCCACCCGCTACGGCGTCCACGCCGCCCGCGCAGCCCACGACGGCAACTTCGGCCAGTGCGTGGCCCTGCACGGCGAGGACATCGAGCTGGTCGCGCTCGAAGACGCCGTGGCACAGCTCAAAACCGTGCCCGAGCGCCGCTACGCCACCGCGAAGGCGATGTTCACATAGCGCCCGCGCGCACGCTATGAGAAACCGCATCCCTGACCCCTGCCGTCTCCTCATCGTCGGCATCAACCCTGGCCGCCTCACCGAGGAGGTGGACGCGCCCTTTGCCTACCCGGGCAACCGCTTCTGGCCGGCGCTGGAGGCCGCAGGCATCACCCCGTACCGCGTCCACGCCAATGAGGGGTTATCGGAAGAAGACGCGGCCATGCTCGCCGAGCGCGGCATCGGGTTTACTAACTTGGCGGGGCGCATGACGCCGAAAGCGTCGGACCTCTCCAAGGCGGAGCTCGTTGAGGGAGGGGAGGTGGTGCGGAGTGTCGTCGAAAAGCATCGGCCCAGAGCCGTGATGTTCGCAGGCATCGGGGCGTACCGCGATGCCTATCGACGACCTAAGGCCACCCGCGGCCTCCAACCCGAAACCCTCGCCGGAGTGCCGGTGTGGGTGGTGGGCAACCCCAGCGGGCTCAACGCCCACGAGACGGTGGCCACGCTCGCCGAGAGCTACCGAGAGGTCTGGGAGGCGACAGCGCGGGAGCGGCGGTAGAGCCAGATCAGCAGCACCCACAGCAAGATCGTGACCGCGATCGAGCCGACGAGACCCGCGACACCGGGGAGCTCTTTGGAGGCGTTGAACGCTCCGTGGAGCGCGGCGGCGAGGAGGAACCAGCCGGTAATCCGGGAGAGGCGCCAGCCCAGAGGCTGATCGGTGCGGCACAGGAACTGCCCGAGGCCCCACGCCGCCAGCCCGGTGTACACGGCGTGCGCGAACGGCCCCAAGACAACCAGCACGACCATGGACGCGGCACCGTCGAAGTACTCGGACTGCAGATCTAGCGCCGCTGCGATCGCTGAATTGTTCACGGTCTCGGCGACCGTGTAGCCGACGCCGACTGCCATGCCGACCACCGCCGACTCGACGGGTCGGCGCACCGGCGCGAAAGCGGCGATGACAAGGAACGCAGCCAGTAGTTTGGCAGTCTCCTCCGGAATCGAGGAAAACAGGTATGTAACAGCGTCGGGCAGCTCCTGCGCCGCGGCGAGGTACGCGGAGTTGACCGGCGGAACGACGCCGCACAAGCCCGCCCCGGCAATCACGCCGACTGGCAGCCACCACGGATTCCCAGGCCGCCCGGGGTGGCGGCGCAAAAGTAGCCACGCCGCCGCGACAGAAATGAGGACGAATGCCGCCGCTGCAGCGCCGAACGCGGGCGTCCACGGCACCTGGGTGAGTGCGTAGACGAACCGTCCCACGCCCGCGAGGATTGCCAGGCCGCCGATGCCTTGGAGAATGAAGCTCTTTTGCATTAGCGGGCCTCCTCTGCGACGAAGCGGTCGACGATCTCTTCGCCGGCGGCATAAGTCGCCGCGACGTACACCGTGAGGTCGCCGCGCTCTACGGCGGCGACGGAAATGTCGTTGCGGTGCACCGCGTACACCCCGGGTGCGGGCTGATCGAGTTCGTCCGTGTTGACCCGGTCGCCTCCGCTTACGAGCCAGTACGTGCGCGCGACTGCGTTCACCCGCGCGTCCTCGTCAGTCGCGTCGGTCGCGTCGGTGCGCATTTGAATCTTGGTGTCGCCGCAGTCCCACTTCCAGGTGCCGGTGCCGTCTTCGGAACCATCCGAGGCGGACGTTTGGGTGCACTTCAGGGGAGCCCCGTTGGCGTCGAGAAGCGTGGCGCCCGCGGCGGAGACCTCTGTGACCTCGGGCTCGCTGTCAGACGTTGCCGCCTGGGCGACAAACGGGGCGGCGAGGATCAGTGCTCCGACGGCGACGATGCCGAGCGTGCCGGTGCGGGTATTTCTGTCAGAAAAATCGGGGTATTTCACTCGGAGCCACTATAGGGAACTGTTCTCTCATCCGCAGTGTGCATTTATATGTACTGCTCCTGCAGTAGCGTTTCCCGCATGACGCTGCTTGACCAGATGGCCAGCGCCTACGAGGCGTGGATGCCACTTCAGCTTCGCGAGTGGTACACCGCAGACCAGTGGCGTGAGCTCGCCATGCAGGAGATGCGCCCGCAGGCCGAGCACACAGCAGACGCGGAGTTCGGTGCCGGCTTCCGCGACCATCTGCAACCTCTCGGCGGCCCGGACGTGCCTGACCCACTGGCGTGGGCGAACCGGCGCGTGGAGTTTGCGGACGGTAACTGGTGCATCGCCGGGATCCGCTTCCTAGGGCTGGACAGGCGCAAGCCGTTCGTGCACGTTGTCGCGACCTCCGCGCCGCCGCAGCACGACCGCCTAGGCACGTACGCCAAACAACTGCACAGCGAGTTCGCGGACTTCGGCCCGCGGCAACGTCGCAAGGCAACGGCCCGAAGTACGTACCTGGACGGAGGCCGCGACCCTGGAGCAGCTGCAGAGCTGCGCTGAGACCGGTGCGCTGTGCGCGATCGAGGTAGACGGGCAGCGCGCGGGCATCATCGCGGCAGCCCGCGACGACGCAAACGGCATGCGCGGCTTTCAGGTCTACGAGTTTCTCCTCGACGACAATGCCCGCGGTCGCGGCCTCGCACCCGTAGCTATGCAGTTGCTTTGCGACGTCCTGCCGGCCCAAACCGGCGACACCCTGTGGGGGGACGGTGCACGTGGGCAATGGGCCGTCGATAGGCAATGCGCTCGCTGTCGGCCGCGAGAAGACGGCGGCATTTGTGTGGGTGCAGAGACGGGGCGAGCTGTAGCGCGGGGGCGCGGGGCGGGGCAGTAGACTGATGCGCATGACTGCGTACGACCTGATGGATTACGACGAAGTACTCGAAAAGTACGACCCCGTGATGGGCCTTGAGGTGCACGTCGAGCTCGCCACCGAGACGAAGATGTTCTCCACCTCATCCGCCCACTTCGGCGCCGAGCCGAATACGAACATCGACCCGGTCTCGCTCGGGCTTCCCGGTGCGCTGCCAGTGGTCAACGCCAAGGGCGTGGAGTGGGCCATCAAGATCGGCCTGGCGCTGAACTGCAAGATCGCCGAGTCCTCGCGGTTCGCGCGCAAGAACTACTTCTACCCGGATCAGCCGAAGAACTACCAGATCTCCCAGTACGACGAGCCGATCGCCTACGACGGCTACCTGGACGTCGTGCTCGAGGACGGTACCGAGTGGCGCGTGGAGATCGAGCGCGCGCACATGGAGGAAGACACCGGCAAGCTCACCCACCTAGGCTCCGCCTCCGGCCGCATCACCGGCGCCACCGCGTCGCTGGTGGACTGCAACCGCGCGGGCATCCCGCTGATCGAGATCGTGACCAAGCCGATCATCGGCGCCGGCGAGCGCGCGCCCGAGGTGGCCAAGGCATACGTCGGTGCGTTGCGCGAGCTGGTCAAGGCACTCGGCGTCTCCGATGCGCGCATGGACCAGGGCAGCATGCGTTGCGACGCCAACGTGTCCCTGCGCCCGGTTGGCCAGGAAGAATTCGGCACCCGCACCGAGACCAAGAACATCAACTCCCTGAAGTCCGTCGAGCAGGCCGTGCGCTATGAGATGCAGCGCCAGGCCGCCGTGCTGCAGGACGGCGGGGAAGTGGTCCAGGAGACCCGCCACTACCAGGAGAAGGACGGCTCCACCTCCAAGGGCCGCCCGAAGGAAGAGGCGAGCGACTACCGCTACTTCAACGACCCCGACCTGCCGCCGGTGATTGCCAAGCCGGAGTGGGTCGAAGAGATCCGTGCGACCCTGCCAGAGCTGCCGTGGGTGCGCCGCGCCCGCATCCAGGAGGAGTGGCAGCTGCCGGAGAAGGAGTTCCGCGACCTGGTCAACGCAGGCGCGCTCGACCTGATCGTGGACACCGTCGAGGCCGGCGCCACGCCCGATGAGGCCCGCGCATGGTGGGTCTCCTACATCAACGGCAAGGCCAACGAGGCCGGCAAGGACCTCGACGCCCTCGGCGTTACCCCGGCCGACGTCGCCCGCGTGGTGGAGCTGGTCAAGGAAGGCAAGCTGACCACTAAGCTCGGCCGCCAGGCCATCGACGGCGTCATCGCCGGCGAAGGTTCTGTCGACGATGTCGTCGCCGCCCGCGGCCTGGAGGTCGTGCGCGATGACGGCGCGATTGAGAAGGCTGTCGACGAGGCGCTGGCCGCCAACCCGGACATCGTGGAGAAGTACCGCGCCGGCAACAAGAAGGTCACCGGCGCCATCGTCGGTGCTGTGATGAAGGCAACCCAGGGCAAGGCTGACCCGGGGCAGGTCAACCAGCTCATCGCGAAGAAGCTCGCGGAGTAGAGTTACTCGGCTGCATCGGCCGCTCCGGCCGCAAATGGTGAAAGGCAAGTGGTGAAAGTCCTCGGATAGGCGGGGATTCACCACTTGCCTTTCACCATTTGTAACGCAAGGGGTTGTCCCCATTGCCGCCCACCCCTACCGTGTAGGTACGTACCTAAATGGAGGTTCGCATGGCAGCTACTTCAGCAAGAGAATCTAACCGGGACGTCAGTGCAGTCGTGAACACTGATCGTGGCGAGCCTTCGTACGTGCAGCTCTCCTCTGAAGCTGGCTCCGAATGGGTGGCGTCGTTTCAGATGCAGGGTGATGACAACGATTTTGATCCGCCGCGAGTTGAGTTCACGCCTCGGAACGTGGATCTGTGAAGTAACTGGCCCTGCGCCCCTCGTACCGACAGACCCCTAGTAAGCGATCCAGATTATGGCCCAAAACAGGGCTTTCTCTGGCTCCCTTACTAGGGGTCTGCGGTGGGTTAGTCCAAGGAAAACCCAGTAGCGCAAAATCCCGGCCAACACACGTTGGCCGGGGCGGAGCGGGACGTCGAAAAGCGAGTGCTTACTTGCCCTGGGGCTTGTCCTCGGGCTTGACGGCGGGGAACTCGCCGGTCTTGTACATCTCCTCGTACGCCTCCCACTGGATCTTCTCGTCCTGGGAATCCGGGGCGCCAGCGTAGGAGTCGGACTCGGGGTCGAGCGCCGGGACGGATTTGATGTCGAAGTCGCTGGAGGAATCGGCGTGCATGTCCGCCGCAACCTCTTCCTGCACCGACTGCCACAGTTCCTTGCCGCCAACATTGGAGTCGGAGGTCAGCGAGTCGACCTCGCTGCGCTCCGCGCCGGTGAGGTCCGAGCGCTCGGGATCAAGCTGGGTGCCTGCGAGCTCTGCGAGGCGCTCGCGGCGGCCGGTCTCGTCCTGGATGTTCTTGCGGTCGCGGAACCAGGCCACACCCATGACGACGCCCAGCACCAGGCCGAGGTAGCCCAGAAGCGGGTAGACCCAGCCGACCAGGTCGGCGAAGCCAATGAAGGACAGGGCGAAGCCGACCAGGACCGCGGCGGTGTAGTACGCGCGGAACTTCCCGGGCTTGTCGTGGCTCAGGCGGCGACCGTTGGCATAGAACATGCCGACGGCGGTGTTGTAGATCATCAGGTAGATGACAATGGAAACGAACACGCCGACGGCCGGGTGCATGGAGTCGAAGACCATCAGCAGCGGCATATCGGCATCCATGACGTTTTCCATGTTGCAGAACAGGATGAAGGTCAGGATCAGCAGCAGCACGGCGAATATGATGCCGCCGAGCAGGCCACCCTTGCCCGCCTGTGCCGGGTTCATGTGGGAGCCGGCGAAGACGAGCATCATGGAGACATCCATGATCATCACCAATGTGGCGTAGTTCAGCGCGGTGATCAACCAGTTGCCGAATGTGCCCGACGCGCTCTGGTTGGTCTGTGCCAGTTCGTTGATGTGCCCGAAGTCGGACGGCATGTTCATCAGCGTGATCACGAAGGCGACGAGCAAGCACGCGATCAGCAGCGGGGTGATGTAGGAGAAAACGCTGGTGAGTTTGTCAATGTCCAACAGGCCGGAGAGAAGCAGAAGCACGGTCATGATTGTGGAGCCAACCCAGGTGGGGAAACCGAATTGCTGCTCTAGGTTGGCGCCTGCGCCGGCGACCATGACGAAGCCGATACAAAACAGGGTGAACATCGTAGTGATGTCCATGTACCTCGCAAGCCACGGACGCGAGACACTCTTGAACACGGCGCTGTGGTCGTCGGCCATGTAGTAGGAGCCGAGCTGGTAGACCCAGCCACTGAAGATGGCGATTGCGGCGCCAGCGACAGCCGCACCGAGGATGCCCCAGTACCCGAAAGCGAGGAAGTACTGGATCACCTCCTGGCCGGAAGCGAAGCCCGCGCCGACGGTGAGGCCCACCAGCGCGAGGGCTACTTTGAAGGTTTTACCCATGATGATCCTTAATGAAAGTTAATTAAGAAAGAGCGGAGCCGAGGGTAACACCATTGGGGGTGCCGTTGCTAACCGACGTCCAAAGGCTTCCACTGTCAACAGTGCAGCGCACAGGGGCGGTTTTGGTGTTTTTAACGGCGCGTTGCCAAGGATCAGGCAGTGGTTTCGCATACATTTGTTGGCATGGCTAACAACCCACGCGATCTCACCCCGAATGAGCAAAACGATCTGACAAACCTGGATTCCCCTGATGTGCCGGATTACACCGGCGACGGGCTTTACACCCGCACGGGCAAGGCTGCCCCGACGGAAATTTTCCCGCGCGGCGAGCAGAACAACGGCCCGTTGATTCCGCAGACACCGGAGACCACAGGGGTTGAACGCAATACTGAGACGGTGGACATGGACCGCGAGCCAGCGTATGTCGCCACTGAGCCGGCCTACACCGAGACCGCCGAGACCACCGAGCCGGCCGTGGTGGAGGAGGAGACCCGCCGCGGCACCACGGACCTGGGCCTTCTCCTGCAGCGTCTCGCACTCGGCGCGATGCTCATCATCCACTCGGTGGGGACATTCTTCCGCCTCGGCGGCAACGAAGGCATTTCCGGCCTGGAAGCGGCGTACGCCGACTACCCGTACGGCAACGGGCTCGCTGTGGTCGTTCCTACCCTCGAGCTGGCCGCGGGCGTTTTCCTGGTGCTGGGCCTGCTCACCCCGGTGGCAGCGCTGGTTGCCATCGCAGTGACCGGGTTTATGGCGCTGCACGCCTTCCACACTCAGACGGAAGGCTTCGACGTCTTCGCCTGGACCCCGGAGACGTGGGCGCCGGTGATACTGCTCGCCGCGTCGCTGGTCGTGCAGTTTGCGGGCCCGGGCCGTTACGGCATCGACGCCTCGCGCGGCTGGGCCAAGCGCCCGCTGGTCTCCAGCTGGATTTGCGCGCTGCTCGGCCTGGCGGCTGCCGGGCTGATGTGGTGGTTCGGCACCGGGATCAACCCGGTCGCTTAGTCCACCTGGCGCACGGCGCCCTTGTCGGCGCTGGTGGCCATCTTCGCGTACGCTCGCAAAGCCTTCGACACCTCCCGGACGCGGTTCGGCGTCCACGGGGTGTCGGAGGCTTCTATCGTTTTCCGGCGTTTGTCCAGCTCCGCCTGGTCCACGTCGAGCTTCAGCTCGCGGTTGGATACGGAAATGGAGATGGTGTCGCCGTTTTCGATCAGGCCGATCAGGCCGCCATCGGCGGCTTCGGGGGAGATGTGGCCGATGGACAGCCCGGAGGTGCCACCGGAGAAACGCCCGTCCGTGATCAGCGCGCACTTTTTGCCTAGGCCGGCGCCCTTCAAAAACGACGTCGGGTGCAGCATCTCCTGCATGCCCGGCCCGCCGGCGGGGCCTTCGTAGCGGATCACCACGACCTCACCTTCGAGCACCTCGCGGTTGAGGATCATGGAAACGGCTTGCTCCTGCGAGTCCACCACGCGCGCTGGACCCGTGAATTCCCAAAGGCCCTCTTCCACGCCGGCGGTCTTCAAAATCGCGCCGTCGGGTGCGAGGTTGCCGCGCAGTACCACCAGGCCGCCGTCGGACGTAAACGGGTGCTCGGCGTCGTGGATCACGCCGTTTGCCGCGTCGGTGTCGAGCTCCGCCCACCGCGCGCTCTGGGAAAACGCCTTCGTGGTGCGCTCGCCGCCGGGGGCGGCGTGGTACAGCTCCAGCGCCTCATCTGTCGCGGACCCGCCGCGGATGTCCCAGTCTGCGAGCCATTTGCTTAGCGACGGATACGCGATCGAGTGCACATCCGCATGCAGCAGTCCCGCGCGGTTGAGCTCGCCCAAAATCGCCGGGATGCCGCCTGCGCGGTGGACGTCCTCGACGTGGGCTTCGCCGTTCGGGGCGACCTTGGACAGGCAGGGGATCTGGTGGGACAGCTCGTCGATGTCGTGGAGGTCGAAGTCGATACCGCCCTCCTGCGCGGCGGCGAGGATGTGCAGGATGGTGTTGGTGGATCCACCCATGGCCATGTCCAGTGCCATGGCGTTGCGGAAGGCGTTCACGCCTGCCACGTTGCGTGGCAGGACGGATTCGTCGCCCTGGCCGTAGTAGCGCTCGCACAGCTCCATGACGGTCCGGCCGGCCTTTTCAAACAGTTCGCGGCGCGCGGTGTGGGTGGCGAGCGTGGTGCCGTTTCCCGGCAGGGACAGGCCGAGCGCCTCGGTGAGGCAGTTCATGGAGTTGGCGGTGAACATGCCGGAGCAGGAGCCGCAGGTGGGGCAGGCGTTGTTGGCGATGTTGTCGAGCTCCGAGTCGGAGACGTCGTCGTTGGCGGACAGCGCGATCGCATCGATGAGGTCGGACTTCGGCTTGGTCACCCCTCCGACCGAGAATGCCTTGCCAGCCTCCATGGGGCCGCCGGAGACGAACACGGCCGGGATATTCAGGCGCATCGCGGCGTTGAGCATGCCCGGCGTGATCTTGTCGCAGTTGGAGATACAGACCATGGCGTCCACCGTGTGGGCGTTGACCATGTACTCCACCGAGTCGGTGATGATCTCGCGCGACGGCAGGGAGTACAGCATGCCGGAGTGTCCCATGGCGATACCGTCGTCGACGGCGATGGTGTTGAACTCCTTGGGCACTCCGCCGGCGGCGCGCACGGCGTCTGCGACGATGTCGCCGACTTCTTTGAGGTGGACGTGGCCTGGCACGAACTGGGTGTAGGAGTTCACAATGGCCACGATCGGCTTGCCAAACTCGTTCTCACCGGTGCCGGTGGCGCGCCACAGTGCGCGGGCGCCTGCGGCCTGGCGGCCGATGGTGGTGACGCGTGAGCGAAGTGGGATCACGGTGATTACTCCTTCGCGTCGGGCGCCGACGGGCGCGGGCCCGGCAGGTCCGGGTGCTCGGCAACGTAGGCGTCGTACTCTTCGCGGGAGAGCAAAACCTTGTGGCCGCCCTTGTCGATGATTTCGTACTTGCCGTCGGTGGCCTCCTGGGCTGCGGTGATCACGTCGGTGATGCGGCCGTTGGATGCCTCGGCAAGTTCGGGAAGCGAGTTAAAGGTCACGCCGGGTAGCGGGTGCTCCGCGCCGTCGACAGTAACGGCATGAACAGCAGAGCCCTTGAACGCGAGGCCCTTGAGGTCGCGCCACGGCAGGGTGACGTTCTTGCGCACCAGGTACTTGGCGGTGATGCCGCGCTCGTCCACTGTGGTGGAAGAGGCAAGCACCCAAGCCAGCCAGACGGCGGGGAAGATTAGCAGCCAGGCCAGGTACTTCGGCGCCCAGAGGATGCCCATTAGGGCGATGCCGGTGGCGAGCACGATGGCGAGGATGTGCTCGCGCGTGGGCTTGAATACGTGCTGGGTGTGCTCCGGCGTGTCAGTCATAGTTGGGGATGGTAGTCACCTTTGGAACGTCGATAGGCAATAGCCCGCAATTTAAATACTTGAATAAAAACCCTCGAGATGTTGCCTGGGACACTACAGTTCTAAATCGTGATCAACGAGCGACTTGTAATTATTCTCTCCCGACGGCGCTTGCCGTAGCGGGTGCGTTTTACACGCCGCTCACACACCAAGCGCCCTCGAGAGCACATCGCTCGTCGGGGGCTTTTGTTGTATGGGATCGCGATACCAAGCAGAGTCGAGCAAGCAAGGAGCCTTCACGTGGCAGCTGCAGAGAAAAGAAAGCCCGAACGTATGACGGGTGCGGACGCAGTCGTGCGCAGCCTCGAGGAACTGGGCACCGAGATCGTATTCGGTCTGCCCGGTGGTGCAGTGCTCCCGCTTTACGACGCACTGTTTCGTGCCGAGAAACTGCGCCACGTCCTCGTGCGCCATGAGCAAGGCGCAGGCCACGCCGCGGAAGGCTACGCGGTGGCCTCCGGAAACGTGGGCGTGTGCATCGCCACCTCCGGCCCGGGCGCGACCAACCTGGTCACCCCGATCGCCGACGCTTACCTGGACTCGGTGCCGCTGGTGGCGATCACCGGCCAGGTTGGCTCGCCGCTGCTGGGCACCGACGCGTTCCAGGAGGCGGACATCCGCGGTGTGACCATGCCGATTACCAAGCACAACCTCATGGTGTCCAAGGCGGACGATATTCCAAGCGCGATCGCGGCGGCGTTCCACATCGCCTCCACCGGCCGCCCCGGCCCGGTGCTGGTGGACATCCCGAAGGACGTGCAAAACGCCGAGATCGAGTTCACGTGGCCGCCGAAGGTGGACCTACCGGGGTACAAGCCGAACACGAAGCCGCACAACCGCCAGATCGCGCAGGCGGCGAAGATGATTGCCAAGGCGAAACGCCCCGTGCTCTACATCGGCGGCGGCGTGGTTAAAGCGAACGCGCACAAGCAGCTGGCCAAGTTTGTGAAGGCAACCGGCATCCCGGTGGTGACCACCCTGATGGCGCTCGGGACGTTCCCGCGCGACCACCCGCTCTACCTGGGCATGCCTGGCATGCACGGCACCGTGCCGGCGGTGGGCGCGTTCCAGGAGTCCGACCTGCTCATCGCGATCGGCGCGCGTTTCGACGACCGCGTCACCGGCGACACCGAGACCTTCGCCCCGCACGCGAAGGTCATCCACGCAGACATCGACCCGGCCGAGGTGGGCAAGATCCGCCCGGTGGACGTGCCGATCGTCGGCGACGCCAAGCGGGTACTGTCCGAGCTCACCGACTACTTCGAAGAAAAAGGCAAGGTCAAGGCTCCCAGCATCAAGCCGTGGATCGACCGCTTGATGGACCTCAAAGAGCGCTTCCCGCGCGGCTACGAGGAGCACACCGACGGCACGCTGGCACCGCAGTACGTGCTGGAGACGCTGTCCAAGACCGCAGGCTCCGACGCAATCTATGTCTCGGGCGTGGGCCAGCACCAGATGTGGGCCGCCCAGTTCATCGACTACGACAAGCCGCGCCACTGGATCAACTCCGGCGGCGCAGGAACGATGGGCTTTTCCATCCCGGCCGCGATGGGTGCTAAAGCGGCGATGCCGGAGAAAGAGGTCTGGGCGATCGACGGCGACGGTTGTTTCCAGATGACCAACCAGGAGATCACCACCGCCGCCCTCGAGGGCTTCCCCATCAAGGTGGCCTTGATCAACAACGGCAACCTGGGCATGGTGCGCCAGTGGCAGACCCTGTTCTACGACGGGCACTACTCGCACACCAAGCTCGGCGGCGAGGTCTACGTCCCGGACTTTGTGAAGCTGTCCGAGGCGCTCGGCGCGGTGTCGTTCCGCGTCACTTCCGCCGACGAGGTGGAAGAGGCGATCCAGCGCGCCCGCGAGATCAACGACCGCCCGGTGGTGGTCGAGTTTGTCGTGGGCGAGGACGCGCAGGTGTGGCCGATGATTGCGGCCGGCACCTCTAACTCCGACATCGAGTACGCGCGCGGAATGCGTCCGTTCTTCGGCGAGGAGTCTGCGGCGGAGACGCCGGAGGCCATCAACGACACCATCGAAGCGCTCGAGCAGGAGGGAAACTAACCATGGCGCAGCCCGAACAAATCACCCGCCACACGCTGTCGGTACTCGTCGATGACGTCGACGGCATCATCACCCGCGTCACCGCGCTGTTTACCCGCCGCGGCTACAACCTGGTCTCCCTCGTCTCCGCGAAGACAGCGAAGGAGGGCATCAACCGACTCACGGTCGTCGTCGACGCCACGCCCCACGCGGTCGAGCAGATCACCAAACAGCTGTACAAGCTCATCCAGGTGCACAAGGTGCTCGAGCTTGACGACGCCACGTCGGTCGGCCGCCAACTGCTCCTGGTGAAGATCAACGCGGACAACCTGACCCGTCCGCAGGTGGTGGACGCAGCCAACCTGTTCCGCGCCCGCGTGATCGACGTGGCGGTGGACTCCGTGATCATCGAGGCCACGGGCAACTCCGCCAAGCTCAAGGCGTTTCTTGAGGTGATGGACTCCTTCGGGATCCGCGAGTTGGCGCGCTCCGGTTCGGTGGCGCTGTCGCGTGGTTCGAAGACAATGGCAAAGTCCGAGTAAATCTTAAAATCCCGAGACGGTTGTGTCATAATGTGAAATGACCGTCTCACAGAATGAAGGAAGTGACGTACACATGGCAATCGACGTGCTCTACGACAACGATGCAGACCTGTCCCTGATCCAGGGCAAGAAGGTCGCCATCATCGGCTACGGCTCCCAAGGCCACGCACACGCGCAGAACCTGCGCGAATCCGGCGTTGAGGTGGTCGTCGGCCTGCGCGAGGGCTCCAAGTCCGCAGACAAGGCTCGCGAGGCTGGCTTCGAGGTCAAGACTAACGCGGAAGCCGCCGAGTGGGCCGACGTGATCATGCTGCTGGCCCCGGACACCTCCCAGGCGCAGATCTTCACCGAGGATATCGAGCCGAACCTCAAAGACGGCGACGCACTGTTCTTCGGCCACGGCCTGAACATCCACTTCGGCCTGATCAAGCCGGCGGACAACATCACCGTCGCCATGGTCGCCCCGAAGGGCCCGGGCCACCTGGTCCGCCGCACCTTCGCCGACGGCAAGGGCGTGCCGGCGCTGATCGCTGTGGAGCAGGACCCGCAGGGCAACGGCAAGGAGCTCGCCCTGTCCTACGCCGCGGCAATCGGCGGCGCCCGCGCGGGCGTCATCCCGACCACCTTCGAGGCAGAGACCGTCACCGACCTGTTCGGTGAGCAGGCCGTGCTCTGCGGCGGCCTGGAGGACCTGATCATGTCCGGCTTCGAGGTGCTCACCGAGGCCGGCTACGAGCCGGAGATGGCATATTTCGAGTGCCTGCACGAGATGAAACTGATCGTGGACCTGATCTACGAGGGCGGCCTGGCCAACATGAACTACTCCATCTCGGACACTGCGGAGTTCGGCGGCTACCTCTCCGGTCCGCGCATCATCGACGCCGGCGCGAAGGACCGCATGCGCGAGGTGCTCAAGGACATTCAGGACGGCACCTTCACCAAGCGCCTCGTCGCCAACGTTGAGGGCGGCAACAAGGAGCTGGAGGACCTGCGCGCGAAGGTCTCCGAGCACCCGATTGAAAAGACCGGTGCAGAACTGCGCGACATGATGAGCTGGGTGAAGAACCCGCTCACCGACACCGCACGATAGCCCGCAGGCAGCAAAAACCCCGCGCTCCCGATTGGGAGACGCGGGGTGAAGCTTTTTCTAGCTAACGACTAGTTGGTCGGCTCAGCCTCAGCGCCCTCCGGTGCGAGGGTCTCGGTGATCTCGTCGACGATGTTGGTCTCGGTGACCGTCTCGTCAGCCGGCTCCGCTGCGGACTCCTCAGCGCCCTCGGCTGCGGACTCCTCAGCGCCCTCGGCTGCGGACTCCTCAGCGCCACCCTCGACGGTGGTGGTCTCGGAGACAACCTCGGTTGCGGCGGTAGTGGTGGAGGTGACGGTCTCACCCTCGCCGTTGTCGCCAGAGAACAGGGACCACAGCAGCCACAGCAGCAGCAGTGCGACCAGCAGGCCGAGCAGCCACTTCCACCAGCCGCCGCCACCGTTGGACTCCTCGGTCACCGCGGTGGAGCCAGCGGTGGAACGAGCCGGGGTGGTAGCGGTGCGCTCGGTGGTGGTGCGCTCAACGCGGACATCCTTGTTCGGGGCGACGTCGGTGCGGTCGACGTTGACGTCCTTAACACGGTCGACACCCTCGCCGCCGCGGCCGCGCAGGTCGTCCAGCTTGTCCTTGCCGAGATCCTTCGCGTCGCCGAGCTTGTCCTGGCCAAAGTCCTTAGCGTCCTTGGCGTAGTCCTTCGGGTTGCGCTTCGGATCGATGGGGTTGTTCATTGTAAATTCCTTTCGTGCTAACACAAGTGCTGGCATAACGTCTCCGTTGGACGCAGGGCTGTGCCAGCATCCTCGGTGAACGACCGCCCACTGTAACAAAACTTCCGCAACCGCCGTCGCGGGGCCTGTGCTGCGTATCTCATTGTCTCCGGAGTTTTCCCTGCGCTCGTGGGTAGCTGGCTTCAGGCGGAACCATTTTCAATAAGTTGTCATTAAGCGAAACGGCGCATACCGTAGGTCATCGATAGGCAATGTGAAAGATACGAAGGGGACCCGCAGATGCACGACCACGCCCAGCACGACCACGCCCACCACGACCACGCCCACGGCGCACCGCGGCGCGCGCTCGCGGTCGCGCTTGCCATCACCGGCACGGTTTTCGTCGCGGAAGTTGTCGGCGGATGGCTTTCTGGGTCGATGGCTCTACTCGCGGACGCGATGCACATGCTTTCCGACGCCGCGGGGCTGATCATCTCCCTTATCGCCAGCATCGTCGGACAAAAGGCCGCTTCCGCAACCGCGACGTACGGCTACCGGCGCGTGGAAGTGCTCGCTGCACTGATCAACGCTGCCACTGTGCTGGCAATTTCCATCTGGATCGTGGTCGAGGCGGTGCGCAGGTTGCGCGACCCGCAACCGGTGGAAACAGGACCGATGATGGTCATCGCGATGATTGGCCTGATCGCGAACGCTGCTTCGGCATGGGTGCTCTCGCGCCACCGGGAGGGCTCGATCAACGTGCAGGGCGCGTACTTACACGTGCTGGTGGATATGTTCGGCTCCGTCGCAGTGCTGGTGGCTGGCGCGGTGATTGCGTGGACCGGGTTTACCGGTGCTGACGTGGTTGCCTCCCTGGTTATTGCGGCACTGGTGCTGCCGCGGGCTTGGCAGTTGATGGTGCGTTCGGCCCGGGTGATGCTCGAACACGTCCCGGCGGGGTTCGATGCGGACGAAGTGGAGCGCGCACTACGGCAGGTCGAAGGGGCGACGGATACGCACGACCTGCACCTGTGGTCGCTGGACGGGGTGAGCGTGTTAGCCACGGTGCACGTGGTGGCGGGCCCCGGGGTGGACCGGGACAAGCTGCTGGACCGCGTGCAGGAGGCCCTGGCGCAGCTCGGGGTGGAGCATGCGACGGTGCAGATTGAGCCGCCGGAGCACATCGGTCACGAGAAGGTGTGCTGAAACTGCACTACGCTGTGGTGCCATGGGTTTCACCACGCCGAGCTACTCACTTAAGGACTTGTTTTCCCGCGCGGGGCGGGGAGAGCTGCAGTTGCCCGATTTTCAGCGCGATTATCTGTGGGGCGTCGACAGAGTCCGCACGCTGGTGACATCGGTGCTGCGTGGCTACCCGGTGGGCTCGTTCCTCGCCCTGGACACGCGCAACATGGAGCAGCGCTTCAAGCCGCGCCCGCTCGAGGGCGTGGAGGTCGAGGGCGTGGAGGTCGACGGCGTGGCCCCCGGGCTGTTGCTTTTAGACGGCCAGCAGCGCCTGACCTCGCTCTACCAGGCGTTCAAGAACGACGGCGAGGTCCACACCGTGGACTACCTGGGCCGGCCGATCCGCCGGCGCTTCATGGTGGACGTGCGCGTAGCGGTGTCCGCAGACCCGATGCCAGTGGAGGCGCTATTCGCGGTGGATGAGCAGGGCCAGGTGCGCTCCCACTTCGGGCCGGACGTCGACGGTGCGTTGAATTCGCGCGAGGCCTATATAAATAACGGTGTCATTCCGGTAAGCATGCTGCTGTGGACCGAGGGCAACGACTTGCTTGTGGACATGGCCGCGGGCACCGAAGACGAGCAGCTGCGCGACGCGGTCAAGCACTTTGTCAACCAAGTGATGCGTGGGCTTCCTGCGTACGACGTGCCGGTGATCCGCGTGGACCGCGAAACCACGCAGGCGGGCGTTGGTCAGATCTTCGCGTTCGCCAACTCTGCTGGCGTGCAGATGGACGTCTTCGAGCTGCTCACGGCGGTGTTCGCCTCCGGGGACCCGTCGTTTGCGCTGGCGGAGAACTGGCGGGATACGGAGCACAAGCTGCGCGAGCACCCCGTGCTGGACAGCGTGGGGCGAGTGGAGTTTCTGCGCGCGCTGTCGCTGCTGCTGACCAGCAGGAGGGGCTCCGCGCGGGGCCACCGCGGCGACATCCTGGACATTTCGCTGGAGCAGTACCGGGCGCACGCAGGCGAAATGCTGGACGGTTTCCTCGCCGCGGCGAGGTTTTTGGAGGAGCGCCGCGTCGTTTACGCGGACCAGGTGCCGTATCCAGCCCAGCTGATCCCGCTCGCGGTGATCCTGGCGCGCCTGGCTGAGGATTCGGGCGCACTCGAGCGCGAAGGTGCGGCCGACCGGCTCAACCGCTGGTTCTGGTGCGGTGTGTTCGGCGAGCTGTACGGTGCTCACGCGCCCACCATCCGCATTGGCTTGGACGTGACTGAGGTGACGCCGTGGGTGCGTGGAGATACAGACCAGTTGCCCCGCACGGTGGCCGAGGCGCGATTTTTTGAGTCCCGCCTGCGCACAGCCGGCCCGGACAGCGGCATCTACCGCGGCCTGTACTCGCTGCTCATGGCCCGCGGCGCACGTGATTGGCGCACCGCGGAACTGTTTACCGCGGAGACGGTGGAGCAGCTGCAGCCCCGCTTCCGCCAGGTGTTCCCGGCGGAATACCTGGCGGTGACCGGTGCGCTGGAGAAGGATCCGCAGCTGGTTGATTCGGTACTGAACCGCACGCCGATGGGCCGGCGCACTGACGTGGTCATTGAGCGCAACGAGCCGAAGCGCTACCTGCCCCGGCTGCAGTCGAAGTCCCTGCTGGAAGACGACGAGTTCGACGCCATGCTTGACGGCCACGAGATGGATCCAGAACTACTTCTAGCCTCTGATTGGGAGGGCTTCGTGGCTGACAGGCGCGAGCGTTTCGTGGGCATAATCGAGTACGCCATGGACCGTGCCGCCGAGCGCGACTGGGAGCCGGGCGAGGCGTAAGTGGCAAAAGCGACAATAATCACGGGGGTGGCAACTGTCGTCGTTGCCTCCGCGATGCTGACGTCCTGTGCTCCCGAGGCGCAGTTGAGTCCGCTCGAGCGCGCCCGCGGCGTGAACCAATCCAAGCACGTGGGGAAGCTGTTCGCGGGCGAGCCGGAGGTCGTCGATGACGTCCTCGGCATCAAAACCACCAAGCTGTTCTTCCCGACGTCTGAGACGCTTGTGCTCAGCGACACCTCCGTCGAAGCGCAGCTGCGCGCGGCGTCCATCGCGGTGACCACGAACGCGCCGATGATGGTGTACGACCCCACCCGTCACGCCGAGTACGTGCAGATGATTGCGGATATGCGCACTGTGAACGTGCTCACTGTGGGAGACGTGGCCATTGCGCCGTCGAAAGGTGCGGTGAGCGTGCAGCGCGACCCTGGCGGGCTGCGGGCGTTAGAACAGATGACTGCGCTGCGCTACCGGGAGCGCACCGTCGCCACGCCGCAGGAGGCGGTGCGTGAGGTTTCCAGCCTGCACCAGCGCGAGCCGATGTGGCTGCGCGCTCAATGGGCGGACCCGTCGGTGTTGCCCGCGGCGAATCCGGAACCCTTCCCCATTCAGTCCCGCCGCGATGCCAACATGGCACCGCGGGTGGTTGCCACCTGGGAGTCGTCCATCCCGTCGGTGGCAAACGCGCGTAGCTACGGAGCGGATGTGACCGTTGTGCCGTTGGCGGATCCGCGCAAGAGCGAGCAGACCCTGTTCGCCATGGCTGGGCTGGCTGAGCGCCCATTGGTCGCGCTGGGGAGCCAATTCGGCACCTCCGCTCAGTTGATCGACCGGATCCGGGAGGCGGAAGCGGCCTACTAGCGTGGCGCGAGGTGATAGTCTGAGGCTGTTTTCTACTATGTGAGAAGAGGGTTTCAGAATATGAAAATTGCAGTGCTCGCAGGCGATGGCATCGGACCAGAAGTCATGGCGGAGGGCCTCAAAGTTCTCCACACCGTGCGCGACGACATGGAGACCACCGATTTCGACCTCGGCGCCCGCCGCTACCTGCGAAACGGCGAGCTGCTCACGGACGCCGACCTGGACGCGCTGAAAGCGCACGACGCGATCCTGCTCGGCGCCATCGGCGACCCGGAGCGCGTGCCAGCCGGCGTGCTCGAGCGCAGCCTGCTGTTGCCGCTGCGCTTCAAGCTGGACCACTACGTCAACCTGCGCCCGTCGCGGCTGTACCCGTCGTCGGTGAGCCCGCTGGCAAACCCGGGCGACATCGACTTCGTGGTGGTGCGCGAGGGCACCGAGGGGCTCTACGCCGGAAACGGCGGCACCCTGCGCCAGGGCACCGAGCACGAGGTGGCGTCAGAGGTCTCCCAGAACACCTACCACGGTGTTTCCCGCGTGGTGCGCTACGCGTTCGAGCTGGCAATGACGCGCCGCAAGAAACTCACCTTGGTGCACAAGACCAACGTGCTGGTTAACGCCGGTGGGTTGTGGCAGCGCGTCGTCGATGAGATCGCGCGCGAGTTCCCGGAGGTCGAGGTGGACTACAACCACATCGACGCCGCGACCATCTACATGGTCCAGGACCCGCAGCGTTACGACGTCATCGTCACCGACAACCTTTTCGGCGACATCCTCACCGACCTTGCAGGCGCCGTCGCAGGGGGCGTGGGGCTCGCCAGCTCCGGCAACATCAACGCCGCCAAGGAGTATCCCTCCATGTTTGAGCCGGTGCATGGCTCCGCCCCGGACATCGCGGGGCAGGGCATTGCGGACCCCACCGCGATGATCCTGTCGGTGGCAATGATGCTGCGCTTCCTCGGCGACGAGGACAACGCCGCGCGCATCGAGGAGGCCGTGGAGGGCGATGTGGCTTCCCGCGGCGACGCACAGCTGCGCACCGCCGAAGTGGGTGACCGGATCGCCGCCGCCCTGAAGTAGGGTTGTCCGCATGCATGTGACCCGCACGATTCCTGCCGTCCTGACCGCAACCGCACTGGTGCTCACCAGCTGCAGCAGCACAGAAGGCGGGATCGGACAGCCGGGAGCCCTTGAAACCAATGGTGACGAGGTCATCCAGGACACAGACGGCACCGGTGTGGAGGTCTCCCAGCGCCTCTTCGATTCCTCGGAGACCGTTGTGGTCTCCGCGAAAGAGCGCGACCAGCAGCTCAAGGCAGCGGCCATCGCCGTCAAGCTTGGGGCGCCGATGCTTGTGCGTCTCGACGGCACCGATTCCGCCGTCGACGCCGAGGTTGAGCGCCTGGGCGCCACGCGCGTGATCAACGTGCCGGGCGATGAAGAAGAGGCCGAGGCGGTCGCCTCCTCCGAGCCGGCCGAGGACGCCGCTGCGATCGCGGCGTTGGATGCGCAGAACCCGAGCAAGCTGACCATGCCGCCGGTGTTCGCCACCGCGCTGTCCTCGCGCGCCTCCGTCGCCACCGCGCGTGCGGCTGGCGCCGAGGTGCAGGTGCTGGCAGTGCCGGATCCGCGCGCCACGGCGGACAGCATGCGCACCGTCACCGACCAGGACACCCTTGCGCTGGGCCGCCAGTGGGGCGACACCGAAAACTTCCAGGCGCGTGCGGCACTCGCGGACAACGGCGAACTGCCGGGCGGCGGCGGTCTGGCGTTCCCGGGCCGCCGCATGGTGGCGCTGTACGGACACCCCTACGGCTCGGACCTGGGCGTGATGGGGGAGCAGGATCCGGCGGCGGCGGTGGAGCTGGCGAAGAAGTACGCCGAGGACTACCAGCCGTTTAGCGAGGTCCCTGTCATCCCCGCGTTCGAGGTCATCGCCACCGTTGCCTCCGGCGGCCCGGGCGACGACGGTAACTTCTCCAACGAGACGCCGATGGAAGACCTCGTGCCCTACGTCGACGCGATCGTGGACGCCGGCGGCTACGCCGTGATCGACCTGCAGCCCGGCCAGGGCAGCTTCCTCGAGCAGGCCAAGCTGTATGAAGAGCTGCTCAAGCGCCCGAACGTCGGCCTGGCGCTGGACGCCGAGTGGAAGCTCAACCCGGGCGAGCAGCCCCTGTCGCGCATCGGCAGCGCCACCTCGGGCGAGATCAACGAAGTGGCTGACTGGCTCGCGCAGCTCGTCCGCGACAACAACCTGCCGCAAAAGGTGATGATTCTGCACCAGTTCAACGTGGCCATGTACCCGGACCGCGAAAACATTGTCACCGGCCAGCCAGAGCTCGCCTGGGTCCTGCACGCCGACGGCCACGGCGGCCCGGAGCAGAAGTTCGATACCTGGAACGTGCTGCGCGAAGGCTTGGACCCGAACTACTTCATGGCGTGGAAGAACTTCTTCGACGAGGATTTCCCGACGTTTACCCCGGAGCAGACCTACCGCGACGTCAACCCGCGTCCGTGGTTTGTCAGCTACCAGTAAAAACTACCGGTATCGGGCGCAGCTGCACGATACTCTTGCTCCATGAGTGTGGAGCTTGATGAGGTCTACGGTTTCCTCGCCCAGCACGAGCCCTTCTCGACGCTACCCGAGGACACTCTGCGCGCACTTCCGGCGCAGATGGGCATAACCTATGTCCGCCGCGGCCAGGCCGTGGTGGAGGTGGGCCAACCTAACGACACGCTCTACGTCATCCGCTCCGGCGCGGTGGACATCGTCAGCGCGGACAACCTGCTGCTGGACCGGCGTGAGGCCGGCCTGAACTTCGGCTACTCCACGCTGGTGGGTGAGCGTGAGTCCGCCTACCTCATGCAGGCGGTGGAAGACAGCATCCTGCTCTTGCTCCCGCGCGAGGCGTTCCTCGAGCTGCTTGCGCAATTCCCCGACATGGGCCGTTTCTTCCAAACCGCCTCGCGCCGCGTGCGTGCCGCCGCCGAGGAGGTGCGCGATGTTGGCGCCACCGACGTGCTGCGCACCCCGCTGCGCGAGATTTTCGCCGGCCGCGGGCCGGTCACCCGGGACATGCACGTAAGCATCGCCGAGGCCGCCCGCACGATGGGCGAGGAGGGCATCAGCAGCCTGATCATCACCGACGGGCAGGAGGTCGCCGGCATCATCACCGACGCCGACATGCGTTCGCGCGTGGTCGCGGCAGGGGTGGACACGTCCAGGCCCGTGGCAGATGTGATGACCAGCCCGGTGCGTACCATCGCCCCCAACGCGCTCGTGTTCGAGGCGATGCTGACCATGAGCGGGCTGGGCATTCACCACCTGCCGGTCGCCGGCCAAGGTCAGATAGTGGGCGTGGTCACCGCCACGGACATCATGCGCCTTTTGCAGGCGGACCCGATCTACCTAGCGGCGGACGTGGCGCAGGCCTCGCTGGAGGAGTTGGAGGGCGCGTACCGAAAGGCGGCGCGTGTTGCGGTGCGGTTTTTCGAGCGCGGAGCCTCGGCGGCGGAGACGCAGCGGCTGCTCACTTCGATCGCGGATGCGGTGGCGAAAAGGTTGGGCACTTTAGCCGTCGAGAAGCTTGGGCCTCCGCCTGTCCCCTTCGCGTTCGTTGCGGTGGGCTCGCAAGCGCGCGGGGAGATGGGGCCAGCCAGCGACCAGGACAACGCGCTCGTGCTTGCCGATTCCTACAACGCCGAGCGACACGGTGAGTACTTCGCCCGGCTCAGCGCATTCGTCTGCGAGGGGCTCGCCCGCGCCGGCCAGGCGTTGTGCCCGGGCGACATGATGGCGTCCTCCCCACAGTGGCGGATGACGGAAAGCGAATGGGGGCGCACGTTTCACGGCTGGGTCACCGCGCCGAAGCCGGACGCGCTGCTGCACGCGCAGGTGTTCTTCGATTTCCGCGCCGTCTTCGGTTTCGGCGAAGGCTGGGAGGACATGGCCGCGCGGGTGCGCTCTGGCGCGTTGGCGTCCGCACACGGCTCGCGCCGCCTCCACACGCACCTGGCGGCTCTGGCGACGTTCCGCGAGCCGCCGGTGGGTTTCTTCCGCGGGTTTGTGCTCGAGCGCAGCGGTGATTACGCCCACACGCTGGACATCAAACGCGGCGGCACTGCGGCGGTGGTGCAGATGGCGCGCCTGTACGCCATTGCGGCCGGGTTGGACGAGGTGGACACCATCGCGCGGCTGCGAGGCGCCGCCGGTGGGCCGGTCTCTGAGAAGGGCGCGGCGGATCTCTTGGACGCCTACGAGTATTTGGCCAACCTGGCCATGCGCCACCAAGCCAAGCAGGTGCGTGCGGGTGATGCGCCGAACTACCGCATCGACCCGAAGCAATTGCCCGAGCGCGACCGTGCTGCACTTCGCGACGCGTTCGGGGTGATCAAGTCGCTGCAAAACGCGCTTTCCACCGTGTACCCGACCAGGGCGGTGTGACATGCTGTTCGGTCCGAAGAAGCGGCAGCTTATCAGCGACTCCCTGCTCGCCGTGGACGTCGAAACCACGGGGCTGAAGCCCGAGCGCTCGCAGCTGGTGTCCGTGGGGTGGGTGCCTGTCAACGGCCAGGTGATCGACCTCGCCGGCGCCGAATACTTTGTTCTGCGCGGGGCGGACGTGGGGGAGTCCGCCACGTTGCACGGGGTGACCGACGACGAGGTGACGTCGCTGGGCCGCGAGCCTGCAGAGGTGCTGGAGGCGTTTCTGGCTGCGCTCGACGGGCGGAAGCTGCTCGCGCATTTCGCGCAGATGGAAACCGGGTTTTTAGGCAAACTGCACCAGGATGTGCGCGGGTCCAAGTGGCGGCTGCACGACAGTGAGGTGGTTGACACCTTCGCCATGGAGCGGCGCCACATGGAACGCATGGGCACCTACCCGCGCGGCGAAGACCTGCGTTTGCCCAGGGTGCGGCAGCGTTATAACCTGCCGACGTACGCGAACCACAACGCGTTGACCGACGCGGTAGCGTGCGCCGAGCTCTATCTCGCGTTGACCGCATCCGGGTAACGCCACTTTTGTAATTGGTTGTATGCTCTGTCACATGCGTTTTGGACGAATTGCAACACCTGAAGGGATGACGTTCGCCGTCATCGACGACGAGGGCACAACTGCGAAGGCAATCGCTGGCACCCCGTTCACTGACCCCGAATACACCGGCAAAGAGTACGCGCTTGAGGACGTCCGCCTGCTTGCCCCGACCCTGCCGTCGAAGGTGGTGGCGGTGGGCCGCAATTACGCCGACCACGTGGCGGAGGTGTTCAAGCAGTCCTCAGAGCACCTGCCGCCGACGATCTTTATCAAGCCGTCCACCGCTGTGGTGGGTCCCGGCGCCGCCATTAAGATCCCGGAGTACGCCACCGGAGTGGAGTTTGAGGGCGAGCTCGCACTCGTCGTCGGCGTGCCGTGCAAGAATGTCAAGGCTGCAGACTGGAAGTCTGTCATCCGCGGCGTGACCATCATCAACGACGTGTCGTCCCGCGACCTGCAGTTCGCAGACGGCCAGTGGGCCCGCGCGAAAGGCATCGACACCTTCGGCCCCATCGGCCCATGGATTGAAACGGACCTGGAGAAGTTCGACTTTGCCAACCTGCCCATCAAGGCGCACCATACCCACAACGGCGTCACCGAGACCAAGCAGGACTCCAACTCCAACCAGATGATCAAATCCGTCGGCGAGATGGTGGAGTGGGTCTCCGAATCCTTCACGCTGCTGCCTGGCGACGTCATCGCCACCGGCTCGCCCGCCGGCACCGCGGAGATGGTGCCGGGCGACCATATCGAGGTGGAGATCCCCGGAATCGGCAAGCTGGGCAACCCGGTCGAGCGGGCGTAGGACGCTTACAGGCCGAGCGCGCGCATGATGGTGCGCAGCTTGGCCGAGGTCTCGTCGAGCTCCGCCTGCGGGTCCGAGTAGGCGGTCAGGCCCCCGCCCGCCCAGGCGCGTGCCCGGGTTCCGTCGCCGTTGACCTCGGCGCAGCGGATAGCCACCATGTATTCGCCGTCGCCGGCGGCATCTGTGTATCCCACCGCGCCGGCGTAGAACCCGCGGTCCGACTCTGCGGTGGTGATCAACGCCTCCGCTGCCGCTTGCGGGGTGCCGCAGACCGCTGGGGTGGGGTACAGGCTCAAGGCTAGGTCGAGCGCGCTCGGCGCGGGGTCTTTCAGTACGCCCTCGATCGGTGTGGCCAGGTGCCACATCTCGCTGGTTTTTTCCAGACGAGGTCGAGCGGGGACGATTAGTTCGCTGCACAGCGGTGCCAGGATGCGCCGGATGTGGTCGACCACGAAGCGGTGCTCGTCGAGATCTTTCGCAGAATCGCGCAGTGACTTGGCCGCCGCCTGATCTGCTTCTTGGTCGCCGGGAACGCGGGCGGCGGAACCTGCCAGGGGAAACGACCAGACGCGCCTGCCGCGCCGGCGCACCAGCACCTCTGGCGAGGACCCTACGAGGAAATGCCCCGTGCGCCCCGACGGGGTGAGGTCCGCGATGAACCCGTCGTGCGTGTACGACAGGTCGATCAGCCGCGCCGCCACCAAGCGGGGATCCACCGGCGGGTCAAAGGTGATGTCTACCGCACGCGCCAGCACTACTTTGTCCAGGGCGGAGCTTTGGATTGTCGAGATGGCGGCTTCGACTCGGCGCAGGTGCTCGGCCGGGGACGGGTCAACGTCGATAAGCTTTGCGTTGAGCTTGGAACCCTCGCCAACGCGGTAGTATGGGTGCGGCTCGAGCGCACCCGGCTCGCGGATGATGCGCTCGGGGACCGTGAGTGCCGCGGGGCAGTCGTGGTCGAAGGGGAGGGCACCGACAACCATTTCTTCCTCGCCGCGCGCCATCGCGTCCGCGGCCTCCCATGCGTCGTCGAAGGTGCGGAGTGCACCCTGGGTGCGCACGGAGCCGTCGCCACGCGAGAGCAGAAAGTCTGGGGCGCTATCGGGTCTGGAAGTCGGCATGTGTCGATACTTTAACGAACCTCAGTTTGTGCACGCACGTCTGTATTGCTTGCCGCTACATAAAAGTGGGTTTAATGTGACCAGTGTGAAAATTGTGAAACGGCTTGCAGGAGTTCTCGCCGCCTTGCTAATCGCAGGTAGTGCGATCGCTCCGGTGCAGGCCGGGGCCCAAGATATGTCGTCCCAAATCAACGGACAGGTCAACCGCGCGATCAGCGACGCTAACCGCGCCGCCACCGACGCTATGAACCAGGCCAACGCCGAGTGGAACAAGTTCGTCAAAATGGCCAACGACACCGTCCCCGGCAGCTCGGCTCTTCCGCGCAATCCGTTGCCCGCGCCTGCGCCGGTGCCTGCGCCCTGGGCGCCACAAGCACCCGCACCAGTGGCTAACGGCACCAACGGCGAAATCCACGCCGCCGGACGCAGCTACCTCATCTGGGTGCCGCGAGGCTACAACCCGGCGACCCCGACGCCGGTGATGGTCGGCTACTCCGCCTACCAAGATTCCACCGAAAACTTCCGCAACTACTCCCGACTGCGCGAGTCCTCCGTCGGGCGCGACGCCATCATCGTCTACCCGCGCGCCATTGGTACATCCTGGGAAGGCTCGCCGACCGCGGTCACCCGGCCCGGGCAGGACATCGCCTACGTGCGCGCCATCATCGACGATGTGCAGCGCTACTACAACATTGACCGCCGACGCATCTACGCCACCGGCATGTCCACCGGCGGCGGCATGGCAGCAGTCTCCGCCTGCCACATGGCGGACCTTTTCGCCGGTGTCGCAGGCGTATCCGGCGCGTACTACGCGCCAGTGAACCGGGGTTGCCAGAACCTGCCCATCGCATTCATGGCACTGCACGGCATGAACGACACGCTCACCCCGTACTATGGCACCACCCGCCGTGGCCAGCGCGTACTGCCGGTTCCGGAACTATTCGGTTCCTACGCCCTCCGCAATGGCTGCGGCCCCGGCCTCAACCGCGCCCCGCTGCATAACGCCACCCGCGTCTCCGCACGCGGCTGCCGTAAAGGCGTGGAGGTGATACAGGTGCACGGCTCCAACCACTACTGGTGGTACTCGCCGTCCGCCGCCGACGAAATGTGGGCGTTCCTCTCCCGCCACTCCAAGTAGCGCACCACCTAAGCGCCTCCCGGGGCGCGACCCGGGGCGCCTGTCAAGGCGCGGTTTTGTAAAACTCGGCCACAGTGGGGTGAGGGGGGAGCTGGGGTATTGGGTTTTAGGTTTTGTTTTAGGCCGAGTTTTACAAAACCATGTTGTGCCGGTTCTGCGGCCGCATAATGGGGGACAGCGGTGGGGACCGGAGGACGTCGATAAGCGAGGGGCTCTGCGCGCTACGATTGCGCACATGACTGACTCTTCAATGCGCGTACGTTTTTGCCCGTCACCTACCGGAACCCCGCACGTGGGTATGGTGCGCACGGCACTGTTCAACTGGGCGCAGGCGCGCCACTCCGGCGGCACGTTGGTGTTCCGCATCGAGGACACGGATGCCGCGCGTGACTCGGAGGAGAGCTACCAGGCGATCATCGAATCGCTGGAATGGCTGGGCCTGACCTGGGATGAAGGCATCAATGTGGGCGGCCCACACGAGCCGTACCGCCAGTCCCAGCGCTCCGAGATCTACACGGACGTTTTGAACAAGCTCATCGAGGCTGACGAGGTGTACCCGGCGTACTCCACCAACGAAGAGGTTCAGGAGCGCCACAAGGCCGCCGGCCGCGACCCGCAGCTGGGCTACGACAACTTCGACCGCGACCTGACGCAAGAGCAGATCGACGCGTTCGAGGCGGAAGGCCGCAAGCCGGTGTGGCGTCTGCGCATGCCGGACCAGGACTGGACCTGGAACGACCTCGTGCGTGGCGAGGTGACGTTCAAGTCCGAAACCCAGCCGGACTTCGTGGTCGCCCGCTCCAACGGCGCGCCGCTGTACACCCTGGTCAACCCTGTCGACGACGCGCTGATGGGCATCACTCACGTCCTGCGCGGCGAGGATCTGCTGTCGTCCACCCCGCGCCAGATGGCGCTGTACGAGGCGCTCAAACGCGTCGGCGTCGCAGAGTTCACCCCCGAGTTCGGCCACCTGCCGTTCGTGATGGGTCAGGGCAACAAGAAGCTGTCCAAGCGTGACCCGGAATCCAACCTGTTCAACCACCGCGACAACGGCATCATCCCGGAAGGCATGATCAACTACCTGGCGCTTCTGGGTTGGTCGCTGTCCGCGGACCAGGACATCTTCAGCGTCGACGAGTTTGTCAAGGCCTTCGACGTCAACGACGTGCTGGGCAACCCGGCTCGCTTCGACCAGAAGAAGCTGGAGGCGATTAACGCCGACCACATCCGACTGCTGGCCCCGGAGGACTTCCGTGACCGCCTCCGCGCGTACCTGACTGAGCACACGGATTTCCCGGAGGATTACCCGGCGGATAAGTTCGCCGTCGCAGCGGACCTGGTGCAGACCCGCATCAAGGTGCTGTCCGAGGGCTACAACCTGCTGAAGTTCCTCGTCACCGCCGACGAGGACCTGGAGCTGGACGAGAAGAGCGCGAAGAAGAACCTCAAGGACACCGCCATCGAGCCGCTGGACGCGGGCATCGCCGCGTTGGAAGCGGTAGAGGAGTGGACCACGCCGAACATTGAGGCGGCGTTGAACAAGGCGCTTATCGACGACCTCGGGTTGAAGCCCCGTGTCGCGTTCGGTGCCCTGCGTGTTGGCGCGACCGGCGCTGCAGTGTCTCCGCCGCTGTTCGAGTCCATGGAGCTGCTGGGCCGCGAGTCCACGCTGAAGCGCCTCCGTGCCGCTCGAGAGGTGACTCCCTACCAGGCGGCGGAGTAGTTACAACGCTGTTGTTATAGCGCAATAACGGCCACCGCGATTTGGGCGGTGGCCTGCGGATTTGGTTGCTGTAGCGATTCATGGTTATAGTAATCCACGTTGTTCAGCAAGACAGGCGCAAAACCGCAAGGGAAAGCGCAGGTCAGACTGGAAAACGATGGCCTATGGTGTAATTGGCAACACAACGGTTTCTGGTACCGTCATTCTAGGTTCGAGTCCTGGTAGGCCAGCTGCAGAGCTTTTAAGTTCTGTGTCCTATGCCCCGTTCGTCTAGCGGCCTAGGACGCCGCCCTCTCACGGCGGTAACACGGGTTCAAATCCCGTACGGGGTACAACGCGAAACCTCCGGTCCAGCTTTTGGGCCGGAGGTTTTTCGGGTTAAGGGTCAAAAAGTGTGTCTGGCCCGGCGTGTCGTGGGGGTTAGATTTGGCCTTTTTGGATGCCGATTGAGTGGGTGTAGTCGGTGTCGATAGCGTTGTCGTAGAGGGCTGGTCGTCCGGTTTCTTGGTCGGCTTGGTTCTCGTTTCGGGTGAGGGTGGATACTTTGGCGAGTTGGCCCTGGCCCCAGTCGGACTGCCTGGCGATTCGTACTGGATCGTCAGGCAGCTCCGTTTTGAGGTAGAGCCACCAATCCAGCATGCGGCGTTGTCGTTCACCGGACCTGCTGCGGTGGGTTCTGGCGAGCAGTTTGATCTGGGCGTTGATCCCGCCTTCCAGGCTGTTGGTGGTGGATTTGATCCGCTCGGGCGCAAGGACTGCTGCTGGTGGGGTGAGATAGACAAACAGCAGCTCGGACCGGAATAGGTGGTTGAGGCTGTTGTAGGCCTTGCGCACGTTGTGATGCGTCCACACCCGTGTCCATGCACCGGTTTTGGGGTCTTTGACCATGGTTTTCTCGTCCATCCATGACCGGTAGATCGTGGAGAACTCGTGCAGTTGCGCACCCCATGCGGCGGCTTCATCCAGCGTGGTGATCCGGGTCAGCTTCAGCGCAAGTCGGTAGATGGTGCGCCCGGCATCGGTGCGTGGGTTGCTGGTGGTGTAGCGGCGTACCACGCGTTGGGCGTGGACGAGGCAGCGTTGGATTTTCGTGGTCGGCCAGCATTTTTTGATTGCGCTGTATGYKCCTTGGCCGCCGTCGATGACGGCGATGGGTGGGGCTTCGATGCGTTCAAGCAGCAGTTGGTAGTCGCGGGTGGTTTCGTGTTTGCACCAGTGCCAGGCAATTACGTGGTCGATGGTCGCCGCGACGATCAAGCAGCCGCCAGCGGTGTAGGTGCCGTCAAGGAAGATCTGGTCGTAGACCCGCTTGTCGTGGCCGGCGGTGGGGTCAGGCACATCAACGAACCAGCACCACTTGAAGCGCCGCTTCATGGTGGCGCGGCTAACACCGTTTCGTTTGGCTAGGTCGTCGAGTGATGTCGCGGTGGTGCAATGCTCGATGAACTGGGTGAACACTGCCGCGTTGGTGATGTCGCTTCGGTGTTTCACGCTGGAGGCGCCGCATTGTTTGCAGCGCCATCTGGTGGTGCCTTTGCTGGTAGTGCCGTTGCGTTTCATTTCACCGCCGCAGTAGCAGCGAGGTTGGTTCTTTGACATTGCGACACCACACCACGCCGCACATAGCACACCACCGCTGCCACACCGAGGATTTCCCGTCGGGGGCTAGATATATGCTTCCGGAGCATATACTTTCCGGAAACCTACAGGTCAATCCGTGAAAATCCGCGATTCCGGACACACATTTTGACCCTTAACCCGGTTTTTCGCTTCCGGTACTGTGAGCGCATGGTGTGGAAGTTGTCGTCACTGTTCAGCGGTGAAATTCGTCAAAGCGGCTCCAGTCTCATCGACGCGTTCAGTGTGCCAGCAGCTGCGTCGAGTTTGTCGTCGTCGATTCCACTGCTCGCGGTGCCGGCGCTGTTTCTCGCAACGCTGGGTGGGGGTGTCTTCGGTGCGCCGCTTTACGAGGGTTGGGCGACAAGCGGGTCGTCGATAGGCAATGGCTCCAGCAACGTCGCCGAGACGTTCCCGGAACCGGACGCGAAGCCCGCGACCCTGAAATCGGTGACGCACATTGAAAACGACGTCTACGAGGTCGTCGTGTACTCGCCATCGATGGATAGGGAGGTCAAAAACGAGGTGATCCTGCCCGGCGGGCCGGAGAACGACACTCCGCGGCCCACGTTTTACCTGCTGATGGGGGCGGACGGTGCCGCCAACGGCTGGTCCTGGCGCAACTCGTCCGATTATCAGGGGTTTTTCCAGGACAAACTGGTCAATGTGGTCACTCCGATCGGCTCAGTCTCTTCAATGCAGGCTGATTGGTACAGCGAGGACGATGCGACGGGGCGCAACAAGTGGCTCACGTACTTCACCAAAGAGCTGCCTCCGCTTATGGACGAGCAGTTCCACGGCACCGGCACCGATGCCATCGCAGGCATTTCCATGTCCGGCGGTCCCGCCCTGAACATTGCGGCGTTGGAACCGGAGCGGTTCGCCGCGGCGGCGTCGTACTCCGGTTGCCCGGCTACCTCCGGTGTCCTCGGCGACACATACGTGCGCCAGGCATTGAAGCTCAACGGGGCGGATCCCCACAAGATGTGGGGCATGTCCTCCAACCCGGCGTGGATGGCGCATTCGCCCGTGCTGCACTTGGACGCGCTGGAAAACACGAAGGTGTTCATCTCCGCCGCGCAGGGAGTGCCCGGCGCTATCGACGACACGAATACGTCCTCCGAGCGCGTTGGCCCGCCCGTGGCGATCGAGGCGGCGTCGTATGCGTGCTCTGAGTACTTCGTGGATAGGGCGCAGCGCGCAGGCCTCGACGTGCAGTGGTACCCGCAGGTGGAGGGCACGCACAGTTGGGGTCTGTTTGAGAAGTCCATGCGCAAAAGCTGGTCGGTGATCGGGCCGGCGCTCGACGTGCAACCCTTCGAGCGGGAGAGCCCGGTGACCAAGGCGCCGGTTCCGGAGGAGACGCCGCAACCCGTCGGTGGGTCCGCAGGGTCGAGTGGGTGATGCGTGTTCGGCTACAGTTTTGGCTGTGAAACAACATTGCCGTCTTGGCGTCGCCCTGTGTGCCGCAGCCACCACACTCAGCCTGTTAGTTGCCCCGCCCGCGCAGGCGGTGGAAAATGGGGACGACCTTGGGCTCGTCGATAGGCAGCATGATGCCCCTGCGCTTAGTTCGGCAATTGCCACGGTCTTCGGCGCCGGCGGGCTCGGATCCTCGCTCGCGGACGGGTTCGGGCAGCTGCGGCCAGGCACCCCGCCACTGGCGGTGCCGATCATCCTGCTCGGCGCGATGATGAGCGGGGCGTTGGGCGACCTCCTGTTCGGCCGGTACCTCTTCGGCAGCAGCTCCGTGGCCGCAGACGCGCTCGGTTCCAGCACCGTAGTTGAGCGAACCTTCCCGGACCCGGGCGCGCCGCCCGCACAATTCCGCAATTTAGAGCACCTGCAGGACAATGTGTGGTTGCTTACTGTGTACTCGCCGTCCATGGGCCGCGAGATTGAAAACGAGCTGATCCTGCCCGCCGGCGGACCAGAAAACATGGCTCCGCGGCCGACGTTCTACCTCCTTGGCGGCGCGGGCGGCGGCGAGAAAACTCCGTGGTGGAAGGACGGCGGCGCCTCCGAGTTCTTCGCGGACAAGCACATCAACGTGGTCACCCCGCGCGGCTCCATCGGCTCGCAACAGGCCGACTGGGCGGAGGAGGACGCCAAGCTCGGTGTGTACAAGTGGACCACGTATCTGACCAAGGAGCTGCCTCCGCTTATCGACGAGCACTTCCACGGCACCGGCCGCGACGCCATCGCGGGGCTATCCATGTCCGGCGGGCCGGCGCTGCACATCGCGGCGATGGAGGACCGTTACGTCGCCGCCGGCACCTACTCATCCTGCCCGTCCACCACGGGACTGGTGGGGCAGGCCTTCGCGTACGGCACCGTCAAACAGTTCAAAGGCGACCCGTCGAAGATGTGGGGGCGAGCATGGGACCGCGCCTGGGCGGCACATTCGCCCGTGCTCAACGTCGAGGCCCTCGAGGGCAAGAACCTGTTTTTGACCGCCTCGCGCGGACTGCCGTCAAAGTGGGACGTGCCGGTGGAAGACTCGCCGGAGCCGCTGCTCATGCCGGATGAGCAGCTGGCCTACACCTGCACGCTGCACTTCCTCTCCGAGGCGCGGCGCAAGGGGCTCAATCCGGACTGGTACGAGTTCGAAGAGGGCACCCACAACTACGGATTGTTCCGGCGGGAACTGGTTGCAAGCTGGGCTACCTTGGGCCCGGCGCTTGGCGTGGAATAAAACAATTTCATCGGCGAGCGGGCACGCAAATCTGGTGTTAAGGTGAGCCAGGTTTTTACCTTGCATAAAGGAGTCGCTCATGAAATTCACAAAGAAGTCCCTTTCAGTTGTTGCAGCAGCAGGCGTTGCAATGCTCGCTCTTGCGGGTTGCTCTGAACCCTCCGAGAACGCTGGCTCCAACACCGCGACGTCCGGTGCAGAAGATGGCGCGACGGACTCTGCCGCCGGTTCTCTGACTCTCTACACCTCGGAGCCGGAGGAGAAGGTCGACGAAATTATCGCAGCGTTTAATGAGGAGCACCCGGATGTAGACGTGCAGGTTTATCGTGCAGGCACCGGTGACCTCAAAGCGCGTATCGAGGCAGAAAAGGCATCTGGCTCCGTGGAGGCCGACCTGATCTGGGCGGCGGACGCACCAACTTTTGAGGCATTCAAGTCCGAAGACCTGCTCGCACAGTTGAATGATGTGGAAACTGGTGAGGTTATCGATGGCGCCGTGGACCCGGAAGGGTACTACGTTGGCACCCGCATCATCTCTACCGTTCTTGCGTACAACACCTCAGTGATCGACGAAGCTGATGCACCACAGTCTTGGACTGATCTGACCGACGCACGGTTCCGCGACAAGATCGTCATGCCGGACCCGGCAGTTTCCGGCGCAGCCGCATACAACGCCACGGTGTGGATGAACAACGACGAGCTCGGTGAGGACTGGCTCACCGCGCTGGGTGAGAACGCACCGATGATTGCTGCATCCAACGGCCCGACCTCGCAGGAGATTGCGGGTGGTGGCCACCCGGTCGGCGTAGTGGTGGACTACCTTGTGCGCGATCTGGCGGCACAGGGATCCCCGGTTAAGGAGGTCTACGCCACCGAAGGCTCGCCGTACATCACCGAGCCGATCGCAGTATTCGCGGATTCGAAGAGCCAGTCTGCGGCGGAGTTGTTTATTAACTTTGTGCTGTCGAAGAAGGGCCAAGAACTAGCAGTCGAGCAGAACTACTTGCCGATCATCGACGGCGTCGGTACGCCGGGTGAAGCCCCGGAGCTTGATGATATTGCGTTGATGGATGCTGATCTGCAGACATTGACGGACGATCGCGCACGTTCCGTAGAGTTCTTCCAGAGCGCGATGAACTAGGTGGCAATGCAACGCGTTTCTTCGCCGGGGCTCAACCTCGCTCGCCTAGGGGTGTGGTTGGTTGCCGCGGCGATTTTTATTGTCCCGCTCGCGCTGGTGGTCTCACTCGCGCTCGGGGGAAATCAGTTTCCGGTACTTGTGGAACAAGGCCTGGCGCGTGCCACTTGGAATTCCGTGATTACCACCGTGCTGTCTTCCATAGGCGCGGTACTCATCGGAGGCACGATTGCGATTGTTTTGGAGCGCACCGATGTTGGTGGAGCAACGGGATTACGCTTATTTCTGCTCTCGCCGCTGTTAGTCCCACCGTTCGTCGGTGCCATTTCCTGGCTGCAGCTGTTTGGCCGAAACCAGGGGCTCAATGCGCTGTTCGACCGGCCGCTGTGGGACCTGTATGGAGCCGACGGCATCGTCTTTCTGATGACGTTGCACTCGTACCCGGTTGTGTACGTCATTGTGGCCGCAGCGTTACGCCAGATCCCGTCTGATCTCGAACTGGCTGCGCGCGTTAGTGGCGCGGGCAGTGGCACGGTGCTGCGCACTGTGACCATCCCGCTGTTGGGGCCAGCATTCTTGAGCGCCTTCACCCTGACGGCAGTGTCGAACCTCGCCGACTTCGGTATTCCATCGATTCTGGGGTCGCCGGTGCGGTTCGAGACGCTGGCGACAATGTGTTACCGGTTTATGGAATCAGGCACGGTAAGCAACCCGCTGCAGGTCGTGTCCACAGTTGGAGCAGTGCTGATGCTACTGGGCATTTTCGCCGTAGTGGCAGATTACGCGGTGTCGCGCCGAACCTCCTCGCAAGTCAGTGGTGCCAGCACGATGAAACTTTCACTCGGTGTGGCGAGAATTCCTGTCACCGTGGTGTCCTGGGTCTTGGCACTCGCGATTACCCTCGGTCCGATCTTGGGGCTCGCTCACCGTGCGCTGCTTCCGGCCCCGGGTGTGCCGTTTACGTTGGAGACCATCTCGCTGTCGAATTTTCAGCGCACCCTGAGCAACCCGCGGGTGGTTGACGGTTTCACTAACTCGGTCGCTCTCGCAGGCGGTGCCGCGCTACTGTGCGGTCTGCTGGGTTGGGCGATCGGCATCTTGGCCACCCGCACCCGCGCGCGTACTAACACGCCGCTATCTCTGGCTACATTGCTTCCGGCCGCACTCCCCGGGCTGATCATTGGCGTCGGATGGCTCATTGTGGGCAGGTACACGGGGCTCTACAACACCCGTTGGGTGATCCTGTTGGCATACGTCTGCGCCTTCACAGCCTTGGTGCTGCAGTCTGTGCGCGCACCGATGAGCAAGATTCCGGTTGCAGTGGAAGAAGCGGCACGAGTCTCTGGCGCGGGTAGGGTGCGCTCAATCGTGGATACTTCGGGGCGAATGGCTGTACCAGCGGCGTTCTCCGGGGCAGTTCTCGTTGCAGTCACCGCGGTGCGTGAGCTCACGGTGTCAATTCTGCTCGTTGCTCCGGGCACCACAACAATTGGTGTGCAACTGTTCAACCTCCAACAGTCCGGAAACTACAACCAAGCTTCAGCGCTTGCATTGATGTTTGCAGTAGTCGGTATTGCCGCCCTGGCACTGACCGTGCGCAACCCTGACAAGGAGTCCTGATGAGTGACATTGCGATTGACGGCCTCAGCGTCGTATTCCCAGACGGTGCCGTTGGGTTGGACGACATCAACCTACGCGTTGGTAGCGGTGAGTTCGTAGCGCTAGTCGGCCCGTCCGGCTCGGGCAAAACCACGCTGCTGCGCGCCCTCGCCGGGTTTGTGCAGCCCTCCACGGGCACGGTCTGCCTCGACGGCACAAACGTGACTCGCACACCGCCAGAAAAGCGGCGGATGGGCATGGTGTTTCAGCAGCACGCAGTCTGGCCACACATGAGTGTTGCAGATAATGTCGCCTACCCGCTCAAACGTGCAGGTACGAGCAAGAAGCAACAACAACAGCTCGTCGAATCGACATTGCGCACCGTTGGGTTGGATAGCTACGGAGACCGGAAACCTTCAACGTTGTCTGGCGGTCAGCGGCAGCGAGTAGCACTCGCGCGCGCGATTGTGGCGAAGCCACAAGTGCTGCTTCTCGACGAAGCTTTGTCGGCCCTCGACGAACCACTGCGAGACAGTCTTCGCCGAGAGCTTGTTGCACTGACTAAGCGGTCTTCCCTAACTACAGTGCACGTGACTCACGACCGCAAGGAAGCGATTGCCATCGCCGATCGCATCGCATTGCTGCGAGACGGCAAGCTCGAGCAGTTTGCCTCGCCGAGGGATATCGTCGCTCAACCAGCTTCGCCGTGGGTGGCCTCCTTTATCGCTGACGCGACGCTGTTAGAGGGACAAATTATCGACGGCCGCGTGGTCGTCACAACGCCTGCCATGGAATGGCCGACTGAGCATGTGGAGATGGTTGGCGCATCAGGCCATAGAGGTGATGTCACCGTTGCGGTGTTGCCTGAGGCGGTAGAAGTGGCAGCGCCAGGGGAGCGGAACGTACTAAACGGCCGGGTCACCTCCTCGCTTTATGAGGTATCCGGCTACTCGCTCACCATCGATGTGGACGGTGTGGAGTTTCGCGCACGCACTTCGGCCCGCACCACCCCAGAAGTTGGCGAAACGGTCGGCGTCAACGTCCACGCCCCGCTGGTCTACACCTCTTAAAAAACGACTCTAACCTGCCGATTTGTTGGTGCGCAATAGTGTCCTTTATTGTTAACAAGTCGCAAGCAAGCGAGCGCGCCCCGTTCGTCTAGCGGCCTAGGACGTCGCCCTCTCACGGCGGTAACACGGGTTCAAATCCCGTACGGGGTACAAAGGAAAACTCCCGATCCGGACTCCGGGTCGGGAGTTTTCGCATTGGTAGCCTTGGCCGGGTGACTTCCCTGGACTTCTTTGAAATCGACGTCTTTGCCGCCGGCGCGTTCACCGGCAACCCGCTCGCCGTCATTTGCGGCGCGGATGATTTAGGCGACGAGAAGATGCAGCGAATTGCGTCGTGGACAAATTTCTCCGAGACAACGTTCCTCATCGAGCCCACCAACCCCGAGGCGGACTACCGCGTACGCATCTTCACGCCGGTGGAGGAGTACGCCTTCGCCGGGCACCCCACCCTCGGTACGGCGCGTGCGTGGCTGGAACTCGGCAACAGGCCGCGCAACCAGGGCCGGGTGATTCAGGAATGCGGCGTTGGCAATGTTGAGGTCCGCATCGAAGGTGACTCGCTTGCGTTTGCCACCCCGCCACTCAGGCGTGACGATCAGCTCTCGCCGGAAGAAAAGGATGAGGTGTGCGAGACCTTTGGCGTCGAAAAGCAATTGCTTGTCGACGCTGCCTTCGGCGACAACGGTCCCGGCTGGAAGCTGGCGTTGCTGGATGGCCTGGAGGCGTTACGGGCGCTGGAAAAGCCGGCAGATTGCGGTCTGAAGGTGGCGTTTGCGGCGCTGACTGGTGGGAAGGATCCGGCCTACGAGCTGCGCGCTTTCACACCGACGTTCGAGGACCCCGTGACCGGCAGTGCGAACGGTGCGATGGCGCAGTGGCTGCGCGGGCGGGGAGACGTGCCGGAGCGCTACACCGTCTCGCAGGGAACCGCGCTGGGGCGCGATGGGCGAGTGGAGATCACCGACGACGGAAGCGACATCTGGGTCGGCGGTCGCGCGCAGGTGCGGGTTCGGGGGACGCTGGACGTTGATTAGTATCGGCGCGCGGCGCATAAGCTGGGGTGCATGGTTAATTCGGCGATGAAAGTAGCGATTATCGGTGCCGGGCCGCGCGGTCTGTGGGCATCGGAAGAGCTGATGGAGCGGGCGCAGGAGCGCGGTGTGGCAATCGACGTGACGGTGTTCGATGCCAAGCCGCTGGAGGAGTCCTCCGCGCCCGGGGCGTTTCGAGATGCGGTGCCGGAGGAATTCATCCTCAACGCACCGAAGTCGATCGTGGAGACGAAGCTCGGGCCGCTCGACCCGAACGATGAGCTTCCGGGCGATTTTCCCAGCCGAAAGCATGTCGGGGAGCACCTGGATAAGTCGTGGCGCGCGCTCGAGGAGAACCTGCCGCCGCGCTGCAGCCTCACCCACCGGGTGGAAAATATCGAGATGGTCGAGCCCACCGAGGGCGGGGTAGACGTGCTCGGCGAGCACTTCGACGAGGTGCTCATGGTCACCGGCCATGCGCACGACTGGCCTGGTTCGCTCGCGCACGCGGACCTCGGCGACCTCAAGGTGGTTGCCCCCGCCTACCCGCCGTCGAACCTGGACGCGGTGGACGCGGACGATGTGGCGTTGGTCCGCGGCGCCGCGCTGACATTCATTGACGTGGTGAAGTACGCGGACGCGAAAGTCTTCTATCCGGTGACACGGTCGGGTCGCTTCATGGAGGTCAAGGCGTATTTCGAGGGAAAGGCGGAAAAAGAGGCGCAGCCGCACCTCGAGGCGGCGTCGCAGAAGATCCTCGAATGCGAAAGCCTCGACGAGCTGGAGGGCATCCTCGCGGACTGCGCCACGGAGCTGCTCCGCATCGCCGGCGGCGAAGGCGGGAAAGACGACATCCGGAACGTGTTGCGCGGCGAAGACTTCACCGGAGACCCAGTGGCGGAGCTTCGCGCATCCGTTGCGGCGGCCCGAGGGGAGCGCCCGTGGACGCCGGCGCTTGCGGTGGCGCTTGCGTTCCGCGACACTTACGACGCTGTGATCGACCGCGCCTCCTACGGCGGCCGCCACACCCTGGGTGGGAAGGACTTCGACGCCTTCGTGTCCACGTTGGAGCGCGTCGGCTTCGGTCCACCGGTGGAGTCTGCGCAGATCATGCTCGAGTTTATCGACGAAGGCCGGATCCGCATCGAGCTCGTCGCCCGCGGTGAGGAGGACCTCCGCGACTTGGCTGAGGAGGTCGGTGCGACCGTCGTCATCGACGCAGTCCAGGCGCCGCCCGGAATTGTCGAAGGCACCCTGGCGGGCAACCTGGTGGAGGCCGGAATCGGACTGCGTTACGCCGACACGAATGCGCTGCACGTGAAGCCGGACGCCACGCTCGTGGGGCAGGAACACCTCGCCGCTGCGGGCCGCATGAACGAAGGCTTGGTGCTCGGCCACGACACGCTGAAGCGCACCAAGCAGCATGGCATTGAACGCTGGGCAGACCGCGTGAGCGCCGCTGCGGCAGAGCACTAGAAGCGGCTGCTGAAAACGCAGAACCCGCCACGGCGATCCGGGTGATCGCGGTGGCGGGTTGAGCGTTTCGCGCTAGATGTTGAACTGCTTGCGGATGTCCTGAATCCACTGCGGGTGGACGTGGGACAGTGCCGCGAAGATCGCGCCCAGGACTGCGATCAGGATCGCTAGCACGGTGAGGATGATGCCGCCGGTGCTGCTGCCGGACACGCTACCCGCTGCGTCCTTGCCTGCGCCCTGATCCTCAGCTGGCTCCTGAGGCTCCGCGTTCTTGGTGATGGTTTTCTTCACCGTGGTCGGCACCTCCTTGGTCTTTTCCACGACCTTGGTTTCCGGCGAGGTTTGCGTGGACGTCTCCGTCACGGTGGCGGTGGCGACGGAAGTCTTAGTGGTGCCCTCCGGCTCAGCGCCCTCGGTGATGGTGGTCGGGACCTCAACCGTCTCGGTCTTCGTCACGCTTTCCTTGACCGTGGTCGGCACCTCCTTGGTCTTTTCCACGACCTTGGTTTCCGGCGAGGTCTGCGTGGACGTCTCCGTCACCGTTGCGGTGCCGACAGAGGTATTCGTGGTGGTGACCAGCTTCTCGGAGGTCTGCGTCGTCGTAATGGTCTCAGGAGCAGGCTTCTGCTCGGTGGTTGCCTGCTCGGTGGTTGCCTGTTCAGAGGTCGGCTTCTGCTCGGTCGTCGGCTTCTCCGCGTCCTTCTTCTGCAGCGTGACCTGGTCCACCACGTACGGGGTGTTGATGTTGTAGGTGGTCAGCTTCAGCTCAGTCGGGGAGACGCTGATGTTGGTGTAGTCCGGGTTGTAATCCTGCCGCCAACGGGCGGTGGAATCGTGTGCCAGGTCGCGGGCGCGCTCCTCGCGGACGTGCGGGTGGGTCTCGCCGGACTCGTCCTGGAAGTCGTAGTACTTGCCGCCGGTTGCGGTGGTGGAGGTGAGGTAGAGCACCTCGCCGTCCTCAGGGATGAGCACGTCGCCAGACTTCGCGGCGCCTTCCGGGATCACCGGATCGAAGCCGTTCATCAGGTGGGTGCGGGTGTAAATGTGATCGTGGCCGCTGAGCACCAAATCCACGCCGGCCTCGGACAGCTTCGGCGTGAGCTGCTCGCGCAGGCGCACCACATCGCTGTCGGTGTAGTGGGTTCCCTGGGAGAACGGTGCCTGGTGGATGCCCACCATCACCCAGTCCGCGTCCGCGCCATGGTCCGCGATTGCGTCGTTGACAAACTTCGCGTGGGCCTCGATGTCTGCTGCGCTTGAGCGGTTGCCGTCGAGGCCGATGAACAGGATGTTGTTGTAGTTGAAGAAGTAGTTTGCGGATGCACCGTCTTCGTTGGGCAGGAAGTAGGTGTCCTGGAAGTGGCGGTCCGACGTGTACGTTTCGTGGTTGCCCTTCAGCACCGCCAGACGGTAGTTCTGCAGCGCTTCCGGGGCGGTGAACTCCTCGAGCTGCTTGACCGGTGCGCCCCAGCCCTCAACCTGGTCGCCGAGGTGCATGAGGAACGCGGAATCCGGGTGCTCGCCGGTGGCGACATTGACTGCTTTGTTCCAGGCGGCGGACTGCTCGTCGATCTTCGCGTCCACGCCGATCTGTGCGTCGGCCATGGCCAGGAAGCTCCAGGAGTCGGAATCCTCGCCCGTAGTGAAGGTGCGCTCCTCGCTCCAGCCGCGGTCGTCGTTGCCCACGCGGTAGACGTACTCCGTGTCCGGCTCAAGGCCGGTCATCTTCGCCTCGTGCGGGTAGAAGACCGCCCCGTTGTACTTGCCGCGCGGGGACTCGACGCTGGTCTTATCGGCCGCGTTGTCCGCCGGCCAGTACTCCAGGTACTGCAGCTCGTTGGACTTGGACTGCCAGGAAACGTTGGCCTCCGTGGCGTCGGAGCCGATACCGAGCACGATGCGGCTGAGCTTGGTGTTTACAGCGTCCGCAGCCACAGCGGTGGTCATCGGCGCGAACAGGGAGACAACGACGGCGGTGGCGATGGTGCCACGGCGCAGGGAACGGTGGGTACGCAGGAGAGTCATGGTTGCCCACTTAAATCACCCGCTTTTAACAGGCGGTTACAAGTAGTAAGACACCTTGGTGAATTGGAAATGAATATCCGGTGACATCGGTCTGCTGTTATTGCACCGTGCTTACGGCTAGTTGAAAGTATGCTCCATGAGCTCAAAGTTCCATGTCAATCGTCGTGTGTTCCTGCAAACTGTCGCAGCGGCCGCTGCCGCAACCGCTATCGGCACCGGTGGCGCTTACGCCGCCCGGCGTGGCACAGTGTCCACCCCTGAAGAACCGACCCCGGCGGGCGAGTGGGACCTGCCGTTCCTCCACGGCGTCGCATCCGGCGACCCGCTGCCGGACCGCGTGGTGCTGTGGACCCGCGTGACCCCGTCGCGCGAGGCGCTGCCGGGCTCTGGCCTGGGTGAGGACGTGGAGCTGGAGTGGCAGATCGATACCTCGGAGGACTTTGGTAACCCGCAGACGGGCACCGTGACCACCTCGGCGGACTCGGACCACACTGTCCACGTCGACCCGGACGGCCTGGAGCCGGCGACGGAGTATTTCTACCGTTTCATCGTGAAAAGCGGGGAGTTCGAGGGCGCAACCTCCCCGGTCGGCCGAGCGCTTACGGCGCCGGAGGCTGACGCGAGTGTGGACAACCTCAACCTGGCCATCGCCTCGTGCGCGAACTGGGAGTCCGGCTTCTTCGCGGCGTATGGCGACATGGCGCAGCGCGCCCGCGGCGGCGAGATCGACCACGTGGTCTTCCTCGGCGACTACATCTACGAGTACCCGACCGGCGAGTACGCAGGTAAAAGCGGTGTCGCGCGCATGCACCACCCGGAGTGGGAGATCACCACGCTGGAGGACTACCGCCAGCGCCACGGTCGCTACCGCACGGATCTCAACCTGCAGGCCGCGCATGCGGCGTGCCCGTGGATTGTCATCTGGGACGACCACGAAACAGCGAACAACAGCTGGTTCGAGGGCGCTGAGAACCACACCGACGGCCGTGTGGAGGGCGAATGGCCGGAACGCTTGAGCGCCGCGAAGCAGGCATACTTTGAGTGGTTGCCGGTGCGCGCGCAGTCCGCGGGCGAGGAGCAGCTGCTGTACCGCAGCTTCACGTTCGGTGACTTGGCGCAGCTGACCATGATGGATCTGCGCACCTACCGCGACGAGGAAACCACCGGTGCGAACTTCGCTAACGACGACCGCACGATGCTGGGGAAGAAGCAGTTTGATTGGGTGGCGCAGCAGTTGCAGGAGTCCACTGCCCGCTGGGATGTGCTGGGCAACTCGGTAATGGTTTCGCCGATGCGCTTTGCCACCATCCCGGACAACGAGAAGGCCAACATCGCTGCCGGTTACATGAAGGAGCGCGCGACGGGCATCGCGGTGAACTCGGATCAGTGGGACGGCTACGCCGCGGAGCGCGACCGCCTGCTCACCATGTTGGACGAGCAGGAGTCGAACGCGCTGTTCCTCACCGGCGATATTCACTCGGAGTGGGCGAACTCGATCGCCTCGCCGTCCGGCTTCGGCGAGATCGGCTGCGAGATGGTCACCACCTCTATCTCTGCCCCCAACGTGGACGAGATCCTCACCAGCGCGTTCGGCACGTACCACAAGGAGGACAACTCCACGTCGTTGCTGGTGGAGCAGACGATCCGGGATGCCAACCCGTGGGTCAGCCACATCGATTTCGACGCGCACGGCTACGGCGTGGCGAGCATCCACCGCGACTTTGTCGACATGCTCTACTACCGCGTCTCGGACGTGGAGGACCCGGACGCTTCCGTCAGCTTGGGCGTGAAGCGTCAGTGGCGCATCGGCGAGGGGTTCGTCGAAGCATAAGCTGCTTATCGACGTCTACAGTTCCCCCTCAAGCTGCTTCCTCGCAGCAAGCAGCTCCTTGCCCCACTTGTCCGCCGGCGAGGGCTTGAGCCGCTCGGCCGGACCGGAGATGGACAGCACGGCCACCAGCGCGCCGTCCGGTTGGAACACCGGCGTGGACACCGACGCGAGCCCGACTTCGCGCTCTGCGACGGACTCGGCGAAGCCGTCGTCACGCACCTGCTTGAGTTCCGCGTCCTTGAAGGGCGCGTCGACAGGGGCGTAGGCGGCGAACACGCGGGCGGCGGAGCCTGCGGTGAGGGTCAGGTGGGAGCCGACCGGGACCACGTTGTGCAGGCCGCTTTCGGGCTCCTCGGCGGCGATGCAGGTGCGCGTGGTGCCGGTGAGCTGGTAGAGCTGGGCGGACTCGCCGGTGGCCTCGACGAGGCTACGAAGCACCGGGGCCGCGGCTGCGAGCAGTCTCGGCGACGGCCCGCCGGTGTAGCTGGGCAGCGCGGGCCCAAGCGACCATTCGCCGCGTTCGTTGCGGGCGAGCACATGGTGCACTTCGAGTGCCGTGGCGATGCGGTGTGCGGTGGCCCGGGGCAGCTCGGCGGCGTCGCTGAGCTCTGCGAGCGATTTGTCGCCGCTGGCTACCGCGGCCACGATTGCCACTGCGCGGTCGAGCACTTTAATGCCGGATCCTTCGTTATACTGTCTCACAGTTCGAATCCTATCATCTCATTATGTGGGAAGGTAGGGGGGAAACGCGAAGGAGTTTGCTATGGCGGAGACACCGTTGACGTTGGCGGAGAAGGTGTGGCGCGACCACGTGGTCAAGCAGGGCGAAAACGGCGAGCCCGACCTCATCTTCATCGATTTCCAGCTCCTGCACGAGGTCACCTCACCGCAGGCGTTTGAGGGGCTGCGCTTGGCAGGCCGCAAGATGCGGCATCCGGAGCTGCACCTGGCCACCGAAGACCACAACGTGCCCACCGAAGGGATCGTCTCCGGCGAGCTGCTCGAAATTTCGGAGCCGACCTCTCGCACCCAGGTGGCCACGCTGCGCAAGAACTGCGAGGAATTCGGCGTGACCCTGCACCCGATGGGCGACGTCAAGCAAGGCATCGTGCACACCGTCGGCCCGCGGCTGGGCATCACCCAGCCGGGCATGACCATCGTGTGCGGCGACTCGCACACCTCCACCCACGGCGCGTTCGGCTCCATTGCCATGGGCATCGGCACCTCCGAGGTGGAGCACGTCATGGCCACCCAGACCCTGCCGCTGAAGCCGTTTAAGACCATGGCCGTCGAGGTCACCGGCGAGCTGCAGGAAGGTGTCACCGCGAAGGATCTGATCCTGGCGATCATCGCCAAGATCGGCACAGGCGGCGGCCAAGGCCACATTATCGAGTACCGCGGCGAGGCCATCGAGAAGATGTCCATGGAAGCGCGCATGACCATCTGCAACATGTCCATCGAGGCAGGTGCGCGAGCCGGCATGGTCGCGCCCGACCAGAAGACCTTCGACTACGTCGAAGGCCGCGAGTACGCCCCGACAGGCGCCGACTGGGACGCCGCAGTGGAGTATTGGAAGACACTGCCCACCGACGAGGGCGCCAAGTTCGACACCGTGGTGGAGATCGACGGCGCAGCACTCACCCCGTTTGTCACCTGGGGCACCAACCCCGGCCAGGGCCTGCCCCTGGGTGAGCGAGTGCCGGATCCAGAGGACTTCACCGACGAGACCTCCAAGCAGGCCGCCGCCAAGGCGCTCAACTACATGGACCTGACCCCGGGCACCCCGCTGCGCGACATCGCCATCGACACCGTGTTCTTAGGCTCGTGCACCAACGCCCGCATCGAGGACCTGCGCGCCGCCGCCGAGGTGGTCAAGGGCCGCTCCATCGCGGGAAACACCCGCATGCTGGTCGTGCCCAGCTCCACGCTGGTCAAACAGCAAGCGGAGCAGGAAGGCTTGGACAAGGTCTTCACGGACTTTGGCGCCGAGTGGCGCACTGCCGGGTGCTCGATGTGCCTGGGCATGAACCCGGATCAGCTGAAACCGGGGGAGCGGAGTGCGTCGACAAGCAACCGCAACTTCGAAGGACGCCAAGGACCCGGCGGGCGCACCCACCTTGTCTCCCCGCTGGTCGCCGCGGCGACCGCTGTCACCGGCCACCTCGCTAGTCCCGCCGACCTGTAAAGGAGCACTCAGATGGAGAAATTCACCACCCACACCGGTGTCGCCGTGCCGCTGACGCGCTCGAACGTGGACACCGACCAGATTATTCCGGCGCGCTACCTCAAGCGCGTGACCCGCACCGGCTTCGAAGACGGCCTGTTTTCCAACTGGCGCGAAAACGAACCCGGATTTGTGCTTAACCAGGACGCGTACAAAACGGATCCGTGCTCTTCGCCGGGCCCGACTTCGGCACCGGCTCCTCGCGCGAGCACGCCGTGTGGGCGCTGATGGACTACGGCTTCCGCGCCGTGTTTAGCCCCCGCTTCGCCGACATCTTCCGCGGCAACTCCGGCAAGGCAGGACTGCTCGCCGCGAACCTGCCCGAAAACGACATCGAACTGATCTGGAAGCACTTAGAGCAGCACCCGGGAGAGGCCGCCACCGTGTCGCTGGAAGACCGCACGGTCACCGTCGGCGACAACACCTTCGTCTTCGAGGTGGACGACTACACCCGCTGGCGCCTGATGGAAGGCCTCGACGATATTGGCCTGACGCTTCGCGGCGAAGACGATATCGAGGCCTTCGAAGCACAACGGCCGGCGTTCAAGCCGGCCGTGCGATAAAAGGGAGAAGCGCTAGTCCTGCGGCGCTTCCTCGTCGAGGCGCTGGGTGACCTCCGGCGCGAACTCCGCGAGGAAGTCACGCGAAGCGGTCACCACGCCCTGGATGCCGGTGAGGATGTGGGACTCGAACTGGGCGTCGGTGTACTCCCAGTGGCCGGGCAGGCTGTAGGCCACGCCCAAGGCGGTGACGCCGCGCTCCTCGTCCTTCAAAGCGGTGACGGTGGGGTATGCCTTGGTGTAGTTGTACTGCTCGGCCCAGTTGCGAATGTCCTCGTAGCGGTCCGCGCCGATGGAATCCACCGCGACCGAGGAAATCACGTTGATGTTCGGGGCGATGTGCGCGATTTCCAAGCCGATGCGGGAAAAGCCGGTGCGGATGGCAAACTCGCTTGCCTCGTCAAACTGCCAGCCCTGCTTGGCAAAGACGTCCTTGACGCGCTGGATGGACAGGGGCTTTAAGGTGTCGTTGCTCATGGGTGTTACGCCTCCTTAGCGCCGTCGTTGAAGGATTCTTCGAGGCCCGGGAAGGTCTCGCGCAGCTGGCCGGCCACGTGGTGGATGGCGGAGAAGAAGTACTCGCACATCTCGCGCAGCTGCGTGTCAGCGAAGCCGTCGCCGGAGAAGAACGGCGCCTCCATGATCGCGATGGCGGTGCCATCCTGGCGCAGCACCGGGTGCACGCGCACCAGCGGCAGGGTGCGGTTCATCACGTTGGCGAACTCGCGAAGCTTCTCGACGTCCTCCGGTTGATCCACAACCGCCATCCACCTGGACGTGGCCTTGAACCCCTCGCGTTCGACCTCGAAGAAGACCACCAGGCCGGGAAAGGCGGTGCGGCACTCGCCGCCGTCTTCGCGGAAGTATTTCAGATCCATCGCCTCCAGGGTGGACGCGATGCGTTCCTGCGTCACTGGCGGGAAGGCGGTGGGGGTGGGGGAAGTCATAAGAAAAATCCGTTCCTTTCTTTTTCGCTACAGCACCGGCAGTGCGGACGGGACGTAATCGGCGCCGGTGAGCTGGCCCTCGTTAAAGCTCAGCACCCACACGGAGCCCTTCTTCGCGCGGATCTCGGTGTCGATGGGCAGGGTGCCCTGCGCGGACAGCCAGGCGATCATGCCCGGGATGACATCGCCCTGAGCACAGACCACGGAGGTGCCGCCCTGCTCAATCACCTCGGTGAAGGCGCGCTGCGCGCCGACCATGTCGGACAGCCAGGCATCGTCGCCGAAGCGCGCATCTACGGCCACGTCGATGCCAAGCTCGTCTGCAAGCGGGGCGACGGTGGTCTGGCAACGCTCCGGTGCCGCGGAGTAGATCCGCTCCGGGGAGAATGCGCTGAGTAGCGGGACCAGCATCTCGGATTGGCGGCGGCCCTTCTTGTCCAACGGGCGCAGGTTGTCGTCGCCGGACCACTTCTCACGCTCGTGCGCGCGGGCGTGGCGCACGTACAGCACGCGCGCGGTGGCCGGGGTGGCGAAGCGCTTCTTTGCCTTTTGCAGCACCTGGCGGTCCAGGTCGTAGGTCATCAGCTCGCAGGCGTCGTCGAGAGGCAGCCAGCGGATCTCGTCCACCTCGTCGTTGGGCTCGAACTCGCCGCCGGTGACCTCGCCGGTCCAGTAGTAGACCACCTTCGTGGTCTTCTTCACCGGGTAGACCGTCTTGCCCAGCAGCTTGCCCAGGCGCACGTCGAAGCCGGTTTCTTCCTTGATCTCGCGCACCGCGGTCTGCACCAGGGACTCGTCCGGGTCCAGCTTGCCCTTGGCCAAAGACCAGTCGTCGTAGTGCGGGCGGTGGATGCACGCCACCTCCAGCGAGTCAGGTTGAGCCAGGTCACCGCGCCACAGCACCGCGCCGGCGGCAAGCGTGGTGCGCTTGAACTCGCTTTGCGGGTTGTTGGGGATTTCCTGCAGGCGCCCGGTGAGGAACATCTCGCCGCGGGTGTCCTTGTCCTGCTCGTGCAGTTGGCGGTCGTCATTTGGCATACATTCCATTGTGACGCAGACTCGGCGGGCGCGCTACGTCCGGGCAGGGTCCGGGCGGGGTGGTACGTTGTAGCGGTTGAAAAACGCTGGGAGGACGCACTGATGGTCAACGTAGCAGTACTGGGCGCCGGTTCCTGGGGGACCACCCTTGCCAAAGTGTTCGCGGACGCGGGCAACCCCGTGAGCCTGTGGGCACGGCGCGAGGAGCTCGCACGCACAATCCAGGACACCCGGGAAAACCCCGACTACCTGCCCGGCATCGAACTCCCGGCGGCGATTCAGGCCACCTCGAAGGCCGCCGAGGCGCTGGAGAACGCGGCGATAGTCGTCTTCGGCGTGCCCAGCCAGACCATGCGAGATAACCTCACCCGCTGGGCGCCGCACTTGCCTAGCGACGCCACGCTGGTCTCCATCTCCAAAGGCGTCGAATCCGGCACACACTTGCGCATGAGCGAAATCATCGCGGAAGTCACCGGGGTAGAAAACGAGCGCATCGCGGTGCTGACCGGGCCGAACCTCTCGCGCGAGGTCGCAGAGGAACAGCCGGCCGCGACCGTGATCGCCTGCGCCGACGAAAACCGCGCCAAGCTGGTCCAGGCCGCGTGCGCCACCAGCTACCTGCGCCCATACACCAACACGGACGTGGTGGGCTGCGAGATCGGCGGCGCCACCAAAAACGTCATCGCGCTCGCCTGCGGCATGGCCGCCGGCCAGGGGTTGGGAGACAACACCCAGGCCACCCTGATCACCCGCGGCCTGGCGGAGATCACCCGACTCGGCGCGGCGCTCGGGGCGGACGCACGAACCTTCGCCGGCCTTGCGGGCATGGGGGATCTGGTGGCCACCTGCGCCTCCCCGCTGTCGCGCAACCGCACGTTCGGCGCCGCGCTGGGAGGAGGCGCCACGATGGACGAGGCCCGCGCCGCCACCAAAGGCCAGGTCGCGGAGGGTGTGGTGTCCTCGCGCAGCATCTTCCAGCTCGCGGAAGAGCACTCCGTGGAGATGCCGATTACCCAGGGCGTGTTTTCGGTGTGCCACGAGGGCATGAAGGTCGCGGACGTCATCGCCGCGCTGATGGGTCGCAGCAAGAAAGCGGAGTAGCGCCCGGTAGGCTAGCTCCCCGTGATCCGCATAGCTGTTTTGTACGGTGGCATGTCCACCGAGCACTCGATTTCCTGCATCTCCGCCGACTCGGTTATGTCGCATATGCCCGCCGAGTACGAGGTGGTTCCCATCGGCATCACGCAGGAAGGTGTCTGGGTTGAGGGTGTGGCGAATCCGGCTCAAGGGGCGGAGCTTCCCGTGGTCAAGCCTGGGCGCGAAGTTGCGCTCTCATTGAACCCGCAGCGCAAGGGATTGCTTTACGACGTCACCTCCGGCGAGACCATCACCACCATCGACGCCGTCTTCCCAGTGCTGCACGGCAAATACGGCGAGGACGGCACAGTCCAAGGCCTGCTCGAGATGGCAGGGGTGCCGTACGTCGGCCCGGGCGTGCTGGCGTCCGCGTGCGGGATGGACAAGGAGTACACGAAGAAGCTCGTTGCCGCGGTTGGCATCCCGGTCACGCGCGAGGTGATCCTGGACGGCGCGCGCGAGCTGACCGAAGCGGAGCGCTCACATCTTGGTCTGCCCGTGTTTGTGAAGCCGGCCAACGGCGGGTCTTCTATCGGCGTGTCCAAGGTGACCAGCTGGGATGCGCTGCCGGACGCGGTGTCGCTTGCGCTCGAGTCCGACGGCAAGGTCATCGTGGAGGCCGAGCTGGTTGGCGACGAGGTGGAAGTTGGCGTGCTTGAGCGCCCCGACGGCACCATCGCCGCATCCGTGCCCGCCAAGCTCAACGGCACCGAGGACTCCGCTGAGGGCTTCTATGGCTTTGAGACGAAGTACCTCGAAGAAGGTGTCACCGCCACCATCCCGGCACCGTATTCCGACGAGTTGATCGCCCAGCTGCAGGACATGGCGGTGACGTGCTTCCACGCGCTGGATTGCAAGTCGCTCGCGCGCGTGGACTTCTTCGTCACCGACAACGGGCCGGTGCTCAACGAGATCAACACCATGCCCGGCTTCACCGCGATTTCCATGTACCCGCAGGTGTGGGCCGCCACGGGTGTGGACTACCCGCAGCTGCTGGACACCCTGATCCGCACCGCGCTGCGCTAGGGGGTGTTTAGGGGCGCCACCTCGCCCGCCAAATCCAGCTACAAGGATCCAGCTATTGGCTTCTCAGGGGCTGCGGACAAAATCTTGGAGTGCGTTTGGGGGACTTTGTCTCGTTGTTATGCACTCAGTGCTTGTCGGTGTTCGGCGATGGTGGTGTACCCGTCGCCGAGTGTCGACTTCAATCGTCTGTGGATGTAGAAGTCGATGTAGGTGTCAATATAGTCGCGCATCTGCGCCACCGTCATCGTTGACACCACAGGTCTGCCTTTGAGCAGTTCCTGTTTCATCGTGCCGAAGAACCCTTCGGTGCGCGCATTGTCGCCGCTGGTGGCTTTGCGTGACAGTGACGGGATGTAGCGCCACCGGTTGTCACACCACGCATCGGCCTGGCAGTCCGGGCAATCCAGGCTGTTGTGGGCGTGGTTGGTAATCAGGCTGACCCAGCGTGGGCTGCGGTAGAGCCCACCGCGGTCGGAATGGATGATTGGTTGCGCACCGTCGGGTTTTAGCTTGTCGATTCGCGCGATCATCTCGGCGACAAGATCGTGATTCGGTGACGTCGACATGGTCACTGCAATCGGCATCCCGTCGTAGAAATCGATCGCTGCCGACAGGAACAACTTCCCGTCTGGGCAGTGGATTTCGGTGACATCAGTGCCGATTTTCTCCCACGGCGCATCCGCGTGGAAATCGTGGGTAAGCCCTTTGGCGTCGGCGTGGTCGGTGAAGTACTGCGACGGTTCGATCACCGGGCGGGCCACATCCGAATCCCGGTCATCGTCGGTGCCGTCGGTTGGGGTGATCAGTAGCAGGTTTGCTGGCTTGTGGTCGGTTTCACCGGTGTAGGAGGAGTACTTGCCCGACGCCTTCGCTGGCGGGCGGCACCCCAGATCCGCCATGAGGGTGCGCACGATCTTTTCCGACACCGTATGCCCCATGATCTTCAACCAGGCGTGGATGCGTCGGTATCCGTAGCTTTGTCCGGATTCGGCCGCTGCCTGCAAGATCAATGGTTTAAGTGCAGCGCGGCGCTGTTCGCGCTGTTGCACCACCTTCGTGTGTTTGTGTCGGTGGTAGTAAAACGTCGACTGCGCAATCCCGACTACCGCGCATGCTTGCGCGATGGAAAACCCGTGGGCGTCCGTGAGGGCAACCACCACAGCGGCTTTCGCCGCGGTGGACAGCTCACCGTCACGGACGTCGTCTTTTCCCCGCGGCTCACCATCGCTCATGAGCACTTGGATAATGGCGTCTTTGACCGTTTCCCGGTCACGCATCTCAACAATGAGCTTTTTCAGCTCGTCCATGTCACTGGGTAAATCAGCGATATCGTCTACCGGACCAGGCCCCGGCAGCCACTCGTTGACTGGCCGTGGTGGTCGTTTCGCATCGGCTGCCTTATCGACTCGCTGCTGCTGATGGTTGCGTTGGACTTTGCGTTGCTTGCTCACGCGTTCCATTGTCGCCGCATAGGCCTCGTCGAATGTCATCGACGCTGCCAAAACGCGTTCGTCATCGTCGGGCCAATACCGCTTCGTCCAGGTCAGCGCCGCGGTGTCGTTGACGTCGAACTCCACAGCGATGTCACGCACCGTCGCCTGTGAGGTCAACCTGCGTGCGACAACTTTTGCGATGGTCTCAGCGTCGTAGGCGCGTCTGGCACCGTCAAAGCTCTGGCCGCGGCGCTTGGCTGCAACCCAGTTGCCGACCGTGTCTACCGACGGTCGGCGACCACACGCGTCTTCAGCCCAGTCGCAGGCCTCACGGGCAGACGACCCAGCCAAAAACCTCTCAACCGCACCATCGCGGATATCAGATGGAAACCCTGCGGGCATCGGAATACCTTCCAGCCCCCAACACTCCAACTTTTTGTCCGCGCTCCCTCAGAGCCGATTAGCTGGGTCCTAGTAGCTGGATCCACGCGATCGGTGGCGCGGAGTTACGCCTGCGCGGTGTGCTCGGCGATGAGGTTGGTCAGGTTCGTGATCGCCTCGTTGCTCTCCGCCTGCGGCAGCGACGCCGCCACCTGCACGTCGCGGCCCATCGCGTACCAGGTGGAGGCGGTGGTGCCGTTGGCCAGCTTCACGTCCTCGAACCACGGCACGCCGTTGATCTGGTCCAGGCGCGCGCCCGGGCCGTAGTTTGCCGGGTCGGCGACTCCGCAGCGCAGCACGATCGAGTCTTGGCCTGCGGCGGACCAGGCCACGGTCTGCTCACTCACGGCGTCGACGCGGGTGTAGCCCTCGGCGATGGATTCGGGGGCCGCGGCGAGCAGGCTGTCGCACTTGCTGGAATCGCCGGCGGCGAGGTCGGCGAGCGGGGCGGGGCGCTGCTCGGGGGCGGGGCCGGTCAGCGCGGCGGTGTCGATGCCGGAGACGGGGGCGGTGCCGTCGCGAAGCTGCTGCGTATCGGCGGTGACGGCGAGGACGGGGGAGCGGTCCACAGTGAACCAGGTGGCCAGGGTGGAGCCCGGGGTGGCGTCGTTGACGCGCAGCCAGCGGGCCCCGTCGATGTCCTCGGTCTGAGCGTACGGGGTGTACTGCGCGGGCGCGTCCACGCCGCAGCGCAGGGTGATGCGCTCGGTGGAGGAGGCCTGCCACGCGGCGGCGCCCTCGGGGGCGGGCTCGGCCAGTTCGGCGCGTTTGAGGTTTGCGAGGGTGGACGGGAGGGCGTCGATAAGCGATGTGCACTCCGCGGAAGACGCCTCGGGCGCAGGCAGCTGCGTCATCGCCACCGGCTGCAACGCAACGCGGTTGAAGAACACGCGCGCGCCGACGAGCACGCCGAGCACCAGCGCCACCGCCAGCCCAAGACTGACGTAGATGGTGGTGCGATTAAATTGAGCATCATGCGCCGTGGAACCCATGGCGGCTGAGTCTAGTGAAAGGGTGCGCGCAGACGTGATCGAGACAGGCTTTCCCACCGGCGGGCCGACACTGGGCGAGCTCGGCGAGCGCGAAGTCATCGCGCTCATCCGCGCCCAGGCACCGTCCCCGCTCAACGGCGACGACGCCGCGGTGCTCACCCAAGCGGCGCCGAACTCCCGCGTGGTGGCCAGCACCGACATGCTTGTGCAGGACCGCCACTTCACCGCGCAGACCACCACGCCCTACCTGCTGGGGCGCAAAGCGGCGCTGCAGAACTTCGCGGACATCGAGGCGATGGGGGCGCGCCCGATCGCGGCGTTGATGGCAGTCTCTGCGCACCCGGATACCCCGGCGAAAGTGCTGGAGGAGCTGGCGCGCGGAGTGGGCGAGATGGCGTCGGACTACGCCTGCGAGCTCGTCGGCGGCGACGTCACGGGCGGCGACTACCTGGTGGTGTCCGTCACCGCCATGGGGGCGCTCGGCGGCAACCGCCCGCCGCTGACCCTGGACGGGGCGCGCCCGGGTCACCGCGTGATCGCACATGGGCGCATCGGCTACTCCGCCGCGGGGCTGGCGCTGCTGCAGGCTGGCGTGGACATCCCGTCCCAGCTAGAGCCGCTGGTCGCCGCGCACCAGGTGCCGGAGCTCACCCCGGGCCGAGGCGTGGTGGCGCGCGCGGCGGGGGCATGCTCCATGACGGATAACTCGGATGGGCTGATCCGGGACATCACCCAGCTTGCGGCCGCGTCGGGTGTGGGCATCGACCTTGCGTCCAACGCGATCGCCCCCGACCAGCTGCTGGTTCAGGCCGGCACGCTGCTCGGCGTGGACCCCTGGGAGTGGGTGCTTGGCGGCGGGGAGGACCACACGCTCATCGGCACCATCGAAGGCTCCGCGCCGGTGGGCTTCCGCTCCATAGGCGCGGTGACCAAGAAGCAAGGCGTGCGTATCGACGGCTCCGCGCCCGCCACCGACACAGGATGGGAGAGCTTTTAATGTTGCCCGTACACGAATCTTGGCAGGCGCCCCTGGCGCCGGTGGAAGATCAGATCCACGCCATGGGCGATTTCCTGCGCGCCGAGGGCAGCTACCTGCCGCGCGGCAACGACATCCTGCGGGCGTTTGCGGACCCGTTCGAGGATGTGCGCGTGCTCATCCTGGGCCAGGACCCGTACCCGACACCGGGGCATCCGATGGGGCTGGCGTTTTCCACCCAGCCCGGGGTGGCCGCGCCGCGCTCGTTGGTGAACATTTACAAGGAGCTGCAGGACGATCTCGGCGTCTCGCCGCGCAAGGACGGGGACTTGAGCTCGTGGTCGAAGCAGGGGATCTTGCTGCTGAACAGGGTGCTTACCGTGCGTCCGGGCACGCCGGCGTCGCACCGCGGCAAGGGCTGGGAGGCCGTGACACAGGCGGCGGTCGAAGCACTGGTGGCCCGCGACACCCCGCTGGTGGCCATCCTGTGGGGCCGCGACGCGCAGACGGCCGCGAAGTTTTTGGGCGACACCCCACGCATCGAGTCGCCGCACCCGTCGCCGCTGTCCGCCTCCCGCGGGTTCTTCGGCTCGCGTCCGTTCTCGCGGGCGAATCAGGCGCTGGAAAAGATGGGTGCTCAGGCGGTCAACTGGGCACTCTAAGCGGAACCTGTAAACTCTCTCAGCATGTCTGCATCTCCGCTTTCCGACGGCGCACGCCTGCTCGCATGGGCCCGCCGCGCCTCCGGCGAGCTGGAGCGCAAGCGCGCGGAGATCAACGAACTCAATGTTTTCCCAGTTCCGGACGGTGATACCGGCTCCAACATGGCGCACACGATGGCTGCGGCGGTCGATGCCGCTGCGGAGCTGCCGGACGGCGCGGGCCTGACCGAGGTCGCTGAGGCGCTGGCCGTCGGCGCGGTGCGCGGGGCGCGCGGCAATTCCGGCGTCGTGCTTTCCCAAACCCTGCGCGGCTTCGCCCAGGCCGCCAGCTACGGGGCGACGGAAGGGGAGATGCTCGCCGTCGCGCTCACCAACGCTGTCGGGTTCGTGGACCGCGCCATCGCGGAACCGGTCGAGGGCACCATCATCACGGTGCTGCGCGCCGCCGCCGACGCCGCGCGCCCCAACGCGCACCTCCCGCTTGTCGACGTCGCTGCCGCCGCCACCGCCGGCGCCCAAGACGCACTGCGGCTGACGCAGACCCAACTGCCAGCACTGCACGAGGCCGGCGTGGTCGACGCCGGAGGGGCGGGCCTGGTGGCGGTGCTGGGCACGCTGACGGTTGAAGGGGAAGGCAAGGGGTCGCCGGAGGACGTCGATAGGCAGACGTCCGAAACCCACGGCACCCAGGGCGAACTGGAGGTGATGTTCAGCTTCCGCGGCGACCTTGATGCGCTGAAAAGCGAGCTTGCGGGGCTGGGCGACAGCCTGATTATCGCGCCGCTGAACGATAGCGAGGCCACGGTGCACATCCACTCCCGCAACGCCGGAAAGGTCATCGAGACTGCCTTTTCCGCAGGTGAGGTGAGTGATCTGCGCTTGGAGGTGCTCACGAGCGCGGTTCCGGCCGGCGCGCCGGAACGGTTGATCATCGCGGTGACCCCGCCAGGGTCCGTGACCAGCCTGTACGCCGCCTCCGGGGCGGCGACCGTGGTACCGGGGCCGAACGTGGCGGCGGACATGCTCGACGCGATCACGCGCTCCGGCAGCAACGAAGTGATCGTCCTGCCGAACGGACAGCTGAGCAACAGCGAGCTCGCGGCGGTGGAAAACGCGGCGCGCGCGGTGGAGCAGTCCATCACCATCCTGCCCACGGTGCGGCTGGTCTCCGGCATCGCTGCGCTGTCCGTGCACGACCCGGCGCAGCCGCTGGCCACCGCCGCCTTCACCATGTCCGAAGCCGCCGGCGAGATGCGCACAGCGCTTGCCTTCCGCGCCGAGAAGGGCGCGCTCACCCTGGGCGGCGCGGTGGCGAAGGGCGATGTGGTAGTCACCTCCCGCGGCGAGCACCTCCTCATCGCCGACGAGCCGATGGAGGCCGTCGAGCGCGCCTGCCGCCGCCTGCTCGAACACGGCGGGGAGCAGGTGAGCGTCCTGTTCGACCCGAGCGAGCTGCGCGCGGACGCGCTGGAGGAGCTCGCGGGCAAACTCGGTGTCGACGTGATGGTTTATCCTGCGGACGGACTGCAAGCCTGCGCGGAGATTGGGGTGGAGTAGATGCTGGGTTTCGAGGACGCGCGCCCGCTCAACCTGGTCATTCCGCTCAAACAGGCCAAGGCGATAGGCAAGCACCTCGATATCCACACCTGCGGCGAGCTGCTGCGGCACTACCCGAGGCGCTACCTGCACTACGGCACCGGTGCCGACCTCGCCGAGGTGCGCCCGGGCGACACGATTAACGTCATCGGCACGGTCGTGGGCACCGAGCAGTTCACCTCCAAGAAGCAGCCGAAGCGGCCCATTTACAAGGTGCACGTGGACGACGGTCGCCAGGTATTTTTGGCCGCCTTCTTCGGCTCCCACTACGCCCAGCGCGTGCTCAAAGAGGGCCGGCGGGTGATGCTCACCGGCAAGTACGACGTTTTCCGCAACCAGCCACAGCTGTCCCACCCGGACTTCGTGCTTTTAGACGGGCCCACGCAGGCCACCGGCGCGCTGCGGCAGCTCGGCCACTTCGGCGACATCGAACAGATCATGAGCGGCCGCGAGTGGCTGCCCATCTACCCGGCAGTGAAAAACGTCAGCACCTGGACCATCATGGGGGCGGTGCATGCGGTGCTCAAGGAGCTTCCGCCTATCGACGAGCCTCTCGGCTTCACCCCCATCGGGTTTTTGCCCCTGAACTCGGCGGTCCACCAGATCCACGAGCCGGGCCCGCCGGGGCCTGCCCGTGCGCTGGAGCGGCTGAAGTACGACGAGGCGCTGTCCGTGGCGTTGGCGATGGGCGTGCGTCGCGCTGACGCGGAGGCCCGCAGCGCGAAGGCATTGCCGCGCGTGAAAGGCCGCGACCAGGACTTGCTGGTGAAGCGCTTGCCGTTCGCGCTGACCGCCGGCCAAAACGAGGTGGTCGCGGAGATCACCCGCGACATGGCGCGCACCGTGCCCATGAGCCGCCTGCTGCAGGGTGAGGTCGGCTCCGGCAAGACCATCGTGGCGCTGATCGCCATGCTCCAGGCCGTGGACAACGGCGCGCAGTGCGCCTTCCTCGCGCCGACGGAGGTGCTGGTGTTGCAGCACGCCCGTTCCATGACGAAGGTGCTCATGAACGCCGGCCTGCCCACCCGCGTGGTGGCCCTGACCGGGTCGATGACGGCGGCGCAGAAGCAAGACGCGCTGCTGAAAATCGTCACCGGCGAGGCCGACATCGTGGTGGGCACCCACGCGCTGATCCAGGACGGCGTGGAGTTTTTTCGCCTCGGGCTTGTGGTGGTGGACGAGCAGCACCGCTTCGGCGTGGAGCAGCGCGACGCGCTGCGCGCCAAGGCGGGGGATGAAACCCCGCATCTGCTGGTGATGACGGCGACGCCGATCCCGCGCACCATCGCCATGACCGTCTTCGGCGATTTGACCGTGTCCACCCTGCGCGAGCTGCCCGGCGGACGCAAACCGATCCAGTCCGCGGTGGTGCCCGAGTTCAAGGCGCGTTGGGTGGCGCGCGCCTGGGAGAAGATCCGCGAGGAAGTCGCCGCCGGGCACCAGGCGTACGTGGTGTGCCCGCGCATCGACGGTGAAGGCGGCGTGCTCGAGGTCTTCGCCGAACTTGCGTCCACGGAGCTCGAGGGCCTGAACGTGGCGTTTCTGCACGGCCGGATGAAGGGCGAGGAGAAAGACACCGTGATGGCGGACTTCGCCGCCGGCGGGGTGGATGTGCTGGTGGCCACCACGGTGATCGAGGTGGGCGTGGACGTGCCCAACGCGACGGTGATGATGGTGCGCGAATCCGAGCACTTCGGCGTGTCCCAGCTGCACCAGTTGCGTGGGCGCGTGGGCCGCGGCGGCAACCAGTCGCTGTGTTTGTTCCACACGCAGGCGGAGGAAGGTACCCCGTCGTTTGAGCGTGTGACCCAAGTTGCGTCCACCACGGACGGCTTCGCGCTGGCGGAGCTGGACCTGCTCAATCGCCGTGAGGGCGACGTGCTGGGCACGCAGCAGTCCGGCATGCACCGCACGTTGAAGTTGCTCAACCTGGTGGAGGACTTCGAGCTGGTGCGCCGTGCGTACGACGACGCCGCGCGTCTGGTGGCGGACAACCTCGAGTTCGCCCGCGCCGCCACTGCGGATTTCATTCCGGAGGACTTCGAGTATTTGGACAAGAGCTAGGGCGTTAGAGTTGTGGCCATGAACCGCATCATTTCCGGCGAGGCCCGCGGCCGCAAGATCAAGGTGCCGCCAGAGGGCACACGTCCCACCTCAGACCGAGCACGCGAGGGCCTGTTTTCCTCCCTGCAGGTCCGATTCGGGTTCGTGGATATGCACGTGCTTGACCTGTTCGCCGGTTCCGGTGCGCTGGGGCTGGAGGCGGCCTCCCGCGGAGCGGCGGAGGTGGTGCTGGTGGAAAACAACCCGGAGGCCGTGCGCGTCATCGAATACAACGCAGGTGTGGTCGGCCACCCGAATGCGACCATCGAGCCAGTGAAGGCATCGACGTATCTCGCCCGCGCGCCGCGCAACCACTTCGACATCGTGCTCGCGGACCCGCCGTACGAGCTCGCGGATGAGGCCGTCGCGGAAATGGTGGAGGCGCTTAAGCCCGTGCTTCACGACGGCGCCGTGGTCGTCGTCGAGCGCCACCGCGAAAGCCCCGAGACGGCCTGGCCGAAGGAGTTCACCCCGACCGGCCAGAAGTTGAAGAAGCGCCTGTACGGCATCGCGCGCATGGACATGGCCGTGTACTCGAATCCGGAAACTGAAGCAGAGGTGGAGGAGTAAATGACTACCGCAGTGTGCCCGGGCTCGTTCGACCCGATCACGAACGGCCATCTGGACATTGTCACCCGCGCTTCGCGGCATTTCGACGAGGTGGTGGTCCTGGTTACCGGTAACCCGACGAAGACCTCGGGACTGTTTTCCATCGACGAGCGCGTCGAGTTGATCCGCGAGGTTATCGCGCACCTGCCCAACGTGCGCGTGGACAGCTGGGGTGGGCTGCTGGTGGACTACACTTCCGCCCACCACATCACCGCCCTGGTCAAGGGCCTGCGTTCCTCGTTGGACTACGAGTACGAGCTGCCGATGGCGCAGATGAACCGACGCCTGACCGGCGTGGATACCTACTTCCTGCTCACGGACGAGAAGTACGGCTACATTTCCTCCTCGCTGACAAAGGAAGTGGCGAAGTTCGGCGGCGACGTCACTGGCCTGGTGCCGGACACCGTGCGCGAGGCGATGGCGGAGAAGTACCGCTAGTGCTCGTCGCGTTGGGCGTCGGCATTGCCGTCGCGGTGGGCGCGTGCATGCAGCGCATCTCCGGCATGGGCGTGGGGCTGATCGCCGCGCCTGTGCTCTCGCTGTTGCTCGGGCCTGTCGACGGCATCCTGCTGGTCAACCTCCTCGCCGTGATCAACGCTGCGACGAACACCTGGGGCATGCGCGCAGACGTGGACTGGAAAAAGTTCGCTCCGATCGCGCTCGCGCTAGTCTTTGGCGTGGTCCCGGGCACCTGGGTGGTGGCGAACGCGCCGACCAACGTGTTGCTCGTGCTGGTCGGCGCTTTGCTGCTGCTGGCTTTGTCTGTGGTCACGCTGGGCAAACGATACGTGCCGCGCGTGGAGGGTGCGGTGCCGGCGGCGCTGTCAGGTGTGATCGGCGGGTTCATGAACACCCTGGCCGGGGTGGCAGGCCCGGCGATCACGGTCTACGCGGAGGCCGCGCGCTGGCCGCAGCGGGTCTACGCCGCCACGCTGCAGCCGATTTTCTTGGTTGCTGGCACGCTGTCGTTCACGGTGAAGGTGGTCGCCGGCGCCGCGGACGTCGCCGGCATCGAGCCTGCGCTGTGGGTCGCCACGCTGGCCGCTTTGGCGGTGGGCATTGGCGCGGGCAAGCGGCTGGCCCCGCGGGTGCCGTCTACAACCGCGCACCGCATAGCGCTGGGTTTAGCTTTCGCCGGCGGGGCCACAGCGCTGGTGCGGGGGCTTATTTAAAACAGGGTGGACACGAACGCCTTGGTGCGCTCGTGCTGCGGGTTGTCCAGGACCTGCTCCGGGGTGCCGTACTCGATGATCCGGCCGCCGTCCATGAACGCGACCTTGTCGGCCACCTCGCGGGCGAACGCCAGCTCGTGGGTGACCACCAGCATGGTCATGCCCTGCTCGGCGAGCTCGTGCATCACGCGCAGCACTTCGCCGACGAGTTCGGGGTCGAGGGCGGACGTGGGTTCGTCGAAAAGCATGAGCTTCGGATCCATCGCCACCGCACGCGCGATGGCCACGCGCTGCTGCTGGCCGCCGGAAAGCTGGATCGGGTAGGCGTCCGCCTTGCTGGCTAGGCCGACCATCTCCAAAAGCTCCATGGCGCGCGCCTTGGCCTCGTCCACTGGCTGGCCCTTGACGTGCACGGGCGCCTCGATGATGTTGTCCAGCACGGTGCGGTGGCCGAAGAGGTTGAAGCTCTGGAACACCATGCCGATGTCGCGGCGCTGCTTGGCGGCGTCCTTCTCGCTCATCTCGTGCAGCACGCCGCCGCGCTCGTTGTAGCCGATGAGCTCGCCGTCGACGTAGAGGCGGCCGGCGTTGACCTTCTCCAGGTGGTTGACGCAGCGCAGCAGGGTGGACTTGCCGGAGCCGGACGGGCCGATCAGGCAGGCGACCTCGCCGGGGTAGACCTCCAGATCGATGCCTTTGAGCACGTCGAGGTTGCCGAAGGACTTCCACACGTCCACGGCCTGGATCATTGGCTTTTGCTTGACGGTCATTAGCGCTGCCCCTTCTTCTGCGGTTCTTCCACGATTTCAACGTTGTTGGGGATGGTGCCCTCGGCGTCGGCCAGGCTGGCCAGTTGGCGGGAGGTGAGCTGGCGGGTGGCACCCCGGTCGAAGTAGCGCTCCAGGTAGTGCTGCGCCACCATGAGCAGCGAGGTGATCACCAGGTACCAGGTGGCGGCGACCAAAAGCATCGGCACCGGCTCAAACAGCGCGGCGGCGATGTCCATGGAACGGCCGTAGAGCTCCAACGAGTAGGGGATAGCGACCACGAGCGAGGAGGTTTTCAGCAGCGAGATGAACTCGTTGCCGGTGGGCGGGATGATGATGCGCATCGCCTGCGGCAACACGGTGCGGCGCATGGTCTGACTCCAGCTCATACCCAGCGCCTTGGATGCCTCCACCTGGCCCTCCGGCACCGCGGAGATGCCGGAGCGGACGATCTCGGCCATGTAGGCGGCCTCGTTTAAGCCCAGGCCCACCACGGCGAGTGCGAACGCCGAGGAGGTGAACGGGTCCAGCGGGATCTCGGTGAAACCGAGGTTGATCGTGTCGTAGATCGCACCGATTAGGCCCCAGAACATCAGCTGGACGTAGACCGGGGTGCCGCGGAAGATCCACAGGAAGATCCAGCCGACGGTTTTGAACACCGGGTTCGGGCTCATGCGCATCACCGCCAGCAGCACGCCGCCGACCACGCCGAGGAGCATGGCCAGCACTGTGATGGCGATGGTGTGCAGCGCCGCGGTGGCGATGCGGGTGTCCAGAAGGTAGGAGAAGTAGGTGTCCCAGCCGTAGGCGTCGTTACGCGCGGCGCCGATGACAAACCAGACCACCAGCACCACGAGCAGAGCGGCGATCGCCCAGCGGCCCGGGTGGCGCAGCGGCTTGGCCTGGATGCGCTCGGGGCGGGTGCGCTCTTTCTGGCTCGCGGCGTACTTGGAATAGGGGGTGCTCATGCTCACTGTCCTCCCAGAGGTTGTTCATTTTTCAGGGCCTGGTCCAAAAGGCCGGTATCGATGTTCCACTGCTCGAGAATCCGCTCGTAGTCGCCAGTGTCGATGAGGTGCTGCATCGCCGCCGCCATCGCGTCGGCGAGCGGCGAGCCTTTCGGCACCGTGAAGCCGTAGGGGGCTGCGTCGAACATCTCGCCGATCATCTCCATCTCGCCGTCGGAGCGCTCCACGGCCCACGCAGAGACAGGGGAGTCGGCGCTGTAGGCGTCTGCGCGGCCCACCAGCGCGGCCAGGGCGGCGTTATCGGCGGTGTCGAACGCGAGCACCGTGATCGGGTCCTTGCCGGCGGCCTCGCATGCCTCAGACTTCGGGCGCACGTCGTCGGTGTCCGACACCGTTGTGCGCTGCACCGACACGGTGAGCCCGCAGGCGTTATCCGGGTCCACGCCCGAGCCCGGCTGGGCGGCCCACTGCACGCCGGCGTAGAGGAAGTTGACAAAGTCGAAGGACTGGCGGCGTTCCTCGTTGTCCGTGAAACCGGACGCGCCGGCATCCAGGCTGCCTGCCGACACGGCGGGCAGGATCATGGCGAAGTCCATGTCGTCGGCCTGGAAATCCATGCCCATGACGCTGGCGACGGCGCGCGCGAGGTCCAGTTCCACGCCGATGAGCTCGCCTTGCGAGTCCTTGAACTGGAAGGGGGCGAACGGCGGGTTCGTGCCCACGTTGAGCACGCCGTCTGCGGCAACCTCTGGCGGCACCATGGCCGCGATTTCGGGCACAGCGTCCGGGACGATTGGTTCCCAGCCGTCGGGGGTGCCGCCCTCCTCGTTGGTCACGCAACCCGCGAGCAGCGCTGTCGCGCCCAGGCACGCGGCAACGCGTAGGAAGGTGGTGTGTTGCATACCGGCTCCAATACACGATGAATATTTACAATGAATCGTATATTACACCCGGATGCAAATGCTTATCGACGGCCCCAAGGTCACCCCTGGGGCCGTCGAAAAGCAAAGGTTTTTGGCTAGCGCTGCGCCATGCGAACGCCGCGCATGACCAGCTCAATCAGCGAGCCGATGACCAGCAGGCCGAGGAATACTGGGATGAGCACCGAGGTGGCCTGGCTGGAACCTGCGGAGGACTGCGCGAAATCGCCGGTGAAGAAACCGGACGACATCATCGCGGAGCCCTGGGCCTCCTGCTTCCACAGCTCCGCAGGGTTGGCGGTGTCCGGGACGGAGGAATTGCGCGCCCATGCTTGGACGAAATCCTTGCCGTCGCCCTCTTCCATGCCGTCGGTCCACTCGAGGAACATGTCGGAGGAGGAGACCTCCTTCAGCGGGTTCTTCTCCGGGTCGAGGTAGAGCGGATCATTCTCCGGATCATGGTCCAGCGCCTCGAGTCCCGGCGACGGGTCGCCCGGCTTCCGCGGGCCCTTCTTCTTGTTGTCGGTCTTAGAGGAGGAGCTTTCCTCGCTGCTCGAGGAGTTGCCCTCGGCCGAAAGCTGTTCAAACGCGTCCGCGGTCTTGCGGAAAACCTCGGCGTCTTCGGTGTTGATGCCGGTGCCTGCTGGCTTCGTCTGCGAGGTGGCAGACGGCGCGTTCAGGCCTGCAAGGACGAGTGCTCCGGCGGTTACGCCGGCGATGAGAGACTTGCGCATGGGGCGTATCTTAACCAATCCGTTAGAGAATGCGATGCAGAGTCTTGCGGCCTGCAAAGAGGATGAGCAGGGACACCACGAGAGAACCTGCGCCGAACCAGTACGGCACGCCGGCACCCAGAGACGCAGCCAGCGGGCCAGAAACGGCCGGCGCCACCGCGCCGCCGAGGAAGCGCATACCCGAATAGCTCGACGACGCCACGTTTCGCGGCATCTCTGTCGCCTCCATGACAGCTTCAGTCAGCACCGTGTTGAAAACGCCGCTGAAGAAACCCGCGAGGATGACCAGGACCACTACGACGCCCAGCCGGTGAGCGCCGAAGCCAAGGCCCGCCAGGACAGCACTGAAGCCGAGGAGCACGGTCACCACCACCGGGATCAGGCCGAAGGCGCGGGTTAGGCGAGGCGCGATGAACACCGAAGAGACGGCCAGTGCTAGGCCCCAGCCGAAGAAGACGTAGCCCAGCTCAGTCGCGCCGAAGTTGCGCCCGCTTAGCGCGGCAGCTTCCTCAATGGGGTAGGGCGAGTAGGCGAGCAGGGTGAAAAATCCGAAGTTGTAGAAAAACGCCACCAAGCCGAGCGTGAGCAGGGCCGGGTCCCTGGCTGCGGCGAGTCCCGCCGTCAGCGCGACGGGCTCCGGTTTGCGCTCCGCCTTGGCCAGCAGCGTCGCAATCGCGATAAAACCGGCCGCCATGAGCACTGCCGTGCCGTAGAAGGGGGCGCTCCAGCTAATCTCGCCCAGCACACCGCCGACGAGGGGGCCGACGGCCATACCGACGCCGATCGCGGCCTCGTACAGGATCACCGCCTGGCCTGCGTGCCCCGCCGCTGCGCCGACGATGGCCGCTAGCGCCGTCGAGATAAACAGTGCATTTCCTAGCCCCCAGCCGGCGCGGAAGCCGATGATTGCGTCGACCGAACCCGCTGCACCAGATAAGGCAGAGAAGGCGACAATCAGGGCCAAACCGATCAGCAGGGTGGTCTTAACACCGATGCGCGAAGAGATAAACGCGCTGAAGAACATCGCCAGCGCGGTAATAAGCAGGTAGCTGGTAAACAGCAGCATCGTTTGCGTCGGGGAGGCGTCAAGCTCCCGGCTAATCGCCGGCAGAATCGGGTCGACCAACCCGATGCCCATGAACGACACCGCGCAGGCAAAGGCCAGGGCCCACACGGCGACGGGCTGTTTAAGGATTGAAGTGTTTTCCGGTGTGTGCGGCGAGTATGTCACGCGCGACCTCCTTTTCGTTGTTTCAACTCTGCGGTCAGCTCCGGCAGAAGCTCTGCCGCGCGCTTGAGCGTCGCGACGTCCTCCGGCTTCAACGGCTCGAACACAGGGGCCACCGCTTCGGCTGCTGCTGTCCTGTAGCTGCGTAGCACCTCGCGGCCGGCGTCGGTGATGGTCAGCGCTGTTGCGCGGGCATCGTCGTCGGCGGTGTGTCTGGCGGCGTAGCCGTCGTCCACAAGCCGCTTCATGGCCTGGCTCATGGAGGGCTGGCGGATGCCTTCCCGTGCTGCAAGCTCTCCAATCCGGAGCCCCGGCTCGCGCTCGAGGGCCGCAAGCGCGCGCATGGAGACGTTTGAAAGCTCCATGCCGGATGCCTGGTATGCGGCGCGGGTGAAGTGGCTTCCGGCCGCGATGAGCTCAACAGCGAGCGCGGCGAGGTCCTCGTTGGAGTGCATAGGGGGACTGTATAGGTTGCCTATGTATGATAAAACCCCGCAGGCCAGCGAGGTGTGCGGGGTGTGCTCGTGGCGGGGGAGGGGCTAGTCCTCGGCCTCTGCGTCGAGGCGGGCCTGGTCCCGCCGGCGGCGCTTCTTGCTGAATTCATGGCTGGTCACTCCGGCCACCACAGCGCCTACGACGGCACCGACGATTGCGCCGGTAGCGCCCGCGCTGTCAAAGCTGCCCGAGGGATCGAAGCCGCCAGTGGCGATGAGTCCCACCAGCCAGACTGCACACAATGCGATGTAGGTGATGAGTACGCCACGGGGAGTATCACGCAGGCGGATGACTGGTGTGGCGACGTAGTTGCGCATCCACTGCGAGCTCGCCGCACTGCTAATGAGCGGGATTAAAAGCACGATGACCGACCACAGTGCCTGACGGCCAGGCAGCACCCAAGCGAGGATTGCCCCCGCGAGCGCCATGCCGAGCAGGGAGGTGTAAAAGCCCACTGAGTTTGCCTTGTGGTACGTCGCGGCCTCGAACTCGTCGGTGGCGGTGCTGTCGACGTAATTGACGATGGAGTCTCCGAAATTCTTGAACATCATTCCTCCTTGGTTTGGCCAAAGATTTCTTCAACTGACTTTTCAAACTGACGGCAGATGTCGAGCGCTAAGTAGACGGAAGGCGAGTAGTTGCCCCGCTCGATGTTGGCGATGGTCTGCCGGGAAACGCCGACGCGGTCAGCGAGCTCCTGCTGTGACAACTCGTGCCAGCGCCGCCATTTGCGAACCGTGTTGGTGTGGTAGCCCATGTGGCCTCCTTCCGTTTACAAAATGTAAAGCGAAGGACACGGACTGTCAAGCAGGCTTTACATGTCGGTAATGGAACTTGATGATTTGAGCTGTTCAACCGCCCGCTAATCTCGGTGTGTGGCGGATAAAAAGCAGACAAAAACCATTGGCGAGCACCATGTGGCCTCGGAGCTGGCACGCCGCGGTTGGGCGCCGGCCCTCACGCGAGACGGTTTGGAGCGAACGGACATCCTCGCGGTCTTCACTACGCCAGAAAAGCGGCGCATGACCGAAGTGCAAGTGAAGACGGCTCGAGAATCGGGTGCTGGACTGGTCAATTGGCCTTTAGGAGCAGAAACGCAAGGACCAAGACAACATGAGCGGGAGTATTTCGTCCTTGTCGCTGTGCCTGATGACCTTGAATTGCCACCACGAAGCTTCGTGGTGCCCCGTTCCCACATCGCCGCGGCTGCCTGGATGGAGCACATGGATTGGCTTACGGACCCCACCATCGAAGTGGGGAAGAGAAATGCGCCCGTTGACCGCGCAAGGGTGAAATTAGCGACGTTTGAAGGCTACGAAAACCGGTGGGATCTGCTTTTAGTTGATGAAGATGAGGCCCCGGTTTTATTGCCAAGTCGATTTCACGATCTGGCGCAGGACAGGCGTGTGGGGCTGCCACCGCAGCACTCGTGGAATGGGAGGTTGCCCTGGTGGTGATGGAAAAACGAAGCAACGCGCGCGACGGTGCCTCGTGAAAATCTAGTGGGTCTCAGATGGGCTTCTAAATTGAAAACTAGTTGCGACCGTGGGAACCAGTCGCGCTGCCAAGGCACCCCGCCAGCAGCATTTATGCCGGTAACGGGGTGCTACAGGGTGGTTCGGAAAACTCTGTGACAACCGCGAACTCACGTCGGTTCCGGACCTAGTTTCACGATCTTCCGTGTTTAGTTCCAAACCCTACTAGGGCCGGTCCGTAAAAAGTACACCACGCAGTGAAAAATGGTTCGCAAGTCGGCCCGTAAAGCCCCCGGCCAGAGTGTCGCCTCCCACACTGCTGGGGCGTTACCTCTTCTGCCGCTCCTGCGCGCGTTCTCTAGGAGATATTTTGCGGGATCTCCCAATCCTCTATGGGAGATCGGCGTGCGCCCCAATAGTCAATTCCCCACTCTTGAGAGGGGGGAATTGACTCAACTCTCCCGCCGTAGATAAATGTCTTGGGCATGTAATCGCTCTGAGGGATCTTCTCCTGATTTACACGCTGCTCGGGGAGCCACTCAAATGCTCCGATTTGATGCCAGATTTTGTACTGTTTGACGAAGGAAGAGAAATCGCTATAGCCGTAAAGATGTACTAACTCATTTACGGTAAATTCTGCAAAACTATCTTTGTCCTCAAAGAAGCGGATTCGTAGCAGAAGATTCCCGATTGAAGTACGCGGTTGTGACTCGACTAGTTCGTCCAGGCGCCAAATAGGCAGTTCACCTACCGCTAAAATAGTCAAGAACGTCTTCCTTTCACGCTGTCGGTTATCTAAAAATCGGACCTTCCCCCAGCTCCCGCAAACCCCGAAGAGCTTGTTCTACGAAGCTCAGCCGCTCCACCCAGCGTCGCGTTCAACCCTAACAGCACCGCACGCCTTGCGCAGCGCAACTCGTGTTCGAACTCCGCACCTGGGCCCAGTGCGAACAGGCTAGGTTTACTTTTGCCCCTGATTGTGGTGAATGTGCTGGTAGGGGCGTTGTGAAAAGTGCTGCGTTTTATATCGAACGTTCGATATGGTGGGGTTATGATTTCTCACGAATTCGAATTGAAGTACGGCTCTCCCGCCGAGCCGTCAACGCTCGACTTGTCCCGCGAGACCCTGCTAAATGACGCGCAGGAAGCGATTGTGCTGATGAAAAGCGCGGCGAGATTCCTTCGCGTACTCGACGCTGCGGACGGCTGGGATGATCACGATTGGCTGGCGGCGGCGGACGCGCTCGACAACGCTGCCGACGATTGCAGCGACGATGCGGACGTGGAGCAGGCCGCATTGGGCAGCGAGCAGGCGTGACGGGCGGGCGCACCGCGACACAGCCGTCAACGTCGCCGCTTTCGTGCCAATAGCGACAGGTCGCGAAGCGCCGAAAATAGACTTTTACCGTTCATTCGGTAAAGCCTGCGCCGCGCCGCAACTGTTCGGAACGGATACGCGTTGGCGGCGGGTGCCGCAGAGAGCATTATAACCAAGGCTGCCAGAGGGCCATTACAAATTTCTTACTGAAACTCATCATGAGACCATGATGTCCCGTTCTGGTTCACACCCCGAGAACTTAACCTAATGTTCACAGCTTTTTCATCCCCCATTCCCATCCCCCACGATCAGCATCAGGAGAGGGGGGAGCGTAGCAATGGGAAATCTTTGAAGCGTGAAAGTAGTCCGTGAACGGCTTTTGCTCAAGATGCACACATTCCTCAGAGTCCCATTCGAACGATGCCAATTCATGCCAGACCTCAAATTGTAGCCGCAAACAATGCAGATCCTTAAGGCCAAAAAAGCTGCATAGCTCTGAAATCGTAAACTCCGCAACGACTTCATCTTTGTACAGCTTAATCCGAACAACATGATGGTCAACGTCTACCGGTTCGCCACTCTCTAGGTTCCAGAGTGGGGTTTTTAACAATTTCATTAGAGCCTCTTTACTTGGACTCCCCTGTAAAGTCTCCCTGGCACCGTTCCAAGTTAAAGGAATGGGGATGGTGGTGCCACGTTCTATCCAGCGCAACCTCTTGTGGCCAACACACTTCACTCACGTTCCCTTTCAATTAGGGTACAGCCAAATGAGACGCGGACAGTAGTGCCCGAGAACGGGTAACACCCCGCCACCTTGGTTTTAGCTGGTGGCGGGGTGTTGCGAAATTGTGCCCCAGGTGAGACTCGAACTCACACTGGACGGGTTTTGAATCCGTTGCCTCTGCCAATTGGGCTACTGGGGCGTCGCCGGAAAGTATAAAGCAGCGTCGCCCCTGAGCGTGAATCGCCCTGTGGAACAAGCCCACAGGCAGCGAAATCAGAACGGAAGCTGGCCGCGGACCTGATTAAGCGCAGACTTTGCGGCTGGCGGCAGCGGCAGAGAGTCCGCGTTGAGAACTGCGAAACCGAGCGCGCCTAGCAGTGCGGCCAGAACGCCGATTGCAACGGCGATAACGCCGCCGGTCGAAGAACCCTGGTTGTCCGTTCCAGACGATGCCGAGCTCGAGTCACTCGGAGTCTCATCCGGCACCGGATCGCACTCGGCGTCGCGTTTAGCCGGGGTACCGTCCTTGGTCAGCAAGATCTCCTGCACGTCGTTGTACACGCGGCGCTCGACCTTGACTAGCTCGTAGTCAGAGTCGAGGACCGGGAACAGGTACACCGGCGAGGTGGTCAGCTTCGCCGCGATGTCGTTGGAGCACTTCAGCGGCTCGAGATCCATCTGCAGGTGTCCGTAGTGCTTGCCACCGTCCTTGAGCTGGCGGACGCCGTTCTCGTCGTCGACCCACATCTCCGGTTCGTCCGCCTGGGCCATCCACTCGCGGTAGGTGTTGAAGTTGATTGGGGAGTAGGTGCCGTCCTCGTTCTTCACCCGGTAGTCGCCACGCAGGCCGTCGGCTGCAACGCCGACGTCGAAGTTATGGAAGCCTACGCCGTCACCGTTGTCGTCGATGAAAGAACGCTCGAACATCTCGTCGTGGCCCGAGATCACGGTAGCTACGCCGTACTTTTCAAACAGCGGGGTGTACACGCGCATCGGCGTGCCCGGCTGTGCATCCGGGTTGGCGGATGCCGTAGCGGTGCCGTGCACTCCGGAGGAGTAGGGGGTGTGGTGGAACTGGACGATGATGAACTGCCCCTTTGCGCGGGCATCAGCTAGCTGCTTTTCCACCCACTTCCATTGCTCCGAGCCCTCGCCGAAGTCGGGCTGGCTGGTGGCCCCGGCTTTGTGCATCCCGTCCAACGTGAACGACGTGTTTGTGTCCGTGCCCCAATCGCCCTTGGTATCGAAGAACTCTTTATCAGTGCCCGGGATCGCCTTTTCCTTCTCCACGGCTGCGTCCTCGTCAGGCAGGCCCTTGGTGGAGTCCAGCGTGAGGATGGTCACCGGCCCGTGATCCACCCGGTAGTACGAATCCTGGTGGTCTGGGTTGTCGGATCCGAAGGTGTCGAAGTAGGTCATGTACGCATTACGACCCTTCGCGGCACCCCATGCGACACCGTCTTCGTCCTGGTAGGAACCGTTGGATGCGCCGAAGGTCTCCCAGTTGCCCAGGGCTGTCAGCATTGGGGTGGAGCCCGCGATGTCGCCGTGCTCGCCGGCGACATAGCCGAAGTATTCGTCCCAGCCCGGTTGGTAGCCGCCGCCCTGGCCGAGATCACCCGCCACAAGGAGCAGGTCCGGGTTTTGCTTCGTAATCTCCCGGATGTTGTGCTTCATCGCTTCGTCCTGGGTGAGCGGGTAACGCGGCTCGAGGACCTCCTGGCGCTTGTTGCTGCCGAACTTCTCAAACCACTTCGAGCCCTCGCCCGGGCGGTCCAGGGAGCCCTCGGCGAACGTTCGGTTGCGCTCCCACTCGCGTGCGCCGTTCTTTTTGGGGCGGCCCGCAGGTTCGGTCTCGGTGTCCGAGAACGCCACGATGCGGATGTTGCCCCAGTCGTCGGCGGTGGGGGCGGTGGTGAAGGAATTCGTTTTCGCTTCACCGTCGAGTGTCGCGGTGTACTTGTACGTCGTTGCGGGCTTCAGGCCAGAGAACGTCACCGAGTACTTGTAGTTGTTGTTGGACTTCAGCCAGGACCCCTGCTCCAGGCCATCGATCTCTTGGGCGCGCTCGCCCTCGGTGTAACGCAGGTTATCTTGCAGCTTGCCTTTGACGGTCTCTTTTGCAAGCTCCTTGCCGGATTCCTCGAGAGTCACTGTCGCGTCGGTGCCCAGTTCGCCGAAGAAGTTCAGAGTCATCTGATTGGCCGCCGGCATTTGCAGATAGGGCAGCACGCGGAACCCCGGCTGCGGTTCCTTCGGGTGTTCATTGATGTCCAGGTAGGTGAAGTTCGGGGCCTCTGCGGCGGTAGCGCCGGGTGTAGTAACCGGAGCGAGAAGCGCCGCGGCCGCGATGACGGTGGCAGGAATGCGGTGGCGGAACATGAAAGGATCCTTTCCTTAACAATGGCTGGGAAACTTCATTGAATCTCAGGGACGTGAACTGCAGGTGATTTCCATGGGAAAAGTAGGTGAACCACGGCCACCTAGATGGTTGCGGAGGGTGGCAGGTAGCTTTGATTCCGTGAGCGATACACCCGAGAACACGAAGCGACTGTTGCTTATCGACGGCCACTCGATGGCCTTCCGCGCCTTTTACGCGCTGCCCGCGGAGAACTTCTCCACCTCGGGCGGCCAGCACACGAACGCGGTCTACGGGTTTCTATCCATGTTCGCCAACATCCTGGCGGACGAGAAGCCGACGCACGCCGCCGTCGTCTTCGATGTGGGCCGTAAGACGTTCCGCACGGAGCGTTTCCCGGAGTACAAGGCGCAGCGCGAGGCCGCGCCGCCGGAGTTCAAAGGCCAGGTGCCGATCATCGAGGACGTGCTGGACGACCTCGGCATCACCACCTTGAGCAAGGAGAACTTCGAGGCGGACGACATCGTCGCCACGCTGGTGACCCAGGCCCGTGCCGAGGGCGACTTCGAGATCGTGCTGGTCAGCGGCGACCGTGACTACATCCAGCTTGTGGACGGCACCACCACGCTGATGTATCCCACCCGCGGCGTGTCCACCATGACCCGGTTTACGCCCGAGGAAGTGGAGAACAAGTACGGGCTGACACCTGCGCAGTACCCGGACTTCGCGGCGCTGCGCGGGGATCCGTCGGACAACCTGCCCAGCGTGCCGAAAGTGGGGGAGAAGACCGCCACCAAGTGGATCACGCAGTACGGCAGCCTGGAAGGGCTCATCGAAAGCGCCGATGAGCTCAAGGGCGTCGCCGCCAACAACTTCCGTGAGCGCATCGACCAGGTGCGCCTCAACCGCGAGCTCACGCAGATGGTTACCGACGTTGAGCTGCCGGTCGCCCCGAACGATCTGGAGCTCAAGCCTGCGGACGTCACCCAAGTCGCCGCCCGCTTCGACGACCTCGAATTCGGCGTTAATCTCCGCGAGCGCGTCCTCGCCGCCGTTCCTACCGACGGCACCGCGCCCGAGACAGAAGCCGTCGAACTTGAAGACGTCACTATCGACGACGAACCGCTGGACACCTGGCTCAGTAGCCGTCAGGACGACGGTCTTGCCGTCTACGTCTCTGGCAATGCCACGCCCGGACAGGGCGATGTGGTGGCGCTGGCGATCGTCGATAAGCAAAGGCACGGTGTGTCCAAGCTCGCCGCAGACTTGAGTGCCGCGGAGGACGCCGCGGTGAAGCAGTGGCTCGAGTCGGACGCGCCGAAGTACATGCACGAGGCGAAGGCCGCCTACCACATGCTGCGCGGCCGCGGCATCGAGCTCGCCGGCATCGCGCACGACACCGCGATTGCCGCCTACCTGCTGCGACCCGGCCAGCGCACCTACGCTCTGGAGGACATCTACCAGCGCCACCTGCAGCGCCAGCTCAACGTCGGCTCGGACCAGATGAGCCTGCTCGGCGATACTGCGGACGTGGATGCGGCCGCTGCGATCCTGGAGCTGTCAGCGGAGCTGACGAAGGAGCTGCGCGAGATCGACTCCTACGAGCTCTACGCGGACCTGGAGCTGCCGCTTGTCACCGTGCTTGCGGAAATGGAGCACACCGGCATCGCGGTGGATCTGGACGTGCTGGAAAACCAGCGCAAGGAGCTCACGCTGAAGGTGGAGCAGATTGAACAGGAGGCGCGCCAGCTTGTGGACGAGCCGTCGCTGAACCTGTCTTCGCCGAAGCAGCTGTCCGCAGTGCTCTTTGACAAACTCGAGCTGCCGAAGACGAAGAAAACCAAGACTGGGTATTCGACGGCCGCGGGTGAAATCGAGGCGCTGGCGGAGAAGAACCCGCACCCGTTTTTGGACCACCTGCTGGCGCACCGCGAGCACCAAAAACTCAAGTCCACCATCGAGGGCCTGATTAAAACGGTGCAGCCGGACGAGCGCATCCACACCACGTTCAACCAGACCGTGGCGTCCACAGGCCGCTTAAGCTCCGCGGAGCCGAACTTGCAGAACATCCCGGTGCGCACTGAAGCCGGCCGCGTCATCCGCTCCGCGTTCGTGGTGGGCGAGGGCTACGAGTGCCTGCTCACGGCGGACTACTCGCAGATTGAGATGCGCGTGATGGCGCACTTAAGCCAGGACGAGGGGCTGATTGAGGCCTACCGCGCAGGGGAGGACCTGCACAACTTTGTGGGCTCGCGCGTTTTCGATGTGCCCATCGACCAGGTCACCCCGGAGCTGCGTCGCCGCGTCAAAGCGATGTCCTACGGGCTGGTCTACGGACTGTCGGCGTACGGGTTGTCCAACCAGTTGTCTATCTCCGCCGGCGAGGCGAAAGACATTATGGCCAGCTACTTCGAGCGCTTCGGTGGAGTGAAGCGCTACCTGGATGAGGTGGTGGAGCAGGCGCGTCGCGACGGCTACACGTCCACCGTGTTCGGCCGCCGCCGCTACCTGCCGGAGCTGAATAGCGATAACCGGGTCGCGCGCGAGAACGCAGAGCGCGCCGCCTTGAACGCGCCGATCCAGGGCACGGCCGCGGACATCATCAAGGTGGCCATGCTGCGTGTGGACGCGGCGTTGGAAGGCAAGAAGTCCCGCGTGCTGCTGCAAGTCCACGACGAGCTTGTTGTCGAGATCGCCCCGGGCGAGCTGGACGAGGTCCGCGAGATCCTCGAGCGGGAGATGGACGGCGCTATCGAGCTGCTCGTTCCGTTGGAGGTCTCCGCTGGCATGGGCGCCAACTGGGACGCGGCCGCGCACTAGGTATTCCGAGGGAGCAACACGAAGGCGGGTAGGAACGCATCGGTTCCTACCCGCCACGCGCACGGCACCCCTCCCACGGCCGTGATCCCCCGTGGAGCCTCCCCCAGCAGCTCCGAGTGTGTATTCAATTGTGGACCTCCCCTTGGGGGAAGGGGCCGCCGGGAGTGGCCGAGACCGGGCTGGGGCTTAGATTTCACCCCTGGCCAGGTCGTCCCCCGAAAGCCAAGCGCGACCTTACCGGCAGGTAAGGAAACGCTCAACGGTTCCACAGGATCTACTCAGTATCGAACGTCCGGTGAACTTGAGCACCTGAATAGTTGGACGGCTGGCCAGCATAAAATAGCGCTCAGTTACGTGGAGTTCACTTCCGCGTAACTGAGCGTTTCGCCCCCGGTTTGTACCCCCGTGGCGCTAAAGCAGGTCGTTGAGTGACCGTCGCCCGTTGTCGTCTTCGGACGACTCGATCTCCTCCTCGAGTGCTTCCTTGAACTCGTCCTCTTCCAGGTTCGATTCGCTGGCGAGATCGTCGACTTCCTTACCGTCCCCGGCCTCGACCGCATCGGCGCGGCGCTCGCCTTCGTCCTTCAACTCACTGCGGTGGCGCAGATAGGTCACCGTCATCACTGCCATCACGAACAAGCCAAGGTAGCCCAGGATCGGATACAAGCTGCTCACCAGCGGCTGGAAGCCGGCGAAGGAAAGGCCGAAGCCGACGATGCAGGCAATGGCGTACACGGGGTAGAAGCGCTCCGGCTTCTTGCGGGTAAGGCGCTTTGCCAACGCGTAGAACATGCCCAGGCAGGTGTTGAAGACCATGAGGAAGATCACCCAGGTCATGATGAAGCCGAGCACCGGATCCACGTTGTCGATCACGGCGAGCAGCGGCATGTCGTTGCCATTGACGGACTCCACTTGGATCAGCAGCGATGCCACCAGGAGGGCCAACATCACCGCGTAAATCACGCCGCCGAGGATGCCGCCGAGACGGGTGCTTTTCGTGTCGAACTCGTCGCCTGCCATCACCAGCGCCATGGATACGCCGCACAGCGCGTTAAGGCCTGTGTGGTTGAGCGCTCCCAGCCACCAGTACGGGGTGCCGTCCGCGCGGGAAACCTCCTGCTGGGCGTAGTTGCCCACCTCGCTCCAGCTCACGTCAATTTGTGTGAACGAGTAGATGGTGCCGATGAGAACAAACACCACAAGCAGCGGAGTGGCCCAGCCGATGACGGAGGAGACCTTGTCCACGTCGAATCGGCCCACGAGAAGCATCAGCGCCAGCATGGCCACCGCGCCGATCCAGATCTGCCAGCCGAACGCCTGGTTCAGGTTGGAACCAGCTCCGGCGAACATGACAAACCCGACGGAGAACATGCACGCCACCGCGGACCAGTCCATGATGAAGGCTGCGGGCTTAGAGGTGACGTTGTAGAAGACCTCGTTGTGCTCACGCGCCAGGAAATATGAGCCGAAGGTCATGAACGCTGTCGCAGCGAACAGCATGGTGACACTAGCTAAAATCACGCCGTAGAACCCGTTGGTGCCGTAGGCGACGAAGTACTGTAGCGCCTCCATGCCGGAGGCGAAGCCGGCACCGACAACGATGCCGACAAATGATGCAGCGACTGCGAGGCTGCGTTTCCACATAAAAACTGCTCCAATTGCGTTATTGATTGCATGTATTGGTGTCTGTTAATGCTAGCGGTCGGGGCAAACCGGAGGGCCGTCGGAAAGCACCTGCGAATTATTTGCTCTAGCTGGGCAAAGTGTCTACACTCGTGCGGGCGTGTCTACGCGCGAGCGATGGCACCCACCGTAATAGGAGGGTGAGGTGGCCGTTGCGGCGCGGGATCGGCGCACGCGAGCCTGCGGTATCTAGCTGCAGGTTTACGTGGCCGAGAGAGACGCTCCTGTCCAATCACGATCTCCTATTTTTTCGGAGCACATAGAACTTATGCGCACTTCCAACGCACCCCAGGTAGCCATCAACGACATCGGTGGCCCTGAGGAATTCCTCGCCGCAGTCGACGAGACCATCAAGTACTTCAACGATGGCGACATCGTCACCGGCACCGTGGTCAAGGTTGACCACGACGAGGTCCTGCTCGACATCGGCTACAAGACCGAGGGCATCATCCTCACCCGCGAGCTTTCCATCAAGCACGACGTCGACCCGGAAGATGTGGTCGAGGTCGGCGATGAGATCGACGCACTTGTCCTGACCAAGGAGGACAAGGAAGGCCGCCTGATGCTGTCCAAGAAGCGCGCTCAGTACGAGCGCGCTTGGGGCACCATCGAGGAGCTGCAGGCCAACGACCAGCCGGTTACCGGTACCGTCATCGAGGTCGTCAAGGGCGGCCTCATCCTCGACATCGGCCTGCGCGGCTTCCTGCCGGCATCGCTGGTGGAGATGCGTCGCGTCCGCGACCTGGATCCGTACATCGGCCAGGAGCTCGAGGCGAAGATCATCGAGCTGGACAAGCACCGCAACAACGTGGTCCTGTCCCGCCGTGCCTACCTGGAGGAGACCCAGTCCGCGGTCCGCTCCGACTTCCTGCACCAGCTGCAGAAGGGCCAGGTCCGCAAGGGCGTCGTGTCCTCCATCGTCAACTTCGGTGCGTTCGTCGATCTCGGCGGTGTCGACGGCCTGGTGCACGTCTCCGAGCTGTCCTGGAAGCACATCGACCACCCGTCCGAGGTTGTCGCCGTGGGCGACGAGGTCACCGTGGAGGTGCTCGACGTCGATCTCGACCGCGAGCGTGTCTCCCTGTCGCTGAAGGCGACCCAGGAGGATCCGTGGCGCGTGTTCGCCCGCACCCACGCTGTGGGCCAGATCGTCCCGGGCAAGGTCACCAAGCTCGTTCCGTTCGGCGCGTTCGTCCGCGTCGAGGAGGGCATTGAGGGCCTCGTCCACATCTCCGAGCTGGCTCAGCGCCACGTGGAGGTCCCGGACCAGGTTGTCAACGTCGGCGAAGAGGTCATGGTCAAGGTCATCGACATCGACCTGGACCGTCGCCGCATCTCCCTGTCCCTCAAGCAGGCTGACGAGGACTACGTCGAAGAGTTCGATCCGTCCCGCTACGGCATGGCCGACTCCTACGACGAGCAGGGCAACTACATCTTCCCGGAGGGCTTCGACCCGGAGACCAACGAGTGGATGGAAGGCTACGACGAGGCTCGTCAGGCATGGGAGGCACGCTACGCCGAGGCAGAGCGTCGCCACCAGGCCCACACCGCTCAGATCGAGCGTCACCGCGCCGCTGCCGCCGAGGCTGCGGAGCAGGAGGGCGAGCAGGCCAACTACTCCTCCGAGTCTGCAGCTGCAGCTCCGGCAGCTGACCAGGCTGAGGAGAACATCGGCTCCCTCGCCTCCGACGAACAGCTCGCGGCTCTGCGTGACAAGCTCGCCGGCAACTAAGCACTCGCAGGCTCGTGCTTAGGAGAAACTCTTAAGCATCTCGCTTAGCGACGAGCGCTCCGCACACCACCTCGGTGGGCGGGGCGCTTTGCTATGTTCGGCCCCATGAAGAAAGTTGGGCTGACAGGCGGTATCGGCAGCGGTAAATCCACGGTGGCGCGAATGCTTGGCGGCGCCGGCTTTGCCGTGGTTGACGCCGACCAAGTCGCGCGCGACATCATGGAACCCGGCTCACCGGTACTGGAGGAGGTCGCCGCTGCGTTCGGCGCGGACCTCATCGGCGACGACGGTGCACTGGACCGAGGAGAGCTCGCGCGACGCGCGTTCGCCACCACGGAGGACACGCAGCGCCTCAACGCTATTACGCACCCTGCTATCCGTGCTGAGTCCGAACGTCGCTTCGCTGCCGCCGAGGAAGCGGGGGAGCAAGCCGTCATCTACGACATGCCACTCCTCGTGGACCTCGGGCTGAATCAGGACATGGATCTCACCGTTGTCGTGGATGTGGACAAGGAGGAGAGGATCCGGAGGCTCGTCGATAAGCGAGGGCTCGACGAGACCGACGCGAGGGCACGCATGGCGCAGCAGATCGACGATGCGACAAGGCTCGCGGCTGCAGACGTCATGATCGACAACAACGGCCCGCTCGACGCGCTCGAACCGCAGGTGGCTGCGCTTACTAAGAAAATCAAAGATTAGTGAATTGTACTGTCGAATTTAACCGTTGTGACACGTTTCATTTACCTTTCTGTCTTAACTTGCTGTGCATGGGAACGTGGAACACGGGGCCGTTCGACAACGACTCTGCCAATGATGCCGTTAACGCACTGGTTAACGGCACGTTCTGCATGGCCCAGTTCCGCTTCGAATGCGGGCTCGGATCCTTAGGCACGGACGAGGCGGAATCCGTGATCGCGCTCGCCGCCCTCATCAACGGCCACCTGCCGGAGGGGTTCGAGGACACGATCGACTACCCGTTTACCTTGGATGACAAACAGTGGATCCGCCGCCGCGCGCAAGCAGTGTCACGGCCCGGCGGATCCGCGTTGTACTCCATGTGGGAAGAGACCGGCGAGCTGCAGGAGTGGCTGGAAACCTCCCGCAAGTACGCCGCCTAGTCCGGGAGCCATTGCCTATCGACGAGCAATGCCTCGACCGACGCACTTGGCGATACACTGACCGCTATGGCTTTTGCTGCTGAACATCCCGTCCTCGCGCAGTCCGAATTCCGCCCAGTGGGGAAGATTGAGCGGCGCGAAAAACCCTTCGAGGTCGTCTCCGAGTTTGAGCCCTCCGGCGACCAGCCCACGGCGATCGCGCAGCTGGACGAGCGGCTCAACCGCAGCGAGCGCGACGTCGTGCTCATGGGCGCGACCGGTACCGGTAAGTCCGCCACCGCCGCGTGGCTCATTGAGAAGCAGCAGCGCCCCACGCTGGTGATGGCGCCGAACAAGACGCTGGCGGCGCAGCTGGCCAACGAGTTGCGCCAGCTGCTGCCGAACAACGCGGTGGAGTACTTCGTGTCGTACTACGACTACTACCAACCGGAGGCCTACATCGCGCAGACGGACACCTACATCGAGAAGGATTCTTCCATCAACGACGATGTGGAACGCCTGCGCCACTCCGCCACTTCCGCGCTGCTGAGCCGGCGCGACGTGGTTGTGGTCTCGTCGGTGTCCTGCATCTACGGCCTCGGCACGCCGCAGTCCTACCTGGACCGCTCCATTGTGCTGCGCGTGGGCGAGGAGGTGGAGCGCGACCGCTTCCTGCGCCTGCTAGTGGACGTGCAGTACGAGCGCAACGACATCGACTTCAAGCGCGGCACCTTCCGCGTCAAGGGCGACACCGTGGACATCATCCCGGCCTACGAAGAGGTGGCGGTGCGCGTGGAGTTCTTCGGTGACGAGGTGGACTCGCTGTACTACATCCACCCGCTCACCGGCGATGTGATCAGCCAGGAAGATGAAGTGCGCATCTTCCCGGCTACGCACTACGTGGCCACGGACGAGCGCATGGAAAAGGCTATCGAGGCCATTAAGGAAGAGCTCGCGGACAGGCTCGAGGAGCTGGAGAACAAGGGCAAGCTGCTCGAGGCGCAGCGCCTGCGCATGCGCACTGAGTACGACCTGGAGATGATCCAGCAGGTCGGGTTCTGCTCCGGCATCGAGAACTACTCGCGGCACATGGACGGCCGCCCGGCAGGGTCCGCGCCGGCGACGTTGATCGACTACTTCCCGGAGGACTTCCTGACCATCATCGACGAGTCCCACGTCACCGTGCCGCAGATCGGCGGCATGTTTGAAGGCGATATGTCGCGAAAGCGCAACCTGGTGGAATTCGGCTTCCGCCTGCCGTCCGCGGTGGACAACCGCCCGCTGACCTTCGACGAGTTCGAGGCCCGCGTGGGGCAGACCGTGTACATGTCCGCCACTCCCGGCGACTACGAGCTCGAGGCCGCCCAGGGCGAGTTTGTGGAGCAGGTGATTCGCCCGACCGGCCTGGTGGACCCGAAGGTCACCGTCAAACCCACGAAGGGCCAGATCGACGACTTGATCGACGAGATCCGCACCCGCACCGCCAAGGACGAGCGTGTCCTAGTGACCACCCTGACCAAGCGCATGGCCGAGGACCTCACGGACTACCTGCTGGACAACGGCATCAAGGTGCGTTACCTGCACTCGGACATCGACACCCTGCAGCGCGTGGAGCTGCTGCGCCAGCTGCGCCTGGGCGAGTACGACGTGCTCGTGGGCATCAACCTGCTGCGCGAGGGACTGGACCTGCCAGAGGTCTCCCTGGTTGCGATCCTGGATGCGGACAAGGAGGGCTTCTTGCGCTCGACCAAGTCGCTGATTCAGACGATCGGCCGCGCGGCGCGAAACGTCTCCGGTGAGGTGATCATGTACGCCGACCAGGTCACCGAGTCCATGCAGGAGGCCATCGACGAAACCGAGCGCCGCCGCGAGAAGCAGATCGCCTACAACGAAGAACACGGCATTGACCCGCAGCCGCTGCGCAAGGCGATCGCGGACATTTTGGACCAGGTGTACGAAGATGCGGACGCGGATGCGTCGGCAAGCTTGAGCTCCGATACGGCCGTTGCGGAGCGCGCGGACGTGTCCAACATGGCCTCCGACGAGGTGCAAAAGCTTATCGACGACCTGACGGTCCAAATGCGCGACGCCGCCGGCGAACTCAAATTTGAGCTTGCCGGAAGACTTAGGGACGAGATTGCGGATCTCAAACGAGAGCTGCGTGGTATTAAAGACACAGGCAATTAGCGAAAGGAACCTGCTTTGCACACCTACAAGTCGATCGCTGTCGGCACCGACGGCTCCGCCACCTCCATGGTCGCAGTGCGCGCCGCAGCCAGCCTCGCCCGCGTTTACGGCGCTGAGCTGACCATCATCTGCGCCCACTACACCGCGTCCGGCTCGATGCTGAACTCCACCAACGCGGAATTGTCCCGCGTGGACATCGTCACCGCCACCAACGCGCGCGACATTCTGCGCAAGGCGGACGAGATTGCCAAGCAGGAGCAGGCCGAAAAAATCAACCTTGTGTCCAAGGGAGGACAGCCCGCAAACGTACTGGTGGAGGCCGTCGGCGAGTACGGCGTCGACCTGCTCGTGGTGGGCAACAAGGGCATGCGCTCGATGGCCGGCCGCATCTTCGGCAACATCCCCGGCAACGTGGCCAAGAAGGCCCCGGTGGACGTCATGCTCGTGGATACCCGGGCAGAGGGACACGACTAAACCGCCAAGGGGTACACTAACCACGCTAACCGCGTCGCATTTTTGAAAGGTGATTTCACATGGCCGATAACTACAAGACCATCGTCGTCGGCTCCGACGGTTCCAAGTCCTCTCTGCTGGCCGTTGAGCGCGCCGCGAAGATTGCCGCAGCGTTCGGTTCCACCCTCGTCATCGGCACCGCCTACTACGAGAACGAAGAAGAGGCCGCGAAGACGCTGCGCCAGGATTCCGTGACCATTCTGGGCGACGACAAGGCGCTGGAGAACCTCGAGGGCGCAGCTGAGCACGCCCGCGCAGCAGGTGCGCCGGACGTGCAGACCGCAACCCGCCCGGGCACCCCGGTGCAGGCCCTGATGGCCATCGTCAACGACAACAAGGCTGACCTGCTCGTGGTGGGCAACCGCGGCATCAACTCCCTGACCGGCCGCCTGCTGGGCTCCGTGCCGGCGGACGTCGCGCGTCAGTCCGACTGCGACGTCATGATCGTTCACACCGTGAACTAGCAGTTATTCGCCGACCACCGTCAGCGTCTGCGTAGCGCGAGTGACGGCGACGTAGAGGTCTTGCCACCCTTGTGGCGAGGCCTCTTTAATTTTGCTCGGCTCCACCACCACGACGTTGTCGAACTCCAGGCCCTTCATCTCGCCGACGTTGTCCGCATCAATGACGGCGGTCAAGCCGTCGCGCTTTTCGACGTCCTCCGGTCTGCCCACAAACTGCACCGGCACACCGGATTCGCGGATCGCCTCCGGGACAGCGGCGTCCGGGTCGATCTCGGCCAAGAGCTCGGCGGCGTAGTCCGCGATCTCCTTCGGCGTGCGGTAGTTCACCGTGAGCTCGTGGAGGCGGAAGCGCTGGCCCACGAAGGGCGCTAGCGCACTCGTCCAATCGTCCACGCCGGCGGGGGAGGACGTCTGGGCAGTATCGCCCACGAGCGTCATCCACCGTGACGGGCATCGGCGGAACACCATGCGCCACTCCATTGGCGATAACTCCTGCGCTTCGTCGACGATGACGTGCCCGTACGCCCACGTCTGATCCGCCCGCGCGCGCTGTGCGGTTGAGCGGGTGTCAGTCTCGCGCTGGCGGCTGGCGAGTGTCTCCGCATCGATGACATCCGCGGCGGAGAGGATCTCGGCCTCGAACTGGTCGTCGTCATTGTCCGTGGATTCAGAGGAGGACAGCACGTCGAGCGCGCCCTCAGCCTCGGCGACGAGCTCGCGCCATTCCTCTTCTTCCTTCCGGCGCTGCTCTTCGGGGTCGACGGTGCCGATGAGCACGGCCAACTCGTCCACAAGCGCGGTGTCCGCGCGGGTAAACGGGGAGCCGGGCGCGCGGTACAAGGCGTCGCGGGTGTAGTCGTCGTAGTCGTGCGCTACCTCGGCGATGGCGTCCTTGTCGGTCAGCAGCGCGCCCAGCACCTCGACGGGGTCTAGCTCCGGGAAGTGCGTGTCGATGAGTTGCTCTACCTGGGGGTCGTCCGCGAGGTCGTCGTGAAGCTGGTCCACATCCGCGTCCGAGAGCAGGTTCGCACCGCCGAGTGGGTCCTCGCCGATGCGCTTCGCCAGCGCCTCCGCGAGTAGTTGCGTTAAGCGCTCCGCGAAGTAGGCGCGCGCCTGGTTATGCGGGCGGCGGGAGCGCCGCGCCCGCGTGCGGGCGGCCTTGACCATCTGCGGGGTGGCATCCACCGGCACCGAATCGAAGGTGAGGCGCACCGGCTCCTCCGGCACCGTCTCGTAGGCCTGTACAGCTCGCTTCAGGATGGTCACCATCTCCTCGGAGCCCTTCACCTCACGCGCGGCGATGGAGTCCTCGCCGGTGGGGGCAAAACCCGGCACGAGCTGCTCGGCGGTGGCCAGCACCATGCCCGTCTCGCCGAGCTCCGGCAGCACGCGGGAGATGTACTCGAGGAACGTCGGGTTCGGGCCGACCACCAGGACACCAGTGCGGGTGAGCTGCTCGCGCCATGTGTAGAGCAAATACGCGATCCGGTGCAGCGCCACCGCCGTCTTTCCGGTGCCCGGTCCGCCCTGGACCACCATGACGCCGCGGGTGGTGTCGCGGATGATCTCGTCCTGCTCGCGCTGGATCGTTTCCACGATGGAGCGCATGTGGCCGGTGCGGGCCTCGTTCATTGCTCGGCGCAGCGCCGCCTCGGAGCCGACGCCGGCGTTGGAGGTTTCCGCGCCGTCGCCGGAGAGCGCCTCGTCATCAACCGCCGTGACTGTGCGCCCCCGCATGCGGATGTTGCGGCGCGTTTCCACGCCCTCCGGGTTCGCGGTGGTCGCCAGGTAGAACGGGCGGGCGAGGGGAGCGCGCCAGTCCAGCAGGAGGGTGCGGTAATTGTCCTGCCTGTCATCGATGCCCATGCGGCCGATGTAGCGCCGCTCCAGATCCGGCCGGCCCGGCACCGGGTTCTCCGGGTCGTCGTCGGCGACGTCGATACGGCCGAAGACTAAGCCGGTCTCGGCCACGTTAAGCGCATCCAGCTTCGCATTGAGCCCGTGGTACTCCGTTTCGCGGCGCACCAGCGCGTCCGAATCCGGGTTGTCCGGGTCCACGTCGCGCTGTACTTCTTCAAGGCGCGCTTGAGCTCGCGCCACCCCGCCATCCAGGTGCGCGAAAAGCTGATCCACGTACGTCTGTTCTGTTTCCTGCATCCTCACAACAAACGGCCCCGGGACTGGGAATATTCCCAGCCGCAGGGCCGCCAAGTAGTTGAAGTAGTTACGGGTCTTAGGCGAACTTCTTCTGCGCCTTCTTCACCAGCTTCTGCGCCTTCTTCTCGGCCTTCTTCGCCTTGCGCTTCCACTTGAGCTTGGTAATCCAGGACGGGTTAGCGTCCAGCTTGTCCCAAGCGTTCTGTAGGGCATCGACCGCGTTCTGCGCCTTGTCCTGGGCCTTGGCGGAAGCCTTGTTCACCTTGCGCTTCGCCTTGAATTTGTCGAGGGCGGACGGCTGCAGGTCGTCCAGCTGGTCCTGCAGGTCGCCGACGACGCTGTTGACTTTGCGCTTCGCCTTGAACTGCTGGATCTTGGACGGCTTGATGTCGCCGTACGCGTCTTCGGCCTTGTCGGTGGCCTTCTCAGCAGCGTCGTCCAGCCAATCGCCCGCGTCGGACAGGAAGCTGGACGCCTGCTTCTTGGCGTCGCCGAGCCAGTCGTTGGCAGCGTCGCCCGCCTTGGATGCCTTCTTCTTCCAGTCGCCCTTGTTATCGTCGACGTAGTCGGTGACCTGGTCGGTCGCGTCGGAGAACCAGTCGGACGCCTTGTCCCACGCCTTCTCGGTCTCAGACTTGGTCGGCAGCGCCTGCTTGACGTTCTTCTGCGCGGCCTCAGCAGCGTGCTGCGCGCGCCACTTCAGGTCCGGCTTGCCGTTGTTGTCCACGGTGGCCAGCAGCACACCGCCAGCAAGCCCAAGGTCTGTCAGGGCACCGGTGCGGAGGCGTGCCTTCTCGTCATCGTCCTCAGCCTCCCAGAATGCGTGGCGGCCCATAACGGTCGGCAGCGCAGTGGCGGCGAGCAGGGTGGCGGACAGGCGCGGGAACTTGCCGATGGCGAAGGACGCGCCAGCGCCAACCTTGGTAGCGCCGATGATCTGCGTGGCAGTCTCCGGGCTCTTCGGCAGGAAACCGCGGTACTCCCGCGGGGTCAGGGCGCGCAGCTTCTTCAATACCCTGTCCGCGCTGTCCTTGTGGCCAGCCGGGTTCAGCAGGGTCTCGACACCGTCGATCACGTAGACCGAAGCCAGCATCGGGCGTGCGATTTTCCGGATCATACTTTTACCCAATCCTTACTTTTTGTAGCTGAATGTGCTCCCGTCGAGTGTAGCGATTTTGTGCCACCCCGGTAGCGGGTTTTGTCCTTACCAGCGGCGATCCCACCAGTCATCCAGGTGCGGACGCTCTTCGCCGAGCGTGGTGGGTTTACCGTGGCCCGGCCAAACGATGGCCTCGTCCGGGTAGACGTCGAAGACCTTCTCTTTGACGTCGTTGAACAGGCGGACAAAGTCGCCCTCGGACTGGGTTTTGCCCAGCCCGCCTGGAAACAGCGAGTCGCCGACGAACAGGTTGACGGTGCCGTCGATCTCTGCCGCCACGCAGGCACCGCCCGGGGTGTGACCACGCAGGATGGTCACGGGGAGGCGGTGGCCGGCGAACTCGATCCTGTCGCCGTCGTTGAGCTCCACATCCGCCGGGGCAGGAATTGCCGGGGCGTCCAAAAAAGGCGCGTAGTGGGTCGCGCCAGTGGCCTCGAGCACGTCCTTGAGGGCCCGGGTGTGGTCGTAGTGCCGGTGCGTGGTCAGCACCGCGGTGATCTTCACGCCGGCGTCGTCGGCCATGGCCAGAAGCTCGGGGGCGTTCGCAGCTGCGTCGATAAGCAACCCTTGCCCCTCGCTGCAGAGGAGGTAGCAGTTGTTGTCCATGTCGGAGACAGAAATATGGCGAAGAGAAAGCATGCGGCCAAGACTAGTGAGGAATGTTTAATCGCACCGGTGCGTTGGTAGCGTCTTGGGAGTACTAATCGACGAAAGCGAGAGTGACGTGGCCGAAAAGCTGACAGTGCGCGGCGCGCGCGAACACAACCTCAAGGGCGTGGATATTGAGCTGCCCCGCGACAAGATGGCGGTGTTTACCGGCCTGTCCGGCTCCGGCAAGTCCTCGCTCGCCTTCGACACAATCTTCGCCGAAGGGCAGCGCCGCTACGTGGAATCGCTGTCCTCCTATGCCCGCATGTTCTTAGGCCAGATGGACAAGCCGGACGTGGACTACATCGACGGGTTGAGCCCGGCGGTGTCTATCGACCAGAAGTCCACCAACCGCAACCCGCGCTCCACCGTGGGCACCATCACGGAAATCTACGACTACCTGCGCCTTTTGTACTCGCGCGCCGGCACCCCGCACTGCCCGGTGTGTGACGCGGTGATTGAGCGCCAGACCCCGCAGCAAATTGTCGACCGTGTGCTCGAGTTGGAAGAGCGCACCAAGTTCCAGGTACTCGCGCCGATTGTGCGCAAGCGCAAGGGCGAGTTTCAGGACCTTTTCGCCGACCTGTCGTCGCAGGGTTACTCGCGCGTGAACGTGGACGGGGAGACCTACCAGCTTTCGGACCCGCCGAAGCTGGAAAAGCAGATCAAGCACAACATCGACGTGGTGGTGGACCGCCTCACCGTCAAGGCCAGCCAGAAGCAGCGTCTGACCGATTCCGTGGAAACGGCGCTCAAGCTTGCCGACGGCCTAGTCGGCTTCGACTTTGTCGAACTGGAGGCCAACGACCCGGAGCGCGTGCAGATCTTCTCTGAGAAGATGGCCTGCCCGAACGGCCACAAGCTCAACGTGGAGGAGTACGAGCCGCGCGCGTTTTCCTTCAACTCGCCGTTCGGCGCTTGCCCGGCCTGCGACGGCCTGGGCGTGCGCAAGGAGATCGACGTGGACCTGGTCATCCCGGATCCGGACGCACCTGCGGTGGATGCGTTCCAGCCGTGGAACTCCAGCCCGAACAAGAAGTACTTCACCAAACTCATTGAGGCGCTGGCGAAAGAAGAGAACTTTGACGCCAATGCGCCGTTGAGCTCGCTGACCAAGACGCAGCAGAAGCACCTGATCCACGGCTCGTCCACGAAGGTGAACGTGCGCTACAAGAACCGCTACGGGCGCCAGCGCTCCTACACGGCGGCCTACGAGGGCATCGTGGGCTACCTGGAGCGCAAACTGGAGCAGACCGAGTCCGAAACGCAGAAGGAACGCCTGCTCGCCTACACCCGCGAGGTGCCATGCCCGACCTGTAACGGCGCGCGCTTGAAGCCGGAGATCCTGGCGGTGCGCCTGGCATCGACCACGCACGGGGAGCGCTCCATCGCAGGCCTGACTGAACTGTCGATCGAGGACGCCTCCGAATACCTGGACAACCTGGTGCTGGGGTACCGCGAAGAAATGATCGCCGGTGCCGTGCTGCGCGAGATCCAGGCACGCCTGCACTTCCTTTTGGACGTGGGGCTGAACTACCTCACCCTGGCCCGCTCCGCCGGCACGCTGTCCGGCGGCGAGGCGCAGCGCATCCGCCTGGCCACCCAGATCGGCTCCGGCCTGGCTGGTGTGCTCTACGTGCTGGACGAGCCGTCCATCGGCCTGCACCAGCGCGACAACCAGCGCTTGATCACCACCTTGAAGAAGCTGCGCGACCTGGGCAACACTCTGGTCGTGGTGGAGCACGACGAGGACACCATCCGCGAGGCCGACTGGCTCATCGACATCGGCCCGCGCGCCGGCGAGTACGGCGGGGAAGTGGTCTACCAGGGCAAGCCGGAAGGCATCCTCAAGTCCAAGGACTCCATCACGGGCGACTACCTGTCCGGCCGCAAGGTTATTGAGGTGCCGGAGCACCGGAGGGACGTCGATAAGCAAAAGCAACTGAAGATTATCGGCGCGCGGGAAAACAACCTCGACAACGTCAGCGTGGACATTCCGCTCCGCGTACTCGTGGCTGTCACCGGCGTTTCCGGCTCCGGCAAGTCCACGCTGGTGAACCAGATTCTGGCGAAGACGCTGCAGAATCAGCTCAACGGCGCGCGCCAGGTTCCCGGCCGTGTGAAGAAGGTCGAGGGGCTGGAGCACCTGGACAAACTCGTGCAGGTGGACCAAAGCCCGATCGGGCGCACCCCGCGCTCCAACCCGGCGACGTACACCGGCGTGTTCGACAAGATCCGCAACCTGTTCGCCGAGACCCAGGAGGCAAAAGTGCGCGGCTACAAGGCCGGGCGCTTCTCCTTCAACGTCAAGGGCGGGCGCTGCGAAGCCTGCCACGGCGACGGCACCATCAAAATTGAGATGAACTTCCTGCCGGACGTGTACGTGCCGTGCGAGGTGTGCGAAGGCGCGCGCTACAACCGCGAGACGCTCGAAGTGCTCTACAAGGGCAAGAACATCGCTGAGGTGCTGGAGATGCCCATCTCGGAGGCCGCTGAGTTCTTCGAGCCGATCAACTCCATCCACCGCTACCTGCAGACGCTTGTAGACGTCGGGCTGGGCTACGTCCGCCTCGGCCAGAGCGCTACCACGCTGTCCGGCGGCGAGGCGCAGCGCGTGAAGCTCGCCGCGGAGCTGCAGAAGCGCTCCAACGGACGCACGATCTACATCTTGGACGAGCCGACGACGGGCCTGCACTTCGAGGACATCCGCAAGCTCATGCTGGTGCTCAACGGCCTGGTGGAGAAGGGCAATACCGTGCTGGTGATCGAGCACAACCTGGACGTGATCAAGTCCGCGGACTGGATCGTGGACATGGGGCCCGAGGGCGGCTCGGGCGGCGGCACTGTGGTCGCACAGGGCACACCGGAGGACGTCGCAAAGGTGCAAGGCTCCTTCACTGGACAGTTCCTGCAGGACGTTTTAGCGAAGGGGTAGCGCGCCCGATTTGGTTTGTGCAGGCATGAGCATGTATATTGCTGCCTACACCGCCCAGCGCGCCCGTGTCATGCGGGTGCGGGGGCCGCAAGAGGAGTGAATCCCACCCCAAGCCGCTCAGTCAACTGAGTTGGATACGGGTCAAACGGTGCGCCAGGCGAGACAACTGTCTTGGCGTGCTTTGGACGAACTCCCGCCACCCGTCAGGGTGAGCGGGTTTTTCGCGTGGGATGAGTCTGATTGCGGTTCAAGTGCGGCACGCATTGTTTCTCTAAGTCTCTAGGAGTTCTCATCAGCGCTGAAGCTCGGATCAATGAACGAATCCGCGTCCCTGAAGTTCGCCTCGTCGGCCCGTCCGGCGAGCAGGTGGGCATCGTCCGCACGGACGACGCCCGCAAGCTGGCGTACGAGGCGGACCTCGACCTGGTTGAGGTAGCCCCGAAGGCCAAGCCGCCCGTGGCCAAGATCATGGACTACGGCAAGTTCAAGTACGAGCAGGATCAGAAGGCCCGCGAGGCCCGCAAGAACCAGCAGCAGACCGTGGTCAAGGAACAGAAGTTCCGCCCCAAGATTGATGAGCACGACTACCAGACCAAGAAGGGCAATGTTGAGCGCTTCCTGGAGAAGGGCAACAAGGTCAAGGTCACCATCATGTTCCGCGGCCGCGAGCAGGCCCGCCCCGAGCTGGGGTACCGCCTGCTGGAGCGTCTGGCTGAGGACATCGGGGAGCTCGGCGTTGTCGAGTCCCGTCCGAAGCAGGATGGCCGAAACATGACGATGGTCTTCGGACCGGCTCGCAAGGGCAAAAAGTAGTTCCAACAATCGACACTCTGAAGGGCTTTCACCATGAAGCAGAAGACCCACAAGGGCACCGCAAAGCGCATCAAGGTCAACGGCAAGGGCAAGCTGCGCCGCGAGCAGGCTGGTAAGCGCCACCTGAACGAGAAGCTCTCCTCGAAGCGCCGTCGCAAGCTGTCCGGCTCCACCGACGTCGCTAAGGCTGACGTCAAGCGCGCAAAGCGCCTCCTCGGCATGTCCTAAGCACTGCCCGCTCAATCAACCGATTACGAGAAAAGAAAAGGAAGTTTGACTCATGGCACGTGTGAAGCGTTCAGTCAATGCTAAGAAGAAGCGCCGCGCAATCCTCAAGTCTGCGAAGGGCTACCGCGGCCAGCGATCCCGCCTGTACCGCAAGGCGAAGGAGCAGTGGCTGCACTCCCAGACCTACGCGTACCGCGACCGCCGCAAGCGTAAGAGCGAGTTCCGCAAGCTGTGGATCCAGCGCATCAACGCCGCTGCCCGCATGAACGACATCACCTACAACCGCCTCATCCACGGCCTGAAGCTGGCCGAGGTCGAGGTCGACCGCAAGATCCTGGCCGAGCTGGCTGTCAGCGACTTCGCTGCATTCTCTGCTCTGTGCGAGGTTGCGAAGAACGCGCTGCCGGAGGACGTCAACGCTCCGAAGGCTGCATAAGCACTTTCGCTTAACGACGAAGCTCCCGCCCACCCCCGAACAATCGGGACGGGCGGGAGCTTTTTCGTGCGTGGTAACGAAAAGGCGCACCCACCACGGGGGTGGGCACGCCATTCGTGGTTGTTGGGGCTGTTTTAGAAGATGCCCTCGTTCTCGATGGCCTTCTTGGAGCCGTTCACGGAAGCGGAGATGGTCTGGGTGCGTGAGAGATCCTGCTGCAGCGGGATTGCCTCGTCGGAAAGGTTCGTGGTGGAGATGGTGACCACCGGTAGGAAGTAGTCCTTCACCTTGTACACGACGGTGCGGTACTCGGGTGCTATCGCGGAAAATTGCAGCAGAAAGCCGTATCCCAACCCGGCGGTGACCGGGGCGAAGAACGCGGCGAAGATGAGAAAGACCGCGTAGAGCGCCACCACAAATCGGGACCACTCAACGGCAATAGGAGCCCCGAGCATAGTTAGCAGCCCAAGAGCGAAAAGGAGAACTGCGAGCGCAAAACCGATGCGCCAAGGGCGCGCCGCCGGTGAAAGAAGGCGGGCGCTCACGAGCTCCTGAAACGTAGGTACGGCTAACAGCGTAGCGCCCGCAACGTAGTCTGGAGCTATGCCATTGGATTTCCAGCAGCCGTTCACAGAACGCACTCCGCGTGTGGTTAATGCGGGGAAGTTAAAGAGGGCGCAAGCTCGTCGTAAAGCGAAGGCTTTCTTAGCGGAAGGCGAAAACGCTGTGGAAGCCGCCGTGGCAACGGGGGCGGCAACCGACCTTTTTGTCACCGAAGATGCCGCCGAGCGCTTCGAGGAAATCGTGCGGGCGGCGGGCTACATGGATGTGTACACGCACGCGATCACGGACAAAGCTGCGGATGCGCTCGCGGACGCGGTGACCTCGACCGGCATCTTCGCCGTCTGCCGCCCGGTGCTGTGGACCGTGCCGAAGATCATGAAGGGCCGTCCGAAGCTGGTGGCGGTGTGCGTGGAAACCAACGACCCTGGCAACGCTGGCACCATCATCCGCATTGCAGACGCCGTGGGCGCAGACGCGGTAATTTTTGCGGGCGACACCGTGGACCCAGAGTCGCCGAAGGTGGTGCGATCGACCGCGGGCACGCTGTTTCACATCCCCGTGGCGCGCGACCGCGACGTGCGTCGCGTCATCGGGCAGCTCGAAGACACCGGGCTGTCCACCTTCGCCACCACCATGAACGGCGAGGTGAACCTGGCGGCCCCGGGGGAGGCGCTCGCGCAGCCAACTGCGTGGCTGTTCGGCAACGAGGCGCATGGGCTTAGCGACGACATCCTCGCGGCCGCCGACCACCGCGTTTCCATCCCCATCCAGGGCAGCGCGGAGTCGCTGAACCTGGCCACCGCAGCGAGTATCTGCCTGTGGGAGTCGTCGAAGACGCTCTCTGAGGAATAGCTGCGACTGATAGATTTTGCGCGCCCGCCCTCGCGCGGGCGCTGTGTCGAACGATAGGTAGAGTAGTGGACGCTTTTGAACCGACACTGCTGCGGTCTGTATGAACAGCGCAGCGCACTTGTGGAAAGGTGCGGGTGAACACAAGCGTGGCCGACAACGCAAACCCAACTCCGGAAATTGAACTGACCGAGGACGCCCTAAATAAAGCGGCGGACGAGGCGATCGCTGCCTTTGAGGCGGCCGAGGACCTCGCTGCGCTGGAGGACGCGCACCGCGCGCACCTGGGGGAGAAGGCCCCGATCCTGCAGGCCCGCCGTGCACTCGGGACGCTGCCGAAGGATCAGCGCAAAGATGCCGGCCGGTTCGTGAACATGGCCCGCGGCCGCGCAGAAAAGGCCTACGCCCAGTTGCGCGTGCAGCGCGAGGCGGAGCACCGCGAGCGTCAGCTGCGCGAGGAGAAGGTGGACGTCACCCTGCCCACCTCCCGCACGCAGGCTGGCGCGATGCACCCGATCACCACGCTGTCCGAGCACATCGCGGACATCTTCATCGGCATGGGCTGGGAAGTTGCGGAAGGCCCGGAGGTGGAAGCGGAGTACTTCAACTTCGACGCGCTGAACTTCATCCCGGACCACCCGGCCCGCACGCTGCAGGACACCTTCTACATCGGCGAGGAGGACTCGAAGCAGGTCATGCGCACCCACACGTCGCCGGTGCAGGTGCGCACCATGCTTGAGCGCGACGTGCCCATCTACATCGCATGCCCAGGGCGCGTGTTCCGCACCGACGAGCTAGACGCCACCCACACCCCGGTGTTCCACCAGGTGGAGGGTTTGGCCGTGGACAAGGGTCTGACCATGGCGCACCTGCGCGGCACCCTCGACCACCTGGCCAAGGTGCTGTTCGGCCCGGAGACGAAGACACGCATGCGCACGAACTACTTCCCGTTCACCGAGCCGTCCGCAGAGGTGGACGTGTGGTTCCCCAACAAGAAAGGCGGCGCGGGCTGGATCGAGTGGGGCGGCTGCGGCATGGTCAACCCGAACGTGCTCCGTGCCGTCGGCATCGACCCGGAGGTCTACTCCGGCTTCGCATTCGGCATGGGCTTGGAGCGCACCCTGCAGTTCCGCAATGGCCTGTCGGACATGCGCGACATGGTCGAAGGCGACGTCCGTTTCACCATCCCGTTCGGCGTGCAGGCGTAAAGGAGACACTGATAATGCTCATTTCCAAAAATTGGATCGTCCGCCTGCTGCAGAACGCAGGTAACAAGGACTTCAATCCCACCGACGAGGAGCTCGACGCGGGCTTCGTGCGCGTCGGCTTCGAAACAGAGGGCTACGAACCGCTTCCAGAAGTCACCGGCCCGCTGGTCATCGGCCGCGTCGCCGAGATTGAGGAGCTGACCGGTTTTAAGAAGCCGATCCGCTACTGCCAGGTGGACGTGGGCCAGGCCAATGGCACCGGCGAGCCGCAGGGCATCATCTGTGGTGCCCGCAACTTTAAGCAGGGCGACCTGGTCGTCGTGTCGCTTCCGGGCGCGGTGCTGCCGGGCGGATTCGAGATCTCGGCGCGTAAGACCTACGACCACATCTCCGCCGGCATGATGGCGTCTGCGGCTGAGCTTGGGCTCGCCGCAAAGAGCGAGGGCATCATCACGCTTCACGACGGCTCCGCCACCCCCGGCCAGGACGCGCGCGAGATTCTGGGCTCGGACGACACCGTCTTCGAGGTCAACGTCACCCCGGACCGCGGCTACGCCCTGTCCGCCCGCGGCCTAACCCGCGAGACCGCCTCCGCCTTCGACCTCGAGTTCGCAGACGTGGCGCAGAATCCCGCGATCGCCGGCATCGACCTCTCTGGTGTTCCAGCCCCGGCAGGTGAGACCATCCCGGTGACCGTGGAGGAATCCACCAAGGCGAAGCGTTTCGGCGTGCGCACTGTCGCAGGCATCGATGCGAACGCGACGGCACCGTTCTGGATGCAGCGTGAGCTCATGCTCGCCGGCGTGCGCTCGGTCAACGCCGCAACGGACGTGACCAACTACGTCATGCTGCTTACCGGCCAGCCGATGCACGCCTTCGACGCCGACAGAATTGCCGGCGGACTGCGTGTGCACAACGCCGCCGACGGCGAGAAGTTTGAAACGCTCGACCACGTCGAGCGCACCTTGACCGCTGAAGACGTGGTGATCAGCGACGACAACGGCATTCAGTCGCTCGCTGGCGTCATGGGTGGGACCACCTCCGAGATTTCGGACGAAACGGTCAACGTCCACTTCGAGGCCGCAACCTGGGATCCGCTGACCGTGGCGCGCACTGCGCGCCGGCTGAAGCTGAGCTCAGAGGCGTCGCGCCGATTCGAGCGCGGCGTGGACCCGCAGCTGGTGGAAAACGCCCTGGACATCGCGTGCGCGCTGCTGGTGGAGATCGCTGGCGGCACGATTCATGCGGGCAGGACGCTGGTCGGTGACGTCGAGAAGCGTGACGCCATTGCGATGCGCGCCGCGCGGCCGGCTGAGCTGATCGGTGTGGATTACGCGCGCGAGACCGTGGTCCGCCGCCTGCAGGAGGTCGGCTGCGAGGTCGCTGGCGACGGCGACGAGCTCCAGGTCACCCCGCCGACTTGGCGCACCGACATCACCGTGCCGGTGGAGCTGGTCGAAGAGGTCGTGCGCCTGGAGGGGCTGGACGACATCCCGTCGATCCTGCCCACGCCCCGTGGAGGCCGTGGTTTGAGCCCGCTGCAGCGCCGCCGTCGTGCGGTGACCCACGCGCTGGCGTACTCCGGCTACGCGGAGATCATCCCCACGCCGTTTATCGCCAACGACACCTTCGACACCTGGGGCCTGGACGCAGAGGATCCGCGCCGCAACACCGTCAAGGTGCAGAACCCGTTGGATGCGGACTACAGCATCCTGGGCACTACGCTGCTGCCGCCGATGCTGGAGGCCGCCGGCCGAAACGTCGCGCGCGGTCGCGGTGATTTGGCGATCTACTCCGTGGCGCAGACCTCGGAAAAGCGCGCTGATGTCTCGCCGCTGCCGGACGTGTCCGAGCGCCCGGCGGATGAGGTCGTCGCGGAGCTCGTCGAGTCGCTGCCGAAGCAGCACCTCCACGCCGCGACCGTGGCACTGGGCAACACGGAGCTGGAAGGCCCGTGGGGCACCGGCCGCGCCTACGAGTGGTCGGACGCCATCGAGGCAGCCCAGCTCGTTGCCCGTGTCTGCGGTGTTGAGCTGGACGTCCAGGCGGCCGAGTACCTGCCGTGGCACCCAGGCCGCTGCGCTGAGCTGCAAGTCGACGGAGAGGTTGTCGGCCACGCCGGCGAGCTGCACCCGCAGATCCTTGAAAAGCTGAATCTGCCGGCGCGCACCTGCGCGATGGAGATCGATTTGACCGCGATCCCGCTGGCAGAGCGCCTGCCGGCACCCCGGCTGTCGGCGTTCCCGCTGCTCAACCAGGACATCGCCCTGGTCGTCGACGAGGCTGTGGCAGCCGAGGATGTGCGCCGAGCCGTCGAGGAAGGCGCGGGCGAGCTCGTCGAGGCAGTCACGCTTTTCGACGTCTACCGTTCCGAGAGCCTCGGCGAGGGCAAGAAGTCGCTCGCATTCGGCCTGGCGTTCCGCGCCCCGGACCGCACGCTGACCGAGGAGGATGCCTCCGAGGCGCGTCTGAAGGCGGCCGAGTTGGCCAAGGAGCGCTACGGCGCGGAAATGCGTGGCTAAATTTCTTCCGTGAATAACTTCCACGCGACTGCATAACTGTTACACTGACGGCCATGTCAGAAAGCAAGGTTGTCAAAGTAGCGGTCGCGGGGGCCACGGGCTATGCGGGCGGTGAGATTCTCCGCCTGCTGCTGGGCCACCCGGCGTATCTCGCGGGGAAGCTAAAGGTCGGCGCGCTCACCGGGGCGTCCAGCGCCGGCCAGAGCGTCGGCGAGCTCATGCCGCATCTGCCGGAGCTTGCAGACCGGATCATTGAAGAGACGACCGTCGAGGTGCTTTCCGGCCACGACGTGGTCTTTTTGGGGCTCCCGCACGGCCACTCCGCTGCCATCGGCGCCGCACTGGGCGAGGACGTCATGGTCATCGACTGCGCGGCCGACTTCCGCTTGCGCGACGCTAGGGCGTGGCGTGCCTATTACGGCTCGGAACACGCAGGCTCCTGGCCCTACGGTCTGCCGGAGTTGCCGGGGCACCGTGAGGACGTCGCAAAGGCAACGCGCATCGCTGTCCCCGGGTGCTTTCCCACGGGTGCCACGCTCGCCGCATGGCCGGCAGTGCAGGCTGGATTGGTCGAGCCGGACCTGACGGTTGTGGCCGTCACCGGCGTTTCCGGGGCCGGCAAAAAGGCCAAGGTGGACATGCTCGGCGCCGAGACGATGGGCTCGCTGAAGGCATACAGCGTCGCAGGCGCACACAGGCACACTCCAGAAATCGCGCAAAACCTCGAGGAAGTCGCGGGCGGCCAGGTCGCGGTAAGTTTCACCCCCGTGCTCGCGCCGCTGCCGCGTGGCATCCTCACCACCGTCACCGCGCCGCTGGAGCAGGGCACGGACGTGGAGACGGTGCGCGCTGCCTACGAAAACGCCTACGCCGAGGAACCGTTCGTGCACCTGCTGCCCGCCGGCCAGCAGCCGCAAACGCAGCACGTGGTGGGTTCCAACATGTGCCACGTCCAGGTTGAGGTGGACCAGGCAGCCAGCAAGCTTGTTGTCACCAGCGCCATTGACAACCTGACCAAGGGCACCGGGGGAGCGGCGGTGCAGTGCATGAACCTCGCGCTCGGATTCGAGGAGGGGGCGGGTCTGTCGCGAGCCGCGGTGGCTCCGTAACCGCCGACGAGACCCCCAAACTAGCTTCCTCATTTCCCGAAAGGATCCCTCCATCATGAGTGCTCTTGGAGTCACCGCACCTCAAGGCTTTTCCGCCGCCGCCACAGGCGCGGGCCTGAAAGCATCCGGCAGCCCGGGCATCGCCGTCGTGGTCAACGAAGGCCCCGAGTTCGCCGCCGCCGCCGTATTCACCCGCAACAAGGTCTTCGCCGCGCCCGTGAAGGTCAGCCGCGCGGCCGTGGCCGCAGGCGAGCTGAAAGCGGTGGTGTTTAACTCCGGCAACGCCAACGCCTGCACCGGGGAGCAGGGGCTGCATGACGCGCAAATTATGCAGCAACTCACGGCCGAAGGTGTGGGCGCGGAGCCCACGCAAGTCGCTGTTTGTTCGACCGGCATCATCGGCGATCTGCTGCCGATGGAAAAGGTGGAAAGCGGCATCGCAGCCGTCGTCACGCAGCTCGGCGACCACGGGGCAGACGCCGCCGATGCCATCCGCACCACCGACACCATCGCCAAGGAAGTCTTGGTCAAGGGCGACGGCTGGACTGTCGGAGGCATGGGTAAAGGTGCCGGCATGATGGCGCCGTCGCTGGCGACGATGCTGGTGTGCCTGACCACCGACGCGAAGGTAAATGCCCAGGCGCTGCAGACAGCGCTGGAGCGCGCCAACTCAACCACCTTCAACACCCTGGACATCGACGGCTCCACCTCCACCAACGACACCGTTATCGCGATGGCTAGCGGCGCAAGCGGGGTGTCCCCGGACCAGGACGAACTGGACGCTGCGGTACACGAAGCATGCGCGCAGCTGGCCGGGATGATGCAGTCCGACGCCGAGGGCGTGACCAAGCGGGTGAGCATCACCGTCGAAGGAGCCGCAGACGATGAGCAGGCGCTGAATGCCGCGCGCACCATCGGGCGCGACAGCCTGGTCAAGACCGCCATGTTCGGCTCGGACCCGAACTGGGGCCGCGTGCTTGCCGCCGTCGGCATGGCTGACGCGGAAATGGACGCGGACAACATCTCGGTGACCTTCAACGGGCACACCGTCTGCGAATACTCCACCGGTGCCCCCGGCGCGCGAGACGTGGACCTAAGTGGTGCGGACATCGCGGTTGTGGTGGACCTGGGCACTGGCGGCGAGGGCCGCGCGACGGTGCGCACGACGGACTTGTCGCACGCCTACGTTGAGATCAACTCGGCCTACACCAGCTAAGGAGTGCGCGAGATGATGCCGAATTTGTCCAACGAGCAGCGCGCCACCGTGCTGGCGGAGGCGCTGCCGTGGCTGCAGCACTACCGCGACAAGATTGTCGTGGTCAAATACGGCGGCAACGCCATGATCGATGAGGACTTAAAGGCCGCGTTCGCCGCCGACATGGTGTTCCTGCGCACCGTGGGCGCGAAACCCGTGGTGGTGCACGGAGGCGGTCCGCAGATCACCCAGATGCTCGCCCGCCTGGGCTTGGACGGCGGAGATTTCATCGGCGGGTTCCGCGTGACTACTCCGGAGATCCTGGACGTGGTGCGCATGGTGCTCTTCGGCCAGGTGGGCCGGGACCTTTTGGGCAAGATCAACTCGCACGGGCCCTACGCAGTAGGCACGTCGGGCGAGGACGCCGGGTTGTTTACTGCGAAGCAGCGCAAGGTGGTAGTCGACGGCGAGCCGCAGGACATTGGCCTGGTGGGCACAATCACGGATGTGAACCCGGAAGCGGTGATGGACATCATCGAGGCCGGCCGAATCCCGGTGGTCTCCGGAATCGCCCCGGGGGAAAACGGCGAGGTCTACAACATCAACGCCGACGAAGCCGCCGGCGCGCTCGCCGCCGCAATCGGTGCAGAGCGCCTCGTGGTGCTCACCAATGTTGAAGGACTGTACACGGACTGGCCGAACAAGGACTCGCTGCTGTCCAAGATCGAGGCGGGGGAGCTGGCCAAGATGCTCCCTGGCTTAGACACCGGCATGATCCCCAAGATGGAGGCCTGTCTCAACGCGGTCAAGGGTGGGGTGAAGGCAGCGCACGTCATCGACGGCCGCGTGGCGCACTCTGTGCTGCTGGAGCTTCTGACCATGGGAGGCGTTGGCACCATGGTGCTGCCGGACGATTACGACCGAGCGCACTACCCGGACGGCACGATCTTTAGAAAGGACGACGCATGAGTGAGTTTTCGTCGCGCTGGACTTCCGCGCTGTTAGATACCTACCCGACGCCGCCCGTGGAGCTTGTCTCCGGCGAAGGTGCCACCGTCACTGACGCGGACGGCAACACCTACATCGACATGCTCGCAGGCATTGCCGTCAACGCGCTCGGCCACGCGCATCCGGCGATAGTGGACGCCGTCAGCGCGCAGGTGGCGCGCTTGGGGCACGTGTCCAACATCTTCGGCTCCCAGCCGGTGGTGGAGGTCGCCGAAGCGCTGCGCGCCCGGGTTGGCGACGACACCGCGCGGGTATTTTTCTGCAACTCCGGCGCCGAGGCCAACGAGGCCGCCTTCAAGCTGGCACGTCTGACCGGCCGCCGCCGCATCCTCGCCGCGGAGCGCGGCTTCCACGGCCGCACCATGGGCTCGCTGGCGCTGACCGGCCAGCCGGATAAGCGCGCCCCGTTCGAGCCGATGCCGGCAGGCGTGGAATTCTTCACCTACGGCGACATCGAGGCGCTGGAAGCACTGGTGCAGCAGGACCCGGGCAACACCGCCGCGATCATTCTGGAGCCCATCCAGGGCGAAACGGGAGTCATCCCCGCGCCGGAGGGCTTTCTCACAAAGGTGCGCGAGCTTTGCGACGCCCACGGGATCCTCTTCATCACCGACGAGGTGCAAACCGGCGTCGGCCGCACCGGCGACTTCTTTGCCTTCCAGCACGAAGGCGTCCTGCCGGACGTGATCACCATGGCTAAAGGCTTGGGCGGCGGACTGCCCATCGGAGCGACCATCGCCCGCGGCAGGGCGGCGACGCTTTTTACCCCGGGGTCGCACGGCACCACCTTCGGCGGCAACCCGGTGGCCTGCGCCGCAGCAAAAGCAGTACTGGGCGTCGTCGACGAAGCCTTCCTCACGGAAGTTCGCCGTAAGGGGCAACTGCTTATCGACGCCGCTTCGCAGGTCCCTGGTGTCGCCCAGGTCCGCGGGCGCGGGCTGATGCTCGGGGTGGTGCTGGATGAGGCGGTGGCGAAGCTCGTCGTCAAGCAGGGGCTCGAGGAGGGCCTGATTTTGAATGCGCCAGGTGAAAACGTCATTCGACTGACACCGCCCCTGGTGATTACCGACGATGAAATTGTTGAGGCGATGAAGCGCCTCGCCCGCGCAATCGACGCAGCGAAAGATAGGAGCTAAACCGATGGTCAGACACTTCCTGGCAGACGACGACCTGACACCCAACGAGCAAGCCGAGGTGCTCGCGCTTGCCGCGGAGCTGAAGCGCGACCCCTTCTCGCGCCGACCGCTGGAGGGGCCGAAGTCCGTCGCCGTGCTGTTCGACAAGACGTCTACCCGCACGCGCTACTCCTTCGACGCCGGCATCGCGCAGCTCGGCGGACACGCGATTGTCACCGAAAGCGGCAACTCGCAGATGGGCACGAAGGAGAACTACCAAGACACCGGCGCGGTGCTTTCACGGTTTGTCGAGGCGATTGTGTGGCGCACCTACTCCCACAACAACCTGCGGGAAATGGCGGAAACCGCCACCGTGCCAATCATCAACGCCCTGTCCGACGACCTGCACCCGTGCCAGATCCTCGCCGACCTGCAAACGGTGGTGGAAAACTTCTGCCCAAACGAGGGCCCGGCGGGGTTGAAGGGGCTGAAGGCCGTCTACCTGGGAGACGGCGACAACAACATGGCTAACTCCTACCTCATCGGTTTTGCCACTGCCGGCGTGGACATCACCGTCATCGCGCCGGAAGGCTTCCAGCCGCGCGAAGAATTCGTTGCCCGCGCACGGCGCCGCGGTGAGGAAACCGGTGCTGCAGTGGCATTGACCTCCGATATCGCCGCTGCGGAGGGCGCGCAGGTGGTCATCACGGACACGTGGGTATCCATGGGCATGGAGGAGGACAGCAAGGACCGTCGCACCCCGTTTTTGCCGTACCAGGTGGATGCTGCCCTGATGTCGCGCGCGGCCGAGGATGCAATATTCTTGCATTGCCTTCCCGCGTACCGCGGGAGCGAAGTCGCCGCGGACGTCATCGACGGGCCGCAATCGCGCGTCTTCGATGAAGCGGAAAACCGCCTGCACGCCCAAAAGGCGCTGCTGGCCTGGCTTTTGGAGCACCAAGTATGACCCAACCTGTATCCCGCACCGCGCGGCAGGCGAGAATCCTCGAGCTGCTCGAATCAACCCGCGTGTCCTCCCAGGTGCAGCTGTCCGAGCTGCTGCTGGATGAGGGGATCGACATCACCCAAGCCACCCTCTCGCGCGACCTGGACGAGCTCGGCGCGAAGAAGGTGCGCCCCCGTGCGGGCGGCCGCGCCTACTACACCGTGGGCTCGGAGGCGGACTCGCTGGAAACGGCGCACTCCGGCCCGCGCGAAAAGCTGCGTCGCATGATCGAGGAGCTGGTCGTCTCCGTCGACTACTCCGGGCAGATCGCCGTGGCGCGCACGCCTCCCGGGGCGGCCCAGTACCTGGCCAGCTATATCGACCGCGTGGGGCTCGACCAAGTGGTCGGCTCCATCGCTGGCGACGACACGGTCTTCGTGGTCGGGCGCGAGCCACTCACCGGAAAAGAGCTGGCGCAGCAGCTGTTCGGGCTGAAAGAAAGCGTCGGCGAGTAGACATCGCCACACCGATCGCATAATTTTACGTACACTGTATAATACTGAATAACTCGGAACCATCCTGGACTTCGAAGGAGATCTTTCACTATGACTAACCGCGTTGTGCTCGCGTACTCGGGCGGCCTGGACACCTCTGTCGCCATCCCGTACCTCGCCGAGATGACCGACGGCGAGGTCATCGCCGTCTCTCTGGACCTGGGGCAGGGCGGCGAGGACATGGAGTCCGTTCGCCAGCGCGCGCTGGACTGCGGCGCTGTGGAGTCCATCGTGGTGGATGCCAAGGACGAGTTCGCTGAGGAATACTGCCTGCCCACCATCAAAGCCAACGGCATGTACCAGGGCGAATACCCGCTGGTCTCCGCCATTTCCCGCCCGCTGATTGTCAAGCACTTGGTGGAGGCCGGCCACAAGTACGGCGGCACCCACGTCGCCCACGGCTGCACCGGCAAGGGCAACGACCAGGTCCGCTTCGAGGTCGGCTTCCTCAACCAGGACCCGGACTTGGAGATCATCGCCCCGGCCCGCGACTACGCCTGGACCCGCGACAAGGCTATCGAGTACGCCGAGGGCAAGGACCTACCGATTGAGCAGTCCGCCGCGTCTCCGTTCTCCATCGACCAGAACGTCTGGGGCCGCGCAGTCGAGACCGGCTTCCTGGAGGACCTGTGGAACCCGCCGACAAAGGACCTCTACGCCTACACCGAGGATCCGGCGCTGGGCAACGCCCCGGACGAGGTGATCATCTCCTTCGAGGCCGGTACGCCGGTGGCTATCGACGGCCGCAAGGTCACCGTCCTCGAGGCCATCGAGGAGATGAACCGTCGCGCCGGCGCCCAGGGCATCGGCCGCCTGGACATGGTGGAGGACCGCCTGGTGGGCATCAAGTCCCGCGAGGTCTACGAAGCACCGGGTGCTGTTGCGCTGATCACCGCGCACAAGGCGCTTGAAGACGTCACGGTCGAGCGCGAGCTGGCCCGCTACAAGCGCCTCATCGACGCCCGCTGGTCTGAGGAGGTCTACGACGGCCTCTGGTTCGGCCCGCTGAAGCGCTCCCTGGACGCGTTCATCGAGTCCACCCAGGAGCACGTCACCGGCGACATCCGCATGGTGCTGCACGCCGGCACCTGCACCGTCAACGGCCGCCGCTCCAACCACTCCCTGTACGACTTCAACCTGGCCACCTACGACACCGGCGATTCCTTCGACCAGACCCTGGCCAAGGGCTTTGTGCGCCTGCACGGTCTGTCCTCCCAGATCGCCAACAAGCGCGATCGTGCCGCTGGCGCCGACCAGGAGAAGTAGTTGATGCAGCAGCACAAGACCAATGAGGGCGCACTGTGGGGCGGCCGTTTCTCCGGCGGCCCCTCTGAGGCGATGTTCGCCCTGTCCGTGTCCACCCACTTCGACTGGGTGCTCGCACCCTACGACGTGCTCGCGTCCAAGGCGCACGCGAAGGTGCTCAACAAGGCAGGTTTGCTTAGCGACGACAACCTCGCGGTCATGCTCGACGGCCTCGACCAGCTCGGACGCGACGTCGCCGACGGCTCGTTCGGCCCGCTGCCCACGGACGAAGACGTGCACGGCGCGATGGAGCGGGGCCTGATCGAACGCGTCGGACCCGAGATAGGCGGACGCCTGCGCGCGGGCCGGTCCCGCAACGACCAGGTTGCGGCGATGTTCCGCATGTGGCTGCGCGACGCACTGCGTGGTGTGGCCCAGGACGTCTCGGACCTGGTCGACGCAATCGTCGAGCAGGCCGAGGCCCACCCGGACGCGATCATGCCCGGCAAGACCCACTTCCAGGCCGCGCAGCCGATCCTGCTGGCGCACTCGCTCCTGGCGCATGCCCAGCCGCTGCTACGCGACTTAGAGCGCATCCAGGACGCGGACAAGCGGCTGGCGGTCTCGCCGTACGGCTCCGGTGCGCTGGCGGGTTCCTCGCTGCACCTGGATCCGGAGGCGATCGCCGCAGAGCTCGGCTTCGATTCCGCCACGGACAACTCGCTCGACGGCACCGCCTCGCGCGATTTCGCCGCCGAGTCCGCCTACGTGCTGGCCCAGATCGCCATCGACGTCTCCCGCTTCGCCGAGGAGATCATCGCCTGGTCCACCCCGGAGTTCGGCTACGTCACGCTGCACGACGCGTGGTCCACAGGCTCATCGATCATGCCGCAGAAGAAGAATCCGGACGTGCCGGAGCTCGCCCGCGGCAAGGCTGGCCGCTTGATTGGCAACCTCACCGGCCTTTTGTCCACGCTGAAAGCGATGCCGCTGGCGTACAACCGCGACCTGCAGGAGGACAAGGAGCCGCTGGTGGATTCGGTGACCCAGCTGTCCATTCTCTTGCCGGCGTTTACCGGGCTGGTGTCCACCCTGACGTTCCACGAGGACCGTATGCGCGAGCTGGCCCCGGCAGGGTTCACGCTGGCGACGGATCTGGCCGAGTGGATGGTGCGCCAGGGCGTGCCGTTCCGCGAGGCCCACGAGGCGTCCGGTGCCTGCGTGCGCATCGCGGAGTCCCGCGGCGTGGATCTGGTCGACCTGACGGATGAGGAACTGCAAAGCGTCGATAGGCGTCTGCTTCCGGAGGTCCGGGAGGTGCTCACCGTTGACGGTGCGGTGGCATCCCGCGACACCCGCGGCGGCACCGCGCGCCCGCGAGTGGAGGAGCAGCGCGAGCGTGTGCGCGAAGCGAACAAGGCTGCGCGCGAGTGGGCGAAAACACCGGTGCGCTCGCAATAGTTGTTCGATTGTGGCGCGCATCTCGGCCCGGCCATTTAGCATGTGAGGCATGAATGTGCCGAGCAGCCATGACGCCAAGCCCCGGGGACGGAAAGTCTCCGTGGTGCTTGGCGTCATTTTAGTTGGGGTGGTCATCGCCGCCGTCACGCTGGGTCGGGGGGGCTGCTGCCCTTCGGCGACGGGGATGAGGGGGAAACAACCGGCGGGCCCGGCGGCAAGCTGACGCAGCTGCACGGCGTGATCGGCTCGGAAAAGCGGGCCTACTTCCAACATGCCTGCGGAGATCGCGAATCAGCAGGTCATCGAGCTGCCGTTCCCCGCGAACGAAGGCGTGGTGGATGAGCTGCTTTACGCCTACGACAACTCCTACCGCCAGCCCGGCACCACCACCTTCGTGCTGGACACCTCGGGCTCGATGGAAGGCGAGCGCATCGCCTCGCTCAAGGGCATCATGCATTCGCTTATCGACGGCTCCGCCTCCACCCTCACCGGCGACGTTTCCCTGCGCGACCGGGAGAACGTCACGCTGCAGTCCTTCGCGAGCCGGCCGAATGAGCCCGTCACCGCGCGGTTCTCCCACGAGGACCCGGCGTCAGCCACGAAGCTGACCGAGTACGTTGATGGGCTCCGCGCCAGCGGCTCCACCGCGATGTACCAGACGCTGCTGGCAGCGCTGCGCGAGACGGATCCGGCCGGCGGGATCCCGTCGATAGTCTTGCTCAGCGACGGCGAAGACACCGTGGGCCCGCGTTTCTCTGAGTTCAAAAAAATACGAGCAACTGCCGGCCGCGCCTCGGCGGTGCCCGTCCGCCGCGCCAGGTGATCGCCCAGGCGCGTGCGCTCGAAGACACTGTCCGGTTTGTGCTCTCCGAGTGGGAGCATTTGGAACCCACCCCGGAGCACCGCCAAACGATTTGGAATGTGGTGAAGGTGTACTACCCGGAGGTCGTCGACACGTATCTCGACGCTCCGCAGTACCGCGACGCCTCTGCGGTGCGGGTGGTTGCGGACTCTTTGACCACGCTTACGCGCGCGGCAGGACGGGTGCGGCAGGGCATATTGGACGACAACCTGCGGGCGATGGACTCCCAGGCGCAGTTTTTACGAGAGGAGCTCGGCGAGTTGCCCGGACTCGACGACAGCTACCGCGGCGGCGACGGGTACGATCCGAAACCATGAGTCTGGATCCGAAGCTTCTCAGCGTCCTCGCGTGCCCCAAGGACAATGGCCCGCTGGAATATAACCAAGAACAGCAGCTCTTGGTCAACGAACGCCTCGGAATTGCCTATCGTATTGACGACGGCATCCCGGTTCTGCTCATCGACGAAGCAGAGCCCTACACCCCAGCGAACTAGAAGAAAGCGACCATGACTTCCACCAACATCATTGATGAGCTGACCTGGCGCGGCCTGATCAACCAGTCCACCGACCTGGATAGCTTGCGCGAGGCAACCGAAACACCGATCACCCTGTACTGCGGCTTCGACCCGACCGGTCCGTCGCTGCACGCCGGCCACCTCGTGCCGCTGTTGATGCTGCGGCGCTTTCAGGAGGCTGGCCATACCCCAATCGTGCTCGCCGGCGGCGCCACGGGCATGATCGGCGATCCGCGCGACGTGGGGGAGCGCTCCATGAACTCCGCGGACACCGTTAAGGACTGGGCGGGTCGCATCTCCGGCCAGCTTCAGCGCTTCGTGCATTTCGACGGCGACAACGCAGCAAAGCTGGTCAACAACAACGACTGGACTAAGGACCTCGGCGTGATCGAGTTCCTGCGCGACATTGGCAAGCACTTCTCCCTGTCCACAATGCTTGGACGCGAGACGGTGAAGCGCCGCCTGGAAAACGACGGCATCTCCTACACCGAGTTCTCCTACATGTTGCTGCAGGCCAACGACTTTGTGCAGCTGCGCCGCGAGCACGACTGCATCCTGCAGATCGGCGGCGGCGACCAGTGGGGCAACCTCGTTGCTGGCGTAGACCTGAACCGCCGCATCGACGGCGCACAGACCCACGCGCTGACCGTTCCGCTGGTCACCGACTCCGAGGGCAAGAAGTTTGGCAAGTCCACAGGCGGCGGATCGCTGTGGCTCGACCCAGAGATGACCAGCCCGTACACCTGGTACCAGTACTTCGTGAACACCGCGGACGCCGACGTGATCCGTTACCTGCGCTGGTTCACCTTCCTGGACCAGGAGGAACTCGCCCGCCTCGAGGTGGAGGTTGCGGAGCGTCCCTTCAAGCGCGAGGCGCAGCGCCGCCTTGCCCAGGAGATGACGGATCTGGTCCACGGCGTGGAAGCGCGCGAAGCCGTCGAGCTCGCCTCCCAGGCGTTGTTCGGTCGCGCGGAGCTTTCGGATCTGGATGAGGCAACTCTCGCCGCCTCCGTTTCCGAGACCGACGTTTTCGAGTTCTCCGGCGAAACCACCATCGTGGACCTGCTCGTTGGTGCCGGGCTGGCGGATTCCAAGGGCGCCGCCCGCCGCTCCATCAAGGAGGGCGGCGCGTACGTGAACAACGTCCGCATCGAAGACGAGGCGTGGGCGCCCACCGAGGACGACTTCCTCCACGGTTCCTGGCTGGTGCTGCGGCGCGGCAAGAAAAACTTCGCGGGCGCGAAGCGCGTGTAGCACCCAGCTTTACGACGAGCTATCGCCCAGGCCAGTTTTACCCTCTGGCCTGGGCGTTTTGTGTTGTGTTTGCGTTCGTGGTTATATTTCCATCCGTTGCTTCCGAGCGGTTCGGCCGGTTGGGAGGGACGAGTTAATTTGAATAGGGGTTACGTTCTGGTTAACCGGGGTTTAACGTGAGTTTGACTTTTGGTTGGTTGGTTGTGTAACTTCTGACGAAGCCGCTTTTCCGGCTGGGGCCGTGTTTGGTTCTGGTTGGTGGGTGTGCTGGTGTTGTTTGAGAACTCGATAGTGTGCCAATGTACTTTTGTTGCGTGGGTGTGTTTGCCTGCCTTTTTGTGCACTGTGTGGTGTGCGCCCTGTGTTTGGGTGTGTGCCGGTGGTGGCGTGGTTGAATTCCAATGATGGATCGCGTCATCTTTTGGTTCATAGTGTGCGTGGGGTGTGGTTGAACATGTTTCACGTATGTTTTTTGATCGGCCCTGTTTTGCCCCGTCGGGTTGGGGTCGGTTGTTGAACCTTGTAATTTTTGGATTTTTGCCAGTCCGGCGCCTGTTTGGGTGTTGGTTGGTTTGTTTTTGGTTGGGTATTGGGCTTTTCACGGCCTGTTTCTTTCTGAAACGTTTTTTGTGGAGAGTTTGATCCTGGCTCAGGATGAACGCTGGCGGCGTGCTTAACACATGCAAGTCGAACGGAAAGGCCAGTGCTTGCACTGGTACTCGAGTGGCGAACGGGTGAGTAACACGTGGGTGATCTGCCCTGCACTTCGGGATAAGCCTGGGAAACTGGGTCTAATACCGGATAGGACCACATTTTGGATGGTGTGGTGGAAAGTTTTTCGGTGTGGGATGAGCTCGCGGCCTATCAGCTTGTTGGTGGGGTAATGGCCTACCAAGGCGTCGACGGGTAGCCGGCCTGAGAGGGTGTACGGCCACATTGGGACTGAGATACGGCCCAGACTCCTACGGGAGGCAGCAGTGGGGAATATTGCACAATGGGCGCAAGCCTGATGCAGCGACGCCGCGTGGGGGATGACGGCCTTCGGGTTGTAAACTCCTTTCGCTAGGGACGAAGCGTATTTGTGACGGTACCTGGAGAAGAAGCACCGGCTAACTACGTGCCAGCAGCCGCGGTAATACGTAGGGTGCGAGCGTTGTCCGGAATTACTGGGCGTAAAGAGCTCGTAGGTGGTTTGTCGCGTCGTTTGTGTAAGCCCGCAGCTTAACTGCGGGACTGCAGGCGATACGGGCATAACTTGAGTGCTGTAGGGGAGACTGGAATTCCTGGTGTAGCGGTGGAATGCGCAGATATCAGGAGGAACACCGATGGCGAAGGCAGGTCTCTGGGCAGTAACTGACGCTGAGGAGCGAAAGCATGGGTAGCGAACAGGATTAGATACCCTGGTAGTCCATGCCGTAAACGGTGGGCGCTAGGTGTGAGTCCCTTCCACGGGGTTCGTGCCGTAGCTAACGCATTAAGCGCCCCGCCTGGGGAGTACGGCCGCAAGGCTAAAACTCAAAGGAATTGACGGGGGCCCGCACAAGCGGCGGAGCATGTGGATTAATTCGATGCAACGCGAAGAACCTTACCTGGGCTTGACATACACCAGATCGCCGTAGAGATACGGTTTCCCTTTGTGGTTGGTGTACAGGTGGTGCATGGTTGTCGTCAGCTCGTGTCGTGAGATGTTGGGTTAAGTCCCGCAACGAGCGCAACCCTTGTCTTATGTTGCCAGCAATTCGGTTGGGGACTCGTGAGAGACTGCCGGGGTTAACTCGGAGGAAGGTGGGGATGACGTCAAATCATCATGCCCCTTATGTCCAGGGCTTCACACATGCTACAATGGTCGGTACAACGCGTTTGCGAGCCTGTGAGGGTGTGCTAATCGCTGAAAGCCGGTCGTAGTTCGGATTGGGGTCTGCAACTCGACCCCATGAAGTCGGAGTCGCTAGTAATCGCAGATCAGCAACGCTGCGGTGAATACGTTCCCGGGCCTTGTACACACCGCCCGTCACGTCATGAAAGTTGGTAACACCCGAAGCCAGTGGCCTGTTAAAGGGAGCTGTCGAAGGTGGGATCGGCGATTGGGACGAAGTCGTAACAAGGTAGCCGTACCGGAAGGTGCGGCTGGATCACCTCCTTTCTAAGGAGCTTTTATTTTGTGTGCCCACAGTTGTGGGTGTGTGTGGTTGAGTCGCCGAGTGTGTGACTGCCGCATTGTTTTTGTTTTGCCGGGTGGAGGCATACCCGCTGGTCGCCGTGTCATCGAAGGTGGTGATGGTGGTGCCTGGTTGGGGTGTGTGCTGCGTGGTGTTGGGTTGGTGGATTCACCATATCGCGTGACAAAAGGGTTTTTCGTTGGTGCACTGTTGGGTGTCTGGGGCAGCATTGGTTGTTCCTGTTGGGCCCTGCGTACACGGCTGCAGTGTTGTGGTTGTTTGTGTGTGGGGTTGTGTTGTGTGAGAACTGTATAGTGGACGCGAGTATCTTTCTTTTTTGTGTTTTGGTGTTTATACCTGTTTGTTTGTGTGTCCGTGTGTTTTGTTACGGGCGTATGGTGGATGCCTTGGCATGCTGAGCCGATGAAGGACGTGTGAGGCTGCGTTATGCCTCGGGGAGTTGCCAACAAAGCGTTGATCCGAGGATGTCCGAATGGGGAAACCCAGCACCGGTTGTGTGGTGTTACCCGCAGGTGAATTCATAGTCTGTGTGGGGGTTGACGCGGGGAAGTGAAACATCTCAGTACCCGTAGGAGAAGAAAACAATTGTGATTCCGTGTGTAGTGGCGAGCGATAGCGGATGAGGCTAAACCGTGTGCGTGTGATACCTGGCAGGGGTTGCGTGTGCGGTGTTGTGGGGCGCAAGTGTTGCAGGCTGCCGACTGCAAGCGCAATTTGCATGCATCAGCGGAAGCATCTGGGATGGTGCACCGGAGTAGGTGATGAGTCCTGTACGTGAAGGTGTGTGTGGTTGTGTTGTTTGTGTTCCCGAGTAGCAGCGGGCTCGTGGAATCTGCTGTGAATCTGCCGGGACCACCCGGTAAGCCTAAATACTCAGTGTGACCGATAGTGAATGAAGTACCGTGAGGGAATGGTGAAAAGTACCCCGGGAGGGGAGTGAAAGAGTTCCTGAAACCATGCGCTTACAATCCGTCAGAGCACCTTGTGTGTGATGGCGTGCCTTTTGAAGAATGAGCCTGCGAGTCAGCGGCATGTCGCGAGGTTAACCCGTGTGTGTGGGGTAGTCGTAGCGAAAGCGAATCCGAATAGGGTGGCAAGTGGCATGTCCTGGACCCGAAGCGGGGTGATCTACCCATGGCCAGTGTGAAGCAGCTGTAAGAGGTTGTGGAGGCGCGAACCCACTTAGGTTGAAAACTGAGGGGATGAGCTGTGGGTAGGGGTGAAAGGCCAATCAAACTCCGTGATAGCTGGTTCTCCCCGAAATGCATTTAGGTGCAGCGTGATGTGAGCTTGCCGGAGGTAGAGCTACTGGTTGGTTGAGCGGGACTATCATCTTAGCGACGTCAGCCAAACTCCGAATACCGGTTATAGTGGTGCATTGCAGTGAGACTGTGGGGGATAAGCTTCATAGTCGAGAGGGAAACAGCCCAGATCGCCGGTTAAGGCCCCTAAGGGTGTGCTAAGTGGAAAAGGATGTGGGATCGCGAAGACAGCCAGGAGGTTGGCTTAGAAGCAGCCATCCTTGAAAGAGTGCGTAATAGCTCACTGGTCGAGTGGTTCCGCGCCGACAATTCAGTGGGGCTCAAGCACACCGCCGAAGCCGCGGCAAACAATTTTGTTGTTTGGGTAGGGGAGCGTCGTGTGTGGGGTGAAGCCGTATCGGAAGGAGCGGTGGACTGCATGCGAGTGAGAATGCAGGCATGAGTAACGAATGGCAAGTGAGAATCTTGCCCGCCGGATGACTAAGGGTTCCTGGGTCAAGTTCGTCTTCCCAGGGTGAGTCGGGTCCTAAGGCGAGGCCGACAGGCGTAGTCGATGGTCAACGGGTTGATATTCCCGTACCCGTATGTGCGCGCCCAGTATCGAAGCGGTGAGACTAACCACCCTGATCTGCCGATCGTTGCCATCCCTTCGGGGATGGTTGGTTGGTGGTGATGCGTGGGGCCTGATCCGTGGTAGGTCAGTGATGGGGTGACGCAGTGAGGTAGCTAAGCCGCTTATTGGATTGCGGTGCAAGCGTGTGGCACGACAACATTGGTCAAATCCGGTTGTCATCAAGTGTGAGGCGTGATGCGTAGCCCTTATGTGGGTGATGTTGGTGATCCTGTACTGCCGAGAAAAGCCTCTAGCGATGTGCATGTACGGCCCGTACCCATAACCGACACAGGTGGTCAGGTAGAAAATACTAAGGCGAGCGGGTGAACTGTGGTTAAGGAACTCGGCAAAATGCCCCCGTAACTTCGGGAGAAGGGGGACCACAACCGGTGACACACATTCGTGTTGAGCTGGTTGGGGTCGCAGAGAAGAGAGGGGAGCGACTGTTTATCAAAAACACAGGTCCGTGCGAAGACGGTTAAGTTGATGTATACGGACTGACGCCTGCCCGGTGCTGGAAGGTTAAGAGGACCCGTTAGGACATTGTGTCCGAAGCGGAGAATTTAAGCCCCAGTAAACGGCGGTGGTAACTATAACCATCCTAAGGTAGCGAAATTCCTTGTCGGGTAAGTTCCGACCTGCACGAATGGCGTAACGACTCCCTTGCTGTCTCAACCACAGGCCCGGTGAAATTGCAGTACGAGTAAAGATGCTCGTTTCGCGCGGCAGGACGAAAAGACCCCGGGACCTTCACTATAGCTTGGTATTGGCATTCGGTGCGGTTTGTGTAGGATAGGTGGGAGACTTGGAAGCATGCACGCCAGTGTGTGTGGAGTCGTTGTTGAAATACCACTCTGACCGTAGTGGATATCTAACCTTGGCCCATGATCTGGGTTGGGGACAGTGCCTGGTGGGTAGTTTAACTGGGGCGGTTGCCTCCCAAAATGTAACGGAGGCGCCCAAAGGTTCCCTCAGCCTGGTTGGCAATCAGGTGTGTAGAGTGTAAGTGCACAAGGGAGCTTGACTGCGAGACTTACAAGTCGAGCAGGGACGAAAGTCGGGACTAGTGATCCGGCACCTACTTGTGGATGTGGTGTCGCTCAACGGATAAAAGGTACCCCGGGGATAACAGGCTGATCTTCCCCAAGAGTCCATATCGACGGGATGGTTTGGCACCTCGATGTCGGCTCGTCGCATCCTGGGGCTGGAGTAGGTCCCAAGGGTTGGGCTGTTCGCCCATTAAAGCGGCACGCGAGCTGGGTTCAGAACGTCGTGAGACAGTTCGGTCTCTATCCGCCGCGCGCGTTGAAACTTGAAGAAGGCTGTCCCTAGTACGAGAGGACCGGGACGGACGTACCTCTAGTGTGCCAGTTGTTCCGCCAGGAGCACGGCTGGTTGGCTACGTACGGGAGGGATAACCGCTGAAAGCATCTAAGCGGGAAGCCTGTTTTAAGATGAGGTTTCATTTGAGGTTCCCAGGAGACTACTGGGTTGATAGGCCGGACCTGGAAGCACAGCAATGTGTGGAGGCGACCGGTACTAATACACCAATAAACACCATTCACACACCAATAGGTTGTGAACACCGCGAAGAAACACACAAGCATTGTGCTTGCGTCCACTGTGCAGTCACTGACACAACACACCAACCCGGTTTGCACCGGGATGGCCAACGTGTAATTGCATAACGCTGAATTGTTGATCAGTCGCACATGCCCCTATAGGTGTGTCGGTGGTTGATGGCGGCGGGGAAACGCCCGGTCCCATTCCGAACCCGGAAGCTAAGCCCGCCCGCGCCGATGGTACTGCTCCCGGGAGGGAGTGGGAGAGTAGGTTACCGCCGACCCAACAACTTCACACAAGCACCCGCCGCACCAACACTGATGGTGCGGCGGGTGCTTTGCTATGCCTGGCCCGAACCCACCTGGCTAGACTCCGCATTGCGGACAACACCAGATACACCAACTATTGGCGCTTACCCACGAAAGTCCGGGGTGCAACTCCGCATTGCGGACAACCACACCCGCACCCATCATTGGCGCACACCCATGAAAACCCCGGGACGGAACCACCCGGCGGGACGCGACCTGCCAATGAGGGGCCACAGAGGTCGCGGGGCCAGCACACGCAGCCACGATGACGCCTCCTGTTCGGCGAAAGTCGAGTACCGGACGTCGAGTACGCCCGCATACACCGACGGACTCGACCTCCGCTACTCGACCAACAACGCACCCACAACAACCCAGGTACGGTCCACACTCCGCCTTGCGGACAACACCATATACACCAACTATTGGCGCACACCAACCGATTCCGTGCCCGGGCCGACTCCGCATTGCGGACAACAAGAGCCGGCCCCATCATTGGTATGCACCCACGAACTGCAGATCGGGGCGATACTCCGCAATGCGGACAACCCCAGATACACCCATCATTGGTGCACCCCCACAAATATTTCCGAGTGGCACCCCCACAAACCGACAATCCACCAGGGCAAACACGGCGCGACGTGTACGACCAGTGCGATAGCCCTTAGGTAGGTTCTGGTTGCGGGGGCTGCGAGCGCGGGAGCGCGCGGCGGATCCTGCAGGTGGTGGGAGCAGTATGTGCCCGAGTGCCCAGCTTTCCTATAATGGTCGAGATTAGAAACGGAGGTCCCCTATGGCAGATGTGGACGAGGGAAGAGGGCAGGAGCGCTCTTTCGGTGACAAGGGTCGCGAGGACCGTCGGCGCGGGGAACGCGGTGGCCGCGATGCCCGTAACCGTGATGGTCAGGGCGGATCCCGTGGTGGTCGGTCCCATCGGGGTGAAGGCCGTGGTCGAGACGGTGAGCGTCGCCGAGACGGAGGACGCAACGGCCGGCGCGGCGACGCCCGTCGTGGAGAAGGCCGTGGCCGGGATGGCGACCGCCGCCGGGGTCGTGGCGGCGTGCGCCACGACCGATCCAACCCGCGCCGTGAGGGCTTCCGCGAGGATCGCATGGCGCAGAAGGAGCAGGAGCCCGATCTGCCGCAGGGCCTGGAAATCTCCGACCTGGATCCTTCTGTACTGCAGGATTTGAAGGTGTTGTCGAAGGATAATGCGGAGCGTGTCGCAAAGCATATGCTCATGGCGACCGACCTGCTTTACGACGACCCGAAGCTCGCGCTTCAGCACGCGCGCGCGGCGAAGAACCGCGCGGGGCGCGTCGGTGTGGTGCGCGAGACCAACGGTGTCGTCGCGTACCACGCTGGCGAGTGGAAGGAGGCGCTGTCTGAGCTGCGCGCCGCTCGTCGTATCTCCGGTGGTCCTGGCTTGCTGGCTGTGATGGCGGACGCTGAGCGCGGCCTTGGGCGCCCGGAGAAGGCGCTGGAGCTTGGCCGCAGCCCGGAGGCGCGCGAGTTGGACGAGGCCGGCCAGATTGAGTTGGCGATCGTCCTGGCTGGTGCTCGTCATGATCTCGGACAGCATGAGTCTGCTGTTGCGCAGCTGCAGCGGTTGAACCCGTCGCTGGGTTCCCAAGGCTTTGAACAGGCCCGCCTGAGCTACGCCTACGCGGACGCGCTTCTGGCTACTGGTGAAAAGGCTGAGGCGAAGCGGTGGTTCGAGCACGTGGCCAAGATTGACGTCGACGGCATGACTGACGCGTCCGAGCGTGTGGCGGAACTGGGCTAGGCATATGACGCTTGCGGCGAACCACGACGGCCTGCTGCTGGACCTCGATGGCACCGTCTGGTCTGGCGGTGAGGTGATTGAGCACGCTGTCGAGGCGATTAACGCCTCGGGCCTGTCCGCGATGTATGTGACCAACAACGCCTCTCGCAGTGCCAAGGATGTCGCAGAGATGCTCCGGGCCATTGACCTTGATGCGGCTGAGGGGGACGTGCTCACGTCCGCGATGGCGGCGGTGACCATGGCGGCGCGCTATCTCGATCAGGGCGATGCGGTTTATGTCGTGGGCGCGCCGTCGCTGCGCCAGCTCGTTCAAGAGGCCGGCTACCGGATCGTGGACAGCGCCGACGATGCGCCGAAGGTGGTGCTGCACGGCCACAACCCGGACACCGGGTGGCGCCAGCTGTCGGAGGCGGCGCTGAGCCTGCAGCAAGGGGCGAAGTACCTGGCCACGAATCTGGACACCTCGCTGCCGATGGAGCGCGGTTTCATGGTGGGCAACGGGTCCATGGTCGCGGCTGTGACTTCGGCGACTGGGGTTGTGCCGGAGGCGGCGGGCAAGCCGGAGCCGGCGATGTTTACCCAGGCTGCGAAGGCGCGCGGTATGAATAAGCCGCTCGCTGTGGGCGACAGGTTGGACACGGACATTGCTGGCGGCGTCGCCGCGGGCATGCCTGCGCTGCACGTGCTCACCGGCGTTTCCGGCCCGCACGCGCTGCTGCAGGCGCCGCCGGAGCACCGCCCGACCTACATCGCGGCGGACATGCGCGGCCTCAGCGAGTCGCCTGAGCAACTCTCCCCGGGTGTGCAGGAGGGCTTCGAGGCGCGTATCGACGGCTCCGCCATCGTCCTCACCGGCGGCAACGCCAACGCCTCCAGCTTGGCTGCCCTCCGCACCGCACTCGACGTGGCGTGGCAGCAGCCTGACCCGCCGGCTGAGGTGCGTGCGGAGACTGACGCCGCTGAGGCGGCGCTCGCAGAGTGGTGGTGACGCTGATGAGCCCGGCTCCGATTCCCCGCGACCCGCGGGCACCGAAGGTCAGCGCTGAGGAAGTGACACAGCGCGTTGAGTCGATTCTGGCGGAGGCGACGGATGGCCTCGCAGCGGAGGTGGACGCGCTGACTCGGGCGCACGCGGTGCTGCACGAGGCGCTGTCCGACAATTAGTTAAGAAAGGGGGCCGCTACCGTGGCACCGAAACGCACCCGGCTCGACGCGGAACTGGTCCGCCGCAAGATCGCGCGCTCGCGTGAGCAGGCGCAGAACTGGATCAAGGAAGGTCGCGTCCAGGTTGGTGGGTTCACCGCGACCAAACCCGCGACGGTGGTGGAGCCGGATGCTTCCATCAAGGTCAACACCGCCGATGTGGACGATTGGGCGTCACGTGGTGCGCATAAGCTGCTGGGTGCGCTTGAGGTGTTTGGCGGGGGCGGGCTTGTCGTCGAGAAGCGAAAGGCGTTGGATGCTGGTGCCTCGACCGGTGGGTTTACTGATGTGCTGCTGTCGCGTGGCGTAAGTGAGGTCGTGGCGGTGGACGTGGGCTACGGCCAGCTGGTGTGGCGGCTGCAAAACGACGAGCGCGTGCGTGTGCTTGACCGGACCAACATCCGCAACCTCACCCCGGAGATGATGGGCGGGCCGGCGGATCTCATGGTCGGCGACCTGTCGTTCATCTCCCTGAAGCTGGTGCTGCCGGCGCTGGTGGAGTGCATGGTCGACGGCGCGGACATGCTGACCATGGTCAAACCGCAGTTCGAGGTGGGCAAGGACCGCCTCGGCAGCGGCGGCGTCGTGCGTTCGCCGGAGCTGCGCGCGGAGGTCACGCTGGACGTCGCGCGTTTCGCACAATCGCTGGGATTGTCGGTGCGCGGAGTGACGGCATCCCCGCTGCCGGGACCGAGCGGCAACGTGGAATACTTTTTGTGGTTGGTGAAAGACGGGGGCGAGCAGCAGCTTGACGACGACGCACTGACCGCGCTGGTCAACCGGGCGGTCGAGGAAGGACCGAAGTAGATGGGTGATTCAACACGCCGCGAGATCCTGCTGGTGCCGCACCTGTTCAGGGCCTCCAATATTGATTCGGCGGCCCGGGCGGCGCAGCTTCTGCAGCAGGCGGGCATTGAGGTCCGCCTGCTCGAGCAGGAGCAGATGGACGTCATTGAGACCAACCCGGTGCTGTGCGGGCTGACCCGCGCGAAGGCGGACGACTCCGCGGCTGCGGGGTGCGAGCTGGTGCTGGTGCTCGGCGGCGACGGGACGTTTCTGCGGGCGGCGAGCTACGCGCGTGCGCAGGACATTCCGGTGCTGGGCATCAACTTGGGCCACGTGGGCTTCCTCGCGGAAGGGGAAGCGTCGAGTTTGGAAAAAGTCGTCGGCCAGGTGATCGACCGCTCGTACCGCGTGGTGGAGCGGATGACGTTAGACGTTTCTGTGCTTGGCGAGGGCGGCGAGGTGCTCGGCCGCAGCTGGGCGCTCAACGAGTGCAGTATTGAGAACTCGGACCGCACCCGCGTGCTGGACGCGACGCTGGAGGTGGATTTCCGCCCCGTGTCCTCATTCGGTTGCGACGGCGTGCTCATTTCCACGCCGACGGGCTCGACCGCGTACGCGTTTTCCGCCGGCGGGCCGGTGATGTGGCCACAGCTGGAGGCGATCCTGGTGGTACCGAACAACGCCCACGCGCTGTTTGCCAAGCCCCTGGTGGTCGCGCCGACGTCGACTGTGGCGGTGGAATCGGAGCGGCAGACCACGCAGGCCACCGCGGTGATGGACGGCCAGCGCCGCCTGACGGTGCCTGCCGGTTCGCGCGTTGAAGTGGTGCGGGGCGAGCGCGGGGTGCGCTGGGTACGCTTGGACGATAGACCGTTCACGGACAAGCTCGTGGACAAGTTCCAGCTCCCGGTTTCCGGGTGGCGCGGCCCGCGCGGGGCGTAAATCTGACAGGGAGGCACGTTTTTGCTCGCTGAGATCGCTATCTCCAACCTTGGCGTGATTAGCCACGCCTCGTCCGAGCTTTCGCCGGGGTTGACTGTGCTCACGGGCGAGACGGGCGCGGGTAAGACGATGGTGGTCACAGGCCTGCGCCTGCTCACCGGCGGGCGTGCGGACGCCTCCCGCGTGCGCACCGGCGCCGACGGCGCGGTGGTGGAGGGCGCGTTTGGCACCCAATGCCTGCCGGATGAAGTGCGCGAGGCTATCGACGCTATTGCGGCCGGTGCCGGAGCCGAACCGGACGAGAACGGTGAGTACCTGGTGTCGCGCTCTGTGAAGGCCTCGGGGCGCTCCAGCGCGCACCTCGGCGGGCGCAAGGTGCCGGCGGCGACGCTAAGCGAGCTAGCGGGCCACCTGCTTACCATCCACGGCCAGAACGACCAACTGCGGCTGATGGCGCCGGAACAGCAGTTGGCGGCCCTCGACCGCTTCGACCCGGCCATCCAGGCCAAGCTGGACGCGTACCGCGAGGCGTACACCGCGTGGCGCAGCGCCGCGAAGGAGCTGAAGGAGCGCACGGAAGAACGCCTGGAGCTGGCGCAGGAGGTGGACCGCCTCCAGTTCGCCATCGACGAGATCGATGCGGTAGCACCGCAGGCCGGCGAGGACGAGGAACTGGTGGCCACCATCAACCGTCTCCAAGACGTGGACGCGTTGCGCGAGGCTGCCGAGACCGCGCTTGTGGCTATCGACGGCGCGGACGCCGTCGGCGGTGTCGGCGGGGAAGAAGAGCCAGCCTCCGACCTGATCGGCCGCGCCCAGGCTGCCCTCGAAGGCGCAAGCGACCAGGAGTTGCGGGACCTGGGGGCCAGGCTGGGCGAGGTCGCCGGTGTGCTCTCGGACGTCTCGGCGGAGCTGGGCAGCTACACCAGTAGCCTGCCGTCCGACCCAGAGGAGCTGGAGAAGCTCCTGCAGCGCCAGCAGGAGATCAAGGGCTTGACCCGCAAGTACGCTCCGGACGCGGCAGGTGTGGTGGCGTGGCGTGACAAGGCGGGGGAGCGGCTGGCGAAGATCGATACGTCGGAAGGTGCCGTCGAAAAGCTCAAGGCGAAGGTGGCCGAGCTCGAGCGGTCGATGAGAAAGCATGCGGCCGCGCTGACGAAGGCGCGCACCAAGGCCGCGGGCAAGCTGGGCGCGGCGGTGACCGAGGAGCTGCACGGGTTGGCGATGCCGAAGGCGCAGCTTTCCGTCAACGTCACTCAGGCACAGTACGGCCGCGACGGCGCCGACGCGGTGGAGATCCTGCTCGCGCCGAACAGCGCGCTTGAGCCGAAGCCGCTGGCCACGAGCGCGTCCGGCGGCGAGCTGTCGCGCGTGATGCTCGCGCTGGAGGTCATCTTGTCTGAATCCTCCAGTGGCGCAACACTCGTTTTCGATGAGGTGGACGCGGGCGTGGGCGGGCGCGCAGCAGTGGAGATTGGCCGGCGCCTTGCGCGTCTGGCCCGCGGCAACCAGGTCATCGTGGTCACGCACCTGCCGCAGGTCGCAGCCTATGCTGACACGCACCTGCACGTGTCCAAGGACATCGGTGACGTGGCCGTGACCTCCGGTGTTGCTGCGTTGCAAAGGGAAGAACGCATCGAGGAGTTGGCCCGCATGATGGCCGGGATGGACGATTCGGACACCGGCCGCGCCCATGCCGCCGAGCTGTTCGAGCGCGCACAGGGTGAGGTGGCGCAGTTGCGCGGTTAGTTCCCCGCGCGCCTCCCCGGTTCAGGCAGGTCATCGTTGCACAATGGTGCGCATGACTGTTGCACCCTCCGCTCAAGAACCGACCAAGGAACCGCCCGCGTCCGAGCTGCGCGGCACCTTGCGCGACTGCACCCCGCAGGGCAAGGGACTGGGCAAGCTTAGCGAGGGCGACGTCGTATTCGTGGACGCACCCGACATGCAGCGACGCTTGGCTGAGCAAATCATCGCGCGTCGCCCGGCGGCGGTGGTCAACCTCGCGCCGTACTCCACCGGCACGCTGCCTACGTTCGGTCCGCACTTGCTTCTCGACGCCGGCGTTCCACTGTTCGAGGCAGCTGGCACGGACCTGCGCGGGAAGATCCGCGACGGCAAGAAAGCTACTGTCTCGCCCACAGGCCAGATCACCGTGGGGCGCAAGGCTGCGGGCCAAGCGCAGCCGGTGACCCGCACCGAGGTCGATGCCACGTTCTCCCAGGCCCAGCGCGGCCTAGTGGAGAACATGGAGGCATACTTCGGCAACACCGTCGAGTTCATCCACTCGGAGGCGGCGCTGCTTATCGACGGCGTTGGTGCCCCGGAACTCGGCGACATCATGACAGAGCGCAAGGTGTTGGTGGTGTCGCCGGCTCCCGACACTCGCCAGCGCATGGAGGAACTGAAGAACTTCATGCAGGAATACACGCCGGTTGTCATCGGCGTTGGTGCTGCCGCGGACACGCTTGCGTCCATGGGCTACGCGCCGGACATCATCGTGGGCGACCCGAAAAACGTGGCGTCCGAGAACCTGCGCTCGGATGCGAAGGTGATTTTGCCCGCGGAGCCGGACGGCTACGCGCCTGGTTTGGAACGCATTCAGGATCTGGGCGTGGGCGCGATGACGTTCCCAGCCGCGACGGATTCCCCGACGGACCTTGCGATTTTGCTGGCGACGTTCCACGACGCCGAGATGATCGTCACTGTGGGCCAGCCGGTGGAGCTGGACCGTATCTTCGCAGATTCGGCTACCACCGCGGGCACCCCGGCCACGGAACCGGCGGCGCTGCTCGCGCGGCTGAAGGCGGGGCGCAAGATCGTGGATTCCTCCGTGATTACCAACCTGTACGCTGTCGAGTCCGGCGCAGGTGTGGCATGGGCGTGGGCGATCCTCGGCGTGCTGGTCGCCGCCGCGGTGGCGATCCTGATCGCCGGGCTGGGCGGCAACGGCAACTTCGCTGACAACCTCGTGGACACCTGGAACACCATCGCGCTGACGGTGCGCGGCTGGTTCGATGGCTGGACTAACTAGGAGGGCAGTGTCTGATGGCGAAGACTCAAGGCAGGGTAGGCCTCATCGCAGCTGGCCTGGGCTGGGGCGCAGCGCTTGGAATCGCGCTGGGCGCTTTAGTGCTGGCACCAGCGATGCCGGGAAAGGTGGACCTCGGCTTCTCCCAGTACAAGGCTGACGCCCCCGCGAAGCCAGCCGTAGATAATTCGGAACTTGAGGCGGCGCAGGCGCGAGCAGAGGAGGCGAACGACCTGTTGGCGCAGGAATCCGGCTCCATCGTCTCGGGTGCGCTGAAGGACGTGCCGGTGACCATCGTGCGCACGGCCGCGGCGGACTCGGAAGATGTCGAGTCCGTGCGCTGGCTGCTCAACGCCGCCGGAGCGTCCGACTCCGGCGAGCTGACACTGACGGAGCGTTTCTCCGACCAGGCGGGCGCGGACGAGCTGTCCAGCATCGTCGCAAACACGTTGCCCTCGGGTGCGAAGCTGTCGGTGGAGGACCGTTCCCCGGGACTTCACGCAGGTCAGTCTCTCGCGACCGTGCTGTTCGACGACGGCACTTCCGGCGAATCCAAAACTTTGCCGGATGACCGCACGCTTGTGCTGGACTCGCTGCAGCAGGCTGGGTTTATCGAATTCAGCGGTTCCATCGTGCCCGCCGGCGCGGTGGTGATCGTGGATGGGCCGGCGCGAAGCAGCGACTTCAGCGCACAAGTCATCGGCGACTTTGCCAAGGCGCTCGGGGCGGAAGGCAAGACCGCGCTGGCTACCCAGGGCGCTGAGCCCGATGCGATCAGCGGGGTAAAGACTGTCGGCGGCGTGGACGCGGAAGCTGGGCGCATCAAGTCCGTGCTTGCGGTGTCCAGTGGTGGCGGCGAGGCTTAAGGCTCGTAGGCTTGTGCCCATGAGCCACGAATTCACTGTCACTGGGTCCGAAGTCGTCCTTGACGCGCCAATCATCGCGGTGCGCCGCGACCAGGTGGTTATGCCGGGAGGCAACGAGGCTGCGCGCGAAATTGTGGAGCACTTCGGCGCCGTCGCCGTGGTCGCGCTGGACGATCAGGGACGTGTGGCGCTGGTGGAGCAGTACCGCCACAGCGTGGGTGAGCGTCTGCTGGAGCTTCCCGCCGGGCTGTTGGACATGCACGCGGAGGACGAGCTGATCTGCGCGAAGCGCGAACTGCAGGAGGAGGCGGGCCTGGCTGCCAACGAGTGGGGCGTGCTGGTGGACTTAGTCACCTCCCCAGGGTTCGCGGAGGAGGCAGTGCGAGTGTTCATTGCCCGCGGCCTGCACGAAGTGGAACGTCCCGAGGCCGAAAACGAAGAGGCCGACATGGACTTTGCGTGGGTGGACCTGGAGGAGGCCGCCGATAAGGCGCTGCGCGGCGAAGTGGTCAACTCGATTGCGGTCTCCGGCATCCTCGCCGCCGCGCGTCTGGTGGCCCGGGGCGAAAAGCCCAGGCCTGTCGACGAGCCCTTCCACCTGCGCCCGACTTCGTTGGCCAACCGCCGCGCGGAAGAAGGCATCGTGCCGGACATGAAACGGGTCTAGCCGGTGGACGCGGAGGCGCTGGCGAAGCGCTGGCTGACTCATCTTGCCGTCGAAAGGGGTGTGTCACCCCACACGCTGAGCAATTACACCCGCGATGTGCACCGCTACACCGCGTGGCTGGCCGCGGCTGGCAAAACGGATTTGAGTCAGGTTAGCGCCACCGACATCGAGGCGTATGTCGCGGACCTGCGCCGGGGTGTGGACGGGGCGAAGCCCTTGGCCGCGTCCTCGGCGGGGCGGGCGCTGACCGTCGCACGCGGACTGCATAAGTTCGGCGTGGACGAGGGGGTTCTGCCAGCTGACGCAGCCGCTGAGGTCTCGCCGCCGCGGACCGGCGAGCGGCTGCCAGACACGTTGAGCATCGAAGAGGTGGCCAAGCTTCTCGACGCATGCCCGACCGAAACCCCATCCGGACTGCGCGACAAAGCACTGCTGGAGACGCTCTACGCCACCGGCGCCCGTGTCTCGGAGGTGCTGGGCTTAAGCGTCGACGACGCCAGCGCCGCCTTAGACGGCGAGTACGGCGGCGTGCTCGCGGTAACCGGCAAGGGCAACAAGCAACGTTTGGTGCCGCTGGGATCCAAGGCGCAGGAGGCGCTGGAGGCGTACTTGGTGCGCGGGCGTCCGGCGTTTGCCAACGGAACCTCGCACGCGCTGCTGCTAAACAAGCGCGGCGGAGCGTTGTCCCGCCAAAGCGCGTGGAACGCGATCAAGGCTGCGGCGGCCCGGGCGGGGATTGAGAAGGACATCTCGCCGCACACCCTGCGGCATTCGTTTGCCACGCACCTGCTGGAAGGCGGGGCGGACGTGCGAAGCGTTCAGGAACTCCTCGGGCACGCCTCAGTGACCACCACGCAGATTTACACCCACATCACAGCCGATAACCTGCGCGAAGTTTGGCGCAGCACGCACCCACGTGCGTAGACTCGGCTGCTTGATTGACCCACACAATTAACGGGAGAACTATCAATGCGACCCGCACCTTTTTCACCGCGCACCTCGCGCCGCGCTGCGCTGCTCGCCGTGCCTGCGGCTCTGCTTCTTGCGGCTCCGATCGCTCCGGTGGCGCACGCGCAGCTTCCAGACGGCATGAGCCCGGAGGAGGTGCAGTCCATGATCCCCGGGGAGATCTCTGTTCCAGCGGGCGAGAGCACGACCGTGGATGTGGGCGTTCCGGTGGACGTGAACTACTCCTCGGGCGGATGGACAGTGACATCCTCGGGCACGTCCGTGACCGTGAGCGCGCCGAACCAGCCGGGTGCTACGGCGGCGGTGCCAGCTAGCGCGGGCGGCTACTCGGCGACGGTAAACCTGGTCGCTGTCGGCGATGGCTCCGCGGATGTCGGCGGGGACTCCGGCGAGTCCGGCGGTTCCAGCGGGGGAGGCAGCGGTGCCGCTGCTGACGGTGAAGCCGCGGGTAGTGAGGCTGACGGCGGCGCGTCCCGCGGGGAGGGTAGTGACACTAGCTCCGGCGGCGGGGCCAGCGACGGTCGAGATGACCAAGGTGACCGTGGTGGCCGAGGTGGCCAGCCCGGCGAAGTCAGCGCAGACGACAACCGTGACGGCAGCGCCCCGGCGGTGTCGCACCCGTCGCGGTCCAAGGCGGAGCCCGCTGACGATACTGCCGCGACCAAGCTGTACTTCGACGGCGAAATTCGAGACAACACGATCGTGGTGAAGGTACCGCTGAGCCGAGTCAAGGACCTGATGAAGTACGCCAGCTACGACACGGAGGGCGCCACGCTGCGGTACCTGGACGTCAACGGACAGGTCATTGAGGGTGTGGAGCGCGAGATTGATAAGGGCAAACGCACGATCACCCTGACCTATCCGGAGGGGGAGACGCCGGACAACCCGTTCATCATGGAAATGGTGCGCGACGGCAAGGCGGATTTCGTCGCGGTGATCACCTCGACCAACGTCCCCGTGGAGCAGGCCGGCGACAGCAACGAGGACAACCAGTACGGCAACTACGCGAACCAGGATGGTCAAGGCCGTGGGGTTGACGGGACGTCGTCGATAAGCGATGTTGTGCCCCTTGCGATCGCTGGAGCTGCGTTGCTGGCAGCAATCGCGGTGTTGATTGTGTTCCTGCGCCGGAGGCGCGCGCAGGCGTAATGACAACGTTGTAAGATGGCGGAAGTCAAGGGTTTGGACGTGATTGAGGGAAGGACCGGCCATGGCGGACGAGGCGCTGTTTGACGCTGCGGACCAGAAAACGTTTCTGACCGGGCGGCCGTGGCGCGAATTTGCCCAGCCGAAGGAGCTGGACAAGCACGGGCCTGCCACGGTGATCTCCATGGTCAACCAGAAGGGTGGTGTGGGCAAAACCACCTCGACGATCAATCTCGGCGCTTGCCTGGCGGAACAGGGCCGCAAGGTACTTCTCGTGGACCTGGACCCGCAGGGCGCGCTCTCAGCGGGGCTCGGCGTTTCCTATGAAGAGGAGCAGGTCACCGTCTACGACCTGTTGTTCGACAACACCGCAAGCATCCACGCCGCGATTAACACGACCAACGTCTCCGGCCTGGATGTGGTGCCCGCCAACATCGACCTGTCGGCGGCGGAGATTCAGCTGGTCAACGAGGTTGGTCGCGAGCACACGCTCGCCCGCGCTCTGCGTCCGGTGCGAAACGAGTACGACTTCATCATCCTCGACTGCGGGCCGTCCCTCGGCCTGCTCACCGTCAACGCGCTCGCCTGCTCCCACGGCGTGATCATCCCAATGGAGTGCGAGTACTTCTCCCTGCGCGGCTTGGCGCTGCTCACGGACACGGTGGAGAAGGTGCGCGACCGCATCAACTTCGACCTGGACATCGTGGGCATCCTGGTGACCATGTTTGACCGCCGCACCACCCACGCCCGCGAGGTGATGGACCGGGTGGTGGAGGTCTTCGGCGAGCGCGTCTTTGACACCGTGATCACCCGCACAGTGCGTTTCCCGGAGACGTCTGTGGCCGGCGAGCCGATCATCACCTGGGCGCCGAACTCCCAGGGCGCGGACCAGTACCGCAACCTTGCGCTCGAGGTGCTGGAGCGCACCAGCTAGTGGCGGCGGCAGCGCCCGAGCAGTACCCCCAGCCGGAGATCACCGGGTTCACCCTGGCTCTGCAGAACTTCGAGGGGCCGTTCGACCTGCTGCTCACGCTGATCCAGTCGAAGAAGCTGGACGTGACAGAGGTGGCATTGGCAGAGGTGACCGACGAGTTCATCGCGTATACGCGCGCGCTCGGGGAGACGGAGGCGCTGGACGAGGTCACCGAGTTCCTCGTCGTTGCGGCGACCCTGCTGGACCTGAAGACCGCGCGCCTGCTTCCGGGAAACGACGGCGAAAACATCGAAGACCTCGAGCTTTTGGAGGCACGCGACCTGTTGTTCGCCCGCCTGCTGCAGTACCGCGCCTACCAACGCGTGGCCGACCAGTTCGCCGAGTGGCAAAAACTCGCGCTGCGGCGCTACCCGCGCGCGGTGTCCATGGAGCCTAGGTTCGTGGACCTGCTGCCGCCGGTGGATCTCGGGCACACAGCTGCGAGTTTCGCCGAACTTGCCGCCAGCGTGTTCCGCCCCCGGCCGCCGGAGGAGGTGCGCACAGACCACCTGCACGCACAGGCGGTGTCCGTGCCAGAACAGGCGGGCAAGATCCTGGACACGCTGAAACTGGCGGGTACCGGCTCCTGGCTGACGTTTGCGGCGCTCACGCGCGATTGCACCCGTTCAATGGAGGTGGTGGGCAGGTTCCTGGCACTGTTGGAGCTGTATAAGGCCAAGGCCGTGGAGACGGAGCAGCCGGAAGCGCTGGGACGCCTGGACGTGTCCTGGACCGGGCTTGAGGTGGACCCAGCGGTCGTTGCCGCCTCGAACTGGACGTAACCGCCGGGCCGGCGCACGGTACCCGATACACTGCCGAATCATGGATAGCTTGCCCATGGTCTCCCAGCTGCGCTCCCGAATTGAGTCGGTGCTGCTGGTCATCGACGCGCCCGTCGCCGTGGAGCAGCTGGCAAGTGCACTCGGTGCAACCTCCGAGGAGGTCTCTGACATACTGCGCGAATTTGCCCGCGAGCTGGACGAGCGCGGCTCCGGCATGGACCTGCGCGAAACCGCGGAGGGCTGGCGCCTGTACACCCGCACCGACAACGCCGACGCGGTCGAGGCGTTCCTGCTGGACGGCACGCAAAAGAAGCTGTCTCGCGCGGCGATGGAAACACTCGCGGCGGTGGCCTACCGTCAGCCGGTCACCCGCGCGCAGGTCGCGGGTGTGCGCGGCGTGAACGTGGACGGCGTGATGCGCACGCTCGCACTGCGAGGCCTGATCGCCGAGGTGGACCCGGGCGAGGCCGGGGAGGACGTGCCGGATCACGGCGCGCACCGCTACGTCACCACCGAGCTGTTTTTGGAGCTTTTAGGCATCGATTCCTTGGAGCGCCTGCCGGAGCTTGCGCCGCTGCTTCCGGACATCGATTCCATCGAGGATGCCTGGTAAACTCCCGGGGCATGACACCACCCGCTCGCCGAGATGGCACACCGGATAAGCGTGGGAAGGACGATACGTTCTACATCTCCTACGCCAAGCCGGCTAAGAAACAGAATGTCCGCCTGAACAAGAGGCGCCAAAACGCCGCGAAGAATCAACCGAACCCGCTGGACGATAACTGGTGGGACGAAGACCCAGCAGCGGCGAAGGCCGCGGCTGAAGGCGTTCGCCTGCAGAAGGTGCTCGCGCAAGCGGGCGTAGCTTCCCGTCGTCACGCAGAAGCGATGATCGAGCAGGGCCGCGTCGAGGTCAACGGCGAAATCGTGATGCGCCAGGGCATGCGCGTGAACCCGAACGTGGACATCATCCGCGTCGACGGCGCGCGCATCAACGTCAACGAGGAGCACGAGTACTTCGTCTTCAACAAGCCCCGTGGCGTGCACTCGACCATGAAGGACGAGATGGACCGCGTCTCGGTGGGGTCCTACCTAGCTGAGCGCACCGCGTCCGGCCAGCGCCTGTTCCACGTCGGCCGCCTCGATGCGGACACCGAGGGCCTGCTGTTGCTCACGAACGACGGCGAGATGGCCAACCGCCTGACCCACCCGAAGTACGAGGTGGCCAAGACGTACTTGGCCACGGTGCTCGGCGAGGCCAACAATGCGGTGGTCAAGCAGCTCAAGGAGGGCATCGAGCTTGACGACGGCCCCGCGAAGGTGGATTACGCGCAAATCGTGGACGTGCACAACGGCCAGTCCATCATCCGCGTGGAGCTGCACGAAGGCCGCAAGCACATTGTGCGCCGCATGCTGAAACAGGCCGGGTTCCCGGTGCAGCGCCTCGTTCGCACGAAGTTCCACACGGTACAGCTCGGCGACATGAAGCCGGGCTCCATGCGCGCGCTGAACTCTTCTGAGCTGGCATCGCTGTACAAGGCGGTGGGGATGTAAATGGCGGACACACTTTCCAATATGGATAACGGCGGGCTCATCGTGGCTGTGGACGGGCCTTCGGGCACCGGCAAGTCCACAATGTGCCGCGCGCTGGCGAAACGCCTGGACGCGAAGTACGTGGACACTGGGGCGATGTACCGCGTTGCCACCTTGGCTGTGCTGCGCGCGGGAGTAGACCCGGCCGACACGGCGAAGGTAATTGAGGCGACCGCGGACTTGCCGTTGGAGGTCTCCGACGATCCGGATTCCACCGAGGTGCTCTTCGCTGGCGAGGACGTCAAGGCGGAAATCCGCGGCGCCGAGGTGACCAAGCACGTCTCCGCCGTCTCCGCCATCCCCGAGGTGCGCGTGAACCTGGTGGAGTTGCAGCGCAAGCTTGCCCGCGAGTCCGGGCGCGCGATCGTGGAAGGCCGCGACATCGGCACGGTCGTGCTGCCGGACGCACCCGCGAAGGTGTTCATGTCCGCAAGTGCCGAGGTGCGCGCGAAGCGTCGCTACGACCAGGACGTTGCGGCGGGGCGCGAGGCGGACTTCGACGCGGTGCTTGCGGACGTGCAGCGCCGCGACGAGGCAGATTCCTCGCGAGCGACCAGCCCGCTCAAGCCCGCGGACGATGCGGTGCTTGTGGACACCTCCGAGATGACCCCGGACGAGGTCCTGGCGGCACTGACCGAGGTCGTGGAAAGGAGCGCGCGATGAGCGAGCGCGACAACAACCCCAGTTCCAACGACGAGCACCTGGAGCCGGAGACGCAGTTCATCCAGCCCGGCATCGACCGTTCCGGCTACACCGACGTGGACGCCTACGTGGTCGGCGCCGATAGCGCCGAGTACTACGAGAACAAGGACTTCAACGCGGAGGAGGACCTGCAGGGCTTCGAAGACGCCGGCATCGACGAGTCCGAGTTCGGCGAGGCAGATTTCGGCGAGGGCTACGACTCCGACGACGAACTGACCGAGGAGGAGTGGGCCGAGCTCGAGGCGGAGTACGGCATTGCCCAGCCTGACGTGGTCACCGAGGCGCTGCCGACGGTCTCTATCGTGGGCCGTCCGAACGTGGGCAAGTCCTCGCTGGTGAACCGCTTCATCGGCCGCCGCGAGGCCGTGGTGGAGGACCACCCAGGCGTCACGCGGGACCGTGTCAGCTACATCACGGATTGGGGCGGGCGCCGCTTCTGGGTGCAGGACACCGGCGGCTGGGACCCGGACGCGAAGGGGATCCACGCCGCGATCGCCCGCCAGGCGGAGGCCGCGATGGCCACCTCCGATGTCATTGTCATGGTTGTGGACGCGAAAACCGCCATCACGGAGACGGACGCTGTGATGGCTCGCAACCTGCAGCGCTCCGAGGCTCCCGTGATCCTGGTGGCGAACAAGTTTGAGTCCGACAGCCAGTGGGGCGACGTGGCCGAGTTCTACGCACTCGGCTTGGGCGACCCCTGGCCGGTCTCCGCGCTGCACGGCCGCGGCGGCGCGGATGTGTTGGACGAGATCATGCGCCTGTTCCCGGATGAGCCGCGGGTGAAGGAATCCATCACCGGCGGCCCGCGCCGCGTCGCGCTGGTGGGCCGGCCTAACGTGGGCAAGTCCAGCCTGCTGAACAAGCTGACTAAGTCCAACCGCTCAGTAGTGGACAACGTTGCCGGCACCACCGTGGACCCGGTGGATGAGCTCGTGCAGCTGGACGAGGATCTGTGGACCTTCATCGACACCGCCGGACTGCGCAAGAAGGTCAAAAGCGCCCAGGGCCACGAGTACTACGCGTCGCTTCGCACCCGCGGCACTGTCGAGGCCGCTGAGGTGTGCATCGTGCTCATCGACGCCTCGGAGGAGATCTCTGAGCAGGACCAGCGCGTGATCTCCATGGTGTTGGAAGCCGGTAAGGCGATGGTCATCTGCTTTAACAAGTGGGACCTGATGGATGAGGACCGTCGCTACGACTTCGACCGCGAATTCGACGAGACGATGGGTCAGCTCAAGTGGGTGACCAAGCTCAACATCTCCGCCGACACCGGCCGCGGCCTGCACCGCCTGGAGCCGGCGATGAAGGAGGCGTTGGAGAACTGGGATAAGCGCATTTCCACCGGTCAGCTGAACAATTGGCTGCGCGAGGCGATCGCGGCGAACCCTCCGCCGATGAAGAACAACCGCCTGCCCAAGCTGCTGTTTGCCACCATGGCCAGCACCCGTCCGCCGACAATCGTGCTGTTTACCACCGGGTTCCTCGACGGCGGGTACCGCCGTTACCTGGAGCGGAAGTTCCGCGAGCAGTTCGGCTACCACGGCACCCCGGTGCGCATCGCGGTGCGCGTGCGCGAGCGGCGCGGCAAGAAGGGCTAGACCGATGCGGCAGCGCACACTCAACGTTGGCGGCGTGGAGAGCAGCTACCACGTCAGCGTTCCCGCAGGTCACACTGGCGCGTTGCCGGTGATCGTCGCGCTGCACGGCAAGGGCGACAACGGCCGCGATTTCCTCGCCGGCACGGGCCTGCACCGGGCGCGCGCCATTGTCGCCGCGCCAACGGGTGCGGGCCTTGCATGGTCGCCTGCGCCGTACGCGCGCACCACCTTCGATGAAGATGCGGCGTTTGTGCGTGCGCTTATCGACGACCTCCGGTCCACCTTCGCCACCACCAACACCTACATGGTTGGCTTTTCCAACGGCGGGGGACTGGCAGTGCACCTGAGCCTGACCGACCTCGACCTCGCTGGCGTCGCCACTGTTGCAGCGGCCGTGCGTGCAACCCCGGACGAGCTGGCTGCAGCAGCACAGCCGCTGGATTACCTGAACATTCACGGCACCTTCGACGACGTGGTGCCGTTTGCCGGCGAGAAGCGCTCCCCGTACAGCGGGGGAGAAGACGACACCACTTACGGCGCACCCGACGTGGTGGCGGCGTTTGAGCGCCGCAACGGCGACCGCGCCAGCGCCGATCTGATTGCGGTGGAGGGCATGGGGCACGAGTGGCCCACTGGGCCGTGGGCTGCCCGGCGCGACCTGGACGCCACCGAGGCGATTGTTGAGTTCTTCGGGCTGGAGTTCGACCGCGCCAGCTAGGCGCGCTCGTAGACGAACGCGTCGGTGCGGTACGGCAGCGGGATGGTGTCGCCGGGGTCGAAGCCGAGGCGCTCGTAGAGGTACCAGGCGAGGTTCGCCTCCATCTTGGCGCGAGTGCGCTCGTTCGCTTTCAGCCAGTAAGAGCGGGTAGCCATGAGCTCGAAGCAGCCCTCGACGGCGATGGGGTGGAGCCACTCCCGGCGCAGCTCGTCTGTCAGCTGCCAAGGGGAGGCGACCTCCGGGTAGAAGCCCTCGCGCTGTACGTCTCCGGAATGCATGATGCGGCTGAGCCTGAGCACCCAGGGGTGGCGCACGGCCAGGGTGTTCCAGCACAGCACCAGGCGCCCGCCGGGCCGGATCACGCGGTCCGCCTCCGCGCTAGCGGCGTGTACATCCACCCAGTGCCAGGTCTGCGCGCACGTCAATGCATCGACCGCGTCATCGACCAAGCCGGTCGCCTCGGCGGTGGCGCGCCACACGGGCACTTCGGGAAGCACCGTGTGGAACACGCGGGTCATGCCTCCGCTGGGATCGCAGGCGAACACGGAACGTGAATCGTCGCAAAGCAATTGTGTGAACTTGCCGGTACCTGCGCCAATGTCGCAGACAGTGCCGGGGCCGACGAGCTTGCCTAATGCGTCGGGGTAGGTGGGGCGGGCGGTGTCGTAGCGATTTGCGTCGCGGGTGAACGCCTCGGCGGCGCCGCTGCGGTGCGCGGAGTTTCTGAACGTGGGGCCAGCTTTCCTGCTGGGGCCTGGCTGTGTTCTGCTCGCGTGCACAATGGTCTAATCTACCTTGCGTGTTTCTCCGCCAAAAGATCCGCGCCGCGGCCGCCATCGGCTTGGCCGTCACCTGTTTTAGCGTCGCAGGCTGCGCGGGGGATACGGCACGGCTGCGCACGGCGATAACCACGCAGCCGGATCCTCCCCAGGACGTCGTGCGTGAGGTGGAGCCGTGGTCCGACCCGGCGATAGATCGCCGGCAGATGACGTCCGCCGGGCTCAAGCGCGACTACATCCTGTCGGTGCCGAGGGGCGCGAAGCAGCGCGACAGGCTGCCGCTGATCCTGGTGTTCCACGGCTACATGGAAGACGCGGAGCGGATCCGCCAGCACTCGCAGCTGGACAAGGCGGACGCCGTTGTGGCGTTCATGGACGGAGTGGGCAAAGCCTGGGCGCCTGCCCCGTACGCGGAAACGACCGGAGAGCAGGACCTCGCGTTCGTCGACGATGTGCTTGGTCAGGTGGAGGGCGAATACTCCATAGACCGCACCCGCATCTTCGCCGCCGGTTTTTCCAACGGCGGCGGGTTCGCGGCGTTTGTGGGCTGCCAGCGACCGCAGGAGTTCAGCGGCGTGGCCACTGTGGCCGGCGCGTTTTACCAGCGCGTTTCCTCCGGGTGCTCCAGTATCCCGATGAAGCACGTGGACATCCACGGCACCGCCGACCCGATCATCTCCTACGACGGCGGCGAGCGACACGAGACGGTGTACAACTCCACGCCCGAGATGCTCGAGGAAGCGGCGGTGCGCAACCACTGCGCGGGGCGCAGGGAAGACGTTGCGCTGTCGCCCACGGTGACGAAGCTGAGCTGGGAGGACTGCGATGCCGCGCTATCGCACTACCGCATTGAGGGCGGGCCGCACGTGTGGCCCGGCGGCACCTCCGACAAGACCGGCCTGGTGTCCGACGAGTTTGCCGCCCGCACGCTGCTGGAATTTTTCGGCGTCGGGTTGTCGTAGCCGCGCCGTGTGACGCGGTTGTGCCCCAGGCACCGCTACGATGAGTCGCGTGAATGTCGCGTCTAGTTCCCGGGTAACAGTGGTGTTCAACCCTGTGAAGGTCCACCTGGGAAGGCTGCGCCGCGCCGTGGAGCGCTACGCCTGGGAGGGTGCGGATATCGAGTGGGCAGAAACGACCGCGGAGGGGCCCGGGTTTTCCCAGGCCGTCCGCGCGCTCGAGCACGGCGCCGACTTGATCATCGCCGCTGGTGGTGACGGCACGGTGCGCATGGTCGCGCTGGCCGTGTCCGGTTCCAAAACTCCCATGGCGATCGTACCGGCGGGCACAGGCAACATGCTCGCGCGCAACCTCGGGGTGCCGCTTGTGCTGGAAGCGGCGGTGCGCCGGGCGTTTTCCCGCACCGACCGGCTCATCGACCTCTGCCGAGCCGAGATGGTCTACCCCGACGGCCGCACTGAGCACTCCGGCTTCGCCGTCATGGCCGGTGTCGGCGCGGACGCTGGCATGATCCACCGCACCCGCGACGGCCTCAAGGCTGCGGTCGGGCCGCTCGCGTACGTTCCGGCCGTGCTCCAATCGCTCGGCGGCGGCAATAGCGTGGACGTGAGCATCACAGTCGATGGCGATCCTTCGGTCACCACCTCCCTGCACACGTGCATCGTGGGCAACTGCAGTGACCTGGTGGGCGGGATCCCGCTGTTGCCGGACGCCCTGCCTGACGACGGGGTCCTCGACGCCGTGGTTCTGCGTGCCGAAGACGTCGCCGACTGGGCAGGTATCGGTGGCAAGATCGCGCTGGACACCGTCCGCGACGGCATCAACGCGCTGCTGCCTGGCGAGGCGCAACCGCGCCCGCCAGCGTCGTTGCCTCCGACCATGGAATACCTCGCGGGCCGGCGGATCACGCTCGAGTTTTCAGAACCCGAGCAACTCGAGCTTGACGGCGATGCCGCCGGTACCGTCAGCGCTGTCAGCTTTAGCGTGATGCCTGGCACCCTGCGCGTGGTGAGCTGAAACCTTCTGCCGTCGCTTTGGCGTACAGGCACAATGGTGCGCATGATCTACAGCTTTGAAGGCACAACCCCACAGATCCACCCCTCGGCGTTTATCTCCGACGAGGCCACCATCATCGGCAACGTGACCATCGGCGAGGACGCGAACATTTGGCCCGGCGTGGTCATTCGCGGCGACGTGGGCGCGATCCGCATTGGCAACCGCGTCAACGTCCAAGACGGCTCCGTGCTGCACGTGGACGCGGACGGTCAAACGGTGCTGGAAGACGACGTGACCATTGGGCATCTGGCCATGGTGCACGGCTGCCACATCGAACCCGGTTGCCTGATCGGCATGAGCGCGACGGTGCTGTCGCGCTCGCGCGTGGGCAAGGGCTCCATCGTCGGTGGCGGGGCAGTGGTGCTCGAAGGCCAGCAGTTGCCGGAGTTCTCTCTTGCCGCCGGTGTGCCGGCGAAGGCAAAGCGCACGCTCGAGCCGGACACCTTTGAGGCGCGGTTGAGACATGCGGCGTACTACGTGGAGCTGGGCAGGCGGGCAGCGAGCGGTCTCGTGGCGGTGGACCGGGCGTCGCTTGCGTAAAAGTTCACCATAGAACTGACGCCGAAGTCACACCATCGGGAGTAACGTGACCGGTATGGCATTCAACAACGTAACAGTACTTGGTGCAGGCGTCCTGGGCGCGCAGATCGCTTTCTGCTCTGCGTTCGCGGGCAAGAAGGTAGTGTCCTACGACATTAACGAGGAGGCCCTCGCGGCCGGCAAACAGCGTTTCGACGCTATCGGTGAACAAATGAAGGCGGAGCTCGAATCCGCCAACGACGAAACCATCGCGGCGGCGCACGAAAACCTCACCCAGACCTCGGACCTCAAGGAAGCGGTAGCGAACGCGGACCTGGTCATCGAGGCGATCCCGGAAAACCTCGAGCTCAAGCGCAAGGTCTGGGCCGAAGTGGGGCAGTACGCCCCGGAGACCACCGTCTTTGCCACCAACACGTCCACGCTCATGCCGAGCAAGTTCGCGGACGCGACGGGTGCGCCGGAGCGCTTCTTGGCACTGCACTTTGCCAACCACATCTGGATCCAGAACACCGCCGAGGTGATGCCGCACGAGGGCACCGACCCGAAGTATGTGGACCAGCTCGTGGAGTTTGCGGAGCAGATCAACATGGTGCCGGTCCCGCTCAAGCGCGAGCAGCCCGGCTACGTGCTGAACACGCTGCTGGTGCCGCTGCTCAGTGCTGGCATGTACCTGCTCCACCACGACATCGCTGAACCCGCGGACATCGACCGCGACTGGTGCAACTCCACCGGCTCCCCGCGCGGTCCGTTCGAGATCATGGACCTTATCGGCGTGCGCACCTTGGTCGCCGTGATTGAGTCCAACGAGAACGCCCCGCGATGGCAGAAGGACTTCCTTGAGACGACGCTCAAGCCGATGGTCGCAGAAGGCAAGACCGGCTTGGAAGCTGGGCAGGGCTTCTACACGTACGACGCGAATGGCAAGATCGTGTCCTAACCTACAGTCGCGAATACCCCTGGCGCCTGGCGTGTATCGCCGTGGCCCCAGGGGTATTTTTGTCGGACTGACAGGATTTGAACCTGCGACCCCCACACCCCCAGTGTGGTGCGCTACCAAACTGCGCCACAGCCCGATCCGCTACTGCTCAGCGCGAGGCTGAAACTGTAACTCGCCCGATATTACAACACTGTCATACGCGCCCAAAACTGGCTGGTCACCGGTCGATCACTGGACTACACCGTCGACGTAGACCCAGCGCCCGGCGCGGCGCTCGAAGCGGGAGCGCTCCCGCATCACGCCGCCGGGGTGGTGGGCGGCGAATTCGACTACGCCCTCGGCGTCGAAAGGCCCGCCGCCGGCGGCATCCAGCACCTGGAGCCGGGTAAACGGCTCACCGGACGGGTCCACGGCCAGATCCGCCGGCCGCGTCTCGGCCGCCCACGTCTCCGCGACGTAGGAGCCCGCGCCGCGCACGTAGGCGGTGTAGCGCGAGCGCATCAGCGCCACGGCGGTGGGCGCCGCAGCAGCGCCGTCGATGTAGCGCCCGCAGCACGCCTCGTAGGGCAGACCCTGCCCGCAGGGGCACAAGCCCCGCACGTCCGCCCACAACCCGGATTCAGCCATTACTTGCCCAGGCGCTCCGCGCGGTGGAGCTTGTTCTGGCGGCGTCGGCGCTCAAGCGAAGCGGTCTCCGCAGTCGTTTCGATTTCGCCCTTGGCCACGTAGCCGTCCACGGTGGAGGCCGCACCCGCGGCGCGCAAGGTCTCCACCTCGTCGTCCGTCAGGTCGCCGTAGAGGGTGATCAGGCGGGTGAAGGTACCGTCGCCGTTGTGGTTGACTTCCACGCGGACGTCGTCAAGCTGCATGCCCTTGGCCGCCTCACGCACCGCCTGCGAGCAGCTGACGGCGAGCGCGGACATGTACAGGCCGGTGGAGGTGACACCCTGGCCCTTGCCGCCGGTGTTCTTGGAACGGTCGGTGGTGATCGCGCGGTCGGAGGTGCGCACCACGTCGCCGTACTTCGTGCCGCGCGCGGAGTAGGACACGGCGTTGGTGTCCGTGGTCTTCGCCGGGACGAACAGCGGCTGGATGTATTGCTGCGCCCAGGAGCCGATGATGTCTGCGGCGCGCTGTGCGGTGCCCTGACGGGTGAGCAGGTGGTCCGCCTTGTCCAGCGCCATCAGGGACTTGGGGTAGCGCGCCAGGGAGAAGATGTTCTGGGCGTTGTCGATGCCGACGGTGACGTCGATAGGCGAGTGCACGACAAGCAGCGGCTTGCGCAGTTTGGGCAGGTACTCCTCCGGGTTGGTCTCAGCCAGATCCTCGAGGAACTCGCGCGAGATGGTCAGCTCGCGGCCGCCGAGCACCACGCCAACGGAGCCGTTCGCATCCGCCTCACCGATGGCGTGCGCGTAGTGCAGTACCGAGTGCGCTGGGTCGAACGGCGCGCCGACGGTGGCCACCGCCTTGATCATCTTTTTCAGCTCAGGGCGGCTGGCGGCCTTCAAGGTGGCGGCGCCGCCGAGGGAGTGGCCCATGAGCAGTTGCGGGGCCTTGTAGTTCTCCTCCAGCCACAGGGCAGCAGCGACGATGTCGTCGACATTCTCGGAAAACGAGGTGTCCTTGAACTCGCCCTCAGACTGGCCCAGGCCGGGGAAGTCGAAGCGCAGGGTGGCAATGCCGTGCTCGGTCAGCCGCTTGGCAATGCGGGAGGCACCGGGCGTGTGGCGGGAGCCGGCGAAGCAGTGCGCGAAAATGGCGTAGGCCTGCGCGGGTCCGTCGGGGCGGTCGATGGTCGCAGCCATCATGTGGCCCTTGGACGACGGGACTTTCACGTTCATAGACAGCATGGGTAGCCGTTTCCTCCTGCGGCTCGGCGGTTCAACGCAACGGTTACTTTCGCTGCAAGACTAATCGTCGCACCAACTGTTTGGCACGTTGGCGTTATTCTTAGCCCTTATGGGCAAGTTTGACTGGTTCTGGAAGGCCATGGGCTCCACCTCGGAGCGCAACAACAAGAAGTCGAAAGCCGTTGTCGCCAGCGCGCACGGGTTAATCGAGGAGCTTTCGCTTCTCGACGATGCTTCGCTCGCCTCCGCAGTCGCCTCCATCGTGCGCGACGGTGCCATCGCTGACAAGCCGCGCTTTCTCGCCGGGCTGTCGGTCGCCTCCCAGCGCACCCTGGGCATGACGCCGTTCGAGGTGCAGAATCAGGCCGTGCTGCGCCTGCTGGAGGGCGACGTGATCCAGATGGCCACCGGCGAGGGCAAAACTCTCGTCGGCGCGATGGCCGCCACCGGGTTCGCGCTGCAGGGCAAGCGCGTCCATCTGATCACGGTGAACAACTACCTAGCCGCGCGCGATGCGGAGTGGATGCGCCCGCTCGTGGAGTTCTTCGGGCTGACGGTGGCGGCGGTCACGGAGTCGTCGACACGCGAAGAGCGCGTCACGGCGTACCGCAGCGACGTGATCTACGCGCCGGTAACAGAAATCGGCTTCGACCACCTGCGCGACAACCAGATCACCTCCCGCGAGCAGACGGTGCAGTTGCCTGCAGACGTCGCGCTGGTCGACGAGGCGGACAGCGTGCTTGTGGACGAGGCGCTCGTGCCGCTCGTGCTCGCCGGCTCCGAAGGCTCCAAGCAGGCGACCGGCCAGATCACCGAGGCCGTGTCGAAGCTGGACGAGGACACCGACTACACCATCGACGCGGACGGGCGAAATGCCTTCCTCACCGACGACGGGGCGAAGAAGGTGGAGCGCCTGCTGGGGATTGACTCGCTGTACTCCGACGAGCACATCGGCACCACTCTCGTTCGTGTGAACCTGGCGCTGCACGCGAAGGCGCTGCTGATCCGGGACGTGCACTACATCGTCGACGACGGCAAGGTCGCGCTCGTGGACGCCTCCCGCGGGCGAGTGGCGGAGCTGCAGCGCTGGCCCGACGGCCTGCAGGCGGCGGTGGAGTCCAAGGAGGGGTTGGACGTGTCCGAAGGCGGGCGCATCCTGGACTCCATCACCCTGCAGGCGCTCATGCGCCGCTACCCGCTGGTGTGCGGCATGACCGGTACCGCCGTGGAGGCGACCGACCAGCTGCGCAGCTTCTACGGCCTGCACGTGTCTGTGATCGACCGCGCCAACGAGCTGCAGCGTTTCGACGAAGCCGACCGGATCTACGCGACGATGGAGGAGAAGAACTCGGCAATCGTCGACGAGATCGCGCGCATCAACTCCACCGGCCAGCCGGTACTCGTGGGGACCCACGATGTGGCGGAGTCCGAGGCTTTGGCAGAGGCATTGGAGGCCCGCGGCATCGCGGTCAACGTGCTCAACGCTAAAAACGACGCGGAAGAAGCTCGCATTGTCGCGGAGGCCGGCGACGTGGGGCGTGTGACCGTCTCTACGCAGATGGCGGGCCGCGGCACCGATATCCGCCTGGGTGGTGCAGATGAGTGCGACCACGACAAGGTTGCCTCGCTCGGCGGCTTGGCCGTCATCGGCACCGCGCGGCACCGCACCGCCCGCCTGGACAACCAGCTGCGCGGCCGTGCTGGCCGCCAGGGCGATCCCGGATTGAGCGTCTTCTTCGTCTCCCTCGACGACGACATTGTCACCTCCGGCGGCGACGGCGAGCAGTTTTCCGCCCAGCCGGAACCGGACGGCCGCATCTCGGGCAACCGCGCGCAGCACTTCATCGAGCACTGTCAGCGCGTCACCGAAGGCCAGCTTTTGGAGATCCACTCACAGACCTGGAAGTACAACAAGCTGCTGGCGGACCACCGAGACATCCTGGACGAGCGCCGCGCCGCCCTGCTGGACACCGACACCGCCTGGCGCGAGCTGTCGGAGCGCTCCCCGCAACGCGCCGCCGAGCTTTCGCGCCTGCCACAGGACGTGCTCGAGCAGGCCGCGCGGGAGATCATGCTGTTCCACCTGGACGCGGAGTGGTCCGAGCACTTGGCGCTGATGGACGACGTCCGCGAATCCATCCACCTGCGCGCCATTGCGCGCGAAACGCCGATCGACGAATACCACCGCATCGCCGTGCGCGAGTTCAAGGATTTGGCTAACCGTGCGGTCGCCGCGGCGGTGGAAACATTCAACTCGGTGGACATCGACGCCGACGGCGCGCACCTGGCAGATGCAGGGTGGAAGCGTCCGAGCGCGACGTGGACATACATGGTCTCCGATAACCCGTTGGCGGGTTCCGGCAACTCCGTGATTTCCGGAATCGGCAACATTTTCCGCTAAGCATTCTTCGGTAGCCGCCCCTTCGGGCGGGCCGGACGCTATTATGGCGAGAGATCTCAACCACGACTCGAAAGTCAGGAGTTACCCATGAGCGACAACACGCCGCAGAACCAGGTCGAAACCACCTCGGTATTCCGCGCAGACCTGCTCAAGGAGATGGAGTCCGGAGCTGCGACGTCTGCGGACACCGCCGCCGGTGCGGACCAGCTGTCGGATGGGGAGGCGCTCCTCGTAGTCAAGCGCGGCCCGAACGCAGGTGCGCGCTTCCTGCTGGATCAGGATTCCACCACCGCGGGCCGCCACCCGGAGGCGGACATCTTCCTCGACGACGTGACCGTGTCGCGTCGTCACGCAGAGTTCCGCCGCAACGATGGCGGCTACGAAGTCGTGGACGTGGGCTCGCTCAACGGCACCTACGTCAACCGCGAGCCGCGTAACTCCCAGGAGCTGACCAACGGCGACGAAATCCAGATTGGTAAATTCCGTCTGGTCTTCATCACCGCCGGCAACTAGTTAGAGAAGAGTTCGATCACGTGAGCGCAATCCGTCAGACGGCACCTGCCGCTACCCCCGCGAAGCCGGCAAAGGCCGCCAAGGCAACCAAGACCGCGAAGACCATGTCCATCGGCGTGGTGCTTGAACGTCTGCGCACCGAGTTTCCGGACGTGACCGTCTCCAAGATCCGCTTCCTCGAGTCCGAAGGGCTCATCACTCCGCAGCGCACCGCCTCCGGCTACCGCCGCTTCACCGAGGAAGACGTGGAGCGTCTGCGCTACATCCTGGTCACGCAGCGAGACAACTACCTGCCGCTGAAGGTCATCCGCGAGCAGCTCGAGGCGATGGATTCGGGCCACGTCACCGCGATCCTTTCCGCGGGCGAGTCCGAGCCGATGATCTCCCCGGAGAACTTCCGCGCGCCGGCGGCGACGCAGCTGACCGACACGGACGTGGCGGAGCAGGCCCAGGCGGATCCGTCCACTGTGGAGGAGTACATCAAGGTCGGCCTGATCACCCCGGATGCTGCCGGGCTGTTCACGGCCGACGACGTTCGCACCGTCACCACCGCGCTGTCGCTGTCCGAGTTCGGCTTCGACGCCCGCCACCTGAAAACTCTGCGCACGGCGGCCACCCGCCAAGCCGACATGATCAACCAGGTCGCGGAGCCGGTGTCCAAATCGGGCAAGGTCACCGCGAAGCAGAAGGCCGAGGAGATTGGCCAGCAGATGTCCGCGCTGGTGGTGTCCCTGCACGCGTCGCTGGTGAAAAACGAGCTGCGCAAGCAGCTGGGGAGCTAATGGAGGCTGTCAACCTCATTGGCGTGCTTCCGGTCGGCCCGGAAGATTTTCTGTGCGCGTTGCTGCAGCGCCCCACGAACGGGCGGTGCATCCCCGTGTGGCTTCCGCCGATGGAGGGCGCTGAGCTGGCCGCACGCTTGGACGGGTGGGCCCCGAACCGCCCGCGCCCCGTCGACGCGATGGCAGAGATCATCCGAACGTCCACAAGCGGCGCCGAGGGGCTTGAGCTGTCCAGCTATGTCGACGGCACGTTCATGGCCACGTTGACGCTTTACGGCGGCACCGAGATTGATCTGCGTGCCTCAGATGCGCTGCTTTTAGCCAGCGAGCTGGACATGGAGCTGACTGTCGACGACACGGTCGCCTCCCAAGCCTCAGTATTTTTGTCGCAGGAGGACGCCGAGCGCTACCTGCAGGCGGAGATCGAAGTTGAGGGCTTCACCGATGAGCCCGCATCCGCCAGCGGCGACGCCCAAGCGGACGCGGATTTCGAGGCGTTGATGCGCAGCCTCGGCGTGGAGGACTCGGATTTGGGGGAGGGCACCCCCGAAGAGGAGTAAAACCCTCAAGTATTCCTTGAGAGTTTCGGCGTGTTACGCATGTGACTATTGACCGGCTGCGTATGCTTACCCTTTAATAGTCATTAGGCTTCGAGCTAACTTTCATGGGAGTAATTACGTGAGCATCATCGAGGAAAATCAGGACGGCCTGTTCGACGCTGTGCAGGAGTCGCTTTTCGACGTCGGCCCGTCCGACGAAGTCGGCTACCGCGTGCCGATCGCCTGCCAGGTCGCCGGCATCACCTACCGCCAGCTCGACTACTGGGCACGCACCGGCCTGGTGCGCCCGTCCATCCGCGGCGCCAAGGGCTCCGGCTCCCAGCGCCTGTACTCGTTCAAGGACATCCTGGTTCTGAAGATTGTCAAGGGCCTGCTCGACACTGGCATCTCGCTGCAGAACATCCGCCTCGCAGTGGATAAGCTGCGCGACCGCGGCGTCTCCGACATCGCCGAGATCACCCTCGTCTCGGACGGCGTGACCGTCTACGAGTGCCGCTCCAACGAGGAGATCATCGACCTACTCGGCGGCGGGCAGGGCGTGTTCGGCATCGCCGTGCCGCAGATCATGAAGGAACTGACCGGCACCATCTCCGCATTCCCGTCGGAGCGCGTGATCGACGACGGTGCAGACAACGTCATCGGCTTCGACGAGCTGGCGGACCGCCGCCGTCGCAAGACCTCCTAAGAGGCACACAGACCTTCAAGGCCCGGGCTGGGATCACTCCCACCAGCCCGGGCCTTCTTCTGTGCTCTCGCCCCCCACAAACCCTGGGAGGCAGAGCCTGGGTTCGCTCGATTTTGACACGCTCCCAGGATGAGCCTCCCAGGGTCTGTGAGGCAGGCCAGCCGGGGGGGCCGGGCAGCCGGGGCAGCCGAGGAGCTTACAGGCCGGAAGCCTGCTTCACGGCACCCTCGATGGCGTCGGCCTGCGCAGCGTCGACAGCCTTGGCGGAAAGGGCCTCGACCGCCTGGTCCGCCTCACCCTCGCCGACGCGGACAACGGTGATCTCCACCTTGTCGCCGGCGGCACCGCGAACTGCATTTTCGAAGGCATTGTCGTCGCCGGCGTCTGCCGTGCCAGTGGTAACCAGGACGATGCGGGTTTTCGCATCCCCGGTGCCATAGGCACCCGCGGCGGCTTCAACTGCCTGGCGGGTCTGGGGCACACCACCGGTGAGGAAGCGGCGCACTGCCACGGCAACGGAGTCGGCATCGGGGGAGACCGTGATGTTCTGGCGATAGCCCACCACAACACCCGGGTTCAGCGGCGAAGAGTAGTTCCACAGTCCGACCTGCTTGCCCTGGGCGCCGAGCTCGAGCGCGGCGTTCGCGATTGCGTCCTTCGCTGGCTGGATGTACGGGCTCATTGCGTCGGAGGTGTCCAGGAGGAACAGGGTGTTCTCGGGCTGCAGGGCGGCGGGGTTGGAACCGGCTTCGTCCGCCGCCTTGTCAGGATCCGCGGCGTTTTGGGTGTCGCTGTCCTCCTTTTCGTCCGCGGTGATGGCCTCGCCGCCAGTGGGCAGGGCTGCGGCCCAGACCAGGTCGGAGACGGCCGGCTGGTCCTTAGCAGAGCCGTCGAAGTGCTCGGAGGCGAAGCGGGCGAAGTCCTGGCCGGCGCGGGCCTGGTTCTCGTCGACCTTGTCGTTCTGGTTCAGCGGGAACGCGGTGTAGACAGCGTCAGCGCCGACCGGGGTGAACTTCAGGCCCTCCGGCACGGCATCCTCGGCGGTGGCGAGGTACTCGCCGGCGTCGGCGTTGAGCTCTGATGCGCTGGCGATGCGCTGGTCGGTCAGTGCCTGCACGGCGTCGTTGTCGTTGCCGACCACCTGAGACGCCACCAGCGCCGAGGCGGCGGATTCCTCGGAGACGGCGAAGCGGAGTTTATCCGCAGTCAGGTCCTCGAACTTGATTTCGTCCTTGCCTGCCACGCCGACGGTTTCGCTGTACGCGGGCTGCGCATCAGACACGGCGGGGGTGCGGCCGGCGCTATCCAACGACTGGTGCGTCACCGCCGTGTTCGGCGCGACAAAAACTGCGGCGTCAGCGACGGAATCCACCAGCTGGGGCTTCACGCAGTAGTCGCGGACGACGGGGGAGGACGCACCGTAGGCGTCGACAAGCGATTGGCCCGCCCCCTTGTCGGAGGCCGCAACAGGAAGCACCAGCTCGCCCGCAACGCAGTCCTCCGGCTGCGCCTCAGCACTGTCGGCGTCATCCCCGCGCGTAGACAGCCACCAGATAGCGGCCGCTGCGATCAGGGCCAGCACCACCAGTAAGGCAATGAGCTCTCCGGACAGCCTGTAGTTGTTTTTGCCGCTTGCGTGCTTCGCCACCGGAATCGCCGCCTTTATCGATCGAACGAGTGAAAATCGTCTTCGAGTCTAGCCGTCATAGGCGGCGTCGATGACCGCGACAAGCCGCTGGCGCAGCGGTTGTGCGCGGCGGCTGAGTTCGCGCTGGCGGGCGACGTACTCGGCCTTACCCTCAGGCGTTTCCACGGCCACGACACCGAAGCCCAAACCCCGGCAGTCGTACGGGGAGGCCTCCATGTCCAGCCTGCGGGCGTCGGCAGCGAGCTCGAAACCATCCATGAGCAGCTCGCCTGGAACTAAAGGTCCGAGCTTCATCGCCCACTTGTACAGGTCCATGCTCACGTGCACGCATCCTGCCTGGTCGTTGTCCGCCTGCCCTTCGCGGGTGAGCACGGTGAGGTTCAGCGGCCGCGCTGCGGGGGTGAAAAAGCGGAACGCGTCGAAGTGGGTGCACTTCACGTTGTGCGACTCGACTACCTTGTTCGTGCCCTCAGCCCCGAGCCGCAGCGGCAGGCTGTGGCGTGGGTTGTCGGTGCGGTACACCATTGCCCATTCATGCATGCCGAAGCAGTCGAAATGGGCTTCTCGCTTATCGACGGACCGAAGGATCGCCGCAGCCTCCTCCACGTCGTGGTGGCGGTGGGAGAGAAACCTTTGGACGTCGACAAGCACTTTGTCTTCGTCGCAGACGTAATCGCGCCAACCGGCGTGGGGGAGCGAGGAGGCGTCTTCGAGCGCGACACCGACACCCGGGTGCCACCGCTTCAGGTGGGCGGGGCGCTGCGGGTAATAGTCGAAGAGGAAGTCCCACACGGGGTGGTACTGGCCGCGCGCCCGGCGCGCCACCCTCGGTGCGGTCCACCGCTCGGCGCGGGCGGCGTGTGCCTTCATGCGAGGCAGGTATTCCTCGGGCGCGAGCACCTGCATTATTCGCCCTCGTGCGTCCAGTCGGAGACCGTGCCCACGTACTCCTCGATGAGGTCCTCCAGGGCGACCACGCCGACAAGCTTGCCGTTGTCGTGCACCTCTGCCATGTGCGCGGAGCGGCGGTGCAGCTGGGCGAGGGCGTCGTCCATGGACTGGGTGGCCTCGACAGTGCTCAGCGGGCGGATGCGCTTAAGTGAAACCCGCGGGTCGCCCTGCGGGAACTCCATGAGGTCGAGGATGTCTTTGACGTGGACGTAGCCCGCCAGCGAGCTGGCGTCGATGCGGACGGGGAAGCGGGAATAGCCGGTGTCTTGCACCGCTTGTTCGATGACGGAGAGGCGGATGCCGCGTGGGTCGTACGGGATGGCGGTGACCTGTGCGAGGGGAATCATGGCTTCCTTCAGCTGGCGGGAATCCTGGCGCAGCGCCTTGGCCAGGCGCACCGTCTCTTCGGCATCCAGGAGGCCCTCCTCGCGCGATTCCTGAATCATGGTGGCCAGCTGCTCCTGATCCACGGTGGACTCCAGCTCATCGCGCTGCTCGATGCCGAACAGCTGCAGGGTTCTGCGCGCGACCCAGTTGAGGAACTCCAGCAGGGGTCGCGTGAGCTTCATCCACAGCGTCATCGCCGGGGTTAGCCACATGGCCATGCTCTCCGGGCCCGCAATAGCCAAGTTTTTCGGCACCATCTCACCGAAGAGGATGTGCAGAAACGAAATGATAAGCAGGGCGATGACGAAGGCGACCGGGTGCAGCAGGTCAGCGGGCATGCCCAGGGCCGTAAAGGGAGCCTCGATGTAGGAGGCGATGGCGGGCTCGGCCACCTTGCCCAGAATCAGCGACGCCACGGTGATGCCGAACTGCGCGCCGGCGAGGTAGATCGAAAGGTGCTCGGTAGCGTAGAGCACGCCCTCAGCCTTGGTTTTGCCCTGCGCAACCAGGGACTCCAGGCGGTCCTTTCGCGAGGAGACTAGCGCGAACTCGACGGCCACGAAAAACGCGTTGGCGGCGAGCAGCGCGACGATCAGTAGGACAGCTAACCAGATACTCACTTGGCATCCACCGCCTCTCCTGCATCTTGCTCGGGAGGAATAGGTCGCAGCAGTGCGCGGTCGATGCGGCGGCCGTCCATCTCGGAGACCTGCGCGAGCCAGGTGCCGGCGCCGCCGGACTGCAGCTCCTCCTTGAAGTTCGCCGCGGAAGCAGTGCGCAGCACAACCTCGTCACCAAGCTCGGGGATGCGCCCCAACGTGGCCATGATCAGCCCGCCGAGGGTTTCGTAGGGGCCGTCCACGGCTGCGAAACCGGTGCGTTCCTCCAACTCGTCCAAGCGCACCAATCCTGCGACCTCCCAGGACGTGCCGAAGCGGGTGAAGTCCTTTTCGCTTTCCCGGTCGTCGTACTCGTCGTAGACCTCACCAAGGATTTCCTCGACGAGGTCCTCGATGGTCACCAACCCCTGGGTACCGCCGTACTCGTCCGCCACCAGCACTACCTGGGATCCGGCGGAGCGGACGCGGTTGAGCACGGAGTCGCCGTCGAGTGTGCCCGGCACGAACGGCACACGACGGGCAAGTGAGGCCAGTTTCGTTGTGGCGCGGAACTCGTGCGGAACCGAAAAGGCGTCTTTGATGTGGACCACGCCGAGGGTGTCGTCCAAGTCGCCGCGGCGTACCGGGAAGCGGGAGTGGCCGGTTTCGCGCGCGAGGGTGATCAGGTCCGCGACCGTCTCGTCCGCATCCAAGGAGTCGATGGTGGAGCGCGGCGTCATCACCTCTTCGGCGGTGGTCTCGCCGAAGCGAAGCGAGCGGTCGATCACCGCCGCTGTCGCCGCGTCCAGGCCACCCGCCTCAGCGGAGTTGCGCACCATCGCCCCCAACTCCTGGGAGGAACGGGCAGAGGCGAGCTCGTCGGCAGGCTCGATGCCCATCTTGCGCACGACCCAGTTCGCGGCGGTGTTGAGAAACAGGATGAACGGCTTGGTTGCCGTGTTGAAGTAGTGCACCGGGCGCACCACACCGCGGGCCGTGTTCAGCGGGTCCGTGATAGCGACGTTTTTCGGCACCAACTCGCCGAAGACCATGGACAAAAACGTCGCCACAACCAGCGCGAGGACGAGCGCGACGGTGGTGGATGCGTTCGCGGAAAGACCGACAAGTTCCAGCGCCGGAGTAAAGAACTTGCCCAGCACCGGCTCCGCCAGGAAACCGGCGGCGAGGGTGGTCACCGTAATACCCAGCTGCGCGCCGGAAAGGACGAACGAGAGGTTTGCATGGTCGCGGGCAATCGCACGCGCCGTGCCGTCGCCGCGCTCTTTGACGTGAGTTTCAATCGTGGACCGCTCTAAGCCGGTCATGGCAAATTCGATTGCGACGAAAAGCCCGGTCGACGCCGTGAGCACCACGAACGCCAGCAGGGCGAGAATGGATAAGAATATGTCCATGGATGGTGGTCTGTGCCTTAGCGGCCGTTGCTCCTTCGACTTCGGTCTGAGCGGCGAGCGCGGCTGCGGTTGTTTCCGCCGCCGCGGTTAGCATTGCGGCTCCGGTTGCCGGAGGCAGCGGGCTTGTTGGTCCGCCGGGGCTGGCCCGGCGGAGGAAGTGGCGCGCCTTCCGGTTTGCGTGCACCGGTGATTGTAACCAAGGATTCCGACAGCGGAGCCACCCGAACCTCGGGCGCGTTAACGCCAGCCTTGCGCAAAAGCTGCGCAACTTCCTTGGTTTGGTCGTCCATCACGAGTGTGACCACGGTGCCGGACGTGCCCGCGCGCGCCGTGCGGCCGGCTCGGTGCAGGTACGCCTTGTGCTCCGCGGGCGGGTCAACGTGCACGACCAGGGAGACGTCGTCGACGTCGATGCCGCGCGCGGCGATATCTGTCGCAACCAACACCGGGGTGGAGCCGTCGGCGAAGCCCTCCAGTGCGCGGGTACGCGCACCCTGGCCCTTGTCGCCGTGCAGGCCCTGGGCCTGGATGCCAGCGCGGCGCAATTTCTTCACCTGGCGGTCCACACCGTGCTTCGTGCGCATAAACATGATCGTCTTGCCCTCACGCGCGGCGATCTGCAGGGCGATCTCGTTGCGCTCCTCACGGCCGCCCACCAGGAGGCGGTAGTGGTCCATCGTGTCCACCGCGGCCTGCACTGGGGCGGTGGAGTGGGTCACGGGATCGTGCATGTAGCGGGTGATGAGCTTTTCCACGTCCCCGTCGAGGGTGGCGGAAAACAGCAGTCGCTGGCCGTCTTTCGGTGTGCGGTCCAAAAGCTTGCGCACCTGCGGCAAAAAGCCCATGTCCGCCATCTGATCTGCCTCGTCGAGCGCGGTGATCTCCACGGCGTCGAAGAAGAGTTTTTTCTGGTTGATCAGGTCCTCGGCCCGGCCGGGGGTGGCCACCAGCAGGTCCACCGGAGAGGCAAGGGAGCGGATGTGGTGGTTGATGTTCACTCCGCCCACGACGTCGAGCACGCGCAGACCCAGCGCGGCCGCCGGGTCCTCGAGGCGCTCGCGGATCTGGGCGGCAAGCTCACGCGTCGGCGCCAGCACCAGCCCGCGCGGGTGGCCCGGGGAGCTCGGCGCACCGGCGAGGCGCGCCAGCATGGGCAGGCCGAACGTGAAGGTCTTGCCGGAGCCTGTCGGTCCGCGGCCGAGCACGTCCTGGCCGGCGAGCGCGTCGGGGATCGCCGCCTTTTGGATGGGGAAGGCCTCGGTGATGCCCTGCTTGCTCAAGACGTTGACAATGGCCCGGGGCAAACCGAGGTCGGCGAAAGTAGTCATTCAGTGCAGTCTACGCGGTCAGGGGTACCCGGGAAAAGCCGAACTAATAGCTGAGTTCCTCGCGCTCGCCGGACCAGGTGGTGTGGAACGTGCCCTCCATGTCCACGCGCTTGTACGTGTGGGCGCCGAAGAAGTCGCGCTGGCCCTGAATCAGGGCGGCCGGCAGGCGCTTGGTGCGCAGCGAGTCGTAGTAGGACAGCGAGGAAGCGAACACCGGCACAGGCAGGCCCAGCTGGGTCGCGGCGACGACGACGCGGCGCCAGGAATCCACCAGCCCCTTTTCCAGCTCGCCCTTGAAATACGGGTCCAGCAGCAGCGACGGCAGCTCCGGATCCTTCTCGTACGCCTCGGTGATGCGGTCCAGGAACTTCGCGCGGATGATGCAGCCGCCGCGCCAAATACGCGCCAGATCACCCGGCTTGATGTCCCAGTTGTGTTCCTGGGAGCCGGCGTTGATCTCGTCGAAGCCCTGTGCGTACGCCACCAGCTTGGAGGCGTAGAGCGCGCGTCGTACGTCTTCAATGAACGATTGCTTATCGACGCCTACGGTGTCCAACGTCGTCGTCTCACCCGCCGGCAACCCGATCTCCTGGGCCGCTTCGCGCTGCGCAAGGGCAGAAGACAACGCGCGGGCGAAGACGGCCTCGCCGATGGCCGTGGTGGGCACGCCGAGGTCCAGGGCCTCCTTGACCGTCCAGCGGCCGGTGCCCTTCTGGCCGGCGGCGTCCACGATGATGTCCATGAACGGCTTGCCGGTGCGCGCGTCCACCTGGCGCAGCACCTCAGCGGTGATTTCGATGAGGTAGGAATCCAGGTCGCCCTTGTTCCACTCCGTGAAGATGTCGGCGATCTCTGCGGGCTCAAGGCCCGCCGCATAACGCAGTAGGTGGTAGGCCTCTCCGATGACCTGCATGTCGGCGTACTCGATGCCGTTGTGCACCATTTTGACAAAGTGCCCGGCGCCGTCAGGGCCGATGTGGGTCACGCACGGGGTGCCGTCCACCTTCGCGGAGATGTCCTCCAGCAGCGGCCCGAGGGTCTCCCAGGACTCCGCCGGACCACCGGGCATGATGGACGGCCCGCGCAGCGCGCCCTCCTCGCCGCCGGAGATGCCAGCGCCGACGAAGTGGCGGCCGGCAGCGGCCACCTCGCGTTCGCGGCGGATGGTGTCGGTGAACAGGGCATTGCCGCCGTCGATAATGATGTCGCCCTCATCCATCGCCTCCACGATCTGGGCGATCACCGCATCCGTGGCGGCGCCGGCCTGGACCATTATCACGGCCTTGCGCGGGCGCTCCAGCGACGCGACAAACTCCTCGATCGTCTCCGCGGGAATAAAGTCGCCCTCGTGGCCGAACTCGTCGATCACCGCACGGGTCTTTTCCGGGGAGCGGTTGAAAATCGCCACCGTGTGGCCCTTGGAGGCGAAGTTGCGGGCGAGGTTGGAGCCCATCACCGCCATACCGACAACACCGATTTGAGCAAGCTGGTCACCGTTGCGTGTAGCAGTCATACGCCGGATTCTACGCGGGGTGCATCCGCTCGCGCCCGTATGATTGGCCGCCATGGACATGGAGAAGAATCTGCGCCTGTACCAAGAGGTCATCGAGGTCCCGCTGAGCAGCGAAGAGCTCGAGTACATCAACTCCGTCGAGTTCGACTTCGCCCAGACCCTCGGGCTGAAGCTGACCTACTGCTCCAAGGACCGCCTGGAAGGCGAACTTGAGGTGGAACAGCGCCACCTGCAGCCCACCGGCATCGTCAACGGCGGACTCTACTGCGTGATCGGGGAGACGCTGGCATCTATCGCAGCGGTGGCTGCGAGCGGAAAGCCCGCGGTGGGGATGAGCAACTACACTGACCTGCTCGGCAGCGTGCGGGGAGGCCAGACGATTCGTGCGGTGGCCGAGCCCGTGCACGTCGGTAAGCGAACGCATCTTTGGCGAGTGGAGATGACCGCCGACGGCAAACTGGCCGCCGTGACCAACCTGAAGCTGATGGTGCTAGAGGTCTAGCTACAGCCAGTTGTTCTTGCGGAACCACCACCAGATCGCCGTGATCGCCGCGAACATGACCAGCAGCGCGGCCGGGTAGCCGTAGCGCCAGCCCAGCTCCGGCATGACTTCGAAGTTCATGCCGTAGATACCGGCGATCAGCGTCGGCACGGCAGCCATCCCGACCACCGCAGAGATCGTGCGCATGTCCGAGTTCTGCTGCATGGTGATCTTTGCTACCGACGCATCAAGAAGCGACGTGAGACGCTCATCGAAGCCGGACAGGCGGTCGCTGACGATAGTGGAGTTGTCCTGCACGTCGCGGAAGTAGGTGCGCAACACCTTTCGCATGAAGTCCTTGTTGTTGGTCAAGCCATTGCGCAAGGCGGGAGCGAGCGGATCGATGGCGTGGCGCATCTCCAAAATCTCACGCTTGTAGGTGTAGATCTTGTCGATGTTGATGTCCCGGCGCGGGGTGAACACCTCGTTTTCCAGCTCGTCCACGTCGTTTTCCAACAGGTCGGTGACCTTGAGGTAGTTGTCCACCAAGTAGTCCGACACCGCCCAAGCAACAGCCGTGGGGCCGAGCACGGCCAGATCCTCCTCATCCTCGATCTTTGGGGTCAGATCTGGCAGGTGTGCGCCGTGGCGAATGGTGATGGCGAACTTCTCGCTGACAATCATCTGCACCTCGCCGGTGGAAATGATCTCGCGGGCGTCCGCGACCTCTTCATCGTCGCGGTAGGACACCGAACGCACGACCATGAATAGCTGCTCGTCGTGGCGCTCGATTTTCGGGCGCTGGTGAGCGTCCACAACGTCGTCGACCACGAGGTCTTCGATGTCGAAGATCTCCGCGATCTTTTCCATCTGCTCCGTAGACGGCTCTTTCAGGCTGAGCCACACGAAGGCATTTTCGTAGCGCTCTACAACCTCCAGCGCATGCGCCATGCGCACATTGCCAGGCTGGCGCTTGCCGTCCACGAACACGCGGCAGAAGTCGATTTGGCGTTCGAGGGGGACCGGAATGCTGCGCGTGGGGGGCTGTACCTTCTTTGGACGTTGCCCCGGCATTGGGATACGAGGCGGCATAGCTTCAAGCCCCCTTTCACTGGTACGAGGGGCTCGAGGCATGAAGCGTTCGCCCCTGTGCGGCGGGAGAGCGCGCTGCGGGGCGCGCCGGTCAACTTAGGTGATATTACGCGCTAACGGGCGGTTGTCTAACGGGGGTGCAAAACTGCACAACCCCGTTTCCGACAACCGCCCTTAATGCGGGTTAGCGCGTGTAAAGAACCTCGCTAGAATACGTTCAGACCGCGACTGCGGAAGATCTCGCGGACGTGTTCCACGGACTCCGGCGACGGGGGAGAGACCCCTTTGAGCTCGTAGTCCATGCCAATGCGGTTCCATTTGTCCTCGCCCATGTTGTGGAAGGGGAGGACCTCAACGCGCTCCACGGTGCCCTTCCAGCGTGCGACAATGTCGGCCACGGCCTGCACATTGTCCTCGCTGTCCGTCAGGCCGGGCACAAGCACGAAGCGGATCCACACCGATTTGCCCTTTTCGTGCAGCCGGTCGCCGAAGTCGATCGTCGGCTGCAGCTGGCGCGCGGTGACATTCTCGTACGTGCCGGGCAGACCCGACTTCACGTCCAGCAGGAACAGATCGATGTTGTCCAGGTCCTCGTCCGTCAGGCGGGAGCCGAGGAATCCGGAGGTGTCGATCGTGGTGTGCACACCAGCGTCGTGGACTGCCTTGAGCAGGCGACGAGTGAACGCGATCTGGAATAGCGGCTCACCGCCGGAGAGGGTCAGTCCGCCACCAGAGGCGTTGAACACCGGCTTGTAGCGAAGCACGCGGCGCACGACATCGTCGATTTGCTCGAGCGTGCCGTCCTTCATTTCCATCGTGTCCGGGTTGTGGCAGTACTTGCACCGCAGCGGGCAACCGGACAAGAAGATGGTCATCCGGGTGCCGGGGCCGTCGACAGCTGTGACCAGCTCCCACGAGTGGATAAGACCAATCTCGCCTGTGCGGCGGGCCTCAAACAGCTCGGGGCGGGTGATCTCAAGGTCGTCGGTGGACAGTCCGCCTAAACCGGCAGCGACGCCGCGCACGCGCTCGCCCTGTTCGGGCGCAAGCGTGACGACGCCGCTAGTTCCGTCTTGCGCCATATGTTAAGCGCCCTGGTGGAAGGTACGGGAGATGACGTCGCGCTGCTGCTCCTTCGTCAGCTTGACGAAGTTGACGGCGTAGCCGGAGACGCGGACGGTGAGGTTCGGGTAGTTCTCCGGGTGCTCCATAGCGTCCTCCAGCGTGGACTCGTCCAACACGTTGATGTTGGCGTGGTACAGGCCGGAGTCCATGTTGTTAGCGGAGCGGGAAGCCTTCATGGAAGCGAGGCGCTCGTCGAAAGTAGGGGTGGTCATGATGTTTTCTCCTTCAGAGTGAAAAGGTGGATGGGGAAGTCTGAGTTAGGCGGGGTTGATGACCGTGTCGGCGTGGTCCATGATGAAGCCGGCGTCCAGGACACCGACCAGGTTGGTCACCTGCTCGTCTTTGTTTCGGCCCAGGCCCGACGGGGTGATGGTGTTGGTCAGCGAGATACCGTCCAGCGCATCGTTGTAGTCGAGCTTGCCCACGGAGAGCATGGACGCGACCATGCCGTGGTTGTCCGCGCCGTTCTCCGGGTTAGCGCCCGGTGCGAACGGGGTGCCGGCCTTGTGGCCGGAGGGGAACGAACCGGTTGCCTTGCCGTAGACCACGTTGGAGGTAATCGTCAGCACCGACTGGGTCGGGATGGCGTCGCGGTACAGCGGGATCGCCTTGATCTTCTGCATCACCGTGTGCACCACCGTGGCCGCGATGTCGTCCGCGCGGTCGTCGTCGTTGCCGTAGAACGGGAACTCGCCCTCGGTGACGTAGTCGACGATCAGGCCGGTCTCGTCGCGGACCGGGGTGACCTTCGCGTACTTAATAGCCGACAGGGAGTCCGCCACGATGGACAGGCCGGCAATACCGCAGCCCATGGTGCGAACGATATCGGAGTCGTGCAGCGCCATCTCGATGGACTCGAAGGCGTAGCGGTCGTGGCAGTAGTGGATGATGTTCAGGGCCTCGACGTAGGTGCCGACAACCCAGTCAAGCATCTCCTCGTACTTCTGCCAGACCTCGTCGAAGTCCAGCGGACCGTCGCCCTGAATCGGGGTGTGGTCGCCGTCGGTGACCTGCTTGCCGGTGACTTCGTCGCGGCCGCCGTTCATGGCGTACAGCAGAGCCTTCGCGGCATTGACACGGGCGCCGAAGAACTGCATCTGCTTGCCAACCTGCATCGGGGACACGCAGCAGGCGATGGCGGCATCGTCGCCCCACTTGTCGCGGATCTGCTTGTCGGACTCGTACTGCAGCGACGAGGTCTCGATGGAGATCGCGGCGCAGAATTCCTTGTAGCCCTCCGGAAGCGCCGGGTCCCAGAAGATGGTGATGTTCGGCTCCGGAGCCGGACCTAGGTTGCGCAGCGTCTGCAGTAGACGGAACGCGGTCTTGGTCACCTGGTGGCGGCCGTCCTCGGAGAAGCCGGCATCAGTCCAGGTTGCCCAGTACGGGTCGCCGGAGAAGATCTGGTCGTAGTCCTCGGTGCGCAGGAAGCGGACGATGCGCAGCTTGATCACCAGTGCGTCGATGATCTCCTGAGCCTCGACCTCGGTCAGGGTGCCGTTGGCCAAGTCGCGCTCGAAGTACGCATCCAGGAAGGGGGAGAGGCGACCAATGGACATGGCGGCGCCGTCCTGGCTCTTCACGGAGGCGAGGTAGCCGAAGTAGGTCCACTGCACGGCTTCCTTGGCGTTGGTTGCCGGGCCGGAGATGTCGAAGCCGTAGTCCTCAGCCATCTTCTTCAGCTTCTTCAGCGCCTTGATCTGCTCGGCGTGCTCCTCACGGTAGCGAGCCCAGTGCTCGGAGAAGCCCTTCTCCAAGGAAGCGTTCTTCGCCTGCTGCTTCTCCTCGATAAGGAAATCCACACCGTAGAGAGCCACACGGCGGTAGTCGCCGATGATGCGGCCACGGCCGTAAGCATCCGGCAGGCCCGTCACGATGTGGGAGGAGCGCGCCGCGCGGATGCGCGGGGTGTAGATGTCAAAGACGGCGTCGTTGTGGGTCTTGCGGTACTGCGTGAAGATCTTCTTCACGTCCGGGTTGACCTCTTTGCCGGCCTCCTTGATGGCCTGCTCAACCATGCGCCAGCCACCGTTCGGCATCATTGCGCGCTTGGTCGGAGTGTCCGTCTGCAGACCAACAACGACGTCGTCGTCCTCCGAGATGTATCCCGGCTTGAAGGCGTCGATGTCGGCGGGTGTTTCCGTGTCCACGTCGTAGACACGGCGCTCACGCTCGACGGCGAGGTAGTTCTTGTCAAGGTAGTCCCAGAGGCGCAAGGTCTTTTCCGTGGCACCTTCAAGGAACGATGCATCCCCGTCGTACGGGGTGTAGTTGCGCTGGACGAAATCGCGGACGTCGATGCGTTCCATCCACGGGCCCGGCTTGAAGCCGTCCCACGCGCGGTTTTCAATTTGCGGCTCTGTCGAAACAGTCACAGTTGCACAGTCCTTCTTTAAAGCATTTGAGGATCTCGCGGCTGCGCTTGCCCATTTACTTACCCATGTACTTTCAAAGCGCGGGCCGCTCAAGAACCATTGTAAGCGATGATTCAGAGCTAATAGTAATACGATTGGTGTGACATTGTGCACAACTGTCGTGGGTGAAAATGGCATGAAAGAACCGGCCCAATGCCTGTGGAGATAGGTTCTGGGCCGGTTTGGATCGTCGTCGGCGAAACGCCAGGGGAGGACGAAGGGTTACTTCTCGTTGTCCAGCACAGGTCCCTCGAGCTGCCCCTCGGTCACCGCGAGGTTGTGGCGGGTACGCGAGAACGCGTTGATGGTCCACTCGGTGGCGGCCACAAGACGGTTGCGGGTGCCAGTGAGGAAGGACAGGTGCACGCCCAGCCACATCAGCCAGCCGATGAAGCCGGTGATTTCCACCTTGCCCATCTTCACAACCGCGTTGAAGCGGTTGATGATGGCCATAGAGCCCTTGTCGAAGTACTCGAACGGGTCACGGTTTTCCGGAGCGACGTCGTGTTCGACCTGCTCCTTGATGATCTTGCCCACGTAAGCACCGGACTGGATAGCTACCTGCGCAACGCCCGGGAGGCGGTCGCGGTTCATCATGTCGCCGACGATGAACAGGTTCGGCTCGTCGCCCACGGACAGGTCGGCGTTGACCGCAACCTTGCCGGCGCGGTCGGCCTCGACACCGAGCTGATCGGCAATCTGCTTGCCCAGCGGGGAAGCGGCAACACCAGCGGACCAAATCTTGGTCGGGGTGCTGATGGTGGTCTCCTGCTCGGTCTTCATGTCCTTGTAGGTCACGGAATCCGCGTCCACGTTGGTCACCATCGCGTTGAGGATGACGGTCACGCCCGCCTTCTCCAGCTCGCGCTGCGCCTTCTTGCCCAGGCGCTTGCCAAACGGTGGCAGGACCTGTGGCGCGCCGTCCAGCAGGTAGATCTTGGACTGCTCGGTGCTAAAGGAGTAGCGGCCGGAGGTGAATGCGCGGTGCGCCATCTCGGCCACCTGGCCGGCCAGCTCCACACCGGTCGGGCCTGCGCCGACGATGACGAAGGTCAGCTCACGCTCGCGCTCTTCCGGCGTTTGCGCCAGCTCAGCGCGCTCGAAGGCTGCGATGAGGCGGGCGCGGATCTCAAACGCGTGGTCCAACGTCTTCAGACCCGGAGCGAACTGCGCAAAGTGGTCGTTGCCAAAGTACGACTGGCCAGCACCGGCGGCGACGATGAGCGAGTCGTAGGAGAAGGTGGTCTCCTTGTCGCCCTCGACGGAGGTGACGGTCTTCGCCGGAACATCGACGGTCTCCACGGTGCCGCGAACAACGCGGACGTTCTGTTGACTGCCAAACATCTGGCGCACATCGCCGGTGATTTCGCCGGAAGACATCAGGCCGGTTGCCACCTGGTAAAGCAGCGGCGGGAAGAGGTGGTGGTTGGTGTTGTTGATCAGCGTGATGTCGACATCTGCGTCTGCGAGCTCTTTCGCCGCATTCACGCCGCCAAAACCTGCGCCCACGATGACAACGTGGTGGCGACTACCTTCGGGGCGGTACACCTGAGAGGCCATGAGTGATATCTCCTCGGGATAATGACGTTATTGATGGAACGGCATACATAGTACGCGCCCTCCAATAAACTGCGCGGGCAGGCTCCGCCGTGGCACCTCATATCTCAGTGCTGCGCGGACTAGCATTCGAGAAATGGCCGAGAGCACTCCCGCGAACATCCCCGTGCACCTTCAACCAGTTGATGCAGACGCGTGGCCGGGGGTGGCCGATATTCCGAAGCCGGGCAGGTTGCGAACGAGGCTCGCGGAGGCCGGCTTCGCTCGTGCTTGTGCGAAAGCGGGCCTGTCGTTCGAAGGAGACGGCGCAGATATAGCGGTTGAGCGCGCTGAGGTGTTTCAACGCGTCGCGGCGAGCGGGTGGGTTGGGCTCGCGGAGGGCTACATGGCGGGAGAGTGGTCGACAGGGGGTTCGCAGCAGCTTGTCGACGTCCTGACGGCCCTCCTACGTACCGGCTACTGCCCGCGCACCCGCCGCGTGGACGCAGTGCGGCCAGCAACGCCAGGGGAGTTGCCGCCGGATCTAGTAGCGCACTTTTCGGGCGATGGACTCAGCGCGTTCCAGGGGCATTTCGCCACCGGAGTGGCCACCACGCAACGGGTGCGGATGAAGTCGCACACTAAAGGCGCAGGCAGAGGTCGTGAGCCCCGCGATCATTTCGTAGACGTGACGGAAATTGGGGCGCCCATGGAGTCCGGCAGGGCGGATCTGCAAGATGCGCAAAACCGCAGCATAGAAGCTATTTTAGAGAGCCTGAACGTGGCATCTGGCACGCACCTGTTGGAGTATCCGTCCGGAGGCGGCGCTTTAGCGTTCGAGGCCGCTGCGCGCGGGGCGACTGTCGATGCCGTGACCCGCGATTCGCGTCTGTACGCCGCGATGCGCGAGCGGCTGATTCTCGCGGGCACAGACGGATCCGTCACCGTGGACCGCATCGCGGAGGGCCCGGCAGCCGTAGCCAAGCAACGAAGCGGTGCTTACGACGCGGTCGCGAGCATGGAGGTGTTTGAAACCATGCCGCAACGCCAGCAGAGAAAGTATCTGCTTGCCGTGGACGCGCTGCTTGGTCAGGGAGGGCGAGCAGCCATGCAAACGATGGTGCGCACGCAGGCGTACAACCGCACGGCGGATCTCGCGCTGGAGTCGCTGCGGGCATATATCTGGCCGGGACTGTATTTTTCGACGGTTACGGAGATTGGCAAGACAGTCGACCGCGAGACCGAACTGCGCGTCGTGGCGCAGACGTCGGCGCCGGAGCACCTCGCAGCGTCGCTGCGTCTGCAGCGCGTCACGTTCGACGGCAAGCTGCGCGACGCGGCGGCCGACGGCTACGATGCCGTGTTCCGCCGCCTGTGGGTGTGGCAGTTCGCGTTGCGTGAGGCGATGGCGCGGCTGGGGATGATCGATCTGACGCAGATCACGTTCGCGCGGAGAAACAGGAGAGGACGCCGCTAGTGGGTGGTCGCGGCCATCGGAACGTTACTTGACATAATGTACATTATCGGACAGGCATATACGGATAAACAGTAAAAGGGCGCCGCACGCTCCTTGCGTCCGGCGCCCTTCCATATACCCCTGTTAACGTAACGTTACGTAAAGGAGTCCATCTACTTGGTCATGTTGATCCGCACGTTCACTTCGCCCTCCTCGGCGATTTTCGCCGCGACGAGCTCCGGGGTCTCAACGCCATAGTCCAGGCGGTTGATCGGAATATCGCCGGCGACGATCAAACGGTCGCCCGAACGCGCAACGTCGAACTCGTGCGTCACCTCGTTCGTCGTGCCGTGGATGGTTAGCTCGCCGGTGAGTTCTGCGGTGCCCACGCTGCCGTCCTCCGGCACGGCGGACACATCAGCCGGTTGCGTCACCTTGAACGTAGCCTCCGAATACTCGTCCGTGTGGAAGATGCGGCGCCGCACCGACGAGTCGCGCTTGTCGCTGTCGGACGACAAGTGCTGCATGTCAACGGTAATCTCGCCGGCGGACAGCGTGCCTTCGGTAATCGTGGCAAAGCCTGTGACCGCGCGCGTGGACGCCGATGTGCTGCGGCGCTCGCCCGGCAGCACCTCTTCAAATGTGAAGCCGGCGGATGTGACGTTGTCGCCCGGGCGGTTAGTTACCGTCCATTCGCCGTCAAGCTCTGTGGAGGCTGCGGACACGTTGTCGGCGTCAATCCCCTCTGTCTTCACGCCGCCGCCCTTAAACAGGGTCATAAACAGCGGAATCATGGCCACGAGCACCGCCACGACGATGAAAATGGAAACGAAAACGATTAAGGTTGTGCGCGTCTTTGCGCTGGTTGCCGCGCGTTTTTCCACTTGGAAATCACCTCAGCCTTTCAAGTTGCTGAGCCAATTCTACTAATTCGTCACAAAGCGGTGCCAAATCGTCAGGGCCTGCCCCTTCCGCTGCTGCCGTGCGGATATCCTCCGCGGCGCACCGCAGTGCGTACAGGCGATCGCGGTATTCTGCGACCTTGTTGCGGTTGAGGATGACCGCGTCCTCCTCAACGGACGTACCGGCAAGCATGGTGCGCTGCTCGTAGGCGCGCTGCTTGCAGGAGGGTCCGCAGTACTTGCGCTTTCGGCCACGGCCTCGGTTTACCGGGATCTCCTTGCCGCACCAGGCGCATGTGGCTGTCTTCTTGGTCAGGGCACGTAGCTTATCCGTCACAGCTTCCTAGTCTATTACATGTGTCGATTACGCGAAAGTGGCCGGGAACAATTCCCAGAACTGCACCGTTATACTGAAGCGACTGAAAAACAAACGGGTTGAAAAGGATGGTGAGTGCCATGGCTGATCGAGTTCTTCGCGGAAGCCGCATGGGCGCAGTCAGCTACGAAACGGACCGCGACCACGATCTCGCGCCACGCCGGATGGCAAAGTACCGCACCCCCAACGGTGAAGTGTTCGAGGTGCCGTTTGCGGACGACGCCGAAATTCCCGAGGAATGGATGTGCAAGAACGGCCAGGTAGGCACCCTCATGGAGGGCGAAGGCGTGGAATCCAAGCCCGCCAAGCCGCCGCGCACCCACTGGGACATGCTGCGGGAGCGTCGCAGCATCGAGGAGCTCGACGTCCTGCTTGAGGAGCGCCTTGAGCAGCTGCGTAAGCGCCGCCGCACCGCCGCCCGCATTGCGAAGGAACAGCAGCAGGCCAACGAGAGCTAACGCCGCTTCAGGACGGCGTAACGCACGTGCCCGCCCCCGCGAAACGAATTCGCGGCGGCGGGCACGTGCCTATGAGCTGCCGTTAATTCTTCCGCTTGCCGTCGAAGCCGAGCGCGTAGAGCGCCTGGCGGAAGGTTTCCTCGCCCAGGTGGATTGCGGTGTTGAGGCGGCGGGCGGCGTTTGACTGGAGCTTGCCCAGGTTGGCGTTGTCGATCTCGTGCTTAGCCACCGCTCCGAAATCGCCGAGCGCGTTGACAATCTGCTCGGGAGCGTCGGCGGCCGTGCGGCGGACGTCGGAAAGCTTCGAGTGCTCCACGGCGTAGACGAGCTGGCGCACGGTCTCGGAGGTCAGATCCTTGACAAAGGTTGCCTTCTCCGAAACACCCCACTTGGTGACCTCGGCCAGCGATGCGGTGGCGAAGCTGGCGTCCAATTTGGACTCGCCGAGCTTACGGTCCTCAAACGTGATCGGCACCTCGCGGATGTCGAAGCCGAGCTTGTCCACCTTGTGGGCGATCTCTACCTGGAAGATGTATCCCTTGGTAGACAGGGAATCCAAGTCTAACTCCTCCAGCACCTCGCGCTTGAAGGCGCGGTAGCCGGCGGTCATATCGGCCACGTCCGTGCCGAGGGCGAGAGAGACGTACTGGTTGCCCAGCTTGGACAGCAGGAAACGGTTCTTCGGCCAGTTCACCACTTCCCCGCCCTCGATGTAGCGGGAGCCGATGGCCAGGTCCGCGCCGTTATCCAACGCGTCGAGCAGCCCGTGCAGCTCCTCCGGTGCGTGCGAGCCGTCGGCGTCCATCTGCACCAGCACCTGGTAGTCGCGCTCCAGGCCCCAGTTGAAGCCGGCGCGGTAGGCGGCGAGCAGGCCGTCCTTGCCGGTGCGGTGCAGCACGTTGACCTCGTCATGGGCCGCGGCGAGCTCGTCGGCCTTCGCACCGGTGCCGTCCGGCGAGTTGTCGTCAACGACGAGGATGTCCACGGCATCCTTCGTAGCCAGTACGCGCTCGACGATAAGCGGGAGGTTCTCTACCTCGTTGTAGGTCGGAATGATCACCAGGGTCTGGTTGGCCACGGCGCTAGTTCTCCTCGGTTTTACGCTGTTGTTCTCCGGTAGGAGCATACCCGCGCCCACGTTGGCGCGCGGACACGGCTGCGGCAATCATCAGCGCCACACCGGCGGCGACCATCAGCCACTCCAAAAGCTGCCCGAACCGCACCGCGGGAGTAGTACCGGTACGCAGCGGAAGCGTCTCGATCAGATGCGCGGGTTCGAAGATCTCCGTCTGCTGGGACACTCGTCCATCCGGGTGCACGATCGCCGAGACACCCGAGGTGGCAACGACCACCACTGCCCTGTCGGTTGCGATCGCGCGCATCCGGCTCATCGCCAGCTGCTGATACGTCATGTCCGTGAACCCGAAGGTGGCGTTGTTCGTCGGCGTGGACAGGATCTGCGCGCCGCCGCGCACCGCCATGCGGTACGCCTCGTCTTCCGCCACCTCGTAACAGGTGGCAACGCCAACTGGAATGCCGCCCATGTGGACTACACCGTTGTCGTCGCCAGGCTTGAAGTCGCCCGCCAAGTCCACCAGATCCGAGAAGTTGCGGAAGAAATCGCGCATGGGCATGTATTCGCCGAACGGCTGCAGGAAGCGCTTGTCGTGGCGCTCGCCTGGCCCTGTCTCCGGGTCGAAGACCACCATGGTGTTGCGGGCGCCGACATCGTCGCGGGTGAGCGTGCCCACCAGCAACGGCGCATCCACGCCGCGCACTGCCGCACCCACCAGGGCCTCGGCCTGCGTGTCGACGAACGGGTTGACGTCGGAGGCATTTTCCGGCCAGAACACCATGTCCAACTTGTCGCCGGATTCGTTTGCTTCTTCCGCGAGCCGCAGGGTCTCGTTGACGTGGTTGCTCAGTACCGCCCGGCGCTGCTCATTGAAATCCAGACCCAAACGCGGCACGTTGCCTTGCACGGCCCCCACCCGTGCCTGGTCGACGGTGGAGCTGTCCTTTCCCACGCCGATATTGGCGATCAAGCCGGCAGCCAACGGCAGGATGATGGCGGCAACGGCCGCGCGGCGCGAAGCGGCGTCGAGAAGCGAGACGCACCCGACCGCCACGAGCACGGTGGCGACGGTGACCAGCGCGGGCCCACCCCACGCCGATAGTGCCGCGAGCGGGCCGTTGATCTGCCCCCACGCCAGGCGCACCCACGCAAAGCCACCGAAGGGCCACGAGGAACGCACGAACTCGACCGCCAGGTAGACCAGCGGGAACGTGAACGCACCGTAGCGCCAGCGGGCCACCAACACGCCGAACGCGCCGGTGGCCAGCGCGTAGAGCGCCATCGTGATGGCCAGTGCGATGTATGGCATGGCGCCGACAAACTCGCCGACCCACGGCAGCAGGAACAGGTAGCAAAACAAGCCATGCGTGAACCCGATCAGCGCACCGAAGCGGGCGGAAGGACGCTCCTGCGCCTCCCCGGCCATGCCCAGCGCCGCGGTGGCGCGCCTGGGCCACGGCATGAGTGTGAGCCACAGCAGCGCGATGCCGAGCACGGCAGCCCACCAGTGGCCGAGAGGTTCGTACGAAAGGTAAACCAGCCAGCCAGAAACGGCGGCGAGTCCGAAACGGAGAAACGCCGGCATTTAGCGCGCCCCGCCGGCGCTGCCGCCGCCACCGTCCGGATCCTGCGGGCGCTCAGGGCTGTCCATGCGGTACCACTGCTCTAGCTCGTCGGCGTCGATGACCGACTCCTGCGGCTGCGCGTCGCCTTGCTGCTTGAAGGATCCGTAGGTGGTTTGGAACTGCCCCATCGGCGTGGCGTCGTAGACACGCACACCGAGGTTCTCCACGGCGGCGCGCGCCCGCTTGGTCATGGTCTTGCGGATCAACGCGCGCGTCGGGCCAAACACCAGCGGCAGGCCGATCAGCGAAGTGACGAAGCCGGGGATGACGGAGAGCGTCCAGCCCCCGATGAGCAGCGCGGAATCACCCGCGAGCTTGCCCACGCTAGAGCGGCCGTGCGCTGCCTGCAGCAGCGAGTTGCGCAGCGCCATGCTGGCTGCGGCGCCGCCGGCAATCATGAGCACGAAAATCGCCAAAAGCGCCCAGCCAACACCGATGGCTTTGGCCACCAGGAAAAACGCGAGCGCTTCGACGACGAAGTATGCGAGAAGAGGAATCGGCATGGCCACGAGGGTACCTGGCTCGGCGGCTACCTCGGCATGTGCCTCCACACCGGCCTCGGCACCACGAGCATGACGGCTGCGAGGACGGCCAGGCGCCGCGGGATCCACACCGTGGCGCTTTTGCCCCGCGCCGCGGCGTCCACCACCGCGTCTGCGACAACATCCGGGGTCACCGACATCACCGCAGGTTTCATCCCTTCAGTCATGGATCCGATGACGAAGCCTGGTCGCGCGAGGATGAGGCTCAGACCTGTGCCGTGCAGCCGGTCCATCAGGCCTTGGCAAAACGCGTCCAGGCCCGCCTTAGTGGAGCCGTAGACGTAGTTGGCGCGGCGTGCCCGCCACCCGGCGATGGAGGAGAAGGCGAAGATCTCCCCGCGTGCCATCTCGTCAGAAAGCACCGTAAGCATGCTCACCTGCGCAAGGTAGTCCACAGTGGCGATGCGCGCGGCCTCGTGCTCGTTGCGCTCTGCGAGCTCCTGGTCGCCGAGGATGCCGAACGCCACGATCGCGGTGGTGACATCGCCCGCCTCGCGCACGATGCGGCGGTGCGCGTCTAAGTCGGTGGCGTCGAAATCGAACGTTCGCACCGCTGTGGCACCCGCGGCGAACAATCGCTTCTCGACGTCCGCCAGGCCCCCACTCCCCCTGGCCGCCAACACGACCTCACGGCCCTGGCAGACGCGTGCCGCGATCTCGCCGCCGATGTCGCTGCGCGCCCCGAGCAGGAGCACTGCGCCCTGACCAGCAGCGCTAGGCATCGTTTACGCCTAGCGTGCGGCGGGTGTGGTTGAGCGTTTCAATGACGTTCGCGGTCATGCGCACGATGTCCTCGATGCGCATGCCCCACTTGCCTGGCACGTAGATGCCCGGCTCGATGGAAAATGCCATGCCCTCGCGCAGCACCACGTCGGAGCCGGCGATAATGAACGGCTGCTCGTGGCCGGAAAGGCCGATGCCGTGGCCCAGGCGGTGAGTGAAATATTCGCCGTACCCGGCGTCTTCGATCACCTCGCGCGCGGCGGCGTCGAGCTCGCCGGCAGTGATGCCGGGCTTGGCGGCAGCGCACGCGGCGTCGAACGCGCGCTCAAGCACTGCGTAGGCCTCCAGGAAGTCCTTCGGTGCCTTGGCAGTCTCGCCTACCACGTGGGTGCGGGTGCAATCGGACTGGTAGCCGGACGGCAGCGCGCCACCCAGGTCCACCACCACGGGGTCCCCCTCTTCGAGGACACGGTCGGAGAAGTCGTGGTGCGGGTTGGAACCATTGGGCCCGGAGCCGACGATGACGAAGGAGACGGATTCGTGCTCCTCCAGGATCAGCGCGTGCAGCTCGTCCGCGATCTCGCGCTCCGTGCGTCCGGGCTGGAGCAGATCAGCGGCGCGCTCGTGCACGCGGTCGATGGCTGCGCCGGCCTTTGCCAGCTCGACGGCCTCCTCGTCGTCTTTGACCATGAACAGCTCCGCCACCGCGTCGGAGGCAAGCTCGGTTGCAGGCAGCAGCGCCTGGAGGGCGAAGACGTGGTCCGCGGTCAGCGACGACCCGAGGCCCACGGTGCCGTCTTCAAGCGTGTCCGCTACCAGCTTGTACGGGTCTTCCCCGTCGCGCCAGCCGATGACTTCGACGTCTGCGGCGCCGTCCAGCCCCAGCGACTGGATGTCGGTCACCGGTGCCACCACGGTGGTGCCGCCAGGCGCGATCACAAGCGCGGTGAGCCTCTCGTGCGAGGAAGTCCAGGAACCGGTGAGGTAGGCGAACTCGGCGCCGGTGCCGATGACCAGCCCACCCAGACCGCGCTGTTTGACCAACTCGACGGCTTCCTGGCGGCGTGCGGTGTACGTATCAGAGTCGAATGCAGTCATGTGCGCCATGGTAGATCGCTAGCATCGTGGGAGTGTTGCCTGCCCTGAACCGCTCCGTCGCCCGCCTCAGCGCTCCGGGTGGCGGCTACTGCTCGGGTGCGCTCATCGCCCCCGACATCGTGCTCACCTGCGCGCATTTCTTCCGTGAGCGCCCGCATGCAGGGGCGCGGGTGCGTGTCGACGGCTCCGTGTTCCCCGTCGACAGTCTCAACATTCTGGCCGGCACGGATGTCGCACTCGTCCGGCTGCCGGATCGAGTTGAGGCTACTCCGTTCGAGCTCGGGCCGTCGCCGCGCTTGTTCGCCCGTACGCTCACTCTCGGATACGGCGGTCAGGCTCGCAGCGTCCAGGCGCGGCCGGGTCTCTACCTGGGCACCCTGCCGGTATCCTGGTCCAGGAAGCGCGTGACCCGGGTGCGTCCGGCTGGCCTGGTGTACGCCAACCCGCCGGCGGTGAAGGGCGATTCCGGCGGTCCTGTGCTGGTCGGGGGAAAGGTCGTTGGCGTGCAATCCCTCATCCTGGATCCGGGCGGCACGAACCTGCGCATCGCCACCGTGTCGCTGTGGCCGCGGGGGCTGGCGCGGTCGCTGCGGGGGCTCTAGTTGCCGATCGCCACCACGCCGCGACGGATCGCGTCAACAGCCCGGTTGGCGTTGTCCCGGATCTGGTCCGAATAGCCGGTCTTTTTGATCTGTTCCAACAGGTCGATCGCCTGGCGGCACCAGCGCACGAAGTCGCCGGGAGTAAGTTCGGCGCCCGATTCCGCCGCCGCGGCCAGTGCGTAGCCCAGCGGCGCACCGGCGGTCCACTGATGGATGGACAGACAGAACCCGGGGTCCGGCAGACGGGTCGCGGGCAGGTTGTGGCGCTGCTCGTCGGCAACCAGCTCGCCGTAGATGCGCATCGTCTCGTTCATCGCGTCAGCCATGGCGTCGGTGGCGGCTTCGGGGCTGCCGCCGGTGGCACGCCGGTTTTCAAAAACCACCATGGAGGCCACACCGGCGAGTTCGGCCGGGTCCAGGTTGTCCCAAATGCCGCGCTTGAGGCACTGCGCGACCAAAAGATCGGAGACGTTGTGGATGCGGGAGAGGCGCTCGCCTTCGTCGGTGACCTGCGGTTCACCGTCGAGAAGCTCAACGTAATCCATCTCCGTGAGCAACCCGATGATGCGCTCGAACGTGCGGCCCAGCGAATCTGTGGAGGTATCCACGCGCCGCTCCAGCTTGGCAAGCGTGCGCTCCTCGCGCACGATTTCCTCGGCGGTGCGCGCCAGAATCTCCCTATCCGCCGCCGGCCAGTCGTGCACCGGGTGGTTGCGGATGGCCTCACGCAGCGCGGTGACCTTCTTGTTCGGCCGCACCCGGGACTGCTCACGCAGGCGTTTCGGTGCGTTGAAGTGGCCCCGGTGCAGAAGTGACGCGACCTTGCGGGCGTGGCGGCGCGGCTGGTCCTGCATGTGTCGCGGCACCTTGATGCGGCCCACAACAAGTGGCGGGTTCTTGAACGCAGCGGCGTCGATGCGCCCGGACCAGCCGCGCTCCGTGGTCACCCAGGGGCGCGGGTCGTGCGGCTTGCCCGCGGGTTGCACCACGGCGGCAAGCTCCGGCTTGCGCTTGCTGGGCAGCGCGATGACCTGACCCACCTGCAGCGAGCCGAGGATCTTGATGGTTTCGGTGTGGCGGCTGTCCAGGTGGTCGCGGCGGGCTTGCTTTTCCTCCTCCGACAGATCTCGGCGCAGCTGGGAGTACTCGACCAGCTCGGCGGCCGCGTCGTCGCTCGGCGGAGCAAAGGCGGAGATGTCACGCTCGAGCTTGGAGCGCAGCGAGCGCACTTTCTGCTGGAGACGCTCGATGTCGCGCACCTCGCCGACGACGGAGCGGTCCGTTTGGAACTGGGCGAAGGACTGCTCGATCAGACGGATGGAATCGTCGAAGCCATTCATGGCCAGCATGTTGATGGCCATGTTGTAGCCGGGCTGGAACTGGGAAATCAGCGGATACGTGCGTGTGGACGCCAACCCCGCCACCTGGTGCGGGTCCATCGCGGGCGCCCACTGCACCACGGCGTTGCCGATGTGGTCGATGCCACGCCGGCCAGCGCGCCCCGTGAGCTGGGTGTACTGGCCCGGGGTGAGGTCCACGTGCGCTTCGCCGTTGAACTTGACCATCTTCTCCAACACAACGGTGCGCGCCGGCATATTGATGCCCAGCGCCAGGGTCTCGGTGGCGAAAACGACCTTGACTAAGCCGCGAACGAACAGTTGCTCCACGATGTGCTTGAACGCGGGCAACAGGCCAGCGTGGTGCGCGGCGAACCCACGCATCCAGGCGGTGCGCACCTGGCGGAAGTTCAGCACCTCCAAGTCCTCTTCGGGGATGCCTTCCACGCCGTCGTCGATGATCTGCTCGATCTCCGCGCGCTCCTCAGGCGTGGTCAGCTCCTTGCGGGAGCGCAAACACTGAAACAATGCTCCGTCGCAGCCCGCGCGGGAGAAGATGAACACGATCGCCGGCAGCATGTCCTGGCCTTGCAGCGCGGAGACGACCTCGGGCCGGCCGACGGGGCGCACTTTGTCCTGGCCGCGCGAGCGTCCGCTGCGCGAGCGCGAGCGAAAGCCCCTCCCCTCCTCGAAGTCGCGGCGGCCCTCGTCGGAGGAGCCCGCCTCTATGCGCTCGATGGCGTGCTCGAGGCTGCGGTTGACCCGCCCGCCGGTGCCAGGCTCGAACAGCGGGAACATCTTGCGGCCGACCATCATGTACTGGCTCAGCGGCACCGGACGGTGCTCGGAAACGATGACCTCAGTGTCACCGCGCACTGCGTCGAGCCACTCGCCGAATTCCTCGGAGTTGGACACGGTGGCGGACAGGCCGATCAGGCTCACGGAATCGTCGAGGTTGAGGATGATTTCCTCCCACACAGCACCCCGGTCCCGGTCCGCAAGGTAGTGGATCTCGTCCATCACCACGTGCGTGAGCCGATCCAGCTGCGGAGACTCCGCGTACAGCATGTTGCGCAGCACCTCGGTGGTCATCACCACGATCTCGGCAGAGCCGTTGATGCTGGTATCCCCGGTAAGCAGGCCTACCGCGTCCTCACCGTGCTCTGCGACTAAGTCGTGGTACTTCTGGTTGCTCAGCGCCTTAATCGGTGTGGTGTAGAAGCACTTCGTGCCGCGGTGCAGTGCGAGCGCGACGGCAAACTCGCCGACGATGGTCTTGCCCGAACCGGTGGGCGCGCACACCAGCACGCCGCGGTCCTGCTCCACCGCCTGGCAGGCATGGAGCTGAAAGTCGTCGAGTGCAAACGGCTTCGCGTCGGCGAATTCCCGCAGAAACGATGTACCAGGATCGGGGGAAAGCATGCCCCCTACAGTACGTCCCTGAAATCTGCTCCGCCCGCGTAGCCCCGCGGCGAGGAGTTGCGCTGGCGCTCCGGTGCGCGCTGCACCGGTGCCGGGCGCTCAACCGCCTCCGCCCCGATGCTGCTTGCGGGGCCGACGGATGTCGGCGCCTCAATCGGGCCGGAGGCTTCCTCGTCGTCCAGATCCATCCAGTCGGGGCGCTCGCGCTTTTGCTTGCGGTCGTTCCAGCGGCAGAACTGGAAGGCCATCTCCACCAGCAGACAGATGGAGATCGCCAGCGCTACCATGGAAAACGGCTCCTGGCCCGGCGTCATCACCGCGGCGAAGGCGAAGATGCCCACGATGATCAGGCGGCGCTTGTCCTTGACGTGCTCGTAGCGCAGGATGCCCAACATGTTGAGCATGATGATGATCAGCGGCACCTCGAAGCTGACGCCGAAGATGACGACGAGCGCGAGGAGGAAGTTGTAGTACTCCCCACCTGTCAGTGCGGCGACCTGGAACTCGCTGCCCATGGTAATCAGCACGTACAGGCCCTTATCCAGCACGAAGTACGCGAGCAACGCACCGGAGACGAACAGCAGCACCGCAATGGTGATGAAGCTGAACGTGTAGCGGCGCTCGTTTTTGTGCAGGCCCGGGGTGATGAAGTTCCAGATCTGCATGAGCCACACCGGCGATGAAAGAACCAGCCCAGCGAGAGCGCCCACTTTAAGGCGCAGCATAAACATCTCAAACGGGTTGGTAGCGAGCAGGCGGCATTCGCCGTCGCCAGTGAAATCCGCCCGGAGATTCGACGGCAGGTTGCAGTAGGGTCCGCGGATGATCTCGCCCAGCGGCATCATGCGCGGCGGGGCGGCCTGGTACCAGATGAAGCCGATGATGGTGCCGACGACGATCGCGGCCAGCGAAATTATCACTCGCCGCCGGAGCTCCTGGAGGTGCTCCACCAGCGACATCTCACCGGCCGGGTTCTTCGCTCGCTTCGGCTTCTTGGGAGTTTTCGTGCGTGCCATCAGGCAGACTTAGCGCGGATTGTTCTCCGGACGCTCCCAGAAGTCCGCCTCCTGGGCAGCGCTGCGGGTCTCCTGTGCCGGCGCAGCGTCGATCTGACGCTGCTGTGCCGGGGTGTCCGCCTCGTCTTCGTTTCGCATCTCCTTGACCTCGGACTTGAAGATGCGTGCGGAGCGACCCATGGAACGCGCCAGGTCCGGCAGCTTGTTTGCGCCGAACAAGAGCAGCACGAGGAAGATGACGATGATGAGCTCGGTCCATCCAATACTTGGCATGGGTTGTCCTTTCCGAAGACGGTGTAACGCTCAGATTAGTCTAACGCGTCTAGTGCACGTTGCGCGCGCGACATAGCTTCTGCGGCCAGAACTGCAGGTTCGACGATGCGAACCCGGTCAGCTTGGCTGAGGCTGAAGCGAACCAGCCAGCTGTCGCTGCCGTAGCGCATGGTCGCCGGGAGCCATGCGCCCTGCGCTTGCGCATCTTCCAGTTCGATGTCCCAGTAGTCCGCAAGCCACGTGGCCTCTTTATGGATCAGCAGTTTGGCTTGCGGCTGGTCGGCCATGCCGAACGGGTCCGCCGGGTCGAAGTCTGTGCCGGGGGTCTCCGAAGGAACGTCGAGAAGCTCAGCATGCTGGATCCTGTCCAGGCGGAACGTCTTCGTCTCCCCGCTGTCCGTGGCGCGCAGGTAGGTAGCGCCGGACTGGTGGAACAGGCTCGCGGGGTCCACCTCGCGCTCGGTGACGGTGTCCGAGGATGCGGAGTAGTAGGTGATGCGCAGCTTGCGCTTGGCGGCGAGCGCCTCCGCCACGGTGCTAGCGACGCCGGCTTCAGCGGTGTGCTCCGCGTCGCCGACCGCCTGCGACGTCGTCACCGCGCGGATCTTCTCCGCGGCGGAGCGCACCGCGCGGCCGTCCACAAGTCCCGGCATGGTTTCCAGGGAATCCAGCAGGATGAGCAGGGCGCTCGCCTCCGCCGGGGAAAGACGCAGCGGGGTGGTCATCCCCTGGTCGTCTATGATGTCGACGCCCTTCCAGGAGTACTCCAGGTCGATCATCTCGCCGGGGCCGGTACCCACGCCGGAAAGAAACAGCAGCTCGAAATCGTCGCGCACCTGCATCGGGTCCGCGCCCAGGTCGCGGGCGATCTCCATCGGCGTCAGTCCCGGGTGGTTCGATGCGTACGCCAGCAGGTTCAGCAGGCGCACCACGCGCTCCTGGCGCTTGAAGTCCACGGCCATTAGTCGCTCCCCTCTACAGCGGTGCGCAGCAGCTTAACGACGTCCTGTCGGACCTGCACCGGCTCCACCGCGACCACGCTCCCGGCGAGGCTGGCGATGGTCCGCACAGCCCAGTCGCGGTCCACGTCGCGCAGCGTGATGGTGTCATGGTCTTGCCCACCCGTCTCGACTCCGGAGGCGCGGGTGCCGCGCTGGGCGAGTTCTTCGCCGGTGCCGTGGGTGACGGTGACGGTGGCGTCGATAAGCTCGCCGCGCAGCGTCTCCTCTACCAGCGCCTGCAGGTCGCCTGCGCGCTCGTGGAACGCGTCGCTGTGGCGCACCTTCTTCAGCCCCGAGATCTTTTTCAGGCGGAACACGCGCACGTCTTCACGCTCGATGTCGTAGCCGACGAAGTAGGCGCGGTTGTTCAAAGACACCACGCCCCACGGATCCACCACGCGGCGCTCCGGGTCCTTGCCTGGGGCGCGGACGAAGTCGAAGGAGATGCGCTGCTTCGCCTGCACACACTTCACAATCGCGCGCAGGGTGTCGGGACGCAGCTGGAAGATGTCGTTGGACACGCTCATCAGCGCCGGCGCGTCCATGGAGCGCGTCGCGCCCGAGGCTGCGAGCTTGGTCCAGCCGGAACGGGCAAACTCGCCGAGCGAGCCCGGCTTGCTCAAATCCGCGGCAAGGCCCACCACGGAGGCTTCCTCGGCGGTCAGGTCCACGGCGGGCAACTCGTAGAGGTCCTTGACCACCCAGACTTCGCCGTCCTGGTAGCGCGCGGGCACGCCGAGGTCGCGCAGCTCGCGCACGTCGCGCTCAATGAGGTGGGTGGCGGCGTCGCGGGTGCGTCCCCCGTAGCCGTCCACATTCGTCTGCACCCAGGCCACGTCGCGTTTTGCGGGCGAGGCCAGCAACGCAAACGTGAGCCCGACTTGGCGCACGACCATGTCATTGTCGTTGGGCACCGCGACCTACCCTTCTGCTGCTTCTTGCGCCCGCACCCAGCTAATCAGGTCGGCTGCGGCATCGTCCGCGTTGGCGAACGGGTCCTGCAGCTCCACGGTGCGGGGTTCCGGGCGGTTGACCTTCAAGTGCACCCAGTCGACATTATGCGCAAGGCCCCGCTCGCGCACGGCGGTGAGGAACTCGCCGCGGATGGCTGCGCGCGTTGTCGCCGGCGGGTTGTCCACCGCCTGCTCGATGGCGGCATCCTCGATCCAGCGCGCCGCCAACCCCTTACGCTCCAGCAGGTAGAACAGGCCGCGCTCGGGGTTGATGTCGTGGTACGTTAGGTCAATCTGGGCGAGTTTCGGGTGGTCCCAGCCGCAGCCGAGCCGGTCTTTGAACTGGGTGAGCAGTTTGCGCTTGATCACCCATTCGATCTCCGCGTCCACGCCAGAGAAGTCCTGCGTGGCAATGGCGTCGAGCACGCGGGACCACAGGTCCACCACCCGCGCCATCTCCTCATTCGGCGTGCCCTCATCCGGGCGCTGCTCAAGCCAGCGCTTCGCCGCGTCGAGGGTGCGCTGCTGCACCTCGAGCGCGGTGACGGTGCCGCCCGCTGCAAGGGTGAGTTCGATAGCACCTGTGGGGTCAGCGGCGATGTCGCGGATGTGCGCAATCGGATCCGCCAGTTCCATGTCAGGCAGGTCGAAGCCCGCTTCCAGCATCTCGATAACCAGCAGCATCGAGCCGACCTTCAGGGCGAAGGTGGGCTCGGACATGTTGGAATCGCCCACAATCACGTGCATGCGGCGGTACCGGTGGGAATCACCGTGAGGTTCATCGCGAGTGTTGATGATCGGCCTGGTCCGCGTGGTGGCGGACGAAACGCCCTCCCACACCTGGTCTGCGCGCTGGGAGATGACGAACTTGTCCCCCGCGATCTTGCCCGCGCCGCAGATCAGCTGGCGAGTGATCAGAAACGGCAACAACTGTTGGCCGAAGGACTTCAGCGCGAGCTCGCGGCTGATCAGGTAGTTCTCGTGCGCACCGTAGGAGTTCCCGCGCGAATCCACGTTGTTTTTGAACAGGTAGGTCGAACCTGCGAAGCCGTCGTTACGCAGCGCCTCATCGCACTGCTGCGACAACTGGTGGAAGATCCGCTCCCCCGCCTTGTCGTAGGCGAGCAGTTGGCTCAGCGAATCGCACTCCGCGGTCGCGTACTCAGGGTGCGAGCCCACATCCAGGTACAGGCGCGAAGCGTTTGAGGTGAACACGTTGGAGCTGCGGTGCTGCGCGACCACCGGGCGAAACAGGTAGCGCGCGACCTCTTCGGGCGTGAGCACCTGACGTGAGCCGTCGTAGGCGGCCACGCCGAACTCCGTTTCCACGCCCATGACTCGGCGCGGGTAGCTGGTGGTCAGCTTACTGCCCGCCCTTCTGCACAAACGACTTCACAAACTCCTCCGCGTTTGTGTCCAACAGCGCGTCAATTTCGTCGAGCAGGTCGTCGGTGCCGGAGGTGTTGATCTGGGCCTGGCCGGCCGATTCCGCGGCGACGTCCTCGCCGTGGTTGTCCCCGCCGCCGGAAGCGTGTGTCTGTTGCGTAGCCATAGATGCAACCTTAGCGTTCTGGGGTCAGCCCCAGGCCGGACAACAGCTCGCGTGTTGTCGCGGAGTTTTCGATTAACTCCCCCACGTCCGCTTTCGTGTGGCTGCCCAGCAGGTCCAGCGGTACCCGGTAGAGCTGCCCGTCCACCGTAAACAGCATGGACTGCCAGTTCGACGCCGTTAGGTCCTCGGCGAACTTCTCGCCGGCGCGTCCCCGAAAGTAGGCGCGGGTGTCCTCCGGCGGGTGCACCGCGGCACGCGCGATCTCCTCAGCGCTAACCATCGTGCGCATCGCTCCCTTGCGCACCAGCGCGTGGTACAGGGACGTCTTTGGATCGATGTCCGCGTACTGCAAATCAATCGCCTGCAGCTTCGCCTGGGTTGCGCCGCGCTGCTCAAACCTGCGCACCAGCGCCCACTTCGCCGTCCAATCCAGCCGGTCGGCGGTGGACAGCGGGTCGCGCTCGAGATCGTCGAGGACCTCGCCCCACATCTTGAGCACTTGCTTATCGACGTCACTGCGCCCCTCGCAGCCAGCCCTGTATTCACGGAGGATGGAGATCGCTGACAACCTCTGGCCGTCGAGAAGCTCAAGCTCGTATTGCAGCGTGGGGTCGTGGCTGACTGCCTTGATGTCCCCCACCGGGTCTTTCAGGCGCAAGTGCGAAAAATCCACGCCAGACTCAATCGCGTCGAGCACAAGCGAGGTCATGCCGAGTTTGAGGAAGTTTGAGAACTGGCTCATGTTCGCATCGCCCACGATGACGTGCAGGCGGCGGAATTCCTCCTCGGGTGCGTGCGGCTCGTCGCGCGTGTTGACGATGCCGCGGTTGAGCGTGGTCTCCAGCGAAACTTCCTGCTCGAAGTAGTCCGCGCGCTGGGAGATTTGGAAGCCCGGTTCCTGCGACTCCTGGCCGATGCCCACCCGGCCCGCACCGATGATGACCTGGCGGGTAACGAAGAATGGGATCAGCGCCTGGGTGAGGTCCTCGAAGTTGGTGTGGCGCGAATACAGGTAGTTTTCGTGGCTGCCGTAGGAGCGGCCCTTGCCGTCGACGTTGTTCTTGTAGAACTTCAGCGGCGGGCACGGCTCGTGCTTGGCCAGCACGGAGACCTGCTGCTCCCACAGCTCGCGTATGCAGGCGGCGGCGTCGTTGAGGACGATGTCGCCGGCGGCATCAAAGACCATGGCGTCGAAGGCGTTCGAGCATTCCGGGCTGGAGTATTCCGGGTGCCCGTGGTCGACGTAGTAGCGCGCGCCGTTGGTGGTGACTACGTTGGCCACCCCGATCGCGTTTGCGTCCACAACCGGCACGCTTCGGTAGCGCTGCAGGTCGAAGCCGCGGGCGTCTTTCAGCGGGGCTTCTTCCGCATAGTCCCAGCGGGTGCGGGCCTGGGTGCGCAGCGCCGCGTAGGCAACCACCGAGTGCGTGGAGGTAACCAGCGGGCTGATCTGCGGATTGTCCGGGCAGGTGATGCCGTACTCCGTCTCGGTTCCCAAGTAACGCGTCATAGGTAACGAGCCTACAGGCGTGTCTGTGTTTGGAAAATAATACGATGCGACGTATTTTATTTGAGTATGACTTACGTAACACAGCCCGGTGCGGCCGTGCCGCAGACCGAGCGCAAATTCTTTGGCCAGCCCTGGGGGCTGGCCAACCTCTTCGGCATTGAGCTGTGGGAGCGCTTCAGTTTCTACGGCATGCAGGCGCTGCTGGCCTACTACATGTACTACTCGGCAACCGAGGGTGGTCTCGGCATCGACGAGCCCACCGCGCTGAGCCTGGTTGGCGCATACGGCGGCTTCGTCTACATGATGGCGCTGCTCGCCTCCTTCGTGGGCGACCGCATCCTCGGCGCCGAGCGCACCCTGTTCTACTCGGCGATCCTGGTCATGATCGGCCACGTCGTGCTCGCCCTCGTTCCGGGCGCCACGGGACTCGCCATCGGCCTGGTGTGCATCGGCATCGGTTCCGGCGGCGTGAAGACGGCGACCCAGGTGGTGCTCGGCGACCTGTACACCCGCGAGGACCCGCGCCGCGACGCAGGCTTTTCCATCTTCTACATGTCCGTCAACATCGGCGGCCTGCTCGGCCCTTGGCTTACGGGCTTAGTGTGGGGGCAGGCTGGCTTCCACTGGGGCTTCGGCCTGGCCGCCATCGGTATGGCTATCGGCCTGGTGCAGTACATGCTCATGCGCAAATCCACCATCGGCGCCGCCGGCTCCGAGGTGCCCAACCCGCTGCCGCGCTCGAAATGGGCACCCGTAGGTTTCGGCGCGCTTGCCGTTGCCGCGATCGTGGTCGGTCTGCTCACCACGGGCATCCTGCCACTGGACTTGCTGAGCTGGGTTGTCTTCGCCATCGCCCTTGCTGCGACGGTCATTCTGCTGTGGGAGATGTTCGCCTCCGACAAGGTCACCGCCCACGAGAAGTCGCGCCTGACCGGCTACATCCCGCTGCTCGCCGGCTCTGTCGCGTTTTTCGCCATCTTCCAGTCGCAGTTCACTGTAGTGGCGCTGTACACGGATCAGCGAGCCAATTTGGACTTCTTCTGGACTGAACTCGAGCCCTCACAGGTGCAGTCCTTCAACCCGCTGTTCATCATCATCTTCGCGCCGATATTCGCCGCCATGTGGACGAAACTGGGCGAGCGCCAGTGGGCTTCTGCCACGAAGTTCGGCGTGGCCAACATCATCATCGGCCTGTCGCTGTTCATCTTCCTGCCGTATGTGGGCAAGGGCGAAAACTCCACCCCGCTTGCTGTACTGGTGCTGATCCTGTTCCTGTTCACCATGGGCGAGTTGCTGCTCTCCCCTGTCGGTAACTCGCTGGCCACCAAGGTCGCCCCGGTGGCGTTCAAGTCGCGCCTGTTCGCGGTGTGGCTGATGTCCGTATCCATGGGTACCGCGCTATCCGGCGTGCTTGGCTCGCTGTATAACCCAGACGACGCCACCGCGGAGCGCACCTTCTTCCTCACTCTGTCCGCGATCACCATCGCACTCGGCGTGGCGCTTATCGCCATCAGCCGTTGGGTCGTGCGCAAGTTTGGGGACGTGCGCTAGGCGGAGCTTGCGTCGCTAAGCAAAAGCTCGTTACTCGCACATCGTTTATCGCCTCTCGGGGACTAACGAGGTGCAGGTAACGAGCTTTACGCGTTTCTCGGCCCTACCAGCCGCGCTCGGCCAGGCGGTGCGGCGCGGGAAGGTCTGCGACGTTGATGCCGACCATCGCCTCGCCCAGGCCGCGGGACGCCTCGGTGACCACCGCGATGTCGTTGAAGTTCTTCGTGGCCTTCACCACGGCCTTCGCGCGGGCCTCCGGGTTGCCGGACTTGAAGATGCCAGAGCCGACGAAGACACCGTCCGCGCCGAGCTCCATCATGAACGCGGCGTCCGCCGGGGTGGACACGCCGCCGGCGACGAGCAGCGGTACCGGCAGCTTGCCGTTTTCCGCCACCTGGGCCACCAACTGGTACGGAGCCTGCAGCTCCTTGGCCGCGACGTAGAGCTCATCGCGGTTGTTCGCCCAGATCGCCTGCAGCGCTGCGATCTCGCTGGTGATCTTGCGGATGTGCTTGGTGGCCTCAGAGACGTCACCGGTGCCGGCCTCGCCCTTGGAGCGGATCATGGACGCGCCCTCGTTGATGCGGCGCAGCGCCTCGCCGAGGTTGGTCGCGCCGCAGACGAACGGCACGGAAAAGCCCCGCTTGTCGATGTGGTTGACGTAGTCGGCGGGGCTGAGCACCTCGGATTCGTCGATGTAGTCCACGCCCAGGTGCTCGAGGATCTTCGCCTCCACCACGTGGCCGATGCGGGCCTTGGCCATCACCGGGATGTCGACGGTGTCGATGATGCCCTCGATGAGATCCGGGTCAGACATGCGGGCCACACCACCCTGGGCGCGGATATCGGCAGGCACGCGCTCCAGCGCCATGACGGCGGACGCGCCTGCATCCTCGGCGATCTTGGCCTGCTCGGGCGTGACCACGTCCATGATCACGCCGCCGATGAATTTCTGGTTCAACTGTTCTGCATCAGACATACCGCTTAGTCTGCCCCGCCAACTGGTAGATTCCAAGTGCCAGTTCCATTTAGTTTCTTTGGACCAGTTGATGCTGCTGCACATCTCCCGCGACCACCCAACGCCCATCCCCGCGCAGATCGCCGCGGGCATTCGCGACGCCGTTGCCACAGGCGCGCTTTCGCCTAACGACGCCATCCCGTCCACCCGCGCCCTCGCCGAACAAATCGGCGTCTCCCGCGGCAGCGTGGTGACCGCCTACGACCAGCTCGAGGGCGAGGGCTACCTTCTGACCAGCCAGGGCGCACCGACGCGGATCCACCCGGACCTCACCGTCGCCACGCCTCTGCCCGAGCCCATCGCCGACACGCCTGACCGCACAACCCCGAAGGCCCGAATCTCCCTAAAGCCCTCGCCCGGCAGCGCGGGCACGATCCGCCCTGCAACGTGGCGAAAGGCGTGGCGCGAGGCCGCCGCGGAACCCGGCAACACCGTGGACAAGTCCGGCGAGCCCGAGCTGCGCCACGCCGTGGCCGAGCACCTCCGCCTCGCCCGAAGCATGCGCGTGTCCCCGGACCAGATCGTGGCCACCGGCGGCTCACGCGAGGGGCTCATGTGCATCCTGACTGCTCTCGGCCCTAACCTGCGGGTCGGCGTGGAAGACCCCGGGCATCCTGGCCTGCGTCGCGTGATCCCGCTTGCCGGCCACGAGGTCGTGGAATGCGTAACTGACTCCGACGGCATAGTGGTCAACGAACTCCCCGACTCCCTCGACGCCTTGCTGGTCACCCCGTCGCACCTTTACCCTTTCGGCGGCGCTATGCCCGCCGCCCGCCGTGTGGAGTTGCTCGAGTGGGCCGCGCGCACCAGCACCGTGGTAATCGAGGACGACTTCAACACTGAACTGCGCTACCGTATCTCCCCGCAGCCGGCGCTGTCCTCGCTTGCCACCCGCGCGGACGTGCTCACCCTCGGCACGTTTTCAACGCTGCTGTCGCGAGAGCTCGCTGCGGGGTACGTCGTAGCCTCGCCTGCAACTACCGAGTTGCTACGCGAAGTCCGCAGCGTGCTCGGCATGCCGGTTTCTTCCGTGACGCAGCGGGCGATCGCGCACCTGCTTAACGACGGCGTCGCCCGCCGCGCCTCCCGCGCCGTCCATCGAGGGCTGGCGCAGCGCCGCGAAGTTCTAAACGAGCAGCTTGTCCCACTGTTCAAGGGCGCCCGACTCGCACCCGGCGACGGCGCGGACCTCACGGTTCGTTTCGGCACCCGAGAAGAGCGCGACGAGTTTGAAACGCGTCTGCTTGAGGCCGGCATCGCGTCCGGGCACGAATCCACCTTGTGGACCAACAGCGGCGACGGTTTGGTGCTGAGCTTTGCACACCTCAGCGCCGGCGATTTCGATGTCGCTGTCGACACAGTTGCTCAGACGCTCGCTACCCTGGGCAGAGCCCAGACGTGAAGCGAAAGAGGGAACGGATATGGACGAGACCAGCTACCTACTGAACTCACCTGCAAATGCACGGGCGCTGCGCGAGCGTCTCGTTCGTCTTGAAGGCAACGTCGCCGAGAGCAAGGAACTCGCATCCGACGCAACAAGCTTTGCGAGTCAACACTTTGACGTCGTTGTCGTCGGTGGCGGATTCGCCGGGACCGCGGCAGCGATCAATCTCGCGCGAGCGAACAGGAAGGTATGCCTCGTGGACGCGGGTACGCCTAGGAACCGCAATAGTGAGCACATGCACGGCGTGATCGGTCTCGACGCAGCGAATCCCTCCGCACTGCTTGCCCGCGGCCACGCCGAGTTCGTGTCGTACGAGGGCCTTCTCATCGATGGACGCGTAGAAGCCCTGGAGCACCTGGACACGGGTGATTGGTTGGTGAAGCTTGCGTCAGGCGAGGCATCCACGGCTTCGCAAGTGCTGGTTGCAACCGGAATCACGGATGTGCTTCCCGAAGTGCCTGGGTTGAGCGAGATGTGGGGAACCCGTGTCTTTCACTGCCCCTACTGCCACGGCTACGAAGTCAACGGCAAGAACCTCGGTGTCGTAGGAGGCAAGAACCCGGGGTTCACCACCAGGATCGCAACGCTGCTGACCAAGTGGGCCTCCAGCGTCACGCTTTACGCCAACGGGATGGACCTGAGCCCAGAACAGCGCGAACGCCTTGAACAATGCGGGGTAGCTCTCGTCGTCGATGACGTATTGCGAGTTTCACCAGCCACTGACGACGACCACGCCGTCGAGATCACCACTGGCTCAGAGTCGGTTCATTATGAAGCCTGCTTCACTGGTCCGGAGTTCAAGCCGAACGACGAACTCCTCCGGGGAGCTGGCTGCAGTGTTGCAGATGGCTGGGTCCAGGTGGAAGGAGGAAAGACCTCACAGCCTGGACTGTGGGCGGTCGGCAACGTAGTTAGCTCGCCGGATCAGGTCTCTCAAGCGCTTGGATCGGGTGCCGCCGTGGCTATCGCCATCGACCAGCATCTCTTCGACCAGAACTAGACGACGGAAAGCGATCCGCTACCCGATGACCTCCGCGGCGACGACGCGCTTGCCGTGGCGACCAGTGATCCGCGCCCACTCGTCCGGGTTGGCGGTGTTCGGCATGTCCTCGCTCTCGTCCTGCTCGGCGCGGACAGCCTGGCGCAGGTGCTCCTCGGTCAGGCCCGCGGTAGATACGCCGGAGAGGTGGTCCTTGATGGCCAGCTTCTTGGCGCGGTCCACCACGTTGGCGATCATCGCGCCGGAGACGAAGTGGTGGTAGTGCAGGGTTTCGGCGGAGCCGTCGACAAGCTCTAAGCGCACATAGGGGCGCGGGGCGAACATGGCGTCGGCGGTGGCGTCGATAAGCACCTCGCGCGGGGACGCAAGTGGGACCTCGTCGGTGATGTAGCGGGCGAGGATGTCCTTGGCTTCGTCTTTGTTGGGGCGCGAGACGCGGATTTTGATGTCCAGGCGGCCTGGGCGCAGGATGGCCGGGTCGATGAGTTCCTCGCGGTTGGTCGCGCCGATGACGATGACGTTGGCGATGTCCTCCACGCCGTCGATCTCGGTGAGCAGCTGCGGCACCACCGTGGTCTCCATGTCGGAGGACACGCCGGAGCCGCGGGTGCGGAAGATGGACTCCATCTCGTCGAAAAAGACGATCACCGGGTTGCCTCCGGCGGCCAGTTCTCGGGCGCGCTCGAAGATCAGGCGGATGCGGCGCTCGGTTTCGCCGACAAATTTGTTCAGCAGCTCAGGGCCCTTGACGTTGATAAAGTGCGCCTGTCCCCCGTCGCCGATGCGCTGCGACAGCGAATTCGCCACCGCCTTGGCGATGAGCGTCTTGCCGCAGCCGGGCGGGCCGTACAGCAAAAGCCCCTTCGGCGGGCGCAGGTCGTAGGCCTGGTAAAGCTCCGGGTGGGAAAACGGCAGCTCCACGGAATCCTGGATCGTCTCGATCTGGGAGCTCAAACCACCGATGTCGGCGTAGGTGACGTCCGGGATCTCGTCCAGGGACAGCTGGTTGACCTCGGTCTTCGCGATACGCTCAAACGCGTAGCCGGCAGAGGCGTTGACCAGCACCGTGTCGCCGGCGCGGGCGGATTCGCGCAGCGGCCCGGCGAGCATGACGATCGATTCGGCGCCCTGCTGGTCCGTCACAATCGCTCGGTCCGCGCCGACGCGCTCGACCATGGTGGCCAACTGACCGGTGGGGTCGAACCCGCAGGTCTCCACCACGATCGTGCCTTCGCCCAGCCGCACGAGCGTGCCGGGAACCAGCTTGGAGGGATCCACCAGCGGCGAGACCTTCAGCCGCATGCGCCGGCCGGTAGTGTGCACCTCCGCCTCCCCGTCGCGCGGGGCGGGTGCGAGGTAAATCCCGTACGTCGATGCCGGCTCGTTGAGCTCCTCGACCTTCGCGTACAAGTCGTTGAGCTTGTCGCGGCTGACTTTCAGCAGCTCAGCGAGCTTCTCGTTGCGCGACCCGAGATCGCGGTTCTTGCGCTTGAGTTCACGCAGCTCCGGTCCGAAGGCATCGTCGTGGATTTCAGGCATGCGTTCGAGCCTACATAGGAGCGGGCTGCCTATCGACGAGCTTTGCGCTGCGGCCGCGGCGGCGTCACCCCGTCGGCAAGCCTGCGGGTCCACACGAGGAATGCCGTGTGCGCGTTCATGCGGTGCTCCGGGCGCGTGGCAAGGCCATCCACCTTCCACTCGCGCAGCAGGGTTTCCCACGCGCGCGGCTCGGTGAAGCACTTCGCCTCGCGGATAGCCTCCATGATGTTCATCAACTGCGGCACGGTGGCCACGTACGTCATGAACACACCACCGGGGATGAGGACGTTTTTCACCGTGGCGATGAAGTGCCACGGCTCCACCATGTCCAAGATGACGCGGTCGACCTGGCCGTCCAAGTCTTCCGGGGTGACCTCGCCGAAGTCGCCGAGACGCGGGGTCCACCACTCGGGCTCGCCGCCGAAGTAATCGGCGACGTTGTCTTTGGCGAACGCCAGGTGGTCGTCGCGGATCTCGTAGGAGTAGACGTGGCCTTCCGGGCCCACGGCGCGCAGCAGCGACATGGTTAGCGCGCCGGAGCCGGCGCCCGCCTCGAGCACGCGGGCGCCCATGAAGATGTCGCCCTCGACCAGGATCTGGGCGGCGTCTTTCGGGTAGATCACCGCGGCGCCGCGGGGCATGGACAGCACGTGGTCCACCAGCAGGTGGCGGAAGCACAGGTAATCGGAGCCGAGTGTTGACTTCACCACGGTTCCTTCATCGGCGCCGATGATGTCGTCGTGGCTGACTATGCCCTTGTGCGAGTGGAACTGCCCGCCCTCTTTCAGTTCGATGGTGAAGTGGCGGCGCTTCGCGTCGGTGAGCTGCACCTTGTCGCCTGGCTGGAACGGTCCCGAATACATGGCGGTAAGTATGCCTTACTGCGCCACCGCATAAAAAGCCGTCAGCGCGCGCACGAAGTAGTCCATGTCGTCCACACCGCACAGCTCGCGCGCGGAGTGCATGGACAAAAGCGGCACGCCGACGTCCACCGTGGGAAGGCCCAAGCGCGTCGCCGAAATCGGGCCGATGGTGGATCCGCACGGCACGGCGTTGTTACCCACGAACGTCTGGTGCGGCACACCCGCCGCGCGGCAGGCCAGGATCCATTCCGTCTCCGTGGCGGCGTTGGAGGCATAGCGCTGGTTCGCGTTGATCTTGAGCACCGGGCCCTTGTTCACCAGCGGGTGGTGGGTGGGGTCGTGCTTGCCCGGGTAGTTCGGGTGCACAGCGTGGGCCGCGTCGGCGGAGACCTGGATGGAATTTGCAATGATCTCGGCCGGGTCGCCGAAGCCCGCCGCAACCTTGGCCAGCACCCGCTCCAGCAGCGGGCCGCCGGCGCCCGCGGTGGATGCGGAACCGACCTCCTCGTGGTTGAAAGCCGCAAGCACCAGGATGTCCTCGGCGTCGTCCTTCGCCGCCAGCATTGCCTCAAGGGACGCCCACACGCTGGTCAGGTTGTCCAGGCGGCCGGCGGCCAGCAGGTCGCCTAAAACCTCGCCGCGCTGCGCGTCCGCGGTGATCAACTCGTGCGCCACAATGTCCTCGGCGTTAAGCCCCGCAGACTTTGCCGCTAGCTCCAGCAGCGGTCGGTCCACGCCCAGGATTGGCTGGGTGTGCACCTGGCGGTCGATCTCCGGCATCTCGCCGCGGTAGAGGTGGATGGCCAGGTTGGGCACTCGCGCGACCGGGCCGGTGTTGACCAGGTGCTCGGTGCGGTCCGCGGTGACCACACGGCCCGCAAACATCAGGTCGCGGTCGAACCAGCTGGCCAGAATCGGCCCGCCGTAGACCTCCACCGCAGCCTGGCGGAAGCCCTCGCGCACCACGTCAGGGTCCGGCTTGGCCATCAGTCCCGGCGAATCTGTGTGGGAGCCGACCACCCTGAACCGTGGGCGGGCTTTTTCGGGCACCCACCAGGCGACCACAGCGCCGTCGCGCTCAATGAGGTGGCCGCCGGGGGCGTGTGCGCCGTCGTCAAGCGAAATGCTCCGTGTAAACCCCGCGGCCTGAAGCCTTTCGGCGACGGCCGCGCTCGCATGGAACGCGGAGGGGCTTTGGGCGATGAAATCGATGAACGGCTGTGTCATGGCTCCACTCTATGATGTTGGGCACCATGTCTGATGCCAGCACTCCCCCACGCCCAATTGCCATCTCACCGTCGCGCGCCTCCGACTACAAACGCTGCCCGCTGCAGTACAGGCTGCGCGCCATTGACAAGATCCCGGAACCGTCCACGGAGGCGCAGGTCAAAGGCACACTGGTGCACGCCGTGCTGGAAGAAATGTTCGCCTGGCCCCGCGAGGAACGCACGTACCCGGCGGCGGTCAAACGGCTCAAGCCGAACTGGGAGAAGATGCGCGAAGCCGACCCCGCTTGCGCCGAGCCGGTCGCGGACGAGTACCAGTTGCTTGTCGACGCCCGCACGTTGCTGCGCGGCTACTTCACCATGGAAAACCCCCTGGGTTTCGATGCGCAAGCCCAAGAGTTGCCGGTGGACTTCACGCTGCCCAACGGGGTACCGGTGCGCGGGTTCATCGACCGTGTGGACATTGCTCCCACCGGCGAGGTGCGCGTGGTCGACTACAAAACCGGCAAAAAGCCGCTGCCCCGCTACTCCCAGGACGCGCAGTTCCAGATGCGCTTCTACGCGCTGGTGTACTGGCGCATGTTCGGGGTAGTGCCCACGCAGCTGAAGCTGATGTATCTGAAGGTGATGGACTCGATGATCCTCGCCCCGTCACGCGAGGAACTGGAGTACTTCGAACGAGACCTAGCGGAGCTGTGGTTCAAGATCGAGGCCGACGGCAAGGCCGGCACGTTCCGCCCGCAGCAGTCTAAGCTGTGCGGATGGTGCGCCTTCCAGCACCTGTGCCCGGTCTTCGGCGGCACTCCCCCTGAATACCCCGGGTGGCCGGGGTCGCGGGCGGAGGCACGTAGCGACGGCGGCGCCTCCGACGGCGCCGCGCCCGGGGATGGGACTGAGGCCTAGAACAGGCCGGAAACCACGCCGTCGGCGTCGACGTCGATGTTGTTGGCGGCCGGCTGCTTGGGCAGGCCCGGCATGGTCATCACGTCGCCGGTGAGCACGAGCACAAAACCGGCGCCGGTGCGCGGAACGATGTTGCGCACGTGCAGCGTGTGGCCCTCCGGTGCGCCGAGCTGTGTCGGGTCGTCCGAGAAGGAGTACTGCGTCTTGGAGATGCACACCGGCAGGTTGTCAAAGCCGTTGTCCTTGAGGGTCTGCAGGTCCTTCCGCGCTGCGGCGGAGTACTGCACGTCGGCGGCGCGGTAGATCTCCTTCGCGATCGTCTCGATGGACGCCTCCACACCTTCGGCGGGGTCGTAGAGCGGGTGCGAAGTGCCCTCGGTGAGGTTGTCCAGCAGGGTCTGTGCAAGCTCGAGCGCGCCGTCGCCGCCCTTCGCCCACACATCCGCCTCAGCCAGCGCGATGTCCTTGGCCTGCGCCCAGTTCTTCAGGAATTCGAGCTCGGCCTCGGAATCCGTGGCGAAGCGATTGAGCGCAACCACAGGGGTCACACCGAACTTGCGAACGTTTTCCACGTGGCGCTCAAGGTTGACAATTCCTTCCTCCAGAGCACCGACGTTCTCCGCCGACAGGTCCGCCTTGGCCACGCCCGCGTTGTATTTGATGGAGCGGATCGTGGCCACAATGACGGCACCGGCGACATCGAGGTCCCCGTAGCGCGCCTTAATGTCGAAGAACTTCTCCGCGCCCAGGTCGGAGCCGAAGCCGGCCTCCGTGAGCACGATGTCCGCGTACTGCTGGGCGGTGCGGGTGGCGATCAGGGTGTTGCAGCCGTGGGCGATGTTGGCAAACGGGCCGCCGTGGATGAACGCCGGCGTCCCGCCGAGAGTCTGCACCAGGTTCGGGTTGACCGCATCCTTGAGCAGCGCGGCCATCGCGCCCTGGGCACCGAGGTCGCCGGCTGTGATCGGCTTCTTGTCATAGGTCAGCCCGATGGTGATGTTGGCCAGGCGCTGCTTCAGATCCTCCAGGTCCGTGGCCAGACCCAGAATCGCCATGATCTCGGAGGCGGCGGTGATGGTGAAGCCGGTCTCCGCCGGCACGCCGTGGGCCGGCCCGCCCAGGCCGGTGACGACGTTGCGCAGCGCGCGGTCGTTGACATCCACACAGCGCTGCCAGGTCACACGGCGCGGATCGATGTTGAGCGCGTTGCCCTGGTGGATGTGGTTGTCAATGAGCGCGGCCAGCGTGTTGTTGGCACTGGTGATCGCGTGGAAATCGCCGGTGAAGTGCAGGTTGATCTGTTCCATCGGGACCACCTGGGAGTAACCGCCGCCGGCGGCGCCGCCCTTGATGCCCATCACGGGGCCGAGCGACGGCTCACGCAGGGCCACCATGGCGTTCTTGCCCAGCTTCGCCAGCGCGTCCGTCAGACCGATCAGCGTAGTGGACTTGCCCTCGCCCGCAGGGGTTGGCGAAACACCGGTGACCACGACGAGCTTGCCGGGGGCGTTCCCCGGGCTCTGGGTGATGTCCACCTTGGCCATGTGCTTGCCGTACGGGATCAGCGCATCGTCGGACACCCCAGCCTTCTCAGCGATCTCCGCATTCGGAGCGAGTGTGTGGGCCTGAGCAATTTCGACGTCAGTCAACGGTTGTGCAGTCATGCACCTCACACTACAACGGCACCAATGGCATAACCCAGAATTACGCTGACAAAGATGCACACCACACCCGGAACAAGGAACGGGTGGTTAAACACGTATTTACCGATGCGGGTGGAGCCGGTGTCGTCCATCTCCACCGCGGCGAGCAACGTCGGGTACGTCGGCAGCACGAACAGCGCCGAGACTGCGGGGAAGGCGGCGAGCGCAGTCAGCGGGCTCACACCGATCGCAAGCGCCGCCGGAATGAGCGCCTTCGCCGTCGCCGCTTGGGAGTACAGCAGCGATGCGGCGATGAAAAGCACGACCGCGAGCAGCCACGGCTGTGCAGTGAGCACGTCGCCGGCGATGTTTTGGATGTCCTCGATGTAGTAGTTGATAAACGTCGTGCCCAGCCAGGCCACACCGAGCACGCACACGCAGGCGGACATGCCGGAACGGAATACCTGCGTGTTCAGGATCTCCGCTGCCGTCGTGCGGGTGACCAGGACGATGGTTGCCGCGGCTCCGAGCATGATGGCCATGATCGCCTCGTTGCGCGGGATGGTCGGGTTGGCAATGAGCCCCACCTGATCAGAGATCAGCGTGGCGTAGACCATCACAACCACAATTGCGGCGAGGAAGATGCCCACCGAGGCCTTTGCTCCCTGGGGCGGGACGTAGTGCTCGCGCGATGCCGGCTGCGCAACGAGGCCTTCGGACACCCGCTTGCGGTAGACCGGATCATCCTCGAGATCCGCGCCCGATGTGTTGGCGATCCAGGCCATGGGGAAAATTGCCAAGAACGTCGCGGGGATCATCACCGCCAGCAGCTGGAGGTATCCCACCCCGAGCGGCTCGAGTACGGAGGCCATGAACACCACCGCGGCGGAAATCGGCGAGGCGACGATAGCCATCTGCGAGGCGATCACGGCCGCCGACAGCGGACGCGAGGGCCGCACCTTGCCTTCCTTGGCCACCTCCACGATGACGGGCATGGTGGAAAAGGCGGTGTGGCCGGTGCCGGCGAGCACCGTCATCAGCCACGTGACAATTGGGGCGTAGACCGTGATGCGCTTCGGGTTGCGGCGCAGGAAACGCTCTGCCAAATCCACCAGGTAGTCCATGCCGCCGGCGAGCTGCATCGCGGAGATAGCGGCGATAACGCACATGATGATGCCGATGACATCGAACGGGATAGCCTCCGCGCTGACTGGCATCCCGGTGGCGCCCAGCAGCAGCACGCCGAGCCCGCCGGCGAAGCCGATGGCGATAGATCCCATCCGCGCTCCCACCACAATCGCTCCGAGGAGGATGATGATGTGGACGGCAAGTAACACGACGGGCTCCTTCAGACAGTTATTAGGTCATCCCATTATCTGTCCGGAGGAGCCCGAAACGGAAATGCAGCCGATGTGATGTTGGCTACGCGGCTCGGCTACCCTTCCAAGCTCGGCTCGTCGTCGACGTAGAGCTTGCCCCGGTACTCGGGGTGCATGAGGTTTTCCTTGCTCAGCAGCTTCTTCAGGTCCTCTTCCTCGATGAGGCCCTTCTCCAGCACGAGGTCGTAGACACTCTTGCCGGTTTCCGCCGCCTCGCGGCCGATGAGGTCGCCGTTGTGGTGGCCGATCACCGGGTTGAGGTAGGTGATAATCCCGATGGAGTTGGTCACGTACGCCTCGCACACATCCTGGTTGGCAGTGATGCCGGTGACGCACTTCTCGCGCAGGGTCTTCGCTGCATTGGCGAGCAGGCGGATGGACTCGAACAGGGATTGACCGATGACCGGCTCCATCACGTTGAGCTGGAGCTGCCCCGCCTCGGAGGCCATGGAGATGGTCACGTCGTTGCCGAAGACCTTGAAGCAGACCTGGTTGACCACTTCGGGGATCACCGGGTTGACCTTCGCCGGCATGATCGAGGACCCCGCCTGCCTCTCCGGCAGGTTGATTTCGTTCAGACCGGCGCGCGGGCCGGACGACAGCAGGCGCAGGTCGTTGCAGATCTTCGACAGCTTCATCGCGGCTCGCTTGATAGCGCTGTGCATCATCACGTAACCGCCCGTGTCGGAGGTGGCCTCGATCAGGTCCGGCGACGCTTGGATGTCCAGGCCGGTGACCTCGCGCAGTGCTGAGACCACCTGGTCACGGTAGCCGCTCGGGGTGTTGATGCCGGTGCCAATGGCGGTGGCACCCAGGTTGACCTCCAGCAGCGAGTCGGCCGCGCCGCTAATAGTGCGCTGCTCCTCAGCGAGGTTGGCGCCGAATGCGGTGAATTCCTGGCCCAGGGTCATCGGGACGGCGTCCTGCAGCTGGGTGCGGCCCATCTTGATGATGTCGGCGAACTCGTCGCCCTTCGCACGCAGTGCCTTCTGCAGCTCGTCGAGCTCCTCCAACAGCCCCTGCACCGCGTAGTACACGCCGAGGCGGAAACCGGTCGGGTACGCGTCGTTAGTGGACTGCGACATGTTGACGTCGTCGTTCGGGTTGATCACCGAGTAGTCGCCCTTATCGCGGCCGATCAACTCGAGCGCGAGGTTGGCCACCACTTCGTTGGTGTTCATATTCAGTGACGTGCCCGCGCCGCCCTGGAAAACGTCGATCGGGAACTGGTCCATGCACACGCCCTCGTCCAGGATCTTGTCGCAGGCCGCCATGATTGCCTCGGATTTGTCCTTCGGCAGGGCGTGCAGGCGGCGGTTAGCCATCGCGGTGGCTTTCTTCACCTGCACCATGCCGCGAATGAACTCCGGCACGTCGTTGACGGTGCTCCCGGAGATCTGGAAATTGTCCCTGGCGCGCTGGGCGTGGATGCCGTAGTAGACGTCAGCGGGGACCTCGGCGGTGCCGAGGAGGTCTTCTTCAGTACGAGTGCTCATGAGCGCCACTATACGTAGCAAGAAGCTTCTCGACGGGCGCTGCGTACCCCCGTTTTATGCCTGTCGAGCTGCAGAAAACCAATCGTCCACGTCACTGGCGCCCGAGCCGACAAAATTGTCCGGAGCGAACTTCAACACACCGGCGGGAACCTCATCGGCAAGGCCCAGCACCGCGCAGCCGGCGGCGGCACCTGCGGACATGCCGTGCCAAGAGTCCTCCACCACGAGACACTCCCCCGGTTCTGCGCCCGCGCGGCGGGCGGCCTCGAGGTACATGTCCGGCGCCGGTTTGGAGCGCTTCACCTCGTCGCCGGTAATGGTGCCGGCGAAAAACTCACGGCCGATCGCGTCGATGCACGGATCAGCCAGCACCCGCTCCGTGTTGGTGCACACGAACATCGGCGTGCCCCGCCGCGCGAGCGACTCGAGCACTCCTCCGATGCCGGGGTTGAGCTCGATGCCGGTGGCGAACAGCTCGCGCATGCGGTCGAACATCCAGGTGCGGTAGCGCTCCAGGTCGCCGTCTCGAAGCTCGTAGCCCGCCCACTCGGCCACCACGTTCAAGGTGTTGGGGAAGCTGCCGCCGATGGTCTTGGCGCGCACCTCGGGGGTCAGCGGGCGTCCCAGTAGCTCGCCGAGCTCGTAGGTGGCCTTGCCCCACAGCGGTTCCGTGTCGATAAGTGTGCCGTCCATGTCCCAGAGGACGGCGGCCGGCCTACTCAAGTTCCGGCAGCTCGTTGAGCGCCTCGTCCGTGGCACCGGTCGCGGCCGCGGCACGGAACACCAAGGTCTCGATGTCGGCCTTCTCCTCCGGCTCGAGCACCGCGTTGGCGTGCTTCTCGTTGAATTCCTCGAGGTTGTCGTAGAACGGCGCCACGACCTTGACCAGCGCGTCGCCCTCAGGGTCGTCGCCGAGCAAGTCGAGTGCGTCCAGGAACATCTCCAGGAGCTTTTTCAGATCCGGCAGCACTGCCGGGTCGAAGGGCTCTTCCCACAGGTCCTTGTCCTCGTCCTGGAGGTAGGAGCCGGTGGCGAAGGTGGTTAGGTCGTCGATGAATTCGTCTACCTCGGGCTGAAACTGGGCCCGAATCGAGTTGTCCGCAGCTGCGCTCATGCGCCCCATTGTGCGCGAGACGAGCTAAATGCGCACGCCGAGCAGCCCGTCGAGGGCGGTGGCGATGATCTGGTTGTGGTCGCCGGCCACGCCGTCGAGAAGCGAAAGTGCCTCGGGGGTGTTGAGATCGTCGGCGAGAATCGCGCGAAGCTTGTGGACGACTTCCGTCGCCTCCGCCTCACTGACCTCCTCCGAAAGCTGCTCTCGCCAACGCGCGAGACGCTCTTCTGCCTCGGCGAGGATCGCGTCGGAGAAGTCCCGGTCCTCGCGGTAGTGGCCCGCAAAGACGGCCAGGCGGATCGCCGACGGGTCGTGGCCCGCCTCCGAGAGCTTGTGCACGAACACGAGGTTGCCCAGGGACTTGGACATCTTCACCCCGTCGAGGGCGATCATGCCGGCGTGGACGTAGTGGCCAGCCATGCGGTCGACCTCCAGCGCCGCCTCAGCGTGCGCCGCGGAAAATTCGTGGTGCGGAAACGCCAGGTCGGATCCGCCGCCCTGGATGGAGAAGTGCCCGCCCAGACGGTTGGTCGCAATCGCGGAGCACTCCACGTGCCAGCCCGGCCGGCCCGGCCCGAACGGCGAATCCCAGGCGGGCTCGCCCTCGCGGTGGCCGCGCCACACCAGCGCGTCCAACGGGTCGCGCTTGCCTTCGCGGTCTGGATCGCCGCCGCGCTCAGCGAAGTACTCCTCCATGGTCGCACGGTCCAGGTTGGACTCGTAGCCGAACTGCTTGGTGGCCTCGATGGAGGCGTAGATGTCGCCGTGGTCGAGCTCGTAGGCGGCGCCGGCGTCGAGAAGCTGCTGGACCATCGCGATCACCTCGTCGACTGACTCCATCGCGCCGATGTAGTCGCGCGGCGGGATCACGGACAGGATCTCCATGTCGCTGCGGAACAGGTCGATCTGGCTGGTGCCGAGTTCGCGCCAGTCCACACCGTCGCGTTCAGCGCGCTCGAACAGCGGATCGTCCACGTCGGTGATGTTTTGCACGTAGTGGACCTTGTGGCCGTTGGCCATGAGTTGGCGCTGCGCCAGATCGAAAGTGAGGTAGGTTGCGGCGTGGCCGAGGTGGGTGGAGTCGTACGGCGTGATGCCGCAGACGTACATCCCCACCTCCCCGTTCGCGTCCGGGGTGGTGTCTACTTCCTTGACGCGCTGATCGGCGGTGTCGTAGAGCTTCAGCGCCACCGGGGTGCCGGCGACTGCGGGTACGGACGGGTCGGGCCATGCATGCATGCGCACAACCCTACAACTACGCGGCCATGACGCCAGTGCCGAGCAGCGCCATGACGAGTAGGCCCAGCGGAATGCGGTAGGCGGCGAACCACGCGAACGAGTGGTTGGACACGAACTTCAGCAGCCAGGCAATCGAGATGTAGCCGACCACGAAGCCGATGCCGGAGCCGACGAGCAGCTGCAGACCGCTCGCCGCCTGACCCGCCTGAGGGTCGAAGGCGTCCGGCAGGGAGAACAGCCCGGAGGCCAGCACGGCGGGAATGGCAAGCAGGAAGGAAAAACGGGTGGCAACCTCGCGGTCGACGTTGAGCAAGAGGCCGCCGGAGATGGTGCCGCCGGAGCGCGACACACCCGGGATGAGCGCCAGGCACTGCCACAGACCCATCACAACCGCGTCCTTCATGGTCAGGTCTTCGAACCCGCGAGTTTTCTTGCCGCGGCGCTCGGCCAGGATGAACACCAACGAGAACAGGATCAGCACGGTGGCGGTGATCCAGAGGTTGCGGAAGTTCTCGCGGATTAAATCCTTGAGCAGCACGCCCGCGATGCCGACCGGGATGGTGCCGGCGATGACCATCCAGCCCATGCGGTAATCGAAATTCCTCTTGGACTTGTCCGCCAGGCCGGCGAACCAGGCGGTGAGGATGCGCCAGATGTCTTTGGCAAAAAACACCAGCACGGCCAGCTCAGTGCCCAGCTGGATCACGGCGGTGAAGCTGGCTCCGGCGTCTTCGCCCCAAAACAGTTGGGAGACGATGCGCAGGTGGCCCGAGGAAGACACTGGTAGAAACTCGGTGAGGCCCTGGACGATGGACAGGACGATCACCTGGGCCCAGGACATTGTGGTGGCGGGATCAGTCATGGCGAAAGACACTACCCCGCCCGCTTAGCCATCGCGGTACGCGACGGGCGCGTTGCTAGGCTTTGACCTTGTGAATGCTCGTTTGTTTGCCCCCAGTTCCCGCCTCCGCTTCGCCGCAGTTTCCGGTGCCGTCGCGGCAGCCCTGGCCTTGAGCGCCTGCGGCGCGTCTCCCTCCGCCAAGATCGAGGAAGCCGGCGGTGAGGCGGCCGCGAACATGGGCAGCGCTGAGCCTGTGCAGTCCCCGCAATCTTCGGGCCCGGCGGGCACCGTGGTGGATTTCGAGCCGGTGCGCGATGTGGACGTCACGAACGGCCGCATCGGCGTGCGCACGGACAACGCGCTGACCATCGGCACGCTGGAAGAGATCCAGCAGGGCAAGGCCGCCCGCCACGAGCTGGATGCCTCCTGCGGAGAGGCTTCTGCCAACGCCGGCACCTTCGCGCTTGCCTGCGCAGGCGAGATCAAGCTTTTCGGCGACCGGGAGGAGACTATTGCCACGGAGAAGCCGGTCACGGTGGCCACGGTGGCGTCGACAGGCGAGGTGCTCGCAGGCAGCGACACTGAGCGCAAGGTGTGGGTCTTCGACGGCGACGAGCTGAAGGACACCATCGATGTCGCGCGCGAGACCGACCAGCTTGAGGCGGTGCAAGTGGACGGCCAGCGCGACTCCGTGGTGCGCACCAACCGCTTCGACACCACCATTCAGGACATCGACTGGAACGGCTCGCGCCAAGGCGGCACCCTGCGCGTGGGCCTAGGCGTGAGCAAGGTGCGCGGCGGCGAGCACGGCCTGGTGCTGGCCGCGGACTCCAACGGCAACCAGATCCACGTCTACACCACCGACGACATCATCCGCCTCCAGCAATCCGCACCGGTGCCGGAGGCTCCCTGGGACGCCGCGTGGGACCCAGCGCAGCGCCTCGCGTGGGTCAGCTCGCTTGCCAGCAACACGGCCACCGGTTACGACATCTCCCAAGGCGTTCCGGTGAAACGCAAGCACTTCGCCACCGTCGCCGATGCCCAGAGCATCATTACGCTTGACGACGGCACCGTGGTCGCCGCCTCCGCATCCGGCGACGGCATCCAGATCGTCTCCCCCGCCGACCAGACAGAGAGCAAATAGGAGATACCACCCATGACGCTCTACGACCGCGCACTCAAGCTCATGTTCCTGTTGCCGCCGGAGCGCATCCACGGCATCATCAGCGGCGCACTACAGACGCTGCACCTGGCCACCCCGGTCAACCGAGTGATGGAAAAGGCCGTGCGCGTGCACGACCCGGTGCTGCGCCAGACCGTTTTCGGCGTGGACTTCCCCGCCCCGCTGGGCCTGGCGGCCGGCTTCGATAAGAACGCCGAGGCGATCGACGCTTGGGGCGCGGTCGGCTTCGGCTACGCCGAGATGGGCACCGTGACCCCGAAGTCCCAGCCGGGCAACCCCACACCGCGCTTGTTCCGCTTGCCGGAAGACAAAGCGATTTTGAACCGCATGGGCTTCAACAACAAGGGCGCGCTCATGGTCGCCGACAACCTCCGCGCGCGTCGCTCCCGCGACGTGGTGGGCATCAACATCGGTAAGAACAAGACGTCCGAAGACGCCGTGGCGGATTACCGCGCCACCGCGACGCTGCTCGGCGGGCTGGCGGATTACCTGGTGGTCAACGTCTCATCCCCCAACACCCCGGGTCTGCGCGACCTGCAGGCGGTTAAGGAGCTGCGCCCGATCTTGGAGGTGGTAAAGAAGTCCACCACCACCCCGGTGCTGGTGAAGATCGCCCCGGATCTTTCCGACGAAGACATCGACGCCGTGGCTGACCTCGCCGTGGAGCTGGACCTTGCCGGCATCGTGGCCACCAACACCACCATCTCCCGCGACGGGCTGAACACTCCCGCTTCCAGGGTGGAGAAGATGGGCGCGGGCGGGATCAGCGGTGCCCCGTTGGAGAAGCGTTCGCTCGAGGTGCTCAAGCGCCTCAACGAGCGCGTGGGCGACAAGCTGGTGCTGGTCAGCGTTGGCGGCATCTCCACACCGGAGCAGGCGTGGGAGCGCATCGCCGCGGGCGCGAGCCTGCTGCAGGGCTACACTCCGTTCATCTACGGCGGGCTGGGCTGGATCCGCGGCATCCACCGCGGGATCGCCGCGCAGATTAAAGCCCACGGCCTGGACTCGATCGAGCAGGCCGTGGGCAGCGGGCTAGAGTGGAAAGCGCTTTAAGCGTGACCGGCTGCGCTGCGGCGCAGCACCACCGCGCACAGCCCAGCGGCGAGCGCCCAGCCGATCAGCCAGAACGGTGTGGTCGCCATCAGCTGGGTGTCCGGCGCGATGAACCCGAGCCCGATGAGCACTACGGCTGCGATAAGTGCACCCACCTGGGTGCGCGAGCCTTCCTGTTTGGTGTTGTAGGTGGCAAAGGCGCCGACGATAGCCACCGCAGCGATGACGGAGAGCACCTGCGGGGTAATCGGGAACGTGGCGTCGCCTCGGAGCAGCGCCAGCACGGCGTAGAGCACTAACACGAGTGCGATGCCCAAAAACGCGCCGCCGACGCGAAGTTGCACTGGAACCATTCGGCGAATCTTACTGGTTTTCGTACCAGCCCCAGATGATGGCGCGGCCGAGCGAGTGGAAGTTCAGGTTGAAGCCGAGCTGGGTGGGGTTGGCAATCTCGTCCGCGGGCAGCTCCATGTCCACCGCGTGCACGGCGAAGAGGTAGCGGTGCGGGCCGTGGCCTGCCGGCGGATTGGCGCCGTAGTAGCCCTTAACGCCGCTGTCGCCGGTGAGCACCACTGCACCGACGCCGAGACCCTCCTTCGCACCTGCTCCGGCGGGCAGCTCGGTGACGTCCGCGGGGATGTTGAAAGCGGACCAGTGCCAGAAACCTGACGCAGTCGGTGCGTCCGGGTCGAAACAGGTCACCGCGAAGGTCTTGGTGCCCTCCGGGGCGCCGGACCAGGACAGCTGCGGGCTGGTCGCGTTGTCGCCGGCTAGTGCGTCGGCAAGACGCTCGCCGTCGACGATGTCCTCGGAGACGATGTCGAAGGACGGCACGTCCGTCAGCGGCGCGTACGGGTCGGGGCCGGGGAAACGGTCGGATACATAGTTGGCAGTCATGTCCCCATTCCTACCGGAGAGCTAGTGACACCCGCCACTCCACGCGGCGAAAAGTTGCGCGTATCTCCCGCCGGCTGCCATGAGCTGGGCGTGGGTGCCGTCCTCGATGATGCGTCCGGCGTCCATGACCAATATTCGGTCCGCGGCCGCTGCCTGGTCCAGGCGGTGCGCCACCACCAACGCCGTGGTGCCCTCCGCGATGCGTGCGGCCGCCTCTTCCAGCGCGTTCGTGGCGTCGCTGCCGGCTTCTGCCGTGGCCTCGTCCAGGATGAGCACCTTCGGGCCTGACAGTGCGACACGCGCGAGCGCGAGCTGCTGCTCCACCTCCGGCGGCAGCTCCTCCGCGCCCGCGCCGACGGCGGTGTCCAGCCCTTTCGGGAACAGGCGCGCGAACTGGGTGCCATCGGGGTCGAGCCCGACGGTTGCCAACGCCCGCAATAGGTCCGTGTCGGTCGCACCCTGTGCTGCCATCGAGAGATCCTCGCGCAGGGAGCCGGCGAACAGGTGGACGTCCTGGGTGAGCAGAGTGACGTTCCTCGCGGTCCACGTGTCGCTGACCTGCGAGGTGTCCACCCCTCCCACCCTGATGCTGCCAGCCGTGGGCTCCACCAACCCCGCGATAAGCGCGGTGAGGGTGGACTTGCCAGCGCCCGAGGTCCCCACCAGCGCGGTGGTCGTTCCCGCCTCGAGTGTGACGGAGAGATCCTCCAGCACATTGGCGCCACCCGGGTACGCGAAGGAGACGTGGTCGACTGCCACATCCACGGGCTTGGTCAGGTCCTCCGGTACGACTGTGGCGACGCGGCCGTCCGCGAGCTTGGCCAGGCTCACCGCGCGGCCCACGGCGGTGGCCGCACTCTGCAGCTCCCCGACGAAGAACAGAGCGTTGAACACCATGACTTCGGCGCGGATCACCATGAACACCGCTGCACTCGCCTGGCCCGGGGTGACAGCGCCGGTGGAGGCAAGCCAGGCACCCACACCGAGGGTGAGCAGCACCCACGCGGCGAAAGCGACCTGACCGATGCCCATGAGCCGGATGAACCAGGGCACGCGGTCCATCTCCGCCTCTACCGCGCCCCAGGAGGTCCGCCGCATCCGGGCCAACGCCCAACGCTCCAGGTCGAAGGCGCGCAGCGTGGGCAGGCCCCGGACGGTGTCCAGCAGCACCGCGTTGCGATGCGCCTCCGCCACGCTCACCGCGTTGGAGGCATCCGGGATGGCGCGGACCACCGCGCGGGCGAACGGGTAGGTGCAGACGCAGATCAATAGCAGGATCCCGGCGAAGCGGACGTCGATAAGCAAAAGCCCGATAAACGTGATCGGAAAGACGAACACGGTGGTAAGCACGCGCGAGCCGATAGCGGTGATGGTTTGGACGACGTCGTCGATGTCCTTGGTCATGCGCGTGATCACGTTGCCGGTGCCGAGCTCCATCACCCGCGGCACGGGTGCGCGCAGGATCGCGTCGAGGCAGCGACGGCGCAGGTCGATGGACGCGCGGGCGACCTTGAGGCCCACCACGTAGTTGCCCAGGGCCCGCAGGAACATCTCGACGAGCATGCAGGCCAACGCGAGACCTACGGTCCACATGAAGGCGCGGGTGCCGGTGCCCAGCAGCGGAACCGCACCGCCGGTAAGCGGGTCGACGCTGCGGCCGAACAGGTTTGACTGTGTGGTGTAGACGGCGACGGTGAGCGCCTGGATGATCAAAAGCCCCGTCCACCAACGCCTGTCCAGCGCGTTCGGCAGTGCCGAGAGGTACGCGAAGGTTTCCTTCACGCTCGCGGGGGCGACCGCGTCAGTGCGTTCGTACTCGCGCTGCATCTACGCCACCTCCAATGCGGTTCCGGCGTGCTGCCACGCCGAGTTTCCGGTGATCACCACGGTCGTTTTGTCCGCCCTGAGCACCGCTACGGCTTCCACGACATCCGCCTGGGTCACGGAATCGAGCCCCGTGGTCGGATCGTCCAAGATCAACACCTCAGGGTCGGCGGCGAGCGCCCGAGCCAGCGCGACGCGCTGCCGCTGCCCGCCGGAAAGGTTCAGGCCGGCCTCCCCCAGCGGCGCGTCCGGCAGCTCGCCGTTTTCGCCTATGCCGCCGAGCCTGCGGAGGATGTCCTGGCAGTGGGCGGCCGCGAGCGCTTGCTTCACCGCGTCCTCCGGCACGTCCCCGCGCGGATTCACATTGTCCGCAATGGTGCCCTCAAAAACGTTGACGGTGTGCGGCGGGAACAGCACATCGGCGCGCTGCGCCCACGCAACGGCTGTGGCGTAGGAGCGCTCCGCCGGCTCGAGGATCCACAGTCCCGCACCTGGGACCGGGGTGTCTGTCGGCTCAGGCCCCGCGGTGTCGTCGCCCGCGTGGTGCAGTTGCTGGATACGCTGGCCGCTGGCCACCGCCCTGCCCCACCCGCTGGCTAAGTCGCCGAACGCGAAGCCCGCCATGTTCAGCGCGGGCGGCACCAGAAGCGCCACGGACGTCAACTGGCCCGGGGTGATCTCGCCGCGCAGCGTCATCCATGCGGCCAGCCCCACGATGCCCAGGTTGCACAACCACGCCACGCATAACCGGGCAAAACCCAGCCACACCTCTACGCGCAGATGGGTGAGCATGAGGCGCTTCGCCTTGGCCGTCTCCGTGTGAAAGCGGTGAGCGACGGTCCCGCCCGCCCCCAGGCCCTTGACAGTGCGCAGGCCCTGCGAGGTATCCGTGGCCAAGCTCGCCACGTCAGCCTCCGCAGCACGCCGCTTGAGCGACACCCGTGTCACCGGACCGGCAGTCCACGCCGCAAACAACGCGATGACAAGCGCGCTTACGGGAATGGCGAGCGAGACCCACGGACTAACCGTCCACATCGCCACAATTGCGCCCGCGGCGTAGCCGATGGCCATCAGCGGAAACGACAGCAGCTCGCGGTAGCGGCCAATAGTGTTCGCGTCGGCGTCGATGGTGTTGAGCACCGTGCCAGGGCTCATCGCCCCCGCCCCGCGGCGCAGCACGCCCGAGGACAGGTGTTGCTGCGCGTTGTGGGTGACGCGGCGCACCGAGGCTGCGGCCAAGCCGTCGCCAGTGGCCTCACCGGCGAACTGGATGATGAAGATGCCGACCAGCACACCGAAGAGCCACCACGCGTTGAACTTTTCTTCCCCCACCAGGCCGTCCACGATCATGCCCACCACTACCGGCGCAAAGGCAGCGATGCCGGAGCCGATGAGGTAGCTCAGAATGTGCAGCACCAACACGCCCGGATATGCGCCAACCATGTCCCTGACCACCCGGTTCCCGCTGCTCCAGCGTGCCGGATGGAGCCGTGCCGGATCGTCCGCTGGCGGCGCGGGCGGGACGAACCAGCTGTACGTCTTCATTCTGCGCGGCGGTGGCATCATTCTGGAAAATCTAGCAAATATTCAGGGTTGTACTGGCGATTTGGCGGTTCAATCGCCCCGCCCTATAGTTATGCGAGTGCCCAGCCGAGAGGCTGAAAAACACCCTAAGCCCGGGTGGCGGAATGGCAGACGCGCTAGCTTGAGGTGCTAGTGTCCTATTAACGGACGTGGGGGTTCAAGTCCCCCTCCGGGCACCATCGGATACCCCCGTCGCAATGTTGTGGCGGGGCGTTTTTTATTTTCGCTGTTGACCACTACGACCAGCTGGGTCCATTCATCGCGCCGATCAATCCCCCGCTCGATCCATCTGTGCCCGGATTCTCAAACTCGAAGTGCCGGTCCAAAATCACCACGAACAACAACCCGAGCGCAGAGAACACGAGCAGCACCGCCAGCAGGTGGTACTCGGAGATCTGCCCTTTCGCTACCGGCCCGACGATGAACACGGTGGCTAGCTGGCTCGCAGGCGATAACCCGCCCACAGGCTGTCACTCATGATAAACGTGTTCGTGCAATTGCCGATAGGGGTTTGGTGCTCGGGTAGCGGATGCCCTCTAACAAGATAGGAATTGTGATGGTCGCAATAGTTTGGAATAAAATCTCTTTCCGATACTCGAAATATGGGCCATATATTCTGCGGGATGCCGCGCTGTCGTTGTCACAGCCTGGCATCTACGAAGTCCGGGGCCCATCGGGAAGCGGTAAATCCACGGTTCTGGATCTGTTAGCCGGTCTGCGCTCACCCAGTGAAGGCAGGGTAACCATCGACGGTAAACGGTTCGGAAAGGGCGCGGCCAAGAAGCTAACCTCGTGGCGGGCCACGCACGTCGGGTACGCACCACAGGCACCGACCCTCCTGCCTAGCCTCAGCTGCCGGGAGAACCTCGAGCTGGCAGTTCACGTTGCCGGACGGGGCCTCGACGCCCAGGGCAGGGAAGAGCTGCTTGGCACGTTGGGCATGCAGCCTTTCACAGAAGCCCTGCCGGCGGAGCTATCCGGGGGTCAACGCCAACGCATTGCGGTGGCCCAGGCACTAGCTTCCCAACCGGACTTGGTGCTCATGGATGAGCCCGTCAGCGCGCTTGATGGAGCGAATGTCACCGTGGTCGAGGACTTGTTGCGCCAGTCGGCGAAGCGGGGAGCGATAGTGGTCTATTGCTCCCACCGTGAGCTTTTCGACGGGCAGGCAAAAACGCTGCTGCAGATGGGGGCATAGCCCATGAAGACCATGACTCCCACCGCCGCCTACCGGAGAGAGCTGTCGGTGACGGCGCGCCCCTTCATCGGGGGCATCGTACTGGCTGCGGTAGTAATAGGCACGCTCGTCGGCACCATCCTTTACGTCGCATTCTCGACTGGCGGAAGCAGCGACTTCAAGGCCGGCGTGACGAATATGAGCCTGATTGCGATCATCCCGGCATTCGCCGGAGTCCGGTTGGCGCATCAGAATTTTATCGCTGACCACCGAAATACCGTGCAAGCGCTGCGGATTCTCGGCATAGGCAGGGCGTTTTTCACCAGACACCTGCTCCTGCAAGGGGCGTGCCTGGCGCTTCTAGCAAGCGCTTCGGCGGTCGTGTTGGGACGGTTGTTAGCGACGCCGCTTTTCAAGGTGATTCTGCTAGGGCTCAACAAGCAGCTGCCAGATCACTGGGGCTCGCCCATTGACGTTGCCTGGTCGTCACCGCTGGTCTTAGTCCCCCTGTACCTTCTCGGCGTGGGGATTCTCAACGTCGACAAGGAGCTAGCCAAAACCGGGGATCTGGGAGCGGCGACAGTAGGTAAGTCCAAATCCTTGATGGGGCTGGTTGGCCTAGTGCTCGCAGTGGTCAATATTGCCGCGGGTATCTGGTGCATGGTGGCGACTCCGCCAGGGCCTGTCGTGTTGATATTCGTCTTCACCTTGCCGTTCCTCGCTGTCACACTTGCCGGCACCTTCGCCCGGGCGCTAGCTCGCTGGGCAGCAGCGGCGATCAAAAAGGTGAGCGGATGGTCGGCACCCGCGCTAGGCATCCGCTCCTCCGAAACCGTCGGGACGACCTCGAGGGTGGGGCTTGCTACCGCGCTCGTAGCCATTCCGCTGGCAGGCTTCACAGGTGCACAGACCTCGTTATGGGCGGCAAATTACGTAGGCTCCCAGAATTTCCAAACGGTCCCAGTCGTCGTTGGCCAAGATTTTCGCCTACTAGAAGCGCAGGAAGCAGACGGTGTATGTGAGGAGATCGGCGACGACTGCCGTGGGGTGGTCTACTGGCAGCCTTCGGACTTCGAATCCGCCGGGGAGACCTCCGTACCGATGGAGAAAGCGAATGACTATTCTCTGGCCGGATCGAATGACCAAGTGTTAGGGCAGCTACTCTCGCCCGCGGCGCCGGTGAAAGCTCACAGCCCCTTCTACCCAGACTTCATGGTGCCGTTCTCCGGTATTTCTAGCGAGTCTCCGGTCGAACCGGAATGGGGGCTTCCCGTGGTCGCAGAATCGGTTAGCGCACCGGATCATCTCCGGGTGGAGTCCGCGCAGGATTGGGTACGGCATGTGGATATGGATAGCCAGATCATGTACGGGCCCCACGGCGACGGAACCGCCGGCTTCGTCCCCACCGCGGCCTACACTCTGCTGGCGATCTGCCTGGTCCTTGCGGTCTCTGTGATGGGCAAGCGGGCCAATTTGCATGCGTTCTTCTCACCACTGCGTCTTCTGGGCCGTACCCAAGGCGCGATCCAGCGAGCAGAGTTCTGGGCAATCCTCTTTCCGTACTGTGTTGCCATGCTGACAGCGCTCCTAGTGGGCATCTGGTACACGGTCGCCGTCCATGTCGCAGTCTCGGGGTACCCGGGGGCGCTGCTGCCTTACCTTCCCCCAGGGCTATGGGTGCTCTTTGTCCTCGTCTTCTTAGGCACGAGTTCGACTGCCTTCTTGCCAACTCCAGACAAGGACGAGCGTGGCGCAGATGCGCCCTAGACACTGGTGTGCCGGCGCCTAAGAGGCTCTTCCGGTTTCGGGTTGCAACAACAGCGACCGCGCCGTCGGCTCATAGGACACCCCGATTCCAAGCACTGTAAATGCCAAAGAAAGTACAAACAGGCCGACGCACGATGGGTTGCGTTGACGTGAGCTCATGAGTCCCCCTCCTCAAGTTGGTTCCAGACTACAGCCCGATGGAAGATAGCGGGGTGAATCGTTTGCGGAAGGCACCACGGAACCGGATCGCACTTATCGTTGCGGCCGGCGCGTTGTTCGTCGCAGCATGGATGCTTCTCGACGTCCCTCCGCTGTCGACGCTCCGCACCTGGTCCGATGAGACCGGTGTCTGGTTCCCTGTCCTGTTCTGGCTGCTGTACGTACTGATCACCCAGTTCCCCATCCCCAGGACGCTGATGACTGTCTCCGCCGGCATCCTTTTCGGCACCGCCCGCGGAATACTCATCGCGCTGACGGCCACGACGGTCAGCGCAGTCATTTCGCTACTCATCGTCCGGACGCTACTGAGGGACTGGGTGGAGCCGCGCCTGACACACCCGGCCGTTGAGAACATCAACCGGCGGCTTGAACAACGTGGTTGGTTGGCTATTTTGAGCTTGCGCATGATCGCAGCGGTGCCATTTTCCATCATGAACTACGCCGCGGCACTCACCCGTGTGCCCGTGGCCCCGTTCGCGCTGGCGACCCTGGTGGGTTCTGCGCCCGGCACGATCCTGGTCACCCTGTTCGGCGACACGCTCACCGGCGATGCGGACCCGGTGTTCGTGGCGATCATGGCGGTGCTAGCTGTCGTCGGCGTCGCGGGGCTGCTGCTGGACGCGCGCTTGCCCACCCGCTCAGGACGTGTCGGAGTCAAGCCCCAAGGGTAGACAGGGGTACGCTACGGCCCATGATTGCCGTGCATGCGAGGTACCGGGGCCGCGAGAAGGCCCGCGCCACCGTGGTGGAGCGCTCCGCCGAGGCGCTGAGCTCCCTGCCCGGTGTCGCAGGCTTCGAGGTGCTCGGGGTGGAGGACATCCGCTCGCAGGTCGCGGACGCGGAGGCTGCGCTCAACCTGATCATGGCTCTGCTTTCAGACGGCAACTGGGCCATCGGGCTCGGCATCGCCGACGGCGCAGGCTCCACCCGCGACGCTTCTGCCACGGCGACTACTGCTGTCGGGACGAGGGCGGGCCAGGTGCGGGTGATCGTCGATAGGCAAAATGCGACGACTGAAGCCGCGGACATCGCGGCGACCTTCGCCCTGATGTCGCACGTGCTGCACAAGCGCACCTACGAAGGGCGCGAGGCGACGTCGCTGGTGCGACGCGGCATGAACCAAAATGAGGCCGCCGCAACCCTGGGCATCTCCAAACAGGCGATGAGCCAGCGGTTGCAGGCGGCCGGGTGGCCCGCGGAGCAGGCCGGGTGGCAGCTAGCGCTGAATTTGATTACTCGGGCTGCTGGTCAGGGCGAGTAACAGGGCGCGAGACCGGGTCGGACTGCGCCTCCGGCTGGAAGGTCTGCTCAAAACCGGTCTGCTGCGGCTCGCCCGTGGTGATCTCGCGGCGGGTGGCGCCGCTGGATTCCGGTTTGATCGAATCCTGCGCTGAATCCTGGGTCGGATCCGGGTCGTCCACGTGCTTGTTCGCCACCGCACGCGCCTCGGCGAGCGCCTTCGCCAGCTCCGGGTCGGTGGAGGTGTCGAACCAGCGGTCGGTGTTGTCCGCCTGGGCCATCTCCCGGTCGCGGTCGTTCGGGGACTCCGCCTCGTAGCGGAACACGCCGTCGTCGTCCTTGTCGGCGAACGCGCGGGCGAACTGCTGCAGCGAGTCGCCGAACTGGGACGGGATCATCCACATCGTCGCCGCGTCGTTGTTGGCGATCTTCGGCAGCTGCTCCAGGTACTGGTACGCCAAAAGCTCCGGAGTGACGCCGGAAGACTTGATCGCAGCGTTGACCTTCTGGATCGCGCGGGCCTCACCCTGCGCAGCCAGGTACTTGGCGGCGCGCTCACCCTCGGCGCGCAGCATCATCGCCTGGCGCTCCGCCTCCGCGTTGAGAATCGCGGCGTGCTTCTCGCCCTCCGCGGAGAGGATGCGGGCCTGCTTCTCACCTTCTGCGGTCTTGATGTCGGACTCGCGCTTACCTTCCGCGGTGAGAATCATAGCGCGCTTCTCACGGTCCGCCTTCATCTGCATCTCCATGGACTGCTGGATGGACGGCGGCGGATCAATCGCCTTGAGCTCCACACGGCTAATGCGCAGGCCCCACTTCGCGGTGGCCGCGTCCAGCTCGCCGCGCAACCGGCGGTTGATGGTCTCGCGCGAGGTCAGCGTCTCTTCAAGCGTCATGCCGCCGACGACGTCGCGGAGCGTAGCCACAGAAATCTGCTCCACGCCGACCAGGTAGTTGTCCACGCCATAGATTGCCTTGGCCGGGTCGTTGATCTGGAACGTGACCACCGTGTCGATCGCCACAGTCAGGTTGTCCTGCGTGATCACGGCCTGCGGCGGAAAGGACACCACGCGCTCACGAGTGTCCACGCGCTCGCGCACCCGGTCGATATAGGGCACGAGGAACGTCAGCCCGCCGGATGCGGTGCGGGTGTAGCGGCCGAGACGCTCAATAACCGCCGCTTCGCCTTGCGGGATCAGCTTGATTGACGCGGTGAGAATTGCCACCACCAGCGCGATGATGACGAAGAATGTGATAAACCCTCCCATTTAGGGCTCCTTCCACACGACAGCGACGGGGCCGTCAATATCGTAAACGGTCACGCGGGATCCCGCCGGGATGGTTTCCGCCGGATCGAGGCCGCGGGCGGACCACAGGGAGCCGTCGAAACGCACCTGGCCCTCGCCGCCCACGATGTCCTCGACGACCTCCGCAGTGCTGCCGACCAGCGCCCGCGGCGAATCGTCCAACACCAGCGGCTTTTCCATGCGCCGGCGCAGTGGCGGACGCAGGAAGAACCAGAACAGCGCGGACGAGACGGCGAACACAGCGACTTCCGCCCACATGGGCACGCCGCCGAGCGCCACAAGCGCGGTGGTCAGCGCGCCCGCGCCGAGCATGAGCAGCGTCAGCTCGCCCACAGTCAATTCCAGAAGCGCCAGCAGCGCCGCAGCTAAAAACCAAAGCAAAGGTCCCACGTGACGTACCTTACATGTGTTCTAGAGATCGTTTTTGGATAATTCCGGGTTGGTGACGAAGTCCACCAACCGCTCTACCGCTCCGATGAGCGTGGAATCCAGGTCCCGGAAGGTGCTCACTGACGACGACACACGCCGCCACCCTTCCTTCGGGTCCGACCACCCCAGCCGGCGGCACACCCCGGTCTTCCAATCCTCACCGTAGGGCACCTCCGGCCACGCGGGAATACCCACACTAGACGGCTTCACCGCAGCCCAGATGTCAACGTATGGGTGGCCCGTGACCAGCACGTGCGGGCCGACGTGCTCCACCAGCCGGGATTCCTTCGTGCCTTCGATCAGGTGGTCCGCCAGCACGCCGATGCGCCGGCCCGGGCCGGGCTGGAACTCATCCAGGCGCTCCTGCAGGTTGTCCAGGCCTTCCAGGTACTCCACCACCACGCCTTCGACGCGGAGGTCGTGGCCCCACACCTGCTCCACAATCGCGGCGTCGTGGATGCCTTCCACCCAGATGCGCGACGGCATGGCCACTTTGGCCTCGACGTTGCCTACTTTCCGGGAGCCGGAGTTGGACCGCTTCGGCCCGTCGTCGCGCGGCGCCACGTAGCGGGTCAGCGTCACGCGCTGGCCCTCCACCATGAACGCGCCGGGCAACATCTTGAACAGGCGCTGGGTGCCGTAGCGGTCCTCCAAGCGCACGAAGTCGCCGTCGTAGGTCCGCTCGAAGCCCACCACCGCGCCGACGAAGTCGTTGCCCACGATCTCCACGATGATGCCGGGTTCCGCCGGCATCTCCGGGTAGCTCGGGCGCTTGCTCCGCGCGTGTCCGCTGAAAATGTCTCCGCTGTACCGGCTATCTCCCATAATGCGTCCGCATTGTATCGGCCCCGTTACACTGGCCCGGATGCACACGCGCGCCGAAGTCTATTCACCCCTGCAAAACACCGCCGTCTGGCTGGCGGCGTGGCTCTACAACGTCGAATCCTCCGACGACACCGTCGACGCGCTCACGGATCTCGGAGGTGCACACTCGTACGGCAGCCTGCCTATGGCGCATTTGCTTCACGACGTCCGCTCCGCCGCCGACCTCACCACCCCCGGCCCCGCAATCAGACTCGTCCTCTGGGGTCCTGGCCAGGCACCGCGGCTGCGGGCTGGGTCCCGCGCGATGGAGGCGCTGACCCAGGCCGGGGCGCTGGTGGTGCGCGGGGCGGGGATGCACCACATTCTGGTGCCGGAATACTCTGGCAGCGGGGTGAGTTGGCGCTGGTTCGAAGACCCGGAACCGCTGCCGGAGCCGGAATGGCTCTCCCCTGGCGAGGCGGACCAGCTGCTCTCCCGCGCCACCGACCAGGCGGCCGTGCTGATCGAGGCAGCCGGCGGCACCCGAAAGGATCTGCCCAACCCGCGGCTGGCGGTGGGCACGCTCGCGGACTTCTACGACACCCCGGGGCTTCCCGCCGGTGTCACCCCGCGCGCGGCGAAACTCTTCGCCCGGGCGGACAGGGTGGCTGCCACGATTGAAACGGTCACCGACCGCCTGGACGACCACTCCTTCGACCCGCAGCTGTTCGCGCTCTGGCGCCACGTGCGCTCCGCCCGCATGGCTGGTGTGGCCGATGCGGTGGTGGACTACCAGCGCGAGTGGGCGCGCTAGCGGCCCGGCCGCTTCACCGGCGCGCAGCACCCTTCCTTGCACGGCGCGCCATTAACGGTGCAGCCCTGCACCGTGACTGAAGACAAGGTTTTAGGCTTGACTTCCGTGCCGACGGCCTCGGCGATATCGACCACCATGCCGGCGAACGCGGGCTTGAGGCCGACGGTCGGGGTGCGCGTCAGGGAAACCCCCATCTCCTCGCACGCTTGCTTCAGCTCGGTGTCGAGGTCCCAGACCACCTCCATGTGGTCGGTAATAAACCCGATAGGCACACAGATGAGGTGCTCCATCCCCTCGCGCTGAAGCTCCTTGGCGCGGTCCACCACGTCCGGCTCCAGCCACGGCGTCGCCGGGTTTCCGGAGCGCGACTGCCACACCACCTCGTAGCTATCTACGCCGGCTTGCTTTGCGACGAGCTTCGCCGCCTCTGCAACCTGCCTCGAGTACAGGTGTTGGTCTGCCGGCCCGCCGGAGTTCTGGTCCGCGGCGGTGGGCACGCTGTGCGCGGTGAACAGCACGCGGGTGTCGCCGGTTGCCTTCTCCACGGCAGCGCGCAATCCCTCTGCCACGAGGTCCACGAATGTCGGGTGCCCGTAAAACTGCCAGAGCTTCGTGTAGGTGATCTCCGGCGTGACCTCCCGGATTCGTTGGATGTCCTCGTCGTACTGCCGGCAGGCTGAATACCCGCCCCAGGCACTGGTGGCGAATACGAGGACGTTCCTGTGGCCGTCGTCAAGCAATTGCTTCGCTGTCTCCTCGGCGACCGGGTGCCAGTTGCGGTTGCCGAAGTAGACGGGCAGGTCGATGCCGCGCGCCGACAGCTCAGCCTCGATCTTGGCGATGAGCTTGCGGTTTTGCCCGTTGATGGGGCTCACACCGCCGAAGTGGAAGTAGTGCTCGCCGACCTGTGCCAGCCGCTCGCGCGGGATGCCGCGCCCGCGAGTGACGTTCTCAAGAAAAGGAATAACCTCGTCCTCCCCTTCGGGGCCGCCGAAGGAAAGGACGAGGAGTGCGTCGTAGTCGTTGAGAGCCATGCCCTCGAGTTTATCCCGCTAGAGCAGGCGCACCGCGTTCGGAGCCATGCCGGACCAACGCACCGGAGCAATGGTGACGTTCTGGCCGGCCTGCGGTGCCTCGATCATGGTGCCGTCGCCGAGGTAGATGGCCACGTGCTGGTTGCCGCCCGGGCCCCAGAACAGTAGGTCGCCGCGTTGGGCCTCGCTCGCCGGGACCTGGGTGCCGCGCTGGTACTGGTACCCGGTGTAGTGCGGCAGCGCCACGCCGGCGGCCGCAAACGCGTAGAGCACCAAGCCGGAGCAGTCGAAGCCGGACACCGAGCCGCCGTTCACGCCGGTGGTCGGGCCGTTGGCGTCGCCGCCGCCCCACACGTACGGGGTGCCAATCTGGGACTGCGCACGCGCGATCACAGCCTCCACCTGGGAGGAATCCGATACCGCGGCGACAGACTTCTGCGACTTGGCGGAGACGTCAGCGGCGGTCTCGACCTCGGGCAGCACTGCGGAGAGGGAATCCGTAGAGTCCGCAGTTTCCGTGGTGTCGGAAGTTTGCTCGACCGTGCCGAGTGCACCGTTGAGACTGTCCGCGAAGGCGGTGACCAGCTCGGCGGCATCCGCATTGGAATTGTCGAAGGAGCCGTGGTTGGCCGCCACGCCGCCGACCATCGCGATACCAGCCGCGACAGCGCCAACCTTCGCGATCGTGTCGCTGTCCAGCGCCGGTAGGCCGGCGGTGGACGACAGCGCCGCAATATCGCTATCCGACGACGTCTGCGCCACGGTGCGCACCGCATCGACCACGGTTTCACGGCTGGGCTCGGGCGCCTCCGGAGCGTCGTTGGACACGCGCTGACGAACCAGATCCACGACCTCTTCCGGCACCTCGTAGGTGGTGTCGCCCTTGGACACGGTCAGCGTGGCCGCGTACGGGTCGGCAGCGATGGCGTTGTCGGACTCGGCTGCGGCGGTGTCTGAAGTTTCAGGCTGCGCCTGGGGCGCGTCAGCCTCCACTTCGGTCTGGGCCTGGTCCACTTGCGCCTTATCGGTCTGGGCGGGGCGCTGTTGATCCAGTTCCTTCTGAGCAGAATCCAGCTGGGACTGGGCGGCGTCGCGTTCGGCGACGGATGCCTCGAGGGCGGCGCGGTTGGCGTCGAGAAGCTCACGCGCGCTCGCCTCGGCCTGCTTCGCCTCGGCCTCCGAAGCGTCGGCAAGCTCGCTGGCCTGGCGAAGCGTGGCCTCCTCATTAGCCGCCTGGGCGCGGGCCTGCTCGGCTTCAGCAAGCTTCGCCCGCTTCTCCTCCGAGCGCTGGCGAAGGAAAAGCGAGCGATCCAGCACGTCGCGCTGGGTGTCCTTGCCACTGACGGCGACGAGCGCGTCGCTCGGGCTGGAGCCACGGTACTGCGCTCGGCTCAGATCATCGAGCTCGGCGCGCAGGGCGTCGACACGCTCCTGCGCCTCGTTGAGACGGCGCTTCGCCTCATCCTTGCCGCGACGAGCCTGCTCTGCCTTGACCTGCGCATCGTGCAGGTCCACCAGCGACTGGTTGACGGACTCCTGCAGGCCGCCGAGGTCCAAGTTGAGCGCGTCGACGTCGGCCTGCGCACGGGACACAGCGGTCACAAGCTCGCTCATTCCGGAAGCGGAACTCTGACCATTGGCGGCCGGGCTGACTAGGCCCGCCACCAAAGAAATGGTTGCGGCACACACGGTGGCGCCGAGCACATTTCGCGCACGGCCAAACCGGGTGCCCCTTTGTGGATTAGCCACGAAGGTGCTCCTCACACCGCCCGTCGCGCACACTTCAACAGCGCTCGGGCGATCAAGAAAACCCGAGGCTTCAAAGCGCATGCGAAAACCGTGACTAGCGGTTCCACGAGCGGTCTAGATGTTGACTACTGACGCGGCAGCACGAATCGCGACTGCCACAGCGGTGCCCTGGAACCTGGTACTCGGCGTGCTTCCCCACATGCCCGAACCTTCGCGGACGCTTGACTAGAGCGCCCTTACGGTGCCATTGCGTTGCGTGTGACAATCATCGACCCGCGAGCCGATACGGGAACCATACGTCAAGGCAACAAACTTGTATCTCTTTTGTTACAAACAATCTCCTGAGTCAAGCCTGTTCACATGATTCACACCCGTCTCACCAGCGCGAACTTCGACCTCGGCGCGTTACGTGACTTTTGTCACACCAACGGCTGCGTGCTCGTAGAAGTTGACCAAACTGTTGAAATCGCGGAATTTGACCTGAGGGTTTTCGGGCGGCTTGTCAACTTTTACGAGCGAGGAGGTCAAGCGCCCAGGCTTGTCGACGCCTAGTCGCCGTGGCGGGCGGAAAGCGCCGCTGCCGTGGCAACCACGGCGAGCACCAACACAGCGACCGCCACGGTCAGCGGCCAGTTCACCGAGAACGTGTTGGCGGCGTCGGCGAAGGCGTGGACGCCGACAACATAGTCCGGCTCAGCGACCATCGTCCGTTCCCCGCGCTCCACCTGTGCGCGGGTCAAAGAGTCGCTGACCCCGACAGCCACTTGCGGGGTACGCACCAGAACCGTGTCCAAACCAGTCTCGGCGGCGGCGTCCTGCGCCAGGTCGCGCAGGTCCGCGATAACTGGCGGTGTCTGCTCGAGCACAATCATTCCCACCGGAGCGAAAGCGTCGGTGTTGGCGTCGGCGAGAGCGGCCTCGAGGGCCGGACCCAGCTCCGCGTTGACGGGATTGTCGGTACCGAACGCGACAGGGGACGATGCGAGCTGGGAGGCGAGCTCTTCAAGCGTGGCTTCGGTCTGCATTGGCGTCTCTCCTCGGGCTGCCCGACGATCCAGATGGTCGATTTTGGAGTCTAACGGTGGGAACCGTTGGTGCGTCGATAGGCGCAATGCAAAAACATAACGCGCGTACTGTTAATATGGGCGCGGAACTATGGAAGGTCGCATAGACTGGTGGCTTGACCATAGGGTCGCTAATCCCTGATTTCATACGACGAGAATTGGAGCTCACCGTGGCAGAAAGCAAGAACTCGTTCGGTGCCAAAAAGACACTCGAGGTCGGCGGGAAGTCCTACGACTACTTCGCACTCGACGCCGTCGAAGGCATGGAGAAACTCCCCTACTCCCTCAAGGTGCTGGGCGAGAACCTCCTGCGCACCGAGGACGGCAAGAACGTCACCGAGGACCACATCAAGGCCATCGCAAACTGGGACCCCTCGGCAGAGCCGAGCGTGGAGATTCAGTTCACCCCGGCCCGCGTCCTCATGCAGGACTTCACCGGCGTGCCCTGCGTGGTCGACCTTGCAACCATGCGTGAGGCCGTGAGCACCCTCGGCGGCAACCCGGACCAGGTCAACCCGCTGAACCCGGCTGAGATGGTCATCGACCACTCCGTGATTATCGAGGCATTCGGCTCCACCGACGCCATCGACAAGAACGTCGAGATCGAGTACCAGCGCAACGAGGAGCGCTACCAGTTCCTGCGCTGGGGTGCAGAGAACTTCTCCAACTTCCGCGTCGTCCCGCCGGGAACCGGCATTGTCCACCAGGTCAACATCGAGTACCTCTCCCGCGTCGTCTTCGACAACGAGGGTCTGGCTTACCCGGACACCTGCATCGGCACCGACTCCCACACCACCATGGAAAACGGCCTGGGCATCCTGGGCTGGGGTGTGGGCGGCATCGAGGCTGAGGCCGCGATGCTGGGCCAGCCGGTGTCCATGCTCATCCCGCGCGTCGTGGGCTTTAAGCTCACCGGCGAGATCCCGACCGGTGTGACCGCAACCGACGTCGTGCTCACCATCACCGAGATGCTGCGCGAGCACGGCGTGGTGCAGAAGTTCGTCGAGTTCTACGGCAACGGCGTCAAGGAAATCCCGCTGGCCAACCGCGCCACCATCGGCAACATGTCCCCGGAGTTCGGCTCCACCTGCGCGATCTTCCCGATCGACGAGGAGACCATCAACTACCTGCACCTGACCGGCCGCTCCCAGGAGGACATCGACCGCGTCGAGGCGTACGCCAAGGCACAGGGCATGTGGCTGGAGCAGGACGCCACCGAGGCCGAGTACTCCGAGTACCTCGAGCTGGACCTGTCCACCGTCGTCCCGTCCATTGCGGGCCCGAAGCGCCCGCAGGACCGCATCCTGCTGTCCGAGTCCAAGGACACCTTCCGCAAGCAGCTGCCGGACTACAACACTGCCGGCGAGGGCACCTCCGAGCCGGTTCGCGCCGAGAACGTTGACGCTGTCTCCTACAACGAGTCCTGGGCAGCCAACGGCGAGTCCGCCGCTGAGGGTGCAGAGGGCCGCGCTTCCAAGCCGGTCATCGTCGAGTCCCCGAAGGGCGGCGAGTACACCCTGGACCACGGCTTCGTGGCCATCGCCGCTGTGACCTCCTGCACCAACACCTCCAACCCGTCCGTCATGGTCGGCGCTGCACTGCTGGCACGCAAGGCCGCCGAGAAGGGCCTGAAGGCCAAGCCGTGGGTCAAGACGATTATGGCTCCGGGCTCCCAGGTCGTTGACGGCTACTACGAGCGCGCTGACCTGTGGAAGGACCTGGAGGCCGTCGGCTTCTACCTCTCCGGCTTCGGCTGCGCATCCTGCATCGGCAACTCCGGCCCGCTGCCGGCCGAGGTCTCCGACGCAGTCAACGAGTTCGACCTCACCGCAACCGCAGTCCTTTCCGGCAACCGCAACTTCGAAGGCCGCATCTCCCCGGACGTGAAGATGAACTACCTCGCGTCCCCGCTGCTGGTCATCGCCTACGCTATCGCCGGCACGATGGACTTCGACTTCGAGACCCAGCCGCTGGGCCAGGACGCCGACGGCAACGACGTCTTCCTCAAGGACGTTTGGCCGTCCACCGAGGAGATCGAAGAGACCATCGCTGGCACCATTTCCCGCGAGATGTACGAGGCCGACTACGCCGACGTGTTTAAGGGCGACGAGCAGTGGCAGGGTCTGGACATCCCGACCGGCAAGACCTTCGACTGGAACGAGGACTCCACCTACATCCGCAAGGCACCGTACTTCGACGGTATGCCGGATGAGCCGGAGGCAGTCGAGGACATCGAGGGCGCACGCGTGCTGGCGAAGCTGGGCGACTCGGTGACCACCGACCACATCTCGCCGGCTTCCTCCATCAAGCCGGGCACCCCGGCCGCGAACTACCTGGATGCCAACGGTGTTGAGCGCAAGGACTACAACTCCTTCGGCTCCCGCCGCGGCAACCACGAGGTCATGGTCCGCGGTACCTTCGCGAACATCCGCCTGCGCAACCAGCTGGTGGACGAGCAGGGCGGCTACACCCGCGACTTCACGCAGGAGGGCGCACCGCAGGCGTACATTTACGACGCCGCGATGAACTACGCCGAGAAGGACATCCCGCTGGTGGTCATCGCCGGCAAGGAGTACGGCACCGGTTCCTCCCGCGACTGGGCGGCGAAGGGCACCAACCTGCTGGGTGTGAAGGCCGTCATCGCCGAGTCCTTCGAGCGCATCCACCGCTCGAACCTGATCGGCATGGGCGTGCTGCCGCTGCAGTTCCCGGAGGGCGAGTCCCACGAGTCTCTCGGCCTGGACGGCACCGAGACGTTCACCCTGACGGGCATCACCGAGTTCAACAACGGTGAGATCCCGGCCACGGTTCACGTGAAGGCGGAGAAGGACGGCGCCGACGCTGTCGAATTCGACGCAGTGGTGCGCGTGGATACGCCGGGTGAGGCGGAGTACTTCCGCCACGGCGGCATTCTGCAGTACGTGCTGCGTCAGATGGTCAAGAGCTAACAAGCTTTCGGCCGTCGCTTAAGGGGCCCCGCACGCCGCGGGGCCCCTTCCCCATTTTTCTCACCCCTTTCTGGAGCCCGAAGGAGCCCCCTCATGCCGATTGTCAGCGATGAAGAGCTGAAGCGCCGCCGCGGCGAGATCATCGACACCGCCCGCGTCTGCTTCGCGCACTACGGCTACGAGGGGGCGACCGTGGCCCGTCTGGAAGAGGCCACCGGCAAAACGCGTGGCGCTATCTTCCACCACTTCGGCGACAAGGAAACACTGTTCCTGGCCATCGCCGAAGCAGACGCGGAGCGGCAGGCCCAGGTGGTCAGCGAACGCGGTTTGGTGGAGGTCATGCGCGGGATGCTCGTGGACCGCACCTCCAACGACTGGTTCACCACCCGCGCCGAGATCCTCCGCAAGCTGCGCACTGACCCAGAGTTCGAGGCGCGTTGGCGCGAGCACCAGGAGGTGCTGGACTGTGCGGTCCGCGAGCGCTTGGAGTCAAACAAGCAGATGCGTGACGACGTCCCCGTCGCCGTCGTGCAGACCTACCTGGAGACAGTGCTCGAGGGCTTCATCACCAAACTCGCCTCCGGTGAGCCTGTGGACCGGCTCGAGGCGATGCTCGACGTGGTAGAGCAGTCAGTCCGCGGGTAATTCCGAAAAATAGACTAAGCGGTATAGAATTGCCGCTATGTCAAAGCTGCTTTTCCTCTCCCTTCGCAACGGCGAGATCGGGCCGGACGTCGCCCACGCCGAATACCACGACGCCCTGCGGGCCACGGGCGTAAGCGAAGTGGACATGGAGCTGCGTGTCATCGACTCCCCCGACTCCGAGCTCGGCCCCCTCGACCCCGTCAGCGGCATCATCGTCGGCGGCTGCTCACTGAATGTGACCAACCCCGAGCGCGATCCGTGGCACAAGCGTATCGACGACATCCTGTCCGCCACCGTCAACTCCGGCAAACCCGTCTTCTTTGTCTGCTTCGGCATCTCTTGGCTGGTGGACCACCTCGGCGGCGAGGTCGGGCGCACCCACCCCGAGCCGTCCGGCCCGACCACCGTGAACGTGGTGGCGGAAGACGAGCTCGCCGGTCCTAGCGGCACGTTCACCGCCCTGACCGGCCACACCGAGAACCCGGTGCGCGTGCCCGATTCCCTCACCGTTGTGGCCACCGGGGCCGACGGGTTGGTACAGATGGTCCGCTACGGCGACCGGGTGTGGGCAACCCAGTTCCACGCCGAGATGGATGCTGACGCGATGCGCACACGCATGGACTTCTTCCACGACTACGGTTACTTCCCCGCCGAGGAGTATGCCCGCATCGTCGCCGACTTGCCCAACCACGACGTAAGCCGGGCGAATGGGCTGTTGCGCACCTTCGCCCGGCTCTGCACCGAGGACCAGTTCGACTAGATCTCGGAGACTTTCGCGTCGCCGCCTTCGAAATCGAGCGGGTTGCGGTCGAACTGCGTGCCGCGGCCGACCGACTCGACGATCACATCCGCTACGAGCTCGCGCGGGGTTTCTGACGAGGGGTCCCTTTGGCCGTCGAGAAGCGCGATGCCCTCCGACGGGTCATCGGTGAGGCGGGTGGGGCCGAGGATCTGGAACGGCAGGTCAGAGGCGAGCAGACGCTTATCGACGGCCTTCTTCGCCTCGACATAGGCGTACCACGGGCCGCCGTCGTCCTCCGTGGTGGCCTCGGCGGCGCCGGCATAGGAGACCATGACGGTAAACGGGGCGAACTCGCCGAGCTCCTCGAGCGCGTCGATCATCGCCATCGCCGCGTCGCGGTCCACGGCATAGGTGGCGTCTGCGGAGCCGCCGCCGGCGCCCGCGGACCACACGACCACGTCGAACGGGGTGAGCAGGCGGGCCCAGTCTTCCTCGTTGAGGGTGGTCAGGTCGCGGACGATGGCAGTCGCGCCGTCGTCGACGAGCTGCTGCGCATGGTCAGGGTTGCGCACGAGGGCACTGACGCTGTGGCCAGCTTTTACTAGCTTGGGGACGGAGTGGTGCGAAACGTTGCCGCCCGCGCCGAGAACGAGCACGTGTTGGTTTTGCTTAGGTGTTTCCATAACCCCCACCGTAACGCTATTTCAGCGCCTATACTTTGCGCATGCACGCAATTATTACGACCACTGGTAAAGACCGCCCCGGCGTCATCGCCGCAGTTGCCAAGACCGCCGCAGACGAGGGGCTGAACATCCTCGATGTCTCCCAGACCATCATGGACGACTTCTTCACCATGATCATGCGCGTCGCACTGCCCGAGGGCGATGTGGACATGGGGGCGCTGCAGGAGGCGTTCGACGCCGCCGGCAAGCCGCTCGGCATGGTCGTGCGCATCCAGTCCGAGGCCCTGTTCAGCGCCATCAACGACATCTAAGGGGCGGCTGTGAATTTCGAGTTTTCAGACGCGCGGTTCCTCGACGTCATCCGCATGATCGAGGATTACCGCCTAGACATCCGCACCGTGACCATGGGCATTTCGCTTATCGGCTGCACCCGCCCCACGATGGAGGCCACCGCGCAGGCGGTGTACGACCGGGTTGTGGAGCGCGCGCGTGATCTCGTACCGGTGTGCGAGGACATCGAGCGCGAGCTTGGCATCCCGATCGTGAACAAGCGCATCTCCGTCACCCCCGTCGCGCTGGTGGCGGCGGGCGCCGAGGGCAACCCGGTGGAGATTGCCCGCGCGCTGGATCGCGCGGCCGGCGAGCTCGGCGTGAACTTCGTCGGCGGCTACTCCGCGCTGGTGGAAAAGGGCGGCACCACCGCTGACAAGAAGCTGATTTACTCCATCCCGGAGGCGCTGAGCGTTACCGATAACGTGTGCGGATCGGTCAACGTGGCGTCGTCACGCGCCGGCATCAACATGAACGCCGTGGCCAAGATGGGCGAGATTGTCAAAGAGGCGGCGGAGGCGACCGCGGACCGCTCCTCCATCGCCTGCGCAAAGCTGGTCGTCTTCGCCAACGCCGTGGGCGACAACCCGTTCATGGCCGGCGCGTTCCACGGCATTGAGGAGCCGGACACGGTGATCTCGGTCGGTGTGTCGGGCCCCGGCGTCGTCGATAATGCGATCGCTCCGCTCAAGGGGGCAACCTTGAACGAGGTCGCCGAGGAGATTAAGAAGGCCGCGTTCAAGATCACCCGCGCGGGTCAGCTCGTGGGGACGATGGCTGCGGAGCGCCTCGGCATGCCGTTTGGCATCGTGGACCTCTCGCTCGCGCCGACGGCGGAGATGGGCGATTCGGTGGCGCACGTGCTCGAGCGCATGGGCCTGGACCAGGTGGGCACGCACGGGACTACTGCTGCGTTGGCGCTGCTCAACGACGCCGTGAAGAAGGGCGGCATGATGGCCTGCTCCCGCGTCGGCGGCCTGTCCGGCTCGTTCATCCCGGTCTCCGAGGACAAGGGCATGATCGACGCGGTTCATAGCGGCGCCATCTCCATGGACAAGCTCGAGGCGATGACCTCAATCTGCTCCGTGGGCTTCGACATGATCGCCATCCCCGGCGACACTTCACCGGAGCTCATCGCAGGCATGATTGCCGACGAAGCCGCGATCGGCGTGATGAACCACAAGACCACCGCTTCGCGCCTGATCCCGGTGCCCGGCACCAAGCCCGGCGACGAAGTGAACTTCGGCGGACTGCTCGGCTACGCACCGGTGATTCCGGTGAACAAGGTGGGTAACGACGAATTCATCCACCGCGGCGGATTCATCCCCGCGCCGGTGCACGGTTTCAGGAACTAGTTTGCTCCCAATCTTCTTGACCCTGACACAGTGTCAAGGTCAAGAATGGTCGTGTGAAGATTTCAGAAGTCGCCGCAGTCGCCGGCTGCTCCGTTCGGGCTGTGCGTCACCTTCATACGAGTGGCGCAGTCCCCGAGCCAGCTCGCACGAGTGGAAACTACCGCAACTATTCGATTTCCGACCTCGCAGCGGTCATTCGGGCCAGAGCACTCGTTGACGCTGGAGTCCCAGTTTCAGCTGTCCAAACCCCGAATGCCGTTGAGCGATCACTTAGGCTTCTCGACGAGCGCATCACACTTCTTCAGCGCCAAAAACGTCGCCTTCTCGCTCTGTTGACGTCACCCTATGGAACGCCAGAGGACATCCGCATTTCCCTCAGATCCCTCTATGACGATCCATCGCTATTACAAACAGAGTTGGACTCATGGGACCTCATGGCGCTGACCGGCGTTGCCACGCCGGAAACGTGGGAGCAGCTTCGAAAGAATCTTCAAGATCCCAGCTGTCTCACTGCAGCGCGAAAGTCAGCGATGTTTTGGCAAAAACTTGGTGAAATGCAGCCAACAGACCCTGCCGTTGACAACGTGATCCGAACACTACAAGCGCTGGCGCAATCCGGCCTAATGCGAGACATCTTCCCGACTCTCACCCCAGGTGACGTACCACTTGCTCTGTCCGATGTGCCGACAAAGGGAGCGCAAGGGGTGGCTCTTCGGGTCTTGGCAGGTGATCCCTCTGCGTAGATTCCTTCACCTTCTTCATAAACACCCCGGCTTCAGACTCGCCAAGTATGAACTCGGGCTTTACCGAGATCTCATGCGTTGGGCTCGCCGCAAGACTCTCGTCCCCGAAGACGCCACCGCACTGCCCCATCAACCGGGTCGAATACAAATGCTAGCAATGATCTCAGCAGTACTCGTGATCGAGGCAGTCGTTGTCCACCTTGTGCTGCCTGCAGGGACCATTCGTATTGTTGCGTTGCTGCTGTCGCTGTGGGCCGTTGTCTTTGTTTGGGGGCTCATCGCCGCAGAGCGGATTCGGCCTAGCTATTTTGATGACAAAATCGTTGTTTTCCGGCGTGGGCGAACGTCCTTTGCGGAATTGCCAACGGCTTCCATTCGAAGCGTGGTGGACAGACCCTCTCACTCTTCAACAATCGAGATCGCCGATGGAGTGCTCACTCTCGGTGGGCCCGCTGGGACGGACACACTTATCTGCCTAACTGAGGACGTCCTGGCCTACCCCGATCGATACCCGTGGCAACGACCCGCCCCTCAAAGCATCAGGCAGATCAGGTTCTATCGCGGAGAGACTGCCGCGGTTCCTAGCGCTTCTTCCCAATGACGAAGTAGCCAACCCAGCCCAGGGTGTTGACTGCGCCGATCACCGGGGTCCACAGCCACTTCGGACCCCGGACACGCTTGGAGTTGGTACGTGCAAGGTCGCGCAGCGCAAACGCTTTACCGACGGTGTCGATGGTGGCGAGCACGCCGGCAATGGTCTTCTGGTCGGAAGAAAGGCCGTTCCAGGCGTCCTTGATGGTGTCGATGATGTCGTTGTTTGCCATATTGCGAGTGTAGCGGGCTGCTTTCGGGGTCCACGCTTCGTCCGTCGATAAGCAAGATGCTCACTATAGTGGGCAAACTCTTGTGCGGTTTATGTTTCGGTTTGTACGTTCGTGGAAACGAATCTTCCGAACCGAAGGAGCAAGAAAATGCAACGTCGTAAACTTCTGCACATCATTACCGAACGCGTTAACTGCGAACCCCGCGGGATCACAGTCGATTCAAACATTATGCAGTTCGAGTGGATTCTCGGTGACATTTTTTGCTCGTGGTCGGATTGACGTTGTTGTCTTGGTGACAGTGACCCCCTCGGTGGAAGCTTCAATGCCGGCGTTGGGCCAAATATTTGCAATATCGGCGATTGCTTCACTCGTACGTCTTCTAAAATCTCTCATTTGAGCCGAGGACGTAACAGCTGATGTTGAGAAGTTTGCTGCCATCATGTCCCAGGTGAAGGTGTAGGCGACAATCAGACTGACTATACCTATCCTAGATATTCTTGAGCATTAGCAGGAAACAACGCCATCAAACCTTGCTTTTAGGTTCCACCAACTGCCAAAGTGATGATCGTGCGTTGCGTGAGGTGCGAGATATACGCATTCAGAATCTTGGCCGAAAGCGATTAAGACTTTGATTCCCTGTTTCCCTGGGCAATTATTTGTTACTTTTACGTTGTCAGCGCTTGGCTGGACGTTAACGCAGGTAGCAACCGGGGATGAGGCGGAAAAGAAGCTAATTTCGCCCTCAGCCGTATTTGGGAGAAAACCGTCTGGGTCAACAGAGGGTGGCACGGTGTCCCCAGGTTGATACTGATTATTTTCAGATGCCTGGGCGGTGACGGGGGACACTGCAGTTAGTAAAGCGCAACCTATTAAAGTGAGCCCTTTTTTCCATACCATTGGTGATCATCCTTTCTGGATATATTCCATAGAATTGAATCTATTCTTTTCAGGGGTTGAGGTAAGGAACATCTCTACAAAACCAGAGCCCTGGAGCATTTCGTCCCACTCGATAGATTCTTCATTTTTACTTAAATCAGGGAATCTTCCCCAAAGACGAACAACTTTTCCTTCGTGAAGTCCAGGGTTAAAGAGATCGAAGTGGTACCAGAGCTGATTTTCGGGGGAGCCGCTGTTTCTTCCCGCTTGGATGCCGACTCCTGCTAAAATTGTTTCCTCTGGGAGTATGGTGTCTTGAAACATTTGGGTGGATATATTTTTCAAAAACTTGATTTCATCAGTCGTGATAGAAATAAATTGATTGATGACTATTCTCCTAGCGGTAGAAAGCAGTGATTATTCCGACAGGTCGGCCGTCTCCGCTTGCGGGATCTACTCGCTCTGTGGCAACAACCGTCATAACTCTTCCATTGATTGGGTAAGAGCATTCTTTCTTGCCATTTCCTACATTTAAGCCGCCTTTGCATTCGGGGGCGTTATGTAAAACTGTGTCAATCTCTGTAGTGGCTGGAACGAAACCGCCGTGACTGTCCTTGATGTGAGAAAGCCCAAAACCAACACTGCCGGGCTCATCTCCCTGCCCTACGCGGAGTGGAAGATCCTCGCCTTTCGGGCCAATGATTGTTTGGCTAATAGTCTAGTCAATTGGCTGAGCGGCCACTGCAGTGGGGGAAACAAGCAACCCGATAAATGCCACCAAAGTGGCGGATAGAAAATTCCTTACTTTCACGGGCAACACCCTTCAAATATATTTGGAAGATGTGCGACGGGAGAGAATAAACCTTTGGCGCTGATGTTGGGGTCAAGTGAGACATGAATCAAAAAGGAAACCCTGTCTCATTACTTATGATGGTCTAGCTCTCCGTTTCCCGCAAGACCTTTTGTGACAATATAAATTAATTTATTCAGAATCGACACCTCAGATCCTTTTCGGGGGCTGGGGCAGGCACTTACTTGGGTGTTCCACTGGAACTCAACGCCATTCGGCGCGAGCGTCACTGGCGAGCTTCTTGATGTCCACAGCGAAGAATATTTGACGTTGGATTACGCTCGAGGTGAGGTGACCCCGCAGGTCAGTGGGATGCCGAAGATGCGCAGCGCGCTAACCCCAGATGACGTGTATCCCTTATTCGAGCTGGTCTGGGCCAAAAATGAGCCAGACCCATACGGAGAGACGCCGAAGTTTCCGAAGCGCTCGGCGGTGCGGCTCATTTGCGAACGCAGTGGAGAACTCGCCTCCGGCATAGACGTCTTCTACCCAGTGGGCGGTGAAGACGCCATAGAGAAGTTCCTTCCCCGAGTTCACTGGGGCCAGACAGTTGATTCACTCTTCTCCGACCTCTGGCACTTCGGAGAGCTGAACGCTTTGGTGAAACCGTTTCAATTCCTGAAAATCGGCAACGAGTACGCGACTACGACACCGCCACCGCTCGAGGTTGACTGCCCGATGGTCACCGTTGATGTCCCCAACGAGTCGCTTCGGATGAGCACGGCTGACGGCGATTTGCTAATGATTGTGGACCTCACCGATGAGGCCGTTGAGCGGATGTTGGCCGAATTTAGGCTGCTAGTGGACCCCTGGGCGCAGCCTCGGATGCCCGTCGGCTCACATCCCGACTATGAGCACTGGGCTGGCGTTGTGCCATTCTGAACAATGTGATCCTCGTAACAGTTTTTCTTCTTATGTGTTCGCTGGTGGACATAGATCCTGTTTATGTCGGGGCGGCTTGTAGGTTAATCGTAAACCCATTCGATTAGGCAACTTGAAAGGAGGGCGAAATGACCGTTGAACTGCGAAAGCACGTCGACACAATCACTCATGCCCTCCTGGCCATGAAGGACCTGTGTGCAGACCCCGATGCGGTCGAGTTCGGGGAGGTTCGGGAGGATTTCGAGCGCCTCGAAGCAATATTCAACGTGAAGGCTACGCTCGACGCGCTTTTCGCGTACGTGTGCGAGCGTGACGACGCCGGGCGCGTCGTCGGCTCAAAGCACGCCAATCAGTACCTTCAGAAGAAGCTCGGGTTGGAGCCCAAGGACGCCTACGACCGTCTCGCCCGAGGCCGGGACTACTACGGTGAGCCCGAGGTTGAAGAGGAGCAGGTCACCGACCTGTTCGATACCGATTGTGAGGAAACCCCCGCGGATCCGGCGGCGGAGGCAGAGCGGGAGGAAGCGGCCCGCGAGGCTGCTCGAGCAGCTGCCCGCGAAGAGGCGCGGCGCAAGCAAGAAGAAGCCCGCCGTGCCGCCGAGCGCGTGAACGCCGAGAAACAGCGCGTGATCCGCCAAGAGCTAGACAAGCTTGTCGGGGATGCGAAGGGAGCGCGTGCCCGTCTCCAGGCGGACGCGCTCGCGGAGGCTCCTCGACGTTCCGTGAAAGATTTGCGCGCCACCGTGCGCCGCTGGGTCGAGCGCGAGAACCGCAAGCACGTCGAGCCCACGAACCCGAACGCGGGCATGGAAAACCGCGGGCTGCACATCGGCACCCAGCGCGCAGACGGGACATGCCGGATCACTATCGATGCCGTGGCCTCTGATTCAGCGCTGTTCAAAGCGCTGAGCGATAAGGGGTTGGTGCCCAACTCGAACCTCCCCGAGGGTGTCGAGGATTACCGTACGCCGTCGCAACGCAGGTACGACCAGTTCTCCGAGATACTCAAGCATTACGACGCCTGTGAGAAGCCAACCGGCGGCGGGTGCGCGTCCGTGGTTGTGTCGGTGACGCTGGACGAGCTGGCGGAGGCCGAGCCGACCACGAAGTTCGCCACCAACACCGGAATCGAGCTCGACTCCTTCGACCTCGTGCGTTTGGGCATGGACGGAACCTCTGACTTCGTGCTGACTGTCGACGATGCAAGGTCGTTGCCGTTGAACCTCTACCGGACGCGGCGATTGGCGTCGCTTGCGCAACGGATCACTTTGCTGGCAGTGCAGGGCGTGTGCGCCTGGACTGGCTGCACCGCCCCGCTCACGGAGACGGAGATCCACCACATCACATCATGGCTCCAAGGCGGTGACACCAACATCGACAACCTCACAGCGCTGTGCCGGACCCACCACCGCTGCAACAACGACTTCAAAGACCACAGAAACAACACCAGCCACATGGATGTGGACCCGGCGACGGGTCGGGCCGGAGTGAAGGAACCCGGGTGTGCAACGCTGCAGTTCAACCACGCGGACGCGGCCGAGCATTCGGCGGTGAACAGGTTACGGAAGAGACACCGGCAGCGGAATCGGGCAACCGTGCCCGATCCGGGTGGCGGTACGGCCCCACCGGAAACTCGCGAACCACCAGAACCGCCGGATCCGCCTCCCCCACGGGAGCCGGTGGAACCCCCGCCATGGGCGAAGGGGCAAGACCCGTACCCGCCGTTCTAGATGCGCCCACCTGGTCGGTGGCTGGTTAGGCGAGCTCGACGATCTCCATGTACTCGTCGCTCCACATGTCCTCGTCGCCCTCGGGCATGATGATGACCCGCTCCGGCTCGAGCGCGCGCACCGCGCCCGGGTCGTGGGTGACCAGGACGACGGCACCCGTGTAGGTCTTCAGAGCGTCGAGAACCTGCTCGCGGGATTGGGGGTCGAGGTTGTTGGTGGGCTCGTCGAGAAGCAGCACGTTCGCGCGCGAGGAGACGAGGGTGGCCAGCGCGAGGCGGGTCTTCTCGCCGCCCGAGAGGGTGCCGGCGGGCTGCTCCAGCTTGTCGCCCGAGAACATGAAGGCACCGAGGAGGCCGCGCAGGTCCTGCTGGCCGGCGTCGGGGCAGGCCTCAATGGTGTTCTCCCAGACGCTCTTGTCGCCGTCGATGGTGTCGTGCTCCTGGGCGAAGTAGCCGATCTTCAGCCCGTGGCCCGAGACCACGCCGCCCTCGCCGTCGGTGCGCTCCACCCCGGCGAGCAGCTTGAGCAGGGTGGTCTTGCCGGCGCCGTTGGTGCCCAGCACGACCACGCGCGAGCCCTTGTCCACCGCCAAGTCCACTCCCGCGAAGACCTCAAGGGAGCCGTACATCTTGGTCAAACCCTTGCCAAACAGCGGGGTCTTGCCACACGGCGCCGGCTCCGGGAAGGAGATGGAGGCGACCTTGTCGGCCACCCGGACCTCGTCGAGCTCCCCCATCATGCGCTCGGCGCGCGCCATCATCTGCTTCGCGGCCGATGCCTTCGTGGCCTTCGCGCCCAACTTTGCGGCCTGCTTCTGCAAGGCTGAGGCCTTCTTCTCGGCGTTGGCGCGCTCGCGGCGGCGCCGGGCCTCATCGAGGGCGCGGGCGTCCTTGTACTTCGAAAAGCCCATGTTGTACACGTCGGCCTCGGCGCGCACCGCGTCCAAGAACCAGACCTTGTTGCACACCGCGTCGAGCAGCTCGACGTCGTGGGAGATCATGATCAGCCCGCCCTCGTGCTTGGACAGGAAGTTGCGCAGCCAGGTGATGGAGTCGGCGTCGAGGTGGTTGGTCGGCTCGTCGAGAAGCAGGGTGGTCTGCGACTTGCCCGAACCCTGGCGCGAGGCGAACAGGATCTGGGCGAGCTCCACGCGGCGGCGCTGGCCGCCCGACAGGGTCTTCAGCTGCTGGTCCAGGATGCGCTCCGGCAGCCCCAGGTTGTCGCAGATCTGCGCCGCCTCCGCGTTCGCCTCGTAGCCGCCGAGCGCCTGGTAGCGCTCCTCAAGGCGGGAAAATTTCGCGATGGCCTTGTCGCGCTCTTCGCCGTCCGTTTCCTCCATCAGCTTCTGCTGCTTGGCCATCGAGCGCTGGATCTGGTCCAGGCCGCGGGCCGAGAGCACACGGTCGCGGGCGGTCTGCTCGATGTCGCCCTCTTTGGAGTCCTGCGGGAGGTAGCCGATCTCGCCCGAGCGGGTCACCGAGCCGCCGTAGGGTTCGGTCTCCCCCGCCAGGATGCGCATCGTGGTGGTCTTGCCCGCGCCGTTGCGGCCGACAAGGCCGATGCGGTCGCCGGGTTGGACGCGGAGGTGCTGGCCGGGGGCGTCGAGAAGCGTGCGCGCGCCGACGCGGACCTCGAGATCATTGGTGACAATCACGGGGAAACTGTATCAACAGCCCCCAAATCGGGATCTACTTCTTCGAGACTGCGCGCACGATCCAAATGATCAGCGCGACGATCATCGCAACCAGGCTGGCGGTACCGAGCAGGACCAAAATTTCAGCAAGCCCAAGGTTCACAACAATCCTCCCTCACAACGCGAAAATCCCCCACAGGTTAACAACCTGGGGGGATTACAAGAGGTGTTTTAGACCGCGAAACCGAGGGCGCGGAGCTGCTCGCGGCCCTCCTCGGTGATGAACTGCGGGCCCCACGGCGGCATCCAGACCCAGTTGAGCTCCAGCTCGTCGACCGCAGTGTTGTTCACGACCGACAGGGTCGCCTGCTCCTCGATCACGTCAGTGAGCGGGCACGCCGGCGAGGTCAGCGTCATGTTGAGCACCGCGACGGTTTTGCCCTCGTGCTCCTCAATCCACAAGTCATAGACCAGCCCCAGGTCAACCACGTTGATGCCCAGCTCCGGGTCGATCACGTCGTGGAGGTACTCCTCCACCTCGCCGATGAGCTTGAGCTGCTCTTCGGTCTGCTGCGGGCGCTCCGCCTGCTTGTCCGGTTCAGTCATAGCTACTCCTTCTCTCCCAGGGCGTCCGACGTCGCCGCCTGGAACGCCTTCCACCCCATCAGCGCGCACTTCACGCGTGCCGGGAACTTGGCTACACCGGCGAACGCCACGCCGTCGCCGATCATCTCGGCATCGCCCTCGACGGTGCCGCGCGAGGTGATCATCTCGTCGAACGACGCGAGCTTCTTCATTGCCTCGTCGACCGGCAGGCCGATGATTTCTTCAGCCATCACCGACGTGGAGGCCTGCGAGATCGAGCAGCCTTCAGCGTCGTAGGAGACGTCCTCGACCGTGGAGCCGTCCTCCGACAGGTGCACGCGCAGCGTCAGTTCGTCGCCACACGACGGGTTGACGTGGTGCACCTCCGCCTCGAACGGCTCGCGCAGCCCCGCGTGCTGCGGGTTCTTGTAGTGGTCCAGGATGACTTCCTGGTACATGGATTCGAGGTTCATCGCGCGAAAAACTCCTTCGCTTTGCTAATCGACGACACCAAGGTATCAACCTCATCCAGCGTGTTGTACAGGTAGAAGCTCGCCCTGGACGTGGACTGCATGTCCAGGCCACGGTGCAGTGGCCACGCGCAGTGGTGGCCGGTGCGGATGGCAACGCCCTCGGAGTCGAGCACCTGGCCCAGGTCGTGCGGGTGCACGCCCTCGACCGTAAAGGCGATCGCGCCGCCGCGGTTGTCGGCGGTAAGCGGCCCGGCGATCCGGAGGCCGTCGATACGCTGCATCTGCTCCAGGGCGTACGCGGTGAGCTCGCGCTCGTGCGCCTGGATGTCCTCCATGCCGACCTCGGTGAGGAAGCGCACCGCCTCGCCCAGTCCCACGACCTGGGAGGTCATCTGGGTGCCCGCTTCGAAGCGCTGCGGCGCCGACGCGTAAGTGGAACCCTCCATGCGCACGACCTCGATCATCGAGCCGCCCGTGAGGAACGGCGGCAGCTCGTTGAGGTGCTTCGAGTACAGCGCGCCCACGCCGGACGGGCCGCACATCTTGTGCCCGGAAAGCGCCGCGAAGTCGACGTCGAGGGCGTGGAAGTCCACCGGCATGTGGGGCACCGACTGGCAGGCGTCGAGCACAGTGAGCGCGCCGACGGCCTTTGCGCGGCGCACCATCTCGGCCACGTCCGCGTGCGCGCCGGTGACGTTAGACTGGTGGGTAAACGCCACAACCTTGACCGTGTCGTCGAGCTCGAGCGAGTCGAGGTCGATGCGGCCGTCCTCCGTCATCGCATACCACTTCAACGTCGCTCCGGTGCGGCGCGCCAGCTCCTGCCACGGCACGAGGTTGGCGTGGTGCTCGAGCTCCGTGATCACGATGGTGTCGCCCTCGCCCACCGCGAACTCGCCTGCGCGGGAATCGCCCAGCACGTACGCGACCAGGTTCAACGCCTCGGTGGCGTTTTTGGTGAACGCGATCTCGTCGTTGTCCGCGCCGACGAAGGCCGCGATGGCCTCACGGGCGGACTCGTACGCGTCGGTGGCCTCCTCCGCCAGCTCGTAGGAGCCGCGGTGCACGGGCGCGTTGCAGCCGAGCACGAAGTCACGCTCAGCGTCCCACACCCGCTGCGGGCGCTGCGACGTCGCCCCCGAATCCAGGTACACCAGCGGTTTGCCGCCGCGCACGGTGCGAGACAGGATCGGGAACTCCTTGCGGATGGCTGTTACGTCGAGCGCCATCAGATGAACTTCTCGTAGCCCTCGGCCTCGAGCTGGTCGGCGATGGATGCGTCGCCGGTCTGCACGATCTTGCCGTCGGCGAAGACGTGGATGTAGTCGGGCTTGACGTAGTTCAAGATGCGCTTGTAGTGCGTGATCATGAGGACGCCGCCGCCGGTCTCGTCCTGGTAGCGGTTGATGCCCTCGGAGACGATGCGCAGCGCGTCGACGTCCAGGCCGGAGTCGGTCTCGTCCATGACCGCGAACTTCGGCTTCATCAGGGCCAGCTGCATGACCTCGTGGCGCTTCTTCTCGCCGCCGGAGAAGCCCTCGTTGACGGAGCGCTCGGAGAAGGAGGCATCCATCTGCAGCGCCTCGCGGGCGGTGTTGAGCTCGCCGACCCACTCACGCAGCTTCGGGGCCTCGCCGCGCACGGCGGTGACCGCGGAGCGCATGAAGTTCGACGAGGACACGCCCGGCACCTCCACCGGGTACTGCATGGCCAGGAAGAGGCCGGCGCGGGCGCGCTCGTCGATTTCCATGTCGAGCACGTTCTCGCCGTCGAGAAGCACCTCGCCCTCGGTCACCTCGTACTTCGGGTGGCCCGCCAGGGTGTAGGCGAGGGTGGACTTGCCGGAGCCGTTCGGGCCCATGATCGCGTGGGTCTCACCGCCCTTGATGGTCAGGTTGACGCCCTTGAGGATCGGCTTCGGCTCCTGGCCTTCCTCGGTGGGCAGGACGTTGGCGTGCAGGTTCTTAATTTCCAGGGTGGACATGTATTGCTCCTTTTAGTTTTCGTTGCGCTCGAGCTCGCCGGCGACGCGGGCGATGAGTTCTTCGCGGATCGACTCGACGGGGATCTGGTTGAGGACCTCGTTGAAGAAGCCGCGGATGATCAGGCGGGTGGCGTCTTCCTCGCGGATGCCGCGGGAGCGCAGGTAGAACAGCTGGTCGTCGTCGAAGCGACCGACGGTTGCGGCGTGGCCCGCGCCGGCGATCTCGCCGGTTTCGATCTCCAGGTTCGGGATGGCGTCGGCGCGTGCGCCGTCGGTGAGCACCAGGTTGCGGTTGGTCTCGTAGGTGTCGGTGCCCTTCGCCTCGGCACGGATGAGCACGTCGCCCACCCAGCAGGTGCGCGCCTCCGGCAGCTTGGATGCCTTGTCGCCCTGCAGCGCGCCCTTGTACAGCACGTTGGAGCGGCAGTTCGGCACCGCGTGGTCCACCAGGAGGCGGTTCTCGATGTACTGGCCCGCGTCGGCGAAGTACACGCCGGTCAGCTCGGCGTCGCCGCCCGGCGCCTCGAAGGCGAGGCGCGGGGTTATGCGGACGATCTCGCCGCCGAAGGTGGCAACGTGGTGGCGCAGGGTCGCATCGCGCTTCACGACGATCGACTGCTGGCAAACGTGCACCGCATCCAGGTCCCAGTCGGCGTCCACCACGGCGTTGACGCGGGAGCCTTCGCCGATGACCCAGTTGACGTTGTCGGCGTGGGTGCCGGAGCCGGCATAGCGCACCACAACGGTGGCCTCGGAGTTCGCGCCGGATTCGAACACGACGGTGCCGAAGGTGGTCTTGTCCGCGCCCGCGCCGGTGATGGTCACGGTGATCGGCTCAGTCAGCTCCGCGTTTGCCGGCACCGAAATCAGGGTGGCGTTTTCGGAGGAGGTCCACGCCTGAGCGGCGATGCGGTCGACGGGGGCGCCGGCGGCGGTCACGCGCTCGTCGTCAAGCGAAACTTGCTCGACTGCGACCTCGCTGGGGCCCTCGACCGCAATCTGGGCCTCGGCCTGCGGGGCGAACTTGCCGTTGTGCAGGCCGCGAAGGCGGCGCAGGGAGATGAAGCGCCAGACCTCGTCGCGGCCGCCCGGGACCTCGAAGTCCTCCACGTTGAAGGAGGAAAACAGGTCGCCCTTGTTGTTGTGCGTGGTGGCGTTTTTGACGGTTTCAGCCATTTAGCCCACCGATCCTTCCATTTGCAGCTCGATGAGGCGGTTCAGCTCGAGGGCGTACTCCATGGGCAGCTCCTTGGCGATCGGCTCGACGAAGCCGCGCACGATCATGGCCATAGCCTCTTCCTCGGCGATGCCGCGGGACATCAGGTAGAACAGCTGGTCCTCGGAGACCTTGGACACCTTCGCCTCGTGGCCCAGGGTCACGCGGTCGTTGCGGATGTCGTTGTACGGGTATGTATCCGAGCGCGAGATGTCGTCCACCAACAACGCGTCGCACTCCACGTTCGAGGCGGAATCGTGGGCGTTGGCGTTGATCTGCACCAAGCCGCGGTAGGCGGCGCGGCCGCCGCCGCGGGCCACGGACTTGGACACGATGGACGAGGAGGTGTGCGGCGCCATGTGCGTCATCTTTGCGCCGGTGTCCTGGAACTGGCCCTCGCCTGCGAACGCGACGGAGAGCACCTCGCCGCGAGCGTGCTCGCCGGTCATCCACACGGCCGGGTACTTCATGGTGACCTTGGAGCCGATGTTGCCGTCGACCCACTCCATGGTCGCGCCCTCTTCAGCCTTCGCGCGCTTGGTCACCAGGTTGTAGACGTTGTTGGACCAGTTCTGGATGGTGGTGTAGCGGCAGCGGCCGCCCTTCTTCACGATGATCTCCACCACGGCGGAGTGCAGGGAGTCCGACTTGTAGATAGGCGCGGTGCAGCCCTCGACGTAGTGCACGTACGCGTCCTCGTCGACGATGATGAGGGTGCGCTCGAACTGGCCCATGTTCTCCGTGTTGATACGGAAGTATGCCTGCAGCGGGATGTCCACGTGGACCCCCGGCGGGACGTAAATGAAGGAGCCGCCGGACCACACGGCGGTGTTCAGTGCGGAGAACTTGTTGTCGCCGGCCGGAATGACGGAGCCGAAGTACTCCTTGAACAGATCCTCGTGCTCGCGCAGGGCGGTGTCGGTGTCGACGAAGATAACGCCCTTTTCCTCCAGGTCCTCGCGGATCTGGTGGTAGACCACCTCGGACTCGTACTGCGCAGCAACACCTGCGACGAGGCGCTGCTTCTCCGCCTCGGGGATGCCCAGCTTGTCGTAGGTGTTCTTGATGTCCTCCGGCAGGTCGTCCCAGCTGGCGGCCTGCTCCTCGGTGGAGCGGACGTAGTATTTGATGTTGTCGAAGTCGATGTCGGACAGGTCCGCGCCCCAGGTGGGCATCGGTTTTTTGTCAAAGACCTCCAGCGCCTTCACACGCTGGTTGAGCATCCATTCCGGCTCACCCTTGGTGCCGGAGATGTCGCGCACGACCTCTTCATTCAGGCCACGGCGCGCGGAGGCGCCAGCGGCGTCAGAGTCGTGCCAGCCGTAGTTGTAGGCGCCGATCGACTCGATGATCTCGTCGTCGTTCATCGGCTTCTCAAGGCCTGGTGTGGGCTTCACTTCAGTCATGGTCAGCCGCTCCTTTCGTTGCTGTTCCCGCCGGGCGCGTTCGGGTCCGCGCCGCGGCAAGGGGGATGTTAGTTGTGCAGATGCCGTCGCCGTCGGAGATGAGGGCGAGCGACTGCACATGCGTATCGACGATCCGGGCCACCGCTTCCCTTTCCGCCTCGCAGAACTCCGGGTGTGCTGCGGCGACCGCGGCCACCGGGCAGTGGTGCTGGCAGATCTGGATGCCCGCATCGGTGCGGTGGACGCTCGGGGCGTAGCCGTGCTTTTCCAGCGCGGCGGCGACGCGCCGCGCCGTGACCTCCGGATCATCCGAGGGCTCTACGTTGCCGAGGATCTTTTCCACGCGGGCGCGGGCGAAGTCGCGCACCGCGTCTTCGCCCCCGATCTGCTGGATCAGTTCCACGGCGTCGAGCGCGAGTCCGTCGTAATGCGAACCGAAGCGCTCGCGACCCGCGGCGGTGAGCTGGAAGTGCTTGGCCGGACGGCCGCGCCCCTGCTCCTCGCCCGCGACGGCGCGTGGCGCGCAGGATTCCGCAAGCTTTTCCTCGACAAGCTTGTCAACGTGCCTGCGCACGCCGGCCGCCGATAAGTCGAGCTCTTCCGCAATGTCGCTGGCCGCTACCGGGCCCCGCTTGAGCAGGACCGACATCACCTGCGAGCGCGTGTCGCCGCCAACGCGGGACGCGTCCGCAGGAGCGGGGGTGCGGGTATTCGGCGTAGCCGCAGTATCCGCTGTATCCGCTGTTTCCGCTGTTTCCACGATGGCACCACCTTTCGCTCAATGTGGTCTGGGTCGCTGCCTTTTCACAACACTAGTGTGTTGTAAATATTCCCGCTGCACCGGGTGGGCGCGTGTCGGGGCGCGCCTTAGACTGTTCAACCGTGACTGCACCCGACCGCCCGCACGGCTCCCGACGCCCACGCCGCACCCCGCGCCTGAGCGTAGCCAGCGAGCTGCCCCGCTTCGGCAGGCCCGGGTCCCGCTCGACCCTGCTGCACGACCCGGCAGCGCCTGCGCAGACCGCGCCGTCGAGCGTCGCGGTGCGTGCCCGCGAGCGCGGCCGGTTCTCGGTGCTGCGCTGGGTGGGCGCCGCCGGGTCGTGCCTGACCGCCTTCGCGGGCATCGGCGGCGGCGCCCTGCCGGTAGTGGAAAACCCGTGGCAGAACTTCCCCTTCGGCGCGGAGATGGGCCGCATGATGCTCACCGCCAACGCGCTCGTACTCATCGGCGTCGGCGTATTGGTTGCCGCATGGCTGGCTTTGGCCCCGTTCGTCGGGGCGTCGCCGGGCGCTGCACGCGGAGCGCGGGTGAGCAACCCAGAGATGCTGCGCACCTTCATCGCCTGGGTGATCCCGCTGCTCGCCACCGCTCCACTATTCACCCAGGACATCTACTCCTACTTGGCTAACGGCAGCATCGTGCGCCAGGGGCTCGACCCGTACTCCTCCGGCCCCGTGGAGCTTTTGGGCGTGGAGCACCACCTCGCCCGCTCCGTGCCGTTTATTTGGGCGCACTCCCCCAGCCCATATGGTCCGGTGGCACTCGGCACCGCGGCGGTGATCTCGCATATCACCGGCGACTCGATCTTCTGGGGTGTTCTCGCCCACCGCGCCGTGTCGGTGGCGGGCATCCTCGCCGCGGCCTGGGCGGTGCTCGCGCTGGCGAAGCGCTGCGGCGTGACCGGCCCGGCCGCGCTGTGGCTGGGCATACTTAACCCGCTGACGGTGCTGCACATGGTGGGCGGCATCCACAACGAGGCCATCATGATGGGCCTGCTGCTCGTCGGCCTCGAGGTGGGGCTGCGCGGAATCGACCGGCTCGAGCTTGACCGCCGCTCCGGCTGGGCGCTGCTCGCTGCCTCGGCCGCACTGATCAGCTGCGCAGGCATGGTGAAGGTGATCGGCTTTTTGGCCCTCGGTTTCACCGGCATGGCCCTCGCCCGCCACCTGCGCACCCGCCCGCAGCGCCAGCGCAGCGGGCCCCGCGCAATCGCCACCTCTGCCGCCCTGCATGCAGCCACGCTGGTGGCCACCGCCATCGCGGTCTCGCTGGTCTCCGGCATCGGGCTGGGCTGGGTCACCGGCCAGGGCGGCGCCGCCCAAATCCGTAGCTGGCTGTCGCTGACCACCGACATCGGCGTCGCCGGCGGGTTCCTCGGCATGAACTTAGGCCTGGGCGACCACACGGACGCCATGCTCAGCGTGACCCGCTGGGCGGGCCTCAGCGTCGCCGCGGCTTTCGCGGTGCGCATGCTGTGGGCCACCTACCGCGGCACCATCCACCCGGTTGGCGGGCTCGGCGTGTCCACGTTCGTTTTGGTGGTGCTGTTTCCCGTCGTGCACCCCTGGTACCCGCTGTGGGCCGTGCTTCCCCTGGCGGCGTGGGCGAACCGATTCGCCTTCCGCGCCTCGGTGGCCGGGTACTCGGCGCTGGTCAGCTTCCTCGTCCTCCCGCGTGGTCTGAAGCTCCAAGCGGGGGCCGTGGCCACGATTTACGTCTCCGCCATCGTCGGGTTCGTCCTCCTCGCGGTGTGCGTGGCCCTGACGCTTCGGGGGTGGCGGCGTAGGCGGTCTACACTCATCAGCCATGAGTGATCACGCGCTGGTCGTCGATAGCGTTGTCAAGCGCTTCGGCGAGAAAACGGCGGTTGACGGGCTCTCTTTCACAGCGCGGCGCGGCGAGCTGCTGGCGCTTTTGGGCCCCAACGGCGCCGGCAAAACCACCACCATCGAGATGTGCGAGGGCTTTACCAAGCCCACCTCCGGGTCGATCCGGGTACTCGGCATCGACCCGGTCGCGCAACCGCAGAAGGTGCGCGACCGCATCGGCATCATGCTCCAGGGCGGCGGCTCCTACACCGGCGTGTCCGTGGAGGAGATGCTCAACCTGGCCGCCAGCTACAACAAGCACCCCCACGACCCGAAGTGGCTAATGGAGCTGGTGGGCCTGGAAGGCGCGGCCAAGACCACCTACCGGCGCCTCTCGGGCGGCCAGCAGCAGCGCCTGTCGCTGGCGCTGGCGCTGATCGGCCGGCCGGAGCTGATCTTTTTGGACGAACCCACCGCGGGTCTGGATGCCCAGTCGCGCATGGCGGTGTGGGACATCATCTCGGCGCTCAAACGCGACGGGGTAAGCGTCCTGCTCACCACCCACCTCATGGACGAAGCGGAAAGGCTCGCCGATGACGTGGTCATCATCGACCACGGCAAGGTCGTCGCCCAGGGCTCCCCCGAGGCGCTGACCAGCCACGAGGAGTTTCCGCTGCTCGCTGTCGAGACCGCAGATGCGCTCGACGTGCACAGGCTTAACGACGAGCTCACGCCCGCCGGCCTCACCGTCGAAGAAATCCGCCCCCGCAGTTACCGGATCAAGGGCACGGGGTCGCCGGAGGTCGTCGAGAAGCTGGCGCGCGAGGCCGCACGACAAGGGGTGCTGATCCGCGAGCTGAGCGTGTCCCACCGCAACTTGGAGGACGTGTTTTTGGACATCACAGGAAGGGAGCTGAGGAGCTGATGAAAAAGCTCACCCCCGGCATTTTCGCCCCGGCGCCGCAGCGGGCGTCCTTCGGCCAGATGGCTGCGGCCCAGGGCCGCATCGAGGCGAAATTGATGCTGCGCCACGGCGAGCAGCTGCTGCTGAACGTGCTGATCCCCGCGGCGATCCTGGTGGCCGCCCACTTCGCGCCGATTTTGGGCGACAACACCGAGTTCGACGTGCTGGTGCCAATGGTCTTCGCCGTGGCCGCGACCGGCGCCGGTTTCACCGGGCAAGCCATCGCCGTCGCCTTCGACCGCCGCTACGGGGCGCTAAAGCGCACCGGCGCGTCCGGGGTGCCGCCCTGGACCATCATCGTGGGCAAGATCCTCGGCGTGCTGGCCACGGTGGTGGTGCAGCTGGTGGTGCTCGGCGCGATCGCGCTGGCGCTGGGGTGGCGTGTCTGCCCTGCCGGCGCCGTGTTCGGGCTGGCCACGCTCCTCGTCGGCGTCGCCGCGTTCACCGCGATGGGGCTACTCATGGGCGGCACCCTGCGAGCCGAGCTGGTGCTGGCCCTTGCGAACCTGATCTGGCTGGTGCTGATGGGCATCCTCGGCTGGGTGGGCTACTCCGGCGACATCGCGCACGCCGGGTGGTGGAACGCAGTGCCCACCGTGGCGTTGGCGGGCGCGCTCGTGCAAGCACTGTCGTTGCAGGTCAACTGGGTGGCGTGGGCCTCACTCGCCGCCTGGGGGGTAGCCGCGATGACCGCGGCCGTGCGCCTGTTCCGCTTTGACGGCTAGGCACGATACACTCACCACGATCAACATCGTCCGAAAGTTGGAGAAACAGTGACCGCAACCACAGCTGAGACACACCCGCGTTCCTGGAGGGAGGCCTGGCGCGACCCCTCGCTGAAGCTGCAGCGCACCCTCGCCATGGTGTTGCTGCTGTGCCAGGGCGGCATCACCGTCACCGGCTCGCTGGTTCGCGTGACCGGCTCCGGCCTCGGCTGCGACACCTGGCCGCTCTGCCACGAGGGGTCACTCGTGCCGGTCGCCGGCGCGGCACCCTGGATCCACCAGGCCATCGAATTCGGCAACCGCCTCCTCGCCTTCGTGGTGGCCGCGGCCGCCGGCCTCATGCTCTTCGCCGTGATCCGCGCCGGGCGCCGCAAAGACATCAAGACGCTGGCCTGGATCTCCCTGATCGGCGTGGTAGTGCAGGCCGTCATCGGCGGCATCTCCGTGCGGCTGGACCTGCGTTGGTGGTCCGTGGCGGTGCACTTCCTGCCGTCGATGGTGCTCGTGTTCGTCGCCGCGATGCTCTACATGCGCATCGCCGAAACCGACTCCGCGGTACCCACCCGCCGCTACCCCGGTTCGGCGCAGACGTGGACGCTCATCGCCGCCGCGGCGCTGTGCCTCGTGCTCGTCACCGGCACCATGGTCACCGGCTCCGGCCCGCATTCCGGCGACGCGGGCGCGGGCATGGAGGGCCGCCTCCAGATGGACACGCGCGTGCTCGCCTACGTGCACTCTGTATGCATGTACCTCTACCTCATCGCCACGATCATCACCACGGTGCTGCTGCGCAACTCCGGCGCCCCGGACGACGCCAAGCGAACCGCTTACGTGCTCATCGCGATGATCCTGGTGCAGTGGGCCATCGGCGTGATCCAGTTCCGCATGGGGGTTCCGCGCTGGACAATCCCTGCGCATATCGCCATGTCGTCGGTCGTGGTTGCGTTTAGCGGCTTCCTTTTTGCACATGGGAAGCGCAGGTTGCCTACGCTCGTGTGACATGAAAGCAATCGTTGTCACATCCCAAGGCGGTCCGGAAGTCCTCGAGTACAAGGACGTCGAGCCGCCACAGCCGTCTGAGGGGCAGTTGCTTGTCGACGTCACCTACGCCGGCATCAACTACATCGACACCTACTTCCGCTCCGGAACGTACCCCTCGAATCCGCCCTACATCCCGGGCACGGAGGGCTGCGGCCGCGTGGTGGAAGATCCCTTGGGCAAGATCGCGCCCGGCACCCTAGTGGCCTGGCACGCCGCACCCGGCTCCTACGCCGAGCAGGTGGCGGTGGACCGCAACCGTCTGGTGGCCGTGCCGGAAGGTGTGGCACCGGAGGTGGCGGCCTCGATGCTGCTGCAGGGCATGACCTCGCACTACCTGCTCCACGGCGTGCGGGAGACGCAGCCGGGCGACACCATGGTGGTCACCGCTGGCGCCGGCGGCGTCGGGCTGATACTGACCCAGATGGCGGCCGCCGAGGAGGCGACCGTGTACTCGGTGGTCTCCACCGAGGAGAAGGAGAAGCTCGCCTACGAGGCCGGCGCGACCAAGGTGTTCCGCTACGGCGAGGACCTGGCGGAGCAGATCAAGGCCGAAAACGGCGGCGGCGTGGACGTGGTCTACGACGGCGTCGGGCAGGACACCTTCGCGATGTGCCTTAACGTCACCCGCCCGCGAGGGTTGGTGTGTTCCTTCGGCTCTGCCTCGGGCGACGTCGAGCCGTTCAAAATCCAGGAACTGAACGCCCACGGCGCGCTGTTTCTCACCCGCCCGTCACTGAAGCATTACGTGGCCACCGACGACGAGTTCCTCATGCGCGCCCAAGCCGTGGCCCGGGCGGTGGAGGAAGGCACGGTGAAGATCCGTGTGCACCCGCCCTACTCACTAGAAAACGCCCGCCAGGCCCACGAGGACCTGCAGGCGCGCAAAACCACCGGCTCGGTTGTGCTGAACGTCTAGAACAGCAGCTGGCCCACAGTTTCCCAGCCGAGCACCGCGTCGAAGGACAGACCCAAAAACAGCGCGGCGAGGTAGTTGTTGGAGAGGATGAACAGCTTCAGCGGCTTGACGTTCTCGCCGCGCACAATCCCCTGGTGCAGCTTGGACGCCATGACCAAAAACGCCACGCCGGAGATGATCGCGGCAGCCAGGTAGATCCAGGACGCGGCCGGCACCAGCAGCAGGGACACCGCCACGGTGAGCCAGGAGTAGATCACGATCTGGCGTGAGGTCTCCTCGGCGGAGGCCACCACCGGCAGCATGGGGACATTGGCCCGGGCGTAGTCGTCCTTGTACTTCATGGCCAGCGCCCAGGTGTGCGGCGGGGTCCAGAAGAAGATGATCAAAAACAGCACGATGGCCTGCCACCAGTTGTCGGCGGAGCCGTCGTGGACGTTGTCGCGGATGACGGCCCAGCCCACCATCACGGGCATACAGCCGGCCGCACCACCCCAGATGACGTTTTGCCAGGTGCGGCGCTTCAGCCACTTCGTGTAGACGAAGATGTAGAAGAAGTTGGTCAGCAGGATGAAAAACGCCGCCAGCCAGGAGTTGCACAGCACCCCGAGCCACAGCACGGACAGCGCCAGCATGACCCAGGCGAATACGGCCGCCTTCTGCTTGGTCACCGAGTGTCGCACCAGCGGGCGGGCGCGGGTGCGGCCCATCTTCTGGTCGATGTCGTAGTCCGCGACCATGTTGAACGTGTTCGCGGCCGCGGCACCCATCCAGCCGCCGAGCAGGGTGCCCAGCACGAGCCAGAGGTGCATCTCGCCGCGGTGCGCCTGCAGCATCGCGGGGATCGCGGCGACCAAGAGAAGTTCAATGACCCTCGGCTTCGTCAACGCGAAATATGCCTTGATGGTCTCCAACAACTCTCTCCTTTTTGTACCGCCTTGGGGCGCGGGCAATCATACCTTTGGACGATGGTAGCTCCAACCTGCGTGAGTCAACGAATCGAGCAACGGGTGGGACCGGAGGCGTCGATAAGCGATATGCTTTTGTGCGACCTTAAAGAAAGCGAGGAACCCATGACGCTGCCCCCGAAACTGCAGGCAATGACCGAGCGCAACTACCCGCAGGACTGGACCGAGACCGACACCCGCGCCGTTGACACGGCCAGGGTGCTCGCGGCGGACGCGGTGGAAAACTGCGGCTCCGGCCACCCCGGCACCGCCATGAGCCTCGCGCCGCTGGCCTACACCTTGTTCCAGCGCGTGATGGACGTGGACCCGGCCGACAAGGACTGGGTGGGCCGCGACCGTTTCGTGCTGTCCAACGGCCACTCCTCGCTCACGCAGTACGTGCAGCTTTACCTCGGCGGCTTCGGGCTGGAGCTGCAGGACCTGAAGGCCTTGCGCACCTGGGGCTCGAACACGCCGGGCCACCCGGAGTACAACCACACCGACCACATCGAAATCACCACCGGCCCGCTCGGCCAGGGCCTCGCCTCCGCCGTGGGCATGGCGATGGCTTCTCGACGTGAACGCGGCCTGTTCGACCCCGACGCCCCCGCCGGAGAGTCCCCCTTCGACCACTACATCTACGTCGTGGCCGGCGACGGCTGCCTGCAGGAAGGCGTGACCGCGGAGGCGTCGTCGCTGGCCGGCACGCAGCAGCTGGGCAACCTCATCCTGTTCTGGGACGACAACCGCATCTCCATCGAGGATGACACCCAGATCGCGTTCACCGAGGACGTGCTCAAGCGTTACGACGCCTACGGCTGGCAGACCCTCACCGTCGAATCCGGCGAGGACGTCGCCGCCATCGAGGCCGCCGTGGCCGAGGCGAAGGCGGAGCCAACAAAGCCGACGATTGTCCGCGTCAAGACCGTGATCGGCTACCCGGCCCCGAACCTGATGAACACCGGCGCCATCCACGGCGCAGCTCTCGGCGCCGACGAGGTCGCCGCGGTGAAGGAGGCGCTCGGCTTCGACCCGGCCGTGAACTTCCCTGAAGAAGACGAGGTGATCACCCACACCCGCAAGCTGCGCGAGCGCGCGGCTTCCAAGCGAGCTGCCTGGGACGAGAAATTCAACGCCTGGGCAGAGGCGAACCCGGAGCGCAAGGCTTTGCTGGACCGCCTCACGGCCCGCGAGCTGCCGGCCGATTGGAAGAAGGACTTCCCCACCTGGGAGGCGGATGCGAAGGGGGTGGCCACCCGCAAGGCTTCCGCCGCCGCGATCCAGGCCGCCGCGGCCGCGCTGCCTGAGCTGTGGGGCGGCTCCGCCGACCTGGCCGGGTCCAACAACACCCTGATCAAGGACGAGAAGTCCTTCGGCCCGCGCTCTATTTCCACCGAGATGTTCTCCGCCGACCCGTACGGCCGCAACCTGCATTTCGGCATCCGCGAGCACGCCATGGGCGCGGTGATGAACGGCATCGCCCTGCACGGCGGCACCCGCGTCTACGGCGGCACCTTCCTCATCTTCTCCGAGTACCTCTACCCCGCCATCCGCGTCGCCGCCCTGTCCGGCATCGACGGCTACTACGTGTTCACCCACGATTCCATCGGCCTTGGCGAGGACGGCCCGACCCACCAGCCGGTGGAGACCCTCGCCGCCCTGCGCGCCATCCCGGACGTCGCCGTGATCCGCCCGGCGGACGCGAACGAGACCTCCGCCGCCTGGATCGCCGCGCTGGAGGCGAAGGAGCAGCCGAAGGCGCTGGCGCTGTCCCGCCAGAACCTGCCGGTGCTCGAGGGCACCAAGGAGAAGGCCTTCGAGGGTGTGGCCCGCGGCGCCTATGTGCTGGTTAAGGAGTCTGCCGACACCCCGGATGTGATCCTTTTGGCCTCCGGCTCCGAGGTGCAGTACGCCGTCGGTGCCGCCAAGGCGCTCGAGGCCGAGGGCACCGCCACCCGCGTGGTGTCCGTTCCGTCCATGGACTGGTTCATGGAACAGGACGACGCCTACATCGACTCCGTGCTGCCGCGCGACGTCAAGGCCCGCGTCTCCGTGGAAGCCGCGACCTCGATGCCGTGGTTCCGCTTCCTGGGAGAGTACGGCCGTGCCGTGTCCCTGGAGCACTTCGGCGCCTCCGCCCCGGGTGCGGAGCTGTTCGAGCGCTTCGGCTTCACCACCGACAACGTCGTACGCACCGCCCGCGAGACCCTCGAGTGCGTGCGCGAGGAGCGCAGCGTGGCAACGAGCGTGCGCGTGGGCGACACCGAGGCTGAGCCGACCCGCGGCGACGGAAAGTAGGGTGGCGGCATGACTGCTATCGACGATCTGTACCAGGCCGGCACCTCCACCTGGCTCGACGACCTCTCCCGCGAGCGCATCGCCACCGGCAACCTTGCCGAGGTGAAGGACGCGAAATCCATCGTGGGTGTAACCACGAACCCGGCGATCTTCGCCGCCGCCATGGGCTCCGGCAACCACTACGACGAGCAGCTCGCCGAGCTGAAGCAGGCTGGCACCACCGCCGACGCCGCCGTCTACGCCATGAGCGTCAAGGACGTCCAGGACGCCTGCGACCTGTTCCGCGACACCTACGAGGCCACCGGCGGCAAGGACGGCCGCGTCTCCATCGAAGTGGACCCGCGCTTCGCCGCCGACGAGCAGAAGACTATCGCGCAGGCCCGCGAGTTGTGGCAGCTGGTGGACCGCGACAACCTCATGATCAAGATCCCGGCGACCGACGAGTCGCTGCCCGCCGTCACCGCCGCGTTGGCCGAGGGCATCTCCGTCAACGTCACCCTGATCTTCTCCGTGGAGCGCTACCAGCAGGTCATCGACGCCTACAAGGACGGCATTCGCAAGGCCGCCGCGAACGGCCACGATGTCAGCCACATCCACTCGGTGGCGTCGTTCTTCGTATCCCGCATGGACACCGAGGTGGACAAGCGCCTCGAGGCCATCGGCACCGACGAAGCGCTGGCGCTGCGCGGCAAGGCGGGCATCGCCAACGCACGTCTGGCGTATGCGCTGTTTGAGCGTGAGTTCGGCGACGTTGACGTCGCTAAGCTTCCTGCGAATGCGAACGCTCAGCGCCCCCTGTGGGCGTCGACCGGTGTGAAGAACCCGGACTACCCGGCGACGATGTACGTCACCGAGCTCGCCGGCCCGCAGACCGTGAACACGATGCCGGAGAAGACGCTCGACGCCGTGCTTCGCGACGGCGGCGTGCACGGCGACACCCTCACCGGCACCGAAGCCGTCTCCCGCGAGACCTTCGCCGCGCTGCGCGGTGTGGGCATCGACCTCGACGACGTGGTTGCCGTGCTGGAGCGCGAAGGCGTGGAGAAGTTCGTGGATGCGTGGCAGGAGCTGCTCGATTCCATGACTGCTAGGCTCGCCTAACGTGACTTCTCCGCACCAGCAGTGGAACAACCCGCTGCGCTCCCCCGCCGACAAACGCCTCCCCCAAATCGCCGGGCCGTCCGGCATGGTGATCTTCGGGGTGACCGGCGACCTTGCACGCAAGAAGCTGCTGCCGGCCGTCTACGACCTGGCCAACCGCGGCCTTTTGCCCGGCGGGTTCACGCTGGTCGGCTACGGGCGGCGCGACTGGTCCAAGGCCGACTTTGAGGCGTACGTGCGCAAAGCTATCGACGAAGGCGCGCGCACCGAGTTCCACGAGAACGTCTGGCAGCGCCTCGCCGAAGGCCTCGAGTTTGTCCAGGGCAACTTCGACGACGACGCCGCCTTCGACCGCCTCGCCGCCACCTGCAAACGCAGCGACGACGAGCGCGGCACCGCCGGCAACTGGGCCTACTACCTGTCCGTGCCGCCGGAGTTTTTCGCCGAGGTTGTCCACCAGTTGGATCGCTCCGGCATGGCGCACGAGGGCGAAAACCAGTGGCGCCGCGTGATCATTGAAAAGCCGTTCGGCCACGACCTAGAGTCTGCCAAGGAGCTCAACGAGGTCGTCGGCGCGGTGTTCGATGAGCGGTCCGTGTTCCGCATCGACCACTACCTGGGCAAGGAAACGGTCCAGAACATCCTTGCGCTGCGCTTTTCCAACCAGATGTTTGAGCCGGTGTGGAACTCCCACTACATCGATCACGTGCAGATCACCATGGCGGAAGACATCGGCCTTGGCGGGCGCGCCAGCTACTACGACGGCATCGGCGCCGCCCGCGACGTGATCCAAAACCACCTGATCCAGCTGCTCGCCCTGGTGGCTATGGAGGAACCGACCTCCTTTTCCCCCGGCCAGCTGCGCGCCGAGAAGCTCAAGGTGCTGCGCGCCACCTCGGCGGTGGGCCCGTTCGGCAAAACCACCGCGCGCGGGCAGTACACCGCCGGGTGGCAGGGCTCGAAGAAAGTGGTCGGCCTGCGCGAGGAGGAAGGGTTTGACCCGAACTCCACCACCGAGACGTTCGCGGCCTGCACCTTGCAGATCGATTCCCGCCGCTGGGCCGGCGTGCCGTTCTACCTGCGAACCGGCAAACGGCTGGGCCGCCGCGTCACCGAGATCGCGCTGGTGTTCAAGCGCCCGCCGTACCAGCCGTTCTCCCAGGGACAGACGGACCTTCTGACCAACAACGCCGTCGTCATCCGCGTCCAGCCCGACGAGGGTGTACTGATGCGCTTCGGCTCCAAGGTCCCCGGCCCCGGCATGGAGCTGCGCGACGTGAACATGGACTTCTCCTACTCCGAGGCGTTCACCGAGCAGTCGCCAGAGGCCTACGAGCGCCTCATCCTCGATGCCCTTTTGGATGAATCGAGCCTGTTTCCCACCAACTCCGAGGTGGAGCGCAGCTGGGAGATCCTAGACCCGGTGCTGAACTACTGGGCCGATCAAGGCAGACCCGACGACTACGCCGCCGGCACCTGGGGGCCGGCCTCCGCCGAGCGCATGCTGTCGAAGGACGGCCGTGCCTGGCGGCGTCCATAAGCACGAAAGGCTCGAGCATGATCACCGAATTGCCGGACACCACCACTAAGGCCATCGCCGCCGAACTCGCCCACGCGCGCGAGCGTCACTCGCTTGCCACCGGGCGCGTGCTCACCCTGCTGGTGGCTATTGACGACTCGCGCGAGGACAGCATCGACGAGACCCTCGCGACCCTGCGCGACGCCTCCTTCGAACACCCCGCCCGCGTGCTGGTACTCATCTCCGGCGATTCGGAGGCCGACACCCGCCTCGACGCGCAGGTGCTCGTGGCCACCGACGCCGGCGCCTCCGAGGTCGTGGTCATGCGCCTGTACGGCGAACTGACGGGGCACATGGGAGCCGTAGTCACCCCGCTGCTGCTCCCCGATACCCCCGTGGTGGCGTGCTGGCCGCAGAAGGCCCCGAAGCACCCGGCCGGCACGCAGCTGGGCAGGATCGCGCAGCGCCGCATCACGAACCTGCGCCGCGGCACGAACGGCGTGACCCTCCAGCAGCTCACGGACGGCTACGAGCACGGCGACTCCGACATGATGTGGTCGCGGATCACCCCGTGGCGCGGCATCGTCGCCTCCGCCCTGGACCGTCACCCGGGCACGCGTGTCCACAGCGCCGAGATCGCTGGCGCTGCCGGAGACCCGAGCGTGGATCTCGCCGCGGGCTGGCTCGCCTCCAGCTTGGGCGTGAAGGTGACCCGCTGCGAGGCCGAGGCGGCCGGCGACTTCCCCATCGCCCGCCTCGTGCTGCACTGCGACGGCGGCGACGTGGAGGTCGCGGTCCAGGACAGCCACACCGTGCGCATTTCCGCGCCCGGCCACGCCGATTCCTTCGTGGCCATGGGCGAACGCAGCGAGGCCGAAAGCCTCGCCGAGGACTTGCGCCACCTCGGCCCGGACACCACCTACGAGCGCGCGCTGCGCGGACTTCAAGGAGTGCACAATGAGCTTTAACGACCTTGCATCGCTTCTCGACGAAGCAACTTCCCGGTTTAGCGCCCTCATGTCCGACATCCACGCCGAGGGTCGCACCGCACGTGTGGTGCTCACCGGCGGCACCGCCGGCATCGCACTGCTGGAGCGCCTCGCCGGCGAGGACATCGACTGGTCGCGCGTGGAAGTCTTCTTCGGCGACGAGCGCAACGTGCCCGCCAGCCACCCCGACTCCAACGAAGGCCAAGCACGAGCGGCGCTGCTGTCCAAGGTGGACATCCCAGAGGAGAACATCCACGGCTACGGCCTCGACGGCGGCCCGATGGACGCCGCGGTGGAGCGCTACCGCACACTCGTCGGCGACGGCGGCTTCGACCTGCACCTTTTGGGCATGGGCGGCGAGGGCCACATCAACTCCCTGTTCCCCCACAGCGACGCGGTGCGCGAGCGCGACGCGATGGTCGTGGCGGTGACGGACTCGCCGAAGCCGCCCGCCGAGCGCGCCACCCTGACCCTGCCGGCGGTGCAGTCCGCCGACCGGGTGTGGCTGCTGGTCTCCGGCGCAGAGAAGGCGGAGGCCGCGAGCCATGCCGGCGACGGCGCCGAGGCCGCCGACGACTGGCCGGTCGCCGGCGCTATCGGGCGCAAAGAAACGGTCCTGTTCGCCACGAAAGACGCAACAGGACCGTTCTAGTTTCGCGCGTGCGAACCGCGCGCTTAGACCGCGAAGCTCTGAATCAGATTCAGGCCGATGATGCAGAGGATCCAGATCAGGGCCAACAGCACGGTGACGCGGTCGAGGTTCTTCTCCACCGTGGTCGAACCGGACAGGTTTGCCTGGACGCCGCCGCCGAACAGGCTGGACAGGCCGCCGCCCTTACCCTTGTGGAGCAGGACGAAGACAGTCATGAGGATCGCGGCGATCACCAGCACAATCTCAAGGGCTAAAGCCATGTGTGCGACACCTTTCAAAATGGGCGATGGTGCAAACTCCCGATGAGCTTACACCACCGCAAAGACGAACCCAGCAGCGACTTACATCACCGCGTTGGCGGCCGCCGCGGCAAGCTTGGCAAAGTCCTGCCCGTCAAGGGAGGCACCGCCGACCAGGCCGCCGTCCACGTCCGGCTGCGAGATGATCTCGGCCACCGTGTCGGCCTTGACTGAGCCGCCATAGAGGATGCGGATCGTGTCGGCGACGGAGTCGTCGCTAAGCTCCCGCACGAGCTCGCGGATGCCGTGGCAGACCTCCTGGGCATCCTCTGCTGAGGCGACCTTGCCGGTGCCGATCGCCCAGACCGGCTCGTAGGCGATGACCGCCTTGGACAGGTCCACGCCCGCGAGCGACTCGCGCGCCTGCTGCACCACGAAGGAGACGTGCTCGCCGGCCTCGCGCACCTCGAGCGGCTCGCCGACGCAGACGATCGGGGCGATGCCGTGCTCGATGGCCTTGGCGGCCTTTGCCGCGACCTGCTCGTTGGTCTCGCTGTGGTACTCGCGGCGCTCCGAGTGGCCGACGACCACCCAGGAGCACCCCAGCTTCTCCAGCATCGCCGCGGAGATGTCGCCGGTGTAGGCGCCGTTGTCGTGCTCGGAGACGTCCTGGGCGCCGTAGGTGATCTTGAGCTTGTCGCCCTCCACCAGGGTCTGGATGGAACGCAGGTCCGTGAACGGGACCGTCAGCGCGATGTCGACGTACTCGTAGCCGTCCTTCGGAAACGCGAAGGCGAGCTTCTGGGCGCTCTGGATGGCCTCGAGGTGGTCGTGGTTCATCTTCCAGTTGCCCGCGATAAGTGGCGTGCGTGCCATAGGTTGCAAACCTCCTAGTTCAGTACGGAAACGCCCGGCAGTTCCTTGCCCTCGATCAGCTCGAGGGAGGCGCCGCCGCCGGTGGAGATGTGGCTGAAGCCGCCCTCGTCCAGGCCGAGGGTGCGCACCGACGACGCGGAATCGCCGCCGCCGACGACGGTGAAGGAGTCGTTGTCCTTCGTCGCCGCGATCATGGCCTCGGCCACAGCCTTGGTGCCGTCCGCGAAGTTCGGGAACTCGAACACGCCCATCGGGCCGTTCCAGAACACCGTCTTGGAGTCCTTGATGGCCTCGGCGTAGTTCTTGGCGGTCTCCGGGCCGATGTCCAGGCCCATCCAGCCCTCCGGGATCTCGTCCAGGCCGACGATCTTCTTCTCGGTGTCCTTGTCAAACTCTGCGCCGGCTGCGACGTCCACCGGCAGCAGCAGCTTGTCGCCGAAGCGCTCGATGAGCTCCTTGCAGGTATCCACCATGTCGTCTTGCAGCAGCGACTTCTGCACGTTGTGGCCCTGGGCGGCGAGGAAGGTGTAGCACATGCCGCCGCCGATGATGATCTTGTCGGCCTTTTCCGCCAGCGCCTCGATCACGCCGAGCTTGTCGGAAACCTTGGAGCCGCCCAGCACCACCACGTACGGGTGCTGCGGGTCGTCCTTCACGGAAGACAGCGTCGCCACCTCCTTGTCCACGAGGTAGCCGGCGTAGGCCGGAAGCTTCTTTGCCACTTCGAAGACGGAGGCCTGCGCGCGGTGCACGACGCCGAAGCCGTCGGAGACGAACGCGCCGTTGTCGGCGGCGAGTTCGGCGAGTTCCTCGGCGAACGCGGTGCGCTCCGCCTCATCCTTGGAGGTCTCGCGCGCGTCGAAGCGGACGTTTTCGAGCAGGAGGATTTCGCCCTCGGTCAGGCCGTTGGCGCGCTCGTGGGCGTCCTCGCCGGAGACGTCGCCCGCCAGCGGGACGAACTGGCCCAGGCGCTCGGACAGCGCTTCCGCCACCGGGGCGAGGGAGAACTTCGGGTTGACCTCGCCCTTCGGGCGGCCCAGGTGCGCCATGACGATCACCTTGGCGCCGCCGTCCAGCAGCGCCTTCAGGGTGGGCAGGGAGGCGTCGATGCGGCCGGCGTCGGTGATGTTGCCCTCATCGTCCAGGGGGACGTTGAAGTCGGACCGCACGAGGACGTGGCGGCCGTCCACGCCCTCGTCGAGAAGCTGCTGCAAGTTCTTGGTCATAGGTATCTCCTTTGCTCTGTAGACACTCACCATCGTATGAAAAACGGGCCCGCCGTGCCGGAAGACACCACGGGCCCAGAGACCGAAGCCTTTAAAGCTTGTCCGCCACGAACTTGGTCAGGCGGATGTACTGGGCGGTGTAGGACCACTCGTTGTCGTACCAGGAGATGATCTTGGCCAGGTTGCCGTCCTTCACTCGGGTCATGCCCGCGTCGAAGATGGCGCCGTGCGGGTTGCCGATGATGTCGGAGGAGACGATCGGGTCCTCCGTGTACTTCAGCGCCAGACCGAACTCGGCGTCCTCGGCGGCCTTCTTCACCGCCGCGTTGAGCTCCTCAACGGTGGTCTCCTTGCTCAGGATGACGGTGAGGTCGGTGGCGGAGCCGGTGATGGTGGGCACGCGCATGGCGAAGCCGTCGAGCTTGCCGTCCAGGTTCGGCAGCACCAGGCCGACGGCCTTGGCGGCGCCGGTGGTGGTGGGCACGATGTTCTGGGCGGCGGCGCGGGCGCGGCGCAGATCCTTGTGGGGCGCGTCCTGCAGGCGCTGGTCGCCGGTGTAGGCGTGGATGGTGGTCATCAGACCGCGTTCGATGCCGAAGGCCTCGTCGAGCACCTTGGCCACCGGTGCCAGGGAGTTGGTGGTGCAGGACGCAGCGGAGATGACTTCCTCGGAGCCGGTGTAGTCGGTGTGGTTGACACCCCAGACGTAGGTGCCGTCGACTTCCTTGCCCGGTGCGGAGATGATGACCTTCTTCGCACCGGCATCGATGTGCGCCTTCGCCTGCGGACCCTTACGGAACACGCCGGTGCACTCGAGCACGATGTCCACGTCGACGTCGCCCCATGCGAGGTTGGCCGGGTCCTTCTCCGCGGAGACCTCGATGCGGCGGCCGTCGATGGTGATGGAGTCGTCGTCGTGCTCGATCTCGTGGTTGAACTGGCCGTACGCGGTGTCGTACTTCATCAGGTGCGCCAGGGTCTCGTTGTCGGTGAGATCGTTGATCTTCACAACCTCGAGCTCGCCCTTGTATTCGTCCTCGATGATGCGCAGCGCTGCGCGGCCGATGCGGCCAAAACCGTTGATGCCAATGCGGGTAGTCACAGTCAACACTCCTCGTGCTCGTGGTCTGTCGGTCCACCCCCGAGTGTAATGAGCAGGACTCTTACCTGCAGAAAGCTTTTTGCCTATCGACGAAACCAGGGGTGCTAACCGCAATCAGCCCCCGCCTTAGATGTTGGTTTATGCCCGGTTTCGAGCACCAGGGGGAGGCTTTCCCGACGCTTCTACCCCCGACACGGGTCGCTAGGGCCCATTGTGAAGTGCGTCACCCACGCGGGTTTTAGGTGGTCGGGCTCCCGTGCGTGTCCTCCACTCCCAGTTCAGCGGCGCGTTTGTCTGCCAGGGAAAGCAGGCGCCGGATGCGTCCGGCCACGGCGTCCTTGGTCATCTGCGGTTCCGCCAACCGTCCCAGCTCCTCCAGGGAGGCGTGGCGGTGCTCCGCGCGCAGGAAGCCGGCTTCGGCGAGGTGCTCCGGGACATCGTCGCCGAGGATCTCCATGGCGCGCTCCACGCGGGCGGCGGCCGCCGCCGCGGCCTGGGCCGAGCGGCGGGTGTTCGCGTCGTCGAAGGTGGCGAGCCTGCTGTTGGCTTTCGCCTTCACGGCGCGGGATTCCCGCTTGGTGTCCCACTCGATGCGGGTGGCCGGCGCGCCCATGCGGCTCAGCAGGATGCCGATGGCCTCCCCGTCGCGAAGCGTCACCCGCTCGATGCCGCGGGTCTCACGCGTCTTGGCGGTCAGCCCCATGCGGCGGGCAAGCCCCACAAGCGCAAGCGCCGCCTCCTGGCCCGGGCAGGCGACCTCGAGGGTGGCAGTCCGGCCCGGTTCGGCCAGACGCCCACGGGCGAGGAACGCGCCGCGCCACGCGGCCTCCACCCCGGACATGTCGCCGGAGATGATCTGGCGCGGCATCCCCACCACTGGGTGCCCGGACGCGGTAACCAGCTTCAGGCGGCGGATGACGTCGGCGGCGCCGTCGCAGACACGCACCTCGTAGCGGGACTCACGGCTTCCGGATGTCGGCGGGAGCAGTTCCACACTCGCCTCGACTGCGCACAGGTCTGTCAGCGTAACAGCGAGGCGCCGGGCAACCGCCTCCTCCTCGAAGTCGGCAACGATAGCGACTCCGTTCTCGGACGGCTGGAGCTCCCCGCCGAACCGGATCAACGCGGTCGCCTCCGCCGCGCGCGCCTCGAGCCCGCCGCCGGTGGCGCGCAGGAGTTCGTCCTTGGCCTTCGCCGTAAGCGCCACCGGCGCCTCCCCTCGTTTACGTGTGTTGAAGCTTTGAACCGCCCAGCATTCTAGCGTGCCGGCCGGAGGGCCTTGAGTGCAGCTGCCAATTGCATCGGGTCGTGGCGGTTCAGCGGGGCGCCTTCGGCGTCGATTTCGCGCATGGGAGCGAAGACTACCTTTGCGTCGAGACGGGAGGCGGCGCGCGCAATGTTGTCGCGCTCACCCTCGGAGGTGGCGGTGTTCTCGTCGGCGAGGAAGTAGTCCACGTCCAACTGCGGGGCGTGCTGGGAGAAAACGTGGATGTGCCGCTCGGTGGTGAACCCGTGGGTCTCCCCCGCCTCCGGCGAAAGGTTCAGGATTACCACCACCGTCGCCGAGGTTTCGTTGAGCGCCTGCGCGATGTCGGGCACGAGGATGTGCGGAATCACCGAGGAGAACCAGGAGCCCGGGCCGATGGTCACCACGTCCGCATCCATGATCGCTTGCACCGCCGCCTCGCTCGCCGCCGGCTGGGCCGGGGTAAGGCGAACGCGCCGCACCGCCCCTGGCGTGGTGGCAACCGCCACTTGGCCGCGCACGGAGCGCAGCACGCGCGGGTCGTCGTCAAGGCCCGCCACGTCCGCCTCGATGTCCAGCGGCTGCGGGCACACCGGGATCACGCGGCCGGCGGATCCGGTCCACGCCGCAACCTGATCCAGCGCGGCCTGGGTGTCCCCGAGTCGCTCCGCCAGCCCCGTGATCAGGAGATTTCCTAGTGCGTGGCCAGCCATGGCGCCGTGCCCGCCGAAGCGGTGCTGCAGGGTGTCGCGCCACTGGGCGCCGCCCTCACCGTCGGCGGTTAAGGCCGCGAGCGCCATGCGCAGATCCCCCGGCGGAACGATCTCCATCTCGCGGCGCAGGCGTCCCGAGGAGCCGCCGTCGTCCGCCACGGTGACCACGGCGTTGATCGTGGACGCGCCGGCTTGACGCGCAGCGGTGAGCGTCTGGTACAGGCCGTGCCCTCCCCCAAGGCAGGTGAACGACGTATGGCTCAATTGACCCTTCTTTCTTACGGCCTAACCGACTTGCTTAGTGGCGCTCAAGATCGCGGTGGATCACGTTGACATCCACATTGCCCTGCTGCCGCAAACGCTTTCCGACGGCCTCCGCCACCGCCACCGAGCGGTGGTGCCCGCCCGTGCAGCCGATGCCGACGGTGATGAAATCCTTGCCCTCGTGGCGGTAGCCGCCCAGAGTGCTGGAAAGCAGGTCGACGAAGTTGTCCACGTAGTCGCGGGCACCGTCCTGGTTGAGCACATAGTCGGATACCGCCTGGTCGACGCCACGGAACTCCCGGAGCTCTTCCACCCAGTACGGGTTAGGCAGGAAACGAACGTCAAGCACAATATCAGCGTCGCGCGGCGAGCCGTGCTTGAACCCGAAGGATTCGATGGTGACGTGCTGGCGCCCCACCGGCAGCTCGCCGACGGATGCCTCCACCGCGCGCCGCAGATCGTGCACCGACAAGTTGGATGTGTCGATGATGACGTCCGCGGAGGCGCGCAGTTCCTCCATCTCCTCCCGCTCGTGCTCGATGCCGGACTGCAGCGTGCCGTCGCCCTGCAAAGGGTGGGTGCGGCGCACCGAGTCGAAGCGGCGGATGAGCACGTCATCTCGAGCCTCCAAGAACAGCACGAACGGCTCATGGCCGCGCTCCCGGATCGTCGCGATGGTGCCAAGCAGAGCGCCGTTGAATTTCGCCGCGCGGATATCGCTAACCACCGCGAGCCGCTCCACCGGGGAATCGTCCGCGGCGGCCAAGTCCACCAGCTCCAAAATCAACTGCGGCGGTAGGTTCTGGGAGACGAAAAAGCCCTTGTCCTCGAATACCTTCGCTGCCGTGGACAAGCCACCGCCGGACAGGCCCGTGATGATCACGGGCCGCATCGGTGTCGCGGTATTTTCCTGGGGCAATGCGTGTGCGGAGGATGTCGTGGGCATAGGTATCATCCTAGACAAGGACGGGGCGAAGCGCCGTCGATTAGCAGTCTGCTTTTACTGGTGCAGGTGCTGGTAGATAGTCTCCGCGAGTTTCGGGCCGACGCCCTTGACCTGCTGGATCTCCTCCACCGAGGCCTCCTTGATCTTCTTCACGGACCCGAAGTGCTTGACCAGGTCCGTGCGACGGGCGGGGCCAAGCCCCGGCACCGCATCCAGCGCGGATGCGCGCATCCGCTTGGAGCGCTGCTGGCGGTGGTAGGTGATGGCGAAGCGGTGCGCCTCGTCGCGGATCTGCTGCAGCAGGTACATGCCCTCGGAGTTGCGCGGCAGGATGACCGGCTCGTCGTCGTCCGGCACCCACACCTCCTCCAGGCGCTTGGCTAACCCGATGAGCTGCACGTCCACGATGCCCAGCTCGTCGAACACCGCTTGCGCGGCGTTGACCTGGGGCTTGCCGCCGTCGACGATGAACAGCTGCGGCGGGTAGGCGAAGCGCTTCGCGCCGGTGGACTCGTCCGCCTCGTCCGCGAAGGTCTGCGCATCTGCGACCTCATCCGGATTCGCCAGCTTGTCCTCGTTGTAGCGCTTGAAGCGGCGCTGAGTCACCTCGGCGATCGAGCCGACGTCGTCGGAGCGGCCGTCGCCGGCGGCCTCCTTGATGCGGTAGCGGCGGTAGTCGTTCTTTTTGGGCAGGCCGTCCTCGAACACGACGAGCGACGCCACCACGTCCGTGCCCTGGATGTGCGAGATGTCGGTGCACTCGATGCGCAGCGGCGCCTCGTCCATGCCGAGGGCGTCCTGGATGTCCTGCAGCGCCTGAGAGCGGGCAGTAAGGTCGCCGACGCGCTTGAGTTTGTGCTGGTGCAGTGCCTCGGAGGCGTTCTTGTGCACCGTCTCCATCAGCGCCCGCTTGTCGCCGCGCTGCGGCACACGGATTTCCACCGGGCCGCCGCGCAACTCCGCGAGCAGCTCGGCGACCTCGGGCAGCTCCGCAGGCAACGTTTCCACGAGGATCTCGCGCGGCACCGGCATCGGCGTCTTTGCTTTCGCGCGCGACTCCTGGTCCACGCCACGGCGGCGCACCTTCTGCGCCTCAATCGTGCGGTCTTCCTCCTGCTCCTGGCGCACACGATCCACCGCGTCGGAGTAGTACTGCACAAGGAAGTTCTGCATGAGTGTGGGCAAAGTGGGGTCTTGTTGCCCCTCGTCGAGCCGCTCGGCAGCGCCGGGCTCGTCGCCGGTTTTCTCCACTACCCAGCCGCGCTGGGCGCGGATGCGCCCGTCGCGGACGTTGAAGATCTGCACCGCCGCTTCCAGCTCGTCGGTGTCGAAGGCAATGACGTCGGCGTCGGTGTCCTGCCCCAAAACCACAGTCTGGCGTTCCATGACCTTGTTTACGGCGCCGAGGTCGTCGCGAAGCCTGGCGGCCTTCTCAAACTCCAGGTTCTCGGAAGCTTCCTGCATCTGCGCGGTGATCCCGCGCACGAGCTGGTCGGTGCGGCCCGACATGAAGCCCAAAAAGCCCTGCACGATCTCGTCGTAGTCGGCCTCGTCCACGCGCCCGACGCACGGGGCGGCGCACTTGTCGATGTAGCCGAGCAGGCACGGCCGCCCCAGCGACTCGTGCCGGTTGAACACGCCGTTGGAACAGGTGCGGATGGGAAACACTCGCGTGAGCAGGTCGAGGGTCTCGCGCACCGCCCACGCGTGCGAGTACGGCCCGAAGTAGCGCACGCCCTTTCGCTTCGGCCCGCGGTAGAAAAACGCGCGCGGGTAGCGCTCCCTCACACTCACCGCGAGCATGGGGTACGTCTTGTCGTCGCGGTACATGACGTTGAACCACGGGTCGAAGCGCTTGATCCAGGTGTACTCCAGCTGCAGCGCCTCCACCTCGGAGGCCACCACGGTCCACTCCACCGAGGCGCCGGTATAGACCATTTGGCGGGTGCGCGGGTGCAGCGTGTGCGGCGGCTGGAAGTAGTTGTTCAGGCGCGCGCGCAGGTTTTTGGCCTTGCCCACGTAGATGACGCGGCCGTCGCGGTCGCGGAACTTGTATACCCCGGGGTCGGTCGGGATGGTGCCCGGCGCCGGGCGGTAGCTTTGCGGGTCCGCCAACGCTTAGTCCTGCGGCATGTACTTGGCTTCGAGCGCGCGGAACTCTTCCACGGCCTTCAAGGCGTGCTCCTTGTCGCCGGACTGGATGGCCCACAGGGGCACGTACTCGAACTCCGGCAGCTCAAGGCGGGCCATGCGCGAGCCCTTCGGAAAGCTCAGTCCGTAGATCACGGTCCACGGGTAGAAGCGGGTGCCGATGATGTTGCGCACCTGCACACCGTCCTCATTCGCGCGCACCCGCGGGCGCGTCAGCGCGATCCAGGACAGCACGGAGATGATCAGGCCGACACCGATGAAGGCGAACTTGTCCATGCTGGTGATGGCCACGCCGGTGAACTCGGCGTCCACGGCCCAGGACATGAACACGTGCACAGCCATGACCACAACAATCCAACCCACGGCCATCTTGCGCAGAAACTTCGAGGTCAGCTCGAGTTCCCAGGGTTTCGTGGTGGTGGTGGCGTGCGGGTCGAGCGCGTTGAGGTAGGCAATCTCGTCCCGGCCCGAAAGTCCCGCGGTTTGGTGCTGTTCAGCCACTGCCTTACTCCTTACAAGCGCTCGAGCATTGTTGCGTGTCGACGTCCCAAAGGCCGCTCCACGCCCTCCGAGTTACCTTAACCCTTCAACGGCAGAGCGCGAACTTTGCGCAGCTCCGCGGCAGTGCCGGCGGCGGCGCGCATGGCCTCGGCACCCTTGTCTTCCTTGGCGTCCTCGCCGCCGGCGCGCTCGTAGGCCTGGTCCTCGTCGTCCACGGTGAGCACGCCGTTTCCGACCGGGGTCTGCTCGTCCAGCGCCACGCGGGTCAGCCCGGCGGTCACGGAGTCGCACACGTACTGGAAGTGGGCCGTCTCGCCGCGGATGACGCAGCCGAGGGCGACCACGGCGTCGTAACGCTTGGCACATGCCTGCGCCACCACCGGCAGCTCGAGGGCGCCTGCGACGGCGTACTCCTCCACCTTCACGCCGAGCCCCCGGGCCTCATCCCGCGCGCCGGCGCGCAGCAGGTCGACGATCTTGTCGTTCCAGCGGGTGTAGACCACGGCGATGGTCATGCCCTCCGCCTGTATGGAATAGTCCTCGGGTGCTCCGCTCGATGCCACTTACAGCTCCTTTTGGGTCCGTTTTAGGTTCCGTACCCCGGATGGGCGTGGAGCCACTCGGCCACGCCAGGCAGGTCGTGGCCCATCCGGTCGCGCTTGGTGCGCAGGTACTCGATGTTGTCGTGTGTGGGAACGATCTCGATCCTACTGCGGCGCGCCACCTGGGGGCCGTAGCCCGCCAGCGCGTCGGACTTGTCCGGGTTGTTGGTGAGCAGCTCGAAGGTGTCCACCCCCAGATCCGCCAGGATCTGCCCTGCCGCGGAGTACTCTCGTGCGTCCGCCGGCAGGCCCTGCTCCAGGTTCGCGTCCACGGTGTCCAGGCCCGCGTCCTGCAGCCGGTATGCCTGCAGTTTCGCCATCAGTCCGACACCTCGGCCCTCGTGCCCACGCAGGTAGACCACCACACCACGGCCGGCGGCCTGGATGCGCCGCATGGATTCGCGCAGCTGCGGGCCGCAGTCGCAGCGCGTGGAGGCGAAGACGTCGCCGGTGAGGCACTCGGAGTGCACCCGCACCAGCACGTCGGAAGCGTGCGCAAGCTTGTCGACGCCTCCGGCGACCAACGCCACATGCTCCACCCCGAAGACAGTGTCGCGGTAGCCCACCGCGGTGAATTCGCCGAACTCGGTGGGAAGCTTCGCCTGCGTGACACGCTCGACGGTTCGCTCGTGGTGGCGACGGTACTCAGCCAGTTGCTCGATGGAGATCATTGGCAGCCCGTGGCTGTCGGCGAACCGGCGCAGCTCGTCGAAACGCGCCATGTCAGTCGGGTCATCCTCGGAGACAATCTCGCACAGCGCACCAACCGGGGTCTTGCCCGCGAGCCGCGCCAGGTCCACGGCCGCCTCCGTGTGGCCCGGACGTTCCAGCACGCCGCCGGCTTTGGCCCGCAGGGGCACCACGTGGCCGGGGCGGGTGAATGACGCGGCGGTGGCGGAGTCGTCGGCAAGCAAAGCGATCGTCGTTGCGCGCGAGCGCGCGGAAATGCCGGTGGTGCCGGTGTCTGCGTCCACGGTGACGGCGTACGCGGTGCCGTGCAGGTCCTGGTTGTTCGCCACCATCGGCGGCAGCTCGAGCGCGGTGGCGCGCTCGTCCGACATGGACACACAGATGTAGCCGGAGGTGTGGCGCACCATGAAGGCAACCAGTTCCGGGGTGGCGTCCTCGGCGGCGAAGATGAGGTCGCCCTCGTTCTCGCGGTCCTCGCTGTCCACCACGACAACGCCCTTGCCAGCGCGGATGGCGGCGAGAGCCTCCTCGACCGTATTCAACGTCATACCGTCCAAGCCTATCCCTGCACCATTTTCTCAACGTATTTGGCCACGATGTCCACCTCCAGGTTCACTAGGTCGCCGGGCGCGAGCGCGCCGGCGGTGGTCTCGCGCAGTGTGGTTGGGATGAGCGAGACTTCGAAGTAGCCCTCGCCCACCGCCGAGACGGTCAGCGAGGTGCCATTGACCGCGATGGAGCCTTTCTCGACGACGTAGCGGGAAAGCTGCTCCGGAAGCGTGAAGCGCACAACCTCCCAGTGCTCCGACGGGGTGCGCGAAACCACCTCGGCCACGCCGTCGACGTGGCCCTGGACGATGTGGCCGCCCATGCGCTGGCCCGCGGCGAGCGCCCGCTCGAGGTTCACCCTGGAACCAGCCTTGTAGGTGCCGAGCCGGGAGCGGTCCAAGGTTTCGCGCATCACGTCCGCGGTAAAGGTGCCGTCGACGCTGTCCACCACCGTCAGGCACACCCCGTCCACGGCGATCGAGTCGCCGGGTGCGGCATCTTCGGTGACTTTGGGGGCGCGGACGGCGATCCGGACGGCGTCGTCAAGCTGCTCAAGCTCCTCTACCACCCCGATTTCCTCAACGAGTCCCGTAAACATCTCTCTCCATTTCTAAGAACACGTCGTTTCCCACCGGCCGCACGAGCGTGGTGCGGAAGCGGCGGGCGTCGGCGATAGTGCCTGCAATAGCGCGGTCCAGCACCCCGCGGCCGGCGCCGAGGAGCGCGGGCGCGATGTAGGCATGCACCGCGTCAACCAGATCCAGCTCGAGAAAGCTCGCGGCGAGTGCCGCGCCGCCTTCCACCAGCACGTCGCGCGCACCGGTCTCCCAAAGGGCTTTTAGCGCCTCCGCTGGTGTGGCGTACTGCTCGAAGCCCAAACGAGTAAGGTTGCCCTCGGGCACCTCCCGGGAGCCGACCACCACGCGGCGCGGCTGGTGCTCGCGCAAGGTGCCGCCCGGGAACCGCGCGGTCAGCGACGGGTTGTCGGCGATCGCGGTGCCGGTGCCGACGATGATCGCGTCGAGCTTCGCGCGGTCCGCGTGCACCAACTCCCGGGCATCCTCGCCGGTGATCCACTTGCTCGTGCCGTCCGCCGCGGCGGTGAAACCATCGAGCGTGGAGGCGAACTTCAACGTCACGCTCGGTCGGCCCAGACGCACCGAGCGCAGCCAGGGCTGCAGCGCCGCGACCCGCACCGGATGAAAGTCCACCTCGACGCCGTGGGCGCGCAGGTAATCGGCCCCGCCGGCGGCCGCTTCGTTGGGGTCGGCGGTGAAATACACCACCCGCCGGATCCCCGCCTCCACGAGTGCCTCAGAGCAGGGACCGGTGCGGCCGGTGTGGTTGCACGGCTCCAGGGTCACCACGGCAGTAGCACCTTGGGCGCGCTCGCCCGCTTCGCGCAGGGCGTTGACCTCCGCGTGCGGCCCGCCTGCCGGCGAGGTCGCGCCGGTGGCGATGAGCTCGCCGGAGGCGGAAATAAGCGCGCAGCCCACCGGAGGATTTGGCGAGGTGGCACCCCGGACGGACTCGCCGGCCTCGATCGCGGCGGAGAAGGCGCCGAGTTCCTCGGTCACCCTTGCGCCGCCTCCCGGGCGAGCTCGCGCAGGCGCTCTACCGCCTCTGCCGGGTTGTCGGCGCCGAAGACTGCGGAACCGGCCACGAACGCATCCACGCCAGCCTCCGCAGCCTGTGCGATGGTCGCGCCCGCGATGCCGCCGTCAATGCCGATGATGGTGTCCAAGCTCGCCTCCTTGATGCGGTCGCGCAGCACCATCACCTTGCTCAACACCTCCGGCATGAACTTCTGGCCGCCGAAACCGGGCTCCACGCTCATGACCATGACCTGGTCGAAGTGCTCCAGATCGTCCAGGTATGGCTCAATCGCGGTACCGGGCTTGATGGCAAATCCGGACTGCACGCCCAGCTCGCGGCACTGCTTCGCGGCCGCGACGTGGTCGCCCACGGCTTCGACGTGGAAGACGAGACGGTCGCCGCCGGCTTTGACGTAGGTTTCAAACCAGCGCTCCGGCTCCTCGATCATCAGGTGCATGTCCAGGAACTGGTCGGTGACGCCGTTGACCGCCTTGGTCACGTCCGGGCCGAAGGAGAGGTTGGGCACGAAGTGGCCGTCCATGATGTCCACGTGGATCAGGTCCGCGTTAGCCACCTTGCGCACGTCGTCGCCGAGCGCGGCGTAGTTCGCGGCCAGAATTGATGGGGCGATCTGAATCATGGGTTCTACCTTAGCTTTTGCGCAGCACAGCGAAGAACATTGCGTCGGTGCCGTGGCGGTGCGGCCACATCTGCACGCTCGGGCCCTCGCCCACATCCTCCATGCCGGCGGCCCACTGCCGCGCGTCGAGCTCCTCAACGCCGCCTTTCGCCAGGAGCTTCTCCACGACTCCCCGGGTCTCTCGCACATCCGGCGAGCACGTGGAGTAGACCACCACCCCACCCGGCTTGGCTAGGTTCACGGCGGATTGGAGCAGCTCTTCCTGCAGCTGGGTCAGCTCCGCGATGTCGTCTTCGGACTTCGTCCAGCGCGCCTCTGGGCGCCGACGCAGCGCGCCCAGCCCGGAGCAGGGGGCGTCCACCAGGATGCGGTCGTAGCCCGGCTCGAGTTTCGGGTCGCGCCCGTCCGCGGTGTGGACGGTCACCGGCAGGCCGCGCACCGTCTTGGAGATCAGCTCCGCGCGGTGCGGGCTGACTTCAACGGCGTCGACCGCCGCGGCGTCGATAGCCGCGATCGCCCCGATGAGCGCAGCCTTGCCACCGGGGCCCGCACACAGGTCAAGCCAACGGCCTTGATCCTGCTCGACAGGGACCTCGGTGACAGCACGCGCGATGATCTGCGAGCCCTCGTCCTGCACCGCGGCGAGGCCCTCGCGCACCGGCTCGAGTTGGCCTGGGTCCCCCTCCGGCAGGTACACCGCGTACGGCGAGTACTTGCCCTGCTCGCTGCCGGTGCTAAGCGCCAGCTCTTCCGCGGAGATCTCCCCCGGGCGCGCCACCAGGTGCACGACCGGGCGGGCCGAGTCCGCCTCGAGCGCGGCTTCCAGCTCGTTGCGCTTGTCGCCGAGAGCCTCCGCGAAAGACCGCGCGATCCACTCCGGGTGGGCGTGGGTGAACGCCAGCGCGCCCAGCTCGCTGTCCGGGGCGAGGGTGCGCAGCCACTCGTCGGCGGGCGCGCGGGCAATGGAACGCAGCACACCGTTGGCGAAGCCCTTCGCCTTCTCGTGGCCGGCGGACTCGACGAGCCGCACCGAGGTGTCCACCGCGGCGTGATCGCCTACGCGGGTGTAGAGCAGCTGGTAAGCGCCCAGGCGAAGCGCGGCGAGCACCTCGGGCGCGATCCGTTCAAGCTCCCGCGAGGAGTTCTTCGCGATCACCGCGTCGAGCACCCCGAGGCTGCGCAACGTGCCGTAGGCCAGCTCGGTGGCGAACGCGGCGTCTCGGCCGGTGATCTTCCGCTCGCGCAGGATGCCGGGCAGGGTGAGGTTGGCAAAGGCGTCGTCACGGGCGACGCGCAGCACCACCTCGAAGGCCGTCTCGCGCGCCGGGTCGCCGATGCTGGCCGGACGTCCTTTCACCGTGTAGCGCTGGCGCCCACCGCTCTGCTTGCGCGGCTGCTGCGCTGCACCGCGGCCCTGCTTCCGGTTGCGCTGGTGCGCCGGCTTGTCTTCGCGCCGCCCCGCGGAGCGCGACCTGAATCCTCCGCTCACTCGAACACCACTCCTTCTTTCGCGTCAGCGGCCAACCCGCGGGCCCAGTCCGCCGCGTTCATCATCTTTTTGCCCGGCGGCTGGATCGTGCCCAGCCGCACGTCGCCGTCGGCGGTGCCCACGAGCACCTCATTCTTGCCAAGCGCGGCCTCACCCGGAGCCAACGAGCCCTCCCCGGTCGGGGTGACCGGGCCGAGCTTGAAGCGGTTCTCCCCGCGCATAGTCCACGCACCCGGCGCCGGGGTGTGGGCGCGAATGCCGCGGTCGATCACGGCGGCCGGCTGGTTCCAGTCCACCCGGGCGTCCGCCGGGGCGATCTTGTGGGCATAGGTGCCCTCTTCCGGTTGCGGCGTCGGTTCCGCGGTGCCTGCGTCCAGCGCGTCCATGGTCTTAACCAGCAGGTCAGCTCCGGCGTAGGCGAGGCGCTCCAGCAGCTCGCCGCTGGTTTCCGCCTCCCCGACTTCTGTTTCCAGCGTGTCCAGGATGTCGCCGGTGTCCAGACCCTCGTTAATACGGAAGGTGGTCGCGCCGGTGACCGCGTCCCCGGCGGCGATCGCAGCCTGCACCGGTGCCGCCCCACGCCACTTGGGCAGCAGGGAGAAGTGCAGGTTCACCCAGCCGTGTGCGGGGATGTCCAGCATGTCCGCCGGAATGAGGTTGCCGTAGGCCACCACCGGGATCGCGTCGGGCGCCAGCTCCTCCAGTTGGTGCCGGATGGCGTCGTCGCGCGTGAGGCTTTCCGGGGTGAGCACTGCAATGCCGTGCTCGACGGCGAGCGCCTTTACCGGAGACGGGTGCAGCGTGCGCCCACGGCCGCGGCGCGCATCCGGGCGGGTGAGCACCGCGACGACCTCGTGGTCGGAGGCGATGAGCCGCTCGAGTGCCGCGGCGGCGGGTTCGGGGGTGCCGGCGAATACGAGTCGCATAAAAACGTTCTCCTTAGCTCCAGTCGGCGGCCCGGATCGCCGCCATCGCTTCCTTGCGTCGCTCCGGTGCCATCCTGCGCATGAACATCACGCCATCCAAGTGGTCCGCTTCGTGCTGGATGCAGCGCGCCAACAACCCGGTGCCGCGCAGGGTAAGCGGACGCCCGTAGCAGTCCTGGCCGCGGGCCACCACCGTCCTGTGGCGGGTGACCTCCCCGCGCACGTCCGGCACCGACAGGCAGCCCTCGACGCCGGTCTGCATCTTGTCGCCCAACGGTTCCCACACGGGGTTGACGATGTGTCCGCGCATGCCCTGGCAGTCGAACACGAAGATCCGGCGCGCAAGCCCGATCTGGTTCGCGGCCAGGCCCACCCCGCCAGCGTGGTCCATGGTTTCCAGCATGTCGGCGACCAGTCGCTCGAGGGCGGCGTCGAAAACGGTGACCTCTGCTGCAGCGGTGTTGAGCACTGGGTCGCCGAACAGGCGGATGTCGCGGATAGCCATGGGGTGCAAGTGTAGTGCCACGCCCAATCACGCGACCCAGCTAGCCGATGTCCACCGGATTGACCTGGACGCGCAGCGGCAAGTCCTGCTTTGCTGTCGTCCACGCCACCGCGCCCGCTCGAAGCGCCTTGCCCAGCGCGGTGCGCCCGGCAAGCGGGGTGCGCACCAGCATCCGCTGCGCAGGCCCGAGCGCCTCCCGGTTCCACTCGCCCGGCAGCCGCACCCCCGGCGGCAGATCCACCGGGCCGAGCAGCTCGGCGTGCTCGGGTAGCTCGGTGCGCGCGAAGAACTCGTCTAACCCATCTCGCGGGGCGTCCACCACCGCCACGTGCACCGCCGGCGGAAAGCGGGCCTCGCGCCGCAGTGACAGCTCGAGGGCTGCGAACCCGGGCGCGCCCCAGCGGATCAAGTGCTGCACCACAGGCAGCGAGGGCTCTGCCACCACGACCACCTCCCCGCCAGCGCTATGCGGCTCCACCAGCGTGGCCGCCCCCATCCACTTGGCAAAGGTGTCCTCCACCGCGCGCAGGTCCGGCCGTTGCATCAGCGCCCAGGCGTCCAGAAGCACCGCCGCACCGTAGCCTCCTTCAACATGCGGCTCCGCACCCGGCGTGGCCACCACCAGCGCCGGGCCCGGCTGCACCTGCGCACGCACGTTCTCGCCGCCTGAGGTGATCACCTTGTACTTGGCAAAGGCACGCCCCAGCTCCTCGGCCGTGCGCTCCGTGCCCAGCACCACCGCGCGCAGCCTGCGCGAGCCGCAGGCCGGGCACACGTGCGCCGGGTCCATCCGCCCACACCACCGGCACGTCGGCGCCGCGGCCTCGCCGCCCGAAGGCAGGCTCAGAGGCCCGTTGCACCACCGGCAGCGCGCCGGAGTCCGGCACTGCCCGCACGCAAGCGACTGGATGTAGCCGGTGCGCGGCACCTGGAACAGCACAGGGGCACCGCGCTCGAGCGCTCGTGTCGCCGCCTGGAACGCCGACGACGGCAGGCGGGCCTGCTTCGCGCGCGGGTCGCGCTCCATCTCAAAGTCCGAATCCCCCGCCGCGTGGATGTACGGCGAACGGGTGCGCAAGCTCTGGCGCGGGGCGACCAGCTCGTGCATCCACCCGGATTCCACCAGCAGCTGCGCCTCGGCCGTGCGCGCATGCCCGCCGAGAATCAACGAGCACCCCTCCTGCGCCGATCGCGTGGTCAGCACCTCGCGCGCGTGCACGTACGGCGCGCGCGGATCCACCAGGTTGTCGTCGCCGTCGAACATGAGCGCCGCAAACCGCAGGTTTTCCACCGGAGCGAACGCGGCCGAGCGCGTGCCCACCACAATCCGACCTTGCCCGTGCAGCACCGATAAGTAGCGCGAGTACCGCGCCTGCGGGCCCTGCGATGCCGACAGCGTTGTCACCTGCCGCGCCCCGACGATCTCTTTCAGCGCCACCTCGCACGCGTCCACGTCTTTCTGGTCCGGCACCACGATCAGCGCGCCCGCTCCATCCAACGCCACCTTCGCCGCCAGCGACGCCAACGCCGCCGCCCAGTCGTCTCCAGGTGCAACCTGCCACGCCGCCCGCGCAATCTTGCCGCCCACCACCGCGTCCACGAAAGACTCGCCAAAGGTGTACGCGGTCCACGCCGACAAGTCCGGCTCCCCGGCCTCCCCCAAATCCTCCCATGGAGTGGAGGTGTCCGTTTCCTCCGCCTTCGCGTGGCGCGCCGGGATAGCCGAGCGGTAGATATCGGATCGCACGCCCGCGTAACGGTCCGCGAGCGCGTCGATAAGCTCGCGCGTTTTCGCCGGAGCCACAACCTCCGACGAGATGACCCGCTCGATGAAGCGCAACGACCCCACGTGCCGCGATTGCGAGGCGCGCTCGAGCACCACCGCGTCCACGAGCCGCCCCGCAAAGCGCACGCGCACCCGCACCCCGGGCTGCACTGCGTCCGCATCCTGGGAGGGCACCAGGTAGTCGAAGGGCCTGTCCAGATGCGCGAGACCGAGCATGGGCAACACGCGCGCGATTGGGGCTTCGGCGGCGGGCGTGTCAGACATGACCCCGGATTCTAAACCACCGCCCGACACCGCCTTCGGGCGCGAGCACCCCAATCGCCCATTCCGGGCTTGTTTGGAGTACTAATAAGACTGAAAGAATTATCCTCACGCGCGTTTGAAAGACTTGGCCCCCTGATGAAACGCCTGCTTACCGTAGTCGCCTCTGCCGCCCTCCTCGCCGCTGTAGCGATCTCGCCTACCCCCGCCTCCGCTGATGCGGCCAAAGTGACGCAGCTGGCCCTGCGGCAAGGCACGCAGATCATCCCCGGCGATTCCTTCGGCCCCATCCTCGCACAGGGAGCAGGTTCGCCTATCGACGGCAGCTCCGCCTTCATCACCGGCTCCTCCGACCACGCACGCAGCGCCGTGGAGGACGGCTGGCGCCGCGCCTTCGACGGCCTGCCTGACCAGGTGAAGCAGGCCGTGCCCCCGCACCTGCGCCCGCCGGAGCCGGCGAAACCGGCCGACGTCACCGTGGTACCCGCGCAGGAGCCCTCGCCTTCGCCGGTGCCGCCGAAGTGCTACAACTGCGTCGCCATCACCTACGACGACGGCCCGGTCCCCAGCTCCACCGAGCGCCTGCTGGATATCCTCAAGCGCAAGGACGCGCACGCCACCTTCTTCGTGGTGGGCCGCAACGCCAACGCCTACCCGCAGATTCTGCGCCGGATCCGCGACGAGGGCCACACCATCGGCAACCACTCCGTTGACCACCCCGACCTGGCCAGGCAGTCCGATGCCGCAATCACCGCCCAACTGGACGGCACGAACGCTGCGCTGAAGAAGCAGGCCGGTGTGGAGCCGCACTGGATGCGCCCGCCGTACGGTTCCTACGATTCGCGCGTGGCCTCCGCCGCCGGCGAGCGCGGCATGTCGCTGGCCATCTGGGACGTGGACACCGCCGACTGGCAGCACCGCAATCCAACCACCACCTGCAAGCGTGCGGTGGAAGGTGCCCGCGAGGGCTCCATCATCCTCATGCACGACATCCACCAGCCCACCGTCGACGCGGCGGAGTGCGTCATCGATGGCCTGCGTGCCAAGGGGCTCAAGCCGGTCGGGCTCGACGAAATGATCAAGCGCCCCGAAGCCGGTCACGTGTACACGAGGGCGGATTAGTTCCTATACTCCTGCCCATGACTGAACAGCAGGACAACGACGCCCGCAAAGGATGGGTCAAAGCCATCCCCTATGCCATGTTCGCTGCCTACGCCCTCGGGCCGTTGCTGCTCATCCCGTTGGTGCGCAACCCGTGGGTGATGGTCGGGTTCATCTTCGGGGTGGCCATCATCGCCGGGCTTATCGACGGCATCGCTTTCCGCCGCAATTGGTCCCTGCCACTGCTGACAGGGGTGGGTTTCTGGATTGCCAAGACCTTGTACTTCAACGACGGCACGTTCATATATGCCATCGGTGTGACGCTTGCCTGCGCGGCGGCGATGTGGGTGGGGTCGTTGGCGGGCGGCAGCTCGTCTAGAAGCAATGCGGAGGTGTAACCGATGGAAACCTGGAGCCTCAACCACCCCGAATACGGCCTGATCGAGGTCCGCGTCGGTTTCGACCGCGACTTCGCCGCAGAGGACGCAAGCTGGCCCGGCGAGGAGGCGGACAAGCCGGGCACCCTGGCGACGGCGGAGAGTTCGTTCAAAGAGCGGATCCAGCTGTGGTCGAAAAACCCCACCGAGCGCATGGAGGTGCGCGTCGACGGCGCGGTGCAGCACCGCTACAACGACGTCAACAGCACCCGTCTACCGCTGTTCGGCGACGGCCCGAAAGACGAGCTGGAAACACCGATGCTGGTGGGACTCGACCGTTCGAAGCCACACCTGAAGCTGCGGGTCAGTGGCTTGGATGAGCTGCTGAGCGTGGAGTTCCGCGAAGGCGACACGGTGGTGGAGTTCGACCCGCCCGCCGGCTCACGCGGCGCGCACCGTCGCGAAACCATGGAGTCCAGCGAGCTCAAACGCACCCTGATCCCCATGGCCGAAGGCTTGGGCAAGGGCGGATGGGCGCTCGCCGTGCTGCTGCTCGGCCCAATCCTCTCCCGGTTTCTCAAGTGGTTGCTGGGTTTTCTGCCTGACTGGGACCTGCCGGACCTCCCCGATTGGCAACTGCCCCACATGAACCTGCCGGTACCTGAGCTGCCGGAGCTTAATTTGCCCCTGCCCGACATCAACTGGCCAGATCTCGACCTGCCCGAGGTGCCCGAGTGGGTGCTGTGGCTGCTGGAGTACACCAGGATTTGGTTGCCGGTGGTCATCGGCATCGTCGCCGGCGTGGTCGTGCTGCGCAACCATAAACGCTCCGAGCGAGAAAAAGCCGCCTGGCGCAACCACCAGGCGGAGGGAAAGACGGAGACGGATTAGACGCCGGCGGCGGCCTTGAGGTCGTCGACCTTGTCGGTGCGTTCCCACGGCACGTCGATGTCCGTGCGGCCGAAGTGGCCGTACGCGGCAGTTCGCGCGTAGATCGGGCGCTTGAGGTCCAGTTCGCGGATGACCACCTCCGGGCGAAGGTCGAAGACCTTCTCCACCGCCTGCTGGATGCTCTCGTCCGTCTGCCCCTCGGTGGCGGTGCCGAACGTCTCAACGTATAGGCCCACCGGGTTCGCGCGGCCGATGGCGTACGCCACCTGCACCTCAACGCGCTCCGCCAGGCCCGCGGCGACGATATTCTTAGCCACCCAGCGCATCGCGTACGCGCCGGAACGGTCCACCTTTGAGGGATCCTTGCCGGAAAACGCGCCGCCGCCGTGGCGGGCCATGCCGCCGTAGGTGTCCACGATGATCTTGCGGCCGGTTAGGCCTGCATCACTCATGGGGCCGCCCTGGATGAAGGAACCGGACGGGTTGACCAGCACCTTGGTGTCCTCGCGGTAGTAACGCTCCAGGTCGGCGTCCTTGAGCACCCAGTTGATCACGTGCTCGCGCAGCGCCGCCTCCAGCGGCTCGCCGGTGAAGTCCGGGTCGTGCTGCGTGGAGATGACGATCGTGTCAATGAATGCCGGGGTCTGGCCGTCGTAAGCGAAGGTCACCTGGGTCTTGCCGTCCGGGCGCAGCCCATCCACGATGCCCTCGTGGCGCACCTGGGACAGCCGGCGCGCCAGGTGGTGCGCCGTGGAGATCGGCAGCGGCATGAACTCCGGGGTCTCGTTGGTGGCGTAGCCGAACATCAGGCCCTGGTCGCCCGCGCCGGTCTGGTCCTCCGCGCCGGTGGAGGTGTTCTCGCGGACCTCCTGGGAGGTCACCACGGAATCGTGGATCTCCGCCGATTGGTCCCCGATCGCGATGTTCACGCCGCAGCTGCGGCCGTCGAAGCCGACCTCGGAAGAGTCGAAGCCGATCTCCACCAGTTTCTCGCGCACGATCCGGGCGATGTTTGAGTAGGCGGAGGTACGCACCTCTCCCACCACGTGTACCTGGCCGGTCGTGGCGAGGGTCTCCACGGCCACCTTCGCGTCCGGGTCCTGGGCGAGCATGTCGTCCAGGATCGCGTCCGAGATCGCGTCGCAGATCTTGTCGGGGTGGCCCTCAGTGACCGATTCGCTTGTGAACAAGCGGAAGTACGTATCAGTGGACAAAGCAGTCTTTCCTTTGCATCTGGGCGGACGGGTTGCGTTCCGGCGCACCTGCTGGGCGGCTCAGCTTTACACGGGCTGAAACGGGAACGGCACGTCGTTAAGTCATGCCCACGATAGACCAAGCTGTCTAAATGTGCAATCTCACAGCGCGAGACGCTCTATCGCGTCCCAGATGTGTACCGCCACCTCGTGCTTAGTGCCATCCGGAATCTCCTCCTCGCCACCGTCGGCGCTGAGCAGCCAACCCCGGTTGCGGGCCTGCCCGAACACGCCGCCGCCGGCCACGGAGTTGAGCATGAGCATGTCCGCGCCCTTTCGCTTGAGCTTCGCGCGGCCGTTTTCCAGCTCGTTGTCCGTCTCCGCGGCGAAACCGATGATGGTCGAGGCGACCTGCCCCGCCTCGCGCATGTCCACGAGGTCCTTGAGAATGTCCGGGTTCTCCGTGAGCCGGATCGTGGACAACGCGTCGTCCGCCTGCCCCTTCTTCAGCTTCGTGTTCGCTTCCGCTTCTGGACGAAAATCTGCCACCGCGGCCGCCATGATCACCACGTCAGCGTCCGGTGCGCGATCCACCATCGCCTGCCGCATCTCCCGGGTGGAGCCGACCTTGACCACCTCCGCGCCCGACGGCGGTTCCAGCTCGTCGGTCGCGCCCGCCACGATGGTCACCTTGGCGCCGCGCTGCGCGGCGATGTCCCCCAGGGCGTAGCCCTGCTTGCCGGAGGACCGGTTGCCGATGTAGCGCACCGGATCGATGTTCTCCTGGGTGCCACCCGCGCTGATCAGCACGCGCTTGCCCGCAAGCGTCCGAGCGAACGCATTCGCGCCGTTCGTACGCAGCACAGTACGCGCTAGCTGGGCGATCACATCCGGCTCCGGCAAGCGCCCAGGGCCGGTGTCTCTACCCGTGAGCCGCCCGTGCGCGGGTTCGAGCACGGTAATCCCGCGCTCGCGCAGCGTTGCGACGTTTACCTGCGTCGCTGGGTTGAGCCACATCTCCGTGTGCATGGCAGGCGCCAGCACCACCGGGCACGTAGCCACGAGGATTGTGGAGGTGAGCAGGTCGTCTGCTCTCCCGGCGGCCACCCGAGCAATCAGGTCCGCCGTCGCGGGCGCGACGACGATCAGATCCGCCTCCTGTCCTACCCTCACATGCTGCACCTCGTCCACGCGGGTGAATACGCCGGTGTCCACCGGGTTGCCGCTCAGCGCTTCAAACGTGGCAGCGCCAACGAAGTTCAGCGCGTTTGTGGTCGGAATGACGCGGACCTCGTCCCCCGCCTCCTTGAAGTTCCGAACTAGGTGGCACGCCTTGTACGCGGCGATCCCGCCGGATACTCCAATGACTACGCGCAGCGGCTGCGTCGGGTTCTGGGCCGGGTTCTGGGCTTCGCTCATGAGCCCCAAGCATACAAAACCGCCGCCGCCCAGCGGTGTTGCTGGGCGGCGGCGGTGACCTACCGTGCGCTACTGCTGCGCGACAGGCTTACTGGCCTTCCTCGTGCTCGAGCAGGCCAGCCTCGATCTCGCGCAGAGCGATCGACAGCGGCTTCTCGCCCGGCTCCGGGGAAACCAGCGGTCCCACGAACTCGAAGACACCGTCCTCGGAATTCTGGTAGAAGCTGTTGATCTGGCGGGCACGCTTCGCTGCGAAGATGACGAGCGCGTACTTCGACGACACTTTCGTCAAAAGCTCGTCGATCGGGGGCGCCGTAATGCCCTCCGGAGTGTCGTAGACGTTGTCCTGCTGAGGGGTTTCCTCGGCAGCGGACGTCTCGGACAGATCCTTAGTTGTGTTGCTCACGTGTAACCCACTCGCTAACTGTTGTTGGAAGATGTGCCTTGAAGAATGCCGGCGATGGCCGCCACCGCCGCATCCACGTCGTCGTTGACCACCACGGTGTCGAATTCGCCCTGAGCGTCGAGCTCCTTCCGGGCGGTGGTGAGCCTGCGCTCAATCACCTCGGGAGTCTCAGTGCCGCGCCCGGTGAGGCGCTGAACGAGCACGTCCCACGACGGCGGCGCCAAAAACACGGTCCGTGCTTCCGGCAACAGTCGCTTGATGTTGCGTGCACCTGCTAGGTCAACTTCGACGAGAACGGGCCGCCCGGCTTCCATAGCCTCCTGCACCGGACCGGCAGGGGTGCCGGAGCGCTGCAGGCCTCCGTGAATGTCGGCCCACTCCAGCATCTCTCCGCGGTCAATTCGGCCCTGGAAGTGTTCGGGGGTGACAAAGAAGTAGTCCTTACCGTCCACCTCACCCGGACGCGGTGCGCGGGTAGTCATGGAGACGGAGAAGTACAAATCCGGTACGGCACTGCGAAGGCCGCCCACCACCGTCGACTTTCCCACCGCAGACGGGCCAGCCAGGACGACCAGCTGTCCGCGGGGAGCCACCTCGGACACGTTTAGTTCTCTTCGTAGCCGAAGCGCTCGAGCAGCGCGCGACGCTGACGGTCACCGAGGCCACGCAGACGACGGGTCTGAGCGATCTCCAGCTCCTCCATGATCTCGCGAGCCTTGACCTTGCCCACCTTCGGCATAGCCTCGAGGAGTGCGGAGACCTTGGTCTTGCCGATGATCTCGTCGGTGTCAGCCTTGTCCAGGACGTCCTTCAGCGTGGTCTCGCCGCGCTTGAGGGATGCCTTCAGCTCGGCACGAGCCTTGCGGGCCTCAGCAGCCTTCTCAAGTGCTGCCTTGCGCTGCTCATCGGTCAACTGTGGAAGTGCCACGGGTTCCTCCATGTGATAGTTACGAACATTTATCCAGTCCGACATGTGCCGGATCCGGGGCGCACTCCGCCGAATATCATCGGTGCAATTCGCCACGTTCGGCACAGTCTAACACTGCTTTTCTCTGCAACGGTGCTGCGGAGCGCGTTATGCACCGCATTTCTCCACGTCACCGTGCGACGGAATTAAACTACCAGGGATTTTGCTAGGCGGTAAATGCACCCTAGCCTTTCGCCTGTTTCCCCAGGTCAGACACACGTTTACGCAGCTCAGCGACTTCCGGCCCTGCCGCGAGGACGGAGCGGGAAACGCTGGGGAAAACGAGGTGCCCCACCTCACCCGCAATCGCTTGGGCATCGTCCATCGTCGCTCCTTGGGCACCCACGCCCGGCATCAGCACCGGCGCGTTCAGCTGATCCAGCACCGGCGGGTTTTGCACAGTCGCGCCGACGACCACACCGACGTGCCCAATGTATTCAGCATCGTCGCCACGGTTGTACTCCGCGCACTCATCCACCATCCGCTGCGCGAGCATCTTCCCGTCGATAGTGCCGGTCTGCAGCGCCACCGCCTCCGGGTTGGAATTGGCGGCCATGACAAACACGCCTTTGCCGTGCTGGGCCGCCAGCTCGATCGCCGGGTCGAGCGAGCCAACACCAAGGTACGGCGTCAAGGTCATCGCGTCGGCCTCCAACGGAGAACCCGGCGCTAGCCAGGCCGCCGCGTAGCCCGCCATCGTGGACCCGATGTCGCCGCGTTTCGCATCGGCGATTACCAAGGTGCCGCTCTCACGCAGTTGCGCGAGCGTGTCCTCGAGCACCGCGTATCCGGCTGAGCCGAAGCGCTCGAAAAACGCCACCTGTGGCTTGACCACCGCGGCGTGGCCGGCGAATGCCTCCACACAGGTCTCGGAGAACGCCCGCAGACCCTCGACGGTGTCTTCAAGCCCCCACTGTGCAAGCAGCGCGGCGTGAGGGTCGATGCCCACGCACAGACGGCCATACTCCCGCCCGGCCTCAACGAGGCGCTCGCCGAAGCCCTGTGCCGTCATTACTTCGCCTCCGTCTTGCCGTGCTCGAGCTCCTGCAGGCTGGTCACGGAGAACTCCTTGGCGCGGGTCGCCTCGATGCCCTGCACTGCTGCGGTGACGCCCTGCACGGTGGTCATGATGGCCACGTCTGCGATAACGGCCGCCGCGCGGATGTCGTAACCGTCGTGGCGCGCGCCTGCGGAGCCAGCTGGGGTGTTCAACACCAGGTCGATCTCGCCATCCAGGATGCGGTCCACAATGGACTTCCCCTCAGCGCCCTCACGCACCTGTGATCCCTTGAGCACGACCTCGCATTCGATGCCGTTGCGGCGCAGCATCTGCGCCGTGCCCTCCGTTGCCAGGACCTTGAATCCCATGGTGGACAGGCGCTGGATCGGGAAAATCAGGGTGCGCTTGTCGCGGTTGGCAAGCGAGACAAACACAGTGCCTTCGGTAGGCAATTCGCCGAATGCCGCGGCCTCCGCCTTAGCGTACGCCATTCCGAAGGACGGTGCCAGGCCCATGACTTCGCCGGTAGATTTCATCTCCGGGCCGAGGATGGTGTCCAGCAGCGCGCCGTCCGGGCGGCGGAACCGGGTAAACGGCAGCACCGCTTCCTTCACCGCGATCGGGTGCTCCAGCGGCAAGGATCCGCCGTCGTAGTCGGACGGGATCAACCCTTCGGTACGCAGCTGCGCAATCGTGGCACCCATCATGATGCGCGCGGCTGCCTTGGCCAGATGCACGCCGGTGGCCTTGGACACGAACGGCACGGTGCGCGACGCGCGCGGGTTGGCTTCGATGACGTAGAGGATGTCATCCTTGAGCGCGAACTGCACGTTCATCAGGCCCTCGACGCCAATGCCGTGCGCGAGAGCTTCTGCGGAACGGCGGACCTTGGCAATGTCGTCCGGCCCCAGCGTCATCGGCGGCAGCGCGCAGGCGGAGTCGCCGGAGTGGATGCCGGCTTCCTCGATGTGCTCCATCACGCCGCCGAGGTAGACGTCCGTGCCGTCGCAGAGCACGTCGACGTCGATCTCGATAGCGTTGTCCAAAAAGCGGTCCACCAGCACCGGGTGGTCCGGGGACAGCTCGGTGGCGCGGTTGATGTAGTCGCGCAGGTTGTCCTCGTCATAGACAATCTCCATGCCGCGGCCACCTAGCACGTAGGAGGGGCGCACCAGCACCGGGTAGCCAATGCGGTCCGCCACCTCGCGTGCGCCTTCGAAGGTGGTGGCAGTGCCGAAGGCCGGCGCCGGCAGGTTCGCCGCGTCGAGCACCTTGCCAAACTCGCCGCGGTCCTCCGCCATGTCAATGGCCTCGGGGGAAGTGCCGACCACGGGCACGCCGGCGTCTTCAAGCTGCTGCGCCAGACCCAGCGGCGTCTGGCCGCCGAGCTGCACGATCACGCCTGCGACGGTGCCGGTGGCGGCCTCAGCGCGGTAGATCTCCATGACATCTTCGAACGTCAGCGGCTCGAAGTAGAGGCGGTCAGCGGTGTCGTAGTCGGTGGAAACGGTCTCCGGGTTGCAGTTGACCATCACCGTCTCGTAGCCCACACGCGACAGCTCCAGCGCAGCGTGCACGCAGGAGTAGTCGAACTCGATGCCCTGGCCGATGCGGTTCGGGCCGGAGCCGAGGATGATGACCTTTTCCTTCTCGCTGCCGCCCGAAGAAGCAACAACCTCGGATTCGGCGTCCGGGTCGAGCTCGTAGGCGGAGTACAGGTAAGGCACCTTCGCGTCGAACTGGCCGGAGCAGGTGTCCACCGTCTTAAACGTCGGGGTAATGCCCAGCGACCAGCGCAGCTGGCGCACACCGGACTCCCCCGCCAGCTCCGGGCGCAGCGCGGCGATCTGGGCGTCGGACAGGCCAAACGCCTTCGCTTCGCGCAACAGCTCGGCGTCGAGCACCGGGGCGTCGAGAAGCTGCTGCCTAAATTCGATGAGTGCGACGAGCTCCTCCAGGAACCACGGGTCGATGCCGGAGGCTTCGTACACTTCGTCCACGCTGGCGCCGAGGCGCAGCGCGAGCTCCACGTCGTAGAGGCGCTTGTCGGTGGGCACCTTCAGGTCCTCGAGCACCGCGGCGACGTCGGTGGCGCGCTCGCCAGCGAAGTACTCGTCCGGGCGGGTCCAGAAGCCGTTCGGCTTGTCCTCCATCGAGCGCATGACCTTGTTCAGGCCCTGGATGTAGTTACGGCCGATGCCCATGGCCTCGCCCACCGCCTTCATCGACGTGCCCAGGGTCTCGTCGGAGCCCGGGAACTTCTCAAAGGCAAAGCGCGGCATTTTCACAATGACGTAGTCCAGCGACGGCTCCGCGAGCGCCGTGGTCTCCCCGCCGGTCATGTCGTTGGGGATCTCGTCGAGGGTGTAGCCGATGGCGAGCAAGGTGGCCATCTTCGCAATCGGGTAGCCCGTGGCCTTGGACGCCAAAGCAGACGAACGCGACACGCGCGGGTTCATCTCGATTGTGATCATGCGGCCGTCTTCGGGGTTGATGGCGAACTGGATGTTGCAGCCGCCCGTTTTCACACCGACTTCGCGGATGATGGCCTTGCCCTGCTCGATCATGGTGGTCACCTCAGGCTCGGTCATGGTCAGCACCGGAGCCACGGTGACGGAGTCGCCGGTGTGCACGCCCATCGCGTCCACGTTCTCGATGGTGGCGACGGCGATGCAGTTATCCGCGGAGTCGCGGATGAGTTCCAGCTCGATTTCCTTCCAGCCCAGGATGGATTCCTCGATCAGCACGTTCGCCTCCGGCGAGGCCACTAGGCCGTCGCCGGCGATGCGGTGCAGATCGACCATGTCGTAGGCCAGGCCGGAGCCGAGGCCGCCCATGGTAAACGAGGGGCGCACCACGCACGGGAAGCCCAGTTCCGCGACGGTTTCCTCGACCTCTTCCATGGTGTAGCACACGCGGGAGCGGGCGGATTCGCCGCCGATTTTCTCCACGATGTCCTTGAACTTCTGGCGGTCCTCGCCGCGCTCGATGGCCTCGATGTCGGCGCCGATGAGCTCCACCCCGTGCTTTTTCAAAATGCCAAGGCGATCCAGCTTGATCGCGGCGTTCAGGGCGGTCTGGCCACCGAGCGTGGGCAGGATCGCGTCCACCGGGTGGCCCTGCTCTGCCTCGCGGGCGAGGATCCGGTCGATGTAGCTGGGCTCAATCGGTTCCACGTAGGTGTGGTCGGCGAACTCCGGGTCGGTCATGATCGTCGCCGGGTTGGAGTTCACCAGCGTTACCCGCAGGCCCTCGTTTTTGAGCACGCGGCACGCCTGGGTGCCGGAGTAGTCGAACTCGCAAGCCTGGCCGATCACGATCGGGCCGGAGCCGATGACCAGGACGTGGTTTAAGTCGTTGCGCTTCATGTGTGTATCTCCTGGTCTTTCTCTTAGGCTTCGTGCTTATCGACGGTGACCTGGCCCCGCACCGTCTTTCCCTCGCGGGCGGCGTTTGCCAGGTGGCGGACGAGCTTGCGGGTGTCCACGCCCCACAAGCCGGTGACACCCTGCGCCGCAAGCTCTTCGGCCAGGGTGCGCTGGGCGTTGTGGTTGGAGGCAATGCGCGCGACGTCGCGCACGATGACGGCTGCGGCGGTGATCTCGGTGCTGCCGGACGCGCCCTCGCCGGTCCAGCCGACGTTGCCCACCTGCGGGGAGGCGAAAACAAGGATCTGGCCTTGTCGATTGGCCTCGCACAGTTCGCGCTCGTAGCCGAACATGTCGGCGGTGAAGGCGACCTCGCCGGCGATCTCGTCCGAGGTGTTTGCTGCGGGCGTCGCCCCGAAAACGAAGCCGGGGAAGGCGGAGCCGTCGTCAAGCACGAGCGTCGCGCGCGTGCGCTGGGGTTGCTTGGTGGTGTTGTCAAACATGGTTTACGCCTTCTTCGCGTCGTAGGTTTGGGTGCCGCGCAGCCAGGTGCCAACCACGCGGGCCGAAAATTCGATGTCTTCGTACGGGGTGTTGGATGCCTTGGACGCCATCTCATCGCCGTGGGCGGTCCACGGCGACTGCGGGTCCACCAGCACCAGGTTGGCCGGCTCACCGACGTTGATCGGTCGGCCCTGGTCTTCAAGTCGCAGGATCTCAGCCGGACGCTCGCTCATGACCTTGGCCACGAAGCGCCAATCGGCCTCGCCCGACTCCACGAAGATGCGGTGGACCACGGCCAAAGAGGTCTCCAGGCCGAGCATGCCGGGCTTGGCGTGCTCGAACTCCACGCACTTGTCCTCGGAGCCGTGCGGGGCGTGGTCGGTGGCGACCACGTCAACGTTGCCGTCGAGAAGCGCTTGCTTGAGCGCTTCGGCGTCGCGGGCCTCGCGCAACGGCGGGTTCACGCGGAACAGGCCGTCGTAGGTGGCGAGCTTCTCGTCGGTGAGCATGAGGTGGTGCGGGGTGACCTCGGCGGTGACGTCGATGCCCTGGTTCTTAGCAAAGCGCAGAAGCTCCACGGTGCCCTCGGTGGAGGCGTGGCACAGGTGGTAGCGGCCGCCGTAGTCGCGGGTCATGATCGCGTCGCGCGCCACAATGGACTCCTCCGCCACGCGCGGCCAACCGCGCAGGCCCAGGCGCGCGGCCTGCTCGCCCTCGTGGGCGACGGAGCCCTCGGTCATGCGGTGGTCCTCGGCGTGCTGCGCGAGCACCACGTCGTGCGCCTTGGCGTACTCGATGGCGCGGCGCATCAGCTGCGGGTCGTTGACGCACTTGCCGTCGTCGGAGAACATGCGCACGCCGCTGCGGGACATCAGCCCGATCTCGGTGAGCTGCTCACCCTTCAAACCCTGGGAAATGGAGCCCACCGGGTAGACGTCGCACTTGCCGTACTCCTGGCCCTTCGTCCACACCGCCTCAGCGAGGAACGGCTGGTCGATCACTGGGGAGGTGTTGGCCATGGTGAACACGGCGGTGAACCCGCCCTTGGCCGCGGCGTCAGAGCCGGTGGCGATCGTCTCAGTGTCCTCGCGGCCCGGCTCGCGCAGGTGCACGTGCATGTCCACCAGGCCCGGCAGCAGCACGTTGCCCCCGCAGTCCACGACCTCGTCCGCGTCGTCGAAGGGGTTCTCCCCGACCGCGTCGATCACGCCGTCGGTGACATCGATGAGAATGTTGGTCACGTCCTCGCCGTACGGGCGGACGTTGTTCAAAGCGAGCGTGGTCACTTGATGGCTCCTTCCTCAGCGCTGCCCCGCTCGTCAGAGCTAGCCAGCAGGGTAAACAGCACGGCCATGCGGGTGTAGACACCGTTGGAGACCTGGCCCAGCACCACGGCGTTGTCGCGGTCCGCGACATCGAAGTTGATTTCCATGCCGCGCAACATCGGGCCCGGGTGCATGATCAGCGCCGAGTCCTTCATGCGGTTCGCGCGGTCCTTGCTCAGCCCGTACAGGGTGGCGTACTCGCGGTGCGACGGGAAGAAGCCGCCGTGCATACGCTCAGCCTGCACGCGCAGCATCATCACCACGTCCGCCTGCTCGACCTCGGCGTCGAAGTCGTGTGACACGCGCGCCGGCCAGTACTGCACCCCGGTGGGCAGCAGCGTCGGCGGGGCCACCAGCACAACCTCGGCACCGAGCGTGTACAGCAGGTCCACGTTGGAGCGCGCCACGCGCGAGTGCAGGACGTCGCCAACGATGAGCACGGTCTTGCCCGCCACGTCGCCGATGTGCTGGCGCATGGTCACCGCGTCCAAAAGCGCCTGGGTGGGGTGCTGGTGCTGGCCGTCGCCAGCGTTAATGATGCTGGTTTCCGGCAGCCACTTACGCAGCAGCTGCGATGCGCCCGAAGCCGGGTGGCGCATGATGATCGCATCCGCGCCGATCGCCTCGAGGGTCGCGGCGGTGTCTTTGAGCGACTCGCCCTTCTTCACCGACGACGAGGACGCGGACAGGTTGATCACGTCCGCGCTCATCCATTTGCCCGCGGTCTCAAACGATGACCGGGTGCGGGTGGAGTTTTCATAGAACAGCGTCATCACCGTGCGGCCACGCAGGGTGGGCAGCTTCTTAATCTCGCGGCCGTCCAAGGCTTCGCGGAAACGGTCCGCCTCGTCCATCAGGCCGACAATTTCCTCGCGGGACAGATCCGCGATGTCGATCAGGTGCTTCATTTCGTGCCTCCCTCTGCAGGCCTGGACAGGGTGACCCGGTCCTCGGCATCGAGCGGCGTCAGCGACACGGTGACGTCCTCGTCCTTCGAGGTCGGGATGTTCTTGCCCACGTAGTCCGCGCGGATGGGCAGTTCTCTGTGGCCGCGGTCCACCAGCACCGCCAGTTGGATGGCTGCGGGGCGGCCGATGTCGCGCAAAGAATCCAGCGCCGCGCGGATGGTGCGGCCGGAGTACAGCACATCGTCGACCAGAATCACCACCGCCCCGTCGATATCCACCGGGATATTGGTGGGCCGCAGGGCGCGGTGGGGGCGGTTGCGCAAATCATCGCGGTACAGCGTCGTGTCCAGGCTGCCCACGGGGATTGCCACCCCGGAAAATTCTTCAACGGCTACTGCAATTCGCTGTGCCAGCGGCACTCCCCCGGACGGAATTCCCAAAAGCAGAACCTGTGGGCTGGTCTCATCGTCCAACGCCGTTTTCTCAATAATCTGATGCGCGATGCGTGCAACAGTGCGGCCGACGTCTTGAGCGTTCAGCAACTCGACGGTCGACCGTTCGTTCTCACTCATCGAACCTCCTTCCCCGCCTCACAGTGCGGAATTTAAAGGATTTCGAACCGGCCCCACTTGCCGGGGCCGTGTGTAGTCTTGGGACCGCGTTTCACCTTAGCACCTGCATGTATAAACCGGGAAGGATTCCATGGGCATCCGCGCTGAGTACACCCTGCCTTTCGACCGCGACACCGTATGGCGCTGGCACACCCGCCCGGGCGCCGTCACCCGCCTCACCCCCGGGTTCCTGCCAATGCGGGTGCAAAGCGAAGCGGCGTCGATACGCAATGGCACCACTGTGTTCCGCCTCCCCGCGGGCCAGCAGTGGGTCGCGCGCCACTGCGCCGACGGCTACATCGCGGGCGGCCAGTTCACCGACGTCGCAGCGAACCAGCCGCTGCGCGCGGCTACCGGTTGGCGCCACGTGCACCGTTTCGAGGACGTAGGTGAGGGCACTTTGCTTATCGACGACGTCACGGCCCGCATCCCGCAAGCCCTGCTGCGTCCAGCCTGGGCCTACCGCCAGCGCCAGTTGGTGGAAGACCTGCGCTTCATCGCCTCCCTGCCGGATACTGCCCCGAAGACGGTGGCCATGACAGGTTCCAGCGGCCTCGTCGGCACTCACCTGCGCGCGCAACTGACCACCGCCGGGCACACCGTGATCCCGCTGGTGCGCGGCTCAGCGGGCCCGGGCGAGCGGCACTGGGACATGGACGATCCAGCACCTGACCTGCTGCGCGGCGTCGACGGGGTGATCCACCTCGCGGGCGAGACAATCATGGGCCGGTTCACCGAGGAAAAGAAGCGTAAGATCCGCGACTCGCGGGTAGAACCCACCCGCAAGCTCGCCCGCTTGGCCGCGGACTCCGGCGTGGACGTCTTCGTCGGCGCCTCCGCGGTCGGCTACTACGGCACCGAGGCCGGAAGCGTGCCCCGCACCGAAACTGACGGTCCCGGCGAAGGTTTTCTGGCCGAGGTCTGCAACGCCTGGGAAGAGGCGGCACGCGTCGAGGGGTTACGCAGCGTGCACATCCGCACCGGCCTGGCGCTTTCCAGCGCGGGTGGACTACTGCCGGTGCTCAAGGCCAGCGTCAATGCGGGACTCTCCGCGCGGTTCGGGCGCGGGGATTTTTGGATGAGCTGGGTGGCGCTGGACGACCTCACCGATTTCTACGTGCGCGCGCTCCTGGACGGCACCGTCTCCGGGCCCGTCAACGCCACCGCCCCGGAACCTGTGACCAACGCCGAACTGTCCTCCACCCTTGCACGTTTGCTGCGCCGGCCGGACCCGTTTCCCATCCCGACGTTCGGCCCGAAACTGCTGCTGGGCGAAGAAGGCGCGCACGAGCTCGCGCTGGCGGACCAACGTGCCCTTCCCACCGTGGCGGCCGAGCGCGGCTGGCGGCTGCGCTACCCCACCCTCAACGCCGCCCTGCGCCACCAGTTGGGCCGCGAGCAGCTGCTAGTCTCGCAGGCGTGACTACTGATCAAACCGAAGAGCCCGTCCAGCCGAGCGAGCACCCCGAACGCAACGTGACCGAGAAGGTCACGCCTGAGGCCGTCGCCGCGATCTTCGAGGAAGAAAACCTCGAGTACCGCATCGAAGACCAGGTGGTGCGCTCCGGCTTCATCAACGCCGCCATCGTGGTCGCCATCGACGGCGACCACCTCGTGTTCGAAGCACTGTGGCGCGGCGAGTTCCCCCGCGAAATGGCGCCGAAAGTGCTTTACGCCTGCAACGAGCACAACCAGACGCATTTCGCGCCTACCCTGCGCTTCTTCGAGCGCGGCGAGGATCAGCTGGCCATCAGCGCCATCCGTTCAATGCGCATCGCCGAGAGCGCGTCGTTCAACCAGCTTGGCGCCTTCATCGTCAGCTCCATCGACGCCACTTTGCAGGCCTTCGACTTTTTGAAGAACACTTTCCCCACCGTTGTCACCTGGGAGGAGCCGCAGTAATGAGCAACGCAACGCTCGTGACCATCGACCGCGTGATCAAGGCCATGGCAGGCCACGACGTTGAGGTCGCCGACGACCCCTCGGGCCGCGCGGCCCACGCCAACGTCAACGGCTACAACCTTCTTTTCGTGCTGCTGGATTCCGTGCTCATCGTGCGCGCCGACTCCGTCACCGACACTCCGGCCGACACCCCGGACGCCACCTTGTACCTGGCGGCGAACCAGGTCAACAGCTCCTACCTGGATGCCCGCGCACTCGTGGTCAACCGCACCGAGAACCTCGTCGTGCGCACCGAGTCCGAGATCCAGGTCGGCGCGGGGCTTGCCGACGACCAGCTCTCCAACGCGCTCAAGGCCGCCGTCGACGGCGTGCTGGCCACCCAGGACGCGATGCGCGCCCTGGTCAGCGAAATCCAGAAGCAGGCCGAAGCCGCAGACACCGCCCCGGCAGACGGCGAAACCGACTCCGCCGACTAGGAGTTCTCCAGGCGCTCCAGCTCAACCTCGGGGTCAAAGTCGACGGCAGGCCACTCGAGGTTGAGCGACTTTAGAGCGTCGAAAAGCAATGCCTTGACCACCGTGCGGCAGTACTTCTTGTTGTCGGACGGGATGCAGTACCACGGCGCGACTTCGGTGGACGTGCGCGTCATGGCGATCTGGTAGGCGGCCATGAACTGGCTCCACAGCTTGCGGTCCTCGATGTCACTCGGGTTGTACTTCCAGTGCTTGTCCGCCCGCTCGATGCGCTCTTTGAGGTTCTCCGCCTGGAACTCGCGCGAGATGTGCGGCATCACCTTGATGATCTTCGTGCCGTTGGCCGCCAGCTCGCTTTCAAACTCCACGATCGCACCGTAGCGGCGCTCAATCTCCTCCGGCGGCGCCATTTGCTTCACGCGCTGCACCAGCACGTCCTCGTAGTGCGAGCGGTCGAATACCGCGATCTGTCCCGGCTTGGGCAGGTGCGGAGTAAAGCGCCATAAGAAGTCGTGCGCTGCCTCCTCCTCCGTCGGGCGCCCGAAGCCCTGGACGTGCACGCCCTGCAAGTCCATGGTCGCGCCGATAACGTGGCGAACAATACCGCCTTTGCCGGCCGTGTCCATGCCTTGCAGCACCAGCAGAATCGAACCGGCATTATCGTTGCCGGCGCGGCCGTTGGCGAAGAGCATCTCCTGCAGCTCATCCAGGTCGTCGTCGTAGTCGTTGAAGGCGTCGTCCACGTCCGAGACGCCTGGGGTGGCGGCCGGGTCCACGTCCGCGAGCTGAAAATCGGGGCCAACGAAGAACTGTTTGGCTTCCTCGACGGTGAGTTTCGACATGTCGGTTCCTTTCGGTGGTGTTCGGTATAGAAGTCGAGTAAAGGAGGTCGAGTACGCCGCTCAATGGGCGTGAACTCGACCTCCTCTACTCGACTTTCTGCCGGGGCCCGGTACTAGCCGCGGGTCCCGTCCGTCGCCGGTTCCCCGGCCTCCAAGTCCTCGGTGGACTCGGCGATCTCGCGGTCGGTGGCTGCGTCGGTGTCCTCCGCCTGCTCCAGCCCGAGGTCCTCCGAGTGCTCATCGGTGGGGGCACTCTCGTCCTCAACCGGGTAGGCGTCTTCCGCTCCCTCGCCGGCAAACGGCGAGTTGGATGCCGCACGTTGCGCGATGCCGTCGAGCACGACGTTGATGTACGGCGCTGCCTGGGCCCCGGAGTACTCGGCGGCCATCTCCACGCCCTCAGCGATGGACACGGGTGCGTCGACCTCGTCGTTGAAGAGAATCTCCCATGCGGCAACGCGAAGAATCTGTCGGTCAACGGCGGGCAGGCGGAACAGCTCCCAGTCCTCGGAGAGGTGGCGCTCGATCGCGTCGTCGAGGTCGTCCAGCTTCTCCGCGGCACCCGCGACAATGGTTCGGGTGTAGTCCGCTACCGGCGCGACGGCGTTGAGCGGGTTCTGCGACAGCTGCGAACGGTCCTCAACGATGGCGACCGGGTCGATGTCGCGGGTTTCCGCCTCAAAAAGAATGTCTACTGCCCGGCGGCGTGCACGGTAACGCGCGCCGTGTCGTTTGTAATCGGGCATTAGTTGTTCACGCGAGACAGGTACTCGCCGGTGCGGGTGTCCACCTTGACCACGTTGCCGGTCTCCAAAAACAGCGGCACCTGGATCTCGGCACCAGTCTCGAGGGTGGCCGGCTTGGTGCCGCCGGAGGAGCGGTCGCCCTGCAGGCCCGGCTCGGTGTGGTCGATCTTCAGGTCCACAGAAATCGGCAGCTCCGCAAAGAGCGCGTCGCCCTCGTGGAAGGACACCTGCACGCGCATGTTCTCCAGCAAGAAACGGGCGGCATCGCCGAACTTCTCCGCCGGCAGCTCGAACTGCTCGAAGGTCTTGTCGTCCATGACAACGTAGTTGGTGCCGTCGTTGTACAGGTAGGTCATGTCGCGGCGGTCCACGGTCGCGGTCTCCACCTTCACGCCCGCGTTCCAGGTCTTCTCCACGGTCTTGCCCGAAACGACATCCTTGAGCTTGGTGCGCACGAACGCCGGACCCTTACCCGGCTTCACGTGCTGGAATTCGACAATCTGCTGCAGCTTGCCGTCGTTCTTCAGCACCAGGCCGTTCTTAAAATCGGCGGTAGTTGCCATCTTGAGTACCTTCCTCCTGGGAGTATCGGGGCGTGTACAAACACAGCAATGTTACAGCACCATCAGTTCCTTGCTGCACTCCGTGATCACCTTCGGTGCCGCCGAGGTGATGATGAGGGTGTCCTCGATGCGCACCCCCGCCTTGCCTGGGATGTAAATTCCGGGCTCGATAGTTAGCGTCATGCCCTCTTCGAGCACGCCTGTCCCGGTCTTCGCGGCGCTGGGAGCCTCGTGCACATCTAGGCCCACACCGTGGCCGGTGGAGTGCACGAAGTACTCGCCGTAGCCAGCTTCAGCGATTACGTCGCGGCAGGCCTTGTCCACGTCCACAAGCTTTGCCCCCGGCACCGCGGCCTTCACTCCCGCAAGCTGGGCGGCGAGGGTCACCTCGTAGATCTCGCGCTCAAGCTCGCCGATTTGACCGATCGCGAACGTGCGCGTCATGTCCGAGTTGAAGCCGAGGCGGTGCATACCGAAATCGATGGTGACTAGGTCACCGTCCGCAATGACACGGTCGCCCGCGCCGTGGTGCGGCTTCGCCGAGTTCGGCCCGGAGGCGACGATGGTGTCGAAGCTGACGCGCTCCGCGCCGAGGACCCGCATGCGGTTCTCCAGGTCCGCAGCCACCTCGCGCTCGGTGCGGCCGGCGCGGAGCTGACCGGCCTGCAGCAGTCCATCGAGCGCCTCGACCGTCAGCTCCGCCGCCTCCGTCAAGCGGGTGAGCTCAAGGTTGTCTTTGGTTAAGCGGATCTCCTCGATAACCCCGCTGACCGGTACGAGGGTGACGCCCTCGGGGCAGGCCTCGCGCAGCTTCTCTAGCTGAGCTACCGAAACATAGTCGGCCTCGAAACCCACGCGGTGCCCCTCGGCGGCCTTGGACAGCATGGCGACGCCGACGTTGCGCTCAATCGTGGCCTCGATGTCCGGCACTTCCTCGCCGATTTGGGTGGTGTAGCGCCCGTCGGTGGCGATTGCGGCAGTGCGGTCCTTCGACACCAGCATGGCGCCGTTCGACCCCGAAAAGCCTGACAGGTAACGCACGTGTGTCAGGTGCGTCACCAGCATGTCGTCGATGCGGCGCTCCGCCAGCTTCGTGGACAGTTTGCGGCGGCGGTCCTCAAATCGGGTGTCTGCCAGTGCCATCAGAGCCTCCTTGCGTAGTAGTCGAGCGCGAGCCGGTAGCCGTCCACCCCCAACCCGGCGATGACGCCTTCGGCGATCGGCGAAAGGTAGGAGTGCGCCCTAAACGGCTCGCGTGCGTGCACGTTGGAAATGTGCACCTCGATAAAGCCGTGGTGATCTTTCAGTTCTACCAGCGCGTCACGCAGCGCGACGGAGGTATGGGTAAATCCGCCGGGGTTGATTACCACGGCCCACCCGTTGTCCGCCGCCTCGTGCACCCAGTCGATCAATTCGCCCTCGTGGTTGGACTGGCGGCATTCCACCTCCAGACCGAGCTCGCCGCCGCGATCAAGCAATCGCTTTTCGACGTCCGCCAGCGTCACCGACCCGTAGATCTCCGGCTGCCGCTTGCCCAGCCTGTTCAAATTCGGCCCGTTAAGCACCAAAATCTTCATCGTTACTCCGAAATCGCCTCGTAGGCGGCACGCATCTCGTCTGCCGTCGTGTCCTCGAGCCGGGTGCAAGAGCCCAACCCGTCGAGAACGACAAAGCGGATGCGGCCGTCACGGTTTTTCTTGTCCAACAGCATCGCGTCGTGCAGCTCGTCGAAAGCGCCCGCCTCGTAGCGGGTGGGAAGGCCGGCTGTGGTCAGGATTTCTTCGTGGAGGGCGACCAACGGTGCGTCGACAAGCCTCCTGCCCAATGCCAGGTGAGCCACAAACATCATGCCCACCGCGACCGCGTTGCCGTGCCGCCAAGAGTAGTTTTCGCGGCGCTCGATGGCGTGACCGAGAGTGTGGCCGTAGTTGAGAATTTCGCGCAGGCCGGACTCCTTCAAGTCCTGGCCGACAACCCTCGCCTTCACCGCCACGGAACGCTCTACCAGCTCCGGCCAATGCTTTTCGGCACCGTCCTGGTAGAGCTCGAGGATGCGCGGATCCGCGATAAAACCGGTTTTGATCAGCTCCGCGGAACCGGAGACGACCTCCGGTTCCGGGAGGGTGTCAATGCGGGCGAGGTCGATGAACACGCTGTCCGGCTCGTGGAACGCGCCAACAAGGTTTTTGCCGGCGGAAGTGTTGATTCCGGTCTTGCCGCCGACAGCTGCATCCACCATCGCCAGCAGCGTGGTGGGCACCTGCACGACCTTGATGCCGCGCATCCACGTCGCCGCGGCGAAGCCGGCGAGATCCGTCACCGCGCCGCCGCCGAGGCCGACCACCGCGTCCTGGCGGGAAAAACCGCGCTCACCGAGCGTGTCCCAGAGATTGGAAAGGACCTTCAGGTTTTTGCCGGCTTCCGCGTCCGGCACGCACACCGTCACCGGCTCTACTCCGACGGCATCAAGCGTGCGGCCAAGTTGATCTGCCGCATTTGCAAGTGGCGCCTGGTGCACAACGAGCGCCCGGCGGGCGCCGATGCGTGCGACACGCTGGGCAGCCTGGTCCAAATTGTCACGCTCGATATGGATGGAGTACGGGTTTTGGCCCGTGACCTCAACTACGGCCATGCGTCTCGCCTTTCTGATGAGTTAGCCCACGTTAATCCACGTCGATGAACCCGAGGATCTCCGCCACCACACGCTGAGGCGGGCGTTCGTCCGTGCGCACACGGAAGCTGGATACCTCGCGGTACAACGGCTCGCGCTGCTCCATCAGGTCGCGGTAGCGCTGCTGCCGGTCGTCGCCGTCAAGCACGGGACGCGACGCGTCCTCAGCAGTGCGACGGATGCCCTCCTCCGCGGTGACGTCTATCCACACAACGGTGTGTCGCTGTAGCAGCGTGCGCACCTGTTTGGAGACAACCGCACCGCCGCCGAGGCTGACTACCCCGCCGGTGGCGAGCGCGCGGGCGACGTAGCCGACCTCGAGCTCGCGGAATGCCTCCTCGCCCAGCTGCGCGTACACCTCGCCGCAGGCCTTGCCCTCGCCTTGCTCTATCAGCACGTCGGAGTCCACGATGGGCAGGTTCAACGCGCTGGCGATGCGGCGGCCAATGGTGGACTTTCCGGCCCCCGGCATGCCAACCAGCACGACCCGCGGTGCGGCGTACACCATCGCCGGCGAGGCAGCGACAAGCTCGGTCGCGCTAGGCGCGTCGTTCTCTTCAAACGACGTCGCCTCCTTCTCGGCTTCCGCAGGTTTCGGGGCAAGTTCATCCACCAAGTCGTTCACGATATCTACCGGGGCTCCCCCGGTCTGGGTGGTCATGCCATGTCCTCCTCTTGGGCAAACGTGAGCCGGTCCGCAGCGTACGCGCGGTAGGCCTCCACGTTGCGCCGCACCTCGTCCACAGTATCGCCACCGAACTTCTCGGACACGGCTTGCGCCAAAACCAACGCGACCATCGCCTCGGCGACCACACCGCCAGCGGGCACCGCGCACACATCCGAGCGCTGGTGGATGCCGGTCGCGGCTTCGCCGGTGGACATATCCACGGTCTTCAGCGCGCGCGGAACCGTCGAGATCGGTTTCAACGCCGCACGCAGACGCAACTGTTCGCCGTTGGTCATGCCTCCTTCGAGGCCGCCCGCGCGGTTAGTGGAGCGCTCGATGCCGTCGGCGCCCCGCACCATCTCGTCGTGCGCCTGGGAGCCACGGCGGCGCGCTTCCTCAAATCCGTCGCCGACCTCGACGCCCTTCACCGACTGGATGCCCATCAGCGCGCCAGCCAGGCGCGCGTCCAAGCGACGCTCGCCGGAGACATGTGAGCCCAGGCCGACGGGCAGCCCGTCCACGATCACCTCGACAATGCCGCCGAGGGTGTCGCCGTCCTTCTTCGCCGCCTCGATGCGGGCGACCATGTCCGCTTCCGCGTTCTTGTCGTAGGCGCGCACCGGGGAGGCGTCGATAGCCTCAATGTCTTTGAAGCTCGGGTGCGGGCCCGCGTACGGTGCGGACTCGCCGATGGAGATCACATGTGAGAACACCTCGACACCAAGCGTTTCGCGCAGGAAGCTGCGGGCCACCGTCGCCGCCGCCACGCGCGCGGCAGTCTCGCGCGCAGACGAGCGCTCAAGCACCGGACGCGCGGAGTCAAAGCCGTACTTGATCATGCCGGCAAAGTCCGCGTGTCCCGGGCGCGGGCGGGTCAGCGACGCTCCGCGCCCCGACGCCATCGCCTTCGCCACATCGGGGTCCTGCATGTCCACGGGCTCCGCCGACATGATCGTGGTCCACTTCGGCCACTCCGTGTTGCCGATCTGGATGGCAATGGGGCTGCCGATTGAAGTGCCGTGCACCACTCCGGTGAGGAGGGTGAGCTCATCGGCTTCAAACTTCATACGGGCGCCACGCCCGTAGCCGAGGCGGCGACGCGCCAATTGATGGGCAATCTCATCTTTGCGCACCGGCAGACCTGCCGGCGCATTTTCCACCAGCGCAATGAGGGCTTGGCCGTGCGATTCACCGGCCGTTGTCCAACGAAACATGGCGACATTCTTACACAACCAATGCGTGCTTCTGCCTTCAAACCCCCGAATACATACACAAAAAAGGAAACAGCACCCACAGAGCGCAGAGCATCGACGGGCCATGCGGCACAGAACGCTTCCGAAACACCACCGCCACGCCTACGGTGAACAGGCCGGATAGCCCAAACGCGGCAACAACTCCAAGGGGCCCGCCGGCGGCCGCGCAAGCCACGCCGAGCGGGACTGCGAGCTTGATGTCTCCCCCACCGATGCCCCGGCCCACCAGCAGATACCACGTCGGCCACAGCAGCCCCCACGCCAGGGACGGCTGCCACAAGCAGGCGGTCAAAGCTGCGACCGCGGGCGGCCCCGTTAGCGCATCCGGCAGCCTGCGCTCGCGGATGTCGAAGACACACAGTAGCGCTGACCATGCAAGAAAAACAGCCCCTGCCGCATAGGCGGCGAATCCCCCAGTCCCCACGCCTGTGAGGTTAGTGGGTGTGCTCCCAGTGGCGCAACAGCGCTTCACGCATCTCCGACCGTGGAGCAGCAACACCAGTGAACTGCTCGAACTGGGCGTACGACTGCCCCGCCAGCATGGACAAGCCCCCCACCACTGGGTAGCCGTTCGAGGCGGCGCTCACGGCCAACGACGTGGGCCATGGGTTGTAAATCACGTCGAACACCGGAGCATGCCCAAGTGTCTTGGCATGCTGTTCCAGCGCATCCGCGGGCACGGTGGAGGCGACAACGTCCGCTTCCAAAGCAACCGGCTCTAGGTCAGCGTCGAAGGTGCAGAAGGACACGTCCATGCCCTGTGCCAGTTCCACGTACTCCGCTGCGCGGTCCGAGCGGTTGACCACGGTCACCTGCTCGCATCCGCTCTCGCGCAACGCCCATATCACGGCGCGAGCTGTGCCACCCGCACCGACTAGAACTGCGCGCTTTGCCGGGGTCGTCTCTCCCAGCAGCTCCTGCAGCGCCACCATGGCGCCTTCGCAATCGGTGTTGTCGGCGCGCCAGCCGCCGTCGATACGCGTGAGCGTGTTCGCGGAACCAATTTGCTGCGCACGCTCGGTGACCTCGTCCGCGAAGTCCAGCGCCTCGAACTTACACGGCATGGTCACCGAGAAGCCGCGGAACGTCTCGTACGCCTCCCCCACAATGCCTGGCAGGTCGTCCGCTTCGCAGAGGATGCGGGTGTACTCCCAGCCGTCCAAGCCCAGCGCCTGGTACCCGGCGCTGTGCAGCACCGGGGAGAGCGAGTGCCCGATCGGCGCGCCGAGGACCGCGGCGCGGTGCGTGGGCCCCATGGGTTAGCGCTGCGAATCCAGCACGCCAGAATCCACCGCACGCTGGGTGTCGTTGAGGTGCTGCTCGAACGTGTCGTTAAAGGTGGTCGTGCCGTCCTTGTCCACGGTGACGAAGAACAGCCAGTTGCCTTCGGCCGGGTTTTCCATTGCCTCGATGGCCTCGATGGACGGAGAAGCGATCGGGGTCTGCGGCAGGCCGTCCATGGCGTAGGTGTTCCACGGGGTGACGCGGCCGCGGTCTTCGTCGGTGGTGGCAACCTCAACGGAAGGCAGGCCGTAGTTCACTGTGGAGTCGAATTCCAGGCGCATCGGCTCGTCCAGACGGTTCAGGATCACTCGCGCGACCTTGTCGAACTCGCCTGCCGGAGCCTCGCGCTCGACCAGGGACGCTGCCGTGAGCAGCTCGTACGGGGTCAGGCCAACCGCCTTGGCACGGCCGACAATGTCGGTGGACTCGTACTGCTTGGCGGAGCGCGTGATCAGATCGGTGAGGATCTCCTCGGCGCTCGCGTGCGGGTCGATGATGTACTCGCCCGGGGCGATGAGGCCTTCGAGCCTCTTCGCGTCGCCAGCCCGGCCGGCAACGGTCTCGCGGGCCCACTCAGGAACACCAAGAGCCTCTGGATCCGCTTCCGCAGCAACCTTGTTCAGCTCTTCCAGCTTCAGGCAGTCCGGCGCTGGTTCCTCGCCGCAGGCGGACTGCTGAATCATGGTCAAAATTCCCAAGCGCTTCTGTCCGCCGAGGATATTAATGTCCATCAAGGTAGCCCCGCCGTAGACCTGCAACGGAGTAATGCGCTGCTGCGGATCCAAAAGCGCGCTCACCGCGGAGTCGGCGCTCATCTCTCCCTGCAGGCGGTAGAAGCCCGGCTGGATATTGTCGGCGTTCGCATTGTTTGCCGCGGCAGTTTGGAACGCGTTGTCGGAGGCGACGATGCCACGCTCCTCCAGCTCAGGACCAAGCGCGGAAAGGCTTGCGCCTTCCTTGATGTGCACTACCTGTTCTTCGCCGTTACCAGTGCCCTCGAAGTCGGACACGTTGTTGCCGCGGGCGATGGCAATCCAAGCGATCAGGCCGATGATCAGCAGGAGCGAAGTAACCAGCACCGCGGTGCTTCGTGTGCGCCGCATGGCGGCTTGTCGTGGGGTCACGGTTAATTCTCCTTGAGGTAGTTTTTGCGACCGTCCAGCCATGATTGCAGAATCTCTACCGCCGCCGCTTGGTCGATCACGGCGCGCGCGTCCTTTTCCCGCACGCCGGAGGCACGCAGTGCCTGGGTGGCCGCGACCGTGGTCAGCCGCTCGTCCGCCATTTTCACAGGCACGTCGCTGCGGCGCTTGATGCGGAAGGCTATTTCCTTTGCATGCTTGACGCTCTTGGAGCCGTCGCCGTTGAGGTTCGACGGCAGGCCGACGACAACTTCCACGGCTTCAAACTCGTCGATAAGCTCAAGCAAACGCTCGATGTCCTCGCCGTCGCGGTCTTTGAATCCGGTGACCCGGCGGACCGTTTCCACCGGGGTGGCAAGCGACGCGTCCTGGTCGGAGGAGGCCACGCCGATGCGGACAGTGCCCACATCAATGCCGATGCGGCGCCCCTTCCCCGGGTCGTTGAGCCCCGGGGTGTCTGGCTGCACCTTCATCCGTGTGTCCTTTCCACCTTCGGCGCCTACGGGAACAGGCCGGTTAACGGCTGGGCGGCCAACTGGCCTTGGTTAAACCTAACCGTTTCCTGTGGAACCGGCGGGGTGCTGCCTCGGCGTGTCACGCATTACATCGCTGATTACTCCGCGAGCGATTCACGCACCGCGCGCAGCGCATCTTCGATTCCGGCCGGGTTCGCACCGGTGCCCTGTGCCAGGTCCGGCTTACCGCCTCCCTTACCGTCGACGTACTGCCCGATCAGCTTCACCAGGTCGCCGGCCTTCACACCGGACTGCACAGCCTGCTGCGTTGCGGCAGCGGCCAGGGAGACCTTGCCGTCCACCTGGGACAGCAGCACGATCACAGCGTCTTCTGCCTGGAGCTTGCCGCGCAAGTCGTTGGCGATCGTGCGCAGGTCGCCAGTGGTAATGCCTTCGGGCAGGTGCTTTGCGACGACACGGTGTTCGCCCACCGTCTGCGCCTCATCCGCCAAGTTGGCGGTGGATGCTAGAAGCTGCTGGCGGTGCAGGTTCGCAATTTCCTTTTCTGCCGCGCGCAGACGCTCGCTGAGCTGGGCGATGCGGTCCGGCAGCTCCTCGGTCGGCGCCTTCAATTCCGCCGCCAGGCCAGACGCGAGTGCAGCCTCCTTGGACAGGTACTTGAAGGAATCCATGCCGGAGTACGCCTCAATGCGGCGCGCGCCGGAGCCGACGGAGGACTCGCCGAGGACGGCCACCGGGCCGATCTGGGAGGCGTGCTCGACGTGGGTGCCGCCGCACAGCTCGACGGAGAACGGGCCGCCGATCTCCACCACGCGCACGGTGTCGCCGTAGCTCTCGCCGAACAGCGCCATCGCGCCCATCTCCTTCGCCTTGTCCAGCGAGGTTTCAATCGTGTTGACTGCGAAGTCCGCGTCCACCGCCTGGTTGGTGATAGTGGCGATTTCCTGCAGCTGCGCGTCCGTGAGCTGGTCGGTGTAGTTGAAGTCGAAGCGCAGGTACCCCGGCTTGTTCAAGGAACCAGCCTGGACTGCGGCGGGGCCGAGCACCTGGCGGATCGCCGCGTGGATCAGGTGGGTCGCGGAGTGCGCCTGTCGCGCGCCGTGGCGCCACGCGCCGTCCACCTCGGCGGTGACGGTGGAGCCCAGATCCAGCCCGCCGTTTTGCACCGTGGCCTTGTGCAGCCACAGCTTCTTGCCCACGCGCTGGACGTCGTTGACGTTGAGGATGGTCTCGCCCATGAGCAGGCGGCCGCGGTCTGCCATCTGGCCGCCGGACTCGGCGTACATCGGGGTGACATCGAGGATGACCTCGACCTCGTCGCCCTGGGAGACCTCGCCGACCTTTTCGCCGCCGCGCACGAGACCGATTACCTTCGCGTCGTGGGTGAGCTGGTCGTAGCCGACGAACTCGGTCGGGTTCGCATCCACCCACTCGCGGTAGAGCGATTCGTCCACGTTGCGGTGCTTCTTCGCCTTGTTGTCTGCCTTGGCGCGCTCGCGCTGCTCCTGCATCGCGGCGTTGAAGGCGTCCATGTCCACGTCCAGGCCAGCCTCGCGCGCCATCTCCACGGTCAGGTCGATTGGGAAACCGTAGGTGTCGTGCAGCTCGAAGGCCTGCGCGCCCGGCAGGACCTTGGCGCCGGATGCGGACACGGCGGACGCGGCCTCGTCGAAACGCGAGGTGCCCGCCTCCAGGGTCTTGGAAAACGCCTTCTCCTCGGCGACCGCCACGCGCAGGATGCGCTCGCGGTTGTCCGCGATCTCCGGAAACGACGGGGTCATGGTGTCCATGATGGTGTTCATCAGCGTCTCCATCACCGGGCCGGTGGCGCCCAGCAGGCGCGCGGAGCGGATGATGCGGCGCAACAGGCGGCGCAGGATGTAGCCGCGGCCCTCGTTGGAGGGGGTCACGCCGTCGAGGATGATCATCATGCCGGTGCGCGCGTGGTCGGCGACGACGCGGAAGCGGACATCGTTGTCCTTGTTGCCGGCGTCGTACTTCGCTCCTGTGAGCTCGACAGCGGCGTCAATGACGGGGCGCAGGAGGTCGGTCTCGTAGACGTTGTCCACGCCTTGGAGCAGGCAAGCCACGCGTTCGATGCCCATGCCGGTATCGATGTTTTTCTGCGGCAGCTCGCCGACGATCTCGAAGTTGCCCTTCTTGTCGCCCTCGCCGCGGATGGACTCCATGAACACGAGGTTCCAGATCTCCATGTAGCGGTTGTCGTCGGCGATCGGCCCGCCCTCGACGCCGTATTCCGGGCCGCGGTCGTAGTAGATCTCAGAGCAGGGGCCGCACGGACCCGGGATGCCCATGGACCAGAAGTTGTCCTCCATGCCCATACGCTGGATGCGCTCTTCTGGGATGCCGATCTTGTCGCGCCAGATCGAGGCCGCCTCGTCATCGTCCAGGTAAACGGTCACCCACAGGCGCTCCGGATCCAGGCCCAGACCGCCGTCTTCGACAGCACCAGTGAGCAGGGTCCAGGCGTGCGTGATTGCGCCTTCCTTGAAGTACTGGCCGAAGGAGAAGTTGCCGGCCATCTGGAAAAACGTGTTGTGGCGGGTGGTGATGCCCACTTCCTCGATGTCCAGGGTGCGCACGCACTTCTGGATGGAGGTGGCGGTGCCGTTTTTGAAATCCGGAGTCTGGTCGCCCAGAAAGTACGGCTTGAACGGCACCATGCCGGCGTTGACGAACAGCAGCGTCGGGTCATCCAGAATCAGCGGGGCGCTCGGCACCGGGGTGTGGCCAGCCTCGACGAAGTGGTTGGTGAACCGCTCTCGGATCTCATGGGTTTGCACGCGTGATTGTCCTTTCAGCAGCGCCGGTTTTTATCCGCGCTTACTCTACCCCGCGCCCGCACGCAGCCCGGTGTCACCGTCCGCGGACGAGGGCACGCAACCTACCGATGAAGTCTTTGATGCGCCGCTCCGCACCATGGTCGGTGGGTTCGTAGTAGACAGCATCTTCGAGACCGTCGGGCATGTACTGCTGCTTAACGACGCCCAAAGGATCACCATGCGGATAGACATATCCCACCGCATTGCCCATGGCCTTCGCGCCTTCATAGTGCCCGTCGCGCAGGTGCGCCGGCACCGGCGGGGCGTAGCCTGCGCGCACGTCCGCCAACGCCCGGTCGATGGACTGGATCACCGACGGCGACTTCGGCGCTGTGGCCAAGTGGATCGTCGCCTGCGCAAGGGCGAGCCTTCCCTCGGGCATGCCGATGAACTGCACCGCGTTCGCCGCCGCGTTGGCGGTCTGGAGCGCAGTTGGATCCGCCATGCCAATGTCTTCGGACGCGTGGATGACCAGGCGGCGGGCAATGAACCGCGGGTCCTCGCCCGCCTCAATCATCCGCGCCAGGTAATGCAGCGCGGCATCCACGTCGGAACCGCGGATAGATTTGATGAACGCACTAACGATGTCGTAATGCTGGTCGCCGTCGCGGTCGTAGCGCACCACCGCGCGGTTCACGTTTTCTTTGACGGTGTCGACGGTGATGGTCTCCCCCGGCTGCACCGCCTCCGCCGCAGCTTCCAGATAGGTCAGCGCCCGGCGGGCGTCGCCGCCGGCGAGGAGGACCAGCTGGTCCCGTGCAGCGCTGTCAAGCTCGAATTCGCCGCCAAATCCGCGTTCGTCTGCCATCGCCCGGTCCAGCACCCCGCGCAGGTCGTCCTCGTTCAAAGACTCCAGCTTCAGCAGCAGCGAACGCGACAGCAGCGGCGCTACCACGCTGAAACTCGGATTCTCTGTCGTCGCCGCGACCAGCAGCACGGTGCGGTTTTCCACGGCGGCCAGCAACGCGTCCTGCTGGGTCTTAGAAAACCGGTGCACCTCGTCGATGAACAGCACGGTTTTCTCGCCGCGAATTAGGTCTCGCCGTGCTTCGTCAATTACGGCACGAACTTCCTTCACACCCGAGGACAGCGCCGACAGGGCGACGAAGTTCTGCCCCATCGCAGACGCGATCAGCGATGCGATGGTGGTCTTGCCGGTGCCCGGCGGGCCGTAGAGGATCACCGAGGCGGCCCCAGAGCCGTCGATAAGCCTGCGCAGCGGCTTGCCCTCGCTGAGTAGGTGACGCTGGCCCGCGATCTCGTCGAGGGTCCGCGGACGCATGCGCGCGGCCAAAGGGGCAGATGCCCCCGCCTCGAAGAAGGCGGTGCCACGGTTTCCCAACTCACCGCGGCCGTCTTGCCCTGCGGCTGCGGAGAAAAGTCCCTCTTGCTCCACCCAAACCTCTCCTTATCGCAAGCGCTCAGCCAGCGTCTGGGCGAAGTGGCTTATCGTTTGGTACGCGGGATCCTTGCCCGCGCCCGCGAATGCTGCGAGGGACTCGAACGTCTCACGCAAATCCCTGCGCACCAGCGCTTCGTCTGCGGTGAACGACCCCTTCGAGTACGGACGCAGAACGTCACCGGCATGGTCTGCGGGATGCTCTTCAGTCTCTCCGCCCGCTTCAAGCGGCCCGAGGTCAGACACGTCGAGACCGGCGGCCTCGAAGTCCTCTTTGAGCTTGGTGTCGTGCTCTAGCAATTCGGCCGGGCTGACCGGGTCCAGCATCGCCACACTGCTCATGGCCCACCCGATAATGCCTGCAGTGATCCGCGCTTGGAGCGTATCCGGGTGCTCCACGCTGGGCCAGATGCCTCGCACTTCGCTCACCCAAGCGTCAATGAACGCCTCGGTCGCTTCCGCGTTAAACGGCTGCGCCGCAAGAAAGACTGGGAAGCGTGCGACCACAAACGCCACATCGAAGGTCACATCCCTGAAGCCTGCCCACTCGTAATCCAAAAAGTGGAAGGAGTTGCCGGTCTGAATGACGTTGTCCGGGGTCAGGTCGAACGGCGTGAACGCTCGCATGCCTCCCCGCAGCAGACGGGTGCGCACGTTTGTGGCCGCGAACCGGACCTCCCCCGGGATCTCGATGCCGGCGTTTTCCAAAAACTCCACGCCGATGCGGATGCGGTGCGACAGCAGGCGATCACGCAGCAGCTGCAAGTTCGCCGCGTTCTTCCGCGAACGCGTCATGCGCTGGAACAGCACATTGAACGCGTCCTCGTCGTCCGCGGTGCCGGCATGCATCTTGCCCAACGCCCGGCCGAGCCGGCGCAGCAGGTCCACGTGGGTTTCCGGGTCCGCGTCCTGCAGCAAGTCGGCCAGTGTGCGGCCGTCGCCCAGGTCCGAGATGATCAGGATGCGCTGTGCGGCGTCGTAGCCCAGCAGCACCGGTCCCGGGCGTACTTCCTCGCTTAACGACGTCGCGAACTGATAGGCCACCGTCTCGCGCAAAAATGCCGCGTCCGCCAGCTCGTCACCGGTTGCCGGCGAATGCTTCACCACCACCGAGCGGTGCTGGAAAAACGGGTTGTTAACCACGCGCGCCCGGAATACGTCAGCCAGCCCTGAGCCGTCGAGTCTTTCGACGTCCACAAGCTGCTGCTCGCCGCCATAGCGCTTGGTCAGTATGTCGGCGGCTGCGCGGATGATCTCCTGCGTATCGCCCATCGCTGGCCTACTTGTCGGCTCCTGCCGCCTCGGCCTCGCCGCCTTTGCTCTCGGCGTCCTTCTTCGGCTTAAAGTCCACGCCGGTCTCCTTGCGCTGCTCCGCCGGAATCGGCGCCGGGGCATCGGTCAACGGATCCACGCCGCCGCCCGACTTCGGGAAGGCGATGACATCGCGGATGGATTCGAAGCCACCGAGCAGGGACACGATGCGGTCCCAACCGAAGGCGATGCCGCCGTGCGGCGGGGCGCCGTACTGGAATGCATCCAGCAGGAAGCCGAACTTCTCGTCCGCTTCCTCGTCGGTGATACCCATGACTTCGAACACGCGCTTTTGCACATCGTGCTCGTGGATACGGATGGAGCCGCCGCCGATCTCGTTGCCGTTGCACACGATGTCGTAGGCGTAGGCGAGTGCCTCGCCCGGGTTCTTTTCGAAGTTGTCCAGGAACTCCGGCTTCGGGGAGGTAAAGGCGTGATGCACGGCGGTCCACTTGGAATGGCCGAGCGCGACGTCGCCGGAAGCGGTGGCATCGGCGGCCGGCTCAAACAGCGGCGCGTCGACGACCCAGGTAAACGCCCAGTCGCCGTCCTTGATCAGGTCCAGCTTGCGGGCAATCTCGCCGCGGGCTGCACCCAGCAGCGCACGGGACGCCTTCGTTTCGCCGGCGGCGAAGAAGATGCAGTCGCCCGGCTTCGCGCCGACGTGCTCGGCGATGCCGGCCTTCTCCTCGTCGGTGATGTTCTTGGCCACCGGGCCAGTCAACTCGCCGTCCTCCTGGACCAGGATGTAGGCAAGACCCTTGGCGCCGCGCTGCTTCGCCCACTCCTGCCACGCATCGAGCTGGCGACGCGGCTGGGAGGCGCCGCCTTCCATGACAACGGCGCCGACGTACTCGGCCTTGAACACGCGGAAGGTGGTGTCCTTGAAGAACTCGGTGCACTCCACCAGCGGGATGTCGAAGCGCAGGTCCGGCTTGTCAGAGCCGTACTTCTCCATCGCCTCCTTGTAGGTCATGCGCGGGATCGGAGTCTGGATGTCGTAGCCGATCAGCTTCCACAGCTCCACCAGGATCTCTTCGGCGAGCTCGATGATGTCGTCCTGGTCCACGAAGCTGGCCTCAACGTCTAGCTGGGTGAACTCCGGCTGACGGTCCGCACGGAAATCCTCGTCGCGGTAGCAGCGTGCCAGCTGGTAGTAACGCTCCATGCCGGCCACCATGAGTAGCTGCTTGAACAGCTGCGGCGACTGCGGCAGCGCGTACCAGGAGCCCGGCTTCAAACGAGCCGGCACGAGGAAGTCACGCGCGCCCTCCGGGGTGGAGCGCGTCAGCGTCGGGGTTTCAATCTCGGTGAAGTCGTGGTTGTCCAGCACGCGGCGCGCTGCCTGGTTCGCCTTCGCGCGCAGACGCATCGCTTTCGCCTGGCGCTCGCGGCGCAGATCCAGGTAGCGATAGCGCAGGCGAGCTTCCTCGCCGACCTCGCTGGAGGATGCGTCCTCGATCTGGAACGGCAGCGCCGCCGCCTTGTTCAGCACCTTCAGGTCAGTGACGTTGACCTCGATCTCACCGGAGGCGAGGTTCGGGTTCGCCGAGCCCTCCGGGCGTGGCTCAACCGTGCCAGTGACCTGGACGACAAACTCGCTGCGCAGGTCATGCGCGGCCTCCGCGACCGCGGACTCACGGAAGACCACCTGAGCCAGCCCAGAGCGGTCGCGCAGGTCGATAAAGATCACGCCGCCATGGTCGCGACGGCGGGCCACCCAGCCGGTGAGAGTGACAGTTTGGCCTTCGAGTTCTTTATTCAGGTTCCCCGCAAGGTGAGTGCGCAGCACGGTTTCCACGTCCTTCCACGTGATGGCGAATCTAACCTGGCAAAGTTTACCCGGCGCTGAGGCGACGCGCGTCCGCCCCCCTGAAGCACGCTAGAGAACTGGGTACCTCGTACGGGACTGGCCCCCGACTAAACCGACCCAGATCCAACACGTGCCCTAGGTATTTGGCACAATTCTGACCATGACTTTCAGAGGCGATTACGCGCAGGGCCAAGGTGGCAACGTCAATACCAGTTCCGGTGGCGGCCGCGGAGGCGGCGGCCTGGGTGGCGGCGCGATGATGCTGCTGCCGCTCCTTTTGCGCGGAGGCGGCGGCGGAACCATCATTTTGGTCCTGCTGGCGCTGCTGTACTTCAGCGGTGCGTTCAACGGCATTCTCGGTGGTGGAGGCAACGACTCCCAGTCGCAGTCCCAGGACGAGTACTCGCTGGAGCACTGCCAGGAAGCCGGTTCTTCCAACGAGTACGACGATTGCCGCGCGGCAGCGACGATGGGGTCGTTGAACGCCGTTTGGGCAGACGTGCTGCCTGCCCAGTCCGAAACCCAGTTCACCAAACCGGAGATGACCATCTTCAAAGGCAGCGTGAACTCCGGCTGTGGCTTTGCAAGCTCTGACACCGGCCCGTTCTACTGCCCGCAGGACACCACCGCGTACCTGGACGTTAGCTTCTTCGACCAGCTGTCCCAGCTCGGCGGCTCCAACGGCCCGCTGGCGCAGGAGTACGCCACCGCTCACGAGTACGGCCACCACATCCAAAACCTTGAGGGCACCCTCGGTTTAAGCGACTACAAGAACCCGGGCCAGGATTCCGCCGCGGTGGCTATCGAGCTGCAGGCCGACTGCTACGCGGGCCTGTGGGCGCACCACGCCTCCAAGGGTGAGAACGCAGCACTTGAGCCGATCACCGACGAGCAGCTGCAACAGGCGCTGCAGGCGGCGCAATCCATCGGCGACGACAACATCCAGAAGCGCTCCGGCGGCGAGGTCGACCCGGACGCGTGGACCCACGGTTCTTCGGAACAGCGCATGCAGGCGTTCAAGTCCGGCTACGAAACTGGCCAAATGTCAGCTTGCGACACGCTCAACCGCGGCGTGTACAAGAGCTAAACCGCCGACTCACCGCGCACGAGATCTATCGCATCCTTTCCCCTTTACCCCGCCGGGGCTGGATCCAGCTAGTGGCACCTCGTTTAGGGGCTGCGGACAAAATCTTGGAGTGCGTTTGGGGGACTTTGTCTCGTTGTTATGCACTCAGTGCTTGTCGGTGTTCGGCGATGGTGGTGTACCCGTCGCCGAGTGTCGACTTCAATCGTCTGTGGATGTAGAAGTCGATGTAGGTGTCAATATAGTCGCGCATCTGCGCCACCGTCATCGTTGACACCACAGGTCTGCCTTTGAGCAGTTCCTGTTTCATCGTGCCGAAGAACCCTTCGGTGCGCGCATTGTCGCCGCTGGTGGCTTTGCGTGACAGTGACGGGATGTAGCGCCACCGGTTGTCACACCACGCATCGGCCTGGCAGTCCGGGCAATCCAGGCTGTTGTGGGCGTGGTTGGTAATCAGGCTGACCCAGCGTGGGCTGCGGTAGAGCCCACCGCGGTCGGAATGGATGATTGGTTGCGCACCGTCGGGTTTTAGCTTGTCGATTCGCGCGATCATCTCGGCGACAAGATCGTGATTCGGTGACGTCGACATGGTCACTGCAATCGGCATCCCGTCGTAGAAATCGATCGCTGCCGACAGGAACAACTTCCCGTCTGGGCAGTGGATTTCGGTGACATCAGTGCCGATTTTCTCCCACGGCGCATCCGCGTGGAAATCGTGGGTAAGCCCTTTGGCGTCGGCGTGGTCGGTGAAGTACTGCGACGGTTCGATCACCGGGCGGGCCACATCCGAATCCCGGTCATCGTCGGTGCCGTCGGTTGGGGTGATCAGTAGCAGGTTTGCTGGCTTGTGGTCGGTTTCACCGGTGTAGGAGGAGTACTTGCCCGACGCCTTCGCTGGCGGGCGGCACCCCAGATCCGCCATGAGGGTGCGCACGATCTTTTCCGACACCGTATGCCCCATGATCTTCAACCAGGCGTGGATGCGTCGGTATCCGTAGCTTTGTCCGGATTCGGCCGCTGCCTGCAAGATCAATGGTTTAAGTGCAGCGCGGCGCTGTTCGCGCTGTTGCACCACCTTCGTGTGTTTGTGTCGGTGGTAGTAAAACGTCGACTGCGCAATCCCGACTACCGCGCATGCTTGCGCGATGGAAAACCCGTGGGCGTCCGTGAGGGCAACCACCACAGCGGCTTTCGCCGCGGTGGACAGCTCACCGTCACGGACGTCGTCTTTTCCCCGCGGCTCACCATCGCTCATGAGCACTTGGATAATGGCGTCTTTGACCGTTTCCCGGTCACGCATCTCAACAATGAGCTTTTTCAGCTCGTCCATGTCACTGGGTAAATCAGCGATATCGTCTACCGGACCAGGCCCCGGCAGCCACTCGTTGACTGGCCGTGGTGGTCGTTTCGCATCGGCTGCCTTATCGACTCGCTGCTGCTGATGGTTGCGTTGGACTTTGCGTTGCTTGCTCACGCGTTCCATTGTCGCCGCATAGGCCTCGTCGAATGTCATCGACGCTGCCAAAACGCGTTCGTCATCGTCGGGCCAATACCGCTTCGTCCAGGTCAGCGCCGCGGTGTCGTTGACGTCGAACTCCACAGCGATGTCACGCACCGTCGCCTGTGAGGTCAACCTGCGTGCGACAACTTTTGCGATGGTCTCAGCGTCGTAGGCGCGTCTGGCACCGTCAAAGCTCTGGCCGCGGCGCTTGGCTGCAACCCAGTTGCCGACCGTGTCTACCGACGGTCGGCGACCACACGCGTCTTCAGCCCAGTCGCAGGCCTCACGGGCAGACGACCCAGCCAAAAACCTCTCAACCGCACCATCGCGGATATCAGATGGAAACCCTGCGGGCATCGGAATACCTTCCAGCCCCCAACACTCCAACTTTTTGTCCGCGCTCCCTTTATCGCCCCCTTGGGCCGATTAGCTGGACCGTGATAGCTGGATTCGCGGATGGAGCCCACGCCAAAAACCCACCGAAACGCTTGCTATCCACTTCGAAACGGCACGACGCTACAGTGGCCGGCATGAGCAATGCTGAGCCCAACCGCGCCGTGCCGTTTCTTGCTGCGTTCAACTCCATCGAGAAATTCTTGCGCACCGAACTCGATGCCAAACGGTCCGATTCTTTTTCGTGGATGGCCCGTCTCGCGGCGAAGAAGGGCATTGTCGCACTGGAGCAATCCGAGACGCTGCAGGAGTTCGCCGATCTGCGCAACGCGATTAGCCACGGCGAGTACGACAACTTGCGCCCGATCGCCGAGCCACTGCCGGAAACCGTCGTCGAGATCGAGCGGATCCGGGATTCGCTGCTCGCACCGACGCTGGCTCTGGAAGTAGTTGAGCACCAGCGGGTGGTCACCTTCTCCCCTGACGCCGACATCCACGAGCCGCTAGGGATTATCGCCTCTGAGGGCCTCGCCCAATTCCCGGTCTACGAAGGCGGCGAGTGCGTCGGCCTCCTCACCACCAATGCGATTGCGCGGTGGCTGGCAGCAGAGCTGCGTGAGGACGACACGATCGCGGCAGGCACCGTGGCAGACGTGATTGAACACAGCGGCAAGTTGGACCAGCCGATTTTCCTGCCGCGCAACGTCACCGCGGCGGCTGCCGTAGAGGCGCTGAGCACCCCGCTCGAGTCTGGCGCGGTTCCCCGCCTCGCCATCATCACCGAACACGGAAAGCCGACGCAGAAGCCGATATCGGTGCTAGGTGCGACCGACATTCCGGCCCTTGCGCAGGAAACCTAATAAACCCGGTTTCGCTGTGGCGCTGCACACCTTTTCGTGCTGTAGTATCCGCGACATGTCTGCAAACTTTGTAAGCGTTGTTGACCTGTTCAGCATTGGCATCGGCCCGTCTTCCTCCCACACCGTCGGTCCGATGCGCGCCGCCCAAACGTTCATACGCAATCTCGACAGCTTCCCGGCCAAGGTGCTGGTGGAGCTGCGCGGATCTCTCGCGGCCACCGGCGTCGGCCACGGCACCGATCGCGCAGCGCTGCTGGGCCTTGTCGGCTACACCCCCACGACCACGTCGGCTGATGTCGAGCCGAAACCGGGAGAGCCGATTCCCGCCACCGGCCACATTTCCGGGCCGGCCGGCACCGTCGAGTACGTGCTGCGGTTCGACCCCGCTCCTGTGGCGGCGCACCCGAACTGCCTCATCTTCGACGCGTGGGACGCAAACGGCAATGTGCTTGCCGAGCGCGAGGATTACTACTCCGTCGGCGGCGGCTTCATCCAAGACCGCTGGGAGATGGAGGCTCACCGCGACGAAACCGGCGTGGCCTCCGCCCGTGAGATTCCGTCGGTGCCCTATCCCTTCAACACCGCAGCGGAGCTCATGCAGCTTTGCGACGAGACCGGCTTGACCATCGCCGAAATCATGCGCGCCAACGAAGAGTCCATCCACGGCCGTGAAAAACTCGACGCCCACTTGGACGCGGTGTGGAACGTGATGCAGGAATGCGTCGCACACGGTTTGAAGACTGAGGGCACCCTGCCCGGCGGGCTGAACGTCAGGCGGCGCGCGAACCGTCTCCACCGCCTGCTCACCGCCGAGTACGAAGCGTCCACCGCCCGCGGGCTGGACGCGATGGAGTGGGTCAACCTCTACGCGCTGGCCGTCAACGAGGAAAACGCCGCGCACGGCCAGGTGGTCACCGCGCCGACGAACGGCGCCGCCGGCATCATCCCCGCGGTGATGCACTACTGCCGCGACTTCACCGACGACTTCACCGTCGAGCGCGCCCGCAACTTCCTGCTCACTGCGGGCGCAGTCGGCTCCATTATCAAGACCAACGCATCCATCTCAGGTGCTGAGGTGGGCTGCCAGGGCGAGGTCGGCTCTGCCTCATCCATGGCGGCCGCCGGCATGTGCGCCGCGCTGGGTGGCACGCCTGCCCAGGTGGAAAACGCCGCGGAGATCGCCCTCGAGCACAACCTCGGCCTGACCTGCGACCCCGTCGGCGGGCTTGTGCAAGTGCCCTGCATCGAGCGCAACGCCATCGGCGGTGTGAAGGCCATCAACGCAGCCCGTCTGGCCAAGCTCGGCGACGGCACCAACATCGTCACCCTCGACGATGTGGTGGAGACCATGGCCGCCACCGGCCGCGACATGATGACGCAGTACAAGGAGACGTCCATGGGCGGCCTTGCAGTGCAACTGGGCCTGCCGGTGAACATCACCGAGTGCTAAATGTCGGCTCCCCCGCTGGCGATCGCCTGGGTCACGGCCTGGACTGACAGCGCCACGGACTCCTGCGAGTGCTGCGCGAGGTCCTTCACAGCCACCTCGCCGGCCTCCAACTCGCGCTCGCCGAGCACGAGCGCGTACTTCGCACCGGCGCGATCGGCGCCCTTCATCGAGCCCTTGAGTCCGCGCTGCCCGTAGGACATGTCGGCGGAAACGCCAGCGGCGCGGAGCTCGTCGATAAGCTTGCTCATCTTCACACGCGCCTTGTCGCCGATAGCGATGCCAAACACGTCCACACGGTGCGAAGCCTCTTCGAGCTCGACGCCCTCAGCCTCAAGGGCGAGGACGGCGCGGTCGACGCCGAGGCCGTAGCCGATGCCGGACAGATCCGGGCCGCCGATCTGGGCCATCAAGCCGTCGTAGCGGCCGCCGCCGCCGATGCCGGACTGCGCGCCCAAGCCGTCGTGGACGAACTCGAAAGTGGTCTTGGTGTAGTAGTCCAGCCCGCGCACCATGCGGGGGTTGATCACGTACGGCACACCGAAGCTGTCCAGAGCCGCGGTGACAGCGTCGAAGTGGGCGCGGCAATCGTCGCAGAGGTGATCCAGCATCAGCGGCGCATCCGCGGTCATCTCGCGGACTTCCTCGCGCTTGTCGTCCAGCACGCGCAGCGGGTTGATCTCCGCGCGCTTGCGGGTTTCCTCGTCCAACGGCAGGTCGAAGAGGAACTGCTGCAGCTTCTCGCGGTACGCCGGCCGGCAGTTCCTATCGCCCAGGCTGGTCAGCTCGAGGCGGAACCCGCTCAGGCCGATAGCACGGTAGCTACGGTCGGCCAACGCGATGACCTCAGCGTCTAACAGCGGATCGTCCATGCCGATGGCCTCCACGCCCACCTGCTGCAGCTGGCGGTAACGGCCGGCCTGGGGGCGCTCGTAGCGGAAGAACGGGCCGTAGTAATTCAGCTTCACCGGCAGGTAACCGCGGTCCATGTTGTGCTCGATAAACGCGCGCATCACGCCGGCAGTGCCCTCCGGGCGCAGCGTGACGGAGCGGCCGCCGCGGTCCTCGAAGGTGTACATCTCCTTGCTCACCACGTCAGTGGATTCGCCCACACCGCGGGCGAAGAGCGTCGTGTCCTCGAACACCGGCAGCTCGATGTGCTGGTAGCCGGCGATGCGCGCCTGGCGGGCAAACTCGTCGCGCACATGGATAAACGCCGCCGATTGCGGCGGCGCGTAATCCGGCACACCCTTCGGGGCGGAAAGCTTCTGAAACTGGTCGTTCTTGTTCTCGCTCACACCGGGCAAGTCTAGTCCAGCCCTCCCCCGCCCGGAGCGAGTACCCGTTTAGCGGTCCGAGTTGGCCTGGCGCAGGTACGGGTTGGTTGCGCGCTCCTGCGCTACCGTCGTAGCCGGGCCGTGGCCGGGCAGCACCTGCAGTTCGTCGCTCAGATCCCACACCGGATCGCGGAGGGACTGACGCATCTGCTCCGGGTCCGAATCCGGCAGGTCCGTACGGCCGATAGACCCGCGGAACAGCACGTCTCCGGAGAAGACCACATCGTCGGCAACAAGCATCACACAGCCCGGCGAGTGCCCCGGTGCGTGCACCACGCGCAACTCCACGCCCGCGACTTGCAGCGCTTGCCCATCCTCGAGCGGCGTGGGGTTGTCGATTGGGGGCATGGCGGAGGCGTCGTAAAGCTGGCGTGCTTGCTCGCTGACCCCCTCGCCGCGCAGCAGCATGAATGCGTCGGCGGGGTGGATGAACGTCTCAACTCCGAACGCAGCGGCATCGCGGATGTGGTCGATGTGGCCGTGCGTGAGCACCACCGCCTCGACGGTCAGCCCCTGCTCCTGCGCCATCTGGCTCACCGCCTCGTGCGCGCCCAGCCCCGGGTCGATCACAAACGCGCGATCCCCATGAGCAACGACATAGCAGTTGGTTTGAAAAGGTCCTGCGGCGAAACCGGCGATTCTCATGCTGGCCACTATATCGGTGCTGATAGGCTTTCTAGCCGTTCAAGGGGCGGATGCTTAACGACGTCCAGCTCCGCCCATCCCAACAAATTGGCGAGGTGTAAACCCCAGTGGCATCGAACGAACAGCGCGGCAAAGAAGCCCTGTCCCACCTGAAAAGCGAGCTGGACTCGCGCGACCGCAAAGAAAAGTCCCGCCCGTGGTCGGTGGCGGCAATCTCCGCGGCAGTGATCGCGCTGATCGGCGGCGGCATTTACTTTGCGGCCAACAACGACAGCGGCGAGGACCTCGCTGCCAGCGAAACTACCGCTGCTTCCGAGTCCACTACCGAGGAGCAGGAGCCTTTCGACGCGTCGGAGTTCGAACCGATCGCCACTAAGCGCGAGCAGGCGCTGCCGCCGACTGTGAACTGCGCCTACAACGAGGCTGCGGAGCAGGGCGGCGACGGCGTTGGCACCCCGAAGACTGAGGGAGTGTCCACCGAGGGCACCCTCACCGTTGAGCTGGACACCAACCAGGGCCCGATCGGCATGGAGCTGGACCGTGCGGCCTCCCCCTGCACCGTCAACGCCATCGAGTACCTCGCTGAGGAAGGCTTCTACGACGACACCGTCTGCCACCGCCTGACTACAGGCGACGGCCTGAAGGTGCTGCAGTGCGGCGACCGTGCCGGCACCGGCGCCGGCGGACCGGGCTTCCAGTTCGCTAACGAGCTGCCCACCGACAAGGCGCTTGAGGGCATCGACCTGTCTGAGGCGGGCATCCCGGAGGGTGCCTCGGAGGAAGAGATGATGCAGGCCAAGACGATGCTGCTGCAGCAAAGCAGCGAGCCGCAGCGCTACGACCGCGGCACCATCGCCATGGCGAACGCCGGCGTGGACACCAACGGCTCCCAGTTCTTCCTCAACTACGGCGACTCCGTGCTGCCGCCGCTGTACACCTACTTCGGCCAGATCGACGACGAGGGTCTTGCCACCCTGGACAAGATCGCCGAGGCTGGCGTTGAAGGTGGTCAGCAGGGCGGCGCCCCGGCCGACGAGGTCCGCGTCAAAAAGGCGTCCGTGAAGTAGCACGGTGGAGTAACGCTTCCGCGCGCTGAAGCGACGTAGCTCTGGGAATCACCTCAAAATCTGCTGTCCGGTGTAGCGCACCACCAGCGCACCCATTAGCATTCCGAGAAGAACACACATTTTTACGAGTGAGGAAAATTCGATGAAGCTTCGCACCAGCCTTGCAGCGGCAGCAACCGCCACCGCGGTCATGATTTCCGGCGCCGCAGTCGCCGACGCTGCACCCACTGTCAACGACACCGCGGAGAGCAAGTCCAAGGACTCCAACGACAAGGACTCTGACAAGAAGACCATCAAGGACAGCTTGTCCTCGTCTGATGAGGAAGGTTCCTCCATCGAGGACATGAGCCCGGAGGAGCTGAAGAGCTGGATCGCCGTGGTCACCGCGATCATCGGCATGCTCACCCAGGTGCTCTCCATCGCGGCCAAGTTCGCACGCTAGTCCTCGCGCCGCTGTCCTCGAAGCAGCGCGGGTGGTCTCCCGCGTTGCTGCGTGTAGACAAAACCGGCTCCCTACAACCGGCTACCAACGGAATTTTCCAAAGGTAACCGGCTCTAGGTAGCCGGTTCTTTTCATTCCTTCAAATAAGCAGCGCCGCCGTTTCCCAGCCGTGGGGAATCGGCGGCGCTGTCGCGTGCAACCTGTATCAGATCAGGCTCATGCTCGTCTTACTTGTTGTTGATCAGCGCGATCGGGCCGAGCACCGAGTCGATCGGGAATGCCAGTGCCAGCGGGAGCACCAGTACCAGGACAGCGGCGATCACACCGAGGATGACACCGATCGGTGCATCGGAGGAGCCGTTGTCCTCAGCCGGCTTGTCCTTGCCGTCGTCTTCAGCCGGTTTGTCAGCCTGAGCGACGGTCACCGGCAGGGACACCTTGGTGCCTGCGTCGGTGGTGATCTCCAGGGTCTGCTCACCTGTGGCCTCTGCCGGGATCTCGAGCTCGACCTTTGCGCGGCCCTGCTCGCCGAAGCCCGTGTCGGCTTCGGTGACCTCGTTGTCCACCTCGGCCTCGGCGGTTGCTTCGCCCAGCTTGACGGAAGCGGTCTTCGCCATCGGCTCACCCTCGGAGGAGTAGCTCAGGGAGGTCAGCTCGATGGTGTTCTTCTGGCCAGCCTTCAGGCCGCCCTCCGGGAGCACAACGCCGACGTCCTTCTGACCCGTGCGGATCTTGGCAGCGCCGGACTCGAGGTAGTCAACGAACGCCTGCAGGTCGTTGTAGCCCACGGTGTTGCGCTCAGTCGCCTTGGCCGGGTCGATGAATTCGTCACCGCCGTCAAAGAGGAAGGAAGATGCTGCCACGCGGTACTTCCTATCCATCTCCATCGGCTTGCCGTCGATGGAGATAGAGGTGATCTTCTCACCGCGCGGGGCGTCCGGGTTGTAGGTGTAGGAGACGTTGTCGGACAGGCCCATGTCCAGGCGCGGGCGGCCCGACTTTTCTGCGGCCTCCGGGGTCTGCCACTGGTTTTCCAGGGCCTCCTTGATGGCCGCGCCGGTGAGGGTTGCGACATCGATGCTGTTGCCGAACGGCTGGACGCTGAAGGCCTGCTGGTAGGTCACATCGCCTTCCTTGAGGTCATCGCGGACACCGCCCGCATTCATCACACCTAAGTCGATGTCTTCCTCGAGGAACTTCTCAAGGGCGACCAGCGCGGACTCGGCGATCATGTTGTTGGCGGTGGACTCAGTGCCGCGGTTGGTGCCGGTCTCGTCACCCGGGTTGGAGCCGCGCTGGAAGGTATCGCCAACTTTGGCCACAACCTTCTGGCCCAGCTCGTCCGCCTCAGCCTTGGCTTTTTCGACCAGAGCCTCGACCTCCTCGTCCGGAGTGATACCGAGCTTCTCCAAGTCGGTGATGTCGTACTGCTCCGCGGAGTGGGAGACGATGTCCTTCGTCTCCTTGTCGAAGGTGAACGCCAGATCAGTGACGATCTTGCCGTACTCGTAGGACTGGAAGTACGGAACATCCGCGTCCACGTTCATGTCCTGGATGTGGGAGTCGCCACCGAAGACGAAGTCCACGTAGTCCTTGTCGAGCTTCTCGGAGGCTTCCTTGGCCGGATCGTGGATCAAAGCGATGACGACGTCTGCCTCGCCGTTGTCCTTGATCTTCTTGGCTTCCTCGTTGACCTGCAGCGCGGAGTCCCTGATGTCCAGGCCCTTGACATTTTCCGGGTTGGACTTGGCTACGGTCAGGTTGGAGGTGGTGCCCACCAGCGCGATCTTGACACCATCGCGCTCGACGATGATGTACGGCTTGACCTCGCGGGTGCCGTCCTCCTTGAAGATGTTCGCACCGATCTGCTTGTCGTTGGTGCCCGGGATGATGCGCTCGATCAGGTCCTGGTAGCCCTTGTCGAACTCGTGGTTGCCCACGGCGGTGCCATCGGTGCCGATGGCGTTGACGAAGTCCATGGTGTACTTGTCGTCGGAGATCGCGGAGATAAACGCGGAGCCGCCCTGGTTGTCGCCGGAGTTGGTGACAATGGTGTTCGGGTTCTTGGAGCGGATGTAGTTCATGATGCCGGCGACGTTGGCGGCACCCATCTCCTTGTTGCGCTCGTTGTACTCCAGGCGACCGTGGAAGTCGGTGATGTTGGCGACGTTGATGGTGACCTGGTCAGCCTCAGCAGCTGCAACGAACGGTGCTGCGGTGAGCACAACGGCGGTCGTGGTGGTTGCGGCGATCAGCGCGCCAGCGCGGCGGAAATCAAACACGGGGAACTCCTCAAATTCGGGGGACGGTGTCCTTTCCTTGTATCTCTTTTCCGGCGTTCCCGCAGGGCAACCACCCAGACCGCTCTCACTTTTGCTGGGGAAATAACCTCGCGTGCACCAACAATTCACCTGCTGGAAACCTGGAGGCAGGTTTGGGTGAGGGTGAGGGGAACCTTTGGCCGTCGTTAAGCAGTGACGCGATAGACGTCGAAGACTCCCTCGATGTTGCGGATCTGATTCATGATGGATCCCAGCTGCTTGATATCGGAGACCTCGATGGTCAAACGAATCATGGCGATGCGGTCGTCTCCCGCCTGAGACGACATGGCCAGGATGGGCAGCTTTGCCTCCGAAAGCACCCCGGTGGTCTCCGTGAGCAGGCCATTTCGGTCCAGTGCCTCCAGCTGGATGGTGGCCCGCGACGAGCTCTTGTGCGAACGCTGGTTCGCCCACTCGACATCGACCAGGCGCTCCGGCTCGCCCTTGAGCTTGTTGGCGTTGGTGCAATCGGTGCGGTGCACCGACACTCCCCCGCCGCGGGTGACAAAACCGAAAATGGCGTCGCCGGGCACCGGCTGGCAGCACTTAGCCAGCTTCGCCATCACATCCGGGCTGCCCTCCACCAGGATCGCGGGACCGTCGCCGCTGGCCTGCGGGCGCACCAACGCCGACATCGGGGTACGCGCCGTGAGCGCATCAACAGCGTCGTCGTCGCCGCCGAACATGTCCATCAGCAGGTGCGCGACGTGCTGACTGGAGACGTTGCCCGCGCCGATCGCCGTGTACAGCGCGTCCACGTCCTGGTAGTGCAGGCGAGTAGCCACCTGTCGCATGGACTCGTTGGTGAAAAGACGGTGCATTGGCAACCCGCCGCGCTGCACCTCCGCGGCCAGCGCATCGCGGCCCGCCTCGAGCTGCTCTTCACGGCGCTCCTTGGCAAACCACTGGCGGATCTTCGCCTTAGCGCGCGGGGAAACCACAAAATCCCGCCAGTCGCGCGACGGTCCCGCGTTCTGGTCCTTGGAGGTGAAGATCTCCACCCTGTCGCCGGATTTGAGCTCAGTTTCCAACGTCACCAGTTTGCCGTTGACCTTGGCGCCAATGCAGCGGTGGCCAACCTCGGTGTGCACCGCATATGCGAAGTCCACCGGGGTGGAACCAGCGGGCAGGTCCACCACATCGCCCTTCGGGGTAAAGGCGAAGATTTGCTGGCTCGCTAGGTCGTAGCGCAGGGAATCCAGGAACTCGTTCGGGTCGGCTGCTTCCTTCTGCCAGTCCAGCAGCTGGCGCATCCACGCCATCTGGTCCACTTCGGACTGGTCGCCCTTGTGCGAGCCCTTCGTTTCTTTGTAGCGCCAGTGCGCCGCCACGCCGAACTCGGCGTTGTAGTGCATCTCATGGGTGCGCACCTGCACCTCGAGCGGGCGGCCTGTCTGCGTCATCACCGTGGTGTGCAGCGACTGGTACACACCGAAACGCGGGTTGGAGATGTAGTCCTTGAACCGGCCCGGCATCACGGAGTACAGGGAGTGCACCACGCCGATCGCCGCGTAGCAGTCGTTGACGGTCTCTACCAGCACGCGAATGCCCACCAGGTCGAAGATCTCGTTGAAGTCGTGGCCGCGCACGGCCATCTTCTGGTAAATCGACCAGTAGTGTTTCGGTCGCCCCATCACCTCGGCGGTGATGCCGTTGGAGGCAAGCTCTCGTTGCAGCACGTCGGTGATCTCCCGCAGCGCCCTGTCGCGGGACGGCGCGTGGTCCGCGACCATGCGCACAATCTCCTCGTACTTCTTCGGCTGCAGGATGGCGAAAGCCAGGTCTTCCAACTCCCACTTCACACTCGCCATGCCCAGGCGGTGCGCCAGCGGGGCGATGACGTCGAGCGTTTCCTGCGCCTTCTTCGCCTGCTTCTCCGGCGGCAGAAAGCGCATGGTCCGCATGTTGTGCAGGCGGTCGGCCACCTTGATCACCAGCACGCGCGGATCTTCTGCCATCGCCACGATCATCTTGCGGATGGTCTCCGCCTCGGCCGCCGCGCCGAGCGCAACCTTGTCCAGCTTGGTCACCCCGTTGACCAGTTTGGCCACCTCGGGCCCGAAATCGCGGGTGAGGTCGTCGAGGGAGTAGTCGGTGTCCTCCACCGTGTCGTGCAGCAGCGCCGCCACCAGCGTGGTGGTGTCCATGCCAATTTCGGCGCAGATGGCCGCCACCGCGAGTGGGTGCGTGATGTACGGATCCCCCGATTTACGGAAAACCCCCTCGTGCAGGCGCTCCGCAGTGGAATACGCGCGGTCGAGCAGTTCCGCGTCAGCCTTGGGGTGGAATTTGCGGTGCAACGACAGCAGCGGGTCCAGCACCGGGTTTGTCTTCGACCGGCTGTTGCCCGTCAGCGACCGCGCCAGACGGGCAGACATGCTGCGCACGGAGGGGCCTGTCCTCTTCACCGGCTTGTCAGACACTTTTAGCCTCCGATTCCAGAACTTCTCCCGCGACTAAAAACGTAAGCCTACGCGTTCTCGGGGTGCTCTTCGCCGAGAACCACCAGCGGGGCGTCGCCAAGCTTGCTGCGCCCGCCGAGGCCCGGCACCTCGAGGACGACCACATAGCCTGCGACGGTGCCGCCGGCGCGCTCGATCAAGTCTCGAGCGGCGACGAGGGTGCCGCCGGTGGCCAGCACGTCGTCTACAAGCACGATGCTCTTGCCGGTGATATCCACACCGTCAGCCGGAATCTCGAGTGCGGCCGAGCTGTACTCCGTGGTGTACTCCTGAGTGATCACCGGCGGCGGCAGCTTGCCCTTCTTCCGGATCGCCAGGATGCCGGTGCCGAGCTCATACGCCACAGCCGAGCCGAGCAGGAATCCACGCGCGTCCAGGCCGCCGATGAGGTCGGCGCCGAGCTTGCGGCTGGCGGTGGCCATTTCCGCAATGACGATGTTCAACGCTGCCGGATCTGCGAGCACCGGGGTGAGGTCCTCGAACAGGACGCCTTCTTCCGGGAAGTCCTGCACCTGACGGATCTTGTCCTTCAAGGCGTCGCGGGCGGTGGCGTAGCGGTTGCCGTCGATAGGTGTGGGGGCCATTGGTGTGGATTCTCCTGTTACTTTTCGGCCGGGGTTGTTTCTGTGCTCAGCTGCCACCGGTCCATGTTCCAGCCGATGCCGGCAAGACCTGTGTACGGCACCACGTTACGCACTGCGCCATCTACGGCGAAGGTGCGGGGCTGCGCGGCGAGCGGAATTGACGGCAACTGCTTCCACAGGTGCCCTTCCTGGGCGCGCAAGGCACCGAGTTCCTGAGCGCGGTTATTGGCGGACGGGAACTCCCGCATGGGGTCCGTGGCGTGCAAAATTACGTCGGCCGCGCCGTCGGTCCAAGTCTCGTTGCCCCACTCGTCGTACTCCGCCCGTGGCAGATCCGCGAGCGTTTTTCCGCCCTCGGTCACGTCCTTAACCGTAATTCCCGCGGGCTCGCACGTGCGGCGGATAGATTCCACCATGGCGGCGAAACGCGCGTCCGGGTACGGGTAGCCGATGCGGATCTCTGTGCCGGAAAGCACGGATGCGCCCTCAATGTCCACGTTGAGGTTCGACGCCGCTACGTCCTTGACGCGCGCGGACAGCGGGTCGGCGTGGGGCAGCACGTGCAACGGCGTGACCGGCACGTCAATGCCAGCAACATCGCTCGATGCCTTTGCGACGGCGCGCGGGTCCACGCACTTGGCAAACGCCTGGCGGTTCTCGTGGAAAGCCCACATACCGACGAGTGGGAAGGTCAGCGACTCTGTAAGTTCACCGATCTGGCTGTCAACACTGAGGCGGTTGCCCTCGGCATCCACATCGTGCCAGGCAGGCGAGGTCTGCCGCAAGTCACCGATGCGCAGCGCTTCGTCCTCTGCCAACTCGCCGGAATCAGCGGATCCGGGCCAGATCACCATTTCCGGGGTCTGCGGCGCATCACCGTAGTAGTGCTCGTTGGCTACTAGCGTCACTTCACCCCGCTCCCCGACCTCCGCGATCTTAAACGGGCCGAAGGACACCTGCAGTGCAGGATCGAACTCGGCAAGACTGAAGCCGTGGCGCCACACGTCGCCGATTGGCTTCAGGCGGGAAAAGTCGTTGGACTGCAAGTCGCTGTCGAGTTCTTCGACGCTTTTGCCCAACTTGGCCGCCACTGCGTGAGCGGGCAGCACGGTGCCGGCGTCGAAAAGCCCGCGCCAGCGAGCGCCACGCTTCTCCTTGAAGGTGAGCGTGAATTCCTTGGACCCTGGGGTGCAGGACAGCTCCTCAGTGTCGTCGAACAGAGGCATGTGGGAGCCGAACATGCTGGGATAGTGCCCCGCGGTAAACGTGAGCAGGAAGTCGGAACAGGTCACCGGTGTGCCGTCGGAAAACACTGCTGCGTCGGACAGCGTGTAGATCACCTTGCGCTGATCGCTCGGCAGGACCTGGGTGGTAACCAAGTCCGTGTTCGGGATCATCTGCCCGCTCGGCCCAGGCACGTACACCCCCGGATACAGGCGCACGGAAAGCTGCTCCGCTAGGTCGGTGGCACCTTCCAACGTGCCAGAGTTGGTGGTGCGCAACTCGCCGAGCGCTTGGTAGCCGAACAGCTTCTTCGACTCTTCATTCTCACTGTCGCTTGTGTCGCACGCGGTTACAGCGAAGATGCTCACAGCCGCTGCAGCCACCGCTGCGACCGCACGGGTGAAACGTCCTGACATGGTTTACCGCCGTCTACCTGCCCGGACGCCAAGTTGAGGAACCGATAGCCCCATCAGCGCTGTCGAGAGAGCTCCCGGCACGGCGCACCGGAGCGGCAACTTGGCGCTTTTCGGGGGTGGCCTTTTCGTCGGCCTCCTCTTCGAGCTCGTCGGTGCCGCGGGAGCGGAAGCGCTCCACGGCTGCGTTGTGGTCCTTGTACTTCTTCTTACGGTTGACCAGGCTCACCAGCAGCGGGGTGGCCAGGAACAGGGAGGAGAAGATGCCCTCGATCACGCCGATGAGCTGGATCAGGGCGAGATCCTTCAGGGTGCCCACGCCAAGCATCCACACGGCCACGATCATCAGCGCCACAATCGGCAGCGCGGAAATGACGGAGGTGGAAATGGAGCGCATCACCGTCTGGTTCACCGCCAGGTTCGCCTCTTCGGCGTAGGTGGAACGGCGTGAATCCAGCACGCCCGAAGTGTTTTCGCGCACCTTGTCAAAGACAATGACCGTGTCGTAGAGGGAGAAGGTCAAAACGGTGAGCAGACCGATGATCATCGCGGGGGTGATCTCGAGTCCGAACAGGGCGTAGATACCGGCGATCAGCACACCGTCCACGATGAGTGCGGCCATCGCGGCGGCCGCCATCTCGCGCTGCAGGCGCACCGCCACGTACACGGCGGCAGCGACGAGGAAGACCGCCATCGCCAGCAGCATGCGGTTGGTGATGGTGGAGCCCCAGGACTCGGAGACCGTGGAGTCGCCGATCGCGTCGGCGCTGGGTTCGCCGTTGTGGTCTTCGATCTGGTACTCGTCGAAGATTGCCTGGCGTGCTGCGTCGATCTGCTCCTGCGTCAGGTGGCCGGAGTTGATCTCAAGCGTGCGGGTGTCGCCGGAGCCGACGATCTGGGTCAGCTCCGGGGTCACGCCGGTGGCGTCGACGAAGGTTTCCTCCACTTCTTCGGCCACGAGCTCGCCGGCCGGCATCGTCATCTTGGTGCCGCCCTCGAAGTCGATGCCCATGTTGAAGCCGCGAAAGAGCATGGCCAGCAGGGAGATCACCACAAGCGCGAGCGTGATGCCGTACCACAGCTTGCGGCGGCCAACGAAGTCGATGGCGCCGGTGCCGTCGTACAGCGTCTCCGCCGAGCGCTTCGCTTTCACGGGGGCGGCGACGGTGTTACCTGCGTCCGCTGCCTCGGTGGAGGTGTGTGTCGAAGTTGCCTTGGTGCTCGACATGTCTAGTTCTCCTCAATCGTTGCGGCCGGTTGGAGCGTGTGCTTATCGACGTCATCCTGCTGGTCGCCGTGTTGCGCCTGCGCCCGACGTGCCTCGGCGGTCTTAAACGCCTTGCCCATGCCGTTGACGGAAGGCTTGGACCAGAATCCGCTGCGAGACGCGATGATCAGTAGCGGCGCGGTAACCAGGAAGGTGACAAGCAGGTCGAACACGGTGGTCAGGCCCATAGTGAAGGCGAAGCCCTTCACGTCGCCAACAGCAAGGAAGTAGATGATCACCGCACCGATCAAGGTGACCATGTTGCCGGTGATGACCGTGTCCTTCGCCCGCTGCCAGCCGGATGCGGTGGCGGAGCGGAACGTCTTGCCCTTGCGCACTTCGTCCTTAATGCGCTCGTAAATGACGATGAAGGAGTCGGCGGTTGCGCCGATACCGATGACCAGACCAGCGATGCCGGAAAGGTCCAGGGAGTAGCCGATCCAGCGGCCCAGCAGCACCAGGGTGCCGTAGACAAGTGCGCCAGCGGCGACGAGCGACGCCAGCGAGATCAGACCGTAGAGGCGGTAGTAGGCGAAGACGAACAACGCCACCAGGATCAGGCCCACCAGGCCGGAGTACAGGCCCGCCTTCAGCGATGCCTGGCCCAGTGACGGCGGAACGGACAGAGCGGTGCCGCCCGGCTCGCCGTTCTCACCCGCAAAGGACAGTGGCAGTGCGCCGTAGCGCAGGTTGTTGGCAAGGCCCTCGGCCTCTTCCTGGGTGAAGTTGCCGGTGATAGACGTTGCGGAACCAACCGGGGTCGGGCTCTGGATCACCGGTGCGGAAATCACCTGGGAGTCCAATGTGATCGCGATCTGCTTCTGCAGCATCTCGCTAGTCAGGTGCGCCCAGGTCTCGGAGCCGTTGGGCTCGCCCGCCTGGCTGAAGGCGAAGCTGATCTCCATCTGGCTGGACTGCGGGTTGAAGCCGCCGGTGATCGCACGGTTGGTATCGATCTGCTCGCCGGTCAGGCGCGGGCCGTCAGCGTCGGTGACGCCGGTAAGCAGAGGAACCTCGTCGAGAAGCAACGGCTGGCCCGACGTCGGGTCGCAAGAAACCAGGGGCAGATCCGCCTTGTCGGAGCCGGCTAACGGGTCGGTGATCTGGCCCATGCAACGCGCCGACATCAGGGTCAGTGCCGCGAACTGCTCGGTCGGGTCGGTGGACTGACGGGTGCGCCGCAGCATGTCCGTCGTTTCCTGGCGGCGCTCAGCCGCCTCTACCGGGCCGTTTGGCTCCGGCAGCGGCTTGGCGCTCACCTGCGGAACGTCCTTGGGCGCCTCCGGGGCTTCCTCTTCCTTCGGCGCGACGTCCTTGCCTTCACCGCTTTCTTCCTGCGGGTTCTCGGCGGCCTTTTCAGCCTCCTTCTCCGCAGCCTGCTTACGCGCGGCGATCTGAGTGAGCACCGCCTGGCCCTCCTGCGGGGTGAAGATGCCGTACTTGACCCACTCGTTGGTCATGTCCAAGGTGACCTGGTCAATCTTGGTGCTATCCGCGGCCGGCGGGTCAAGCACCGGACGGAAGAAGAGCTGCGAGGTCTGACCGATGTTGCGAATCTCGGCCGTGTCGTCGCCGGCGGCCTCAATGACGATGGTGTTTCCGTCCACAACAACGGACGCACCGGAGACACCCATGCCGTTCACACGGTTTTCGAGGATGTTGCGCGCATCCTCCAGCTGCTCGCTTGTCGGTTCATCGCCCTGGGGAACGAGAGTGACACGCGTGCCACCCTGCAGGTCAATGCCGAGCTTCGGCTCAGCCGTTTTAGTTCCGGTGAAAAATACTAGGGCGTAGATGCCGATGACAATGAGGGTGAATAACGCGAGCAGCCGAGCGGGCCAGCGCTTCTTTCCCTTCACCTCGCGGGACCGCCGAGTGTTGTTGGACACTGAGCTGACTCCTCTGCTTTCCGAGCTCCAATTTTCCCCTCCACCGAGCCCTACAACACCCGGGAAGAGGCATAAGCGAAGGGCGTGCCGGTGGAGACACAACGGAACATGCTACGGCATAGCCCCGCAAAACCAGCAGTCCGGTCCGCGCCAGCCTTAATAAAGCGACATTTGCCCCGGTGCATCTGGCGGCGCCTGCAACCCCAGGTGCTCCCACGCCGCGGCAGTCGCCACTCGCCCGCGCCCAGTACGAGACATCAACCCCGCGCGTACAAGGTAGGGCTCGCACACCTCCTCGATGGTGCCGGGTTCCTCGCCAACGGCGATGGCAAGCGTGCCCACGCCCACCGGCCCCCCGCCGTGGCCGCGGATCAACGCATCTAGAACCGCACGGTCCAGTCGGTCCAGGCCCAACTCGTCCACGTCGAACACGCTCAACGCCGAGCGCGCCGCCTCGAGGTTGACGTGGCCGTCGCCATGCACGTCCGCCCAGTCGCGCACTCGGCGCAGTAGGCGATTTGCAATGCGTGGCGTGCCGCGCGAACGCGAAGCGATTTCCACCGCCGCGTCCGTGTCTATGTGCATAGCGAGGATGTCCGCGGCGCGGCTGACCACTTGGGTCAAGTCCTCCACGTCATAAAACTCCATCTGGGCGGTGAACCCGAAACGGTCGCGCAGTGGGCCTGTGAGCATGCCCGCGCGGGTTGTCGCCCCGACGAGGGTAAACGGTGGGATCTCCAACGGGATCGAAGTCGCACCGGGACCTTTGCCCACGATCACGTCGATGCGGAAGTCCTCCATTGCCATGTAGAGCATTTCCTCTGCAGGGCGGGCGATGCGGTGGATTTCGTCGATGAACAGCACGTCGCCTTCCATCAGGTTGGAAAGCATCGCAGCTAGATCGCCTGCGCGCTCAAGTGCCGGACCCGACGTCATCCGCAGCGAGGTTCCCAATTCCTGCGCCACGATCATCGCCATGGTGGTCTTGCCCAACCCCGGCGGGCCGGACAGAAGGATGTGGTCCGGGGTCACCCCGCGGCTGCGCGCACCCGCAAGCACCAGGTTGAGCTGCTCACGCACCTTGGGCTGGCCGATAAACTCATTGATCGATTTCGGGCGTAGCGAACGCTCGATGTCATGCTCGTCTGCCTGCGCGTGCGCGTCTACTGGCGACGGAGCCTTCGCCGCGAACCCTTCCGGCAGCTCAAACTCTGTCTTTTCCACATCCGACACGGCGATACCTCCTTACTTTTTGCCCAGCTGGCTCAGCGCTTGACGCAGCAGTGCGGAAGCGTCTTCCTCCGGCTGCTCCTCCACCAACGCGTCGACCACCGGCCGCGCCGAACGCTCCTGGAAACCCAGCCCCACCAACGCCTCGACCACCTGCTCAGAAATGAGCGACGAGCCCTTGTTCGCCCCGGTTGCCTCTGCAGCGGCCGGCGCATCGCCCGCCGGGACAAACGCCTCCACCTTGTCTTTGAGCTCGAGAGCGATCCGTTCCGCCATCTTCTTGCCCACACCCGGAATGGACTGGATCGTCTTCGCATCTCCGGCTGCGATGTGGGAGGACAGCTCGCCTGGGTCAAACACGGACAACGAGGCGAGCGCTAATTTTGGCCCCAGTCCGGAGACGTTCTGCAGCTTGTGGAACATCTCGCGGGCATCCGCGTCCCCGAAGCCGTACAGGGTCACACCATCGTCTTTGACCACCATCGACGTCATCACCCGGGCGCTCTCGCCGCGGGTCAAGCGGCCTAGCGTTTGTGGGGTGGCCAGGAAGCGGTAGCCCACGCCCGAGCATTCGATAACCGCATGGTCGAGTCCGATGGTGAGCACTTCGCCGTTGAGAGAATCAATCATTGGTTCGCCGCTTTCATGGTCAACTGGTTGGTCCGTGCGATCAGGGGGGCGCGCCAGCAGTGGCACACCGCGATAGCCAGCGCGTCCGCCGCGTCCGCGGGCTTCGGCGCTTCAGACAGGCCGAGAATCCGCGTGATCATCACCGTCATCTGCTTCTTGTCCGCCCGCCCGTTGCCGGAGACGGCCTTTTTCACCTCTGACGGGGTGTACATGTACACCGGGATGCCCCGCTCCGCCGCGGCCAGCACCATCACACCGACGGCGTGCGCGGTGTGCATGACGGTTGATACATTGCCGCGCTCAAAGATGCGCTCCATGGCGATGACGTCCGGCTCGTAGTCGTCGATCCACTCACCCACCGCCCGCGACAGGCGCAGAAGACGCTCCGCTAGTTCCGCAGTGGACGGGGTGCGCACCACGCCAACCGCCACGGGGATGATCTGGCGGCCCCGGCCAGCTTGCACCACGGAAAGACCGCAACGCGTCAAGCCCGGGTCGATGCCCATCACCCGCAGACCTTCCAGCGACATCGCATCCTCCCTTCCGCACAGGTGACACATATGTTCTACCACAGGAGACACAACGAACGCCCGTGCCACCGTCGGCGGCACGGGCGTTGGCCACGATGAAAGACTTAGTCCTCCAGCTGCGCCACGACCTCGTCGGAGAGGTTCATGTTGGTGTAGACGTTCTGCACGTCGTCCGAGTCTTCCAGCGCGTCGATGATGCGCATCATCTTCTTCGCGCCTTCGACGTCGAGGTCTACCTCCACGTCCGCACGGAACTCCTGGCCTGCTTCCTCAATCTCAATACCTTCGCCTGCCAGCGCCTCGCGAACTGCCGGCAGGTCGGTCGGCTTGCAGGTGATCTCAAACTCCTCGCCGAGGTCGGTGACCTCCTCGGCTCCGGCATCGAGCACAGCCATGAGCACGTCGTCCTCGCTGAGCTCGCCCTTCTGAATGGTCACCACACCGGTGCGCTCGAACATGTAGCCGACGGAGCCGGACTCGCCGAGGTTGCCACCATTTTTGGTCATGGCGGTACGCACCTCGGTAGCTGCACGGTTGCGGTTGTCCGTAAGGCACTCGATGAGCACTGCCACGCCGTTCACGCCGTAACCCTCGTACATCACGGTCTCCCAGTTCGCGCCGCCGGCTTCCTCACCGGAGCCGCGCTTGCGGGCGCGCTCGATGTTGTCGCCAGGCACCGAAGCCTTCTTGGCCTTGCGGATCATGTCGTCCAGGGTGGGGTTCGCGGCCGGATCGCCGCCGCCGGTTCGTGCCGCGACCTCGATGTCCTTGATCATCTTCGCCCACAACTTCGACCGCTTCGCGTCGTTTGCGGCCTTCTTGTGCTTCGTGGTTGCCCACTTTGAGTGGCCCGCCATAACGCACCCCTTTTCCTCGGTTGACGTGTAACAGACGGCATTATACGCACCGGCTTGCTGAAGCTATTACTGGTCGTCCCGCACGAACTGCGGCAGTGCCGCTGTACCGCCGAGGCGCAAAAAGCTTACCGACGGCCGAAGGCGCAACGCCCGCGTGTCCGCCACCGCATCGTTGTAGAAACGTGTGGCCAGCTCGACTCGGATGTCCGCGTCGCTGAGCGGACCCGGCATTTCCTCGCCCGCGACCCATTCTGCCACCAGCGCCGAGAGTTGTTCCTCCTGCGCAAGACGCGTGTGTATGTCCTGCGGTGCCATCCTGACGTGCTCCGCGTCCTCCGCCACCGAACGAAGTTCGGGATAGACCGCAGCGATGACAGCGCAGCGCCGGTCCAGCGCCGCCTGCAGGGCGTCGCGCGAACGGTCGAGCCGGATATGCAGGCGGTTGAGCCGCTGCGCCGTGTTGTAGGCCCACGCCGCCAGCACAGTCACCACCACCGCCACAGCGATCCACACCATCGTCATAGCCACCCCTCCACCCCGACCGTCTCCCCGATAGACACTGCCTCGTACACCGCCAGGACCCGACGCGCCACAACGGACCAGTCGAAGTCTTTTGCCCGCTGCACGCCTTTAGCGCAGAGGTTGGTGCGAAGCGGGAGCTCGTCGATAAGCAACTGCAACTGCTGCGCGAGCGCCGACGCGTCACCGGGCGGAAACAGCAACCCCGCATCCTTGCCGCAGACCGCGGCGAACGCGGGGATGTTGCTGGCGAGTACAGCGCAGCCGGCAGCCATCGCCTCCACGAGGATGATCCCGAACGATTCGCCGCCGAGGTTCGGCGCGACAAAGATATCCGCGCGGCCGAGAATCTGCGCCTTCTCATCCTCAGAAACCAGCCCCGTAAACTCGACGCCCGCAAACTCGCGGGGCGCCCCAGCTCCGATGACGGTGACGCGCGGCTTGCGCGGGAGCTGATCCACGGCCCGCAGGAACACGTCGAGGCCCTTGCGGGGTTCGTCCAAGCGGCCCATGAACACCACTTCTGGCATTGATTGTCTTCCTGGGGTGTGCCGCGCCGCTTGAAATCTGGCGGTGTCCACACCGTTCGGGATGATCACGGGATCAGTGCCCACCTGCTGCGACTGCCAGCGCCACGCCTCCTTACTCACCGCGATACCGGCGCGGATCTTCTCTAGGCTGCCGCGGAGTGCCGGCAGCACGAGCTTGAGCGCGTAAGAGGATTCCGCTGAGGCGTGGTAGGTGGCCACGATCGGGCCGGTAGCCATGCGCAACGCCGCCATGGAGTAGCTCGGCGAGTTCGGCTCGTGTACGTGCAAAATGTCAAAGTTGCCGCGCTCGATGAAATGCCGGGTGGTACGGCGCACTTGCGGGCCGAAGGACAGCCGCGCGACTGAGCCGTTGTAGCGCACCGGCACCGCGGCGCCGCCGCGGGTGACCCACTCCGGAAGCTCGACAGCCTTCGAGGCCGGGCCGAGCACCTCGGTGTGGTGGCCCATTTCACGCAATCGGGCAGCCAGGTCAAGCACGTGGGCTTGAACTCCGCCCGGCACGTTGAAGGAGTACGGACACACAAGACCGATCCGCACGCCGACTACCTCCCCTGTTCGCGCGGTTGCCGCAGCCGCCGTTCCATCTCCCGGCGGCGGCTCGGCTTCGGCACGTCTTTAGGCCACAGCGGCTGCAGCATGTGCCAGTCCGCCGGGTGGGCGGCAATGTTTTGGGCGAACTGGTCGGCCACGCGCTGCGCAGTGCCCTCGAGCGTGGTCACCTCCACCGGGGCGGAGATGCTAAAGCCCCAGCCGGGGTTGCGCCGCGTGCCCGTGAACCAGGAGTGCGCAACTAAAAGCGTCGCGCCGGTGTCCCGCGCTAGCTTGGTCGGGCCGACGGGAAAGGTCGTTTCCTCGCCGAAGAACTCAACCGGCACCCCGCGTCGAGAGAAGTCCCGCTCCCCCAACAGGCACACGATCCCGCCGTCAGCGAGCACCTCTTTCAACCGCTCGAACGGCGGCTGCTCACCGCCGGTCAGCGGCACGACCTCGAAGCCGAGGGTCTCGCGGAACTGCACGAACGCGTCGAACAGCGCCTCAGGTTCAAGCCGCTCCGCAACGGTGGTGAACCCGCCGAAGCTTTTCGCCAGCCATGTTCCCGCCATGTCCCAGTTACCGGTGTGCGGCAGCGTGAGTACAACCCCGTGGCCCTGCGCCACGGCAGAATCCAAGTGTTCCCGCCCGACCACACCAGCCGAAAGCTTCGCGTTCAACTCCGGCTCGCCCGCCATCCGCGGCAGACGGAATGCTTCCAACCAATAGCGAGCGTAGGAGCGCATGGCGTCGCGCACCAGCTGCCGGGTGACGTTTTCCGGCCCCACCACGCGTGCGAGGTTGCGCCGCAGCATCTCCATGCCAGCGCCCTCGCCGGAAGCACGGTCCGCGGCCCACTCGGCTGCCCGCGCGGTCAACGGTGTAGGCAGCGCTCCGACGATCTTCCAGCCGGCGATGTAACCCGCGGCTACGAGCCGCTCGCGCGCGAAGCCCATTTACGCTCCCGCTGGCGGCGCGACCTTCGCGTCCGCCCCCTCGTCGCGTCCGGCGAACATCAGGCGCTGCACAACGGTGATCACGGAGCCGACTAGCAGGATCCATAGCGAGACCACCACCGCGTTGGGCACGCCAAAGCCCTCCAGGGCTAGGCCACCGAGGCTCAAAATCAACCGTTCGGGACGCTCGACCAGCCCGCCGACGATCTTCAGCCCACCGGCCTCGCCGCGGGCCTTGATGTAGCTGATGGTCGGCGAAAGCACGGTGACCGCCAGGCACACCGCCACGTTCACCGGCGCGGCGTCCGCGACGTAGATCAGCCACATGGCGATCGAGCCGAACAGCGCGCCGTCGGTAAGCCGGTCGCAGCTCGCATCCAGCGTCGCGCCAAACGCGGTGCCTCCGCCGCGCAGCCTGGCCATCGTGCCGTCGACCATGTCGAAGGCGGCGAAGAACAGGCTGAGCACCGCCGCCCACACCAAGTGTCCGGTGGGGATCAGCACCATAGCCGTGAGCATGGTCAGCGCGGTTCCCGCAATCGTTGTCGCGTTCGGAGTCAGACCGATGCGCAACAGGCCTTTGGCCACCGGCTCGACCGCTACTGCGGCGGGTTTGCGTCCGTGCACGCTAAGCATCGCGTTCACCTGATTCCGTCTCGTGGACCTCGCGCCAGCCGTCTGCGAGCAGCGTCCGCGTCTCCTGCAGCAGTTGCGGCAGCACCTTGGTGCCGCCGATGACGGCCATGAAATTCGCGTCGCCCGCCCAGCGCGGCACAACGTGCAGGTGCAGGTGGTCGCTCACCGACCCGCCCGAGGCCTTGCCCAGGTTCAGCCCAACGTTGATCGCCTCCGGTTTGGACACGCGCTTGAGCGTTTTCACCGCATGCTTGGCAAACGCCATCAGCTCGGCCGTCTCCGCGTCGGTGAGTTCTTCCAAGTCAGCGACTTTGCGGTACGGCACCACCATCAGGTGGCCGGCGTTGTACGGGTACAGGTTGCACACCGCGTACACCGTCTCCCCGCGCGCGACGATCAGGCCGTCTTCGTCGCTCATCTGCGGGATTTCGAGGAAGGGATCGCCGTTGCTTCTCGACGATCCTTCGGCCTCCCCCGTATCCTGCCCCACCTTGCCGTCGGCCGGCATCTTGGTGATGTAGCTGGAACGGTACGGCGCCCACAGGCGGGTGAGGCGGTCCGGGTCGCCTACGCCGGTGTCGACGTAGGTCTCGCCGTTAGTTGCCCGCTGCAACGGTTTCCTCGCTCGGCTGCTCGTTGCGCTTGGCGGAGATCCAGTCGGCGATCAGCTCCACTGCGCGCTCGACCGGTACCCCGTTGATCTGGCTGCCGTCGAGGAAGCGGAAGCTGACCGCATTCGCCTCCACGTCGCGCTCGCCGGCGAGCAGCATGAACGGCACCTTGCCGGTGGTGTGGGTGCGGATCTTTTTCTGCATGCGGTCGTCAGAGTGGTCGACCTCCGCGCGGATGCCGCGCTCACGCAGGGCACCGACGACGTCTTCGAGGTGGTCGGCGAATGCGTCGGCCACCGGGATGCCCACCACCTGGTGCGGGGCCAGCCAGGCCGGGAACGCGCCGGCGTAGTGCTCGAGCAGCACGCCGAAGAAGCGCTCGATGGAGCCGAAGAGCGCGCGGTGGATCATCACCGGACGCTTCTTCGAGCCGTCCGAGGAGGTGTAGGTCAGATCGAAGCGCTCCGGCAGGTTGAAGTCCAGCTGCACGGTGGACATCTGCCAGGTGCGGCCGATGGCGTCGCGGGCCTGCACCGAGATCTTCGGGCCGTAGAACGCGGCGCCCGCCGGGTCCGGCACGAGCTCCAAGCCGGACTTTTTGGCCACAGACTCCAGGATGTTGGTCGAGCGCTCCCAGATCTCGTCGTCGCCGATGTACTTGTTCGGGTCCTTGGTGGAAAGTTCCAGGTAGAAGTCGTCCAGGCCGTAGTCCTGCAGCAGGGAGATGATGAACTCCAGCACGCTGGTCAGCTCGTCTTCCAGCTGCTCCTCGGTGCAGTAGATGTGTGCGTCGTCCTGCGTGAATCCGCGGGCGCGGGTCAAGCCGTGGACCACGCCGGACTTCTCGTAACGGTACACGGTGCCGAACTCGAACAGGCGCAGCGGCAGCTCGCGGTAGGAACGCCCGCGCGAGTCGAAGATGAGGTTGTGCATCGGGCAGTTCATCGGCTTGGCGTAGTAGTCCACCGGCTGCTTGGTCACGTTGCCGTCTTCATCGACCTCGCCGTCGAGCTTCATCGGCGGGAACATGCCGTCGGCGTACCAGTCCAGGTGGCCAGACTGCTGGAACAAGTCGCCCTTGGTCACGTGCGGGGTGTTGACAAAGGAGTAGCCGGCGGCGACATGGCGCTCGCGCGAGTGCTGCTCCATGGTCATGCGCACGATACCGCCGTCCGGGTGGAACACCGGCAGGCCGGAGCCGACCTCGTCCGGGAAGGAAAACAGGTCCAGCTCGTTGCCCAGGCGACGGTGGTCGCGCTTTTCCGCCTCCTCAAGCATGGTCATATACTCTTCGAGTTTTTCCTTGGACTCCCAAGCGGTGCCGTAGACACGCTGCAGGCCGGCGTTGTTCTGGTCGCCGCGCCAGTAGGCGGCGGACGAGCGGGTCAGCGCGAACGCCGGGATGTACTTCGTGGTGGGCACGTGCGGGCCGCGGCACAGGTCGTGCCACTCAACCTCGTTCGTGCGCGGGTTGACGTTGTCATAGTGCGTCAGCTCGCCGGCACCGATTTCGGTGGCCTCATCGGAGTCCGGATCGACGTTGCCTTTGTCGTTGATCAGTTCGAGTTTGTACGGCTCGTCCTCGAGGTCTTCTGCAGCCTCTTCTGCGGAGGCGTAGACGCCGCGGACGAACTTCTGTCCCTGCTTGATGATCTTCTTCATGCGCTTTTCCAGCGTCTTCAGATCCTCGGGCGTAAACGGCTCCGCAACGTCGAAGTCGTAGTAGAAACCGTCGTTGATCGCCGGGCCAATGCCCAGCTTGGTGCCGGGGAACTCGGCCTGCACGGCCTGGGCGAGCACGTGGGCGCAGGAATGGCGGATCACGGAGCGGCCGAGCTCAGTGTTTGCGGCTACCGGCATAAACGTCGCGGTGGTATCGGGGACGTGCGAGAGATCCTTCAGCTCTCCCGCCTCGTCTTGGACGCACACCACGGCGTCCTCCCCCTTGTTCGGCAGGTTCAGCTCCCGCATGGCGGCGCCGACGGCGGTGCCGGCGGGAACCTCGAACGGTGCGAATTCGACTGCTGCTTCGGTAGACATATCTGTCGTGCGCTCCTTTGCGCGTCACTGGGTTGCGTCATACCTGGACGCAACCCATCTTCTACGTTCTCTCCCGACGGCGCTGCTGGCGCGCCGGATGCCTGGGATACTACCCTTGGGCACCCGAAAGTACCGTCTCGCCCCAGTACGTATCGCGGCCCGCGTCCCCACCGGGCTCACGTGTGCCCGGTGGGATCCAGTAGACCGCGGAGCCGATGTGCGTGGTCCATTCGTTGAGGCGGTCCACCTCCAAAAGCCGTTGCAGCACAGGGGTGAACTGGACATCCGGGTCCTTTTGGTAGGCCAAAAAGACCAAACCCGCGTTGGACAGCTCACCGGGTGCCGGGGGCAGCGAGTAATTGTACGGCCTGCGCAAAAACTTCTGCTCCGGGTGGTCCGCGGGCGGCATGGCGCGGGCCATGTGGGAGTTCTTGTCGATCACGGGCAGCCCGTACTCGTCCAGCGCCTCCATGTCCGGCGCATCAAACTCGTCCTCGCCGGTCAGCGGGGCGCCGTCGGAAAGCTTTCGCCCCACCGCCGCCTCGCGTGACGTGCGGTCCAGCCGCTCCCAATCGTCGAGGTCCATCGCGATGCGGCGCACCACCAGCGACGACGAGCCGCCGTCCGCGAACACCTGCTCGGCGTACTCATCGTCCGAGTGCGGGTTGACCGTGCCGTCCACCTGCCCGAAGAGGTTGCGCGGCGTTTGGCCTTTGGGGATGGAGCCAAACGCGTTCATGAACCCCTGCTGCAACCAGGCGGTTTCAACGTAGTCCATGCCGGCGCGCGTCATGTGGCGCAGCGCCCAGGCGCTCATCACCGGGTCGTCGGAGCAGATCTGCAGCACCAGATCCGTCTGCCCCCACTCCGGCCGCAACTCTTCGCGCGGCATCGCGGGGATGTCGTGCAGCCACGCCGGCTTTTGATCCGGTGCCGCGATATCGAAGACGCGCTCACCGAACCCGCAGGTGATGGTCAAGTTGGCGGGCCACTGCGTCATCTCCGGCTCCAGGCTGGACAGCGGGTTGCGGCCGGCGGTCAGCTCGCGGGCGTCTTCCGTCCACAGACGCATCAGCCTGACCACGCCAGCAGCTTCCACCCCGTCCTTGAGGTTGAACCCGGCCAGGTTGAGCGACGCCTGCGTCGGCGTCTGGATGCCAGCCTGGTGGGCACCGTCGAAGGCGACGGACGCCTCCGTCAAAGGTTTGGTGTTCGGCGCGGAGTTGCTCGGCTCGTTATCGCACGCCGCCAGCAGCATGCCTGACGACGCCACCCCGGCCACACCAGCCGTCCCCGCCAAAAACCCCCGCCGGCTCACACCCGGCATGACGCATCCTCCTCTAGTGCTTGTGTTCAGCGTGGTCAGCGTGGTCGGCGTGCTCAGCGTGGTCGGCGTGCTCGCCGAGGTCGCCGTAGCTTTCGTCGCCAGGCAGCATGGTGCGCACGGCAACATCGGACACGGTCGCGGTCGCGCCGCCTTCCAGCAGCAGGGTCACATCGATGGTGTCGCCTGCCTCGATGGCCGGCTCGTAGTCCATCACCATGAAGTGGTCGCCGCCCGGGGCGAGCTCGTGGGTGCCGCCCGCGGGGATGTCGAAGCCGCCGTCCTTTTGGCGCATCACCCCGTCCACGACTTCGTGGATCTGGTAGCTCGCCTCGCCGAGCGAGGTAGTGAAGCCAACCACGGTGATGTCCTTGTCGGAGTTGTTGTGCAGCGTGCCGAAGATAGCAGTCATATCGCTGCCGTCGGCCGCATCCTTCGCCGCCTTCGCGCGGACGGCGCCCTGCTCCAGCGTCACCGCGCCGTTGCCCAGGTCGTCGGCTGCGGCACCCACCTCCGAGGTGGTCTCGTTGTAGGCCGACTGCTGCTGTGCTGCGTCGTTCGGTTCGTCGGAGCAACCGGCCAGTATCAAAGCTGCAGCTGCAAGGCCGGTAACAATTCGCTTGTTCATTGGTGTTGTCCTACTTGTCCCTATCAGTGTTGGTTTCAGAGATCCGGCGGCTCTTCGCTAGGGCACCAACGCCTGCACCTGCGACGACAAGCACGCCGGCGAGGGCGAGCAGCACCTTCATGGTGGTGCTCATGCCGTCGGCAGCGTCGACGACCGGGTCTTTGCTCGCGTCCGCGGTCGCCGCGCCGGACGGGTTGAAGCTGAACGAGGTCATCCCCTTCGTTGAGTGACCGTCGGAGGACACGATCTGGAAACCGACCTTGTAGTCGCCCGGCTGCGCATCCAGGTCTGCCGGTAGGTCGAGGGTGACAAACCGGCCGTCGATCTCGGGCTCGCCGGAGTAGACCACCTCGGACTGCCCGTTGGCATCGCGGGAAAGCGCCACGGTGTTGAAGCCGTCCTGGATCTCCCCGGAAAACTCCAGGGTGACCGCTTCAGGTAACTCACTGACCACGCCCTTGTCCTCCGGGTCCGAGCCAATCACGGAATCGTGAGCGATTGCTGGCGCCGCCGCAACCAACGCCGCAGTGGCCGCTGCGGCTGCGACCGCGCAACCTCGTGTGAATGTTGCCGGGCTGAGCATGGTGCCTCCTCAATTAAAACCAACGCGCAGATTGGCGCTAAGAGCACTAGTCGTATCCAAACCAACGTTAGTTCCCGTCACACCCGCCCCAAAACTATGAACCGGGCAATGCAGCCTAAACGCCGATATCGGCGTTTACCCCCGGGCCCGAGACGGGACCTGGGCTTTCCCAAGGGCCGAACCCACAAATGCCGATATCGGCGTTTAGCGGGCAAACGCAAAACGCCCCAGGCTGTTTCCAACCTGGGGCGTGTTTTGTGGTCCTAGCTGGGATCGAACCAGCGACCTTTCCGGTGTGAACGGAACGCTCTTCCACTGAGCCATAGGACCGAACGAGAAGAGAGATTACACACCAAAGCCGAAAGTTCCGAATCGGCTGGTCATCACGGATAACGGTGGGTGCCGAAACGTGGGCCGTCGAGAAGCAAATGCACCACGGGATCAAATTGCACCCGCGTAATTCACACATGACCCCCTGAAAGTGGCCGTGACATGGCGATTTGTAACGGCGGGCAGTATGCGGATAAGGTTTGTTCTCGCATTCAACGCGGACAGCGTGGAACGCATGCGGATGTAGCGCAGTTGGTAGCGCATCACCTTGCCAAGGTGAGGGTCGCGAGTTCGAGTCTCGTCATCCGCTCCAGTTCCCCAGAGGAACTTGGGCGCGATTAGCTCAGCGGTAGAGCACTACCTCGACACGGTAGGGGTCACTGGTTCGATCCCAGTATCGCGCACAGAGGGTTTATCCCCTCGGTAACTGAATAGCAATGCGGATGTAGCGCAGTTGGTAGCGCATCACCTTGCCAAGGTGAGGGTCGCGAGTTCGAGTCTCGTCATCCGCTCCAAGTACTTCGGGGTTGAAGCCGAATACTTTGGAGGTAACTCCACGGTGGATTGGTCGAGTGGTTAGGCAACGGTCTGCAAAACCGTGTACACGGGTTCGATTCCCGTATCCACCTCCAAGCTGCAATAGCCTTGCGCGATTAGCTCAGCGGTAGAGCACTACCTCGACACGGTAGGGGTCACTGGTTCGATCCCAGTATCGCGCACAGAGGGTTTATCCCCTCGGTAACTGAATAGCAATGCGGATGTAGCGCAGTTGGTAGCGCATCACCTTGCCAAGGTGAGGGTCGCGAGTTCGAGTCTCGTCATCCGCTCCACTTGAAAAAAAGGGGGCCACCTTCCTGGTGGGCCCCTTTTTGCTATTTGCGCTCCTCCCCGGCCAGGCGTTGGAGGTACAGCCGGGCAACGGTGAACTCCAGCTGCTCTTGCAGCGGCGAGGAGTACGTGCGCTCTCCAAAGTCACGCTCAAGCTGGCGGCGGGCCGCGTCCACAATGGCGCCGACGAGCCCGGATGAGACCTGCATCGGGTTCTTCGGTGCGAACGCCACCTCAGCTGGGACGCCCCGGTCCACCGCGAGCTTGCGGAAGATGTACTTGTCGTGGCTGCTGTCGTCGGGCTGCACCAGCGACGGGTGGATGCGCTGGGCCAACTCAACCGCAGCGTGGGTCTGCCAGATCTGCACGTGGCGCTCAGGATCGTCCAGGAGCCGCTCGTAGAAGTCTGGCACAAAACGCTCGCGCTTGAAGTTTTTAGACACGTTTGCTCGCAGCGTCGCATCCCACGCGTCAACGAGGCTCTCCCCCGCCGCGGGAAACACCGTGTGGCCACCCATAAACAGCGCGTCGGCCCCGGCTCCGGAGAGAAGTACGCCTTCGGCGCCGTGCTCGTGCGAAGCACCGTCGATAGCTTCCAGCACACAGCCCGCCGAGATCTCCCACGGTTCCGGGAACTCGAGGGCCCGCACGACCCGCGCGAGAAGCCGCTCGAAGTCTTCGTCGGTGGGGCGAAAAATCACGTGCTCGAGGCCGCATTGCTTTGCGACGGCTGCCGCCCTGCCCACCTCCGGGTCCTCCACATGCTGACTGTAGGTCACGGCCAACGCGCCCGGCGCGACCTCAGCAACGTAGGTGGCCAGCAAGATGGAATCGATGCCGCCGGAGAGTTGGAGCACGGTTCGCCCGGCGCTGCGGGCGACGGCGGCGGTGACGCGTACGCGAAGGTAGTGGTCGATCGTGGCGGCCGCTTCGCCGGCGTCGGCAATGTCGTAGGGACCTTTCGTCAGTTCCCGTTCGTCTGCAACGTATTCGAGCGCTGCCCCAGTGATGTCGTGCATAGCTACGGTGTCCTTTCGCGGTAGCCGTCGTGAAGCTGCGCACCGGTGCGTCGTTGCTCGCCGGAGGCGCTGTCCAAAAATGGGCCCAGCTGATAGTTGGTGTTTCTCATCCGCTCGATGTCGCGCTCAAGCTCGCTGATCCGCTCTTGGAGCACGGCTGTCTTTCGTGGGCGTCGCAGCGAGAACTTCTGGGGTTTCGTGCGGACCTCCTTGGGTCCCTCCCGGCCTTCGCGCATCCGGAATACGGTGTTGCGCACCAAGAGGAAGAAGCCGACCATGATGAGCGCCATCAAGCCGATGAGCCCGACGCGCTCGAGGGTGGAGATGCCATCGATGCCCAGCACGCTGATGTTGGTGATCAACAACCCCATCAGGGCAGCAAACAGCGACAGCACCTCCACGGATTTCCACACGAGCTGATTCGACTCTGACTCGAGCTGGCGGGACAACGCCTGCACCTTCTCGTCCACGGAAGCTACCTGCCTCTCGACGGCACTGCGGATGGCTGTTTGCACCTGCCACTCGGTGGAGACCAGCAGCCGGTAGTTCTTGTACTCCTCGTGGCGGGCAAGCTGCTGCGGGTCCAGCACACGGATTGCCATGTCCAGAGATTCCACGGCGCGCCGGTAGCAGAAGTTCTGGTCTTCCAACAGCGTCGGGTCAGCGCTGAGTGTCTGCTCCACTTCGAACGCGTGGGTGGCGGACGGCCCAATTTCGAAATCCCACTGCGTTGCCGCGGCGATTCTGCGGTATGCCTCCCCCATCCGGTAGTACGCGTTGCCGTCCTTGGGGTCCGACTTGACCAGAGACTCCGCCAGAATCAGCATCTCTACCCCGTAGAAGCGGAACGGAAACAGCCACAAGCCGTGCAGCAAGAGGTGGCGCAGCTTCACGGGTACACGGTCCAGGTGCCGCGAGAGGTTCGTCGGACTTTCTGGGTCTAGGCCGATGGAGGAAAACAGCTCTGACGGCACGATCCGCTTGCCGGCACTAAGTTGCGCGAACGTGAGGTAGATGCCGTTGAGGTCGTAGGGGCCGACTTGCAGTGGGGCGTCGTCGGCGCGGCTGAGCACTGCAAAAATGCCGTCGTAGTTGAAGTCGAACCGGTACAGCTGCAGCTCAATCAACGCGGTTGCGAGATACAGCAGGCGCGGTTGCTCCACGCTGCCGTGGCGGCGTACGCGCTTCGGCTCATGCGCGCCGAGCCCTCGCTCCCGGGCCTGCCAACAGACGTCGGTGACCATGTTCAGGAAGGGCTCGAACCAGACCATCTCAGTTGCCGTTTCCGCGGTCGGCGCAAACGCCGCCCGCGCGGCTTCAGCGAGGTTGTCTTTCCACACGTGCTTGTCCGAGCGGTCGAACAGGAGGGTGTAAAACTCGGTAGTTTCCGAGTCCGCAATCCAGCCCTTCCTGGCAGCGGCGGCTGCCGCATCGAGGTCAAAACGGTTTCCGGTAGGTTGCACAACATCCCCTTCAACAGACTGGAAGCAAGTGTAATGAACGAGCGGCCTCACACCCTTAATCCGGACCTTCTCATCGGACCGGTGAAGCCTCCCGGACAGCGGGAGACTCGCCTCATGGGCATTGCGGCGCTGACAGGAGCTGCCGCGAGTGACGGCACCTCTTCCGGTTTAGGCAACGACACCGATTTCGCGCTGCTCAACGCTCTGCGCATCTGGTCGGATGCGGTGCTCGTCGGCGCCGAGACCGCACGCAAGGAGAACTACTTCGGGGTGCGCACTACCCAACAGCAGCGCGAGACGCGGCACGCACGCGGGCAAGCTGAAGTGCCGCCGATTGTCGTCATGACAAAGAGCCTGAATTTCGACACTGCAACGCAGCTGTTCACGGACACGCGGACGCCGCCGTTGTTCGCGGTACCCGAGGACGTCTTGAGAGACAAGGACGTCTTTGCACGCGCGCGGAAGATCGAGCAGGCGGGCGGCGTGATCGTGCCGGTGGAAGGCCAAGACGTGTCGGCGGTCGTGGCTGCGCTCCACGCGCGTGGGTTGGCCCGCATCGTGTGCGAAGGCGGGCCCAGCTTGAATGCCCAGCTCATTGGCGCCGGCGAGGTGGATGTGTTCCACTACACCGTCAGCCCGCGTGCGGTGCAGCCGTCCGAACTACGCCTGTTCGCTGAAGCGGACACCCCCTCAGACCGCGCCTTCGTGCTTGAGGCCGCGCACGTCACGTGCGACTCAATGCTCTTCCTGCGCTACCGGAGCGTGCGCGAAGGCTAGCCACACCCCGGCAGGTACGGTTAGGCGCGTGATTGCTACACCACCGCCACGAAGTGAGCCAGCAACGGGTTCGACCGCAGTGCAGGCCCAGCCTGCCGACGAGCGCGCGGGCCTCGCACCGGCAATTGCCGCTGCCGCTTGGCCTGTCGCGGTGCTTCTGGTCGTGCACCGGCTGTTCATCCTCGCGCGCGCAGGTTCAGTGACGGACGATTTCACCACGGTGTGGTCCGCGGCGCGCCGTTTCGTCGAACGCGTCCCCGTGTACAACGAGGTGTACAGCCATGTTAACCCGCACTACCTGTACAACCCGGGCGCGACCCTGCTGCTGTCGCCGATGGGACTCATTGCCGACATCGACGTGGCGCGCCCGGTGTTCATCGCCGTCAACGCCGCGTGCATCATCGCCGCGTTGGCCTGGCTGACCAAGCTTGCGGGCCGCAAGCTTTCCGGGCCGACGTTTCCGGTGGCCATCGCATTAGCGTTTTGCACCGAGGCAGTGACCAACACGCTGGTGTTTTCCAACATCAACGGCATACTCCTGCTGGCGCTAGTGGCATTTATCGCGCTGCTGCTTTCCCGCCGCGATATTGCTGCGGGCATCGTGCTGGGGTTCGCCATCTTGGTCAAGCCGATGTTCGCCCCGCTGCTGGTGCTGCCGCTGTTACAGCTGCGTTGGCGCCCTGCGCTCGGCGCTATCGGCATTCCGGTGGTGATGAACCTCATCGCGTGGCCGCTGACTCCCGGTGCCCGCGACTACCTCGACGTGGTGGTGCCGTATTTGAAGGTCACGCGCGATTACGCCAACTCTTCCCTGTCCGGGTTCGCCGTGTATTTCGGCATGCCTAGCTGGGCGCATGGCGCGCTGTTCGTGCTTCTGGCTGCCGCCGTCGCGGGGGCGGTGCTCGGGCTTTTACGCGTGCGCCACAGCCAGGAGCTGCTGTATCTCGCCGTGGGCTCCGGAGTACTACTCGCCGGGGTGTGCCTTTTGTCCTCCCTGGGCCAGGCGTATTACTCCATGATGCTGTTTCCCGCCTTGTTTACGGTGTTCCACCCGGATAGTCCCCTGCGCAGCTGGCCCGCCTGGCTCGGCGCCGCACTGTGCCTGTCCCCCTTGAACTGGTCCAGCTCGTTGCACCCGCTGACCGGCAGCTGGCTCAACACGTTTTTGCCAACCGCCGGGTGGGCCGTGTTTATTGTCGCGTGCGCAGCGTGGGTATTGTTTAGGCACACCTTGCTCGCTCCGACAGAAAGGATTGGGCGATGACGGATTTCAAGGACTTCACCGACGCGCAGTGGCGCGAGAAACTCAGCCCGGAGGAGTTCCACGTCCTGCGGGGAGCAGGCACGGAACCCCCAGGCGTCGGCGAGTACACCAACACCACCACCGAGGGTGTGTACCGCTGCCGCGCGTGCGGCGCCGAGCTGTTCCGCTCCACCGAGAAGTTCGACGCCCACTGCGGCTGGCCCTCGTTCTTCTCCCCGCTGGCGGGTGACGCCATCATTGAGCGCGAGGACACCTCCCTCGGCATGGTGCGCACCGAGGTACTGTGCGCAAACTGCCACTCGCACCTGGGCCATGTCTTCGCCGGCGAGGGTTTCAACACCCCCACCGATCTGCGCTACTGCATTAATTCCATTTCGTTGACGCTCGACGAAGCGTAGAAAAGGCGCCGGTAAGCAATTGCTTTCCGACGCCACCTCCGGTGCCCAGCCTCCTAGGGCAGCACCGAGATGATTTCGCCGATGTCGCCGACCCGGCGGCCCGTCTGGAACGGGATCTCCTCGCGCACGTGCAGGCGCGCCTCGGTGTAGCGCATGGTCTTCATCAACGCCTCGATACGCTCCAGCGTCGGTGCCTCAAAGGCGAGCATCCACTCGTAGTCGCCGAGCGTGAATGCCTCGACGGTGTTGGCTCGCACATCCGCAAAATCGCGGGCCGCCATGCCGTGCTCCGCAAGGATGCGGCGGCGCTCCTGCGGGTCCATCACGTACCAGTCGTAGGAGCGCACGAACGGGTAGACCGTAATCCAGTCCCCCGGCTCCTCGCCCATGATGAAGCTGGGCAGGTGCGACTTGTTGAACTCGGCGGGGCGGTGCAGCCCGTTGCCGATCCAGCTCAGTTCCACCTTCTGCCCGAACTCCGTCTCGCGGCGGAAATCCGCGAGGGCCTTTTGCAGATGCTCGAACTCTTCGGCGTGCCACCAGATCATGAAGTCAGCGTCGGCGCGGATACCGGTGTTGTCGTAGATGCCGCGGACCGTGACTACGCCTTCCTGCTCGAGGTTGGAGAAGAAGGCGCGAGCTTCGTCGATAAGCTGGCTGCGCTCGGCGCCAAGCACCCCGGGGAGCGCGCGAAACACAGCGAACTGCAGAAAGCGCTGCGTGGCGTTGAGTTTGTCAAAGTCGAGCTTGGCCATAGATTTTGCCCCTTCCCTGCCGGACGGCAGATCAAACGAAAGTCGTAGGACATTCTACGCCCTAGGTTGTGGCACTCACGGCGCGCCTCCCCCAACGACGCCGGTTGCTGGATACGTTTGAGCCTGTGATGAAACCGGACACCACCTCGCCCATGTCCGCCGGAGGCGCGGGCGGCAACAGGGACGACCACGGCAACAGCGATTCCTGGCCCGCGGAATTCAGTGCGGCCGTTGAATCCATGCACGCGGCGCGCCTGCGCCCCGAAATCACCCTGGGCACCATCCGCCCGCCGCAGCGCCCCGCACCGTTTAGCCACGCCGTCGGCTTGGAGGTCGCGCACGCGGACGAAGAAAACGTCCCGGTCGACTCTGAAGGCGATGCCTTCGGCCGCCTGATCTTGTTGCATTCGCCCGCCGCAGAAGAAGCGTGGGAAGGCACCATGCGCCTGGTCGCCTACATCCAGGCCGACATGGACGACGCCGTAGCCTCGGACCCGCTGCTTCCGGACGTAGCCTGGCAGTGGCTCAACGAATCGCTGGCTGAGACCGGCGCGCGCCACACCAACCTCGGCGGCACCGTCACCTCGACTGCCTCTGTGCGCTTCGGCGAGATCGGCGGGCCGCCACGCGCCTACCAGCTGGAGATGCGCGCGTCCTGGACCGCGGAGGGCACCGACCTTCAACACCACGTCGAAGCGTTTTCCAAGGTTCTCGCACACGTGGCTGGTTTGCCTCCGGAGGGTGTGGCACAGCTCGGCGCGCGCTAATATCGTTTTTTGATGAGTGCCCGGCTGGACTACCGCCTTGTAGATACGCCCGCCGCCTTTCGTGAGGCTGCGGGCGCGCTCGCGCACGGTCGCGGACCGTTCGCCGTGGACACTGAACGCGCTTCTTCCTTCCGCTACGGCAACCGCGCATTTCTTGTGCAAGTAGCGCGACGTGGCGCAGGAACGTTTCTGATAGCGCCCGAAGGCCACCGCGACGAGGTGCGCGAGATCTTCGCCCCCGTGCTAGGTGGACAAGAATGGATCATCCACGCCGCGGGAGAAGACCTGCGCAGCCTTGCACTGCTCGGCTTGCACCCCGGCATCCTTTTCGACACCGAGCTGGCATCACGGATCGTCGGCCACGACCGCCCCAACCTCGCCGCCATGGTCGAACGTTTCGTCGGTGTGGAGCTGGAGAAAGGCCACGGCCACGAGGATTGGTCGCGCACGCCGCTGCCAAAGTCGTGGCAAGACTACGCCGCACTCGACGTGGAATATCTCCACGAGCTGGCAGAAGCGCTCACGGAAGTCCTCGACGCTCAGGGCAAACTGCATTGGGCATTCGAGGAGTTCGCGCACCTGATCGCCGTATATTCAAAGACTCCCTACCCGGAGAAGACTTGGCGGGATATGAAAGGGCTCGCGTCGGTACGTGACCAATCCGGGCTCCAAGTCGCCCGCGAACTCTGGCACGCGCGTGAAGAGATCAGCGAGCAGCGCGACATCGCTCCGGGGCGGCTACTTCCCAACCGGGCCTTATTGGCTATCGCGCTCGCCGAGCCGGACTCTCCTCACGGACTGACTCGTGCGATCGGGGGTAAAGGCATGCCCTCGCGGGACGTGCGGCGCTGGCTCGGCGTGGTCGAACGCGCACTTTCGGCGGACCCAGCCACGTGGCCGCGACGCCGAGATCCGCGTGAAAACGGCACACCGTCGAAATCCGGCTGGGAGCGCCACTACCCCGAATCGTGGCAGATGCTGCAGCTGTGCCGCGAAGACATCGCCGCCAGCGCAGAAGACTTAGATATTCGTCCCGACATTTTGCTCACGCCCGCGATTTTGCGCGAGACGGTGTGGAACGCGCCCGACAAGGCGCCGGCGTGGGATACCCACCAGGCAGCGACCGCCCTGGAGAAAGCGGGCGCGCGACCGTGGCAGATCCAAATCACTGCACCGATCCTGGCCGCAGCGCACGCGGAGATGCTCGATTTGGTCTAGCGCTTCGCTTCAGCTTCCGGATCCGCCAGGCTGTCTGCCCACTGACGAACCTGATCCGCAGCAGAGACTGGATCAAGGCCGTACTCCTGCAGGATCTCGCCGCGAGATGCGTGCAGCGGGAAAATATCCGGGAAAGCGAGCTGCCGCACCGGGGTATCCACCTCCGCAGCAGCAAGCGCCTCGGCAACAGCGGATCCCACGCCACCGCGGACCACGCCGTCTTCATACACCACCACCAGGTCGGCTTCCGCGGCCAACTCCAGCACGTCAGAGGAGACGGGGATAACCCAGCGCGGGTCTACCACGGTTGCCCGGATGCCGTCGTCACGCACCGCCTTTGCTACCTCGAGGCCGTACCTCGCAAAGGCGCCGACGGCGACGATCAGCACGTCGATGTCGTCCTCGGTGCCCTCGCCCTCCGGGCGTGCCAGCACGTCGGTACCGCCGGCAAGACGCTCAACGACATCAATATCAGCGCCAACCGCGCCCTTGGGGAAGCGAACAACCGTCGGCCCGTCGTCGACAGCAATAGCCTCGGCGAACTCCTCACGCAGACGCGCCGCATCCCGCGGCGCTGCAATGCGGATGCCCGGCACGATGGAGGCGATCGCCATATCCCACACGCCGTTATGGCTGGCACCGTCCGAACCGGTCACGCCGGCGCGGTCGAGCACCAACGTCACAGGCTGATCAATCAGCCCCACATCCATGAGCAGTTGGTCGAACGCCCGGTTCAAAAACGTCGAGTACACCGCAACGACCGGGTGCAGGCCGCCGAGCGCCATCCCGGAGGCGGAAGCGACAGCGTGCTGCTCCGCAATACCGACATCGAAGAAACGGTCCGGGAACTGCTCCGCAAAAGGTTGCAAGCCGGTCGGCCCCGCCATCGCCGCGGTGATGGCCACGATATCGTCGCGCTCGTGGCCGGCGCGCAGCAGCTCCTCAGTGAACACAGACGTCCAGCCCGGCTCAGACGCGGCGAGCGACTGCCCTGTCACCGGGTCGATGACACCCGTGGAGTGCATCTGATCCGCCACATTGTTCACGGCCGGGGCGAACCCGTGGCCCTTTTCAGTGACCACGTGCACGATCAGCGGCCCCTCATAGCGCTTGGCGTATTTGAAAGCGTTGAGCAAGCTTTTAATGTCGTGGCCTTCAACCGGGCCGACGTACTTCATCCCCAGCTCCGGGAACATCTCGGTGGGCAGCACCTGGTACTTCACGCCTTCTTTGAGCGCGTGCAGTGCGTCGAACGTGCGCTCGCCCACCCAGCCCATGGACTTCAGCGTCTTCTTGCCGGACTCCATCACTTCGTCGTACGCCGGCTGCATTCGAAGCGCCGCAAGCTGGTCGCGAAGCTTTGTCAGGTTGTTGGCGAACCCGCCGATGGTCGGCGAGTAGGACCGTCCGTTGTCGTTGACCACGATGACAACGTTGCGGTTGGCCGCCGCAATGTTGTTTAGCGCCTCCCAGCACATGCCACCGGTCAACGCACCGTCTCCTACGACGGCGACAACGTTGGCGTCATCGCTGCCCTTCAGCGCCTTTGCCTTGGCAAGACCGTCCGCATACGACAACGACGCGCTCGCGTGCGAGGACTCGGTCCAATCGTGCTCCGACTCCGCGCGCGCCGTGTATCCGGATAGCCCGCCCTTTTTACGCAGCGTGTCAAACTGCCCTCCGCGGCCGGTGAGGATCTTGTGCACGTACGACTGGTGGGAGGTGTCCCAAATAATCGGGTCGTTCGGTGAATCGAAGATGTAGTGCAGTGCGATGGTCATCTCCACCACACCCAGGTTGGGGCCGAGGTGCCCGCCGGTGGCGGAGACCTTCTGGATCAGCATCTCGCGGATCTCATCCGCCAGAGCTTCAAGCTGCGCAGGAGAAAGCTTGCGGACATCCGCTGGCGTCGCAATGTGCTCGAGCAGTGCCACAGTCCTGTCGTACTCCTTCGCCATATCGGGCGCGCCCGGGAGTGGGCGCAGCTGCCGTTTCGTTCACGCTAGTTTACACGCTGGTTTTCTCACGAAGATTCGTCCCGCGGCACCGGCTCAAGCATCGCCATCACTTCGAAGTGGTGGGTGTTCGGGAACGCGTCGATAAGCTTCATTTGCTTCACCGCGTAGCCGTGTTCGCCAAAGCCCGCTAAATCGCGAGCGAACGTCGCCGGGTCGCATCCGACGTGGATGATGCGCTCTGGTGCCGCTTGAACAATCGCGCGGACCACGTCCGCGCCCGCACCTGCCCGCGGCGGGTCCAGCACAACTAAGCCGGGACGCTCCAGCTCCCCCACGACTGCCGCCGTATCGCCGTGGTGCACGCGCACATCGCACGCGTCGGCGACCTGCTGGTGGCGGGAGGTGGCGGCGCTGGAGTAGTCCACTGTCTCAATCCGGCCGCCGCCGAGCGCCGCGCTCATCGCCGGCACAAACGCGCCGACGCCGCCGTAGAGGTCCCAACCCACGCGGTTGGCGTACGCGCCTGCACCCCACTGGTAGATCACATCGGAATACGCCTCCGGGGCGCGCTGGTGCGCTTGCCAGAACGCAGTCGGCGGAAAAACGAAGTCCAACCCGCGCACGTGTTCTACCAGCTCACCCGGCCCTTCAAGAAGGCGCTCGACGCGCTCCACGCGGCGCCCACGTTGCGCAGCCCGGGTCTCCACCACATGCCGGGTTCCCTTCGCGTCAACCGCAACTACGAGCTCGGCTCCCGGGGTGAACGTTGCAGCTCCCTCGCCCACAATGCCGTCGAGCAAGCCCGCCTTCGGCTGCGTGCACTGCACCCCAGCGACAACTTCAGCGGATCGCGCCCTCCGCATGCCGGCATTGCCCTTACGGTCTACGCCCAGCCTGACGCGGGTCCGCCACCCGGTCACTGGCTCAAGCTGAATCGCCTCCACCTCATGGAGTTCGTACCCGTCCAACACCCCCGAGCGGGAGGACAGCGCCCCCAGTTGCCCCAGGAGCACCTCGCGTTTGAACTCCAGCTGCGCGTGGGCGGCGATATGGGAAAAGTCGCAGCACCCCGCACCTGCGGCAGCCGCGGGGCAAGTGGGGTCGACGCGGTGCGGCGACGGATCAAGCACGGCGGTAGCCTCCGCGCGGGCCCACCGCTTCTTCACCTTTGTCAGCGTCGCCTCCACCGTGTCGCCGGGGATTGCGCCACGGACGAACACCACACGCCCGTCGGGCGCGTCGGCGATGCCTTCGCCGCCGTGCGCCATGGCACGGACGTGCAAACGCACCGGCGCCCCCGCCGCTACAGCGGGCGCACCGGTGCTATCAGCCAGATCCGCCATTTACTCGGCAGCAGACGGGCTGCCGCCGCCTGCCTTGGAGCTGCCGCCGGCGGCGCGACGCTCGCGCAGTTCCTGCAGCTGCTTCTGGTTCTCCACGTTCTGGGCGATGATTTGCTTCAGTGCGTCACCCAGGGCGTTCGGGTTGCCCTCCGCCGGTGCCTGCGCGGAAGCCTGGCCCTGACGCGCCTTGGTCTCGGCTGCGGCCTGCACCTGCTGAGCAAGCTGCGCTGGCAGGACCACCTGCAGGGAGTTGCCGGCCAGGATCGGGTCCTCGCCACGGTAGACAAAAGAGCGCGCGACGGTCTCGCGGCCGATCTCCGCGAGCTGGTCTTCGGAGCCGGTCGGCGCCGCCAAAGTGACGCGGTAGAGCCAGCGCGGACCCTCCACACCGATAATGCGGATCACGCCGTTGGTGCCGGTGCCAACGATCTCTTGGCCCCACGGGCCCTGCTGGATTTCCACCGGCATGCCTTCGGCGCGCATGCCCGCAATGATCTCCTCCGAGGATTCCTCCCAGAGGCCGCCGGTGCGCGGTGCGGCGAATGCGACCGGGGTGATACGGCCGTAGCGGGTGACCACGTGGACCATCTTCGGGCCTTGCTCACCCATCTCCACCTGCACCTGGGATTCCTTCGGCAGCGGCACACGGATGGATCCGAGGTTCAGGGTGACGTCGGAAAAGTCCGAGAAGTCGAAGTCCTCAATGTCGACGTTGTCGCCGTCGAACGGGCCAGTGGAGCCGCCGACCGGGTCGTAGTCCGTCAGTGCCTCCACACCCGCTGCGGCGGAGGCGACAGGTGCGGCAGCCGGAGCAGTTTCCTGCTTCTCAACGGGCGACGCCTCCTCAGCGGCCTCAGTCTGCGGCGCCACCTCGGCATCAGCCGCAGGGGCCTGAGCGCCGGGCTGTTCCTGCTTCGGCTCCAGCGGCGAGGACTCTACGGACTTTTCCTGCTGCTTCTTCTTTTTCTTGCCAAACGGCCAAAATGCCATCGGTGGTCACTCCCTAAAATTGGTGGTCGCAGATGAGTGTAATTCTTGCGTTTGCGGTTATTGACTGTAGTCCGTGCTAGCGGCGCTAGTGGGTTCCGGTCGAGCCGTACCCGCCGTCGCCGCGCTGCGTCTCGTCCAGAGCGTCAACTTCGGTGAAATCCACCAACTCCACACGCTGAATCACCAGCTGCGCAATCCGCATGCCACGGGTGATTTCGATCGGCTCGGAGCGGTCGGTGTTGAGCAGGCAGACCTTCAACTCCCCACGGTAACCCGCGTCAATGGTGCCGGGCGTGTTGACAATGCTCAGTCCGTGCTTGGCAGCCATGCCAGATCGCGGGTGGATCAAACCGACCGTCCCCACGGGCAGCGCGATCGCCATGCCTGTAGCCACGAGTGCCCGCTCCCCCGGCTGCAGCACCAAATCTTCCGCGGAATACAGGTCCGCGCCGGCGTCTTCTGGGTGCGCCCGCATCGGCATTGGCAGCTCCGGGTCAAGGCGCTTGACTGGGATCGGCGGGAGCGGATCGCCCGTGTGCGCGCCGTTGGGGTTGTGTGTGCTGTGCTCGCTGTTTTGCTTCTCCACCCGCCCCACACTACGTCAGGGTCAGTGCGTCAGCGCCACTCCGCCAATGCGCGGCACCGGTCTCCCCCGCGACTGCCCTGCAAGTATGCCCCTGCACTGGGCACGCCTATTGTGGAGTGCGTGAGTGAGACCGCTTCGACCCCTTCAAACCCCGGCCCCGAGAAGGCAGCGACGGCACCTCAGGCGAAGGTGCTGTACACGGAGCGTCAGTGGGTGCCTTGGTATTGGTGGGCTGCCCTCGCCGGGCTCGCGTTGCTGCTCGCCGGACAGTTTGGCCTCAACCGCAACGTCTGGTGGTTCGCGGTCCCGCTGGTGCTGTTCTCGGCGCTGTTCGCGTGGTTTTTGTTCTGGCTATCGCGCACCACGGTCTCCGTGGAACAGGACCCGGACGGCACGCGCTGGTTGCTCGTCGACGACGCGAACCTGCCCAACACCGTGGTCTCGCGCTCCATGGTGGTCCCGGGTTCCGCCCGCCAGAACGCGCTCGGGCGCCAACTGGACCCGGCGGCGTACTTGGTCTCTCGCCCGTGGGTGAGCGAACACGTCCTCATCGTCTTGGAGGACCCGGAGGATCCCACCCCGTACTGGTTGATCTCCGCGAAACACCCCGAAGATGTCCTGGCGGCGTTCGCCCCCGGCACTACCGCCGGATAACCGGGCAGCGGGACAAAAGACTCAAGGGCGGCGCCACCTGACTAGGTGGGGCCGCCCTTTAGCCGTCGATAGGCAACTGCTTACTCGCAGTCGAGGCAGATCTTCGAACCGTCGTCCTCGGTGTAGGCGAGGCGCTTGTTCTTCTGCACAAGGAAGCAGGACGCGCAGGTGAACTCGTCGTCCTGGCGCGGCTTGACCTCTACGTTGAGCTCCTCGCCGGAGAGGTCCTGGGTCGGAGGCTCCACGGGCTCAACGATCTCGCCGTCGTCGTCCATGCTGCTGCCAGCTACTTCAGCAGCCTTGAGACCTTCCAAGGAGTCGGTCTCAATATCGTCATCCATGCGGCGGCGCGGCGCATCGTAATCGGTGGCCATGGTGGTGTGTCCTCCAGCTCAGCGTGGTCGCCCCGGGAGGGGCCTGAATGTCGTTATTTGAGCGGAATACTAGGTCAAACACATAGCCCTGTCATCTTCCCTGCTCAGACACCAGAAACTTCGCTCAGAAGGCAGGTGTCGCATCGCGTTTGTACACTTCCATTGCATGACGCAAAAGGCTCTGGGTTTCGGTGTGGATATCGGCGGTTCCGGCGTGAAGGGCGCCGTGGTGGATCTTCGCACCGGCGTTTTTGTGGGCGAGCGGGTAAAAATTGCCACGCCGCAACCTGCAACACCGGAGGCGGTCGCCGAGGTCGTCGGGCAGATCGTAGATGAATGCGCGTGGGAGGGCCCAGTCGGCATCACTCTCCCATCGGTGGTGACCCAGCAGGTCGCGCGCACCGCCGCCAACATCGATGAGTCGTGGGTGGGCACCAACGTACATGACCTATTCACCCAGGCGCTGGGCCGCGAAACAATCTCGGTGCTCAACGACGCGGATGCGGCGGGCATCGCCGAGGTGGCCTTCGGCAGCGACACCGCCCGCAGCGGCGCAGTCATCTTCCTCACTTTCGGCACCGGCATCGGCTCTGCGTTCCTGGTCGACGGCACATTGTTCCCCAACACCGAACTCGGGCACATGCTTGTCGACGGCACCGAGGCAGAGCACTTCGCCTCCTCCGCTGCAAAGGACCGGGAAGAGCTGAGCTACAAAAAGTGGGCCAAGCGCGTGGATAAAGTCCTCCACGAATACGACCGGCTGTTTAACCCGGCGGCGTTTATTGTCGGCGGCGGCATTTCCCGGCACGCGGACAAATGGGTTCCGCTTCTGACAGTAGATACCCCGGTGGCGCCGGCGGCGTTGCGCAACAGGGCCGGGATCGTGGGAGCGGCGATGGCTGCCCAGGACCATGTCGCACCGTAGGTCCTCGGGGGGCGGTAATGTACGGTGGTTGCCGTTCAACGGTCGGCCCGCGCGGGGCACGGAATACTCCGCCTGGACGGCTGTTAATATTGGCGTTCTGAAAATTTTTGGACGCATACGTACCCTGGATTGCCAGTGGTAAGGTCCGATTGACTCGAAAGGGCGTACGTGGTAGCCAGCGAAGCTTCAAGCAAAAATGCCGACGACGTGACTGCAGTTTCGTCCGACGGTGGCGCAGGCAGCGTTGCCAAATCCAGCGCGAAAAAAGCGGCTAAGAAGGCTGCGAAGAAGACCGCGAAAAAGACCGCCAAGAAGACGGTGAAGAAGGCCGCCAAGAAAACGGCGAGAAAGACCGCGAAGAAGGCTGCGAAGAAGACCGCAAGAAAGACGACTGCGAAAAAGGCGACGGCAAAGAAGGCAACTAAGGCAGCGAAGGATACTGCCGCAGATGCCGACGAGTTGGAGGACGAGCTCCAGGCCGGCGGTAGCGACGCTGACGAGCTGAACGAGCAGGGTGTCGACCGCGACGATACGGATTTCGATCCGGAGATCGACGACGAGGACGACACCTTCGACGAAGACATCGACGACACGCTCGGCGATGATGATGAGGACGGCGCGCGCGATGGCGACGCCGAGGATGACGAGGACGAGGACGAGGACGAGGAAAGCGAAGACAGTTCCTCCGTCTGGGACATCGAAGAGTCCGCCGCACTGCGCCAGGCACGCAAGGACGCGCAGCTCACGGCATCTGCGGACTCGGTGCGCGCGTACCTCAAGCAGATCGGCAAGGTCGCTCTGCTCGATGCCGAGCAGGAGGTCTCGCTTGCCAAGCGTATCGAGGCCGGGTTGTACGCGCAGTACCGTCTCGACGAAATGGCGCGCGCAGCCGCCGAAGGCGACAAAGACGCCAAGCTCACCCCCGCCGTGAAGCGCGACCTGCGGTCGGTTGCGCGCGACGGCCGCAAGGCGAAGAACCACCTGCTGGAAGCAAACCTGCGCCTGGTGGTCTCCCTGGCGAAGCGCTACACCGGCCGCGGCATGGCTTTCTTGGACCTGATCCAGGAGGGCAACCTCGGCCTGATTCGCGCCGTGGAGAAGTTCGACTACTCCAAGGGCTACAAGTTCTCCACCTACGCAACGTGGTGGATCCGCCAAGCCATCACCCGCGCCATGGCGGACCAGGCCCGCACCATCCGTATTCCGGTGCACATGGTCGAAGTCATCAACAAACTCGGCCGTATCCAGCGCGAGTTGCTGCAGGACCTCGGCCGCGAGCCCACGCCGCTCGAGCTGGCGAAGGAAATGGATATCACCGAGGAGAAGGTCCTCGAGATCCAGCAGTACGCCCGCGAGCCGATCTCGCTTGACCAGACCATCGGCGACGAGGGCGACAGCCAGCTCGGCGACTTCATCGAGGACTCCGAGGCTGTCGTGGCTGTGGACGCGGTGTCGTTCACGCTGCTACAGGACCAGCTGCAAGACGTGCTGCATACCCTGTCCGAGCGTGAGGCCGGTGTTGTGCGTCTGCGTTTCGGCCTCACAGACGGGATGCCGCGCACCCTCGACGAGATCGGCCAGGTCTACGGTGTGACGCGCGAGCGCATTCGCCAGATCGAATCCAAGACTATGTCGAAGCTGCGCCACCCGTCGCGTTCACAGGTGCTGCGCGACTACCTGGATTAATTCCGCAGTCTGGGTATTCTCCCCGCAACGTTTAAGCGCCCCGACCGTTCGTGGTCGGGGCGCTTAAACGTGGTCAAGCAAGTGCTTAGTTGTTCAAGCTCTTGTCAATTTCGTCCTCGATGCAGGACTCGTACTGCTCATTATCGCCCTGGAACTGCTCGCACGCTTCAAACACACCGTCATCGAGAAGCTGCTTCGCCACAGAAATGCCGAAGATGAGCATGAGCGCGGACAGGATCGTGGCAATGGCACCCATGACGATGCCGGAGATTGCCATGCCCTTGCGGGAGCCCGGGCCGACGATGGAGTTCGCCTTCTTCACACCGACGATGCCCAGGATCAGCGCGATCACGCCGAGCACGAGGCCCGGGAGGAGAAACAGCAGGCCCAGCAGGGACAAGATGCCCACGACCATCGCGGCGAGGGCTACACCGTTATTCTGTTGCGCTGGGGCTGCCTCGTAGCCGTACGACGTCGGCGCCTGATTGTAGTTTCCGCCCGCCATGCCGTATCCGGGCTGGCCCGGTTCGCCGCGGGTGTGATCCGGCTGCAGCTGCTCGTGGCCAGCGTAATCGCCGTAGTTGGAAACACCCTCCGGGTGGCTGCCGGCGGGGTTGGTGCCGTACTCGTCGCCACCGTAGGGGTTTTCACCGTAGGGGTTCTGGCCGTTCGGATTCTGGCCGTTGTAAGGGGTGCTCATCACAGTTCCTTTCGTTTCATTGCGGTGCACGCCACTTTACAGTCGGGGCTACCAGTCTCGCAGGAAGGCGATTCGCTCGCGTAACTGTTCGGCGTTGCACAGTGCGGTTGGCGGTCCGCCGCAGGCTTTGCGCACCTCGGTGTGGATCGCGCCGTGGGGCCGGCCGCTCTTACCCGCCGCGATGGCCACGCGGGCGTTGAGTTCCTTGCGCAGTGCGGGGATTTGGTCTGCGGCGGTTGTAGCTTCGCCGGCTGCCGCTTCCGGGGCCGGGGGAGGCTTTGCCGCCGGCTCGCCGAGTACCTCCGCCCGTTCGCGCGCCTTCCGTTCTTCGGCCCTGCGCGCCCGCTCTTCAGCGTCGCGCGCGTCCAGTTGATCGCTTTGGCGCTTGGCCAAAAGGGTGCGCACCTGATCGGCGTCGAGCAGGCCGGGCAGGCCGAGGAAGTCCTGTTCCTCCGCAGAGCCGGCTTGGGTAGGGGTGCCGTAGGTGGAGCCGTCGAAAATCAGCGAATCCAGCTCAGCGGAAGCGCCGATGGATTCGTAGGACGGCATATCGTCCGGCTCGGTTTGGGTGCGGTTGGCTTGCTCCAGCAGCTCGTCGGACCAGCCTGACTCCCGGTGGGGTTTGCCCAGAACGTGATCGCGCGAGACCTCCATCTCCTCCGCCAGTCGCAGCAGCACCGGCACCGACGGCAGGAACACGGAAGCAGACTCGCCCGGCATACGGGAGCGCACGAAGCGGCCGATCGCCTGGGCGAAGAACAACGGAGTGGACGCGGAGGTGGCGTACACGCCCACGGACAGCCGCGGCACGTCCACGCCCTCAGAGACCATGCGCACCGCCACCATCCACTCGTCGCGCGAGGCGGAGAACTCGTCGATGCGGTCGGACGCGCCCGGTTCGTCGGAAAGCACCACAGTGACCGGAGTGTTGGACAGCTTCGTCAGAATCTTCGCGTAGGCGCGGGCGGTGGTCTTGTTCGTGGCGATGACTAGGCCGCCGGCATCCGGCATGTTGGCGCGGATTTTCATCAACCTGGTGTGCGCGGCGGAAAGCACAGCGGCAATCCAGTCGCCCTTCGGGTCCAACGCGGTGCGCCAGGCGCGGGTGGTTTGCTCTGCGTTCAGCGGTTCCCCCAAGCGCGCGGAATACTCCTCACCCGCCGAGTCCTTCCACTGTGCCTCTCCCGAGTACGCGAGGAAGACGACGGGGCGCACCACACCGTCGGCAAGCGCATGCGAATAGCCGTAGGTGTAGTCCGCCTCTGAAACCAAGTGGCCTTCACCGTCCTCGACGTAACGCACAAACGGGATCTGCGAATCGTCAGAACGAAACGGCGTACCGGTCAGCGCCAGTCGGTGTTCGACATCGTTGTACGCCTCATAGACGCCGTCGCCCCAGCTCTTGGAGTCGCCGGCGTGGTGGATCTCGTCCAAGATCACCAGCGTGCGACGCGCAGACGCCACAGCGTGGTGTTTGAAGGGATGCATGCCCACCTGCGCGTAGGTGACCACAATGCCGTCGTAAGAGGCGTTAACGGCAGAAGAATTAGTGAAGTTCGGGTCCAAGGACAGCCCGAAACGCTTCGCCGCGTCGGACCACTGGTGCTTCAGGTGCTCCGTGGGCACGACGACAATGATGCGTTGGACAGTCTTGTCCTCTTTTAAACGCGAGGCCAGAGTCAGCGCGAAGGTGGTTTTGCCCGCGCCTGGGGTTGCCACGGCCATGAAGTCGCGCGGCTTGTCGCGGAGAAACGAATCAAGGGCCTCCTGCTGCCATTTGCGCAGCTGGGGCCCAGAAGTCGCGGCGGTCACTTGCGGCGCAGCCCCTTGTAAATCCGTTCGCAGTCGGGGCACACCGGGGACCCCGGCTTGGCCTGCTTTTTCACCGGGAAGGTCTCGCCGCACAACGCCACCACCATTTTGCCGGAGATGGCGGAATCGACGATCTGGTCCTTCTTCACGTAGTGGAAGAACTTGGGGGTGCCGTCGTCTGTGGTCGACGAGGTGTCTTCCCTGAGGTCCGGGCGCTCGAGCGTCTTCGTCGTCGTATTCACGGCATCCATCATGCCCCAATTCGGGCGAGAGGTTAAGCCGGAGGGCTAACCTCAAGGTTCATGAGCGCCAACGAACAGCCATCCACTGAGCGCGTCTCCCGCCGCTTCCGCCGGGGCAGGAAATCCCGCGCGCTGATCACGGATGCTTCCTACACTCCCGAGCAGAACAGGCAGTCACGCGAGAAGCAGTACGCAGTCCTGCAGGGGTTGCGCTTACCGTTCATCGTCGCGGCCGTGGCTGCGGCGTGGGCGAATTGGTGGGTGCTCGCCGGCATTTTGTTCGTGGTATCTGTCCCGTTGCCGTGGATTGCTGTAGTGCGAGGGAACACACAGGGCGAGGTACGGGATGCCCGCCAAAAGAACGTGTACAAGCCTGCCGTGGCACGCCAGGAGCAGCAGATGTTGGCGCAGCAGCGCACGGCGCTGGAATCGGCCGAGACGGATCGCGGCAGCTCCCCCGCTATCATCGACCACGACGAATAAGCCCCCTCGCACTGCAGGAGTCGCGCGTGATTGCACCAGAACCTCTCTCCCCTAACTTTCCCGCAGTTGCCCAGGCGCTTGCCAAAGAACTCGACGCGGCGGGTTTCAGCGCCGACGGCATCGCGGCCCACCTCGGGCCGGAGGCCACCGAGGCGCTCTACCGCCGCGAGCCGGGGGTTGTTCTGGCGGTGTGTTCCGACGACGCGCGCCTGTCGCGCCTGATCCGGTTCTTCGTGCTGCGTCGCCCCGCAACAGCGGAGGCATTGGGTGAGATGCTCACCCCGAAGCTTGCGCTTTCGCTTATCGACGACCACTTGGTACTGCCCGTGCCAGACTCATCCACCTACCGTATTGCCGTCGAGGTACGTCCCCACGTCGTGGCCGGCACACCGAGGTTGGTGCTTTCGGATTTGGATGCCTCGATGACCGCCCGCGTCCCGGGCCGCGACCACGTCCTCGGCGTCGGCTCGGCATCTCTGTCGTTGCTGTCCGCAACTCCGTGCACGCCCGTGGATTCTGTGCTGGATTTGGGGACTGGCTCCGGAGTCCAAGCACTTGCACAAGCGGACAACGCCACCCACGTGGTGGCCACCGATGTGCACGCCCGCGCACTGGAGTTCGCCGAGGCGACACTGCGGGCGAACGGGGTGGACAACGTGGAGTTGCGCCAAGGCGAATGGTTCGAGCCGGTCCAGGGCGAGCTGTTTGACCGGATCGTGGCTAATCCCCCCTTTGTGGTGGGCCTGCCGGAAGTTGGCCATGTCTACCGTGATTCTGGCTTGGACCTCGACGGCGCCACCGAACTGGTGCTCAGCCAAGCACCGGAGCACCTTGCCGAAGGCGGCCGCGCCTCTATCCTCGGTTCCTGGGTGCATGTGCTTGACCAGCCCTGGCAGTCCCGGGTCGCGTCCTGGTTGCCTTCCCACGGCGTGAGCGCCTGGGTGCTGCAGCGAGACGTGGTCGATCCCGGCATGTACGTCTCCACTTGGTTGCGAGACGAGTCCATCGATCCGCGCTCGGACGAAGGCGTCGCGCGCACCGTGCAGTGGCTCGACCACTTCGCCGACAACGACGTCCACGCCGTGGGCTTTGGCTGGATACTTTTGGAAGACATCGGCGACGCGCCGAGCGAGGTCACCTGCGAGGAGCTGTCCCAGCCGTTTACAGACCCGCTCGGCCCGGAAGCCGAAGAGTACTTCACCCGGACCGCGTGGCTGCGCGGCAAGGACCGCGACGACATCCTCGACGCGAATTACGTGGTCCGGCCCACTGTGGCGTTGGAGGACATCAAGCTCGCCGACACCGATCTCGGAATGGGGTTCGCGGACGAGACGCTGCGTATCACTCGGACCGACGGGCCACGGTTTTCCCACACCATCGACGCCGGCATCCTCTCGCTGATCTCCGGACTGCACCCGAACGGCTTGCCGCTGCGCGACGTGGTTGGCCTGTACGCGGCTTCGCGCGGGACGGGGCAACCGGAGGACGTCGAAAAGCTTGAGGCTGAGGCGGCGAAAGCTGTAGTCGACCTCGTGCGCCACGGGCTGGTTCTGCCCGCAGAGATCGCGCAACTTACCCACCTCTAGACGGAACGGAGCATCAATGAAAGCTGTACTCACGCGCGTGACGAGCGCGTCGGTGACCGTGGACGGAGAAACCGTCGGAGCGATCGACTGCCCCGACACCGGCGGGATCCTCGCCCTCGTAGGTGCGGGCCGCGAGGACGCGGACGATGCGTGGGAGACAGTGGCGCGCAAGATCGCAGAGTTGCGCATCCTCGACGGCGAGCGGTCGGTGGAAGACGCTGGCGCACCGGTATTGCTGGTCAGCCAGTTCACGTTGATGGGCCGCACGGCGAAAGGCCGGCGTCCGTCCTGGAGCGACGCGGCACCCGGCGATGCGGCGGAGCCGGTGATCGGCGCTATCGCCGAAGCACTTCGCTCGCGCGACATCCACGTCGAGGAAGGGCGTTTTGGAGCACACATGCAGGTCGCGAGCGTCAACGATGGGCCCTTTACCGTCATTGTGGAAGCATGACCTGAATATATTTCCCGCGGGCGGGAACACTACAGGACAGCCAAGCGTTTCCCATCTAGACTGCCCAGCTGTCCCCCAGCTCTTCCACCTAGTCCGAGGAGGCGTTGCCACATGACCCAACCGGATCACGCTGCACAGGGAACTCAACAATCCGGGGAGACCGTCGACCGCGGTAGCCGACGGAACCAGACCAACGACAACCCTTCTGCGGACCTCGTCCGCGTCTACCTCAACGGCATCGGCAAGACTGCCCTGCTCAACGCTGAGGAAGAGGTTGAACTCGCTCAACAAATCGAGGTCGGCCTGTACGCGCAGCGCCTTTTGGACGATCCAGAGGTGAAGCTGACTCGCGCGAAGAAGCGTGACTTGAAGATTCTGGCCAAGGAAGGCCGCAAGGCCCGCGCCCACCTGCTTGAGGCAAACCTGCGCCTCGTGGTCTCCCTGGCCAAGCGCTACACCGGCCGCGGCATGCCGCTTTTGGACCTGATCCAGGAGGGCAACCTGGGCCTGATCCGCGCGATGGAGAAGTTCGACTACTCCAAGGGCTTCAAGTTCTCCACCTACGCCACATGGTGGATCCGCCAGGCAATTACGCGCGGCATGGCGGACCAGTCCCGCACGATCCGCCTCCCAGTCCACCTGGTGGAGCAGGTGAACAAACTGTCCCGCATCCGCCGCGAGATGTACCAGTCCCTGGGCCGCGAGCCCACGAACGAAGAGCTTGCGGAAGAATCCGGCATCGAGGAGTCCAAGATTGAGATGCTGCTGCGCCAGTCCCGGGACCCGGTGAGCTTGGACATGCCGGTCGGCGCGGATGAGGAAGCGCCGTTGGGAGACTTCATCGAGGACGCCGAGGCCACCGACGCCGAGGACGCGGTGGTGACCACACTGCGCCACGACGATATCGAGGACATCATCAACGGCCTCGAGCAGCGTGAGCAGGACGTCATTCGCATGCGCTATGGCCTGACCGACGGTGTGCCGCGCACTTTGGACCAGATCGGCCGCCAGTTCGGACTGTCGCGCGAGCGCGTCCGCCAGATCGAGCGTGAAGTGATGGCGAAGCTGCGCGCTGGCGAGCGCGCCGACCGCCTGCGCGATTACGCGCTCTAATCGGCACTGCGCTCCGCAGCTTTCAGCCCAGCACCCTGTTTCAGGTTTACCGGTACAGCCACAGGTGCTGGGCTAAAGTATTGCCACATGGTTTTCGGACCTCTAACCAGTACCGCGATTGGAAGGGAGCATCACAGTGCGTGATCTCGTTGACACCACAGAGATGTATCTGCGCACCGTCTACGAACTGGAAGAGGAAGGCATTACGCCGCTGCGCGCGCGAATCGCGGAGCGCCTCGAGCAGTCTGGGCCGACCGTCTCGCAGACGGTGGCGCGCATGGAGCGCGACGGTCTGATGGTGGTTGAACACGACCGCTCCCTGTCGTTGACTGAGGAGGGGCGGCGGCGCGCGACCGCCGTGATGCGCAAGCACCGTCTCGCGGAGCGTTTACTTACCGACGTACTGAAGATGGACCTCGCTCAGGTCCATGATGAGGCGTGCCGGTGGGAGCACGTGATGAGTGAAGAGGTGGAGCGCCGGGTCGTCGCGGTGCTTGACAACGTGGACCGCTCCCCCTTCGGCAACCCGATCCCCGCCCTCGCCGAGCTCGGCGCAAGCGCTGGCACCGCTGAGCAAGTGGGCACCCGGGCCAGTGATCTGCGTCTGAAAGAACCGGCGCGCGCGAAGGTGGTGCAGATCAGCGAGATCCTGCAGGACGGCGCATTGCCGAAATCCGCAGGCCAGCTTGTGGGACAAACGGTGGATCTGCACCCACTGGAGGACGGCGCGCTGGAGGTCTCCACCGATGAGGGTGAGACTTTCGTGCTCACCGCAGATGTCTCGCACGCCCTGCGCGTGGAGCTTCAGGGCTAACAAGACTGAGAGACTCACCAGCACGGAAAGGACTTCCATGAAGCTTGTTGTCACCGGCGGCGCCGGCTATGTGGGCAGCGTATGCGCTGCCATCCTGCTTGAAGCGGGACACGAGGTGATCGTCGTGGACGATCTGTCTACCGGCAACCGTTACGCCGTTCCGAAAGCTGCCACGTTTGTCGAAGGCAAGATTCAAGACGTCATCGACGACGTGCTCGCCACAGACGGCGGCGCCCCGGTGGACGGTGTGTTGCACTTTGCGGCGAAGTCTCTTGTCGGCGAGTCCATGGAAGACCCCACCAAGTATTGGCACGGCAACCTCGACGTGTCGTTGGCGCTGCTCGATTCCATGCGCCGCCACGACGTGAAGTCGTTGGTTTTCTCTTCCACCGCGGCAACGTACGGTGAGCCGGATATCGTGCCGATTGCCGAAGACGCACCGACCCGGCCGACAAACCCGTACGGTGCCACGAAGTTGGCCATCGACTACGCCATTACGTCCTATTGCAACGCCTACGGCCTGGGCGCTACCAGCCTGCGCTACTTCAACGTCGCCGGCGCTTACGAAGGTATCGGTGAAAACCACATCACCGAGACGCACCTGATCCCCATCGTGCTGCAGGTGGCGCTGGGCTACCGCGACAAGATCATGATGTACGGCGACGACTGGCCAACAAAGGACGGCACGTGCGTGCGCGATTACATCCATATCCGGGATCTCGCGGACGCGCACGTGCTCGCACTCGAAGCCAATTCCCCCGGCACGCACCAGATCTATAACTTGGGCTCCGGCGACGGGTACTCCGTGCGCGAGGTGGTCGAGGTCTGCCGCGAGGTCACCGGCCACCCGATCCCGGCGGAGGTTGCTCCGCGCCGAGCCGGCGACCCGGCAACGCTGATCGCATCCTCGGAAAAGATACGCAAGTCGCTTGGTTGGGAGCCGTCGCGGACGGATCTGCGCACCATTGTCGAAGACGCCTGGGAGTTCACCCGCCAGCTCGGCGACCGGTCGCACTCCGCGCGCTAGACGCGTACTACCGTTCGAGCTCGCTCCAGGTGTCCACACACCCCTGGCGGCACAGTTCGAGCACAGCGTGGCCCTGCCCGACGTCCATCACGCTTCCCAGCAATCCGGACAGGTTATGCCCTGGCAGTTCTCCCTCGGCGCAGGATAGTGCTGCGCTGGCCCAACCGACGAGTCCCTGAGACAGGGCGACCATAGCCCACAGACACAGGGCGTTCGCCCTGATCTCCCCTCGGAAGTTGCGGGCGATGGTCAATAGCACCGCCCCAGCCGCACGCGGGCGTTCTAGCGCGTCGACGATGAGAAAGTCGCGCAGTCTGCTTCCGGAGAGCATGGCGGCAAACAGCTCGACATCGTCTGGGGTGTTGAATACGTCGTCGATGATGATGTCGCCTTCGATGTCGATGAGCCCCACGTTCGGTGCTGCAGCAAACACACCGCATGCTTTATCGATGTGGGCATGCGCGACTGCCGGGGCATGCTTCAGATGGCAGAAGAGTTCGGTGCCGCGTTTATGGGCGCCGGGTGTGAGAGCTTCCCCCGTTTCCGCATCAGGCTCAAACACCGGAGCAAAGTGGGAGAATACTTCGCTTTTGTGCAGCTCCGGCAGGACTCCGTGGTCGATGAGCGGGCCCATCGGCTCTGCGGCCGCCACCGACGTCACGGTGCCCTGCTCGTATCCTTCGCTCCACTCCCACACTGCGTTGGCGGTATCCGGGTCGGGCCCAAATAGCAGCTGGTAAGGCGTACCGTCGGCGATTTCAGAAACAGTCCAGCAGGCTTCAACGATCTCCCCGAAGGCGTCCGCCGCCATTCGCAATCCTTCCGCAGCTACCGAAACCATCTGCGATTCCGGCACCCGCGTCACAATCACTGCGAAGGTGGCCACATGACGTGGTAGCGGAATTCGTTGCAGCGCGCGCTGGATACTTTCGGTGTTGCCCACATCGGCGTCGAGGTAGGCCCCAATCTCCAACGTTGGAGAGGCCCCTGGCGGACTGTACGCGTTAATGAGCACTACCGACTCGTTGGGAAAGTAGCCCAGTGCGGCGGGAATGGACGCGATGAGTTGTGCCGGCGAACGGAGAAGTTCCGCGCTCGGATACGGCGTTATTGGAGTGGTCGGACGGTTTGTTTCGTGCGGTTGTGGCTGAATATCCATAACTGTTAGACGCTCGCCGGGCGGTTTCGGTTCCATGGGGCGTGAAATTTTCTCAACGCCACTTCCTACGCATCCTTTTCGGCCGCGGTGCCACCTTGCGGTTGCTGGTCGGGCACAATGGAATATTCTGCGACACCAACCGTTGTGTGGGTGGAGCACTAAAGCCGGTAAGGCGAGCGATTTCAGGAGGCCGAAAACCATGACGCAGGAACGTCCTATGTACGAACTTGAGTACCCAGCTCCGCAGGTGAGCGGGGAGCCTCAAAACGGTCCTGCCCTGATCGTCGCAATGCACGGTTACGCCGATGCAGGCCACGCCATTGAGTCTTCCGCTGACCACCTCAAGGCGGCGCTGGAGTCGAGGACAGTGGCAACGTTTAGCAACGACGAGCTGATTGATTACCGTTCCCGCCGCCCGACGGTGACGTTGTCGCACGCCGAGATCACCGATGTGGCTGATCTGCAGTTGGACATGCGTGTTGTGCGCGATGAGAAGGGCCAGTCCTTCCTGTTGCTTTCCGGACCGGAACCGGACCTGCGGTGGGATGCCTTTAGTAATGCAGTAGCGGATCTCGCGGACCGCTTCGGCGTCAGCAAGACCATTTGCCTCTACGCGGCTCCGATGGGCGCTCCGCACACCCGCCCCCTGGTGGTCTCCGCCCACGGCAACGCCCGTGAGTTGGTCGGCTCAATGTTTACCTTCGACGGCATGGTCAGCGTGCCGGGCTCCGCATCGGTCTTTATCGAGCGGGAGCTGCACAAGCGCGGCCGTCCAGTTGCCGGGTACACCGCACACGTGCCGCACTACGTGGCCGCCTCGCCGTACCCGCACGCGACGTTCCAGCTACTGCAGTCAGTCGAAGACTCCACGAATCTGCAGTTCCCGCTGCGTTCCTTGGAGGCGGATATGCGCCGGGTATCGCAGCAGCTGGCGGAGCAGACGCACAACTCGGACGAAATCACGCACGTGGTGCAGGCTCTTGAGGAACACTACGACCGTGAGATGCAGGAATACCGCGATCGCCATCCGCAAGCGATGATGCCGGGCGAGGCACAGATGCCCAGCGGCGAGGAGATCAGCGAGGCGTTTGAGAACTACCTAACCGCCATCGAAGACCGGGACCGCAATGAGCAGCGCAGCCTCCCCCACAGCGAGGAGACGGATCAGCGTTTGCGCGACCACTTCTTCATCGATCCTTCGTCGCCGGAGCGCTCGCTTGACGACGACCACGGGGATTCCACCGGAGGCGACACCCCTGACGGGGACGGCGACGGCCCCCGTTAGCGTGTCGGCCGGTCGGCTACGGTGAATGCTGTGATGCTGACCGATTTGCTTGAAGACATTGCGCAGGCCCCCGAATCGCTGTTTGAGGATGCCGTCTGGGACTCGTTCAATTCGTGGACGGCCTCCCGCGGCATCTCGTTGTATCCGGCGCAGGAGGATGCCTCGCTCGCGCTGCTTGCGGGCGACAACGTCATCTTGGCTACCCCGACCGGCTCGGGTAAGTCGATGGTGGCCAACGCCGCGCACTTTATCGCGATGGCGCGCGGCCAGCGCTCGTTCTACACCGCACCGATCAAGGCGTTGGTGAGCGAGAAGTTCTTCGCTCTGTGCGAGATTTTCGGAGCGGAAAACGTCGGCATGATGACGGGTGACGCAACCGTGAACTCGAACGCCCCAATCATCGCCGCCACCGCAGAGATCGTGGCGAACATCGCGCTGCGCGAAGGCAAAGACGCCAAGATCGACCAGGTGGTGATGGACGAGTTCCACTACTACTCGGAGCCAGAGCGCGGCTGGGCGTGGCAGGTGCCGCTGTTGGAGCTGCCGAAGGCGCAGTTTTTGCTCATGTCCGCCACCTTGGGCGACACCGCTTGGTTGGAGAAGGACCTCACTGAGCGCACGGGCCGCAAGACCACGTACGTCGGCGGCGCGGAGCGCCCGGTGCCGCTTGACTTCCACTACGTGTTCTCCCCCGTGCACGAAACCATCGAGGAGCTGCTAGAGGGCACAAAGGCGCCAATCTATGTCGTGCACTTTTCCCAGCGCGAGGCCACGGAGCGCGCACAGGCGCTGACGAGTATGAACATCATCACGCCCGAAGAAAAGCAACGTATCGCGGACGAGATTGGGGACTTCCGCTTTACCACGACCTTCGGTAAAACCCTGTCCAAACTGGTCCGCCGCGGCATTGGTGTCCACCACGCTGGCATGCTGCCCAAGTACCGCCGCCTGGTGGAGCGGCTCTCCCAAACTGGACTGCTGAAAGTCATCTGCGGCACCGACACGTTAGGCGTGGGCATCAACGTGCCGATCCGCACCGTGCTGATTACTGGCTTGGCCAAATTCGATGGCACCCGCCAGCGCATCTTGAAGTCCCGCGAATTCCACCAGATCGCCGGGCGAGCCGGACGCGCGGGCTACGACACCGAGGGCACTGTCGTTGTTGAGGCCCCGGAGCATGAGATCGAAAACGTGAAGTTGCGCCGCAAGGCGGGCGATGATCCAAAGAAGCTGAAGAAGATCCGCAAGAAGTCCGCCCGAGACGGCGAAGTGTCCTGGTCCGAGAACACTTTCGAGCGCCTCAAGGTGGCCGAGCCCGAGGAGTTGACCAGCCAGTTCAAGGTGTCCAACTCGATGCTGCTCAACGTGGTGGCACGGCCCGGCGACGGCTACGAGCACATGCGCCACCTGCTGCGCACGAACCACGACCCGCGCGCGAAGCAGAACCGCGACATCATCCAGGCCGTCAACCTGTTCCGCGGCCTGATCAACGCCGGGGTGGTCGAGCGCACGCCGGACTCGCCTGCGTACCGCCCGTACACGCTCACTCAAGAGCTGGATCGCGACTTCGCTCTGAATCAGCCGCTCTCCCCCTTCGCGCTGGCGTTTCTGACATTGCTGGACCCGGAGTCGGAAACCTACACGCTGGACGTAATTTCCGCGTTCGAGGCGATTCTGGACGACCCACGCCAGCTGCTGCAGGCCCAGCAGACCGCTGCCCGCGGCGAGGAGATCGCGGCGTTGAAAGCGGAGGGGGTGGACTACACCGAGCGCATGGCGATTATCGAGGACGTGACCTACCCCAAGCCGCTCGCCGACGAGTTAGACGAGGCATTCGACACCTTCACCCAAGGCAACCCCTGGGCCAAGGAGTTCGAACTGTCGCCGAAGTCCGTGGTGCGCGACATGATCGAGCACGCGATGACGTTTTCGGATCTCATTGCCACCTACGGTCTGGCTCGGTCCGAGGGTGTTGTGCTTCGCTACCTCACCGACGCGTGGCGCACGCTGTCCTATTCCATCCCGGACGCATACATGAACGAGGAACTGGAAGACATCGTTGTCTGGCTCGGCGAGTTGATCAGGCAGGTGGACTCCTCGCTTATCGACGAGTGGGCTCACATGACTGGCGACGACCAGCCGGTCAGCCAGGACACCATCGACCGCGAACTTGCCTTCGGCGTGGAAGACCCCACGGCGCTGACCGCGAACCGCCGCGCCTTCACCATCATGGTGCGCAACTACTTCTTCCGCCTGGTGGAGCTATTCGCCTACGAGAAGGAGGATCAACTGGCGGAGATGCTGGACTACCTGGAGCCGGATGCACGTGTGGACTGGCCGGCGGCGATGGACGACTACTTTGACGAATACGACGACGTCGACTTGGGCCCCGACGCGCGCGGCCCGGAGTTTTTCCGCCTGGCGGACACCACTGGCCGGTCGTGGAAGATCACACAGATCATCAAGGACCCGGAGGGCGACAACGCCTTCCAGTTGCACGGCGAGGTCGATTTGGACGCCTCCGACGATGCCGGTGAAGTGCGACTTTCAGAGTTGGTGATCAAAGGGGGGTAACCGAAGGAACGTCGATACGCGAAATGCGGGGCGGCGACTGGTCCGCTGCGGTACATTGCCTTCAGCACAATCGAGATTCTTTGTGAGGAGGACCATAAATGATCCGCACGATCGTCGTGGGAGCTGGCATGACCGGGCTTTCCACTGCGTGGCATCTACAGGAGTACGGCCATGAGGTGGAGGTACTCGAGCGCATCGACGTCGCCGCTGGTTCGTCCTGGGGCAACGCCGGCTGGCTGGCACCGGGCAAGACCATTCCCCTGTCGAACTCGAGCCTGTGGGCGTACGGTCCGACCGCACTGTTTGATAAGCACGCCGCACTCGATGTGCCCGTGCGCATCGACCCGAAACTGTGGCGCTTCTGCGCCAACTTCATGGCGCACGCCACCGGCCGCGCCTGGGACAAGACCATGGCGGGCCTGACCAAGGCGGACCTCGGAGCCCTCGCGGCCTTCGACGAGCTCGAGGCCGGCGGCGTGAAGGCAACCACCAACGAGGGCCCGTTCATCATCGGTTTCGAAAACGAGATACAAGCCGGCGGCTTCCTCAAGGAGGTCGAAGGTGCGCAGCGCCACGGCCAGGAGATCCCGTTCGAGCAGATCACGCTTGACGACGCCCGCACGGACGCCCCAATGCTCACTGACAAGGTGGGTGCGACCTACCGCATGGGCGGCCAGCGCTTTATCGAGCCGGGCCCCTACTGCCAGGCCATCGCGGACTCCATCGTGGAACGCGGCGGCAAGGTCACCACCGGCGTGGAGGTTGTGGAGGTCAGCTCCACCCGCAAGCCGGCTGCGAAGCTGGCCACCGGCGAGTGGCTGCACGCCGACAATGTGGTGCTGGCCACTGGCGCGTGGCTGCCGAAGCTGGCGAAGAACCTCGGCGTGACCACGCTGATCCAGGCAGGCCGCGGCTACTCCTTCTCTGTGGAGACCGCCGAGCCAGCAACCTGCCCGGTGTATCTGCCGGATCCGAAGATCGCCTGCACCCCGTACCAAGGCCGCTTCCGTATCGCCGGCACCATGGAGTTCCGCGGCCCGGACGAGCCGTTCCAGCCGGGCCGCGTCGCGTCCATGATCCACACCACCAAGCCGTTCTTCCGGGGCATCGACTGGGAGGACCGCCAGGACGAGTGGGTCGGCTCCCGCCCGGTGACCCCGGACGGCCTTCCGTTAGTGGGCGCGACGAAGGTGCCAAACGTCTACACCAACGGCGGTCACGGCATGTGGGGCATCATCCTCGGCCCGCTTTCCGGCAAGATGCTGGCGAAGCAGATTGAGACCGGCGAGGTGGATGAGACCATCGCACCGTTCGATCCGCTGCGCGGCCCCTTCGGCGGCCTCTAGACCACTTTCCCTAGCCCCGGAAAACGCCCGTTTTCCGGGGCTTTTGCGTGCCCTGAAAAGACTTCTCCACAACAGTGGCCTACAGCAAACATTTGCGTTAGCTTGTTGGGTGTCACATCCGTCTGTTGTAGTGGTTAGGAACACTTATGCCGAACTTGCTTACCAATCAGCTTCCCCCGGATAACAGCGCCGACCTCGATCATGCGGTCGATGCGGCCGTGGCCCGCGCGTACCACTGGATGGAAGCGACCGCTGACGCGGATGCGGACGATGCCCAGACGCAACAGCTCGCTGAGATGCTCCGCGACGATAAAGGTGTTCACTTCACCATGGATTTCGTCGACCGCGTGATGCGCCCCGAAGACAACCGTGTGGCGGCGAACGCGCTGCGCGCAATCACCAGGGGCGTCGACGCCTCCTTCCTCGGCCGCATCAACGCCCTGCTCGTCGGTACCGGCGCCTTCGTCGGCCCGTTCCTGCCGTTTGTGGTTGTCCCGGCGGCGCGCATGCGCCTGCGCCAGCTGGTCGGCCACCTCGTGCTCGACGCGGAGTCTGACGCGCTGAACATCCTGCTCGACAACGCAGCAAAGCGCGGCGAAGAGCTCAACCTCAACCTGCTGGGCGAGGCTGTGCTCGGTGAGAAGGAGGCGACGGACCGTGCCGAGCGCACCCTGAACCTGATCAAGAATCCTCGCGTGACGTATGTCTCCGTCAAGGCCTCCTCCATGGTCTCCCAGCTCAACCATTGGGACTACGACGAGTGCGTGCGCCTGGTCAAGGACCGCATCCGCCCGCTGTACCGCGCCGCGCGCGACCGTAGCCCCCAGGTGTTCATCAACATGGACATGGAGGAGTACCACGATCTCCACCTCACGCTTGACGTGTTCACCCAGCTGCTCAGCGAGGACGAGTTCAAGGACTACCAGGGCGGCATCGTGCTGCAGGCGTACCTGCCCGACACGCTCGGCGCCCTGGAGTACCTGGCGGACTTCGCGCAGAAGCGCGTGGCCGACGGCGGCGCCAAGATCAAGATCCGCCTGGTCAAGGGCGCGAACCTATCCATGGAGCGCCATCACGCGGAGGTCAAGGGCTGGGCGCAGGCACCGTACCTGACCAAGGACGAGGTAGACGCGAACTACTACCGCCTGCTCGATTTCATCGTGCGCCCCGAGTACGCCGACAGCATCTCCATCGGCATCGCCTCCCACAACCTGTTCACCTCCGCGCTCGCCTACGAGCTGGCGCAGCGCCGCGGTGTGGCCAGCATGCTCGACTCGGAGATGCTGCAGGGAATGTCGCCGGCGCAGCAGCAGATTTTGCGCGAGGCATACGGCCGCCAGATCCTCTACACCCCCGTCGTGCGCAAGGAAGACTTCGATGTGGCGGTGAGCTACCTCGTGCGCCGACTCGAAGAAAATGCGGCGCCCCAGAACTTCCTGCACGCCCTGTTCGCGCCCAAGACCGCCAAGCGCGACCCGATCAAGGAGCAGGAGGAGGTCTTCCGCTGGGCGGTGGACAACCGATGGGACATCCACAACGGCCCGAACCGGGAGCAGGACCGCACGCAGGAGACCGGGCGCCAGGCCGCCGCGGAGGCCGGCATCACCGGCCGCTTCATCAACGAGCCGGACACCGATCCGGCGCTGGAGGCCAACCGTGCCTGGGCAATCGAGCACCTCGCACACCCGCCGGCGGTGGACACCGGCAACGAGATCACTGATCCGTCCGTGATCGCCGACCACATCGCCCGCGCTAAGGAAGCCCAGATTGCCTGGGGCGCGCTTTCCGCCGGCGAGCGTGCCGACGTCCTCGACGCCATCGGCGACGAGATCGCGCGCCGCCGCGGCGACTTCATCGCGGTCGCCGCCCACGAAGCAGGCAAGACGGTGGACCAGTCCGACCCGGAGATCTCCGAGGCGATCGATTTCTGCACCTACTACGCCGACAGCGCCCGGCACCTCAACGACATTGCCGCGGACTTCGAACCGAACAAACTGACGGTGGTTGTTCCGCCGTGGAACTTCCCGGTTGCCATCCCCACCGGCGGCGTGATGGCCGCGCTTGCTGCCGGCTCCGCGGTGATCCTCAAACCGGCGCCGCAGGTGACGCAGTGCGCCAAGCTCATCGCCGATTGCGTCCAGGCGGTCTTCGCCGAAAAGGGTATTGGCGCCGATACCGTGCAGTACGTGCGCGCGGATGAGGGCGAGGCCGGCAAGGCCCTGCTTACAGACGACGCCGTGGATGCCATCATCCTGACCGGCGCTTCCGAGACTGCTCAGCTGTTCAAGTCCTGGAACCCGCAGCTCAACGTCATGGCAGAAACCTCCGGCAAGAACGCCATCATCATCACCCCGTCCGCCGACCCGGATCTTGCAGTCAACGACCTGTACCTGTCGGCGTTCGGCCATTCGGGCCAGAAGTGCTCCGCGGCCTCACTGGCAATCCTGGTCGGCTCCGCCGGTGAGTCCGAGCGCCTAAAGAACCAGCTACTCGACGCCGCCTCTACCCTGGTGGTGGGCCCGGGCACCGACCTGTCCACCACCATGAACGGGCTCATCGAGCCCCCGGGCGAGAGGCTTGCGCGAGGTCTGACCACGTTAGAGCCGGGCGAGACGTGGCTGCTCAAACCCCGCAAACTCGACGACGAGGGCAAGTTCTGGTCCCCCGGCATCCGCGACGGTGTGAAGCCCGGCTCCTGGTATCACCAGAACGAGTGCTTCGGCCCGGTGTTAGGCATCATGCACGCCAAAGACCTCGACGAGGCGATTGCTTGGCAAAACTCCACCGGCTTCGGCCTCACCGCTGGCATCCACACCCTCAACGGCGAGGAAATCTCCACGTGGCTCTACCGCGTCGAGGCCGGCAACGTCTACGTCAACCGAGGCATCACCGGCGCAATCGTGCAGCGACAGCCGTTCGGTGGCTGGAAGAAGTCCTCTGTGGGGCCCGGCGCGAAGGCGGGCGGGCCGAACTACGTCGCGCAGATGGGTGTGTGGCGGGAAGGGGCGGAGCTGGCGCCGTCGTTAGGCGTGAGCATCTCGGCGAAGGTGCAGGAGCTTCTCGACGCATTCCGCGCCAGCTTAAGCGACGAGGACTTCGGCTGGCTCTCCCGCGCGGCCGAGTACGACCAGCGCGCATGGGACAGGGAATTCGGCCGCGGCCACGACCACTCGGGGCTGCGCTCGGAGGCCAACATTTTCCGCTACCGCAACACCCTTGAGCCGGTAGTGGTCTACGTCGGCGAGGGCTACCAGCTGCGGGAGGTGTACCGCCAGCTGCTCGCCGCCGCGATCACCGGCACCGAGGTGCGCGTGGTCGCCCCGGATGCTGTCGCCCGCGAGCTTGAGGCAGCCGATGTCACCGTCGATGCACACGCTGTCACCGGTACGCCTGACCGCATCCGCGTGGTCGGCGAGGCCCCCGAGGAGCTCTACGGCGACATCGCCACCGCGGTCTTCGACGGGCCAGTGCTCATCGACGGGCGCCGCGAGCTCCTGCCCTACCTGCTGGAGCAGGCCGTCTCTGCGACGCTGCACCGCTTCGGCGTGATTCACGATCCGGCCAACATCCGGAGTTAAGACCCGAATCCGCCTAGACACCCAGGGTTCGCAACGTGCTCAGACCGCTGTAAACCGCCCCTGCTTCACCAAGAAACCTCCGGCAGTACCCCGCCCGATGCGGGATCCTGCCGGAGGTTTCGCCGTCGTAACGCTCGAATGCTTAGCGTGCGTCCTCGATGGTCAGGGTCTGAGCCACGGCCTGGACAACGCCAGCGACCTTGACGGTCTCCCAGACCTGCTCCTTGGTCACGCCTTCCTCGCGGACGGTGTTCGCGTGCGCCACGGCACAGTGCTCGCAACCGTTGATGGCGGAAACAGCGAGCGACCACAGTTCGAAGTCGGCCTTTTCCACGCCCGGCTTCGAGATGATGTTCATGCGAAGGCCAAACTTCACGTTGGCGTAATCGTCGCCGAGCCAGCCCTTGGTGCGGTAGGCGACGTTGTTCATTGCCATGACGGTGGCGGCACCGTACGCGGCCTCCACGGCCTCCTCGGAGAGGTGCTCCTTGGCTTCCTCAGCGATCTCGGCGATGACCTTCGCGTTGCGGGTCGCGGCCGCGGATGCGAGAAGAGCGCCCCAGAGCTGCTGCTCGCTGAGCTCGGTGGAGCGGGTCAGCGAACCGAGGTTGAGCTTCTGATCCTTCGCGTATTCGGGCAGTGCGCCGCGCAGATTCTCAATGGACATCGTGTTCTCCTTTGCCGGACGGGGGTTAACTAACGGGTGTTACTTCAGGGACTCCTGGACCACAGCCATCTTGTCGATGTTCTTGGTCGGGTCGTTCTTCTGCCAATCGCAGGCGCAGACTTCCTCGGACTGCAGCGCGTCGAGCACGCGCAGGACCTCGTCGACGTTGCGGCCGACAGCGTCCGGGGTGACGGAAACGAACTGGATGATGCCGTCCGGGTCGATGATGAAGGTTGCGCGGTCGCACACACCGTCAGCGTTCTCGACGCCGAGAGCGCGGATCAGGTCGTGGCGGACGTCAGCGAACATCGGGAACGGGACGTCCAGCAGTTCCTCGTGGGTCGCGCGCCAGTTGAAGTGGGAGTACTCGTTGTCGGTGGAGCCGCCGAGCACCTGGGTGTCGCGGTCCTCGAACTCCTCGTTGAGCTTGCCGAATGCGGCGATCTCGGTCGGGCAGACGAAGGTGAAGTCCTTCGGGTAGAAGAAGACGATCTTCCACTTGCCCTCGTACTTATCCAGCGACACGTTCTCGAAGTAATCGTCCGGGGAAGCAGCGTTCGCCTCCTTCAGGTTGCCGCCCTTCAGCGCGACGAGGTCGAATTCCGGGAAACGCTCTCCAACAGTCATGATCGGCATATAAATTCCTCCAAAGAAACTGGTCAAAGGGATTTTTCAACGGACAGCAACCAGTATGACACAGATCGCTCCGGCTTTCAACGTAAAAACTTATGAACTTCGTGTAGTTTCATAGGCATGGCTAATCGAGAGTATAAACCGACGCTTGCTCAGCTCCGCACCTTTGTCACCGTCGCCGAGCAGAAGCATTTCGTCTCCGCGGCGAACAAGCTCGGCATCTCGCAGCCCTCCCTTTCACAGGCGCTGGCTGCGTTGGAATCCGGCCTAGGCATCCAGCTCATCGAACGCTCCACCCGGCGCGTCATCGTCACCCCCACCGGCGAGGAGCTCCTCCCCTACGCCAAGGCCACGCTGGAGGCGGCGGACGCGTTCGTTGCGCAATCCCGCGGTGCCCTCGGGGTGCTGGCTGGCCCGCTCAACATCGGCGTGATCCCCACCATCGCGCCGTACATCCTGCCGTCGCTGTTGAAGCTCATCGAGGATGAGTTCCCGGACCTGGAGCCGCGAATTGTGGAAAACCAGACCGAAGAGCTGTTGCTGCGGCTTCGCGACGGCCAGATCGACGTCGCGGTACTCGCCACTCCAACCGACGCCACCGGGGTGTGTGAGATCCCGCTGTACGAAGAAGCCTTCGCCATCGTCACATCCCCCGACCATCCGGCGGCCGGGCGCGGGGATCTCGACCTCAATGCGCTGAAAGACCTCGAGCTGCTGTTGCTTGACGACGGGCACTGCCTACGCGATCAGATTGTGGAACTGTGCAAGATTGCCGAGGTCAACCGCACCCCCGGCGCGCAGTCGGTGACGCGGGCCGCGTCGCTGACCACGGTGGTGCAGCTTGTGGTGGCCGGGCTCGGCTCCACGCTGGTGCCCGTCTCGGCCTTGTCCACGGAGTGCGCGCGCCCCGGACTCGCCATTGCCGCGTTCGGCCCCGGCGTGGATGCGAAGCGCACCGTCGGGCTGGTCATGCGGGCGTCATCGCGACGCCGCCCGGAGTTTGAGCAGCTCGGCGAGTTGGTCTCCCGCGCGTTCGAGCAGGCGACGGAATCGAGCCGTAAGCTGCTGCCGCGCTAGACTCACGCTCTGGTTATGAATGAGCACGAATCCCCTACCTCACCTCCCACGAAACCGCAGTTGTACGAGGCGCTCGACGGCGTCCCGATCGCAGACGTGCGCAGGTTCCGCAGGCGCCTAAAAAACGCCAAATCCCCTGAGGCTTTGTCGGCGATTGGCGCGGACGTGGTCAAGGCGGAAGCTGCCGTCGCTAAGCGTGATGCCCGGATCCCCGAGATTGCGTACCCGGAGAACCTGCCGGTGTCCGCGCGGCGCGAGGACATCATGGAGCTGGTGCGCGACAACCAGGTCGTGGTGATCGCTGGCGAAACCGGCTCCGGTAAGACCACCCAGATTCCGAAGATGCTGCTGGAGCTGGGACGCGGCCGCCGCGGCCTGATCGGCCACACGCAGCCGCGCAGGCTGGCCGCGCGCACTGTGGCGGAGCGCATCGCCGACGAGCTGGGCCAAAACATCGGAGAATCCGTCGGCTACGCCATCCGCTTCGACGACCGCGTCTCCGAATCCACAGCGGTCAAGCTCATGACGGACGGCATCTTACTTGCGGAGATGCAGCGCGACAGGTTCTTAAACGCCTACGACACGATCATCATCGACGAGGCGCACGAGCGCTCGCTGAATATCGACTTTCTGCTCGGATACCTCAAGCGGCTGCTGCCGAAGCGCCCGGACCTGAAGGTGATTGTCACCTCCGCAACCATCGACCCGGAAGCGTTTGCGGAGCACTTCGCAGACGCCGAGGGCAACCCCGCGCCCATCATCGAGGTCTCCGGCCGCACTTACCCCGTGGAGATCCGCTACCGCCCGCTGGTGGAGCAGGTGCAGGGCAAAGACGGCTCCGTCAAGGAAGTCGACACCGACATGATCGACGGTGTGGTCGACGCTTGCAAGGAGCTCATGCGCGAGGGCGAAGGCGACATCTTGTGCTTCTTCGCCTCCGAGCGCGACATCCGCGACTGTATGGAGGCCATTGAAAAACAGCACTGGCGCGGCGTAGAGGTCGTGCCCCTGTTCGGCCGCCTGTCCAACGCGGAGCAGCACCGGGTCTTTGCCCCGCACTCCGGCCGGCGCATCGTGCTGTCCACCAACATCGCGGAAACCTCGCTGACCGTGCCGGGCATCCACTACGTGGTGGACACCGGCCTGGCGCGTATCTCGCGTTACTCCACGCGCACCAAGGTCCAGCGCCTGCCCATTGAGGAGATCTCCCAGGCCTCCGCAAACCAGCGCTCTGGCCGCTCCGGCCGTATCGCTGACGGCGTGGCCATCCGCCTGTACTCGGAGGACAACTTCGAAGCCCGTCCCGAGTTCACCGACCCGGAGATCCTGCGCACCAATCTGGCCTCCGTGGTGCTGCAGATGATCTCCCTGCGCTTGGGCGACATCAACGATTTCCCCTTCATCCAGCCGCCGGACCAAAAGGCCGTTCGCGACGGGTTGCTGCTCCTGCACGAGCTCGGCGCAATCTCGGACAAGGAACGCGGCGGCGCACCGGTGCTCACCGACGTGGGGCGCGACATCGCGCGTATCCCGGTGGACCCGAAGATGGCGCGCATGCTGGTGGAAGCCAACCGCCTCGGCGTGCTAGACGACGTCACCGTGATCGTGGCCAGCATGACCATCCAGGACGTGCGCGAGCGCCCCCTGGAGTACCAGGCGCAGGCGGACCAGGCCCACGCCCGGTTCAAAGACGCAACATCGGACTTCCTGTCCTCGCTCAAGCTGTGGGACTACATCGGCGACTCGCGCGACGAGCTGTCCGGCAACGCCTTCCGCAAGCGTATGAAGCGCGAGTTCTTGCACTACATGCGCATCCGCGAATGGTTCGACCTCGTGCGCCAGCTGCGCGACGTGGAACGCCAGCTGGGCTGGTCGCGCGCCGAGAATGTCGCAGGCGAGCGCGACGCCGACGCGATCCACAGGTCGCTGCTGACGGGCCTGCTGTCCAACATCGGTGCCCGCGACGGCAATTCGAAGGAATTCCAGGGCGCACGCGGGACAAGGTTCTTGGTGTTCCCGGGGTCGTCGCTAAGCAAAAAGCCCCCGGAGTTCCTCATGGCGGCCGAACTCGTGGAAACCTCGCGCCTGTGGGCCCGCGACGTGGCCAAGGTTCAGCCCGCCTGGGTGGAAGCTACTGCAGGCCAGCTGATGAAACACAGCTACTCCGAACCTGTGTGGTCTCGGAAGCGCTCGGCCGCAATGGTGCACCAGAAGTCGATGCTCTACGGCGTGACTATCGTGCGCGACCGGCTTGTGCCCTACCACCGCGTCGACGCCGAGGGCGCGCGCAACATGTTCATCCGCCACGCCCTTCTTGAGGGCGATTGGAACCGCCACCACCACTTCATCGACCACAACGAAGCCCTGCTCGCCGAGGCCGCTGAGGTGGAGGAAAAGGTGCGCCGCCGCGGCCTGGTGGTAGATGAGGACACCCTCTTCGAGTTCTACGACTCACGCCTGCCCAAGACCGTGACCACTGCCCGCCACTTCGATTCCTGGTGGAAGAAAAAGCGGGCTGAAGACAAGCACTACCTGGACTTCGACCCTGCCGCGCTTCTCGACGACGAAGGCGTGGATTCCTCCACCACCGCCTTCCCCGAGGTGTGGCGCCAGGGCTCTATCGATTACGCACTGCGCTACAAGTTTGAGCCGGGCGATCCTTTCGACGGTGTGACCGTGGACGTGCCCGTGCCGCTTCTAGCCAACCTGCGGCCGGAGGGCTTTGACTGGCTGGTGCCGGGGCTGCGCTCGGAGCTGGCCGCGGAGTACATCCGCACACTGCCAAAGGCGTTACGCAAGACGGTTGTGCCGGCTCCCGACTTCGCTGAGCGTGCACTGGAGGCGATCCGGGAGAAGCAGGATGATGACGGCGCCAGTGAGGCCGATCTGCGCGAAACCCCGTTTGCCGAGGCACTCGCGGACGCGCTGCACAGCATCGGCGGGCGCGGCATCAACGGCACCGACTTCAACCCGTCTGCGCTGCCCGAGCATCTGAAGGTGACCTTCGCCGCGATTGACCGCCGCGGCAAAGTGGTCGATCACGACACCGACCTCGGCGCGTTGAAGCGCCGCCAGGCCGGCAAGATCAAATCCTCCGTGTCCAAGGCCGGGCGCACCTCCGAGTCGGATGCGGTGGCGAAGTGGACGACCGATTCCCTCGGCGCGGTGCCGGAGACGGTGACCACAACTATCGACGGCAACGAAGTCGACGCCTACCCGGCACTCGAGGCCACGAAGAACGGTGTGAAGGTCACGGTGCACCCGACGAAGGCCGCGGCGGACGCCTCAATGGTCACAGCGACGCTGACGTTGCTGTTGCGCGAGGTCACGGTCAACGCAGGGCAGATGACCAAGGGGTTGCCGTTGCGCCAGAAGGTGGCGGTGGACCGCTACCCGCACGGCGGCGCCGCCGGGCTCGTGGAGGACGCCCGCGTCGCCGTGATCCGCGACCTGATGTTCTCCTCCGGCGGGCCGGTGCGCTCGCCGGAGGAGTTCGATGCGCTCGTGGCAGAAATCCGCCCCCAGGTCGCTGGTGGGGTGCGCCGCGTGGTGGTCACCTTGGCGCCGGCTCTGGCGGAGTACGCGAATATCGCGGCAGAGCTTGAGCAGTGGGAGGGCCCGGCTATCGACGACATGACGTCGCAGCTGCGGTTTTTCCTGCCGAAGCACGCGGTGACTGTCCACGGCATCGGGCACTTGCAGCACCTGCCCCGCTACATTGACGCGATGCGCATCCGCCTGGAGGACATGCGGCTGGATCCGGACCGCGACGCTGACCGGCAGTCAGTGATTGATTCTGTGAAGGCATATTTGGCGCAGCGCATGAATGCCTTGCCCGCTGGTCGCACGAAGACCAAGGCCTACAAGGATGTTTTGTGGCTGATTGAAGAGCTGCGTGTGAGCTTGTTCGCGCAGCGTTTGGGTACGCCGAAGCCGGTGAGCCAGCGGCGCATTGAGAAGAAGATTGACGCTCTGCGTTAGCGTCAAGACCGCGGGTTAAAAGTCCTCGCGGTCGCGGCGGCGCATGAGCCGGATTTCGGATTCGAAGTCGTCTGCGCTCTCGAACGACTTGTACACCGATGCGAAGCGCAGGTACGCCACTTCATCGAGGGCGCGCAGCGGTTCAAGCACCGCCAGGCCGATCTCGTGGGCGGGCACCTGCGAGCTGCCCTGGGCGCGCACAGTCTCTTCCACTTCCTGGGCAAGGCGTTTCAAAGCGTCGTCGGTGACATCGCGGCCTTGGCATGCTCGACGCACGCCGACGATAAGTTTGTCGCGGTCAAACGGTTCGCTCACGCCGTTGCGTTTCACAACGGTGAGGACTGCCTTTTCCACTGTGGTGAATCGACCCCCGCACTCGGTGCACTCTCTGCGTCGACGAATCGCAGAGCCGGCTTCGACCAGCCGAGAGTCAGTCACACGGGATTGCTCGTTGTGGCAAAAAGGACAAAACACGGTTTTCCACCCCCAGAGTCTTCAAGGCTTGGTGTAGCCGTGAGTCTACGCCCTGCCTATCGCGCCGTTGCCACCGTGGCGGTGTGGGCGACCTGGCTGCCGGTCATCGATGAGGGATCCTGGTCTTGCGCCGAGAAAACGCCGCCGAACGCGGAACCGATAAGCAGCGCCGCAGTCATGCATACGCCAAGCAGGAGCGTATCGCGCGTCTCGTGGCGCGTTTCGAACGTGTTCGCTTCTGTAGAACCGCCCGAAACCCGGTTTGAGACAGAACGAGCACTCGTTCGATGAGACGCAGAAATGGTTCGAACACCGGCCCCGCCGCTTCGACGCTTCGGCACAGAATCAAGGTCCCAAATCTCCGCCGGGGGAACCACGGATGCGGCGCCCGTGCGAGATGCGGATGCATTGTGTACTGGATTGATTGCAATGGACATGGTGAGTCTCCCTTCGTTTCGCGGCACACATTACGTTCGGCGCCGACACGCTCGAACGTTCTAACGTTCATTTGTTCGAATACGCTTACGTGTTCGATTTATAGCACCCCAGCCGACAGGTGTCCACCCTAACGCTGCAACCATCGAACATGAGTGCCCTATCTGGTAGGTTCGTAGGCGCACTACGCCACCGAGCCCAAGGAGAACGTCATGGCACGAAAGAAGGCCGAGCCCGGCAACCCGAATTTCAACGCACTGTCTGACCGTCAGCGCCGTATCCTCCAGGTCATTCAGGACGCTGTTGTCCTGCGCGGTTACCCGCCGAGCATCCGCGAGATCGGCGATGCCGCTGGTTTGCAGTCCACCTCCTCTGTCGCATACCAGCTCAAGGAGCTGGAGAAGAAGGGCTTCCTTCGTCGCGACCCGAACAAGCCGCGCGCCGTGGATCTGCGCCAGCTGCCAGAGACCGGGCGCAAACAGCGCAAGCCGCAGGAAGCGAAGCCGGAGGATTCGGGCAATGCCCGCTACGTGCCGGTGGTTGGCCAGATCGCTGCAGGTGCTCCGATCCTCGCCGAAGAGAACGTGGACACCTACTACCCGCTGCCCGAGGAGCTGCTCGGCGACGGCGATGTCTTCATGCTCAAGGTTGTCGGCGAATCCATGCGCGAGGCCGGCATCCTCGACGGCGACTGGGTTGTTGTCCGCTCCCAGCCGAACGCGGAGGAGGGCGAGTTCGTGGCGGCGCTTCTGGACGGTGAGGCGACGGTCAAGGAGTTCCACCGCGACTCCACCGGTGTGTGGCTGTTGCCCCACAACGACGCTTTCGAGCCGATCAAGGGCGACGAAGCTGAGATCATGGGGCGTGTCATCTCGGTGTTCCGTACTCTGTAACCGGTGCGTGTGCGCCGAGAAAACACGAAGACCCAAAGCGCAGGAGATCGATGTACGCCGAGGAGCGGAGACGCCAGATCGCGTCTTTGACCGCAGTTGAAGGCCGCGTCAATGTCACCGAGTTGGCGCAGCGCTTCGACGTCACCGCGGAAACAATCCGCCGGGACCTTTCTGCGTTGCACGATGAGGGCGCGGTGCAGCGCGTCCACGGTGGCGCGGTGGCCAGCCAGTCGTACCGCTCTACGGAGATCCCGCTGGATACCCGCCAGCGAGCCTCGCTCGCGGCCAAGACCGCGATTGCGGAAACCGCGTTGCAGTTCGTACCGGATACGCAAAACTGCACGATCTTTTTGGACTCGGGCACAACAATCAGCAGCTTGGGCAAGCGACTTGCAGAGACTCGCGGGGATAAGGAGTACTCGGTGGTGACTAACTCCATCCCGACTGCCTTGGAGCTGAGTGATTCCGGTTTACCCGATGTGCAGCTACTCGGTGGCAGTGTCCGTCCGATCAGCCAGGCGGTCGTCGGCAGTACTGCACTTCGCACACTGGCCCTGTTGCGAGCTGACGTTGCGTTTGTGGGCACCAACGCGCTGTCCATCGGTCACGGCCTCTCTACCCCAGACGCCCAGGAAGCTGCGGTGAAAGCTGCGATGGTGACGAATGCCCGCAAGGTTGTTGTGTTGTGCGATTCCACGAAGCTGGGCAACGACTATGTGGTCAGCTTCGCGCCGCTGACGGATATTGATGTGGTGGTCACCGACGCTGAGGCTCCCTCCGCCTTCGTCGACGAGCTGCGCTCGCACGGTATTGAGGTCGTGCTCGCACAGACCCAATAGCGCGAGCAACATGTTGGCATCAACGTCTGTTTGCGACCTACACTCGTTGCAGACCTGAATGAAAAATAACGGAAAGGACACCCGAATGGCTTCCAAGACTGTAAAGGTCGGTTCCACCGTCGGGCTGCACGCACGCCCGGCCACGGTGATCGCCGATGCTGCCGGCGAGTACGATGACGAGATTTTGCTGACCCTTGTCGGTGGCGACGATGACGACGAGACGGACGCTGCCTCCTCGCTGATGATTATGGCCATGGGCGCCGAGCACGGCGATGAGGTCACCGTGACCTCCGACAACCCAGATGCCGTGGAAAAGATCGGGACGCTGATCGAGCAGAACCTCGACGAAGAGTAAGCGCTCCTCGCTTTACCGCGAGCTCACGCCCGGGCCACGCGCCCGGGCGTTTTTACGTGCAATCAGTGCCGGACGCTACAACGTCGACGGCTGAGACACCTCGAAATCCTTTCGGTACTGCCCCTCCCCCAACGTGTCGTACGCCCAGCGCATGAGCGGGTAAACCACAATGATGCCGACCGAGCCCAGCGCGATGCCTTCCAGGGTCACAGCTCCGACATCCAGGGTGAGGTTGCCGATGCCCACAATCAGCGCGACCGCGGCCGCGGTCAGGTTCGCCGGGTCGGTGAAGTCCACCTTGTTGTCCTGCCAGATGCGCACGCCCAGCATGCCGATGAGCCCGTAGAGCACTAGGCACGCGCCGCCGAGCACTCCTGCGGGGATGGTGAAGATTACGGCGCCAAACTTCGGGATGAACGCCAGCACGATCGCGAACACGGCGGCGACCCAGTACGCGGCGGTGGAATACACCTTCGTCGCCGCCATCACACCGATGTTTTCTGCGTAGGTGGTTGTGCCGGATCCGCCGAAGTCGCCGGCGAGTGTGGTGGCAATACCGTCGCCGATCAGCGCTCGCCCCTGCATGTCGTCGAGATTGCGCCCGGTCATCTCCGAGACTGCCTTGACGTGGCCGACGTTCTCCGCGATGAGCACCACCAGCACCGGCAGGGTCACCAGCACCGCGGAAACATGGAACTCGGGCTGGTGAAACTGCGGCAGGCCGATCCACGGCGCGTCGGCAATGGTCTGCAGCGCGTCCTCGCCCAGGCCACCTGTCATGGCAGCAAACAGCCAACCGACGAGCACGCCAATGAGGATGGACAGGCGCGAAAGCAGCCCACGGGTGGCCACTGTCACCACCACGACCGTCAGCAGTGTCACCCCTGCCACCCAGGGCTGGGTTTCCACGTTCGACACTGCAGTCGGAGCGAGGTTGAAGCCGATCAGGGCGACGATGGCTCCGGTGACCGCGGGCGGCATCACCGCGTCGATGACCCGCTTGCCCGCCCATTCCACGATGATGCCGACGAGGATGAGCGTCACACCGGTGAGCAGCACCCCACCCAGCTGCGCACCGACACCGTACTGCTGCGAAGCCGTCAACGGCGCGATAAACGCAAAGGATGAGCCCAGGTAGCTAGGCACTTTGTTGCGGGTAATCAGCAAAAAGATGATGGTTCCCAGGCCGGAGAACAGCAACGTGGTGTTCACCGGGAATCCCGTCAGGGTGGGCACCAGCAGTGTCGCGCCGAACATGGCCACGACGTGCTGCATGCCAATGCCGATTGTGCGCGGCCAGCTCAGCCGCTCGTCCGGGGCGACAACTGCCCCGGGACGCACAGTGCGCCCGTCTCCGTGAAGGGTCCAGCCGAAAGTGTTAGTCACGAAACGCCATTATCACCCCGCCTGCTGAAAATTCCTTTTCCGGGGGTGACAGACGGGCAAAGTACACAGCTCTCAGAGTGGCCTTGCTATTTTTGATCACCATGGAAATCATTGTGCGCCCAACCGCCGAAGACGCAGGCGTGTCCGCAGCCGACATCATCGAACCGTTCGTTCGCGATGGCGCGACGCTCGGCCTGGCCACGGGCTCGACCCCGAACCCCACGTACATGGAGCTGGCCCGCCGCCACCGCGAGGAGAACTTGAGCTTCGCGCAGTGCGACGCGTTCCTCCTGGACGAGTACGTCGGGCTGGAACGCTCCGACGAGCAGTCCTACTACGCCACCATCCGCCGCGAGTTCACCAACCACATCGACATCGACGATGCGAAGGTGCAGTCCCTCGACGGCCTGGCGGCAGACCCCGCGGCAGAAGCCCGCAGCTACGAGGAACGCATCACCGCCGCCGGCGGCGTGGACGTGCAGATCCTCGGCGTCGGCGCCAACGGCCACATCGCGTTCAACGAGCCGCCCAGCGCCCTGGATTCGCGCACGCGCGAGATCGACCTTCACCCCACCACCGTGGCGGATAACGCCCGCTTCTTCGACAACGAGGACCAGGTGCCGCGCAAGGCCATGACCCAGGGCGTGGGCACCATCATGGAGGCGCACACCATTGTGCTCATCGCCACCGGCCCGAATAAGGCCGACGCAGTCAAGGCCCTCGTTGAGGGGCCGGTGACACCGGGTTGCCCGGCATCGGTGCTGCAAAACCACCCGCGAACCACGGTGATCCTCGACGAGGACGCGGCGGCGAAGCTCGAGCGCTAGCTCACCACGAACTCCGCGTACTGCTCTGCGAGTACGCGGGGCAGGCGGACGTCGATACGCGTGCCCGCCTCCTCGTATTCCTCCGAGCGCACCGTGCCCTCGTCGTGGACGCGGCTGACCACGTCGCCGCGGGTGTACGGCACCACCATGGTCACGTGCGCCTCGATGGAGTTGAGGTGCTGCTCAATGCGGGCCTCCAGCTCCTCGATGCCCTCGCCGGTCAGCGCGGAAACGAACACTGCCGTGCGCCCGGTCTTCTCAAACGCGTGGCGCAGCTCGGCTAGCACCAGCGGGTCGGCCTCGTCGATCTTGTTCACCACCACGATCTCCGGGGGTATCTCCTCACCGGAATCGCGGGTGACCTCCGCGAGCACCTCGTTGACGGCCTCGATCTGCTTCAGCGGGAACGCGTCGGAGCCGTCCACGACGTGCAGCACCAGATCGGCCCCCGCGACCTCCTCAAGCGTCGACTTGAATGCCTCGACCAGCTGGGTGGGCAGGTGACGGACGAACCCGACGGTGTCGGTGAGCACCACGTTGCGCCCGTCCGCAAGCTTCGCCTTGCGGGTGGACGGGTCCAGGGTGGCAAACAGGGCGTCCTCCACCAGCACGCCGGCGCCCGTCATGGCGTTGATCAGCGAGGACTTGCCCGCGTTGGTGTAGCCGGCGATGGCAATCTTCGGGATGGTGGAGCGCTGGCGCTTCGCGCGCTTGACCTCTCGCGCGGTGGTCATGTCTCGCAGCTGGTGGCGCAGCTTAGCCATCTCCGTGCGCAGGCGGCGACGGTCTGCCTCAATACGCGTCTCACCGGGACCGCGCAGGCCGACGCCGCCGTTGGAGCCGGCGCGGCCGCCGGCCTGGCGCGACAGGTTGCCGCCCCAGCCGCGGGTGCGGCTGTAGAGGTATTCCATCTGCGCCAGGCTCACCTGGGCTTTACCCTCTTTGCTCTTGGCGTGCTGGGCGAAGATGTCGAGGATGAGCATGGTGCGGTCGATCACTTTGATCTTCAGCGCTTCCTCAAGCGCGATCATCTGCGACGGTGAAAGCTCGCCGTCGAAAATCACCGTGTCCGCACCGGTGGCCTGCACGATTTCGCGCAGTTCCGCCACTTTGCCCGAGCCGATATAGGTGCCCGGGTCCGGCTTATCGCGCTTCTGGTACAGCATGTCCAGTACCTCGGCACCGGCGGTTTTCGCCAGCGCCGCCAGCTCCCACATGCTCGCCTCAATCTCGGCCACGGTGCCTTCGGTCCAGGCGCCGACAAGGAGGACCTGCTCGATGCGGAGCTTTCGGTACTCCACCTCGTAGATGTCGACGTGGTCTTCGGAGCGCAGCTCCGTCGCGCCGGCGACTGAGCGGAAGGAGTTGCGGTCCGCCAGGTCGAGGGCACCGACCGTGGGTTCGGCGCCGGGCTGTGGCTCGTTGTGGCGAAACGCCTGTCGCAGCAGCTCCTCGTGGGTGCGCTGCTCTGGCGTCAGTTCGTCTTCAAGCAAAAAGCGATCTTTCCTGTGTGTTGAATCTGTCACTGTCATATCTACCCGATAGAACGCAGTATGGCCCAGGATTCTTCCCGACTAGGACGATTGACTAGAATCTACGGCCATGAGCACAGCAGTGAGCACCGATCTTTCCGCACTCGGCTTGAGCTTTAACAAGTGGCAGGATGCGGTCGAAGCCGCGATTGCCACCGACCGCCTCGCAGTCGTCGGCGAGGTCCGCGGCGGCCAGCTGATTCAGTACACCGACCCGTCCGGCGCCCAGCTGAACATCCTGGCTGTGGAGCCGTTTGCCACGTTCGCGGGCTTCGAGTCGATCACCCGCACCTACGCGCACATTACGCCGCTTAACGACGTTGTCGCGCTGGCCGATGTTGTCGATCCCCGCGGCAACGCCATGGCATCGCTGACGGTGAACCTCGCGCAGGAGCCGCTGCTTGTGGACGATCCCGCGCTCGAGTGGCAGGAACTCTCCGTCACGGCGCTGGGCTTGGCGGTTGACCGCTACGAATCCACCGAGGCTTACCTTGCGCTGCACCCGGGCGCTGTGGTGGGCACCGTGGCATCCCCCGGCGCCGAGGCCGTAGCGACCGGCAGCGCCACCACCCCGGATGCGAGCGCTGAGTTTTCGGCCCGCGTGCTCGAGGCGGAGTACCGCACCTCCGCGCTGACCGGCCAGCGCTTCATCCACGTCTCCGTGGATGCCGCCTTCCCGTTCGACGTGTGCCTGCCGGACGGCGAGCTGCCCGCCCGCGATTCCGTGATCGCCGGCACCGCCGTGATGGCGGGCTCCATCCCGACGCCTTCCGGTGGCGGCTGTGGGGGCTGCGGCGGATCCTGCGGGTGCGGCGGCCACTAGACGTTACAAAGGCTTCCCGATGAACTCACCGAACAGGGATCTCTCCCGAGCGTTTATCGGCGCACTTGTGCTCGCTGCCGTTGTGCTGCTGGTGTTCACGCTCAAACTGCCGGGTCTTTTGCTGTCGGCACTGCTGATCATCGGGGCGATCTTGCTCGTGCGGCGCGTGCAGATTGACCCGGAGGTCCTGGCCATCCGGTCGTCGCTGCAGTACGCGCGCGACGACATCGCTGAGGTGCTCGACGCCTACGAGCAGCTGCAGCACGGCGCGAGCGCATCCGACATCGCGAACCGCACCTTGCACTACCCCGCCTTGGCGAACCCGGATAATTCGGTGCCACAAGTCAACGAGTTTTTACTCCGCGCGTCTTCCGCCCGGCGCTTCTTAGAGCGCATCGACGGCTACCTGGAGTCCGCATCCACCGACAAGGCGCAGCTGGAGCGCATCCTCACCGTCGCCGACGAGCGCGCCTTCGAGCTGCAGGAGGCCTGGGACGACGCACGCCGGGCCGCGAAAGAGATCGGCCCGGCGTAAGTCTTCAGTTTTTCTCGGATATTCCGAGGGCAGCTGTTGCTAGAACGGCAGCGTGATGCCCAGCTGCGGTGCGAAGGCAACCACACCGCCAGCAATCAGGCCGAGTGCAACCAGCACACCAGCGATAATGCCAATGATCTTGCCGGTGTCCTCGCTGGAGCCGTTGTTCTTGGCGTTGTCGGTGGCCTTGTCGCCGGCCTTGTCACCTGGCTTGGTCTGATCAGTCTTGGTCGTCTTCGCGGTCGGGAACTTCACGTCGCGCTTGCCGCCATCTGCACAAGCGGTCTGTGCGCCAGTCATCGCAGCGCCGTACTCCTCCTGCAACGCTGGCAGCGTCTTACCCGTTCGTGTCTTGGCGAAACCATTGCGGAAGTCCGCGATCTTCGATTGCGGAATCCCGAGGTCATCTGCCATGGAGCCAGCAAGATCTCCAGTTTGGTAGCTATCCCGCGAGGCGTACACCTCAGTGATCGAAAAGAACTCGAGCTCCTCTTCGAGACCAGCCGCGGCCGCAGCTTCCGGGAACTCAGAGAGCGATCGAACTTCGATATAGCTGAGGTAGGCGTCGGCAGTTTGCTCATCCTTAAAGCGATCAGCTTCCCTCGACTGAATCTCATAAAAAGCTAGCTGCCTATCCCAAGACGGTTCCTCATCCTTTACAATGGCCTCAGCGAATTCACGCACGACCGGTTCCCGAAAAAGCGCGTCCGCTGGAGATTTAAACTGCGGGTATACGGCTTCTACCGCAGTGGCAGCATCGCGTGCGATTTGCTCAATTTTCAAGTCGCCGATCGCCTGGTCGAAGTAGCGCTGCTCCGCATCGGTGAGACGGACAGAACAGAAACCGAGATCATCCTTCGCTCCGATTTGCGCGGCGTCAGCGACCGGAACGGTGGCGAGGGAAACAGACAGGCCAAGGGCTACAGCCGAGGCGAGAACTTTGCGTTGCATGGGAGACTCCTGTCCGAATGCTGGGAAAAACAACGGCAGTTGAACCATATGCCGACGTGTGACAAAAAGTTCTGGAACCGCGATAAATATTCATCGCGACGCATTATTCCGCGCAATCCCCCGCGAACTTACAGCTCGTCCGCCAGCTCCCCGCGGAACACGATCGTCGACGGGCCGGTCATGGTGGCCTCGCCGTCGTCGAGCACGACCTCGATGGCCCCGCCCGGCACGTTCACGATCACGGAACCGTTCTCAATGCCCGCGTCCGCAAGTGCTGCCTGCGCGGCAGCGACGGTACCGGTGCCGCAGGAGCGAGTCTCGCCCACGCCGCGCTCCCACACGCGCATGTGCACGCTGCCCTGATCAAGCTCGGTGAGTACTTCCACGTTGACACCCTTGGGAAAGAACTCCGGGTCGAACTCAGGGGACACAAACTCCAAGTCCGCAAGGTTCGAGGGAGTCAGCCCCGGGATCACGCACGCCAGGTGCGGGTTGCCCACGTCCACGCCGATGCCCGCGAATTGCTGCTCGCCCATCGCCGCGGTGGACACACCGGTGACCTCAACGCGGCCCATGCCCACGCAGACAATCGCGTCGGCGCAATCGGCAGAGATCACCCGGATGTGCTTGACACCGGCGCGGGTGTCAACGTCGAACTCGGAGACGTCTTCAAGCCCCTCGGCCACCAGCACGTGCGCGAACGCTCTGATGCCGTTGCCGCACATTTCCGCGATGGTGCCGTCGGCGTTGCGGTAATCCATAAACCACATGCCTTCGGCTCCCCCGCGGCGCACCACGCGCAACAACCCGTCGCCGCCGACGCCGGCGCGGCGGTCACAGAGGAACGCAACCTGCTCCGGGGTTACGTCGAGCTGGTCGTCAACGTCGATGAGGACAACGAAGTCGTTTTCGGTGGCGTGCGCTTTAAGAAATTTCACGCCAGCGAGTCTAACGCGGCACCCACAACGTCATCGCCGGCCGCGTCCAGCCACACCGTGCGCGGGTCGCGGTTGAACCAGGAGCGCTGGCGGCGCACGTACCGGCGCGTGCCGGTGATCGTCTGCTCTACTGCCTCGGCTTCGGTGAGCTCGCCGTCCAGCAGCGCCAGCACCTGGGCGTAGCCGATGGCGCGCCCGGCGGTGGAGTCGCGCACGAGGCCGGCGTCCACCAGGCCGCGTGTCTCGTCGATAAGCCCCTGCTCAAACATGAGCTTGGTGCGCAGCTCGATGCGCGGGTTGAGCCACTCGGCGTTGGTGCGCAGCCCCAGGATGCGCGTGCCCCAGCGCGGTGCCGCGTTCTTCGGCGGCTGCGATGCCTGAAACGGTTTGCCGGTCAGCTCGATCACCTCAAGCGCGCGCACCGTGCGTCGCGGGTCTTTGTCCTCGATGATGCGCGCGGCGGCCGGGTCCACTTCGGCCAGCTCCGCGTGCAGCGCGTCCACCCCGATGTCGCTGAGACGGGCTTCATACTTCGCGCGCACGGTGGGGTCGGTGGGTGGGAACGACCAGGCGTCGATAAGCGATTGCACGTACAGCATCGATCCGCCCACCAGCACGGGCACCTTGCCGCGCGCCATGATCTTCTCCACCGTCGCCACCGCAAGCTCCTGGTACTCGGCCACCGAGGCGGTGCGGGTGACCTCCCAGATGTCCAGCAGGTGGTGCGGGATGCCCTCGCGCTCTGCCACGGGCAGCTTTGCGGTGCCGATGTCCATGCCCTTATACAGCTGCATGGAGTCCACGTTGACCACTTCGCCGCCGAACTCGTGCGCCAGCGCGATGCCGAGCGCGGACTTGCCGCTGGCGGTCGGTCCCACTACTGCAATCGGTTTCATACGCTCCACTCCGCTACGTAGCGTCCCACGCCCAAGGTGTCGTCGTGGTCGATCAGCCGGGCCTCTCGCGGCCGGAGGGCTGCAAGTTCATGCCACAACGCAGGTTCGGGCAATTGCTTATCGACGACCTCCGGTTGCCCACCGTCTAGCCACCTACACAGCCGCTGGTGGTACTCCGGCGCGCCGTCCACGAGCGCGAGCGGGGCGCGCGGGGTCAACCCCGCCGGGCCGTCGAGCACCACCACGGTCACCGCGTCCGGGTCGTGGGTGCCGATTACGCCGCGGACCTCGCGCACCTCCGGATCCCCCAACGCGAAACGCGCGACCAGCTCACCCAAGTGATTGCCCGCGCGCACGGTGATTTCGGGCCCGCCCCAGGCAGCAAAGGACCCGGTGTGGGCGGTGCGCCAGCGATCGTCGAGCGAGCAGACGATGTCGATCGCCCTGCCGTCGGCGGTGCCTGCGAGTGCGCGGACGGCCTTGACAAGGCGTTGTGAAGCGTCGTCGCTAGGCGAAAGCGCGAGTGCCGGCGATCCCGGCACGATCCAGAGGTTGGGTCTCACGCGCACAACCCTACCCAGCGCCCCGTTTGCTCCCCGCAGGGCGTGAAGTGCCGGTAATATCGCACGCATTGCGCAAGGCAGCCGCGACGCGCGGCACAGTGCGGCCACACCACAGGCCGCGGAAAGGATGTCCACCATGACCGATTCGAACTCCACTCCGACCCCGGGCACCAAGGCGCCCTCGCCGGCCGCGATGGCGAAGAAGCCAGGGCCGCGCCCGAGAGCAGCGGCAAAGACCGTCACCCCGGCTCCCCTGCCGGCACGCGAGCCGTCGGATCCGTCCAAGTTCGGTCGCGTGGACGAAGACGGCAACGTTTTTCTCACCCGCGGCGGTCAGGAGCGCCAGATCGGCTCCTGGCAGGCGGGCACGCCCGAGGAGGGTCTGGCGCACTACGGCCAGCGCTACGACGACTTGGTCACCGAGGTGGAGCTCATCGAGACCCGACTGCGCGCCCACCCGGAAGACGCGGATTCGCTGCGCAAGTCCGCGGAAGCGCTCAAGGCTTCACTTACGGACGCTGCGGTAATCGGCGACATCGACGCTGTGGAGGCCCGCCTAGACAAGGCAATCGACGCCTCTGACACCGCGCGCGAGAAGGCGAAAGAGCAGAAGGCGCAGCGGCGCGAGCAGGCGATCGCCCGCAAGGAAGCACTCGCCGCTGAAGCCGAGGACTTAGCCGAAAACTCCACCGAGTGGAAGGCCGCGGGCGACCGCATCCGCGAGATTTTGGAGGAGTGGCGCGGCATCCGCGGCATCGACCGCGCAACGGACGACGAGCTGTGGAAGCGCTACTCGCGCGCTCGCGACAGCTTCAACCGTCGCCGCGGCTCCCACTTCGCCGAGCTGGACCGCAACCGCGCCCAAGCCAGGAAAATCAAGGAAGAGCTGGTCGAGCGCGCCGAGGCGCTGAAGGACTCCACCGACTGGGGCCACACCGCCCGCGCATACCGCGATCTGATGACGGAGTGGAAGGCCGCCGGCCGCGCCCCGCGCGAGGTGGACGACAAGCTGTGGGAGCGCTTCCGCGCCGCCCAGGACCACTTCTTCGAGGCCCGCAACGCCATCAACGCCGAACGCGACCGCGAGTTCGAGGCCAACGCCGAAGCGAAGGACGCGCTGATTGCGGAGTACGACTCGCTCATCGACCCCGCGAAGGGCCTCGGCGCGGCGAAGGCGAAGCTACGCGAGCTGCAGGACAAGTGGGACGAAATCGGCTTTGTTCCGCGCGGGCGTGTGCGCGAGTTCGAGGACAAGATCGGCAGCATCGAAAAGCGCGTCTCTGAGGCCGAGGATTCCCGCTGGCGCAAGACCGACCCGGCGCAGCAGGACAAGGTCAACCAGTTCCAGGTCAAAGCCGACGACTTTACCAAGCAGGCCGAGGCCGCCGAGGCCAAGGGCGATGCCACCAAGGCCGCCTCCCTGCGCGAGCAGGCGAAGCAGTGGCAGGAGTTCGCCGACGTCGCCGCCAAGGCCGTCAACGAGGGCTAGTAAGTTAGCGCGAGTGCTCCACCCCCACCTTTTCGTCCCCCGACCAGACCACGGCGACAATGCCGAGGCCGTGGTCGGGGGCTACGCCTTTTCCGCCACCCTGGCCATCCAGGACATCACCGGCCTTGCCACCTCCGGCGTGTCCGCCGCCCACATCGCCAAACGCCTCGAGCCCTCCGCCGAGTCCGAGGCGCTGCTGTTCGGCCTGACTACCTCGCAGCATCTGCGGCCGGTCACCAACCTGGGCTACCCAGAACTATTCGCCGAGGACCTTGACTTCCTCGACGCCTGGTTGTTCGTCTCCCTGCCCCTACTGGAGGACCGCGGGGTGATCGAAGCAAACTTCACGTTCGACTCCGAGCTCGCTCCCCTTCCGGGTGAGCCAGTCCCCGACGCACCGTGGGAAAGCGCACTAAAGCTTCTCGACGACCTGTCGGCCCGCCTTTCCCGCCCCACCCGCCAACTATGGGTGACCCACGCCCTCGACGTGGAGGAGCCGCCGCACGTGCGGGGCTACGGCTACACGCCGGCGTTCCGCGAAGATCAGGGCACGTTTTCCATCTCCGCGATACAGGGCCTGCCTCACGCCGTAGACGCCGAGTTCGCGGTCATCGAAGGACCGGGGTTCTTCTCGCGCCGCAAGGCGGGCGCGGACGAGGTGCAGCAGTTCTCCCACCTGCTCACCGCGGCGTCGCGCGACTACCCGCGCGGCGAGCTGGTCATGGACACCATCGAATGGGACCTCGAGCGCATCCGCGACGCCGGCGCGCGGTTGCAGGACCGCGGCGGCGCGCAGCTGACGGGCCTCGCCTACGTCGACGGCGTGATCGTCGGATTGTGCGAGGTGGTGCGCTTTCTCGCCGACGACACGAAAGTATGCGAGCTGGGCCTGGTCTACGTACTGCCCGAGCACCGCGGCCGCGGCATCGGCTCGGCGCTGCTGCGCGCGTCGCTGACCCGCGCCAAAGAGATCTGGGAGGACCTAGAGACCGTCTACTGCTCCTACCCCGCCGACTCGCCCGCGGCGAACGCCATCATGCGCGGGCTTGACGCTGAGGTGGTTTCTACCACCACCGCGTGGCAGGAAAGTTAGGCAGTGCGCTCACCTGGTAAACGCCGATATCGGCGTTTACAGGGTGACCCGCCCCGGCTTGATATCCGTTAGTCCGACGTCTTGCGGTGACGCTCTGCTGCGCGGGCACGGCGGTCGTCGATAAGCAAAGGGTTTTCCTGCTCCCTCACCGCCGCACGCTGCGCGAGCGCCACCTCGTCCTTGCCCTGCGCCTCGGCGCGCTTCCCCGCGACGGCCGCCTGCTCCTCGTTGCGCGACAGGATCAGCGGGAACACCGTGAACACCACGATCACCACTGCAAGGACCACCAGGTAGTAGCCGGGGCCACGGCTGATGCCGGAGGCGTTGGAGTTGCGCAGCCAGATGCCCAGCACCGAGTAGACCAGGGAGACGGTGGTGACCATCCATGCAGGAACCGCGAGCGCGAAGCGTTGCGTGACCACGGCAAGAGTGGTCAGGATGCCCACGCCGACAAGCGAGATCCACGCGAAGACGTACTCCGTGATCGCGGTCTGGGCATCCTTCGCCGCGTCAGTTGCGGCGAGCACCTGCCACAGCGACGCCCCTCCCACGAACGGAAGCAACAGCGCCACCAGATAGATGGCTACTGCGGCGGCGAGCACCCAGCGCTTCGCCCCCATGTCCACGGTGGATGCGGCGTTCTTCTCCGCGCGGGCAAGGGATTCGGTGTTGGGCTGCGTCATGTCGCCCAACTGTAGCCCTAGCTCCCGCAGCAGGCGGAATCTGCCGGTGCGGCGGCGGGCTGGCCGATCGTCGGCAAGCCGAGGCCCACACCGATGGGCGCGGTGGTAGGCACTTCTCCCCTCGCGGAGTTGTCGCCGGCCTTGGTGCGGCGGTGCTCGTGGATGCCGGAATCCGCGATCAGGTAGTGCGGCTTCGCCTCGGTGATGGTAACGGTGACAATATCGCCCGGGCGGACCTCGCCGTCGATGTTGCCCTCGAGCGCGAAGTGCACCAGGCGCCCGTCGCGAGCGCGGCCGGACATGCGCTGCGTGCGGTCGTTCTTGCGGCCGTCCTCCTGCACCAAAAGCTCCTGGCGCGTACCAACGAGCTTCGCGTTCTCCTCCGTACTGATGCGCTCCTGCAGCGCGTGGAGGCGCTCGAAGCGTTCCTGCACCACAGCCTTGGGGATCTGATCTTCCATCTCCGCCGCCGGGGTGCCGGGGCGCGGCGAGTACTGGAAGGTAAACGCGGAGGTGAAGCGGGCCTTTTCAACCACATCGAGAGTGGCCTGAAAGTCTTCTTCGGTTTCGCCCGGGAAGCCGACGATGATGTCGGTGGTGATCGCCGCGTGCGGCAGCTTCTTGCGCACCTCGTCCAAAATGGCCAGGAACTTCTTGGAGCGGTAGGACCGGCGCATGTCTTTGAGCACCTTGTCGGAGCCGGACTGCAGCGGCATGTGCAGCTGCGGGCACACGTTCGGGGTCTCCGCCATCGCGTCGATGACGTCGGACGTGAACTCCGCCGGGTGCGGGGAGGTGAAACGCACACGTTCCAAACCTTCGATGTCGCCGCAGGCGCGCAGCAGTTTGGAGAATGCGGAGCGGTCGCGCTCCATGTCGTCGTCGACGAAGTTCACGCCGTAGGAGTTGACGTTCTGCCCCAGCAGCGTCACCTCGGACACCCCCTGGTCCACCAATGCCTTGACCTCGGCGAGGATCTCGCCCGGACGGCGGTCCACCTCCTTGCCGCGCAGGCTGGGCACGATGCAGAAGGTGCACGTGTTGTTGCAGCCCACAGAGATAGACACCCAGCCGGCGTACGCGGACTCGCGCTTCGCGGGGAGCACGGACGGGAAGACCTCGAGGGCCTCCACGATCTCCACCTGGGCTTCATCCTCCACACGCGCCCGGTCGAGCAATGCCGGCAGCGCGGAGATGTTGTGGGTGCCAAAAACAGCGTCGACCCACGGCGCCTTTTCAATGACGGTGTCGCGGTCCTTTTGCGCCAGGCACCCGCCGACCGCGATCTGCATACCGGGGTGCTCGGCCTTGACATTCTTCAGCTGTCCGAGCGAGCCGTAGAGGCGCTTATCGGCGTTCTCGCGCACCGCGCAGGTGTTAAAGACCACCAGGTCGGGCTGCTCGCCTGCACCGGCCGCGACGTAGCCCGCGTCTTCGAGCATGCCGGAAAGACGCTCGGAGTCGTGCACGTTCATCTGGCAACCGAACGTACGCACCTCGTAGGTGCGCGGATTGTTGTTTTGGGTGGTGCTCGCCGTAGTCACGGCGAGACAGTCTAACCAGATGGGCTACAACCGCGAAATGACGTCTGCCAGCCCGTCGATCTGCTCGAACGTGTGGGTGGCCATCACCGTCACCCGCAGCATCGCTGCACCCCGTGGGACGGTTGGCCAGCGGATCGCGGGCACGAAGTACCCGGCTTCGCGGAGTGTGGCGGACGCGTTGACTGCTTTGGTCTCGTCGCCGATTGGCACCGGGATAATCGGGCTGGCCCAGTCGCCCATCCCGAGGTGGCCCGCCAACCGACGGATGTTGCGGTGCAGCGCAGGCACCGGACTGTCCTGCCCCTCGAGCACGCCGATAGCCGCAGAAACCGCCGCGCACGTGGCTGGCGTGGACGAAGTGGAATAGACGAAGGTGCGGGCTTTCTGCCGCAGCAACGCCGCGACCGGGGCGGAGGTAGCCACTGCCCCGCCCTCGACTCCGAGTGCCTTGGATGAGGTGGCGACGAGGATGTCCGGATGGTCGTCGATAAGCGAAAAGTGCTCCGTGATGCCGCGGCCTCGAGCTCCTAGTGTGCCGGTGCCGTGCGCGTCGTCAACCATGAGCGCGGCGCCGCGGGCGCGACAGATGGTGAGCAGTTCCGGCACGGGCGCGAGGGTGCCGTCCATGGAAAACAGCCCGTCGGTAACCACAATGGCTTCTCCGGAGTGTTGGCGGAGCAGCTCGTCGACGTGCACGGGATCGCGGTGGCGGTACACGCGCACCGTGGCACCTTGCGCCTTGGCCAGGCGGCAACCGTCGATGATGCTGGCGTGGTTGCGCTCGTCCGACAAGATCAACGTGTCCGGGCCGGCGAGCGCCTGCAGCACACCGGTATTGGCCATGAACCCGGCGGAGAAAAACACGGCGTCGTCGTAGCCGAGGAAACGCGCGAAGTCGCACTCAACCTGGGTGTGCAGTTTCGTGGTGCCTGTGGTCAGGCGCGATCCGCCGGTGCCCGCGCCGAACTGGTTGAGTGCGTCGCAGGCCACTTCAGTCACGGCGGGGTGTTCGGCAAGCCCCAGGTAGTTCGAGGAGCTGAACAGGACGTACTCGCGCCTATCGATGGTGGCTACCGGGGTCTGGCCGGTGTCAAAGAGTGCGGGGGTGCGCTCAAGACCTTGGCTGCGCCAGTCCTCGCTGTGTTGCCTGGCGGCATTGTCGAGCCAGCTCATTCGGCCTCCCCAACCAGCACCGGGGTGTGCTCGAGGTAAGTGATCAGGTCTGCGGGCTCGTCGGTGTCCACGACGAACAGGCGGCCGCCGACCGGCGATCCGTCAGGCTTTATGTTGAGCACCCGCAGGTAGCCCAACTTTTTCGAGGCGACGTAGCCGGTGGTGTAGTCCGGATCGTCTGAGATGCACACCTCGGCCAGCACCGCCGGGTGGTGTGCCACCTTGGAAGCGAGCACGCGCGCATCGGTGACGCGCGTTTTGCCGGAGTGCGCCTCGGGACGCTCCGCTGTGGCGGTGGCGGCATCCATGGAGGTCACCCGCACGCCACGGGCATGATCCGGTTCGAGGCGCGCACCGGTTGGCGCGTGGAACAAAATGGCGCCCCGCATGTCGCGAACGGTGGTGAGCATGTTCCACGCTTCGGCGGCGTGCGGGGTCAGCGGGGCCAGGGCGTTGATGACGATGTCGCGGGCTTCGGCCGTGTCAGCGCAGCGCGCTTCTGCGATTGGCAACGCCGGGATGCGCTCGACCTCGCGGTCGATCGCGGTGACAGTCACGGTGATTGCATCCGGCTGTCCTTTGCCGTGGGTCATCGCGCGATTGCTCATGGCGGCGCACACGTCCGGAACCTCATACTTCTCCACGATGCGCTCGGCGCCGGAGATGTGGGTGCCGTCCGCGCTGGATCGCATCTTCACGCTGAACAATGCCATGCGCACTAGTCTAGGAGACCGCCTTGAACACTGTTCAGTGTTTCGGACTACTCCTCACACTCGGCAATGCGCGCGTCCAGTTCTTCGCGCGCGATGCGCAGCGCCATCCCCTGGTTGAAGCCACGCCGGGCCAACGCACCAACGACGCGGCGCAGGTGTTTGTCGTACTCGGCGCGGTCTGCCGGAGCTGCCTTGACCTTCCGCGTGGACTTTTCCGCCACAGCGCGGGCGGTGTGTTCTTCGTCTTCTTCAGAGATCTGCTGCAGTGCCGCGGCGCGGTCCGCCCCTGAAACGCCCTTGTCACGCAGCTCCATATCCAGCGCTCGGGTGGACTTGCCCCGGCGGGAGGCTCTTTGGCGCACCCACTCGTGAGCGAACTGCGCGTCGTTGAGGAGGCCGGAGCCTGCAAGGTCGTCGAGCACTTCGTCAACAAGCTGCGGCTCAAATTCCGCCCTGATCAGCCGGTCGCGGAGTTCCGTGCGGGAGCGCGCACGCTGATCCAGCAAACCGAGAGCGCGCTTACGAACCGGCGCTAGCGCCTCCTCGTGTTCCCGGTCGAAAAGACCGGTGCCCGGTTCGAAGGCATCGAGCGCCGCCTGGAGCCGGGCAATCTGGTCCGCGTCCGCCAACTACTTCTCCGCAGTTGCCGGCGCGGCAGCATCTTCCTCGTCGTCGAAGTCGATGTTCGGCACCACATCCACCGGCTCGTCCGTCAGCTCATCGGAAGCGTTGGCGTACTTACCCACGCCGAGCGCGCGGAAGATCTTGTCCTCGATCTCGTCGGCCAGATCCGGGTTCTCTTTGAGGAACATGCGGGCCTTTTCCTTGCCCTGGCCCAGCTGGTCGCCTTCGTAGGTGAACCAGGAGCCGGACTTCTTCACAATCCCGTTCTCCACGCCCATGTCGATAATGGAGCTCTCTCGCGAGATGCCCTCGCCGTACATGATGTCGAACTCGGCGATCTTGAACGGCGGGGAGACTTTGTTCTTCACAACCTTCATCTTGGTGCGGTTGCCGATGGAGTCCTGGCCGTCCTTCAGCGTCTGAATGCGGCGGACATCGCAGCGCACGGACGCGTAGAACTTCAGCGCCTTACCGCCAGTGGTGGTCTCCGGCGAGCCGAACATCACGCCGATCTTCTCGCGCAGCTGGTTAATGAAGATGGCGGTGGTGCCGGAGTTGTACAGCGCACCGGTCATCTTGCGCAACGCCTGGGACATGAGGCGAGCCTGCAGGCCGACGTGGCTATCGCCCATCTCGCCCTCAATCTCGGCCTTCGGTGTCAGTGCGGCCACCGAGTCAATCACGATCATGTCAATCGCGCCCGAGCGCACCAGCATGTCCGCGATTTCCAGCGCCTGCTCACCAGTGTCAGGCTGGGACACCAGCAGGTTGTCCGTGTCCACGCCAAGCTTGCGCGCGTAGTCCGGGTCGAGCGCGTGCTCCGCGTCGATAAACGCGGCGATGCCGCCGCCGCGCTGTGCCTCCGCGATCGCGTGCAGCGCCACGGTGGTCTTACCAGAAGACTCCGGCCCGTAGATCTCCACGATTCGTCCGCGCGGCCAACCACCGATGCCGAGCGCGACATCGATGGCGGTGTTGCCGGAAGAGATGGACTGGATCGGCGGGCGGTTCTCATCGCCCAAGCGCATGACAGCGCCCTTGCCGTAGTCCTTCTCAATCATTGCCAGCGCTGCATCGAGCGCATTCTTGCGGTCGTTGCCGGCCGAAGCCGCGGACTTCTTCTTCGTTGCCATGTGGTGTTTCTACCTCCAAGTATTCGGCGGCGCTGGGCGCGTCGCGTGCACAGTTTCTTAGTTAGACGTATCGCTATACCGCTTCGGTTCCATTCAACGCGAAGAAATCTTTCCCAAGCGGAAAACACGGCACACTGTAGAACGCGACGGCGACACGCCAGAGAATACACGCAAACGTGTTCGAAATTCAAAGACACGCCGGGGTGGCGGAGCCGTCGATAAGCAACTGCCCTTCTACGTCCCCGGACGATCGACCCCGAGGCGGCGCTTCTCCGGGACATCGAACGCGTCGCAAAGTCCCCGCCACGCGTCGCGCGGATCCACGCCGGCGTCGATGAGCTGCGCAGACGTCTGCTCAAACCCGGGCAACACCTGGGTCTGGATGATCCACTGCGCACGCTCCGAGCCGAACTCGTCCTGCACAAGCTGGTGAAACTCCGTCAAACGCATGCGCCCGACAGTACACGCCACCCACCCCGGTACACTCCCGCGCATGAAGAAAAACTCTACGGCACAGGATATCGCGCTCATTGCGGTCTTCGCCGCCATCGTCATTGTACTGGGCTTCGTGTCCATTCCCGTCGGCGCTGCCGGCGTGCCTATTGTGCTGCAGAACGCCGCCGTGATCCTCGCCGGGCTGGTGCTCGGGTGGCGCCGCGGCCTCTCCTCCGCCGCAATCTTCCTGCTGGTCGGCCTGGCGCTGCCGGTGCTCGCAGGCGGCCGTACGGTCATATCCGCACTCGGTGGTCCGACCGTGGGCTACCTGGTCGGCTACCTTGTCTCCGCAGCCGTCGCCGGCGCGATCGCCTACACTGCGCCGGCACGCTCGAACAAGGCGGCGAACATCGGCATCCTCGTTGTCGCCGGCTACGTAGGCCTGTTTTTCCAGTACCTCTGCGGCGTGTTCGGCCTGATGTGGCGCGCGCAGATGTCCTTCGGCGCAGCGTGGGCGGCGCAGGTGCCGTTCTTGCTGCCTGATGCCGGCAAGGTCGCCCTCATGATCGCTATCGCGTTCGCGGTGCACCAGGCGTTCCCGGATCTGCGCGGGGCCCGCAAGTAAACGCCATGCCGCTTATCGAGTTCCGCGGCGCCGCTGTCGCTTACGACGGCGAGCAGGTCCTCGCACCGCTGACCGTGAGTCTGTCGGAGCAGCGCATCGGCATCATCGGCTCCAATGGTTCCGGCAAATCCACCACCGTGCGCCTGATCAACGGCCTGATCGAACCGACTTCGGGGCAGGTGCTTTACGACGGGCTCACGCCCGACAAACACGGCAGAGACATCCGCAAGCGCGTTGGTTTTGTCTTCTCCGACGCCGAATCCCAGATTGTCATGCCGCGCGTTTCCGACGACGTTGCTTTTTCCCTGCGCCGCTTCAAGCTGCCGCGCGAGGAGGTAAAGCGCCGCGTGGCAGACGCGCTCGAACGCTTCGATCTTGCCGATCGCGCCGAGAACTCCCCGCACACTCTCTCCGGCGGCGAGAAGCAGATGCTCGCGCTCGCGTCCGTGCTGGTGATCGAGCCGGACACGATCATCGCCGACGAGCCCACCACCCTGTTAGACCTGCGCAACCGCCGCCGCATCATGCGCGAGTTGATGTCGCTGGACCAGCAGCTGATCGTGGTCACGCACGACCTAGAGATGCTGCGCGGCTTCGACCGCGTGCTCGTCATCGACGATGGCGCGTTGGCCTTCGACGGCGCGCCCGATGATGCGATTGCGTTCTATACCGACCTGATGGATGCGAAGCCGTGATCCGCGAACTCCCCTTAGGCGTCTACATCCCCGGCGACACGTGGCTGCACCGCCTAGGCGCGGCGCTGAAGTTCGTGCTGCTCGTCGTTTTCATAATCGCTGTCACTGTCCTACCCACCCAGCCGTGGCACTCTTTCGCCGCACTCGTGTTTGTGCTCGTGCTCTACGTGTGGGCGCGCATCCCCGCGCGCGTGGCGTGGCGCCAGCTCGTGCCGCTGCTGCCCGTGCTGCTGTTTCTGGGCGTGTTCATGGTGTGGCAAAACGGCGTGCGATCCGCACTTACGCTGCTTATCGGATTGCTCGCCACCATCGCCGCGGCGAACCTGCTCACCCTGACCACACCGGTGGAAGAGCTTTTGGCGGCACTGGACCGAGCGTTGGCCCCGTTCGGACGTACGGGTGAATTGATCTCCCTCACCATCGCGCTGACAATCCGGTTAATCCCGCTCACCCTCGCCACCGCGAACGAGGTCCTCGCGGCGCGCAAAGCCCGCGGCGTCGGCTTCTCCTTCAGCGCTTTTGGCATCCCGCTGGTCATCCGCTCCGTGCGCCGCGCCAAGATGATGGGCGAAGCACTCATGGCCCGCGGAGCCGTGGACTAGCTACACTGCCCCCTCCCCTTATCCCAAATCCAGCTACTAAGACCCAGCTATTCGGCCCTGAGGGGCGAATAGCTGGATCCTGATAGCTGGAAACGCCTGGAAGAAGCCGTGGAAGGTTGCGCTCGCACTCTGCTATAGAACGGCGCTCCGCCCGGCCCCTCCTACGAGGAACCGGGCGGTCTGCGTTTAGCGGGCGTGTGCGGTGTTACTCCGTTTACTCCCCGCGCAGCTCGCGCATGCGCTGCGCGACAGCGTCATCGGAGACATCGCCGCCGACCGGGTTCGAAGCACCAGAAGAACCAGCACCACCCTGAGCGGCACCACCCTGAGCAGCCTTACCCTGCTCGATGGCCTGCTTCTTGCCGGAGGTCAGCTCCCCTGCCATCTCGGCGCGCAGCTGCTCCAGGCGGCCGTGGCCTGCCATCTGGATGCCGGCCTGCTCAACCTCAGCCATGCGGCCCTCGATGGAGTTCTGCGCGAGCTCGGCGGCGCCCAGGGCGTTGGCGTAGCGGCGCTCGATCTTGTCACGCACCTGGTCCAAGTTCGGGCCGGAGGAGGTGATGGAGTTCATGGACTGCATGGTCTCCGAGACCTTCTCCTGCATCTTCGCCTGCTCCAGCTGGGACAGCAGCTTGGAGCGCTCCGCCACCTGCTGCTGCAGGTGCGCCGCGTTGCGCTCGACGGCCTGCTTCGCCTGGGCCGCCTGCTGCAGCGCCTGGTCGTGCAGCTGCTTGGTGTCCTCAACGCCGGACTCGGCGGTCACCAGCTGGGCTGCGAATGCCTCGGCAGCATTCTCGTACTCCTGCGCCTTCTGGGCGTTTCCCTCGCCGCGTGCCTTGTCGGCGAGCTGGAGCGCCTGGCGAGCGTTCGCCTGCAGCTTCTCAACGTCCTCCAGGCGACGGTTGAGCTGCATCTCCAGCTGGCGCTGGTTGCCAATCACGGCAGCCGCCTGCTGGGACAGTGCCTGGTGCTGACGCTGAGCGTCGTTAATGGCCTGCTCGATCTGGATCTTCGGGTCTGCGTTTTCTTCGATCTTGTTGTCGAAGAGCGCCATCAGGTAGTTCCAGAACTTGGTAAAGGGATTCGCCATGGCTCAAGCACCGTGACCTTTCTGTCAGTAGATTGCGTTAATCGCCAACCACTGTAGTCGCGGATTGCCAGCTACGCTTCCGCAGCAGCCGGCGTGGTGCGCTCCAGCTCTTCGGCGAAAGAGTGCAGCGACATGTTCGCCACAGCTTCCAGCAGAACCTCGGAGACCGTGGTGCCCAACGCCTCGCACAACGAGGCCAGCAGCTCCGAGGAAACTTCCTTGCGGCCGCGCTCCAACTCAGAGATGTAGCCGGAAGACACACGCGCTTCCTTCGCCAGCGCACGCAGCGTCACGCCCTTGTCGGCGCGGAATGCGCGCAGCGACATGCCGAGCGCCTCACGGAACAGCGGCTCGCGTGACGAAGCAGGGGCAACCTCGGCCGGGGCAAGCGGCAGGTTTACCGGGGTATCGTAGAGCAAAGTAGTAGTGGTCATCAATTACTCCAACGACTCGCCGTTTAGTTTTGTTCCCGCACGCACTTCAGCGCTCCAACCAGCGCGGCTTCCACCGCCAGGCGGCGGACCTCGTTGCGCTGCCCGGACAGCACACGCACGGGCACCGCAGCTCCTGGCATGAGCGCATACTGGCCGACAGACGGTTCGAGTAGCTCAGCCGCCTGTGACGAGGCAGTCCACTTCGGCCCCGCCAAACCAATCCACACGGTGCGGGGCGGCACACCGTCCTGGGCGTCGGGGCCCGCAACACCGGTCAGCGCCACCGCCCAGTCGGACCCGCACACGCGCCGCGCCCCGCGCGCCATCTCGCGCGCAACAGCGGCAGAGACCACACCCTCGCGCTCGATCAGCTCCTCCGGCACATCCGCAAGCGCCGTCTTCAGCTCCGGCGAGTACGTCACCAGGCCCCCGACCAACACATCCGAGGCACCCGGCACATCAGCCAACGTCGCAGAGACCAGACCGGCAGTCAGCGACTCGCAAAAGGCGATGGTTTGGTGGCGGGCGCGGAGCTCGTCGATAAGCAATTGCGCAGTAGTCACTTGTTCACCTTTCCTGCGTCGACCAGATACTGCACGCCCGTGACCACGGTGACCGCGACCGCCAACAACATCACCACGAACGTCGGAGTGTCCATCCACGCGGGCAGCGGGCACAAGTACAACCCAACGGCGAGGGTTTGAAGCGCCGTCTTGAGCTTGCCGCCCTTCGACGCGGGCACCACCTTGCCGCGGCGCAGCATCACCATGCGCCACACGGTAATGCCCAGCTCACGGGCCACAATGACCACCGTCACCCACACCGGCAGCGTGCTGGCGATATTCAGGGTGACCAGCGCGGTGATCATCAGCGCCTTGTCCGCGATCGGGTCGGCAATTTTGCCGAAGTCCGTGACCAGCCCGCGGGCGCGCGCGATGTCGCCGTCGAGCTTGTCCGTGATCATGAGCGCAACGAACAACCCGAACGCCCACCACCAGCGCTCAGACAGCACCAGCCAGGCAAAAACGGGAATGAACAGGATCCTCAGCGAGGTCAAAATGTTCGGGAGGTTCCAATTCGACTGCTTGTCGGGTTGCATCACAACGTCCACCATACCCATGCGGCGCCACGCTCCTAGACTGCCCTTCATGAAGTATTTCGCAGCCACGTACATCTACGGCGAGCAAAAGCTTGTCGACGACACACGCCCCGCCCACCGCGAATTCATCTCCTCCCAGCTGTCGCTGGGCCGAATCGTCGGCTCCGGGCCGCTCGCGGGCGCCGAGCAGGCCCTGATCATCCTGCAGCTGCCGGACACCGCCACCGAGGAGGACGCGGCGACCATCCTGGACGGCGACCCCTACAACGTCGCCGGGGCCTTGGCCGCCCGCGAGATCCGGGAGTGGAACCCGGTAATGAATATCTTCAGCTAGGGGTTAGCCCTTGCGGCCGCCGCGGGCGACGTCGAGGTGCCCCGTGTCGCGCGAGCCGGTGGCGGTGTGGTCGCCCTTGCCGGAGGTGGCAGGGTCGTCGATCCACTCCACGTGGTGGCCTTCGCGGTCCACCTTGCGACGGTTGCCGTGATCGTCGTAATCGATGTGGTACTTGCCCTCCTCCGGATCCCGGCGACCGGCTTTCACCTCCGCGCGGTCCTTCATCAGCGACGCAATTGCGGTGACCGCAAGCGTGCCCACGATGACGAGCAGCGAGGCAACGGTGCCGACCTCCGGCACGTTCAAGCCCTCGCCGCCGTTGATGAACGGCAGGTTGTTCTCGTGCAGCGCGTGTAGCAGCAGCTTCACGCCGATGAAACCGAGGATGATGGCCAGGCCGTACGGCAGGTAGACCAGCTTGTCCAGCAGGCCGTTGAGCAGGAAGTACAGCTGACGCAGGCCAAGCAGCGCGAACGCGTTGGCGGTGAACACCAGGAAGGATTCCTGCGTGATACCGAAAATCGCGGGAATGGAGTCGAAGGCGAACATCACGTCGATGAAACCGATGGACAGCAGCGCCACGAACAGCGGGGTGACGGCCTTCTTGCCGGCTTCCGTGGCGGACACCAGACGGTCCGAGTGGTACGACTTGGTCACCGGAATGACCTTGCGCAGCGTCTTGACCACGAACATGTCGTTCGGGTCCGGGTCTTCCTGGTCGGTGACTTCGTCGTAGACCAGCTTGATGGCGGTGTAGATGAGGAAAGCGGCGAAGATGTAGAACACCCACGCCCAGGCCGAGATGATCACAGCGCCAAGCAGAATGAATACGAGGCGGAACACCAGTGCCATGACAATGCCGATGAGCAGCACCTTCTGTTGGTACGCCCGAGGGATCTTGAACGAGCCCATGATTAGCGCGAACACGAAGAGGTTGTCGACACTCAGCGACAGCTCCGTGATGTAGCCGGTGAAGAACTGCAGCGCGTGCTCGGAGTCCCACAGCCACCAGACGAGCCCTCCGAATACGCAGGCCATGGACATGTAGAACAGCGCCCAGCCGCCCGACTCCTTCATCGTCGGCTCGTGCGGGGTGCGCACGTGCGAGACGAAGTCGAAGACGAAAAATCCCAGGATCACCGCCGAGGTGATCAACCAAATGTACAAGGGCACATGCATAAGTAAGCCTCCGGTCAGCGTCACAAAATAGACCGGAGGTCTCCCCCACCGCCGTGGGCGGTCCGGACCGGGGCCATCACTTTACGACGGCACCGTGCTGACGATCCTGGACACTTCCGGGGTACTCCCCTCCAAGCGCGTTACACACTACACCACCCGGCCTACACAACGCGGCGCGGTGTGCCGACCCGCCGGTCTGCGCCGCTCCCGCGCCTCTCCGTGCCGCCCGCGCCTTTCGCGCAAATGCTTACCCCAGGATGCTTACCGCCCGAGGATGCTTACTTCTAAACGCTTACTTGTCGAGATGTCCAGTGCTTCGGCAGGTGCACCACTCGATGGGTAAGCATCCTCGGGTAAGCATCTAGACCCGGTAAGCATCCTCGGGTAAGCATCTAGGGCGGTTATATGTCCGCAGCCTAGAACGCACCCCCGGTCGGGTTGTACGTTGCAGTGACAGTCCGGGTGTCGGCGTCGCCACCAGCAGCAGCACCGGAGCCGTCGCCAGCTTGCGAAGCGTCAGAATCGTCGTCACCGGCGCCGTCTTCAAGCTCGACGCCCTTCGGTGCTTCGGCGGGGTCTGCACCCTTGATCATCCAGATGATGGTCTCCAACTCCTCGGGCTTAACCAGCACGTCTCGGGCCTTGGAGCCTTCGGACGGTCCGACCACGCCGCGAGATTCCATCAGATCCATCAGGCGGCCGGCCTTGGCGAAGCCTATGCGCAGCTTGCGCTGCAGCATTGAGGTGGAACCGAGCTGGGAGGTGACCACGAGCTCGACGGCCTCGAGCAGGTCGTCCATGTCCTTGCCGATGTCGTCATCGATGACCTTGGCTTCGGCCTGCTTATCTTCGGTGACGCCCTCGACGTAGTCGGGTTCGTCCTGCTGCGCCTTCGCAGCCTCGACGACCGCCTGGATCTCCTCGTCGGAGACGAACGCGCCCTGGAGGCGCTGCGGCTTGCCGGCGCCTTGCGGGATGAACAGGCCGTCGCCCATGCCGATGAGCTTCTCGGCGCCGCCCTGGTCCAGAATGACGCGGGAGTCCGTCAGCGACGACGTCGCGAAGGCAAGCCGCGACGGCACGTTTGTCTTGATCAGGCCGGTGACCACGTCCACGGACGGCCGCTGGGTCGCCAGCACCAGGTGGATGCCAGCCGCACGCGCCTTTTGGGTGATGCGCACGATGGATTCCTCGATCTCCTTCGGCGCCGTCATCATAAGGTCGGCCAGCTCGTCCACGACACATACGATGAACGGGTACGGGCGCATTTCACGCTCGGATCCAGGAGGGGCGGTCAGTTCGCCGGATCGGACCTTGCGGTTGAAGTCCTTGATGTGGCGCACGCGCGCGGACTTCATGTCCATGTAGCGCTGCTCCATCTCCTCCACCAGCCACTGCAGGGCCGCGGAAGCCTTCTTCGGCTGGGTGATGATCGGCGTGATCAGGTGAGGGATGCCCTCGTAGGGGGTCAGCTCCACCATCTTCGGGTCCACCAGGATCAGGCGGACTTCCTCCGGTGTGGCTCGCGTCAGAAGCGAGATCAGCATGGAGTTCACAAACGCAGACTTACCGGAACCGGTGGAACCGGCCACCAGAAGGTGTGGCATCTTCTGGATCGAGGAGGCGATGAAGTCGCCCTCGATATCCTTGCCCAGTCCGATGAGCATCGGGTCGTCCTGCGAAGAGACCTTCGGCGAGTCCAGCACGTTGCGCAGCCGCACCATTTCGCGGTCTGCATTGGGCACTTCGATACCCACGGCGGATTTGCCGGGGATCGGGGTGAGCAGGCGCACGTTGTCGGTGGCCACGGCGTAGGCGAGGTTGGATTGCAGGTTGGTGATCTTGGAGACCTTCACACCGGGCCCCAGCTCTACCTCGTAACGGGTCACTGTCGGTCCGCGGGAGAAGCCGGTGACCTGGGCGTTGACCTTGAATTCCTCGAAGACATCAGTGATCGCCTCGATCATGCGGTCGTTGGCCTCGGTGCGCGACTTCGGCGCGTTGCCTGCGAGCAGCAGTTCGGTCGACGGCAGGTTGTAGTCTCCCTGCGAGATCTTGCGTACCTGTTTCGGCGCGGCCTTTTCTGCTTCGGATTTCGGGGTGGTTGCGGGGATCTTGGAGGCGTCGATGCCGCTGCGCGCCGCGATCGCCTTGGCCATCTGCTCGCGCGAGCTGGCTACGGCGTCGGGGGCAGTTGCTTCTCGACGGTCACTCTCCGGAACTTCCCGCTGCAGCACCTTTGTCTCGTTGACTGTTCCGTTGTCGCGCTGTGCTGGCTTCGCCGCAGCCGGTTGTGGTGCGGCCGACTTGGCCGATGCGGGTTTGGGGGCTGGTGCCGGAGCTTCCGCCGGGCGCGGGACCACGGCGGTCTCCGCAGTGTCGGCGGGCTCGGCCGCGGGCTGGTCAAAGCTGTCGTGGTCTTCGACCTCGTCGGCGAAGTCGAAGAGATCCAGCTCGTCATCGCCGTCGGCCGGGTAGCTCTCCATCGGGGTCGGGCGGCGCAGTGACGGGCGCCGAGCCGGGCGGTCCGGGCGGTCCGGGCGTGCAGCGTCGGCTGTGCGGCCACGCCCACGTCGAGAAGCTGCACGCGTCGCTGCCCCACCAGAGCCGCGATCACGGGTGGCGCGGCGCTCGCGGCCTTCCGCGATGTCGTCCAAGTCGTCGGCGACGTGGCTGTACGGATCCAAGTCGTCGTCGGGCGTGTCCGTGTTGGACAGCATCCGAGTGACCAGGTCCTTGATGTAGTCGTACGCCTCGCGCACGGTGATTCCGGTGGTCTTCAGCGCACCGTAGACAATCACCAGGCCAAGCAGCGGGATTGCGACGAAAGAGGAGAATCCGGCTGCGAGCACCCCGCCGGTGAAGGCGCCAAATGCGCCGCCGGCGAGCTTGCGCTCCTCCCACGCCGCAGGATTGCCGGAGAAGACGTGGATCAGGCCGAGCATGCCAATAGCGATGATGGAAAGGCCCAGCGTGACACGTGTGCGCACTGCGTCGGAGGTCCGCACGTTGAGCATCAGTGCGATAGCGATGCCGACGAGGATCACCGGCAGGATCAGCGCACCCGCGCCGATGAGCCAGTGCGTGCCGGTGGAGATGACTTCTCCCACTGGGCCGGCCACGTCGAACCAGACCGAACCGCCGATGACTGCGGCGAGCCCAATGAGAAGCAAACCCCACGCGTCGGCGTGGGTCTCAAACGTGCTGTGGCCGCCGAAGCGGCTTTCCCGCCACGGTTCGCGGTCTCGGCGATCGCCGTTCGCGGAGCTTTCGGTGCGCTCCTCTGGCATGTCCAGATCGTCCTCCCATTCCTCGTCCCAATCATCACGGCTGCGCCTGGGTCTGCGGGTGGCGGTGTCCTCGAAGTCGGACTCGTGCTTGTCGCGGCGGAAGAACGAGCCGACGCCACGGGCAGCTGCACCCAGCGAATGGCCGACGACTTTATACGCGGATCCCACGCGTTCGTCGGCGGTTTCTGCGGCCACGTTCGACGATGTCGGCGGGTGCGTCATGGACACCGGACCGCCATAGCGTGTGCCGCCTTCTGGGCGGCGCGTTGAAGACCGCGACGAGCGCGGCGCGGTGTTTTTGACAGACATGGGTGTAACTCTAACGCCTTAAGTCACATTTACACCTCACGCCACACCCGCGACGCGCAGTCAAGGGTCACATCTTGATATCGAAACCCTCGAACGCCTCTACGGCACCAGTCAGTTCCACCTTGGCGGCGTCGCGCCCGGACGCCCACAGCAAGAGCTCGCCGGGATCGCCCGACACGCGCAGCACGTTGTCTCCGCGCTCGGCAACCCCGGCCTTGTCGCCGATGGTCGCAGGCGGCATCGTCGGCGGAGTCAAGATCACAGGCACCGGCGCATTACGAAGCGTCAGCTTGCCAAAGCGCTTTGCCAGCGCAAACAGCTCCTCGTTGATGACTTGGGAGAACTCGCGAGGCTCAACCACTCCCCCACCCCGGCGCACGTCTTCGTGGTGAATGAAGTGCTCGGAGGTGTTCATTGCGGAGTTCAGCGGCTTGAGCCACACGGGCGGGCCAGCAGCCCACTCGCGCACGACATCTTCGTACGGGCGAGCTTTCTGCTTATCCGTCTCCTTCTCGGTGATGCCGGACAGCGCATCCACGAAGATTCCCGGGGCTGCCGCCGGCTTGAACTCCCGGATGAGCAGGTGCACTGCGAGGTCCCGGGTGGTCCAGCCTTCATTCAGCGTCGGCGCACCGGGGCCGACCTGAAGCAGCAATTTGGCGAGGCGTTCACGTTCCTTCTGCGCAAAAGACATGCACTCAAGCCTAGCTGGAAAGGTTCACTCCGGTGCCGCTGGAGAGCTGCAGTTCCAGGTTGTTGTAGCTCCTGATTAGCGGTGCGAACTGTTCGACCTTCGGGTCGAAGGTGATTGCCTCTCCGCCACGGCCCCATCCGAGCTTTGTCGCCTGCTTGCCGTCCTTGTAGCACTCATTTCGTCCGCCCTTGGCATTCATGTGGCACATGACAGAGTCGCCCTCGAAGGCGCCCATCACGCGCACTCCCTGCACCTTGATGTTGCGGAAGTTCGGGTCACCGAAACGGATCACGTCGTAGAGTTTCCACGCGGATGCGTAGCCAGGCTCGTACGGCACCTCGGTGCCGGGCGGCAGGGGCCGGCCGCCGGTCCAGTCAACGTCGTTCTGTGCGTGAGCGGTTGGTGCGAGTGTCACCGTGGCGGCAAGCAGTGCCGCGGCGGTTTTCGTTGCGATCTTCATGGGCCACATTGTGCACACCTGTCACAAAGGTTACTAGGGCGTGTTGCACGGTTGTTATGAAACCGTACGGTTTCCGGCTACATCTGGGAGGACCCTGACAGCAGGTTCGACAGCCCCAGCCTTACCTGGACCCCAAGCAAAAAGCGGATCACCGGGGCGAAGAAGTTGACCAGCGGATCCACAGTCACGACCTTGCCGTACGGTGCATAGACCAGCTCAGTCGCCTCCCCGCCGTCGACGTAGCAGCCCCACATACCGGCCTTCGCGTTTTCCAGGCACAGGATCGAATCCTGGTTGTACTGCCCAATCACGCGAACGCCGAGCACGTCCTGGTTGCGGAAGTTGGGGTCACCCCACTTCACCACATCGTAGCTGCGCCACTGGGTGGCGTAACCGGGATCGAACGGTACCTGTGTCCCCGGCGGCACCGGGTGTCCCCCGGTCCAGCTGGTCTCATCGGCGGCGGCTACTGGTGCAAGGAGGGATGCGGACAGAACGACGGCTGCGGTGGTGCGGTTGAGGTATCTCATACTTGTTGTATCGGAATACCCTGAAGACGCGTTAGCCCCCTCGGCTACCACGGGGTGGGCCGAAGGGGCGTCGTAAAGCAAATGCTTAGCGGGACTCGCGGGTGGACGCGATCTCGTCCTCGCTGGCGATGTGGTTGTCCGACGACATCGGCACCACAGTCGGCAGAATCACAGGCTGCCGCTTGTAGTTCTGCTCGATTGCGCGAGAGACCTTGCGGCGGATCTGCTGCACCATACGGAACGGATCGTTTTCGCCCTCGGCGGCCAGATCGCCCATGACGGCTTCAACGCCCTCGACGACTTTCTTGTTGAAGTCGCGGTCGTCGTCGCTGTAGCCCGTGGTGGACACCTGCGGCGCCTCCAGCAGGCGGCCGGTGCTGTCGTCGATCACGCAAGTGATGGACACAACGCCGCCGGACGCCAGCGAGGTGCGGTCCGCCAACACGTCCGGGTCCACGTCGCCCATGGTGGTGCCGTCAACGTAGAGCTGGCCCACCTGGTACTGGCCGGCAACCTTAATGTTGCCTTTGTGCATGTCCACTACCACGCCGTTCTGGGCGAGCGCCGTGTTGTTCGGCTTGACGCCAGTGGAGATCGCCAGCTCCTTGTTGGCGCGCATGTGCCGCCACTCGCCGTGCACCGGCATCGCGTTGCGCGGACGCGCCGCGTTGTAGAGCGCGAGCAGCTCGCCGGCATAGCCGTGGCCGGACGCGTGGACGTGCGCCTCGGCGTTGGTGATCACGTTCGCGCCGATCTGCGCGAGGTTGTTGATCACCGCGAACACTGCTTCCTCGTTGCCCGGAATGAGCGAGGACGACAGGATGATCGTGTCGCCGTCGTGGATGGTGATCTGGCGGTGCTCACGGCGGGACATGCGCGACAGCGCAGCCATCGGCTCACCCTGGGTGCCGGTAGTGATCAGCACCGTCTTGTGCGGCGCCATCTTCGCGGCTTCCTCGATCGGGATGATCGTGCCCTTCGGAGCCTTGAGCAGGTTCATCTTTTCCGCGATCTCCATGTTGCGCAGCATGGAACGGCCGTTGAAGGCGACCTTGCGGTTGTTGGACACAGCGGCATTGATAGCCATCTGCACGCGCGCCACGTTGGAGGCGAACGACGCGATGACCACACGCTGGCGGGCATTGGACACCAAGCGTGTCAGCGTCTCCTCAATACCGGCCTCCGAGGCGGAGATGCCCGGAACGGTGGCGTTGGTGGAATCGCACATGAACAGGTCGATGCCCTCGTCACCGAGGCGGGCAAGCGCCGGGATGTCCGTCGGCTTGCCGTCGTATGGCGTCTGGTCCACCTTCACGTCGCCGGTCATCACAACGTGGCCCGCACCAGTTTTGATGGACACGCCCAAGCACTCCGGGATCGAGTGGTTGACGTGCCAGAAGCGCAGACGGAACGGGCCGACGGTGACCTCGGAATCCGTGTTCACGTCGTTGAGCTTCGGACGCTGGCGGTGCTCCTGCGTCTTCGCCTTGATCAGCGCGTTAGTGAACTTGGACGAGTAGATCGGAATATCACTGCGCAGCTTGAGCAGCCACGGGATAGCACCAATGTGGTCCTCGTGACCGTGCGTGACCACGAGTGCGTCGATCTTGTCCAGCTTGTTTTCAATCGGGCCGAAGTCCGGCAGCACCAAGTCCACGCCCGGCTCGTCCGAATTGGGGAACAGCACGCCGCAGTCCACGATGAGCAGGCGGCCGTTGTACTCGAAGACCGTCATATTGCGGCCGATTTCGGAAATGCCGCCGAGCGCGTAGATGCGAAGCGTGTCCTTCGCTGGCTTCGACGGTGCGGGCAGGCGCTTGGTCAGATCGGCGCCCTGCATCGACTTCATCGGGTTGCGGCGGCCGCCGCCCTGGCCCCCGCCGTTGCCGCCACGGCCACGACGACGACGGTTGCGGTTGCTGCCACCGCCGTTGCCGTTGCCCTTATTGTTGTCGCGGTCTTCGCCACCACGGCCACCGCGGGCGTTGCCGCCACGGTTGTTGTTGCCGCCGTTGCCGTTATTGCCGTTGCCGCCATCGCGGCCGCCACGGCCGTTGCCGCCGTTATTGCCGTTGTTTCCACCGTCGCGTTCAGCTGGCGCGTCGTTGCCGCTGCCGTTTACAGGAGCGTCGCTCGGTGCTTGGAATACCGGCTGCTGTTCGGTTGCCTCCGGCGGCCCAGCCTTACGCGTCACCTTGCGTGCGCGGTTGCGGGGTTCATTCATGTTTATAGGACTCCAGCCTGTGTCATTTCTTCGCGGAGCCGCTCGACCTGCTCATCCGTCGCCGCAGCGACCGGCAGGCGCGGGTCTCCTACTTCGATGCCCTGCAGTCGCAGAGCTGCCTTTGCAAATGTCACGCCGCCCAGCGCGCCCTGTTGGCGCGCGAGCACGTTGAGTGTGTTGGCGTTGATTTCCCGTGCGCGGGCGAGATCGCCATTCTCGTATGTAGTCACTAGTTCACGCAGTGCCTTCGGTGCGGCATGCCCCACCACAGAGATCATTCCGGTCGCGCCGACGGCGAGCCACGGCAGGTTAAGGGGATCATCGCCCGAGTACCAGGCCAGCCCGGTCTCCTGGATCAGCGTGGACGCTTCAAGGAAGTCGCCCTTTGCGTCCTTCACCGCTTGGATCGTGTCCACTTCCGCAAGCTTGCGGATGGTGCCGGAATCGATCGGAATGCCGGAGCGGCCGGGGATGTCGTACAGGCAGACAGGAAGATCGGTCGCTTCCGCAACTGCACGGAAGTGCGCCTCCACCCCTGCCTGGGATGGCTTGGAGTAGTACGGCGTGACAACCAGCAGGCCGTCAGCGCCGGCCTCAGCGGCCGATTTCGCCATTGCCGCCGCATGGCGGGTGTCGTTGGACCCCGCACCTGCGATGATGTGGGCTTTGTTCCCTACCTCTTCGCGCACTGCCTTGAGCAGCGCGACCTTCTCTTCGTCGGTGGTTGTCGGGGATTCGCCCGTTGTGCCTGCGAGCACTAGTGCGTCGATTCCTTGTTCTACCAAGTGGGCAGCGAGATCGCGGCCTGCCACAACGTCTAGTTCGCCGTCGGAATCAAACGGCGTGACCATTGCTACGCAGACGGAGCCGAAGATGTCGGCTCCCAGATCAGCTTTGAGAGATGTGCCCATGGCCCAGTAGGATACCTGCCTCGCGGGAGCAATTGTTTATCGACGTTCCCCTTCGGCCAAATCGCCGAAAAGCAGCGGCGCCTCGCGCTGCATGACCTCGAGCACCGCAAGGGCGAGCTGCCGGATCTCTTCGTGCTGGAACCTGCCATTGTGCGCGGCGATGAATTCGCGCCATGCCCGGTAGGTGCCGGTGGCGACCAACTCAGTCGCGGCGGCGGCAGGCACAAGCGCGTCGGCTGCCTCGCGCGAGCGCTTGCGCCTTAAGAGCGCGTTTGGCTCGCCAGCCATCGCCTCCTCCAACGCGTGCAACAGCTCGCCGCGGACAAACTCCGCTTCCTCCACGGCAGCCTCAAACAGCCGTGTCAGCTCCTCGTCGGCGGCAATCGCGGCCGGTATCACCGCGCCGTTTGCCGCGCGCTCGCTGACCGCCAGGCCGTGCCCCCGGACCGCGGCGGCCGCGTCGCGCGAGATACCCCGGATATGCAAGGTGGCGCTGGCGTGTTCCAGCATGTGCGCGCGAGAATCGGCGAGGTCGTCGGCGTGGCGGCGAAGGAGGGCGGCCGGAGGTTCGTCGCTAAGCAAGGCGTAGGCAACCACACCCTCCCCTTGGGTGACGCCCTCTGCCACTGGGACCCGCAGTGCGGTGGCTGCGATGAGTTCAACCTGCATTTACAGCCCGAGGTAGGCGTCGAGGCCGATGGTCAGGCCCGGACGGTTCGCCACCTCGCGCACGCCGGTGAGCACGCCGGGGACGAAAGACTCGCGGCCGTAGGAGTCCTGGCGAATTGTCAGGGACTGCTCGGTGGTGCCGAAGATGACCTCTTCGTGCGCGACCATGCCCTTCATGCGCACCGCATGCACCGGAACGCCATCGACGCTCGCGCCTCGCGAGCCGTCGAGCGCCTGCTCGGTGGCATCCGGCATCTCAGTCAGGCCAGCTTCTTTACGCGCATCCGCGATCCCCTGAGCGGTCTTGACCGCCGTGCCGCTAGGCGCGTCGAGTTTGTACGGGTGATGGAGCTCCACTACCTCCGCCGACTCGAAGAACGGCGCTGCCTGGCGGGCAAACGCCATAGTCAGCACCGCGGAGATGGCGAAGTTCGGGGCGATGAGCACTCCGACGCCCTCGTTTGCCGCGCACCAGTCGCGCACCTTCTGGTAGCGCTCATCGTCGAAGCCGGTGGTGCCCACCACGCAGTGGATGCCGTTATTGATGCAGAACTCCAGGTTGTCCATCACCGCGTTCGGGGTGGTGAAGTCGACGATGACGTCCACGCCTTCATCCACCAGCACCTGCAGCGAATCGCCAGCACTCACCTTGGCGGCGAGCTGCAGGTCACCAGCCTTTTCCACACCGGCAACAACGGCGGAGCCGACCTTGCCGGTCGCTCCGAGCACTCCAACTTTGATCATGGGTGTCCTTTCTGTTTGTCTCCGGTGGCCATGGTAGCCCCGCTAGGGTGGGGCTATGACACTCCACAGCCGCAAGTTCAGCCCCACCCGCAACCGAGCTCTTTGTGCAGCGCTCGCAGTGACCGCTCTGACCGTTGCGGGCTGCGGAGCCGAGACGGGAGACACGGAGCCGTCTGTAGAGCCCGCGACCAGATCAGTGACGACCTCCGCCGCGAGCTCCACTGCACCGGCGTCCACTTCCGCGGCCGCAGACAACACGACAGAGGCGGACACCAAGGACGTCTCCGCAGCGGCGGCCCCGGCAGGCGCACAGTCCGCCACCCCGTTCACCCTGGAAGACACCCACCTGCAGAACCCTGGCCACCCCGAGCTTCAGATCGAAGACGTCCGGGCCGGCTCCCACGAAGGCGTCGACCGCGTCGTGGTGGAGCTATCCGGCACCGGCACACCGAACGTGTTGGCCGGCTACACCGCCGAACCGCGCCAGCAGGCCTCCGGACTTCCACTTGTGCCCGCCGGCAACGCGTACTTCGAGCTGATTATCCAGGGCGTGCCGTGGTCGATGGGCCTAAGCGATGCCGATTTGGCCAAGGCCGACCCCGCCGGAGTGGCGGCTGGCGGCATCCAGGAGATCGCCGACGGCGGAATCTTCGAAGCGGACGCCCAGTACATCGTGGGCCTTAACGCCCAGCATCCGTACAACCTGTACCTGTTGGAGAACCCGACCCGCGTGGTCGTGGACTTTCAGAAGTAGGAGGCAACAGTGAGTCTGATTTCCTGGCTCGGACTCGGTTTCGTGGCGTTTCTTGCCATCGGCGGCATCGTGGCCCTGGGCAACACGTCCAAGGAAATCCACGAAAGCGACATGGACGAGGACTCCAAGCGCCGGTGGGGTTTCCTCATGGGGTTTTCTCCCCTGGCCGGGCTGTACGCCTACAAGAGGCGGAATGAACTGTTCGGCCACGGCGAGCGGCCAGCGGATGAGCACAGCGACAATCCGGAGCGCAACCGCGGCTCCCGCTAGTTTCTAATTGCGGTCAGTGTGAACGACGGTGCGCGGAACTGCTGACTATGCAGACTCACAAGCTTTAGGGTTGCGTTGTTGAGCGCTACATTGTCCATGACCATGTCCGGCACAGCCACATTTGGCACCGGGCGCGCGTCCGGGATGCCGAGCTGCTGGAGGACAGCGCCGAGATCGCCATTTAAATCCACCGTGACGAGCACCGTCGGCACCCCGGCTACCACGGGCGTTGCGGTGATGCCCGCTACCTCGATACGCACAGGGCCTCGGGAGAGTCGTGTTGCAACTGGACCTGTTGTCAGGTTCCCAAGCCCCGGAAGCCCCGGCAGGTCCAAAGAGAGGTTTCGCGCAACAAGCTGTTCTCCAGTGAGGATGAGTGTGCACGTTGCCCTTCAGCTCCACGTGCTCCCCGCGCGGCAGTCTTTTTCACATTAATGCGCCCCATGGATTCACCTTTCCTGCACGGGAACTCGCGGGGCCGTCAAAGCGGAACTCCACTGATAATCCGCCAAACCCTACCACGGCGAATGCAGCCTAAGCTCGTCTCCATGCTCCCCAAACGGCTCAATGAAGCAGCACTGCCAACACCCTTCGTAGAGGAACTGCTCGCACTCACCACCAACCACACCACCGGTTCGCTCGCCTCCGGAGACTCCACCGTGGTCCGCTCCCCCTTCGTTGAGGACGCCCTCGGCGCTGTCGGCAGCGGCACAGAGGCGGATGTGGACGAAGCGTTCCGGATCGCCCGCTCTGCGCAAAAGGACTGGGCCGCGAAACCCGTGGCGGACCGCGTGAAGGTCATGGAGCAATTCCACAAGAGTGTTGTTAAACGCCAGGACCTGCTGGCGGATCTGGTGCAGCTGGAGACAGGAAAAGACCGCACCGCGGCGTTTGATGAGGTGCTGGACGTGCTCAACAACGCCCGCTACTACGCCAACAACGCAGCCGGTTTTCTGTCCACCAAGCGACGCGCCGGCGCATTTCCGGTGATCACCTCTACCAAGGAGCAGCGCTTCCCCAAGGGCGTGGTGGGCCAGATCAGCCCGTGGAACTACCCGCTCGCGCTTGGGGTCTCCGACGCTATCCCCGCACTGTTGGCTGGTAACGCCGTGGTGGCGAAGCCGGATTCCACCACCCCGTTTTCTGCCATCATCGCCAAGAAGTTACTCACAAACGCGGGCCTTCCGCACGACGTGTTCCAAATTGTCACCGGTTCCGGAAAGGTTGTCGGCCAGGCGATTGCCCAACAGTGCGACTATCTCATGTTCACCGGCTCCACCGCCACCGGCAAGTTGCTTGGCAAGGTTGTCGGCGAACGCCTCGTCGGATACTCCGCGGAGCTGGGCGGCAAGAACCCGATGATCATCGCACCGGACGCCGACATCGAAGCCCACATCGACACCATCGCCACCGCCTGTTTTTCCAACTCAGGCCAGCTGTGTGTCTCCATCGAGCGCATCTACGTGCCTGACGAGGTCTTCGACCGCTTCATCGGCGCGTTCAGCGAGGCCACCAAACGCATCAAACTGGGTTCAGGCCTGAATTGGAACTACCAGATGGGCTCGCTGATCAACCAGAACCAGTTGGACACCGTGCAACGGTTCGTCGATGACGCCGTGGCAAAGGGCGCGACCGTCGTCTCCGGCGGCAAGCCCCGCCCGGACCTTGGGCTGTTCTTCTTCGAGCCGACGGTGCTCACAGATGTCAGCGAGGACGCCGACCTGCTCACCCAAGAGGTCTTCGGCCCGGTCGTCTACGTCCAGCGCGTGGCGGACACCGAGGAGGCGATCCGCCTGGCCAACAGCACCAACTACGGCCTCAATGCCTCTGTCTTCGGCGCCCCGGATACAGCGTGGGAGATCGCCGAGCAGGTTCACGCAGGCGGCGTGACCATCAACGACGGCTACGCGGCGACCTGGGCATCCGTGTCCACCCCGCTCGGCGGCGTGAAGGAATCGGGCGTGGCCCGCCGCCACGGCCCCGAAGGGCTGACCAAGTACACCGAGGTCAAAAACATCTCCCAGCAGCGGATCATGCCCATGCGCGGCCCCAAACAGATGCCGCGCAGGTACTACGGCGAGCTCATGACTACTGCGCTCGATCTGGGCAAGAAGTTGCGGTTCTTGCCGTGACGTGAAGCGTCGACAAGCAAGAAAGCGGGCGCCCTCACCTCGAGAGCGCCCGCTTTTCGACGATTACCTGACGGTTACTCGCCGTCCTCGACCGGAACCAACGAGATCTTGCCGCGGTTGTCGATGTCGCGGATCTCCACCTCGACCTTGTCGCCGACGTTGATGACGTCCTCGACGTTTTCCACGCGGGTGTTGCCACCCAGGTTGGAGATGTGGATCAGGCCGTCAGTGCCCGGCATGATGGACACGAACGCGCCAAACGCCACGGTCTTGACCACGGTGCCGAGGTAGCGCTCGCCCACCTTCGGCATCTGCGGGTTGGCAATGGCGTTGATCTTCTCGATCGCGGCGTCCGCTGCCTCGCCGGATGCGGCGGAGACGAACACGGTGCCGTCGTCCTCGATGGAGATCTCGGCGCCGGTGTCCTCGGTGATCTGGTTGATGGTCTTGCCCTTCGGGCCGATGACCTCGCCGATCTTGGCCACGGGGACCTTCACGGTGGTGATCTTCGGAGCGAGCGAGTTCATCTCGTCCGGGCCCTCGATGACCTCTGCCATGGTGTCCAGGATGGCGTCGCGCGCGTCGCGGGCCTGGTTCAGGGCGTCTGCCAGCACCTTCGACGGGATGCCGTCGAGCTTGGTGTCCAGCTGCAACGCGGTGATGAACTCGCGGGTGCCGGCAACCTTGAAGTCCATGTCGCCGAACGCGTCCTCCGCACCGAGGATGTCGGTCAGCGCGACGTACTCGGTTTCACCGTTGACCTCGCCGGAGACCAGGCCCATGGCGATGCCGGCCACCGGGGCGGCCAGCGGCACACCCGCGTTGTACAGCGACAGCGTGGAGGCGCACACCGAGCCCATGGAGGTCGAGCCGTTGGAGCCCAGCGCTTCGGAGACCTGGCGGATGGTGTACGGGAAGTCCTCCCGCGACGGGATCACCGGCAACAGCGCGCGCTCCGCGAGTGCACCGTGGCCGATCTCGCGGCGCTTCGGGGAGCCGACGCGGCCGGTCTCGCCGGTGGAGTACGGCGGGAAGTTGTAGTGGTGGATGTAGCGCTTGGAATCCTCCGGGTGCAAAGAATCCAGGTGCTGCTCCATCTTCAGCATGTCCAGGGTGGTCACGCCCAGGATCTGGGTCTCTCCGCGCTCGAACAGGGCGGAGCCGTGGGCGCGCGGGATGAGCTCGACCTCGACCTCGAGGTCGCGGATGTCGGTCACGCCGCGGCCGTCGATGCGGAAGCCCTCGGCGAGGATCTTCTCGCGCACGATCTGCTTCATCAACGCGTTGTAGGCCGCGCGGATTTCCTTCGACGCCGCCGCGTACTCCTCGCGGTCATCATCGTCGATGTCGAAGTCCTCGAGGAGACTGTCCTCGATGTCTTCCATGTACTCGTTGGTGGCCTCGTCGCGCTCGGCCTTGCCCTTGATAGTCAGCAGCTTGGCCAGCTTCTTGGATGCCTTCTTCTCCACGGCGTTGAAGACCTTGTCGGAGTACGCCGGGAAGAGCGGAAACTCCTTGGTCTCCTTGGCCATCTCGTCGGCCAGGCCGCGCTGGGCGCGGCACAGCGTCTCAACGAACGGCTTGGCGGCCTCGATGCCCTCGGCGACGGTGGACTCGGTTGGTGCCGGGTAGCCAGCCTCGATCTGCTTGACCACGTTCACGCCGGCGCCAGCCTCCACCATCATGATGGCGACGTCTTCTTCGGTCTTGCGGCCGCGCTTGCGCTCGACCATCCGGCCAGCCACAACCATCTCGAACAGGCAGCGCTCGTGCTGCTCGTGGTTCGGGAAGGCCACCCACTGGCCCTCCGGGTGCTTGTCGTCTGCCAGCAGCGCCATGCGCACGCCGCCGACCGGGCCGGAAACCGGCAGGCCGGACAGCTGGGTCGCGGCGGATGCGCCGTTGATAGCAACAACGTCGTAGTACTCCTCCGGGTGCTGCGACATCACGGTGATGACAACCTGCACCTCGTTGCGCAGACCCTTGACGAAGGTTGGGCGCAGCGGGCGGTCAATGAGACGGCAAGCCAAGATCGCCTGCGTGGAGGGGCGGCCCTCGCGGCGGAAGAAGGATCCCGGGATCTTGCCCGCAGCGTACATGCGCTCTTCCACGTCCACGGTCAGCGGGAAGAAGTCGAAGCCCTCGCGCGGCTGGTTGGATGCGGTGGTGGTGGCCAGCATCATCGTCTCGTCGTCGAGGTAGGTGGTCACGGAGCCGTCCGCTTGACGTGCCAGCTGCCCCGTTTCAAAACGAATGGTGCGCGAGCCGAAGTCGCCGTTGTCCAGGGTGGCTACTGCCTCGGTGATGCCGAACTCCTCGTCCACGTGGACGTCGTACGAGTTCTTTGGCGTGAATTTACTCAAAAGGATCCCTCTCCTTGAAGGTTCGTGGCGATCATCGGTGCCGCCTTGTCGTGTTTCTCATGCAACGGCCAATGATGATAACAAAAAATCGGCGCTGATCACGCCGAACCACCCCGGCGGCCCCGTGCGGATTTGTTCACGGCGCCGCAGCGGAGCAGTGAATTTGTTGCCGCTTAGTTGCCGAATTGTTCACTCTGCCCAGGTTGGGTGTTCGACTAGTGCGGGATCATTCATCGCGCCGTGAACAAATCTGCGCATGGCCGCCAACGAGGACCCAGCCCAGCTCACCCCAGCGCAACCCAGTTCAACGCCGCACGAAAAAACGCCCCACCACGTTGGGTGAGGCGTGCTTCCAGGCGCGTGATTAACGACGCAGGCCCAGGCGACCGATCAGGTCACGGTAGCGCTCGACGTTGTTCTCGCGCAGGTACTTCAGCAGACCGCGACGACGGCCGACGAGCAGCAGCAGGCCACGACGGGAGTGGTGGTCGTGCTGGTGGTCCTTGAGGTGCTCGGTCAGGTTGTTGATGCGCTCGGTGAGCAGCGCAACCTGTGCCTCCGGAGAGCCGGTGTCGGTCTCGTGCAGGCCGTAGTTCTTGAGGATCTCGCTCTTCTTCTCAGTGGACAGTGCCATGAGGTACTCCTTGGTTGTTTCAGTTCGCGTTCTACGGAAAAAGTCTTTGCTGCGCCGTGACTGCCGCGAACCACAGTCGAGTGGCGCAAGACCTCGCAAGAGGTTACACGACCGGGGTTGCCTGAGCCAAAACGCTCAACCGGTGCATGAACTCCAGCAAAAAGCCCGTCGTGTCTACTCGCACGGCCACTGCGGCGTGCTTGTCTGGGTCGTTGAGCCGGGCCTCGTCGCCGATGGTACGCCCGCGCGTTTCGCCTTCCGTGTCCACCTTCATGTTGACGCCCAGCGTGTCCACCAGGCCCGGGTTGATCGCCGCCGCTACCGCCAGCGGGTCGTGCAGACCGCAACCGCCCAGGTGCGGCGAGGTGGTTTTGTATGCGTCGATGTAGTAGTTCGTGATGTCCGCCAAGAACGCGCCACCGGCTGTGCCCAGCTCGGCCCACTTCGTGGTCTCCGCAGTAGTCAGCAGCGTTTGGAGGGTCACGTCCAAGCCGATCATGGTGACGTTGCGCAGGCTGCGGAACATCAGGTCGGTCGCCTCCGGGTCCTGGTGGATGTTCGCCTCCGACCACGCCGTGACGTTGCCCGGCACGGTCAGCGCACCGCCCATCATCACAATCTGCGCGCCGTCGCGGAACACGTTTGACGCCTCGATCGCGGCGGCGATTGTGGTGGACGGGCCGGTGGGCACGATCACCAGTTCGTCGCCGTACTTGTGCACCGAATCAACCAAAAAATCCACCGCGGAAGTCTGCTCAACCTGGCGGGCGGCATCCGGGATCTCAACCTCGCCAATGCCGTTTTGGCCGTGGATGAACGCGGAGATCTCCTGGACTTCAAACGAGTCCTTGGCGCGCGCGTGGCCCGGGCCTTCGAACACTGGCACGTCCGTGCGGCCGAACAGCTCCAGAATTGCCAGGGTGTTGCGGACAGATTGCTCCACCACGACGTTACCGTAGGTGCAGGTCACGCCGATAAGTTCGACTTCCGGCGAGGCGAGCGCGTACGCGAGAGCCAGGGCATCGTCGATGCCGGTGTCCAAATCCAGGATCAGCTTGGGGGTCATGCCACGAGAATATCGCGGGTGCGGGAAACGTCGCGGGACATGTGTTCCAAAAGCTCGTCCACGGAGTTGAACTTGAGCATGTCGCGGACTTTTTCCACGAATTCCACGCGCGCCATGCGCCCGTACAGGTCCGCGTCGCGGTCCAGCACGAAGGACTCCACGCTGCGTCGCGCGTCGCCGAACGTGGGGTTGGTGCCCACGGAAATCGCCGCCGGGTAGCGCACGCCGGGTTCCATGTCGCCGTCGATTTCGCCGTCGTCGATGATGGTCAGCCAGCCGGCGTACACGCCGTCCGCGGGCACTGCGGAGGTGTCTGAGGCGTACTGGTTCGCCGTGGGGTAGCCCAGCTCCCTGCCACCGCGGCCCGCGCCACGCTCAATCGGGGCGATGACGGAAAACGGCCGGCCCATGAAGTCTGTGGCCAGGGCGACGTCGCCGCCGGAAAGATGGTCGCGGATGGCAGTGGAACAAATCCGCACTTCGCCCTCGCCCAGCAGTTTGACGATGGTCACGTCCACGCCCGCCCGCTCCCCGAGCTGCGCCATGTCGGTGGCGGTGCCGGCGGCGTCGCGTCCGAAGGTGAAGTTCTCCCCCACCAGCACGTGCTTCGCGCCCAGGGTGGAAACCAACACGTCGTCCATGTACTCCGCAGGCGTCAGGCCGGCCAGTTCTTCACGGAAATCGATGACCACAAGCTCGTCCACGCCCAGGTCGGCGATGTGGCGGGCGCGCTCGTCGAGAGGCATCAGCGCCCGAGGCGCGCGCTCCGGAGCGAAAATGGTCACGGGGTGCGGGTCGAAGGTCATCACAACGCACGGCACGCCGAGTTCGCGAGCGGTGTCCACCGCTTTGGAAATGAGCAGCTGGTGGCCCCGGTGCACTCCGTCGAACACACCGATAGTGACTACCGTGCCGGTTTCCGCGAAGGAATCCGGCACACTCGAAAGCCCGCGCAGAATATCCACGGGGACTTAGGGTACGGCATAATCGCGAGACATGAACGATCCCCTCGCCACTTCCGGAATCGTCGTCGTGGACAAGCCCGCTGGCATGACCAGCCACGACGTTGTCGCACGCCTGCGCCGCTTCTTCGGCACCCGCAAAGTCGGCCACGCAGGCACGCTCGACCCCATGGCAACCGGTGTCCTGGTGGCGGGCATCGAGCGCGGCACGAAGCTTCTGGCCCACCTCGTGGCCGAGGACAAGGTGTACGAAACCACCATCCGCCTGGGCGCGTCGACGACAACGGATGATGCCGAAGGCGCAACCGTCGATACGCATGATGCTTCCGGGGTCACAGATGAGGCGATCCGCGCTGAGGTGGCAAAGCTGACCGGCACGATCATGCAGGTGCCGTCGAAGGTGTCCGCGATCAAGATCGACGGGCGGCGCGCGCATGAGCTCGTGCGCGCCGGCGAGGAGGTGGACATCCCCGCGCGCGAGGTGACCATCCACGCCTTCGACCTCGGCGAGATCCGCCGCGACGGCGAGTTCGTGGACGTCGACGCGCGCGTGCACTGCTCTTCCGGCACCTACATCCGCTCGCTCGGGCGCGACCTGGGTGCTGCTTTAGGTGTCGGGGGGCATTTGATTGCCTTACGACGCGCCCGTGTCGGCGTTTTCTCCCTCACCGATGCACGCACCCTGGAGCAGCTCGAGAACTCCGCCGAGCTGTCGCTGAGCCTGGACGACGCCTTGATTCGCGTGTGGCCGGTCCTCCACGTGACAGCAGACGAATACGACGCCCTGGCCATGGGCAAGTGGCTGAAGCCGCGCGGGCTCAAGGGCGTCCACGCGGCGGTGGGTCCGGATGGGCGCGCGGTGGCGCTTGTGAAGGAGAAGGGCAAGCGCCTCGCCACAGTGTTCGTCGCACGCCCCTCGACGCTGTAGGAGCCCGCCCTGCCCCGTCTTGCCCGCCCCGCCCTGCCCGGCCCTCGATACACAAACCCTGGGATCGAGAGCCTGGGTTCGCGCAAAAATCGGCGGATCCCTGGGTCTAGATCCCAGGGTTTGCGCGAGGAGATGTCAGCCCTCGATCCTGCGCACGGGTGCTACCGCACGTAGGTGGCGGTGACCACGTAGTTGCAGCGCTCGATCCAGCGGCCCTCGAACAACGGCACTGGGGCGGGCCGCGCCAACAGCTGGGAGGTGAAGGACCCGTCGGTGCGCAGCTCGATTTCGGCCTCGTCGAAGTCCAGCCAGCGCCGGGTCATCGGGTACCAGCACTTGTAGGTGGCTTCCTTGGCGCAAAACAGCAGCCGATCCGCCCAGGTGTAGCCGTCGGCCTGCAGTCTTTGCACCATCGCTATCTCGGTTTCGCTGGCAATGGAGCGCAGCACCCCGTCCGGAAGCGGCTCTGCCGGCTCCGCGTCCATGCCCATGGAGTGCACGTGGCGGGTGGAGGCAGCCACGGCTGCGCGGAGCCCGTCGGTATGCGTGAGAGAGCCAGTGAACCCCTCGGGCCACAGCGGCATGCCCCTTTCCCCTCGCAGGATGGCCCCGGCAGATTCCACGCCGAGTTCACGCAGCGCCTGGTGCGCGCACCAGCGGGCGTCGCCGAACTCGCCTTTGCGCACGTCCACGGCGGCGCTGACCTCATTACGCTCGTCGGGGTGCAGGTCCTCGTAGCGGGTCAGGTCGACGGTGTCGGTCGAGTCGTCGGCGAGGTAAAATACGCATCGTGCTTCGGGAGGGAACAGCGCAACGTCTTGCATCACTGCTCAACCTCCATGACCGGGTACGGGAACGGCTGCGCAGACGGGTGCTGCTCCCATTCGCGCGGATAGCCGAGAGACGCTTCGATGTGCTCTATTCCGTCGACAGTTGTCACCCCCGGCATGTGCAAGTGACCGTACACGACGGCCTTCGCGTTGTAGCGCTGGGCCCAGGTTCGCGTGTGCCGGGTGCCGCACCACAGGGCGATGTCGGACCACTGCATGCGCTGTACCGGCTCCTGCACCAGCGGCCAGTGGTTGATCAGGATCGTGGGGCCGTTGATACGGGAGAGCCGCTTGGTGGTGTACGCCAGCCGGTCCCAGCACCAGGCGCGGATGTCCACGAAGGGGGCAATGGCGACCTCGTCGGTCATCACCACGTTGTTCTCGTGCGCGGCGGCAAGCGCCTCTTCCACGGTGAGGTCGCGGGCGCGGAACGAGTAGTCGTAGAGGGTGAACAGCGGGCAGATGGTCACCCCGCCGAAAACCGGGTAGCGGTCCTCGGGGGTGATCACGCCGATTGCCCGCATGGCCTGCACGAGCATCGTGTATTTCTCACGGCCCCGGTGCCTGTCCGCTGAGCGGCAGAACAGCTCGTGGTTGCCCGGCACCCACACCACGGTGTCGAAGCGTTTAGCCAAATTTTCCATCACTTGGATGATCAGCTCTGGCCGCTCGGCGACGTCGCCCGCCACGATGAGCCAGTCCGACGGGTCGGCCGGCTGGATTGCGTCGATCTTCGGGCCGTTGCGCTTCACCGCCGCGTGTAGGTCGCTGACGGCCCAGAGCGTGGTGGTCATTCCTCTTTCTTACCATCTACGCCAGACACGGCCCACCGCATTGAGCGGAACCTCCACACCACGCCAACCAATCGCGTGGCTACCTGAGCGAGTTGCCCGACCCAGATGCCGGTGAGGCCCCAGCCAAACACCCCGGCGGCCAGGATGATCGGCAGCGCCACCGCCAGCAGCGAAAACAGTGTGAGGTTGCGTAAGAACGCGGCGTCGGCGGCACCAAGCAGCACGCCGTCGAGGGCGAAGACAGCCCCGCCGACCAGGATCATTCCGATAAGCAGCAACCAGGGCACCCGCAGCGTATGAACGACCACCGGGTCCGCCGTAAAGATACTCTGGATCGGCACAGCGAATAGCGCGAACACGGCGGACAGCGCCACCGCGAAGATCATGGAGTACTTCAGCGCCTGCAGCCCCACGGCCCGGGCCTGCTGCGCGCCTCCGCGCCCCAGCGCGGAGCCGGTGAGCGTTTGCGCCGCGATCGCCAACGAGTCCAACACGAGGGTGAGGAAGTTCCACAGCTGCAGCATCAGCTGGTGCGCCGCCAGCGCCACCACTCCGATCCGGCCCGCGACCGCCGCGGCAGCCAAAAGCGAGACCTGGAACGACAGCGAGCGCAAGATCAGGTCCCGGCCCAACACGAGCTGGCGTTTGATCACGCTCCAGCGCGGTGCCCAGCTTCCGCCGTACCTGGCGTTTTCGCGCGCCAGCACCACCACGAACAGCACGGCGGTAATCCCCATGCCGATCACGTTGGCAATTGCGGAACCGACCAGGCCGAAACGCCCCACCAGAATCGGCAGCAGGATCGCTCCCGGGATCAGCCCGCATAGCGTCAGGTAGAACGGCAGCTTCGTGTTTTGCACGCCGCGCATCCAGCCGTTGCCGGCCATGATCGCAAGCGTTAACGGCACGGCGAAAACCGCCACGCGCATCCACTGGGCGGCCCGCACGCTCGTCTCATAGTCGTTGGCTAGCGCCTGGGCGAGGGGTTGCGCGAACAGCCCAACGATAATCGCCAGCAGCGTGCCGACGCCCAGCGCCACCCACGTGGCCTGCACCCCCTCCGCCACCGCTTTGTCGCGTTTGCCGGCGCCGAAAAAGCGCGAGCTGCGCGCCGTGGTGCCGTAGGACAAAAACGTCAGCTGGGTGGTCACCGTGGACTGGATCGCCGCGCCCGCCGCAAGCGCGGCCAGCTGTGCGGTGCCGAGCCTGCCCACCACTGCAGTATCGAGCAGCAAGTAGAGCGGGTTGGCGGCCAAGACGCCGAGCGCTGGCAGGGCGAGCATTAGGATCTCGCGGCCCATCGAACGTTGCTTTGCTGGTTGCCAGTTAGTCATCAGTTGCTTGCGGCTCCGGGAACGCGTCGAGAAGCTTGCGGATTACCTCGTTGCGGCTGCCGCTGGCGGAATATCCGGCGGCTGCCCAGTGGCCGCCGCCGCCCAGCTGCTTCGCCACGGCGGAGACATCCACCACAACCGAGCGCAGCGACATCGCCCATTGTTTCTTCGACTGCTCCTTGAGCACCACACCGACATCCGTGCCTTCCAGCGAACGGGAGTAATCGATAATCGACTCAACCGCTGTCTGGCTCATGCGCGAGTGGATGCCCACCGGGATCGTCAGCACGGCCACGGACAGGCCCTTCGTGGGCACGATATGGGTGTTCGCCAGCACCTCGCCCATCAGCTGCAAATCCACGGGCCCCATCGTGTCCATCAGGTCGAGCGCGATCTGGCGGGTGTTCAGTCCGTACTCCATGAGCTCAGCGGCGAAGGTGTGCATGCGCGGTGTGCCCCAGCGGAAGCTTCCCGTATCCGTGACCAAACCGGCGTAGAGGCCGTAGGCAATGTCCGGGTCCAGCTCGACGTCGAGGCGGCCCAGCAGCTCGCGGACCATCACCGTGGTGGATTCGCTCTCCACAATCAGGTTCATTCCGCCGAAGCCGGGGTTGGTGTTGTGGTGGTCGATCACGATGACCCGGGAGGGATCTTCCACGATCGCCGGCATGAGCGAGCCGGTGCGGTCCGCGGACGCGCAGTCCACGGTGACCACGAGGCCGTCGTCAGGCAGCGGCGCGCCGTACTGGATACGGTCCACACCTGGGATGGTGCGCATGTTCGCCGAGTGCGGAAGCGGCTGGCCAATATAGACCTCCACGTCCTTGCCCAGTTTCTCCAGGCCGAACGCCAGCGCGCAGGCGGAGCCGATCGCGTCCGCGTCCGGCTTGATGTGCGCAACCACCGATATCTTCTCTGCTGCGCGCACACGGGAGGCGGCGGCCTCGAACTGCGCCGCCGCCTCCGGGAGGTATACCGGTGCCTGCTTAGACATCGTCACCTGTGCGCTTGTAGGGGTCGCTGTCGCCCGCCGGCTTCGCGTTCGCGCGCAGCTTTGCCAGTTCCTCGTCGCGGGCGCGGGCCCGGTTGAGCAGCTCCTCCATGTGGGCGGAGGACTCCGGGACGGTGTCGCGCTCGAAGGAAATGGTCGGAGTGAAACGCACACTGAGTTGATCGCCCACGATCTTGCGGATCTGGCCGCGGGCGCGGTGCAGCGCCACGGCGGCCTGGTCGTAATCCGGATCGTCGTCGATGTTGCGGCCACGCACCGTGTAGTAAATGGTTGCGTCGTGCAGGTCGCCGGTGACGCGGGTGTCGGTGACGGTGACCAGTTCCAAGCGTGGATCTTTCACTTCCCGCTCGATGGCGGATGCGACGATCGTTTGAATCTGCTTTGCCAGGCGCTGTGCGCGAGGGTTGTCAGCCATGCTCAACTCCTTTGTCCGAAACTTTCAATAGTGTAACCCCCGCCCTGCGCAGGTTCGCGCGGAGCGGGGGTTGGCGTCGATAAGCAATTGCTTTACGACGGGGACGGCGCTGCAGTGCTAGTCGCGCGGCACCTCGACCATCTCGTAGGTCTGGATGATGTCGCCCGTCTGAATATCCGGGTAGGACAGCACCATGCCGCACTCGTAGCCCTTGGCAACCTCGTTGGCGTCGTCCTTCTCGCGGCGCAGCGACTCGATGGTCGCGTCCGGGGTGATGACGTTGCCGTCGCGGACCAGGCGCAGCTTCGCGCCGCGCTTGACCTTGCCTTCGGTGACCATGCAGCCGGCGATGAGGCCGACAGCGGATGCCTTGAAGATCTGGCGGATCTCCGCCTCGCCCAGATCGCGCTCCTCGTAGATCGGCTTGAGCATGCCCTTGAGCGCGCTCTCGACGTCCTCGATGGCCTGGTAGATCACCGAGTAGTAGCGGATCTCCACGCCTTCGGCGTTGGCCTCCTCGGTGGCCTTGCCGTCGGCGCGGACGTTGAAGCCGATGATGATCGCGTCCGACGCCGCCGCGAGGGTGACGTTGGTCTGGGTCACAGCACCGACACCGCGGTCGATGATGTTGACCTGCACCTCGTCGTCGACCTCGATCTTGAGCAGCGCCTCCTCCAGGGCTTCCACCGAACCGGCGTTGTCGCCCTTGAGGATGAGGTTGAGCTGGCTGCGCTCCTTGAGCGCCTGATCCAGATTCTCCAGGGACACGCGCTTCTTACGACGAGCCTGCATCGCCGCGCGCTGACGAGCATCACGCTGCGCAGCAATCTGGCGGGCAACGCGGTCGTCGTCGACCACGAGCAGGTTGTCGCCCGGGCCGGGGACACCGCTGAGGCCCTGGACTTGGACCGGGCGGGACGGGCCCGCCTCTTCCACGTCGTTGCCCCACTCGTCGACCATGCGGCGCACGCGGCCGAAGTTGCCGCCGACGACGATGGAGTCGCCGACACGCAGGGTGCCGCGCTGCACGATGACGGTGGAAACCGGGCCGCGGCCGCGGTCCAGGTAGGACTCGATGGCCACGCCCTGGGCGTCCATGTCCGGGTTCGCCGTCAGCTCGAGCGCCGCGTCCGCGGTCAGCAGCACAGCCTCGAGCAAATCGTCTATGCCGGTGCCCTGCTTCGCCGAGATGTCGATGAACATCGTGTCGCCGCCGTACTCTTCCGGCACCAGGCCGTACTCGGTGAGCTGACCGCGGATCTTGTCCGGCTGAGCCTCCGGCCTATCCACCTTGTTCACCGCCACCACGATCGGCAGCTCCGCCGCCTTGGCGTGGTTGATCGCCTCGACGGTCTGCGGCATCACGCCGTCGTCCGCCGCCACAACCAGGATGGCCAAGTCGGTGGACTTGGCGCCGCGGGCACGCATGGCAGTAAACGCCTCGTGGCCCGGAGTATCCAGGAACGTGATCTTTCGCGGCCGGTCCTCGAGGGTGACCTCGGTCTGGTACGCGCCGATGCCCTGCGTAATGCCGCCGGCCTCGCCGCGACCCACGTTTGCCTTGCGGATCGAGTCCAGAAGGCGGGTCTTACCGTGGTCGACGTGGCCCATGACGGAAACCACTGGCGGGCGGTGCTCAAGTGCCTCTTCGCCGCCTTCGTCCTCGCCGAACTGCAGGTCGAAGGACTCGAGCAGCTCGCGGTCCTCGTCCTCAGGCGAGACGATCTGCACCTCATAGTTGATCTCGGCGCCGAGCAGCTGCAGCGTGTCCTCGGACACGGACTGCGTTGCCGTCACCATTTCACCGAGGTTGAACAGCGCCTGAACCAGCGACGACGCCTCGGTGTTGATCTTCTCCGCCAGGTCAGACAGGGTCGCGCCTTGGCGCAGGCGGACGGTCTTGCCGCCGCCGTCGGGGAGACGAACGCCACCGATGACGTTCGGCTTGTGCATCTCCTCGTATTCAGCCCTCTTCTGACCCTTGGACTTACGACGCTTGCCGGGCGCACCACCCGGACGTCCGAATGCACCGGCGGTGCCGCCGCGGCGACCACCGCGACCGCGGAATCCGCCGCCCGGACCACCGAAACGGGGACCACCCGGTCCACCGCCACGACCACGGCCACCGCCACGGCCTCGACCGCCCGGGGCGGCCGCCTTCGACGGCATCTGTGTCGGGGACGGACCTGCAGGCATATCCGCCGGGGACGGGCGTGAGCCGCCGCCTTGGCGTGCGCCACCGCCTTGGCGTGCGCCACCGGGGCGCGGGCCACCCTGACCCGGACCGGAACGGCCGCCACCCGAACGTCCACCACCCGGACGCGGCGGACGCTGTCCGCCACCGGTGTTGGAAGAGAACGGGTTGTTGGCCACACGCGGACGGCCCGGCTTCGGCACCGGACGCGGCATAGCGCCCGGCGTCGGAGCGCCGCCCTTGGCACCCGGCTTGGCAGCCGGCTTCGGTGCGGCCGGCTTGGGTGCGCCCGGCTTCGGCGCGCCAGGCTTTGCGCCCGGCTTCGGGGCACCCGGCTTCGGGGCACCCGGCTTCGGGGCACCTGGCTTCGGCGCGCCCGGCTTCGCTGCTGCGGGCTTCGGGGCACCCGGCTTCGGCGCGGACTCGCCACCTGCGGGCTTCGCGCCCGGCTTGGGGGCACCCGGGGCAGGCTTGTCGCCCGCCGGCTTCGACTGTGCGCCAGGCTTCGGGGTGGCAGGCTTCGGCGCCGTTGCCTTCGCACGGTTCTGGCCCGGCTTCTTCAGCGGCGGCTTCTTCGGCCCAGCCTCGCTCTTCTTCTCGTCGGCAGCGTCGTTGCCGCCGGTCTGCTTGGCGTAGTGCGCCTTCATTTTCTTCACGACGGGCGGCTCGATCGTCGACGACGCCGTCTTCACAAACTCACCCTGCTCCTTGAGCGTGGCAAGCAGTTCCTTACTTGTTACGCCGAGCTGTTTTGCCAACTCATGAACGCGTAGCTTTCCGGACACGTATCTCCTCTTCGTTGTTGCTAGGAGCAGTGCCCTTCCGGCTACCTGCCCCTAGACGTGGTCAGTGACATTCATCGCTGATGCTGCTTCATCGTTGCGTACTCATCAGTGTTCAGTCTTTCCTTTTTCGTCTGGGTCGTTTACCTCGTCGCAATTGCTTTGCGACGACGCAAGGTACGTACGTACATGACCTAGGTCCACCGCAGTGGACAGACGGAGCGCCCGCCCGAAGACACGGCGTTGTTCCGCCAGCTCGACCGCATCCAACGAGGGCGTGATCCACGCTCCCCGGCCAGGAAGTTTCCTGGCCGGGTCCGCAAGCACACGCCCCGGCACGTCAGGGTCGGCGACAACCCGCAGCAGCTGGGTATCCGGCTGCGCGGTGCGGGTGGCGATGCAGGTTCGGGTGCGGATCGGCTGCTTGCGCGCAACACCCATCCGCGTCCCTTCCTTTCACGCCATCGTCGTCGCCGCACCTGATCGTGCGGACACAAAAGCCGTATAACACTGTACGCCAAAACCCGCTGGATCTATATTTCCAGCGGGTTTCCTGGTTACAGCGGTGTAATTTCTCTGCGAACTACTCTGCCGCGTCTGCGTCGGAACGGATGTCGATCTTCCAGCCCGTCAGACGCGCAGCAAGGCGGGCGTTCTGCCCTTCCTTGCCGATGGCCAGCGACAGCTGGTAATCCGGCACGGTCACCCGGGCCGCCTGCGCCTCAAGGTCCAGCACCTCAACGGAAACCACCTTCGACGGGGCCAGGGAGTTGCCGACGTACTTGGCGGGGTCCTCGTCCCAGTCGATGATGTCGATCTTCTCACCGCCGAGCTCGGACATGATGTTGGTGACGCGAGCACCGCGCGGGCCAATGCAGGCACCCTTGGCGTTGACTCCCTTGACGGTGGCGCGCACCGCCACCTTGGACCGGTGGCCCGCCTCGCGGGCAATGCCGATGATCTCTACGGAGCCGTCCGCAACCTCCGGCACCTCGAGTGCGAACAGGCCGCGCACCAGCTCCGGGTGCGTGCGCGACAGGTTCACCTGCACGCGCTTGTCGCCCTTGTTCACGCCCACGACGTAGGCCTTGATGCGGTCGCCGTGCTTGAGATTTTCGCCCGGGATTTTCTCCGCCGGCAGCAGGATGCCGTCCTGCGGGTCTGCCTCGGTGCCCAGCTGGACAATGTTTAGGCCGCGGGCCTCCGCCTGCGCGTCGCGCTGGACGACGCCGGAGACCACTTGCCCCTCAAACCCGGAGTACTCGTCGTAGACACGGCCGGCCTCCGCCTGACGGAGACGCCCCTTGATGGCGTCGCGCACGGCCACGGAGCCGATGCGGGAAAAGTTCACCGGAGTGTCGTCGTACTCGGAGACGACCTCGCCCTCGGCGTTCAGCTCACTGACGATGACGGCCACATCGCCGGTCTCGGTGTCGATGTCGACGCGCGCCTTGGAGCTGTCGTCCCCCTTGACACCTGCATCCCCCTCCTTGAACTCGCGGTAGGAAAACAGCAGCGCATTTGCGATAGTCGCCAGCAAATCCTCCATGGCGATGCCCTGCTGTTCCTCGATCGCCTTCAGCGCGTTCAAGTCGATATTCACTTGTGTTCCTTTCCTTCCGCCGCAGCGGCCTCAAGCTCTTCAAACGCCCGATCCGCCAGCTCTGACTCGGTCGCCGGCGGGGCATTGAACTCAATTTCTACCACTGCTCCCGACAATTCAGAAACCGGCGAAATACGAACCTCCTCCCCCTTTTTCGTCGCGCGCACCAACGCCACCAGAGTCTCGTTCGCGTCGAGCGGTCCCACGCGCCACTGCTCCCCGCCCACCTTGACCTTGCGGCCGCGGTTGCGGCGGAAGTGCCGCGCCTCGGTTAACGGCAGGTCCACGCCCGGGGTGGTCAACTCCAGGGTGTAGCCGGCGCCGAAGCTGACTTCACCGCGTTCCTCGGCGTCGTCGAAAAGCGTAGAGAGCTCCTTCGACACCTCCTCGAGGTCGTCGAGCGTCGGATGCTCGTCCGAGTCCAGGGCGATGACCACCTGCGACTTCTTGCCCGCCTTGACCGTGCGGATCTTCTCAATGTCCATGCCGTAGGTGCGCGCAACCGGTTCAACCATGCGCTCGATTGCCTCGTTCGTGGGAAAAGCCATGCCGACCAACCTAGCGTGTAACGTGCAGCGCGTGAAGAAACTCCTCCTGCTGCCCGCCGCTGCGCTTTTGCTCACCAGCTGCACCGTGATGGACGTTGTGGGTCCGCGCGCGAACGGCGAGATCATGGCGCTGGCGAAGCATGCCTCCGCCGACTGGGTTTTCGGAGACCCCTCTCGGGAGCAGTGGCGCGAGATGCGCAAGAAGCAGAGCGAGGAGCTGAAAGGGGAAGCGCGCAGGCTGTGCGGCGTGGACGCTACCGGCAACACCCCCACCTCCTGCGACGTGAGCTACGGCGACACGGACCTGCCCGCCACGGGTAACGCGGACGCGCTGCTCGAGCACACCGTCGCCGCCGCCGACAAGGTGCCGGCGGAGTCCGCGGACCTCATCGTCGCCCAGGCTATCGACGCACTAACGCTTTCCCCCGTCGACCTCGAGCCTGTCACCGAAACCCTCTCGGATGCCGCGGACACGGAAGCGGCGCGCGACCTGCTCGCCCGCGAAAACGCCATGTACTACGGCCTCGGTGTTGCACTCGCCTACGCCGATTCCGGTCTGCGCGAGCGCGTCGGCGAGCTGCGCGAGGCATCCCACGAGCGCACCGCGGCGCTCGCCCGCGTGCTGGGCCCTGTCGAAGGCGCGGCCGACGAGGCCCTCGTCCCGGCCGCCGGCTACGACTTTGCCGAGGGTTACGCCGAGCCTGCGAACGCAGAAGAGGCCGCCCAGCTGGTGAGCACCATGCAGGGCGACCTGGTCAAACAGTGGCGCTACACCGCCGCACACGCGGAGTCAGCTACCTGGCGCGAGGACGCCATCAGGCTGGCCGCCCACGCGCAGCGGACTTAGGGCACGAGCAACAACCCCGGACTACCCCAGACGTTCCGCCACGAGCTCCTGGACCTTGGCCACGATTTGGTCGGCTGGGACCTCGAGCGTCTCGCCGCCGCGGATGCGCAGCTCCACGATGCCGTCGGCGAACGCGCGACCGAGGATGACAATGAACGGCATGCCCAAAAGCTCGGCGTCTTTGAATTTCACGCCCGGGGAGACCTTCGGGCGGTCGTCGAAAAGCACCTCGAGGCCCGCCTCGGACAGCTCGGCGGCGATGCGGTCGCCCGCCTCGAGTGCTGCGGCATCTTTGTTCGCCACCGCCACGTGCACCTGGAACGGGGCGATCTCCACGGGCCAGACCAGGCCCTTGTCGTCGTGACGCTGCTCCGCGATCACCGCGAGCATGCGGGAGATGCCGATGCCGTAGGAGCCCATGGTGGGCACGGCGCGCTTGCCGTTTTCGTCCAGGATCTGCACGTCCATGGCTTCGGTGTACTTGCGGCCGAGCTGGAAGATGTGGCCCAGCTCGATGCCGCGGGCGAGCTCCACGGTGCCGTTGCCGGACGGCGACGGGTCGCCCGCCTTGATCTCGGCGGCCTCGACGTAGCCGTCGACGGTGAAGTCGCGGCCCGCGACCAGGCCCACCACGTGTTTACCCGGTGCGTCCGCGCCGGTGATCCAGCTGGTGCCGTCGACCACGCGCGGGTCCGCCAGCACGCGCACACCGTTGGCCTGCAGCGCGCGCGGGCCGACGTAGCCCTTGACCAAGAAGTCGTGCTTGGCAAAGTCCTCGTCGCTGGCCAGCTCAAACGTGGCCGGCTCCAGCGATGCCTCCAGGCGCTTCTCGTCCAGCTCGCGGTCGCCCGGGATGAGCACGCCGACGAGCTGTTCGCCGACCGGCTCGCCGTCTTCATCCAGCGCGCGCGGGTCGTTGACCTTCACCATCATGCATTTGAGGGTGTCGCAGGCTTCGGCGGAGTGGCCGTCGATAAGCACCCCCTGCCCCTTCGCCCACTCCACGAGCGCCGCAATCGTCTCGGAGGACGGGGTGTCGTGCTCGACCGCCTCCGGCAGGCCGTCGTACGCGCGCGGCTCCGGTGCGACGGTGGTAACGGCCTCCACGTTGGCCGCGTAATCGCCCGCGGTGGAAACGACGAAGGTGTCCTCGCCGTTGTCGGAGTACGCCAAAAACTCCTCGGACGCGGAGCCGCCCATCGCACCGGAGGTGGCCTTGCAGATCTCGTAGCGCAGCCCCACGCGGTCGAAGATGCGCTGGTAGGCGGCGCGGTGGTTGGCGTAGGACTGGTCCAGACCTTCGTCGGACATGTCGAAGGAGTAGCTGTCCTTCATCACAAACTCGCGTCCGCGCAGGATGCCGGCGCGGGGACGCGCCTCGTCGCGGTACTTCGTCTGAATCTGGTACAGCGTGACCGGGAATTCCTTGTAGGAGGAGTACAGGTCCTTCACCGCGGTGGTGAACATCTCCTCGTGCGTGGGCCCGAGCAGCATGTCCGCGCCCTTGCGGTCTTTCAGGCGGAACAGATCGTCGCCGTATTCGGCCCAGCGGTTGGTGGCCTCGTACGGCTCGCGCGGGAGCAGCGCCGGGAAGAGCAGCTCCTGGCCGCCCATGGCGTCCATCTCCTCGCGGACCACGCCCTCGATCTTGCGCAGCGCGCGCAGGCCCAGCGGCAGCCAGGAGTACACGCCGGGGGCGGCGCGACGCACATAGCCTGCTCGCACCAGCAGCTTGTGGCTGGGCACTTCGGCATCGGCGGGGTCTTCGCGCAGCGTGCGCAGGAACAGCGTGGACAGGCGTGTAATCATGGTTTGGCAGTTTACCGCTAGGGTTTTGCGCATGCTGATCGTCCTCCCGCCTTCTGAAACCAAAGCCCCCGGCGGCACCGACGCTGAGATGCAGCTGTCGTTCCCGTCGCTCGATCCGGTGCGCACTTTGCTTCTCGACGCTCTCTCGGCCACCGACGTCGACACCATGATGCGCGAGCTGAAAATCCCCGCCGGCAAGCGCGCGGAAGCCGAGGAGAACCTCGCGTTGCGCTCCGCGCCGGTGATGCCGGCGATCCAGCGCTACACCGGGGTGCTCTACGACGCCCTCGATGCTGCTTCGCTCTCCACGGACGCGCTGTCGCGCCTGGCCGTGGGCTCCGCGCTGTTCGGTGTGGTGCGGGCGGGCGATCTGATCCCCCGCTACCGGGTTTCCGGCGGCTCCAAGCTCGGCGGGAAGACGATGAAGGCGTGGTGGGGCTCTGCCGTGACGAAGGTGTTGGCCGAGGAAGACTTCGTGGTGGACATGCGCTCCGGCGCCTACCAGCAGCTCGGTCCGGTGCCGGGAGCGCTGACCGTGCGGGTGGAGCAGGCCGCGACCGGCAAGGTGGTCAGCCACTTTAACAAGCAGTACAAAGGCGAGCTGGCCCGCGCGCTGACGCCTCACTACGCCACGCGCGCCGAAGACGTCGCCGATATCGCTTCCGCCGCCGGGTTCGACGTTGCTCTTGACGGCACCCAGCTCACCATGCGTGTGTAGATTGAGTTTTATGCCTGCCCACTACCGCCGCTACGGCCTGGCCGCGCTCATCTACGCCACCGGGTTCGCGTACGTGCTGCTGCGCTGGGACGCCATCCCCGACCCGGTGCCGGTGCACGTCGGCCCCACCGGCGAGGCGGACGGCTTCGCGCCGAAGACGCTGCTCAGCACGACCCTGCCGATGATCATCGGCATCGCGGTAACGCTGATGATGCCGCTGTTTCTGCCGCCGAGATCGCTTGCCCGGAACACCGTCGACGTCCCCGCCGAGGACGCGTTGCCGTATTCGGAGACGGCGGCCCGGCGCGTCGAAAAGCTTTGCGACGCCTCCGCAGACGTGGTGTCGAAAATCATCCTCTCGCTGGCGGCGTTGCTCACGGTGACGAACATCGGCATGGTGGTGCCGGATGTGGCCATCCCGTTCTGGCTGGGGATCGCGCTGTTGATCGGCTTCACCGTCTACGTGGTGGTTGTTGCGCTGCGCATGACGAACGCGAAGGACGGCATTGAACCGGACGCAGACGAGCAGGCCCGCAACGAGCGGTTGCGCTACCAGGGCGGCATGGGCACCTACTCGGCGCCGAACGACCCGATGCTCGCCGCCGTGCTGCCGTCGAACCCGGGCAAGATCGCGGTGAACACCGCTCACGCGCCGGGCAAGCAGTATCTGCGCCGGGTAGTCGTTGGCGTGGTGGTGATCGTGGCAGTACCCATGGCCATTGGGGTGGCGATGTAGCGGACGTGCGCGTCCCGCGGGAACTTTATCGATTTATCGGTTTATTGGCCGCGTGCGTTTTATCGGTTTATCGGTTTCGGTATGCTGACCAGCGTTAACTCGCCGCCTTCTCCACCATCTCCGCTAACGCGAGAAGCCGGCGCACATCGGTCACAAACTCATCTTCTCTGAACAGCAAATCGACCGGAGACGGGCGAAGTAGCTTGACGCCTGCCTTCAGCAGGTTCTTTTCACGGCGACGTTCTTTCCGCAGCGTCTCGTCGGTTGGTTTGAACGTCACTCCGTCGTATTTGTAGTCGCCGTCTATCTCCGTGACGAACATCCCGCGGCGAAGATCCACCTCATAGCCGACGAACATGCCGTTGACGATCCAGTGCTCTGCCACCCGCTCGATCAGAATCGCTCTTCCGTAGGACTCGAACGGCGAGCGCGAGTTGTGCACCGCGAACTTCACTACTTTCCGCAGCGTGTCAATCCCTCGCACCCTGCCCAGCTTCTCCATCTCGGCCTCGACCATGTCCCTGTCCGCGTGGAACTTCAGTATCCAGTCCATGGCGACGAGCCCTTCCCTGAAGCCATGTCGCAGCGCGATTTCGAACGCCGTCGTCAGTTCATCCGTGGCACGCAGCGTGTCGAAGTGCCGGATTGTCGCTGACCGTCTCCTTGCCCGGTGATAGACCGTGTTCGCCGGCTGCTGTTTCTTCGGCGGCGCTTTACCGTTTGGCAGGATGAGTTCCACTGGCTCGTTCGGGTCGGTCGTCACCACCCACATATCCAACGCTCGTGCTGCTGATCGCCCAGCCAGAGCCGCTTTCCTGGCAGCTTTTCCTGCAGCGATGGCCTGGATCCATCGCTTCTCAAAGAACGCGAGCTCATCAAAGTCGGCTCTCAGCATGCAGTGCTTCGATGACAGAATCACTGCACCTGTATTGTTCGTATACCGACGGCGTAGCTTACGCACTATTTCTGCTTGTCTCCCCCGATCCATGCCGCGATCCTGACAGAGGTTCAAGCGAAAAGGAAGAGCGTTTGCTCTTCTGTGGACAACTCACCGGCGGAGTTATCCACAGCTGACGTTCTTGGGAACCTATTCCGCCAAATGCCGATATCGGCATTTACCCTCCTGACCCGACCACGACCAGGGCTTTTGACACCGCATCAACGCTAAACGCCGATATCGGCATTTAGGGCAGCCCCGCCCGCCACTACCGCCCCGCGGGTACGGTCACACCTATGACTGCCTCTTCCACCATGGACACCGCCCGCACCCTCCTCACCGACGCCTCGCACATCGAGGTCTTCACCGGCGCCGGCATGAGCGCGGATAGCGGCATCGCCACCTACCGCGACGCCCAGACCGGCCTGTGGGAGAACGTGGACCCGCAGGACATGGCGTCCATCGACGCGTGGCACAACGACCCGGACACCATGTTCGCCTGGTACCTCTGGCGCGCGCACCTAGCGCAGCAGGCGGAGCCGAACGCGGGCCACGTTGCCGTCGCTAAGTCGCCGAAGACGACGGTGACCACCCAAAACATCGACAACCTCCACGAGCGCGCAGGCAGCAAGGAGGTCGTCCACCTGCATGGCTCGCTGTTCGACTTTCGCTGCTCGCTTTGCGACGAGAACTTCTCCCAGCCCATCGACCTCCCCAAACAGCCCGTGGCGGCGATTACTCCCCCGGCCTGCCCGGGCTGCGGTGGCTCCGTGCGTCCAGGCGTGGTTTGGTTCGGCGAGGCGCTGCCGGAAGCCGAGTGGAAGGAAGCGGAGCGCCGCATGCGCACCGCGGACGCGCTGGTGATCGTGGGCACGTCCGGAGTGGTCTACCCCGCGGCCGGCCTGCCGCTGATGGCGCACGCCCGCGAAATCCCCATCATCGAGGTCACCCCGATGCGCACGGACCTGTCCCACCTGGCCGACGTGGTCATCGAGGACACCGCCGCCAACGCCCTGCCTGCCCTTTTGGGCTAGCGCGTAGCCCGGAGCACCGTGAAGGTTGTATCCCGCGCGACCTGCTCCACGGACGCGAATCTGCGCTCCACCTCGCCGCGGTAACGCAGGTGGGAGTTGTGCACCACATACAGCGCACCGCCTGGTGCCAGTAGGCGCACGGAGGCCTCGAGGAGGTGCTGCACGAGAGTGGCATCGACGGTGGTGCCGTCGTGGAACGGCGGGTTCAACGCGATCGTGTCGAAGGACGCATCCGGCAAGCGCGAGCCTGCGTCGTCCCACGTCGCCTCCAGCCCAATGGCGCGGGCGGAAAGCACCGCGTCTGCATCCGCGTCCGTGGCCACGCCGCCCAAGCCCCGGGTGACGGAGCCGTTGCCGCAGCCCAGATCGAGCAGGCGGCCGGGCTCGGCGGGCAGGCAGGAGCGAAGCAGCTCTCCGCCCCGGTCCGGCTTCGCGCCGGAAAAGACGCCGCCGACGGCGACCAGGCCGTCGCCAAGCAATGGCGCATAGGCCACCTCCCGCGGCCCGGAGGCGACGAGGCAACGGAACTTGCCGCGGCCCAATGAGGCCGCAACGTCGGTGAATGATTCGCCCAGCACCGTGTTCATGCTGCGTGCGAGGTGCTTGTTGTTCGCGCCGAGTGCGACCCGCACGTCGTCGAAACCCGCGCCCGCGATGGAGCGTGCCAGGTAGTCGAGCCGAGCGAGCGACTTGGGCATCTCCCCGACCGCGACCGCGGAACCGGTTGCGCCGGCCAAGAACTCGTCCAGCCGCACATCACCGGCGATCTCGACGCCCATTGCCGACGCCTCTTGGCTTCGCGCGTAATCGGTGTCCAGGAACAGCACCGGCGCGCCCGTCGCCACCGCGGCGCGGGTGAGATCCAGCGTCGGGTCGTGGCAGATGAGCACCGCTTGCCGGTCCCCCTCCCCCAGACCCTGGGAGCCAGATCCTGTCATCGGCCGATTTTTGCCAGCTCCCAGGGTTTGGCTCCCAGGGTATGCAGAAGCGGCGGGCCCGACAAACGCGCCATCCCCGAACGCCGTGTCCCCGAACGCGACGTCCCAGATCAAGCTATCCAGCGTGCGCAAGGCCTGCTACCTCCCCCACCACGTACACGGCCGGCGCCGCGACGCTCTCGGCCTCCATCACGTCGGCCAAGCTTGACGCGGTGGCGAAGTACACCCGCTGCGCGTCCGTCTCGCCCTCCTGGATAACGGCGGCGGGCGTCGCACCATCCAAACCGGCCTCTACCAGCGCCGCCGTGATGGCGCGCACGTTGCGCACGCCCATCACCACCACGATCGTGCCGCCGACGCGAGCAAGCGCACCCCAGTCCACCAGCGACTTCTCGTGTCCCGGCGGCAGGTGCCCGGATACCACCGTGAACGCGTGGGTGACTCCGCGCTGGGTCACCGGCACATCGGCGGCCGCAGGCACCGACACCGCCGAGGTCACGCCCGGCACCACCGAGCACTCCAACCTGGCGGCAGCGCACGCCTGCAGCTCTTCGAAGCCGCGTCCGAATACGTACGGGTCGCCGCCTTTGAGCCGCACGACGTGCTTGCCGGCGCGCCCATAGGCAACCAGCATCTCGTTGATGCGCTCCTGCGCGACCTGCCTCGCGTACGGCAGCTTGGCTACGTCCACGACTTCCTTGCCGGTTAGGTCCAAAAAGCTCTCCAGCTCAGCGGCGGGGCCGAGGTGGTCTGCGAGGATGACGTCGGCAGCCTCGAGTGCGCGCAATCCGCGGATAGTCAGCAGATCCCACGCGCCTGGGCCGCCGCCTACGAGTGTGATGTGGCCGGTAGTCATAGCCAATCAGTTTAGGGTGGAGCCATGAATCACCCCCAGCTCGCCCACACGCTCGCAGACACCCTGCCGGAGCTCGCGCACGCAGAGCCCGGCACGCAGTTTGAGAACCCGCAGCTTGTCGCGCTCAACGAGCCGCTTGCGAAGGAGCTCGGGCTCGATGTCGCGTGGCTCAAATCTGCCGACGGCCTGCAGTTTCTCTCCGGCGGATCCGGCGGCCACGCCATGGCGTACGCGGCGCATCAGTTCGGTCAATTCGTGCCATTGCTTGGCGACGGCCGCGCCCTGCTACTCGGCGACACCGCCGGCCATGAGATCCAGCTCAAAGGCTCCGGCTTGACCGCGTTTTCGCGCCCCGGCACGGACGGGGTGGGCGCGATCGGGCCGATGCTGCGTGAGCACCTCGTCTCCACGTTCATGCATGCGGTCGGCGTGCCCACCACCCGCTCGCTTGCGGTGCTGTCCACCGGCGGCACCGTGATCCGCCAAAACGGCGCGGTTCCGGGCGGCATCGTGGTGCGCGTGGCCAAGAGCCACCTGCGCGTGGGCACGGTGCAGTACGCGACGACACAGTCGGAGGAGCTAACGCGGAAGGTCGTCACCGCCGCGGGCTTTGACACCGCCGAGGAGATGCTGCGCACCGTCACCCGCCGCCAGTTCGATCTGGTGGCGCACTGGATGCGCCTGGGCTTCGTCCACGGGGTAATGAACACCGACAATGTGGCGCTGTCGGGCGAGACCATCGACTACGGGCCGTGCGCGTTCACCGAGCGTTTCGACGGTACCGCGAGCTTCTCATCCATCGACAGGCAGGGGCGCTACGCGTTTGGCAACCAGCCAAACATCATCGCCTGGAACATGGCGCGGCTGACGGAGGCGCTCTATCCGCTGCTCGGCGCGGAGAAGGTCGACGCCTACGTCAAAACTGTCCAGCCGGCCTGGGACGAGGCGTGGGCGAAGTGGATCGGAGGCGACCACGACGGGCTCAACGCGGCCGCCGACATCACCACCTACAACCGCGAGCACGGCATCAACGGTGAGCCCGGCCCCATCTTCATCCCCCGAAACCAGATGCTGCAGGAGGCTATCGACGCCGCCGAGCTCCGCGGCGACTACACCGCGTACAACGAGCTGCTCGCCGCGGTGAGTGACCCGTACAACGAAAAGGCCGGACCCGAATGGATGGCCCGGCCTGAGGGGCAGCTGCCCTACGTCACCTTCTGCGGGACGTAAACGCTGCTACAGGGTGTTTTCGCCCGTGTCCAGTCCCAGCGTCTTCTGCGTCCACGCCCACTGCTCGTCGTAGGCGTTCTTATCGTGCTTGAGCGACTTGCCGTAGGTGGGGAACATCTCGTGGAGCTTGTCGGACCAGTCGATCATGTGCTCGCCGAAGCAGCGCTCCAGCAGCTCGATCATGGCGGCCGGGGTGATGGACGCACCCGGGGAGGCGCCGAGCACGCCGGCGATGGTGCCGTTCTGGTCGTTCACCAGGGCGGTGCCGAACTCCAGGGTGCCGAAGCGCGGGGCGGCGGCCGGCTTGATCACCTGCACGCGCTGGCCAGCGACCACGACCTCCCAGTCCTTGCCGTCAGCTGCCGGGTAGTACTCGTGCAGCATGTCCACCTTGCCGTCGAAGTCGCGGAAGACCTCCTGCACCAGGTACTTCACCAGCGCAAGGTTGGTCGCGCCCACGCCGAGGTAGGACGGGATGTTGTCCAGGCGGATGGACTTGAACAGGTCCAGGTAGGAGCCTTCCTTGAGGAACTTCGGGCTCCAGCCGCCGTAGGGGCCGAACAGGAGGGACTCCTTGCCGTCGACCACGCGCAGGTCCAGGTGCGGCACGGACATCGGCGGGGCGCCGACCTTGGCCTTGCCGTAAACCTTGGCCTTATGCTGCTGCACCAGTTCCTGGTTGTCGGTCTTGAGCCACATGCCGGAGATCGGGAAGCCCGCGTAGCCGTGCACCTCGGGCACGCCTGCCTTGCGCAGCAGGTCCAGGGCGTAGCCACCAGCGCCGACGAAGACGAAGCGGGCGCGCACGACCTGCTTGTCGCCGGTGTGGACGTTTTTGACCGTGACCTTCCAGAAGTTGCCTTCACGCTTGATGTTGGTCACTTCGCGGCCGTAGCGGATCTCGGTGCCGTTACGCTTCGCGGCGTCGAGGAACTGCCCGGTCAGGGAACCGTAGTTGATGTCGGTGCCCGCGTTGGTCCAGGAGATGGCCACCGGCTCAGCGTCGAAGTCGCGGCCCTGGGACATCAGGGGTAGCTTCTCCGCGAAGGTTTCGCGGTCATCCGCGAACTGCATGTTGGGGAACATGTGGTTTGCGGAGAGCTTGTCGTAGCGCTTGCGCAGGTAGTTGATCTGGTCTTCGCCCTGTGCGAAGGACACGTGCGGCACGGGGTTGATGAATGCGCGCGGATCCGTCAGCACGCCGTTTTCCACCTGGTAGGACCAGAACTGGCGCGACAGCTGGAACTTCTCGTTGATGTTCATCGCCTTGGAGACATCGATGCGTCCCTTTTTCTCGGGCGTGTAGTTCAGCTCGCACAGTGCGGAGTGGCCAGTACCGGCGTTGTTGAACGGGTAGGAGGACTCCTCGGCAGGACCGTCGAGCCGCTCGAAGATCATCTGGGACCAATCAGGCTCCAGCTCGTGCAGCATCGAGCACAGTGTCGCGCTCATGATGCCGGCGCCGACGTGCAGGATGTCCACCTCGTCCGCGTACTTCTTACCACCGTTGTCAGACATGCGTAGTCATCCTTTGATGTTTATCGACTTTTGGGAGTGGTGACCATATTACGTCCCCTTCATGCCCAAGGTGCAAAGGCTTGTCGACGACCAAAGGTCCGAACCGTTCGCAGAAAAGTATCATCGGCCGCATGAGTGACACCGCGCATCAGCTTGATTGGCAACCCGACCCGCTCGGCGACGGATTCGAGCAGGCCGTCCTCCCCCAGGGCAAGGACCCGGATAGCAGGACTCGCGTGGATGCGGTGCTGGTGCGGGACGTGCGCGCGTCGCAAAGCAAAAGCCCCCAAAAGCCCGCGGTGCTGTGGGTGCACGGCATGTCCGACTACTTTTTCCAGACTCACGTCGCCGACGAGTTCGCGCGGCACGGGTACCCGTTTTACGCGCTGGACCTGCGGCGCTGCGGGCGCGCGCTAAGAAAGGATCAGCGCGCGCACTTCACCCTTGCCATGAGCCGGTATTTCCCCGAGCTCACGCAGGCGTTAGAGATCCTCGCCGCGGAGCACGGTTCGGTGGTGGTGCTGGCGCACTCCACAGGCGGATTAATCGTGCCGCTGTGGGCGGATCACCTGCGCCGCGACAAACCTGCGGAGCATAAGAGGCTTGCCGGCATCGTTTTGAACAGCCCGTGGTTGGACATGCAGTTCCCGAAGTGGCAGGTGGCCGCGCTCAAGCCACTGCTCAACTTCTTCGGCACGATGTTCCCGTCGCTGCCGCTGCTGCAGCGCGGGGAGGGCACCTACGGCAAGTCCATCCACAAGGACTTCCACGGTGAGTGGGAGTTCAATACGCAGTGGAAGCCGATTGACGGGCACCGCAAGTACTTGGGCTGGATCCGCGCGGTGATCAAGGGGCAGGAAAAGATCCACGCCGGGGACGTTGACACTGGCGTGCCGACGCTGACGCTGCGCTCTTCGCATTCCTATCTCGGCGAGGAGTACTCCCCCGCTGCCGACACTGCTGACACGGTGCTGGATGTCGACCAGATTCAGCGTTGGGCGCCAACCCTTTCAGACACCGCGGACGTGCAGGTCATCGATGGTGCCCGGCACGACGTGTTCCTGTCCGAGCGCCACGCCCGCGAGGCCGCATTCAAGGCCGTATTCGGGTGGCTCGACGGCCAGGGTTTCGCCCAGTAACGTCGATACGCGAAATACACATATATATAGAGGAGAAGACCATGCCCGCTCACGGAAGCGATTTGCAGGACGCCACACGCTACGACCTGATCATTGTGGGGACGGGTTCAGGCAACTCCATTCTCACTCCCGACTTCGATGACAAAAACGTCGCGATTGTGGAGAAAGGCGCGTTCGGGGGCACATGCCTCAACGTCGGCTGCATCCCCACCAAGATGTACGTACTTGCCGCGGAGCAGGCGTACGCGGCGCGCGAGGCCGGAAAGCTCGGCATTGATCTGGAGTACAAGGGCGCGGACTGGACCGGCATTGTGGAGCGCGTCTTTGACAACCGCATCGACCTGATCGCCAAGGGTGGTGAGGACTACCGCCGCAACGGCTGCCCCAACGCCACGGTCTACGACGTGGAAGCGCGCTTCGTCGGCCCCAAGACGCTATTGACCGGCCGCGGTGGGACCGAAGAGCTCATCACCGCCGACACGGTCATCCTCGCCGCCGGCGCCCGCCCGTTCATTCCGGAATGGGCACACGATGTCACCTTCCACACCAACGAGGACATCATGCGCCTTGAGCGCCAGCCGAAGTCGCTGACCATCGTCGGCGGCGGGTTCATCGCCATGGAGTTCGCGCACGTTTTTGATGCCCTAGGTACCGAGGTGACCATCATCAGCCGCTCACAATTGCTGCGACAGTTGGACCAGGACCTCGCGGAGCCGTTCAACACACTCGCCGACGAGCGCTACACCGTCCACATGGGCCGCACGGTCACCTCCGCTTCCGAGGACAGCGACGGCGTCACTCTCACGCTCGACGACGGCACCACGGTCACCTCCGAATCCCTCCTGATCGCCACGGGCCGCATCCCCAACAGCGACACCCTCGACGTCGCCGCTGCCGGGATCGAAACGCACGAAGACGGACGCGTCGCTGTCGACGAGTTCGGCCGCACCACCGCGAACGGCGTGTGGGCGCTCGGCGACCTGTCGTCGCCGTACCAGCTCAAGCACGTGGCCAACGCGGAGCAGCGTGCAGTGACCCACAACGTGCTTCGTGCCTGGGCGGGCGAAGATGACTCAGCAATGGTGCCGATGCCGCACGATCACGTCCCGTCGGCGATCTTCACCCATCCACAGATCGCCACAGTTGGCATGACCGAACAGCAGGCCGAGGAAGCCGGCTTCGACGTCACGGTGAAAGTGCAGAACTACGGCGACGTGGCCTACGGCTGGGGCTTGGAGGACTCCACCGGCGTAGTGAAACTGGTGGCGGACCGTAAAAGCTGCCAGCTTTTGGGCGCGCATTACATGGGCCCGCAAGCCTCCACTCTGATCCAACAAATGATCACCGTGCTCGCATACGGGCTGGATCTGCGGGACTTTCCTCGGTCTCAATACTGGATCCACCCATCCCTGGCAGAGGTGACCGAAAACGCGATCCTCGGCCTCGACCTGACGTTCAAAGAAGTCTAAACCTCTACTTCACCCCCTCTTTCGGGGGACGGCGTTAAAAGGCATGACCTTTTCTACACAAGTGCCGAAAAGAGCACGTGAGAGATATTTGGTTTAGCCCAATTTTTTCAGCGAACGCCAAGCTTTCCAACCTTTGGTTGAACTTTTGAAAATTTTTCAGCGCCAACTTGCATACCCCTGGAAGTGTTCGGCTATTGTCGGTGCAGACACCGGGACCGAGCCCACCGGGCTTGCTATCGGTCCTAGGAGCTCAATGCCCCTGGGATTCTTTGAATTCCACCCGGACGTCGTGCAAGAACTATCAGAGAAGGATTTCGTTTCATGCGTAATTTCCGTAAGGCAGCCCTCGCCGGCGCAACCGCCGTCGCTGTGGCATTCGGCTCCACCGCAGTCGCAACCGCCGAGACCGCAGGTACCGACGCACCGGAGGCTCCGGCCTACACCGCACCGGTCCGCGAGGTCGAGGACAAGGACGGCAAGGACGGCGTTGAGCCGGCTTCCTCCCACAAGATCACCAACTCCGAGTGGCTCGAGTTCCGCGACGAGGACGGCAACCTGCGCGGCACCGACGGCGAGGAGATCTTCGGCAGCAAGAAGGACAACTTCGGTGAGCAGCCGCGTTACGCCAAGCTCGGCTACGGCGCAACCATCTTCACCGCTGTCTCCGCACTCGTCGGCCTCATCGTTGGCCCGCTGTACAACTTCTTCGTTCACGGCGAATTCAACTTCTAAGACCGCGGACTTCCGCAAACCAATTCCACTCACATTTCGAAAGAAGGAAAACGATGCGTAACTTCCGCACCGCTGCAGTTGCTTCCGCAACCGCTCTGACCGTCCTCGCTGGCGGCACCGCAATCGCGTCCGCTGAGGATGCTCAGAACGAGACCACCTCCAACGACAAGGCTGTTGTCTTCGTTGGCAAGCAGGAGGGCGACAAGGACTTCGGTGAGGTCGTCAGCGACGGCACCGAGGGCCTCTTCGGTGGCAAGGGTTCTTCCCAGTACTTCGATGACAAGGACGAGCCGTTCTACCCGACCGACGCTTTCGGCAACAAGACCAACAAGGAAGACGTTCCGCAGTGGGCTCGCTACTGGATCGACGGCTCCATCGTCGCTGCCATCGGCGCCCTGGTTGGCCTGGTCATCGCTGGCCTGAACTTCTCCTTCTACAACGGCTGGCTGCAGCACCCGCTCTCCCGCTAAGCAGTAGCGCTTGAGCTAGAAGGCTGAAACCCCGTCGCTTATCGCGACGGGGTTTTGTTCTGCCTAAGGTCGGGCCTGCACATAACAGGCGGGCCCGCACAGAATTGCTCCGTACAGACCCGCCTTGACTGCTGCAGGAGCTACTCTCCCAGCATGTGCTGCCCGGCGGCGACGTCGGAGTCCGGGATGGTGAGGATCTCGTTGCCGTCCTCGGTGATCACGATGGTGTGCTCGAACTGGGCGGTGTATTCACCGTCGATGTTCTGCACAGTCCAGCCGTCGTCCCACACGCGGTACGGCAGCTCGCCCAGGTTGATCATGGGCTCGATGGTGAGCGTCATGCCCGGCTCGAGGATGTCCGTGTAGGCGTCGGAATCGTAGTGCAGCACCACCAGCCCGTTGTGGAAGGTGGTGCCCACTCCGTGGCCGGTGAAGTCCGTGACCACGTTGTAGCCGAAGCGCTTGGCGTAGGACTCGATCACGCGGCCGATCACGTTGATCTGGCGGCCGGGCTTTGCCGCCTTGATGCCACGCATCGTCGCTTGGTAGGTCCTATCCACCAAGTCCTTGTGCTCCTGCGCCACCTCGCCGGCGAAGAACGTGGCGTTGGTGTCGCCGTGCACGCCGTTCTTGTAGGCGGTGACGTCGATGTTTACGATGTCGCCTTCCTGGATCACCGTGGTGTCCGGGATGCCGTGGCAGACAATTTCGTTCAGCGAGATGCAGCAGGACTTCGGGTAACCGCGGTAGCCCAACGTCGACGGGTATGCACCGTGTTCCACCAAGTAGTCGTGGACGATACCGTCGATCTCGTCGGTGGTCTTGCCCGGGGCCACAGCGGCGCCGGCAAGCGCCAGAGCGTTCGCCGCGATCTTCGATGCCTCACGCATCGCCTCGATCGTCTCAGCGGTCTGGATCACCGGCTCGCCGACGTTTTCCTGGACTTCGTCCTTCCATGCGTATTCGGGGCGCTCAATGGTCTTTGGCACCTTGCGCTCTGGGGTGGGTTTTCCTGGGGTGAGTAGGCCTCGGTTATTCATGTCCCCAATGGTAGACCTGCGGTCAAACATGGCCCGAGCATCCCTCCGGGAGACTTACTCGGCGGGAGCGTCCAGGTTCAGCAGCATCCGGTCCGACAGTGCCACAGCGGCCTCAGAACCGCCGCCGAGCACCACCAGGGTGGCAAAGGCAATGTCGTCGTCGGCCCGGTAGCCGGTGAACCACGAATGGGAGCCGCCGTTGATCTCGGCCTCGCCGGTCTTGCCGCGGATATCGCCGCTCGCGGTGAACGCGCTCGCCGTGCCGCCAGGGCCGGTGACCGCAGCCATCATCTGACGCAGCTCCTCGGCCGCCTGCGGGTCCATTGGCGGGGCCTCTCCGCTCAGCTTCGTCTCCTCGCCCTCCACCAGGTACGGCACAGGCAACGATCCACGCGCAGCAGCGGCAGACACCAGCGCCATGCCGAACGGGCTGGCCAAATCCAGGCCCTGGCCGTAGCCGGCCTCGGTGCGGTCCAGCGGCTCTTCGCCCTCCGGGATGGAGCCGGTGATGGTCTCCACACCGGGGATCTCCATGTCCACGCCCAGGCCAAACTGCTTGCCAACGTCCTGCAATTCGCCGGGCGCCAGTTTCGTGGAGATGTCCGCGAACGTGGTGTTGCACGAGCGCGCGAACGCGGTCTCCAACGGCACGGTGCCCATTCCGAAGCCCGCGTAGTTGGTTACGGTGCGCCCGTAGAGGTTCATGGTGCCGGGGCATGGCACCGGCGAAGCCGGAATAAGCCCCTGCTTTGTCAGCCCGGCAAAGGCGGTAAGGATCTTAAACGTCGAGCCCGGCGGGTACTGGCCCATCGTGGCCAAGTTGCCGCCGGCGTCCGCGGCCGGTGTCTGCGCAATAGCCAGGATTCCGCCCGTGGACGGCCGGATGGCCACGATCATGGCCTGCTGGCCGGCTACCGGCTCCAAGGCCATCTCCGCGGCGCGCTGGATGCGGTGATCCAGGCTGATGTGCAACGCGGGAGCCGGAGCGGCGTCTTGGCGCTTAATCTCCTCGTAGGAGGCGCCGTTTTCGTTGACCACGTCGACGCTCCAGCCGGTATCGCCCTGCAGGTCGTCGCGCACCAGCTCGCCCACGCGCGCCATGATGTCGGGCGCAAACTCCGGCTGCGCATTGACCATCGCGGCCTCCTCGTTGAGCCGCACGCCGGGCTCACCGGCCAGTGCCGCCTCGAACGCGTCGCGCGCGGGCGCAGGCACCACCGCAACGGAGTAAGTGCCAGAGGCGTCCTGCAGCTCCTTGGCTACATCCTCCGCGTCACGCAGGGGCGCACCGCGATCCACCTCGTGGGCCTGCGCCAGCGCCGCGCTGATACCGGCTGCCGCCGCCCCGGCGCTGTGCATTTCCTCCGTGTCCACCAGCACGCGGTAGGCGGTGCCGGGCGTGAGCAGCTCCACCCCGTCGGAGGAGACCACGCTCGCCTGCGACGGCGCCACCGCGCGCAACTCCAAATGCTGGTTCGCGCCCAGCCGCGGGTGCAGCACGGACGGCTGCCAGCGCACGTTCCATTCGTTGCCGCTCTGCGTCAGCGTCATCTGCGCTTGGTACGTCAGATCCCGCTCGCGGGGCAGGTCCCAGCGCAGCTCGTAGGTGGCTGTGGCCAGGTTGTCGTCCTGGTGGACGTCGATAAGCGATGCGCTCAGGCTTTCCGCCTGCAGCCCGCCCCACGTGTCGTTTAGGGAGGTTTCAGCGGCGGAGGCGTCGTCGATAAGCGACGAGTTCACCTCGCGCTTCTCCAGCGCGCTGAGAAAATCGGAGGCGGCGGGTTCGGCGTCGTTGGGGCGCGGGGTGCAACTGCTTATCGACGCCGCCAGCGCCACCACCGCAACCCCCGCGACACGGCGGCGCAGCATATTAGCGGGTGACCTTGACCTCGGCCTTAGCGCCCTCGACCTCCTCGAGGCCCTCCTCTTCGGCGATGCGCTGCGCGTAATCAATGAGCGTTTCCACGATCTTGGACTCCGGCACGGTCTCCACGACCTCGCCCTTGACAAAGATCTGGCCCTTGCCGTTGCCCGACGCCACACCGAGGTCGGCGTCGCGCGCCTCGCCCGGGCCGTTGACAACGCAGCCCATCACGGCAACGCGCAGCGGGAACTCCATGCCGTCCAGGCCAGCGGTGACCTCCTCGGCGAGTTTGTACACATCCACCTGGGCGCGGCCACAGGACGGGCAAGAGACGATCTCCAGCTTGCGCGGGCGCAGGTTCATCGCCTGCAGGATCTGATCGCCGACCTTGATCTCCTCCACCGGATCAGCGGACAGGGACACGCGGATGGTGTCGCCGATGCCCTGCGAGAGCAGCGCGCCGAAGGCCACGGAGGACTTGATCGTGCCCATGAATTTCGGGCCTGCCTCGGTCACGCCGAGGTGCAGCGGGTAATCGGTCTTCTCCGCCAGCTGGCGGTACGCCTCCACCATGAGCACCGGGTCGGAGTGCTTGACGGAAATGGCAATGTCGCCGTAGCCGTACTCCTCGAACAGACCGGCCTCGTAGATTGCGGACTCCACCAGCGCTTCTGGGGTGGCCTTGCCGTACTTCTCCAGCAGGCGCTTGTCCAGGGAGCCGCCGTTGACGCCGATTCGGATCGGGATACCCGCGTCACCCGCAGCCTTGGCCACCTCCTTAACGCGGCCGTCGAACTCCTTGATGTTGCCCGGGTTCACGCGCACTGCCGCGCAGCCGGCGTCGATGGCCGCGAAGATGTACTTCGGCTGGAAGTGGATGTCCGCGATCACCGGGATCGGCGACTTCGCAGCAATGGCCGGCAGGGCTTCCGCGTCCACGGTCTTCGGGCAAGCCACTCGCACGATGTCGCAGCCCGCGGTGGTCAGCTGCGCGATCTGCTGAAGCGTGGCGTTGATGTCGTGCGTCTTCGTCGTGGTCATGGACTGCACAGAAATCGGGTGATCCGAACCGACGCCGACATCGCCCACCATCAGCTGACGGGTTGTGCGGCGCGGAGCCAAAGTCGGTGCCGGGCCTTCGGGCATGCCTAATCCGATGGGGGTGTTCATGGTGGCTAACTCTAGCACCGTCAGCCAAAAATTCGGACGGGGTTGACCACGTCCGCGGCCATGACCAACACACCGACGCCGAGCAGCAGCGCAGCCATGACGTACGTCAAGGGCATGAGCTTTTCATAATTCGCGGGAGCGCCTGGGCCGAGGCCCCGGAGGCGTCGTAAAGCATCGCGAATCTTTTCGTACAGCACCACCGCAATGTGCCCGCCGTCCAGCGGCGGCAACGGCACGAGATTGAACAGCGCGAGGAAGAAGTTCAGGCTGGCCAGCATCATCCAGAACGCGGACCACATATCCTGCTCCACCAGCTCACCGCCGGTGCGCGAGGCACCGATGACACTGACCGGGCCCTCGATGTCGCGCTCCGCGCCGAAGATGGAGGCCACAACACCCGGGATCTTCGCCGGGAACGACGCGATGCCGTCCACCGTCGCGCGCAGCATTTGGCCGGTGAACCGGAAGGTCGCAGGCACCGCTTCTGCCGGGCCGTACTGCTTCACCGCGTCCGTGGGGGGCGCTGAGACGATGCCCACCGCCCCCTGGGTGACGCGCTCCCCAGTGGCCGGGTCGATGCGCTCAACCTCGGCGACAGGCACGTCGAGGGTGACGGTTTCTCCGCCGCGCAGCACCTCGAGGCGCACGGTTTCGCCAGGCTGCTTAGCGACGGCATCCCGCAACTGCCCGAATTGCTCAATCTCCTGCCCGTCAAGCGCCACCAGCGTGTCGCCGACCTGGACACCGGCCTCGCCCGCCGGGCCCGCACCGGAGCACTCCCCCAGCGTGTCAGCGTCCACCTGGTCGGCAACGCACACCGTCTTGCCCACTCGCGGGGTGAAGTCCGCGTCCGGATTCGGGATGCCGGAAAGCACCGCCACAAAGTAGGTGATGACAACGCCGATGAGCAGGTTCATCACAATGCCGCCGGCAAGCACCGCGATGCGCTGCCACGCCGGCTTGTTCACCATCGCGTGCGGCTCCTCCTCTGGCGTGAGGGGATCCATCGCGGTCATGCCCGCGATGTCGCAGAACCCGCCGAACGGCAGCGCGGCAAGGCCGTACTCAGTGTGGCCCTTCGTGGTCGACCACACCGTCGGGCCAAATCCAATGAAGTAGCGACGCACGCGCATGCCGAACGCGCGGGCGGTGAACATGTGCCCGGCCTCATGCAGCGCAATGGACGCAGCGATCGCCAGCGCGAACGCCAAAATGCCTAGCGCACCCACAGAACCCCTAGTGCGCTACTTGTGCGCGAAGCGCTCGACAACGGCCTCCGCACGCTCGCGGGCGCGGCTTTCGGTGCGCAGGACCGCGTTGACGTCCGCCGGTGCCTCCGCGAAATCATCCGCGCTTTCGAGGACCTCGGCGATGGTGTCCACAATGTGCGGGAACTTGATGCGGCCTGCCACGAACGCGTCGACGGCAACCTCGTTGGCTGCGTTGTAGATCGCCGGGTACGGCTCGCCCTTCTCAGCCGCTTGGCGTGCCAGCTTCACCGCCGGGAACGCTTCCTCATCCAACGGCTCGAAGGTCCACTCGAAGGATTGCGAGAAGTCCAGGGCAGGCTGCGCGTCCGGGATGCGGTTCGGCCAGTTCAACGCGTGGGAGATTGGCAGCATCATCGACGGCGGGGACGCCTGGGCGATCGTGGCGCCGTCAGCAAAGGTCACCATGGAGTGGACGATGGACTGCGGGTGGACCGTGACGTCGATGTTGTCCGGCTCGACGTCGAACAGCAGCGATGCCTCAATCAGCTCCAGGCCCTTGTTCACCATCGTCGCGGAGTTCAGCGAATTCATCGAGCCCATAGACCACGTCGGGTGGGCGACGGCCTGCTCGTAGGTGACGTCCATCAGCTCCTCGCGGGAATTGCCGCGGAATGGGCCACCGGAGGCGGTGAGCACGAAGCGGGCCACCTCCCCGCGGTCGCCGGAGCGCAGCGCCTGGGCCATCGCGGAGTGCTCCGAATCCACCGGGATAATCTGTCCGGGTTTTGCCGCCTCCAGCACGAAGCGGCCGCCAGCGACGAGCGACTCCTTGTTGGCCAGCGCTAGCGTCGCGCCGGACTTCAGCGCAGCGAGGGTCGCCGGCAGACCTGCAGAACCGACGAGCGCGTTGAGCACCAGGTCCGCCTCCTGCGACTCCACCAGAGCCGCAGCGCAGGCATCGCCGGTAATAACGAAGCCGCCGAGCGCCTTTGAAACCTTCTTGGCTCCTTCTAGATCACGCACGGCAACCTGGTCAGCGCTGAGGCCGAACTCGCGGGCTTGCTCAATAGCCCGGTCCGGGTTGGTTCCACCGGTGGCGATGCCGACCACGTTGAATTGATCTCTATGTTCGCGAATGACATCGATCGCCTGAGAACCGATAGAACCAGTCGAGCCCAAGATGATTACATTCTTCACACGTCTATTGTGACATGAATCAGCACATTGTGGCACCGTGCGGGCATAATCCCGTGGACTGTGGTGCGAAAGTTTGAACACATTGGGGGTGAGAAGTCCCCTTTGGTCAACCCAGTGTGCGATGATAGGCGCTGAAAGTTTTACCAATCTTGGCAACCGCTAACCAGGCTTTGAAGGAGCATTCCAGTGGCCCACGCGAAGGACAACGCACCCCAGGTGTACAACGGTGTTTCTGAGGCGGACGTTCCGTCTGCCCGTTTCGGCTGGAGCGCGTTCACGGACCGCACCATCCAGCTCGCCGGTTGGATCTCCGTTTTGTTCCTCATCGCCTACAACTTTGGCAACCACCAGGGCCATGTTGAGACCATCTGGCTCATCTCCCTGGCGGTGCTGCTGGCGCTCGGCCTGATCCTGCACGCTACCAAGCCGAAGCTGAGCCAGGTGCGCACCGTTACCTCCCACAACAAGCCGGTGGGCCACCAGGAGCCGGACTGGATCTACGACCAGGCCACCCTCTCCGGTGACGTATACGAGAACCTGTCCGACTCGCAGCTGCGCGCCCTGAACATCGAGCCGGGCCGCGTTGCCCACCTGCGCCCGGCACACGGCCAGGAGCGTGTGGTCGAGCGCACCGCCGCCCGCCCGGTCGACGCGCCGCACCAGCGCGAGGACGTCGAGGTCATCACCGTCGAGTCCCGCGGCAAGCACGAGCGCATCTAAGCTTCTCGACGCCACCGTCACCGCCAGCCCCACCGCTGGCGGTTTTTTGTGCCGTGAGTGCCCGCCCTGCACCCCACTCGCCACCTCCCCATTCCGCCTTGGCTCGAATCCGCAAACCCAGAGCAAGAGACCCCTAGTATGGCCCTATTTTGGGCATACTAGGGGTCCTGTACTGGGGGTCTGTACGCGGAGGCGTGCTCGGAAGGGTTGCGGCGTGGGCTGTAGCGCCGCAGGTAAACGCGAAAAGTGAGCTCGGCAGAAGCTAAGCGGCTAGCTGGCGTCCTCGTCGGCGGCGAGCTGGCCGCAGGCGGCGGCGATTTCCTGGCCCTTGGTGTCGCGAACGGTGCACGGCACGCCCTGGGCCGCTACCCGGCGGACGAACTCGTCCTGGCGGGCCTTCGGCGAGGCGTCCCACTTCGAGCCCGGGGTCGGGTTGAGCGGGATCACGTTGACGTGCACGCGCGAACCGAGCGCCGAGTGCAGCTTCTTGCCCAGCAGGTCCGCCCGCCAGTCGTGGTCGTTCATGTCGCGGATGAGCGCGTACTCGATGGACACGCGGCGGCCGGTCTCGTCCGCGTAGTAGCGGGCGGCGTCCAGCACTTCGGACAATGCGAAGCGGTTGTTGACGGGGACGAGTTCGTCGCGGAGCTCGTCGTCAGGCGTATGCAGGCTCACCGCCAGGGTGCAGGACAGCCCCTCGTCCGCGAGCATGCGGATCTGCGGGGCCAGCCCCACCGTGGAGACGGTGACGTTGCGCTGGGAAATGCCGAAGCCATCCGGGGACGGCTGGGTGATCTGGCGCACCGCCTCCACAACGCGCTTGTAGTTGGCCAGCGGCTCCCCCATGCCCATGAACACGATGTTGGACAAGCGCGAGCCCTCCGCGGCCATCATCGCGGCGGCGGCGCGCACCTGGTCCACGATCTCCGCCACGGACAGGTTGCGGTCCAGCCCGCCCTGGCCGGTGGCGCAGAAGGGGCAGGCCATGCCGCAGCCGGCCTGCGAGGAGATGCAAAGGGTTGCGCGGCCCGGGTAACGCATGAGGACGGACTCCAGCAGGGTGCCGTCGTGAAGCCGCCACAGCGTCTTCGTCGTGTCGCCTTCATCAGTCTCCACCGTGCGCACCGGAGAGAGCAGCGTAGGAAACAGCGCGTCCTTGACGGTCTGGCGCTGTGCCTCCGGCAGGTCCGTCATGGTTAGCGGGTCGGCCTCGAACTTGCCGTAGTAGTGGCGCGCGATCTGGTCGGCGCGGAACTTGGGCAGGCCGAGTTCCTTGAGCGCGTCGATGCGCTCGTCTTTGCTCAAGTCCGCGAAGTGCTTCGGCGGCATGCCGCGCTTCGGCGCGAGCAGCTGGATCTGGGGGAAATCGCTCATAGTGCGCCCCATCTTGGCACGTCGCGCGGCGAATTTCGAATCTGGCGCGGGCGGAAACCTACTGGTTCATCAACGTGATGGTGGTCAGCAGGATGTAGGTCGCCGCCGCGGCGGGCAGCATGCCGTCGAGCCGGTCCATGATGCCGCCGTGGCCCGGCAGCAGGTTGGACATGTCCTTGATGCCCAGCTCGCGCTTGAACTGGCTTTCCACCAAATCGCCCATGGTCCCGCAGATGACCAGGGCGATGCCGAGCACGATGCCCATCCACCACGGGCCGTGGATGAGAAAGTGCACCACCAGCACACCGGTGATGATGCCGGCGGTCATGGATCCGGCGAAGCCCTCCCAGGACTTGTTGGGGCTCACGGCCGGGGCCATCGGGTGGGAGCCGAACATCACTCCTGTGGCGTAGCCGCCGACGTCGTTGGCCACCACGCACAGCATGAACGCCACGATGTAGGCGGAGCCGTCCACCCCGGCCTCGGTAATCCGGGAGATCATGGCGGCGAATGTGCCGAACAGCGGGATCCACGCGAGCACGAAGATCGCCACTGCGGTGTCGCGCAGGTAGTTCTCGGGCTGGTGGTGCCTGCCCTGGTGGAACATGCCCCAGAACATCACCACCAGCACGGTGAAGGCGAATCCGGAGACCAGACCTGTGGTGCCGTAAGGCGCGGACAGCCAGAGCATGGCCTGGCCGAGGATGATCATCAGCGTGCGCGGCTGGACATAGCCGGCCTCTCTCAGACGCGTCATCACCTCCCACATGGCCAGCGCCACGGCGGCGGCAACCAGCGGGTACCAGGCGACGGGCCCGATCCACACCGCCGCGATCACCAACGCGCCGAGCACGACGCCCGTGGCGATCGCCGCGGGCAGGTCGCGCCCCGCCTTGTTCTTCCGCTTCGGGGCGCGGCTGGGCCAGCGGCTCGGGGTGGCCTCGGGTGCCTCCGGGGCATCGCTCACGGCCGCACCCATCTCGGTGGTTTCCGTCTGCGCCTTCGACACGTCGGCTTAGACCTCCAGCAGCTCGTTTTCCTTGCGCTGCACGATTTCGTCGATCTGACCGACGTAGTCCTGAGTGGTTTTGTCCAGCGACTTCTCAGCGGTGATGACCTCGTCCTCGCCCGCGTCGCCGTCCTTCTGGATCTTCTTCAGCGCTTCCATGCCCTGGCGGCGCACGTTGCGGATGGCGATCTTGCCGTCCTCGCCCTTCTGCTTGGCCTGCTTGACCAGCTCCTTGCGGCGCTCCTCTGTGAGCTGCGGGACGGACACGCGGATGACCTGGCCGTCGTCCGTCGGGTTCACGCCGAGGTCGGAGTTGCGGATGGCGGTTTCGATCTCGCCCATGGTGGACATGTCGTACGGCTTGATCAAAAGCATGCGCGGCTCCGGCACAGAGATGGTGGCCATCTGGTTGATCGGGGTGGGCGCACCGTAGAAGTCGGCCATCACGCCGTTGAACATGGCCGGGTTCGCGCGGCCGGTGCGGATGGTGGCCAGCTCGTTTCGGGTGTGTTCAACGGAGGCGGTCATGCGCTCTTCGGCGTCCAGCAAAACGTCATCAATCATGGTTTCTACCCCTATCGTTTCTCGGGTTTGCGTCCCCCTTAACTTACCAGCGCCAGCCGCGTGCCTAGACTGTCGCCATGCCGCACCCAGCCTTCACGTTCGTTGCGCCGCCCGGCGCCGCGCTCGCCGGCCCGCTCGGCGGGCGGCTTTCCGGCTGGAGCATTCCGATCAAAGACGGCACCGATGTCGCCGCCATGCCCACCACGCACGGCAACCCCGCACGCGCCTACACCGCGCAAGCGACAGACCCGTTCGCGCAGATGCTTATCGACGCCGGAGCGCGCGTCAGCGCCAAAACCCTCACCTCCGAGCTCGGCGCCACCTGCTACGCGGAACGCCCCGGTGTGCCCGTGCTGGAATCCCCCGCCTTCCCTGGCTGCACGCCCGGCGGTTCGTCCGCGGGCGCTGCGGTCGTGGTCGCGGACGAGACGGTGCGTGCGGCCCACGGGACCGACGCCGGCGGCTCGATCCGTGTGCCGGCCGCGGCCTGCGGGGTGGTGGGGTTAAAGCTCGCCAGCCACGACCTGTCCGCCCACGGGTTGTTCACCCGCAACGTCGGCGACCTGTTCACGGTGACGGGATGGGCGCCGCCAGCCCGGCGACGGCTGCGCATCGGCGTGCTCACCCGGGGCGTGTTCGCGGACCCTGAGGTGGCGGAGGGGCGCGGAGCTGACGTCGAGAAGCTTGCTGCAGCCCTCGGACGCGCCCACGATGTGGTGGAGATTTCCCCCTACGCCGAATCGCGCGAGACGTACGCGCACTTCAGCACCACCATCAAGCGCGCGTTCAAGGATGTGGATCCGCTGGACAGCGGCTACATCGCATGGCTGAAAGATCAGGCGCACCGCCTACGCCCACAACACGTCGCCGCAGCGAAAGCGCACGCGCGCGGGTTGCCCGCGTTGCTCGCGGCGCAGTGGGGCGTGGATGCGGTGCTCTCCCCCACGATCGCTTTCGATCCGCCCCCGCTCGGCTACTTCCCCTCGCTCAGCCCGGAGGAGAGCTTCCACGCGCAAACCGAATGGTCGCCGTGGTGTTCGGTATTTAACATGCTGCGCACCCCCGCGATCGCGCTCGCGGGGGTGCATTTGGGCAGCCTGAAGCTCAGCGGCCCGGAGTTGCTCGGCCTTGCAGCACAGGCCGAGCTGTTGCGCGCTTAGGCCACCAGCGTGCCCACCTGCTCGCCGGAGACGGCGCGGGCGATGTTGCCCTCCTGCAGCAGGTTGAACACCAAGATGGGCATGTTGTTGTCCATGCAGAGGCTGAACGCGGTGGCGTCAGCGACCTTCAGGCCGCTTTCGATGACCTCGCGCGGGGAGATTTCGGAGTACAGCTTCGCGTCCGGGTTCTCGCGCGGATCGGAGTCGTACACGCCGTCAACGCCCTTGGCCATCAGCAGCACCTCGCAGCCGATCTCCAGCGCGCGCTGGGCGGCGGTGGTGTCGGTGGAGAAGTACGGCATACCCATGCCGGCGCCGAAGATGACCACGCGGCCCTTCTCCAGGTGGCGGGCAGCGCGCAGCGGCAGGTACGGCTCGGCGATCTGCGCCATGTTGATGGACGTTTGCACGCGGCAGTCCACGCCCATCTGCTGCAGGAAGTCCTGCAGCGCCAGGCAATTCATCACCGTGCCCAGCATGCCCATGTAGTCGGAGCGCGCGCGGTCCATGCCGCGCTGCTGCAGCTCGGCGCCGCGGAAGAAGTTGCCGCCGCCGATGACCACGGCGACCTCGGTGCCTGCGCGTGCCACGTCAGCGATCTGGCGCGCGACAGACTCGACCACGTCCGGGTCGATGCCGACTTTGCCTCCGCCGAACATTTCACCGCCCAACTTCAGCATCACTCGCTTGAAACCTGTGCGGCTGGGATTGAGGTCAGTCACCGAAATTCGCTCCTTCTGCGCGGCGGGTTGTTCAGATGTTCGCGAACGATTCTAGACGCGCTTTCGCGCGGGCACCGAAACGTGCGCTCCGGGCTGTGTGCGTGACGACGAAGCCCCGCAGACGCCACCGGCCCAACTGGGCGGAAGCGTCTGCGGGGCTTGGCCGTGAAGCGAAGCTTAAGCCTCGAACTTAAGCCTGGCCGACCTCGAAGCGGGCGAAGTCCAGAACCTCGATGCCGCTCTCCTCGGCGAACTGCTTGACGGTCTTCTTGGAGTCAGCCAGGGACGGCTGATCCAGCAGGACAACGTCCTTGAAGAAGCCGCCCATGCGACCCTCGACGATCTTGGCGATGGCAGCTTCCGGCTTGCCCTCGTTGCGGGTGATCTCCTCCTGAACCGCGCGCTCCTTCTCAACGACATCGGCCGGGACGGACTCCTGGTTGAGGTAGCGGGCCTTCATCGCTGCGATCTGCAGAGCGACCTGGTGTGCGGCCTCAGCGTTGTCGCCGGTGTAGGACACGAGGACGCCAACTGCCGGCGGCAGGTCTGCAGCCTTCTGGTGCAGGTACTTAGCCGTCTGCTCGCCCTCGATGGTGGCGGCGCGGCGCAGCTCGAGCTTCTCGCCGATCTTGGCGGAGAGGCGCTCCAGGACGTCGTGCGCGGTCTCGCCGTTCACGTCTGCGTTTGCCAGCTCCTCCTGGGAGTTCGCCTTCGCTGCTGCTGCGGCGTCAGCGATCTGTGCGGCGATGTCCTTGAACTCCTGGTTCTTGGCCACGAAGTCGGTCTCGGAGTTGATCTCGACGATGGTGTTGCCGGAGATGGCGACCAGGCCCTCGAGGGCGTTGCGCTCTGCGCGCTTGCCCACATCCTTGGCGCCCTTGATACGGAGGTTTTCGACGGCCTTATCGAAGTCGCCGCCGGTCTCCTCGAGTGCCTTCTTGCAGTCGAGCATGCCGGAACCGGTGGTCTCGCGGAGCTTCTTGACGTCAGCAGCAGTGTAGTTCGCCATAGTGGGCGATCCTCCTCGTGAATGTGTTGCTAAAAGTGTTCAAACCGTTTCAAGCGTAGCCGACAGTACTCGCTGTGGCACGGCTTGGAGCGGGGGCGCACGCAAAACACCCCGCGCCCGCACTGTCCCCGGGCGTGATGCCGGCGGGCGTGAGCGGAACGCGGGGTGCGCGTGCAGGTGGCGTGAGCCGAAAAGCTTACGCCTGGGTTGCAGACTCGTCGCCGGACTCGTTCGTCTTGGCCTCAGCCTGCTCAGCCTGCTCAGCCGCGCGAACAGCGTGCGGCTGCTCAACCTCGGCGACCTCCTGCGGAGCCGCGGACTCAGCTGCGACGGCAGCCTTCGCTGCGTCAGCTGCGGAAACTTCCTCGGAAGAAGCAGCCTGAGCAGCTGCCTCAGCAGTCTCAGCTTGACGTTTCGCGTCGTTGTCGCCGGCTGCGTCGCGTGCGGAAGCGAGCTGGCGCTCCTCGCGCTGCTGCTTACCGGCGATGACAGCCTCGCCCACGATGTGGGTGAGCAGCTTCACGGCGCCGATAGCGTCGTCGTTGCCCGGGATCGGGAAGTTGACAACGTCCGGGTCGCAGTTGGTGTCCAGGATGGCAACCACCGGGATGCGCAGCTTCTGCGCCTCGTTGACGGCGATGTGCTCCTTGTTGGTGTCCACGATCCACAGCGCGGACGGCGCCTTGGTCATGTCGGCGATGCCGCCCAGCACACGCTCGAGCTTGATGCGTTCGCGGGTGAGCATGAGGACTTCCTTCTTGCCGCGGCCTGCGTAGCCGTCCTCGGCTGCGTCCATGGCCTGCAGTTCCTTCATGCGGCCGATGCGCTTGGACACGGTCTGGAAGTTGGTGAGCATGCCGCCCAGCCAGCGGTGCGTCACGTACGGCATGCCGACGCGCTGCGCCTCTTCCTGGATCGGCTCCTGTGCCTGCTTCTTGGTGCCGACGAACAGGATGGTGCCGCCGTGTGCGACGGTCTCCTTAACAAACTCGTATGCCTCATCGATGTAGGTCAGCGTCTGCTGCAGGTCGATGATGTAGATGCCGTTACGGTCGGTGAAGATGAAGCGGCGCATCTTCGGGTTCCAGCGACGCGTCTGGTGGCCGAAGTGCACACCGGCGTCGAGGAGTTCACGCATGGTTACAACTGCCATGGTTTTGTCTCCTTCGGAGAAAGTAGTTCGGTTAATTGCTTGTCTCACGTGCGGGTTTTTATCCCGCACCCTGGCACCGTGCTCGCCCTGCACCCTGTGAGAGGGACCGTCGCTGAGCAGGCATTATCCGGCGCGCGTAGTCAGCCCATAAAAGCTGCCCGTGCAACACTACCCGCCCGCGCCCACAAAACCTAATCTCAACTGCGTCTTTTGTGGATAGCCTCGCGGCGGGCGGCGGGTTATCCACAGATTTTCGCAACCAGGCTAGTTTTCTTGCCCCCTGCGTGCTCGTATTCACGCATGCGCTTCTCGACGATCCTCCGGTCCGCCACCGCCCTTATCCTCGCCGCCGCCATCAGCGCCGCCCCGGCCGCCGCCTGGGTGGACCCGGCAGCCGGCACCCCGTACCCGGCCGCGGTGTCGCGACCTGCTGACATCCCGGAACAGAATTGGAAACCCGGCCACCGCGGCGTGGACTTACCCCTGCGCCTCGGCGCTGACGTGCTGGCCGCAGGCGACGGCGTTGTCGCCTTCGTGGGCGTGGTAGCCGGCACCCCGGTGATCTCCGTCGATCACGCAGGCGGGATCCGCACCACGTATCAGCCGGTGCGCTCCCCGCTTGCCGTCGGCGACAAAGTGCGCGAAGGCGAGCCGATTGGCACCCTCGCGCACGCCCCGGCGGGGTTTTCTGGATCCCACGACGGTTTGCACTGGGGTGCGCTGGTGGGCAAGGACTCCTACATCGACCCGCTCACGCTGTTGGAAGCGCCGCGGATCCGGCTCAAACCCTTAGACGGCGCCACTACGCGCGCGGGTGCGCCTGGTCGTAGACGCGCTTGAGCCGCTGCGCGGAGACGTGGGTGTAGATCTGCGTGGTTTGCAGGCTGGTGTGGCCGAGCATCTCCTGCACCACGCGCAGATCCGCCCCACCTTCGAGCATGTGGGTGGCAGTGGTGTGACGCAGCGTGTGCGGGCTGACGTGTTCCACCCCGGCGCGCTGCCCGGCGCGCTCGACTATGCGGCGCACCTGGCGCTGGTCGATGCGCCCGCCGCGGGAGCCGACGAACATCGCCTGCGTGTCACCCGCGAGTTCTGCGCGGCCGAACTCGAGCCACTCGGACACGGCGGCCGCGGCTTCGTCGCCGAACGGCACGACGCGCTGCTTGTTGCCCTTGCCGGTGACTTGAGCGAGACCGCGGGCAAGGTCCACGTCGCCGAGGTTTAACCCCGTCAGCTCCCCGACGCGGATGCCGGTGGCGTAGAGCAGCTCGAGCATGGCGCGGTCGCGCAGGTACTCGGCGGGGTGGGCGTCGTCGGCCGTGCCCGCCTCGACGAGGTCGCCTGCACGCTCCCCCTTGACCACTGTGGGCAGCGGACGGTTGACCTTGGGTGCCTTGAGCCGCGCCGCGGCGTCGGTGCTGATGTCGCCCCGGCGGTAGGCCCAGGTGGAAAAGGCGCGGGCGGCGGCGGTGCGGCGTGCCAGCGTGGCCCGGCTTCTGCCAGCACTCATCGCGTCAGCGAGCCAGCGCCTCAGCGCGTCGAGGGTGAACGCGTCGAAGGTATCCACGTAGCCCGCGAGCCCTCTAAGGTCCGCGACGTAACCCTTGACCGTGTTCGGGGAGCGGCCGAGGACAAGTTCGGCGTATTCGACGAAGTCCTCCACCGCCGCCTGCACTTGCCCCAACTGTTCACTCATGTCACGGCAGTGTACTCGCTTCCCTTAGTCGGACTGTTCCACCCGCGACCACACCCGCTTGTCGCGCTCCACCAGCCCGCGCTTGGACAGGTCCATCAGGATGTGCACCGTCAGCGCGATGGACAGCCCCGCGTCCGCGGCCACCGCCTCGGCTTCTCTGCCGGTGCGGCCGGCGGGCGGCAGGGCGTCGTAGATGCGCAGCTCGTTGCGGGAGAGCTGCTGGGTCACGCTCGGCGGGTACTGCATCTCCATCTGCTCCTCGGCGCTGTATTCGCCGACCGCGGAGAGCTGCTCGTGGATCTGCCCGGCGTTGAGCACCATTTCGGCCTCGTTGTTCTGGATGGCCAGGTTTGCGCCGAGGGATTGGGCGTCTGTGACCGGCCCGGGCACCGCCATGGCCGTGCGGTTGAACGCGTTGACCCACTTCAGGGTATTCAGCGCCCCGGAACGAAACGGCGCTTCCACCAGCACGGTGCCCAGTGTCAGGGCGGCCACGAGACGGTTTCTGGTGAGGAAGCGGTGCCTGTCCGGCGTGACAGCGGGCGGATATTCCGTCATCAACGCGCCACCTGTGGCCACCACCCGCTCGAAAAGTGCCTTGTTCGAACGCGGGTAGTGCTCGCCAGGCCCGCAGGCCGCCACCACCACAGTCGGGGTGTTGACGTCCATGGCGGTCGTGTGCGCGACCGTGTCGATGCCCAGCGCGCCGCCGGAGACAACCGTGTAGTTGTGCCCGCCCAGCCCGGCAACAAGATCCTTGCTGGCCATGTGCCCGTACTTGGTGGCGTGGCGCGTGCCCACCACACCGACGGACTGGGCGAACAGCCCTGCCAGGTTGGTGTTGCCCGCCACCCACAGCGCGTGCGGCGCAATGCCGTCCGGCTGGTGGCTGGTCTTCCCCGCCGCTCCTGTCTGCTGGCGACCGAACGAGCACTGAATCGCCTCCGCCGGCCACTGCGGCGACTCCGGGGTAAGCAGCGTGTAGCCAAGGTCCGCGGCGAACTCAAGGTCCTCAGCCGGGCGGTCCCACGTGAAGCGGTTCTCGGTCTGCGAAAGCAGCCCGCCGATCCAGGTGGCGCGGGTGCGCACGCCCTCGGCGATCTCGTCCGCGCTCTTGCCCACACGCAAAAGCGCCTGGATATGGTGCGACGGCCCCTCCACCACGCGTGAGAGGTAGGCCCAGGATTCCAACGAAGACATCTACGCCACCTCCTCGCGCTGCAGCTGATGCTCGCGCATCTCCACGGCACGGCAAGCGTGGTGGATGTCCGGCTGATCCATCTCTTCCAAGTCCGCCAGCGTCCAGGCCAGCTTTAAGCATTTGTCCACCCCGCGCTGCGTGATCTTGCCTTGGATCAGCTCTGCCTGCAGCATCGCCATCGCCGCCTCCTTGGCGGGAAAATGCCTGCGAATCAGGGTCGCGGGCACACGCCCGTTGACGTCCTCGTTGCAGCCCGCTTTCGCCCACCGGACCGCGGCGCGTTCGCGAGCGGCTGCCACACGCTCCGCGATGCTTATCGACGGCTCCGCGTCGCTCGGGCTGAGCACCGCCGCGTCGCCAGAGGTGGTCACGAACACGTCCAGCCGGTCCTTCAACGGGCCGGAGACGTTGCTTAAGTGGCGCGCCCGCTGCGGGGACTTGCACGAGCACTGCCCTTTCACCCGCTGGCACGCGCACGGGTTCGCGGCCAGCACCAGCTGGAAATCCGCCGGGTAGACCACTTCCTTTCTCGCCCGTGTCAGCCGCACTTCGAGTTTTTCCAGCGGGATGCGCAGCGCGTCGAGCACCGCTGCCGGGATCTCCGAGGCCTCGTCCAGAAACAGCACCCCGCGGTGCGCCTGGCTGACCACACCGGGGGTTGGCGTGCCGCCTCCCCCGCCGATTAACGCCGCCCGGGTCAGCGACGGGTGCGGGGCGATAAACGGGCGCGTTGCCACTACCCCGCCGCCAGAGACCCCGGCCGCGGAATGGATGGCAGTGACCTCGACCATCTCCTGCACGTCCATCGGCGGCAGGATCGACGGGAGGCGCTCCGCCAGCATGGACTTGCCCGATCCCGGCGGGCCGATCATCATCACGTGGTGCCCGCCGGCCGCAGCCACCTCGAGCGCCTCGCGCTCCTCGGACATCCCCGCAAGGTCCTGGAAATCCGGCACCGCACGCTGCGGCGCGGCCGCTTCCGGCGCTGTGGCGCACTCCAACTCTGCCTCGCCGGTGATCCACTGCCACACCTGCGCAAGCGAATCCGCCACCAGCACCTCCCGGCGGCCCAGCAGCGCCGCCTCCGCGGCGTTGGCTCTCGGCACGACGACAGTTCGGATTGGGTCTGCCGCGTCGAATGCTGCGATGAGCATCGGCAGCACGCCTTCGGCCCGTCGCAAAGTCCCGTCCAGCGCCAGCTCCCCGCAGAACATAGTGGATACGAGCGTGCGCTCCACGCGGGGGTCCAGGCTGCCCAGCACCGCAAGCGCAATGGGCAGATCGAAGTGCGAGCCAGCCTTGGGCAGGTGCGCGGGCGAAAGCGACACCATGATCTTCGTGCGCGGCCACGGCAGCGCCGAATTCGAAATCGCGGTGCGGATCCGCTCGCGCGACTCTTTCACCGCCGCATCCCCCAGACCCACCATGTGCATGCCGGGCAAACCGGCGCCGACGTTGGCCTCCACCGTGACCAGGCGGGCGGCGACGCCTTCCACGGTCGCGCTCATCGTGCTAGCAAGCGCCATCTTCCACCCCCGGGAACCGGCGCAGGATGTAGTCCTCGCCGTCGAAGACCACCTCGACCACGTCGAAGCGGATCGGGCGGTACTGGCCCTGCGCATGCTTGTCCAGCCACTGCGCCGCGCACCGGCGCATGGTGTTGAGCTTCTTCGTGGTCACCGCCTCCGCTGCACCAAAGGCGGTGCCGCGGCGGGATTTCACCTCCACGAAAACGACGGTGCCGTCCTCGTCCTCAACGACAGCGTCAATCTCACCGGCGCGCATCCGTTGCCGGTGCCCCAAGAGGGTGTAGCCCTCGTCCTCGTACCACCTGATCGCGGCGTGTTCTCCCGCCCTGCCCAGCTCCCACTGGTCCTGATAGTTCACCTGCACGGTGCCTCCCCGTTTCATAGAGTTGCCAAAAATGTTGGTCCTCTATCAGACGCAGAAGGCCCCGCCGCGGTTCCATGGCGCGGGCAGTTTTGTAAAACTCGGCCGGCACCGATGATTGCCAGTCACCCACTATGCAGCTGCATAGCGGCGAGACGTCGGCCGTCGTAAAAGTTGACACAAAGCGTTGCCGAAATCGACCGTCAGCGACCTGCGGAGATGTCGGGCGATCGTCAGATCTTGCGAGAGTCGGAAGGTGGCCGGCGCTTACGGACTCCACATTGCGGACAGCCCAGCCGCCACCAATGGTTGGTCGGCACCCACTATGCAGCTGCATAGCGGTGGGTGGTGGTCCCTCGTAAAAGTTTATATTCTGCCGAAAACGGCCCTCAGCCACCCACGCTTACCCTCGCCTAAACCGGAAACTGTTCACAACCACCTGACGCAAAGCGCGACCCGCCGAGTTTTACAAACGGATCGCCGCGAGCACTATTCCGGGAAGGTCAGGTCGGGCTTGTCCAGCTCTTCGATATTGACGTCCTTGTAGGTGATTACACGCACGTAGCGGACAAAGCGCACTGCGCGGTACATGTCCCACACCCACGCGTCCGACATCAGCACCTCGTAGTAGACGTCGCCACCGTCGGTGTGCGGGATGAGTTTGACGCCGTTGGCCAGGTAAAACCGGCGCTCAGTTTCCACCACGTAGGAGAACTGGCTGGCCACGTCCCGGTACTCGCGGTAGAGGGAAAGCTCGACGTCAGCCTCGTAGTTGTCAAGATCCTCGGCGCTCATGCGTGCCCCTTCTTGCTGGACTGCCAATAGAAGTCGTCAGCGTCCCTGACGTTCGCATAACTATAACGGTGCTCAGGGCTCGCACCGTGGCGGCGCACCGCGTCCATGTGCACCTTTGTCGAATACCCCTTGTGGCCCTCCAAACCGTACTGGGGAAACGCTTGGGCCATCTCGCACACCAGCCGGTCCCGGCTCACCTTCGCCAGCACGCTGGCCGCGGCGATGCAGCGGGCCGTGTAGTCGCCTCCCACCACCGGCAGTTGGGGTGAAGGAAGTCCGGGGATACGGAAGGCGTCGATAAGCACGTAGCCCGGTGTAACCGAAAGCCCCGCGATGGCGCGGCGCGCGCCGTCAATGTTGGCGCGCTGGACCCCGTGGCGGTCAATCTCAGCCGCGGAGATGTGCACCACCGAGTACGCCACCGCGGCGTTTTTCACCGCGTCGAAGAGCACGTCGCGCTTGCGGGCGGTGAGCTTCTTGGAATCCGTCAGCTCCTCCAACGCCGGCTGCGGTGCTGTCGGCAGCACGCACGCCGCGATGGTGATGGGACCGAAACACGCCCCGCGGCCGGCTTCGTCCACCCCCGCCACCGGGCCGAAGCCCGCCTTGTCTAAAGCGACCTCGTAGGTGCGCAGCTGCTTTAAGCGCCGCACGAGCCTACTGCTGGATGTCCGGGTCGCTCACGCCCTGCATGCGATTGATCGGGAACACCACAGCCTCGACCTTGCCGCGAATGTTTTCTTCCGGGATGGTGCCCTGGAACTGGTCGCCGATGTGCGCGCGCGAGTCCAGGGAGTTGGTGCGGTTATCGCCCATCATGAAGTAGTTGCCCTCCGGCACCGTCACAGGGCCGAAGAAGGGCCCGCCGCACGCGTCGGAACCCGTGGATTCATCCACCGGGTAGAAGTTCGGCTGCAGGGTGTAGGACTGGTCGACCGGCTGGCCGTCCACCATGATCGCCGGGTCCCCCGCCTGGCAGGACACCGTCTGGCCACCGGTGGCAATGATGCGCTTGACCAGGGTGTTCTCGTCCTTCGGCACCAGCCCCACCCAGGAGCCGACCTCCTGCATCCCGCGGATAACCGGGTTGGAGGAACGGTTGGAGTCGAAGCCCGTGTTCCAGGAATCGGTGCCAGCGAAGACGATCACGTCGCCCGGCTCCGGGTCGGAGAAGTAGTAGCTGACCTTCTCCACGAAGATGCGGTCGCCGGAGCCGGATTCGCCGTGCAGCGTGGGCTCCATGGAGGCGGACGGGATGACGTAGAGGCGGCCGATAAACGTCTGGATCACAAACATGATCAGCAGCGTCATCACCACCACGACCGGAATTTCCACGTACCAGGGAAGCTCCTTTTTCTCCTCTGGCTCGTCCGCGGCCGGCTGCTGCGCAACCGGGGCTGCGTCACGGCGCGGCTCGGCGGCGTAGGGGTTGTGGGGCTGTGCAGGCTGGGAAGCGGAAGGCTCGCCTGCGGGTCCGTTCACGTTGGTCACTCGGGATACGTTAGCACCGCGACTAGCCATTGGGCCCTAAAGCTACGGTCATGAGTTGGTCAATCGGGATTGAATCGATGATCACCGTTGAAGCCGATGGGTAGAATAAGTAAAGGCTGAGAATCGAACAGAAAAGGAGACCTCAAGTGCATATCCTTACCCGAAACCGCATGCATTCCTGGGCTAAAGAAAATGGCATTACCCAGGAAAATGGTTTTCCATCCAAAGACGAAGACTTGTTTGAGTATTACTCCGCATTCGTCTACATGAACGAGTTCCTCCAGGGGGACCTAAAGCATCTGTCAGAAATCACGATTAACAGCCAAGAATTCGGTCTTGATTCCGCCGGGGTGTTCGTGAACGGCAAATTTGTAGGCGACCCTGACGATCTATCAGAAACGCTCAATGAGGGGCACTTCAATCGAGTCCATGTGATTTTCATTCAGGCCAAAACTGCTACCGGATATGACCAGTCCATGATCGCAAGATTTATCAATCAAGTGAAAACTATCGCAGAGGCCGCGACTGAGATCGAAACAACAAAATTCAAAGGTGACCTGTTGAAGATCGCTCGACTCATCAATGCTGTGATAGAAAACATTGGTCGATTCGAGACACCACAGATCCCATGTTCCCTTTACTACGTGACAACATCGAGTCATAACGGTACGCAGCAATCATTTAAGGATCCCCAGGTAATCGATGCGTTGAAGGGGCTCGAGAACCTAGGCATCTTCCAGACCATCAAACCGCCAGAAGAAGATGCTGAACGCCTTGGTACCGAAATAATCGACTTCAAAGCGGATGGACATAAAGAACTGTGGATGAAGTACCGCATGTCAACCGCCCCGCAAGAAGTCCAGTTCAAGTGGGACCGTCGTCAAACCATCCCCGCGAATAACGACTTGGAATCTGCATCCATCGGTGTAGTCACAGCACAAGAATTACTTAAGATTCTAAGTATCGATGGGGAACTCAGATCCAACATCTTCGATGAGAACGTCCGTCTGTATCAAGGGCACGATAATCCAGTTAACCAAGAAATTGCTAAAACCCTGAACAGCGATAGGCGAGGTCAGTTCCCTTATCTCAACAACGGGGTCACTCTGATCACCGGGAGCATGTCAACTGTGAGTGACCTCGTCACGCTCATTGACTACCAAGTAGTTAATGGTGGTCAAACCAGCCACGAAGTTTTCCATTGGGCCTCTTCATTACCCGAAGATGAAGGTTCTACCGCGCTTTCGACCACATGGGTTCCGCTTAAAGTGATTCAATCCCCTGACCGATCGACTTTACGTGACGTGACGTTGGCTACCAACAACCAGACCCAGGTTACCGATTTTGAAAAGCGATCCAACTCGCCTAAATCTTCTGAAGTCGAAGAATACTTCTCCCAATCTGGACCAGGGGGGCTGCGCTACAAAAGACAGTCAGGTGTGTCGAAAATGGACACCGTGCAGGCGAAAGTCACTGAAACTGCAGAACTCACCCGTAGTGTTGCTGCAGCCGCTTTTGGACAATCTTCAATAGCTACCAGATCAAAGAAAGAGGTTGAAGAAAAGTTTGGCGATTACATCTGGGATGACGGTCACCCAGAGGGTATGTATTACTTTGCCGCATTTTTATCTTACCGCATCGATGCCTTCTTCAATCGCAATCGAAACAACGAATTCTCGCGAGTTTCGATCGCGCGCTTTCACATCGCAATGTTGGCCTCAGTAATGCTTGCGCCCAATTTGGAGTCAATCTTCCGAAAGCAACCTGGGAAAGTATCTTCAAAGGAATTGTCTAAGATTGTTTTCTTCAAAGATCCAGCTGCTAACAAGGATCTCGAGAAAATCGTAGATGAGCACATTGAAAAAGCCGCAACAATTGTCCTTAAGTTTTACGAGAGTCGTGTCGCCGATGGAAGCTCGCTCCTGAAGGACCATGTGCGCGGAAACACCGTGCAAACCGATTTACTCGACTTCCAACTAGCGAACCGATAATTTTCCCACCTCGGCAACACGCGGTGCATCCGACGTACCATGCACCCGAACGCTGTGTTTCGTGAATTTGAGGTCTTTGACCACAGTAGACATGGCTCAATCCGCGCCGTCGACAAGCAAAGTGCCCCGCCCGAGCGAACTCGGACGGGGCACTGTGGCGCGCTGAAACTAGCGACGCTCCTTGATGCGGGCAGCCTTGCCGCGCAGGTTGCGCATGTAGTACAGCTTGGCGCGGCGGACGTCGCCCTTACGCACAACCTCGATCTTCTCCAGGTTCGGGGAGTGCACCGGGAAGGTACGCTCAACCGCGATACCGAAGGAGACCTTGCGCACGGTGAAGGTCTCGCGGATGCCGTCGCCCTGGCGGCGGACCACAAAGCCAGTGAAGACCTGCGTACGGGTCACAGAACCCTCGATAACCTTGACGTGGACGTCGAGGGTGTCGCCCGGGCGGAAGTCCGGGATGTCGTCGCGCAGCTGGCCTGCGTCGACAAGATCAATGATGCCGTTGCTCATGAAAGCAATCCTTTACGTGTTCGGACAGAGGACCCTGGCGGCACTTCCCCATCCGGGGCGCTCGGCCGGTTCATGTCGATTACAAGAACCTGCAGCATCTTACATATGTGCCGGTCACTTCCCAAATCCGGCCCGCTTCAGCGCATCGGCCATGGAGCCAGATGCTTCTCGACGTCCCTCCGGTTTACCCCGCTTCCGGCTGCGCTGCTTGCGCGGTTTCTTCTGCGCCGGCTGGCCCGGCTCGTCGTCAAGCCGCAAGCTCAGGCCGATGCGGTTGCGTGCGACGTCGACGTCCATGACCTTGACTTTCACTACCTCGCCGGAGCGCACCACCTCGTGCGGGTCCGAGACGAACTTGTGGCTCATAGCGGAGACATGGACCAGGCCGTCCTGGTGCACGCCCACGTCCACGAACGCGCCGAAAGCGGCGACGTTGGTCACCGTGCCCTCCAGGACCATGCCCGGTTTGAGGTCCTTGACCTCGTTGACGCCTTCCTTGAACTCGGCGGTCTTAAACTCCGGGCGCGGGTCGCGCCCAGGCTTGTCTAGCTCGGCGAGGATGTCGGTAACGGTGGGCACGCCGAACTGCTCGTCAGCAAAATCAGCCGGCGCGAGATTGGTCAGCACGGCGGTATTGCCGATGAGCTGCTCGGTGCTCAGGCCCGTGGCCTGGGCGACGCGCTCGACCACCGGATATGCCTCCGGGTGCACCGCGGAGCCGTCCAGCGGGTTGGCCCCACCCTGGATGCGCAGGAAACCGGCAGCCTGCTCGAACGCCTTCGGGCCCAGGCGCGTCACTTTGCCCAGCTCCTTGCGGGTGGTGAACCGGCCGTTTTCGTCGCGGTAGGCCACGATGTTCTTCGCCAAAGTACCCGACAGTCCGGCAACGCGCTCGAGCAGCGGCGCCGACGCGGTGTTCACGTCCACGCCGACGGAGTTCACCGCGTCCTCCACCACCGCGTTCAGTGTCTGCGCGAGCGCGGTTTGGTTCACGTCGTGCTGGTACTGGCCCACGCCGATGGACTTCGGGTCCACCTTGACCAGCTCCGCCAGCGGGTCCTGCAGGCGTCGCGCGATGGACACAGCGGAGCGCAGGGAGACGTCCATGTCCGGGAACTCCTCCGCCGCGATCTGGCTGGCCGAGTACACCGACGCACCGGACTCGGACACCACCACCGGGGTGGGGCGCTTCCCGCCCGCCTGCGCGATCAGGTCCGCCACCTCGCCAGCGAGTTTCTCGGACTCGCGCGACGCCGTGCCGTTGCCCACGGCGATGAGCTCCACGCCGTGCTGCGCGGCCAGCGACGCCAGCTCAGTGCGCGAGGCGTCCCAGCGGTTCTGCGGCTGGTGCGGGTAGACGATCGTGGTGGCGAGTACCTTGCCGGTCTCGTCCACCACGGCGCACTTCACGCCGTTACGGTAGCCCGGATCCAGCGCCAGCGTTGCGCGCTGGCCGGCGGGCGCGGCGAGCAGCACGTCGCGCAGGTTGGTCTTGAACACTTCCAGCGCGCCCTCCTCCGCCTTCTCTTTCAAGCGCATGCGGGTGTCCAGGTTCGCGGAGACCTGCAGCTTGGTGCGCCAACCCCAGCGCACCGCCTTTGCCAGCCACTCGGAGTCTTTCACCGGCAGGTCGAAGCGCTCGGCGATCATGCCTTCGTACACGGCCTCCTCGCCCGGGTCCATGTTGATGGTGAGCACGCCCTCGGCTTCGCCGCGCAGCAGCGCCAGGATCCGGTGGCTAGGTAGCTTCTCAAACGGCTCGGAGAACTCGAAGTAGTCCGCGAACTTCGCGCCCTCGGTCTCCTTGCCCTCCACCACGGCGGAGCGCATGGTGCCCTGGCTATACACGCGGTCGCGCACCTCGCCGACTAAGTCCGCATCCGTGGCGAAGCGGTCCACCAGGATGGCGCGGGCGCCCTCGAGCGCGGACTTCGCATCCGGGAAACCCTCCGACAGGTAGGCCGCTGCAAGGGTTTCGGGGGTGGCCGAAGGGTCGTCGATAAGCTGCTGCTCCAACGCCTCAAGCCCAGCCTCGCGCGCGATGTCCGCCTTGGTCTTGCGGCGCTTCTTGTACGGCAGGTACAGGTCCTCCACGCGCGCTTTCGTGTCCGCGCTAAGGATCGCCTGCTTCAGCTCGTCGGTAAGTTTGCCCTGCTCGTCGATGTTTTCCAGCACCGCCGTTTTGCGCTCGGCGAGTTCGAGCAGGTAGGTGTTGCGCTCCTCGATGTGGCGCAGCTGCGCGTCGTCGAGGCCGCCCGTGGCCTCCTTGCGGTAGCGGGCGATGAACGGGACGGTGTTGCCCTCGGCGAGCAGTTTCAGCGCCTGCTCGACCTGGTTGTCCCGCACATTGATTTCGTTCGCGATGGTGACTGCGGTTGATGTCATTCGGGCGAGTCTAGTCGCGGGCGTTTCGCGCCACCCTTACAGCAACACCTGCGCCAGAAGCGAGCCCACCACGCACGAGGTGAACACCGAGATCGCGCCCGGGATGAGGAACGAGTGGTTGATCACGAACTTGCCAATGCGCGTGGTGCCGGTGCGGTCGAAGCCGATGCAGGCCAAGTCGGACGGGTAGGTGGGCAGAATCCAGTAGCCGTACGCGGCACCGTAGAAGCCGACGATGATCTTCGGGTCAATGCCCAGCGCCAGGCCGATCGGGGCAATCGCGACCAGCGCCGCGGCCTGCGAGTTGACCAGCTTCGACACGATGAGCAGCACGATCGCGTACGCCCACGGCGCGGCCTCCACGACGGAGCCCAGGCTTGCCTCGAGCTGGTCGATGTGCGCGGAGAAGAACGTGTCCGCCATCCAGGCCACGCCGAAGACGGAGAACACCGCCGTCATGCCGGCCTTAAACACCGGAGTCGAGGCGATTTTCTTGTGATCCACCTTGCAAAACAGCAGGATGATCGCGCCGGCAAACAGCATGACCATCTGGATGGCCAAGTTCATCGACAGTGGCTTGACTCCGCCGTCGCCGTCATCGAACGCGGGGCGCAGGCCCTCGAACGCGCCGAGCACCACCACGAATGCGATGGCGCCGAGGAAGATCCACACGGCGTTGCGGGCGGAGCTAGGAAAGACCTCGTCCAGCAGCGAGTGGCTGGACTTGTTGATGGATTCCGCAAACGCCGGGTCCTGCATGCGCTCCTGGAACGCTGGGTCCTTGTCCAGGTCCTTGCCGCGGCGCAGCGACCACAGCGCGGCCAGGACAACGCCGGACAGCGACGCCGGAATGGCGACCATGAGGATCTGCGGGATGGAGTACACCTTGTCAATCACCCCGGCGTTTTCTGCCAGGATCGACGCGAGCGAGACCGTGGCCACCGACACCGGCGAGGCGGTGATGCCCATCTGCGCGGACGTGGATGCCACCGCCATGGGGCGCTCCGGGCGGATGCCCTTTTTCACCGCGATGTCCTCGATGATGGGGAACATGGTGTAGACCACGTGGCCGGTGCCGCACAGCACGGTGAGGAACCAGGTGGTCAGCGGTGCGAGGATGGTGATTCGCTCCGGGTGGGCGCGCAGCAGCTTCTCCGCCTGCTGCATCATCACCTCCAACCCGCGCGATTGCTGCAGCGTGGCCGCACACCCGATCACGGCGATGATGGTGAGCATCACGCCGACGGGCGGTTCGCCCGGCTCGAGGCCGAAGACGAACACCATGAGCATCAAACCGATGCCGGAGATCAGGCCGAGGCCGAGCCCGCCGTAGCGGGTGCCCAGCAGCAGGGCGCCGAGAATGATCAGGATTTGCAGGACGATGGCGACCCCGGATGTTGGGTCAAGCACTGACGCGAGCATGGGTGTCCTTTCTTACGCGTGTAACGCACCCAAGTGTATTGCCCGATTGGTCAGACCTTTAAATTTCATAGGGTGATATTGCCCACCAGATAAGCTAAACCTCTACAGTCCCGCCGGACTGATAAGCCCCAGTTGGCAGCGCCTTTTCCACCGCACGCGTCGCCTCATCGAGCGCGAGAGCGGTGCGCCCGGCGACGGTGAGCGTATCCCCCTCCAAGGTGATCTCGGGGTCGCGGTAGCCAGCCTTCTTCAAGGCCCTGCGCAATTGCTTGACGACGATCCGCGTCGCCCCGTCCACCCACACCGTCGTAAGCACGTCGCGTGCGTCCAACATGAACCGGTCGTCCTCGCTCAGATGAGTCTGCTCCAGCAGCTCAGGGCGGACCTCGCGCGTGCGCTTCAAGGACTGCTCCCTGCGCCAGGCCTCCACCTTGGCGTGGTCGCCGGAGGTGAGCACCGCCGGCGCCTCAAGCCCGCGCCACACGCGCGGCTTGGTGTAGCTCGGGCCCTCGAGCAGACCGTCGGAGAAGCTGTCGTCCTCGTGGCTTTCGGTGTTGCCCAGCACGCCCGGGATCAGACGCGTGACCGCTTCCGCAATGACCAGGACGGCAACCTCGCCGCCAATGAGCACATAGTCTCCGATGGAGACCTCGCGCACGCGGTAGCGCTTCTTCGCATCCTCGAAGACGCGCTGGTCGATGCCCTCGTAGCGCCCGCAGGCGAACACGATGTGCTCCTCGCGCGACCACGCCTGCGCGTCCTGCTGGGTGAAGGGCTTGCCCGCCGGGGTGGGCACGAGCAACAGCGGCTTGCTGCTGTCCTCGCCGCCTTCGTATGGACGGGGCGCGACCTCGTGGACGTCGTCGTGGCGCAGCTTGTCGTTGCGGTGCGCGGCGGCGGTGCCGAGGGATGTTCCGGGGCGGCCCTTGGCGACGTCGTCAAGCGCAGGCCCCCACACCTCCGGCTTCATCACCATGCCCGGTCCCCCGCCCAGCGGCGGGGCGTCCACGGATTTGTGGTTGCCGGTGGCCCAGTCGCGCAGGTCGTGTACGCCCACCGACAGGATCCCTTGCTCGATCGCCTTGCCCAGCAGCGCCTGGCGCAGCGGGTCGAGATACTCGGGAAAGATGGTGACGACGTCGAGGCGCAGCTTAGACATCAAGCAAGCCCTCGGGCGGGGTGATGGTGAGGTAGCCCGCCTCCGTGTCGAGCTCCGGGACAAAGTCCATCACGAACGGGACCATGACCTCCTTGCCCCGGTAATCGATCTCCAGGATCTTCCGGTTCGGCGCGTCCATCACACCGGTGACCTCGCCGACCTCTTCGCCCTCGTGCCGCACCTTCAAGCCAATAAGCTCGTGGTTGTAGTACCCCTCCGAGTCTTCTTCACGCTCGAGAGGCTCGGCGAAGAACTTCATGCCGCGCAAGCTGTCGGCGGCAGTGCGGTCCGGTACCTCCTCGAAGCTGACCAGCAGGCGCTTCTGGTGCTGGCGCACCGTCTTGACGGTCAACTCCCGCTCCTTGCCCGCCTGGCGGCCGGTGAGCACAGCGCCGACGACGATGTGCTCCTCCGACTCGTCCGCCAGCAACTCGACGGCAACCTCACCTTTCACGCCGTGGGACTTGACCACACGGCCGATCTGCAGCTCCATGGGTGATTACGGTAGCAGGCCGCCGGTTCGCCGAACGTTCCTGGCTGCGCCACATCCCCCTGCGCCGCCTCCCTCTCCGCCACCTCCGCAGACCCTGGGAGGCTCATCCTGCGAATGGCCAATTTTTGCGCGAACCCAGGCTCTGGATCCCAGGGTATGCGTGCGGCCAGTCCGTCAAGCGGCTGGCTGGTGCGGGGCAAGGCGGGGTGGAACTCACCGAACCCCACCAACACGAAACCCCCGCTGCGCACGCGGTGTGTGCAACGGGGGGTTCGTCGAGAAGCGAAGAGTGCTTAGTTCTCCTCAGCTTCAGCGTCCTCGGAAGCCTCGGACTCAGCCTCAGCGGCCTCAGCCTCGGCAGCAGCGGCGGCCTCAGCGGCTTCCTTCGCTTCAGCCTCTTCCTTGGCCTTCTTGCGCTTCTCGGTGATGGCCTCAGCGGTCGGGCCGTTCTTGGCCTCCTCCAGAGCCTGGTTGAACAGGTCGAGCTTGGACGGCTTCTCCTCGGCCACCTTCAGGGTGCCCTCAGCGCCGTCGAGGCCCTTGTGCTTCTGCCAGTCGCCGGTCACCTTCAACAGTGCCATCACCGGCTCGGTCGGCTGCGCGCCGACACCCAGCCAGTACTGAGCGCGCTCGGAATCGATGCGGATGAGCGACGGCTCTTCCTTCGGGTGGTAGATGCCGATGTTCTCGATGACGGCACCGTCGCGACGGGTGCGGGCGTCAGCGATGACGACGCGGTACTGCGCGTTGCGGATCTTGCCAACGCGCTGCAGCTTGATCTTTACAGCCATGGTGTACTTCCTTGTAGGTCACTGGGCAGTGCAGACACTCGCCACTTATCGACGAGCCGGTTCAACCCTTCTTATTTACCCTGCGCGTGCCCGGCCGGGCGACCTGCCTCGTTTAGTGCGAGGTACAAGACGGATCCGGCGCGTACGCAGTTATGGACTTGTCGTGCCTGGCGCGCATACACGCCGGACAGCCCGTGATACTTTACGCGCGCTTTCCCCAGGTTCCAAAACACGCGTCCGGTTTTAGCCTTCAACATCCGCGCGAGTCTGGTTCGGTCCCGCGCGTTGGGGGCGGTATTGTCCTTAACCGCTTGTGACGATACTCGGCGACGATAGACGGCACAGCGCAGCAAGGCACACGGCAAGACGAGTTGGAGAAACGGTTGAGTACGACGGCAGGGCACCCACCACAGCCGACGAAAGGCTCCACCGCATACCGCGTCGACCTGGACGGGCTGCGCGGGTTCGCCATCGCGCTCGTGGTGCTCTTCCACGTGTTTGTCGGCCGCGTCTCCGGCGGAGTGGATGTTTTCCTGCTGCTATCCGGCTACTTCTTCCTCGGCGGGCAGCTGCGCTACGCGCTGCGCCCCAACCCGAACTTGAACCCGTGGTGGCCGTTGTGGCGCACCATCCGCAGGTTGGTGCCAGCGCTCGCGCTGGTGGTGGTCGTGGTCGTCGGCCTTGTTATGGCGTTCACCCCGGAGCTGATGGGCGTGGAGCTTTCCCGCCAGGTCACCGCGTCGATGCTGTACTTCCAAAACTGGGAGCTGATGGCGCAGAACGCCGATTACGCCGCAGCCAGCCAAGAGACCTCTCCCCTGCAGCACCTGTGGTCCATGTCGGTGCAGGGACAGTTCTATGTCTTCGGCATTCTTCTGGGCTGGATCATCGCCGTGGCCGTGACCAAGCTGCGGGCGAAGCCTGAACACGCCCGCCGCGCTGCCATTGCGCTGCTTGCGGTGATCACCGTGGCGTCGTTCGCCTGGGCCTCCCGCTTCGGGCTGGAAGGCACCGGCGAGAACTACTACTCCACGTTCTCCCGCGCGTGGGAGCTCTCCCTCGGCGCGCTGCTCGCATTCGTGCCGGCGCATCGGTTCCTGCCGCAGGCGACCGCGTGGTTGACCGCACTCTTGGGCGTAGCACTCATTGCCGTCACGGGCGTTATCGTGCCCACCTCGCTGGCCTTCCCCGGGCCCGTCGCCCTGATCCCGCTCACCGGCGCGGCGTTGGTGATTCTCTCCGGCAACGCCAACGGCGTGTCCAAGGTGCTCGCCTCCGCCCCAATGACCTGGCTGGGCAGCGTGGCCTACTCGCTGTACCTGTGGCACTGGCCGCTGCTGATCATCGTCACTGTCATCGGCGGCTACAAAACCCCGCCGGCCTGGCTGGGCGGACTGGTCATCCTGGTGTCGCTGTGTTTGGCCCACGTCACCCACACGCTCGTGGAGGACCCGCTGCGCCAGCACCGCCCGCGCCCGCGCGGCGACGACGACCCGGTGGCGGCCGCGAGGGCGTCGCTACGCACACTGCCCGGCGTCGCGCGTGCGGTGGGCGGCGTGCTGGCCGCAGCGCTGTTTACTGTCGCGCTGGCCGTGCAGCCGTACTGGGACAAGCGAGTGGACAGCGCAGAAGAAGCGCTCGACCCGGTCAACTACCCCGGTGCCCGCGCCGTCCAGGGCGCGCAGGTGCCGGACGTGAAACCGCAGCCGGACCCGAGCCTCATCGCCGGCGTTTTCCCGCCCATCGGTCTCGACGACTGCATGATTTTCCTCCCAGAAGCCCCCGACGCCATGCCCGGCCCAGACTGCACCTACGGCGACCTGGAGGCGGAGACCACGATCGTGCTCGCTGGCGGCTCCCACATCGAGCCGTTCATCGTCCCGCTGGACAAACTGGGCAAGGAACACCACTTCAAGGTCGCCACCTTCGTGCGCCAAGAGTGCCCGCTGGTGGTCGGCGGACCGCTGGACCCCGCCAACGACATCGTCTCCCCGGAGTGCGCCGAATGGGGCGAAAACGCGATGCAGGAGATCATCAGCCTGCAGCCCGACCTGCTCGTTTCCACCTCCACCCGCCCCGCAGGCCACGCCGGCGACGGACGCGTCTCCGCCGACTACGTGCCCGACGCCTACGCCAACCTCTGGCAGCGGCTTGCCGAGCTAGGCATCCCGTTCGTCGGCCTGCGCGACAACCCGTGGATGTTCACCCCCACCGGCGAGCCCATGGACCCGAACCTCTGCGTCGTCGCGGGCCACTCCGAACACGCCTGCTCCATGGCCGCGGACATGGTCTACGCCCCCAAGGACCCGGCGGCGTATTTCCTCGACGGCGCCTACGCCCAGTGGGAAATCGACACCGCCGGCTGGTACTGCGTTGACGGCCTTTGCCCGCCGCAGATCGGCAACGTGTACATCTACCGCGACCAGAACCACATCTCCAACGCCTACGCCGAGTCCCTGGCACCGGTGTTGTGGGAGCGCCTCGCGCCGATCTTCGAGGAGCTTTCGCTTCTCGACGCCCCTCCGGCCGCCCCGTAGCCCCCCGTTGGCGGCTCCGTAGGCTGCCCCCGCTCGGCCCACCCACCGGCCGCCGCTTCCCCCGCCTGCTGACCGCCCCATTCCGTGGAACCAGCTAGTAGGAGCTCGATATTCGCCACTTTTCGCCGGGTAGCTGGGCCCTACTAGCTGGATCCGCGCCGAAGACCTTGCCGGAATGCCTCCCCGGCCCGCCCTACAGAACCAGAGCGAGAAACCCCTAGTACGGCCGAAAACTGGCCATACTAGGGGTCCTCCGCTCGGGGTCTGCGGGGAGAGTGCCGCCGGTTGGCCCGCCTAAACAGACCGCACCACGCCGCCGACTAGAAGAACTTGCCCTTCTGCATGCGCTTCATCGCCTCGTTGAAGTCGAGGTTGTTCAGGTCCATGCCCTGCATACCCGCCGGCAGCTGCTCCTGGAGCTTCTCCAGCTCCTTCGGATCCGGCATACCACCGGGCATCCCCGGCATGCCGCCGCCCATACCCGGCATACCCGGCATCTTGGGCATGCCGCCTCCGCGCTTCGGTGGCTTACGCTTGCCGTTTTTACCCTTGCGGCCCTTCGGCTTCTTCTTCGTGGCGGAGCGGCCGCCGCCCATGCCAGGCATGCCCGGCATGCCGAACTGGCTGGCCATCTGCCCCATCATCTTCTTGGCCTCGAAGAAGCGATCGACAAGCTGATTGACGTCGGAGACTTTGACGCCGGAACCGTTGGCGATGCGCTTGCGTCGAGAAGCATTGAGGATCTTCGGATCCTGGCGCTCCTCCGGTGTCATGCCGCGGATGATGGCCTGGATGCGGTCGAGCTGCTTCTCGTCGACCATGTCGGCCATCTGGTTCATCTGCTTGCCGCCCGGCATCATCTTCAGCAGGTTGCCAATCGGCCCCATGCGGCGGATCATCAGCAGCTGGTCCAGGAAGTCCTCCAGGGTCAGCTCGCCGGAGGTGAGCTTGTTGGCGGCGGCTTCGGCGTCCTGCTCGTTGTAGGTCGCCTCGGCCTGCTCGATAAGCGAGAGCAAATCGCCCATGCCGAGTATTCGGCTGGACATGCGCTCCGGGTGGAAGACGTCGAAGTCCTCGAGCTTCTCGCCGGTGGAGGCGTACAGGATCGGCTTGCCGGTGACTTCGCGGATGGACAGGGCTGCACCGCCGCGGGCGTCGCCGTCCAGCTTGGTCAGCACCACGCCGGTGAAGTCCACGCCCTGTGCGAACGCCTCGGCGGTCTTCACCGCGTCCTGGCCGATCATCGCGTCGATGACGAAGAGGACCTCGTCGGGGTTAACGGCGTCGCGGATGTTGCGCGCCTGGGTCATCAGCGTCTCGTCGATGCCGAGGCGGCCGGCGGTATCGATGATGACCACATCATTCTTCTGGTGCTTGGCGTGCTCGATGCCCTGCTGCGCCACCGCGACGGGGTCGCCGTGGGAAGTGCCCATCTCGTGCTCGTAGGAATCCAGGGAGGTGCCCGGGTCCGGGGCGAAGGTGGGCACGCCGGCGCGCTCGCCGACGATCTGCAGCTGCTGCACCGCGCCCGGGCGCTGCAGGTCGCAGGCCACCAGCATCGGTGTGTGGCCCTGCTTGGCCAGGTGCTTGGCCAGCTTGCCGGCCAGCGTGGTCTTACCGGCACCCTGCAGACCGGCCAGCATGATCACGGTCGGCGGGTTCTTCGCCATGTTGAGCCGACGCGTTTCGCCGCCGAGGATGTTGGTCAGCTCCTCGTCGACGATCTTGATCACCTGCTGCGCAGGGTTCAGCGCCGCGGACACATCTGCGCCTAGCGCACGCTCCTTGACGCGCTTGATAAACGCACGCACGACTGTGAGCGAGACGTCCGCCTCAAGCAGGGCGAGACGGATCTCGCGCGCGGTGGCGTTGATGTCTGCCTCGGTGAGCTTGCCCTTGCCGCGCAGGCCGCCGAGGGCTGATTGGAGGCGGTCGGACAGTGACTCGAACACGGTGTGCACGCTCCCTTGTGCTGCTAGCGGAAAATAATCCCCACAAGACTAGCGCGCGCCCCGGGCGATGGGCACATCGCTGTGTCATCGCCGGGGCGCGTGCGCGTCGATAGGCAAATGCTTAGCCGAGCAACGCGTCGACGAAGCTTTCCACCTCAAACGGCGCAAGATCGTCTGCGCCCTCGCCGAGGCCGACGAGCTTGACGGGCACACCGAGCTCCTCTTGCACCTGGAAGACGATGCCGCCCTTGGCGGTGCCGTCGAGTTTGGTCAGCACCACGCCGGTGATGTCCACGACCTCGCGGAACACGCGCGCCTGCATGATGCCGTTTTGGCCGACGGTGGCATCCAGCACCAGCAGGACCTCGTCGACGTTGCTCTTCTTTTCCACCACGCGCTTGACCTTGCCCAGCTGGTCCATCAGGCCGGTTGAGGTGTGCAGGCGGCCAGCGGTGTCCACGAGCACGACGTCCGTGCCCTCGGCGACACCGGTGGCCACCGCGTCGAAAGCGACGGATGCCGGGTCCGCGCCCTCCTTGCTGCGCACGGTGGAGGCGCCGACGCGCTTGCCCCAGGTCTCCAACTGGTCGGCCGCGGCCGCGCGGAAGGTATCCGCCGCGCCGAGCACCACGGAGTGGCCCATGGACACCAGCACGCGAGCGAGCTTGCCGGTGGTGGTGGTCTTGCCGGTGCCGTTGACGCCGACAACCAGGATCACGGCGGGTTTGCCGTCGTTCGGCATGGCCTTAATCGAGCGGTCCATCTCAGGGCGCGCGGCCTCGATGAGCGTCTCTCGCAGCATCGCGCGGGCCTGATCCTCGGTCTCCACGCCGCGCTCGGCGATCTTCTCGCGCAGCGAGTCGGTGACCTTCATGGTCAGCTCAGCGCCGAGGTCCGCCATGATCAGTGTGTCCTCGATTTCCTCCCAGGCGTCCTCGTCGAGGTCGCCAGCGGTGAGGATGCCCAAAAGGCCCTGCCCGATCGCGTTCTGGGAGCGCGACAGGCGCCCACGCAGCTTGCCCATGCGGCCGGCGGCCGGCGCGATGTCGTCCAGCGGCTCCTCGGTCGGCGCCTCAACCACCACGGCGTCATCGGAGACCTCCGCGCCCTCCTGGCGCGCCTCGCCCACGCTCTCCTGCGCCGCTGCCGCAGCCGCCGCGGCCTCCTCGGCCTCAGCAGTCTGCTTATCGACGGGCTCCGCTTGGACCTCGTCAACCCGCTCCACGGGCTCAGCGGGTTCAACGGGCTGCTCCGGCTCTACTGGCTCGACCGGTTCGACCGGCTGCTCCGGCTCGACCGGTTCGACCGGCTGCTCCTCGGTGACTGGCTCCTCTACCGCCGGCTCTTCTACCGCCGGTTCCGCCGGAGTCTGCTCAACGGCTTCGGTGGGCACCTGCGGTTCGTCGTCACGCGAAATTGCGCGTTCGACAACGGTCTCTTCTTCTTCCTGCTTCGGCGGAACAAAGGCCGCGGCCGCTTCCTGCTTCGGCGCAGGCTTCTCGCGGCGGACCGGCTCCGACTGCTTCGGCTGCGCGTCCGCTTGTGCAAAGTTGAAGCCGCCCTTGGCCTGGTAGTTGCCCGACTTCTCCTGCTGGGTCAGCTCCTTGGGCTCTTCGACCTTGTCAAAGGAGATGGTCTTCGATTCCCTGCGCTTCTTCCCGGCGACAATAACGCCGATGAGGATCAGCGCAATGACGATGACTGCGAGGACAATCCAAAACGCAGTGCTGTTGACTAAAGCATTGAGATCCATGCGCTCTAGTGTGCCAGCACCGCCGACATCACGCGGGCGCGGCCCCGGCGGGCTGCATACGCTGCGAAAGCACGCGGGTGACACCGTCACCGCGCATGGTCACGCCGTACAGTACGTTCGCGACGTCCATGGTGGGCTTCTGGTGGGTGATCACGATGAGCTGGGAATCCTGCCGCAGCTCCTGGAGCAGGGCGATGAGGCGGCGGAGGTTGACGTCGTCAAGTGCCGCCTCGACCTCGTCGAGCACGTAGAACGGGCTGGGGCGCGCACGGAAGATGGCCACCAGGAAAGCGAGCGCGGTCAGGGACTTTTCACCTCCGGAAAGCAAGGACAGGCGCTTGACTCGCTTGCCCGGCGGGCGGGCCTCGATCTCGATGCCAGTGGTGAGCATGTCGTCCGGCTCGGTGAGCACGAGGCGCGCCTCGCCGCCCGGGAACAGGGTCTGGAACACACGCGGAAACTCCGCCTCGACGTCCGCCCAGGCGTCGGTGAACAGCTGCAGGATCTGCGCGTCCACATCCTCGATCACGCCGGTGAGGTCCTTGCGGGCCTGGATCACGTCGTCGAGCTGCGTGCTCAAAAACGTGTAGCGCTCCTCCAATGCCTTGAACTCCTCCAGCGCCAGCGGGTTGACCTTGCCCAGGGCGCGCAGGTCCTTCTCCGCCTGTTTGAGACGCTTCTGCTCGGCGTCGCGGTCGAAGTCCTCGCCCGGGGTGTAGTCCGCGAGCAGGTCGGACACCGCGATGCCCAACGACGCGGTGATGTTGGACTCCGCCTCGTCTATGCGCACCTGCGCCTGCGAGCGCGCGATGTCGGACTGGTGCGCGTTGTCCGTCAGCCGCGCGAGTTGCTGGCGGGTGGCGCCCACCTGTTGACGCGCCTGCTGCACCTTGCCCTGCAGGGAGTTGAGCTGCGCGTTCAGCTCGTCGCGCTGGGCGGTGGCGCGGGCGAGCGCGTCTTCGATGCGGGCTGCCAAGTCGCGCGCATGCTTCTCGACGGCACCGGCCAGCTCCCCTTCCGCCCTCCGGCGAGCCATCGCCGCTTCATGGCGGGCCTTCGCCTGCCGCTCCTGCTCCGCCTGCCGGCGAAGCGCGTCGCCCTTGCCAGCCTCGGCTTCCGCACGCTGCTGCGCGGTGCGGGAGGCGAGCGTTGCCTCCATCTCCAACGACTTGGCGTGGTTGAGTGCGTTTCTGGCCTGGTCGCGCTGCTCCGTCGACGGCTCCTCCGGAGACTCGGCGACGTCCGTGTCCACGCGGGTGAGGCGGTCGCGCGTCTCCTCCAACTCGCTGCGGCGCTGGGCCAAGCGCGCGTCCGCCTCGTTCGCACGCGCCGCGGCGCGCTCGTGCTCGGACTTGTTCGCCTCGGCCTGTTTGACCAGGCGCGCGAGGTCGCGGCGCCAGGATTCCACTTCGGTGTCGTGCTCGCGCAGCGCCGCCTTGGCGGACGCAGCGCTCACGCGGGCCTCGTCTGCGGCGACGGTCGCGCCTTCCAGGGTGCCCGCGAGCTCCTCGAGCAGCTGTTGTGCTCCGGCCAACTCGGACTTCGCTGCCTCGATGCGGGCGGAGACCTCCACCGTGGAGGTCTGCCCCGTGCCGGCGGCGACCCAGCCTTCGCCCACGAGCACGCCTGCAGGCGTGACAGCCCGCAGGCGTGGATCCTGCTCTACCACGCTGCGCGCGGCGGCGAGATCGTCCGCCACCACCACGTCCGCGAGCAAGCGCGTGACCGGGCCGGTCACGGAGAGGTCAAGTGTGATGTGGTCGAGCAGCCAGTCCACCTCGCCGTCGGTGTCCAGGCGCCACGACGAACCGCCGCGCGCGTCCACCACCACGGTCCGCGCGGCCGACTCCAGCGCGCCGACCGCGTCGTCGGAGACTTCACCCGCCAGTGCCTCGGCGTGCTCGCCGAGCGCGGCGGCAAGCGCGCGGTCCAGCCCAGGCTCCACGGTGACTAAGCCCGCAAGTGCCGTAAACCCGGAGAGCACGTCTTCTGCCGATCGCTTCGGCGCCTGCTCCGCCAGCGTGTCAATGCGCGACTGCAGCGTGGCCACCGCACGCTCGTGCTCGCGCTGCTTCGCCCGCAGCTGGTCTAGGCGCTTGTCTGCGGCGTCGGACTCGGTGTGGGCACGGGCGAATGCGTCGTCGAGAGGCGAACGCTCCGCTGCAAAGCCCGCGATGCGCTCCTCGACGGACGCGACCTCCGCATCGGCTGCTCGCGCGCGTTGTTTCGTCTCCGCGAGCGTTTCCTCGAAGCGGCGCACCTCATCTTCGGCCGCCTCGACGGCCGCTGCCTGGGACTCCTCCTGCGCGATCAGGCGCACGACACCCTCGCGACGGTCCGCGATCGCGCGCACCTGCGCCATGTGCTCGCGCTCGGCTGCGTCGAAGGCCTCCTGCCGCTCGGCAACTTCCTCGCGGATGGTCTCGAGCTTCTCCGCGGCCTCCTCGGCGGCTTCGAGAGCCTCGGCGTAGCGCTCGTCCGCAAGCTGCGCCCGCGCCTCCAGGTCCTCCGGATCCTGGCCCGCATAGGGCTCGAACGAATCGGAACTGCGGGCGCGTTCCGACGCGATGCGCTGAGTCGCGCTCACCCGCTCAGCCAGCGTGGACAGCGCAAACCACAGCTGCTGCGCCTCCTGGGCCTGCGGCTGCAGCTCCTGCTGACGCGCCTCCACAGCCTCCTGCTCCTCCACCGCGGTCTCCAACGCCGCGGTGACGGTCTCCACCTGCTCCGCCAGCATCTCGGCGGCGCGCTCGGCGTCTGCGTACTTCTCGCGCAGCCGCACCACCTGGTCTCCGGCGAGCTTGAGTTTCGCGTCGCGCAACTCCGCCTGCACCGCCGCGCCCCGCTTGGCGGCCTCCGCCTGGCGGGCCAGGGGTTTGAGCTGCTTGCCCAGCTCGCCGGTGAGGTCGGTCAGGCGATCCAGGTTCGCCTGCATGCCGGAAAGCTTGCGCTGCGCCTTCTCCTTGCGGCGCCGGTGCTTGAGCACACCCGCGGCCTCCTCGATGAACGCGCGGCGCTCCTCGGGTCGCGAGTCCAGGATCTCGGAGAGCTTGCCCTGGCCGACGATGATGTGCATCTCGCGGCCGATGCCGGAATCGGACAGCAGCTCCTGGATGTCCATCAGGCGCGCCTTGGAGCCGTTGATCTCGTACTCCGAGGCACCGTCGCGGAACATGCGGCGGGTAATGGCCACATCTGTGTAGTCGATGGGCAGGCGCTTGTCCGTGTTGTCGAAGGTGAGGGTGACCTCCGCGCGCCCCAACGGTTTGCGAGCGCCCGCGCCAGCGAAGATGACGTCTTCCATCTTCCCGCCGCGCAGGTTTTTCGCCCCTTGCTCGCCCATCACCCACGCGAGCGCATCCACCACATTCGATTTGCCAGAGCCGTTCGGCCCCACCACGGCGCAGATGCCAGGCTCGAATTTCATCGTCGTCGCCGACGCGAAAGACTTGAATCCTTTGAGCGTCAGCGATTTCAGGTGCATTGGGGCAGTGTAACCCAGCGTGCGCGACGCCAGGCAAGGGAACAAGGAAAGCCCAGTGGACGTGGTCCAAGACTCCCGTAATATCTGCTATAACCGATATTAGAGGGGATGCTGCAATGAGCTACGCGGATAACAATTCCAAAGAAATAGATTTTGGGAGCCACTTGAAGGACCCCGGATTCGCGGGAGCTTTTGAGGATGCCTCCGCCCGGTCCACTCTCGTAGAAACACTGCGTCAGCTCAGGAAAGCGTCCGGCCAGACCCAACGTCAAGTTGCGGACGCCATGGGCACCACTCAGTCTGCGATTTCAGATCTGGAACGGGGTGAATCAGACCCGCAACTGTCGACCGTGCAGCGCTATGCGCGAGCAGTCGGGGCGAAGATCCGATTCACCGTGGATTCACCTGACTACGCTACGTCCCCGGACTCCCCCTAGTCGTCAAACAGTGAGCTCATCGCTCCTCAAACCCTTCCGCGCCCTTCGGCTCCCCGAACTGCGCCTGGACGTGCTCCACATTCCCCGGGCGCTTCGCCGTCGAAGGCTGCTCTTCAAGAAGGGCTTTGAGCTTCCCGACGTCACCTTCGGTCCCCTCCGCAACCACCTCTACCCTGCCATCAGCGAGGTTCTTCGCGTAGCCGGCCAAGCCCAGCTCGAGGGCGCGGGAGCGGGTCCACCAGCGAAACCCCACCCCCTGGACGTTGCCGCGGACATGGGCGGTCATGCGTGTTGTTGTCATGCCACCCAAGCGTAGCGGGGTTAGCGTACCTTCGGACTAAGTCTTTTCTCTTCCGCGTAGCGAATCGCTTTCCGCACCGTGGCGAGCTTCCGATCTGTGTCCTTGAGTCCCGGCGCATTTTTGTCGCTGAACCGTTCAAGCTTTGACCGTTGACGAATAAGGTCACGCTCCAGTTCAGTCCACACGTGCCACACTGATTCATCACACGGCATTCTCCATGTGTCTCGCAGAATCAGCCGGGACAACTGAATGTGGATTACTCCCTCGAATTCCTCGGCGGTGCTCCCTGCGGTCATCATTCCCACTGCAATAGTCCCCGACCCAGCAGACACAAGTGCTCCTGCGGTGAGAAGGCCTCCCACCATGCCACCGGGGCCGAAGGATGCCAATGCACTTGTAACGGCCGCAGCCCCAGCCAGTCCTGGTGCAGCTGGCAGTAAAAGTCCTCCTGAGGCAACTACAGCAAGCGCACCAGCTCCCAGCAATCCCCACTTCATAAGCCGCGTTTTACCAGCCAACGCCTTGGAAGCTTCTTCAAGTGCGTCGAACGCGTCCTCCCCCTGCTGCGGAGTCAGCGCCATCTCCGCCGCTAGCTGCCTCATAGCCGAGATACGCACTGATTCTTTAACCTCCACCTCATATGGAGAGAGAGGATTTTGAAGGGCAAGTGTGATGAGATCCTTCGCCGCTTGGTCGCGGTCCGGGAACAAGTGCACCACCGGAGTGCTGAGGTTATCGGGGTCACAAACCTCATTCGTCTGCAGGACAGAAAGACCGCCAGGTATGGCACGTCGTTCCATTGTGCGTTTAGCAATGAGGTCGTTAATCACCTGAAACTGCGTATCAGAGAGCGCTCCACCGAATCGCTCTTTTGTGTCACCCTTCAGGTTTTCCCGGATCAGGTGCGACAAACGTAGACCCGCAAGAACTAGCTTTTCCTCGTGGTCCATCTGAACATCCACGCCTGTTTCAATCACCGCGAGCTCAGCCGATTGCGCTCCGAATAGAGCATATCCAACTGCTTTACCTACGAGCTCTTCTTCCAGATACTCATGTGCAGAGTGTGCAAAGTACGGATTAACTGGTGTGGACACACGGAGATCCAGCAACCACGGCACAACTGACGAAGCTCCGCGCAGAGCAGCAACGGGATCCCAGTGACTCCAGAAGTTAATCCACCATGCGAGATTGGACGGCGGTTCTTTGAGGTTGGTCTCAAGCTTGCTCAAATCAAAGTTGCCCTGCGCTAGAGGGCTCCCGATAGTGACCATGCCTGCAATTTTGAGGTTGTGCGGTATGCGGGGCAGCAAGTCAGCCGCGATCACGCTGCCCAGGCTGTGTCCGATAAGCACAATTGACCCATCGGCCGGCAACTGCCGGATAACCCGGTTAAGCACATCGCGCCGAACTTTGTCATCGTTCATGTAGTTGCTGGCTTCTCGGAACTTATTGAACCTGAAGGCCGCTGCTGCAGCCATCTCCGCAGCGGTTGCTAGGGGTTTGGGTCCGAGAGCATCTGTGTCGGCGAGGCGACGCTCCATCGCAGCCATGCGCGAATCGAACTCGGATCTTTTCTGGCGACGCTCCGAGGACGACTGTTTCGTCTGCGTAATCGGGGGAATCGGGGCGTCGATTTTGTCTGGGTCGCCGTTGAGTTTCTGAAGGAGATCAGCGTAGGAGGGCTCGACGATACTGACGTCTTCCAACCCCGGGTACCCCGCAGCGTGAAGCCCTCGGGCAAGCCCTTCCTTCCATTTTGCAGAGGAAGGCGCCTCTGGCCCCTTGCTGTTCACGCCGTGCAGATAGACCAGCGTGGGAGTAGTTTTCTCAGGCCGATTCATGGTACCTGAGTTTACAACTGACTAACGCCCGTCGTAGCTCTCGCTGATGGTGATGCGGTCCTCTTCGCTGCGGCGGGTCACCGGGTCGGAGCCGTCCCAGTACTCCACGTTCTTCAGCTCCGGCAGCATCTCGCGGTGGAACACTGGGTCGATGCCCTTGCGGCGCTGGTCGTTGAAGTTCTTCAGCAGCTTCAGCGCCACACCGCCGAGCGGGACGATGGCGACGATGTTGAAGATGGCCAGCAGGCCGGCCATGGTGTCGCCGAGCGCCCACACCAGCGGGACGGAGCCGAATGCGCCGAAGATGACGAACCCGATGACGACGAGGCGGAACACCGTCATGGCGGTCTTCGAGTCGGTGAGGTACTCCAGGTTGGCCTGCGCGAGGTAGTAGTTGCCGATCACGGAGGAAAACGCCAGGAAGAACAGGATGAACGTGATGGCGTGCGCGCCCCAAGCGCCGACGGAGTCAGCCAGCGCGGACTGGGTCAGCGACGCGCCCTGGATGTCGTCGCGGCCGTAGGTCACGGCCGGGCCGAGCAGCACCACGAACGCGGTGATGGAGCAGACCAGCAGGGTGTCGAAGTACACGCCGAGGGTCTGCACGAGGCCCTGCTTGACGGGGTGGGACACCGTGGCGGTGGCGGCTGCGTTCGGAGCGGAGCCCATACCGGCCTCGTTGGAGAACAGGCCGCGGCGCATGCCCTGCATGAACGCGACACCGATGCCGGCGCCGACGACCTGCTCAAGGCCCAGGGCGTGGCCGACGATCATCCCGATCATGCCGGGAATCTCGCGCCAGTTGATCACCAGCACGGCCAGGCCGATGAGGATGTAGGCGCCGGCCATAAACGGCACGATGACCTGGGTCCAGGAGGCGATGCGGGTCACGCCGCCGAAGATGACCAGTGCGGTCAGCACAGCAATCACGCCGGCGACAACACCCTTGAGCGCTACGGAGTCGGTGCCCAGGGAACCGCCGACTGCCTCGACGATGGAGTTGGTCTGGATCGCGTTGTAGACAAAGCCGTAGGTGACGGCCAAAAACGCGGAGAAGATCACGGCCAGCGGCTTCCAGCCCAGGCCGCGCGTCATGTAGTAGGCCGGCCCGCCGTGGTAGTTGCCCTCGGCGTCCTTGGTCTTCCACAGCTGCGCCAGGGTGGACTCCACGAACGCGGTCGCGCCGCCGAGCAGCGCGAGCATCCACATCCAGAACACCGAGCCCGGCCCGCCGATGGAGATTGCCAGCGCAACGCCGGCGATGTTGCCGGTGCCCACGCGCGAGGCAGCGGAGATGGTGAAGGCCTTGAAGGCGGACAGGCCGCCGAACTCCTCGTCGAGGTCGCGCCCCTCGCGGTCCTTGCCCTTCGGCGTCTCGGCGACCGCCTTGAGCATGTCCGGGAACAGGCGGATTTGAACGAACAGGGTGCGTACGCCGAAGTAGACGCCGGCGAGGATGAGGAACACTGGGACGACGTTCCAGATCGCGCCGTTAAGGGTGTCCTCGACGAATGAGGTAGCGGTTTCCATGGCGGGCAGTGTATCGCCAGGTTGCCCACATCACACAACGACGGGTTGGTTAAGCTACCCCTCCACCGCCGGGGTGCACACCTCGCCGGGCTGAATCGCGCCGTGGGTGCCAAACTCGCGCTGCCAGTACAGCAGCGGGCAGTTGGTGTTGACGTCGGTGGCGGCGACGTCGACAAGCACAAGTACGTGGTCGCCCGCAGCAATCATCTGCGCCACACGCCCGGCTACCCACGTGTGGTTGCCGCCCAGCTGCGGCGCGCCGTCGGCCATCTGCCACTCCACCCCCGCGAAGCGGTCCACGCCTTTGGACGCGAAGCGCCGCGCCAGCACGTTCTGCTCGGTGGAGAGCACATTAATGCCTATCGACGCCCCTTCGGCCAACAACGCCAACAGCGACGACCTTTGATCCAGCGAGACCAGCACCATCGGCGGATCCAGCGAGAGCGACATGAAGGCGCTGACGGTGGTGCCGTGCGGGTCCGTCGCAGAACCGGTGGTCACGATCGCCACCGCCGCAGCCAGCTGGCTCATTGCGTCTTTGAATGCTGACTGATCAACCATGTCGCACCACCGTACTCGCGCGCTACAACACCTGGCATGCCGGGCAGAAGTAGCTGGAGCGGCCGCCGACCGCAACGCGCTCGATCGGGGTGCCGCAGCGGGCGCAGGGTTTGCCCGCCTGCCCGTAGGCGTTGAGTGAGCGGGAGAAATACCCGGACGCGCCGTTGACGTTGACGTACAGCGCATCGAAGCTTGTGCCGCCCTGCTCCAGCGAGCGGGCCATCACTTCGCGCGAGGCATCCAGCACCGCCTCCGCGTCGCGCTGACGCATGGTCTTCGCGCTGCGCCAGGGCTTCAGGCGCGCGGCCCACATCGCCTCGTCGGCGTAGATGGATCCGATGCCGCTGACCACCTCCTGGTTCAGGAGCACATTTTTCAACGGCGATTTCCTCCGCCGCATTGCCCGGGCGGTCTCCCGGACGTCGAAGTCGGGCTCGAACGGGTCGGGGGCGATGTGGAGAGCGGGGTGCGGGATGCCGTGCACAAGCTGTGTGTACTGCCAGAACCCGAAAGTGCGCTGGTCCACAAAATCCAGCTCCACCTCCCCCACGTCCGCGCGGATGCGCAGGTGCGGCGAGGTGACGGTGCCATGCTTTGCCACGAGCATCTGCCCGCTCATGCGCAAGTGCACGAGCAGCGCCGCGCCGTCGCTGAGCGTGAACCACATGTATTTGCCGCGCCGGCCAGTGCCAGTAATCGTGAGCCCCGGCAGCGTGGCCTCCAAGTCCACGGTGTTGCCGCGCGCGGCGCGGGGGTGCAGCACCTCTACCCGCTGAAACGTGCGGCCGACTACGTGCTGGTCCAGCCCGCGGCGCACCACCTCGACTTCGGGCAGCTCAGGCATTGCCGCGAACGGCCTCCGCAGCGTGGTCGCGCAGGTACAGCACCGCTTGGTGGGCCGCCTCCTGCTCCGCCAGCTTCTTGTTCGGCCCGGTGCCGGTGCCGCGGGCAACGCCGCCCACCATCGCCTGCGCCGTAAACGTCTGATTGTGCTCGGGGCCTTCTGCCTCGGAGACGTACTCCGCCACCGGCAGCTTCAGCTCCGCCAGGCGCACCTGCAGGTCCGTCTTCCAGTCGTGGTGCTTCTTGTTCACGGTGGCGGTGCGGAGCTTTTCGTCGAAAAGCTTGAGTATCACATCGCGCGCCGGCTCGAAGCCGTGTTGCAGGTAGATCGCGCCGAAGATCGCCTCGGTGGTGTCCGCGAGGATCGACTCCTTCTCGCGGCCGCCGGTGAGCTCTTCGCCTTTGCCGATGAGCACGTGCGCACCCAGGTCGATGTCCCGGGCGATGTCGGCCAGGCCGTAGCGCGAGACGATCGCCGCGCGCATCGGCGATAGGTCAGACTCCGGGCGCGAGGGGTACAGCTCGAACAGCTTGGTTGCCACGGACAGGCCCAGCACGGCGTCGCCGACGAACTCCAAGCGCTCGTTGTTGGGCAGGTGGCCGTGCTCGTTGGCAAACGAGCGGTGGGTCAGCGCGAGCTTCAAGCTCTCGCGCTCGATGTCCACGCCGAGGTGTGCGATGAGCGGGGCGTGGTCGACGGCGTCGAACGCCTGCTCCCACAGCTCGTCCGCGTTGCCCTTCTTCTTCGAGCGGCTCACAGGAACTTCTCCAGGCCGGCCCAGCGTGGGTCGACCAGGTTATTTTCCTCGCCCTCGACCGCGTCCGGGGCCGGCACGTCCGTGTCGCCCTCGCACTCCGGCTCGCAGGTGGGGTTGAACGGCCAGTTCATGCCGGCCTCGTCCACGAACGCCTGCTCTAAGTCCACGGTGCCGTCGACAACCTTGCGGATCTCGTCGCCGGAGCCCTGGTCTTCATCTTCCTCGCTGTCGCCGGTGATGAAGTCGTCGGAGGCGGAAAACACCTCGGAGATGCGTAGCGTCTCGGTCGGGGTGAGCTCCTTCAGGCAGCGCACGCACTGGCCCTCCAGCTGCGCGGTGGCGGTGGCATCCACCATCACTCCGGAGCCCAGCGGGACCAGGGTCGCCTCGATTTCAACCTCGCGACCTTCGGGGATCGCGATCATTTCCGGGCCGATGCGCGACGGGGACGGGCCCGTCTGCGTCACTGTCTCTGGTGTGCCGTCGCCGCCAAGGACGTCGCTGACGTCGAATACGAAAGGGTTGGTAGACATAACGGCAACAGACTACCCGTTAGAACTCGTCGCGGCGGCCGCGAGCCGCCGCACCTGCGGCACCGGCACCGCGGCGCAGTGCGGAACGGTCGGAGGAGACGGTCTGTAGCACGCCCCGCAGCCCGTCTTCGAACTCTGCGAGCTTGGAGTCGACGTAGTCGTCGCACTCGGAGCGCAGGCGGTTGGACTCGGCGGTTGCCTCGTCCACCAGACGGTGCGCCTCCTCGTCGGCGCGGCGCATGACCTCGGACTCGGAGATCAGGCGCTTCTGCTCCGCCAGGCCCTTGTCCACGGTGCGCTGGTACTCGACGTTGCCGGAATCGACAATGTTGTCGGCCTCGCGCTGGGCGTTGGTGACGGTCATCTCGGCCACGTTCTGCGCCTGGGTGACCATCATGTTGGATTCTTCTTCCGCGTCGGTGACCAGGTTGGTCGCGCGCGCCTGCGCGTCGGAGAGCATCGACTCGGACTCGGAGTGCGCGTCGGAGACAATGCGGCGGGCATCCTCCTCGGCGTCGCCGACGAGCATGTCGGCGCGGTCCTGCGCCCCGCGCAGGATCTCGTCCTGCTTGTCCAGCACGTCCTGCGCATCGTCCAAGTCGACGGGCAGGGCGTTTCGGAGGTCGTCGAGAAGCCCGAGCATCTCGTTGCGGGGAACCATGCAATTAGAGGTCATAGGCACGCCGTAGGCCTGCTCCAGGGTTTGAACTAGCTCATCCAGGGCTTCAAAAACGCGGTACATGGTGCCTAAGCGTACCCGCTAGAGCGCTAAATCACGCCCTGAGCAAGCATCGCGTCGGCCACCTTTTTAAAACCGGCGATATTTGCGCCGATGACGTAGTCGCCAGCGCGGTCGTATTCCTCGGCGGTGCCCTTGGCCACCTTGAAGATGTTGGACATGATCTTTTGCAGGCGGTCGTCCGTGTAACCGAAGGACCAGGAGTCGCGCGAGGCGTTCTGCTGCATCTCCAAAGCGGAGGTGGCTACACCGCCGGCGTTAGCGGCCTTACCTGGGCCGAAGCAGACGCCGCGCTCACGAAAGACCTCGATCGCCTCGGCGGTAGACGGCATGTTCGCTCCCTCGGCGACGTAGCGCACACCATTGTCGACCAGGGTGCGCGCGTGGTCGCCACCCAGCTCGTTTTGCGTCGCGCACGGCAGCGCCACATCGGCCTCGAGGTCCCAGATGGAGCCGTCGGCGTGGAAGGTCGCGCCGGTGGTTTCCTCCGCGTACTCGGACACGCGCCCACGGCGCTTCTCCTTGATGTCCTGGACAAGCTCGATATCCACGCCATTGGGGGTCTCCACCCAGCCGGAGGAATCGGAGAAGCCGACAACGGTCGCGCCGAGTTCCTGCGCCTTCTGCATGGCGTAGATGGCAACATTGCCGGAGCCGGAGACGATCACCTTTGCGCCGTCGATAGATTCGTTGTTCGCCTTCATCATCTCGTTGGTGAAGTACACGCAGCCGTAGCCGGTGGCCTCCTTACGCACCAGTGAGCCGCCCCAGGTCAGCCCCTTGCCGGTGAGCACACCCGATTCGTGCTGGTCCACCAGGCGGCGGTACTGGCCAAACAGGTAGCCGATCTCACGGCCGCCCACGCCGATGTCGCCGGCGGGCACGTCGCGGTACTCGCCAATGTGGCGCCACAGCTCAGTCATGAAGGACTGGCAAAAGCGCATGATCTCCCCGTCGGAGCGGCCCTTCGGGTCGAAGTCGGAGCCGCCCTTGCCGCCACCGATGGGCAAGCCGGTCAGGGAATTTTTGAAGATCTGCTCAAAGCCGAGGAACTTGATAATGCCCAGGTTCACGCTCGGGTGGAAGCGCAAGCCCCCCTTGTAAGGGCCGAGCGCGGAGTTGAACTGGACGCGGAAGCCGCGGTTGACGCGCACATTGTTGTCGTCGTCCAGCCAGGGCACGCGGAAGATGATCTGGCGCTCTGGCTCGCAGAGGCGCTCGATCAGCCCGTAATCCGCGTAGTGCGGGTCTTTGCCCAGCACGATCTTCAGCGAATCCAGCACATCGGCCACTGCCTGGTGGAACTCCGGTTCGCCCGCGTTGCGCTCCAGCAGCTTCTGGTAGTAGCCGGCAACTTCTTGATCAATCGCGCTCATTGGGCGTGGCCTCCGATATCTATAGCTATGCAGAATTGCGTACCGGACAAACTTTACAACACCGTTAGGCCGCTCGTCGCCGGCAGCTAGAATCTCCCCCATGGTTTCTCCGCTCGACGCAGTTCCCTCGCCCAAAATCGTTGTCGCTCCGGATTCGTTCAAGTCCACCGCAACAGCCGCCGAGGCCGCAGAATGGCTCGCTGAAGGCGTGCGCTCCGTCATCCGCGACGCGCACATCGTGCTCACCCCCATGGCGGACGGCGGCGAGGGCACCTCGTCGCTGTTTGAGGGCGAGCGCATTTGCTTGCCGACGACTACCGCAGCCGGCCGCCTCACCGAAGCGGAGTACACCTTCCACGCCCCGAGCAAAACCGCTTACATCGACGTCGCCGCCGCCTCGGGCCTGCCCGCGGTGGATGAGCCGGTGCCGCTGACCGGCGACACCTACGGCACCGGCGTGCTCATCGCGGACGCGCAGACCCGCGGCGCTGAGCGCATCGTGCTGGGCCTCGGGGGCACCGCAACGATCGACGGCGGCACCGGCATCCTCGTCGCCCTCGGCGTCAACCCCCTGGACCAGGCCGGCTACCAGCTCAAGCCCGGCGGCGGCGCGTTAGAGCAGCTGGCTCACTTCGACACCGCGAAGGTCAACGTCCCCGCCGGCGCCGTGGAGTGGGTCCTGCTCACGGACACCACCGCACCGGCCACCGGACCGCAGGGCGCAGCGCACGTGTTCGGCCCGCAGAAGGGCGCAACTAGAGACAACGTCGAGGTGCTCGACCGGGGTCTGGCGCGTCTGTGCGAGGTCGCGGACGTGGACCCGGCAACCCCAGGCTTGGGCGCAGCGGGAGGCGTGGGCATCGGCATCACGTGGCTGTCCACCATGCTCCACGGGGACTCATCCCACGTGCACATCCTGCCCGGCGCGCGCGTGGTGGCGGACTCCAACGGGCTCGCGGAGCAGGTCGCAGACGCCGCGCTTGCAATCACCGGCGAGGGCCGCTTCGACGGGCAGACCGGCACCGGCAAGGTCGCCTCCGTCGTTGGCGAACTGGCCCGCGAGGCCGACTCTGTGTTTGCCGTGGCCGCAGGCCGTTTCGACGAGCAGCCGGACGAAGGCACCATTGCGGTGACGCTGTCGGAGACTGACAGCGTGCGCGAGCAGCTCACCCAGGCCGGCGCGGAGATCGCCGTGGCCTACCTGAACACCTCCACGGTCCAGGGGTAGATCGACGGGGCCTCGAAGCGGTCCTGGTCCTCCAGCATCACCGGGTCGCGCGGCAGGTCCACCTTCGGTGTGAGGATGCGCGACAGGCCCATGGCGAGGCGGTTGAGGCTGTCCGCACCCTCGGGCGTGATGCTGTAGCGAAACACTTCTGCTTCCGCGGGGTCTTCGCCCCGGTCCCGCTCGTAGGTTTCAGCCAGCTGCGCGCGCACGGAGTCGTCGATAAGCACCTGCTCCATGTCCACCGTTGCCGCGGTGAGCTTCCCCCGGTGCACGAGGATGTCGAGTGCACGCTGGAAGACCTCTTTGACCTCGCCGGCGACGGTGGGTGGGACGAGGACGTCGAATTGGATCACAGACATGTGCTCAAGGCTAACCGGTATGGTTGCGTGCATGTCTAACCCCGCCATGAACCCAGCGCACTCGTACCACGTGGCGCTGCGGACCATGGCGGACGGGACTTTAAAGCAGGTCAATCCGTTCTCCGGCACGGAGGTGTGGACGGTTCCAGGCCGCGGCAACAGGCCCCTCACCGCCACAGGCGCCCCACCTGAGCCCTTGGGTCCCGGCGCGCACACGGACACCTGCAATTTCTGCGAAGCGCGCAAACTGCGCACCCCGCCGGAGAAGTCGCGGCTGGTCGCCGACGGCGAGGGGTTTGCCATCCTGCGCGACGCCATGCCCGACGAGTTAGACAACACAGTCGCGGAGTTTCGGCGGGTGCCCAACCTGTTCGAGATCGTCTCCTACGACTACTGGCAGAAAAACTACGGCTACGAAATGCCCGTGGCGCGCCGCAGCCACATGGAGCGCTACCTGGCGGATCCCGCCGGGCGCGAGCATGTGCTGGAGATCGTGCGGACGCGGCTGGCCGCGGCCGGCCAGGACCCCGACAAGCCGGAAGACGAGCTGCTTGAGCTGGCCCCGGCCTACTTCGGCGGCGGCCACGACGTGATCATCGGCCGGCGCCACTTTGCCGATGGTGCAACGCGCACCGACCAGCTCGCCGGCTCCGGGTCGCTGCCCCCGGAGGAGCACTCCCGCTTCATCGCGTTCACCGTGGATTCGCTGCGCGACCTGGTGGAGCAGCACACCTACGCCCGCTACGTGGTGGTGTTCCAAAACTGGCTCTCGCCCGCCGGCGCCTCGTTCGAGCACCTGCACAAGCAGCTGGTGGCCATCGACGAGCGCGGCGTCAACGCCGAGACCGAAACGGCGAAGCTGCGCCAGAATTTGAACCTGTACAACGACTGGGGTGTCAACCACGCGTTTTACCAAAACCTGGTCATCGCGGAGAACGACCACGCCATCCTCACCGCCGGCGTGGGCCACCGCTACCCCACCATGACGGTGTACTCGAAGTCCCGCGCCAGCGAGCCGTGGGAGCACACGGACGAGGAGGTCCGCGCGGTCTCCGACCTGCTGCACGCAGCGCACGCCGCCACCGGCGGGCAGGTAGCCACAAACGAGGAGTGGCACTACCGCCCAGTGGACCTGGACGTGCCCATGCCGTGGCGTATCAACGTGAAATGGCGCATTTCCACCCTCGCCGGCTTCGAGGGCGGCACGCAGATTTACGTGAACACGCTGTCGCCGTTTGATATGCGCGATCGCGCCACGGCTGCACTTCGCACCTTGCGTAGCGACGGACACGTGGCCCCCTCCCTGCGCATCGCCGAGGAATGCACCCCGGCGCCCAATCTATTGCGATATAACCCAAATTTGGAGAGATGAATTTTGAGTAATATTTCCGAGATTTTGCGCTCCTACTCCGTGGACGAGGTGTGGCAGCGCCGCCTCTACGAGCTGCTGCACGCCAACCCGGAGCTGTCCATGCAGGAGGAGGAGACCTACAGCCGCCTGATGATGGAGCTTTCGCGCTTCGACTGCGAGGTCATCGCCCCCATCGGCAAGTTCGGCATCTGCGCCGTCTTCGAAAACGGCCAGGGCCCGACAGTGATGCACCGCGCGGATTTCGACGGCTTGCCGGTGACCGAGCAGACCGGCGCGCCGTACGCATCCCACACGGTGGCCAAGACTGCCGACGGGCAAACCGTGGGCACCATGCACGCCTGCGGCCACGACATCCACACCACCGCACTGCTGAGCATGTGCGACTTTTTGGACAACACCCGCGAGCAGTGGTCCGGCACGTTCATCGCCCTGTTCCAGCCGGGCGAGGAGATCGGCGCCGGCGCCCAGGACATGGCCGACGGCGGCCTGACCGAGAAGGTGCCCGCCCCGGACGTGGTCTTCGGCCAACACGTCATGCCGGGCCGCGCCGGAGAGGTGATGTCCAAGCCGGGCCCGCAGTTCGCCGCCTGCGACTCCATCCGCATCAAAATCCCGGGTCGCGCCGCTCACGGCTCCATGCCGCACAACGCCATCGACCCCACCTACACCGCGGCGATGATCATTGCCCGCCTGCAGGCGATCGTGGGCCGCGAGGTAGACCCGGCGGACTTCGCCGTGGTCACCGTGGCCAGCATGCACGCCGGCACCACCAACAACATCATCCCGGGTGAGGCCGAGCTGGTGCTCAACTGCCGCTTCTACTCCGACCGGGTCAAGGCGAAGGTCTACTCCGCCATCAAGCGCGTGGTCCACGCCGAGGTGCTGGCCTCCGGCTCGCTGGAACAGGCCATGATCTCCTTTTTCGCCCACGGCGAGCTGCTGGACAACGACGAGGAAGTGTTCACCCGCGTGCGCGAGCAGTTCGACGGCGTCTTCGGCGACGCCTCCGTCACTGCCGACCCGAAGACCGTCTCCGAGGACTTCCCCGTCATCGGCCAGGCATACGGCGCGCCGTACTTCTTCTGGCTCGTCGGCTGCACGCCTCACGACGTGTGGGACAAGGCCATGGAAGAAGACCGCGTCGGCGAGGACGTGCCCGTCAACCACATGTCCACCTTCCTGCCGGAGTACGAACCCACCATCGACGCCTCCACCCGCGCGGGACTGACCGCCGCGCTGAGCTACCTGGCCAAGTAGCGCGGCCGCGGTCACCTGCACACACCCGGCAGCGCCGGTACGCTCGGGAGACATGACTGCATCTCAGCCAGCATTCGAGCAGACCGTCGAGGGCCACGTCCGTAGCTTCTCCGGCCGCGCGCCGCAGGACTCCACGGTGAAGAAGTTCTGGACGGGCCTGTCCGCCGCCACTGTCGAGCAGATCGCCGACAACTGGGCGAAAACCCGCAACACGTACAAGACCACCCGCCGTGCGGCGTACTTCTCGGCGGAGTTCCTGGAGGGTCGGGCGCTGCTGAATAACCTGACTAACCTTGGGCTCGTCGATAAGGCGAAAGCAATTGCGGAGGACAACGGCTTCGAGCTTTCAGACGTGCTGGAGGCCGAGCACGATGCCGCCCTGGGCAACGGCGGCCTGGGGCGCCTGGCCGCCTGCTTCCTCGATTCCGCCGCCGAGCAGGACTTCCCGCTGACCGGCTACGGCCTGCTCTACCGCTACGGGCTGTTCCGCCAGGAGTTCGAGGACGGCTTCCAGCGCGAGCACCCGGACGCGTGGAAGGAGTCGTTCTACCCCTTCATCATCCGCCGCGGTTCCGAGCAGCGCATTGTGAAGTTCGACGACATGCACGTGCGCGCCATCCCGTACGACATGCCGATCACCGGCTACGGCACGGACAACGTGGGCACGCTGCGCCTGTGGGACGCCTCCCCGATCGCCGAGTTCGACTACGACGCGTTCAACTCCCAGCGCTTCGCCGACGCGATCCTTGAGCGCGAGGCAGTCCACGACATCACGCGCGTGCTCTACCCCAACGACTCCACCTACGCCGGCAAGCTGCTTCGCGTTCGCCAGCAGTACTTCTTCTGCTCCGCATCGCTGCAGGAACTCATCGACGATTACATCGCCGCCCACGGCGACGACCTGCGCAACTTCCACAAATACAACTCCATCCAGCTCAACGACACCCACCCGGTGCTGGGCATCCCGGAGCTGATGCGCCTGCTAATGGACGAGCACGGCCTCGGCTGGGACGACGCCTGGGAGGTGACAACTCACACGTTCGCCTACACCAACCACACGGTGCTGCAGGAGGCGCTGGAGACGTGGGAGGAGTCCATCTTCAAGCAGCTGTTCTGGCGCATTTGGGAGATCGTGGAGGAAATCGACCGCCGCTACCGCCTGGACATGGAGTCCCGCGGCGTGGACGCGGACACGGCGCACCACTACTCCCCGGTGCACGACGGGCGCGTGCACATGGCGTGGATCGCCTGCTACGCCTCCTACTCCGTCAACGGCGTGGCGGCGCTACACACGGAGATCATCAAACGCGACACGCTCGGCTTCTGGCACGGCCTTTACCCGGAGCGCTTCAACAGCAAAACCAACGGTGTCACGCCGCGCCGCTGGCTGCGCATGTGCAACCCCCGCCTGTCCGCACTGCTGGATCGCCTCGCCGGTTCCGACGAGTGGGTCACCGACCTGGACAAACTCAAGGAGCTTCGCCCGCTTATGGACGACCCAAAGGTGCTCAGCGAACTCCGCGACATCAAGTCGGCGAACAAGCGCGACTTCGCGGAGTGGATCGCCGCCCGCCAGGGTGTGGAGATCGACCCGGACTCCATCTTTGATACACAGATCAAGCGCCTGCACGAGTACAAGCGACAGTTGATGAACGCGCTGTACATCCTGGATTTGTACTTCCGCATCACGGTCGACGGCGAGCAGGACGTGCCGAAGCGCACCTTCATCTTCGGCGCGAAGGCCGCCCCCGGCTACGTCACGGCCAAGGGCATCATCAAGCTCATCAACACCATCGCGGAGCTTGTGAACAACGACCCGGATGCCTCGAAGTACATCCACGTGGTGTTCGTGGAGAACTACAACGTCTCGCCTGCAGAGCAGATCATTCCCGCCACCGACGTCTCCGAGCAGATCTCCACCGCCGGCAAAGAAGCTTCGGGCACGTCGAACATGAAGTTCATGATGAACGGCGCGCTCACCCTGGGCACCATGGACGGCGCGAACGTGGAGATCGTCGACGCTGTCGGCGAGGACAACGCCTACATCTTCGGCGCCCGCGAGGAGGAGCTGCCGGAGCTGAAGGCGCACTACAACCCGCGCCAGGTGGCCGAACAGACCCCGGGACTTATGCGCGCCCTCGACGCGCTCGTGGACGGCACGTTGGACGACCGCGGCACCGGCGCCTTCCACGACATCCGCGCCTCGCTTCTGGAGGACAACGGCTACGGCGAGCAGGACGTCTACTACGTCCTCGGCGATTTCGCCGCCTACCGCGAGGCCCGCGACCGCATGGCCGCGGACTACTACGCCGACCCGGACGGGTGGGCGCGCAAGTGCTGGATCAACATCTGCGAGTCCGGCCGCTTCTCCTCCGACCGCACGATCCGCGACTACGCCGAGGATGTGTGGAAGATCGAGCCCACCCCGATCAGCTAACGAGTCGCGCACCATGCGCTTCAAGGTGACGCTGTCACCCTCTATACGATCACGGCACAATGATTCTGCTCGTTGACAATTACGACTCATATACATTCAACCTCGCCCACCTGGTCGCGCAGGCCGCCGGCCACGAGCCCCTGGTGGTCCCCGCGGGCGAGGCCGCTGATCTTCCTCAGCGTGTGCGCGCCGGCGAGTTCAGCCACGTTGTCATCTCCCCCGGCCCCGGCACCCCGGAGCGCGAGGAGGATTTCGGCGCGTCCCGGCGCGTCATCGAAGCAGCCGCCGACGCCGACATTCCGCTGCTCGGCGTGTGCTTGGGCCACCAGGGCTTGGCCATGCTGGCCGGTGCGGCCGTGACCCGCGCGCCTGAGCCGCGCCACGGGTTTGTCTCCACCGTCACCCATTCCGGCGAAGGCATCTTTGCCGGCATCCCGCAGGATTTTGAGGTGGTGCGCTACCACTCGCTTCACGTTGACAAGGTCCCCGGCATCACCGTCCACGCCCGCAGCGAGGACGGCGTCATCCAGGCGCTTAAGGTCGACGGGTTGAATCACTGGGGCGTGCAATTCCACCCCGAGTCGGTGCTCACCCAGCACGGCGCGGCGATCATGCGCAATTTTCTCGGCGGCTGGCGCCTGCTCCACCGCGAGGTGCCCGGCGTGCTCGACTGCCAGCGGGTATTCAACGCCATCAGGTGCGACGGCAACGACGCGTTCTTCCTCGACTCCGCCGACGCGCGCGGGCGTTTCTCCATCCTCGGCGACACCGCGGGAACGCTGTCGCGCTCCATGAGCTATTCGCTTGACGACGGCAACGTGCTCGACACCCTCGACGCCGAACTGTCCACCCCAGTTGTTGATGCGCCCGACCTGCCGTTTAACGGCGGGTGGATCGGGTACTTGGGCTACGAGTGCGCGCAGCTGACCATGCCGATTACGCTGCGCCACCACTCGCCCTACCCGGACGCGTATTTCGTGCGCCCGCAGTCATTCATCGTCTACGACCACCAGGCCGAAACCGCGCACCTGTGCGCCCTGGCGGGTGACGGCGATACCGGCTTGCTCGACCGGCTGGAGCAGGCATTGAAGGGGGCGGAGGGGGCCGGAGGGACGTCGATAGGCGAAGGCTCCTGGAGCAACCCGGACTACCTGGGCAGCATCGAGCAGGCCCAGGAGTTGCTCCGCGCGGGCGAGAGTTACGAGGTGTGCTTAACCGACACCTACACCGCCGAAGCGACCGGTGATATTTACCGCCAGCTGCGCGAACACAACCCCGCGCCGTACGCCGCGCACCTGATCTTCGACGGCGTGGAGGTCGCCAGTGCCTCGCCCGAGCGCTTCCTCACCGTGCGCGGCCGCGAGGTGGAGGCCAAACCGATCAAGGGCACCATCGCCGCCGACCAGGATCCCGCGCTGCTTGACGACGACAAAACCCGCGCCGAAAACCTCATGATCGTGGACCTGTTGCGCAACGACCTTGCCCGCGTCTGCGAACCGGGCACCGTGCGCGTGCCCGGGCTGATGCAGGTGGAGTCGTACGCGACGGTGCACCAGTTGGTTTCCACCATTACCGGGCATCTGCGCGAGGGCCACACTGCCGTCGACGCGGTGCGCGCGACGTTCCCGCCTGGCTCCATGACCGGCGCGCCGAAACTGCGCACCTGCGAAATCATCGACCGCTTAGAGACCTCCCCGCGCGGCGTCTACTCCGGCGCGCTGGGCTACTTCGGCTTCGACGGTCAGGCCGACCTGTCGGTGGTCATCCGCACCGCCGTGCGCGCCGGCGACACTATCACCGTGGGCGCGGGCGACGCGATCGTGCTCGCCTCCGACCCCGAGTCCGAACTCGCCGAGCGCAACCTCAAGGCCCAGTCCGTGTTGGGAGCATGGGATGCGTAGGTACGCCTGGCGCGGCGACTTCGTCGAGTGCGACGTCCCCGACGGCCCCCTCGATGTGGCCGACTCGTGGCGCCACTCGAACGGCCGCACCAACGGTCTTCACCTGCACCTGGAGCGTTTCGCCCGATCTGCTGGACCGCTGCCCGACGGGTTCGTCGACAAGCTCATGCCGCTGCTGCGAGACGGCGAGCTGTTTCCCCGCATCGCGTTGTCGCAGGGGCTTTTGCTTCTCGACGTCCGCCCCGCCCCTCCCCCTCGCTCGTCTACCACGTTGACGTACACGCAGGCTCCCGACCCGCGCACCCAGCCCGAGGTGAAGGGCCCCGACTTCGCCGCATTTCACGCATACCGTTCGCGGTACCAGGTGGAGGGCACGGACGACACGGTGATCGTCGATAAGCATGGCTCCATGCTGGAGACCACCACCGGCGCGCTCGTGATGTGGGACGGCGACACCCTGTGCGTTCCCGACGGAGTGTGGCTGCCGAGTATCACCCTGCACCAGGTTGTTTCGAGGGCTGAACGGCTAGGTATTCGCATCGAGCGGCGTCGGCTCACGCCCGAGCTCGCTTCCGCACACCCCCTGTGGTTCCTCAACTCTCTGCACGGCATCAGCCCGGTTCGCGAACTGCACGTCGGCGACACCGTGATCACTTCCCCGGCACACCCTTGTTTCGACGAGTGGCGCGACTGGTGGTGGGGCGGCTTCACGGTCGAATGGCCCGGATGCTGAAAAAACTATGCAGCTGCATAGTCCCCACACCCAGCGACCTACGCCGACGGCTCGGCGAGCACCTTCCCGGTCGCGGTATCGCGCTCGGCCAGCTGCGCCGGGGTGCCGGTGGCGACGATCTGCCCGCCGTCGGCGCCAGCGCCCGGGCCCATCTCGATCACGCGGTCGGCCTGAGCGATTACGGAGAGGTCGTGCTCGACCACGATCACGGTCTGTCCCGCGTCGACCAGGCTGTTGAGTTCTTGCACCAGCAGAGCAACGTCGGCGGGGTGCAAACCTGTGGTCGGCTCGTCCAACAAGTACACGGTGTGGCCCCGGCGCGAGTTGCGGGAGCGCTGCAGCTCCGTGGCCAGCTTGATGCGTTGCGCCTCGCCGCCGGAAAGTTCTGGCGCGCCCTGGCCGAGGCGCAGGTAGCCCAGCCCCACCGCCTGCAGGGTTTCCACGGCGCGAAGGATCTTCGGCTCGTTAGCGAACACGTCCGCGGCTTCGTCGACAGTCAGCTCCAGCACTTCCGCAATAGTCAGGCCCTCCCACGTCACCTCGAGGGTCTCGTCGTTGTAGCGCGCGCCGCCGCAGTCCGGGCAGGTGGTGTACGACCCAGGCAGGAACACCAGCTCCACCTCGATCTTGCCGGCGCCGCCGCAGGTCGGACACTGGCCTTGCTTCACGTTGTAAGAAAAGCGCGACACGGTCCACTTGCGCCGCTTCGCCTCGTCGGTGCCGGCGAACAGTTTGCGCACACCGTCGAAAAGCCCGGTGTAGGTGGCCAGCGTCGAGCGCGGCGTGCGCCCGATGGGCTTCTGGGTGATCTGCACGACTCGGCTCACCGCGTCGAAGCCTTCTTGCTTATCGACGCCCCACTCGCCGTCCTGCCCCACCTCGTCGTCCTCATCGACGACGGTGGATGCCGCCTCGCGCAGCACCCCGGCGAGCACGGTGCTCACCAGCGTGGACTTGCCGGAGCCGGACACGCCGGCCACGGCGGTGAACTGGCCCATCCCAAACGACACGTTCAATCCATCGATGGAGCGGGCCGAAACGCCGGCCAAAGACAGTTCCCCGGTGGCGGTGCGGGGGTCGTCGTTAAGCGACGGCGCCCGGTGCGCCAGCGCTTTCGCGGTGGGCGCGTCGCCGGTGTACTCGCTGGTGGGGCCGGCATACACCACCTCGCCGCCGCGCTCGCCAGCGAGCGGGCCGACGTCCACGAGATAGTCGGTCTGGGCGACCAGTTCCATGTCGTGCTCGACCAAGAGCACCGAGTTGCCGGCGTCGATGAAGCGGCGGCAAATGTCCAGCACCGCGCCGCGCTCGGCGGGGTGCAGGCCGGCGGACGGCTCGTCCAGCACATACGCCACGCCGAACAGGCCCGAGCGCAGCTGGGCGGACAGGCGGATGCGCTGCAGCTCACCGGCGGACAGCGTCGGCGCGGGACGGTCCAGGCTTAAGTGCGCAAGGCCCAAATCAAGCGCGGACTGCAGGGCGGGCAGGATCTGCTTGAGCAGCAGGTCCTCGGCCGAGCCCTCAGACGGTTCCTGCGCTGCCAGCACCTCGTAGACCTTATCCAACGGCAGGGCACCGAGCTCGTCGATAGGCATCCCTGCGTAGGTGACCTTAAGTGCCTCCGGGTTGAGGCGGCGACCGTGGCAGGTCTCGCACACGCGCGACTCCATGTAGGACAGCACGCGTTTGCGCAGGGTATCCGACTGGGTCTCGGCGAGCGTGTTGGTCAAATACGACGCCACCGAGCGCCACGTGCCCTTGTAGTTGCGCTGGATCTGGTCTTCGCCGCGCAGGGGCTTGACGGTGACCACGGGGCGCTCCTCGGTAAACAGGATCCACTCGCGGTCCTCTTGAGGCAGCTCCTGCCAGGGCGAATCCAGGTCGTAGCCCAGGGTGGCCAGAATGTCGTGGAAGTTTTTGCCGGCCCACGCGCCCGGCCATGCCTGAATGGCCCCGTCCTCGATGGACAGCGTCGGGTCCGGCACCATGGATTTCTCGGTGGGCTCGTGCACCACGCCGGTGCCCTGGCACGTCGGGCACATGCCCTCGGGCGTGTTCGGGGAGAACGAGTCGGAGTACAGCCCCTTTGGGTTGCCGCCGGCGCGCGAGTACAGCAGGCGGATGCTGTTGGACAGCGCGGAGACGGTGCCCACGGTCGAGCGCGCGCCGCCGCCGGAGGTGGACTGCTCCAGCGCCACCGTCGGTGGCAGCCCCTCCACCGAGCCGACCTGCGGATCCACCGCGGAGCCGATCAGGCGGCGGGCGAACGGCGCGACCGATTCGAGGTAGCGGCGCTGGCCCTCGCCGTGGATGGTGCCGAACGCGAGCGAAGACTTGCCGGAGCCGGACACACCGGTCACCGCAACGAGTGTGCCGCGCGGGATGTCCACATCCACGTTGCGGAGGTTGTGCAGGTGGGCGTCGCGAACTTCGATTCCGGTTTCTGGCATGCCCACCAGCCTAACTACTTAGGGGTTGCGCGTGTCCTCGCCGAGTTGGTGGACGTGAATGGTGTTCGTCGTGCCCGCAACACCCGGCGGGGTGCCGGCGACAACGACCATGGTGTCGCCCTCCTTGTACTGCTCCATTGCCAAAAGCTGGCGGTCCACCACCTTGATCATGTCGTCGGTGCTGTGGACCTGCTCGCACAGGAACGTCTCCGCGCCCCACGTCATGGCCAGCTGCGAGCGCACCTGCTGCACCGGCGTGAACACCAGAAGCGGCAGGTCCGGGTGCAGGCGCGCCACGCGGCGTGCGGTGTCGCCGGAGGTGGTGAACGTGACAATCGCGCGTGCGTTGAGGCGGTCGGCGATGTCGTTGGCCGAGTAGGACACCACGCCGCGCTTCGTGCGCGGGATGTGGTTCAGCGGCGGCACGCTGCCCATGGTCTCGGCGGAGCGGACGATGCGGCTCATGGTGCGCACCACGTTGTGCGGATCGACGCCCACAGACGTCTCGCCCGAGAGCATGACGCCGTCCGCGCCGTCAAGCACCGCGTTGGCCACATCAGACGCCTCGGCGCGCGTCGGGCGCGAGTTCTCAATCATGGAGTCGAGCATCTGCGTAGCGACGATCACCGGCTTGGCATTCTCGCGCGCAATCTGGATCACGCGCTTCTGCACTGCCGGGACCTGCTCGAGCGGGATCTCCACGCCTAGGTCGCCGCGGGCGACCATCACTGCGTCGAACGCGAGGATGATGGATTCCAGCGCGTCCACAGCCTCGGGCTTTTCAAGCTTGGCGACGACAGGCACACGCCGGCCGACCTCATCCATGATCTCGTGGACCTGCTCCACATCCGCCGGAGAACGCACGAACGACAGGGCGATAATGTCCACGCCGAGCTCGAGCGCGAAGCGCAGATCAGCCTTGTCCTTCTCGCTCAGCGCCGGCACGGAGATGTCCATGCCCGGAAGCGAGACACCCTTGTTGTTGGACACCGGGCCGCCCTCGGTGACGCGGCAGACCACGTCGTTGCCGTCAACCTCGGTGCAGACCAGGCCAACTTTGCCGTCGTCCACGAGCAGGCGGTCGCCCGGCTTCGCGTCCTGGGCGAGCTGCTTGTAGGTGGTGGACACGCGGTCGTGCGTGCCTTCGACGTCGTCCACGGTGATGCGGACAGTCTCGCCGGTTTCCCAGTAGGTCTTGCCGTCGCCTTCAAAGCGGCCGAGGCGGATCTTCGGCCCCTGCAGGTCCGCCAGGATGCCCACGGCGTGGCCGGTTTCGTCGGTGGCCTCGCGGACCCAGCGGTAATTCTGTTCGTGGTCCGGGTAGTCGCCGTGCGAGAAGTTCAAACGCGCCACGTCCATGCCGTCGCGCACGAGTCCCAAAATCGCATCCTTGCTGGCTACAGCCGGGCCGAGGGTGCAGACGATCTTTGTCCTTCTATCCACGTGTACCAACCTCACCTTCGTAGGTGTCATTCGTGTTCTTCAGCGCCCCACGGTACTCCCGATCCTGGGAGTCTGCCGTGGGCGCTCGGTTGTACTCCGGGTCCACCTCCTCCGGGGTCTCCCTGCCCTTTTGCAGCATGAAGAAGACCACCACGGCGACGATGAACAAGATGGCGGACACCCACGTGTTCACGCGCAGGCCGAGGATCAGGTTCGCCTCGTCGCGGCGCATGAACTCGATGAAGAAGCGGCCCAGCGTGTAGCCGGCCACGTACAGCCAGAACACACGGCCGTGGCCGAGACGGAAGCGGCGATCCGCCCAGATGAGCACGAAAAACACCGCCACGTTCCAGATCAGCTCGTAGAGGAACGTCGGGTGCACGCTCGCGATCACCTCGCCGGTGGAGCGGCCCGTCAACGGGGCGTACTGGCCGGCTTCGTTCACGCGGTAGTAGATATCCAGCGCCCACGGCACATTCGTCTCCGCGCCGTAGAGCTCCTGGTTGAAGTAGTTGCCCAACCGGCCGATGCCCTGGGCGAGGATCACCGACGGCGCGATCGCGTCCGCAAGCGGTGCAATCGGCAATCCCTTGCGCCGCATCATCACCCACACCGCCAAAGCGCCGAGCGCGACCGCGCCGATGATGCCTAGGCCACCTGCGGTGATGTTGAAGGCCTGCCAGGGGTTTTTGCCCTCGCCGAAGTACTTCTGGTGGTCCGTGATCACGTGGTACAGGCGCCCGCCGATGATGCCGGCGGGGATGATCACAATCGCTGCGTCCCACACCGTCTCCGGGTTGCCGCCGCGCGCTTTGTAGCGGCGCAGCGAGATCGCCATCGCGACGATGATGCCGGTGATGATGCACAGCGCGTAGGCGCGGATGGGAATGGGACCGAGGTACCACACGCCCTGCGGCGGCGACGGGATGTTAGCCAAGTTCAGCGTTTGCACGCCAAACAGTGTGCCATTTAGCGTCGCGACGGGCACGCGGGGTGCTGGCCTGCGGTGGCCAGCGAGCGCGTCGCCGAGAGCACATCGCCGGCGGCCATGACGGCCTCCGCCGCGAGCACGGCGTCCGCGCCGCAGGAGGCTGCGTTGATCAGATCGCGCGGGGTGGACACGCCGCCCAGACTAATTTTGATTACCTCGCTGGGAAGACCGGGCGCGATCTCGGCGAAGGCGTTGCGGTTCAAATTGTTGGTGTCGAAAGTCCAGGAGTTCACCGCCACGACGGTCACGCCCGCGCGCAGCGCTCGGTCCGCCTCCTCCGGGGTGCGCACCTCCGCCACGGCGGCTATGCCGAGGGACTCGGCGCGGTCCAGCAGCGCCTCGAAGCGGGCCTGGTCCAAGATGCCCACCTGCAGCGGGATGGCGTCGGCGCCGTAGCAGCGGGCCTCGTGAATCTGGTACGGGTCCACGATCACGTCGCGGCACACCATCGGCAGTTCCACCGCTGCCCTGGCCTGGGCCATGTCTGCCAGGGAGCCGTCGAAACGCAACCGTTCCGTCTGGCACGCGATGAGGTGGGCTCCACCGGCCTCGATGTTTTGCGCCAGCGCCTCGATGCTGGAATGCCCCGCGCCGGTGGGACCGAAGACCGGAGAGTTGCGCTTGATCTCCACGATCAAGCTGCAGCCATGACGCAAAAGCGCCGCCCGGGCGTCCCGGGTCGGCGCCATATCGCGCGAGCGCGCTTTGATCTCTTTGAAGGAAACGGCGGCCTCACGCTTGGCAACGTCGCGAAGCACACCAGCGACGACATCGTCGAGTGTGCTCGGTGCCGGCATGGCTACCTCCCAGTTGCAAGGGGCCTGGCCTGTCACGGATAAGGCTAGCGGGTGGACTTCGAGGATCGGAAATCCGGTCCGCCCCCGCCGCCGCGCGGATCGGTCGGATCAATATCTGCGCTGATCGCGTCCCACAGCACACGGCCGGACTGGGGGTCCTCCTCCAAGTCCTCGCGCACCTTCTCCCGGCGCACCGTTTCCTTCTCGTACTTGTTCTGCCGCGGCGAATCCTCGCCCGGCCGCGCGACCAGCAGCACCCCGCCGGCCAGTCCGAGCACCGCCGCCACCAGCGCCAACCCGGGGCCGAACGCTTGCGTCGTAGTAGAGGTGATATCCGCCCACTGCGCAATCGCCGGCGCGGAATTGCCCTGCTGCGCCTCGTCCGCACCCGCCGTGAGCAGAGCGTGCACACGCTCCGGATCCGCCCCGCCAACCAGCAAACGCACCGCCGGCACCGCCAAGCCCACGGACGCCACTGCGCAGATGGCGCCGATGACGCGGCGGCCGAGACGTCGTAAAGCAAATGCCGCGACCATCCCTGCGAGCAGCAGCACGGCAATAGCACCGGTCTCCGTGGACCAGTCCGCACCGTTGACACTTGCCTCGCCGCCGCCGGAGATGTCTTCGACGAATTCCGCGCGCACCCAATCCATCCGCGAGCTGATCCAGGTCAGCGCGCCCGCGACACCAAGTGCGACCGCCCCTTTGCGGGCGGCCTTCTTGTCTGGTTGTGCAGCTGTAGTCATGCGTTAAGCCTCCTCGCCCGCATCATTTTGGACCGTTTGTAGCGCCTCCATCACCGCGGCGTGGGCTTTGGCGGTGCCCACCACAGCCCCAACCTTGCTGGGCTTCCACGGCGTGCCGTCGCCGGCGGTGGCCACCGCTCCCGCGCTGCGCGCCAGCAGGATGCCCGCGGAGTTATCCCACACGTGCGGCGAGAAACTCACCGCGGCCTGGTAGATACCTTGAGCCGCAAACGCAAGGTCGATGCCCACCGAGCCGGAAATCCGCGGACGCAGGTGCGCCCGCGCCAGCTCGCCGGCCAGGTCCAGACGCTGGCTGGTCGGCATACGTCTGCGGTCGCGGGAGTGCAGGGAGCCGACGCCCACGTGCGGCGCGGACGTGGCCGCGCTCACCGGCGGCAGCGCCGCGCCGTTGAGGTGCACCGGCTCGCCGTCGATGGCTGTCATGCGCATCTCCAGCAGCGGCGCATCCACCACCGCCACCACCGGCTGCCGCTCCACCAGCAGGGAGACCAGGATCGCGCAGTTGGGGTTGCCAGTGGAATAGTTCGACGTACCGTCGATGGGGTCCACCACCCAGCAGGCGTGCTCGTCCAGTTCGCCGCCCTGCTCCTCACCGAACACGCCGATGCCGGTCGCGCCGGTGAGCTTGTCGCGCAAAAGTTCCTCCACCGCCAGGTCCGCGGCGGTAGCGAAGTCGCCAGAGCCTTTGTGCAGGGCGGGCGCGGCCCCGAGTTCGTTGACGAAGATCTCTCGGGCAGCGTCAACCGCCGCCTCCGCGGCCTGCAGGTGGCCCATCAGCTCCGTCATACCCGTCATCGCGCTACCCCAGCTGGGCGATCCAGTTTCGTAGCACGCCGGCGCCAGCCTCGCCGGAGGCCTCGGGGTGGAAACGCGTCGCCCACAGTGGGCCGTTTTCCACCGCGGCGAGCACCTCGCCCGCCCAGCTCAGCTTGGGGTAGGCAATGAACTCGTCCTCTTGCAGCTCAAAGTTGCGGGCGCCGGTGGCAGCGTTGAACTCGAATTCCTGCGCACCGTCAAGCATCAGCGAACCCTGCGCAGGCGCAACCTCCGCTCGTTCAACGGGGGCATCTAGCTTCTCGACGCCTCCCGGCCACTCCCCGAACCCAGCCGCGCCATCCGCGCCGCGCTCGAACAGCGCGTCCATGGCGGCGCCAACCACAAGCACCGGGCGCGAACCGGCGAGGCGCTGCCCCACAACGCGGTCCGCCTGGGCTTTGTGCAGAGCACGCAGCGCCTCGGCGGCATCAACGGAGACGGCAATAACGAGACCATCCGCGGCGACGGCATTCGCCGGGTCAGAGGTGACCTCCGTGTCCACACCTTCAGCCCGCAACGCAGCGTGCAGCGCCGTCACCGCGGGATCCGCGCCCGCAAACGGGTCGAACACCGCAACAGCGGCAGTTTTCGGGCTGGAGGTTGTCTCGCTCATAGGTGCGTAGTGTAGCCCCCACGCTGCCTACTGGCGCTTGCGCGGGTAGGGCCGCGGCACCTGCACCGACTTCAAGCGCGCGGACAGGTTGTTGACTTCCACCACGCGGTGGCGGCCCAGCTGGCGGTCCAGCAGCGTAATTGCCAGGCCGATGGTGATCACGGCAGACGCGATGCCGAACACCGGGGCAAACGCCATCTGCGCCACCAACATGCCGTAGAACGTGGAGCCCAAGCCGGTGCCGCCGTCGAAGCCGATGTTCCAGATCGCGGAGGCCTCCGAGGTCTTGTGGCGCGGCAGGCGGTAGAACAGCATCGTCAGCGCCTCGTTTTGCACTCCGCCGAAGCCGGCGCCGTAGAACAGCGCGGCGATGAGCATGGTCCACGCGGGCAGCTCCATGGACAGGATCATGGCCATCAGCGCCACACCGACAGCGGCGATGATCTGGCACGGGATGACGACGGAGCCCGGGTAGCCGCGGCGGTCCATAATGCGGCCGGCGACGTAGCGCGCGACCATCGCAGCAAAGTTGAGGACGGCAAGCATCACGCCCGCCAGCGCAGCGCCCGATACCGGGTCGAGCTCGCGCATGGACACCGGCAGGAAGTTCGTGATCGCGCCGTATGCGGTAGTGACAAACATCAAGGCGAGCGCCGGCACGAGCGCGAGGTGCCACATGGGCACGCGCACGCTTTGCTGCGTTTCAGCGTCCGGGTCCGCCGGTGGGATGGGCGGGATAGCCAGGCAGGCCACCAGCGAAACCGCGCCGATGGAGGCGGCGATCACGTACACCGCGTCGTAGCCGATTTTATCCACCAACGCCAGGCCGGACGGCAGCGCCACCATCTGCGCCAGGCCCACGACCATGCCGAAGATGCCGGTGGCGCTGCCCAGCAGGCGCAGCGGGACAAGCTCGGCGATGATGGCGGCTTCCGCCACGGACAGCGCACCGAAGCCGATGCCGCGGATCGCACTGACGGTCAACAGCGGCACGGCGTCCATGCCGAGCATGTAGCCGAACGCGGGGATGCCCAGCAGCAGCGAGGAGATGGCCAGCACCCAGCCGAAGCCGAACGTCTTCAGCGCCTTTGGGGTGAAAATTTGGGTGATCACGGTGGCGAACATGAACACGCCGGTGGAAAGCCCTGCCAGGGAGGCTGGCTGGCCAGCGTCGATCACGGCTGTGGGGACCACAGGCAGCAGCAACGCCCACGCCGCGAAGGCCGAGGCCACCGCAACGAGGACCGGGATCAGGCCCCGGGCGCGCCACACGTTGGTCAGCGATTCAACTTCCCCACGGGTCAGCGGCTGTTTGGACCATGCCATCTCACATCACCTCCATAAGCGCGAGGGCTGCGAAAAGCAGGGCCATGACAGCTAAAAGCGCAAGCACCGCGGTAAATGCACGGGGTGCTCCGCGTTGATAGCTGGACCAGACTCCGCCGACGAGAAGCCCCGCCACAAGGCTGAGCACCACCACCAAAATCGGATTCCCGACAGCGGACACCGCAAAGACCTCCTTCGCAACCAAGTCGATTCGGCCGTCATTGTAGACGCTGCGTAGGAATCCATGGATGCTGCCTTCACAGTGGGCGTTATGCTCGCTGTATGGGAAAGCACGCTGCACCGGCGGGCCCTCAGCGCCCCGGCGAGGTCACGCTCGAGCGCGTCGCTGCACTGCTGGAGGGCCTCGGCTTCGAACCGCTGGTGCGCCCGGACCGCGTGGTCATCGGTGCACACGCTTTCACCGTGGCCCTGTGGGTGGATTACTCGCGCCCAATGGCGCTGGTCATTGACACTGCGGAGCGCATCCCCACCGACTTCGAGCACGCGATGGCGCTCGCCCGCTTTATCAATACCTGGAACCACGACCGAGTTGGCCCGTGGGCGAGCTACCGTCTGATGGAGTCCGGGGATCTGTGCGCGCGCATGCGCCGCGGCGTGCACATCAAGCATGGGCTTAGCGACGATCAACTGGCCGCCGAATTGTTAGACACGCTCGAGCACGCGGCCGCGTTTTACCGGCGGTTGCGCGAACGATTCTTGGACGCGGGCCTGGACCAGCCCCTGCCGCCGCAGCTGATGCGCGCCCAGGACACCGAACTGCTGCTGGGCCGGCATCCCTTGCTGCGCCACTTGCCGCGCGGCGGGCGGCAGGAGGTGTCCACCGCACCGGAGCTCTACCGCGAAGTGGAAGGGCCCGCAGGTGAGATCGCGCCGGTGGGCGTGAGCGATCTCACCGACGCGTTGGAGCAGCTGGAATTCCGCTACGGGGTCGGCGAGGACGACGTGATCGCCACCGGTGTCAACAGCGTGCCGTTTGCGCTGACTATCGAAGGCAAACCGGGACCGCGCTACGCCCGGGTGACAGGCATGTGGGACACCGGCCGCGACGCCCTCGACGCGTTCTTGCCGCTGTGGCTGGTGTGCAACGACGTCAACGAGCGCACGTGCGCCACGGCCGCTTACCTGCACGAATTCGACGGCACCGCCCACATGCACGCCGAGTCCACCATGCTCGTGGCTGAGGGCGCCGCACCCGAGCAGGTCAGCGAATTTGTCATCTCTGCGATGGCGGCGTGCTTGGCGGCCATCGACCACGTCAGCCAGCAGACGGCTGGCCAGTCAGTGGTGGATTGGCCCGGCAGAGGCGCTAACTAGCGCTCTTGCCTGGTGTAGGCCAAAAGGTTGGCGGTCCAGTACACCAGCACCGCCGCGAACGGGCCCGCTGCCCAGGCGACACCTGGTCGCACGGGCGGCACCATGGTCAACGTGTCGCCGTCCGTAAGCGCCTCGGGCGCCGGCAGGGGGTGCATAAGTCCCACGAACCAGCCGCCGAAGATGTAGAGCGCCACGGCGGCTACCGCGCTGACGATTCCGGCCCAGATCAGCCAGGCCACGGAGCCACGGACTTTCCCGCGCTTCGCGGCAACCAGCGCCACCACCGCCACCACAACACCGGCCAGGGTGGTCAGCAGAGCGAACGAGCCGAAGCCTGCGAATTCGGCGTTGACGGGGCTTTCCGCCTGGTCCACGCGCAGCCCGCCGCCTTCAACCACGCCGATGTACGCGGGCCGCACGAGCGCCCACATCCCACCGCCGAGGATGCCCAAAACGCAACCGAGCGCCAGGAGCCCAGCTCCGGCGCTCAGTGTGGATCTACGGTTTAGTTGCACAGCTTCCAGCGGCCGTCTTCCTTCTGGAAGATCATGGTCGAGGTTTCCTCGCCGTGCTCGCTCTTCGCGGTCAGGCTCGCCGACGCGCGGTCGCCGTCGATACGCACGTCATCCAGGCTGACCTCCGTCTCCGGCAGCTCGATGCCCTGGCCCTGCTCCTCGGCGAGGCGGCTGGCCTCCTGGACCTGCTCCAGGCTCATGCCCTGGCGCTCAAGCTCCTCGAGCATCGGCTCGGTCACGGCCTTGCACGAGTTCTCCAGGATGGTCGGGGTCCAGTCCGCAAACGATCCCGGGTTGAGCACGGCGCGGGCGGTATCTTCCAACTCCCGGCGGTCGTCCTCGCTGCCTTCCTCACCGTTGGCCAACGGCTCATTGGTGTTTTCCGGCATGCCGTTTTCAAACGGGTTGACCAGTGTCGGCGGCTGCTCCTCGCCACCCTGTGCCTGGTTGGACTTCTGCTTGTCGTCCGACTTGTCTTCCTTTTTCTTTTCCTTCTCGGAAGTCTTCGAAGTCTTCTCGGACTTTGCAGACTTCTCGGTCTTTTCAGACTTCGCGGACTTCTCCGCAGAGGCTTCCGTGGAAGAGTTCGCGGCGGACGCCTCAGGCGCCTCGGCGGCGGTGGACAGACCGCCGGAGGTTCCTTCATCGTCGGACCCGCACGCGGTGAGCGGGAGTACGAGGGCGAGCGCCGCCGTCGTCACTGCCAAGCCCTTCTTCGTTTGCAACTTCACGGTATACCTGTACCTCTCGTTGTCGGACCCGCCCGGAAATTCGGTGCGGGCTGGCACCCGCGACTGTGTTTTTCTGTGTTTTTCGGCATCAGCACATGCAGTCGCGGTGAAGATCCATTCAGAAATAGTACCAACTACTCACTGTTGCACTCGTTGGACATCTATATAAGCATTCTGGAGGCTTTCTGTGAGGACGCGTAGAGCCTTTTCGGCCGCAGGTGACCTTTGTGCGTCTATGTTGGAGGAATGCTATTAACCCGTGAGCGCATCACCGAAGCGGCGTTGGCCATCCTCGCCGAGTACGGGCTCGCGGACGTGTCCATGCGCCGGGTAGCCACCTCACTTTCGGTCGCGCCCGGAGCGTTGTACTGGCACATCTCCAACAAGCAGGAACTCATCGCCACCATGGCGGAAGAGCTTGTGCAGGTGCTTATCAACGGCCCCCTGCCGGACCCCGCATGTCTGAGCCGAAAGCTGCGCGAAGCGCTGCTTGCCACCCGCGACGGCGCGGAGGTCGTCGTCGCGGCGGTGAGCCAGCCCGGCTCGCAGGTGCAAAAGGAGTTGGAAACCCGGTTCGCGGCGTCGGTTAGGGCGTGGCTGGGCGAAGCGGCGTCGGAAAGCAATGTGCGCATCGCCGCCAGAGGTTTGCTGCGACTGACCTTGGGCGACGCGGCGGTGCAGCAATCCGCCGCGCAGCTGGCGCAGGCCACTGGCGCGCCTGCGGAGTCGGACGGCGCAGGCGAGCACGCCGCGGCGGTGACCTTCCTGCTCGACGGCCTAAAGCGAAGTGTCTGAGGGGGCACTAAGCTGTGACCCCATGAGTGAGACCATCGTCTGGCCCGGTTCTTCTTACCCCCTGGGCTCCACCTTCGACGGCGCAGGCACGAACTTCGCACTGTTCTCCGGCGTCGCGGAGAAGGTGGAGCTTTGCCTTATCAACGACGACGGAGCGGAGACCCGCATCCCGCTGGAGGAAGTGGACAACCACGTCTGGCACGCCTACCTGCCCGGAGTGAGCCCGGGCCAGCGCTACGGCTACCGCGTGCACGGGCCGTGGGATCCGCACAACGGCAAACGCTGCGATCCGAGCAAGCTGCTGGTGGACCCGTACGCGCGCGCCTTCGACGGCGAATTCGACCAGCACTCCTCACTGTTTTCCTACGACATGCACGCCGACGAGCCGGGCACCGGCCGCAACGAGGAGGACTCGTTGGGCCACACGATGCTGTCCGTGGTGATCAACCCGTTCTTCGATTGGGGCGATGACCGTGCGCCGAAGATCCCGGAGGGCGAATCCGTCATCTACGAGTGCCACGTCAAGGGCATGACGCAGACCCACCCCGCCATCCCGGAGGACCTGCGCGGAACCTACGCCGGCATGTCGCACCCGGTGATGGTGGATTACCTCAAGGACCTGGGCGTCACCGCCATCGAGCTGTTGCCGGTGCACCAGTTTTTGCAGGACGACCGCCTGCGGGACCTAGGTCTGCGCAACTACTGGGGCTACAACACGTTCGGCTTTTTCGCCCCGGAGAACAACTACGCCTTTTCCACCGCGCCGGGTGACGCGGTGGCCGAGTTCAAGCAGATGGTGCGCACGTACCACGAGGCGGGCATCGAGGTCATCCTGGACGTGGTGTACAACCACACCGCCGAGGGCAACCACATGGGCCCAACCATCGCCTTCCGCGGGATCGATAACGAGGCGTACTACCGGCTGGTGGACGACGACAAGTTCCACTACATGGACTACACCGGCACCGGAAACTCGTTTAACGTGCGCTACCCGCACTCGCTGCAGCTGATCATGGATTCGCTGCGCTACTGGGTCACGGACATGCACGTGGACGGTTTCCGCTTCGACCTCGCTTCCACCCTGGCCCGCGAGTTTTCCGACGTGGACCGCCTGGCCACCTTCTTCGACCTGGTGCAGCAGGACCCTGTGGTCAGCCAGGTCAAGCTCATCGCCGAGCCGTGGGACGTGGGCGAAGGCGGCTACCAGGTGGGCAATTTCCCTGCGCTCTGGAGCGAGTGGAACGGCAAGTACCGCGACACCATGCGCGACTTCTGGCGCGGCGAGGACTCCACCCTCGGCGAGTTCGCCTCGCGGCTGACCGGTTCGTCGGACCTGTACCAGCACAACGGCCGGCGCCCCACCGCGTCTATTAACTTCATCACCGCCCATGACGGATTCACCCTCAACGACCTGGTCAGCTACAACGACAAGCACAACGAGGCCAACGGCGAGGACAACCGCGACGGCGAGAGCCACAACCGCTCCTGGAACTGCGGTACGGAGGGCGAGACGGACGACCCGGAGGTGCTGGACCTGCGGGCGCGGCAGCGCCGCAACTTCCTGACCACCCTGCTGCTGTCCCAGGGCACCCCGATGCTCGCCCACGGCGACGAAATCGCGCGCACCCAGGGCGGCAACAACAACGTCTACTGCCAGGACAACGAGATCGCCTGGATGGACTGGTCCAGGCTCGAAGAAGCGTCGGACCTGCACGACTTCACCCGTCGGCTGATTGAGCTGCGCCGCGACCACCCGGTGTTCCGCCGCCGCCGCTTTCTCGCCGGCGGCGCGTTGGGCGACGAGGAGCACGGCCGTGAGATCGCGTGGCTGACACCCGAGTGCACGCTGATGACGCAGGACGATTGGAATACCCCGTTCGGGCGTGCTCTGATGGTGTTCTTGGACGGCGAAGCTATCGCCGAGCCGGACGCGCGCGGACAGCGCGTGGTGGACGATTCCTTCCTGTTGATGTTCAACGCCCACTACGAAGACATCGACTTCACGGTGCCGGACGCCGAATTCGGCGACGAGTGGGAGGTAGTCGTGGACACCACCGAGGCGCTCGGCGTGCGCGAAGACGCCGAGCCGGTCCAGCCCGGCGCGGCTGTGACCGTGGGCCAGCGTTCCACCGTGGTGCTGCGCCGCACCCAACCACCTGCAGGCGAAGGAAATTCGGAGGCCAGCCAGTAATGATCACCGCGCACGGCGCAACGTTGACCGTGACCAACGAGGCACTGACCCTCACTCCCACCGCACTCGCGGCATCGTTGCGCGGCGGCAGCAACTCCCGCGAGGTGGCCATCGCCGACATCGCAGGCACCACCTCCGTGCCGGGCGACGCGTGGACCCGTCCGCGTGTGGACATCGACACTGCCGGCGACGGCACTGTGGCTGTCTGGTTCGCCCCCGGCGACGAGGAGGGCCCCGCCGAGCTTTGCAAGCTTCTCGACGACGCAAAGCACGGCCACGCTCCTGCCACCGGCACCGTGGCCGGCGGCGCCGGCATCCCTGGCTTTTCCTTCGTCGGCTTCGACGTGGAGACCGCGAACCGTCGCTGGGGCTCGATTTGCCAGATCGGCCTGGTAAAGATCGTTGACGGCGAGGAGGTGGACCGCGCCTCGTGGCTGTGCAAGCCGCCGGCGTCTCTCGCGCAGTTCGAGGAGGGCAACGTGGCCATCCACGGCATCACCGAGCAGGACGTCGCCGACGCGCCGGATGTGTGCGACTGCATCCCGAAGATGGCCGAGTTCGTCGGCGATCTGCCTCTGGTGGCGCACAACGCCCAGTTCGACGCCTCCGCGCTGCGCGACGCCTGCCAGGCATCCGACGTCGAGGTGCCCCAGATGCTGTTCGCCTGCACCCTCGCCCAGGCGCGTGCCACCAAGCTGGACGTGGCCAACCACCGCCTGCCCACCCTGGCGGAGCACTTCGGCATCACGCTGGACAACCACCACGACGCCTGCGAGGACGCCGCGGCCTGCGCGGGCGTGATGGTGGGCCTGGCGCGCCAGGCCGGTCACACCGGCAGCCTGATGAGCTTCGTGCACGACTCCGGTTTCACGCTCGGCTCCATCGACGCCGCCCGCGTGACCCCGGTGCTGCGCGACCGCTCCGGCGCGGGCCGCGCGATGCAGGCGGAAAAGGCGGCCCAGGGCGGAGTGGCTGCCGCGGTTGCGGCATCGGCGGCACCGCAGGGCTCGAATCAAGCGGGCCCTGCCAAGCGGGCGCAGCACAATAAAGGTCCCCAGCGCCCTTGGCAGTCCGTGGCCACCCCGGACACCGTGCCGGAGCCGGACCCCGAGGCGGACCCGAACGCGCCACTGTACGGCGAACACGTCACGCTGACCGGCGAGTTTGAGCCGCACGACAAGGGTGAGCTGTGGCAAAAGATCGCCGAGCAGGGCGCGCAGGTGGGCAAGAACGTGACAAAGAAGACCACCGTGCTGGTGGTGGGCGAATGGGCCACGATGACCTCGAAGGAAAAACGCGCTCGCGAGCTGAAGGACAAAGGCCAGGACATCCAGATCTGGCAGGCCGACCAGCTGCTTGAGGCGCTGGGGCTAAACGAGCAGCCGCCGTTTTAGAAAAATCTTCGGCCTCTAGGGAACCGGGGCGGGTGCGGCTGCGTCTAATTAGCCATGCAGCTTCTCCAACACGCACCTGTTCCCGCCACGGCGATCACGTTGCGGCTTGCGCACGTGGACGGCGCGGCAACTCGCGCGCGCATCGCCGCCGGTTTTAGCACCTCCACCGCTTTTATCAGCCTCTCGCCTGGCTTGATGTGCGTCTTCGACTCGCCTGACTCCACCGGCCTTACCCACCAAGAGGTCGGCGCCGCGGGTGTGAGCGCCCATCAGCTGTGGAACGTCTCAGCAGAACAGCTGATATCCCGCGCGCAGCGCGACGACGGCGTGGAGTTCTTAGTACGTTGCCCCAGCGTCGCGCTGGACTGCGACGAGTTGCCGCGAGGCTTCGAGGTGGACGGACACGACTCCCCCGCCGCCTGGTGGCTTTCCCACCCACGCCCCTTTACCTTGCTGCACCGCCACTTCGAGGCCGTTCTGCGGCCGGAGACCGGGCTGGTCTACGCCACCCGCGACTGGCGCGAGCTATTCGTTTTCGACGCGGACGCCGACGAGGTGGCGCAGCACTTGCCCGGCGCGAATGTGCTGGCCTATTCCGTGGGGTTTCCCCTGCTGCGCCACGCAAAATCCAGCTAGGGTGTGGGGCGTGAAGCGCCCCATCACCTCCACGTACCGCCTGCAACTGCGCGGCCCGCATGCGGACCCTCACGGCCGCGAGTTCGGCTTCGCCCAGGCCGCCGAGCTTGTGCCCTATCTGTCCGATCTCGGGGTCTCGCACCTCTACCTCTCCCCGATCTTCGCCGCCGCGCCGGAGTCCAACCACAACTACGACGTGATCGACCCGACCGTGGTCAACCCGGAACTCGGCGGCATTGACGGGCTGCGCAGGCTTGCCCGTGTGGCGCACGACGCCGGGTTGGGGCTGGTGGTGGATATCGTGCCTAACCACCTCGGCGTGGAAGTGCCGCGGCGCAACCGGTGGTGGTGGGACGTACTCAAGCACGGGCAGGATTCGAACTACGCGCACTTCTTCGACATCGACTGGGCCGAGGACAACGGCGCGGGCGGCAAAATCGCGCTGCCGGTCCTTGGCGCACCCGGCGACACGGACGCGCTGAAGCTCGAACACCTCGATGGCGAGGACGTGCTTACCTACTACGACCACGTCTTCCCGCTCGCCCCCGGCAGCTACGCGGGACTCGACGACGACCCGGCCGCCGTGCACGAGCGCCAGCACTACCGGCTGACGTACTGGCGCGACGGCATCATCTCCTACCGCCGCTTCTTCTCCATCAACGGCCTCGCCGGCGTGCGTCAGGAGGACGAAGACGTCTTCAACGCCACCCACTCCTGCCTGCGGGAACTTGTTGGCGAGGGGCTTATCGATGGCGTCCGCGTCGACCACCCCGACGGCCTGACCGACCCGTTCGGCTACCTCACCCGGCTGCGCGAGCTGATCGGACAGGACGCCTGGCTGATCGTGGAGAAGATCCTCGCGGCGGACGAGCCGCTGGACCCGCACTTGGACATCCACGGCACCACCGGCTACGACGCGCTGCGCGAATTCGACGGCGTGTTTGTCAACACCGACGCCGCCACCGCGCTGGGTGCGGTGGCGTTGCGCTTCAGCGGCACCACTTGGGACGCGCACGCTGTGGAAAAGGCCGAGTGGATGCTCAAAGCGCGCGTTGCGGAAGACGAGCTCGCTGCGGAGATCCGCAGGCTCGCCCGCGCGGTGCGCCACGACAGCCTCTCTTCCGCAGGCTCCCAGGTCAGCGACACGGCGCTCACCGAGGTGCTTGTGGAACTGGTTGCCGGCATGCCCGTCTACCGCGCTGACTACCGTTCGCTATCGAGAGTGACCGCGACGCTGATTGCGGACTTGGCCCAGAGCCCAATCGGGTTTGACGCGGCGGCGCTCGACCTTGTTGCGGCTGCCTTGGCCGCGCACGGCGAGGCGGCCCACCGCTTCGCCCAGGTCTGCGGAGCGGTGATGGCCAAAGGGGTGGAGGACACCCTGTTCTACCGCGCGTGCCGTCTGGTAGCACTGCAGGAAGTCGGCAGCGCACCCGGGCGATTCGGCGTCAGCCAGGCTGAATTCCACCTCCTGCAGGACGAGCGCAGCAGGTTATGGCCGCGCACCATGACAACGCTGACCACGCACGACACGAAACGCAGCGAAGACACCCGCGCCCGCATGATCGAGATCTCTGAGGTGCCAGGCGAATTCAGCCAGCTCGTCGACGACGTGTTCGCGCTCACCCCGCCGCCTGACACCGCCACTGGCCTGTTTCTGTTGCACAACGTGCTGGGCGCGTGGCCGCGTGACGGCCGCGCGGACGAAGCATTCACCCAGCGCCTGCAGTCGTACGCGGTCAAAGCTGTGCGTGAGGCGGACACGCTGACGAGCTGGTACGACAACGACCATGACTACGAGGCACAAGTGACCGAGTGGATTGCGCACCTCACGCATGGCCCCGCTACGCGCCTCGTCGCGGACTTCGCCCGCGACCTCGACCGCGGCGGCGTGGCTGTCTCCCTCGGCCGCAAACTGCTACAGCTGGTCGGCCCAGGCATCCCCGACACCTACCAGGGCACCGAGTTTTTGGACTTCTCGCTGGTGGACCCGGACAACCGCCGCTTCGTCGACTATCAGGCGCTTTGTGCTGGTGAGGGGGCTCCGGAGGACGTCGATAAGCAACGCGTTGTGCGCGCCGCCCTCACCTTGCGCCGCGAGCGCCCACAGCTCTTCCTCGACGGCGGTTACCGCGCGATCTTCGCCGCAGGCCCCGCGCGCGAGCACGTAGTGAGCATGGCTCGCACACTTCACGACGAACCGCAGGTCATCGCCGTAGCAACCCGCACGCCACTCAGCTTGGAGCGCGCCGGAGGCTGGCGCGGCACCACCCTCACCCTTCCCGAAGGCACCTGGACCGACCAGCTCACCGGGCAGAAATATTCCGGCACTGTGGAAATGTCGCAGCTGTGCGCCGAACTACCTGCGGCGCTGTTGTCCATGTAAGCTATCCCGCCGTTATGAGCACAGCAAAGCATCCCGCGAAGCCGGCGAAACCCAGGAACAAGGCGATGGACGACACCATCGCCCGCCTCGGGTCAACCTACTTTGCCTGGATGCGCGAACACGACGACATCGCGACGGCGTTTCGGCACGCGCTGCACGAACTCATGCGCGACGCCGGCGTCAACTTCGACCGCGTGGACGCGCGCGTGAAGTCCTGGACCTCGCTGAAGGAAAAGGCCCGCAAGACGCGCGACGACGGCGAGATGGTCTACCCCGACCCGTGGCACGACATCAAAGACATCATCGGCGCGCGCATCACGGTGCTGCACTCCACCGAGATCCCGGCAGTCCAGCGCCTCCTCGCGGACCAGTTCGAGGTTTTGCGCAGCGTGGACAAGGCCGAAGAAACGCGCGTGGCCGGCGGCTTCGGTTACGGCTCGCACCACATGATCGTGCGGGTGCAGGAGCAATCCGAAGGCCTGGAAGAGTACGTCGGGCAGGTCTTTGAGGTGCAGATCCGCACCGTGCTGCAGCACGCCTGGGCCGAGTTCGAGCACGACATTCGGTACAAGCGCGCCACCGAGAACCTGGACCCACAGGTGGACCGGGCGTTCACCCTGGCGGCCGGCCTGATAGAGCTTGCGGACCAGCAGTTCGACCAGATCGCGTCGCTGGCAAACCCGGAGGACCCGGCAGACAAGGTCAACACCGATGTGGACGCGGAAATCTCCCCGGAGACCCTGCCGGGCATCCTTACCGTACTGCTGGGCAACCAGTTCCCGCTGTCGCGCGCGGGCGACTACCGCTTCTGCACGGAGCTTTTGCGCGCCCACGGCATGGAGCACGTCTCCGAGGTTGCGGAGCTGACCAACCCAGCGGACATCGAGGCGATCTCGAACTCGCTGTCCTACCCCTTCGTGCCGGGCCAAGTGCGCATCGTGGACGATTTGCTGCTCAACCGCTACGGCACCGAGCACATCGAGCGCACCTGGGACGCCGGCAACCGACCGCAGGTACGGCGTAAGCGGCTGACTAACCGTTTGCGGCTTTTGCGCGGCGAGTAGTTCAGTTGCGCCGGCCCATCAGCCGGTCGATCTCGCGTCGCTGTTTCTTCGTCGGCCTGCCTGTGCCGCGGTCGCGCACCGGCGGTGCTGCGAATAGCTCGCGCGGCGGGAGCGGCGGCGAGTGGTCGACGTAGCACGACCGGGCAACCGGTGCGCCGACGCGCTTGCTCACGGTCGCCGCCACCTCGAGGATGTATTCGTGGTGGTCCTTCCACACGCGCACCGTCTCGCCGGGGACGACCTGCTGGGCGGGTTTGACGGCCTTGCCGTCGATTTTCACGTGCCCGGCGCGCACCGCGTCCGCGGCTTGGCTGCGGGTTTTGAATATGCGCACGGCCCACAGCCAGGCGTCGATGCGCACCGCTGCCATGGTTGGCTGGGTCAAGCTAGTACTGGTCCTTGTGGTTGACGATTCGCTGGACCTTGTTCCAGTTGGTAAACCCGCCTGCAACAGCAACGACCAGGCCGAGGAACAAGATGGTCCAGGAACCGAAAATCAGGCCGAAGGCGATGCCTCCGGCAACGCCGCCGCCGGCCCACAGGACGGCGTTGCGGGAGTACTGGCGCACGGCGGCCTTGCGCTGTGCGATCGGGTCATTGGGGCGCGGCTGCATGGTCATGAGGTCTAAGTGTAGCGCCTTACGCGCCGCGTTCGACCCAGCGGTAACCGGCCTCTTTCATCTCGGCGCCGCCGTGAGTGGTGGCGGCCAACAGGGCGTCCACACGCTCGCGCTCCCCCGGTGTGAACGCCAGGGTGTAGGTGGCGGCGCGTCCGTACTCCACATCCACGATGTCGATGCCTGCGGTGCGCAGCTCCGACTCAATGCGCCCAGCTTCGGCGTGCGCGAAGTCCACGGTGCCCAGCTCGCGCACTTCGCGGGTGACGCGGGTGACGTGCTCGAGCGTGTCGGCCACGGACTCGGTGTATGCGCTGACCAACCCGCCGGTGCCGAGCTTGATGCCGCCGAAGTAGCGGATCGCAACCGCCACCACGTCCTGCATGCCGGAGCCTTTGAGCACCTCCAACATGGGTTTGCCGGCTGTGCCGGAGGGCTCGCCGTCGTCGGATGAGCGCTCGATGGGCTGCGCTGCGTCCTGGTGCACAATGAACGCGGAGCAGTGGTGGCGCGCGTCCGGGTATTCTTCGCGGGCGGCGTTGATAACCTCGCGCGCCTCTTCCTCTGTGGTTGCGCGGGCGATCCAGCCGATGAACCGGGAGCGTTTGGCTTCGAACTCGTGGGTGACCAGCTCATCTGCGGGGCGTACGTACGACTGCTCCATCGGTTTACCCCGCCACGATGTAGTCGTACTCGGGCGTGCCCGGCTCCAGGCGGCGGCAGTCGATCGCCGACTCATCCATCCGCCCCAGCAGCGGAGCAAGGTCCTCGGCGCGTGCAAGCTCGATGCCCACGAGGGCTGCGCCTGTTTCGCGGTTGTTCTTTTTCAGGTACTCGAACAGCACGATGTCGTCTTCCTCGCCGAGGATGTCGTTGAGGAAGTGGCGCAGTTGGCCTGCCTCCTGCGGGAAGTTGACCAAAAAGTAGTGGCGCAGGCCGCGGTGCACCAGGGAGCGCTCCATCACCTCGGCGTAGCGCAGCACGTCGTTGTTGCCGCCGGAGATGATGCACACCACGGTCGAACCGGGCGAAAGTTCCGTCAGCCCCAGGCCCGCCACGGACAGCGCGCCGGCGGGCTCGGCGATGATGCCCTCGTTTTGGTACAGCCCGAGCATCTCGGTGCACACCGCGCCTTCGTCCGCGGCGTAGAGCTCGGTGGCGTCGCGGTGGGCGTTGAAAACCTGCCACGGGATGTCGCCGATGCGCTTTACCGCCGCGCCGTCCACGAACGGGTCGATGGCCTCCAGGGTGACGGGTCCGCCCGCATCGTGCGCCGCGTCTAACGATGCCGCACCTTTCGGCTCCACCCCAACCACCTTCGTCGCCGGAGACATGTCGGCCAGGTAGGACAGCACGCCGGAGATAAGCCCGCCGCCGCCCACCGGCACCAGCACGGTGTCCAGCTCTTTGCCCAGGCTGGCCAGCTGCGCCACGATTTCGGCGGCGACGGTGCCCTGGCCGACCACGGTGTCGCGGGAGTCGAACGGCTCGATCACCGTCGCACCGCGTGCCGCGGCGTCCGCGCGGGCGGCCTGCGCGGCCTCGTCGAACGTGTTGCCCGTGACCACAAGTTCGATGGCGTCGCCGCCGTGGACGCGGATGCGGTCGCGCTTCTGCTTCGGGGTGGGCTTGGGCACGAAGATCCTTCCCTGGATGCCCATCGCGCGGCAGGCGTAGGCCACGCCTTGGGCGTGGTTGCCGGCGGATGCCGCCACGACACCGGCGGCGCGGGCGTCTTCGCTCAGCCGGGAGATGCCGTAGTAGGCACCGCGGATCTTGTAGGAGCGCACGTCCTGCAGGTCCTCGCGTTTGAGGTAGACATCCACGCCGTACTGCTCCGACAGCCGCGGGCAGTACTGCAGTGGAGTCGGAGAAATCACCGATGAGATCCGGCCTTGCGCGAACCGGATGTCGGCTGCGCGGACTTCCTCGAAGTCGGAGTCGGACGTGTTCGGTGTGGCTGTGCGCATGGTTAGCGAGTCTACAACTGCCCGTCTTGTTTACTCCCCCTTCACCTCACCGTAACTTCGCGCCCACCTTCAGGCTGTACACAAGAGCACGTACTCATTTTCAGTTCGTTTTTACAGCCTCTTGAAAGGTTCACCTATGTCCGGAAATCGCATCTCCCGCACCGGCCTCGCCGCCGGGTGCGCCACCGCCCTCACCCTCGGCCTTGTCTCCCCGGCAACCGCCGCCGTCGTTGCTGAGCCGGTGAAGGATCTTGCCGACGGTGCTACCGCCGACATCTCGGTGCTGGGTTCCTACGGCGCAGGCGCCTTTGACGATTCCGCCGCCGAGATTGTCGCCTTCCACGCCGATTCCAAGCGCATCCTCACCGTCAACGCGCTCTCCGGCAAGATCGACGTCCTCGACGCGGCTGACCCCTCCACACCCACCAAGGTCGGCGAGGTTTCCGGCGGAGAGAACACCACCATCAACTCCGTCGCTGTGCGTGCCGACGGCCTCGCGGTGGCCACCGTCGAGCCAGAGAACAAAACCGATGCCGGTGAACTGATCTTCTTCGACGCCGGCGCTGACACGCCCGGCACCGTGCTCGGCCGCGTGGGTGTCGGTGCCCTGCCGGACATGGTGACCATCACCCCGGAGGGCGATTACGCACTGGTGGCTAACGAAGGCGAGCCCGCTGAGGATTACTCGGTTGATCCGGAGGGCAGCGTAGCCGTCGTAAAGCTGCCTGATGCTCTAAAGGCCGCGACCCAGGCCGATGTGCGCACCGCTGACTTCACTGCGTTCGAGGGCACCTTGGCGGACAAGGGCGTGCACATCTACGGCCAGGTGGGCGCCTCCACCACCGAGGCACAGAACCTCGAGCCGGAATACATCGCAGTTTCAGGCGGCAAGGCGTACGTGACGCTGCAGGAAAACAACGCCGTCGCCGTGGTGGACATCGCCACCGCCACCGTCGAGGACGTGTGGCCACTGGGCTACACCGACCGCCGCGAGGTGCCAATGGACATCTCCGACAAGGACGACAAGATCGACCTCCGCACCGCACCGGTCAAGGGCATTCTGCAGCCGGATTCCATCGCCGCCTACGAGGTCGACGGCACGACCTACCTGGTCACGGCCAACGAGGGCGACGCGCGCGACTGGGATGCCTACTCCGAGGAGAAGCGCATCAAGAAGCTGGGCGGCAAGAAGGCGGCCCCGATCTGCGAGGGCTACGCGGGCATGACCGCCGGCGAAATCGAGGAATTCCAGGCCGACGAAAACGCGGGCCGGTTGAAGATCACCACCGCGTTCGGTTTGAACGAAGAGAAGGACTGCTACGAGGACCTTTACACCTACGGCGGCCGCAGCTTCTCTATCTTCACCGCCGACGGCAAGCGCGTGTTCGACTCCGGCGCCGAGTTCGAGGCGCTCACCGCGAAGCTTCTGCCGGAGCACTTCAACACCAACCACACGGAAAACGAGTTCGAGTCCCGCTCCGACGACAAGGGGCCGGAGCCCGAGGGTGTCACCGTCGGCGAGATCAACGGCCGCACTTACGCGTTCATCGGCTTCGAGCGACTCGGCGGCGTGATGGTCTACGACATCACCGATCCGGCGAAGCCGACCTACACCGCCTACATCAACAACCGCGACTTCTCCATCAATATGGAAGAACTTGCCGACGAGAGCGACGACGCCGTAAAGGCCGGGCTAGAGAAGGTTGGCGACTTGGGAGCTGAGGGCCTCACGTTCGTGTCGGAGAAGGACTCCCCGAACGGCGAGAACCTGCTGATCGTGGGCAACGAGGTCTCCGGCACCACCACCGTGTTTAAGGTGGACTCGCTCATCGAGGCACCCGCCAAGCCTACCGAGCCCGCGCAGCCGGGCCAGAACGCTGCCGGCAGCACCCTTTCTCACGGCGGTGTGATTGCGATCGCACTTGCTGCTGTGGCGCTGGCGATCGGCGCTCTGGGCGCACTCGGCAACGTTGTGAACTCGGTGTTTGCCAAGTAACTCGATGGCGGCGGACAACTGTTGTCCATGAAATAAACGCCACCGCTTCACTACATTTTTAACCATAAACCTGCTAGGTTCATCGGGGTGTCATGTAAGGCACAGCGCCTACATCGACAGTTTTGGATCTTTTACGAGGAGAATAAGAAAACAATGAAGCGTATTTCCACCGCAGCCGTGGCTGCTGCAACTGCCCTGTCCCTGGCCACCGTCCCGGCGATGGCTCAGGAGGCTGAGACCAACCAGACGGCATCTGACCAGCCGGCAGGCCAGCCGGAGGGTGAGACCAACCAGCAGGAGGGCGAGACCAACCAGCAGGAGGGCGAGACCAACCAGCAGGAGGGCGAGTCCGACCAGCCGGCCGACCAGGGCAAAACCAACCAGGGCAAAACCAACAAGTCCTCCGGCTCCTCCCAGGGCACCTTGGTGGGCGTCTTCTCCGGAACGCTCGGTGCTGTGCTGACCACCGCTCTGATCGTGTTCTCCGACCCGCGTGGCGCGAACAAGATCGTCGACATGGTCAACGCTCAGTTCGGCCTGGGTCTGCCGCACCTGCACACCCCGAAGGTTGAGCTGCCTAACTTCCAGCTCCCAAACCTTCCCTTCTAACCCACCCGCTCTCTTTCGCCTGAGGAAGGTCAATCAATGAAGTCCCGTTTCGTAGCCGTGTCCTTCGCGGCCACCGCAATTGCAGCTGGCTCCCTTGCGGGTGCCGCAGCCGCCGCCGAAGCTGATACTTCGACGACGACCACGTCCGCCTCTGCGGAGCCGACCACCACGGCAACGCAGGATTCCGCCCCGACCACCACGGCGTCCACCAAGACCAACGAGCCAGCCCCCACAAAGGAGGGTCCGGTAGTGGTCGAGCCGACCGGTACTACCACTCCGGCGACCACTGGCACCACCACCCCGGCTACCACCACTCCGTCCACCACCGGCAATGAGAAGCCGACGGGCAGCAACGTCGCGACCGTCACTCCGACGGCGACCTACACCCCGCCGGCATGGCTGCAGCCGTCCTCCTACGAGGAGCAGGCGCTCGATATCATCGGCAAGATCTCGCTCTGGGTCACTGCACTCGCAGCGGCGATCAGCTCCCTCATGGTTGTCGTGGGCGCTGTCCCAGGGCTGAAGGAGAGCATCAAGAAGATGGCTAACAAGAAGTAAGGCCTGCTGCGTATACGCCAAGCCCCGTCCGGTGTGACCGGACGGGGCTTTCCGTTTGGTTTGGGGCCGAGCGCTAGCCCAAGATCCCGGCGCCGAGTGTCGCCTTGAGGTCACCCATCAAGCTAGCTGAGCGGTTCACGCGCAGGTGGTCACCCAGAATCATCAGCTGGCTGTGTTCTCCGTTGACCAGATTCAGGTAGACATCGGAATCGCCAGCGTTGTTCACCAGCACGCCTTTAAGCTTGGCGATGTTCTCCGCTGTGCACTGATCGGTGCGCATGGTCAACCGCAGCGGCAGCCCGGCACCGTTGCCGGGGCCGAGCTCCGGCACCTTCACGTCGTCGCCGAACAGGCTCATACGATCGTCGCGGATGGAAACATGCGCCTTGACCAGAATGATGTTGTCCTCCACGATCTGAGGCGCGACCAGTGCGTACACCTTGTTAAACAGCAGCACATCCACCTGTGCGCCGTGGTGGTCCTCGATGGTCACGATCGCCCACGGAGAGCCGTCCTTCTTGGAAAAACGGCGGTCCACGGTGGAGATCAGCCCGCCGATGGTCACTTCTGCCCCGTTGCGCATTTCGCCGGAGAGGATGGTGGTCAGCTGGGTATCCGTCTGCGCGTCGATGGCCTCCTCGAAGCCGTCGAGCGGGTGGCCGGAGACGTACAGGCCGAGCATCTCACGTTCCAGTGCGAGCTTGTGTTTGCGGTCCCATTCGTCGTCAGGCACCTCGATGGTGAACGCGGAGTTGTCGGCGCCATCTTCCCCGCCGAAACCGGCGAAGAGGTCGAACTGCCCCTTGTCCGCCGCCTTCTTTGTGGCAAGAACGGAATCGACGGCGTCTTCCTGGATGAGCATGAGCCCCTTGCGCGGGTGCTCCAGCGAGTCGAATGCCCCGGCTTTAATCAGCGATTCTGTGATTCGCTTGTTGCAGGCCGCCAGCTCGATCTTGTCCAGGTAGTCCGAGAAGCTGGTGAAGGAGCCCTTTTCCTTCCTGGTTTTCTTGATGGACTCCACCACTTCCACGCCTACATTTCGCACAGCGGCAAGCCCGTAGCGGATGTCTTCGCCAACAGCCATGAAGTTTTCTTCGGACTCGTTGATGTCCGGTTGCAGCACGCTAATGCCCAGGTGGCGGCAGTCCGACAGGTAGATCGCGGACTTATCTTTCTTGTCGCCCACAGAGGTCAGCAGTGCCGCCATGTACTCGGCGGCGTAGTTCGCCTTCATGTACGCCGTCCAGTAGGACACCAGCGCGTAGCCCGCGGCGTGGGACTTGTTAAACGCATACGAGGCGAACGGCTCGATCGTGCCCCACAGCGCATCCACGGCCTCCTTGGAGTAGCCGTTGGAAAACATGCCGGCGGAAAACGTCTCGTACTGCTTCGCCAGCACCTCCGGCTTTTTCTTACCCATGGCCTTGCGGAAGCCGTCTGCTTGGCCCGCCGTGTAGTTCGCCACTTTCTGCGAGATGTTCATGATCTGCTCTTGGTAGACGATCAGGCCGTAGGTCTCATCCAGGATCTCCTTGAGCGGTTCTTCCAGCTCCGGGTGGATCGGCGTAATCGGCTTGCGCCCGTTCTTACGGTCGGCGTAATCCCAGTGGGCGTTCACACCCATCGGACCCGGGCGGTACAGCGCCAGCGAGGCGACAATATCGTTAAATCCGGTCGGTTTCATGCGCTTGAGCAGCTCCTGCATGCCGCCCGAGTCCAGCTGAAACACGCCTAGTGTGTCGCCGCGCGAGAGCAGCTCGTAGACCGCCTGGTTGTCGGTGTCGAGTGCCTCAAGGTCGATGGTTTCGCCGCGGTTTTTCTTCACGTTCTCCAGCGCGTCGCCCAACACCGTGAGGTTGCGCAGCCCCAGAAAATCCATCTTCAGTAGGCCGATGGCCTCGCACGCCGGATAGTCCCAGCCGGTGATGATCGCACCGTCCGCCGGACGTTTCCACATCGGAATGTGGTCCATCAGAGGCACCGACGCCATAATCACGGCACACGCGTGCACGCCTGCCTGCCTGACCACGCCTTCTAGGCCACGGGCCGTCTCATAGATCTTGGCCACGTCCGGATCCGTCTCAATCAGCGAGCGGACCTCCGCAGCCTCGTTGTAGCGTTCATGCTCCGGGTCTGTGATACCGGATAGCGGAATGTCCTTCGCCATGACCGCCGGCGGCAGTGCGCCGTTGATGCGGTCCGCCATCTGAAAGCCGGGCTGGCCGAAGTTCACCTTGGCCGAGTCCTTAATCGCCTGCTTGGTCTTCACCGTGCCGAAGGTGATCACCTGGGCGATCTTGTCTTCGCCCCAGCGCTCTGCGGCGTAGGTGATCATTTCTCCGCGGCGGCGGTCATCGAAGTCGATATCGATATCCGGCGCGGACGGGCGCTCCGGGTTCAAGAATCGCTCGAAGAGCAGGCCGTGTTCCATCGGGTCAATGTTGGTGATCGTCAGCGCGTACGCGACCAGGGCGCCCGCCGCAGAACCGCGGCCCGGTCCGACGCGGATGCCAATCTCACGGGCGTGCTTGATCAGCTCCGCCACGATAAGGAAGTAGGACGGGTAGCCCTTCATGTCGATGACATCGATCTCGTAGCTCGCGCGCGTCAGGTATTCCTCCGGCACCTCTCCACCATCGAAACGCTCCTTTAGACCGCGCAATACCTCTTCGCGCAGCCAGGTCGTCGGGGTGTGGCCTTCGGGCACGTCCGCGATCGGCATGCGGTCGTGCGGGTGCTCCTCCCACAGCTCGCCGTAGTCGCCCACGCGCTCCGCGATCCACAGTGTGTTGTCGCAGCCGTCCGGCACCGTGGAATCCCACAGTTCACGCATCTGCTCTGCGGTTTTGATGTAGTAGCCGGAGCCGTCGAACTTAAAGCGGTCCGGATCAAGCAGCGTCTTGCCCGTCTGCACGCACAGCATCGCCTCGTGCGCCGGCGCCTGGGACTCGAGCACATAGTGGCAGTCGTTGGTCACCAGCGGCGGCAGGTCGAGCGTTTCACCGATGCGCAGCAGGTCCTCGCGAACACGACGCTCGATGTGCAGGCCGTGGTCCATCAACTCCAGGAAATAGTTGTCCTTGCCGTAGATGTCCTGCCACATCGCAGCCGCCTCGAGCGCCGCGTCGTATTGGCCGAGGCGCAGGCGCGTCTGCACATCACCCGACGGGCAGCCCGTAGTGGCGATGATGCCGTCCGCATGCTCGGCGATCAGCTCCGCGTCCATGCGCGGCCACTTGCCTAGCTGGCCCTCGTAGGACGCCAGCGACGACAGCTTGAACAGGTTACGCAGACCCGTCGCGTTTTCCGCCAACATCGTCTGGTGCAAGTACGCGCCGGAAGCGGAAACGTCGTCACGCTTTTGATCCGGGGTGCCCCAAAGCACGCGCTTTTTGTTGAAACGGGACTCCGGGGCCATGTACGCCTCGATGCCGATGATCGGCTTGACCCCGGCATCCACCATACGGCGGTAGAACGCGTTCGAACCGAACATGTTGCCGTGGTCGGTCATACCCACCGCAGGCATGCCCTGGCGCACAACTTCGTCGGCGAGCATGTCCACCTTCGCCATGCCGTCCAACATGGAGAACTCGGTGTGGTTATGCAGATGCACGAAGGAGGATTTTTTGGCCATGCGGGTCATCTTAGACGGCACGCCGACAGGCGCGAATCCCCTCGAAAACCGGTGCGGTTATTCGTACCGCAGCGCCTCGATAGGCTGCATCTTTGCTGCCTTCGAGGCGGGGTACGCGCCGAAGAACACACCTGTGGCAAGCGAGAACAGCAATGCGAAGATCACGGCACTGATCGGCGGCCATGTCATGTCCAGCACCGCGGAGCTGGCGATCATGCCGATCGCGCCGCCGAGGATCACACCGATGATGCCGCCGATGAGGCACACCAGCATCGCCTCGACGATGAACTGCACGCGGATATCGTTCTGCGTCGCTCCGAGCGCCTTGCGCACGCCGATCTCGCGGGTGCGCTCGGTCACCGTGATCAGCATGATGTTCATCACGCCGATACCGCCGACAAGCAGCGAGATGCCGCCAATGGCGGACAGCACCGTGGACAGGGTGCGGAAGATCGTGGTGAGACCTTCCAGTCCTGCGGAAATATCGAAGACTTCAGCCTCGTAGTTCTCGTTGCCCGCGTACTGGCGGTCAAGGTAGGACTGCAGGTCCCCACGGAACATCTCTGCGTCTTCATCGGCCGCGGAACGCACGCTAAACGACGCTGTCCAGCTCGCGTCCAGCCCAACCCGGTCCGACGCCGTGGCGGGAATGAAAATCTCGGCGGCGGCGGACGGGCCGAACGCCGGGGCCTTGTCCGCCCGTTCCAGCACGCCGACGATGGTGAACACGCTGGTGGTGCCGTCCACGTCCACGTCGAAGCGGGAGCCGAGGGCGGCGGCGGAATCGCCGTCGAAAAGCGCCTCCACAAGCTCCGGGGAAACCACCGCAACAGGGCGGCGGCCGTCGAGCATGTCCTGCGTGATGCCGCGGCCGTACTGCACATTCAAGCTGCGCATGTCGAGAGAGCCGGTAAGTGCGGGGTTGATGCCGACGGAGACAGAGTCATCGCCCGTGGTGGCCTCGCCCTGACCGGAGATGTCGATGTCGACGCCTTGGATCCGGTCACCGAAAGCGTCACTCAAATTATCGAGTTCTTCAAGGCTCATACCGTCGCGCTCTTCGGTCGGCCCGGCCATGCCAAAGCCCGCGAACGGGTCGTCACCGCCCTCGCCCTCCTCCGGGCGTTCGTGCACCATGACCGGGTAGGTGGTGGTGCCGGCGTCCTCGAGGCCGCCCATAACGTCGTTTTCCAGGGCGCGGCCGAGCGTCATGATGATGATCACGGCCATGATGCCGATGATGATGCCCAACAGCGTCAGCAGCGAGCGCAGCTTGTTGGTGTTGAGGCTGGACACGGCCAGCCGCATGGATTCGCGGATGTTCATTTAGCTCGCTCCTCCCGGTGCACGCACGCCAGCAATGCGGCCGTCCATCATTTCCACCACGCGCCCGGTCTCTTCGGCGAGCTCCGGGTTGTGGGTAATAAACACGATGGCCTTGCCCAGCTCCTGGTTCAGCTCGTGGAACAGGTCCATCACCATGCGGCCGGTCTTGGAGTCCAGCGCGCCGGTGGGCTCGTCCGCGAGCAGCAAATTCGGGTCGTTGGCCAGGCTGCGCGCGATTGCCACGCGCTGCTTCTGGCCGCCGGAGAGCTCGTTCGGGTTGTGGTGCAGGCGATCGCCCATGCCCATGCGGTCCAGCAGTTCGGCGGCGCGCTCGTCACGCTCCTTGCGCTCCACGCCCGCGTACATCATGGGCATGGCCACGTTCTGCAGCGCATCCATGCGGCCGATCAGGTTGAAATTCTGGAAAATGAAGCCGATGTTCTTGCTGCGGTAGGACGCGAGTTCTTTGTCCTCTTTGGCATAGACCGGCTCGCCGTTGAAGGCGTAGGCCCCCTCTGTCGGCCGGTCCAGCATGCCAATCAAGTTCATCAATGTGGACTTGCCGCAGCCGGACGGACCGACGATGGAGACGAACTCGCCCTGGTCGGCGTAGAAGTCCACTCCGTGTAGAACCGTCAGCTCGCTGGGTTCGCCCTCGTTGTAGGTTTTGACCACATTGCGCATGTCGATGAGCAAGCCGGAATCGGCCATGCCATTGTGCTTCGAAGCTTGCGTCATCTACTGCTGCCCCTCGGCCGCACGACGGGTGCTGGTGACCGTCACCGTGGCCGTGGTGCGCTCTTTCTTCTCCCGCGCCTCGCGCACCTGGTCCGGGTTGAAGTTCGGGTCCGTGATCTCCACGTTCTCACCGACTCGGTCTTGGTACTCCTCCGGCCAGTTGATCACGATGTCGCCCGGCTTCAGCTCGCCGCTGGTGACTGCGACGTCCACGTCGTTGGATGCGCCGGTTTTCACAGAACGCTCCTCGACGGTGCCCGACGTCGCATCATCGCCGTCCGTGGCGAGCACGAGCACCTTCTTGTCGCTGTCCTCGCCGTAGACGGCGTCTAGCGGTACGTTCAGCGCGTCCTTCGCCTCGGCGGTGATGATTTCCGCGCGGGCGGAACCGCCGAGCAGCAGGCCTTCCTTGTCGCCGGTGACCTCGATCTCCACCGGGAACGTCACCTCGTTGGACTTGTTGTTGCCCTGCTGCGGCATACCTTGCATCGGGTTCTGGTTGCCGCTGGCAACGGAATCAGAGGCCGGCGCGATACGGGTGACGCGGCCCTTAAACGTCTTCTTGCCAGTCGCGGCGGTGGTGAACTCCACCCGGTCGCCTTCCTTGATATTGGGCACGTCCGATTCGCGCACGTCGGTGCGGATGACCAGGCGGGAATCGTCCGCGATGGTCAAAAGCTTGCCCTGCGGGATGTCACCTTCGCGCACGTCCACGCTAGTGACCAGTCCCGCCATCGGGGCGTAAATGGTGGATTCGCGCACCTGGTATTCCAGGGTGCCGTCACCGTCGCCGAGCTGGGCAGTTTCGGCCTGTCGAATCGCGGAATCCAACTGCGCCTGCAGCTGGTTGCCCTCCTGCGCGGCCGCGGACTGCGCCGCAGCCAGGGCCGCCTTCGCGTCCTGCAGCGCCGCGCTTGCTTCTTCGACGCTCATGCCCGGGCCCACGGCAGCGCCGCCACCAGCACCGCCAGCGCCAGCACCACCAGCAGCGCTTTCCCCCGTCAGCTGCGCCAGCTGTTCAGGGCTCAGCTCACCGGGCGTGCCCGGTTGGCCCGGCGTGCCCGGCTGGCCCGGCTGGCCAGGAATGGCCGGGGCCTCCGGTGCCGCCGGGGCCTTCGGCGCAGCCGGTGGTGCCGGAGGCGCCGTCCTGATGCCGAGGTCCGAGGAAATGCCGCCGGCGACACGCTCGACGGCCGCGATGCCGCGGTTGACAATGCGGGCACCGCCGTTGGCGGCCACGGCAGCGTCGTACGCCGCCTGCGCCTGATTAACCTGCGCCTGGGCGGCGCGGATGGCCTCGTTAGTGCCGTTGTTCACGCTTTCCTGGTGGGCGTTAAGCGCCGCGCGGGCCTGATCCACCTGCGCTTGGGCATCCGCCTGCGCGTTGGCCTGCTGCTTCTGCTGAATCTCCAGCTGGCGCTCCAGCTGCTCGGAGTTCATGGAGGCCAAGAACTGCTGCGGCTGCACGCGATCGCCGGCCTTGACGGCCACCTGCTCCACCTCGGACTGCACCGAGGTGGAGATGTTCACGGAACGGATCGGCTCTATGGTGCCGTTGACCACAACACTGTCGGACACGCCTTCGTTGGTGGCCACGGTGTAATCGCCGGGGTTCAGGCCAGCCCCCTCAGCGTTGTCGTCGTCGCCTCCGCCGAATCCGCACGCGCCGAGGAAAAGCGCGGAGGTTGTCACCAACGCAAGTCCTGCTCGGCTAAGACGCTTGTGTCCGGTTGATTTTTCGGTAGAGGAAGTCAAGAGCTCTCCTTGCCTAACGGTGCAAAACGGGCCTGCGTACAACTCCGCAAACTATACACCCCCGCGTGTTGCGGAAGCCGAGAGAGAAAACGCTCCCCACACCGCATCGGCTTGCAGCATTTCCACAGCAAGAACTGTCTCCGTGGCGTTAATCTGCTCCAGTTGTGTGCGCGGGGCAAACACCACTGCTCCGGCGATTGGAGATGCGGTGGCGGACCGGAGGACGTCGATACGCATTTTGCCTATCGACGCCTCCGGGACCACCACCGGAGCTACCCCCGGCACCACAAGCGCACTGACGCGCGGGGCGGGTGCAAGTGCTGCGGCGGCCTCGTCGGGACCGAGCGGCCGAGCGAACGTCACCAGCGCAAAGGACGATTCCTCATGGTCGAGGGTTGCCGCGGCGCGCTGGGCGTACTGCTGTGGGGTTTCCCCGTCCTCCGGGCCGAGCTGGTCGCCCTGCAGCACTGGTGGGGCGGGCGGGTTGGCCTCCCCCACCAGCCAGAATCCGGCGACCAGCGCAAGGACCACCGCGAGCGCGCGCATCTAGCCGTTCCGCACTTTATCCAGCGCGGCGCGCAGATCCTCCGGGTATTCGGAGGCGACCTCCATGTATTCGCCGGTGCGCGGGTGGGTAAAGCCCAGCTTGGTGGCGTGAAGCCACTGACGCTTCAGCCCCAGCCCCTTGGCCAGGTTCGGGTCCGAGCCGTACATGGGGTCGCCCACGCACGGGTGCCCCACAGACGACATGTGCACGCGGATCTGGTGGGTGCGCCCGGTTTCCAGATGGATGTCGAGCAGGCTCGCACGGCGGAATGCCTCGATGACGCTGTAGTGCGTCACGCTCTGACGGCCGTCCTGGGTCACGGCGAACTTCCAGCCTGCCGACGGGTGGCGCGCGATCGGCGCGTCGATGGTGCCCTCGATCGGGTCCGGCAGGCCCTGGACCAGCGCGTGGTAGGTCTTGTCCACCGTGCGCTCCTTGAAGGCGCGCTTGAGCACGGAATACGCGGGCACGCTGGCCGCCACGATCATCACGCCGGAGGTGCCCACGTCTAAGCGCTGCACAATGCCCTGGCGCTCCGGGGGCCCTGCGTCCGGCAAGGTGAAGCCCATCGCCTGCAACCCGCCGACCACGTCCGGGCCCTCCCAGCCCAGCGTCGGGTGCGCGGCCACGCCCACCGGCTTGTCCACGGCGATGACGTCCGCGTCCTGGTAGAGGATCTCCAGGCCCTCCACCAGCTCGGTCACTGGCTGCGGGGCGCGCTTCGGCTCGGGCAGGGTGACTTCCAGCATCGCGCCTGCGGTGACGCGGTCGGATTTCTGGGCGGCAGCTCCGTCGACAAGCACATCGCCCTCCGCCGCCATCTCGGAGGCGACGGAGCGGGACACGCCGAACAGTTTGGCAATCGCCGCGTCCACCCGCATGCCCTCAAGCCCCTCGGGCACGGGCAAAGCCCTGAACTCACCGCCCATCGTCGCCCCCGTTCAGCTCGCCCGTGAGCGCCGCGATGAAATACACCACCACGCCGACGGTAATCGCCGCATCGGCCAAGTTGAACACCGCGAAATTGCCCACAGAGATGTAGTCCACCACGTGCCCGAACCAGAAGCCCGGGTCCCGGAACAGCCGGTCGATTAAGTTACCCAGTGCCCCGCCCGCGATCATCGCGACGCCGAGCGCCTCCCACTTCGAGGACATGCGTGGTCCAAACCACAGCGCCCCCAGCACGAACGCCAGTTGAATCGCGGTGAACACCCAGGTGAGGTTCTCCCCCATGGAAAACGCCGCGCCGGAGTTGAACAGCAGGTAGAAGCGGAACCAGTCACCAATCACCGGCTGCGGCACGCCAGGCTCCAGCCAGTTCAGCATCAGCTGTTTGACGCCTTGGTCCACCGCGCCAATAGCGAGCATCACGGCCACCACCAGTCCGAGGTAGCGGGGGGTGCGTTGTGCTGTCGTGTCCTGCTTCATCGCCAAACCACTTTAGCCGGTCGCACACGGCCTGCCTGTATTCCGCTGCGCGGGCCAGGTAGCTTGAGAAGAATGTTCCGCACCCTCCGCAGTATCGCCGCCGCAGCCACCCTCACCCTCGCGCTCACCGCCTGCTCCTCCGCCGAGGACGATCCGGTGGCAGGGGTGCCAGCATTTCCTCTCGACGCCCCTTCGGTCACCCTGGTCAACCCCGGCGAGAACCCGGAGGAAGTGCGCTACTCACCGGGCGAGGAGTGGGACACCGCCGTCGCCGTGTCCGCCGGCGTGGATCAGCACGTGGCCGCCGCTGGCGAAGCCGAGGTCGCGGACGCCCCCGCCGGCGGTAGCGTGAACAAAACCACCCTGCCGCTGACCGCGACGGCCGACGAGGCCCCCGCCCCGGGCGACGGCGAGGAGGACGCCGATTCCCGCATCGACTTCGTGGTCGGCTCTGGCAAGCACTCCGACTTGGACATCGGTCAGGACGTCGCCGCTTCCGAGGGGTTCCGCATGAGCTGGCGTACCGACGACACCGGCCGCATCTCCACCCTGAAACTGCTTGCGCCCGCCGACGCGCCGCAGCGCGGCCTCCAGCTTGTCGAGCCCACCCTGATCACCCTGATCAACAACTCCGTCGTCTTCCCCGACGAGCCCATCGGCCCCGGCGCGACCTGGACCGTGGGAAGCCGTGTCGCGGGAGACACATCGATGACGCGCACCACCACCTACACCCTACTCTCCCGCGACGGCGACACACTGACGCTGGACACGAAAGTTGAGGAGCGCCCCCAGAACAACACCCTCACTATCGACGGCCCCGGCGAACTCGAGGGCGAAAGCGTGCAGGTAGATTCCTCCCGCACCACCTCCGAGGGCCAGATCGTGGTGGACCTTCAACGCCCGCTGCCAGTGTCGGGCCAGACCGCCTGGACCACCCGCCTGATCTACGGCGGAGACGACAAAGCGCGGGTGGTCCAAGACATCACCCGCGCTGTGGAGTTTGGCGTTTAGAGGGCCGGCGCCTGCTCTGCCGGCGCTTCTGCCGGCGCTTCTGCCGGCGCCTCGGGGGCAGCCGGCGCACCGGTCTTGCACATGTCCGGCACCTGCTCCGGGGCGAGGGTGTTGCTGACCAGGAAGCAGGCCCAGCTCTGGGAGATCTTCCACTGGCCGCCTTCGTTAATGAACTCCACGTCCTCCGCCAGCTGGGACTCCGCGTTCGGGCGGGTGAAGTTCACGGTGGCCAGCACCGAGTTGGCCGTGTAGCCCGGCAGCACCGGGTCGACCACCTGGAAGTTCGCGCCGGATTCCTGCTGCGATTGCGTCATCAGGTCGAACAGCTCCGGCGTGGTTTCGCCCCCCTGCACGGTGTTCGCACGCTCGGCGATGGGCAGGTTCGGGTCAGCAGCGCGCTGCAGCACAGCGTTGAGCTCTTCCGCCGTCGGCATTTCGGCCACCGGCGCGGCCTCGGAGGAGGCCGCCTGGGACGAGGCGGTGGTTTCGGTCGTGTCCGAATCCTCGGAGCAGGCCGTCAAGCTCAGTGCGAGGCTAGCGACAGCTGCGGCTGCGACAAGTTTCGGTGCTTTCACGTGTTCTCCTTGCGTAGCGTAAATCTCTTGCTTCACGTTACTGCACACCCGCAACTTTCTGGCACTCTGTGTGCATGAACGTGTTAGTCATCTCAACCGGCGGCACGATCGCCTCCACCACAAACGACCGTGGCGCGCTCGTGCCCACGCTCACCGGCGACGAGCTCGTTGCCCGCTGCGGCACCACGCGCCAGGTGCGCGCCATCGACGTGGCCAGCCTCGACTCCTCGTCCATGGACTTGGCTGAGATCGATCTGCTGCGCGAAACCGTGCGCACTTCGCTTCTCGACGACTCCGCCTCCCTTGTCATCACCCACGGCACCGACTCCATGGCCGAGACCGCCCTCGCGCTGGACCTCGTCCACGCCGGTCCCCGCCCCGTTGTGCTCACCGGCGCGATGCGCTCCGCCGACCACGCCCACCCCGACGGCCCCGCCAACCTGCGCGGCGCGATCGAGGTGGCCGCCACCCGGCGCGACTGCGGCGTCCTCGTCCATTTCGCGGGCGAAACCCTCCCGGCGCGCGGGTTGATGAAGACGCAAACCACCGCCGAGCACGCCTTCACCCTCACCAGCGGCACACCCCTGCCCCGCCCCATGGCGGTGCCTGCCGCGCCGCTGGCCGGGTTGAACATCCCCATCATCCGCTCGTGGGCAGGCGCCGACGACGCCCTCATCCGCGCACTCGGGCCTGTCGACGGGCTCGTCTTAGAAGCCCTCGGCTCCGGCAATGTGTCGGTGTGCATGGGCAGCGCCGTCGCAAAGCTGCTGCGCCGCGGGGTACCTGTGGTCGTCGCAACGTCGGTGCCCTACGGCGAGGTGTCGTTCGCCTACGGCGGCGCCGGCGGCGGCTCCACCCTCGGCGACCTGGGCGCGTTGCCCGCCGGCTGCCTCAGCGCCGGGCAGGCCCGCATCGCGCTGGCCACCGCGCTGGCCACCGGTGTTAACCCGCGCTCACTGCTGTGAGAACCAGTCCTCCCATGCCAACGAATCCAGCGGGTCAGCTTGCTGGAGCTGCGGATCATCCGCGCGAAGGCTTTTGATCCTGCCCGGCCCCGTCGCCCGCGTTTCAAACCGCACCGTCACCCACCCCTTGCCGGCACCTTGGACCCAGCCGTGCCCGTAATCCGGGTGGTAGACGTCCTGCGTCGCGCGCCACACGCCGCGCTCCGGAGCGGTCTCCTGGTGCACCTCCGTGTCGAATTGCGTTTCGTGGTCGCTGACGCCGGTTTCGTAGTCTGCCGACACCGGTGAAGGCTTCACAATCGCTTGGTCCAACTCCGGAAACAGCACGTCCTGCAGAGTCTCCTCCAAGCCGGAGTATGACACTCCCACCAGCCGAATCGGGCCCACCTCGTCGGGGTAGCGCACGATCCGGAAGGCGGTGGCCAGCAGCGTCTCCGCGTCGTCGGTGGCGTACGGCAACGTCGCCGAGCGCGACTCAATGCGAAAGTCCGCCATCCGCAGCTTCACCGTCACCGTTCGCGCCCCGCGCCCATCCTTGCGCAACCTGCGGTGCGACTCTGCAGCCGCCCGTTCCAACGCCGCGTCCACCTCCGGCGGGGTGGTCAAGTCTTGCGGGTACGTGTGCTCCGAGGAGATCTGCTTCGACTCCGCCCTCGGCGCCACCGGCCGCTCATCCACCCCGCGCGCCAACCACCACAGCTGCCTGCCCACCGCACCGCCGATGGCGATGTCCAGCTCTTTCTCGCTGAGGTTCGCTAGGTCCCCGATCGTTTCAATCCCGGCACTGAGTAATTTCGACTCAGTCACAGGTCCCACGCCCCACAACTCGCTGACCGGCATCGGGTGGAGGATCTCTAGTTGCCGGTCGTGCGGAATGACAAACACACCGTCCGGCTTCGCCCGACCCGAGCCGATCTTGGCGTACTGCTTTCCTGGACCCGCGCCGATCGAACTGGGCAGGCCTGTCTCTTCCTTGATCGCCGCCCGCAGCTCGTTCGCCCATTGCTCCACGTCTTCCGGGCTCGCCCCGACCAAATCTTCCGGCTCCATGAACGCCTCGTCGATGGACAGCTGCTCCACCACGTCCACGTACCTGCCGATGATCTCGAACACCCGGCGCGACGCGACCGCGTAAACCGGCCTGCGAGGCGCCACCAGCACTGCTTTCGAACCCACCAGCCGCGCGGCCCGGTGCGTCGGCATCGCCGAGTGCGCCCCGTACTTGCGCGCCTCGTAGCTGGCGCCTGCGACCACGCCGCGGCCGGACACTCCCGCCACCAACACGGGGCGCTCTTTGAGCGTCGGGCGGGTCAGCTGCTCGCACGACGCGTAGAACGCATCCATGTCGATGTGCAGCACCCAACGGTTCATGCCCACCACTGTGCACCACCGGTAGCACCATGTTCCAATCCGATCACACGGCGAACGAATCCCCGGTGACGTACTCCATTCGCCTCGGCAGCGACCTGTTGCGCGAGACGAACCTGGCACCGTTTTTGAACGTGAAGAACAGGTCAGCCCCTTGGCGCTCGATGGTGACCACTCCGTGGCTCACCTGAGAGTGGCAGCTCGAGCACAACGGGATCAGATTGTCTAAATCAGTCATGCCTCCGTGCTCCCACTCCTTAATGTGGTGCATTTCTATGAAGCGCCTATGCGAACATCCAGGCATAGCGCATTGATACCCCCAGATCGCCAACAGTGCCTGCACTTGGCCGTCGGTGGCGAACCGCCGCGAACGGCCGACGCGGATCGTCAGTCCCGTGTCATCCAGCAAGTGCAAACGCACCATCGCATTTGCAAGGTAGCTGCGCACATCCTCAGAACAGGCTGAGCGGTTTTCCGGCATCCAACATTGACCGAACTGGTTGACCATGAGGTTGACCTGCACGCCGGGACTGCGAAGCGGACTCTTTGGGTTCGCGCGAACCATATCGATCATGGCCAACAACGCCGCGTAAACGTCTTGCTTTTCTGGAGGCCCGTACCGCGACACCGAACGCACGATGTCGCCCATGGTGATCTTCGTGCGCTTTCGCGGAGCGCGGTCTTGCTCTGATGGGACGGCGTCTTCGGCGGCAGCTGCGTCGTCGACAAGCTTCTGCACCTTCTCCGGATCCTGCAGATCATCTGGGTCCACACCCTCGAGACCGAAACTGGCAAGCTGAGCCACCTTTAACGCGGTCAGGAGCTTTTGGCCAGCTAACGCCGGAAGCCGCGCCTCGAAGGCAAGCATGCCGTCGTCGCACTCGCGGGCGCGGGCATACGGCTCAGTCGGGTCCTCCTCTTTGGGCCTTGCCCCGGCAAGCACAAGCTGGAGATCAGCAAACGACATGCTCAACGCGAGTTGGACGTATTGCTCCTCGTTGCACTCCTCCAAATACTGGAGCAGGAAGCGGACTGTCGAATACGGCATCACCCCCGATTCGAATGCGTCGAACAAGAGCCTGAACTTTCTCAGCCCTCGCGCCACGCGCACGTACTCGAATGCCGTGGCCTGCGGGAGGTTGAGCTCGCTGCGCAACCACGTTGCCGTCGACTTCTCCCCGTACTTTTCCGCAAGCTCCTGTTCGTCGAACTGCCCCACCGCATCGAGCATCCGAGCCCGGTGGTGGTTCGCCGACAATTGATTGCACTTGATCTGATCCTCGAGCACCTCTGCCGACAGGTCACTCGTTCGATCTTCTGTCCGTTCGTCCACCGCAATTGTCATGGTTGATCCCCTTACTCATGAACATTGACACCTTTATAGAACGCTCATGTGTTCGAGTCAAGGGTTTTGCAGAAAATGTCCATTGAAGTGGACAACACATACGGTTTCACGAATCCGGGGATCGAACATAAACCCCATTCACTATGCCGCTGCATAGTTGGTGCCACCCCAGTATTGGCACGAGAAACTATGCAGCTGCATAGTCAGCAACCCACACGAACGCCTCCAAAAAACTATGCCGCTGCATAGTTGGTGCCACCCCAATATTGACAAGAAAAACTATGCAGCCGCATAGTGCGAATCATCGAACGACGGTGCGACGCCCCCGCTGAGCAGCCAAAAAAGGGGCCCCACTCTGCACGAGTGAGACCCCAGCCCGAAAGAACCTAGCTGTTCTTACGAACAGTGGCGGTCACGCCATCGATGACGTCGTGACCCTCGACCGGCTCGGTGACCACGTCGAAGGATGTCGCCAGGGTTTCGGCGGCGATGTGGTCGGCGTGGGTGCGGGCCCACTCCTCCTTCTCCGCAGGCACGGCCAGCACCACAGCGATGCGGTCGGAAACGTCGAAGCCCTCGCGCTTGCGGGCATCCTGCAGACCGCGGATCACGTCGGCAGCCCAGCCCTCAGCCTCGAGTTCCTCGGTGACCTCGGCGTCGAGGACGACCAGGCCAACGGTGCCGTCGGCGTCGACACGCGCGGTGCTCTCCGGGTTCTCCGCCACCAGACGCTCGGAGTATAGCTCCGGGGTGAGCACGATGTCGCCGTCGACCACCACATCGTCTCCGCGGCGCTCGTAGTTGCCGGCCTTGACGTTCTTGATGGCACGCTGCACGTCCCTACCCAGCGACGGGCCAGCCACCTTGGCGTTAACCACGACTTCGAAGGATCCGGCCGCGTCGACGTCGTCAGTCAAAGCGACGTCCTTCACGTTCACCTCGTCGCGGATGGTGGAGCGGAACGCCTCAAGCTTGGCCGAATCCGGCAGGGCGACGGTGAGCTTCGGCAGCGGCAAGCGGTTGCGCAGCTTGTTCGCCTTGCGCACTGACGACGCCGCAGAGCACACCGCACGGGTCGCATCCATGGCGGCGACCAGCTCGGCATCCGCCGGCAACTCGGAGGCATGCGGGTAGTCCGTCAGGTGCACCGAACGGCCGCCGGTGAGCCCGCGCCAGATGACCTCGGAGACGTACGGCAAAAGCGGCGCCACCGCACGGGAGACGACCTCCAGCACCGTGTAGAGCGTATTAAACGCCTCGGGATGCGCCTCCTGGCCCTCCCAGAAACGGTCGCGGGAGCGGCGCACGTACCAGTTGGTCAGCGTGTCGGCGAAGCGACGCACCACGTCGCAGGCGTCGGCGATGCGGGTGTCGTCGAGCGCCTCGCCCACAGCTGCCACCATGTCGTGCGTCTTGGCCAGGATGTAGCGGTCGAGCACGTTGTCCGAATCCACAGACCACTGGGCGTCCGAGGACGAGTACAGCTGCAGGAACGTGTACGCGTTCCAGATCGGCAGCAGCGCCTGGCGCACGCCCTCGCGGATGCCCTGCTCGGTGACGATCAGGTTGCCACCTCGCAGGATCGGCGAGGACATGAGGAACCAGCGCATCGCGTCGGAGCCGTCGCGGTCGAAGACCTCCATCACGTTCGGGTAGTTGCCCTTGGACTTGGACATCTTCTGCCCGTCCGAGCCCAACACGATGCCGTGAGCGACGACCTTCTTGTAGGCCACGCGGTCGAACAGCGCGGTGGACAGCACGTGCTGCACGTAGAACCAGCCGCGGGTCTGCCCGGAGTACTCCACAATGAAGTCCGCGGGTTGGCGGGTGTCGAACTCCTCGCGATTCTCAAACGGGTAGTGGTACTGCGCGAACGGCATTGAGCCGGACTCGAACCAGCAGTCCAACACGTCCGGCACGCGGCGCATCATGGACCTGCCGGTCGGGTCATCCGGGTTCGGACGCACCAGCTCGTCGATGTGCGGGCGGTGCAGGGACTTCGGGCGGGTGCCGAAGTCGCGCTCCAGCTCATCCAGGGAGCCGTAGACGTCCACGCGCGGGTAGTCCGGGTTGTCGGAAACCCACGCCGGCACAGGCGAGCCCCAGTAGCGGGTGCGCGAGATGTTCCAATCGCGCGCGCCTTCCAGCCACTTGCCAAACTGGCCATCGCGGATGTGCGACGGCATCCACTCGATCTCCTGGTTCAGCTCCACCATCCGGTCGCGGATGTCGGTGACCTTCACAAACCACGCCGGCAGCGCCATGTAGATCAGCGGCTCGCCGGAGCGCCAGGAGTGCGGGTAGGAGTGCACGATGGTCTGGTCGCGCACGACGCGGCCCTTGGCGCGCAGGTCGCGGATGATGTCGCGGTTCGCGTCGAAAACGAGCTTGCCCTCGTATTCCGGCACGAGCGAGGTGAACTTGCCGTCGGCGTCGACGGGGATGGCCAGGTCGATGCCGTACTCCTGGCAGGTGAGCATGTCGTCCTCACCGAAGGCGGGTGCCTGGTGCACCACGCCGGTGCCGTCTTCGGTGGTCACGTAGTCCGCGTTGAGGATCATGAACGCGTTGTCGTGGTCGCGGAAGTAGTCGAAGACTGGCTCGTACTCCAGGCCCTCCAGTTGCGCGCCCTCAAAGGTAGCCACTACCTCGTACTCACCGAGCTCCTTCGCATAGGCGCCCAGCAGGGTCGAGGCAAGAAGCAATTGCTTATCGACGAACCCTGCGGCCCCATCCGCACCGACCTTGACCAACGAGTACTCCACCTCGGGGTGGACAGCCAGAGCCAGGTTGGACGGCAGGGTCCACGGGGTCGTGGTCCAGGCGATGGCTGCGGCGTCGTGAAGCTCAGGGTGCTCGGCCCACGTCTTTTCCGCCGCGTAGCCTGCGCGCCCACCGGTGAACGGCATGGTGACGGTGACGGTGGGGTCCTGGCGGTCGCGGTAGGAATCGTCCAGGCGGGTCTCCTGGTTCGACAGCGGAGTGTGCTCGGCCCACGAGTACGGCAGAACGCGGAAGCCCTGGTAGATCAAGCCCTTGTCGTAGAGCTCCTTGAACGCCCACATGACGGACTCCATGTACTCCGGGTCCATGGTCTTGTAGCCGTTTTCGAAATCCACCCAGCGGGCTTGGCGGGTGACGTAGTCCTCCCACTCGCCTGCGTAGTGCATGACGGACTTGGCGCAGTACTCGTTGAACTTCTCCAGACCCATGTCCTCGATCTGGGCCTTATCGGTGATGCCGAGCTGCTTTTCCGCCTCAAGCTCTGCGGGCAGGCCGTGGCAATCCCAGCCGAACACGCGCGGCACGTGGTAACCGTACATTGTGCGGAAACGCGGCACGATGTCCTTGACATAGCCGGTGAGGAGGTGGCCGTAGTGCGGCATGCCGTTGGCGAACGGCGGACCGTCGTTGAACACGTACTCCTCGCAGCCCTCGCGCTGCTCCAGGGAAGCCTTGAACGTGCCGTCGGCGTTCCAATAATCGAGGACGACGCGTTCCATCTCCGGGAAGCGGTCGCTGCCGCCAGTCATGTCCACTTTGGGGTAAACGTTGCCAACCATGACATCACTCCTTCAGCCGTGCAGGGACGCATTGCTGCGCGGTACCACCCTGCTTGGGGCGCGAAGCGCCCCCACTTCATTGCGGTGAAGGAAGTTACGTCTTCCGTGTGTGACGTCCGGGTCTATTAAGCACAAGCCGTTCTTCCGGATACGCTCCCCGGTGATGGCCGGATCGTTGCGTGTTACGAGTAACGCCCAGCATCCTACAGGGATGCTGGGCGTTTGTGAAGAGCCAGGAACTACTTCTCGTTCGGCGCGGTGCTGGAGCGCGACTCCAGCTCTTCCAGCTGGGACTCCAGCAGCGTCTTCAGGCGCGTGCGGTACTCGCGCTCGAAGGTGCGCAGCTCCGCGATGCGGTTCTCCAGCGCGGTCTGCTGCTGCTTCACCGTGTTCATGATCTCGGTGTGCTTGCGCTCGGCGTCAGCCTTGAGCTTGTTCGCCTGCTCCTCAGCCTGACGGATCTGCGCCTCAGCACGGGACTGTGCCTCGTTGGTGGTCTCCTCAGCCTTCTTCTCCGCTTCGGCGACCAGCTGCTTGGAGCGGGTCTCCGCATCCTGCAGCTGGGTGCGGGAACGAGTCTGCGCGTCCTCGAGCTGCTTCTTGGACTTGGACTCGGCCTCGGCGATCTCGCGCTCTGCAGCTGCGCGAGCATCGGCCAGCATGGAGGAAGCCTCCGCCTGCGCGTCACTGGTCAGGCGGTCCGCCATCTCCTGCGCGAGGCCGAGCACCTTCGCCGCCTGCACGTGGGTGTCAGCGGAGACATCACCGCGGGCCGGCTGGGACACGGCAGCGGCCGGAGCGGTCGCCTGCTTCGGAGCCTTCGTGGCCTCCTCAGCCTGCTTGCGGACCTTGGCGGCCTCGTCCTTGGCGGAGCGGGCCTCAGCTTCAGCCTTCTCCTGCGCCTGCTTCGCGGAACGCAGCTGCGCCTCGAAGTCAGCGCGGACCTTCTGCTCCACCTCGCGACGGATGGCAGCCTCGTCGACCTTCGCGGAATCATCGGAACGCTTCACCGGCGCTGCAGCAACTGCGTCCGTGCCGCCTTCCTCAAGACGGGAACGCAGCTCGTCGTTCTCATCCTGCAGCTGTGCAAGCGTGTCCTCGACGAGGTCGAGGAACTGGTCGACCTCGTCCTCGTTGTAGCCTCGCTTGCCAATCGGCGGCTTGCTGAAAGCGACATTGTGCACGTCAGCTGGTGTCAGCGGCATTTGCGTTCCCTTCGATAATCGTGTGAGTACTCGCTAGCGCGAAGCATTATTTGCTGAATTGTAACGGTTTCGCTCGACGAGTGTAGCCCAGCCTAGCTGTAAAGCCGGGTTAAAGCTCAAGTAAAGCTACCGCAGTGCCGGATTAATCAGCACGGCGCCGACGAGCATTTGAATAAGCATGAGGATGAAAAACAGGACAATGACACTCACATCCAGGCCCACCCCACTACCGCCGAGCTTTAGCGGCGGGATAAGTTTGCGCAGCGCATTCACTGGCGGGTCCGTCATCCGGAAGATGGGCTCGGCCACCATGATGAACCAGTGCGGCGGGTCGAACTGCTTGGAAAACGCCTGCACCATCTCGATGATGATGCGCACGATAACCAAAAGCGAGTACAGCCCCACAAGGGCGTAGATGATTGCTCCGAAAAGTGCCACGCCGAACCACCCTACCGGTTAGCGCAAGCCAGCAGCACGCTTGAGGTCGTCTTTCTCCAGGTTTGCGTTCTCCGGCACGATGGCGAACATCCGCTTGCGCGTCTCAACGCCGCGGGAGAGGTTGTGCATGCTACCGCGCAGCGCGAAGCACAGGCCAGCGGCGAAGTCCACAATGCGCTTCGCGTCGGCGGTGTCCAGGTCGGTCAGGTCCATGACCACAGCGTCGCCGTCGCGGAACGGCTCGCCGATCTCCTTGGCGTCGTTGTAGTTGCGCGGCGCTGCGGTCACGATATGCGGAGTGGAGCGGTAGCTCGGGCGGACAGCGTCGCGGCCGTAATCGCGGGGGGTGGGGCGGTCCATGCGGGACGGACGCTCAGCGCGCGGGGTGCGGTCATACGCGGTAGAACCGGCGGAGTTTGAGTTGTACTGCGGGTCATCGTAGTACGCGTCGTCCTCGGCGTTTTCCACGGGGCCGAGGCCGAAAAAGTCTTTAGCACTGTCGAAGAAGGACATGCGGGCGGCTCCTTTTATGGGGGTGATTCGCGGTGGATTTCAGACTACGGGCCGGGGCCCGAGCAGCGCTGTTCCGACACGCACGATATCGGATCCGCAAGCGATAGCGTCGGCGAAATCACCGCTCATACCTGCGGAAAGTCTCAAGTTTCGGTTGAGCTTGGCGGCGTAGTCGTCTGTCAACGAGCGCGCCTGAGCAAACACCTCGCGCGGCTGCGAATCCAGCGGCGGCACGACCATGAAACCGGCCATTTCAAGGTGCTCGGATTCCTCCACCGCTTCCACGATTGCGGGCACGTCGTCGAGGTGTGCGCCGCCGCGGGCAGAGTCGCCGTCGTAAGACAGCTGCACCATGCACGGCAGGATCTCGCCTGTGCGGTCGCCGCGCTCGAGCGCGAGCGCCATGCCTCGCTCGAGCCCGTGGGCCAACTTCAGCGAATCCAGCGAGTGCACTTCGGAGGCCCAGCGCGCCACCGAGTTGGCCTTCTTGGATTGAATCTGGCCGATCATGGCGATGCCGCAGCGGCCTTCAAGTTCGGCTGCCTTGTCGCGGGCCTCCTGCTCGCGGTTCTCCCCCACCAGCGCTATGCCGAGCGAGGCGAGCTCTTCGATGCGCTCTACCGGGTGGAACTTCGTCACCGGCAGAATCGCCACGCTGCCTTCTTCGCGGCCGGCGGCACGCTCCGCGTCGCGGATCTGTTGGCGGACAGTGTCGAGGTTTTTTGCGAGATCAGACATTAGGCATCCAAATTACGCCAGCCTGCCGCCCGGTTACACCTTCTCGCCGGTGGGAGAAGAAATCCTTGTCGGTGATGGTGTCGCGCGGGTCCGCGTCGATGTGGGTCACGCCCAGGCTGAGCAGCTGGCGCACCAGCCCGGCGCGCACGTCGATGCCTGGTGTGCCCTTCTTTGTGCGGGTGCGGGAGCCGGGCAAATGCTTCTCGACGTCTAAAGCCATCCCCTCCGGGACCTCGTACGACTCTCCGGCTGCGGCCGGCCCCAGCAGTACTTGGATGCGCGAGGGCTCGGCGCCGAGTTCCACCATCGCCTCGACGGTGTTTTTCGCGATCCCGTTGCGCGCGCCCATGCGCCCGGCGTGCGCCGCGCCGATGACGCCGGCGGTGTGGTCGGACAGCAAAACCGGAGTGCAATCCGCCACAAGCACGCACAGCGCCAGGTCCTTTTGCCTGGTGACAAGGGCGTCGGTGGCTTCCACGGGGGCGGCCGAAGGTCCGTCGACAAGTGTGACGGTGTTGGTGTGCAGCTGCTCCATCCACACGAAGCGCTCCTCGGGCAGGCCGAGCACTTCAGCGAGCCGGGCGCGGTTGGCGGCGACGTCGGCGGTGTCGTCGCCGACGTGGGCGCCGAGGTTGAACGAGTCGTAGGGGGCAGCAGAAACCCCGCCCGCACGGGTAGTGAACACCATGCGGACGGGGCGAGTGGAAAGATCTGGCATGTCTGCCAGCTTAACTAGCGCATGAAGTCCGGCACATCGACGTCGTCGAAACCGCCGTCAAAGCCGTCATCGCGAGGCTCGCGAGGCTCGCGGGGCTCGCGGTCGCGCTCGGTGAACAGGCCGCTGCGGGTGGACGGCTCGTAGCGGTGGCGCGGCTGGTACTCCTCCTTCTTGGCCGGCTCAGCCTCGACGACCTTGGTGGAGGTCTGCTCCGGCTGCGGCGCTTCCTGTTCCACCGGTTCAGCCGTGCGGGCGTTGGCCTTCTCGTCGAAACCGGTGGCGATGATGGTCACGCGGACCTCGTCGCCCAGGTTGTCGTCGATAATGGTGCCGAAGATGATGTTGGCGTCCTCGTCGGCCTTTTCCTCCACGATGGAGGCTGCGTTGTTGACCTCCATCAGGCCCAGGTCGGAGCCGCCGGCGACGGAGATGAGCACGCCCTTGGCGCCCTCCATGGTGGTTTCCAGCAGCGGGGAGTTGATGGCCTGCTCGGTAGCCGTCATCACGCGGTTGTCGCCGCGGGCGGAACCGACGCCCATCAGCGCGGAGCCGGCGTCGGCCATGACGGAGCGCACGTCCGCGAAGTCGACGTTGATCATGCCCGGGATGGTGATGAGGTTGGTGATGCCCTGAACACCGTTGTAGAGCACCTCATCCGCCGCACGGAAAGCCTCCATCATGGAAAGCTCGGCGTCGCCCAGCTGCAGCAGGCGGTCGTTCGGGATGACGATGACGGTGTCGCAGACTTCCTTGAGGTTCTCGATGCCCTCGAGCGCCTGACGGGTGCGGCGCTTGCCTTCGAAGGTGAACGGGCGGGTGACCACGCCGATGGTCAGCGCGCCCATCTTCTTGGCAATGCCGGCGACCACCGGGGCGGCGCCGGTGCCAGTGCCGCCACCCTCGCCGGCGGTGACGAAGACCATGTCGGAGCCCTTCAGGGACTCCTCGATCTCTTGCTTGTGGTCCTCGGCAGAAGTGCGGCCTACCTCAGGGTTCGCGCCCGCGCCGAGGCCGCGGGTGGCCTCGCGCCCGATGTCGAGCTTCGTGTCGGCATCGGTGAACAGCAGTGCCTGGGAGTCCGTGTTGATGGCAACGAACTCAACGCCCTTGAGGCCTTCCTCGATCATGCGGTTGACGGCGTTGACGCCGCCGCCGCCGACACCGACGACGCGGATCATGGCGAGGTAGTTGGCGGGAGAGGTCATAGTGGTGGTCTCGCCTTTCACAAGTTGGTTTTTGAAGTTGCTTCCCATCTTGTGCGAAAGTGCGCGGTTTTTTGTTTTCTGGGTCGGCGTGTCACAACCCTAAACCTGTACTTTAGGGTTGTGACCTGCGGTTTTAGCGCGAAGTGACCAGTTCCGGGTTGGAAATGTTGAATGTTTTTCCGTCCAACTGCAGCACCGTCTCAAGCGCAAGCGCCTTGTTCCGGTTGTCTTCGGACGCACCCCACGTGACTGTCCTGTCGCCGTCGAGCTTGAGCACGAAACTGTGGTCCCCGTCGCGGGTCAGTTCGCGGACCTGTGGGCGGGCCACATCCGTGATCGCGGAGGCGACCTCCACCGCCTTGGGCAGCTGCTCTTCGCCGATATCGACGAGCTGCACTGCCCCCACCGGCGGCTGAGCAACGACGAAATCCTTGCCCTCGCTGTTGATCAAGTGCGGCTCGCCACCCTGGTCGATCCAGGCCACTGGGGTGTGCTCCACCACCGTGACATCCACCGCGTTGGGCCAGTTGCGCTTCACCGTCACCGAGTCCACCCACGGGTTGGTGGCCACGTCCTGGGCGGCCCTGCGCACATCCACCCGCCCCATCGGGGTGCCCGTCTCAACGCCGGAAAGCGACGTCACCTCCTCGGCGGGCAGGTTCACCGCCCCCTCGACGTTGACGTCGTCGACGGGCATGGCCGGGGTAAACGGCAGCGCCGCCACAACCGCGAGCACAAGTGCGACGCAGCCGGCGACAATCGCGATGGCGCGGCGCGACATCCTATGCCTCCTGCAGGGCGGCGAGGATCTCGTCCGCAAGCATGGTCACGCTGCCCGCACCCATGGTCAGCACCAGGTCGCCGGGTTTTACTAGCGACGCCACGGTCGCGGGCGCCGCCGAGAAGTCCGGCTCCAGATGCACCGGCACGGTCATCTTCTCGGCGATGATCCGGGAGTTCACGCCCTCCACCGGCGTTTCACGGGCGGCGAAAATGTCCAGAAGCACGCATTCGTCGCTCAGCGAAAGTGCATCGGCGAACTCTTCGGCGAATTCCTGGGTGCGCGAGTACAGGTGGGGCTGGAAGCAGACCACCACGCGGGCGTCACTCCCCTCGGCCTCAACCTTGTCGCGCGCAGCCGTGAGCACGGCGTCGACTTCCGTCGGGTGGTGGGCGTAGTCGTCGTAGACGCGGGTTCCGCCCACCTCGCCTTTGAACTCGAAACGGCGGCGCACGCCTGTGAACTCGCTCAGCCCTTGGGCGAGCTTCTCCGGGTTGGCGCCCACGAGCGCGCCGGCAAGCAGGGCGGCGGCGGAGTTGAGCACCATGTGGCGGCCCGGAATCGCCAGCGTGTACATCACGTCGCCGGAGATGCGGTCGGTGCGAAGCTGCGCCTCGACCACGGTGTGCTCGCCCTCTTGGCGCTCGTTGGTGACCACGGCGTCTGCCGGGATCTTCGGGTGGCGCGCGGCTGCCTCCGCGGTGCCGTATCCGGTAACCGTCAGACCGCGCTCCAGGGCGCGTTCGCCGCAGGAGGCTGCGTTGTCGTCGTCGAGGCAGACAACCACGTGCTTGGCGATGTCCGCGAAGTCATCGAAAACCTGGAAATACTTCTCGCGGGTGCCGTAGAAATCCAAGTGGTCCGGTTCGATGTTGGTGATCACCGCGACGTCCGGCGAGTAGCGCAGCAGCGAGGCGTCGGACTCGTCGGCCTCCGCCACGAACACGTCGCCGTGGCCGTGGTGCGCGTTGGTGCCGGCCCGGTTGAGCTGACCGCCGATGGCAAACGAGGGGTCCTCCCCCGCCGCCTGCAGCGCCACCACCGCCATCGAAGTCGTGGACGTCTTGCCGTGCGTGCCCGCGAGGAGCAGCTGGGTCGATCCCTCCATCAACTCCGCGAGCAGGTCGGAGCGGCGCAGCAGAGGAATGCCTTCACGTTTGGCGCGCACCAGCTCCGGGTTGTCCTGCGGGATGGCGGCGAAGCTGGTCACCACCGCGGTGGGCAACTCGCCGGACAGCTCCAGGTTGGCCTCTGCGTGGCCGAGCGCGACCTTGGCGCCCTTGGCTTTCAGCGCGCGCACCGGGCGGGAGTCCTTGGCGTCGGAACCGGTCACGGTGGCGCCGCGGTCTAACAGGATGTGCGCCACGCCGGACATCCCGGACCCGCCGATGCCGATGAGGTGGACGCGGGAGAGATCTGTCATTTTGTGTCCTTTCCAGCAGCCGCTGCGATGCGCGCGGCAAGGTCCTCGGCAACACTGCCAGCGCCCGAATCCTTAAGCGCCGCGCGCATCGTCGCGCGTGCCTCTGGTTCAACCAGGGGCAGCAGCTTATCGACGAGCACGTCGCCGCTCAGCGCCGCATCGTCGATACGCAGGGCCGCCCCGGCGTCGACAAGGTGGGCGGAGTTGAGCCCCTGCTCGCCGTTGCCGTGTGGCAGGGGGATGTAAATGGCGGGGATGCCGGCAGCGGAGTTTTCCGCGACCGTCATTGCGCCGGAGCGGCACACGACCACATCGGCGACGGCGTAGGCGGCCTCCATGTCGTCGATGTAGGGCACGGCCGTGTAGTGGTCGTGGGTTGCGGGCGCGTCGTTTTTGCGGCCGTAGGCGTGCAGGATCTGAAACCCCGCGCCGGTGAGCCGCTCGACGGCGTCTGCCAGTGCAGCGTTGATGCTCACCGCGCCTTGGGAGCCGCCAGTGACCAGAATGGTCGGGCGGTCCTCCTGAAGGTTCCACGTGCGCAGGCCCCGCTCGCGCTTCGCGCCGTCCGGGTCCACGCCCACGCCGGGGCGCACCGGCACGCCGACGACCTCGCCGTCCATGCCTGAATTCGGCACCGCGTTGAACCCGGTGCCGCCAATCTTGACGCCCAACTTGTTGGCCATGCCGGCCAGCGCGTTGGTTTCCAGCACGAAAAACGGCAGTCCGAGTTGTTTGGCGGCCAGGTACGCCGGGCCGGAAACGTAGCCGCCGGTGCCGAAGACGGCGGCGGCACCGCAGCGCTTCATCGCCTGCTTGGCTTGGCGCACACTGCGCGCCAGCTTGAACGGCACGGAGGCGAGCTTCCACGGCTTTTTGCGCGGGATCGGCACTGGGTCGATCAGGGAGAGCTCGAATCCGCGGGCCGGCACGATGATGGTTTCAAGGCCGCGTTCGGTGCCGAGGGCGACAACGTTGGCCCCGTAGGCGTCGCGAAGCACCTCGGCGACTGCGAGGGCGGGCTCGATATGGCCCGCGGTGCCGCCGCCTGCGATGACGACGCTGAAGTTCTGGGAAGTCATGGCTCTCCTAACGGCGCGGGGTCCGGCGGTGCGGGGGCCTATGGTAGGCCGCGGCGACCGGCTGGGTCACCGGCGTGCCGTAGCGCTCGCGGCGCGGCGCGGCGGTTGGCGCCTGGCGGCGCTGTTTGAGCGCGCGAGGCTCGGCGATGAAGAAGATGCGGTCGAACACGGGGCGACCGTAGTTCTGCATGGACGAGATCGCGTCCGGCTCGTGGCGCGCCACGGACGCCAACACACCCATCGCGCCGAGGGTGAACACAGCCGAGGACCCGCCGGCGGACAGCATGGGCAGCTGGATGCCGGTGACCGGCAGAAGGCCCACGACGTAGCCCATGTTGATGAATGCCTGGGAGACCACCGCCGCGGTCAGCGAGGCGGCCATGAGCGTCTGGTACTGCGTCTGGGCACGCAGCGCTGTGCGCATGCCGAAGAACCCGAGTAGCGCGAACAACGCGATCACCAGGGCGCCGCCCCACAGGCCGAGCTCCTCGCCGATGACGGCGAAGATGAAGTCGTTGCGCGCCTCTGGCAAGTAGAACCACTTCGCGCGGGACTGGCCCAGGCCGACGCCGAAGATGTGGCCGTCCGCCAGAGAGAGGAAGCCCTGGTGGGACTGGAACGCGACACCCCGGGTGTCGTCGAAGTGGCCGTGCAGCGCGTCGAAGTAGACGTGGAAGCGGTCGGAGCGGAAGCTACCGGAGAGGAAGATCACCACCAGCGCCACAATGCCCGAGGCGGCCACCACGCCGACGGCCTTCAAGGACACACCCGCAAACAGCAGGATGAACGCCACCACGACGGCGAAAGACAGCGCCATGCCCATATCGCCCTGCATGGCAATCAGCAGCACGCAGAGCAGGGAAACAGAGATAAACGCGGCAAACCCGTTGTCCGGGACGAACAGGCGGCGGGGGTCCTTGTTGGACAGGATCTTCGCGCCCCACATGGCGATGGCCACGCGGGCGAACTCGGACGGCTGCAGTCGCAGCGGGCCGGCGACCAGCCAGGACTGCGAGCCCACCTCGGCACGGCCGGTGCCCAGCGGCGTGAGCACGGCGATGAGCAGCAGGACAGCGATGACCATCAGCCAATTGCTCAGGCTCCGCAGCCGCTCGGGCGGGGTCTTCAGCGCCGTCCAGAAAGCGATCATGCCGAGGATGACCATCACAAACTGGCGCACGGCCAAAGACCACACGCTGGCACTGGCGGCGAACGAGGTCGCCATAGAGGAGCTCATCACCATGACCACGCCGAGGCCGGCGAGGAAGATCACGATGCTGCGGATCATGGTGTAGTCGATCAACGGCCGGGAGTCGAGCGCCTCCTGAATGCGCCTGACCCCTGCGCTGAGCTTCGATGGGGCGTCCGGCCGTGGTGCGCGTTGCCGGGGTGCGCGTTGAACCGTCATGCTGCCCTTTCGATTGGAACCGCGGAGGAAAACCTCAACCTTTAGTTGAGCTTACTTGTTGTGCGGGTTCCAGTGTCGCATTGCAGCGGCCGCGAATGCGTCGCCACGCGCAGACATGCCGGAAAACATGTCCAAGCTCGCCGCCGCGGGCGCCAAAAGCACGGTGTCGCCCGGCTGCGCCTGCGCGACCGCCCACGCGACGACCTCGTCCATCGCCTGCGACGGGTCCTGCGCGTCGGAGACGAACACGGGCACCTCCGGCGCCACCTGCTGAAGCGAGGTGCGGATCAGCTCCCGGTCCACGCCCAGAAGCGCCACCGCACGGAACTGCTCGGCGTGGGCCTTGACCACAGCGTCCACGGACGCGCCTTTGAGCTGCCCGCCTGCGACCCACACCACGGTGCCCGCGCCGGTAAGCGCCGAATCCGCCGCGTGCGGGTTGGTGGCCTTGGAGTTGTCCACCCAGTCCACCCCGCCACCGGAGTGCACGAGCGCGCCGCGGTGGCCCGCCACCTGGTATGCGTCCAGCGCGCGCTGGACGTGCTCGGGCGTGGCCCCCTGCGTCAGTGCTACCGCGGTGGCGGCCAGCGCGTCCAGCACTCCAGCGGCACCGGCGGGCTCGATGCCGTCAGCCGATGCGACATCCACCGTCGCACCGTCAAGCTTTGCGACGATGCGTCCGCCCACCACACCAACCTGACCGTCCGCCGGCACGCCGAGCGTGAACCCGACGATGTCGGTGCGTCCCATGTCGGCGGCGATCCGCGCCACCTCGGTGTCGTCGACGCCCGCCACCGCCACAGGCGCCTTGAGCACCTTCGCCTTCGCCGCGGCGTACTCGGCGAAACTGCCGTGCCAGTCGATGTGGTCGTCCGCTAAGTTCAGCAGCACGCCCGCATCCGGCACGAGCTGGGAGGACCAGTGCAATTGGAAGCTGGAAAGCTCCGCCACCAGCACATCCAGGCGCTCGGGCGCGAGCATCGCCTCCCCCACCGCGACGCCGATGTTGCCGCAGGCGCCGGCTCGCAGGCCGGTGTCCTTGCCGGCCTCAGTCATCATCTGCGCGAGCATGCCGGTTGTGGTGGTTTTGCCGTTGGTGCCGGTGACCACCAGCCATGTGCGGGGCTTGCCGAAGACTCCGGCGCGGTCCAGCCGGAAGCACAGTTCGACGTCGCCGATGACGTCGATGCCGGCGGATGCGGCGTCGACAAGCAAGGGCGTATCCGGCCGCCACCCGGGCGAGGTGACCACAAGCCCGACCTCATGGAAGCGAGCGCGCGCTTCATCGCCGGTGCAGGCGTCGTAGCCGGCAGCCGCGGCGCGGGCGCGGCCGGCATCACTGTCGTCCACGACGGTGAAGCGGGCGCCGGCGTGCTCGAGAAGCTGCGCCGCCCCAAGGCCAGACACCCCGGCGCCAGCGACCAGGCTGTAGTCCGGCAGAATCGGCTGCGTCACAGGTTCGCCCCGTTCAGCCACTCGCCGTAAAACACAGCCAGGCCGAGCATGAAGGCCATGGCGGAGATGATCCAGAACCGCACCACGACGGTGGTTTCGTGCCAGCCGCCGCTTTCAAAGTGGTGGTGGAACGGCGCCATGCGGAACACGCGCTTGCCGGTGGACTTAAACGACGCCACCTGAATGACCACCGAGAGCGCCTCGAGCACGAACAGCGCACCGATGATGATCATCAGCAGCTCCGTGCGCGAGCCCACGGACAGGCCAGCGACCAGGCCGCCAAGCGCGAGCGAGCCGGTATCGCCCATGAAGATTTTCGCTGGGGCGGCATTCCACCAGAGAAAACCCACGCAGGCGCCGAAGCCTGCGGACGCCAAGATGGCCAAATCCAGCGGGTCGCGGACGCTGTAGCAGCCGGCGGCCGCCACGGACTCGCACGAATTGCGGAACTGCCAGAAGGTGATGCCCACGTACGCCGCCATCACCAGCGCGGTGGTGCCGGAGGCGAGCCCGTCCAGGCCGTCGGTGAGGTTCACCGCGTTCGACCACGCGGCCAGCAGAATGTAGATGAAAATGAGGAAGAAGATCGTGCCGATCGTCCCGCCGCCGAAGGTCAGATCGATCGTTTCAATATCGCGCACGAAGCTTAAAAACTGCGAGCCCGGGGTCAGCCCGTTCTCGTCCGGGAAGCGCAGGATGAGCCAGCCGAAGATGAGCGAGATGGCCAGCTGCGCCACCAGCTTCGCGGTCTTATTTAGGCCCAGGTTGCGCGACATGAACAGCTTGATGCCGTCGTCCGCGAAGCCGACCAGGCCCAGGGACAGGGTGAGAAACAGCACGATCAGACCGGTGGCTGTGAACGCTGCGTGGCCTGTGACCAGGGCGACGAGGCTGCCGCCGAGGTAGCCCATGGTGATGCCGACGAGGATAGCGATGCCGCCCATCGTCGGGGTGCCGCGTTTGCGGGCGTGGGACGCCGGACCATCCTCGCGGATCTCCTGGCCCATGGCCCGCCGGTTGAAGTACCGGATGAGCGCAGGGGTGAGGAATATCGAAACCAAAAAGCTGATGATTCCGGCGCAGATAACTTGAACCATGGAAGTTGTACCTTGCTATTTCTCTACGTCGAGTGTCTACCTAAGCGTATGCCCTTGCAGGAGCGCCTCCGCCACCACCCATAGCCGGGCAGCGTTGGAAGCCTTGACCAGCACAACATCCCGGTCGTCGCGCTCGCGCCAATTCTCCTCCCCTGCTGGCGCGGACGACAACAGCTCGCGCACGGCCTGCGCGGCTTCGTCGGTGTCGGTGACGGCGGTGGTGTGGATGCCTCTGTCCCCGGCACGCTGAGTCAGCGCTGCCATCGCGTCGGACTTGCCGACGGCCACAAGGTGCGTCACCCGGTAGCGCGCCAACTCGTCCGCGAGCAGCGCATGCTCCTGCGTGGCGCCCGCGCCAAGCTCGCTCATCTCGCCGAGCACGGCCACCGAGCGCACGCCCGGACGGGCAGCGGCGGTATAGCCCAGCGCAGCGATGGCCGCGCGCATGGATTCGGGGTTGGCGTTGTAGGCGTCGTTGATCACGGTCACGCCGTCGGCGCGCGTGTTGACGTCCATGCGGTTGACGGACACCGAACTCGCCGCTGAAAGCGCCTCGGCCACGGTGGCTGCGTCCATGCCCAGCTCCGTGCCCACGGCCGCCGCGGCGAGCGCGTTGCCCACCTGGTGCGCGCCGAACACGCCAAGCGTGACGCGCTGCGGCTGCCCGTTCGGGGTGTGCATAGTAAAGGACGCGCGAGCAACCGCGTCGAGCTCGACGCCCGTAGCGTAGTAGTCTGCGGCCGTGTTGCCGGATTCGGAGAAGGTGACCACGCGCGCGTCCGTGCGGTCGGCCATGCCGGCGACGAGCTCGTCGTCCGCGTTGAGCACTGCGACGCCGGTGTCAGGCAGCGCCTCCACCAGCTCCCCCTTCGCCTTTGCGATGTTTTCGCGGGAGCCGAACTCGCCGATGTGCGCGGAGCCGACGTTGAGTACCACGCCGATCTTCGGCGGCGCGATGGTGGCCAAGTGCGCGATGTGGCCGATACCGCGCGCCGACATTTCCGCGACCAAAAAGTCTGTGTCTTCGGTGCAGCGCAGCACCGTGTACGGGTGGCCGATCTCGTTGTTAAAGCTGCCCGGGGGCGCCACCGTCTCGCCGGCGCGCGAGAGCACAGCCGCGATGAGGTCCTTCGTCGACGTCTTGCCCGCAGACCCCGTCACACCGACGATGGTCAGCCCGTGCGCGGCCGTCAGCTCTCGCGCGACAGCGGACGCCAGCTTGGACATGCCCGCCACCACGCCCGCCGCGGAGCCGTCCGGGTCATTCGCCGCCAGGTCCGAGTTATCGCCTTCGCGGGGCGGAAGCTTCTCGACGATCACCGAAGGCCTGCCCACCTCCCTCGTCGTCAACGACGCGGCGGCGCCGGCCTCGGCGGCCTTGTCCACGAAGTCGTGCCCGTCCACGCGCGCGCCCGGGAAGGCGACGAAGAGCCCGCCGGGGCCGATTTTGCGCGAATCGAACTCCACAAACCCGGTGACGTGCGTGTCCGGGTCTGCTTCCGGGCTCAAGCGCCCGCCGGTGATCTCGGCGATGCGCGCCAGCGTCATGTCGATCATGCTCGAGATTGCCTTTCTGTGATTGCCCTGCGCATCTCTTCGCGGTCGTCGAAGTGCAGTTTCTCGGTGCCTACGAGCTGGCCGACTTCGTGGCCCTTGCCCACCACGATCACGGCGTCGCCTGGTTGCGCCCACTCGACGAGCGCGTCGATGGCCTTGCCGCGGGGGCTGACCTCGACAATTTCAGCGTCCGCGTCGGCTTCGCGCGCGCCAGCGAGCACTGCGGCGCGGATGGCGGCGGGATCCTCGGTGCGCGGGTTGTCGTCGGTGACCACCACGAAGTCTGCGCTCTTGGCGGCCTCGGCCCCCATCAGAGGGCGTTTGGAGGAATCCCGGTCGCCGCCCGCGCCGACGGCCACGCCGATGCGGCCTTCAACCTGTCCGCGCAGGGTAGCCAGCACCGCGCCGATGGCGGCCGGCTTGTGGGCGTAGTCCACGACGGCGACGAAGGGCTGCCCTTCGTCGATACGCTCCATGCGCCCCGGCACTGCCGCTTGCTCCAGGCCGTGCAAAAACGGTGCAAGTTCCACACCAGCGGTTGTCGCGACCGCCGCTGCGAGTGCCGCGTTGGCCACGTTGAACGCGCCGGGCATAGGCAGGGTGAACTCGTAAGTGTCGTCGGCGGTGAGCTGGATGCGTTGGCGGCCTTGGTCGTCGATACGCACAAGCTCGGCGGTCACATCAGCGTCGCCGGTCGTGGCGACGGTGACCGGCGCCTCGGCGAGCTCGGCCATGCGCTGGCCCCACTCGTCATCGACGCAGACGACGCTGCGCTTGGCGCACATCTCGCTGCCCGGTTCGAAGAACAGCGCCTTCGCCTGGAAGTAATCCTCCATGGTCGGGTGGAAATCCAAATGGTCCTGCGAGAGGTTCGTAAACGCCGCGACGTCGAAGTCTGAACCGGTGACGCGGCCCAGCATCAGCGCGTGCGAGGAGACCTCCATGACCACGTGCGTGACGCCCTCATCACGCATCTGTGCGAACAGCCGCTGCAGCATCGGCGCCTCGGGCGTGGTCAGTTCCGTGGCCACGTCGCGGCCCATGATTTTCGTGCCGGTGGTGCCGATCAGCCCCACCTTGCAGCCGGCAGCGGTCAGCCCCTTTTCCAGCATGTACGTGGTGGTGGTTTTGCCGGAGGTGCCGGTCACACCGAGGAGCGTGAAGCTTTGCGACGGCTGCCCGTACACCTCAGCCGCCACATGCCCCAAGATGGCCCGCACGTCATCGACCACTAGCACCGGGCGGCGGTCGGCCGTCTGCTGGATAATCGCCAGGCCGGCCTCGTCGGTAAGTATGGCTCCCGCGGCGGAGTCAAACGCGTAAGTCGCGCCGTGCACCCGGGTGCCGGGCAGCGCGGCGAACAGGCCACCGGGCTCGACGTTCTGCGAATCCAGGCCCACGAACGTCACCGGCGCATCCGAGCTCGGCGGGTTAACAATGCGCGCGCCAGCGATGTCGGCGAGTTGCTGCAAGCTTGTCATGTTTTTCAAACCTCCATCTGTCTACTGGCCCTGCAACGGGTACGGCTCCGCCGGCGGGCTCAGCGGCACGTTCTCACGGTTGAGCAACCATCCCGAAATCTGCTTGAAAATCGGGGCTGCGGACTGCCCACCGTTGCCGCCCTCGAGCACGCCGCGCTGTGGCTCGTCCAGCATGATGGCGACGACGAAGCGCGGGTCGTCCGCGGGTGCGACACCGGCGAAGGTGATCCAGTAGGCGCTGTTGGAATACGCGCCGGTGTCCGGATTGACCTTCTGTGCGGTGCCGGTCTTGCCGGAGAACTGGTAGCCCTCCAGGTTGTTGCCCTGGGCAGTTCCGTTGTTGACACCTGCCGGGTCCTCCTGGAACGTGGCGCGGAACATATCCAGTGTGGTGTGCGCGGCCTCCTCGCTGATCACGCGGGTGCGCTGCGGTTCCTCCTGCGGGATCTCTTCGCCGTCCGGGCCGGTGATCTTGTGGATGATGCGCGGCTGGATGCGCTCGCCCTCATTCGCGATGGTCTGGAACACCCCGGCCATTTGCAGCGTGGTCCAGCTCATGCCCTGGCCGATGGGCAGGTTGGCAAACGTGCCGCCGGACCACTGTTCCAGCACAGGAAGCAGGCCCGCGGACTCGTTGGGCAGCTCAATGCCGGTGCCCTGGCCGATGCCGAAGCGGTTCAGGTAATCCCAAAACCTCTCCTCCCCTAGGCGCTGGGCCAGCTGGAGCGTGCCCACGTTGGAGGACTTACCGAAGATACCCGCGGTAGTGTACGGCACCACGCCGTGATCCCACGCGTCGCGCACCGTAATGCCCGCCATATCGATGGAGCCCGGGACTTGGTGCACCTCGAACGGGTCGGTCAGCCCCTGGTCAATTGCCGCGGCTGCGGTGATCACCTTTGCCACGGAGCCGGGTTCGAAGGGGTGCGACACGCTCGGGTTTTCAAAGTCCTTGCCTTGCTTCACCTGCTGGTCCACGTTGCCGTTCGGGTTGATCGTGTCGGTGTTGGCCATCGCCAGCACTTCGCCCGTGTGGGTGTCCAGGACCACCGCCTGGGCTTCCTTCGCCAGTGAGTTGGCCTTGGCCTGTTCCAGGGTCTGCTGGACGTAGGTCTGCAGGTCCAGGTCGATAGTCAGCTCGATCTGCGCACCGCCGACGGCCGGGACGACGTCGCGAAGCGAGCCCGGAATCGACTGGCCGTTCGCGGACACGTCCTCGGTGGAACGGCCGTCGATGCCTGTCAGGTCCGCGTCGCGGGAGGCTTCCATGCCGAACTGCCCCTGGCCGTCCATGGAGACCTTGCCAATGATGTTCTCGCCGACCGCGCCATTCGGGTACTGGCGGATGTCCTGGTGGTCCGCCGCGATGCCGTGGAATGCCTCCGCGACGGTTGCGGCCACGTCCGGGTCGACGTTGCGCACCAGCACCTCGTAGCTGGAGTCCGCATGCAACTTGTCCAGGATCTCCTTGGCGCTGACCTGGCCGACCTTAGTGGTCGGATCGCCGGTGGCGGTGCTCGCTGGGGCGTCACGCACCACTTCTCCGTCGCCGATCATCCCCGGGATCTCGTTCGCCATGGTGCGCAGCACGTCCTCGACGCGTGCGTCCACCTGGGCTGCAATCTCCTCCGAGGACAGCCCGTCCACACGCATCTCTAGTTCCTGCTGCTCTTTGAGCTCCCTGCGCAGTTGTACGGGGGACACGGTCAGGGAGCGGGCTTGCATGGTGTAGGCCATCTTGTTGCCGTCGCGGTCTAAGATCTCGCCACGGCGCGCACGGTCCACGTAGGTGCGGCTGCGCTGGTCGTTAGCTTGCTCACGTAGTTCGTCGCCGATAATCACCTGCACCCAGAACAGGCGGCCAATGAGCAGGGCTGCCACCGCCAAAAAAGCGATGCCGAGCCAGTACACACGCTTACCCGTAATCTGCTTCTGTGAAGCCTGCGCAGGATTCGTCCCCTTTTTCTCTGGCTTTACCTGCGCATTCGCGCTAGTGCGTGGCACTGCTCACCTCCCATGTCCACTGACTGGTACCCGCCGTTAACGTCGACAACCATCATGCCCCGCCCCCGGGCAGATACCTAGGTGCGCCACGCCAGCTGTCAGGGCCGGGCCGCAACGTTTGCCTGGTACGGCGCAAGATTGTCAATGCGCGGTGCGTTCGCGGTGCGGCCCGGGCGCTGCGTCAGCGCATCCTCGAGCTCCTTCGTCGCACGGTCGTCGGAGGATGCGCGGGAAGCCGGGCGGCCATCGCCGTTGACGTCCACCAGCTTGGAGGCGGACTCCGGGTTATACGGGCGCTGCTCCTCAGCGTGGCCCTCTTCATTGACCGCTACAACACCCGGCTCGCCAGCGAGCACCATGCCCATGGAATCCGCGCGCTGCGCAAGAGCTGCCGAGGAACGGCGGTCCTCCAGATCCCGGTTGAGGGACTCGACCTCGTTGACCAGCTGCTGCTCCTTGGCCTGCAGCTTCTGGATTGCGAAGGTCTGCGTGGTGGCGATGCCGGAGAGGATCATCGCTGCGGCGATGCCGATGACCAGCAGCGGCAACGCGATCTGGGACAGCGAGGAGAACTTCGAGCGCACCCGTGTGGTGGCCACGCGGCGTCCGCGGACGGACACCACCTGGTTGGACCCCAAACGGCCGCGGGACCGCGGGTGCTCCACATGTGGCTTCACGCCAGGCATGGTGCGGCGGGCTGTGCGGGTCTGGTTACGTGTCAGCGTTGCCGATCGCGTTGCTCGTGCGGCCATGGTGTCCGTCCTTTGTCGGGCTTAGAGGGTGGGTTGGGATGGGCTGAGTTTTTCAATGCAACGCACCCTTACGGGCGCGGCGCGGGGGTTGCGTTCGATTTCGTATGCCGGGGCCTTCTCCGCGCCGCGGGTGACGGTACGGAACTCCGGTTCGGTGCCCGGCAGATCCATCGGCAGTCCAGCCGGGGTCTTCGATGTGGTGAGCTCGTTGAACGCGGCTTTGACAATCTTGTCTTCCAGGGACTGGTAGCTCATGAACACCGCACGCCCGCCGACACCAAGCAGGTTGGTGATCACGGGCACGACGTTTTCCACCGCCTCGAGCTCGCGGTTAACCTCGATGCGCAGCGCCTGAAATGTGCGCTTGGCGGGGTGGCCGCCGGTGCGCCGGGTCGCCGCCGGGATGGTGGCGTACAGCAGCTCCACCAAACGCGCGGCGCGGTCGAAAGGCTCGCGGTCACGCTCTGCGATGACGGCGGATGCGATCTTGCCGGCGAAACGTTCGTCGCCATACGTCTTCAAAATCCGAGCCAGATCGCCGTGGCTGTAGGTATTGAGCACCTCGGCCGCGGTAATGCCCTGCGTTTGGTCCATGCGCATATCCAGCGGGGCGTCGCCGCGGTAGGAAAAGCCGCGTTCCTGCTGGTCCAGCTGCATGGAGGACACCCCTAGGTCGAACAGGGCGCCCGCGATGCCGTGCTCGCGGGCGGTGTCGAAGATCTCGCCGGTGTTGTTCGCCACCACCTCGTCGACATGGTCGAAGCGGGACTGCACTGCGGTGAAGCGATCTTTGAAAGGCACCAAACGTTCCGACGCCTGACGCAACGCGTTCGGATCCCTGTCCACACCGATCACGCGGGCGTTCGGGAACACGTTGAGGAAGTGCTCTGTGTGGCCTCCGGCGCCGAGCGTGCCGTCGATAAGCACTGCATTTGCCCCGAACGCCTCGACGCTGGGCGCGAGCAGTTCAGCCATGCGGTCGCGCATGACGGGGACGTGACCGTGCGGGTCGTCAGCGAGCGTGAAGTCCGCCATGCCATGCCCTCCGTGTCCCTCGTAGTGTCCCTAGCTCGTGCGGTGTGTCAGCGTTATCAGCGCGGGGAGCGCATAGGGCCCTGCCCGGGGCGGCTGTTCTGATGTCGGGGAAGTACACCAGAACGCTTCTCGCCCCGGACAGAGTCCGTACACGCTCTCCGTAGTCGATGCCTGCTGCCGGGTAGTCAGCCCTACAGCAGACCGGAGAGAATGTCGTCGTCATCCGCCGCGGAGAACGCGGCTTCAGTCTCTTCTTGATACTTGTTCCAGGACTCGAGGTCCCAGATCTCGAGAAAATCCACCGAACCGATGACCACGCACTCCTTGGAAAGGTTCGCGTAATCGCGGTGCGCCGGAGACAGGGTGATTCGCCCAGACCCGTCGAGCGTTTGCTCATCCGCGCTGGCGGCCAGGTTGCGGATAAATGCGCGCGCCTTGGGGTTTGTGCGGGATGCCGCTGCGGCCTTGCGGGCGCGGGCGGCGAACTCATCGCGCGGGTACACCGCTAACGAGTGATCCTGCCCCTTGGTCACCATCAGCCCGTCCGCGAGGTCCTCACGGAACTTCGCAGGGAGCGTTAATCGACCTTTGTCGTCGAGCTTGGGAGTGTAGGTTCCCAGAAACATCCGGCGACCTACCTTCCTTCGCTTTCAGACGTTGGCTGTGAAATTTTCTCGGCTTCGTTCCGTACCGCGCACGTAGTCAAGATGCGCGCCACGTCACTCCGCTGGGCCCCACTTTAGCCCACTCTCCCCCACAAACGCCACACCTCGGCGATAATTTGTTTCCTTTCGTTCTGTTATTGCAGTTCAAAGGATACTTTTCGCTGTGGGGAGTTTACCCGTAATGTCGCACACCACCACTCACACATGCCACTTGAAACTTCGTTATCCCCACACATCACGCGCTAAATGAGGCGCTGATTCCCCACTTTCGACGCCTATGGGGCGCCAGTGGGGAGAAGTGGGGGATCTGAGGAGGACACGAAAAAACGCCTTCCCGCTCTAACGGGAAGGCGTTTTCTATGCGCGAAGCTTAAGCCTTACTGACGGTCCTCAAAACGCCGACGGAAGCTCTCCTCCATGCTTGCGCTGCGCTGGGTGCGCGGCTTCGCTGGCCGCGACGCACGGGCAGACGAGGACGGCTGCTGCGTCGGAGTACGCAGGGCCATGATGCCGCCGAAGAGCATGACGGCGAAGCCGATGATGCTCAGCACAATCGTCCAGGTGCTCAGGCTCGCCAGTGCTACGCCGCCGAGCAGCAGCACGAGACCTAAGACAATCAGCGCGACGCTGCGCATGGTCAATTGGCCGGTCTTGGGTGCGGAACCGAAGCCAGATTCAGTCACGACACTGCTGCCGAACTTCGGGTCGTCCGCGAAGAGAGACTGCTCAATTTCGCGCAACGCCCGCATTTCCTGCTCAGATAGAGACACTGCTCACTCTCCAAATACCGATGGCGGACTGACATTATCCGTATAACGGCCATGGTACGCAGATTGTTCCCGTGCCCCACATCCATCCCACTAGGCAGCCATCGGCATCTCCCCTGCCCGGGTAGACAGATAGAACTCCTCCGCATCCGAGAGCAGCCGGTGCACCACAGCCGCACCTGGATCAGTTTCAATGCCGGACGCCACCCTGCCGCGTTGCGTCGAATAGCGCTTGAACACAGTGGCCCAATGCACCCCATTTTTACCCGTGAGCGCCAGTTTGTCCCACGCGCTTGTGGGAAGGCGTTTGCGCTTGCGCACGATCGGCGAGCTCACATTACGCGCCCCGGCAACCCGCAGCGCCGCACGATATGCGTTTTCCATTGCCACGTCGTGGCGGCCCGCTTCGAAGTCATCGTGCGCGAGACCGATCAGCTCCTCGGCGGCCGCCAGGAATTGGTCGGCCTTACTTATACGAGCACCCCGCCCGTACACTGCGCCGGTTGTTGCTGAAACTACGCTTCCCATCATTGTGTCCTCCTGCGGAAACATCGCTTTTGTCTAAGTGATGGGCTCACCCTAAAACACCCGTTCGACACCACCCGACACCCATGGGAACACTCGTTCGAACCAATCTTAGGGTTCTTGCCACGCCAAGGACCCGCAAGTGATTCCATAGAGGGGTGACTGCAACCATCCAGCGCCTCACGGCAGCCGAGTTCCTCATGATCACCCCGACACTCGTAGACATCTATATAGAGGCCATGGGGTACCCGAGGGCCATGCGCCGACAACGCATCCAGGTGTGGAAGGGCGAGGTGCGCTCCCCCGGTTTCACCGCGGTCGCGGCGATCGAGACAGGCCAAGTCGTGGGCATCGCCTACGGCTTCATCGGCACCCGCGAGCGCTGGTGGGACCGTCAGCTCGTGCGCGCGATGAACGCCAACGGCGGGATCACAGACCAGGACCGGGACATGCTGCGCAGCTACTTCGAAGTCGCCGAGGTGCACGTCTCCCCCGCTCTGCAAGGCAAGGGCCTGGGCTCCCGCCTGCTCACGGAACTGCTACGGGAGGCACCGACACGCTGGGCGCTGCTGTCCACGCCGGAAATTGCAGGCGAGGCGAACAACGCTTTCGCTCTCTACCGCAAATTCGGGTTCACGGACGTGGCGCGCAATTTTCTCTACGAGGGGGATAAACGCCCCTTCGCCATCCTCGCCCTCGAACTGCCCAACCGCACTGAGTAGTGTTGCGGGAAGAGGAAAGATTTCAGGCACAAGGAGCGTGGGCGTGACAGATCTTGGGCTCAAGGACGTACCGGCACAGGTAGGTCAGCACCTGGAAGCGTTTTTCAACGAGCGCGCAGCTGCTATCGAGACCATTGGTGAGCCTGTCGCCCAGGCGGTCAGCCACCTGCGGCGCTTCGTCCTCGGCGGCGGCAAGCGCGTGCGCCCCACCTACGGCTGGGCAGGCTTCGTCGGCGCGGGTGGCTTACACGGCACCGAGGACCCCGAGGCGGTGCTTCGTGCGGTGAGCTCGCTGGAGCTGATTCAGGCGTGTGCGCTGGTGCACGACGACATCATCGACGCCTCCGACACCCGGCGCGGCAACCCCACGGTGCACCGCGCGATCGAGGCGGAGCACCGCAGCGAGGGCCTGCTCGGCTCCGCAGAGGAATACGGCATAAACGCCGCGATTTTGCTCGGCGACCTCGCCCTTGCCTGGGCCGAAGACATGTGGCGCTACTCCGGCGTCTCCCAGGACGCGCTCGCTCGCGCCGCGGAGCCGTGGGTGGGCATGCGCACCGAGGTCATCGGCGGCCAGTTGCTGGACATCATGCTGGAAAGCCTGGGCAGTGAGTCGGTGGAGATGGCGAACCGCGTCAACCGGTTCAAAACCGCGGCCTACACGATCGAGCGCCCACTCCACCTGGGTGCGGCGCTTGCGGGTGCGGGCGAGCCGCTAATCCGCGCATTCCGCGGCTACGGCCGTGACATCGGCATCGCCTTCCAGCTCCGGGACGACCTGCTCGGCGTGTTCGGCGACCCAGCGGTCACCGGCAAACCAGCAGGCGACGACATCCGTGAGGGCAAGCGCACGGAGCTGTTCGCTACCGCCCTTGAGTTGCTCGACCAAGCCAACCCGGCAGCCGCGCAGGAACTGCGCGACGGGATTGGGAATACGGAGGATGAGGCGGAGCTGCGTCGATTAGCAGAGCTCATTCGCTCCAGCGGCGCAGAAGACGCGGTGGAGGCGCGCATTGAGGAACTCACCGCCTCCGGCCTGGGCTTTTTGGACGGCGCTGGCATCGACGACGCCACCGTGGAAGCGCTCACTGGGCTCGCGCACAAGGCCACCGACCGGCGGATGTGATGCGTCCGCAGAGTTTGGGCGTAGCCGCCTGCGCGCTGATTGCCGTGGGGTCCTTCGGCGCCGGCGCGACCCGCTACCGCGGCGGCCTGCTGCGCGCCGCCGGCCTCGAGCACCTGTCCTACGGCCACGGCCGCGCGCTGATGGACGTGCTGCTCACCGCCGGCATTTTCGGCCTAGTACTGTCGTGGGTGCTGCTGTGGAAGACCCGTCCCAGCCTGACGCAGGTGCGCCGCAGCGTGTGCTGGTGGGCGGGCATCCTCGCGCTGTCTGCGCCGATCCTGTCGCGCGACGTGTACTCCTACCTCATGCAAGGCGCGATGCTTCGCGACGGCTTCGACCCCTACTCCGAAGGCGCCGCCGTCAACCCTGGCCCGTACCTGTGGGAGGTCTCCCACGACTGGCGCAACACCACCACCCCGTACGGGCCGCTCCACCTTGGTATGGGCAAGGCAGTGACGTGGCTGGTCGGCGAGAACGTCACGTTAGGCCTGGTGGTCTACCGGCTGATCTCGTTGGCCGGGTTCGCGCTGATCATGTGGGCCCTGCCGCGCATTGCCAAGCAAGTCGGCGGCGACCCCGCGCTCGCTTTGTGGCTGGGCGCGGCCAACCCGGTGATGCTGCTGCACCTCATCGGCGGCATGCACAACGAGGCCGTCATGGTCGGTCTGGTCAGCGTGGGGCTGTTGTGGTGCCTGCGCAGCCGCTGGTGCACCCCCGGCATCGCGCTGATCGCGCTGGCGGTGTCGCTGAAAGCCACCGCGGCGGTGGCCCTGCCGTTCGTGGTGTGGCTGATGGTCAAGCGCCGCAGCGCAACCACCCTCGGCGCCGCCGGCATGCTTGTGGCCTGCGGCGCGTGGGCGCTCGCCGTCAACGTCGCGGTGATCCAGCTGGTCACATGGGCGTCCGGCACCACCTGGGGGTGGCTCGAAGAGATCACCGGCAACTCGAAGGTGATCAATCCGCTCGCCGGCCCCACCCTCGCCACCGAACTCATCACGCCGGTGCTCCAGCTTTTCGACGACACGTTCCGCTACAACACCGCCCTCACCTGGACCCGCACGATCTTCTCCGCGCTCATGCTCGTGGGCCTGGCTGTCGTGTGGTGGATCTTCCGCCCCCGCCGCGGCGAGGACTACGAACGCCGCGCCGTCGCCGGTACCACCGCCGCCTACGCCGTGGCGTTTGCCACCAACGCGGTGACGCTGCCCTGGTACTACGCCTCCGTCATCTCGCTGGCTGGCACGTTTAAGCCGCCGGCTTGGGTGGTGCGGGTGACCGTCGGGGCGTCGATAGTCGTGGCACTGGCGTTCAAGGGCAGCGGCAACCACCGCCTCTACGACATGTGGTTTCTCACCCTCGCCGCCATCGCCGCCGTTGTGGCGGTGGAGTGGCTGTTCCGGGACCCGGCTAAAACGCCATCGCCTGCGCGCGGCGGATCACTTCGCGCGCCTTTTGGCCGTGCAGCGCGTCCACAGGACGCCCCGGCAGAGACTCATCCGGCGTGAACAGGAACGCGAGGATCTCGGCGGCGTCGTAGCCGCCGTCGGAAAGCACGGTGATCGCGCCGGAGACGAACTTGCTCAAGCCGTCCTCGCCGAGCAGGCGCGCCGGCACGACCTTCTTGCCGTCCTTGACGTAGTGCACCAGCTTCTTCGCGCCGATGTAGTCGTGCACCTTGGTCACCGGCACGCCCAGCCTCTCGGCGACATCCGGGAACGGCAGCAGGGTTTCGTCGATAAGCAATTGCTCAAGATTCGTTTGTGCGCTCACGGTCCGCGATTCTACTCTGGTGCACATGGCAACCTTGCGCGCAGGCACGACTCTGGACGGGCGTTACGTTGTCGACCGCCCAATCGCACGCGGTGGCATGGCAACCGTCTACCGCTGCGTCGACGCACGCCTCGGGCGCGAAGTGGCGGCGAAAGTCATGCTCGAGCAATACGTGCACGACGAAGTTTTCCGCGAACGCTTCCGCCGCGAAGCACGCGCAATGGCCCAGCTCAGCCACCCAAACCTAGTCAACGTCTACGACTTCTCCGCATCCGGCGGGGAAGTATTTTTGATCATGGAACTGATCACCGGCGGCACCCTGCGCGAACTGCTCGCCGAACGCGGCCCCATGCCCCCGCACGCCGCCGCGTCCGTGATGCGCGGCATGCTCACCGGCCTCGCTGTCGCGCACGCGAAAGGCATGGTCCACCGCGACATCAAACCGGACAACGTACTCATCGACGCCTCCAGCCGCGTCAAACTCTCCGACTTCGGCCTCGTGCGCGCCGCCGCCGAAACCACCCAATCCACCGACCAAATCGTCGGCACCGTCGCCTACCTCTCGCCCGAACAAGTCGACGGCGGCGCACTAACCGCGGCCTCAGACGTCTACTCCGCCGGCATCGTGCTCTTCGAACTACTCACCGGCCGCACCCCCTTCGGCGGCGATACTCCCCTGGCCCACGCGTACGCCCGGTTGCGTTCCGATGTGCCCGCGCCGTCGTCGCTGATCGCGGGGGTGCCAAAGCTTTTCGACGAGCTCGTGGCCACCGCCACCGCCCGCAACCCGCAAGACAGGTTCCACGACGCCGCAGAATTTTTGGCGGCGCTGGACGACGTGGCCAGCGAGCTGCGACTGCCCGCCTACACCGTGCCCGCCCCACGCAACTCTGCCGCGCACCGAGCCGCCGAACACCCGACCAATTTTGGGCTGGCTGCAGGGGTTGGCGGTGGTGCCGGTGGTGCTGGCCCGAGCGCCGCCCACCAGCGCCTTTTCCCCGGCGACGACGCCCCCACCCGCGTCTCCCCCTCTCCCGCCAGGCCCGCCCAGCCAGCACCCGGCCCGGCGCGCGGCCAATGGCCCGCGGCTGGTCCCGTACCTGGCCCGGCCGCAGGTCCCACACCTGTTCAGAGACCTGCTCCGAGGCAGATCTCGCCCAACAACCCGGATGTTCCTCCCACCCGCGAGCCCGCTTCCCAGCGTCCCGTCGTTAAGCCAGTGTCGAACCGTTCCCCATTCGCCGTGGCTCTTTACACCGTGTTCGTGATAATCGCGATCATCGCCGTGGCGCTGGGGGCTTGGTGGTTCGGCTCCGGCATGTACGGCGAAATCCCCGAGATCATCGTACCCCAGGCATAGCCGGGCGACTTCCACTATGCAGCTGCATAGTGTTACTGGGTGCGAACCAACTATTGGTGCCAGCTGAATTGTCCACAAAGCGAAGTCCGCAAGCGCCCCTTCGGCCCGGGAACCTCGGCTTCTCGTAAGATCTGACGACCGCCTGACATTTCCGCAGATCGCGGAACGCCAAACTCGGCGAAATGTCAACTTTTGCGAGAGCGGCCACCCAACCACTATGCAGCTGCATAGTGTTACTGGGTGTGGACCAATTATTGGCCCCAGCTGAATTGTCCGCAATGCAGAGACCGCAAGCGACCCGCACGAATGGAAGACGACGCCGCGGGCGCCGTCAACAACTAATAGCGCAGCATCTCCGCGACAAGGAAGGACAGCTCGAGGGCCTGCTCGGTGTTGAGTCGGGGGTCGCAGGCAGACTCGTAGCGGCCCGGCAGGTCGACATCGGTGATGTCCTGGGCACCACCGAGGCATTCGGTGACGTTCTCGCCGGTGAGCTCGATGTGGATGCCGCCCGGGTGGGTGCCCAGTTCGCGGTGGACCTCGAAGAAGCCCTGCACTTCGTCGATAATTTTGTCGAAGTGGCGGGTCTTGTAGCCGTTCGAGGAGGTGAAGGTGTTGCCGTGCATCGGGTCGGACTGCCAGACCACCTTGTGGCCGGAAGCTTCGACGGCCTTGACGATGCCCGGTAGCACCTCGCGGACCTTGTCCTGGCCCATGCGGATAACCATGGTCAACCGGCCCGGCACGCGTTCCGGATCGAGCTTATCGGCGTAGGCGACGGCCTCCTCGGGCGTGGTGGTCGGGCCGAGCTTGATGCCAATCGGATTAGAGATCAGGGCGGCGAAGTTGACGTGGAAGTCGTCGATGCCGCGGGTGCGCTCGCCGATCCAGAGCTGGTGGGCGGACAGGTCGTAGAGCCTGGTGTCGCCGTTGGAGTCGGTAGCCAGGCGCAGCATGGCGCGCTCGTAGTCCACCAGCAGCGCCTCGTGGGAGGCGTAGACGTTGGAAGTGCGCAGGTTGTCGTCGCGCACGCCGCAGGCGTCCATGAAGGCCAGGGAGCGGGAGATCTCGCGGCCGAGCGCTTCGTAGCGAGCCCCCGCTGGGGAGTTGGTCACGAACTCGCGGTTCCAGTCGTTGATGTTGTGCAGGTCGGCGGTGCCGGACGCAGTCAGGGCGCGGACCAGGTTCATCGCCGCGGACGAGTTGGCGTAGGCGCGGACCATGCGGGCCGGGTCGTGGCGGCGGGCCTCCTCGGTGGGCTCGACGCCGTTGACGATGTCGCCGCGGTAGTTAGGCAGGCCGTTCGCGTCCAGGTCTGAGGAGCGCGGCTTGGCGTACTGGCCGGCGATGCGGGCCAGTTTCACCACCGGCATAGACGCGCCGTAGGTCAGCACCGCGGCCATCTGCAGCAGGGTGCGGACGTTGGCGCGGATGTGCGGCTCGGTGTTGGACTCGAAGGTCTCTGCGCAATCGCCGCCCTGCAGCATGAACGCCTTGCCGTTGGCGACGTCCGCGAGCTGGGTCTTCAGCTCCTCCACCTCGGGGCCGAGCACAACAGGGGGCACAGACTCGAGGATCTTGCGCACATACTGCGCCTGGTTGGGGTCCCAGGCGGGTTGCTGCTTCGCGTCGCGGGAGAGTGCGTCCTGGAACTGCTCATTCAGGTCGCCCGGCAGCGGGGGCAGGTCCGGCAGTACGTCTTTAGGGATGTCGATTGTCCAACTCACCCACTTAGTAGTAGCACGAATCCCCTCGCACTACAACCGTTGTCACCTGCAATTTCCCAATATATGAAGAACATATCTCACTGTTTGGACACGGAGCCGGAGGCGTCGATAGGCAATGCCTCCATGCACACGCGGAATTTACGCAGGTTGTGGCGCGCATCCACGAGCGCGTCGTGGTTGCCGTCCGGCACCTTGGGTAGACGCGGGCGCCCCGCCATCTGCCAGTACTGCTTGAGCTCGCGCGTGTAGCGCGGCAGGTCCTTTGGCAAGCCGGCCATATCGCCCCAGAGCTGGGCGAACACGACGTGATCGTAGGCGCCGACCCAAGCCCACAGCTCCGGCTTGCCGCGGCCGGCGGTGAGAAACGCGTGGGCTTCGTCGCGAATCTGCTGCAGCGGCTTCCACGCCGGGTGCGATGCGCGCGGCAGCTTGTTCAGCACGTTCTCCCGCACCCATTCGTTGGCGTTAGAAGCATTAAACTCCGTGCTCACGGCGTAATATTCGCGTCCGTCTTCGGCGACGATGCCGATGGAGACGAGCTCGATGGTGGAGCCGTCCTCGATAAATTCAGTGTCGTAGAAATACCGCATCTACTTGCGCTGCTCCGACCGGATGTCGTCGAGAAGCTCGCGTCTCGACGGCCCCTTCGGACCACCGCCGCGGCGGGGCCAGAACATCACGGCGGCCACCGCCAGCACGGCAAGAGGCCCGGCCAGTTTCGGGTACCAGCCAGCCTCGGAGGCGACCAGGTAGATCGCCACCACAACCGCCACCAGCGCAAAACGGATAATCAGCGGTTTGTTCACGGGCGTGCCTCCTCCGGGTACTCCCCCGTCTCCGCCAGCGACTTCTTCACGTCCGAGGCGTAGACGTCCACGTAGTCCTCCCCCACCATGTCCGCGAGGCGGCGCATGCAGTAGTCCGTGAACGGACGCATGACCTCGCGCGAGCCGGGGTCGAAGCCGTGCTCGGCGGCCCAGGCGTGCGGGTAGATCTGCTCGGAAACCTTGATGCGCACCTTCACCGGCCGCGGGACTGTCGTGCCAATCGGGTTCGCTTTACCGGAGCCGATCATGCCGATGAGCACGATCGGTGCGCCGGTGGCCATGGCCACGCGCGCCATGCCGGTGCGGCCCTTGTACACGCGCCCGTCCGGGGAGCGGGTGCCCTCCGGGTAGATGCCGAACAGGTCGCCTTTGTCCAGCACGCTTTCCGCCGCGGTCTGCATCGCGGCGCCGGCGTCCTTGGCCCCGCGGTCCACGGGAATTTGGCCGACCGAGGAGAAGAAGAATTTCTGGATGCGCCCGGACAGACCCGTACCGGTGAAGTACTCCTTCTTCGCGGGGAAGGCGATTTGGCGCCGCACCATCAGCGGCAGGTAGAACGAGTCCAGCACGGCCTGGTGGTTGGACGCCAAAATCGCGGCGCCTTCACTGGGGATGTTCTCCGCGCCCTCGATGGTGGGTCGGTTCCACACCAGCAGCGGCGGCCCGAAAATGACCTTGAACAGGGAATACCACTTGTTGTTCATCGTTTACTCGCCTTCTACAGCAGTTCACGGGCCAGATCAGCGACCCCGATCATACCCGCCCGGGATCCCAGCTCAGCGCACAGGATCTCCGGCTGCGGGCGGTAGCCGGCGCCGACGATGTTGGCGGACATGGACGCGCGGGCATCGTCCAGGTACAGGTCCGCGTCCTCGCTCACGCCGCCGCCGAGGACGATCTGTGCAGGGTCCAGCACGTCGGCGACGATGGCCAGCCCGCGGCCGAGCCAGGTGGAGAAGCTGTCCAGGGCGGCTTGCCCCAGCGGGTCGCCCGCGCGAGCTGCGGCCATGATGTCGTGTCCACTCGCCCGCTTCTCGACGACCGCCCGGTACACCGACGAATCCCGAAAGCTGCCCTTGGTGGCGATCTCAATCGCGCAGTCCACAAGCGACGTGCCGGAGGCGTAGCGCTCCAAGCAGCCCTGCTTGCCGCAGGAGCACACGCGCCCGCCGGGGACCACGGTGATGTGACCGAACTCGGGCGCGGTGCCGAACGCGCCGCGGTAGATCTCCCCGTGGTGCATCAACGTCGCACCGATGCCGGTGCCGACGGCGAAGAACACCCAGGTGTCCAGGTCGCGGCCGGCTCCGTAGCGGTACTCGCCCCACGCGGCGGAGTTCGCGTCGTGCTCCAGGCGCACCGGAAGGCCCAGCGCCTGCTCGAGGTCGCGGCGCACGGGCTGATCGTCGCGCCAGGCCAGGTGCGGCGCGAAGCGCACGATCTCGCAGTCCGGGTCCAAAAAGCCCGCCACGGCTACGCCCACGGCGCCGATGTCGTGGGATGCGCGCAGCTCGCCGACCATCTCTACGATCGTGCGGGTGAGCCCCTCCGCGTCGTGCGGCGTGCCGGTGCCGATCGAATCGACGATCACCCCGTCAACGTCCACCACTGCTGCGCGTGCGTTCGTGCCGCCAATGTCGAATCCGACGGTCATCGGTGAGTGAGCAACCATGGAAACGCAGTCTAGTCCCGCCGCGTTTCAGCGCCGCATAGCGCAGCCAGCCGCGCCCCGAGCACGTCCCAGGAGAAGTGCTCGGACACATGCGTGCGTCCGGCGCGGCCCATGAGTGTGCGCCTTTGGTCGTCGAGAAGCAGCTGCGAAATCGCCCTGGCGACGGCACCGGTGTCGCCGCCGTCCACCGCCACCCCGGTTGCCGTGGTGACCGTCTCGGGCGCGCCGCCGGACTCGCCCGCGACGACGGGCACGCCGCACGCCTGCGCCTCCAGGTAGACAATGCCCAAGCCCTCGACGTCGAGACCGGCCAGGCGGGTGCGCGCGGGCATGGCGAACACGTCCGCGGCCGCGACGATGTCGCGCAACCGCTCCCCCGGCACCGCGCCCGTGAATGCTACGCCCTCGCCCGCCATCGCCCGCAACTTCCGCCCGTACGGCCCGGAGCCGACGATGACCAACCGGGCGCCTTTTGCCTGTCGACGAACCTCCGGCCATCCCCGAATCAGCACATCTTGCCCTTTCCTGGCCACCAGCCGCGAGGAGCAGACCACCAGCGGGTCGTCGCCGACCCCTAGACTCTGGCGAGTGGCGGCGCGCTGAGACGCGCTGGCGGGGCGGAAGAACTCGGTGTCGACGCCGGACGGCAACGCCACAAACCGGGGTCGAGTGCCGAGTGCCGTCAGCCGACACCGGGTGTAGTCGGAGATGTAGGTGACAGTGTCAGCGCTGTGGCCGATGAAGCTCAAGACCCGGCGGGCGACGGGCAGCATGCCCCAGCCGACTTCGTGGCCGTGAGTGGTGGCGATGACGTTGGTGGCTCCCGCGCGCTTCGCGGCTGCGCCCATCAGCGCCAGCGGTGCCGCGGCACCGAACCACACCGTTGCAATACCGTGCACGCGGATCAGGCGCTGCACCTCCCGCGCCGTGGCCGGGGTGGGAAACATGACGCGGCGCGGCCAGCGAACGACCGTGTAGGGCACGGAGGCATCCCACTGGTGTGCAGCCTCGGCGTCCTGCGTGGAGGCGAACACCACGAGGTTCTCCGGGCCCACACGGTTTGCAAGCTCGGCGGCGAAGTCCCGCAGATACGACTGAATCCCGCCCACGGTGGGCGGGAAGTCGTTGGTGACCAGCAGCGTCCTAATAGCGGACTGCACCTTGGACCGGCATGGAGTTCAGCGGCACCACCTGGATCGGGATGCCGTAGTCCGAGGAATGGACCACCATGCCGTTGCCGACGTACATGCCGACGTGCGTCACACCCGGGTAGTAGCCGATGATGTCGCCGGGCTGCAGGGCGTCCATGGACACCGGGGTGCCGCCTGCGAGCTGCGCCTGCGAGGTGCGCGGGATGCCAATGCCGTTTTGGGCATAGGCCCACACCATCAGACCCGAGCAGTCGAACGCGTCCGGGCCGGCAGAGCCCCAGCCGTACGGCTTGCCCAACTGCGCCATGGCAGCGCCGACGATGCCGGAGTCCACGCCCGGAAGGGACGCGGAATCCACCGGGTTGTCCTTGTTCATCCAACGCTGGCGGTCCGCCTCGCTCAGGCTGTCCACGCGGCGCTCGATGTCGGCGACGCGCAGCTCGAGCTCCTCGCGCTCCCCCTCGAGCTGCTTGCGCTTGCCGTCCAGCTCGTTGCGGGCGTGCTGCGCCTCAGCCACCGCCATGCTGGCCACGCTTGCGCGCTCGCCGGCAGCACGGTTGGCGTCCTCCAGCTCCGTCAGCGCACGCTGCGAGTTGCGCCCGAGAGCAGCCAGGTATGCCGAGCGGTCGATCGCCTCCTGCGGGTTGCCGGAATCCAGGGTGGTCAGAATAGCGTCGGACTTCGGGATGCGGTAGCGGGACTGCGCGATGTCGCCGACATTCTTGCGCTGCGCATCGGAGACGCCGCGCAGAGACTCCAGCTGCGACTTGGCCTCAGCCGCGCGCGCATTCGCCGACCGCAGCTTCGCCTCGGACTGGGCGATCTCGTCTTCCAGTTCCTTGATCTCCTCTGATTTCGCCGTAGCGTCGTGGGAGACGGACTCCATTTCCTCAATCAACGCGTCAACGTCGTCCGCGTGCGCAATGGGAGCCACCGTTGTGGCGATGACGCCACCAGCGACGGCGGCCGCAAAAACAGCGCGGGGGCGGTTGGAGTGCAGCGAGTGTTTACCCACGTTGGACACCTCTTTAGATTTCGGCGAGACCGAACAAACTATAGCTGCTCCGGAGTCCGCAGCCAAGCAAAATGCTCAACGTGTGATTTGAGTGATCACTGAGGTAAAAGAGAAAAAATGCCCCGTCCGCGCGATGCGGGACGGGGCAAAAAGTCTGCTGTTAGAAGCGGACCACAGAGTGGATCGGCATCATGTGCAGATCGCGGTAGCCGACAGGGATACCGGAGTTCAGTGCGTCGATGATCTGGCCGTTGCCGGCGTAGATAGCGACGTGGGACGCGCCACCGTAGTAGGCAACGATGTCACCCGGCTGAATATCGCTCAGAGCGACCTGCTGGCCGGCGGCGGCCTGAGCCTGGGAGGTACGCGGAATGGACTTGCCAGCCTGAGCGTAAACCCAGGAGGTGAAGCCGGAGCAGTCGAAGGCGTTCGGGCCGGAAGCGCCGTAGACGTACGGGGAGCCGATCTTGGACTGCGCGATGGAAACGATGCGCTCGCCAGCGGACGGCTCCGGAGCCGGCGCTGGAGCAGCGACCGGTGCGGAGTAGGTCTGCTGGACCGGAGCCGGAGCCGGAGCTGCCGGGCGGACCTGCTGCTCAACGTTTGCGAGGAACTGGCTGAACCCCGGAACGTTAGCGACGCCCGGCATTGCCTTCACGGAAGCGATAGCGTCCTGAACGTTGCCGCTTGCAGGTGCGCCTGCGAGCGACGGGATCCAGGCGTCGATGCCCGGAATGGAAGTGATACCCGGGACATTCTCAATGCCCGGAACCTGGGCGGAAACCGGAGTGTTGGGAACACGGACCTCTGCTGCGGAGGATGCGGCCGGCGCGACCAGTGCAGCGCCTGCTGCGACGGCTACGGTAGCCGCTGCTGCGCGTGCTGCGGTGTTGTTCTGGCGACGGTGCTTTGCCACGATAGTTTTCTCCATATCTTCTCTTCGCCAACCGGGTTAGCTGTCGGGCGGGGTGCTGAGAAATGGCCCTGCGCCCCAAGGAAGCATTTGACTCCCCTTTGGTTCCCCGGTCCCCGTGGCGCGCGTTCCGCGGGTGCGGATCGCCGCTTCGGGTTACGGCTCATATGTTGTTTTTCGGTACATGCTGCCAACGGCTGTTGTTGCAATGTCTCGAACAGGTTACGAAACGGCAACAACGGTGTCCACCCGCCACGCCGTTACAGTTCCGTTACCAAGAAAAAATGCGTGTGACGCGTCCGCATCTCAGCTTTTTTCATCTGACACTCAGTCACCCCAAACTGCCCCATTTACCCATATTGCGCTGCATGTTCACACCGTCACGACGCCGAACATACCGGCGCCCGCAACTTGCACGCTGCCACAACCTGAAAATCTCTGTGGTCTTTGTCACATTCCCTTGTTTACGGGTTTGTAATCAAGAAAAAGCCCCTTCCCCGAAGCCGGGAAAGGGGCTAAATCGCGACCGCTAAGGCGTTATATCTACTCCGCGTTCTCGTTGGTGGCGTCGCGGTCGGAGCGGTCCTTCGTGGCCTCGAGCGCGCGCAGCGTCTCGACGGCCTCGTGGTGCTTCTGCTCCTCTGCGTCGCGCACACGCTCGGTGACACCGAGCTCTGCCGGGGAGAACTTGCCGACGGTGTCGGAGTCCGCGAAGCCGAGCTGGTTCATCTGCTTCGGCACGCGGGCGCCGGCGTAGTCCAGCGGCACCGGGTGGCCGTGCTCGTCCACCGGGCCCAGCGGCTGGTGGATCTCCACGAACGCACCGTTCGGCAGGCGCTTGATCACGCCGGTCTCGATGCCGTGCTCCAGTACCTCACGGTCGGAGCGCTGCAGACCGATGCATAGGCGGTACGTGATGAAGAAGGCCAGCGGCGGCAGCACGATCAGGCCGATGCGGCCGACCCAGGTCATCGCGTTGAGCGAGATCTCGAAGAAGTGCGCCACGTGGTCGTTACCACCGGAGATTGTCAGCAGCAGGAAGAAGGTCAGGCCCATGACGCCGACACCGGTACGTACAGGAACGTCACGCGGACGCTGCAGCAGGTTGTGGTGGGCGGTGTCGCCGGTGACCTTCTGCTCGATGAACGGGTAGGTGATCAGCAGGACAACCATCAGGCCACAGAGCAGTGCCACCCAGAATGCACCCGGGATGGTGTAGTTGCCCAGGTAGAGCTCCCACGCCGGCATGACACGGGCAGCGCCGTCAGTCCACAGCATGTAGATGTCCGGCTGGGAACCTGAGGAGACCTGCGACGGGTTGTACGGTCCGATGTTCCAGATGCCGTTGATTGTGGTCAGACCAGCCATTGCGGCCAGGACCGCGAACACGACCATCATGTAGCCGATTGCCTCGGTGGCGAACACCGGCATGATGCGCACGCCGACAACGTTGTTCTCGGTGCGGCCCGGGCCCGGGAACTGGGTGTGCTTCTGGAACCAGACAAGTGCGAGGTGAGCTGCAACCAGGGCGAGGATGATGCCCGGCAGGATCAGCACGTGGAGGATGTAGAAGCGGTCCAGCATCAGGTCCGACGGGAAGTCGCCGCCGAAGATCGCCCAGTGAATCCAGGTGCCGATGATCGGCAGGCCCAGGATGATGGCGGACATGATTCGCAGGCCGACGCCGGAGAGCAGGTCGTCCGGCAGGGAGTAACCCATGAAGCCCTCGATCATGCCCAGCAGCACGAGGGTGACACCGATGAGCCAGTTGGCCTCGCGCGGGCGACGGAACGCGCCGGTGAAGAACACGCGCATCATGTGGGCGAACATCGCCATCATGAACATCAATGCGGCCCAGTGGTGCATCTGGCGGACAAACAGGCCGCCACGCACGTCGAAGGAAATATCCAGCGCGGTTGCGTATGCGCGGGACATCTCGACGCCGTTGAGCGGCAGGTACGCACCGTCGTAGATGACCTTCGTAATAGAAGGGTCAAAGAACAGTGCCAGGTAGATACCGGTCAGCAGCAAGATGATGAAGCTGTACAGCGCCATCTCGCCGAGCATGAAGGACCAGTGGGTCGGGAAGACCTTGTTCAGCTGCGGGCGCAGGACGCCCGAGATTGTGTAGCGCGAATCAACGTTGTCCGCGACTTGCTCAAGTTTAGTGCTCATTAGGACTGACGCTCCCAGAATGCCGGGCCGACGGGCTCAATGAAGTTCCCGTTGGCGATGAGGTAACCGTCTTCGTCAACAGTCACAGGCAGCTGCGGCAGTGCACGAGCGGCCGGGCCGAAGACCGGCTTGCCGTACTGCAGAGCATCGAACTGCGACTGGTGGCACGGGCACAGGATGCGGTTGGTCTGAGCCTCGTAGAGCGAGGTCGGGCAACCGATGTGCGTGCAGATCTTGGAGTAGGCGTAGTAGTCGCCGTAGTGGAAGTCCTCCTGGCCCTCACGCTCGATCGCCTTCTTCGCGTCCTGAGAACGCAGACGAATGAGCATGACAGAGTTGCGCGGACCGTGGAGGGAGTGCATGTGGTGCTCGTAGACATCGCGCTCAGGGTCGTAGTCTTTGCCGTCGTTGACGTCCTCCGGGTAGAGCGGGAACACCGTCTCCATGGCACCGGCCGGAAGATCCTCCGGGCGCATACGCACCAGGCGGGACACACCAGCGGTGGTGTAGTGGGAACCCGTCTGGCCCTCGTGCAGCTCGGCGATAGCGCCGGTGTCGCGGCCGAGGTAGACCTTCACGCCCTTGTCCTGAATGGTCCAACCGTGGGTCCACAGGGTGCCGTCGCCGTGGTAGTCCAGCTCGTGGCGGACCTTCCACGGGTTCTTGATCATGCCGCCGAGCGGAGCGATGACCATCAGACCGGCGAGAACACCCGCGGTGCCCAGCAGACCCTTCAGCGCCGAGCGGCGGCCCAGCGTCGAGGTCTCCCACGCGTCGTTCAACAGCGCGGTGGTGGTGCGGCGGTCCAACTCGCTGGAGCGGCCGTCGTGGCGACGCTGCACCGCGATCTCTTCCGGCACGAACTTCTTCACGTATTGGATGATGGCGACGCCGAGGCCGCAGAACGCCAGCGCGGCGGTCAGGCCGAGCAGCGGCGTGTAGAGGGTGTAGATAAACAGGCCCTCATCGCCGTGGAACTTCGGCTCCCACGGCCAGAACAGGTAAACGCCGAGGAAGGCCAACGCCGAGATGATCGAGATGGTCAGCCAGATACCAATGCCGGTGGCAGCGGACTTCTCGCGCGGGTCGCCCTCGACCGGGAAGCGCTCCTTGCGGTACGCCACCGTGACGTCGTCGAGCTCGGTGCCCAGGGCGGCCAGCTCCGCATTGCTCATGCGGTCCAGCTCTTCCTTCGTGTAATTCTTCTTCACATCACTCATGAGCGAGATCCAATCCACATAGCAGCGGCAGCGACCAGGGTCACGCCGATGATCCACATCGCCATACCTTCAGAAACCGGGCCGAGGCCACCGAGGGCGTAGCCGCCCGGGGACGGGGTTTCCTTGGTGGACTTGATGAAGGCGATGATGTCCTTCTTCTCGTCAGCGGAGAGCTGACGGTCAGAGAACTTCGGCATGTTCTGCGGGCCGGTGAGCATGGCCTGGTAGATCTCCTGCTCGTTGGCCGGATCAAGCGGCGGCGCGTACTTACCGGACGACAGTGCGCCGCCGCGGCCGGTGAAGTTGTGGCAGGACGCGCAGTTCAGGCGGAACAGCTCGCCGCCGCGGGCGACGTCTGCTTCCTGGATGTTGCCGTCGTAGTCCTTGCCACGCAGCTCTTCCATGGCCAGCGAGCCGTCCTCGTTGTACACCAGCTCCGGGCCGCCGCCGTTGGCCGCAACGTAGGCGGCGAGGGCGAGAGCCTGCTCTTCGGTGTAGCGCGGACGCTTGCGTTCAGCCTGAGCGTCGTTGGACATCATCGGCATACGGCCGGAATTGACCTGGAAGTACACGGCGCCTTCGCCGGTACCGATGAGCGACGGACCACGGTCCTCGACGCCCTGCAGGTTCGCGCCGTGGCAGGTGATGCAAGCGACGTCGTAGAGGTCCTTGCCCTCCTGGATCAGTGCCTGGTCATCACGGGCCGCCGTTGCCACCTGTGAGTTCGGGGTGAGCGCGGATGCGAGCAGACCCGCACCGGTCAACCCCAGCGTCAGGGCTGCTGCGCCAGCGAGCGTGCGCTGCGTCTTGCGTCCCTGGCGCTTCTTCTTGGGTGTGTTTTCCATTGTGTTCCCTTTATCGACTTTTCAGAATTTTTCCGCTCCCCCAGGCAATCGCCTGGAGGCGCACTACTGAACGAGGTAGATGGTGATGAACACGCCGACCCAGATGGCATCGACGAAGTGCCAGTAGTAGGAAACTGCCATCGCGGCGGTTGCCTGAGCCGGGGTGAACTTCGACTTGGCCACGCGCAGCAGCACCACGATGAACGCGATGATGCCGGCGGTCACGTGGGCCATGTGGAAGCCGGTGATGATGTACACCACCGAACCGAAGACGGAGGACTGCGGCGTTACGCCGGCCATGACCATCTCGGTCCACTCAAAGGCCACCAGGCCGAGGAAGATGACGCCTAGCACAACGGTCACAGTGAACCACTTGCGCAGGCCGAACACGTCACCCCTCTCGGCGGCGAACACACCGAACTGGGAGGTGAAGGAGGACGCGATCAGCACGACGGTGATAATTCCGCCGAACAGAATGTTGAGGTGATCGGTCTGAGTGCTCCAGTCACCGTTGGCGAGGCCGTTTGCGCGCGACGTGAAGTACATCGCGAACAAACCGGCAAAGAACATGAGCTCTTGGGCGAGGAACGCAATCGTGCCCACGCTGACCATGTTCGGACGGTTCAGCGCTGGGACGCGATTCTGCGGCGTCGCCATATCTTGGTTTGTCATTGCGGTCGTCACGGATGAGATTATCCCCTATTTCGTCCTGATATTCATCTCACTCACCCCCGAGATTTTCCTGTGAACCTGTGCGCCACCAGCGTCTTTTGCATACACACGTATGACAGAAAAACTTTTTTATTTTTTCGGGAACTTTTCTGCCCCAAATCCGACTAGATCAATGCTGGTCATCGCGTCAGGCGGCGATCCCCCTCCCCCACCGAGAGATTCGGCCCGCATTTTCGCGCATTTTTCCGCGGGCGGTGAAGTTCCCAAGTGTGCCTGATCTCACACCCTCTGTGGTCCGACTCGGCGGGCTAAATGGGGGACAAACTTTCGGATGATCGGAACCTAAACTGCACCATAACGACAGAAAAATCCCCCGTCGCGACCGTTCGCGGCGGGGGAGTTTTTCTTCAGCGTCTAGTGCTTCTCACGCGGAATACCGTACTGCAGGCTCAGCATGGCGGTGGCCCAAATCAGGAACACTGCACCAAGGACGAGCAGCCACAGTTGCCAGAAGGCAATGCCCAGGCCGAGCACGCAGATGGCGACGGACATCGTGAACGGCCAGATGGAGCTCGGGGAGAAGAAGCCGAGCACGCCGGCGCCGTCTTCGATCTCCGCCTCTTCCCAGTCCTCCGGGACGATATCCATGCGACGCTCGGTGATGTCGAGGTAGCCGGCGAGCATGAAGGACATGACAGCAGCCAGCACGAGACCAACAGCGCCGACCCACTCCACACCGAAGAGGTACGCGTCCTCACCGATCCAAGCGGTGGCGAGGATGTAGAACACGGCCATCAAAGCAAGGAAGGTGCCGATGGCGTAGAAAACCTTTGATCCAGTTCCCATGGCTTCGCTCTCTCTTTCTTAAACGTTCGCGTTCGGGTCGACAGAGTTGTTGCCGTCGCGGGTGTCAGTGCGGCCCGAGACGAACGGACGGGTGGAGGTGGCGTACGGGTCCTCGCCGATGGACTTCAGCGCCTCCGAGTTCGGGGCACCCGGGTTGTCCCGGCGGAACTGGATGTACTGCTCGAACTTCTCCGGGCTCACAGCGCGGACCTCGAAGTTCATCATTGCGTGGTAGGTACCGCACATCTCAGCACAGCGGCCGACGAAGGCGCCCTCTTCCTCAATGCGCTCAATCTGGAACGCGCGCTGCTGCTGGTTGTTCTCCGGGTGCGCGTAGACGTCGCGCTTGAACAGGAACTCCGGAACCCAGAACGCGTGGTTCACGTCGCCGGACGCGAGGCGGAACTCAATCGCCGTGTCGGTCGGCAGCACCAGCACCGGCACCTCTTCGGTGGAGCCGATGGTCTCGATCTCGTTGAAGTTGAGGTAGGACTGGTCGCCCATGGACGTGCCGTGGATCGGGTTCGCGTTGTGCATGTCCTCCGGGTCGAACTTGGTCTCCTCGGCGAGCGCCTGACGTTCGGCATCCAGACCGTCGTAGTCCTGGCCGTCCGCGGTCAGGTCGCCGGCAACGTTGGCGTAGCCGAACTTCCAGTTCCACTGGTAGCCGGTGACGTCGACGGTCACCTTCGGATCCTTGTCCAGGGCGGTGGTCTTCGTCTGCGCCTGAACGGTGAAGAAGAACAGCACCATGACGATGATGATCGGCAGGACGGTCAGCCCCAGCTCGAGGCCGATGTTGTACTGCGTCTGGCGCGGGAACTCGCCGGCGCCGCTCTTCGCGCGGGCCTTAGAGTTCCAGCGGACGATGGCCATGATGAACAGCCCCCACATGATGATGCCGATAATCCAGGCGGCAACCCAGGTCCAGACCCAGAAGTTGTACATCTGGGTGCCCTCAGGGGTGACTGGGTCCGGCCAGCCCATGTCGAGGATGTTTGCGACCGCCTCCGGCGCAGCGACGTCACAGCCAGCGAGCCCGAAGCTGCCGAGCAGGAGTGCTGCCGCGACGCCGGCCTTCTTGGCGAAACCGCGGTTTACTTCCTTATCCACGTGTGTCTGCCTTCCTGTCCACACTAAAAACACTGAATGTTCATGTTCGTGACAGAACATTCCTACGGGGCCAGAATAGTTCATCCGGCCTGGCCCATCGGAATCTTGAAAGTGGAGGCTGCGGTGGGGGCCGGAGGTTTGTCGATAAGCAAGTGCTTAGCGACGATAACGCTTCGCTAAGCAAACGAGACCGCGAAAAAGTTCATCCTTAAGTTGGCCCCCTTATGGGGCACGGCGAAAGTTGGGCGGTTCCGGTTCACGAAAACGGGGTGCAAAACCTTATTGTTGAGGGGACTTCCCGCCGCGTGAAAACGGCGCACCTTATATATACGGAGAGGTTTGAGTATGTGTGGCCTTCTTGCCCTGCTAACCGCGGACGCAAACGCAGCCAAGTTCGTTGATTCTGTCGAGCGCGCCCTGCCGTGCATGTACCACCGCGGCCCGGACGCGGCCGGCACCTGGAACGACGACTCGGCCGTGTTCGGGTTTAACCGCCTGGCCATCATCGACCTCGAGCACTCCCACCAACCGCTGCGTTGGGGCCCAGCAGACAACCCGGAGCGCTACGCGCTGACCTTCAACGGCGAGATTTACAACTACATCGAGCTGCGCGAAGAACTGCAGGCCGCTGGCCACACCTTCAACACGTCCGGCGACGGCGAGCCGATCGTGGTGGGCTTCCACCACTGGGGCGCGAACGTTGTGGAGCACCTGCGCGGCATGTTCGCCTTTGTCATCTGGGACACCGAGACGCAGACGATGTTCGCGGCGCGCGACCAGTTCGGCATCAAGCCGCTGTTCTACGCCACCACCGATAAGGGCACGGTCTTCGCCTCCGAGAAGAAGTCCATCCTGGAGATGGCGCCGGAGCTCGGTCTAGGCCTGGATCTTGACCGTCGTGCGATCGAGCACTACGTGGACCTGCAGTACGTGCCCGAGCCGGAGAGCCTCCACAAGGAGATCCGCCGCGTCGAGTCCGGCTGCACCGTCACCTTGCAGCCGGGCGGAAAGGTGCACTCGGACCGCTACTTCAAGCCGCACTTCAAATCCCAACCAGTGCCGAAGGGCAAGGAGCAGGACCTCTACGACCGCATCGCGCATGCGCTTGAGAATTCGGTGGAAAAGCACATGCGTGCCGACGTCACCGTGGGCTCCTTCCTCTCCGGCGGCATCGACTCCACCGCGATTGCCGCCCTGGCGAAGCGCCACAACCCGAACCTGCTCACCTTCACCACCGGTTTTGAGCGCGAGGGCTACTCCGAGGTGGACGTGGCCGCCGAGTCCGCCGAGGCGATCGGTGTGGAGCACATCGTGAAGATTGTCTCCCCCGAGGAATACGCGGACGCCATCCCGAAGATCATGTGGTACCTGGACGACCCGGTGGCGGACCCGTCCCTGGTGCCGCTGTTCTTCGTGGCGCAGGAGGCCCGCAAGCACGTCAAGGTGGTGCTCTCCGGCGAGGGCGCCGACGAGCTGTTCGGCGGCTACACCATTTACAACGAGCCGCTGTCGCTCGCGCCGTTTGAGAAGCTGCCGGGTGCACTGAACAAGGGCCTGAACCGTTTGAGCCGCGTGCTGCCGGAGGGCATGAAGGGCAAGAGCCTACTCGAGCGCGGCACCACCCCGATCGAGGACCGCTACTACGGCAACGCCCGCTCCTTCAACTTCGATCAGCTCAGCCGCGTGCTGCCGTGGGCGAAGCGCGAATGGGACCACCGCGAGGTCACCGCCCCGATCTACGCCGCCTCCACCGAGATGGACCCGGTGGCGCGCATGCAGAACCTGGACCTGTTTACCTGGATGCGCGGCGACATCCTGGTCAAGGCCGACAAGATGAACATGGCCAACTCGCTGGAGCTGCGCGTTCCCTTCCTGGACAAAGAAGTCTTCGAGGTCGCCCAGACCATCCCGTTTGACCAGAAGATCGCCAACGGCACCACCAAGTACGCCCTGCGCAAGGCGATGGAGCAGATCGTGCCGCCGCACGTTTTGCACCGCAAGAAGCTGGGCTTCCCGGTGCCGATGCGCCACTGGCTGGCGGGCGACGAACTCTACGGCTGGGCGCAGGACACCATCCGCGAATCCCAGACCGACGACATCTTCGCCAAGGACCAAGTCCTGGAGATGCTCAAGGAGCACCGCGACGGTGTCTCCGACCACTCCCGCCGCCTGTGGACGGTGCTGGCGTTCATGGTCTGGCACGGCATCTTTGTCGAGCACCGCATCGACCCGCAGATCGAGCACAAGGACTACCCGGTCCAGCTCTAGGTAGTGCCTGCACTACCTCAAACGTAGAGCCAGGGGTGTTGTGCTGCGCCCTGCGCGCCGGTTGGATGAGATGCATGTCAAAAGCACGCAAAGTTCTTCTCACGGTCGGCGGCCTGATGGTCGCGCTCATTCTCGCAGCGGCTACCGTCTTGTACGTCTACGGTCCCGCTGCCACCGCCATGTACACCGGCACCGCTCGGTTCTTTGGCACGGACACCCCGAAGCGCTACACCTCTACGGTGCTCGACCTCGCCGGCCAGGGCATCTACGCGGATTCTGCGGAGTTTGCGGAGGCCAGCGCGGCCGCTCGAGAGGAAGCGAAGCATGCGGAGACGCTCGAGGACATCCGTCCCGCACTCAACAAAGCGGTCCACGCCGCCGGAGGCAAGCACTCCAAACTGATCGCACCGGTCACTGGCGACGATGACGAGGTTGCTGAAACGGAGGCCGCCAGCGTAGCGGTCAGAAACGGCGTCGCGGTTGCGACAGTGCCTGGAATCGACCGTCACGCTGACCTCCAGGCATATGCGGACACCCTCACCAGCGGCCTGATCCAAGCCCGGGATGATGGGGCTTGTGGGGCTATCGTGGACCTGCGCGGTAACTACGGTGGCGATATGGGGCCGATGCTCGCAGGGCTCTCGCCTCTACTTCCAGACGGTGAGGTACTCGAATTTGTCACAGCCGGCGGCTCGATGCCGGTCAGCGTCAGTGGTAACGCGGTCAACGGCGGAGGAAGCGCTGTGGAAACCGCGGGTGGCAAATGGGACGCGCCTACCGCTGTGCTTGTAGACGAACACACCGCCTCGTCCGGTGAAGCAACGATGTTGTCGTTCCGCGGCTTGGAACGCTCACGCAGCTTCGGTGCACCGACGGCCGGCTATGCCTCGGCCAACATGGTCTACGACTTTCCCGACGGAAGCAGCCTGATGCTCACCATTGCGAAGGACCGCGCCCGGACCGGCGAAACGTTCGCGGAGGATCCCATCCGTCCCGATGCTGGGGGTGGTGAAGCAGACGCGCTGGCGTGGCTCGCCGAGGAGCATGGCTGCCGGTAGGACACGAAAAAGCTCCGCACTGTTTCACGGTGCGGAGCTTTAGTCGTCGATAAGCAGGAAGTGCTTAGTTGAAGCTGTCGCCGCAGGCGCAGGCGGAACCGGCGTTCGGGTTATCGATGGTGAAGCCCTGCTGCTCGATGGTGTCCGCGAAATCGATGGTGGCACCCATGAGGTACGGCACGCTCATCTTGTCCACGACCAGGCGCACGCCGCCGACCTCGTCGGCCTTATCGCCGTCCAGGTCACGGTCGTCGAAGTAGAGCTGGTAGCGCAGGCCAGCGCAGCCGCCCGGCTGGACAGCGATACGCAGGGAAAGGTCGTTGCGACCCTCCTGGTCAAGCAGCGCCTTCGCCTTCGCTGCGGCGGCCTCGGTCAGGTTCACGCCGGTGGTAGAGGTAGGGGCAGTCATTGCAGTCTCCTTCGTGCGTCGACTTCAAGCTTCGATGTGGAGTGGCGCCCATGCTACGCGCCACTGGCTACAGACTGTGCAACCGCCCGCCCCGCCGGTCTATTCCACTTGGGCTCGCGCGCCTTGTAGCCTAAAGAGCGTGAAACTTCCCTGGCAGAAATCCGAGCACAACGCCGACGCAGCGGGCGCGGCGGGCTCCACGAAGGTTGAAATGCCCGACGCGAAGCCTGAAGCAGAGCAGGCGGAGAAGAAGCTCCCCAAGGGCTACACCCCGCCGAAGGGCCGCCCGACGCCGAAGCGCATCGACCAAGAGATCAAGCGCGGCGTGGTGCGCGACCCCAACGCCGCCACCCCGGCGCAGATCCGTCAGCGTGAAAAAGAGCTGAAGAAGACCATGTCCAAAGAGGAGTGGAAAGCGCACAAGAAGCAGGTGCGGGAGGAAAACCGCGCCCGCAACCGCGAAATCCAGGCCCGCATGGACGCCGGCGACGAGCGCTACCTCACCGAGCGCGACCGCGGCGAGGTGCGCGAGTTCGTGCGCGACTGGGTGGACTCCAAACGCTTCTTCAACAACTACGTCATGCCGGCGGCGCTCGTGCTGCTGCTGATCATGCTGATTGGCACCTGGTTGCCGCGCGTGTCTGCAGTGCTGTCGCTGCTCAGCCTGCTGTTCATGCTGACCATCTTCATCGAGGGCTTCATCATCGGCATCCGCGCCAACCGCGCGGTGCGCGAGAAGTTCCCGCAGGCCGACACCGGCTTTGGTCTGGGCATGTACGCCTTCTCCCGCGCTACCCAGCCGCGCAACTGGCGCACACCGAAGCCGCGCGTCGCCGTGGGCGAAAAGGTTTAGGCCATGCAGTTTCCGCCGGTTGAAGCCCCGAAGCAGTCCCACGGCCACGCCGTCGCCGACGCGTTGGCGGGCTCTGCCACAGGGCTGGCGCTGGGCAGGCTCGGCTCGCTGGCGTCCTGGACCGCCTCCGTGCAAGGCAAGGACATCCCCGCCCCGTTCGTCCGCCCGCGCGTTGTGGTCGTGGCGGGCAAGCACGGCGTCGCCGCGCGCGAGGTGTCCGCGTGGACGCAGGACGCGGGAGACGCCCAGGCGCAGCAGCTGCGCGCAGGCGGCGGCCCGGCCCACGCCGCGGCGCGGCTGACGGGTGCGACGGTGCGGTTCATCGACGACTACCTCGACGCCCCCACCGGCGCCATCGACGTGGAGGCCGCCACCTCCCCCGAGGTGTTCGACGCCGCGCTTGCCGCCGGTGCGGAGGTGGCCGACAACGAGATCGATTCGGGCGCGGACCTGCTCATCCCCGGCGACATCGGGGTGGGCAACACCACCGTCGCGGCGGCCGTCTACGGCGTGTTCACCCGCACCGAGCCGGTGAAGGCCATCGGCCGCGGCTCCGGCATCAACGACAAGGTGTGGAAGGTGAAAGTCGCCGCGGTGCGCGACGCGATGTTCCGCGTGCGCGGCTTCCACGAGGACACTGAGCGCGTCTGCGCCGAACTCACCGGTCCGGACTTCGCCTTCCTGGTGGGCCTGATCTCCCAGTCGGCAGCGCGACGCACCCCGGTGCTGCTTGGCGAGGTCTACCCCACCCTCGCCGCCTACGTGGCCGAGCGCCTCGCCCCCGGCACGAAGGACTGGCTCATCGCTGGCCAGTCCACCGCGGAACCGGCCCACGCCGGCTGCCTTGAGGCGCTCGGCCTCACGCCGGTGTTGGCGCTGGAAATGAAAACGGGCCAGGGCGCAGGGGCCCTGGCCGCGCTCGGACAGCTCAACCTCGCCGCGGAGTTGGCGGGTGAGGTGCTGGCCGAAGGGGCGTCGACAAGCAACTAGCCCTCAATGAGCACGGTGTTCCAGCCGTGGGTGTCCTCCACCTCGCCGGTCTGGATGCCGCGCAGGCGCTCGCGCATGGCCATGGTGATCTCTCCGGCCTCGTTGTTGTTCACCGTGAATTCGCCCTCGTTGGATTTCACGGTGCCGACCGGGGTGATCACGGCTGCGGTGCCGCACGCCAAGGTCTCGGTGATGGTGCCGTCTTCCACGCCGGAGCGCCACTGTTCGACGGTGATCCGGCGCTCCTCCGCCTCATAACCTAGGTCCTTCGCCACCTGCAGCAGCGACTTGCGGGTGATGCCCGGCAGCAGCGAACCAGTCAGCTCAGGGGTGATGATCTTCGCGTTCTCGCCCGAGCCCTCGACGAACATGAGGTTCATGCCGCCCATCTCCTCGATGTACTTGCGCTCAATCGCATCCAGCCAGACCACCTGGTCGCAGCCCTTCTCCGCCGCCTGCTGCTGCGCGAGCAGGGACGCGGCGTAGTTGCCGGCGAACTTCGCGTCGCCGGTGCCGCCGGGAGCGGCGCGAACGTAATCCTCGGAGATCCACACGCTGACCGGTTTCACGCCGCCGGAGAAGTACGCGCCGGCCGGAGAGGCGATGATGTAGAAGCTGTAGCTTGTCGACGGCTTCACGCCCAGCGTCTTTTCCGTACCGATCATGAACGGGCGCAGGTAGAGCGACGCCTCGCCGCCGGCCTCCGGGACCCAGTCGGAATCAATGTCCACGATCTGGCGCACCGCCTCCAGGAAGACCTCCTCCGGCAGCCTTGGCATCGCCATGCGCTCGGCGGAGTTGTTCAGGCGCTTCGCGTTCTGCTCCGGGCGGAACGCGGTGATGCTGCCGTCAGAGTGGCGGTATGCCTTCAGGCCCTCGAAGATGGCCTGACCGTAGTGGAACACGTTGGAGGCGGGGTCCAGCGAGACCGGCTCATAAGCGCGCACCTGCGCGTTGTGCCAGCCTTCGTCCTCGGTCCACTCGATGGAGACCATATGGTCCGTGAACTCCTGCCCAAACGCTGGGTCTGCCAGGATCTTCGCGCGCTCCGCGTCGGGGGTGGGATTCTCAGTGGGGGTGATTGTGAATTCGATCTCAGACATATGGCCCAGGGTACTCCCTATTTCAGTACGCTCCCAGGGTGTAATTGCCCGCACAACGAAAGGACATCCATGGCCTTCGAGATCAGCCTCCCTGCCCGCGGCACGACGGTGCGCACAACCCTCAGCGAAAGCGCTCCGTCCGGCGCGGCGCTGCTCGTCCCCGTCGCCCACGGCGAGGACGGCATCGAGGTTCCCGTCACCGCACTCGCCCCGAAGGGCCTGCTGGAGGCGCTGGTTGCGGTCGGCGCCAAGGGCACCGAGGGCGAGGTGACGCGCCTGCTTATCGACGGCCACCTGGTCACCGCATTCGGCCTCGGCGACGCCTCCGAGATCGACGACGAAGCTGTCCGCCGCGGCGTGGGTGCGGCCGCTCGCGCCTTGAACGACGTGGAGCGCGCCGCCATCTCCGCCGAGTTCGGCGTCGCACCTGTGGTGGAGGGCCTGCTGCTGGGCGGCTACACCTACACCGGCCTGAAGTCCCAGGCCGAGGTCCAAGACGACGAGAACTCCGATGCCGAGACGCCGCAGACCACCGAGGTCACCGTCGTCGGCGCCGACGAGGCCGAGTACAACGCCGCGGTGATTGTCGCCGAGTCCGTGAACTTGGCCCGCGACCTGGTCAACACCCCTGCGAACTACCTCTACCCGGAGTCCTACGCGTCCGTCATGGGCGAGGTCGCCTCGACAACCGGCCTGGACATCGAGGTGCTGGACGACACCGCGCTGGAAGAGCAGGGCTTCGGCGGCATCCTGTCCGTGGGCCGCGGCTCCTCGCGCCCGCCGCGCCTGGTGCACCTGACCTGGGCGCCTGAGGGCGCATCGACGAAGGTCGGCCTGGTGGGCAAGGGCATCACCTTCGACACCGGCGGTATCTCGCTCAAGCCCGGCTCCGGCATGGAGGACATGATCTCCGATATGGGCGGCTCCGCAGCACAGCTCGCCGTCATCGCCGCGGCCGCGCGCCTTAAGCTGCCGGTGCGCATCGACGCCTGGCTGCCCCTGGCGGAGAACATGCCGTCCGGCACCGCCACCCGCCCGGGCGACGTCATCACCCACTACGGCGGCATCACCAGCGAGGTCATTAACACCGACGCCGAGGGACGCCTCGTGCTTGCCGACGCCGTCGCCCGCGCCTGCGAGGATGACCCCGCCTACCTCATCGAAACGGCGACGCTCACCGGCGCGCAGTTGGTGGCGCTGGGCAACCGCACCGCAGGCGTGATGGGCTCCGATGAGCTGCGCGACCTCATCGCCGAGACCGGCCGTGGCGTGGGCGAGCAGGCCTGGGCCATGCCGCTACTGGAGGAACAGGAGGACGAACTGAAGTCCCCCATCGCCGACATCCGCAACACCCACAACGCGCGTACCGGCGGCATGTTGTTCGCCGGCCTGTACCTGTCTCGCTTCGTGCCGGAAGACATCGAGTGGGCGCACATCGACATCGCCGGCCCCGCCTGGAACGGCGGCACCCCCTACGGATACACCCCGAAACGTGCCACTGGCGCGCCTGTGCGGACGATTGTGGAGACGTTGTCGCGCCTCGTCGATAAGCAATAGCGCTCTCGCAAAACTTTACATGCGCGCCCGACAATAAGCCCCTGACCCGCAGGTTAAGATCTGCTAGTTCGGGGCTTCTGTCAGATTTTGCGAGTTTCGTTTACCTGCTGGGGTCGCCGTAGGGGTTTTCGCCGCGCTCGAACCGGGCGCGGCGCTGCTTTTGCTCCTCGCGTTTGCGCAGGATGCGCTCCTGCTCGATTTTCCGACGCATACGGTCGGGGTAGCCGGTCTCCTCGACGTCGTAGAGCATGATGCCCAGCATGTCGGCCACCTGGTCGATGCCCTTGGGCCCGCCGATGCGGCGGCGGGTGTAGTTGCCTTTTTCGTCCACGAGGACGACGGACATCTCGTTGACCATCGTTTCCGGCTCGACAAAGCCCTCCACGTACGCACGGCCGGTGACCCAGTCGCGCAGGTATTGCGCATCGTCCGGACGGATCGTCTCCCCCGGCGCGCGGGGTGGTTTAAACGTCGTGGACTTCTTGCCTTTGCCGAACAGGTTGAACACGTCCCACATCATACGGTGCGCCTCGGGCAGGAAAGGTCACCCCTTGGGCAACGTGCGGGGCCTGTTACAGGTACGCTTTGTGCCTGTATAGCTTCCAACGTTTCAATGAGGAGACTTAAGAAATGGCGCACTCAGTTGAGATGCCCGAGCTGGGCGAATCGGTCACCGAAGGCACGATCACCACGTGGCTGAAGGAAGTCGGCGACACGGTCGAGGTGGACGAGCCGCTGCTCGAGGTCTCCACCGACAAGGTCGACACCGAGATCCCGTCCCCGGTTGCAGGCGTGATCCTGGAGATCAAGGCCGACGAGGACGACACCGTTGAGATCGGCGACGTGATCGCCATCATCGGCGACGAGGGCGAGGAAGCAGACTCCTCCTCCGAAAAGAAGGAAGAGAAAGCCGAGGCTGAGGAGCCGGCCGAGGAGAAGGCTGAGGCGCCGAAGAAGGAAGAGAAGCCCGCCAAGAAGGCTTCCGGCGACGCTACCGACGTGGAGATGCCGGAGCTGGGCGAGTCCGTCACCGAGGGCACCATCACCACCTGGCTGAAGGAAGTCGGCGACGAGGTTGAGGTCGACGAGCCGCTGCTCGAGGTCTCCACCGACAAGGTCGACACCGAGATCCCGTCCCCGGTCGCAGGCACCCTGATCGAGATCCTGGCCGAGGAGGATGACACCGTCGAGGTCGGCGATGTCATCGCCCGCGTCGGCGACGCTGATGCCGCTGCAGCTTCCGACGACGCCGACGATGCTGATGACGCCGACGAGGCCGACGCAGAGGAGCCGAAGGAAGAGGCCAAGGAAGAGAAGAAGGCCGAGCCGAAGAAGAAGTCTTCCGGCGGCGCAGGCACCAAGGTTGAGATGCCGGAGCTGGGCGAGTCCGTCACCGAGGGCACCATCACCACCTGGCTGAAGGAAGTCGGCGACATGGTCGAGGTGGACGAGCCGCTGCTCGAGGTCTCCACCGACAAGGTCGACACCGAGATCCCGTCCCCGGTTGAGGGCACCATCCTGGAGATCCTCGCCGAGGAGGACGACACCGTCGAGGTCGGCGATGTCATCGTCATCATCGGCGATGCCGACGCCTCCGTCGAGGAAAACGACGCCGACGAGGCTGAAGAGGCTGAGGAGCCGGCCGAGGAGAAGGCTGAAGAGAAGCCGGAGCCGAAGGAAGAGAAGAAGCCGGAGCCGAAGAAGGAAGAGCCGAAGGCCGAGAAGGCTGAGAAGGATGAGTCCAAGAACGCTTCCGCGAAGGTGAACAACGGCGGCAACGTCCCGTACGTCACCCCGCTGGTGCGCAAGCTCGCCGACAAGCACGGCGTTGACCTGAACTCGGTTGAGGGCACCGGTGTCGGTGGCCGCATCCGCAAGCAGGACGTCCTGGCAGCTGCCGAAGGCGGCAAGGCCGAGGGCAACGCAGCTGCTGCGGCGAAGGGCGACGAGAAGGCGGCTCCGCAGGGCCCGCGCGCCAACTGGTCCACCAAGTCCGTGGATCCGGCGAAGGCGGAACTCATCGGCACCACCCAGCGTGTGAACCGCATCCGCGAGATCACCGCCGCGAAGATGGTGGAGTCCCTGCAGACCACCGCTCAGCTGACCCACGTGCAGGAAATCGACGTGACTCGCGTTGCGGAGCTGCGTAAGAAGGTCAAGCCGGCATTCGTCGAGAAGCATGGCGCAAACATCACCTACCTGGCCTTCTTCATCAAGGCCACGGCAGAGGCGCTGGTGTCCCACCCGAACGTCAACGCGTCCTACGACGCTGACGCGAAGGAGATCACCTACCACTCCGACGTCAACATCGGCATCGCCGTGGATACCCCGATGGGCCTGCTGGTGCCGGTGATCAAGAAGGCGCAGGACATGAACCTGGCCGACATCGCGAAGGCGATCACCGACCTGGCGTCCCGCGCGCGCGACAAGAAGCTGCGTCCGGACGACCTGTCCGGTGCAACCTTCACCGTGACCAACATCGGTTCCGAGGGCGCGCTGCTGGACACCCCGGTGCTGACCCCGCCGCAGGCCGGCATCCTGGGCACCGCCGCGATTGAGAAGCGCCCGGTCATCGTGACCGAGGACGGCATCGACTCGATTGCGATCCGCCAGATGTGCTACCTGCCGTTCACCTACGATCACCAGCTGATCGACGGTGCGGACGCGGGCCGTTTCGTCACCACCATCAAGGACCGCATCGAGGAGGGCGATTTCGAGGCTGACCTCGACATCTAACCCCTGAACGCGCTGAACCCGGCACCGTTTTTCGGTGCCGGGTTTCGTCCTTTTTGGCATACAGTGGTGGCATGCCTGACACGTTCAAATCATTTCGTAACGCCACCGACCACTTCATGCGGTAGGCCCTCGGCGGCCTTGTCGCCGCGCACCCGTGCGCGCAGTGGCACGACGAGGGCTTCGTGGGGCTTTTGCTTGACGACGCCACCAAAGGCGACCAACGAGTAGCCGTCATCTCCGGCGGCGGGTCCGGCCACGAGCCGATGCACGCCGGCTCTATCGGCTCCGGCATGTTGGATGCGGCCTGCCCGGGCCTGTTGTTCACCTCCCCCAACGCGGTGCAGATCGGCGTGGCCACCGAGTGGGCGGACCGCGGCAAAGGCGTGGTGCACGTGGTGAAGAACTACACCGGCGACGTGATGAACTTCACCGTGGCGGCGAACCACGCCGGCGTCGAGGTGGCGCAGGTGCTGGTGGACGACGACGTGGCAACCGAGATCGACAACGACGATTCGCCAGGCCGCCGCGGCACCGGAGCGACCGTGATTGTGGAGAAGATTGCTGGCGCGGCCGCCGCGCGCGGCGACGACCTGCAGGCGGTAGCAAGGGTTGCCCAGCGCTCGGCGGATCAGTCCCGCAGCATGTCGGTAGCGCTGCAGCCAGGCCACTCCCCGACCTCGGACCGGGCCACGTTCGACTTGGCGGACGGCCAGATCGAGATCGGCGTGGGCATCCACGGCGAGCCGGGCGTGGAGCGCCGCGACATCGCCGGCGCGCAGCTCACCGCGGCGGCGCTCGTGGAGGAGCTGCTGGACGGCATCCTCGGCTCGCATGGCAACCCCAACGGCGACGTGATGCTCTTCGTCAACAGCCTCGGCGGCACGAGCCAGCTGGAGCAGGACTTGATCTTCGGCGAGGCGCTCAAGCAGCTGACGGACCGCGGGCTGAAGGTGCGCCGCGGCATGCGCGGCGCGCTGGTGACCTCGCTGAACATGGCGGGCATCTCGCTCACGCTCACCGTGCTCGACGACGAGCTCATCGAGCTCATCGACGCCAAAACGTCCGCCCCCGCCTGGCCCGGCACCGTCAACGACCCGGAGTATGCCGAGGCGATCCTGGTGGACAACGAGACCCAGCCGGACAGCGGCGAGGAAAACGCGTGGCTGACCCGCTTTGTCGAGCGTCTCGCCGCCAGCTACGACGACCTGACTGCCCTTGACCGCGAGGCCGGCGACGGCGACTTCGGCCAGAATATGGAGGCGGCCTTTGGTGACGTCGTCACGCCTGTGCGTGGCACCGACGCGGACGTGCTGAACTTTTTCGCCCACCGCATGCTGGTGCGCGCAGGCGGCACCTCGGGCGCGGTGCTGGGCACCTTCTTCCGCCAGATGGCCGACGCGTTCGCAGGCGTGGATTCGCGCGACGCGGACGGCAGCGCATTTGCCGAGGCGCTCGCGGAGGGGCTTGAGCGCGGCGTGGACGCCATCACACAGCTGGGCGGGGCGAAGGAGGGCGACAACACACTCGTCGACGCCCTCGCCCCCGCCGCACGCGCCGCGAAGGACGCCTCCGGCAGCGTCGACGAGGTACTCGCGCAGGTCTTCGCCCCGGCGGTCGAAGGTGCGAAGGCGACCCGCGGCATGCAGGCGACAAAGGGCCGCGCTTCCTACCTCGGCGAGAGCGCGAAACACGTGCCGGATCCGGGCGCGATCGCGGTGACGTGGCTGTTCGGTGAAGCGGGTGTGGACGAGTTCTAAAACGGGCTTTCAGCGGCTGAGAACCAGCTAAGCTGTCGCGTGGTTATCACAACCCGATTTTTCAAGGAGCCCTCTTTTGGATTACATCTCCCGTCATATCGGCCCAGACCAGGCAGAACAGCAGAAAATGCTGGATGCGCTGGGCTACGATTCCATCGATGCGCTGATCACCGCGGCGGTGCCCTCCGGCATCCTGGCGCAGCAGCCGCTCGACCTGCCGGAGGCGTTGACGGAATACGAGGCCCAGGACCGCTTGCGCGAACTCGCAGACAAGAACACTGTGCTGCGCGCGTTTTACGGTCAGGGCTTCTCCTCCACCCTGACCCCGCCCGTGATCCGCCGCGGTGTGGTGGAGGACGCCGGTTGGTACACGGCGTACACGCCGTACCAGGCTGAGATTTCGCAGGGCCGCCTCGAGGCGCTGCTGAACTTCCAGACCATGGTGCAAGATCTCACCGGTCTGGACATCGCAAACGCATCGCTTCTCGACGAAGCATCCGCCGCCGCCGAGGCAGTCGGGCTGATGTCCCGCGTGGTGAAGAAGGGCCGCCGGGTGCTTCTGGATTCGCGTTTGCACCCGCAGGTGATCACAGTCGCCTCCGAGCGCGCCCGCGCGATCGACCTGGAGGTCGAGGTAGCCAACCTGGCCGAGGGCGTGGTCGGCGAAGACCTCGTCGGCGCGGTGTTCGCCTACCCGGGCACCGAGGGCGACATCGTGGACCCGCGCCCGGTGATCGAAGCGATCCACGAGCGCGGCGGCCTGGTCGCCGTCGACGCCGACATCCTGGCCCTGACGCTTCTGGAGTCCCCCGGCGAGTTCGGCGCGGACATCGCAATCGGCACCACCCAGCGCTTCGGCGTGCCGCTGTTCTACGGCGGCCCGCACGCGGCCTACATGGCGGTGCGCGAGAAGCTGCAGCGCCAAATGCCGGGCCGCCTGGTGGGCGTGTCCAAGGACACGGAGGGCTACCCCGCATACCGCCTGGCGCTGCAGACCCGCGAGCAGCACATCCGCCGCGAGCGCGCCACCTCCAACATCTGCACCGCCCAGGCACTGCTTGCCGTGACCGCGTCCATGTACGCCGTCTACCACGGCCCGCAAGGCTTGACCGAGATCGCGCGCGCGGTCCACCAGCGCGCCGCGGACTTCGCGGCGTCGCTCGAGGCCGCCGGCGTGGCAGTCAAGCACGCCGAGTTCTTCGACACGGTGGCGGTGGAGGTTGCGGGGGCACCGGAGGTCGTCGCAAAGCTGGCGGATGCTGGGTACCTGGTCCGCGCAATCGACGAGACCACCGTCGGCGTGTCCTTCGGCGAAGACACCACCGACGCCGACGTCGAGGCGCTGCTGGCTGGCTTCGGCGCTTCCGTCGCCGAGGGCACCGCGCGCATCCCCGCGGCGCTGGAGCGCACCACCGAGTTCCTCACCCACGAGACGTTCAACCGCATCCACTCCGAGACGCAGATGATGCGCTACATCCGCATGCTCGGCGACAAGGACCTGGCGCTGGACCGCACGATGATCCCGCTGGGCTCGTGCACGATGAAGCTCAACCCCACCGCCGGCCTGGAGGTGATCACCTGGCCGGGGTTCGCCAACGTGCACCCCTACACCCCCGACGAGTACACCGAGGGGTGGCGCGAGCTTATCGACGAAATCCGCGCCTGGCTGGTGGCGATCACCGGGTATGCAGAGGTGTCGGTGCAGCCGAACTCCGGCGCAACCGGCGAGCTGGCCGGCCTTTTGGCCATCCGCGCGTACCACGTGGCCAACGGCGACGCTGAGCGCGACATCTGCCTCATCCCGGCCTCCGCGCACGGCACGAACGCGGCGTCGGCGACGCTGGCGAACCTGCGCGTCGTGGTGGTCAAAACCGCGGACGACGGCTCCATCGACCTGGCGGACCTGGATGCGAAGCTGGACAAGCACGCCGACTCCGTGGCCGCGATCATGCTCACCTACCCCTCCACGCACGGCGTGTACGAGGAGGACGTGCGCGTGGTTTGCGACAAGGTGCACGCGGCCGGCGGGCAGGTCTACATCGACGGCGCGAACATGAACGCGTTGACCGGCATCGCCCGCCCGGGCGACTTCGGCGGTGACGTCAGCCACCTGAATCTGCACAAGACGTTCACCATCCCGCACGGCGGCGGCGGCCCGGGCGTGGGCCCGATCGGCGTGGGCGAGCACCTGATCCCGTTCCTGCCCGGCGACCCGACCGCGGCTGACGGCGAGGGCGGCGCGCCGGTGACCTCCACCCTGTACGGCTCGGCGGGTGTGCTGCCGATTTCGTGGTCCTACATCGCCATGTCCGGTGCCGCCGGCCTGCGCAGCGCCACCGAGCACGCCGTGTTGGGCGCGAACTACATCGCGCGCGAGCTGAACGATTCCTACCCGGTGCTCTACACCGGCAACGACGGCCTGGTCGGCCACGAGTGCATCCTGGACCTGCGCGAGCTCACTGACGCCTCCGGGGTCACCGCGGCGGATGTGGCCAAGCGCCTGATCGACTACGGCTTCCACGCCCCCACCCTCGCCTTCCCCGTCGCGGGCACGCTGATGGTGGAGCCGACCGAGTCCGAGGACTTGGCAGAGCTGGACCGCTTCGTCGAGGCGATGCGCGCCATCCGCGCCGAGATCCAGGAGATCATCGACGGCGAAGTGGAGTACGAAAACTCCGTCGTGCACAACGCGCCGTACACCGCCGAGAGCGTGATCCGCTCCGAGTGGCCGTACGAGTTCACGCGCGAAAAAGCCGCATACCCGGTGGATTCGCTGGTGCACGGAAAGTACTTCCCGCCGGTGCGGCGTATCGACGAAGCCTTCGGCGACCGCAACTTCCAATGCTCCTGCCCGCCGCCGGAAGCCTTCGACACCGAAACCGAATCCTAAGGAGGAACACACATGCCACAGACCCCGCTGCACGCCACGCACGAAAAGCTCGGTGCGAGCTTCACCGATTTCGGCGGCTGGGAGATGCCGCTGAAGTACGGCTCGGAGCTGGAGGAGCACCGCGCGGTACGCACCGACGTGGGCATTTTCGACCTGTCCCACATGGGCGAGATCACCATCCAGGGCCCCGATGCCGCCGCGTTTTTGGATTACGCGCTGATCTCCAACTTCACCGCGCTCAAGGACGGCAAGGCGAAGTACTCCATGATCGTCGCCGAGGACGGCGGCATCATCGATGACCTGATCACCTACCGCTTCAGCGAGAACCACTTCATGGTCGTGCCCAACGCCGCGAACACCAACGCGGTGTGGGCTGCGTTTGAGGCGCGCCAGGGCGACTTCGAGGTGCAGCTCACCAACAATTCCGAGGCGTTCGCGCTGGTTGCGGTCCAGGGCCCGCGTGCGATCGAGGTGTTGGAGCCTCTGCTTAGCGACGACGCCTCCGCCCTCTCCTACTACTCCGGCGCGTGGATGACCCTCGACGGCGTTGAAACGTTCGTCGCTCGCACCGGCTACACCGGCGAGGACGGCTTCGAGCTGTTCTGCACCCGCGAGGACGCGCAGAAGGTGTGGGACGCCGTCATCGATCAAGGCACCCCGTGCGGCCTGGCGGCGCGCGACTCGCTGCGCCTGGAGGCATCCATGCCGCTGTACGGCCACGAGCTGACCGCCGAGATCACCCCGGTGGAGGCCGGCATGGGCCGCGCGTTCGCCAAAAAGGAGGCGGACTTCGTGGGCAAGGACGCGCTAACCGGCCGCGAGCCGAGCGTGGTCATCGCGGGCCTGATCTCCGAGCAGCGCCGCGCCGCCCGCGAGGGCGCCGAAGTGTTCCTGAAAGACTCCGACGACAAGATCGGCGTGGTCACCTCCGGCCAGCCGTCGCCGACGCTGGGCCACCCGGTCGCGCTCGCGCACCTGGACCCGGCGCATGCTGTGGAGGGCACGGACGTGGACATCGACATCCGCGGCCGCCGCTACCCGTTTACTATTGCACCGACCCCGTTTTACTCCCGAAAGGACGCATAACCATGGAGCTGAAGCAGGACTTCTACTACTCCGAGGATCACGAGTGGATCAACGCCACCCCGGACGAGGCCGCCGGTAAGACCGTGCGCGTGGGCATCACCCACGTCGCTGCTGACCGCCTCGGCGAGGTTGTCTTCGCGGAGCTTCCGCAGGTGGGCGACACCGTCACCGCCGGCGAGACCTGCGGCGAAATCGAGTCCACCAAGTCCGTCTCCGACCTGTACTCCCCGGTCACCGGCACGGTCACCGCGGTCAACGAGGACATCGACGGCGCCTACGAGGCCATCAACAACGACCCGTACGGCGAGGGCTGGCTCTTCGAGGTGGAGGTCGAGGAAGTCGGTCCGCTGATGACCGCCGACGAGTACGCCTCCTCCAACGGCGTGTAGTTCCGGCCGGGGACTAGGGTTGAGGGGCATGACTGCCCCGCGCGATCCGTTCTTCCCCGCCGACAAATCCATCCGAGCCTCAGCCTCGCCCATTGATGTGCGCGAGCTGGGGCTCGTGGACTATCAGGATGCCTGGGACCTCCAAGCAGACATTGCTTCGCGACGGGCCAAAGGCGAAGTGCCCGATACAGTGCTAGTGCTGGAGCACCCCTCCACCTTCACCGCCGGCAAGCGCACGCAGCCGGAGGACATGCCCGACCCCGCCTACCCCGTGCCGGTGGTGCCGGTGGACCGCGGCGGGCGCATCACCTGGCACGGGGAGGGCCAGCTGGTGGTCTACCCGATTATCAAGCTCGCCGAGCCGGTGGACGTGGTCGACTACGTGCGCCGCTTAGAGGAGGCGCTCATCCAGGTCGTGCGCGACGCGGGCGTGACCACGGCGGGCCGGGTCGACGGTCGCTCCGGGGTCTGGGTGCCGGAGGAGACGAAGGCGGTGGCCCCGGAGGCGTCGTCACGCGAGCGCAAAATTGCCGCCCTGGGCATCCGCATCACCCGCGGCGTGACCATGCACGGCCTCGCCTTGAACTGCAACAACACCCTCGAGCACTACGAGCACATTGTCGCCTGCGGCATCGACGACGCGGATGTGACCACCCTGTCACTCGAGCTCGGCCGCGACATCACCCCGGCCGATATGGCCGCCCCGATGGTGCGCGAGCTGGAGCGGGCGCTGTCCGGCGAGCTGGTCGTGGCGGACCACACGTTTGCCACCCGACCGGACCCCTCGAAGGGTTTGACACGGAAGGTACGGTAAATAGCGTGACTGTAGCACCAGAAGGCCGCAAGCTCTTGCGCGTTGAGGCGCGCAATTCCGAAACACCGATTGAGAAGAAGCCGCGGTGGATCCGCAACTCCGTCAAGACCGGTCCCGAATACGAGGACATGAAACAAAAGGTCAAGGGCGCGGGCCTGCACACCGTGTGCCAAGAGGCGGGCTGCCCCAACATCCACGAGTGCTGGGAATCGCGTGAGGCGACCTTCCTCATCGGCGGGTCCCGCTGCTCCCGCCGCTGCGACTTCTGCGATATCGCCTCCGGCCGCCCGGACCCGCTGGACCGCGACGAGCCGCGCCGCGTGGCAGAAGAGGTGCAGAACCTCAAGCTGAACTACTCCACCATCACCGGTGTCACCCGCGACGACCTCGATGACGAGGGCGCCTGGCTCTACGCCGAGATCGTGCGCAAGATCCACGAGCTCAACCCGCACACCGGCGTGGAGAACCTCACCCCGGACTTCTCCGGCAAGCCGGACCTGCTCCAAGAGGTCTTCGAGGCCCGCCCCGAGGTCTTCGCGCACAACGTGGAGACCGTCCCGCGCATCTTCCGCCGCATCCGCCCTGCGTTCCGCTACGAGCGCTCCCTCGATGTCATCCGCCAGGCCCGCGACTTCGGTCTGATCACCAAGTCCAACCTGATCCTGGGCATGGGCGAGACCCGCGAGGAAGTCCTCGAGGCGCTGCACGACCTGGTGGACGCAGGCTGCGACATCATCACGATTACCCAGTACCTGCGCCCCGGCCCGACCTACCACCCGATCGACCGCTGGGTGAAGCCGGAGGAGTTCATCGAGTACCGCGACGCCGCCTACGAAATGGGCTTCGGCGCCGTCATGTCCGGCCCGCTGGTGCGCTCCTCCTACCGCGCCGGCAAGCTCTACGTCGAGGCGATGGCGCACCGTGGTCTCGAGCTGCCGGAGAACCTGAAGCACCTGGCGGAGACGTCGCAAGGCGACACTGCGCAAGAAGCCTCCACCCTGCTGGAGAAGTACGGCGCATCCGCCGACCACCCAGTGGAGACCCGCTAGGGTCTTTGGCCCGCGTCTTAGCTGTGGCATACAGTTATGTCCATGGCTAAGACGCAGGACAAGGAAGCGGCGAAAGCCGCCAAGAAAGAACAGCGCGCCGCGAAGCGCGCCAAGGGCAAAGCAACGCGGACGCAGCTCAAGCAGGCGTTTGACCTCCAGCGCAAGCGCGACAAGGCGCTCATCCCCATCATGCTCGCCTGCGTGCTGGGCGGCGGGCTGCTGTTCTTCCTCCTCGGCCTGTGGTGGGGCGCGAAGTGGTTCTGGCTGATCATGGGCCTGATCCTGGGCGCCGTGCTGGCGATGTTCATCTTCTCCCGCCGTCTGGAAAAGTCCATGTACGACGAGGTCGGCGACACCCCCGGCGCCGCCGGCTGGACGCTGGAGAACATGCGCAACACGATGGGCATCGTGTGGCAGACCAAAACCGGCGTGCAGGCCAACACCCACATGGACACCGTGCACCGCGTCGTGGGCAACCCGGGTGTCGTGCTCGTCGGCGAAGGCAACCCGAACCGCCTGAAGTCCCTGATGAGCAAAGAGCACAAACGCGTGGAACGCTTGCTTGCGGGCGTGCCCGTCTACGAGGTCTACGCCGGCGAGGGCGAAGGCCAGGTGCGCAACCGCGACCTGCAGAAGCACCTGCTCAAACTGCCGAAGAACTACCAGAAGAACGAGGTCTACAGCCTCGCCGCAAAGCTCGAGGCGATGGATTCCCGCGGCCACGGCGCCCAGGCCGCCGGCCTGCCGGGCGGCCCGCTGCCGAAGCAGGCCCAGAACATGGCGGGCATGAACCGCAAGATGCGCCGCATGCAGGAGCGCAAGGGCGGAAAGTGATCGAGCCCAACCCCGGCATGGACGCCGAAGCGAACACCTGTCTTCGCTTCGGCGTCTTGTTGTTGTCTGCCGGCGCGTCCGGCTACCGCGTGATCCGCGCGGTGAAGCGCTGCGCCCGCTCGGTGGGTTTCGACGAGGCCGATGTCATCGTCGGCTTCAACACCATCAGCTGCACGTTCCACCGCGGCCTGCAGTTCCGCACCGTCGTGTCCGACGTGCCGCTGCCGGGTGTGAACACCTCGCGCATTGAGGCGCTGGAGACCGCGGCGCACTCACTTCTGCAGAGCTACCGCACGCCCGAGGTCATCGATGCCGTGCTCGACGAGATCGAGCGCATCCCGTCTCCACGCTGGGGCCTTTGCCTATCGACGTTCGCCGCCGGACTCGCCTGCGCCGGATTCGCAGTACTGAACCAGTTCGGGCTCGCCACCGCTGCGCTGGTGTGCCTGGCGGCGATGCTGGGCCAGCTGGTGCGGGCGTTTCTGCACAAGGCGCACTTCAACCTGATCGGCATCACGATGGCGGCGTCGTTCGTCGCCTCGTCGGCGTTCTTGCTGCTTGACCGGGTGCTGCCGCTTGCCAGCGTGGTCTCCCCCGGCTTCATCGCCGCGGTGCTGTTTCTCATCCCCGGCTTCCCGCTATTTACCTCGTTTGTGGACCTCGCCCGCTTCGACTTCACCGCCGGCATCCCGAGGCTGTTTTTCGCCCTCGAGATCATCGTGGTGATCATGCTGACCGTCTCCGTGGTGGCGATGCTCTCCGGCACCCCGGAGCTGCCGTCGGCGGCGGTGCCGACGTCGGCGGAGTTCATGGTCGCCGGGGCGCTGGCGAGCTTCGTCAGTGTGGGCTGCTTTGCATTGCTGTTCAATTCGTCGAGACGCATGGCGCTCATCGCCGCCACGCTCGGGATGGCAGCCAACGTCGCACGGCTCGCCCTGCTTGCGGACGGGGTGCGCTCGTATCTGGCCGCCTTCATCGCCGCCCTGATCATCGGCGTCGCCGGCGGGCTTTTGGGCCGGGTGGCGAAGGTGCCCCGCACCACCGTGACCATCCCGGCGGCGGTGGTGATGATCCCTGGCCCCGTCATCTACGCCGCGGTGCACAACTTCGCCGAGGGCGACATTCTCAACGCGCTTTCGAAGTTCACCGAGGTGTCGTTCGTGGTGCTGTTCATCGCCGGCGGGCTCGCCGTGGCGCGCATGCTCACTGACCCGAACTGGGCGATGTACCGCTACATCGACTTCGACCACGAACTCGTCGGCGAGGAACGCCCCATCAACAACTAGGTGCGGATCACCGTCGTGGTGGTGGCGCGATCGTGCATGCCGCGCCCGTTGGCGTCCACAAGCGCCGCCGGCAGCACAAAACCGGTGAGGATTGTGCGCACCGCTGCGCGCCACAGCCCCACCGAGGCCTCCTTGTCCACGCGCGCCACACCCATGCCCAGCGCCGCCATGCCCGGAGTGCGGGAGAACAACCAGCCGCACACGATGCCCAAAACGATCCACAGCAGGTACGTCGCGGTGTAGCGGTCTCCCAACGCCGACGTGTTCGCCGTGATCAGCGACGCAGCCACCGCACACAACGCCCAGTCAATGAACACCCCGCCCATGCGGCGCAGCACCGACGCCTGCGAGCCCGTCCCCTCCTTCGGCATCCCGAGATACTGCCCCGGGTACTCAGGCAAGGTGTCCTCGCCGGAGAATTGGTTCGGGATTTCGGGGCCGTCGTGCCAGTTTTGTCGTCGAGAAGCAGCCATGCCTTCCGAGCGTAGTGTCACGCGCGCGTAGACTTGAAACCGTTATGTCCTACACACAACGAGGAGTACCACCCGTGTCCTTCGACAACATCGAAGATGTCAAAAAATTCATCGCTGACGAGGAGGTGGAATTCGTCGACGTACGCTTCACCGACGTGCCCGGCATCGAGCACCACTTCTCCATCCCGGCGTCGATGTTCGACGAAGACGTGATGGAAGAAGGCCTCGCCTTCGACGGCTCCTCCATCCGCGGCTTCACCACCATCGAAGAATCCGACATGACCCTCATGCCGGACCTCGCCACCGCCAAGCTCGACCAATTCCGCGGCTCCAAGACCCTGAACGTGAAGTTCTTCGTCAACGACCCGTTCACCCACGAGCCGTTCTCCCGCGACCCGCGCAACGTGGCCAAGAAAGCCGAGGAATACCTCAAGTCCACCGGCATCGCCGACACCTGCTCCATCGGCGCCGAAGCCGAGTTCTACCTGTTCGACTCCATCCGCTACGAAGTGGAGGGCCACTCCGCGTTCTACGAAATCGACGCCGAAGAAGGCTGGTGGAACCGCGGCAACGAAGTCGAAGCCGACGGCTCGCCGAACCTCGGCTACAAGAACCGTTGGAAGGGCGGCTACTTCCCCGTCGCCCCGCACGACAAGACCGTCGAAGTGCGCGACGCGATGGTGCACAACCTCGCCGCCGCCGGCTTCGACATCGAGCGCTTCCACCGCGAAGTGGGCAACGGCGGCCAGCAGGAAATCAACTACCGCTTCAATACCCTGCTGCACGCGGCAGACGACCTGCAGGACTTCAAGTACATCATCAAAAACACCGCCACGCTGTACGGCCAGACCGTGACGTTCATGCCCAAGCCGCTCGCCGGCGACAACGGCTCCGGCATGCACGCCCACCAGTCGCTGTGGAAGGACGGCGAACCGCTGTTCTACGACGAGTCCGGCTACGGCGGCCTGTCGGACATCGCCCGCTGGTACATCGGCGGACTGCTCGAGCACGCCGGCGCGGTGCTGGCGTTTACCAACCCGACGCTGAACTCCTACCACCGCCTCGTGCCGGGCTTCGAGGCGCCGATCAACCTCGTGTACTCCCAGCGCAACCGCTCCGCCGCGATCCGCATCCCGATCACCGGCGCGAACCCGAAGGCCAAGCGCATCGAGTTCCGCGCTCCGGACCCGTCAGGCAACCCGTACCTCGGTTTCGCGGCGATGCTCATGGCCGGCATCGACGGCATCAAAAACCGCATCGAGCCACACGCCCCGGTGGACAAGGACCTCTACGAGCTTCCGCCGGAGGAGGCCAAGGACATCCCGCAGGCACCGACCTCGCTGGAAGCCGCGCTCAAGGCGCTGGAGGTGGACCACGACTTCCTCACCGAGGGCGACGTGTTCACCGACGACCTCATCGAGACCTACATCAAGCTCAAGTACGACAACGAGATCACCCCGGTGCGCCTGCGTCCCACCCCGCAGGAGTTCGAGATGTACTTCGACTGCTAGGTTTGCATAGCCTGACCTGCGCTAAGTCAGGCCGAACTTCCTTGCGGGGGTGATCCGGCAGGGTGATGATTGGATCATGACTGATCTGATGAACCGCCCCCACCCCGACTGCCCCGCGGATTGTCCGGGTACGGCGGAACGGGGCGTCGATAGGCAGGAGCCCGGCACCGGCGAGCGGCTGAACCGCCTGCGTGCCGCGGTGTTGGGCGCGAACGACGGCATCGTCTCCACCGCCGCCGTTGTCGTCGGCGTGGCGGGCGCGACGTCCGACCAGACCACGATCGCGATGTCTGGCCTGGCCGCGGTGATCGGCGGCGCGGTGTCGATGGCGTTGGGCGAGTACGTCTCGGTCTCCTCGCAGCGCGACTCCGAGCGCGCCATGGGGCTCGCCAAGGAAATGCAGGTCAACCCGTGGTCTGCGGGCGTTGCGTCATTCCTGTCGTTCTTGCTCGGCGCCGCACTGCCCTTTGCGACGGCGCTGCTCGCCCCCGCGTCCTGGCGCATCGCCGCGATCTTCATGCTGACCCTGGTGGCACTTGCGTTGACGGGCGCGCTGTCCGCGAAACTCGGCGAGGCCCCGGTCGCACGCTCGGTGGCCCGCATCGTGGTCGGCGGCACAATGGCGCTTGCGGCCACGTTCGCCATCGGCTCGCTGTTCGGGGCGAACGTGGGGTAGCCGCGTTGGCGAGCAACACCTCGCAGGTAAACCGTGAACTTCGCGACAACTGGCGGGCCGGATGAGCACCTTTGCCAAAAAGGGATTACCATGCGCTGAGTGACTGACAAGTTCCGCCAACTGCCACCGCCCGGCCCCGCGTGGGGCGGCAGCCTCATGGGCACCTCAATCGTGTCGCGTCTGCTCGTGGAGATGGACCACCAGTTCTTCTCCGCCGCCTTCGCCGCGATCGCGTGCTTCATCCTCGTTGTGCTCGTCTTCGGGTTCGCGCGCTACCGCCACCCCAGCTTCGAGCGCACCACCATGGCGGAATGGTCGATGTTCTTCATCGGCATCCTCGCGCTCGGCGCGGCGCTTTCCGGGCTTACCGACGAGGGCGTCTACCGCCTCATCGGCTTCTGGATCGGCGCCCCCGTCACCGCAATCACCTGGGCCATCCAGCTCACCCGCTTCGACGGCGCGCCGAAGTTCACCTGGGGCCTGCCGTTGGTCGGCCCGATGATTTCCGCGTCGGTGGCCGGCTGGCTCGCCCGCGACTACGGGCAGTTCTACCACGTGCTCGGAACCGTGTTCTTCCTGATGTCCCTGTTCACCGCTGTGCCGACGTTCGCCCGCGTGTACTGGGCAGCATGGCACGGCAAGGTGGACCTTACGGGGCCGCTGTCGGCGACAGCTTGGGTGCCCCTGGGTGTGATCGGGCAATCCACCACCGCGATGCAGATTCTCTACCCGGGCAAGGTTTCGATCTACTACGGCTACGTCGCGCTCGTGTTGGCCATCCCGCTGGGCATCTGGGCGATGTGGAACTTCTACCCCAATGTCGCGCGCTGGGTGGAGTACACACCTGCCTGGTGGGCGTGCACCTTCCCACCCGGCACGGTGAGCATGGGCGGACACCAGGTGGCGCTTGTCAACGGCTCGCACTGGCTCGACGTGGTGGCGCTAACCCTCCCGTTCTTGCTCATCGTGCACTGGTCGCTCTGCTCCGGCCGCTTCCTCAGCTGGGTGCTAGAGGGGCGACGCTAAAAACGGCATGCCTGTATGGCCCGCCCGGGTGGGGCGGGGTGTTGGGGGTGGGTTTTAGTCGAAGAGCAGCTCCATCGCGCCCGGGGTGGTCATGGGGACTTGTGTGCCGTTGGGGGCGACCCAGCGGATGCGGGCGTTGGGGTTATCGATGTAGCCGAACGGGCCGTTTTTGTTGTCGGCGTTGACCCCGTTGTGGAACGGGCACAGTTCGGCGAGGTTGTCCATGTTGGTCATCCCGCCGTAGCGCCACGCGTTGATGTGGTGTGTTTGGGTGGTTTCCGCGGAGTGTTTGCAGTCGGGAAACGCACAGGCCGGGCAGAGCAGCTTCGACATGGTCTTTTGTTTTGGGTTGGCGCAGCGCTTTGCGTGGTAGAGGTTGACCGGTCCTTCTTGGGGGTGGAACGCGGCGACTTCGAGGATGTCGCCGAATTCGTGCTCCATGTATTCGGCCCCTGTCATGGTGGTCCCGTCGGTGCAGATAAGCGTGACCTCATCGCCGGTGCCGGATTGGATGCGGGCCCAGTCGGCGATCGGCACCAGGATGATCGGCCGGAAGCTCGCCTTCGGTATGCCTTTGCCGTCGCGCAGGATGCTGATAAGCGTGTGGGCCATTTGGGCGGCGGCTGGGTCGTCGGCGTCGATGAGTTTGCGCAGCAGGTGCTCAAGATCGGCCAGGTCGCGCTCGTTGTAGGTCAGGATCATGGTGCGCATGCCCGCCTTCGAGCGGGAAAACCTGCACGAGGGTGGGGCTGGTTTAACGGGCTGTTTGACCAGCCGCTTGATGCGCTTGGTCAGTGCCCTATAGGAGCCGCGGTGGCGCACCAGGTCTAAGCGGATGCGCCAGCGTTCCGCGGCCCCTTCGACGGCGAGCAGCTTCTTCTCGATGTGCACGAGCTGGTCGACCGGTAAGCCCTCGGCGGCAGCCAATGCGTCGCGTTGTTTGCGGGTGAACTGGGTCGGCCCGTAATACGCGTGGTGCACCCGCGCCAAATCGCGGACCCGGCCGGTGGACAGGCCGGCGGCCATGGCTATGTCGCGGTCGAAGTCGGCGAGCATGCCCACGCCTGCGGTGACAAAGTCGGTGAAGTTCATGGCCCAGAAGCTAAGGCAGCGCAACCCCCAAAACGAGCCCCGCGGCGAATTGTGGATAACTTAACCTGTGAAATTCACAATCCGCAGGTCAGCGCGCCAAATTTAAATCGACTTCCACCCCGTTGACGCGCCCGCGGGAGGTGAACTGCCACACCGTGGGCTTTGGGAAGCCGAGGGGGCGCGGCCAGTCCCCCAGCTCCGGCAACGCAGCAACGTCCACGACTGGGTTGGTGCCCCACTGCGCCAGCCACAGCGCGCCGAACTCGGACACAGAAGCAAACAGCATGTGCCGGCGCCAGTACCAGGCGCTCGTGTAGATCCCCGCCACTTCGACGCCTGCGGAGGTGAAGGCGTGGTGGGCGGAGTGGACGTCGAGAAGCGAAAGCCCCGCGGGGGACTCGACGTCGAGCCACATAGGCAGGCGGCGATCCCCTAAAACCTCGAGCGCAGCGGCAACTTGCGAGGCGATGGACGTGCCTTCGGACGGGGCGCGCAGGAAGTGGTACGCCGCCGTCGTGTGCGGGGCGAACGACGAAAACGCCGCGTCCTGGTAGGTGCCGTCGGTGGTGCGGGCGATGACGAAGTCGAAGCCGGAAACGTCCAGCCCGGCCTGGTGCTCGGAAACGTCGAGCCCCAGCCTCACCGCTTGGTCAGCCCCATGCGCGGCGCGAAGCTGCCTGGGTGGCGGCGCTGCGAGGCGGCGTCCGCGATGGCCAGGCGCCACTTCGGGTCCGTCACCGGCATCTGGGAGATGGGGAACCAGCCAGCCTCGGTGTTTTCGTCGTCGCCGACAACAGGATCCACGGTGGGGTCGAGCGGCTCGCAGCGCAACTGCACCGTCATATAGCTGGCCTTGTCCCCGTTCGTGTGGGTGACCGGGCCGTGCGCGCCGACACCCAAAATCGCGGCGGCGGTCACGCGCACGCCGGTTTCCTCCAGCACCTCGCGCACAGCCGCGACGTGCGGCTCTTCACCCGGGTCCGCGATGCCGGTCACGGGGGTCCACTCGCCGTTGTCGGCGCGTCGCACCAGCAGCACTTCGGGGACGGCCCACGGGGAGGCAACGGTGGCGTCGCGAAGCACGACGGCGCACACGGCCGGCACCCACATCAGGTCGGTACCGATCTTCTTGCGGGTTTCCACGATGAACTCCGGGATAGGCATGGTGGCAAGTGTACAATCCCCAGAATTATGAGCACCGCCGTTTCCGACACGCAGCCCTGGGTCAGACGCGTCCCCGCTCCCCTGTTCGTCGCGGTGTACGGCGCGCTGGTCATCCTGGTGATTTTCGGTGCGGCGATGGCGGCGAGCCGCACCACGGCGAGCACCCCGGCGGACGCGGAGTTGCCGCAGCCGGAGCGCCCGTTCAACCCGGCGCCGGCGGATCCATCCAACGTCGCGGCGAGTATTCGCCCCCACCTGATCGAGAACGTGCGCGTGGGTGAGACGAACACAGGCGCGATGATGCGCGGCGACGTCGTGGTCGGCGCCCTGGACGACTCCACTGAGATCGCGGGCCATCTGTCGCGTCTTTTGGAGCAGAATTGTTTGGACACGGTGACGTTGACGTCGAAAAGTGGTATGCGTTTTAACTTCTGGGGCTTTTGCTTCTCGACGCTCCCTCCGGAGACCATCGCCCAGTTCATCGATTTCGGCGTGGCTGAGGGCGCCGATTCCGTGTCGTTTGTCGACTACGCGTCGCACAACCACTTCCGCGTAATCACCCTGAACTGGATGGATGCGGATGACGCCGACGCGCTGTCCGAGCGCTGGCTGGACGTAGAGCGCCCCGACGAGATCGACCGCGTGACGTTCAACGGCTACACCGACGACGAAGTCGTGGTGGTGGACAACGACAAGGAAACCGGCGAGCAACTCAAGCGCTGGCCGCTGCTCACCAACGCTGAGGAATAAACTCCGCGTCCGGCACGGCGTGCCGGATCACGGCCATGACCTGCTTGACGTTGGAGTAGCTCATCAGGTGCGGGTCCTCCATGCCCTCGTAGCACTCCTCGCCCGCGCGGCCGGCTTCCGTGCCGGAGACGACGCCGATGACGGTGGCGCGGCCAGTAACGTCCGCGAACACGGGCCCGCCCGAGTCGCCGGAGGCGGCGCATACGGCGGCGATGTCGCCGAACGTTTCGTCCTCCACGCCGGGGTCGAGGTTGACTATCTGCACCCGCTCGGTGGCCTCGAAGGTGCCGCAGGTGTAGCCGGTGGTCGCCCCCGTTTTGCATAGCCTATCGACGGGCCCAAGGCCCTCCCCGATCCCAGTCGGAATCGGCGCACCGACCACATCCATGAACCGGTCGGGATCTGTGATCTCAATGATCCCCACGTCCGTGCCCTCCGTGGCCGGGGTGTGCTGGGAGTACAGCCCGGAGAAGATGAAGTGGCCGACCTCGGAGGCGTAGTCGATGGCCGTGGACGCGTTGGTGGGCCACACCAGGTCGCCCTCGCGGCCGCAGTGCCCGGCGGTCACCGCGTAAGCGCGTCCGTCCTTGCCGGTGAACGAGAACGCCGCGGTGCACGACTGCGCCGTGAAGTGCTCGCCGGGCGCCGGGCGGTGGTCCGTGGTCTGGATCTTCGTCCCCGGCGCCCACGGGGCGAACGCGGGCACGAGCACGTTGTTTTCGCTGTCCGGCGCGGGTGAGGCATCGCCAGGCGTTTGCACCTCGGACAGTGCCTCGCGCTCCTCCACGGTGCCGGTGGGCACCCTGGATGCGTTCAGGCCCAGCCACACCACGATGCCCACAATCATCGCGGTGGCGACGATCACGGTGATCCACCCGCCCGTTTGCAGCCCGCTGCGGCGCGCGGGCTGGACCGGCTGCGGCGCGGGCATGTCCGGGAACTTCAGCGGGTGCTGCGGGTACTGCTGCTGGGGTTGCTGCGCGGGCTCGCCCGGCATGTCCGGGAAGCGCCACTGCTGGCCCTGCTCGGGCTGGTAGCGCGTCGCTGAGCTGGGCCGGTGTGGCTGGTTACTCGGAGGCGTCAACCGCCGAGCCCTCGTCGCCGGACTCGTCGTCCTTTGCTTGGTGCTTCTCTTCGGCCATGATCTTCATGTCCCGGATGAACTTCTCCGGGTCGAAGTCGGTGTAGTGCTCCGGGCCTGCGAACTGCTCCTGTGCCATGGTGCGCGCGCTCCTTTCTGTCGCCCTAGACGTTAGTGCCCTCGATGGCGTCGGCGATAAACGCCTTGACGGCCTCGGCGTCGTTAGGCAGGTCGGTCACGTGGCGCTCGGCGTCCATGATGTCCGCGAAGCGCTCCGGCACCTCCGGGGCCTTCCCGATGGCCTCGGCGATGGTGTCGGCGAACTTCACCGGCAGCGCCGTCTCCAGCACCACGATCGGGGTGTCCACCTCGCCGGCGAGCTGCTCGACCACGTACACGCCGTCGGCGGTGTGCGGGTCCACCAGCACGCCGAACTCGTCGCTCACGCGCTTGATGGTGGCCACGCGGTCGGCGTGGGTGGAGGTGCCGGAGGCGAAACCGAACTCGCCGCGGATGCGCTCCATCACCTCTGGCCCACCCAGGTCGGAGGCGGAGAAGCCGCCGTTTTTCACCCTGTTCGCGAACAGCTCGGCGGTGAGGTCGGAGTTGCGCAACGTGGCGTCGAAAAGCATCCGCTCAAAGTTCGACGCCTTGGAGATGTCCATGGACGGCGACGACGTCGCGTGGGTCTCCGCGGCGGAACGGGGGCGGTACTCGCCGTTGGCGAAGAAGTCGTGGAGCACGTCGTTTTCATTCGTGGCCACGATGAGGCGGTCGATGGGCAGGCCCATCTGCTTCGCGATGTGGCCTGCGCACACGTTGCCGAAGTTGCCGGTGGGCACGCAGAACGAGACGCGCTCGTCGTTCGTCTCGGTGACCTTGAGATACGTCGCGATGTAGTACACCACCTGCGCGAGCAGGCGCGCGAAGTTGATGGAGTTCACCGCGCCGATGGAGTACTTCGACTTGAACGCCGCGTCGGCGCTGACAGCCTTTACCACGTCCTGGCAGTCGTCGAACACGCCGTCAAGCGCGATGTTGAAGATGTTCGGATCGTCCAGGCCGAACATCTGCGCCTGCTGGAACGGGGTCATACGCCCGGCCGGGGTGAGCATGAACACGCGGATGCGGTCGCGCCCGCGCATCGCGTACTCGGCCGACGATCCGGTGTCGCCCGAGGTCGCGCCGAGGATGTTGAGCTCCTCGCCGCGGCGGGCCAGCTCGTACTCGAACAGCTCGCCGAGCAGCTGCATCGCCATATCCTTGAACGCCGCAGTCGGGCCCTCGGACAGGTGGCCGATGTGCAGCGTGTCATTCAGGCGGGTCACCGGGACGATCTCCTCGTCGGCGAAGACGGGCGTACGGTACGCCCGGCGCGCGATCGCCTCGAGGTCCGCCTCGGGAATGTCGTCGACGTAGAGCTTCAGTACTTCGGCGGCGAGGGCTGCGTAGCCGTCGTGAAGCAAAAGCTCGCGCCACTCGTTCAGAAGTTCCGGGGTGATGGACGGGTACACCGCCGGCATGAAGAGGCCACCGTCGGGGCTTAGGCCCGTGAGCAGGATGTCTGTGAAGGAGCGCGGCTGCGCCGATGCGTCGCGAGTTGAGATGTAGTCCACCCCGCGAAGTCTACGTCATGGGCGCCTACCGGCGGGGCGGTTCCTGTCGACCGGTCAAAATATCTACCACCGAGCGAATCGCGGCGTCGCCGAGCGGCGGCACGGTGCGCTCCTTCTCGGGCGCCTGCTCGCGCGCGGGCGTGCGGGTAGTCGGCTCGACGGTGATGCTCAGCGTCTCGCCGTCGAGCTCCAGCCCAGTCTTGGGGTCAACGCCGGCCACGCGCGCGGCGTCCACCAGCGCAACCAGGTCTGCGAAGGTGGCGTTGTTCAGGTCGATGGTCATGTTCAGTGCCATGGGCTCGAGCATATTGCCTATCGACGCCACTCCGCCTCCCCGCTCCCCCCTGCCAGCGCCCGTGACCGCTCTTTCCGCTCCCCCCCCCATTCGCGGATCCAGCTAGTCGCACCTCGTTTTTCGCCCCCTGGGGGCGTTTAGCTGGCTCCTGATAGCTGGATCCGCGCAACGGGCCGGGCCGCCCCGCCCCCGCCCTAGTCGAACTCCAGCGACGGCACCTCGCCCCAGAACGCCTCCTCCACCACCTTGTGGGCGTGGCGGGTGATGCGCAGGTAGTCCTCCAAAAACTCCTGCTGATCGTCGGGGTCGTAGCCCGCGGAGCCCGCCACCTGCGCGAGCTGCGGGCCCGGCGCGGGCAGCTGGTCGGTGCGTTTGCCGGCAACGAGCACGATGGCGTTGCGGGCGCGGGTGGCGGTCAGCCACGCGGTGCGCAGCACCTCAGCGTCGGCGCCACGGATGACGGACGGGTCGTCGAGCTCGGCGAGGAAATCCAGCGCGTCCAGGGTGGAGGGGGTGCGCAGCTCCTCGTGGGTGTGGGCGTGCTGCATGGTCAAAAGCTGCACGGTCCACTCCACGTCCGCGAGCGCGCCGCGCCCGAGCTTGGTGTGGGTGGCGCGGTCGGCGCCGCGGGGCAGACGCTCGTTGTCCACGCGGGCTTTGATGCGGCGGATTTCCCGGATGTCGGCGGGTTTTGCGCCGCCGGCCGGGTAGCGGAAGGCATCGATGGCCTCTAGGAACGCATCCCCCACGCCGCGGTCGCCGGCGACGACTGCGGCGCGCAGCAGCGCCTGGCGTTCCCAGACTTCGCCCCACTCGCGGTAGTAGCGCTCGTAGCTGGCGATGGTGCGCACCACCGGGCCGGAGCGGCCCTCTGGGCGCAGGCCCAGATCCACTTCGAGGGGCGGGTCTCCGGAGGGCTTAGACAGGCGAGCGCGCATCTGGTCGACGATCTTCGCCGCCCAGGCGATAGCGCTGGCTTCATCGGCGGCTTCGCTCGGTTCGGCGACGATCATCACGTCGGCGTCGGAGCCGTAGCCGAGTTCGGCGCCGCCGAGGCGGCCCATGCCGATGACGGCGATGCGGGCCGGGGGCTCGTCGTGAGGCGAGGAAGCGAGATCGGCGTGCACCTCGGCGCGAAGCGCGGCCTCGAGCACGGCCTCCCACACGTAGGTCAGCTCGAGGCAGACCTGGCGCGGCTCCATGAAACCGAGCAGGTCGGCGGACGCGATGCGGGCGAGCTCCGCGCGGCGCAGCGAGCGCGCCACGGCGACGGCCTTGTCGGGGTCCGCCTGGTGGCGCTTGGCGGAGGCGATGATGGCTTTGTGCACTTGGTCGGGGGCGGCGTCGAGGAGCCGGGGGCCGTTGGAGCCGTCGCCGAGGAGTTTGACCACATCGGGTGCGGAGATGATCAGGTCGGAGGCGTACGGCGAGGTGCCCAGGATGTGCATAAGGCGTTGCGACGCCACGCCTTCGTCGCGCAGCATGCGCAGGAACCAGCTGCGGTCGACGGCGGCGTCGGAAAGCTTGCGGTAGTTCAGCAAGCCCTGGCCGGGATCGGCGGTGTCCGCGAGCCAGTGCATCAGGCTCGGCAGCAGGATCGCCTGCAGCTTGGCCTTGCGCGAGGTGCCCTTGACCAGCGCGGAGAGGTGGTCGAAGGCGCGCGCCGGGTGGCGGTAGCCAAGCGCGGCCAGCTGGGCCTTGACCGCGTCCGCGGAGAGGGTGGCTTCGCCGACGGACATGTCCGCCACCGCGCCCAGCAGCGGGCGGTAGAACAGCCGCTCATGCAGGTCGGAGACGTCGCGGCGCACGCGTTTGAGCTCGCGGTACATCGCGTCCGGGGCGGTGCCGCGGTGGTTGGCGGTGAACCCGGCGGCGCGGGCGAGCCAGCGGTTGCGCTTCTCGTCGTCCGGCTCGGGCAGCTGGTGGGTGCGTTTGAAGCGCTGCAGCTGCAGCCGGTGCTCCAACAGGCGCAAAAACTCGTATGCCTCGGTGAGCACGCGCGCGTCGTCGCGCCCCACGTAACCCGCCGCGGCCAGGGCGGACAGGGCATCGAGGGTGTTGCGGGCGCGCAGGGTGTCGTCGATGCGCCCGTGCACGAGTTGCAGCAGCTGCACGGCGAACTCGACGTCGCGAAGCCCGCCGGGGCCGAGTTTGAGCTCGCGGCGTCGCACCTCGGCCGGAACGTTTTCCAACACGCGCCGTCGCATGGCTTGGACGTCCTCGACGAAGGAGTCGCGTTGGGACGCCTCCCACACCAGCGGCGCGATCGCCTCGGAGTACGCCCGCCCCAACTCCATCGTCCCGGTCTGTGGCCGCGCCTTCAGAAGCGCCTGGAACTCCCAGGTCTCGGCCCATTTCCGGTAGTACGCCTGGTGCGATTCTAGGGTGCGCACCAGCACGCCGGAGGTGCCTTCCGGCCGCAGGTTCGCGTCCACGTCGAAAAAGCACGCGGAGCCGATGCGCATCATCTCCGCGGCCACGCGCGTGATCTTGGGCGAGGCGGGCTCGGCCACGAACACGACGTCCACATCCGAGATGTAGTTCAGCTCGCCGGCGCCGCACTTGCCCATGGCTATCACGGCGAGCTGCGCGTCCGGTTCCTCGTCGCCGTAGACGTCGCGCACCGCCACCGCGAGCGCGGCTGTCAGCGCCGCGTCTGCGAGCCAGGTGAGCCGCTCGGTGGTGTAGCTGTAGCTCATGGATTCGCCCTCGCCGTAACCCTTCACCGCGGCGAACGTGCCGGCGAGATCGGCGGCGGCGATGCGCATCACAAGGTCGTGGTGGGTGGCGCGGAGCTTTTGCTTAGCGACGTCAACTTCGCCCTCCCCCGCCTTATACAACCCCGGTCCGTCAGCGTCGACCCCCACGGCGGAAAGCATGGTGCGGTACAGCTCTGCCGCATCTGGCAGGTCTTCGAGCAGAAGCCGCCACTGCTGCGGGTGCGCGATCAGGTGGTCCGATAACGCGGTGGAGCCGCCCAGCAGGGCGAAGAACCGGGTGCGGAAGATGGGGTTGTCGCGCAGCGCATCGAGCAGCTGCACCCAGCCACTTCCGAGCGCGTCGAAGAGCCGGTGGGCGTTGTTGAGCGCCAGGTCCGGGTCGCTTGTGCCGGCGAGGGTGTAGAGCGAAGCTTCGTCGATAAGCGAAAGCTCCTCGATGTCCTCGGCGGCGCGCGGGCTGGTCAGTCCGAGCTTGGCGGGTGAAATCACAGGTCGATCCCCGTATCGATCTCCCAGGGGGTGATCTGGGCGGTGTAGTCGTGCCACTCGGCCCACTTGGCGCGCAGGAAGAACTCGAAGACCTGCTCGCCCAGAACCTCCGCCATGAACTCGGAGCGTTCCATCTGGCGCAGCGCCTGGTCCAGCGAGTTGGGCAGGTCGCGGTACCCCATCGCGCGGCGCTCGCGGCGGGTCAGTGCGAACACGTCGTCGCGGGCGGGCTCGTCCAGCTCGTAGCCCTCCTCGATGCCCTTCAGGCCCGCGGCGAGCACCGCCGCGTACGCGAGGTAGGGGTTGCACGCCGAGTCCAACGAGCGCACCTCCGCCCGGCGCGAATCCGCCTTGTGCAGGCGGTAGGTGGGCACGCGCACCATGGCAGACCGGTTGGAGATGCCCCAGGTGGCGGCGGTGGGCGCTTCCGAGCCGAACTGGAGGCGCTTGTAGGAATTGACCCACTGGTTGGTCACCGCGGAGATTTCGCCCGCGTGCTCGATGATGCCGGCGATGAACTGCCGGCCGGTTTTGGACAGACTGATCTCGTCGTCCGGGTCGTGGAAGGCGTTGGTGTCGCCTTCGAACAGGGAGAAGTGGGTGTGCATGGCCGAGCCCTCGAGGTCCTTGAACGGCTTGGGCATGAAGGTGGCGTGCACGCCGTTCATCTCCGCGACCGTTTTCACGATGTAGCGGAAGGTGACAATGTTGTCGGCCATGGTCAGCGCATCGGTGTGGCGCAGGTCGATCTCCTGCTGGCCCGGCGAGCCCTCGTGGTGGGAGAACTCGGTGACAATGCCCATGTACTCCAAGGCGGACACCGCCATGCGGCGCAGTTTCGGCGCCTCGTTGCGTTTGGCTTGGTCGAAGTAGCCGCCCTTGTCCGCAGGTGTGGGCGGCTGATCGCCCTGGCCGGGTTTGACCACGTAGAACTCGATCTCCGGACTGGCCACGAACTCGAAGCCCATGTCGCGGGCGTTGGTGATCTGGCGGCGCAGCACCTGGCGCGGGTCGGCGTAGAGCGGGTCGCCGTCGGGCATGGTGATGTCGCAGAACATGCGCGCGGTTTGCAGGCCCGCCTCTCCGTCGAAGGGCAGCGGCTGGAACGTCGACGGGTCGGGCCGCAGCAGGGTGTCGGACTCGGAGACGCGGGAAAACCCCTCGATGGAGGAGCCGTCGAAGCCCACGCCCTCCTCGAAGGCGCTTTCCAGCTCCGCCGGCGACATCATCACGGTTTTCAGCGAGCCGAAGATGTCGGTGAACCAGAGGCGGATAAAGGCGATGTCCTGCTGCTCCACCATTCGCAGCACATTGTCGGTTTGGGCGCTCATGCTGCTCAACTGTAGCGGGCCTTTGGACGCGGATAAGCAGGCTAAGCTTGGGGGTGACTAACCTTTGAAGGAGGACAACGATCATGGCTGCACAAGCACCCGAGCAGTTCCTCGAGGTGGAGATCAAACTCGCCGTGGACGAGGGCACCGGCATGCCGGACCTGACGCAACTGCCCGGCGTGGAGGAGATCGCGAGCATGCGCGAGCACAACCTCTCCGCCGTGTATTACGACACGAAGGATCTGCGCCTGACGCGTTCCAAGATCACGCTGCGCCGCCGCACCGGCGGGGCGGATGACGGCTGGCACCTGAAGTTGCCGAAGGAGGGCGGCCGCAACGAGGTGCGCATGCCTCTCGACGATCCTTCGGCCGTGCCCGAGGAACTTTTGGCCCAGGTGCGCTCGATCGTGCGCACCGAGGAGCTGACTCCGGTGGCGCAGGTGGACAACCGCCGCGTGGAGATCACCCTGGCGGGTGAAGAAGGTGCTGTCGCGGAGTTTTGCGACGACCACGTCACCGCCTGGTCGCTGCTGCCCGGCGGCGAGCGCACCAGCTGGCGCGAGTGGGAGCTCGAGCTTGCTGAGGCGCTGGCCGGCACCGACGAGGGCAACACGCTGATCAACCAGGGCACCAGCTTTTTGATCTCGGCGGGCGCGCGCAAGTCGTCCTCGCCGTCGAAGCTTGCCACCGCGTTGGGCGATTCCGTCAAAACCGCTCCCCTGCCGCCGCATATGCAGGCCGATCTGGAAGAGGACTCCCCGGCGGCGGCCGTGGTGGATTCCCTGCGCAAGCAGCGCGACGCCATCGTCGCCTGGGAGCCGCGCGTGCGCGCCGACGAGTTCGACTCGGTGCACCAGCTACGCGTGGCGACTCGCGAGATGCGCTCCCTGCTGGAGACTTTCGAGGGCATCTTGGAGGGCGAGCAGCTCACCGCGCTTGAGGACGAGCTGAAGCACGCCGCCGGGGTTTTGGGTGTGGCCCGCGACGCCGAGGTGGTGGAAGAGCGCTTCTTGGAGCTGTTGGATTCGGACGAGTCCGGGCTCGTGGACGACGCCGCCCGCGCGCACATCGCAGGCGACATGCGCCGCGACTACAACGAGGCCCACGCCGAGATCGTGGCCATGCTCGACTCAGAGCGCTTCATGGAGCTGCTGGACGCGATTGACGGGTTGCTGGCGCAACCGCCCGTCGCAAAGCAGGAGGCTTCTGAGGACACCCCGGCGGAGTCGAAGGAGGTCCTCTACGACCACCTCAAGCGCGGCTACAAGAAGCTGAAAAAGCGCCACGACAAGGTCGACGAGCACTACCACGACACCGACCTGCCGCTGCACGAGCGCGAAGACTACGTCCACGATGTGCGCAAGGCCGCGAAGAAGCTGCGCTACTCCGCCAACGCCGCGGCCGACGCGGGTTTGAAGGCGCGGCGTTTGGCCAAGGCGTGCAAGGCGCTGCAGTCCAAGCTGGGCGACTTCCAGGACGCCGTGACCTCGCGCGACCGCATCCAGCGCCTGGCAGAAGAGGCCCGCGAGCGCGGCGAGGACACCTTCGCCTACGGCATGCTCTACCAGCGCGAACTCGACCGCGGCGAGCAGGCCCTAAGCGGTTACGACAAGGCCGTGCGCGAGGTGCGCAAGGCGTTTAAGAAGATCAAGCCGTAAGCGGGTTTACTTCTCCCAGGACGGGGCCTCGCCCCAGTTGTCGTCCGCCTCGTCCTGGTTGTCGGCGCTCTTGTTGCGCTGCGCGGCGATCTGCAGCGCGGACTCCGCCTCCTCGCGGGTGGCGTACGGGCCCATGCGGTTGTCCCAGGCGGCCTCCTTGCCCTGGGTGACCTCGCCGGTGGACGGGTTGTAGTAGTACTGCTCGTCTGCCATTTTCGTTCCTTTCGGGTGTTGTTTACCCGTCCGACTGTACCGGGGCGGTTGGTAGTGTGGGTGCGGTTAAAAGGAGCGTGACATGGCACTGTTTGAATCCCCCTCAACTTCCCCTGCGGAGCGCGTCCGCGCAGCGTCCGGGCGTGTCGCATCCGCGTCCGGCACGTGGGTGCTCATCGGCGAAAACGTCGACCACTTCGGCGGCGTAACACTGGTGGGAACGTCGTCGCTGCGCGCCGCGGCGGCGGTGTCCCCGCGCACGGACGGCGTGATCTCCATTGCGGCCCGCGGCCCGCTCGGCCAGGAGTTCTCGGCTCAGTTGCCTTACAGCGACGAGCCTGCCGACGGGCTCGCCCGCCGCTGGTGGGGGCTCGTGCACACACTCGTGCAGCGCCAGGTGCTCTCCCGCGACACGTCCGGGATGGACATCACCGTGGAGTCGGACGTGCCGGTCGGCGCGGGCCTTGGCGCGCTCTACGCCGCCGACGCCGCGATCGCGCTGGCCCTGGCCGGCGGGCACGACGACGTGGACACCGCCCCGTTTCGGGCCCGGCTGGCGGAAATCTGCTCGCACGCCGTGGACACCTACTCGTCGCTGCCGGTGCTGCGCGCCCGGCACTCGGTGGCCCTGCGCGGAGCCGCGGGAGTGTCGGTGGTGGATTACGCCGACGGCTCGCTGACCCAGGCGCCGCACCCCTCGCGCCACGGCGTGCGCGTGTTTTCCGTGTCCCAAGAGCTGGGCGCGCCGTTTACGCAGTCCCGCGAGGCGATCGCCGAGCGCCGCGCGTTCATCGACGCCGCCTGCTCCAACTTCGGAGTCTCCTCGCTGCGCCAGCTTCCCGACGCCCCGGGACGCGCCGTCCAATGGGTCGAGGCACGCCGCGCCGCGGGCGACACGAACGCGCCGGAGCCGGAGGCCGCGCGGCGCTGGGTGGCGTTCTGCGAATCGGAGACGCTGCGCTCACTTGCCGCGGCGAAGGCCCTGCGTTCGCGCCGCGCCAACGAGCTGTTTACGCTGCTCAACTCGCCTTCCGAGGCCCACGACTTGGCCTCCCCCGACGCCCTGGTAGCCCTGACCCGCAAGCGTGGCGCCGTCGCCGCCCGGCCTGCCGCCATCGGCACCTCCGACGCTGTGATCGCGTTCGTGCCGGTGCAGGAGGCGGACTCGTTCGCGGCCGCGATGGCACGCGAGTTCGAGGTGGTGGAGGTCGCCGCCGGCGAACCGGCCCGCCTCGAGGGGTAGGCGGCGCTGTTCGGCCTAGTCCGCGGGCCAGGCGAAGCCGACCTCGCGGGCGCCAGGTTCCGCCCGCACGAGGGAGAACTTCGTCTCCGCACCTTCCTCCGGTGCGCCCGCGGACGGCGCGAGCACCGGTGGGTCCACGATGAACACGCGCGCGGCGTCCTCCCCGCTTTTGAGCGTCACGCCGTCGAAGTTGTGGCCCACCCACGGCTCGAGCGCGGTTGCTTCCGTTAGGTGCAGGCACGCCTTTTCCACGGTGTTGGCGAGCTGCGAGGACCGGCCCATCGTCTTGATCACCCGGGCGGCGTCGCGCTCGACCCACTCCGGTACATCCTCACTTGCGCAGATGGCGAGGCAGACTTCGTTGGCGTAGCGGTCGATCAACCGCCGCAAGGGTGCGGTGACGTGCGAGTAGAACCCGCCGATACCGGCGTGCACCTCGGCCTGCTTCTCGGATAGGTCCACGTAGCCTGATCCGCGCAGGAGTTTTTGTGCCTCTCGCATCACCGCCATGCCGCGCGGGGTGTCGGCGTCCACGCCGGCGAGGAACTCGCCGATGTCGCCGGCGACGTCGTAGCCCAAGTTGCGTGCTTCTCGACGAAACTCCGCCTCCCCTCCCTCATCCGCCGGGCCCAACGTGCGCAGGAAGCCCACCCCGGCGTCGACCATCATCCGCCCCGCGACCATGCCGGTGAGCAGTGAGATTTCCGAGTTGTAGTCCATGACCGGGTGGCGCGGCTCGATGACCAGCTCGAACGTGTCGCCGTCGCCGACCACGCGCACAGACGGCAGGCGCAGGTTGATCGCGTGTCTGCGCAGCGAGGACTGCTGCCGTAGCTGCCCCACCTCCTCCAGCTGCGCAATCGACGGGTGCACTGACCCTGCCTGCATGTCTTTGTGCACGCCCTCGTAGTCCAGCCGCGCCACGGAGCGCACCAGCGCGCGCTCCACGTGCGCCGAATCGACTTCGCCGCGCTCGTCCAGCTCGAATGTCCAGAGCACTGCGGGCCGGTCCACGTCGGGAAGCAGCGAAGCGGAGCCCTCCGACAGCTCCTCCGGGTGCAGGCGCGCGGGCTCGTCGGGCAGGTAGATCGTCTGGCCGCGCTCCAGCGATTCGTCCGCCACCGCAGAATCGGGGTCCACGAACGCCGCCACATCCGCGATTGCGTAGCGCACCACGTAGCCGCCGCCAGAGCGGGACTCGATGTGCACCGCCTGGTCCAGGTCTTTCGAGCCGGCGGGATCGATGGTGACGAAGGGCACGGAGCGGGCGTCGATACGCAACTGCGAAAAGCGGTCCTGAAGCTGCGAGGCTTCCGTGTGGAGCTCCGGCACGAACGTTGTGCGCACGTCGAATTCGCGCGCAATCGAGCGGAAGTTTAAAGGCGCGGCGTAGAGCTTCATAAGCAGCCATCGTGCCACGAAAAGGGCGAATGAGTCGGCCTATGAGCCGGATTCTGTTCCCCTTGCGGGGCGGCGACCATCCATCTGGGCCTCCCATCGCTGGGGGCCTCAAGCAGCTACCTTCGGACTGGGCGGGCAGCCTACATCCGACGACCTCCGCCGTTTCGGGCGGGGGCTCTTGCCTTGCTCCCGGTGGGGTTTACCTGGCCACCTACGTCACCGCAGATGCCGGTGCGCTCTTACCGCACCCTTTCACCCTGACCTCGTTGCCGAGGCGGTCTACTTTCTGTTGCACTTTCCCGCGGATCGCTCCGGGTTGCTGTTAGCAACCACCGTGCCCTGTGGAGTCCGGACTTTCCTCGACCCGCGCCTTCCCCGAGGTTGGGGTGGTTCGCGGTGCCGCGGCCGCCCGGCCGGCTCATTCGCGAGGTACAGCATACGCTTTCCGCCGGTTGGAACGGAACTGCCGGGCATCGTTCGAGGATGCTTACCCCAGGATGCTTATCCTTCGAGAGCGTTGACGGGCATTTCTCGTGTCCACTCGATAAGTAAGCGTTTAGGAGTAAGCATCCTCCCCCGGTAAGCATCCTGGGGTAAGCATCTAGCGCCGGAACCTACCCGCGGTGGTGTGCGACGTCGTTGACGCAGCGCACCACGCCGAAATCTCCGTAGTAGTCCACGACGCTGATGCTGGCCAGGTCCAGAAATAGGTGCTTGAACAGCTCCGGCCCGGCGCCGAGGGCCTGACGCAGGAACGACTTCACCGGCGTCATGTGCGTGACTACCAGCACTGTTTGCCCCTCGTAGCGCTCCTGCAGCTTCGACCGCGTGCGCGACACCCGGCGGTGCAGCGCGGTCAGGGACTCGCCAGACGGGGGCGCGTTGTTCGGCGAGGACTGCCACTCGTCGAACGCTGACGAATCCCGCGCTACCGCCTCGTCGCGGGTGAGCCCCTCGAAGTCGCCGAAGTCGAGCTCGCGCAGCCCCTCGTCCACCACCACGTCGAGCCCCAGCGCGCCGGCGGCGATGCGGGCGGTGCCCTGCGCGCGAGCCTGCGGCGAGGCCACAACGGCGTCGATGCGCCCGAATTTGCGCAGTGCGTCGACGGCCCGGCGCGCCTGGTCGCGGCCGGTGTCGGTCAGCTCTGGGTCGGACGTGCCGGAGAAGCGCTGCTCGGCGGAGTGCTGGGTCTGTCCGTGCCGCAGCAGAATGAACCGGGTGCGCGGGGCACCCTCGCCGGCCCAGTGCGCGGGGCTGGCGGTCTGGTGCGAGGGCTTCTCCCCCACCCACACGCCGGTGCCTTTGACGATGCCGGGGGCGTCGCCGCGGGCGGCGGCGTCCATGGCCACATTCGACAGCTCGTCGGCTTTCTTGTTCTTGGCGCGCGGGACCCAGGTGTAGGTGACCTTCTCAAACGACGACGCGAGGTCGCGCACCTCGCGCGCCAGCTTCTGCATGTCGGGGTGTTTGATTTTCCAGCGGCCGGTCATCTGCTCGACAACCAGCTTGGAGTCCATGAACACGTCCACGTGCGTCGCCCCGACCTCTCGGCACGCCTCAAGGCCGCGCACCAGGCCGTAGTACTCGGCGACGTTGTTGGTGGACTTTTTGCCCACGACGTAGACGATCTCGCCCAGGGTCTCCCCGGAAGCGTCGTAGACCACGGAGCCGGATCCGGCGACACCCGGGTTCCCCCGGGAGCCGCCGTCGCAGTACATGGATACCTGCATCAGCTACTCCGCCGGAGAAACCCGCACCAGCAGCGTGCCGCAGTTCGGGCAGGTGGGCAGTTCGTCTTCCGGCTCGCCGAGCACCTCGGCGCGCTCGGCCGGCGGCAACTGGATAAAACAACCGCCGCAGGCGCGGCCGTTGAACTTGGCGGCGCCGATGTCGTCGTAGCCGCCCAACACGTCGTCAGGCAGTTTCGCCCGCAGCGCATCCACGTCCACGTCATCTTCCTCCGGCAGGGCGTCGACGGCGCGCTGGGCGGCCTCGACCTTGCGGTTGGCTTCGTCGACGCGGGCGGCGTGCACATCGCGGTTGTTGCGCAGCGCAGCGATCTCGTTGTGCGCCTCCTTCAGCTCGGACAAAAGGTCCGCGATGCGGGATTTGGCGGCGTAGCGGTCGTGCTCGAGGTCCTTGCGGCGCTCCGGGTCGGTCTCGGCGGACAGCTGACGCTTGTCGTCCAGCTCGCGCTTCTTCAGCTTCCGCTCGTCTTCCTGGATGCGCAGAATTTCCAGCTCCATGTCGTCGACTGCGAGTTGGGCTGCGGCGGAGGCGTCGGTCAGGCGCTTGCGCTCGTCGATAAGCTTTTGAAGCTCCTGCTCCTCGGGGCGCACGCGCGGCTGGGAAGACGCGGCGTCTGCCTGCGCGAGCTGCAGGAGGACGGGCTGCAGGTCTTTGGAAAGGTGCATCGTTTCTCCTTACTCGGGGTGCGCGGAGATGGTCCACGGGTCCGTGCGGATGTGCAGGATCTCGGTGTCCACGCTCAACGGAGCCACGATACTCTCCGCCTGCTCGGTCCAGGGAAACTCGCTGGCCCAGTGGGCGGTGTCGATCACGGCCGGCCCGCCGGTGCGCAGGTGCTCGTCCACCGGGTGGTGGCGCAGGTCGGAGGTGACGTAGACGTCCACGCCGAGCTTAGCTACATCGGCGAGGAAGCTGTCGCCGGAGCCCGAGGACACCGCGACGCGTCGCACGATCTGGTCCGGGTCGCCGGCGGCGCGCACGCCCCACGCGGTTTCCGGTAGCGCGTTGGCCACCTGCTGGGTGAATTCGCGCAGCGTCATCGGCTCTTCCAGTTCGCCGATGCGGCCCAGGCCGGTCGATGTTTCGAGGTCGCGGGTGTCGGCCATCTGCACCACATCGAACGCGGGTTCTTCGTAGGGGTGCACTTCGCGCAGCTTCTCGACGATCCTCCGGCGATCCGCCGCCCTCGCCACAAACTCGACGCGGATCTCGTCGCCCGTGTAGTGCGTGCCCACGGCCCCGTCGGTAGGGTTCGCGCCCTCGACGGGGGTGAACTCGCCGGTGCCCTCGAAGGAGAAGGCGCACTCGCGGTAGTCCCCGATCGCGCCGGCGCCGGCTTCGAACAGCGCGCGTTTCAGGTCCGCGGCGGCTGCCGGCGGGACGTGCACGCCCCAGCGATCGGTGGCGTCCAGGGTGACGGGTTTGATCGGGCGGCCGGGCGTGATACCGACGAGCTCCGCCAGCTTGTCCGAGACACCCGGGCGGGCCGAATCGGCGTTGGTGTGCGCGGCGAACAGCGCGCAGCCGCCGGTAAGCAGGGTGTGGATGACCTTGCCCTTCGGGGTGTTCGCCGCCACGGTGTGCACGCCGCGCAACAGCAGCGGGTGGTGCACGACCAGCAGCTGGGCACCTGCGGCGACGGCACGCTCGGCCACCTTTTGGGTGCAGTCGAGCGCGAAGGCCACCTTGGTCACCTTCGCGTCCGGGTCGCCGCAGATCAGCCCCACCTGGTCCCAGCTTTCCGCCAGCGCAGGCGGGTAGGCCGCCTCGAGCGCGTCAACAACTGTCTGCACTGTTACGTCTGTCATGGCAGCCAGCCTACAAATTTGGAACAGTGGGCTGGCGTGAACGCTACTTTGCTTTTCGACGTCGACGGCACGCTGATCGACTCCTTCCCCGGCATCAGGCACGGCTTCCTAGCCGGGCTGGAGGCCGTTGGGTGGGACAAACCCAGCGAGGAATTTATCCGCCGCATCCCCGGCCCGCCCATGCCGGAGACGATGCGCTCACTCGGCATGTCTGCCGCGCAGGTAGAAACCGCCATGCGCGCCTACTCGGACTACATGTCCGGCGAGGGCTGGCAGCGCTTCGAGGTCTACCCCGGTATGGATGCGCTGGTGCAGCGGCTGGCTGGGGAGGGCTACCGCGTGTGCACGGCGACGTCGAAAAGCGAACGCTTCGCACGCGCCGCGCTGGAACGCGCGGGGCTTTTGGCACACATTGATTTCCTCGGCGCCGCGTCAAATGACGGAAAGCGCGCGAAGAAGGTCGACGTGATCCGGCACGTGCTGGACACTGCTGCGCCCGAGCGCCCGCTGATGGTCGGCGACCGGCTGCACGACTTCGAGGGCGCCAAAGAGTTTGGCATCCCGAGCGTGGCCATGACCTGGGGATACGGCGCCGCCGAGGAGTGGGAGTTGGCGGACTACGTGGCGCGCGACGCCGACGAGCTAGAAAGGATCATCCGTGAGTTCTAAATTGCATATCGACTTTGTGTGCACCGGCAACATCTGCCGCTCCCCGATGGCGGAGGTGATCGTCCGGGAGAAATTGGCGCAGGCTGGGTTGGGGGATGCGGTCACGGTGACGTCGTCAGGCATTGGCGGCTGGCACGTGGGGCACAAGGCCGACGAGCGGGCGCGCGCGGAGCTGGCGGCCCACGGCTACGACGGCGAGGCGCACCGCGCCCAACAGTTCGGGTTTGAGCAGGAGCAAGCCGACTTGATTGTCGCGCTGGATACGAACCACGTCTCCGAGTTGGTCGCCCGCGGTGTGGACGAGGACAAGGTGCGCCTCATCCGTTCGTTCGACCCCGCTGCTGAGGACGGCGCCGGCGTGGCCGACCCCTACTACGGCGGGCCCCAGGGCTTCACCGTCGTGCGCGAGCAGATCGAGTCCGCAGCTGACGGCATTATTGCCTGGGTGCGCAAGCGACTAGACTGACCCGGCGTGAGCGCCAACAATCAATCGTCCAAGCCGTGGTGGCGGCAGATGCTTACCCCCGGCTGGGTCATCGCGGCGCTGTTAATTGGGGTGTTCTCCTACTACGCGTTTACGTTCCTCGCGCCGTGGCAGCTGGGCAAAAACGAGGCGCTTGAAGAGCGTAACGAGCACATCTCGGCCGCCTTCGAGCATGACCCGGAGCCGTTATCGTCCCGCTTGGGCGCCGACGGTTCCCTGGGGGCGGACGCCGAGTGGTCCCGCGTGGTCGCCACCGGCCGCTACACCGGCGACGACGTGCTGCTGCGCCTGCGGCCCGTCGACGGCACACCCGCCTTCCAGGTCCTCACCCCGTTTGTGCTGGACGACGGTCGCGCGATCGTCGTCCACCGCGGCTGGGTGAAGGCCGAAAACTCCACTCAGGTGCCCGCCGTGGAACCGGCGCCGACCGGCGAGGTCACCATCACCGGCCTGCTACGCGCCGATGAGGGCGAGCACCCCAACCCGCCCATGCACGAGCAGGGCTACGACATGGTCTACTCCATCAGCCCCGCGCAGGTCGGCTCGCTGACCGGCACCGATGTGGTCTCGCCATACTTGCAGCTCCTCGGCGAAGAAGCGGGCGTGCTCGACCCGATCCCGCTGCCGCAGCTCGAAACAGGCAACCACCTCTCCTACGGGCTGCAGTGGATCCTGTTCGGCCTCGCCGCCCCCGCCGGCCTGATCTACTTCCTCTACTCCGACTCCCGCGAGCGGCGCCGCTTCGAAGCCGAGCAGGAGCAACTGCTTCTCGACGACACCACCGCCGCCGGCAGCCCCGACCCCACCGCTCCCGCTGCCCCTACTCGCCAGCGCTACGGCTCGTCGCGCGCCAACCCGTGGGCCAAGGCATACGATAAGGAAGAAGAACGCTAGCTTCGCCCGCCTGAAAGGGGACGGTTGACCGTGATTGATGCCGAACAGCTCCACTCCACCCTGTTCACGCTGGAGACCGCAGGTCTTGGTTTGGCGGACGGCATCGAAACCGACGACATCGACGACGCCGTCGCCGACCACCCCGTCACGTTTGGCAGTCGGCCCTTCGCGGTGTTGTCCCAGGTGGCGCAGCTTGCCGAGTCCGCCGACGACGAGGAGGCGCTGTTCGTCCTCGCCCACCCCGGTTCCTTGGAAACCCGCGCCGCGCGCGCCTGCGCCGCCGCCGGCGTCGAGCTGTGGGACCTCGCCGTCGTCCCCGACGCGAAAGGCTCCGTGGCAGGCTCCGCCCGGGTGCGGTTTTCCGAGTGGGACGTCGCCGACGTGCCCTTCTCCGGCCCCTCCCCCTGCTTCGAGCTGGCCATCCTCGCCGCCATCGAGTCCCGCCCCTTCGCCTGACCGGACCCCCAAAAAGACAGCGCAAACCCTGGGCACCAAACCCTGGGTTCGCGCAAAAATAGGCCGATGCCGGGGTTTGGCTCCCAGGGTTTGCGGGCGGTCAAGCCCCATCCCAGGGTTTGCGGGCGGTCAAGCCCCATCCCAGGGTTTACGGGCGGTCAAGCCCCATCCCCGCGCTAGATGCTTACTCCTAAACGCTTACTTCTCGACGAACCCCCGGCCGCGCCCGCTACTGCACTCGAGGAGTAAGCATCCTGGGGTAAGCATCTAGACCGGGTAAGCATTCTGGGGTAAGCATCCTCGGCCGAGATGAGTTGAGTTACCCAGCCAACAGCAGTTTTCGCTTCCCACACGGGCTCTGCTAGTCTGCTTGCTACGCGCGCCGTTAGCTCAGCTGGAAGAGCAACTGGTTTACACCCAGTAGGTCGGCGGTTCGAGCCCGTCATGGCGCACCAGATCGATGGTCCCGATCCGGCATTCCGGAACGGGACCATTCGCATTGCTGCCTAGCCCCGCGACGTGGCCAGCGCTGGCCAAAACCCCCGGCGCGGCTAGCGGTTGCGAGGCGTGAGGCAGGAGCCCTGCCAGGCGCCGAAGCGGTCCGCCTTCGTCTGGGTGAAGCCGGCGAGCTGGGCGGACTCGGCGATCTCGCTGGGCGGGACCACCCCGGCGGAACCGGCGGAGCCGGCCCCGGGGGTCATCAGCCAGATGCGGCCGCCGGGGCCGAGGCCGCGGGAGACGTCGACGAGATCATCGACGAGGTCGCCGTCGCCGTCGCGGAACCACAGGAGGATGGTGTCGCAGGGTTCGTCCACGTCTTCGTCGAGAAGCTCGGCCCCGATGGCGTCCTCGATGGCCTCCGAGATGGCGGAATCCGCGTCCTCGTCCCAGCCGATCTCCTGCACAACATCACCCGGTTTTACCCCCAGGCGGGATGCGTAGGTGTCCACTCCTGTGGCACTCAAAACTCCATGTCCTCCGTTTTTATCAAGATGTGGTTTGGGCGATAGCTTAACGTCGAGAAGCAAAGAATGCTTGCAAACCCGTGATTAGTCTCACCAAAGAGTACCCGCTGTAAGACCGCACGCGCGCGAGCACGTATCCTTGGGGCGTATTGCCCGACTGAAGCCAGGAGGTTGAAGTGGCCCAGAAAGAGACCAACATGGAAGACGCTCGCGCGAAGACCGCGTCCGAGGTTGACACCAACATTCTCTCGCTGCGCGAAGGCGTGGCGTCTTACCTGCACGACGCGGACCCCGAGGAAACCCAGGAATGGATGGACTCCCTCGACGGGCTGCTCGAGGAATCCGATCCGGAACGCGCCCGCTACCTCATGCTGCGCCTGATCGAGCGCGCCAACGCAAAGCGTGTGCCGCTGCCGGCACTGTCCTCGACCGACCTGGTCAACACCATCCCCACCAAGCTCGAGCCGGAATTTCCGGGCGACGAGCAGATTGAGAAGCGCTACCGCCGCTGGATGCGCTGGAACGCCGCGGTGATGGTGCACCGTGCGCAGCGCCCCGGCATCAGCGTCGGCGGCCACATCTCCACCTACGCATCCGCAGCGGCGCTCTACGAGGTCGGCTACAACCACTTCTTCAAGGGCAAGGACGCGCCGCAGGGCGGCGACCAGGTCTTCTTCCAGGGCCACGCCTCCCCCGGCATGTACGCCCGCGCCTTCATGGAAGGCCGCCTGAGCGAAGACGACATGGACGGCTTCCGCCAGGAGCACTCCCGCGAGCAGGGCGGCCTGCCGTCCTACCCGCACCCGCACGGCATGCCTAAGTTCTGGGAGTTCCCCACCGTGTCCATGGGCCTGGGGCCAATGAACGCCATCTACCAGGCACGCTTTAACAAGTACCTGCAGGACCGCGGCATCAAGGACACCGACCAGCAGCACGTCTGGGCGTTCCTCGGCGACGGCGAGATGGACGAGCCGGAATCCCGCGGCCTGATCCAGATGGCCTCCCTGTACGGCCTGGACAACCTCACCTTCGTGATCAACTGCAACCTGCAGCGTCTCGACGGCCCGGTGCGCGGCAACGGCCAGATCGTCCAGGAGCTGGAGAGCTTCTTCGTCGGCGCCGGCTGGAACGTGATCAAGGTCGTGTGGGGCCGCGAGTGGGACGAACTGCTGGAAAAGGATGAGGACGGCGCGCTCGTCCACATCATGAACACCACCAAGGACGGCGACTACCAGACCTTCAAGGCCAACGACGGCGCCTACGTCCGCGAGCACTTCTTCGGCCGCGACGAGCGCACCAAAAAGCTCGTCGAAGACATGACCGACGAGGAAATCTGGAACCTGCGCCGCGGCGGCCACGACTACCGCAAGGTCTACGCCGCCTACAAGCGCGCCCTGGACACCAAGGGCAAGCCGACCGTCATCCTCGCCCACACCGTCAAGGGCTACGGCCTCGGCCACAACTTCGAGGGCCGCAACGCCACCCACCAGATGAAGAAGCTGGCCCTGGAGGACCTCAAGCTCTTCCGCGACAAGCAGCAGATCCCCATCTCCGACGAGGAGCTGGAGAAGGATCCGTTCATGCCGCCGTACTACCACCCCGGCGAGGACGCCGAGGAGATCAAGTACCTGAAGAAGCGCCGCGAGGAGCTCGGCGGCTACCTGCCGGAGCGCCGCCAGGACTACTCCCCGGTCGAGCTTCCGGAGTTTGAAAAGACCTTCAAGGCGCTGTTCAAGGACTCCGGCAAGCAGGAAGTCGCCTCCACCATGGCGCTCGTGCGCACCTTCAAGGCGCTCATGCGCAACAAGGAGCTGGGCAAGCGCATCGTCCCAATCATCCCGGACGAGGCCCGCACCTTCGGCCTGGACTCCTGGTTCCCCACCCTGGGCATTTACAACCCGAACGGCCAGAACTACGTGCCGGTGGACCACGACCTGCAGCTGTCCTACAAGGAAGCCACCGACGGCCAGATCCTGCACGAAGGCATCAACGAGGACGGCTCTTCCGCCTCGTTCATCGCCGCGGCGACGTCCTACGCCACCCACGGCGAGCCGATGATCCCGATGTACATCTTCTACTCGATGTTCGGCTTCCAGCGCACCGGCGACAACTTCTGGGCCGCCGGCGACCAGATGGGCCGCGGCTTCATCATCGGCGCCACCGCCGGCCGCACCACCCTGTTCGGTGAGGGCCTGCAGCACATGGACGGCCACTCCCCGATCCTGGCGTCCACCAACCCGGCCGTCATCCCGTACGACCCGGCGTTCGCCTACGAGATGCCGTACATCATCTCCAAGGGCATCGAGCGCATGTACGGCCAGGGCGCCGACAAGGACGAGAACGTGATGTACTACATCACCGTCTACAACCAGCCCCACCACCAGCCGGCACGCCCGGAGAACCTGGACGTGGAGGGCCTGCACAAGGGCATCTACCTCTACGACGAAGGCAAGGACCTGGACAACAAGGTCTCCCTCCTCGCCTCCGGCGTGGGCATGCAGCAGGCACTGCGCGCCCAGGAAATCCTGCAGGAGCAGTACAACGTCGGCGCCGCGATCTACTCCGTGACCTCCTGGACCGAGCTCGCCCGCGAGGGCCAGGCCAAGGCCACCGAGCAGCTGCGCAACCCGAGCGAAGAGGTCGAGGAGGCATTTGCCACCAAGCAGCTGAAGCAGACTGAAGGGCCCTACATTGCGACCTCGGACTTCGCTTCCGACCTGCAGGAGCAGATCCGCGCCTACGTCCCGGGCCAGTACATCGTGCTCGGCGCCGACGGCTTCGGCTTCGCCGACACCCGCGAGTCCGCCCGCCGCTACTTCAACATCGACGCCGAGTCCATGGCCGTCGCCGCCCTGCTCGGCCTGGCCAACGAAGGCAAGATCGACCGCTCCGTGGCTGCCCAGGCGGCCAAGGACCTGAAGATCGACGACCCGACCGCCACCGCCGCCGACGAGGACGGCGAGGACGTCGGCCCGGAGAACGCCACCGAGTAGGGGGTTATCTCGGGCCTTAGGGCTTTAGGGTTTTAGGGGCGTTCCGGTTTCGGAGCGCCCCTTTTGTCGTGGGTTTTTGGTTGTTTGGTGGCGTTTGGTGGGTGCGGGTTGGCGGGTGCGGGTTGGCGGGTGCGCTGACAGATTACGGCGGACACTTGCGCCGACCTGGGCCGATGCGGGCCCGCTGACAGATTCCGCCGCGATCCGTCATGGAGCGCCGCCCGCTAGGCGTGTCTTGGCCGCCCGGTGCAGATTTGTTCACGGCGCGATGAATGATCCCGCACCATTCGAACATCCGACCTGGGCAGAGTGAACAAATTGCACGGGAAAGGAGATTTGTTCACTGGATGGCTGTGCGGACTTCCTGTGAACCACCGGTTGTCGGGATCGGAGTTCGAGGATGAGTTATCCACCGGAGGTGAGGCAGCGTGCCGTTGAGCTTTCAGAGCAAGGGCTTGCTGCTTCGCAGATTCGTGCGCAGTTGATTCGGGAGGACTGTAGGTCTGTTCCTTCTGCAGCTTCAATTTCGGGATGGGTACGCAACGCCCGTCATGGCAACGGCGTCGATAAGGGTTGGCGTTGCGCCGAGTTGATCGCTGAGGTCGTCCGGGTGAATGTGACAACGTCGGCATCCACCCGCGAGATTGGATGGCGTTTTCGAGTCGCTGCGAGTTCCGTGGCGGCGTGGACGCACAAGTTCGCTCCGGATGCGGGTTCGCGGCGTGGGATGACGCCGCAGGAGATAGAACAGGCGACACTGGCGCGTGTGAAAGAACACCACGAAACCCAAAAACGCAAGCGCAAGCAGACCGAGACACAGCGTCAATCACAACGCACCCCGCGCGATGAGAGTGCGCATTTGCGCAACCATGAGCAGCCAACAACTCCGTTTGATGAGGCAGCGTTGCCGGATGATGTTGAGGCCCTCAAAGACCTGTTGCGTCAAGAGCGGTTTATGCGTCTGGCGGATAAAGCGCTGTTTGAGGCGGTGATGGAATCTGAGGGAAAAGCGCAAACCCGGAGACGCTCGACAGCGTGGTCGTCGCTACGGCTGTCAGACGACTCCGGGACGTCGGATACCAAGTAACACATTGCTGCGCCTACTACGGATTGAACTACAGCACGTACAAGTCGGCATGCCGACGGTTGGATCACCCTTTGGTCGACCGCAAAGCCCAGGCCAAGGCATTGGTTTCGGCTGTTTGTGAGGACAATCGCATGACCTACGGCTACCGCCGCGTGACTGAAGTATGCAAAGCGAACGGTCTTTCACTCGGTGAAAAATCGATTCGCACGATCATGAGCCAGGAACACCTGCAGCCGAAGACAAAACACACAAAGCGCTACAGCTCATATAAGGGTGAAACTGCCCATCGTCCAGCGAATCGATGTCTGGTTGGAGATATCGATACTGTCGTCAAAAATGGCACCCACGTCTCGCAAAGATATCGTTCGCAAGCGGATCGTCGCAGGCAGGCGGGCAGGAAGGATCTGGTGCACGACTTTTACGCCGACGCACCAAACCAAAAACTCGGCACCGACATCACCGAGTTTCAATGCGCTGACGGCAAGGTCTTTTTTAGCCCGCTAATCGACTTCCACGACAACATGCCCATCGCATACACCTGCGCAACACGACCAGCGGCGTTGCTGACCAACACCATGCTTGAAGCGGGGCTCGAGCAACTACAACCGGGGCAACGCCCCGGCTTGCACACCGACCGCGGCTGGCACTACCGCCACGCCGACTGGGTCGATCGACTCACCGACACCAGCCACGACAGGCAACAATGCGAACAATGCACGCAGGAAAAACCCTGCGATAACGCCTGGTTGATGGTGCCGTCCCTATCGCGGCTTGGCAACAGCGGCGACAACGCCCGAGTCGAGGGCTTCTTCGGCACCGTCAAGCGCGAACTTTATGCCAATGGGATTCGACCTGAAAAGCTCACGACCGAGGAGTTTATGGAGTATCTTGACGACTACCTGGACTGGTTCGTCTTTGACAGACTCACCACCGGACCAGACGGGCAATACACAACCCTGGCTAAGCAAAGAAACCTAGCCAAAACCACCTAGCCAACAACACAACGGCAACGAGTGGTTCACAGGAAGTCCGCAGACCCGGATCGCTGAACCCGAGTGAACAATTTTGCGGCAGCCCCGGGCACCCGCCCCTACTGCGACGGTCCCCCTACATCTTGGGCAGGAACTGCTGCAGCTGCGGCCACGCGAAGGCCGCGGCGCCAACCAGAAGCGCGAGGACGCCGAAGATGAGGCCGAGCTTCTGCGCCGTGGACGAGCCGCCAGACCCGTCCTGTGCAGGAGCCGGCTGCGGCGCCGGGTCCTCGGGCAGCGTCACGCCCTTGCCCGAGTTCTCGATTTCGGCGTTGGAGCTGCGCTTGGACCCGTCCGCGAACGTGGTCACCACGGAAAAGCCTGCGTCCGCGTAGGAATCGGTGGGCACCTTCGCCGTGATCACGCCGGTTTTTCGTCGTGGCTCCATTCCCAGCCGCTGCCGCCGCCGGTGACATCCCACTTGGCGTCCGCGGGCAGGTCGAGCTCCCACCGGTTGAACGGCTTCAGCGTGATGGTCTGCCCTCCGTCGCCGACTGCGCTTTCGTACATGGGCTCGTAGAGGAAGGCCTCGTCTGGGATGAGGGTGATCTTCGGGGAGTACAGGTCGGTCGAGTTGTCCGGATACGTCACGCGAACGTCGATTGGCTGCGTGTTTTCCCCAGGCTGCGGCGGGTTCGCGTCGTTGTGGTTAAGCTGCACGCGTAGCTTGTCGCCGCGCTTTTCAAGCTGCATCAGTTCCCTCGAGGTGTCCCGACCGGTCAACTTCCAGGTCGCGCCTTCCGGCAGGCCGAGCAGCTCGTACTCCACCGACGTGCTGTACCCGTCGCTCGGCACAACGTTTACATGCCGCGGCGCAGGGTCGAAGTACGGCGTGTACTCGTCGACCATTGCGGCGGAGGCGGCGGGAGCGAGCAGGCCGGCGGCGACGACGACCACGCCCGGGAGTGCGAAGCGTTGCATGCGCTTATCATAACGGCATGGAACTTTCGCAGCGGTTGGACCTTGGCGGCTTGCTCGCCGACGACTCGGACGCCCAAGAGCAGGCGGAGGCGCGGGGCACGTTCGCGCGCATTGCGGAGCTCGTGGAGGATGTCTCCGGCGTCGAGCTTGAACCGGAAACAACGATTGACGGGAGCGGGATTTCGTCGTTAAGCCGTATTGAGCTCGCTGTTCGCATCGAGGAGGAGTTCGCAGTGCCTATCGACGAGCACGTCTACGCCCAATGCGCCACCGCCCAAGACCTCGCCGACTATGTGGAGGAACACCAATGATTTCGTATCTGACCGACATGGATGGCGTGCTACACCGCGAGGGCGAGATCATCCCCGGTGCCAAGGAGTTCATCAGCGCGCTGCACAGCGAAGACATCGATTTTATGGTGCTGACCAACAACTCGATCCAGACCCCACGCGACCTGTCTGCGAAGCTGAAGCGCATGGGCCTGGACATCGAGCCGGAGCGCATCTGGACCTCCGCCACGGCGACCGCGAAGTTTTTGTCGCAGCAGGCGGGCGATGCCTCCGCATACGTCATCGGGGAAGCTGGCTTGACGACGGCGTTGCACGAAATCGGCTGGATCCTCACCGACGCTGACCCCGACTTTGTGGTGCTGGGCGAAACGCGCACCTACTCGTTTGAGGCGTTGACCACTGCGTCGAACCTGATCCGCAACGGCTCGCGGTTCATCGCCACCAACCCGGATCTGACCGGCCCGGGGCCCGCGGGCGTGGTGCCGGCGACCGGGTCCGTGGCGGCCATGATCACCGCCGTGACCGGCATGGAACCCTACTACGTGGGCAAACCGAACCCGGTGATGATGCGCTCGGCGCTCAACAACATCGGCGCGCACTCCGAGAACACGGTGATGATCGGCGACCGCATGGACACCGACGTCAAGGCCGGCCTCGAGGCGGGCATGCGCAACGTGCTCGTGCGCTCGGGCATTGCCGACGACTCCGAGATAGCCAAATACCCCTTCCGCCCCACCGCGGTGCTGGACTCGGTGGCGGACCTGGTGGAGCGGATCTGGGATCCGTTCGGCGACGGCTTCTACACCGCCGAGTCGGAGCCGGCGACGTAAAAGCGCTGGTGGTTGACAAACTCGTCCATGCCCAGGGGCCCAAGCTCGCGGCCTAGACCGGATGCCTTCACGCCGCCGAACGGCAGCTCGGCGCCGCGCGCCTGGGGGATGTTCACGTGGATCATGCCGGTGTCGACCTTCGCTGCGACCTTCTTGGCGCGCTCGGTGTCCTCGGACATCACCGCGCCGCCGAGACCGTAGCGCGAATCGTTGGCCAGCTCGATCGCCTCCTCCTCGGAGGAAACCTTGTACACCTCGGCCACGGGCCCGAAGAACTCCTCGTAGTAGGAGTCGGAGCCGACCGGAATGTCGGTAATCACGGCCGGGGTGATGTAGGCGCCCTTGCCGGTGACTTCGCCGCCGACGCGCAGGTTCGCGCCCTCCTCGACGGCCAGGCGCAGCTGCTGTGCGAGTAGCTCCGCGGCGTCGCGGGAGGACAGCGGGTAGAACTCCTTGCCGTCGCCGGGGTTGAGCGGGTCGCCTTCGCTGTACGACGACGCAAGGTCCACCAACGCCTGCACAAATTCGTCGTAAATGTCCTCCATGACGATCATGCGCTTGTTGGACGTGCATGCCTGGCCCACGTTGCCGATGCGCTTGTTCCACGCGGTCTCGGCGGCCTTAGCCACATCGGAAGAATCCAGCACGACGTACGCGTCGGTGCCGCCGAGCTCGAGCACGCACTTCTTCAGCGCCTGGCCGGCCTGGGAGGCGATGGTGCGACCGGCGCGCTCGGAGCCGGTTAGGGACACGCCCTGGACGCGGTCGTCGTTGATCAGCGTGGAGACCTGCGAGTGTGTGGCGTACAGGTTCGTGTACAGGCCCTTCAGCGCGCCCGCCTCGTCGAAAATCTTGGCAATCGCGGCGGCGGAGCGGGGGCAGATCTCGGCGTGCTTGACCATCACCACGTTGCCGGCCATCAGCGCCGGGGCCGCGAAGCGCGCGACCTGGTAGTACGGGAAGTTCCACGGCATGATGCCCAGGATCACGCCGAGCGGGACCTTGCGCATGACGGAGGTGCCGCCGCGCTGGTTCGGGATCTCCTCGTCGGCACCGAATTCCGCGCCGTTGTCGGCGTAGTAGTTGAAGATCTCCACGGCGTCGTTGATCTCGCCGTCGCCCTCCTTGACCGATTTGCCCATCTCTTCTGCGATGATGCGGGTGAGCTCGGCGCGTTGCTCGTCGAAAAGCTTCGCAACCTTGCGCAGCACCTCGGCGCGCTCCTCGAAGCTCTTCTCGCGCCACTGCTTGAACGTGCCGTTTGCGGTGGCCAGCGCGGTTTCGAGCTCGTCGTCGGTGATGAAGTCGAAGGACTCGACGATCTCGTTGTTCTTCGGGTTTTGTACGCGGTATTTAGTAGACATGCGGCCCATCGTAGGAGCGTGGCGTGAGGCTCGCCACAAAATTTTTCTCGCGCGAAAGCCGGTCCATGGCCTGCGCAAACGGCTCGATCTCCTCGCGCGTGGCCAGGATCGTTTCGCGGCAGGAGTACGTGCGGTCCGCGCGCCGCTGCCAGCGGGTGAACCAGATTTCGCCGGGCGCGCCGTCGGGAAGCAAAAGCATCTGCTTCTCGACGCTCCGTCGCTCCCGCACCGGCATCCCCTCAACGCAGAATGTCCACGCGAGTCGGGTGCGCGGGGCGCGGCAGGTGGGTGCGGCCAGTGTTGTCGTCATTGGTGGGGACCCTTCTTGCGGGCGCCTTTGCGGCGTGCCCGCATCGATGGCGGCACACTCCAACCCCGGTGACTAGGCGGGAGTGCCGCGGCGGGTGACTAGCCCGCGCGGCGGAGTGTGAGACGAGAGGTTCGTCTTCCCCAACGGCCTCTGATTTCTCTCGGCCGATATTGCTTCACACCAGTTGACTCGAGCAACCCTCAACCGCCGGTTGATCCCCCTATTTGCTCGAGCTTTGGTTGAGGTTGAGGGGCTTACAGCAGCCGCGAGGCGATACTCTTGGTTCCATAGTAGGAATTTTGAATTAGCCAGTTAGAAGGTCATCTGGCACAAAAGGCGTAGCCTTGGAGCTACCCAGGTTTATTCCCCCACCCTCAGGTTCGAAAAAATCGTCTGTGCCGCTCAACCGCCTGACGTAATAGGGGCACACGGCACCCGATTTCGCTGGGGCCTTTCCCGCTAACCATTCACGTAGGATCACGAAGCTTCGCCTGAGGCAATTTCCCTCAAGACCATCGATAAAAAACTCTCGGCCAACGACAAAAACTGAGTACCCATACCTATATTCCCGCCTTTCTCCCCAGCCACGGCAGTACCATCGCGCGCGCCAATAAACCGGCATTGCATCACCGTCTAAAATCCGACTATGAACGGACCGACCAAACAAAGGTGGCTCACAGCCCACAGCGGATATTTCCCCCGAGCGTTGATTAACTCGCAAAAATGCACCGTGCCGGTTACGTAATTCGTATCCCGTCGAGGACATGTGACTTCTAATCGTTCTCGAGTAGACCCGCTTCGTTAGGTATGGAATAGCGATCGTCGTCAGTAAACAAACTAACTGCCCCGAAAAGACCTTGTTATCAATGCTGCTAGGTCGAATATCTGCCCACTCCAACTCGTTCGGCTCCGCCGAGCCTATAACTGGGTATGGCCCTAACATCCGCTGCTGCTCCAACCTCTCGACCATTGCTGAAACCCAGTTCTGATACTCCGCCGTCGCGAGTGCACTGTTCCACAGGAAAAGAACGAAGCCTACAAAAAAGATCATCAGTGGGTACAACAGCTCCCCCCAGTTGGCCGAAAGTACAGACGCCTCTTTACGCCAATCTCCAAGACGTCTAGACCATAGATGCAGCAGCCAACCGACACCCAACAGGTAAAAACAAAGGAAAAGGATAGGGTTCTGCAGAGAACCAAGCAACGTAAAAGCGTTGAGGATGAACGCAGCAAGGACTGTAAAGACAAAATCTGCTCTATCTCGGGCTTTAGACTCAGCTTCGAGCCCAGAGTAACTGGATTGCCAAACCATGGCTTCATCGAGTAATTGCAGTTTGCGACGAGTCGTCCGCTTCAACTCCAACGAGTAGGGATGGTAATCCTCCATGAACTGAAGTTGCCAGACAAATGAGCACAACAAACAAAGACCAACGACTATCCCTATTATCATATTCCCAGTCGCCGCCGCAGGATCAGTCCATTTCCCCCGGTGTTCAATTGGTAGAGAACATATAAAGGCCAACAGTATGGCTATTGGCGAAAGTCGCGCAAGGTTTCCTTTCCAACCAAACGTTTGAAAACGCTCCGGTATTGCCCTCAAACTCCAAATAAAGGCACAAATTAAGGTCAAAGTCGCTACAGTAGTAAAACCTACGGTGAGATAACCATTGCCCCAGAAACGGGTTGCCAGGACAATAGCTGGTAGCGTCATCGCAATCGACCAGAGAAACTGAGGCACACGAAATTCCGCTACGGAAGCTTTTGCCCCATTTGCCGCAACGCTCAAGCCTAAATTTCGGTCTACAAATCGATAGACCCGCTCGATACGTTCGCGCGTCCATCGAAATTCTTTCTCTACCTCCCGGACGACTGACAAATGTTCTAATTCGGGCATTTTCAACTCAGTTCTTTCAAATCGATGTATGCGGCGTAGGTTAGTCCGGTTACCATCAAACTTCGTCGCCACCTCTGCCTACAGCAACCGCACCGCCAGCACGCCGAGGAAGATCACCACCAGGCCGGCCAGGCGCGTCGCCGTCAGCGGGTTCTTCCGCGCGCCGAACGCCCCGCGCGCCTCCAGCGCCTGGCCTGCCGTGATTGTGCCGGCGTTAAACGCGATCACGGTGGTGGCGGTACCGAGCAGCGGTGCCAGGGTCGCGCCCGAGATCACGAACGTCGCGCCGACCAGGCCGCCGAGCCACATCCACCACGGCCCCGGCTCGGGACGCCGCGCGAGCTGGCGAGGGCTGGTCACCAGCGCCGCCACCAGCAGCAACACCGCCCCGACGGCGAGGTTGATCTCGCCGGCGTGCATGGAAGAGCCCGCGATGCCGCCCATGTAGCCGTTCACGGAGGTTTGGATGGCGGTACACACGCCAACGAGCACGCCGAGCACGCGGAAGATTGCCAGCTCGAGCCCCTCCGCGTCGCCTTCCAGCACCGGCCGCCTCCCCGAGCGCAGCACCACCACAATGCCGGCGAAGACCACCGCCGCGCCCAAAACGCGCATCCACGACACCGGCATCGCCGGCGCGCCCAGCAGCCCGAACCGGTCCACGAGCAGCCCCATCACCACCTGCCCCAGAATCGGCAGGACCACGGTCTCCAGCGCACCCAGGCGGGGAAACAGCAGGATGTTGCCGAGCACGAAGCACACGCCCATGACCCCGCCAAGCCAGCCCCACCAGGGCACGTCGGCAGAAAACTGCGGCACCGGGTTGCCCCGCAGCACCGTCGTCGCCACTACCGCGAAAAACAGCGCCGAGCTAAACGAGATCAGCGCCGGCATCACCGGCTTATTCCCCACGCTCGCGCGCAGGCGGGAGTTCGCCGCGGTCTGGATCGGGATCAGCCCGCCTACCGCGAGCGCCACAAGCAACAGCATGCGCCGATCTTCTCACGCCCAGCGCGTCACCGTCTGCCTAGCCCGCAACGGTAGCTACTTCAGCCCGTAGGCGCGGTACAGCGCGGCGATGAACTCCTCGTGGGTGATGTCGCCGTCGATGGCGGCGAACTCGTCGCGCACGTCCTTGCGCGTCGGGGCGGAAATCAGGGTGGGGTTGGCGGTGCGCTGCCGGTACGACACGGGCGGAAGCTTGTCGCCGACCCGGTCCTTCACCCGGGTGAAATAGCTGTCCACGGGCGCGAGCGCCTCCACGCCCGGCACCGACCAATCCAGCCAGTACGCGGCCACGCCCAGCGCAATACCGGGTAGCGCGGAAACGGCCAGGCCCACCGATTGCCAGCCGAGGTCGTAGAAGAGCTGCACGCTTATCGACGCCACTATCGCCGGGACCACGTACAACTGGCGGTCAACGAGAATGTTGGGAATCTGCCCGATCATCATCTCGCGGATGACCATCCCGCCGGTGGCGGTGAGCACCCCCATGAGGATGCAGCCGAACCACGTCACGTCCGCACGCAGCGCCGTAACCGTGCCGGTGACCGCCCACACGCCAACAATGACCATATCGCCGTGGAAGCGGAACAACTCCCAAGCCTCGCCCCCAATGGGCAGGACAAACGCGACCAGCGAGCCCACCAACGCGGTGCCGATGTACCACGGGTTCTGCAGCGCGCCCGCCGGGGTGGAGCCGATCAGGGCGTCGCGGATCATGCCGCCGGCCATGCCGGAGATGATGGAGATGACCATGAACCCGACGGCGTCGAAACGCATCCGCCTGGCCACAAGCCCGCCCATCAAAGCGTTGAGGAACACGCCGATCAGATCCATCACGGCAAACGAGAAACCCACAGGGGTGAGCACGTTGTCGAAGTACATGCGCGCCATCGTAAAGGGGTTGGCGCCGGGGTGGGGCCGGTTTAGCTTTTCGCCTCTGTGCTCTCCCGCACCTCGTTGTGCAGCATCACCCGCAGCGCCTGGACCAGCTGTTCGTCCGAGGCGCCCTCCAGCGCGTCGCGCACCTCCTTGCCGGACTCGGCCGGGCGTCGCGAGTCGGTGTCCACGCCCAACGCCTCACCGATCTTCTCCTCGAGCGGGCGCTCGATGCGCTTGGTCTGGAGCCCCAAGAGCTTGTCGCCGCCGAAGTACACCGCCAACGCAAACAGCGGCGCGGCAATCGCGGCGGCCAGCATGCCCTCCCACACCAGGTCGAAGCGGTTGAGCACCAACATGATCACCGACGCGATGATCGCCGGGAACACCGTCATCTTCTCGCTGGTAAACAGCGCCGGGATCTGCCGCAGCACAACGTCTCGGGCGAGCGTGCCGCCGGTTGCGGTGATCACGGCCAGCAGCACGCACGGCACCCAGCTCAGTTCCGCGTTGAGCCCCTTGATCGTGCCGCCGACCGCCCACACGCCGATGGTGACCACGTCCGCGTAGAACCGGAAGTTCTCCCAGAGTTTGCCGCGCAGGGGCGCAAAGTACGCGATCAGCCCGCCGATCGTGGAGGTGATCAGGTAGCCGGGGTTGGTCATGGCGGCGGCGGGGCCGTCGTTAAGTATGGCGTCGCGCATGAGGCCGCCGCTTAACGACGAAATCAACGCCACGAACGCGAACCCCACAATGTCGAAGTTCATCCGCTTGGCCACAGTCCCGCCGATGGTGGCCGCCAACAACACGCCGGTGTATTCGAGGACAAAGTAGAGAGTGCCCACGTCATCAGAGAAGTCCATGGGCGCCAAGGCTAGCTTTCCGGTGGGGGCGGCGTCTGGACGGGCGTTGGGGTTCGCTCGCCGTCACGTGGGTTTCGTTCAGATGGTGAATGGTCGATGGTGAATTTCCGCTTTCAGGGCAGAAATTCACCATCGACCATTCACCATCTGGCACCGCGGACGGAGCGGTCGGAGCCGCCGCGCCTCAGCCCAGGCGCGTCACGGCGTCGACGACCAGGTCCCAGAACCGGTCCACGTCGAGTCGGGTGGCCACGGAGGTGGTGCAGGCGGCATCCGCGGCCGAGGCCGCCGGCGCAGCGCCCGAGGCCAGCGCCGCGCCGAACGCGCGCAGGTCCGCCACGGTCCGCCCGCGCGTCAAAGTGCCCGCGAGCTCCACCGACACCGGCACGGAAACGGTCTCGACCACGGTCGGGTCGATGACGTACGCCACCGCGCACGGGTCGTGGACCGGCGGGTTGTCAAAACCCTGGGCGTTTTTGTAGTTGGAACGGAACGCGTCCACAAGCGCGGCCAGGAAGTCGCCGCTCGGCGTGCCCAACTCCCGAAAACGTTCCTGCACTGCGGGCGTCGCCAAGGCTTGGTGCGTCAGGTCCAGCCCGACCATGACCACGGGCCAGTCCTCGCCGAACACGATCGCGGCGGCCTCCGGGTCGACGGCGATGTTGAACTCCGCCGACGGCGAGAAGTTGCCGGCCCCGTACGCGCCGCCCATCAGCACAACCTCGCGCACCCGCGAGACAATACGCGGCTCCAGGCGCGCGGCCAGCGCGATGTTGGTCAGCGGCCCGGTAGGCACCAGGGTCACGGTGCCTGGCTCTTCGCGCATCAGCGTATCGACGATCCACTGCACCGCCCCGATCTCCTCCACCCGAACTGCAGGTTCCGGCAGGTCGAAGCCGTGGATTTCCATGCCGGTGTTGCCGTGGATGTCTTCGGCCGTGACGACGTCGTTAAGCAAAGGCCGCGTCACCCCGCGGTAGACGGGAACATCGCGCAGACCGGCGACCGTAAGCACCTGCTGCGCGTTGCGCGTGACGTGGTCGATGGTGTGGTTGCCGCCGACGGTGGTCAGGCCAAGCAGCTCGATGTCCGTGTTGCCGGCGGCGAGCAGGATGGCGACGGCGTCGTCGTGGCCGGGGTCGCAGTCCAGGATGATCTTACGCACGGGCAGCCAGGTCCTCCGCGGCGATGGTGTCCGGAACAGTCTCCGGCTTCGGGATGAGGAAGGACGCCGCGAACGCGCAGCCCAGCAGGATCGCGCCGGCGATCATGCCCGCGCGGTAGCTGCCGCCGGTGGCGGTGAACACGGCGAAGATGATGGTGAACGACAGGCCGGCGCCCAGGTTGAACGCGCCGCCGTTGAGCCCCGGTAGGTAGCCCTGGTTGTGCTTCGGCGCCAGCACAACGCCGAGGGAGCCGAGCATGATGTTGGCCATGCCGGCGTACGTGATGCCGGCGAGCAGCGACATCGCCAGCAGCATGCCGTGGGTGGCGCTGCCTACGACAACCAGGCCAAACACCACGGACAGCGCAGCACCCGCGATGCCGATCTGCAGGATGATCTTGTAGCCCACACGGCCCGCGAGCCAGCCGGAGATCGGGCCCATGGCCAGGCCGGCCAGGGCGTACGGGGTCAGCGTCCACCAGGACACGACGCCGGCGGACATGCCCAGGCCGGCCGCCGGGTCTTGCGCGAGGTTGGGCACCAGGCCGTTCATCACGGCGAACACGCCGGTCATGGTCAGGGTGGTGGTGAGCAGCAGCGCCCACGTGCGGCGCTGGGACAGCAGGTCGGTGGACATCAGCGGGTGCGGGCTGGCCTTCTCTGTGCGCCAGAACCACACCAGCGACGCAATGCCAATGACCAGCAGGAGGATCACCATGAACCAGTTCGCCGCGGCCAGCTCGCCGGCCATATTCAGGGCGGTCAGTACCAGGCCAACGCCGACGACCAGGCCGACAACACCCTTCCAATCCATCGGCTGGAGCTCCTCGGACTTGGTCTCGGCAACGCCGTACTGCACGGCGAACACCGCGATCAGCGCGGAGGCGCCGATGACCCAGAAGAGGGAGCGGAAACCGAAGGCGTCGGTAAGCCAGCCGCCCAAAATCGCGTCGATGCCGGCGATGCCGCCGTTGACCGAGGTGAGGATGCCCACCAGGAACGCGAACTGCTTTTCCTCGCGCACCGCCTGACGCAGCATCACCGACGTCAGCGCCACGGTCGGGCCGGACACACCCTGGATCACGCGGCCGATGAACAGCATGGTCACGTTGGTGGCCAGCGCCGCGACGATGGAGCCGATGACGGTGACGATCATCATCCACACCAGCACCTTGCGGCGCCCAATCAGGTCACCCCAGCGCGGCATGAACAGCGCAAACACGGCCGCCGCGGTGAAAAACGCCGTCTGCGTCATGCCGATCTGCGCGGTGGTGGCGTTAAGCTCGAGCTCCATCGTGTGCAGCGCCGGCGCGAGCATGGAGGCGTTGAGCTGGAACGCGAAGACGGCGACCAGCAGCGCCGTCATCAAAGGCACGACCTGGCTGGTCGGCAGCTTCCGCCCCGCTGCTGGTGGCGGGGTGTTCGTCGTAGTCATGCGTGCAGTCTAAAACACTGCGCGCCGCGCGCCTACACGAAAAAGTCGGCGGCTACACCCGAAATGCGGGGCATTTTGCCTATCGACGCCCACCTCACCGGCCCCCTACTCCCCCCGCCGAAGATTGCCGTCTACCCCAGCGCCTCCCACAGCGCCGTGTTGGTCTCCTGCCACAGCGGCTTTGCCCAGTCGCCGAATTCGCGGTCCGTGAGCACCACGCACGCCTGCCCGCCCGCGACCCACAGGTAGGTCCCCGCCATGCCGAAGTGGCCGACGGTGTCTTCGGGCATGCCGTCGCCGGTCCAGTGCGGGGATTTCTCGCCCTTGATCTCAAAGCCGAGGCCCCACTGGCAGGGTTTTTGCATGCCGTAGCCGGGCACCACGCCACGCACGTCGCCGAACTGGTTGGAAAAGGCCTCGCCAAGCGTCGACTGGTCCAGAAGACGCGGCGAGAGGAGCTCGGCGGCGAACGCAGCGAGGTCGCCGACGGTGGAGCGCCCGCCGTGGCCGGCCGAGCCGTAGATCTCGGTGGAATCCATGCCGAGGGGCTCGAACACCCCCTCGCGTGCGTAGTCCGCAAACGCGATGCCGGTGGTTTCTTCGACTTGGTCGGCGAGGATCTCGTAGCCGGCCGAGGAGTAGATGCGCCGCTCCCCCGGCGCCTTTTGCGGCTCGCGGGAATCGAAGCCGACGCCGGAGGCGTGCGCGAGGAGGTGGCGGACGGTTGCGCCGTGGGGCCCGGCGACGTCGTCAAGTTCGAAGGCCCCCTCCTCCACCGCGAGGAGCACCGCGTACGCCGAGAGCAGCTTGGTCACGCTGGCGAGCTCGAAGACCTTGTCCTGGTCGCCGAAGGCCGCCTCGGTGTCACCGACGAGGGCCGCCGCGACGTTGTCCACCGGCCAGTTGCTGAAAAACTTCTCGAGCTCCATGCCGTCCACCCTACGTGCGCCGCTGCCTCACCCACCCGCACGCACAGCCCCTGAGGAACAAACCCAGAGCACGGACCATTTTCGGCCATGCTCTGGGGTAGTTCCTCAGGGTCTGGACGGTCTAGCAGCGCGGAGCAACAATCAGGCGCTTTAGAAAGGCAGCGCCACGCCCGGGATCATGCCCGCGAACGCCGCGCCAACCCCGAGCACTGCCAACACCGCGGCGACAATGCCCGCGATTGCGCCCGGCGCGAGCTTCGAGCCCAAGCTCGACGGCGCGGCGGGCTTGGTGCGGTTGATGTCCTTGCCGCAGTCCTGGAAGCGCTGCGCGGTGTAGGAGGCGGCCGACTTGAAGTAGGCGACCTCGCCGGCGCTGAACAGGGTGTCAAAGGTGGACGGCGCGCTAGTCTTGGAACTGCCCAGGTCGTCGGCGATCACTGAGCTGGTGGTGTGCTCCTCGACGGGCCACAGCTGCAGGTCATCGGTTTGCTTCACCGAGCCCCAGCCATTTTCGCCGAGCCCGGCGCGCAGCTCGTCCTGCTCCTTCGCCCACAGCGCGAGCGCGTCGGCGCGGGATCCGGAGTGGTAGAGGATGTCGTCGGCGTTGAGGCCGGCGGCCAGGGCGGGCACCTGGTCGGCGTTGTACTCGACGACGCAGACGCGGGAGAATCCCGGGTCGACGGGCGTGTCGGGTGAATCGGGCGCGTCGGCAGCTTCGGCGACAGGCAGAACTACGGCAGCAGCGGCGGCGCAGGCGACAACGCCGGCAGTGAGGGTTTTACGCATGCAAAAAGACTACCGCGCGCTGCGCTATCGCACCTGAATTCGCCGGTTCGGGCACAGACCCCTAGTAAGCGAGCCCTATTAAGCCCCATTTTCGGCCATACTCGGGAGGGCTTACTAGGGGTTTGCGGGATCTGGCGAGCGGAGGGCAAAAGAAGCGCGCCCGAAAAGCGCACCCCCCTACCGCGTCTGCGAAACGCGCACCTCGTAGTCCTCCATGTCCGTCCCGACCACCAGTGCCGTCACGTGTGCTCGCGCGAGCTCCTCGGCGTGCTGCCCGGCGCGGTCGAGAAGCCCGGACGCGATAGCCTTCTCCCGCGCGTCGGCCTCCCGGTCGGCGATGAAGCCGGTGACGTCTTCCACGCGCAGTTGGTTGATGGGGTTCATGGTTTGGTCGTACACCTTGACGCTGTCGGCGTCGATGTGGGATTCGAGCACCTCCACGTTCGGCAGTGAGATTTCGATGGCATCGTCGGCTAGGTGGACGTCGCTAAGCGAGGCGTCTTTGATGCCGGCGGTGACGCGCCCGTCGTAGGTAACCAGGAAGTTGCGCCCGGTAAACGGCACGCGCACGCCGAGTACCTCGAGGCCTTCCTGGTCGAATTTGCCTACGTCGGAGAAGACGTATTCCTCGGTGGCAAGTTGGGCAATATCGCCTAACGACGCACCAATGGTCGTCGACGCCACCTCCCCCTCCGACCGACTGAGCAGCGCCGGGCGGGTCAGCGCCAAGACGAGCGCCACGATGGCGACCACGGCTATGACGGAGGCCAGCGCGCCGAAGCAGCCGGTTGGGCGGGTGTCGCGCGGGGAAATCTGCAATTTCGTGCTCACTTCGTTTACCTTACTTCGCCGAGAAAATGTAAGGTGGCTCTCACCTTTTCACGACGAATTTTCGCCGACCAGGAAGACCCACCATGACTGGATCAACCAAAGTAAAAAGCGGCCCGCAAGATCGCTCAGACCAGGAGCGCCACGCGGACCGTAAGGACAACAACCAGCACCAGGAGGGCATGAGCGGCTTCCTGGGCTGGATTGAAAGAATCGGCAACAAACTACCGGACCCATTCTGGCTGTTCGTGATCCTCGCCGGCGTAGTGGCGGTGTCGTCCTGGCTGGCCAGCAAGGCGGGCCTGTCCGCCACCGACCCGGCCTCCGGCGAGGAAATCCACGTCGAATCCCTGCTCACCGGCGAGAACATCTCGCGGATGGTCACCGACGCGGTGGAGAACTTCATCGCCTTCCCGCCGCTGGGCGTGATCCTGGCGGTGATGCTGGGCGTGGCCGTGGCGGAGCAAACGGGTCTGCTCGCGGCGATGGTGCGCGCGATGGTGGACAAGGTCAGCCCGAAGATGCTCACGTTCATGGTCGCGCTGGCTGGCGTGACCGGTTCCGTGGCCTCGGACGCCATCTACGTGATCATCATCCCGCTGGGTGCCATGGCCTTCCACGCGGTGGGCCGCTCGCCGGTGGTGGGTGCGATGGTGGCGTTCGCGGCGTCGTCGGCAGGCTTTAACTCCTCGCTCATCCTCAACATCACGGACCTGCTGCTCGCCGGCATCTCCACCTCCGCCGCGCAGCTGGTGGACCAAGCCTACGAAGTCTCCCCGCTCGCCAACATCTTCTTTGTCATCCCGTCCGCGGTGGTGCTGTCGCTGATCATCACGGCGGTAACCGAGCTGTTCGTGGACAAGAAGGCCGAGAACCTTGTCGACCACGACCACATCGACGAGGACGAACTGCAACTCGACGAGTCCAACGAACCCGACGATGCCCACCTCACCGACGATGACGACCTGTCGCTGACCCCACTCGAGCGCAAGGGCCTGGCCTGGGCCGGCATCACCCTCGTCATCGCACTGGCCGCCTACTTCGCCCTGCTGTTCATCCCGGGCTCGCCGTTCGCGCGGCCCGAGGAGGGCTTCATGGAGTCGCCGCTGATCCGCGCCATCGCCGTGCCGATCGCCCTGATCTTCTTCGCCACCGGCCTGGTCTACGGCCTGATCGTGGGCACCATCAACGACGCCGCAGACATCCCGAAATTCATGGCCAAAGGCATGGAGTCCCTCCTGCCGATCCTGGTGTTGTTCTTCGCCGTCTCCCAGTTCCTGGCGTGGTTCCAGTGGTCCAACCTCGGCCCCTGGACCGCCATCAAGGGCGCGGAGCTGCTGCAGTCCTGGGACCTGCCGAACGTGATCCTCTTCGCCGCATTCGCACTCATGGTCACGCTGATCAACCTGTTCATCACCTCCGGCTCCGCGCAGTGGGCACTGATGGCGCCGGTGGTGGTGCCGATGATGATGTACGTCGACGTCTCCCCCGAAGTCACCCAGATGCTCTACCGCATCGGCGACTCGCCGTCGAACATCATCACCCCGATGTCGCCCTACTTCGCCCTCGCGCTGACCTTCCTGCAGAAGTACTACAAGAAGGCCGGCGTGGGCACCCTGATGTCGCTGGCGCTGCCGTACGCGGTGTCCATGCTGGTGGGCTGGTTCATCTTCTTCATGATCTGGTACGCCCTGGGCATCCCCCTCGGCCCCGGCTCGCCGATGGGGTACCAGGTGTAGCTCGTTGTGGGCCGGTGTCCCGGGATTTCCCGGGCGCTGTCGGCCGGTCAACCGCAGATTTCGAAGTCTTCCGTTCGAATTCTTTGCCGAGGGGCACTCTTGCGTATCGACGGCTCTTCGGCCAGAACGTCTGTTCTAATCTCTGATGGGAATGTCGGCACCGTGCGCTACTTTCAGCTTCACACCCGACGAGGCCGGAAGGAGCCACCATGACAACGCCATCACCCACCGAGAACACAACGATCATCCCGTCCCGTGAAGCTAGGGAGTACCTCGCAAAACGCGATATCGATGCAGACTGCCTTGCCGTTGCTCTCACCGAGGGCCTCGCGCAGCGACAGAACTGCGAGGTGTACCACCCCGTGACTGCCCCTGGTTACTATCAGTGATCCGAGACTAACTACTCCATCCGAAAGTTCCATTGCGAAAGCAACAACTGGAAAATGGCGAACCCGGACAACCGCCCGCTCCTTGTCCACGTTGATAACCAAATGAAGTTCGTCGCAGCCGCTGGCAACTCAGCTACCGGCCTCCGAAATGCAGCACCGGGTTTGGCGCGGAGAAAAGGGGTTTCCACCATTCAATCCGTCAACGCCTCAAACCAGCTACAGATAGGGCTGGGCCCTTTTACACCCGCGTCACGTACACCTGACGCTCGCCACACTCCCCCGCCAGGTGAATGGCTGCTTCTGTACTTTTATGATGAGGAGCATGAGGAGCTCCGTAGCGAGTTCTCGCGCCCAGCCTCCATCTCCGAAGACGGAGAGGTCGAGGCGTGGGACGTTAGAGTTCTGCTCAAACCGATTCATCCGGAATTCGCTATGGCCCAGCCAGATCTTTTCGGGACCGAGGACGATGACATTGATTTCACAATCTCGCGAGCGAGCGGAAACTAACTCCGCCCGCATCTCGCCGTCCCGGATTACGGTCGCGCGACTGCGCCGAGGCCTCACTAAAGCGGAGCTGGCGGCGAATCTCGACATCGCTCCAGCAACGCTTGCCCGCTGGGAGAACGACGGCCCACCGCCTTCCCGCACAGAGTCCATCCTCGAGCGCCTCGAATCTGCGCTCGGGTTCACCGCCGGCTACTTCGTCTCCGAAGAGCTTGAAATCCCCGCGACGGATTCCACCCTCTTTCGGGCTGGCAGCCGCGCGACTCTACGGCAGAAGAGCGTCGCAGTCGCATCCGGGGCAAACGCCAGCACACTTTTGGCCTGGCTGCGACGCAACTTCGACTTCCCAGAGCCTGACCTCCCTGATTTTTCTGGGTTTACGCCTTCGGAGGCAGCCCGCCATGCGCGCACGATCTGGCAGCTCGGCGACAGGCCAGTCCCAAACTCGGTCCAGCTCGCCGAATCCCTCGGCATCGCCGTCATGGGCCTGCCGCCCGCAGCCTCTGCGGTGGACGCGTTTTCTATGTGGGACGGCGAGCAGCCGCTTATTTTCCTGGCCCGTCGTCGCACCCCCGAGGGCACTCGTTTCGACCTCGCGCACGAGTTGGGGCACCTGCTGCTTCACAGTTCCGACGATCCACGCAACGGAGCACGCGAGGAGGACGAGGCCAACCAGTTCGCCGCCGACTTCCTCATCCCGCCCGGCATAGTTCACGCACACCTTCGCCTGCATGCGAGCCTCGACGACATCCTCCGGCTCAAGACCGCATTGAAGGTGTCAGCCATGGCCATGCTTCGCGCCGCTTACCACCACGGGAAACTCAGCGAGCGAGAATACCACTCCCACCTGACCGCCCTCTCCGCGCGCGGTTTCCAGACGGACGAGCCCGGCAGCACACTGCAATACGATCGCTCGCGCATCTTCGATTACGTGCTTTCTCCCAATGGTGGCGCCAGCATCTCGAACATCGCCGATGAAACAAAGCTCCCGCCACGAGACCTGCACGCGCTCATGCTCAGCGCCCAACCCCACACGGTCTCGAGCGCTACCCGGACAACAAGCACCCCAGCCCGCCCTGCGCTCCGCGTGGTGCGCTGAAATCCTGGCTCGTTTCTGACTTCTGCCAGGGGTGAGACCAGCGAGTTCAGGGAGCGATCACTGCCTCCCCCGTCGGCGAATTCAGGTTTTCGCCTATACGCCAAAATCGAACAACACTGATCCGCCCTGGACACAAGAAAAGCCGGCAGCGCCACAGCGCGCTCCCGGCTCAACTCCCCCCCTCAGCGCTCCGGCCCCCAGCGCCCCAAAGCGCCCCAAGCGCCCCCGAAGAACTACTTCCCAATCTCCGCCGGCGTACAAATCGGCGCCTGGCGAATGAACTCCTCCGGCGCGCCCTGCTCGCGCAGAGTCAGACCGTTGTAGCATCCGCGCGACATTCCGGTCTGCTTCGTGCCGGCGGTCGGGATCACGGCCCACTTGCCGTTGGAATTCTTGAAGTACAGGATCCAGTCCGTCTGGTTCGCACCCGCGATGGCCCATTTGCCGTCGCAGAAAATCACGGACGTGCCGGTGAAGTGCGGCCACTCCGGCACCACCGCGTCAAACGCCTGCGGCGCGCAAGAGCCACCAGCAGCCGCGCCATTGTCCTTCTTGGTCAGCCCTGGGATCGCGAGCGCCGGCACGAGCGAGGACAGCCCCGCGGCCGCCGCCGGGTCCAGCCCCTCGGGCAGCTCCAGTAAGCCCTGCTGCACCGCGAAGTACCCGCCGGCGCCCACAGCGGCCAGCACGCCGAGGGCAATGCCGATAATTGCGCCCGTGCTTAACGACGAACCTTCGGCCTCCCCCGAATCCGCAGAGGAACCCGTGTCGGTAGTGTTCGCGCCCTCTTCAGCGAAGGTGGCTGGCGCAATGACGGCGGAGGTGGTGACGGCGGCGGCGACGCCGAGGGCAAGCATTGGTTTCTTCATGCCCGCCACTTTATCGCGTTATGCCCGTCACTTCGAGGGGAACAACGCAATTCCCCACACCCCCAGTGCGACGGCAGCGGCAACCAAAACCCACCACAGCACCCCACGCGGCCGCGAGAACCACTTGTCTGCAGCCAGCCAAACGACGCTCGGAACGACCAGCGCCAGACCCAGAAACGTCAGCGCCCGCCAATCCGCCAGCCGGTTCGCCGACAACAGGCACACCACGCCAAAGCCCGCGAGCCCCCACGCGACGGCGTTTACTCGGAATCCACCTACCGGAATCAACATGCCCGAAACCCTACCCCAAAACTCGGCCACATAACCACGGCCGAAAACACCACTCAACCTGCCGATTTGGGCAACACAACCAACCCGCGCTATTGTTACATCTCGTTGCACAGCGAGAGCAACGGCAACATATTCCTCCATAGCTCAGTTGGCAGAGCATTCGACTGTTAATCGAAGGGTCACTGGTTCGAGCCCAGTTGGAGGAGCAAGTTCTTTCACCCCGCAATCAGCACCAGCTGGTCGCGGGGTATTTTTCATTTCGCAGTGAGTCAACAGGAATAGCAACAGGGTTAAGGGTCAAAAAGTGTGTCTGGCCCGGCGTGTCGTGGGGGTTAGATTTGGCCTTTTTGGATGCCGATTGAGTGGGTGTAGTCGGTGTCGATAGCGTTGTCGTAGAGGGCTGGTCGTCCGGTTTCTTGGTCGGCTTGGTTCTCGTTTCGGGTCAGGGTGGATACTTTGGCGAGTTGGCCCTGGCCCCAGTCGGACTGCCTGGCGATTCGTACTGGATCGTCAGGCAGCTCCGTTTTTAAATAGAGCCACCAATCCAGCATGCGGCGTTGTCGTTCACCGGACCTGCCGCGGTGGGTTCTGGCGAGCAGTTTGATCTGGGCGTTGATCCCGCCCTCCAGGCTGTTGGTGGTGGATTTGATCCGCTCGGGCGCAAGGACTGCTGCTGGTGGGGTGAGATAGACAAACAGCAGCTCAGACCGGAATAGGTGGTTGAGGCTGTTGTAGGCCTTGCGCACGTTGTGATGCGTCCACACCCGTGTCCATGCACCGGTTTTGGGGTCTTTGACCAGGGTTTTCTCGTCCATCCATGACCGGTAGATCGTGGAGAACTCGTGCAGTTGCGCACCCCATGCGGCGGCTTCATCCAGCGTGGTGATCCGGGTCAGCTTCAGCGCAAGTCGGTAGATGGTGCGCCCGGCATCGGTGCGTGGGTTGCTGGTGGTGTAGCGGCGTACCACGCGTTGGGCGTGGACGAGGCAGCGTTGGATTTTCGTGGTCGGCCAGCACTTCTTTGATCGCGCTGTATGTGCCTTGGCCGCCGTCGATGACGGCGATGAGTGGGGCTTCGATGCGTTCAAGCAGCAGTTGGTAGTCGCGGGTGGTTTCGTGTTTGCACCAGTGCCAGGCAATCACGTGGTCGATGGTCGCCGCGACGATCAAGCAGCCGCCAGCGGTGTAGGTGCCGTCAAGGAAGATCTGGTCGTAGACCCGCTTGTCGTGGCCGGCGGTGGGGTCAGGCACATCAACGAACCAGCACCACTTGAAGCGCCGCTTCATGGTGGCGCGGCTAACACCGTTTCGTTTGGCTAGGTCGTCGAGTGATGTCGCGGTGGTGCAATGCTCGATGAACTGGGTGAACACTGCCACGTTGGTGATGTCGCCGCGGTGTTTCACGCTGGAGGCGCCGCATTGTTTGCAGCGCCATCTGGTGGTGCCTTTGCTGGTAGTGCCGTTGCGTTTCATTTCACCGCCGCAGTAGCAGCGAGGTTGGTTCTTTGACATTGCGACACCACACCACGCCGCACATAGCACACCACCGCTGCCACACCGAGGATTTCCCGTCGGGGGCTAGATATATGCTTCCGGAGCATATACTTTCCGGAAACCTACAGGTCAATCCGTGAAAATCCGCGATTCCGGACACACATTTTGACCCTTAACCCTAGCAACAGCCCTCTCGACGTTCCACCCGATGTTCCGGCAAAGACCGAACATTCAGAGAACAACGACTAAGGAGCACAGCGTGACTGCAGCGAAGCAATGGGTCCTTGCCTCCCGTCCGGAAGGCGCACCGACAAACGAAAACTTCCGGCTCGAAGATGTGGAGCTGCCGGGGCTCTCCGACGGCCAGATCCTCGTCGAGAACACGTTTTCCAGCGTCGACCCCTACATGCGCGGGCGGATGAACGACGTGAAGTCCTACATCGAGCCGTTCCAGATCGATGAGCCACTCAACGGCACCGCGATCGGCACAGTCACTGAGTCCCGCTCCAGCAGGTTCAAAGCGGGCGACACGGTCCGGCACTTCGCCGGGTGGCGCACTCACGCCGTCCTGAATGAGGACCAGGCGGAGCAGATCGACACCATCATCGCGCCTGCCGAGGCATACCTGGGCATTCTCGGCCTGACGGGTCTGACCGCCTACGTCGGGCTGACCGCCGTCGGCGAGATGAAGGAAGGCGACGTCGTGTTCATCTCGGGCGCGGCAGGCGCTGTGGGCTCCGCGGCGGGACAGATCGCGAAGCACCTCGGAGCTGCGAAGGTGATCGGGTCCGCGGGTTCCGCGGAGAAAATCGAATACCTCAAAAGCATCGGCTTCGACGAAGCCTTTAACTACAAGGACGGCGACGTCAACGGCCAGCTGGCCAAGGCGGCGCCGGAAGGCATCGACGTCTACTTCGACAACGTCGGCGGGAACCACCTCGAGGCTGCGATCCAGAACGCGAACACGTTCGGCCGCATCGCCATGTGCGGAGCCATTGCGCAGTACAACGACACGGAACCGGCGCCGGGGCCGCGAAATCTGGGCTTGTCCATCGGCAAGTGCCTCACGCTGCGCGGGTTCGTGGTGGGCCAGTACTCCCACCTTGCCAAGGAGTTCCAGGAGAAGATCGCCCCGCTCGTCGTCGATGGCTCCATCACGTTCGAGACCACGGTGCGCGAAGGCATCGACAACATGCCGACCGCATTCCTCGAGCTGTTCGAGGGCGGCAACACCGGCAAGATGATCGTCAAGGTTTAGGAGGACACCATGACCAAGGTTCTTATGATCGTTACGGCAGCAGACCACTGGACGCTTAACGACGGCACACCCCACCCCACCGGCTTTTGGGCCGAAGAACTGGTCACGCCCTAGAGCGCGCCGGCGGTCTCGCTGACAAGGCGCCGTGGCTGCTCGTGGACCGGCTCGTCACCCTCGGAACCGAGTATCAGAAGGCCGATGAGCCGTGGGCGTCTTACGTCACTGTCGACGGCAACCTTTACACCGGGCAGAACCCGTCCTCGTCCAAGGAGCTCGCGGAGCGCCTGGTAAAGGACCTCGCCTAAGCGTCACCTAGGCCCAGTTTGGACCTGGCGGGCGACAGCCCTCGCCACCGCCAGGTCCTCCCACGGCATCCCGACAGTCTTAAACACCACCCGCCGCGCCGGATCCAGCGCCACCTCCCCGCACACAACCTCAGCCATCGTCGCCACGTCGTCCCACGCAAGCGCCCCCTTCTCCACCGCGATCGCCACATCACCGGCCTCCCGCTGCGCAGCCCCCACATCCTCCACGATCACCTGCGCGCCCCGCAGCACATCCTCATGCAACTCCCGCGTGTCCACCGTGTGCGCCCCCACGGCAAGCACGGTCGTATCAGGGCGCAATTGCCTATCGACGACCACAGGTTCCCCCGCACTCGTCGCCACCACAACCAACCCGGCACGCCCCAAAACCTCATCAGCCGCAGCACTCCCCGACTGAACCCACGGGTACGGCAGATCCGCCGGCTCGCTCCGCGAGGTAAACGTCACCGACACCTCCCGCACCCCCTCAAGCACGTCCACAACCGTGCGCGCATGCGCCCGCCCCTGCACACCCGCGCCGACGATCACGCACTCCAAGGGTTCGCTCGACGCCCGCAACCGGTCCACCACCCCTGCCACAGCTACCGCCGACGTCCGTACCTCCGTCAGCGCCGCGGCATCCATCACGACCTCCGGTGTGAGCGTCTCCCCACCCATGAGCAAATACGACCCCTGCACCAGCGGCACATCGACAGTCAATCCCGCCGGCTGAATCCCCAGCACCTTCACCCCGACCGCATCATCAAGCGCCGACGGCAGCAGGTGCATCTCCCCATGCGGCAGGGCCACCTTCTGCCGGTGCGGATCGGAGGCTGGGTCGAACCCGCCCTTCAGTACCTCCCGTAACGCATCGACGGCATCACGTGGCGTGACCGTGGACAGAACCTCGTCATAACCCAGATTGCGCATGCGGCCGAGCATATAAAAAGTGGACGCGGCGCAACGCAGCCGCATCCACTCGCCTGGGAGCCTGGTTTACGGGAGCATGTCGAGGAACTGCTCGTAGTACTCCTGCAGGTTAATGCCCATGTAATCGAGCAACACGGCAATCAGGCCGACCGCACCCAGCGCACCGAGCAGGGATAGCAGGATGCCCAGCGGGGTGATAGTGACGCTCGAGCCAACGGTCACGGAGCTGCTCTCGTCTGGGAACTGCTCTTCACCACCGCTGGTCTCGGTAACGGTCTCGGTGACACGGTCGCCTTGCTTCTCGACGGTCGTGGGCACCGTCGTCGGCACCTCCACCGTCGTCGGTGCGGTGACGGTCGTCGGTGTGACCACGGTGGTGGGCACGGAATTGGTCACCGTCGTGTTCGGCGCGGTGGAGACCTCCTTTGCGGTGGAGATCACCGTGGTCGGGGTAACCACGGTCGTCGAGGTCGTCACCGTTTCGCGGTGTGTGACCGCCGGCTCGGTGTCGGTGACCTTCTCGGTCTCCGTGGCGGTCTCCTTGACGGTCTCCGTAGCGGTTTCCGTGTGGGTCACCGGGTCTGCGGACACAGACGTCGTGGTGGTCGCGGTGACGGTTGCGGTGGGCTGCTCGGCCGGGGTCTCGGGCGCCGAGGTTTCAGGCGCAGACGTCTCCGGGGACTCCTCTGCCTCCGCGGGCGCGGTGAACACGCGGAAGTCGGAGTAGCGCGGGTCGGGGCCGCCGGTGGCGGAGGCGTCGCGTTGCGCGCGTGCGTACCAGAGGTACTCCGCGCCCGGTTCCAGGTCGTCCCAGGCGAACTCGGCGGCGGTGCCGTCGGCAAGCTGAGCGGATCCTAGCTCCACCGGTGCGCCAAAGGCGGCGATGCCGGAAGTGGTCACCTGCTTGTCGTACTGCAGGTCGGCGTCGTAGACAAACTCGTCGGATTCCGGGGTGTAGCCCAGATCGCGCGGGTCGTTCTTCCACGGTTCGAAAGACTGCAGGCGCGGTGAATATGCGTTGGCCGCGACCTTCCCGGAATCCAGGTCGAACTGGTAAAGGCGCGTGTACAGGGCGTCGCGGGCGCCGTCTTCCTCGTACGACTGGTAGTCCGCAACGGTCTCGATGACGCGGGTGCCGTCCTCACGTTCGGTGATGCGCTGGCGCACACCGTGCAGGTGGCCGGAGAAGACCAGGACGACGTTGGAGTGGGGTTCGACCAGGCGGTCGAACAGCAGGTCGCCCTGGGCGGTCCAGCGTCCGTTGTCCGGGTTGGAGCGGGCGTCCTCCTCGGGACGCAGATACTCGTGGGTGGAGAAGATCACGTTGTGGTCCGGGTGGTCCGTGATGACTTTGTCTGCCCAGTCGATCTCCTCCTCGGAGGAGTCGAAGCCCATTTGCAGGAAGAGGAACTTCGCGCCGTCGCGCTCCATGGTGAAGAAGTTCGACGCGTTGCCGTCCGGCCCGTGGCCGCCCCACCAGGAGTTGGACTCGTAGCGCGAAGCCGGGAAGTACTCGTTGAACATCTCGTTGGATGCGCCCCACACGTTGTCGTGGTTGCCCGGCAGGATGCCGTAGGGCATCCCGGCATCCTCGAAAATCTTCATGATCTCGGAGGCGCGCTCAAACTCCAGCACCGCACGATCCGGCTCCTGATTGCCACGCAGCCAGTTCTGGATCACGTCGCCGGTGTGCACGGATGCGATGATGTCGCGCGCATCCTTGTTCGCGGCCAACCACGCGATCATCTGGGTATACGACGCAGGGTTCTGCTCGGTGAGGTACTGCGAATCCGTCACGTGCGCGACGGCGAGGTCGTACTCGCCCGGGGTCTTGAACATCTGGTTCGTCTCGCCGTTGGAGTCGCTGAACGGATCCGCCACGCGCTTGCCGTCCTGCACCAGCACGTCCACGGTGCCGTCGCGGTAGAAATCGGCAACAGCACCAGTGCCTACAAGAGTGACGTCGGCGCCCTCTTCACCTGCCGCCGTATCCACACGCTGCCACTGGCCAACAGTGTGGTTGAAGAAGTACATCTGCAGCTCGTGGCGGTCGCGAGAATGCCCGCGCCACGCGATCGACACCACGTTGTCCTCGGGGCGTTCCACCGCCAGCTCGAAGCGCTGGTACGGGAACGCGCGGCCGGTGTCTTGCGCCTGGTCCATCTTGCGGACGTCCGCGGCGCGGGTCTCGCCCTCGCCTACTCGCTGCTCCAGCGCCGCCCTTGGGGACGCGCCGATGAAGCCGGCTGACTTCTCCCAATCGATTGCTGCCGTCTTCGCGCCGAAGGCGGTCACGTCGGCGTCGGCGGTGCCGGTGGCGGTGAGCGAGGTGCCGACGGAAAGCGAAGGCACCCCGGTGCGAGCAGCGCGCTCGACCTCGACCGGATCGAGTGAGCCCTCTACGGGTTCGGTCACGTCGCGGTATTCCGGGCCGTCCGCCGAGCCCGGAGTGGCCGGCGCGGTGACAAAATCTGCCCAGTTGTCGCCGGTGGACTGCACTCGGTGCCAGGCGTAGTCGTGCTTCTGCGCCTCCTCGATGGAGGTATACCGCATGCGGCGATCCAGCGGCACGCCGGCGGAGGAGCACGGGCCCTCCGGCGCGTTTGTCACTTTGCCCACGTCGTCGTAGTAGACACCGACGGCGTCGAGAAGCGTGCCTGCGGCATCCGTGATCGTGGCACCGTAGCCCTCCTGCTGGAAGGTGGCGTCGGTGGTAAGCGCATCCTTCACGCCCGCCTCCGGACGCGCGACGGTGAGCACGCCGCCCGGAGTCAGCGAGAGCCCGTCCGGCACCACCGCTGCCGGCTCCAGCATGCGGCGCCCGTCGGCGGCACAGTAGTCCACACGCAGCCCGGACAAATCCGCGGGCGTGGAGCCGTTGTTAATGATCTCGATGTACTGCGCCTTCTGCCCGCCCTTGTCATCCGGGCGGCCGGCGGCGATCTCGTTGATCACCACATCGCCCATCTTGGGCTTTCGCACCTCAATGGCCTCAACGTCCGGGTCGTACTCGCCCGGGGTGCGGATCGCGCGCACGTAGTCCTTGGCGTTGTCGCCGGTAAACGCGACACGCTGGTAGGACTCGCCGGAGGCGAAATCGAGCGTGTCGCTCAAAGGCTCACCCGCCGTGCACGGGGAATCGACGCGGTCGAAAACGCCAACGGAGTCCACGACGTTGCGGTCCTTGTCCACCACCATCAAACCGAAGCCTTTGACGGCGTTGAAGGATGTGCCGTAAGTCGCGTCCGGGCGCTCCACCGTGGAGTCCACTCCGGTGCGCGCGGCGGTGAACACCTCGCCGGGTGCCATCTCGCCGTCGGGCAGATTGAGCTGCAGCATGCCGTCGTACACCCGCCCGGTGCCGGTGCAGCGGTACACCTGCCACCCGGTGACGTCCACAGGCGCATCGCCCGTATTGGTCAGCTCGAAGAAGTTGTCGCCGGCGCCGCCCGGGCCGCCGTTGGTGACCTCGGTGATCTTCACCGGCGAATCCACGCGCTGGTGCTGCGGGGCCTCTGCGTTGCGGCGCCCAGGGGTCCTCTCCGCCACCACAAAATCCTTGCGGTCATCGCCCGTGATATCCACGCGCTGCCAGGATTCCCCATGCAGTCCGTTGAGCACGCCGGGAAGTGGCTGGCCCATGGCGCAGAAACTCTCCACGTCTGCGCGTGCGGACCCGACGCGGTCCACGATCTTGCCGTCCTGGTCGAAAACGAGCAGGCCGTACTGGGTGGCAAAGGAGATACCGAACGTGGTGTCCTGCGCTGCGCGGATATCCGCGCCCGCCTGCCCGGAGCGGCCCGCTGTGAAACGCTGGCCGGGCTCCAACACCACGCCGTCCAGCTGCTCGGCGGAAACCTGCGGCACAGACGCGCGCACGCCGGTGCCGATGCAGCGGTACACGCTCCAGCCGGTCATGTCTTGCGGCGCATCACCGTAGTTCTGCAGCTCGAGGAAGATGTCGCCGTTGCCGTCTGGGCCGGTATTAGTCATTTCCGAGACCAGCACGTTCGCCCCACCGGTGGTGTGTGGCTCCTCTTGGGTGTACTCGGGTGTCTTCTCCTCGGCGGCTTCGCCCACCTCGATCGCACCCGCGGTGCGCTTCGCAGCGACGAAGTCCGCGGCGTTGTCGCCGGTATTCGAGACGCGTTGGTAGGAGATGCCGTCTGCGGCGTCCAGGCTGGCGTACGGCAGCGGCGTGCCGTCGGCTGCGGCGGAATCCTGGTTGTCCGCCCAGGCGACTCGGTCCCAGATGTCACCGGAGGCGTGGTAGAGCACCACGCCCGCGGCCCCCTCCCTGAAGTCGCGGCCGCTTTCATCGCGCGGCACCACAACCGCTTCACCGGGCTGAAGCTTCTCGACGGGCATCCGCTCCGCCCACGCATACCCCGCAAAACGGCGTCCGAACTGGTTGACCACGTCCACGCGCAGATCCGTGACGTCGACCTCTTGATCGCCGAAGTTGGCGATCTCAATCAGCCCCTCCCCATCCGCGCCCGTGTGCGCGACCTCGGAGATGAGCACGTCGCCGCGCTTCGGCGCCGCCGACGGCTCCGTGGCATTCTCCGCACCCGGGGTGCGCGGCGCGCGGATGAAATCCGCGGCGTTGTCGTCGGTGTCCTGGGTGCGCTGGAAGCTCTCGCCGGCGGCGGAGTCCGTGGTGTTGGCCAGCACAGTGCCCTCGCCGCACGCCTGGTTGGCGGTGCCCGGGAATTGGACCGCTACAGCGTCGACGTCCTCGCCCGAGCTATCGCGCAGCAGCGCGCCGTAGGACTCGTTGGCCAGCGACGTGGAGTACCGCTGCTTCACGTCCGCATCCGCGATTGTGGACTGATCGCTCTCCCGCGCGAAAAGCCAACGCTCCCCCGCACCGATCGTGCCCTGCAGCGTGTTCTGCGGCGCCGATGCCACCGAGCCCGTGCCAGTGCAGCGGAATAGCTCCCAGCCGCTGACGTCTACAGCCTCGTTGCCCCAGTTAGCAACTTCGATGAAGTTGTCGTGGTAGCCGCCAGGGCCGCCGTTTGCGACCTCACTGATGACCACCTGGCCACCCTGCTGCGCGGACACGTCCGCCGCTTTCGCCGGTGCTACCGCTGCGACGACCGGCAGCGCGATGACGACACTGGACACAAGGGCGGTGCAACCACGCACCGCCCGTTTCCGAATACCCATTTTCCGTTCCTTAGCAATACGTTGCGCCCCTTTCTGGGGCGCATGCAACGGAACCTATAGGTGAAATGGGAACTTGCGATTATCTTAAGGTGAAATGTGAATTAACTTAACTTTCTCCGGCAAACCACGCTCAAGACATCCAGTTCATTCCAGTTACAGCTGAGCCCTTTTAACCACGACAACTTAGAAACATCAAGCCGATGAAATCATTACCTGGCGACCCCTTCCACGCACCGGGAACGGAATTCATGCTTAGCATTCGCCTACGGCATGCCTGTCAAGGCCCCTTTTTAAAATTCCGGTTTTACGCCCACCCTTTAGCACGATTGATCCCCACCCGTAGGATAAAAGGTGAAATCCCCCCCTGACCCTTGGATCAGCTGATCGAAGTAAATCTACGCTAGCTGCGCCAATTCCCTGTTAACTAGTTGAATCGTCGCGTTTCTCCCTAAGGGATTATGCGCCTGCCTCCGATTCCAGTACGCATCGATACTAACCTTATTCCCGCTGTCATTCACTCTTCCAAGCCCCTCTACGAAAGGAAGCAGATGCCCCCGAAAATCCTTCTCGGAGGCTATATTTGACGCGATACGGAGATTTGGAATGTATCCTTCGCGCTCAAAGAAATCCAGACATCTAAACCTCCACGGATACAAAGCAAGGGATTCCGTACCAACTTCATCGTCTTCAAATACGTTGCGGAATAGTTTCGCTTGTGCATTCGGCCAAAATTGGGTTACGTCGGTTTGAGGATTATTCACCAAAGCCGTGCTACCGCGATCTAAACAAGCAGCCATCATCGCTTGAAATCCGCCAGCGGAACTACCGTAGTGCAACGTCTTACTTGCGCCGATCCCATTCAAGTCTTTCCTAATGAGATTCAGAATGGAAATGTAACCTGGAATTGCCCAAGCGTTTTTCGAGAGCTGACCCCATCCAATTGACATATCAGGAAAAGGTAAAATTGTTGGATCAGCGAAGTGAATCCGCGTAGCATTGAACTCGCCAACCCAGCTTGAGCGCTGAAACACAATTCCAGTGCTCGACCTCTTACGGTCCACAGCACCATTGTAGAGAACGAGAAGCCGTTCCGACTTCGGATGCCTGTTGATTAAAATCGGGAACTGGACCCCGTCAAGTTCCACCAAGAGCCTTAGATCGGCATTTGGACGCGCCTCAGACCTTACAAGCGAGGCCATCATTTCGAGCGACACCTTATGAACGCGATCTTCAACCATTTCAACTCCGCTCTGCCTTCATTTTTGATTTGGCCAGCCACATTATTTGCCCTATGGCCAGTCCCTTGTTATGTCGAATTCATTCGACCACGCATCCACGCTACTAACCATCGACAGCTAAGCTTGGAAAAATGAACTCGAGAATAAGACCTTATTTTAATGGATTCGTCCTCTCCAGCGATAGAATGTCGCCAGTCGATCAATACAGCGAAATCGCTCTCCCAAACGGCCTGTTTTTACAACGAGATTCGGCATCCACTCACGAGTTTTCCGCTTCGGACAGTGGAACTTTCGTGTACATTCAAGGCCACTGGGCTATGGGTTCTGCGTCACGAGCTGAAAACGTTTCCACCATTCTTTTGTCTGCCGCAGAAAGGTCGTTAGAGGATTTTGAGTCCATTCTGAACGAAATGGCAGGTCGACATTTCATTATCCTCGGAAAGGGTTCCGAGACGTTCATTTACGGCGACGCACTAGGCAATCGGACAATCTACTACTCCACCCAAAGCTCTTTGGTTGCCTCCCATTTAGAATTGCTGCTTGAATTCGAAACGCATCCTAAAATCGGGTCAGCGTTCAAGTCTACACGTTGGGCAGCGGACTATACGATGGCCGAAGGTGTTCGTATTTTGCTGCCGAACTTCAGATTGAATTTCACAAATCGTTCTGTCGCGCGTTTCTACCCCGTTGGTACCAATAGGTTCGTGGGTATTGATGACGACACAAAATTGTCTTTGGTCGAGGAGAAATTCGACCGAGTTGTCGCCAACTACCTAAACTCCTATGAGCAGCTCGCCATTGCTTTTTCTGGGGGGATGGACAGCAGATTCCTTCTAGCACTCCTACGGCCCTTTTGGGAGAAGTTGACAACATACACGTACGGTTACCAGAAACACTTCGACGAGCGAAAGAGTGGATACTTTCGCGCAACAATGTCCCGTGATTTCGAGCAAGCCCAGCGCGTCCTAGCATCAACCAAAGTTCGGGACAGCCTGTTTTTCGATCTGCTCGAGGACAAGCCCACCTACAACGAAGGTAGACTCGCAGAGGTTATCGAAGCCAATTCCCCGGGAAATCATGGCCGAGCGCTAGTACCACTGTACGTTTCAGCCTTCTCAGATCGTTCTACCCTTAATATTAGGGGCAACGCCGTTGAGATCGTTCGACGCGTGGAAGTACCCGATATTTCTTTTGAGACTTTAGCGCGCCGAGGCCGGAAGAACCTACCTTTTGACCCAACAGAGCGACTGCGCGAGTTGGGCTATGACGAAACTATGCCTGTGTTCGGCCGGGGTCCACTCGCACACTGGGAATTGAAGAACGGTAAATGGCTAAGCGAAATCCAGAACGAACTCGATCCCGCATTCGATACGCTCATCCCCTTCGCTAGTCGCGACATCCTTGAAATCTTTCAATCTTTTCCCGCGATTGAACGGTCAGCAGGGATTGTGTTCCGCGACCTTATCAACCGAAGAGCGCCAGAGTTAAACCTCTCACCTTCCAATACAGAACCGTCTATTTATTCTTCTTGGAGGCAGCAGAGACTTCAAGATGAAAAAGAGAAATATCCATTCACTGGTATCTTTCTCCGTTCTCGGAGCACTTACGAGGACACGCCTCTGGCAGAACCAGGTCCCCGCTCATTCTCTGTACCTTCGGGATGTTTCGATCCTAATCTCAGCGTTGTGGCTAGATTTTCGGCGCCGAAGCCGGGTAACTTTACCTTTAAGATAACTCAGCCTTATCAAGCTCAGAGAGGCATCGGTTACTTCGAATTGACTATGCATGTCAACGAAAAACTAGTACTGGAAATAGATGGAGCGAAGGTCGGTCGCCCAATCACCGCGTCCGTTTACAACCTCCAAAAAGACGAGACAGTAGAGATATCGATTCATCCCCTAAGAGCGGTGAAGAACGATCGGTCTTGGAGCGATGCCACCAGAACAAGCGTCTCCGTATTCTACGAAGAAGGTTTCAAAGATGGGAAAACAACTAGTTTTTACTCAGATTTAGATTCTTGATCCTGAGAGCACTTAGGGACAATATAGTGGTCCCTTCCTGCTAAGCCCCGTGTTCATCTAGGCCTAGACCACTGGACGATAACGTGGGGCTCAGATCTGTCATGCCTTGACATCTTTTGGATATGGAATCCTGCGCGTCATTGGACGCGGAGTCTGGTCAATTGTTGGACGCGTTGTTTGATGGCTTGTTGGACACTGCGGGTTGTGATCGGCTGCCGGGTGGCCTCCATTCTTGCACTGAGAGGCTGGGTTACCCGCTGCTCCTGCTCGAGCCAGGGACATCCACACCAAAAGCTCGAGAAACTCTCGCATCAAAGGGAGACTTAAAGATCAATACCGCAGCGACCGATCTCGTCGCCCCTTCTGCCATGAGTCCGACGAACAATCGCGGTAGATTCTTGACCGAGCATCGCCATGTGGGGTATCCGAGCGACTACCCAAACCTGGTGCATCAATCAATAGATCTCGGACTTTTCAACTGCATAATTCCCGCATCAATCGTCGAGTTTCCGGACGATCATCGAGAGCTCCTCTCCGGGGGAAAGCGTTGCACTAAAGGTAATCTGAGTCCCCGGACGCCGCTTACCATAACCACAGCCTACCCAACCAACTTCGCTGGTATTAGAGGCTTCAACCACCTCAATATCTACCGGAAACCTATAACCTGCACTCGGAACCAGCTTCACTTTGGCGTTCTTCGCGAGCAGGTAGATAGCGTCTGACATATGTTGAACATCAACACTTGGTGCAACCAGCCAGTGCTGTCGGGCCTTCCTTGGCTCAGACCCCTTAGCGGTAAACCAGTCAACCACTCTCCACTCTTGTTCCTCGTATACGCGTTGAATTATACGATGAACGCAGAGACCCTGTGAATCTTCGATACTCTTACTTACAAGCTCCACCGTCATCGCATCATGACTATCATTTGCTCTTTCGAGTAAAACGGGAGCTCTTTTGTCCCCGTTAAATCCTTCAACTTCAAAGACGTTATGAGCAGACCTAGAAAGCGTTCTCTGCCGCATAGGATTCTTTGACTGATACCCATAAAACCCTGGGTCAGTCAGCCAGTCGGTAATACCATCACTGAATATGACCGAGCCTTTGTCATGGTGGTGGTGTCCCTTACCGGGCTCACCAAATCTAACGAGCGCATAGCTCTTCTCGTCCCTCATTATTGCGTACCCTGCATCTAAGACACTCAAATCATCGAACTTGAGCCTGCTGGGGTCAACGTCCCTAAAGAAGGGCTCTCCCTCCACTTCCTTCGGGATACGCGCAGAGAATGATGTATCACCAATTGGTGGCAGCTTACCAGAAGGGGTTTCCAGCAATTTCAAAATCCGTTTGGAACGTGCTAACGATTCGTAGATCTCGACGGGTATGTCTACGCCTTCGGCTGCAAGCCGACGGAATACCTGCGTCCACCACTTAACGTTGTAGAGCAAGTACGCTGGGGCACCTTCATCATCCGTTCCTTCGGGATGAAAAGTCTCCCAAAAAAGATCATAGAGCCAAGCGACCGCCGTCTGCTTCGCCGATTCATCCTTCAAGGCGCAGCTGACTACGAATAAGCCGGCGCGCTGATGCATCCCGTGGTTACGGGGCCGCAAATTCTCTTCTTTTAATAGCCAATCCCGGTGCACGACCAAGAGCTGCCGGAACCAAGCGTCATTCGGGCCTGCGAGAGACGCCCCCAAACTCAGCTGTATAGCTCGCAACCCGTCAGTCATGTCCACCCACGCCCACTTAGAGGGGGATTTCTCTGGCACCCCGTGTACTTCAGACCATGTTCTTACCCCTTCTAGCCAGAAACGTCGTGCAGATTCATTGCCTCTCTGCGCAAGGTGCCGAACCGGGTTCAAAAACCTTAAAGTATGATGCTGGAAGTGCCAGTTATTATCGCCATTTTCAGGTCGATTCCAATCAAATGGGTCCATGCGAACACTTCTGTGGGGCTTTAGAATTAGTTCCCCTCGGCGCAGGGATCTATAGTCGCTTACGGCGGTTTCTGGGAACCTCTCGTCCGCATTAACCTCCTGACGCAAGGGGAGAGATGTGTCCAAACCATCTCGCCATGTGCCTATTGCCGCTAAATCGGCTTGCGTGTAGCTCCTCACTTCAACCTCATTGCTGGAGGCGACGGCATAGAGAGCTACCTCGGGCGGCAACGCACCGATGGATGCCGTATTAATACCCTGTATCAACGATCTCGACGCCCGGGACCACGATTCTCTACCGATCTGATTTTTCAGTGGAACAAGCCAAAACGTTACAGAATCAGCCTCAGTTACCCCGAAAATGGTCAGTTCAACATCATCTTTCGTTGCAGATCCGTCACACCTTGCAACTTCAAGGTCGCCTACTTTAATCGACCAGTAAAAGTAACCTCTGTAGCGCGATGTCCACCGCTGTCTAACGGTAAGGCTTAGCGAATTCGAAGGTCCCCGATGAGGGATAACGATGCTCGTTGCATCCCCGATCTTGAAATCTTCAGGCTCAATTTGTATTGCTACGTCAGCCAATTGCATTTTCTCCTTGGTAGGCCAATCAAAGCACAGATGGTTGGGGCTTTCCGTGAAAGTGTTCAGTCGTATTTCTGGTGTCCATGGTTCTTGTCGCGAAAGTTGCCCCTGGGGTGGGCTCGACGTGTTGACGTCTTCTTTGAGAAATTCCAAATAGTTCCAACAAGACCGTCTCGGTGCGTTGGGCCCCTTAAGCCGACCCTTCCGCTTCCGCTTCAGCCATCAAAGCTCTAAATCGCGGTTCCTCTGTTACACGGTCGCCATACATTGAAGCAATTTCATACAGAAGCGAAATGCTTTCTGCCCGGTCTGCTGGAACCACGCTCTTCAACTTCACTAAATACCACTTTTCGAGAAATGTCATGAACCGCGTACTCGAATAGTGATCGATAAGGCCGATTTCCTCGAGCCAGGTCGATCGAGACCTCTCCAAAGGAAGGTACTTCCTAAAAAAGTTCACCGAAATGTCATTCACCGTTGAATTCGCAACTTCCCCATAGTAGATATGGACAGGTGTCGGCACTGCTGCAATCTTTCCCGCGTAATAAAGCATCTGCTGGAAAAAGTAGGAATCCTGCCCGACAGCGCCCTCCGGCTGCTCAATTCCCGTGCTGCGAAGCCAAGCGGTATCAGCAATGAGTGCTTGAATACTCATCGGCTGATACTCAGCTGTGGACAGCAACTCTCGGTTGTTGCCGCCCAGATTGTAGATCCCTTCTCCGATTCGTATGACCCCAGCTGATTTAAGAGACTTCTTGAGGTGCCACGAGTTGTTGATGACACTTCGAGTTCCCTTAAACTTCACCATGTTCCCGAGAGCAAATGAAAGCGGCTCAGAGCGCATCAGCTCGAGAAGCTGGACGTAGGCATCGCCCACTTGCTCGTTATCTGGATCAAGGTAAGTAACAAACTTTGTGCGAGCGAGCTCAAGGCCCTTGTTGCGGGGGCGGGAAGCGCTGCCTGATCCTCCTGGTGGGAACCGGAAAACTGAGACATTCTCGTAAACTTGTTCAAGCACGTTTAACGCATGAAGAGTTTCCTTGTCGGTCGATCCGTCGTCAACCAGAAGAATTTCTGCTTTCGGGAAGACACTGCTCCTTCGCAGCGATTGGAAGCATTTGTGAATCAAGAACCGGCCATTGTTATAGACAGGCACAATAACGGTCAGCTCCTTCGTATCCGGCGAAGGAAAAACTGTGTCAGTAACGGCCGCGGTCCTTACCAAAATCGCCCGCTCAATGGGTGCGGTACCAAAGGTCTCCCCCGGCTCCAGCCAAACAACCTGCAGAGAAGACCTCGGCCCCGGCTCTACAAATTCATAACAGGTCCTCGGGTCATCTACTGAGCAAAGCTCTACTGCATCGGCGTCGCTGTAGCGGAAAGCAGCAACCGCGTCCGCGACCAAGAAAGGAGACTCAATAGCTATATTGTCTGCGAAGATGACTACATCGCCTCCCTCGCTGCCTTGCATTTCTGCAAGCTCAGCCCGCGTGACCCATTCAAGATCGAAATCTCCGTCCTGAGAAGCCACGAAATTTGTAAAAGATTGCTCGTCATCAGCGACTACGAGAATGCGGTGCTCGGTGCTAGCATGCGACACTCCAACCACATCGAGGATTTGATCGACTCGTTCAAAGGCAGTGTCATTGAGGAATACGTCTCGGATGCCGCTCGCTCGCCCGTAGCGGAAATGCTCCGTGCTCAAGTTATCAACGAACTGCTGAGCGTCTATCTCAGAATCGACGATTGCAACATACGGGTAAAGGGAATTTACTCCGTTGCTGTAGTTAGATAAAACGGTCGTACCGGTCGCCAATAGCTCTACAACGCGGTTGGCGAACATGGTTGAGCTCGCGGTAACTGAATTCAGGTTAACCCCAAAAGGAAGAAGCCGTTGAATGCGATGAACGTCTTCGTGCGAGATCGGTCTCCGCAAATGCGGAAGAAAGTCGTCTGGGTAATTGTAACGAGATAGATCGCTCTTGAATTCGCTCTGATCCAAATCCGCGTTTCGATCAAAGATCGAAAGTGAAAGATGGGAGTCTTGGATCCCCTTAAAAATCTTCCTTGCTGCGGTTGCTCGAGACTTGTATTTATGCGCTAGCCATGATCCCGCGAAAACTACATCGTTCCCGTCGAACCGTTCGCTTCCGATGGGGTTGGTTCGCTCAAAGTTGACCGCGAAACGCAAGGCTTCGACCGGTGTTCCTTCCCCTACTGCTTCCTGATACTTGGGCACCTTTTCTTCAGCGGACGTGAAGATGAAGTCCGCTTCCTTCGCAAGACCAAGGAACTTTGCAAAGTTTGGCGGGTCTTCCTTCGAATAAAAAACGATCGGGATGTCAAGCGACCGAGCAAGCGGAGCGGCCTTTTCGGAGAAAAGCCGACGCCCTTCAGAATTCTCGCCACCGAACCCATTCCATTCGCCCTCCAACCCCCTCCAGGCGGAAACCACGAGCAGGAGGTCCAACGTCGGAATCTCTTCGTCCAAGTTTTCTGGGGTCAGAGGCACGAAATCGGCAGCAACTCGAAGTGATTCGTAAAGAAATCTATCGGCGATGATGCCAATTCGAACGTTCCTACGCTTGTCCCAGCGCTGGTGGCTTATTGATGGCAGGGAATTAGCCTCAGCCAACATCTCGTCCAGTCGTTGCGAAAACTCGCTGTCATAAAAGTTCACGCGCTGTTCATAAGCGTCGCGAGAATTAGTGGGGTCCAAAAAAGCGTGCTTGCCCGACAGAGCATCGCGGTATGCCAGTGTGCGAGTGTACGAACGAAGGTCCCGGGACGCCGACTTGGTTGCTTCGGCTTTAGCTTCCAGCTCAGCCAGGCGATCTAACTGTTTTTGTACGGCCGCGTCCTTCACTTCTTTGCCTTCCTAAAAGTGCTTCTCATTGCCCAATACTTTTTCTTAATCTGCAAAACCCCCCGCGGTACGTCTTTGCCACGCAAAGAGTTCGGTAGGAATGGCAAGCCAGCGCGCTCTTCATCGGGGATACCGAGCTTCTTTTCTAGGACGCGGACTCGCTGTTTTAGCTCCGCAATTTTGCGATCTCGCTTTTGAATTCCGGCAAGGAGTTTTCTATCTCGATCAATCTCAAAGAGCAGAGCGTCGCAGGTCTCCTCTAGTTCGACAGTCAATCGCCGAACTTGATCAGCTACGTCTTGAGATGATTCGAAATCATCGGCCGGTCGTACTTGTTCTGCCACGCCGCTAATACTTCCTCTTTGACAATCGGGGTTGGACACACTCAACGTTATTGCTGGTCAACTTTATCCAAAATGATTTTATAGACACGCTTACTCAGACGCTCCTCAAACGATTGCTCCAGCATCGGTACGAGAATCCTCCTCGTATTAAAAGGCAATATTACATCGGCCGCCATTTCATACTCCGCATAACCTCCGGCGGCCCACGAGCTCAATCGGCTTTCCCAATAGAAGAGATCAAATGGGTGGAAAGTCGCGCGCTCACTCATATCAAGCTGGGTGTAATCAATGTATGAGTCCAGGTAGCGAACCAATTCCGCGTTCTCCGCAAAGGACGACTGCGTGAATTTCGCAGCGAGGCCGCGTGCGTTCAGAAGCGATGGGTCCCTCTCACGATAAAAAACAGTGCCAACCTCCGGCCCAAGCAGAATCGCCACCTGACCGACATGGTCGAGTTCGTTGTAGAAGTTTTCCGCCAATGCGGGGAAGCGTGCCCACCCTGTAAACGTCTTTGCATAAGCCTTTCTGAAGCGACTGGATTTATCGGACGGTTTCAAATCCATTACCAAAAACCGCAAGTCAGAATCCACGGCTAGGCGGCTAGCCGCTATCAGGTCATTTCTGGAGTGGGATGGGTTCTTATCGAAGGAGTGGTAGGTGAATGCAATCGCATTCAGTGCATGCAGTCGATGGAGGGTCGCTTTGAGAAACACTCGCGAGTCCCAGCCCGCGGTTAACCCGAAATAGAAAGGCTTTCTACTATCTATTCCGAGCTCGAGTTGGCGGTTGAGCTCTTCCTCCACCTGACGTGCTGTTTCGAACGCGTCACGTCTCTTTGGTGAGTAGCCCTCCGAAGGAAAGAACCGGGAATGCTTCGCCTCGTTCTTATTCACTGTCAAGACACAGTTCGCTGTGATCATTGAGACCGCATCGTGTGGCGCCATTGCTCCGGGCAGCCACTTTCCAGCGGGGCTCTTGTAGTCGGGGTGATTTAGAAACGAACGCGACCTGTCTGTAGCTGCCTCATCGATAGCGCGGGCGGTCAGGGTCGAATGTGACGATGCGACAAAACCACGCTCCGTTTCGGCCCAGAAACATGAACGACTTGCGGTCGCATCTCCGTAGATTCTCATGGTCTCCCCGTTGACCATGAGAATGACAAACCTCCCTCCGAGCCACGTAACGTACTCGTCCAATGCCCGAAATCCCGAGCCACTGCTCGCGGCTTCCATTAAACTGCGACAAATTTCGGACTGGTTACTCGAATGCAAATCTGAATCAATCGCTGTGCCGATGAGGATCGCAGCCCCATCGAACTCGTCTGGTGCACAGATTTCTATAGGCACCCGCTCGTCATGCCAGAGATCGAGGCCACAGATGGAAAGATGTTCCCACCCGCTAGGCACAAAATGCGGCTCCTCACCTCTAACGAAGAGGTATCCCCTACCAAACGGTGTTACCTCATCATCGACTCTGCGAGATCGTGTAAGCAACGCAGCGCCTCGAGACGATCTACCACGTTGCCGGTACGCCGAGACCTTCGTTTTCACCGGTCTCACACGCCGGTATAACGACTCGAAAGGCCACCGAGTGGCGAGCCGCTTCAAAATGCTGCGAATGGGCATTATGCCAATTTCCCCATTATGGTTTCACGGAAGACATCATAGACACCTTCAGTGTAGTGAAACGGCGCGGGCCCCCACTTGTGATGGGATTCAGCGACTGTATCTTGCATCCGCAGAACCTCAAATCCGTTTGCCTCTGCGAAGTCCCAGTACCGCCGGTAGATCGCGTTGTACGCACCAGCCTTTACTGCCTCAAACAATCCGACAGTCTCACCAGTTTCATCAACCAATGCCCAGTCAGGAGCTAACAGTAGCGTCTTTTCAACTAGCCCGTTCCTTTGGAGCACGTCCTTGAACTGGAAGAATCGCTCCTTCCATATTCGGAAGTGATCCTCTTCGCCGAAGTCTATATGGGGGACACCAGTGGTGATGCTGCTGTAGTTCTCGATCCGCCTGAACTCTCCACTGTCTGTAACAAACGTGTCCACATCGAATTGCCAAGCGCCGAGCCGTTCAACATTCAAGTCCCACAGCACCAAGTCGACTTCCGAATTCTCTTCGACATCACGAAATAACGAACCTGAAAGATCAGCTTCGAGCATTCGACGCTGAAACTGACTGCGCAGGTCGACTTTGGGAACCAGTTTCGTTGCATCAGTGCCGGCGGAGATGAAGGATTGGCGTGCTACGTACCTCTTGAGCTCAAGGGACTCTCCTAGGAGGGGGTCGACCGTGTCGCGACTAACGCAGCCGCCAATAATGAGCAGACTGTATCTCGGTGATGTCACTTCTGTCCTCACGCTCTAGAGCAAACTGAATAGATTCGAAAAAGTTTAAATAATCCTACTAGCCATCCAACTCATGCCTGCCTTTTAGGAGGATCGGCGAAGGAAGTCTAAATTATGGTCGTGAACCACAAGCACAACGAGAATTGTTAGCTGAGGAAAGAACGTGAGTACGGTGCAACCAAATCTCATCGAGGTCGATGACACCTATTTGAGGAGACTTAGCGCCAGACCAGGCCTAGGCAAATACCTCGCACAACTGTGGCAACGTCGCCATTTTATTTGGGCTGAAGCTAGAAACAAGGCGTTTTCACGCGGAAGAGACATGTACCTCGGTCGGGCGTGGATTGTGCTTCAACCTATGCTCGATAGCGCCGTATACGTCCTTGTTTTCGGTGTCATCCTAAACCTCTCAAGGAATATTGACTATTTCATTGGTTACCTGGTTATCGGCGTTGTTTTCTTTAACTTCCTAACAAGGGGGTTAACCTCGGGCTCGGGCTTGATTCAAAGCTCCAAGGGAATGATTTCATCCTTTTCCTTTCCGAAAGCAGCACTCCCCTTATCGCTAACTGTTAAGCAGCTACTGGACAACGTTGCGCCAGCGATCGTCGCTCTTCTTATCGCCTTTTTGTACCACGGGCTAACTCCTAGTTTTGCGATCCTTACAGTGCCCGTCCTGTTTGTGATGATCCATTTATTTGCCCTAGGCGCAATGTTGATCATCGCAAGAATTACGGCGTTTGTCCCCGATTTAAAAGCTCTCGTGTCTACTTTTGCTCGCGGCTTGTTTTTCATATCAGGCGTATTCTTCGACTTCCACCGGTTCGATGGGGACGAGACTCTCCAGTCCATCATGCTCGCTAATCCCGCTTACCAGTTCCTCACTGCTGTACGTGAAGCAACCATCTATCAAACCGTTCCTCCCCTCGGCCGATGGCTATACCTTGCAGCTTGGACACTGGGGCTGCTCATTATCGGTTTGATCTTCTTTTGGGAAGCCGAAGAAAGGTACGCGCGTGCCCGATAAACCAACCGTTGTAGTACGAGATCTGTCTAAAACCTACCGCCTGACCTCTTCGGGTTCGATCCGTGGACTCGGAAGAAAGACCACCTCCGTCGACGCCTTGAAATCCGTTTCGTTCGTCTCCTACCGGGGCGAATCCGTCGGCATTTTAGGTAAGAACGGCTCGGGCAAATCAACCCTGCTTCGGATCATCGCCGGAAACGAGTCTCCTACGTCTGGACTCGTACGAGTATCTGCTGAGCCACGGCTCCTGGGCGTGTCAGCCGCCCTTCAAGGCGCTTTGACTGGAAGGGAAAACGTAAGACTCGGCTTGCTTGCCATGGGACTGCATCCTGACGAAGTTGCGCAACGAGAAGACTCCGTAATCGAATGGGCCGACTTAACGGATTCAATCGATCGGCCACTGCGTACTTATTCCTCAGGTATGTCTGCCCGTCTGAAGTTTTCCATCGCAACATCAGTGCGTGCCGAAATCTTGCTCGTGGATGAAGCTCTGTCCACAGGAGATTCAACCTTCACCTCAAAAGCTAAGAAACGAATGGATTCATTCCTCGAGGAATCTGGCACTGTTTTCCTTGTATCGCACGGAGCAAAGACGATTCAGGACAATTGTTCACGTGCGCTGTGGCTTCACGAGGGCGAAATCATCGCAGACGGCCCCGCCGAGTCGCTTACGAAGCGGTACAGAGTGTGGAGTAACCGAGCAGCCACCGGAAAGGACGACGAGGCTGAGAAAATCATTCGAGAAACGGCGGCTTCCTATACCCCTCCCGCTATCCGTCTTTCCAGCGAAACTGCCTCCCGCTAACACTCGACGTTGAGTATGCCCGATCCGATCGCAATTACCCGGGCATTCGCAAAGATGACTTCGTCGTCGACTTCCCAAGTGTGTGTTACTGAAGGCGACCGCATCTGGACGAAGTTAAAGCGGTCCGCGGAATAGATGGTGTATCCGTTCTTGACCGCACCGTTGAGAAAACCCGTGTCTTCGCCCTTGGTGCGATCCGGAAACGCCAACCCTTCAGTTACCTGGCGGCGCCAGACTAGTGTCGGACCTGCCACAAAATCCGTGAAACACATTTCGTGGTCTGGATTCCTGAGCAAGAAACTGTCCGACTGCCCATGGTGCAAATACGATGCCCGCTTACCTACGATGTCGGCGCCAGAATACTCAAGTGCGTTGATCTGATCCCGCAGGTAGTTTTCAAAATAGAGGTCATCGTCATCAAACTTGGCCATGAAGTCGCCGGTTGCTCCGGCCGCCAAGTGGTTCATACATTTACCGAGGGACCAAGACTTTGGCGCCTGAAAGACCTGTCCTGACACCCCCTCAGGAAACTGCGCTCTGACGACGTCCGGTTGTTCGTCGATTCCATGAAGCATCACCATGAGCTCAACTTCGACATTACGTTGCCGCGCAACCTGTGAGAAGAGATGACTCAACTGTTGCGGGCGGTTTGTCGAAGCCAGAATCGACACTTTCGGTCGAACATCGCTTTGCTCCTCAACTAATCCAATCGAATTAAGAAGAGTGAAGGCGCGATCGGTATAGGTGTGGTTCTCCCAAATCTTCCGTTGTGCCCTGTGGCTGATTCGGTCTCTAACTTCTGGGGAATTGACGATGCGTCGAAGCAAATAGCTGCCTCCCTCCACATCGCGGATGATTGGGACCTCATCTTCGCTGAACATTTCATGTAAAGCGACACTGTCAGTTGAAACGACCACCGCACCGGACGCACCCGCTTCAAAAATACGACGGCTGCACATCGTAGGGCTTTGTGTGATCGTGTTGACGTTGAGAACAACCTTAAACCTCTTGAAGGCCGACAACATCTTGTTGTACGGCAACGCACCTTCTACATAGCGCTCGTATTCTGAGGGAAACTGGTATTTATCTTCTTTTCCTGCAAAGCGGGAAAAGACTACTAAACCGTCCTTAAGGCTTCGAGATGCTCGCACCGCAGCGTCTAAAACAAGTGCGATCTGTTGTTGGCGCGATTCAAATTTATGCGCAAAATACGTGCCAGCGAATGCGATGTCGCCCCGGCGTTCCTCCCCTGCTTTCAAAATTGGGTTATGAAGAACCGGCTGAGCAGCGAACGGTAGGACGCCCACTTTTGCACTTGGCAAAGCGGCCTCATACTGCGGGACCAAGTTCGCGTCTGTCGTGAACACGAAATCGAAGAGTTCCGCTGTTTTGATGAAGTCGTCGAAGTGAGCCGGATCTTCTTTATTCCAGAACACCGTCGGAATGCCACTAGCTTTGCACCAATCCACCAATTCCTTCAGGGCTGGAGACGGCGCGTTTTCTCCAGTCAGCTGATACTGCCACTTGCCTCCATTGCCATTCCACGCAGATTCGACGAAAAATAGCTCGAATGGCTGCTCGCCGCCTTGTGCATTGAGTACTAAGGACTCGCCGGGATTCACTGGGCGCAGGTCAAATTCGTACCCCCACGCTCGTTCGGAGAACTCGTCCAAAATCGATCCAACCGCTATTTTTTGAAAAGGTTTTCTCGGGTTGAGCGCAGGAGTGATCTCTTCAACGTCAGACCACTCACCAAAAGACCTCGGGGCAATGCGTCGCGACAGAGCGAAGGCAGCCTTTTCTGCCGCTTTCCGCGCTCCCTGCCTTCGCATGACATTTACGAAGCGCGACATGTCGTCGCCCACCGAACGCGCTTGTTCTCGAAAATTGACCATCGCGGTTACTCCTTTTCGTTTTGGCGTCTATCGTCTCATTCTGAGCTACGCGTCAGGCGAGAGTGTTTCCTCGTAAGCTTGGATCAGTCGTTCGGCACTGGACTGCCATGTCCGCATATCCAAGAAGGCCTCCAGCCGATGACCATAAAAGTGGTCTGGGTCCACAAGCACCCTCCGGATCGCTTCGCTCAATTCTTGAGGATCATCGGGTGGAACATACAAAGCCAACTCACCAGTAGCTTCTCTAACCGCAGGAAGGTCGGAGGCAACCACTGGGATATTCATTCCCATCGCAAGCATCGGTTTAAGCGGGGTGACTGCCCTGCAAACTTCATAGTCTCTTCGTGGCAACACAAACACGTCTAATGCAGCACACCACACAGGAATAGCTTGGGGGTCTTGCTTGCCTGCAAAGATAACGCGATCTGCTAAACCCTTCTCCTCTACTAAACGTTGTAGGGCAGGAAGCTCAGAGCCGCTACCGACTATCAATGCTTTGGTGTCGTCATCAAGGAACTCCAAGGCTAAAACAAGCGAATCTAGCCCCTCATAGTCAACAACCGAAGTGATTGTCCCGACTAGTTTTGTGCTCGACGGAATCCCGATTTTTTCTCTTGCGAAGTCCCTGGTGGGGGCTTCTATGGCCTCATCACGATCGAAACCATTCGGAACAACGTAGATGTTGTCCTTTGGAACTCCGCGTTCTTCAACGCGACGCCGTGATACGTCGCTGAGCACAAGGACTGCAGAAGCAGCTTGCATAGCTTGGGTTTCGCGTCGTCTGAACTCTGCGAGAAATTCCCTACTTTTTTGCCCCGAGTTCTCTAACTCCAATGTCTTATCGCGCTCACCGCGCACTTCGTAAACCCATGGGATTTCAAGGATCCGTGCGACCTCGCTAATCAAGCTCGCATTCCTGAAGTCTGTCGTAGTGTGCAGCAGGGTGATATCGAGCTGCCGCGCCATCTCTACAAGCAGATTAATGGCTATACGGCGATTCTTGCCTCTCCGCAAAGACATCCGGCTGGGCAGCAACAAGAAGTAATTGATGTCGTCAACGGTTACGGAATCCCGTGTGGGAACCACGCCAATTGTCGCCGGATATCCCATTCTTGTAGCTGGGTAAACAGCTACATCTTGCCGCCTAAGTTCGTGGAGAAGCTTTTGAGTACGCACCGTGTATCCACTAACTGTGTACGGCTGCGCACTATTGACAAAATACAGGACTCGAGCTTCGTCACTGGCCTGCCGAATAACTGATGGAAAAACTGGATCGTAAAAGTCTTGCCAGGAGGTAGTGTCCGGAACTCCCGCACGAGACATGCTCTCCAAGGGAACAGGCAATCTGAAGCCACTTTCCTGGAGTTTTCGGCCACTTTTTACGAGGACTTTCCGCAGAAACGGCTTCGGCCCCGACAAGAAGTCCGTCGCCATCGCAGATAGAAAAAGCTGGCAGTACCTAGCTGGACGCATTACCATCCGATGCTTCGATCTGCTGCAGTATTTGCAGCAATCGCACAGGTGTCATTTCTTCACGCTCCCGAATCACCCAATCACGGCCAGTGGTTCCGACACTGAGACGCTGTGGGTTGTTTCCGAGCGACACCCATAGATTTGCGAGCGCCGATGGATCCTGCGGTGGGACAACGTCTCCGCCGCCCAGGCTAGAGATAAGATCAGCGGCCTCCCCCTCCACAACCCCCGAAATATGAATCCGGTTAAAAAGTAACTCATACGTCTTGGACGGCACTGTGCGTCGCAGCGGTTCCCATTCGGCCAAATGCACCATCGCTGTGTCAGCCCAGTCGTAATACGTGTTCAAGAGTTCTGCTGGTTTCAGACGAATAAAACGCGCGTCGACACCAAACTCCTGAGCCTTCTCCTGAAGCAACTCACGGGCTGCACCTGCGCCCACAAAAATCATATGAACTTGGAGCCCCTGTTGTTTAGCCAGCTTGGCAGCTTCCAAGGCATTCTGCAGGTTTTGCGCGCGGCCTATTGTCCCTGCATACAGTACGTTTAAGTGGCCACTCTTGCGGTGACTCCCTCTATCTTCCGTCGGCTGGCTAGCTACTGGAAAGACATTTCGAATTACTACAACTTCGGGGCTATTTCCTCGCGTAGACAACTCACGGCGAGACTCCAAAGAGGCTTTCAAGGTGCTCGAGGTGACTAAAATCGCCCTTGCTCCCCGCAGGAGAGAATTCAGTGCCTTCGTGGCCACTCGAGTGACGAGCTGAAGAGGTCCGTTCTTTGCCAGCTTCTCTCGGATCGACGGATCCCCGACTTCAGCATTCCAGGACGAAGCTTGCCCCATGAGGTCTGGCCATGCATCTCGGAGGTCGATAACGTAGGGGCGATCGAAAATTCTCGCGGCCACCCACGTAACCCCCGCGGTTGGCAAAGCGGGAACCGTCCCTATAACAAGATCCGGCTCAATCTGCTTCCTGTGCCTAATGAGCGTGCGAACTTGCGAAAGAGCAATCAGGAGCTGGCTAGCAGCCTTCGACGTAATAGAATCGCCTACCCGGTAAGCGGAACTACGGAAGATAGTCTCGCCTTTTGTACCTTTATAAGGCATCTTCCACGTCTGTGTACTGTCACCCGTGGTGTCGACAGAACGACTGCTCCGCGGTGGCGGTGCAACCACGCAAACTTCATGCCCTGCATCGATGAGCATTTTTGCAAGCCAAGACCAACGTCGTTGCGGCACTCCATTTTCTGGGTACCAATACTGGGTGACGAGAAGAATACGCACGTCCTCGCCACCTCCGTTTGACTATGGGCTGAATGATTGTGGGGCCAGCGGGGCTCGAACCCGCGACCAGCGGATTATGAGTCCGCGGCTCTAACCGACTGAGCTATAGCCCCTAGTGCGGCTCCGGAACTCTTGTTCCAAGAGTCGCAATACTTAGGCGTAAAGCACGAGTGCGTTAGCGCCAAATGCCTCTAGTATCAATCACAGTCTTTCCGTTGAGCAAATTCTGGTCGATGCCAACGAACTCCCGGTGGTCAACGAGGAGGACTACAACGTCTGCGCTTTCGATGGCTGTGGTGAAATCGGCCAATTCAATGTTCTTGTGCGCGGCGAGACGATCGGGCAGGGAATCTACGTTCGGTTCCACAACAGAAACCGTGTTTTCGGGATTTCGTTCAGCCAACTTTTCAACGATACCCAGCGCCGGCGACTCTCGAAGATCGTCGATATCCGCCTTGAATGCGATACCAAGAGTTGCAACCCTCTTATTGTCAGACTTGCTGAGCGCCTCTTCTACCTTGTCCAGGACGAACGACGGCTTGCCATCGTTGATCTCTCGTGCCTGGCGAACAATCTTGGCTTCCTCCGGTACTGCGGAAACGATGAACCACGGATCGACAGCGATGCAGTGTCCACCGACGCCGGGGCCGGGCTTGAGGATGTTGACACGTGGGTGGTGGTTGGCGAGCTCAATCAGCTCCCAGACGTCGATTCCAAGACGGTCGCTAATGAGGGAAAGCTCGTTTGCGAAAGCGATATTCACGTCTCGGAAGGAGTTCTCGGTAAGTTTCGCCATCTCTGCGGTCGTCGCATCCGTCGTAAGCAATTCAGCGGTGCAGAACGTCGCGTATAAATCACGAGCAAGCTCCGTGCCCTTTGGAGTCAAACCACCGATGACGCGGTCATTGTTCTCCATCTCTTCCATGATCTGCCCCGGCAGGACGCGCTCAGGACAGTGAGCAACGAAGATGGCATTCTCGTCTTCTTCGTTCAGCGAGAGGTCAGGACGCTTCTCGATGATGTACTCCGCCATGTTGCGAGTCGTTCCCGGAGGAGAGGTGGACTCCAACACCACAAGGGCACCTGGGCGCAGGTGCGGAGCCATCGCATCGACCGCTGAGTTGATGTATTTGGTGTCTACCTCGTGATTGTCACCCTTGAACGGGGTTGGCACACAGACAATGTAGGCATCCGCCTCGACCTGGTCGAAGCGCGCGGTCAGCAGACCGCGTTCCACGACGTCCTTGAGCAGCTCGTCAAAACCCGGTTCAACGAACGGCACTTCGCCCCTATTGATGGACTCGACAAAGGTCGGGTTGACATCAACACCAGTTACCTTGATTCCCTTGGAGGCGATAAACGCTGCCGTAGGAAGACCGATGTACCCAAGGCCAACGACGCAGACATCTTTAAACGTATTTTGCACCGCGGTGTTTGCCACTTTCTTTTCCTTTCGCATGGGTCGTTTTGAGACCCGCTATCTGTGCGGCTCGGATCGTCCTATTAGAGCGTACCCTTGCCGACCTATCCCTTGTATCTAGCCTCGGCTAGTTGCCGTCAATTTCCGGTTCAAATTCTCCGATGCGTTCGCCAACACCCATTAACTCGGCGATAGCGGCCACAGCACGCTCGGCAGCTTTGCCGTCGCCGTAAGGGTTGACTGCATTCGCCATCGCTTCATAGGCCGCATCTTGGTCAAGAAGGTTCCTCGCCTCCGCGACAATTCGATCCCGGTCAGTGCCGACGAGCTTCACTGTTCCAGCCACAACGGCCTCGGGACGCTCGGTGTTCTCACGCATCACGAGGACCGGCTTACCAAGCGACGGCGCTTCCTCTTGGACGCCGCCCGAATCGGTGAGCACCAGGTATGCACGGCTCATCAACGCTGTGAACTGATCGTACGGCAGCGGGTCGGTGATGATGACGTTCGGAAGATCCTCTACCTCTGGAAGAACTGCATCGCGCACCCTCGGGTTGAGGTGCAGCGGCAACGCGAAAATGTGGTCCGGATATGACTTTGCAAGGTCCTGGACGGCCCCGCCAATCTCTTTCATCGCGTCGAGGTTCTCGCGGCGGTGGGTGGTGACGAGGACAACCTTCTTATCAGAGTTCCGAAGCGTCTCCAGCCTGGGATCCTCAAATTGAACGTCCCACTCCGACGCGGCCAACAGTGCATCGATGACGGTATTACCCGTCACAACAATGTCCTTGGAACGGAAGTTCTCTCGGCGAAGATTTTCTCGTGACTCGTTAGTCGGAGCCAAGTGAAGCGACGTAATCTGGCCGATGATCTTACGGTTCGCCTCCTCAGGGAAGGGCGAGAAGATGTTGCCGGTGCGCAGACCAGCCTCGAGGTGGACCACCTTCACTCCCTTGTGGAACCCAGCTAGCGCCGCAACCATTGCTGTGGAGGTGTCGCCCTGGGAAACGATGACATCTGGCTTCTCTTCCTCGATGATCGGATCGAGTCCCTGAATTGCGCGGGAAACCAGCTCATTGAGCGTCTGCCCTGGTTTCATCAGTGCCATGTCATGATCCGGAGTGATACCGAAGCGCTTGTTTACCTGCTCCAGCATCTCCTTATGCTGACCAGTAGAGACCACGACCGATTCAAAACGATCGTCGTTCTGGAGCGCGCTAACTACTGGCGCAACCTTAATCGCCTCCGGACGGGTGCCGTAGACGGTCATAATTTTCGGCTTAACCGACATGGTTTCCTTAAGGGTTGTTCGACACAGGGATACTCTCTACAACTTAGTACAGCACCGTCAGCCATGGGGCTGAGGGCAACCAACCTGCCCCAATTTTCCGCTGTACCCTGACCACCATGTACCAATACGTCGTCGGGGCCGCCGCCGGGTATGTGCTCGGCACGAAAGCCGGCCGGAAGCGCTACCACCAAATCGTCAACGCCGCCCAAGCTGTGGCCAACTCGCCGGTAACCAAGCAAGTTACCGCCTCCGCTCGCCGGGCGATCGCGAACAAGATTGATCCGGAGCCGCGCATGCGCGAGGTCAAAGACCTGCGTAAGGGCAAGAAGCTGCGCGGCAGGTCCGCCAAGCAAATCGAGGACACGGTCTACGAGCCGGACGAAGACTAGAGGCATCCGACTCTAGCCTTGAGTAAGGCCTGCGATGATGCCGTCGAGGATGTCCTTTTCGCTGATGATGAAGCTGGTGGCATCGGCTTCGCGCTCGAAGGCGTCCATGAACTGCTCCACCACGGTGGAGCCGGATCCGATCACGTCGGCACGGCCCGGGTGGACGACGGGGTTCTCACGACGTTGCGCTGCGGACTTGGCGCGCAGGTCCGCAGTCACCTTGCGCAGCCGGTCGAAGGGGATCTCCGACATGTGGATGCGCTCGGGGTCGTAGGATTCCAGCCCCTGCGCTAGCGCGGAGAGCGTGGTGAAGGTGCCAGCGCAGCCGACGAATGTTCGCGCATCTGCAAAAGGGACGGTGGACGCGGCCTCGGCGATTTTCGCGTCGATGAATGCACACGCCTCAGCGGTCTCCTCTGCTGTGGGCGGATCCGTTCGCATGATGCGCTCGGTGATGCGCACACACCCCATTTGGGTGGAGACGGCGTGGTCCTCCATGACGAACTCAGTGGAGCCGCCGCCGAGATCGATCACGCAGAACGGGCCGCGGGCCGGGTCGATGTCCGCGGTAGCACCGGCGAATGACAGCGCCGCCTCCTCCTCGCCGGAAATCACTTCAGCCACTGCACCCGGCTGGATCTGACCGAGGAGGCCCCGGGTCATGGCAAAGAAATCCTCGCGGTTGGCGGCGTCGCGGGTGGCAGAGGTGGCCACCATGCGCACGCGGGTGACGTGCTCGCGCTGCATCTCCTCGACGTAGTCGGCAAGTGCTGCGCGGGTGCGCTCGATGGCTTCCGGCGCGAAGTGGCCGGTCTCGTCAACACCCTGGCCGAGGCGGACGATGGTGTTACGGCGGGAGACCTCGCCGGTGCCCGTGTCGTGGATGAGCAGGCGGATGGAATTTGTGCCGCAGTCCACGGCAGCCACGCGTGTCATGCCAGCCCCTCCCCTGCCTCGGCGAGGGTGATACCGAGGTCGTCGAGCGTGGGCCAGTCGGCAGGGATGGCGGTGCCGCGCAGATCGCCGTGCTCGGCGGCCAGGGACACGGCTTCGGTGCCGAAGCGGACGCGCTCCGGGCCTTCCGCAAGCGCGTAGGCGATGAGCACGTGGAGGCACTTCACACGCTCGGGCATTCCGCCGCCGGAGAAGTCGGTACCCAGGTCCTCGATGGCGTTGCGCTCGGAGAGAAAGTGCTCGTGGGCAGCCAGGTAGTCCGCACGCAGGTCTTCGCCCTCGTCGCTGTCGGCGTTGAGACGGTTTTCCATCCACTTCATCACCTGCGCGACCTCGAGGCGGGAGGCCTCGGCGGTCAGGCGTGGGTCTGTGAGGTAGTAGAGGGTGGGGAACGGGGTGCCGTCGTCAAGCTTGGGCGCGGTTTTCACCACGGCCGGTTGATTGTCCGGGGTGGTGTACGCGATGGCGAGCACGCCACGCGGGGTGCGACCGAGCTGCTCGGCGACGATGGCGAGTTGTTCGTCAGTGGGAGGAGTGTGCATGCGGGCCATTGTCCCACACGCTGCCTACTGCGCTGGTGCGGGAGCGTCCGGCGCGGGCCCCTCCGGAGCGGCCGGTGCCGGCGCCTCGGGCGCGGGGGCGGGCGGAGCGTCGTCGATAGGCGGAAGCTCCTCCCCTGGGACCTCGCGCAGCGAATCCCACATCACTTCCGGCCAGGTGCGGGTGTCGGGGATGTCGTCCTTGCCGGTGGTGATGGCCTCGGGGGCGGTCATGCGGGGGTCGATGATGCGCCAGGCGGTCTCGCCCTCTTCCATCACGCCGAGGCGGCGGCGGGCTTCCTGTTTAAGGAAGGCGTCGTCGTCGTACATGGAGATGTCTTCCTCCAGCGCCTTCTTCTGGGCCTCCAGGCGGGCGATGGACTCGTTGGCGCGGGCGATCTCGGCGCGACCCTCGTAGAAGTTGCGAAGCGGGGCCGCGATGGCCAGCAGCACAAGGATGAGCACGGCGATGAGGATGACCACGCTGGCCATGTCCTGCTTCGGAAATGCGATGGCCCTGCCGCGCTGCTTGCGGCGCGCGGCGCGCTCGGCGTTTTCCCGGTCGCGGCTGGCAACGGGGACCGTGCTGGGGCGGCGGGTGCGGGAGCGCTTCGTCATAATCAGCAGATGATACGCCAGGGGCTAGAGGCGTTCGAGGATCTCGCGGATTGCGGCGCGGCCGGCGTAGCGGGCACGCAGGTCCTCCACCAGCTCGTTGAAGCGGGCCTGCGCTTTCGCGTCGTCGGCTACGAACTTGCGGATGTCCTTCAGTTCCGCCTCCAGGCGCTTGTAGCTGGGCAGATCGCCCGCGGCGGCGAAGTGCTCCGCCAGGCAGAACATCAGCTCGGTGCCGCGGGCGCGGTCCACGTTCACGCCGATGGCGGTGCCCATCTCAGAGATCAGCTCCGAGTCCAGCTCGTCCGGGCGCGGGTGCTCGGTGGCCACACGGTAGCCCAGCTCAAAGTCGTCGAAGTGCTCGGCGTAGAGCAGCTTGAGGTTGCCCTGAATCCAGCTCGGGGCGGCGTCGATGACCTCTTGGGCCATGGCGGGGGTGGCGCCGTCTTCGGCCAGCAGCTCGCGGAAACCCCGACCCGGGTGGGATGTGGCAAAGGCGGTGCGGAACTTAAGTAAGGCACCAGGGCCGAAGTAGCGGTCCAGGCGAGTTGTCAGCGTCTCCATGGAGACGCCGGTGCCGCCAAGGCCCAGGCGTTTCCTGCTCACGCGCTCCTTCATGGCTGCTTCGAGCAGGTCACGGGCGTCGTCATCGCGGGCGCGCTCCTCATAGAAGGCGAGCAGCTCGTCGCCTGAAAGCATCTGCTCGAGTGCGAGGTCGTCGCCGCGCAGGCGAGCGATGCCCTCGCGCAGGTACTCCAGGGCGTCGTCGTAGCGGCCGAAGGCGTCCTGCGTGTCCTGCTTGTCCAGGCGGCGCTCCAGCTCATCGACGGCCGGGATGTCCAGCCAGTCGGCGTAATCGGCCAGGTCGGGCTCGCCGAAGCCGGTTTCATCAAAGACCAGGTTGGAGATCCACTCCACCACTTCCCCCGGCGTCGGCGGCGCCTGCCGGTAGGCGGCCAGGTGCAGGATAATCGCGGTGCGGTAGGCGTCGGCAAGCGAGCCGTAGGCGTCGTCAGTGCGCAGCAGCATGTGCCCGATGCCCTCAGTAGCGGCCTCCAGCGGGCGAACCAGCTGCGCGCCCCAACCGCGGTCGATGCAGGTGGAGCAGATGTCCAGCAGCGCGAACCACTCCTGCGCCACCTCCGCGGTCAGGCGCGCAGACCAGCCGGGGTTCTTGCGGCTCAAGCGGTCCACTCGTTGGGCGATTCGCCTACCGACGGCCTCCGGTCCCCCACCGTGCTCCGCCGCCCCAACCTCCAGCACAAGGTCCACATTCGGCTGCGCGACACGCAAGTTGCGCACCAGCTGGACCAGCTGGTCGTGGCGCAGGTTGGCCACGAACGCGTCGATCTCGTCGTCGAACACGGCCTCCGCCGCGGCCGCCGCCTGCACGCTGGGGGTGAACACTTCCCCGCGCTCGTGGATCAGCTTCAGCGCCGTGGCCACGGCGTGGCGGCACCACTCGTGCTCGATCGCGCAGTCGCACTCGGCCTGCAAGTCCGCGCCGCTGAGTAAAAGGCGCACGTGGTACTCGTGCGGCGCGGTCACCGTGGAGCGCACCACGTTGTCGGTGCGCTCGGTGATGTCTACCCGGTTCGGGTCGATCTTCTGCCCACGGTCAAAACTCGCGTGGTCGGTGCGCTCCGCCAGGTAGTCCACGGTCAGCTGATCAAACATGGTGCGAATGGTCACCCGCCCAACTTTACGTGCTCTCGCCCCAACGCTGCCTGTCTGGATTCCAATAAGATTCGCCGAGATCACCAGATAGTGCCGGATCCAGCACCTCAGAGACATACGACATCGCTGCCGGGTAGTCCCTGTACTCGTCTGGCAAGCCGAAATAAGTCGCTGCATGCGCAGAAAAGTTCTTCTTCCACGACGGTGGCGCCCACATCTCCGTCGGGGTCTCAATTCCCCTTCGCCGCGCTTCGTGTTGGCAAGCGCTTCCCAGCTTTTCCGCCGATATCGATTGTGTGAGCAAAATTGCGATGATGTCCGCCAGGTCGTGGTAACGGTTGCTATCCCCACTGCGGTGTTCTTCCCTCATCGCGCAGATTTTGTCCGCGAGCTGCGACTCAATCGCAGTGGCGAAAACCGCAAACGGTTTGAGGTGCTCCGTGGAGAGTTTGCCCAGCGTCGGATCAACTTCTACCCGTTCATGTGGTTCCTGCGTATGCCGCTGCTCCGTGAGATCTAGGCTAAATGCCTAGAAGACAGCGGCCCCCATCATGGCGTCGAGCGAGACTTCGTAAGTTGGCCCCCTGTAGCCATCGTCACTACCTGTTCGCTTCTGCCGCACACTTCTTACCCTGTAACTCAGAGGCCCCTGTCCGGGCCGTCGAGCAATCTCGTGCATCTCGGCTTCGATGCTCTCAAGCGGACCAAGCCGAGGAATGCGGGCCAAATCAACATCGGTGGTAGTGCGTCCCTCACCGTTTCGCATCAACAACGACGCGCCGCCTTTGAGCAGCCACTCATCGGATCCCGCCTGAAAGACTCGCTCCAGAAACCCCTCAAATGCGATCTGGTAGCGAATTAAATCGCGAGGCAGTCCTCGGTCCCTGGACCTCTTCGCGATGGCCTGGTTGAGCTTCTTTTGCCGTTCTCTATTCTCGCGCTTACTTGTAACCATTACTCAACTGCTTCGCTATCTGGTCTAGCTGCTTCCGGTATGGCTCTAATGCCTTGTCGAGTTGTTGTCTGACAATTTCGTTGAAGCCCTCGAACATGTTGGGATCGGTCACCCAGAGCTCCATTCCCTTCGTGGTGTGAACCAGTCGTTTTCGAAGTTCATCGATGTCCTCCACGGAAGACGCTTCAGCACTCAGCTCGGAGACCAACTGCGTACCGGTTTTTGCCCCGTAGGAACGAGCTGCCGGCTCCAGTTTCTCCGCGAGGTCGTCGATGCGTACGTTTTCTTTCCGCAAGGCATCCGCGACAAGGTCGGCCAGGTATCCCCTCTCGACCTTCAGCTCAGCCAGGTCAGCGACCGTCCTGGCCACGCTCGTCACCGGCAACCCATCCACCGACACAATGTCCGTTTCGGGAATCTCGCGGCGGGTGCAGATGCGGACCCCCTGTTGCCGAGTCTGCTTTGTGCCACCAGTCGAGAACGTGAGCTCCGGCGGGATCAAACGCCCAATGCCATGGATACGTGCTGCAGACTCGTGAGAAACCACGACGGGCCAATCATCCTCCCAGCGTTCGTCGATGAACCTCTTCGGCTCGAGCGACAGCCACGCGGCACGAATCTCATCCTGGGGGCCAGCCTGGTGGGAAGGCAGCAGGTACACGCCATGCCGCGCTCGATCGAGGTCGCCCTTTTCCGCCAATCGCGAAAGTTGCAGCCTTTCGATGCCCTCCCGGCCAGCCTGTGCCGTAGTCACGATCCCCCACTGATCGGAGGCGACCATCTCCAAAGTCGCCAACACATCCGCTTGCTTCATACACCCCTCCGTCACTTTGTATCGCTTTTGACCGACGATTGTATCACCCAGAAGGATACAATCGTCAGTTTAAACTGATACAAACGTCAATCCAACCGACACGACGAAGGCCCCGCGCCGAAAACGGGCGGGGCCGAAGGTGCGTCGATAGGCAGGTGCCTACTTGAAGCGCGGGAACGCGGAGCGGCCCGCGTACTCGGCGGCCGGGCCGAGCTCCTCCTCGATGCGCAGGAGGCGGTTGTACTTGGCCACGCGCTCGGAGCGGGCCGGCGCACCGGTCTTGATCTGGCCACAGGACAGCGCCACGGCCAGGTCGGCGATGGTGGTGTCCTCGGTCTCGCCGGAGCGGTGCGACATCATGGTGCGGTAGCCGTTGCGGTGGGCCAGCTCCACGGCGTCGAAGGTCTCGGTCAGGGTGCCAATCTGGTTGACCTTGACCAACAGCGCGTTGGCGGCGTTTTTCTCAATGCCCTCGGCCAGGCGCTTCGGGTTGGTGACGAAGAAGTCGTCGCCGACGATCTGCACCTTGTCGCCCAGCTGCTCGGTCAGGGCCACGTAGCCGTCCCAGTCGTTTTCATCCAGCGGGTCCTCGATGGAGACGACCGGGTACTGCTCCACCAGGTCGGCGTAGACCTTGATCATCTCCTCGGCGGAGTGCTTGCCGCCCTCGAAGTTGTAGGCGCCGTCCTCGAAGAACTCGGAGGAGGCGACATCCAGGGCGAGCGCGACATCGTCGCCAAGCTTGTAGCCGGCCTTCTCAATCGCCTCCACGATCAGATCCAGGGCTTCCTTGGTGGAGCCGACGGACGGGGCGAAGCCGCCCTCGTCGCCAAGACCCGTGGACAGGTCCTTGGACTTCAGCACGCTCTTGAGCGCGTGGTAGACCTCAGCACCCATGCGCAGCGCCTCCGTGAAGGTCTCCGCGCCGACCGGGGCGATCATGAACTCCTGGACGTCCACACCCGAATCCGCGTGCGCGCCGCCGTTGAGAATGTTCATCATCGGCACCGGCAGCACGTGCGCGTTCGGGCCGCCGATGTAGCGGTACAGCGGCAGCGCAGCCGAATCCGCCGCGGCCTTCGCCACAGCCATGGACACGCCCAGAAGGGCGTTCGCGCCCAGCTTCTTCTTGTTGTCGGTGCCGTCGAGCTCGAGCATAAGCGTATCGACGATCCGCTGGTCGTCCGCCTCAATCCCCGCCAACTCGTCCGCAATGGTCTCGTTGACGTTCTCGACAGCCTTCAGCACACCCTTGCCGGCGTAGCGCTCGTCGCCGTCGCGAAGCTCGTGCGCCTCGTGCTCGCCCGTGGACGCGCCGGACGGCACGCCAGCGCGGCCGTGGGAGCCGTCCGCGAGCAGCGCCTCCACCTCCACAGTCGGGTTGCCGCGGGAATCCAGGATCTCGCGGGCGAAGATGTGCATGATGTCGGCCATGGTGACTCCTTGCATGGGTCGAGTGCTGTCTTACCGCGTACCAGCTTAGCCCGGGGTTGGCTAGCGGTGTGCCGGCTGGTTCAGCGCGTAGTTCGCCGCGGCGTCGCGGACTCTGGCCACGTAGTCGTTGGACTGGTTGTAGGCGAAAATCGCCTGGCGCCAGCCCTCCTCCGTGGCCAAGTCGCGCGTGGCGCCGCCGGAGTTGCACAACAGGTTGGCGGCACCCAGGGCGGCGTCGTCGATCTGCTGCGGGTCCGGGTGGCCGTCGCCGTTAGCGTCGCGCCCGTAGCGCGCCCACGACTCGGGGATGAACTGCATCGGGCCGACGGCGCGGTCGAACTCGGTGTCGTTGTCGTAGGCGCCTTGGTCGGTGTCGGTGACGCGGGCGAAACCGTCGCCGTCGAGCTTCGGGCCGATGATGGGCGGCTCCGGGTAGCCGTCCTGGTTTAGCTGGGAGTTGTCGAAGCGGCCCGTGTACGTGCCGTGGCGCGTTTCCACCCAGCCGATGCCGGCGAGCGTGTTCCACTGCAGGTTGCAGGCCGGCCAAGACTCTTTGGCGATCAGGGCGGCGTTGGCGTAGGCGCGGATGGCCTGGCCGGGGACGTTGGTGGCGTTGCCGATATCCTGCGACCAGTCAAAGAGCAGGTCGGAGGTGCGGCCGGGGCCGTGGACGTCGATAGGCGGGGGTGCTACGGCGGCCGGCGGCGGCATCGTGGTGGGCACCGGCTGCAGCGGCTCGTGGCGCTCTGGGGAGGAAAACGCGGCGATGAGCCACGCCACCAGCGCGACCACCATCACCACGGCGGCGGCCGCGACGAGGACACCCGCGCAGCCGCACCCGCGCGCTACTCGCCTGGCTGCTGACATGACCGGAGAGTGTACCGCGCGGGGGCTTGCGAATGGTGAACGCGCCGGTGATGGAACACATCTGTCACACCTGTCACTTGTTTAACATGTATGATTCTCCGCGACCTAGTTTCTTTCCCGAAAGGACCCCTCACAATGCGCCGTATCGCAACCCTTGCCGCCGCTGGTCTGATGGCCGCGGCCGCAATCGCCTCCCCCGCCACCGCCCAGGCTCAGACGCAGTCGCTCGAGCTGATCAAGCTGCTCAACGGCAACATCGCCACCGCCAACTGCGACGCCCTGCGCGTCGGCCTGACCTCCACCAACATGGTCGGCCCGGACACCACCCGCTCCCAGCTCGTTTCCAACGTAAACAACGTCGTGGGCACAGACGCCACGCTGCGCCTCGTGTCCGCATCCACGGTCGGCGCGCTTGCAGACCGCGCTTTGGAGTGCGGCATCGTCAAACCCGACCCGGCCACCCCGCTGGACAAGTTCTTCGAGATGAGCTCCCAGATGTCCTCCCAGGCCAACCTGCCGGAGATCCGCGATTATATCGGCGCGCTGCGCTAATTCAGCTCCGCGGCTAGCGCTTCTCGGCCGCCTTGCCTTCCTCCCACAACCGGTCCTGGGTGGCTTTGTCCACGGGGCCGGTTGAACCGTCGAAAAGATAAGGCGCGCGGCGGCGCATCTTCTGCACAAACGCGTCGGCCACGTCGCCGAAATCAAACGTGCCGGACTCCGAAGCGATCTCGGCATGGAACAGGATTTGGAGCAGCAGGTCGGACAGTTCGGACTTTAGGTCGTCGATAGGCAATCTGTGCTCGATTGCCTGCGCGACCTCCTCAGCCTCCTCCCGAAGAAACGGCAGGAGGCTTTCGTGCGTCATCGCCTGCTCCCATTCGCCGCGGCGGCGCGCGGCGTGCATCGTGCGGGTGGCCTCGAAGACCGGGTCGTCGAGGCTATCGACGCGCACCGTTTCCGCGCCCTCCCCCTGCCAGCGGCGGACCTCCGGGTCGTCCGGATCGGTGGAAATCAGCCAGCTTTCCGTGCCGCCTTCGACGTTGAGGGCCCAGCGGACGTCGACAGGCACCTCAGGTGTGAAGGCGACATCGCGCCTGATGCGGCCAGCGAGGTGGAGGGGGATGAGGGAGGGCCAGCGGGGGTCGAGAAGCAGGACGGTTGCGGTCATGGTGGGCAAGTCTAAGGGCTCTAAGATGGAGCGCATGACTCAGATTGCTGAAGCCCTCGAGACCGTCAAGCCCACCGCGCAGGACGCGCTGGGCGACTCCGTGACCTTCTCCCCCATCCGCTGGAAAACCGGGTGGCCGCACCACCTGCGCCGCGTGCCGCCGTTCCGCGACGACGCCACCGCTTCCATCACCCGCTCCGAAGTCTTCGCGTTCGGCGCGGACGTGCGTGAGTCCGGTTTTGCGCGCGAGCAGATCATCGACTTTTTGGGCGCCTGCTTCGCCTACGTTGCCGGCCAGTCCAACCAAGTGATGCAGATGCAGGCGTTTTTGCGCAACAAGGGCAACGCGGCTCAGCTTCTGTCTGCGGTGCGTCGTTTAGACGGCGTCGGTGCCGTTGACGCTTACGGTGCTTTGGTGGCGACTGGCCTGCCGCCGAAGTTCGCGTCCGCTGTGGCGTACTTCCTGGCCGGCGAGCAGGAGGCCGGGGAGGCGTCGAAGCCGGTGATCATCTGCTCTAACCGTGCTCGTTTGGCCGGGCTGGTCAAGGACGCCGACTGGACCGCCGAGGAGTACGGCGAGTACCTGGCCGCCCTGGCCGATGCTCGCGACGCTTACGACGCCGAGCTGCCGCTGGATGCCGTCGAGTGGGCCGCGCGCAAGTTCGCCGCCGAGCAGGAGTAGGCGGTCCGGGCTCGCGGGTCCGGGCCGGGCGAGCACGCTCCACAGCAGGCAGACGCTCCCACAAGTGGTGAAACTCAAGTGGTGAATCTGCGCGGAAACGGGAGACTTTCACCACTTGGCTTTCACCATCTGTGGTGAGGTAGCCGCCCACGGTCAGGGCCGGACGGGCCCCACCTGCCGCCACCACGCAAACCGCTGCTTTGTCCGGCGCCCCTCACGCTCTGGCTGGGTAGGGGTCGATTCCGGAATGTGGCAAATATTTGCCACATTCCAATTTCAGTACACCATGGCCCTACCGGTTGCCGCGGAAGGCGCGGTCGTTGAGGTCGCGACGGGCCTGCTCGAGCGCGACGAGGTCGGAGAACAGGCCGTTGTATGCCTATCCGTCGTCGAAAGGCCTCATGCTGTCGGCCTTGACCTCACCCCGCTCAATCACTAGCATTCGAGATAGACCGAGAGGGGCGCTACGTACCCCGCTGCAGCAATGCACTCGGTCTCTTTCTTTTATTTACTGTCGGTGTCAAACGGGGGTTAAGGGTCAAAAAGTGTGTCTGGCCCGGCGTGTCGTGGGGGTTAGATTTGGCCTTTTTGGATGCCGATTGAGTGGGTGTAGTCGGTGTCGATAGCGTTGTCGTAGAGGGCTGGTCGTCCGGTTTCTTGGTCGGCTTGGTTCTCGTTTCGGGTCAGGGTGGATACTTTGGCGAGTTGGCCCTGGCCCCAGTCGGACTGCCTGGCGATTCGTACTGGATCGTCAGGCAGCTCCGTTTTTAAATAGAGCCACCAATCCAGCATGCGGCGTTGTCGTTCACCGGACCTGCCGCGGTGGGTTCTGGCGAGCAGTTTGATCTGGGCGTTGATCCCGCCCTCCAGGCTGTTGGTGGTGGATTTGATCCGCTCGGGCGCAAGGACTGCTGCTGGTGGGGTGAGATAGACAAACAGCAGCTCAGACCGGAATAGGTGGTTGAGGCTGTTGTAGGCCTTGCGCACGTTGTGATGCGTCCACACCCGTGTCCATGCACCGGTTTTGGGGTCTTTGACCAGGGTTTTCTCGTCCATCCATGACCGGTAGATCGTGGAGAACTCGTGCAGTTGCGCACCCCATGCGGCGGCTTCATCCAGCGTGGTGATCCGGGTCAGCTTCAGCGCAAGTCGGTAGATGGTGCGCCCGGCATCGGTGCGTGGGTTGCTGGTGGTGTAGCGGCGTACCACGCGTTGGGCGTGGACGAGGCAGCGTTGGATTTTCGTGGTCGGCCAGCACTTCTTTGATTGCGCTGTATGCTCCTTGGCCGCCGTCGATGACGGCGATGGGTGGGGCTTCGATGCGTTCAAGCAGCAGTTGGTAGTCGCGGGTGGTTTCGTGTTTGCACCAGTGCCAGGCAATCACGTGGTCGATGGTCGCCGCGACGATCAAGCAGCCGCCAGCGGTGTAGGTGCCGTCAAGGAAGATCTGGTCGTAGACCCGCTTGTCGTGGCCGGCGGTGGGGTCAGGCACATCAACGAACCAGCACCACTTGAAGCGCCGCTTCATGGTGGCGCGGCTAACACCGTTTCGTTTGGCTAGGTCGTCGAGTGATGTCGCGGTGGTGCAATGCTCGATGAACTGGGTGAACACTGCCACGTTGGTGATGTCGCCGCGGTGTTTCACGCTGGAGGCGCCGCATTGTTTGCAGCGCCATCTGGTGGTGCCTTTGCTGGTAGTGCCGTTGCGTTTCATTTCACCGCCGCAGTAGCAGCGAGGTTGGTTCTTTGACATTGCGACACCACACCACGCCGCACATAGCACACCACCGCTGCCACACCGAGGATTTCCCGTCGGGGGCTAGATATATGCTTCCGGAGCATATACTTTCCGGAAACCTACAGGTCAATCCGTGAAAATCCGCGATTCCGGACACACATTTTGACCCTTAACCCTCAAACGGGAAAATGAGGTTTGGAGTCCCGTCGCTTTCCCACACCAGTTGCTGCTTCCGCGTGAAGTGATATTCCAAGTCGTGAACTTCCCTGTCTTGAGCAGTCCATGGCGCAGTACGAGCCGAAGGCATTTCGACCACGTCCAGGTTGCTGAGAACCTTGAGGCCTCTTCCGATGACCGAGTCTGGGTACCCGTCCGCAGACCGTGCGAACGTTCGTAGATACCCTGAGTCGCCGTGGTTTAAGTGCCTTGAAAAACCACCTGCCACGAGGTCTGCTATTTGGATGCCGATACTTTCCTCAGACGGCATAAATGCGATGGTGTCGGCGATTCGGTCATATTGAAAAAATGGTGAACCCTGGCGCAAGCTTTCGCGAAGGGCTTTGTCTTCCTTTCGCTCTTCGTCCATCAATACGAGCCCGGAAGTGCCATGCTTCTGGCAGTTCAACTGAACTCTCTCCAGCAGGAGCGTCAGCGCTTCCGAAATTGCGCTTTGATCGCCACCTAAGCGCTCTTTATTAACCCCAACGCAGAGAGCTTCAGCGGACGGAATAGATAAGGCTGCTCGGAGACAGGAATAGACCAAAGCCCTTCGCTGATTCATCTCCGTCAATCCCGAGCGAAGCATCCACTGAGGTTTTGTTGGCTTGTTATCCCTGAGAGTTGCAACGTGATGAAACTTCAGCTCAGTCGGGTAGCCAAGCTCCATCCCATAAAAGCGAGCTTGCTGGGTTACAGCCCTTTTCAATAAAGGCAGATCGTCGCTGTCGATCCCGAATCCCGCAAGAACGAAGAACGGTTTCCCTTTTCCTGGAACCCGTGAGCCGGAATCATCAAAGTAAAATAAACGCAAATCAAGCTCCTTGGGTACTACCGGTTGCCGCGGAAGGCGCGGTCGTTGAGATCGCGGCGGGCCTGCTCGAGCGCGACGAGGTCGGAGAAGAGGGCGTTGTATGCCTCTTCGTCGTCGGAAGGCCGCATGCGCTGGAGCTGGGACTTCAGCTGCGCGATCTGCTGGCCCACGCGGGTTTCCTGCAGGCGGGAGAGCACAGAGTCGGCGTACTCGTACAGGTCGTCGGCGTGGATGGGCTCGACGGCCAGTTCGGAGACGAAGTTGCGGCCGGCGTAGTCGCGCATCTCTCCGGCGACCGCGGCGAGGAAATTCGACGCGTCCGGAACGCCAGCGGCGGCGCTCTCGGGGGTGGCGCCAGGAGCGGTGCTGCCCGGCGCGCCCGCGGCGGCCGCGGCAGCCCCGGCGCGGGCGCAGCCGCCGGCGGCGGTGATGGCCTCGCGGACCTGGTGGTACGCGTCGTGGGTGAAGGCGTCCGGGTTGATGCCGTCGAAGTAGTTGCCGGCCGCGGCCGGGTGCTGCAGGGCAAGCTTTAACGCTTCGCGCTGGGGCCACAGCACCGGGTCGTCCGGGCGCGGCGGGATGAGGATCTCGGACTGAGCGCCGGAGCTGTCCGGGCCGGCCGCGGCGGGGTCTTTCACATCCGCTTTCGGCGCGCGCTTCTGCTTTTTGGGTTTCTTGGCCTCGGCGCGGACCTGCTCCAACACCTCGTCCGGGTTCGGCCAGCCGACCCAGCCGGCGAGGCGGCGGGCGTACTCCTGTTGGAGCACTTTGTCGGAGATGGTGGCGACGACGGGGACGGTGCGTCGTAAGGCTTGCACGCGCCCCTCGGCAGAATCCAACGAGTAGTCCTGCAAAAGCGACTCGATGACGAACTCGTACACCGGCACCCGGCTGGCAACGAGGTCGCGCAGGGCCCCGTCGCCACGCGCGAGGCGCAGGTCGCAGGGGTCCATGCCGTCCGGGGCGACCGCGACGAAGGATTGGGCGCCGAACTCCGCGTCCGTCTCAAAGGCGCGCATGGCGGCCTTGCGGCCGGCCTCGTCGCCGTCGAAGGTGTAGATCAGCTCGCCGCGGAAGAAACTGTCGTCGAGCATGAGGCGGCGGATCAGGCTCATGTGGTCGCCGCCGAAGGCGGTGCCGCAGGTCGCCACCGCCGTATCCACACCCGCGGCGTGCATCGCCATGACGTCCGTGTAGCCCTCCACCACCACCGTCTGGTGCTTCTCCGCGATGTTCTTCTTCGCCTTATCAATGCCGAAGAGCACCTTGGATTTGTGGTACAGCAGCGTGTCCTGGGTGTTGATGTACTTGCCCAGGCGGTCGTCCTCGAACAGCTTGCGGGCGCCGAAGCCGATGACGTTGCCGGCGGTGTCCTTGATCGGCCAGAGCAAACGGCCGCGGAATTTATCGATCGGCCCGCGTTTGCCCATCGAGGACAGGCCGGCGTCGATAAGCTCTTGCACCTCAAAACCCTTGCGCAACAGGTGCTTTGTCATCGGGTCCCACGCGTAGGGCGCGTAGCCGCATTCGAAGTCGTAGATGAGCTCGCGGGAAAAACCGCGCTTGAGCAGCATCTCGCGCGCCGGAGCGGCGTCTTCCGTTTCCAGCTGCTCGCGGAAGAACTCGTGCGCCGCCTTATTCGCCGCCAAAAGGCGCTGGCGGGTGCCGCGGTCCACCTTGCGGGCGCCGGTGGATCCGCCCTGGTAATTGATGTGGTAGCCGATGTGGTCCGCCACCGCCTCCACCGCCTCGGGGAAGCTCAGCTGCTCCATCTCCATGAGGAAGCTGAAGACGTCGCCGCCTTTGCCCGTGGAAAAGCAGTGGTAGTAGCCGTGCGCAGGGCGGACGTGGAAGCTCGGGGTGCGCTCGTCCTTGAACGGGCTCAGGCCCTTTAGCGAGTCGTGACCGGCAGGTTTGAGCTGCACGTACTCGCCGACAATCTCGTCGAGCGGCGCGCGCTGGCGGATAGCCTCAATATCGCTATCCGGAATTCTGCCCCTAGCCATGGCGCTCACTCTAGCGCGTGGCACGATATTGCCCATGAAGCGCCTATCCGTCCTGCTCGCGTGCCTGTTTTTGAGCAGTTGCCTATCGACGCCACCTCCGGCCCCTCCTGAGTCTTCGGCTGCGTCGTCTTCTGGGCTGCCCGCGTGCGGCTCGCTTCCCGACGAAGCCTGGGACACCGTCGACCTCATCGAAGTCGGCGGCCCCTTCCCCCACCCGGACAACGACGACCGCCGCTTCGGCAACTACGAACGCATCCTGCCCGAACAGCCGCGCGACTACTACCGCGAGTACACCGTGGACACCCCGGGCGTGCACCACCGCGGCGCGCGGCGCATCGTCACCGGCGGCGGCTCGGACGGCCACGTCGACGGGTGGTTTTACACCGCCGACCACTACGAATCCTTCTGCGAAATGGAGGTCAACTAATGCCCGCTGTTTTTGTGATGCGCCCGGTGCGCTCGATCGAGGACCTCGGCGCCGCCATCATCGCCGCCGTCTACGGCGCTGGCGCGGCTGCGTCCCCCGACGGTGCGTCCCCAGACGCCAGCCCGGTGCCGCGCAACCTCGACGCCCTGGCCGACCTGTTGCGCGAGACCCGCGTGAAGCGTGTGGTGGTGACGGATTGGGGGATGTCGGAGGCGTCGATAGGCGGGCTGCTCGAAGTGCTTGCCGACGAAGGCGTCGAGCTTTCTCGCTAGACCCCTAGTAAGGAACCCCTATTAAGGCCCAAAATGGCGCATACTAGGGCTCTGTTACTAGGGGTTTGCGGGCAGGAGGGGCTACTTCGTCTCGTTCGGGTGGCTGGTGTGCACGGCCTCGAGGTAGACCGTGCGGCCATCGACGTAGAACCAGATCCGCGCCGAGCCCTTCAGCGTCGGTTTGTGTTGCCACCGCTCGAACGACTGCCCGCCGCGCTGCACAGTCCCCAGCTCCCCCTTCCTCCCGGCCGCCATCGCTAGGGGCGCTCCACCGGTTCACTGTCGTTGAGCCAGTCGGTTTCCTCTTGCCCGAGCCCTGCCGCGACAGCGGTGGCGGTTTCTTTCCACGCAGTGAACTCAACGAGGGCAAGGTGTGGTTGTTCGGTGGCGAAGGAGGCGCGTGCTGCGTCGATAAGCTCCTGCGCACACGATTCCCTGTCTGCCTGCGACAGCGCCAACATCCAGGGGAACGCGCGGGCCATTCGCTCGCCGAGGCTGCCGACGCCTTCCGTTGCCACGGTGATGAGTTGGGCCGCGAGTTCCAGCAACTGCGCCCGCCGTTGCGCCTCCCGCGCGGACATGAGCACCAGCGACTCCCCGTCGCGGCGCGTGACCGTGACCGGGTGTTTTTCCGCTTCGGCGAACACCTCGGCGGACCGCTTGCTCAGATCAGAGGAGCGGCGGGAATGCGGTGGAGTTCCTGCTGCGAGTGTCATGCCCCTGAGGATATTCGGAATGTGTTCGGAAGTCGAGGGGCTAGGGTCTGCTTAGCATGTCGACGGCCTCCTGCAGGTCCGGCGGCAGCGCCACGTTGCGCCCCGGTCCGATCGGTGTGTAGCCCTTCGGCTTCACCTGCGCGGGGAGCAATCTCCGGGCAGCCGGCCACGCGTTGCGGATGCGTTGGATCAAATCGTCCTCGTCGCCCCAGAAGTCGTTGGTGTAGAAGTGCAAGACTTTGTATCCGCGCTCAGCGAGCCAGTCGTCACGGATGCGCTGCTTGCGCAGTACATCGTGGGGGACCTCCTCGTATTTTTCCCACCCGTCGACCTCCACGACAAGGTTGCCGCCGATGAGGAAGTCAACCCGGTACCGCCCGATCACCGCCTGTGTGCGGTACGGGACCCCGTGGGCGTCGAGGATCAGGCGCAGGAGGGATTCGTAGGGCGAATCCGAAAGCCTGCTGGCCAGCGGGAGCGCTTTCCGGGCGTTGGCGATCCCTTTCGTGCCGGCCAGACGGGCGATGGTGGCGCGGAACTGGTGCAGCAGTTCCGCGTAGAGGTGGTCGCCGTGGCCGGAGAGCACGCTGTCTATCGCTATGACGCCCTCGCGCACACCGCGTTCACGCGCGATGTCGACGGCAGTGCGAATCGCGTTGGTATAGCGCACGGGCCCGTCATAGATGATGTCGGCTTCCGGGACCTGCCGGTGGCGGTACTCGTACCCGGTCCAGCCGCCTTTGGTGGAGGCCGGGCGCCCATTCGGCACCGCAAGCGTGACTGGTTCGCCGCGTGCGATGGTCCACACACCGTTGAGCCTGGCGGCCGAGCAGTCGATGAGTACCGCACGTCTGCTTTGACACCCTGCCGCGTAGCACCGCAAAAACGCCCGCTGGTACTCCTTGAGCTTTTTCCATGTCTCGGCGCAGAAGTAGATCGACTTGGTCAGCTGCACCATCTCGCCGTCGCTGATGCGCCGGTGCGTCTCAGTGTCCACGGACGACACCCTCCGCAGGTCCACGAGCTTTTCCCGCAGTTCCTTCTTGCGCGTGTCTTTCATTAGCCCCCCTTGACTAATTACCCCGCTGCGGAGACTACCGGAGGCGCATTGTTCCCGCCGGGTATTGGGCCCGGCCGACGGCACGGCCGGCGGGGCCGCTGGCGGGGCCGCTGGCGGGGCCGGTTCCCGGCACCCGCAGGCCTGTCCCCCCTCCCGACTCCGCAGACCCCTAGCAACAAACCCCTATTAAGGCCGAAAAATGGGCATTCTCGGGAGGGCTTACTAGGGGTTTGTGGGAATGAGCGCGGCCTTCTCAGAGGCTGACGCCCTCTCACCCCATCGCTCACCTACATGTCGAACGCGCCCCGACAAAGTGTCGTATGCCATAATGCGTGAAATTGTGAACCGAAACACGATCGGAGAATACCCATGAGCTCACTCATCCTGGTGCTCGTCGGCCTGGCGATGATGGCCGCCGGCTACCTGCTGTACTCCAGGTTCCTGGGCAAACGCGTCTACCAACTCTCGGACGCCTACACCACCCCGGCGCACACGATGGAGGACGGCGTGGATTTCGTCCCCACGAACAAGTACGTCCTGTGGGGCCACCACTTCACCTCCGTGGCTGGCGCGGCACCGATCATCGGCCCGGCAGTCGCGGTGATTTGGGGCTGGGGGCCGGCGTTTCTGTGGGTCACGCTCGGCACCGTGTTCTTTGCGGGGATGCATGACTTGGGGGCGCTGTGGGCGTCGCAAAGGCATCGCGGACAGTCGATCGGCACGCTGTCCGGCCGCTACATCGGCGCGCGCGGGCGCAACCTGTTCCTCGTGGTGATCTTCCTGCTGCTGCTCATGGTGAACACGGCGTTCGCGGTGGTCATCTCCAACCTGCTCATCTCCACGCCGACGGCGGTGATCCCCACCTGGGGCGCGATCGTCGTCGCGCTGTTGATCGGCCAGGCCATCTACCGCTTCAACTGGAACCTGCCACTGGTCTCCATCGTTGGTGTGGCGGCGCTGTACGGGCTGATGATCCTGGGCGACCAGTTCCCGCTCTCCCTGCCGGAGACGATGCTGGGCATCCCGGACCGCGGCTGGTGGATCATCTTCCTGTTCACTTACGCCTTTATCGCCTCGCTGCTGCCGGTGTGGGTGCTGCTGCAGCCGCGCGATTACATCAACGGCCTGCAGCTTTTCGTGGGCCTGATCATCCTCTACGGATCGTTTTTCATCGTACGGCCGGAGGTTGTCGCGCCCTCGCTACGCGACGCCGTCCCCGCCGGCACCCCCGGCATCTTCCCGCTGCTCTTTGTCACCATCGCCTGCGGCGCGATCTCCGGCTTCCACGGCGTTGTCGCCTCGGGCACGTCGTCGAAGCAGCTGGACAAGGAGACGGACGCACGCTTCGTCGGCTACTTCGGCGCGGTCGGCGAGGGCCTGCTCGCGCTTGGCACGATCGTGGCCACCACCTCCGGCTTCAAGTCGTTGGCGACGTGGGAGGAGATCTATAACGAGTGGAACGCCGGCGGCGTCGACGCGTTCATCCAAGGCGGCGGCGACCTCATGAACGAAGGCATGGGCATCCCCACCTCCCTGTCCGCTACCATCCTGGCCACCATGGCCGTGCTGTTCGCCGCCACCACCATGGACTCCGGCATCCGCCTGCAGCGCCTCGTGGTCGCGGAGATGGCGGAGCTGGCCGGCGTGAAGCTCTCCGGCGTGGTGGCCACCATCATCGCGGTGGGCTGCGCGCTGGGCCTGACGTTCTCCATGGGCCTGGACGGCTCCGGCGGCATGCTGATCTGGCCGCTGTTCGGCACCACCAACCAACTCATGGCGGGGCTGACCCTGTCTGTCGTGGTGATCATCCTGACCCAGCTGCGCCGCCCCACCTGGCCAGTGCTGATCCCGCTGGTGTTCGTGACCGCCATGTCGCTGTGGGCGGCGGTGCTGCAGCTGCGCACGTTCCTCGAGGCGGGCAACTGGCTGCTGCTGGTGCTGGACGTCATCATCATCTGCTGCGCCATCTGGGTCATCGTGGAGGCGTTCACCGCGATCACGAAGGCGCGCAAGGCCCCGGCTGTGACCTGGCGCGACGATGAGACGATGCCGGGTGAATTGGCGGATGCGCGAACGTCTTAAAGCAATTGCCCGCGGCTTAGACGAGTTTTACAAAGCCCCCTACCGCCGCGAGTTCGCCCGCGCCGCGCGCGAGGAGGACGACCTGTTCACCCTCCTCGTCGCCTCGGAGACGCTCGGCATCCCCAACCCCGCAAGCTTCTACACCCTCGAGCTGATGCCATTGCTTTACGACGAATTCCACGCCTGGCACACCCGCATGGGCATGGAGCGCTCCCCGCTGGACGGCGTGCGATGCTGCTAGAGGCCGCGCCCGTGATGTTCTTCGGTGGCAAAGGCGGGGTGGGCAAAACCACCGTCTCGGCCGCCACGGCGGTGCGGCTGGCCGAGGCGGGTAAGCGCGTGCTCTTGGTGTCCACGGACCCGGCGCACAACTTGGGCCACATCTGGGATACGCGCCTGTCAGCCGAGCCGACCACCCTCGAGCCGGGCCTGGACGTGGTGGAGCTCGACCCCGCCGCAACCACCGAGCGCCACCTCGCGGAGGTGGAGCGCTCCATGCGCGCGATGATGCCGGAGCGCATGCACCCCGAGATCCGCCGCCACCTGGATCTGGCGCGGCACTCGCCCGGCATGCATGAGGCGGCGATGTTGGAGGCGGTGGCGGAGCTCGTGGTCAGCCAAGGCTACGACCACATAATCTTCGACACCGCCCCCTCCGGCCACACCTCCCGCCTGCTGGCGCTGCCGGAGCTGATGGCCGCGTACACCGGCGGGCTGATGCAGCGGCGCGAGCAGTCCGACAAATTCTCCCGCGCCGTGCGCGGCCTGGGCGGGACTGTCGACGACCCCGTGGAGCGCCGCAACCAGGAAATCCGCGCCACCTTGTTGCGGAGGCGCCGCAAGTTCGAGCGCCTGCGCGACATCCTCACCGACCCCGCGGCCTGCTGCTTCCACATCGTGCTCACCGCCGAGCGCCTCCCGGTCCTTGAGAGCATCGAGCTTTACCGCGACCTCACGTCCAACAACATCCGCGTCGGCTCGTTGGTGATCAACCGCCGCAGCCCTCTCGAGGCCGGCGAGTTCATGGCCTCACGCCGTGCGGTGGAGAACGACGCGCTTGAGCTACTGGACGCGAAACTCCCCGACGTCCCCCGCGTCGAGCTGCCCTGGCTGCCCGGTGAGATCGGCACCCGCGAAGCACTGGCCGCCATCGCCGGGCGGTTGTAGCGCTCTGCGCCGCCCTAGAAGTACCCCTCGAAGGCGGCGGCCTTCTTCGCGGTGCGCTCCAGGCGCGACTCGGTCATTGACGCGATCTGGTCCACGATCACCCGCTCGCGCTCTAGATCCGTCTCGGCGGCGTTGAACCACGCCTGGAACATCGTGTCCAGGGTGCCCGGCGCGCCGGCGCGCAGGTACTCGTGAACGCGGTAGATGCGGTCGCGCTGCCGGTCCTGGCGCGCCTGGTGGGACGGCTGGTCCATGACGTAGAGCACCGCGACGGTCTTGAGCAGGCGGACCTCCGCCTCCACGTCCGGCGGGACCACAAGACGCCCGTGCTGGCGGCCCAGGGTGATTCCGTCGTTGCCACCGAGCGTGGCGCGGGTGACGGCGCCGACGTAGCGGCCCACCAGCTGCGACGTCAACGCTTTCAGTCCAGTCCACGCGCCGAGGGAGTAGTCGAACTCGCTGGCGGCGGCGATGGCGGGGAGGGAGCGTAGGCGGTCGGCGGCGTCGACGAGCGAGTCCGCATCCCCGCCGAACGCCGCCGCGCCCTTCTCGGCCAAAGCTGCCAGCTCCACGAAGTCCCACAGCACGCGCAGCGAGACGCGCCCGGAGACGATGCCGTCCTCGACATCGTGGACGGAGTAGGCGATGTCGTCGGAAAAATCCATCACCTGCGCCTCCATCGGCGGCGCCCCGTCGACGTGCCCCTCACGCACCCACTCCAGCACGGCGGCGTCCTCGTCGTAGGCCGAGTACTTGCGGTTCACCGACCCGTCCGCGTTCGTGCGGGTGACCGGATATTTCACGGCCGCGTCTAACGATGCGCGGGTGAGGTTGAGGCCGAATGACGTGCCGTCGATAAGCACTTTGGGCTCCAGGCGCGCAAGGATCCGCAACGTCTGCGCGTTGCCCTCGAAGCCGCACGGCGCGACCTCGTCGAGCGCGACCTCGCCGTTGTGGCCGTACGGCGGGTGCCCGATGTCGTGGGTCAGCCCCGCCATCTCGCACAGGTCGGGGCTTAAGCCCATGCCTTCGCCGATGCCGCGCGAGATCTGCGCGACCTCCAGCGAGTGCGTCAGGCGCGTGCGCGGGGTGTCACCGTCGCGGGGGCCGACCACCTGGGTTTTGTCCGCCAGGCGCCGCAGCGCCGCGGAATGCAGCACGCGGGCGCGGTCGCGGGCGAAATCCCCGCGCGAATCCGGGGCGAGTTGCGCGCCCTTCGGCGCCTCGTCGGCGCGGCGCAGCGTATCGGCGGCGTTGTAAACGTACACGTCGCGCTACCCTAGTCGGCATGACTAGCCGTTACTTGCGCATCCTCGCCGTGTCCGGTGGCCTTTTTGTCGCCACCGCACCCGCACTGAGCTTTGCGACGGAAGCTCCGCCCGCCCTCATCCAGGCCCAAGCCACCGCCACGAAGGCGTCGCTCGAGCCAGGCCGGCTCACGCAACCGGTGACCGACGACGCCGCTGTGCTCTCGCCTGCCGAGCTCTCCGAGATCGAGGCGGCGATCCAGCAGGTGAGCCAAACCCAGGGCAAGTCCGTGCGCGTGGTGTTTTTGCGCTCGTTCGGGCAGTACACCCCGCCGGAGTGGGTGGATAAGGCCGTGGCGGCGAACGGCTCGAATACCGCCGTGCTGGCGATCTCGCCGGATGAGCGCTTGTACAACGTCGGCGGCGGCGAGGAGTGGACACAGTCCGAGATCGACCGTATGAACGAAGCCGCGCACGCGCAGCTGTCGCAGATGAACTGGTCTTCCGCGGCGTTGAATGCGGTGAATGCGGTGGCGGGCGGGGGCTCGTCGTCAGGCGATGGCGCAGGCGGTGGCGCAGGCTGGCTCGCAGGTGGCCTGGGTGTCGCGGCGCTCGCGGGCGGCGGCGTGTACGCGGCCACGCGCAAGGGCTCGAAGAAGCAGCAGGCCAAGCAGATCGAATCTGCCAAAGCCCTGGACCCGGCGGACACCGACTCGCTGGGACGCCTACCCACGCCGACACTGGAGGAGGTCGCGCGCGACGCGCTGGTCTCCGCCGACGACTCCATCACCCAAGGCAAACAGGAGCTCGAGCTTGCCACCGCTGAGTTCGGCGCGGACCGCGTGCGCCCGTTCACCTCCGCGATGAACGAGGCCACCACCACCCTGCAGCGCGCGTTTGCAACACACCAGAAACTTTACGACGCCATCCCGGAAACCGAACCCGAAAAACGCGCGATGCTGGTGGACATCATCTCCTCGTCCGGCCGCGCAGAACAGGCCCTGCGCGACAAGACCACCGAGTTCAACGAGATGCGCGGCGTGCTCATGCGCGCGCCCGAAGAGGTGGAGAAGGTCCTCGCGCGCACCGTGGACATCCGGGCGCGCCTGGAGCCCGCGCGAGCGACGCTGGCGCAGCTGCAGGGCGAGTACCCGGCGCAGATCCTGGAGTCCATCGTGGACAACGTGGACCTGGCCGAAGCGTCGCTAGACGAGGCGGAAAAGGCCCTCGGCGAGGCCCGCGAGATCGCCGACAAGCCGGCCGGGCGCCAGGGCGCGTTGCTGGACACGCTGGCCGCCGCGACCCGCGCCGTCAACGTCTCCGACACCAACCTCGCCGCCATCGAGCACGCCGAGGACAACATCCGCGCCGCCAAGGCCAACCTGCCGGCGCTGATCTCCGAGATCCGCGGCGAGTTGCGCGAGATCGAGCAGGTCAAAGGCGCGCGTGCGCAGGGTGCGCCTATCGACGTCACTTCGCTCGACACCGTCTCCTCCAAGGCCCAACGCATGCTGGGCGAGATCGGCGACCGCGACGAGACCGACCCGCTGGCCCTCTACCAGGAGCTGACCAGCATGGACGCGGACATCGACGCAGCGCTGGATCGCGCCAAGGGCATCGCCGGCGACCAGTCCCGCGCGCTGCAGCTTTTCGACCAGCAAATGCAAGTCGCAGGCGCCCAAATCCAGCGCGCCGAGGACCTGATCCTCTCGCGCGGGCGTATCATCGGCTCGCACGCGCGCACCCTACTCGCGGAGGCGAAGCGCCAGTACGCGCAGGCCCACCAGCTGCGCGTGCGCGACACCCGCGCGGGCATCGATACCGCCCGCGCCGCCACCGACACCGCGCGCCGCGCCGAGGCCGCCGCGAACGACGACCTGCGCCGCTATCGCGCCCAGCGCAACCGCCAGACCGCGGACTCGTTGGCCAGCGCCGTGCTGTGGGGCTCGATGCTCTCCGGCGGCTTCGGCGGAGGCGGCGGGGGTTTCGGCGGGGGCGGTGGTTTCGGAGGCGGCGGCGGATTCTCCGGCGGACGTCCCTCCAACCGCGGCGGCACCTTCTAGGCGGCCCCAACGCCGCTCCAGCACCGCTCCCCCGCCCCACCCGACAACCCCAGAGAGACAAAGCCAGAGTATGGCCCAAAAACGGGCATACTCTGGAGGGCTTACTCAGGGTTTGCGGGAATGGACAGCGGGTCCGCAGCGGCGCGCCGCGCGAGGCTCAGTAGCGCGTGCGGCGCGCCGGCGCGTCGACGAAGGTCAGCGCCCACGTCATGAAGGCGAGGTCCACCAGCTGGATCTCGTCGAACCCGGCGGCGCGAAGCGTCGGCTCCGCCACCTCGACGCCGAGCTCGCCGGAGGGGAAGCCCCGGGTCACGGCGATGAGCTCACCGCCGCCGTCACGGATCTCGCGCTTCGGGGTGACCGCGCCCGACAGCAGGTCAAAGCCGGAGCGGTTTAAGGTGTAGCGGCGGCCGGCGCAATCCGCGGCGTAGCGCGACACCGTGAACCCGGCTTTGCGCAGCAGGTACTCCTCGTTGGCCGCAACGTCGAAGGCGCGGAACTTCACCGGATTATCGGACGTGATGCGCAAAACGGTCTCGCCCACCGTGATCGTGTCGGGGGTGGATTGGGCGATGGACCTTTGGTCGTCGATAAGCGAAGCTCCCCGCCAAATCACAGCACTGCCACCACCACGACAAACAGCGACAGGAACACCAGCGTGGCAATCAACGCGGTGGAATTGGCCATCTTGCGCGCCTCCAGCATGCTGCGCGTCAGCCACGCCAGGCCCGCAACGTGCACGGGCGGCAGCTGCGTCTCCCCCTCGAACTCGAGAATGGCCTTGCGCACCCCGTTGTGGTCCTGGGTGAACTGGGCGACCTTCTCGCCGCCCGGCCCCTCGACCACCCAGTTCTTGGACGTCTCCGGGATCAGCGCGTACGGGGTGCCGCCCACAACCGCGTCAATGCGCTTCGCGCGCTTGAGACTGTCGGAGGTGCGCACGACCTCTTCACCGCCGCACGTGGCCACCGCGCCCGACTCGGCGTGCGCGGTCAGATCCCAGCTCTGGCCGCACACAATCGCGCGGTCGTGCTTGAACACGCCGAGGACGTCCGGGCCGTCCTCCGCCAAAAGCTTCGGCGCGTCCCGGTTCGAGCGGTCCCAGCTCACATAATGCATGAACGAGAATTTAGCAGCCGATCAGGCGGGCGGCCAGGTAGGACTCCAGCTCCGCCAGCGGCACGCGCTCCTGCTCCATCGTATCGCGCTCGCGCACGGTCACAGCCTGGTCCTCCAGGGTGTCAAAGTCGTAGGTGACGCAGAACGGGGTGCCCGTCTCATCCTGACGACGGTAACGGCGGCCGATCGCGCCGGAGATGTCGTAGTCGACGTTCCAGTGCTGGCGCAGTTTCGCCGCGAGCTCCTCGGCCGGGCCGGACAGCTCCGGCTTCTTCGACAGCGGCAGCACGGCCACCTTCACCGGCGCAAGACGGCGGTCCAGACGCAGCACGACGCGGGTGTCGGTGCCGCCCTTGGCGTTGGGGGCCTCTTCCTCGTCGTAGGCGTCGATGAGGAAGGCCATCATGGCGCGGCCGAGACCGGCGGCCGGCTCGATGCAGTACGGAATCCAGCGCTCGTTGTTCTCCTGGTCGAAGTAGCTCAAGTCCTCGCCGGAGGCCTCGGCGTGGGTGCGCAGGTCGTAGTCGGTGCGGTTAGCCACGCCCTCGAGCTCGCCCCACTTGGAGCCGGAGAAGCCGAAGGCGTACTCGATGTCCACGGTGCGCTTGGAGTAGTGGCTGAGCTTTTCTTCCGGGTGCTCGTAGAGGCGCAGGTTGTCCGGGTTGACGCCCAGGTCGACGTACCAGTTGTAGCGGTTGTCAATCCAGTACTCGTGCCACTTTTCGTCCTCGCCGGGTTTGACGAAGAATTCCATCTCCATCTGCTCGAACTCGCGGGTGCGGAAGATGAAGTTGCCCGGGGTGATCTCGTTGCGGAAGCTCTTGCCGGTGTTCGCGATGCCGAACGGCGGCTTCAGGCGCGAGGACGTCATGACGTTTTTGAAGTTGACGAAGATGCCCTGCGCGGTCTCCGGGCGCAGGTAGTGCAGGCCTTCTTTGTCGTCCACCGGGCCCAGGTAGGTCTTCATCAGACCGGAGAACGCCTTCGGCTCGGTCCAGTTGCCGGGCTGGCCGGTTTCCGGGTCGTTGATGTCTGCCAGGCCGTTTGCCGGCGGGTGGCCGTGCTTTTCCTCGTAGGCTTCCAGGAGGTGGTCGGCGCGGTAGCGCTTGTGGGTGTGCAGCGACTCAACGAGCGGGTCGGTGAACACTTCGACGTGGCCGGAGGCTTCCCACACGCGCGTGGGCAGGATGACGGAGGTGTCAACGCCGACGGTGTCGCGGCGGGATTGCACCATGTGCTTCCACCACTGGCGCTTGAGGTTTTCTTTCAGTTCCACGCCGAGCGGGCCGTAGTCCCACGCGGAGCGGGTTCCGCCGTAGATTTCACCTGCGGGGTACACCAGTCCGCGACGCTTGCACAGGTTAACGACGGTTTCAATCTTTGATGCGGGCATCAACATCTCCTGGTGGGAAAGTGCGTGCAAATTACGGTCAACAGCATAGCCCGCCTTACGCCGCCTCCGGTCACCCGCCCAGTTTGGACATAAGTCCCACTCCGTTAAGACTGTCTTGTATTCTGATGAAATAGATAGCGCATTGGCACTGAGGAAAGGGGACGTCGTGAGCGAACGCTTCCCGTTGACAGACTTTCCAAAGCTTGCGGACGAGGATTTGGACCGCGCCGCTGCGCTGGTGAAGGTGTTGGATTCGAAGACCCGGCTAGAGATTCTGCTGCTGTTGGCCGAGGAAGAGATGGTGGTCCACCAGCTGGTCGCCGAGTTGGAGAAGTCGCAGCCGCTGATTTCACAGCATTTGCGGGTGCTGCGTTCGGCCGGGTTGGTGTCCTCGTCGCGCAAGGGCCGCGAGGTGCTCTACGCGCTGAACCAGCCGGACATCATCTGCATCATCCATGAGTTGGCGTCGTTGGAGACACTCACCGAGGCCCAGGACGAGCTGGCCGAACTGCGCAAACGCAAGCGCAACCGCGACACCGGCCATGCCAGCGGCTCCAGCAGCGCGGCGATCGTCGACCCGCCTACCGCTGTGCGCCCCGAAACGGATCCTGGCCTTGCCCCGCAGACGCCAAAGCCTGTGCGCGACTAGGTAGACTGCAACCGTATGACGCAAACGAACCGCCGAGCGCAATCGCGCCCCGTGCCCAAGCTGGGCCCGCGTATGACGCGCCAGCGCGCCGCCGTCGTGGAGACGCTGCGGGGGCTGGACAAGTTCGCGTCCGCGAAAACCATTCATGAGCAACTGCTTGCCGACGGCGCGTCCGTCGGCCTCACCACCGTCTACCGCACACTGCAATCACTCGCCGAGGTCAAAGCCGTGGACGTGCTGCAGTCCCCCGACGGCGAAACCCTCTACCGCGATTGCCTCACCGGCCACCACCATCACCACCTGATGTGCGCCGAGTGCGGCCGCAGCGAGGAAATCGAAGGCGGGCCCGTGGAGAAGTGGGCCGAGGTCATCGCCGCGCACTACGGCTACGAGCTGGTCGGCCACGACGCCGAAATCTACGGCGTGTGCCGCGCCTGCCAGGCCAAACGCTAACTACTTATCCGCGAACTTGTCCACCGCGCCGCCGAAGCGGCGGTCGCGCTTCGCGTACTCAAGCACCGCGTCCCACAGGTCTTCCTTGGTGAAGTCCGGAAACAACACGTCCTGGTACACCATCTCCGCATACGCGGACTGCCAGAGCAGGAAGTTCGACGTGCGCTGCTCGCCCGACGGGCGCAAAAACAGGTCCACGTCCGGCATGTCCGCGCGGTACAGGTAACGGGCGATGGTTTTTTCGTCGACGGTGGACACGTGAGCGTCGATAAGCTTTTGCACCGCATCTGTGATCTCCGCGCGCCCGCCGTAGTTGACGCACATGGCAAGCGTGAGGCCGGTGTTGTTTTTGGTCAGCTCCTCGGCGACCTCGAGTTCCTCGATGACGCTGCCCCACAGCTTCGGGCGACGCCCGCACCACACCACGCGCACGTTTTTGGCGTGCAGCTCGTCGCGCTGGCGGCGCAGCACCTCGCGCGTGAAGTTCATGAGAAAGTGCACCTCAGAAGGCGAGCGCTTCCAATTCTCGGTGGAAAACGCGTACGCCGAAAGCCATTCGACGCCGCCGAGCTCAATGCACGCGTCGACGGCGTCCATGAGCTTCTCCTCGCCCACCTTATGCCCCTCGGTGCGCTTCAGGCCGCGCTTTTGCGCCCAGCGGCCGTTGCCGTCCATCACCAGCGCGATGTGCTTCGGGATGAACTTCTTGTCAATTCTCGGTGCGCCCATGGGTGCCAATTATGCCTGCTCCATAATCTTGAAGCTTTTCAACCCGGCTTCCAAGTTGTATTGCAAGTGCGCCACCGTTGCGCGGTGAATCTGCGCCACGCGTATCGACGACACGCTGCCGCCCCGCTCCATCAACCACATCTCGTGCAACGTTTCAGGATGGACATCCATGGAGCCCGGCGGGCGGCAGTTGTTGCACACCGCCCCGCCTTGGCTGGCGTTGAACGCCTTGTGCGGGCCGGGCGCGCCGCAGTTCGCGCAGTCGAACAGGCTCAACCCCCAGCCGGCGTGCTCGGTGGCCTTCAGGATGAACGCGTCGAGGACCATCGTCGGGTGCTGGTCCGTCTGCAGGTTCGTCAGCGCGTCCTGGACCAGGGCGAACAGGGTGGGGTCGGCCTCGTCGAAGCTGAGCTTTTCCGCTGTCTCCATCACCGCGCAGGCGGCGGCGTAGCGGTCGAAGTCGTCGATGATGCGGGCACCGAAGTAGGTCACGGTGTCGGCGGATGCGATCGTCGAGAGGCCGCGGCCCGGGTAGATCAGCGCGTCGACCTCCACGAACGGCTGCAGCCGCGACCCGAAGCGGCTCTTCGCCTTGCGCACCCCCTTCGCCACCCCGCGGACAAGCCCGTGGTTCTTGGTGAGCAGGACCACCACCCGGTCCGCCTCCCCGAAATCGTAGGTGCGCACCACGAACGCGCGGTCGCGCCAATTCGGGCGCGGAGCTCTAGAGGCAGCCTTAGAAGCCAAGCCGGCCCAGCGCCTTCGGGTCCTGCTGCCAGTTCTTCAGCACCTTCACGCGCACGTCCAGGTAGACGTTTCGCCCCGTCAGCTCGATGATCTGCTTGCGGGCGCGGTGCACGATGCCGCTCAAACGCCGCCCGTCCGGGCCTTCGATGATGCGTTTTTGGCCCGGGCGCTCCAGGTAGAGCACAGCGTAGATCATGGTGCGCTGCGGGTTGTCCGGGTCCGGGTGCATCTCGTCGATTTGGACGGCGACGGAGTGCGGCAGTTCGTCGCGAAGCCCCTGCAGCGCCTCCTCCCGGATCAGCTCCGCGATGCGCGTTTCCATGTCCTCGTCGGTGGTGTGGTCCTCGGGGTAGAAGCGCGGGCCCTCTGGGAGCTTATCGACGAGCACGTCAAGCAGCGTATCCACCTGAATCTGCTGGGTGGCCGACACCGGCACCAAATCCGCGTCTGGGCCCAACAGCTCGTGCAGCTCCAGCAGGCGCTCGCCGACGGTGTCCTTGGTGGTTTTGTCCAGCTTGGTCACGATGCCCACAATCGGAGTGTTCGGCTTCGTCTCCCGGATCTGCTCCAGAATGTAGCGGTCGCCGGGGCCGATCTTCTCGTCCGCAGGCACCGTAAACCCGATGACGTCCACGTCGGCGAAGGTGTCCTTGACCACGTCGTTGAGACGCTCGCCCAGCAGCGTGCGCGGGCGGTGAATACCCGGGGTGTCCACGACGATGACCTGCGCGTTATCGCGGTTGATCACGCCGCGGATGGGGTGGCGGGTGGTTTCCGGCTGATCCGCCATAATCGCGATCTTCTCCCCCACCAGCGCGTTCGTCAGCGTGGACTTGCCGGTGTTCGGGCGGCCCACAAAGCTGACGAACCCCGACCTGAAGCCCTCCGGGGTGTCAGTGAAGCCGCTGGCGTCGGCGCGCTCGACATCGTTCGCGCTGGCGTCTGCGGGCAGATCGTCCGGGAAATCGGGGAAGTCGTTCATGGCCTGGGATTCTACCTGTCAAGCCCTGATTGGTTTAGCTGTGGACAACCGTGTTGTGGCGGCGGCTTTTGGCGGTGCTTATCCACAGATTTTGATTTGGGTCTTGTTCGGGTTGCGTGGCCGCCATAGCTTCTGGGCCATGAACTTCACCGACTTTGTCACCGCAGGCGTGGGTGTCCTCGCCGACTTCGACCGCGACATAGCCATGGCCGCCGGCCTGTCCACCGGCCGGGTGCGCGACCTGGCACGGGTGCACCACACCTACTTTGGGCCGACCCAGTTCACCCGCAAACAACGCGACGCATTGGCTGCCGCCGAGGGCTTACCGGTCGACCAGCTCGTGCACATCGAGAAAAAGTTGCTCGCCGTTGAAGGAGCCGCCGAGCGCTGGCGCATCCGCTTAGACCTAGTGCGCCACCGCGGCTCGTATCGGGCCTTAACCAAGCGCATCAAACGGCTGATCAAACAACCCGTCAAACCAGCCCCACCCTCGTGCAGGTTTAGCCGCTCCAAGGCGGGCATGCGCACCATGATCCTGACCTACAACGAGCGCGACCTGGCCGATCTTGAGCACCTGCTGCGCAAACTCATCGACGCCGACGACCCAGCCGCCGCCCAAATGGCCCACACCCTCATCAGCATCCTGCGCGACGGCAAAGGCATACCGAAGGCGAACTTCCGGCCGATCATCCTGGTGCCGATCGCCGACTGGGCCCGCATCCAATCCGGCCACGCAGACGAAGTCACCCTGATCTGCACCGACGGCACCACCATGACAGGGGCCGAATACATGGAACACGAATTCGGCGACATCCTCGAAGTCGCCGCGTTCCACCCCCAAGAAGGCCCCGTCAACCTCTACCACGCAAAGCGCTGCGCCACCCCCAAACAAAAGACCATGTCGAAGCTGCTCTGCCCGTCGTGCGCGTTTCCCGACTGCAAACACTCCGCCGAAACCACCCAAACACACCACATCAACGCATGGCGCTACGGCGGGATGACCAACATGGACAACCTCGCCGAACTCTGCCCCTTCCACAACGGGGTCAACGCCGACAACCGGCACGGCCCGTTCGGCTACATCGACAACCCCAACGCCCGCATCCACTGGGTCGCACCCAACGGCACCAAAGTCCCCATGACCACCCCAGGCGCGATGGAGCTGCTCTTCGACTAACCACCACACACCGAAAACCCGCCCCAAAAGGGCGGGCACATCGGCATGCCCAAAAGCGGCTAGAGGGCCTCGACCTCGAATTGGAGCTGCGGGTTGGCGTAGAAGTCCTGCGCCTCCACCAGCTTGAGCTCCGGCGAGTCGGCCTCGAGGGTCACGCGCAGCAGGTCGTAGACCGAAGACGCCGTCTTGGCCAGCGCGTCCTTCGCGTCGCGGCCGCGGAGGTAGTGGCCGGTAAACAGCGCGGCAGTGACGTCGCCGGATCCGTTGCGCTTAAACGGCAGGCGCGGGGTGCGCACGATCCACTTACCGTGGTCGTCGACGGCGATCATCTCCACCGCGTCCTCGGGCGTCTCCGGGCGCTTAACCGACGTGACCAGCACGGTGGACGGGCCCATCTCGCGGGCGGCGTCGACGGCGGCCAGGGTGGAATCCAGGTCGGTGACGTCGCGCTCGGTCAAATACCCCAGCTCGAACTGGTTCGGGGTGATAATGTCCGCCGCCGGCACGATCGTGGAGCGGAACAACGGCGGGATCGTGTCGGCGACGAAGCAGCCGGACGTCGCCGAGCCCATCACCGGGTCGCAGGTGTAGAGCGCGTCGGGGTTCTCCGCCTTGATGTCGCGCACGGTGCCCACGATCACGTCGGCGATTTCGGGGGATGCCTGGTAGCCGGTGAGGATGGCGTCGATAAGCGGGAATGCGCCCCGGTCCTTAACGCCTGCGAGCACCGCGGCGACGTCCTCGGCGGGGATGATAGGCCCGCCCCACGCGCCGTAACCGGTGTGGTTGGAGTAGTTCACCGTATACACCGGCCACACCTCGTGGCCGATGCGCTGCAAAGGAAAGACCGCTGCCGAGTTGCCGACATGGCCATACGCGACAGCGGACTGGATGGAGAGAATGTTGCTCATACGAGCATTTTAGAGCTCCGGGGACACCAGGATCTTCACGGCGGTCTCGTTGCGGTTGATCAGGGTGTCGAAGCCCTCGTCAACGACACCGTCGAAGCCGATCTTGCCGGTGATGAACGGCTTGAGGTCGACCTTGCCCTCCTCGACGAGCTTGATGGTCTGCTCGTGGTCGTGGGCGTAGCCGATGATGCCGCGGATGGTCAGCTCCTTCATCACCACGGCGTGGATGTCCAGCTCGGCCTTCTTGGACCAGATGGACTCGACGACCAGGGTGCCCTTGAGCTTCAAGCAATCGACGAGCTGGTCAAGCACGACGTTGACGGAAGTGCACTCGAAGGCAGCGTCGACGCCCTTGCCGTCGGTGATCTTCTGCACCTCTTCCTTGAGGTCCTGCTTGGACGGGTCGATGGCGTGGTCGGCGACACCGGCGTCGAGGGCCTTCTGGCGGCGCAGCTCGGACAGCTCGGAGACGATCACGGTGCAGCCGTACGCCTTAGCGACGGCAGCCGTGAGCACGCCAATCGGGCCAGCACCGCCGATGAGGACCACGTCGCCCTCGCCGGCCTCGGAGGCGACGAATGCGTGGTGGCCGACGGACAGCGGTTCGATGAGCGCGGCCTCGTCCAGCGACACGTCGTTGCTGATCGGGTGGACCCAGCGGCGCTGCACCGCGACCTTCTCGGACAGGCCGCCACCACCACCGGCAAGGCCGATGAAGTTCACGTCCGGGTGGAGGTTGTACGGGCCCGGCTCCTTCGGGTCGACATCGTCCGGAAGCACGTACGGCTCGACGACGACGTGCTGGCCGACCTCAAGATCGTCCACGCCCTCGCCCAGCGCGGCGACGACACCGGAGAACTCGTGGCCGAGGGTGACCGGCGGCTCCTCGCCGGTGATCGGGTGCGGGTGGCCCGGCTTCGGGCAGAAGATCGGGCCCTCCAGGTACTCGTGGAGGTCGGTGCCGCAGATGCCGCACCAGGCGACGTCGATGAGCACCTCGCCCTTGCCTGCCTCCGGTGCGTCGATCTCCTCGACGCGGATGTCCTTCTGGCCGTAGTAACGCACAGCGCGCATGTGAAGCTCCTCTCGGTGAAAAACCTGCTTACGCGTACTATTCTACCGAAAAATAGGACTAATCGCCGGGCAGCGGCTCTGTGGGCTCGGCCACGGAGACCAGCACGGTGCGGGTCTTCACCCGGCCGCGGCGGTCGCGGCCACCCTCGGCGGTGTAGCGCACCCCGGCGCGGAGAATGGAGGCGCCCGGCAGCGGCACACGCCCCAGCTCATACGACAACAGCCCCGCCACCGTGTCGACGTTGTCGGTGACGTCCTCGGGGTACTCCAGCTCGTAATCCAGGTTGTCGGCAAGGTAGTCCACCAGGTCGTCCAACGGCAGGCGCGCCTGGACGCGGAACAGGCGCGGCTCCACCTCGGTCACCGGGGCTTCCTCGTCCTCGTCGTACTCGTCGGTGATTTCGCCGACGATTTCTTCCAGCAGGTCCTCCATGGTGAGAAGGCCGGCGACGGTGCCGTATTCGTCGATAAGCATCGCGATGTGCGTGTTCGACTGCTGCATCTCTTTGAGCAACACGTCCAGCGGCTTCGAATCCGGGAGGAACAGCGGCTCGCGCATGAACTCGGTGATTTCGGTGGCGGGGTCGAGCGGGGTGCCACGGTCGTCGAACATGTCCTTCAGGTACGCCACGCCGACGATCTCGTCGACGCTCTCCCCGATCACCGGCACGCGCGAATGCCCAGAGCGCACCATGAGCGCGGTGGCCTGGCGGGCGGTTTTCTCGCCCTCGATCCACACCATCTCCGGGCGCGGCACCATGACCTGGCGCGCGTAGCTGGACGCGAGGTCGAAGATGTTTTGGATCATGCGGCCCTCGGTGGTTTCCACCACGCCCTTTTCCTGGGCGACCTCGACCATCTCGCGCAGCTCGACCTCGGTGGAGTACGGCCCGTCGCGGAAGTCCTCGCCGGGGTGGAACAGGTTGCCAACCCAAATCAATAGCTTTGCGACGGGCCCGAGCACCGCCTGGAACACCCCCAAGCCCTGGGCCGCTTTGAGCGAAATGGTGTAGGGGTTGCGCTTGCCCGCGGTGCGCGCGAACACCCCGACGATGGAAAATTGCAGCAGCGTGACGACGACCACCGCCACCGCGATCGCCCACCCGTCGGATTCGAGCAGGTCCATGGCGAGCATCGCAGCGGTGACAGACGCGAGAACATCCAGAACCGTTTTGACCAGGACAAGCGTGTTGACGTGGTTCGCGCGGTGGTCCACCACCCGCAGAAGCGCCTCCGCGCCCGGGGTGTCGTCTTTGACCATGCCCTCGACGCGGGCGCGGGAGATCGGCGCCAGCGCGGACTCGATCGAGCCGAGCAGACCGGACAGCAACAGCGCGGCGATGGTGATGGCCGCGTAGACGAAGGTCAGCGTCACTCGGCGCCGCCAATGTTGCGCTGCATCAGCTTGTCCAGCTCATCGCGGTCCGCGGCCGACGGGAAGGCGTGCGCGCCGGTCGGCTTCGGCTGGTACTCCACGCCGCGGCGTTTCAGGTCGTCGTACCAGTCCGCCAAGATCTCGTTTTGCAGGGCGAACATCTCGCGCTCGTCTTTCGGCTCGATGTGGTCGTAGCCCAAAAGGTGCAGCACGCCGTGGACGGTGAGCAGCGCCATCTCGTGCGCCAGGTCGTGGCCGGCCATCTCCGCCTGCTTGCGGTCGTAGGCCGGGCACAGGATGATGTCGCCGAGCATCGCCGGCCCCGGCATTTCCGCGTCGGGGCGGCCGCCGCCGGGGGTCAGCTCATCCATGGGAAAGCTCATCACGTCCGTGGGGCCCTCCAGGTCCATCCAGCGCACGTGCAGATCTGCCATCGTGGCTTCGTCCACGAGCGTGATGGTGGCTTCGGTTTCGGGGTGGACGTCCATGGAGCGCATGGCGAACGACGCGACGTCGATAAGCATCTGCTCATTGACCTCCGCCTCGCCGGACTCATTTAGCACTTCAATGCTCACTGGTTCGCCTCCGCTTCCCGCTCGGCCTCGATCGCCTGCTGGCGCTTCTCGTAGCGCAGAGCGTTCTGCGCGTCGTGGCGGTCGTACGCTGCGACAATGCGCGAAATCAGGTGGTGGCGCACCACGTCGCCGGCGCCGAGCTCCTGGAACGAAATGTCGTCGATGTCCGCGAGGATGCGCCGCGCCACGCGCAAGCCAGAGACGGTGCCGCGCGGCAAATCCACCTGGGACGTATCACCCGTGACCACCATCTTCGAGCCGAAGCCGAGGCGGGTGAGGAACATCTTCATCTGCGCGCCGGTCGTGTTCTGCGCCTCATCCAGGATGACAAACGCGTCCGAGAGCGTACGCCCGCGCATGTAGGCCAGGGGCGCGACCTCGATGATGCCGGCCTCGATGAGCTTCGGAATGGCCTCCGGGTCCATCATGTCGCGCAGCGAGTCGTATAACGGGCGCAGGTACGGGTCGATCTTGTCCGAAAGCGTGCCGGGCAAAAAGCCGAGCTTCTCGCCCGCCTCCACCGCCGGGCGGGTCAAAATGATGCGCTTGACCTCTTTGTTCTGCAGCGCCTGGACCGCCTTCGCCACCGCGAGGTACGTCTTGCCGGAGCCGGCGGGGCCGATGCCGAAGGTGATGGTGTTGTCGTCGATCGCGTCGACGTAGGCGCGCTGGCCGGCCGTCTTCGGGCGGATGACCTTGCCGCGGCGCGAGATGATCTCCTCGCCGAGGATGTCGGTCACGGACCCGGGCGCCTCGGCCTCCATGATGCGCACCGCCTGGATCACCGTGTCTACCCCAAGCGGGACGCCGCGGCGCGCCATGGACTCAAGCTCCTCGACGACGCGCAACGCGTGCGCCGCCTGCTCCGCGTGCCCCTTGACGGTCAGCTCGGTGCCGCGGGCATGGAAACCCACCCCGAGCTGGTCCTCTAGAACCCGCAGGTTGTCGTCGTTGATCCCCAGGACGGACTGTGCGTACGCCGAGTCGAGTTCGACCTTGCGCGTCACCATTTCTTCCATGGGGGCCAACCCTACCAGCGGGAGGTCAACGCCCCGATGGCGCAAAGCCCCGCAAACGCCGCCGAGGCGGTGCGCAGCACCTCGGGCCCGAGCCTGACCGGGCGCGCGCCGAGGACCTCCAGTTCGTCGTCGCCGATGCCGCCTTCGGGCCCGACGATCAGCCACACGTCTTCGCCGAATTCGACGTCGCGGATTGAGTCGGTGGCGTCCTCGTGCAAAACCAACGCGCTTCCTGCCGGAAGCGCGCCGAGCAGAGCGGACAGTTGGTTCGTGGTCACCGGGTCGCGCACCTCCGGCACCCACGCCCGGCGCGCCTGCTTCGCGCTGGCCAAAGCCTGCGCGCGCCACTTCTCCACCTGCTTGGCCTGCTTGTTCGCCGGCCACCGCGCGATGGTGCGGTGCGAAATCCACGGCACGATTCGGTCGGCCCCGGCCTGCACAGCCAGGTCCACGGCCAGCTCCGCGCGCTCGCCTTTGGGCACCGCCTGCACCACCGTCACGCGCGGCGTGGGTTGCGGCACGAACTGCTGCTTTTCGACAACTCCGTCAACCCGACCAGGCCCCACCGACGTGACGCGGGTGACGGCGGTGGTCCCTTGGCCGTCGATAAGCATGATGTGCTCGCCGGGCTGAATGCGCTTGACGTGGGCGTGCTTGGCCTCCGCGCCGGTGAGTACCCCGGCGGCCGGGTCCTCGGTGAGGAAATACGGCAGGCTCATCGGCGGAAGCGGTCACGCATGCGGGAGAAGAAGCCCTCGCCGTGCTCGTCGGACTCGACGTGGACCTCCGGGTTGTCCGGGTGGCCGTCGCGCAGGTCGGTCAAGGCGGCGCGCTCTTCGTTGGTCAGGGCGGTGGGCACGGTGACCTGGACGTGGGCGATCATGTCGCCGGCGCCCTCGGCGCGCAGCCGCGGCATGCCCTCGCCGGGCAGGTGGATGGTGTCGCCGGGCTGGGTGCCGCCGGGCACGTCGATGGTGGTCTGCTTACCGGCCAGGTTGTCCACGGTGAGCTCAGTGCCAAGCGCTGCGTCGTACATCGGCACGGTCAGGCGCACGTGCAAGTCGTTGTTCTCGCGCACGAACACCGGGTGCGGTTTGACCTGCACCTCCACGTAGAGGTCGCCGGCGGGGCCGCCGCCGTGGCCGACCTCACCTTGGTCCGCCATGCGGATGCGCATGCCCGAGTTGATGCCGGCCGGGATGTTCACGGTCAGATCGCGGGTGGCGCGCACGCGGCCGTCGCCGGCGCACTGGGTGCACGGGTCCTTGATCACTTCGCCGTAGCCGTGGCAGGTGGGGCACTCGCGGGTGGTCATGACGTTGCCCAAGAACGACTGCTGCATCTCCTGGACCTGGCCAGCGCCGCCGCAGGTGCCGCAGGGCACTGGCTTCGCCTCGGTTTTGGAGCCGGTGCCGTGGCACTTCTCGCACAGCACGGCGGTGTCCACGGTGACGTCCTTTTTCACACCCGCGAAGGCTTCTTCGAGCGTGATGGCGGTGCGCAGCAGCGCGTCGTTGCCCGGCTGCACGCGCGAGCGGGGCTGGCGGGCGCCGCCGCCGAAGAACGCCTCGAAGATGTCGCCGAGTCCCCCGCCGCCGAAACCGGCAGCGCCACCCATGCCGCCGCCGGCTTCCATCGGGTCGCCGCCGCGGTCCACGATCGCGCGCTTCTGCGGATCCAGCAGCACCTCCTGGGCCGCCGCGATCTCCGCGAACTTCTCGGCCGCCTCCTCGGACGGGTTGACGTCCGGGTGGTACTTGCGCGCCAGTTTGCGGTACGCCTTTTTAATCTCCTGCTCGGTGGCTTCCTGGTCCACGCCGAGGATGCCGTAGTAATCGCGAGCCATATCTTCCCTTCTATTCGCCCCGCAAGATGCGGCTGATGTAGCGGGCCACGGTGGCAACCTTTTGCATGGTACCGGGGTAGTCCATGTGGGTCGGACCCACTACCCCGAGGCCGCCGAGTGCTTCGTCGCCCGAGCCGTACGCTGTTGTAACAATCGAGGCGTGTGAAAATTCCTCGTCCTCGTTTTCGCGCCCGATGCGCACGCTCACCCGCTCGAGCTCTTGTGCGCCGGCCAGTAGCTTCAGCACCACCACCTGCTGCTCAAGCGCATCAATCACGCCCTGCAAGCCTCCCGACGGCACGACCAAGTTCGACGAGCCCGCAATGATCAGCCGGTCCGGCGCCGCGTCCACCAGCGTGGTGATCAGCACTTCTGCGGCGCGTGAGGTGGGGTCGGCGAGGTGGGGCGGAGCTTTCGTCGATAAGCGAGAAAGCGCCTCGGAGGCGTCGCGCATGGTTTGGCCCACTAGGGCCTCGTTGAGCAGGTCGCGCAGCAGCCGCACTCCCTCCGGCCCGATCGGCGCCGAAAGCTCCACGTTGCGCTGGTCCACACGCCCCGCGTCGGTGATCAGCACGAGCAGCAGCCGCGTCGGAGTGAGCTCCACCACCTCGCAGTGCTTCACGCGCGAGACGGTCAGCGTGGGCAGCTGCACCACCGCCGCCTGGTTGGTCAGCTGTGCGAGCAGCTGCACCGAGCGGCGCAGCACGTCCTCCAAATCCACGCCGTTTTCCAAAAAGTCCAAAATGGCGTGGCGCTCGGCGGCGCTCAACGGCTTGACGTCGTGCAGCGCGTCCACGAACGCGCGGTAGCCGGCCTCGGTAGGGATGCGGCCCGACGAGGCGTGGGTCTGCGAGATGTAGCCCTGCTGCTCCAGCACCGCCATGTCGTTGCGCACCGTTGCGGACGATACCCCCATCTTGTGACGCTCCACCAGGGATTTCGACCCCACCGGCTCCTGGCTGGCAATGTAGTCCGCCACGATCGCGCGCAGCACCGCTTGGCGCCGCTGGTCCGCAGTACCCATAACGCCTCCTTACTCGGCTGCCAGGATATCGGTGATGATGCCGTCTGCAAGCAGCCGGCCGCCATCTGTCAGCCGCAGCCTGTCGCTTTGCTCCAGCAGCCCCGCGCGCACATGCCTATCGACGACCTCCCGTGCCCCCGCCCCGACCCAAGCTGCCGGGATACCTTCTTTCAGCCGCAGGCCGAGCATGACTGCCTCGGTGTGGGCCTCTTCGTCGGTGATGGCCTCGCGGTCCTGGATGGGCAGCGTGGCGCTGGCAAGCAACTGCGCATACGTTTCGGGGCGTTTGACGTTGAAGAAACGCTCGGCGCCGATGAAGCTGTGCGCGCCCGGGCCCGCGCCCCACCACTGCTGGTTGCGCCAGTAGATGAGGTTGTGGCGACACTGCCCGCCCGGCTTCGCCCAGTTGGAGACCTCGTACCAGTCATAGTCGTGGGCGGCGAGCGTGTCGGCGATGATCTCGTAGCGGTCCGCGTAGACGTCCTCCTTGGGCGCGGGCAATTCGCCGCGGCGGATCTTGCGGGACATGGCGGTGCCGTCTTCGACGATGAGCGAATACGCGCTGACGTGGTCGACGTCCGTGGCCAGGATGGCGTCGAGAGTGCGGCGGACGTCGTCGTCGGTTTCGGTGGGCGTGCCGTAGATCATGTCCAGGTTCACGTGCGCGAAACCGGCGTCGCGGGCCTCGCGGGCAGCGGCGACGGCGCGGCCCGGGGTGTGCTGGCGGTCCAGCACACGCAGCACCGGCGTAGAGGCGGACTGCATGCCCAGGGAGACGCGGGTGAAGCCGGCGTCCAGCAGTCCCGCGAAGTAGCCGGGGCTGGTGGATTCCGGGTTGGACTCGGTGGTCACCTCCGCGTTTGCTGTGAGTCCGAACGTGTTGCGGATGGCGGTGAGGATGCGCCCGAGCCCGTCGGCGCCGAGCAAGCTCGGGGTGCCGCCGCCTATGAACACGGTGTCGGCCTGGGGCATACCGCGCGCGGCGGCGAGCTCGAGTTCGCGCTCCAGGGCATCTAAGTACTGGGCGTGGGAGGAATCCACCTCAGTTGGGGTGTAGGTGTTGAAGTCGCAGTACCCGCAGCGCGTGGCGCAAAACGGGACGTGGACGTAAACGCCGAATGAATCCATGGCCTTAAGGCTAGGCGCCGCGGCGGGAACGCTTCGCGGCGACCTTGGCCACGATCCGGTCGATGCGGGCGCGCTCCTCCAAAAACTCCGGCGGGTTGGACCCGCGCATGGTGCGCACGAACGCCGGGTGGTCCAGGCAGACGGTCTCCACCCAGCCCACCACGGCCTCCTCGACGATCTCGCCGACACGGGCGTACATCTGCGGCAGCGACACCACGCCGAGCTCGCGGGCGACCATGTCGGTCTGCTCCAGGCAGTAGGACACGATCTCGCCTAAGTGCTGCACCACCAAGTCAGTGCGGCCGGTCAGCGCGTCCTGCATGGTCTGCACCGAGAACGGGGCTTTCAGGGGGAAGAGGTCGTTCAAACCGGAGGCGTCGAGAAGCTCGGGCTCCGGAATGCGCTCCTCCGGTTTCGCGCCCGCGGACAGGTGGCCGGCGGCGCGGCCCGAGGTCAGCGCCTGGCGCAAACCGATCAGCTCCGCCACCACGCGGCGGGCGTCCTGGCGCGCATCGTCGACGATCTCCACGAACTCGGCGAGGCAGTCTTCGGTGAGCTCGCCGTCGTAATCCGCGATGGCCTCAGCGAGGTGCTCGGTGTACTCCGCCACCTCGTCGCCGATGTTGTAAATCTCCTGCGTGAGCTCGCGGTGCCGCAGCACGGCGGCAGTCTTGTGCATCGCAAGCCCTCCTTGGAAACGCCTGTGGGAAGTGACAAATTGGCATGCTATGCCACAGGCTCAAAGTAGGAAGGAAGGCGCGCCGAACTAGCGCTGATACAGCTTGTCGATGTCGTCCTGGAAACGCTGGAACACCACGTTGCGCTTGACCTTCATCGTCGGGGTCATCTCGTCGTGCTGCTCGGACAGGTCGCGGTCTAAGATGCGGAACTTCTTAATCGCCTCGGCGCGCGAGACGGTGGCGTTGGCCAAGTTCACCGCGTCCTGAACCTCCGCGCGCAGCGCCGGGTCCTGGGCGAGCTCGGAGACCTTCTTGTTCGCCGGGATGTTGCGGTCGGCCTTCCAGCGCTTGAGCTCTTCCTCGTCCAGGGTGACCAGCACGCCGACGAACGGCTTGCCGTCGCCGACCACCAGCGCGTTCGCGATCAGCGGGTCCTGGCGGATGATCTCCTCCATCGGGCCGGGCGAGATGTTCTTGCCGCCGGCGGTGACGATCAGGTCCTTCTTGCGGCCGGTGATGGACACGTAGCCGTCGTCGTCCACCTCGCCGAGGTCGCCGGTGTTGAACCAGCCGTCCGTGAGCGTCTCCTCGGTGGCGGCCGGGTTGCCCCAGTATTCGTGGAACACGCCGGGACCTTTGAACTCGATCTCGCCGTCGTCGTTGATGCGCACCGAGTAGCCGTTGACCGGCCGGCCCACCGTGCCGATCTTGTTGGCGTGGGCGTTGTTCACGCACGCCGCCGCGCACGTTTCGGTCAGGCCGTAGCCCTCGTAGACCGGCACGCCCATGCCGCGGAAAAAGTGCGACAGATCCGCGCTCATCGCGGACCCGCCGGTGATGCCGTACCAGACGGAGCCACCCATGGCCTCCTTGATTTTGCCGTAGACGATCTTGTCGTAGACCGCCCGCTTCGCCTTCTGCAGCCGCGACGGGCCTTCAGCGGTGTCCAGCGCCTTCGAGTACTCGATGGCGGCCTTCTCGGCCTCCAAGAACATGCGCTTGCCAATCGCGGAGCCGTCGGCGGCCTTGTTGTAGGCGCCCTCGCGCACCTTCTCAAACACGCGTGGCACGCCCACGACCAGGTTCGGGCGCACGCGCTGCAGCTCCATTGTCAGCGTTGAGGTGTCGGACCAGTGCGACTGCGTCGCGCCCGAGATCGTCCACGCCAGCGACACCGCGCGCGCCAGCACGTGCGCCAGCGGCAAAAACGTCACCATGCGCTGGCCGGGGAAAGACACCGAGCCGATCTCGTTTTCCAGAAGCGCCCAGCACTGGTACGCCCAGTTGCCGTGGGAAATCTCCACGCCCTTCGGCCGGCCGGTGGTGCCGGAGGTGTAGACGATGGAGCCGAGGGTTTGGTGGCGGGTGGCGGCGACGCGTTCGTCGATAAGCGATTGCTCGACGTCGCGCCCCTCAAACTTCAGCGTCTCCACGCCCGCGGCGTTGAACTCGTAGATGCGCTCGAGCTTTGATGGGGAGTCCGCGAACTTCGGCTTGCCCGTCTCGTCCAGCAGAAACGGGCTCATCAGCTGGGTGTGGTCGCGCGTTTCGGTAAAGGCAATTTTCGCGCCGGAGTCCTCCAGGATCCACTGGATCTGGTGCATCGAACTCGACGGGTAGATCGGCACCGAGGCGGCGCCGGCGGCCCAGATGGCGAAGTCCACCAGCGACCACTCGTAGCGCGTCGACGACAAAATGGCCACGCGGTCCCCCGGCTGGATCCCGGCGGCGACGAGCCCCTTGGCGACCTCGTAGACCTCCTCCAAAAACTCCGCCGCCGTGACCGAGACCCACTCGTAGTTGCGCGGCCGGTAGTACAGCACCAGGTGCGGGCTCTGCTCGCAGGTGCGAATCAGCCGGCTGAGGCACGTGTCCGTGTCTTTGAGCGTGAATCCAAGTTCCGTGGTGTGCGCGTTTGAAGGCATGGTGCCCAAGACTACCCCAGCGTGCGGGCCTGAGCTTTGGCACAATGCGTGGCGTGACCAACGCTCAATTGCTGCACGCCCTCGCCGAGTCCTATGGTTTCGGCACGTCCTACCGCGCCTCGAACGGGCTGGTCGCCGAGCCTCCCGCCGAGTCCTTTATCAAGCTGCTGCGAGCCTTGGGGCTTTCGCTTCACGACGACCCGTCGGACGAAGAACTCCAATTCCACCTCGATGCCCGCCGGGAATTCTGGGCGACAAGGCCCATGCCGCCGTGCGTCGTAGCCACCGAGGGCGCGGAGGAGCACTTCAACGTGCACGTCCACGACGGGCACTACGCGCACTGCTGGATCCGGCTGGAAGACGGCTCCTCGCGCGACGCCTACCAGGACGAGAACTGGGCGGCACCGTGTACCGCCGCCGACGGTGTGGTGTGGGGCGAGGCCACGTTCCACGTGCCGGGCGACCTGCCCGCCGGCTACCACGAGCTGCACTTGGAGTCCGACAACTTGGACGAGGTCTGCCCGCTGATCGTGGTGCCGGAAACCTTGTCCACCACCGCCGAGGTTGTGCAGGACCCAGTGTGGGGTGTGATGGCGCAGCTGTACTCGGTGCGCTCGCTGGAGTCCTGGGGCATCGGCGACTTCAACGACCTAGGCGCGATTGCCGAGGCGGTGGCGGCCGAGGGCGCGGACTACCTGCTGATCAACCCGGTGCACGCCGCCGAACCCGTCCCGCCGATCGAGGACTCGCCGTATCTGCCCACCTCCCGCCGGTTTATCAACCCCATCTACATCGCGGTGGAGCAGGTGCCGGAGTATGGGCTGTTGGACGAGGGGGACCGGAGGGACGTCGAGAAGCTTGCTGCGGAATTCAAGGCGATGAACCACACCGCGCAGCCGTTGGAGCGCGACCGGATTTTCGCCGCGAAGCTGGCGGCGCTGCGCACGCTGTTTTACCTCTCGGCGGCGGACGAGGCGCGCACGCGGGACTTCGAGCTGTTCTGCCTGGACGAAGGCGAGGGGCTGCGCCAGTTCGCCGAGTGGTGCGCAGCGCAGGCGAGCGAGTCGGAGCACCACGGCGCGCCGAAGCACGCGGGGCGCGACCCGCAGGAGCTGGTGCAGTTCCACATGTGGCTGCAGTTCATCGCCGACGAGCAACGCCGCGCGGCGCAAGAGCGCGCGGTGGCGGCCGGGATGCGGCTGGGGATCATGACGGACCTGGCGGTGGGCATCCACCCCGGCGGGGCCGATGCGGCGACGTTGCACGAGGTGCTGGTTCCCGACGCCTCGGTGGGCGCGCCGCCGGACCAGTACTCGCAGCAGGGTCAGGACTGGTCGCAGCCGCCGTGGAACCCGCAGCAGCTGGCGGAGGCCGGCTACGGGCCGTGGCGCGACCTTTTGCGCACGGTGCTGCGCCACTCCGGCGGCATCCGCGTCGACCACGTGCTGGGTCTATTCCGCCTGTTCTGGCTGCCGCGCATGGACACCCCGATGCACGGCGCGTACATGAACTACGACTTCGAGGCCATGGTCGGCGTGCTCGTGCTGGAGGCGCAGCGCGCGGGTGCTGTGGTGGTGGGCGAAGACCTGGGCACGTTCGAGCCGTGGGTGCAGGACGTGCTCCGCGACAAGGGCATCCTCGGCACCTCCGTGCTGTGGTTCGAGTCCGTGCCGCCGGAGGCGCCGCGCCCGTCGCAGCAGTACCGCAACCTGGCGCTGACCGCCGTGGGCACCCACGACCTGCCGCCCACCGCCGGGTACCTGGAGGGCGCGCACAACGCGCTGCGCCACAAGCTCGGGCTGGTCAAAGAGTCGCTGGAGGAGCTCAACGCCACCGACGCGGTGTGGATCTCGCAGGTGCTCGCCGCCGCCCAGGCGGAGAGGGCGTTCAACGGCACACCGCTGGCCGAGGTGAACTTCCTCGACCGGGACCTTGGCGAGTACGACGACGTGGACACCCTCGTCGAGGGGCTGACCCGCTTTGTCGCCTCTACCCCGTCCGCGATGACCTGCACGAACCTGGTGGACATGGTGGGCGACACCCGCATTCAAAACCAGCCGGGCACCAACCGCGAGATGTACTCGAACTGGTGCATTCCGCTTTGCGACGCCTCCGGTACCCCCGTCCTCATCGAAGACCTCCCCGACGTCGCGCTGTTTCAGCGCATCGCGGCCGCGAGCGCGCGTTAGAGCGCCCCGGCCAGCGCCGCGACGACGACGAGCGCGATGAGCACCCACATCACCTGGGTCACCCGCGACTGCGGGTACTTGCGCTGCTGCTTGGGCAGCTTCTGATCCTGCTTGCGCAGCTCTTCCGGGTTGGCCATGGTGCCCAAGCCTAGCGCTGCCGGCTAGTGGCGGGAAAACAGGCGCACGGCGGCCCGCCCGGCGCCGTCGACGATGCGCAGCAGCGCGTAGCCGGCCACGGTGCACAACGGTGCCGCAATTGCCAGGATCGCCGGGACCTGCAGCCAGGGGCTTAAACCCATCACCCAGCCGAGCAACACGCTGCTCATCAGATCAGGCCCATCATGTAGCCGATCGCCGGCACGAGCGCCGCCACGGCAGCCACGATGCCGAGGGTGATCAGCAGCGCATTGGCAACGCTGCGGTCGCGGGTCTCCTCCGCGGTGTTCTCGCTGCTTTGCGCCTCGTCCTCCGCTGGGGCCTCAGGCGTGACGACGGGCGCCTCACTCGGCACACTCGACGGCGTGGCCGCGCCGACCGGGATCGGCGCCTGCAACGTCGCGGCCGGGATCACCACCGACCGCTTCGTCGGCCCAGCAATGTGGATGGTGTTGCCCGATACGGAGGTCACGGCGGGCGACGGCTCGCGGGTGACCTCCGCAACGGGGGTCACCACCGTGCTGTGCACCGGGGACGGCGCCGCCGGCGTTTTCCTGCTCGGCGAGGGCGGCGTTGTCGTCGCAGCGAGGTGGGAGCGGAGGAAGGTGTCGATGCGGGCGTCGTCGTATAGCGCGCCACTTTGCAGGGAGCTGGCGCGCTCGAAGCCGACGATCTCCTCGCCGCTTTCGTCCACGAGCGCGTTCGCCCCGGACATCACGCCGACGAGCCCGCGGCCCGGCGCGTAAACCGGCCCGCCGGAGTCGCCGTAGTCCGGCATGCCGGGGGCGTCGAAGTAGATGGTTTTCTCGATCATGCCCACAAATGGCCCGCACGAGGCTTCGGTGGTGCCGCCGTGGGAGGCGTAGCCGTGGTAGCACAGGGTCTCGCCGGGTTCGAGATCCTGGATGGGCACGTACTCGCCGCCGTAGGGGTTTGCGCCGACTTCCACGCCGTTGAACCAGTAGATCACGGCCCAGTCGTTGGCGTTGGAGGCGCCGTAGTAGGCGGCGGCCGGGTAGATCATGCCGGCAGGGGTGGACATTTCGCGGCCTTTACTGTCGGCGAGGTAGACCAGCGAGCCGGTTTGCCAGGCGTAGTCGCCGTTGTCGGCGCAGTGGCCCGCGGTGTAGCTGCGGCGCTGCTCAGGGTCGTTGTAGCCGATTGTGCAGGCGGTGAGGGTGTCGTTGTGCTGGTTGTCCACGAACATGCGGGCGCCTTGCTTGACCACGAGACGCTCCGCCGCCGGCGCCTCCACCCCACCGACGAGACCAGAAGCTGCCAGCGCGGACGCCGCGGCGAGCGCGGCGACGCGTGCGCCCGCACGGGGGCGTCGCACTGTTGCGTCCGCCATACAGCTTTCCTTGTCTTGTCTTTTAAAGGTGGTTCGACTCCGAGAACTGTACAGCACCAAACTGCGGAAACGGTAGACGAGCGCAGCTACACGGCGCTACGCATCGGTGCCGGCGAGCCCGCGGCGCTCGAGCAGCGGGCGGGTGTCCTTGTCGCGGCCGCGGAAGGCGCGGTATGCCTCCGCGTAGTCGCGCGAGGAGCCCTTGGACAGGATCGTCTCGCGGAACTTCGCGCCGGTTTCCCGGTTGATGCCCTCCTCGGCGACGAGCTGGTAGCCGTCCGCGTCCAACGCCTCGGCCCACAGGTAGGAGTAGTAGCCCGCGGAATAGCCGCCGGCGAAGATGTGGTTGAACCAGGTGGAGCGGTAGCGCGGCTCCAACCCTTCAACGTCCAGGCCGAGCTCGCGCAGGACGTCTGCTTCGAAGGCGTCAATGTCCGAAGGGACGTCGCCAGGCAGCGAGTGCCACGCAAGGTCGATCGCTGAGGCCGCGAGGTACTCGGCGGTGGTGAAGCCCTGGCCGAACTGTCGCGAGGCGTCCATCGCCTCCAGCAGCGGCGCCGGGATGACCTCGCCGGTGTCCACGTGGCGGGCGTAGTTGCGGGCGATCTCCGGGGCGAAAGCGTAGTTCTCGTTGATCTGGGAGGGAAACTCCACCCAGTCGCGCGGGACGTTGGTGCCGGAGTGCGAGGGGTAGCGCACGTCGGAAAGCAGGCCGTGCAGGGCGTGGCCGAACTCGTGGAACAGGGTGGTCACCTCGTCGATGGTGAGCAGGTTGGAGCTGATCGACATGACGTTGACCACAACCGGCTTCGTCCCGGCGAGGTGGGACTGGTCCACAAACGAGCTCATCCAGGCGCCGCCGCGTTTCGACGGGCGGGCGTTGTAGTCGGTGAGCAGCAGCCCGATGCCGGTGCCGTCTTCTTCCTTGACCTCCCAGACGTCCACGTCCTCGCGGTAGCCGGCGAGGTCGGAGCGCTTCTGAACCGTGATGCCGTAGAGCAGGTTCGCGGCATAGAACACGCCGTCGGTGAGCACCTGCTCGAGCGGGAAATACTTGCGCAGCTCCGCCTCGTCGATGCCCAGCTCCTCCTCGCGGCGCTTGGCCTGCCAGTACGGCCAGTCCGCGCCGCCGAGCTCCTCGCCGGCCAGTTCGCCGGCGAGCTTGCACTCGGCCTCGGCGTTCGCGGCCGCCGCCGGCGCCAGGTCGGCGATGAGCTGGCGCGCGGCCGCGGCGGTGCCGGCGGTCTCCTCCGCGATGACGTAGTCGGCGTGCGTGTCAAAGCCGAGCAGCTTCGCACGCTCCTGGCGCAGCGCCACCGATTCCAGCACGATGTCCGGGTTGGTGTCCTTGCCGCGGGCACGGGAGGCGTCGAAAAGCTTGTGACGCGCGGCAGACTCTTCGAGCTCCGATTGCAGCGCCTGGGTGGTGGGCAGCTCGATCGGCACCACGTAGCGCCCGCCGTCCTCGTAGGCGGCGAGCTGCCCCTCGGAGAGCCCCGCGAGCTCGTCGCGGGTGAACTCCACCGCGAGCTTCTTCGTGTCCGCCAGCAGGTTGCGGCCGAAGCGCTCGGACAGCTCGCTCAAGCGCCGGTTGATCTCCTGCAGGCGCGACTTGCCCGCGGCGTCCAGGTCGGCGCCGCGGCGGGTGAAGCGGCGCAGCAGCTCGTCGTGAAGCCTGCGCGACTCGGCGTCTTCCGGCACATCGACGCCCTTAATGCGCTGGTAGAGCGCGTCGTTCTGGTAGATCGAGTCCACGTGCGCAGACAGCTTCGGCACGATGCGGTCCGCCACCGCGTCGAACTCGTCGGTGGAATCGGTGCCCTGCAGGTTGAAGAACCAGGACATCACCCGGTCCAAGTCCTGCCCGGCCAACTCGAAGGCTTCGACGGTGTTCGCCCACGTCGCTTCCGCCGCCGTGGTGATGTCGGCGATTTCGGCGGCGTGGCGTTTGAGTGCCTCTTCAAACGCCGGCTCCACGTGCTCCAGCCGGATCGCGGCGAAGTCCGGCAGGTTGTACGGCAGGGTCGAGGGGGTCAGAAGCGGGTTTGTCATGGCGGTCAGTGTATGCGGATACGATCTGCCGCATGGGTGAAACGGAAATCACATGCGCGGCCGGCACCATCGTGGGCACCACCCGCGGCGGCAAACGCGTATTCGACGCCATCCCGTACCTCGCCGAGACCCGCCCCTTCGACGACCCGGCGCCCGTCGAGCAGGGATTGCTTATCGACGCCACCGCGCCGAACCCCAACGCCCTGGCCATCAGCACCCCGGCGAGCGCGCGGCCCGGCACGGACTGTCCCGTGATCGTGTGGCTCTCGCAGCCGGTGGAGCCGGGCGACGGCATCGTCCACGTGCACGTGCCCCACCGCCGAGGTTTCGAGGGCTTCCTCCCCTTCGCCGCGGACGCCATCGGGCACTTCCGCGGTGTGGCGGACGTCAAGCTCGCCCTGCGCTGGGTCCAGCAAAACATCGAGGCGTTCGGGGGTGATCCCACCAACGTCACCGTCGTCGGCGCCGGCGAGGAGGCCGCGGTGGCGCTGTGGCTGTGTCGGCGCGACCACTACGCCGGCGAGTTCCGCCGCGTGTGGGCCGCGGATCCGGTGTTCCCGCGCGCGCCGTACGAGAAACGTAAGTGGATCGTGCGCTACCTGCTGTCCGCGCCGCTGACGCGCGCCAAACTCAACGAGCTGGCGGAAAATCGGCCGGCGCGGCTTGGGCGGAGCTATCGTCGATACGCAAAGTGCTTCGGCCCGATGGGCCCGCAGCCTTACGACGCTGCCGAGCTCGCCGACCTCGCAACCGTGCGCGTCGAAGAAGCGCTGGACCCGCACGCGATCGCGGAATTTGCCCGCTAGTTGTTCAGGTTGCCCTTGAAGGTGACGTTGCCGATGGTGAACTCCGCGTCCCACAGGTTGCCGGTGGACACGTCGAAGGGGTACTTCGCGTTCACGGTCGCGCCCGGGCCCAGCGGGCGGTCCAGGCCCACGATGTCCACGCCGGCCTCCTCCGCGATGGGGACGAACTTCGCGTCCTTCATGTCCGGGTTCGAGGTGGAGTTGACGTTGTAGCGCAGCTTCGGCTCGAGGGCGTCCTCCGGCAGCGGGGCGTCCGACTCGTTGGTGATTGCCACCACCACGACCGAGCCGCCGTTCGGAGCGTAGGAAGAGCCCTGCCACTTGTAGGACAGCTCCATCGCCGGGTCCTTCACCCGTTCGCCGGTGGTTTCGTCGCTGACCAGCGGCTCCGCCTCGTTGACCTCGAAGGGCTTGCGCTGCACACCGATGCGGTCGTCGGCCTGACCCTGCGGGGCATCCTCGGCGGCGGTGACCTGGGTGGAGCTGACGGTGTCCTCCCCCATCTCGGCGTCCGCGCAGGCAGAAAGCGCCAAGGCGGCTGCCAGGGCTGTGGCGGCCAGGGCGGCCTTGGGGCGGCGGGTGCGGTGGGACATGTGCGCCTCTTCTGTTGTCGCGGTGGTTTTGACAGTTCTGCCCCACTTTACAGCCCTAGTAGGGTGTCGAAATTATGCAGTCTTTGATGCGCGTTATCCGCAGCGCTTCCGCCCTCTGGCCGTTCTATATCGCCGTTGTGGCGGTCTCGACGCTGGTGGCGGGTTTGGGGTTGGTCTCGCCGTTTCTGATTCGGGAGGCGACGGACACCATCGTGGCCAAGCTTGGCGACGCTTCCCTGCCCGACCCCACCCGCACCGTCATCTGGCTCGCCGTGGCACTCTTCGCCGCCGAGGCGTTGGCCTCAGTGCTGCGCAACGTCTCCGGCTACCTGGGCGACGTGATGGTCGCCCGGATCCGCCAGATCCTGTCCACCCGGTACTTTGCCAAGCTGCTGGCGCTGCCGCAGCGCTACTACGACAACCAGGTCACCGGCACGATCATCGCCCGGCTGGACCGCTCAATCGCCAACGTCACGCAGTTCATCCAGTCCTTCACCAACAATTTCCTGCCCATGCTGATGCAGGTGGTGGCGATTTTGGTCATCACCGCCTACTACTACTGGCCGCTGACGGTGCTGCTGGCCCTGCTGTTCCCGCTCTACACCTGGCTCACCGCGCTGACGTCGAAGCGCTGGCAGGTGTTTGAGAAGAACAAAAACGCCAACATTGACGAAGGCAACGGCCGCTTCGCCGAGGTCGTGGGCCAGGTGAAGGTGACCAAGTCCTACGGCGCCGAGGTGCGCGAGCTGGAGAAGTTCGGCCGCCACTACACCAACACCGTGGACATCACCCGCCCCCAGTCGCGCTGGTGGCACTCCATGGACACGCTGCGCGGCGTGGCCATGAACCTGATTTTCCTGGGCATCTACCTCATCTTGTTCACCCGCACCCTGGACGGGCACTTCACGGTCGGCGAGATGGTCATGCTCATCCAGATGGTCACCATGGCGCGCCAGCCGGTGACGATGATGAGCTGGATCGTGGATTCCGCGCAGCGCGCCATCGCCGGCTCGCGCGACTACTTCAAGGTGATGGACGAGCCGGTCGAGCCGACCGCGAACCGGCAGCTCGTCGAGGCGACGAAGGCGTCGGACATGCCGGAGGTCGTCGCTAAGCAGCAGGCTCCTTTGCAGGTGCGCGAGCCGGTCATCGCTTTCGAGGACGTCACCTTCGAGTACATGGAGGGCGAGCCGGTGCTTCACGACGTCAACTTCGCCGCCCACGAGGGCGAAACCATCGCGCTCGTTGGCGAATCCGGCGGCGGCAAGTCCACCATTGTGAACCTGCTTTTGGGGCTCTACCCCATCACCCGCGGCCGGCTGCGCGTGTGCGGCGAGGAGCTGTCCGAGCTGGACGTCGAAAAACTGCGTGCCACCACCGGCGTGGTGTTCCAGGAGGCCGCGCTGTTTTCCGGCTCGGTGTTTGAAAACATCGCCTACGGCAAGCCGGACGCCACGCTCGAGGAGGTTGTGGAGGTGGCGAAGCGGGCCAACGCGCACGAGTTCATCATGAAGTTCACCGACGGCTACGACACCGTCATCGGCGAGCGCGGCCTGCGGCTTTCCGGCGGGCAGCGCCAGCGCGTGGCCGTCGCGCGCGCAATGCTCAAAGACGCGCCGATTCTGATCCTGGACGAGGCCACCTCCGCCCTGGACACCAAGGCCGAGCGCGCCGTGCAGGCCGGCCTGGACCAGCTGATGGAGGGCCGCACCACCATCATGATCGCGCACCGTTTGTCCACCATCGCTGGGGTGGACACGATCATCACACTTCGCGACGGCCACGTCGACGAAATCGGCTCGCCTTCCGAACTGGCCGTCTCCGGCGGCATCTACTCCGAGCTGTTGCGCCTGACCGCGTCGTCCTCCGCCGCGGACCGGAAGCGCCTCAAGGCGTTCGGGTTCCACGTCGACGGCGGGGAGTAGGCACTTGCCCGCGGACGGGGCGCTTACCCCCTAATATGCCCATCTGTGCGAAAACTCATCCTTTCGGTGCCGATGATGGCGGTGGCGCTCATCCTGTGCCTGGCCAGCTTGCTGGTGGGCTGGTACCAGCACAGTTACGTGCCCTTCTACACCACGGACCGGCGCGATGTAGAGGATTTTTTGGTCTACTACCGCGGCGCGAAAGCGTTCTGGGACAGCCCGAACGTTTACGAGTCCCTGATCAACACCGGCACGGCGGGAGAGCTGCCGTACTCCTACCCGCCGTCGTCGCTGCTGTTCTTTTCCCCGCTGACGCTGTTCGGGGAGACGGTGGGCCTGGTGTTGTTTTCGCTGGTGTCGCTGGCGGCACTCTGGTGGGTAATCACGCTCACGCTGCGCAGGTGCCGCATCGACGATGCCGGCAAGTGGGCGCTGGTGGCGCTGCCGCTCGCGTTCTGGATCGACCCGATCCACAACACCTTCCACCACGGCCAGGTCAACATCGTGCTCATGGCGCTGGTGCTCACGGACCTGTGGTGGGACTCGCCGAAGCGTAAGTACCTGCCCACGGGCGTGCTCACCGGCGTCGCCGCCGCGGTGAAGATGACGCCGGCCCTGTTCGGGCTGTACTTCATCTTTACCCGCAACTGGAAAGCGCTGGCCGCGACGTTTCTCACCGGCGTGATGTCGCTGGGGGTTGCGGGTGCGGTGAAACCGGCGGCGCTGGGGTACTACTTCACCACCCAGATCGGGCAGATGTCCGGTGTGCTGGGACTGAACCGCGCGCACAACCAGTCCGCCCGCGGCCTGGTCGCCCGCTTCGTGCCGGCAGACGCGCAGACGTACTTCACCGCGATCATGTTCGCCGGCATCCTCGCCCTTGCGCTTTTGGCGCTGCGCAGCCTGCTCGCCGCGCGCGCCAACGAGGCGGCGGTGCTATGCGTCGCGCTGCTGTCGCTGCTCGTCGCCCCGATTACCTGGCAGCACCACTACGTGTGGGTGGTTCCGCTGTGCATCGTCATGGCCGTCGGCGGCATCCGCAACGCCAACCCGTGGCCGCCGTTTCTGGTGGCGGTGTATTTGACCATCTCCACGATCTTCATCCCGCACAAGCAGATCCTGAACCCGATGGCCACCACGCCGGACTCGTACACCGTGCGCGACTTGGCGCAGTCCAGCCTGGTCGTGTGGGCGATTCTGGTGGTGTTTGTGATGTGGGTGCAGGCGCGGGGCTTCGTGCTCGTCGATAGGCAAAAGCCCCTGCGTTTTACCCAGTTCGTGGCCTTTCCGCCGCTGGTGGCCTACGCGGTGCTGAGTACCTTTGCCACGGCGTGGTGGCGCAAGATGGAATCGCCGATGCTGTCGGCCTACGAGGGCGTGTTCCACCCGCTGGAGCATCTGCAGATGCTGCGCGGGGCGGGCGACGGTTTCTTCGCCGAGCCAGACATCTACTCGGTGGCGTTTAGCTACCCCGACGGGCGGCAAGACTACTTCCTGCATCCCCCGGTGACCATGCTGTTTGGCAAGCTGCTCGGCGCCGGCGAGATGGGCACGTGGGAGGCGTTGCACACCATCGCGGGCACGCTGGCGGTGTGGTGGATCATCTACCTGCTGTTCAAGCGGTTCCGGTGGCCGTCGCCGGTCGCGTGCGCGACGGTGCTGCTGGCGGCGGTGCTGTGGCTGGACCCGGTGCGGTTCAACTTCTACTACGGCGAGCTGACTATCTTCGCCGTGGCGTTCGTGGCGACGGACCTGTGGTGGACCCGCCCCGGGCAGTGGCAGCGCTGGGTGCCTGAAGGCCTGCTCACCGGCATCGCCGCGGCGTTTACCCTGCGGCCTGCGGTCTTCGCGCTGTATTTCCTCTTCCGCAAGGACTACCGGGCGCTCGGCTGGATGGCGGGCGCGTTCGCGTCCTTCACCGCGCTCGGTGCGGTGGCGCGCCCGGGCATGACAGCCGCGTATTTCACCGACTACGTGCTGCACATCGGCGAGCGCTACGACCTTTCCCAGGCACAGAACCTCACGCTGTTCGGCGCGGCCCAGCGGTTCACGGACGCAGACGGCGCGAGCGCGCTCTGGGTGCTCGCGGTCCTTGCCGCCGGCGGCGCGCTGATCTACGCCGCCCGCGTTTTTATTCAGCGCGGCGAGGCACCGATGGCGGCACTCAGCCTCGCACTGGTGGCACTCACCGCATCCTCCTGGGCCCCGCCGTACGCGTGGGCGTGGATGCTGCCGGGCGTGTTCATCATCGGCGAGTTCGCGTGGCGCCGCCGCGACATCCCCGCGCTGCTGACCACCCTTGTCTACCTGGGGCTTTCCACCGTGTTCGTGCCGCATTCGCAGTTCAAGAACATGGACACGATCGACGGGCGCGACCGGGTCATCGGCGACTGGGTCATGTCGTCCGTGGTGTGGTGGACGCTGCTCGCCGCCGCGGTGTTCGCCGTGTGGACCTCCAAGCATGTCAAGAGCGATGATGGCTACCGTGGGCCCCATGCAATTCCCCGACCTTCACACCCTGCAAGCCCGCGGCACGAGGAAGTGGACGCAGTTCAACCCTGACGTGCTGCCGTTGTTTATCGCGGAGAGCGATTTTCCCACCGCGCCCGCTGTGAAGCAGGCGATCGTGGATGCGGCCGAGCGCGAGATGTTCGGCTACACGCCCGCCCCGCACGCGCACCGGCTGGGCGAGGCGGTCGCCGGCTTCTACGCGGACCGTTACGGCTGGCGCCCGGACGCGGAGAAGATTTTCCCGGTCGCGGACGTGGTGCACGGCGTAATGCTGGCCATCCAGTACTTCACCGAGGGCGATGTGGTGGTCCCGGTTCCCGCCTACTTCCCGTTTTTGGATGTTGCGGAGGTCGCGGGGCGCAAGCGTGTCGACGTCGGCTCCGCCGGCGGCCTCAACCTGGCCGAGGTCGAGGCCGCGTTTGCCAACGGCGCGGGCAGCATCATCGTGACCAACCCGTTCAACCCGGGCGGCTACGTGTTCACCGAGGAGCAGCTCGACGAGGTCTGCGCGCTGGCGCGCAAGTACAACGCCCGGGTGATCGTGGACGAGATCCACGCCCCGCTGGTCTACGACGTCACCCACGTCTGCGCCGCGGCGAACAACCCGGACGTGTGCATCACGGTCACCGCCACCTCCAAGGCGTGGAACGTCGCGGGGCTGAAGTGCGCGCAGATGATCTTCCCCAACGACGAGGACGCCCAAACCTGGAACGCGATGTCGGGCGTGGCCAAGGACGGCGTGGGCACCCTGGGCATCGTCGCGGCGGAGGCCTGCTACGACCACGGCCGCGAGTTCTTGGACGAGGAGATCGCCCAGCTCAAGGCCAACCGCGACTGGCTGGTAGAAAACCTGCCGAAGGCGGTGCCGGGCATCGAGATTGAGGTGCCGGCGGCGACCTACCTGATGTTTTTGAATTTCAAGAACACCAAGCTTGTCGACGAAAAACCTGCCGCGTGGCTGCGCCGCCACGCCAAGGTGGCCATGAACGAGGGAATGGACTTCGGCCCCGGCGGCGAGCACCGCGCGCGGATGAACTTCGCCACCTCCCCGGAGATCCTCGAAGAGGCGGTGCGGCGGATTGGCGGAGCCGTCGCAAAGCTTTAGCGTTTCACTTTATGAAACCTTATTCCCATCTAGCGGTCGGATGGTTTAGACTCTAGGGAACTTCAACCCAATTAGAGAGGACCAACCATGGGCTCCACAGTGGTGTCACAGCCTGAAGGTGGCTCGCAGCGCTCCGCCAGCGCGATCGTTGTCACCAGCCTCGCGCTGTTTTCGATGTTCTTCGGCGCGGGCAACCTCATCTTCCCGCCCATGCTGGCCGTGGAAGCCGGCGACAACTTCTGGCCGGCGCTCATCGGCTTCCTCGCCACCGCTTCCCTGCTTCCGGTGCTGGCCGTGATCGCCATCGCGCTGTCCGGCTCGAACCTCCGCGACCTGGCGCAGCGCGCCGGCTCCATCTTCGGCGTAGTCTTCCCGGTGCTGGCGTACCTGTCCATCGGCGCGTTTTACGCGCTGCCGCGCACCGGCGCCGTCTCCTTTGAAACGGCGATCACCCCGCTGTTCGGCCTCGAATCCTTCGCGGCCTCCGCCGTGTTCAACGTGGTGTTTTTCGGCGTTGCCCTGGCGCTGAGCTGGAACCCCACCACCATCATGGAAAAACTGGGCAAATTCCTCACCCCGGCACTTCTAGTGCTGTTGGCCGTGATGATCTCGGTGTCCGCGTTCCGCTGGAGCGCCGAACCGGCCGCGCCGAACGAGCCGTACGACGACGGCCCGCTGTCCGCCGGCTTGCTCGAGGGCTACCTCACCATGGATTCCATCGCCGCACTGGCGTTTTCCATCGTGGTCATTTCCACCCTGCGCCACCGCGGCTTCAGCGAGGGCAAGCAGCTTGTCAACGGCACCATCACCGCCGGTGTGGGCGCCGGCCTGATGCTGGGCCTGGTCTACATCGGCTTGGGGCTGATCGGCCGCGTCATGCCGAACGCCAGCGAGTTCGACAACGGTGCCGGGCTGCTGGCTGAGGCCGCCAACCTGACCATGGGCGGTGCTGGCCAGGCCGTGTTCTCCGCCATCGTGCTACTGGCCTGCCTGACCACTGCGGTGGGCCTGATCACCGCAACCGGCGAGTACTTCTCCGAGCAGTTCGCAGGCTCCTACCGCCTCTGGGCCGTGATCTTCGCGGTTGCCTCCATGGTGATCGCCACCCAGGGCCTGGAGTTCGTGATGGCCATTGCCGCGCCGGTGATCGGCTTCCTTTACCCGCCGGCGATCACCTTGATCGCGTTGACGCTCATCGAGCCGGCCTTCCGCGGCCGCACCCGCTTCAGCTGGGCGTTCTTCCTGCCGCTGTGGACGGCCGTGGTGTGGTCCGCCATCGAGACGTTGATCTCGCTGGAGTGGGGCGCAGATGCCCTGACCCCGATTGTGCAGTGGGCGCCGATGTTCGACGCCGGGCTCGGCTGGGTTGTGCCGGTCCTCGTCGCCTTCGCCATCGGCCTTGTCGTGGACTTCGCCCGCCCCAAGCCCGCCATGATCCCGGGCACCATGGAGTCCGTCGAGGGCGAAGACCTGTCCGCGGAGGGCGACGCTGTCCCCGTCCTGCAAGCCAAGGACTAGTACGGTGGGGCGCATGAACGCCCCACTTTCTCTCATTGATTTCTGCACCCGCTACCCCGGCGAATCCGTCGGCGAAGCGACGCAGCGCTCCGTGGCCTTCGCCCAGCAGGCGGAGGCTTTGGGGTATTCGCGCATCTGGTACGCGGAGCACCACAACATGTCCAGCATCGTCTCCTCGTCACCGGCGGTGCTGATCAGCCACATCGGCGCGAAAACCAGCCGCATCCGCCTCGGCGCCGGCGGCGTGATGTTGCCGAACCACTCCCCGTACGTGATCGCCGAGCAGTTCGGCATGCTGGAGGAGCTTTACCCCGGCCGCATCGATCTGGGTCTCGGCCGCGCGCCGGGCACCGACCAGCAGACCCTGGGCCGGGCGCTGCGCCGGGACCCCCGCGCAGCCGAGAACTTCCCGCAGGACGTCCAGGAGCTGCAGGCGTGGCTGTCCAACACCTCGCCGCTTCCCGGTGTGACCGCGATGCCGGGTTTTAACACCAACGTGCCGCTGATCATCTTGGGCTCGTCCATGTTCGGCGCCTCCCTGGCCGCGCAGCTGGGTCTGCCGTACGCGTTCGCCTCCCACTTCGCCCCGCAGCACCTGGAGCAGGCCACCGCCTACTACCGCGACAACTACCAGCCGTCCGAGCGCCACCCGGAGCCGTACTGCATTGCGGCGGTCAACGTCACCGCCGCCGAGACCGAAGAGGACGCGAAGCGTCAGACGAAGGTGGTGCACCGCAACCGCGTGCGCGCGTTTATGGGCCGGCAGGGCAAGCAGCTTTCCGATGACCAGCTGGACACCGTGGTCAACTCCTACCAGGGCCGCCAGATCATCGACATGCTGCGCTACACCGCCGAGGGCACCGGCGAGCAGGTCGCCGAGTACCTGGAGGCGTTCCGGGAAGCCGCCCAGGCCGACGAGCTGATGATCTCCCTGCAGTCCGGCAGCCACGACGAGGTGAGCCGGTCCATGGAAATCCTCGCCGAAGCCTGGGGCTAACCGGCGGAACACCCCGGGGTTTGTGGGACAGACCTCCAACTACTAGGAGTTACGCTGTGGCTGGTTTAGTATCAAGTGTCGTTACATTCCCGGTTGTCTAAAAAGGACGTGATTCCGCCCATGGCGCAACTGCCCACCGGCCCACTTCGCCGCCCGCAGCAGCACGAAGAGATCGCGGACTACCTGCGCGACGAGATCTTCGCAGGCCACATTCCGGCCGGCGAGTCGCTGCCCAGCGAAGTCGAGCTGTGCGAGCAGTTCAACACCTCCCGCGGGCCGGTGCGCCAGGCGGTGGCCACATTGCGCGCCGAGGGGCTGTTGTCCTCCGGCCGCGGCCGCCGCTCGTTGGTGCTGTCCAGCACGCGCACCGAGACGTTCGAGGAGATTTTGTCCAACACCTCCTGGCTGTTTCGCATGGGCAAAGACCCCAGCGAGGACATGGAGCAGTTCGGCATGGACACCGCCAGTGAGGAATTGGCGGAGCACATGGGCATTAACCCGGGCGACGAGGTCTTCGTGGTCCGCCGCGTGCGCCGCGCCGACGGTGAGCCGGCGGTGATTGAGCGGATGGCATTTTTGCCGTCGCTGGCAGAGGTCATCGAAACGGTGGACACGTCCGAACAGTCAATCCACCGCGAGCTCATCCGCGCGAGCGCCGACTTCAACAACATCTCACGCGCCTTCACCATCGAGCAGGCGGACGCGGATACCGCCTCCAAGCTGGGCATTGCCGAAAATGCGCCGGTGCTGCGTGTGAAGATCAAGGCGCTGACCCACAACGGCGACGTGCTCGAAGCCGCCGAACACATCTTCCGCGTGGACAATCTCTCCTTCGGCCTGAACAACGTGCGCGGGCACTCCTCCCCGATCTGGTTCCAGACTGAATCCGAGATCCACTAACCTTTCCCTCATGCATCCAAGGACTCTGGTGGCCGCGGCCGCCTTGGCCCTCCCGTTAGCCGCGTGCGGTGATTCCGCACCGCGCGACAACGTGGTGGTGGCGGCGTCGGCGGCCCCTGCGGGGTTGGACTTCACCACCACCGGCGGCGCGGCCGCGCCCCAGGCGCTGGTGGGCAACGTGTACGAAACGCTGGTGCGTATCGACGCCTCCGGCACCCCGGTGCCCCACCTCGCCGAGCGCGTCGAGCGAGACGGCGGCGTATTTACATTCCACCTGCGCGACGGTGTGACGTTTGCAGACGGCACACCGTTTACTGCCGACGACGCGGCGTTTTCCATCCACTACGTGCAAAACGAGTGGACCAACGGGCTGAAGGCCCAAATGGATCCGGTCACACACGTCGAGGTGGTAGACGAGCACACACTGCGTGTGGCCGTCGAAGGCGGCGAGGCTGCCGAAGATGCCTGGCTGTGGTCCATGGGCACCCTGACGGGGGCGATGATGACACCGGCAGGCGTCGAGAAGCTTGCGACCGCTCCCCTGGGCACCGGGCCGTACACCGTGAAACGCTTCGATGTGGGCGAGGCCATCGAGTTCGACGCGCGCGAGGATTACTGGGGCGGCGACGTCGCGCGCGACGGGCTGATCCGCTACTTCGACGACCCGGTCTCCGCCGTCAACGCCCTGCGAGTGGGCGATGCGGACGTGGTGTGGGGCATGCAGGCGCCGCAACTGATCGACACCCTGCCGGAGAACATCCGCGTCGGGGTCGGCACCACCAACGGCGAGGTGCTGCTTTCCATGAACAACACCCGCGCGCCTTTCGACGACCCAGACGTGCGCCGCGCCGTGGCCTACGCGGTGGACCGGGCGGCGGTCAACGAGGTGGTCTACAACGGCCTAGGCACCGACACCGGAGGCGCGCCCGTGCCGCCGACGGACCCCTGGTACCCGGGCCGCGACTTCTACCCCTTCGACCCGGACAAAGCCCGCGAGCTGCTCGCCGGGCGCACTCCGGAGATCACCATCACCGTCCCCAACCGCCCCTACGCGCAAGAGGCGAGCGAGCTATTGTACTCGCAGCTTCACGACGTCGGCTTCCGCGTGCGCCTCGAGACCGTCGAGTTCCCCGCAGTCTGGTTGAACCAGGTGCTCAAGGGCCACAACTACCAGGCCTCGCTGGTGTCCCACGTGGAGCCGCGCGACGTGCCCATGCTGTTTGGCAACCCGGAGTACTACCTGGGCTACGACAACGCGGTGGTGCGCGAGCGCATCGCCGCCGGCGACATGGCCGGGGCGGTGGAGCAGATCATGGACGACGCCGCGGCGCTGACCCTGACCAACGCGCCGAACATCGTGCTCTACGCCCCCGGGGTCTCCGGCCTGGATCCGAACGTGGTCACCGACTCGCTGCCGCTGAACGAGGTGGAGAAATGATCCGCACCATCGGCAAACACATCCTGCGCTTCGTCCTGCTGCTCGCGGCCGCCAGCGTGGTCATTTTCGCACTGCTGCGCGCGGTACCCGGCGACCCGGCGCGCGTGGCGCTGGGTGTCTCGGCCACCGAAGAGGCCGTCGCGGAGCTGTCGGCGCGCCTCGGACTGGATCAGCCGCTGCCGGTGCAGTACTTCGACTGGGTTTCCGGTCTGCTCACCGGCGACTTCGGCATCTCCATGGCCTCGGGCAAAGACATCACCGACACGGTGCTCGAGCGCGCCGGGGTCTCGCTGACACTCACCCTTGTGGCCATGGCGGTCTCCCTTGCCGTGGCGGTGCCGGTGGGTGTGTACCTGGCGCGGCGCACCCACTCCCCTGACGGCGTGCTCGTCGGCGCGCTGTCGCAGGTGGGCATCATCGTGCCGTCGTTTCTGGTCGGCATCGCCCTTGTCGCCCTGTTTTCAGTGCGGCTGGGCTGGCTGCCCGCCAACGGCTGGGGCACACCTGCGCATGCGGTGCTGCCGGTGGCCTCGCTCGCGCTGGTGCAGGCCTCGATCCTCACGCGGTATGTCGCCACGTCCGTACGTGAGGAGATGAGCGCGGATTATGTGAGGACGGGCAGGTCCCTTGGTGCGTCGATAGGCAATGTGCTTTTCACCTCGGCGCTGCGAAACGCCGCGCTGCCGGTGATCACGGTCGTCGGCGTGCAGCTGGCGTCGCTGGTGGTGGGCGCTGTGGTGATCGAGCGGGTGTTCACGATCCCCGGTTTGGGCACCATGCTTCTCGACGCAGTAGGCAACCGCGACCTGGCCACCGTGCAGACCGTGATGATGGTCATCGTGGCGTTCACCCTGGTGGTGAACCTGATCGTGGACCTGACGTACGCGGTGGTGGACCCGCGGATTCGGAGGCAGGCATGAGCTGGCAGCGCAAAGCAGGCGCGATAATCGTCGCGCTAGTCGCCCTGGCGGCCGTGGTCTCGCTTGTGTGGATGCCCTACGACCCGCTGCAGACCGAAGTTGTCGCGCGTTTGCAAGGGTCTTCCCCGGCGCACTGGATGGGCACCGACCAGTTCGGGCGCGACATCGCATCGCGCGTGATGGACGGCGCGCGGCTGACGCTGACGGTGGCCGTGGGCGCCGTCGGGCTGTCCGGGCTGATCGGCGTGCCGCTGGGGATTTGGGCCGGCATGCGCCGCGGCGCCTCACGGGTGGTCATGGCCGGTGCCGACCTGCTTTTGGCCTTCCCCGCGCTGCTTTTAGCGATTGTGTTCACCGCCGTGTTCGGCGCCTCCATCTGGATTGTGGTGCTGGCCATCGGCATCGCCGGCATCCCCGCCTTTGTGCGCGTGGCGCGCGCCGGGACTATGCAGGTGATGCAGCGCGACTACATCCTGGCCGCGCGCATCGCCAAGGTTTCCGGCCCTGCGATCGCGTGGCGGCACGTGCTGCCGAACATCTGGCCGCTCGTGCTCACCCAGGTCTCCGTCGCCGTCGCCCTAGCCATCCTGGCGGAGGCCGGCCTGTCGTTCCTCGGCCTCGGCGCGCCGGCACCGTACGCCTCCTGGGGCCGCATGCTGCAGGCCTCCCAGCCGTACCTGGCCACCTCCCCGCACCTGGCGCTGTGGCCCGGAGCCGCAATCGCCCTGACCGTGCTGGGCTTCAACCTTTTGGGAAACGCTGATGATCGACGTTAACCACCTTTCCATCCCCGGCATCCTCGACGACATCACCTTCTCGGTCGCGCCGGGCGAACGCGTCGGCATCATCGGCGAGTCCGGCTCCGGCAAGTCCGTCACAGCGCTTTCCATCATGGGACTGAGCGACCTGCCGGCGGAAGGCTCCGTCACCGTCGACGGCACCGAGATGGTGGGCACCCCGGACCGGATGCGCCGGCGCGTGCGCGGCACAAAGGTCGCGATGGTGTTCCAGGAGCCGATGACGGCGCTGGACCCGCTGAAAAAGATCGGCGCACTCGTCTCCCCTGAGGCATTGCGCGAGGTCGGCGTGGACCGCCCGAACGCCTACCCGCACGAGCTGTCCGGCGGGCAGCGCCAGCGCGTGCTTATCGCGTTGGCGCTGAGCAAAAACCCGGACGTGCTGATCTGCGACGAACCCACCACCGCCTTAGACGCCATCGTGCAGGCGGAAATCCTGGAGCTTTTGGACCGCCTCGTGCGCGAGCGCGGCATGGCGCTGTTGTTCATCTCCCACGACCTCGCCGTGGTGCGCCGCATGACCGACCGGGTGCTCGTGTTCAAAGGCGGGCGCATGATGGCGCCGGACTCCGACTACGCCCAGGCACTTACCGCGGCGGCGGTGCCCGGCCCGCCCGCCGAGCCCGCCTCGCTCGGCGAGCCGGTGGTCACACTCGACGGGGTCTCGTTGCGGCGCGGGCACACCCTCGCTGTCAACGACGTGGACCTCACCGTGCGCGCCGGCGAGCGCCTCGCCATCGTCGGCGGGTCCGGCTCCGGCAAAACGTCGCTTTTGCACCTCATCGCGGGCCTGCGCGAACCGACCGCTGGCACCGTGCGCGTGCAAGGCGACGTGCAGATGGTTTTCCAGGACCCGTACTCGTCGCTGGATCCGCGGATGGCCGTGAGGACGTCGATACGCGAGGCAGGCGTCGATGCCGCCCGCGCCGACGAAGTGCTCGCGCGCGTGGGGCTCGAAGGCACCGGCGACCGCACGCCACGGCAGTTTTCGGGCGGGCAGCGCCAGCGCATCTCGATCGCGCGCGCCGCGGCACCACGCCCGAGCATTTTGCTTGCCGACGAGCCCGTCTCCGCCCTCGACGCCACCATCCAAGACCAGGTGCTGGACCTGCTGCGCGATACCGTCGGCAAGCACACGCTCATCTTTGTCACCCACGACCTGAAAGTCGCCCGCGAGCTGTGCCCCACCGTGGCGGTGATGCGGCACGGGCGCATCGTGGAACGTGGCGCGACCGAGCAGATTTGGGCGGCGCCACAGCACCCGTACACGCGCGAGCTACTCGACGCTGTGCTGTAACTGGGTGCTGTAAGTTAGCGCCCATGAGTATGTGCGTCGTCGGATCCATCAACGCCGACCTGACCGTCAACGTCGAACGCCACCCCACACCGGGCGAGACCCTACTGGGCGCAGGCGGCGGGATTACCGCCGGCGGCAAGGGCGCGAACCAGGCCGTCGCCGCGGCGAAGCTGGGCACCCCGGTCGCGCTCGTCGGCGCGACCGGCACCGACGCCAACGCCGACCCCGCCACCGCGATCCTTCGCGAGGCCGGGGTGGATCTGCGCCACGTCGAAGAAGTTGAGGAAGTCACCGGCCTGGCCGTGATCACCGTTGCGGCCAACGGCGAGAACACCGTGCTCGTGGTGCCGGGGGCGAACGCGCTGGTGGACGCGGCATTCGTAGACAGCCACGCAGACGCCGTGGAGACCGCCGAGCTGGTGCTGCTGCAAGGCGAGATCCCCGCCGACGGGTTTGCGCGCGCCGTGGAGTTGGCGCGGGGGCGCGTGGTGGTCAACCTCGCGCCCGTCGTCGACGTGCAGCAGCAGGCGCTGCTTGCGGCCGATCCCCTCATGGCCAACGAGCACGAAGCTGGCCTGATCCTGGAGCAGCTCGGACTCGACGGCGCGGGCACGCCAGAGGAGCTGGCGCGGCGCCTGCTGGACGCCGGGTTCGCCTCCGTGGTGCTCACCTTGGGCTCCGCGGGCGCGCTGGTGGCCACCGCCGAGGAGCTCACCCACATCGACTCGCCCAAGGTGGAGGCGGTGGACACCGTCGGCGCGGGCGACTCGTTCGCGGGCGCGTTCTGCCACCGCATCCTCGAGGGCGACAGTATGGCCGACGCCGCGGCGTTCGCCTGCCGCGTCGGCGCGTTCTCAGTCACCCGGCCCGGCGCGCAGCCGTCCTACCCGTCTGTGGGAGACGACCTGCCTGAGATCTAGACCGCAGTTTTGGGCCTCGGGTTCAGACCCCAGCCATGCGCCGGGGCCTGGGTCTCGCCCAGCACGCGGGCGAAGACGGTGAATCCGCCGCGGGCGATTTCGATCTCGCGCATCAGTCGAGCCGTTCAAACAGGCCGCGGGCAACTTCGGCGCCGTGCGCCCAGATGCCGTCGTGGAACCATTCGGAGTGCGTCCACACCTGCAAGTTCGGGGTCTTGCGGGCGGATTGGATGGTCAGCTCGTACGGGATGAACACGTCCTTTTCGTACAGGATCGCCGCGGCCGGAACCGTGTTTGCGGACATGTCCTGCGCCTGCGCCTTTAAGTCCGTGCGGTGATGCACCTGGTCCACCGCCTCGTAGAAGGGGGTCAGCGCCGGGTCTTCGGCGAAGTGGGTGCGGAAGAAGTGGTTGCCAAGCAGGGGCAGATCATAGAACTCCTCGCGCCAGATGCGGTCCGCGGACCAGTTCACCGCGTGGCCCGGCCGCGCCATCACGGTCTCGTGGATCACGGCCCACAGCGGCATGGTCTCCAGCGAAATGATCCTGCCGAGCTGCGCCAGGAAATCTCCGCGCAGGCGCTTCTCCCCGCCGCGGGTGGTAAACGGTGCCTCGAACAGGTTGGCCAGCTGGGCGAAGTCGTCGTCCTCGCCCAGCAGCACGCCGGCCATCTTCATCCTGGTTGCGGACAGGCGCTCCCCGGTGGGCATTCGCTCGTCGTGGTTGTCCAGGTGGTCGGCGACCTCTTCGACTCTGTCTTTCATCCACGGAATCGCGCGGAAAAGCTGCTGCTGCCTCTGCGCAAGCAATTGGAACGTCAGGCGGTTGAACGCGTCGACGTCCATCTCCGACTCCGGCACCGCGCCCGCCAGATGCACGCGGCGCAAGCCTGACGGGAAGTAGGACAGGTACGAGCTCGCGCACGCCGCACCGAAGGAATTGCCCAACAGGTCCCACTGCTCAAGGCCCAAATGCTGTCGCATCGCCTCGGCGTCGGCGGCCACATCCGGCGGGCGCAGGTGCGCGAGCATGTCCGCGGTGATGCGCTCGGGCGTGGTGCGGTCGATCTTGTGGGAGCGCCCCGTTCCGCGCTCGTCCATCAAAAACACGCGGTAGCGCTTCAGCGCCTCCGGAATCCACTCCATCAGCATCCGGGGGCCGGGCTTGCCGGGACCACCCTGGAAATACGCGATGGCCGGCAGGGAGTCGTCGGTAGAAAGCTCGCGGCAAAAGACGCTGATATTGCCTAGCGACGCATCCTCTCGGCTCACCGGCACCTCAACCTCGTGCTCGCGCACGGCGACATCCGGCAAGAAAACGGTGGAGCCCATGGGATACCCTCCAACTATGAAAGTGCGTTCTTACCAGGACATCGGACACGATTTCCTCGTCCCGGAATCGTTCAGTGCAACGATGCTACCGGAGTGGCGGTTAGCGTCCTTTTCTCTGGTGCTTCCCATCCCGGAAGCCGCAAGCCTCACTGCGGACGGAAAACCGTTCGACCTCGGCGCACACGGCTGGGCCTACGGCCGCGACAAAGGCCTTCGCACCATTGAAAACCCCATGTGGGACCATTCGCGCGGCGTCTTCCGCAAACCCGACGAGCGCGAGGGCTACTACGGCGACATCATCGTTGAAGGCGGCCGGCCCTACTACAACGACGCGCGCAACCGGTTCTTGGAGCCGATGCACGACGCCGTGGGCGCAGGCTCCGTCGATGCGGACGTGAAGCGCACCGTGGATAACCGCCCGCACGCGAACCGGGAGGTGTTCGACCACTCGGAGCTGGAAAACGTGGTGGGGGAAAACCGGAGGCGTCGCCAAGCAAACGCCACCACCACCGAAGAGAAGGACCTGGCTGATACCGGCTGGGACCCGGCGATCGCCGCGCACCACTTCGCCTTCGACGAAGTCCCCAACGAAACCGCCTTCGAGCTGGTTAACTACGACCACCAGGTGGCGTGGGAGGACCAGGTGCGCGGCACGCGCGGAAGCCACGGCACCGCGACGTTGCGTCTCATGTCGGCGGAGGTGCTGCAGTTCCACGACCTGCACCTGACCAACCTGGCCGCCAAAGTGCCGGAGCCGGCGCACGTGGTCAGCGAGTTTTTGGTGCTCAACGTTGTGGCGGAGAACCTCTCTTCGGCCACGCTAGGATTCTTGAGCGCCGCGCTGACCAAGCCGCGCAACTCGGTGCAGTTCTACGACCGCGCCGGCGACTACGACTACAGCCCGCCGCAGCTGTTCGCCCTGACCAAGTTCGTCAACATCGCCGTGCGCGAAATCGATTCCGCGCTCGGACGCGAGACCTCGATGAAGCTGTCCACCAGCGGCGGGCTCGTGGCCACCTGCGAAGGCGAGTGCTCGAGCACATTCACGTTGCCCGCCCCGCAGCGCGTGGCCATGGCCATCCCCAACCCCGCGAAGCCGAAGTCGGTGCTGGAAACCTTGAGCGAGGGCAACAACGGCTCGGTGCCTTCGCGTATCGACGCTCCGTTGGTGCTCGACGACCCAGACAGCACCTGGAAGTGGCACGAGCAATGGGCCTGGCAGATCCTCACCGGGGCGGACTCCTACCCCGAGCAGGTGCCACTGCAAACACCCGAGGCGCTAAGCGGGTTCGTGGCGGCGAAGCTGTCGTCCTGGACCGTGATGACCTCCGAGTCCGGCGTGGGCCTGGTGCGCAGCAAATCCGCCAGCCGCGAAGGCATGCGCTACTGGTCTTTGGCCAACACCCGGTTCGTGGACCTAGTGATGCTGCAGATGCGCGCCCAGGCGGGCGAGACGCACCTGCGCAAGTCGCTGAAGATCATCGGCGACTCCGCGGCGCACACCAGCCGCGCAGATGGCGCCGCCGGTACCGAGCAGGTGCAACGCCAAGCGTTGCAGTCGGACCTGGAGCGTCTGGAGAAGCTGCAGCTGGACCACATTGAGATCCGCGACAAGCTGTGGTTTAGGCGCGTGCCGGGCCGCGACATCGACACCCGCGTGCTCAAAGGGCTGCAGCGCGCCACCGGTTTTGACCAGCTACGCGACGATTTCGACACCAAGGTCAAGTCCCGCCAAGGCGTGATCCGCACCCAGTTCGAGCAGGTCTCCGGCGAAATCGCCGAGGCGGAGGCGAAACGATCCGAAGCGATGAACCTGATTTTGGGTTTCGTCGCCGCGGCAATCGGTGCCCCGGACTGGGCCCAGGCCGCCGGCTGGGAGGGCCTGTGGGGCAACCTCGGCATGGGGCTGATCATCTTCGTGCTGATGTTCGCGCTGGTGTGGGCTCTGCAGGCGGTGTTCAGGAAGGCCACGAAGCAGGGACGCCACCTCCGCTTCGTGGAGGAGTAGCTACTCCTCGCCTTCGGTGGACAGCGCCGCCACGAACGCCTCCTGCGGCACGGTGACGGAGCCGATGTTCTTCATGCGCTTCTTACCGGCCTTCTGCTTCTCCAGCAGCTTGCGTTTGCGGGAGATATCGCCACCGTAGCACTTGGACAGCACGTCCTTGCGCAGCGCGCGGATGTTTTCGCGGGCGATGATCTTCGAGCCGATGGCGGCCTGAACCGGAACCTCGAACTGTTGGCGCGGGATGAGCTCTTTGAGCTTTTTGGTCATCTTATTGCCGTACCACTGCGCCGAGTCCTTGTGCACGATGGCGGAGAAGGCGTCCACCGGCTCGCCTTGGAGCAGGATGTCCACCTTGACCAGGTCGGCGAGCTGCTCGCCGGCCTCCTCGTAGTTGAGCGAGGCGTAGCCTTTGGTGCGGGATTTCAGCATGTCGAAGAAGTCGAAGATGATCTCGCCGAGCGGCATGATGTAGCGCAGCTCCACGCGGTCCTCGGAGAGGTACTCCATGTTCTTCATCTGTCCGCGCTTGGACTGGCACAGCTCCATAGTGGAGCCGACGAACTCCTGGGGCACGATGATGGTCATGTTCACGATCGGCTCGTAGACCTCGGGGGTCTTGCCGCTGGGCCAGTCCGAGGGGTTGTGCACGAGCTGCTCGGTGCCGTCCTCGGAGACCACGCGGTAGGTCACGGAAGGCGCGGTGGAGATCAGGTCCAGGTCGAACTCGCGCTCTAGGCGGGTGCGGGTGATCTCCATGTGCAACAGGCCCAAAAATCCGCAGCGGAAGCCGAAGCCCAGCGCGACGGAGGTTTCCGGCTCCCATGTCAGGGAGGCGTCGTTAAGCTGCAGCTTCTCCAGGCTCTCGCGCAGCGTGGGAAAGTCCTCCTGGCTGACCGGGAACAGGCCCGAGTACACCATGGGCTTGACCTCTTCGAAGCCCTCGAGCGGTTCCTCAGCACCCTTGGAAGCCCAGGTGACGGTGTCGCCGACGCGGGTGTCGCGCACGTCTTTCACACCGGTGATGAGGTAGCCCACCTCGCCGGGGCCTAGCCCCTTGGTCTTTTTCATCGTGGGCGAGACAACGCCGATCTCGAGGATCTCGAGCGTCTTGCCGGTGTTCATCATCAGCACCTTCTGGTTCGGCTCGAGCGTGCCGTCCATCATGCGGATGTAGGTGACCACGCCGCGGTAGGTGTCGTACACCGAGTCGAAAATCAGCGCGCGGGCCGGCGCGTCGGCGTCAGGCGCTGCCGCGCCCGCCGGGGACGTCGGCGCCGGGATGAGATCCACCACGCGGTCCAGCAGCTCCGGCACGCCCTCGCCGGTTTTGCCGGAGACGCGCAGCACATCCTCCGGCTCGCAGCCGATGATGTTGGCGATCTCCAGGGCGTATTTCTCCGGGTCCGCCGCCGGCAGGTCGATCTTGTTCAAAACCGGGATGATCTCGAGGTCGTTGTCGATGGCCATGTACAGGTTGGCCAGGGTTTGTGCCTCGATGCCCTGGGCTGCGTCGACAAGCAAAATTGCCCCCTCGCAGGCGTCCAAGCTGCGGGCGACCTCGTAGGAGAAGTCGACGTGGCCCGGGGTGTCGATCATCTGCAGCACCATCTGCTCGCCGACGTGATCGCCGGTCTTGGGCACCCACGGCAGGCGCACGTTTTGCGCCTTGATGGTGATGCCGCGTTCGCGCTCGATGTCCATGTTGTCGAGGTACTGGTCGCGCATCTCGCGCTCGGCGACGACGTTGGACAGCTGCAAGATGCGGTCTGCCAGCGTGGACTTGCCGTGGTCGATGTGCGCGATGATGCAGAAGTTGCGGATCCGGGCGGGATCCGTGAACGTTTCCTCTGCAAAATTTGTCGATTTGGCGGCCATAGTTGCCACATCCTACTTTGCGTCACCCCGCGCTACGGTATGCACCATGCCTTATCACCGTCTCGGACTCACTGATCGCACCCGACCCGCCGCGTGGTGGCGGGCGCTGATTGAACTTCTCGTGCTGGTGGGGTTGGTCATCGCCTTCGTGGCTATCTCCGCGATGCTCCTCGGGCTGGCGGCGGGCCTGAGCGGGCGGAACTATCTTGACCTGCTGGCGGGCACGACGGATCCGCTTACCCCGCTGGTCCAGGTGCTGCTCATCGCCGCGATCCTGCCGGCGCCGTTTCTCGCAGCACTTATCGCCGGCCGCCGCCCGCGTGCGCTGCACAGCACCGCGTTGCGGCTGCGGTGGGGTGTGCTGGGGCGCTCGCTCGCTGTGGTGGGTGCGGTGTACGCAGTATCTTTGCTTATCGACGTCCTCCGGGGCGCCGCCGCCGATACCACCTTCAACCCGTTCCGGTTGACCCTGATCGCGGCCCTGTTGATCGCCGTGCCGCTGCAGTCCGCGGCCGAGGAGTACGTCTTCCGTGGCGCGCTGCCGCAGATCCTCGGGCAGTGGCGCGCGCCGGCGTGGCTCGCCTACGCGCTACCGGGCGTGCTGTTTGTGGCCAGCCACACCTACAACTGGATCGGGCTGATCGATATCGCCGTATTCGCCGTGTGCACCGCGGTGCTGACGTGGCGCACCGGCGGGCTTGAGGCCGGGATCGCGCTGCACGCCGTCGGCAACACCGTGTTCTTCTGCTCCGGCGCGGTGGACATGCTCGACCCGAACGCCACGGAGATCGGGTGGCAGCAGATGCTCGGGGCCGCCCTGATGACCATCGTGTGCACCATCCTGCTGCTGTGGGCGCTCAAAGGAGTTTCAGCCGATCAGCAGAAACCCCTTGTCCCAGCAGGCGAGACAGCTTAAGGTTGCAGATAACTGCAATGTGGAGGTGCCAACGTGGCGTTCGAGCGATTTAAGCGCAAAAGTGCGCGACCCCGCACGGCATCGCTCGACCAGGGTCTGGCTCTGCTGCACGACCGGGTGGCCAACCAGATTGAGATGCGCCGCAAGCGCGCCTCGCGCATGGACGTGCGCCCCACCGGCTCGGTGCCCCGCAACGTCTACTACGCCCCCGACATGGATGGCGGCGCCGAACCCGGCGAGGTGGTGTGGGTGACCGTGCCGTCGCACCCGCCGAAAGAGCGCTCGATGCTGGTGGTGGGCCGGGAGCACAGCGACATCTTGGGCCTGCTGATCTCCCCGGAAGCAGGCCACGCGGAAGACGACCGCTGGTTTGAGATCGGCCCCGGCGACTGGGACGCATCCGGCCAACCCTGCTGGGTGCGCTTGGACAAGACCCTCGTTGTGCCGGAGGCCGACGTGCACCGGCGCGGCACAACCGTGCCGCAGCGTCGCTTCGAGCGTGTGGCGAACACGCTGCGCGAGCGCTTCCAGTGGCTCTAAGGCCAGTTTGTCCCGGTAGAGACGGGCTGTTATCCTGCTCAAGTTGACCGTCTCCGGCCACTTTCGGGTGCGTGCTGCTACGCGGGCAGGACCTTGGGTTCGCGTTCATAGCCAAAGCAGTGCGCGTTTTTACCCGGCTGGGGCGACGACATCCGTGTTCGATTGAGAAACCAAGAGGTATTTCATAATGGCTAACATCAAGCAGCAGAAGAAGCGCGTTCTCACCAACGAGAAGCGTCGTCAGCGCAACAAGTCCGTCCGCTCCGCCACCCGCACGGAGATCCGCAAGTTCCGCGAGGCTGTGGAGTCCGGCGACAAGGCTGCCGCTGAGGCGCAGCTGCGCGTGGCTTCCCGCAAGCTGGACAAGGCTGTGACCAAGGGCGTATTCCACCGCAACTCCGCGGCGAACAAGAAGTCCAACATGGCTCGCGCCCTGAACAAGATGGACTAATTCCATCGTGTTTCGCCCCGTGCATCGTTTAACCGGTGCACGGGGCGTTTCGTGTGTAAACCCCTTTGAACCAAGAATCGATGTACCCGCTGTGAAACACTCACGCCGCGCGCTCGCAGCTGCGCTTGCCACCTCCCTATCGCTGTCGTTGCCGGTCGCGCCGGCCGAGGCGCAGCAGCTAAGTTCCTCCCCCGAGTTTGAGGCGCTATTGGCCCGCTACGCTCCGGGCGTGGACCCGGAGCAGGTGCGCGCGCTCGGGGTGCTGGCGGCGTTGTTGGCCAGCATCGCTATCGCGATTCCGATGGTGAAAAACGGCAAGGTCACCTCGCCTTCGCGCGAGCACACCCACTCGCTGCAGGTTGATGGGCGCACCCGCACCTACGACGTGGTGCTGCCGCGCGGCTTCGACGCGGAGAAGTCCTACCCGGTGGTGCTAGGCTTCGGCGGCTGGCACCACACCTCGCGCAACATGCACGACTACTCCAACCTGGAAAGCCAGTTCCCGGACGCGATCGTGGTCTACGGCCAGGGCGTGGACAATGCGTGGGGCGGCGCGCCGTACGCGGACACCAGCATCGACGAGGATGTCGCGTACACAAAAGCCGTACTTGACGACGTTGCCTCGCGCTACCACGCCGACACCTCCCGCACAGTCGCCGTGGGTCTGTCCAACGGCGGCGGCATGGTCGCCGCGCTGGCCTGCCACGCCCCGGAGACGGTACGCGGCGTGGCATCGGTGGCGGGCGCGTTCTACTCCCCCACCGTCGCCGGCTGCACGAGCGGCGAGGTACCGATGATGATCATGCACGGCACCAACGACGGCGTGGTGGGCTACAACGGCGGTTTCCGCCACGGCGCGCCTTTCGAGTCCGTGGAGAACGTGGCGCGCACCTTCGCCCGCAAAAACGATTGCACCATGGTGGCATCAACATCGCGCTCCGGCAGCATCACCACCTTCGACTTCGAGCTCTGCTCCGCACCTGTGCGCATCGAGCGCGTCGAGGGCGGCGGCCACACCTGGTTCGACTCGCCTAGCGCGACGCACCGGACGGCACAGTTTTTGCGCCGCTACCTCTAGACCACGCCGACCAGCCCGCGGGCGATGAGCACGGCGCCGACCACCATGAAAAACGCGCCCGCGGCAATGTCGATGTACGGCCCGGCGCGGAGGAACTTCCGGCGCACCCGTTCTGCCGAGGTGATCTGCGCGACCGCCCCGAACAGGGCGAATGAGCTGAGCCAGAGCGCGGCGATGACAATCACCGCGGTTGTCAGTGATGGGTTCGCGGGCAAAAGCGGCGCGATCATGGCGGTCAGCGCGACCACGATTTTGGGGTTGGCCAGGTTGGTGGCCACGCCTCGTCGATAGGCAGCTTGCACCGAGCCCAACCGCTGCACCGCTTCATCCAGGTCCGCAGGTGGATCGTGCCTGTCGTGCAACCCGCCGCGCAGGTTGTGCTGGCCCATCCAGATCAGCGCCGCACCACCGACGACCTGTATGGCGGCGACGGCCTGCGGCACCGCGTGCAGCAGCGCCGCCGCGCCGACGACGGTGAGCGTGAACCACAGGGCAGCCCCGGTGTGGATGCCCAGGTTGGTCGCCCAGGCGTGCTTTCGCGAGCGGGTCGCCGTGCGCATGAGCAGGACCATGTCCGGGCCCGGGGCGGCAGCGCCGACCAGGTTGAGCCCGACGATGACCGCGAGATCGCCCGGCGCGATCATGCCAGCTCAGCGATGCGTCGCACCGCGTTTTCGAGGGCAAACTCCGGGTCGCCGCCTTGGCCTTTCACCTCGGCGTCCAAATCGGAGACGATGATCACCGCGTGCGAGACCGCGTCCCCGCTCCACTGGCGCGCCACCTGCATGGTCTTTTTCGCCACGTACGGATGCATGCCCACGGTGCGCGCCAGCTGGTCCGGGTTGCCACGCACGCCGTGCAGTTTGGCGATGTCGCCGACCTTGCGCGCGAGCGCCGCCGCGATGGACACCGGGCTGGTGCCCAGCTGCAGCGCGCGGCGCGTCGAGGCGAGCGCCCGGTCCGCGCGTCCCGCCACTGCCTGGTCCGCGATGTCGAAACCGGCGACCTCAGCAACGCCCACGTAGTAGGCGCGCACGGACTCGACCGTGAGCTCGCCCTCGGTGTCGCTGACCAGCTGGCTGACGGCGGAGGCGAGCTCGCGCAGGTCCGAGCCGACCGATTCCAGCACCGCGGCGGCCACGTCCGGGGTGGGGCGCACACCGTGGCTGCGGAACTCCTCCATCAGCCAGGAGCGGCGTTCGTTGTCTTTCAGCGCATCAGCCTTGTGCACCTCGGCGACCTTGGCGAACTTCTTCACCATCGCCTTTTGGCGTCCGCCGCCGGTGTGCTCGACGATCAGCGTGATGCCCGGCGCGGGGTTCACACACGCCTGCAGGAGGATCTCGGTGGGTTCCTTGCCGGCAAGTTCCGCGTGCTTGACCACCACTACGCGGTCCTCCGCGAACAGCGACGGGCTGGTGGCCATCGCGATCTCACCCTCGGAGACGTCGCCGGCGCGCAGGGTGGTCACCTCCACGCCCTCGCCGGCTTGGGCGACGATGGCTTTGGTTGCGCGCTCGGCGAGGAAATCGTCCTCGCCGAGCACCAAGTGCACGGGGTTGAGCATGCGCGTCATCTTACGTCCTGCACCGCTGCCGCACAGACTGCCGTTCCACCGTGTCAGGCACCTTCTGTTTCATCGTTGGGAAAGATGACGGGGATACCCTCCCGCGTGGCTACTGGGCGGCCGCGCGGTGGGCCGCCTTCCACAACGACGACGATCTGGGCCCACTCCGGCACCGGCTCCACCGCATCGATGGTGTCCACCACGTGGGCGCGCAGCCCGGCCGGGTCCACAGGCGCGGGTTTCTCAGGTGTAGCGAAGACCACCAGGCAGGCGGCCGCTGCGCATGCGGTGGCGCGGGGGTGGCCCGCCAAAAACCCGGCGAGCACCCACCCGTAGGCCACCAAGGCCGCAAGCGGGGTCGCCGACACCGTCGCACCGGGCAGTCCCGCGCCGATGCGTGCGACCGTGTGCACCCACCACGCCATCGGCTCCACGCACCACAGCACCGGCCCTTCTAGACCGCCGGGCAATAGCGAGCACACAGCGGCGACGAGGCCGAGCACCGTCACAGGCCCGACCACGGGCGCTACGAACACGTTGGCGCCGACAGAGACCAGCGAGACTCTGCCCGCCATCAGCGCCACAATCGGCATGGTGGCCAGGTCCGCCGCCACCGCCACGGCCAGTGCCCGCACCAGGATGTCCGGCCAGGCGGTCACCGCCAGCGCGCGGTACAGCAGCGGGTAGAGCGCCATGATGCCCGCCGTCGCCGCCACCGACAGGGCGAACCCGTAGTGCACCGCAAGGTCTGAATCCACCAGCACCAACCCGACGACGGACAGGCACAGCGCGTGGATGGGCTCGGCCTGCCGGGAGGCAAGCACGGCGACCAGCCCAACAAGGCCGGACACCGAGGCGCGCAGCACGCTCGGCTCTGGCCCCACCAGCGCGGCGTAGACCAAAAGCGCAACCGCGGAGGCGGCGATCCTGCCGCGCAGCCCCGCGCCTATCGCAGCCGCCGCCACCGTGGCAAAGGTGGCCACAATGCCGATATTCGCCCCAGACATTGTGTTTAGCCTAGGTGCGTATAGACAGATGTTGATAACCAGCGTAAACTCTGTGCCGTCATCAATTCTTTTCACAAAGCCATGGTGCTAGGAGACAGTTGTCGGTGATTGCCACCGGCGAAATCTGTTCAGGCAGAGTCGGCCTTACGCTCCGCTCTGCATACGTGAAAGGAACTAGGTCCTCATCACGCCTAGTTCCGCTTGAGAATTTGGATAAAGTGATGACACGTAAGCCCGATGATGAGGCTGCTGCGGTTGCTAGATGGGCAGAGGGCGTCGCAAAAGATGCACCACCGCTCAACCGCGAGCAGCGCGCACTGTTGCAGCGAGTCCTGCAAGGGCAGCGCCCTCGCACGGCGAGATGCACGCAGTGAAGTAACACACCCCCAGTGAGAATTGATCGCACTGGGGGTGTACTCGTGTCGCGAACCCACATCGGAAGGTGTGCGGTTTTTCGCGAGAATCGGACGAACACATATCCCCTCCCTGACCAGGCGTGTTGCTAGACGTTCGTTTTCACGGGTTTTTGGCCCGAACAGCCACAAAGGTGACGTGAGCTGGGAAAATAGTGGCAAAAATAGGCCGTGTTCGCCCGTTCGCACTTTTTTTCAAAACTTTTCTAAAGTTACTACTGCTCTATATGTGTGCAAAAAGTGTATTTGTGTACCTGCGGAAAAACGAACACACAAGTACATGTCAATTTACCAGCATAAATATACGTGCGTGCGCGCGCCCGCGGGTCATACACTTCCTTGGTATACACCCGATACACTTTTGAATGTGTACGCGCCAGTCGGATGCTGTTCGCTTTCCAATGCCATGTTCGGCTTCTGTTTGAGCATCACCCCGGCGCACGTTGTTCCCCCGGTATCGGTACCCAAGGGCGCCATTGGGCCAGCTTGCAGCACATTTTACCCCTGCGAGCTGGCCCACACTGCGCCAGTGCGGGCGGATACACAAATACACATTTGCGTCCTCACATACACATCAATGTGTATTTGTGTATTACAAACGCAACCGGCAGAGCACTAGATGTACTGACCGGGGACGTTAGTTGACTTGCGTGGCATCGCCCGGGCTCTGTATCCTCGGCCGCATGTACTCAGGCATCGCCTCGATGAAGCTGCGTTCCGTCCGCTGACGGCGGCGGGACCCCTTATGACCTCTCGTCTGCCGTCCTGGCCATCTGCCGGGCGGCCGCTTCGTGGTGCCCGGCTCCATGACGAGCTGAAAGTACGCAATGCCAACCACAGAACCTTTACGATCATGTGCCTGGATCGGGACATCCCAAGGGCCCGCTGCACACATCCGCGCTGAATCACTCCACCTGACACTCGGCGACAGGCCGCTGCTGAGTGGGACTGACGTCACCGTCTCCACCGGGTCGCGACTGGCGATCGTCGGCGACAACGGCCGGGGCAAGACCACCTTGCTCCATATACTGGCGGGGATCTTGAAACCCGACTCGGGAGTGGTGACCCGGGTGGGTTCCCTCGTCCTGGTCAAGCAGGACATGGCCACCGAGGGCGATCGCACGGTCGGTGACCTCATTGCCGAGGCGACCGCCCCATCCAGGGCCGCTCTGCAGGCCCTCGACGTGGCTACCGCGGCGCTGGCCGCGGGCGATGACGCGGCCGACGCTTATTCCGCCGCACTCGAGGCGGCCACGCGGCTGGACGCCTGGGATGCAGACCGCCGTGTTGACATCGCCCTGGCGGGCCTGAACGCCTGTAGCGACCGCGATCGGGTCCTGTCGACCTTGTCGGTCGGCCAGCGGTACCGGGTACGGCTGGCGGTCGCCCTCGGATCGACCCCTGACCTGTTGCTGCTGGACGAGCCCACCAACCACCTGGACGCTGCAGGGCTGTCCTTCCTGACTGAGCGCCTGCGGGACCACCCCGGTGGCCTGGCCTTAGTCAGCCACGACCGCGCCCTGCTGCGCGACGTGGCGACCAGCTTCCTGGACCTCGACCCGACCCGCGATGGCCTTCCGCGCACCTACGCGGGCGGTTACGAGGGCTGGATCGAAGGGCGGCAACGAGAACGGGCCGCCTGGGAGCAAGACCATGCCGCCCAGGTCGCCCGGCATCAGGAACTGACCCGCGCCGCCGCCGACGCACGCTCCCGCCTGTCCCAGGGTGGATGGAGACCTGAAAAGGGCACAGGCAAGCACCAACGTGCCACACGCGCTGCTGGAGTGGTCCAAGCCTTCAACCGACGTATCGAAGACCTGAAAAGTCATGAAATCGGCGTCCCGGCGCCGCCACTGCGTCTTGCGTGGCCCGCCTCGGCAACCCGTGCCGGACAGAGCATCATGAACGCCACCCAGGTTACTGTGAAGGGCCGATTGGACGCTCCGGTTTCGGTCGACGTGAACGGCGGTGACCGGTTGGTGGTCACCGGACCGAACGGCGCGGGAAAATCCACCCTGTTGGCACTTCTCGCAGGGCGGCTGGCCCCCACCACGGGACATGTGCGAGTTAATCCGAGAGCGCGCATCGCTCTGCTGTCCCAAGAGGTCCCCGACTGGGACCGCTCCAGCCCCGCACACGAGGTCTATGAGGCCTACCTGGCGAAGCTAGGCCGTCGAGCTCAGGCGCCGTCCCTCGGCTCGCTCGGGCTGCTCGAAGCCTCCGCAACCGGCACGCCGGTGGGGCGCTTGTCGCAAGGACAGCAACGCCGTCTCCACCTGGCCATGTGTCTGGCCCAGGATCCAGACCTGCTGCTCCTGGACGAGCCCACCAACCATCTGTCATCGAGCCTCGTCGACGACATCACCACCGAGCTGCTGCAGACCTCCTGCGCGGTGATCGTTGCCACGCATGACCGTCAGATGCTCCACGACCTGGCCGACTGGCCCCACCTGAACCTTGACCTGAAGGACATGCCATGAACCCGCTTCACCCCTTGACCATCCCCACGTACCGTCAGCTGTTCGCAGCGATGGTGCTGACCATCTTCGCCCAGGGTGCCTGGGCCCTCTACCTTGCCATGCAGACCCTCGACCTGGGCGCCACGCCAGCCGCCCTGTCGGGTGTCGTAGTCTGGAGCGGCATTGGCCTGCTTGCAGGATCCCTCCCAGCTGGCGTAATCGCAGACCGGTTCCCCAATAAGTCCGTCATCGTGAGCGTGCTCACCCTGAACCTCACCATCGCGACCGCGACGTCCACGGCAGCAATCCTCGACATTGTCACCTTCTGGATGCTCGCGGTCTCCGCGTTCATCATTGGCACTTCAACCGCATTCTTCTTCCCCGCCTACACGGCGCTGGTGCCAGTCCTGGTGGACGGCGACGACTTAATGGCCGTCAACGGCCTCGAAGGCGCCGCCCGCCCGTTGGTCGGACAGGCAATTGCGCCCGCCGCCGTCGGAGCGGTCATCGGTGCCAGCATGCCCGCCGCGGGCGGGTACCTCATCGCCGGCGCGCTCGGACTCGCCCTGATCGCCGCCCTGCGGCTTCCTGCCCCTTGCTCAGCCGAGACCGACGCCGAAGCTCCGGCCACCTCTGCGCTGCGGGACCTGCTCGACGGGTTCGGCTACGTCGCCCGCACGCGCTGGGTTCGCTCCAGCGTGCTGTTGGCGGCCGCCATGGGCCTGGCCGTGACCGGTCCGCTGGAAGTTCTCCTGCCCGCGGTCATACGCTCGACCCATGACAACGGTCCGGCTGTGTACGGAGTCGTCCTCGGAGTTCTGGGCGTCGGCGGCCTGGTGGGTTCCCTCGTCGCCGGCTCATGGCCCACCCCCTCACACTTCCTGCCCGTAATGGTCGGCGCATGGGCACTCGGCTGCCTTCCACTGGCCATCCCCGCACTCACCAACAATCCGTGGATCATCAGCGCCGGACTGGCGGTCTACGGTGCGTCGATCGGAGTCGGGATGGTCATCTGGGGCACGGTCCTGCAGGAACACGTACCGCTGGAGATGCTCGGCCGAGTCGCCAGCCTCGACTTCTTCATCTCCATCGCCTTCATGCCACTGTCCATCGCACTCACCGGACTCCTCAGCCGACACATCGCCGCTGCCAGCTTGTTCATCGCCGCCGGACTCGTGCCGCTCGCCACGACGATCCTCCTTGCAGTCCTGGGGCAACTCCGAACGCCGCGGACGACGCCCGTCGCAGCAGGTGAGGAGTGATGCACGCCAACGCCACCCTGACACCTCGCCACCGGCTCAAGGTGGCCCAGCTCGTCGTCGACGACGGTTGGCCCATCAGCGAAGTCGCCGCCCGCTTCCAGGTCTCCTGGCCGACCGTGAAGAGGTGGGTCGACCGCTATCGCGCCGGCGAGTCGATGCAGGATCGCTCGTCCCGGCCGAAGACCTCACCGAACAAGACGGACAAGGCGACGACGAAGCGGTGCGTCAGCCTGCGGATACGGCTGCGTGAGGGCCCCGTGCAGCTCGCCGCCCGACTCGGCATCGCGCCCTCGACCGTCCACCGCATCTTGGCCGGTGCCCGACTGAACCGGCTCTCCTACATGGACCGCGAGACTGGCGAACCGATCCGCCGGTACGAACACCCCCACCCCGGCTCCCTGGTCCACGTGGACGTGAAGAAGCTCGGGAACATCCCCGACGGCGGCGGCTGGCGCTACGTCGGCCGCCGCCAGGGCGACCACAACCGAACGGCGACACCGGGTAAGCCGAAGAGCAAGTGGCACAACCCCAGGCTCGGGTACGCGTTCGTGCACACCGTCATTGACGACCACTCCCGCGTCGCGTACACCGAGGTCCACGACGACGAGACCGCCGTCACCGCGGTCGGGGTCCTGCATCGGGCTGTGGCGTGGTTTGCCGATCGCGGCGTCGCCGTGGAGCGGGTGCTGTCCGACAACGGTGGCGCCTATCGCTCGCACCTGTGGCGGGACACCTGCGAGGCCCTCTCGATCACCCCGAAGCGGACGCGTCCGTACCGGCCGCAGACCAACGGCAAGGTAGAGCGCTTCCACCGGACCATGGCCGACGGGTGGGCCTACGCCCGCTGCTACACCAGCGAGCAAGAACGACGCGACGCCCTGCCGGATTGGCTGCACCAGTACAACCAGCACCGCCCGCACACGGCCTGCGACAACCAGCCGCCGTTCTCACGATTGATCAACGTCCCCGAGCAGTACAACTAGATACGCTGCCGATACACTGCGATATACACTTTTCCAGATACACTTTTCGACTCATTGTGTATTTCTGCCGAAAAGTGTATATTGTGCACATGGCGAACAAACACTACTGGAACACCAAAACGTCTCGATGCGTATCGATAATGCAGTACCTGACAAACCCGGCTACTGGACAACAGCTGTGGAGTGTAGAGGCTGTACAACGTGCGCTAGATCAAATAGGCGCGGACCGTTACGTCTTCATAGTCCACAAGCCTGGTACGCCAGAGGCACACATTCACTTGGTTGTAATGTTGCATCGCTCCAAAGCCGCACGCACTCGCTCGCAATGGGCGGAGATTTTTGGCGTGCCCGAGGAGAAGGTCTGGAAGCACGCTGGTGCAGAAAAGCACTTCTACCCTGCTATCGAGTACATGCTGCACGATGCACCGCAGCATGCGAACAAGGAGCCCTACCCTCGTGAAGATCTTGTAACTTCGCCAGGGTGGGATTGGGAAACGGGCTATGAGCGGTACAAGCTTATGGGCAAGCCCAACACGCCACAAAGGCTCCCCAATGACCCCTATACGCGAGTGGTCCGAGGTGAGATCATGCCCAAGGAGGCGCTGCAGCTCGGCGCCAAGGCAGATGCAAAGCGCCTGCGGAATGCGCGACATGCCTACCTTGTTAAGCAGCGCCCACCTTCGTATCGCCTCGTGTTCTACCTGCAGGTTGAAGACAGCTTCGACGCGGCACCCTTCTGCAAAGCTGCAGCACAAGTGCTGGCTGGCAGCGAGCAAGAGGTCTTCGACTTCCGTATCCCCGACTACGGTAAGTACTGGGAGAGGAAGAAGGAGTTCGAAAAGGACACCTTGGAGGCTCTAAGCCGGTACGAGGGTGAGCGGCTGGTGATGCTGCGCGGTGTGGAGCGTGGAACCCAACGGGAAGGTTTCACCCTAGGCGCCATCAAGCACGCACTCGGTGGCAGCGAGCAGCTGGTCAGCTTCTTCAAGCGGCAACCAGATCAGTTCGATAACGCGCGGTTTGTCAAGACCTCACAGGGCGAAACAGCGTTTCTACACGATACGTGTGTAGTGATGAGCGAAATGCCGATAGAGCAGTTCAAAGCACAGCTGCTCGAAGAGTTTACCCAAGTGATCAAGGGCCAGGACGATGCAAGCCGGGAGCTTGGGCGCACCTTCCCGATTCTGGTTGAGGTCGACACCGACAGTTTCAAGGTTTCCATCCTCGAAGAGGCCCTAGGCGATGATGCTCCGGGGTCAGGCTTCCGCGCTGGAAATCGCGTCCGGCAAAACTTGCGACAGATGATGGAGACGGCGCGCCTCTACCCCAACAATGAGGTCATCAAAGCCAGCGCGGAGCGCATCCAGCACGAACAGCTTAAAGAGCTTATTGCAGCGGATGATTTGGTCCGGGAGCGCATGACACCACGTGTGGCACCGGAGGACTTCTATGCCACATTCAGTCTGGAGGCCCAAGGCAACACCGCAGAAGACCCCGAAATCATTGAGGCAGAGGTCGTAGAAGAGCCCCAAGAGACACAGCAGGCCCCCGAGGCACCAGTAGCCACTGAGAGGCCTGCAGACCCGACGGAGGGCGCCACAGCGAGTGCTAAAGCCGATGCTCCAAAGCCAATAGAGCAACTACCTTCAGCGCCACCAAAACCGACGCCCCCAGCGGTGTTCAGTGATGACCTAGGGCCATCTGGAGACATAGACGAGAACGGGAATTTCTTCATTCGAGACGACTACTCGGATCTTCTTGTAGCAAAGAAGGAACCCCTCCTCCCTAGCGTCAAAGATATTGATACCCGCTCACAACTCATTCTCCGTTCGATGTACCAATGGGGCAAGTATTCACCGGGAGATGATCTCCATGAAACCCAGGAGAAATATTATAAAATACTAGAACGGTACAATCTCACAGATTCACTATCGAATATGTGGAAGTTGTCCAAATGGGCCCCCGCATGGAATGCGTTTGAAAAGTGCGATTTTAATAAGGTCAAAGAAGAATTGTCTGCATTTCAATATGCGAACCACGATGATGCACTAATCAAACTTAAGGTTTGGGAATCATACGCACGATTGACTGGCGAGTTGGAGAAACCTATCCCTGCACTTCGTGACTCAAAGCTCGAATATGTGTAAGTCACTCCACTTCACATACGTTGTTCAAATGCAGACTATGCCATTGCCGTAATGGTAGCGAGACAGCAAGCAGCCCAAATCTGATGAACATTCTCGAGATTTTTCATCGCTTTTCTCAACATTACGTGACAGTTTCAACACAAATTGTGGCAGATCTGCGACAACAACACATTTACTGGTTGTCGTACAGGTCCTGGGGTGACCGAATGTGGTCGGTGGCAAGCTCCATCGCCCCGCCAGGATCACCCCTGCACCACTAGCGCCCGGGGCGGGCGCGGTCGGTGCCCCAATGCCCACAAAGGGCCCAACACGAGTGCGCGCAGTGTTGGGCCCGACTGGGCCCGTTTAGGCGCTCACAGCGCCACCAAGCCCCCGACACGAACACATGCAGTGTCGGGGGCGCAGTGTGGCCTGTGGGTGCCCTCCGGCGGCAGCCGGTAGCCCCCTGCAAGGGCCCCGTGAGACAAATCCAGCGGAGCGCCGATTTGTCCTACGGGGCTATCACAATTTTTCTGCACTTGGGGGCAGGCTATGCCGGGGAGGACAAAACCGCAGCGCAGCAAGGTTTTGGCCAGGGACCCGGCATAGCCTGCGAGGGGTCCCCAAGTGCAGAAAAATTGGTTCAACGCCGCAGAGGCGTTGAAATGGGCCTGAAACGGCGCAAAACGCCTTCCCCAGGGTGTGGATTGCGGGTCGAGGCCGGTACAAAGCCGATTTCAGTCCGGAGCCAAAATCGGGGTTCAGGACCTGCGGGTTTAGAGGCCGATTTCAGTCCGATGGCTCTTTTCAACGTGAAAACGGCCCGCAAGAAGGCGCCACCTCGTGCCGCAAACGGCATCAAATCTGCAGGTGACAGGATTTTTGCTCGGAAGGTACCACGCATTCCGGCTGCAATCGCGTGTTTCAAAACGCATTTCCCCAGGAACACGGGTGTACACCTCGCGGTTGTGACCCCATGTGCAGCTTCTCGTACTAGGGCCGCTTTTGCACACGTTTCTGCCCCGTCCCGATCTCATGTTTACAACGGTTACACTGCGATAATCCTTTATTCTACCAAACCCGAAAAATTGCTTGTAACAAATTTGTCAAGCCCGGTTGTTGACAATTGAATATGAGGTAGTGTAGATTTCTTTTTATGAGTGGTGCGGCTCATGTTCAATGAAGTTTTCACAGTAAGGACCATGACCGTGCAACCAGATCACGCATCACGTACCGGCTTTCACGTCGAGCACCACGCATTCGGTGAGAGGGAGTCGAAAACAACCGGCCGAAAGGCCCTTCTCGATGAATGCATGCGCCATCTCGACCCCCAGTTGGTGGCGAAGTACGCCGAGCGGAACGACTCCATCATTGCCGCAGAGACTGAGAAGAACCTTGCTTTCGTCAACGACGGTGACGGTGGGTTCAACCTCTGCATGGATTCCAGCGATGTTGTCCACTACGCAGAATGGCGCAATCTCCAAATAGATCGAGCGCCTCGTGATAATCAGAACGAATACTCGACGTTTATTGTTTACGCACCCATTTCGCTTCTGCGAGAAATACCGAACGTGTATTACCGACGTGACGAAAACGGCGACATAAAGTATGACGAAGATGGTGAGCCGTTAATGCGATCACGTTCGGTTGCAAAAGACCCACAAGCTGTAAATCAATATTTCCAGGACGTGTTGGAATACTTCGGAATGGTATTGCCTGGGGGCCAGCAAGCGATACATGGATTTGCACTGAATTTCGATGAGTCACGCCCACACATACATATTTTCGCGGATAATTTCGGTCCTTCTTCAAAATTTCCCGGAATGCTTCAATCGGCGTTTTCCAAAACATGGTCACAGCATCGTGATCTGCGTTATTCGGAGGATCACCCAAACAAGAATAAGCGCGGAAAGGTAATTAGCGGCCGTGTCAAGGTTGCTGGTCTGCAGAAGCAGATGAAGGAGTTCATGCGCGACAAGGGCTACGACATTGAGATGGAAAACTCACCCCGTGCTGGCAGTGGGCTATCCAAGGATGAGTACATGGCCCTGCAGGAGGCATGGTCAGATATTGAGCTCCACACAGAACGCAATATGCAGCGCGAACGCGAGCTTGACTCCGCCTCTGCGGATCTGGAGGATACCGGGGCCTCGCTGAAGACCAGGGCTGCTGACCTCGACAAGCGCGAGTCCAGCCTGCAAGCCCAATCGCAAAGCCTGCATACACAGCAGCGCCAGGCAGCAATGGCGCTTGCCCTGTTGCTGCAGCTGATCGTTAAGCGTCAGCGCGAGTTTGAGGAAGAAAGCAAGGCCTACATGGCCAAACGCAAGGCACAGAACCGAAAGACCAGGGACCAAGCCAGAGAGACGGGGCACAAGAAAGGCTACGCAAGCGGGTACTACAAGGGCGTTAAGGATGGAAAACCCGATGGCCACGCTATTGGCGAAGAAGAAGGCTTTTGGAGGGGCCGGGAAGAGGGTTTTACAACCGGTTACGACGATGCCTACACAGATGCTTATGTGAATGCGTATGACAGGGCGCACAAGAGGTACTCCAAGGCATTCCAGAAAGCCTGGAAAGAATTGGAGCAGCAGCGTAAGGCGTATATACGCGACTTCGAGAAGATCATCGAGGGGGTCCGCGATTACGCCGACCAGAAGCAAATTGAGGCCGAGACGAAGGTCTACCGTGATGAACTTGTGCGGCCCAAACGCCTGTCGTGGTCACCGGCACCGGAAGAACATCGCGTCGATCCGTACGCGCTGAAGCCAGACCCTGACGTCAACCGACCATCCGCCAGGGACATGGGTGAATAGGAGCGAAAATGCCTGCACAATCCACTAAGCTCCCTTGGGTGGTAACTCAGGGTGAAACGCGCCTTTCGCGCACGCAGATTCAGTCCAACCTGCAGGGCTTTGCCCACCGCTGGCACGAGATCCTCTCGAACACGGATGTGGTGCAAGCCAATGTCGAGCAGCAGTACGCGCAGCCGTTCTGGCAGGAGTTGTACTCGTGCTTCGGCATCGACGCCACTGTCACTGCGATTTACGAGAGATACGCCCAGAAGGCCTCTAGCCGTGGTCTGGGGCGCATTGATCTCTTCCAACCCTCAGTGGTCATCGGTGAGGCCAAAAGCCCGGGTGTGCCGCTGGAGAAGGCGTATACCCAGGTGCTCGATTACCTCGCTGGCGGCTCTGTCACCCAAAGCGAGATGCCCCGCTACATCCTGTGCCACAACTTCGAGTATCTGCGCGTCATTCGCTTGTCGGGCGAGAAGTTCGACGTGGAGTTCCCGCTGGCTGAGCTTCCTGAGCATGTGGACTACCTGAAGTTCTTGGCGGGCTACGACACGGTGACCTACCAAGAGCAGGTAGAGGCCTCTGTCCAGGCATCCAAACTCATGACGAACCTGTTCACTGCCATGGTGGGCGATGAGGTGGATGAGGAAGTTGGTGACGAGGCACCCACAACGATGCAGGACGAGGACGTAGCCGTCTACGAGACCTCATCGTTCCTGTCGCGCATCCTGTTTTGCCTGTTCGCAGAGGACGCTGGCCTGTTTGAAGCGGGGATGTTCACCCGCTTTGTCGAGGAAGAGTGCAACGCCGCCAACTTAGGCGCTCAGCTGCAAGCACTGTTTGCAGTGCTCAACACCCCTGTTGAGCGCAGGCGCAATGTGTCTGCGCTGCTGGCCGAGTTCCCCTACGTCAACGGTCACCTGTTTGAAGACACCCTGCCGACGCAGTTCTTCAATGAGCAGATGTACGAGGCGTTGTGCGTGGCGACGCACTTTGACTGGTCGCGCATCTCACCTGCAATCTTTGGCTCCCTGTTCCAGCTGGTGAAATCCAAGGAAGCCCGCCGTTCAGACGGCGAGCACTACACGTCCGAGAAGAACATCCTCAAGGTGCTTGAGCCGTTGTTCTTGGACGAGTTTCGCGCCGAGGCCGACAGGTTGATTGCCCTGAAAGGCACTGCAAGTGCAAGGGTGAAGCAGCTGCGTGCCTTCCAGGACAGGTTGGCCTCCTACGTCTTCTGCGACCCGGCGTGTGGATCGGGCAACTTCCTGGTGGTTGCCTACCGTGAGCTGCGCAAAATCGAGACTGATGTCATTGTCGCGATCCGTGAACTCGAAGGCCAAGAGACAATGGTTTGGGACGTGTCGCTCGAACAGAAGCTCTCCATCGGCCAGTTCCACGGCTTCGAGCTGAACTGGTGGCCTGCACGTATCGCAGAGACCGCGATGTTCTTGGTGGACCACCAGGCCAACGTGGAGCTAGCCGCGCGCATCGGTATGGCGCCAGATCGCCTGCCTATTTCGATCTCGGCCCATATCCACCACGGCAATGCACTGGTCTTTGACTGGGCTGTGGCGCTGCCAGATGCGCCGATGACGTACATCTTCGGCAACCCGCCGTTCCGTGGTGACGCTCGCTCCAAGGAGCAACAGGCTGATTTGAAGGCTGCGTGGGGCAAGAAGACTGCCGACATCTCGCGCCTCGACTTCGTTACCGGGTGGCATGCAAAGTCGCTTGACCTGTTCAAACACAGGCGTGGCGCGTTCGCGTTTGTAACCACAAACTCGATTACACAGGGTGACCAAGTGCCGCGTCTGTTTGGGCCGATCTTCTCTGATGGGTGGCGCATCCGTTTTGCCCACCGCACATTTGCGTGGGACTCGGAGGCTCCCGGTAAAGCCGCTGTGCACTGCGTAATTGTGGGGTTCGATCGCGAGCGTGCTGTGAAGCCCCAGCTCTTCGACTACCCGTCCTTGTCAGGAGACCCGGTGGTTGTTGCTGTAGAGCAACGGATTAACGCCTATTTAGTAGATGGCCCAAACATCCTTGTGGAGAAGGCATCGAAGCCCATTGCGACTGACGTCCAGCCAACACTGTATGGCTCTAAAGCCTCAGATGGCGGTCACTTGATCATCGAGGCTGACGAGTACGCCGACGTCATGGCTGATGAAGTGGCTGCAAAGTACGTCCATCGGTATGTAGGCGCTCGTGAACTGCTCCGCGGTTTAGATCGGTGGTGTTTGTGGCTGGATGGAATGGACCCTGGGGACCTGAGCCGCTCCCCGATCTTGAAGCAGCGCGTGGAGGCTGTTCGGGAATTTCGAGCTGCGTCTAAGGCTGCAACAACGCGTGACTTTGCCGCCTACCCGAATCTCTTCCGGCAGAGGGCCAAAATGGAAACGGACTACCTGTGCATTCCGCGTGTCGTGAGCAGCAACCGTAGCTACTTCACAGTCGCGCTGCTCTCGCCGGATGTGATTGCAAGTGACTCCGCATTCCAGGCGGCTGACCCAACCGGCTTGCAGTTCGCACTGATGAGCTCATCAATGTTCGTGACGTGGCAGAAGACAATCGGTGGTCGGTTGAAGTCAGACCTACGTTTCGCGTCCACGCTGACCTGGTACACCTTCCCGGTGCCGACGCTGACTGATGACCAACGTGAGCGCATCATTAAGGCCGGTAAGGGCGTACTTGAAGCGCGTGAGCGGCACCCAAAACGCTCACTTGCGGATCACTACAACCCGCTAGCCATGGACCCTGCGTTGATCAAGGCGCATGACGCTCTTGATCGCGAGGTGGACAAGGCGTTTGGTGCACCGCGAAAGCTCACTACTGAGCGGCAGCGCCAGGAGCTGTTGTTCGAGAACTACGCAGCACTGACGCGAGACGCGTAAGGCAAAACAAAAACCCCGTGAGGGCGTACCTCACGGGGTTTTATGTGCGCATCACACGCTCGCGTCGAAGACCCACACGCTCCCCACTTTCATGGTGGGAAGCACGTGGTAGTCCATCTCCAGGTCGCGCAGCCACTGCTCGTAGTCGAAGTAGCGCTCCTGCTCGTCGGTCATGCCCTCAGTGGGCTTGAGCTCGCAGTACTGCTCCCGGCCAAAGTCGGCAAACGAGCCGTATTCTCCCTGGTAGGCCTGTCTAAAGCGTGCTACCTCGGGTGGCTCGGATGCATCGAGTACGTCGTAGCACCAGCGCATATAGGCCGGCCACAGCGAGTCATCGCTGAGTTCGACGTATGCCCTGCCCCACATGGCAGCGTCCATGGGCTGCATCTCGCCGCTTTTGGGCATGTTGTTGGTGTCGAAGCACCACAGCTCGTCATGCGCGCTGTCTCGCTCGACCTGCGTGCGCAGCGTCGCCGGTAGGTAGTCGTGCAAGGCGTCGATGGTGACGTCTTCGGCGTCTTCGGCGTCGATCCATTCACCGACTAAGCGGCCGTCGTTGTAGCAGGCTAAACATCCCACCCAGACTTGCGGGTGGTTGGTGTTGTTGCTGGTCATAGTGTCTTTCTCCTGTTGTCGTGCGGGTAGGTGGTTTCTGAAGTACATTCATGTCTGCAGCCGGGTTGAGCGACCTGCTCAACGACCTCCCCGGGCAGCGTGGCACCCCCCGATGAAGTTCATCCCCCCCCAGAACTTCGCGCCTAGCGCTCCCTGGCTGCGGGCCCGCCCTGGTGAACCCAGGGCGGGTTTCCTATGTGCGCCGCCAGTGCATCGCATCTGGTGGCAGCAAGAGCTCGGCCCAGGCGCGCTGTGAGCCGCTGTGAGCCCGTGAGATGACCTCGTGGCTGCGTCCTTGGCGCAACAGCTCTCCAATGACCCGTGCAGGCGTGTAGGAGGGCATCTCAGCGCTTGCTTGGCGCAGTGCCTGCAGCGTCCAGGGGGTAATACCCTCCTGCAGCGCGATAAGCGCCCACATGCCCAGGGCGTGCGCTCGTGCTTCGCCGTGTGTGGTCTTGGCGACGTGCATCAACAGCCCTGCGGTTTGCTGCGGGTGGTCGAGCGCTTCGGTGATCAGGCAGTCGCTGATCTTGCTCACGCTCAGTGCTGCGATGAGCACTTCAAGCTCGTGCGGGTCATCGACCAGCACAATCTGCGGGCATGAGTGTGTCGGCTCGATCAGCTCGCTGGCCACAGCACTGCGCAGCACGTCACGGGCGGCGTAGACCAGATCGACAGCGCGATCAGCGTTGCCGTCGTTGAGGTCCATCAGCGCCCGGTGCGCCCTGCGCAGCGCGCTGGTTGCCACATCCACCACGGCGTTGGCGGTGGCGAACTCTTGTGTGGCTGCTTTGCTGTGCACGCCTGTCAGCGCTGCTAGGTCCTCCGAGTACTCCCAGTAGCCGGCAAACGTCGCAAGGTTCGCCGCTGGGCGCACGCCACAGCTGTGTAGCAGACGCATGTGGTCGTTGTCTTCCGGGTCGGCTACCGAACCAAACATCACAGGCGGTCTGCGCACGTCGTAGCCCAATAGCCCTGGCGTGGCGAAGACCAGCGAGAATGGCTCGCGGTGGGCGATGTCTGCCACGTGCCAGCACGCCTCGATGAGGTTGGTGCCCAGCACTTGGGCCACATATGCGTGTTCGGTGATGTCATCGACCTGCTGCGTCTCACGGTGCGGAGTCACGATCACGGCGAAGACGTGAGGCAGCCTGCGCAGGTCGCGAAACATCGCGTGCTGCCAGTTTTGGCTCAACACCTGCTCTAGGCCGATATAGGCCAGCTCCACGGGTTGCAGCGCATCGTCTAGCCAGTCCAGGCCGACCAGCACTAAGGCATCGCGTGGAAAATAGGCGAACATGCCTGGGATCTGTGCGATCATCCGGCCTGGGAAGAACCGCTGCGGTACAGCGGGCCCGCTCATAGGCCAAGCTCCTGCAGGGTCATATTCGCCCCGTCAGCGGCGCTATCGAGCAGCTGTCTGCTCAGCCCGTGCGCCATAATCTTGTCCAACAGGCGCGTCAGCCTATGCTCTGGCTCGGCGTCCACCGCAGCGTCGAGTGCGGCACGCGCTAGCCCTGCCAAGTCTTCGTTGGTGGCCAGCATGGACCACAGGCACAGCGCGTTGGCCCGCACCACGCCGTCGAAGCAGGTAGCGACAGCAAGCAGGATCTGGCTTGCACGCTGCGGGTTGTCGAGCACGACGGTAATCAGCGCGTCGCGCAGCTTGCTGCTGGTCAGACACGCCACAAAGGCGGTCAGCTCGTCGGTGTCGAGTAGCACCAGCGGATCGGGGATCTGCGCGGGCACAACCATTGCAGGCTGCGCTGTTTCGATGGTGAGCATCGCCTGTGCCACCAGCGCGCGGGCAGGGTCGTGGATACCATTTGCCCAGGCGTGAAGCACCTCGCTGCCGTGCAGCTTCGCGTCGGCTGCAACCTGGTCGTAGCTCGATGCGCGGTGCGTGGCGAGTGCAAAGTAGCCCATCATGTCATCGCGGCTCAGCTCCGGCAGCACGCCGTGTTGCGCAAGCTGCGCCATCGCAGGCGAGGCCATGATGCTTGCGACGTCGCCTTCATAAAAGCGCGGGTCATCCACCATCGACGGCTGCTGGCCGTACTCAAGGTGGTAGCGCTCGCCTTCGGCAACATCGGGCACAGACCAGATGGCGTCGATGAGCTCATCAACGTAGGCGACGTACAGGTGATCCAGTACGTTGAGCACGACCGGGTGGTGGCGGTGGCGGGTGATGATGACGCCGAGCACCACGTTGTAGTCGCCGGTGATGCGTGCAAAGCGCTCACCGAATGCGTCCTCTGTGACCTGGTCGAGGTCAAGGCGCATTGCAGGGCCGGTTGCCACATAGCCGCCGTCGCGGTTGAAGCACAGCACTACCAGCGATTCTTGTGGGTAGAACCCGAGTAAGCCGGGGATTAAGGCGATCACATCGCCGGGGGTCGAAATAGGTTGCTGCTCCATGATGTCTCCTAACACGAGTGTCGGGGGTTGGCTTACATCAGCCACGCCCGCACTCGTCCGCACCTTTTGGTGCGGATATGTGCACAACAGCACGGAAACTGGTTTACAGTGCAACCATGATCAACTTTGATGACTTGGACTTCGGCGAAATGAGCCATGAAGAGCTCGCGAAGATGCGCAAAGCGTTGCAGGCAGAGGAAAAGTCACGCAGCAATGTCACCGCAGAGCGCAAGACGGAGTTCACGTCTTTGTGGAAAGAACACCGCAACAGCATTGACACGTTGTTGGATGCGCTCTACGACGATGAAGAACAATATCTCGCTGCTGCTAAGACATTTCGAGATGACGCCATGACCAAGATCAATCAGCTGCAGGACGAGTGGGACAAGTCCAAGAACAGCGCAAAGTACACCAACGTGCTGGAGTCACTGCGCGAGTACAACGCGGAATCCGCCGCGCGCTCAGCAGCACGTAAGCGGGGTGCAGAAAAACGCAGGGAAAACGCTAAGGCACAAGAGCGCAAAGCCAACGACGAAAAATAGGCTTACTCCCCCGAAGACCCCGCCGAACACATAGGCGGAGTCTTGTTACATTTTGTCCTATATATACATAAAGGCCCATTTTTATTCATCATTTCGCCCTCCTGCCATCGCTCCCCTGCAGCACCAATCTGGGCGCGGGCCAGCAGGTGACAAGCCCGGTTCCACCGTGGCAGACGCTGGCCCGCGCAGCCGTGGTTTCAGGCGGCAGGTCATGCGGTAGTCACTGACGCTTCTTCCGCACCTTCGTTCAACGCGCGGTACACCGTCGGGCGGCTGACACCGAATTCTCTGGCGATGGAGGCAACTCTGACCCCCTCGGCGTATCGTGCCCGCACCTCGCGCTTCTGCTCAAGCGTCAGTGCCGGGGCACGCCCCTTGTACTTACCCTGCGCCTTTGCCAGGGCGATGCCCTCAGCTTGACGTTCGCGGATCAGGGCACGCTCGAACTCTGCCATCGCGGCGAGCATGTGCAGATACAACTTCGCTCTCGGATCGTCTTTGTCAGGAAGGAAGGTCATGTTCTCCTTCACAAACTCGACAGTCACTTTACGAGAAGTGAGCTCTTCGACTATCTGACAAAGGTCGATGAGATTGCGGGCAAGACGATCTGCGGAGGCTACAACCAAGGTGTCGTCGTTTCGTAGATACCGAAGGCACGCCTCTAGTTCTGGACGATGTCGATCTTTTCCTGAGCACTGATCCTCGTACCACTCGTCCACATCACCAATAGCCGCCTTTTGACGGTCCACCCTCTGGTCGTTGGTGGAAACTCTAACGTAGCCAACTCGCTTACCGCTCGACATTGCCGCTCCTTTGTATCACTAGGGTTATAGACCCAATGTTACCGAATTGTAAAACAATTGAAAAGGGCCCTAACGGACATATTTGAAATGCGGTGATGGCGGGATGAAAAAGCGTCCGCTGGGAGTACCCCAACGGACGCTTTTACAGGTGAGATTTCGGCACTGCACCGTCAGCTCAGTGCAACCAGGTGATTTGCACGCGGCCCATGTCGAGTGCGGTTGAGCCTTTTGGCAGCGTGGGCTTTGCGACTCGCACATCCATCAGTTCTCTGATCACTTGTCGCTTAGTCTCCAACGGCAATGCCTCCCACCTGGCAGCGACATCGTTTTCAGCAGCAAGCTCCACAACGAGTGGATCAATCTCCACCAGCGAGGTCAGTTCCGCCTGCAGACGCTCAAGCTTGGGCTTGATGCGCCGTTCCTGGTCGAAAAGCAGGTTCATGTCAAGCTCCTGGGCAGCACGTTGGCGAACGGCCTCTAGGTAGCTCTCCAGCTTCTCGATTTCGGTGTGGATGGCTGCTCGACGGTCTGCCACGTCATCTTCACCTCCCTCATCCAGGGTGGCGAGAAAGTCAGGCCGAGAAAGCCGGGCGATCACGGCTGCTTCCACCAGCGTGTCGAGGCTGACCTCCTTCATGCTGACGTGGAAACGCGGGCCTGTGCTTGCAGGGCCTAGCCCCTGGCACAGGTACGAGCGATACGTCTGGCGTGGCAAGACTTCGCCGGTGTCTTTATCGACGCGCTTGCGGCCTGCATTCTGCTTCGCTGTACCCATTTTTGCTCCGCAGATAGCGCACCTCGCGATGCCGGAGAGCAGATGCTTTGCCTCGAAATCTGCCTTCGCTTTGCGCGTGTCGCGTCGGGGGTCTGCAAGGATGGCGTTGGCTGCATCGAAAAGTTCCTGGTCCACCAAAGCTGGCCACTGCGCGGGGGATTCGGCCCCCTTATGGACGCGGATGCCGATATAGGACTTGTTGGTCACCACTTGCTTGATGGATTGGGAAATCCACCCCTGGCCTTCACGCTCGGGGTTGATAACGGGCCTGCGTGTCGGAATGCCGCGTATGTTGAAGTCCTTGGCGATAGCGTTGATCGGTTCGGCGTCTGCGACACGAGTGAAGATTTCACGCACGATTGCTGCCTGCTGTGGCTCTTCAACGATGTCGGTTCGCTGGCCCGTCTTCGGGTCGTAGATTCGCATGTAGCCGTAGAGATTCTTACCGTGTGGGGCACCTTCGGTCAAGTCCCGTGTAGTGGTGTAGCCGTTTGTGCTTTCGGCTCGGTATGAAGTTGGGGGGTTGTTAGGCGGTTAGCTGGTGGTGGTCACCATGATCATCTCCTGTGTGGGGGTTGGGTTGGTGCATGAGGTGTTTGGTGTGCTCGAGTGCAGATAGTGACATGTAGCGTTTTTGTTGGATCCAATCGTCGTGTTGCTCGGCAAGGACGGCGCCGACAAGCCGGATGATCGATTCGCGGTTCGGGAAGATACCCACGACGTCGGTGCGCCGGCGGATCTCCCGGTTTAACCGCTCGGTGGGGTTGTTTGACCACACCTTCGTCCAGACCGGTTTCGGCGCTGCGGTAAACGCCAGCACCTCATCGAGTGATTCCTCCAGATACGCCGCAACCTGGGGGAACTTCGGCTCCAACAGGTCAACGACTTCGCGGGCTTGTCCCCAGGTGGATTGGGCGTCGGGTTGCTGGAAGATCGTCTGGAACATCGCCGAGACCATCGGCCACTGGGTTTTCGGCACCTTTTCGTAAAGGTTTTTCGCGAAATGGGTGCGACACCGCTGCCAGGACGCGTCAGGCAGCACTTCAGATATCGCGTGCTGGATGCCCTCATGAGCATCACTGGTGATAAGGAAGACACCGCGAAGCCCGCGGGCTTTTAAGTCTTGGAAGAAGCCTTTCCACGACGCGTTGGATTCCGCAGTGGCAACGTGCATGCCGAGCATTTCGCGGTACCCGTCGGCGTTGACACCGGTGGCAAGCAGCACGGAGCATTTGACCACCCGGCCGCCTTCGCGCACTTTGATCGTCAACGCGTCGCACGACAGGTAGGAGTACCCGCCGGGATCCAGTGGGCGGTTTCTGAAGTCTGCGACCATCTCGTCGAGTTCTTCCGACATGCGCGAGACTTGCGATTTCGACAGGTGAGAAATCCCAAGGGTTGCCACCAGATCGTTCATTCGGCGGGTGGAGACCCCTTTGAGGTAGCATGTGGCAATCACAGTCGATAGTGCCCGTTCGGCTCGTGAGCGGCGCTCTAGCAGCCAGTCCGGGAAGAACGCGCCGTGGCGCAGCTTCGGCACCGCGACATCGATGGTGCCGACTCGGGTGTCGAGGTCGCGGTGGCGGTACCCGTTGCGGTGGTTGACCCGCTCGGTGGAAGCAACGCCGTATTCGGCGCCGCAGACGGTGTCGGCCTGGGCGGAGAGGATCTGGTTGATAAACCCTTGCAGCATCTGGCGCATCAGATCCGGGGAGGCTTGAGCGAGCAGATCATCCAGATAGGTTGTCGGGTCGATAGAATGCGGTGCAGCGGTCATCGTCATGTGCCTTTCGGTGAGATGTGGTAGTTGAGTCGAAAGGTTACTGACGATGGCCGCCCCTGTATTTCCCAGGGCCCACCATCAGCAAGCGTTACACCACACTAAGGGACGCAACCGCACCTTCACGTGCTCTGGCAGCGACATCGCGCTGGATGCGCATGGAGGTCCTGGCCACCTCATCTTCGCTGAGCAGGGTTTGCATGCCGGTGATCAGTGCGTCGCCGCTGTTTCTGAAGTCATGCAGTTTGCCTTGGTATCCCCAAAGCACGCCCTTGTCACAGCAGACGTTACGAAACCGTACCAAGGTGTCGAGTTTACGTAGAGCACGCGAATGCTCCCAAGTGAGGAACAGGTCATAGTCACCCGTGTCGAGAAGGTCGAGCGCGCGGTTAAATTCAGGCCGATCGTGGGCAGCATAGCGGGAGGCTGATGCTGTCTCACGCAGGATTTTCTTCACCTGCCAGCCTTCTCGCTCTGCCCACGCTGTCAGTTCATCTACCTGTTGGGTGATGGACTTCGACGTGTTATCAGCGTCCTTAGACACGCGGGCGTAAATCAAAGCAGTTGGTGGGGTTCGCACACTCCTCACTATACGCCTATTGGCTGCGCACAATGACTCCAGACACCGCCGACAAATGGGATAGGCCCGTGTCGATATACGTCTGTTGTTCGGCGGCGGGTTGCAGGGAGACGTCGCCAAGCACCATGCCCGGAATGAGGCCGCGCGCACCTTCGCCCACCTGCGCCTCCACCGCTGCGGCGAACGTGGAGCGCACGTGGTGCGCGAACGCCGCCAAGCCCTCAGGCGGGCCGAGGACTTCGACGTGGCCGTCGAGCACGAAAGGGTTCACACCCGGCACGCCGGACTCCTTGGACACGCCGCGGCACACCACGTGCGCGCCGGCGACTGCCCCGTCGGGCAGCTCGTCGGCGAACACCGGCGTCGTCGACGGCTTGCCCGGCACTCGCACACGCACCAGGTAGGCGCCTGTGTCCGTCTGCTTCGGGGTGCCGCTGATCGTGCCCACGACCTCGGAGGCGGGGGCGCTTGCGCGTGTGCGCACCGCAGCTGTGAGCGCCCCCGCCGCGCCGAGGCCTGCGGTGAGCACAGCCTGGCCCGGCTCGCGCGCGGCCAGACAAAATACGGTGAGGACCCCAGCGACGAGAAGCGCCGCCCACACCCCGAAGAGGATGCAGCACGCCGCCGCGGCCCACACCGCCAGCGCCGCCGGCACCAGCCGCAGCTCCGACACCGCTTACAACCCCACCATGTCGCGCATGGCTTCGAACTTCGCAGGCCCGATGCCGCGGACATCCGTGAGCTGCTCCACCGCGGTAAACGGCCCGTTGGCCTCCCGGTGGGCCACGATCGACGCCGCGGTCGCCTCCCCCACCCCGGGAAGCGCGGTTAGCTCGGAGGCGGAGGCGGAGTTCAGCGACACGGTGCCGGACTCTGCAGGCGCCGCTCCCGTTGCGCCGCCGGCCGGGGGTGTGGCGCCGATGGCTTGGACGTGGATCTGCTGGCCGTCCACAAGCAGTTGTGCCTGGTTGTGCGCCAACAAATCGGCGTGTGGCAGCGGCTGCGCGATCTGGAGGGCATCGGCGATGCGGGAGCCCTCGTTCAGCGTCATCAGCCCCGGGTTGGCCACCTCCCCCACCACCGCCACGACGACGACCTCGCTGACCTCGGTCGGCGACGCCACCTGCTCCCACGAAACTTCATCACCCTCCCCGCCCCCGCCGCGCAGCGCCGCCCATGCCCCCACCGCAACGAGCAGCGCGACCACCGCCGCGGCGGCCGGCTTCACCGGCACGGACACCCGCGGCGCGGGATAGCGCACGGCAAGCAGGTCCTCTTCCCCGGTGGGCCGGGTGAGCTCCTGGAGACGGTCGATGGCGTTCATGCCCGGCACGCTAAGCCCGGCAGCCACGCGCCGGAAGCCCCCAACCGAAAACCTGTGGATAACGTTGTTGCAACGTCACCGATTAGGGCGGGTTATCCACACCTACTGGGCAGATTCCCGAGAAGAAAAGACAACCGACAGGCCGATGGCGCCGGGTCCGGTGTGGACCGCGAGGACGTCGACAAGCGGCTCGCACATCACCCGCGAGCCTTCCGGCAGCTGGGCCTCAAGCGATGACGCCAGCTGGTCAGCGGCCTCCTCGGCGTCCGCGTGCTGGATCGCCGCGAACACCGGCTGGCCGCCAGCGCGCTCCACCACCAGCTCCGTGAGCTTGGCAAACGCCTTCGACTGGGTGCGGGTTTTGCCGGCGAGTTCCAGCTTGCCGTCGTGGATGCGCAAAATCGGCTTGTTGGCCAGAAGCGCCGCGGAAAGCACGGCGGTGCCGGTGGGCAGGCGGCCGGACTTGCGCAGGTCGTCGAGCTGGTGCAGGTACACCCACGTCTCGGAGCGGGCGAGTGTGGACTTTGCCATCTCCTCACACGCGGCCAGATCCCCACCCTCCTGCGCCACGGTGGCGGCGGCCATGGCGGCCGCGCCGATAGTCATCCCGGCGGCGTCCGTCTCCACCACTTTCACCGTGCCGGGAAACACCGCAGACGCGGCCACCGCCGCCGACCACGTGGACGACAGCGACTTAGACAGGTGCAGGGCGATCACGCCGTCATCGCCGCCACGCTCCAGCTGGCGCGCGTAGCAGGCCGCAAGCTCCAGAGAGGACACCCCAGAGGTGCCCTTGTCCTCACCGCTGCCGATGACGTGCATGTCGGCGACGGTGATGTCCAGCTCACGGACGACCTCAGCGGGCAGCCCCGCCGAAGAATCCACCACGACGCGCACCGCCATCTAGTTCAGCCCCCGGTTCCAAGCTTCGAGGTACCAGCGGGTCTGCGTCGGCTCGTCCAGGCGCGGCATTGCCACGAGCCGCGCCGTGTTCGCGTTGCCCAAGCCCTTGATCGCCGGGTACTGCGCCACCACGAAGCCCAGCAGCGACGCGGTCAGCGCGGCGATGGTGCCGCCGTGGGAAACCAGCAGCACAGCGGAGTTGTCCCACTCGTCGTAGTCGCGCATCAGCTCGTCCACCACGGCCTGCGCGCGTGCAGCGACCTCGAGGCGGCTTTCGCCGCGCGGGGGCGCCCATGTCGCGTCCGTGCGCCACACCGCACGTGCGCCTTCGTGTTCGGTGTCCACTTCGGTGTGGGTTTTGCCTTGCCAGTCGCCCAGGTGCGTCTCGCGCAGACGCTTATCGACGTCTACAGCCAACCCCAAATCCGCCGCCACCACGTCAGCAGTGTTTTTCGCGCGCACAAGGTCGGAAGAGATGATCTTCGAGATGCCCAGGTCGCGCAGCTCTTGGGCCGCGGCGTGCGCCTGGCTGACGCCGCGCTCGGACAGGGTCGTGTCCAGCTGCCCCTGCATGCGAGAGGTGGCGTTGTAGTCCGTTTCGCCGTGGCGCAGCAGGATTAAACGACGTTGCATGGCCTAGAACTCGTCGTCGGCGGCTGCCGGGCCCTCGCCCGCCAGCGGCAGATCCTCGATGTTCTGTGCCTCGCGCATCTCGGCTTCGTTGCCGAAGGTGGCGGGGCGTTCGTAGGGCTCCAGGCCCTCGACCTCGATGGCTGGGCAGTCCGCGTACAGGCGGTCCAGGCCGTAGAACTCGCGCTCGGCGTCGCGCTGGATGTGCACGACGAAGTTGCCGTAGTCCAAAAGCACCCAGCGGTTTTCGCGGTTGCCCTCGCGGCGCTTCGGCTCCACGCCTGCGTCCGTCAGGTCGCCTTCGACCTCTTGGACGATGGCGGCGACCTGGCGCTCGTTGTCGGCGGAGACGATCACGAACACGTCCGTGATGGCCATAACGTTGGACACGTCGATGACAGCGATGTTCTTGCCAAGTTTCTCGTCGGCCGCCTTCGCGGCAATCTTGGCCCGGTCGATGGAGATCTGCGGAGCGGTCAAGTGGGAACCCTTCGTTGGTTGGACAGACGCCGCCATTGTCCCACGACACGGCCTAAGAGTGCTACTTAGGCGTACAGGGCGTTTTTTGCGATGTACTGCACCACCCCGTCCGGCACCAGGTACCACACGGGCCGCCCCTCGGCGGCACGCGCGCGGCAGTCTGTGGACGAGATCGCCATCGCCGGAATTTCCACCAGGTGCACGCGCTTTTGGATGTCCGTCGGCAGCATGTCTTCGCGCAGGTCGTAGCCCGGGCGGGTCACGCCGACGAACTCGGCGAGCTGGAACATCTCCTCCCAGTCGTGCCAGGACATGATGGAGGCCAGCGCGTCGGCGCCGGTGATGAAGTACAACGCTTCGTCCGGGAACTGCTGGCGCAGATCCCGCAGGGTGTCGATGGTGTAGGTCGGACCGTCTCGGTCAATGTCCACCCTGGAGACGGAAAAGCGCGGGTTGGAGGCGGTGGCGATCACCGTCATCAGGTAGCGGTCCTCCGCCGGGCTGATGGTCTTACCCGCCTTCTGCCAGGGTTGGCCGGTGGGCACGAAGATGACTTCGTCCAGGTTGAACCGGTCCGCCACCTCGCTCGCGGCAACTAGGTGGCCGTGGTGGATGGGGTCGAACGTGCCGCCCATCACCCCGATGCGCCGCGCCTCGTCCAGGGAGGCGGCGTAGTGCTCAGTCATGCGCGTCTACCTCGCGGGCGGCAGCATCTGGATGTCCACGGACTCGATGAACAGCAAACCGCCGCCGAGCACCAGCGCGAGCAGCGCGCCAACTACGCCGACGATGGCGCCGATGCGCAGCTCATCAGTGGTGTCGTCCGCCCACTTGCTGGCGCTGCTGCTGGAGCCGCCGGCGACCTTCTTCTCCTCGCACACCTGTTTTCCGTCCTTGTCGGTGACGGGAATCGGGTTGCCGTCTGCGTCGATGATCGGGTTGCCCTTCTCATCCACCTTCATCTTGCAGGTTTTTTCTACCGTCACGCGCTCCTCGGTGTCGCGCGTGATGGTTTCCGCGCCCGCCGGCACGGCGGTAAGCGCAACGGCGCAGGCGGTCGCGGCGGCAGCGGAACGGATACGACGTCTCATTAGCGGTACCGTACCTGATCCACGAACCGGCCGAACGAGTCGGAGACCTGATTGTCCCAGCGGGAGTGCCAGCGGAAGTAGCGGGCGTGGTTGCCGCCGGTGGGGCGCGAGGCTTCCAGGGTCTGGCGCGACAGGTCGCACACGGCGTCCAGCGGCAGGCAGTAGTTCACGCGGTTGCGGGTCGCGGCCGCGGTCTTGGTGTTAAACGGCAGCGCGCCGAGGATGCCGCCTGCGCCGCCGCGCACGCCCACGGTGGACCAGTCGCCTCGGGCAGTGTTCGGGTTGCCGAAGTAGACCACGCCGGCGAGCTGGCCGCGGCGGGCCAGTTCACGCTCGTGCTCGAGCAGGATCATCGCGCCCTGCGAGTAGCCGGACAGGATGTACTTCGGGCGGCAGCCGGTGGTGCGCTCGTAGTCATTGACCATCTGCATCACACCACCGCGGCCGATCTTCACCGAGTCCAGGAACTGGTTCGCGGCGGTGCGCGCCATCATGAACATCGGGCTGGCCCACTGGAAGGCGAGACCGAGCGCCTGCAAAAACGTCGACGGCACGGCGACCTCGGGCACGTCGTACTCCGGGAATGTTGCCGGGTAGTAGCGCGGCTCCAGGCCGATGACTTCGACGTCCTTCATCAGGGAATTACCGCCGTGGGTGGCCACGTAGCGGCGCTCCGCATGCTGCAGGAAGGCACGGATGGTCTCCGCCTCCCAGCCGTTGGAGGTCCAGGCCGCCCCGCCCGAGTAGCGCGTGGGGTAGATCTGGTTGTTTTGGCCGGAGCCGCGGGCGGCGATGACCGCGACGGCCGGGCAGCGGGTTTGCGCGTCGGCCTCCAGAACGGGCGCGACGGGGGAAACGGTGGCTGTCACGGCGGTGGCGACAGCGGTGGCGAACAGGCCGATACGGGCCCGCCAGGAGGAACGGGATTTTTTCACGCGGATAGACTAGCGCACCTGGCCTGCACCTTCCAGGATCCATTTGGTGGTGGTCAGCTCCGGCAGCGCCATCGGCCCGCGGGCGTGCAGTTTCTGGGTGGAGATGCCGATTTCGGCCCCCATGCCGTACTGCTCCCCGTCCGTGAAGGCGGTCGATGCGTTGAGTACGACTGCTGCGGCGTCGACGGCGTCAGCGAATCGTCGTAAAGCATTGGCGTCTTGGGCCGCAATTGCCTCGGTGTGGCCGCTGGAGTAGCGCACGATGTGGGCGATCGCGCCTTCGACGCCGTCCACGACGGCGCTTGCGATGTCCATGCTGAGGTACTCCTCGGCGAAATCAGCCTCCGTTGCAGGCACAACATCCGCACTGAACGCGGCGTGCTTCTCGACGTCTCCGTGCACCTCAACCCCCGCCGCCTGCAACGCAGCGATGACCGCGCGTTTGTCCTCGTCTGCGAGGTGGGCGTCTATCAGCACCGTTTCCTTGGCGTTGCACACGCTGACCCGGCGCGTCTTGCCGTTGATGAGCATCGCGATGGCCTTGTCCAGGTCCGCAGACGAGCACCTCGTCTTTTGCCGGTGTGGGCAGCGCCGCGATCACCGGCGCTACCTCTTTCGCGCGGCGCGCCTTCGTGAGCACCTCCTCGCGCTCGGCCTGTCTTTGCTGGTCAGTCTGCATGCTAGTACCCCGCGTCGACGTCCACTTCAGTGGCCATCTTCTCGCCCGCGGCGTACAGCTCCCAGTTCTTCGCGGCCAGCCCGCCGATGCGGCGCTCCATAAACCGCGGGATGTTGGCTACGTGTGGGGTGATCACGCAGTTGTCCAGGCCCCACAGATCGTGGTCGGCGGGCAGCGGCTCGGGCTCGGTGACATCCAGGCCGGCGCCGCGCAGGTGGCCGTCGGCAAGTGCCTGCGTGAGCGCCTGCGTATCGACGAGCGGCCCGCGCCCCACATTGACCACCACCGCGCTATCAGGCATTTTCCCGATGGTCTCCGCGTTGACCATGTGGCGGGTTTCCTCGGTGAGCGGGGCGATGAGGACGAAGTAGTCGTGGTTGGCCCAGACATCGTCGGAAAGCGTCACGGTATGGTCTGCGCCCTCGACGGGGTTGCCGGAGCGGTTCACCGCAGTGATCTCCATGCCGAAGGGCTCAAGGAACCGGATCAGCGTTTTGCCGATGCCGCCTGCACCGATGATCGCGAGCTTCTTGTTGTCGAAGAGGTACTGCTTCTCCTTGAACAGCTGCGTATTGTTCCACTCGCGGTCCACGGCCTTCATGCGGTGCTCCACCGCGAGCAGCAGCGCGAGGGTGGACTCGGCGACGGTGTCGTCGTACAGCCCGCCGGCGTTGGCGAAACGCACGCCGTTTGCCGCGTGCTTGGCAAAGACATCCTGCAGGTTCTCCACGCCCGCGTACTGGATCTGCACGACCTTGACGGAATCGGGCAGCTGGTCCGGGAAGTCGCCCGGGCCGCCGCCGAAGAGGATCATGTCCGGGTTGTCCTCGAGGGCCACATGCTGGTGGCCCTCCGCCTCCAGCGCGGCAATCGGCTCGTCTTTGGGCTTGGGCAAAAACGTGAACTTCATGCCCGCCCAGACTAGCTACTACAGGCGCGAGGCGTAGTTGGACAGGTAATCCGCGTGCACCACGGCCCTGCGCTGGTGGGTGGGCAGCTCGTCGGAGTGGCGACCACACATCGCGGCAAGCTCCGCGGCGTCGTAGGCGACCTCGCCGCGGCCCACGGCTTCAGAATCCGGGCCCAGGATTTCCACGATGTCGCCGGCGTGGAATTCGCCCTCGATGCCGGTGATGCCCACCGCGAGCAGGCTGGTGCCGCCGCGGGTGGCGAGGCGCGCGGCCGAGACCTTCGCCGCCATGCCGCCGGTGCCGAAGACGCCCCCGTCGCCGGCTTCGACGTCGGTGAGGTCGTTGCCGGAACGGACTTCGTCGAGAAGCTTCGCCCCTGGATCGGCGGGGTTTTTGTTGTAGAGGCCGTCCACGTCCGACAGCAGCACGAGCGCGTCCGCGGACACCAGGGTGGCCACGATGGCGGAGAGGCGGTCGTTGTCGCCGAAGCGCATCTCGGAGGTGGCCACGGTGTCGTTCTCGTTGACGATCGGCACCGCGCCCATCTGCCGCAGCCGGTCGATCGTGCGCTGCGCGTTGCGGGCGCGCTCGCGGGACCCAGCATCGCTCTGCGTGAGCAGCACCTGGCCAACCGTCCTGCCGTAGCGCGCAAAGGAGGCGCCCCACACCTGCGCGAGGTGGATCTGCCCCACCGACGCGGCCGCCTGCTTGGTGGCCAGATCGCGCGGGCGCGCCTTTAACCCCAGCGGCCCCATGCCCGCCGCGATCGCACCCGAGGACACCACGACCACTTCGGAACCGCGCGCGATGCGGTGTTCGATAGCGTCCACGATGCGGTCGATCTTCGCCGGATCCAGCTCGCCTGAGGCGTTGACCAGGGAACTTGTGCCCAGCTTGACCACAATGCGGCGGGTGGCGGCGATCTCTTCGCGGAGGGAAGTCATGCGTTTGGAGTCTACGCGGCCCTAGCCCTGCCAGCGCTCGCGGTCGGCTTCTTCGCCGGTGCCGTAGTCGTACTCGTCGATCAGGCCGCGGCGGGCCTGGGACGCACGCTTGCGCTCGGCGGCGGACGTGCGGTCCGTGCCGCCCAGGCGGGCGTCCTGGCCGCGGCCGGCCAGCGTCGGGTCGCCGCCGATTGTCGGCTCCCAGTCGAACGAAATCTCGCCGATGGTGACCGTGTCGCCCTCGTGGGCGCCGGCCTTGCGCAGCATGTCCTCCACGCCTGCCTTGTTCAGGCGGTCCGACAGGTAGCCGACGGCCTCGTCGTTTTCGAAGTCCGTCTGGCGCACCCAGCGCTCCACCTTTTCGCCGGTGACCAGCCAGCCTTCCGGGTACATGGGGTCGCGCACGACCTCCACGCCGCCGTCCTCGCCGCGTCGGCTGAGGGCTTTGGGGCGGATGACCTGTGGTTCGTCGATAGGCATGGTGCGACGCTTTTTGCGGGTGCGCTTGACGATGTCCCACATTGCCCACTTCAGCTCGTCCAGCCCCTCTCGGGTGGCGGTGGAGATCATGTACACCGGCCAGCCGAACTTCTCCTCGATGTCCGCACGGAGAAACTCGGCGAGCTCCTTGGCCTCCGGGATGTCCATCTTGTTCAGCACCACGAGGCGAGGGCGCTCGCGCAGGTCACCCAGGCCGGAGTCCATGTCGAGGGCGTCGGCGTAGGTGTCCAGCTCGTGTTCGAGGGCCTCGATATCGGAGATCGGGTCGCGGCCCGGTTCCATCGTGGCCACGTCCACGATGTGCGCCAGCACCGCGGTGCGCTCAATGTGTCGCAAAAAGTCCAGGCCGAGTCCCTTGCCCTCGCTTGCGCCCGGGATCAGGCCGGGCACGTCCGCGATGGTGAAGGTGTCGTGGCCGACGTTGACCACACCCAGGTTCGGCGCGAGCGTGGTAAACGGGTAGTCCGCGATCTTCGGCTTTGCGGCGGACAGCACAGAAATAAGCGAGGATTTGCCTGCCGACGGAAACCCGACCAGGCCCACATCCGCCATCGACTTCAGCTCCAGGATCAGGTCGTGCGCCTCGCCTGGTTCGCCTTTCAGCGAGAAACCGGGGGCTTTGCGCTTCGCCGTCGCCAAGGCTGCGTTGCCCAAGCCTCCGAAGCCGCCCTCCGCGGCGATGAAGCGGGTGCCCGGCACGGTCAGGTCCGCGAGCACGTCGCCGTCCTCGCTGCGCACCACCGTGCCCACCGGCACCTGCAGCACGAGGTCCTCGCCGCGCGCGCCGTTGCGACAATCGCCCGCGCCGTTCGCGCCGCGTTGCGCCTTGATGTGCGGGCGGTACTGGAAGTCCAGCAGCGTGTGCACCTGGGTGGATACCTCGAGGATGATGTCGCCGCCGTGGCCGCCGTTGCCTCCGTCCGGACCGCCGAGCGGCTTGAACTTTTCGCGGTGGACGGACGTGCAGCCGTGGCCGCCGTCGCCTGCTTGCAGGTGCAGGGTTGCGCGATCAACGAATTGGGCCATGGTGGTTTGCCGCCTTTCTTTAGGACACGGACGATGATAAGCAAAAAGCGCCGTCGGCCCGAATGGACCGGCGGCGCCTACGCTTCGCGGTTACGCGGTGGCGGTTGCCTCGTCGGCGGTGCCTTCGTCGACAACGCCTGCTGCCTCAGCCTGCTCGAGGACCTCGGAAGCAACACCCTGGCCGTCGGCCGGGACGATGTTGACGATGCGGCGCTTGCGCTTGATGCCGAACTGGACGGAGCCTGCGGTCAGTGCGAACAGCGTGTCGTCGCCGCCGCGGCCGACGTTGTCGCCCGGGTGGAACTTGGTGCCGCGCTGACGGACGAGGATCTCGCCGGCCTTGACCTGCTGGCCACCGAAGCGCTTCACACCGAGGCGCTTGGACTCAGAGTCACGACCGTTCGAGGAGCTGGATGCACCCTTCTTGGTTGCCATTGTTCAATTTCTCCTAGTGGTTACTTAATGCCGGTGATCTTGACGGTGGTCTGCGGCTGGCGGTGGCCCTGGCGGACCTTGTAGCCGGTCTTGTTCTTGTACTTCAGAATGTTGACCTTCTTGCCCTTGCCGTGCTCGACGATCTCTGCGGTCACGTTGACCTTGGACAGTGCGTCGGCACCGGAGGTGACGTCTGCGCCATCTACGAGAAGGATCGGGGTGAGTTCGACCTTGTCGCCTGCTTCACCCTCAAGCTTCTCGACCTTGACGAGGTCGCCCTCGGCAACCTTGTACTGCTTGCCGCCGGTCTTGACGATCGCGTACATAGAGGGTTACCCCTTATCTCTACTCGCCCGCCCCCTGCATGCTCGGGGGCGGAAATGGAACAGTTTGAGCGCTTCGGGGCCTATTGTGGCCTGCCGTGCCCGCATGCGTAGGCAACGAGGCGGCACGCCCCGAAACAGCGACTCGGCAAGACTACACCGGCACCATGCGCTTTACCAAACCGCGTTAGCTGCTGCGGCGGGTGGCGCGCCTGCGTCCGCGCCGCGGGGAAGCCTTTGCTTCTCGACGACGCTCCGCCTCCCGACGCTTCTCCTTCTCCCCAGATCCAGCGTCGCGCTGCGCGGCTGCTGCGTTTGTTGTGGCGTTGGCTGTGGCGTTGGACTTGCGCACGGCGCGACGGCGGCCCCTGCGGCCCGCCGCCGGCTTCGCCTTCGCTACCGGTTCATCCTTCTCGGCGTCCGGGGCAGTCTCGGCGGCGGTGTCCTGGTAGTCCTGGCGGCGTGGGCGGACGTCGGAGCGGGAATTGCCGCGGGTGCGGCGCTTGCGGCGCGGCGAGTTGTCGAACTCCTCCACCGCTTCCTCGAAGCTCTGCTGCGGGACGTCCTTGTCGCTTTCCGGGCGCTTGTCGCTTTCCGGGCGTTCTTCCTGCTTGCCCTGGGTGTCTGTCTGGGGCCCGCGGCCGCGGTTGCCCCCGCGGCGGCCCCGGCGGCGCGAGGAACGGCGGCGCCCCTCGGAAGCGTCGCTGTCGCTGCCGTCGCTGCCATCCCTGTCGTCGCCGTCGTTGCTGTCATCGCTGAAGATCGAGTTGAGCAAGTTGTCCATCTCGTCTTCGTTGAGCTGCTTGCGCTTGGAGCGGCGTGGCCGGCGCGCGGTCTCGGCGTCTGAGTCGGCGGACTTGTTCCGGCCGCGGGAGGAGCGGTGCTCGCCGTCACGCGAACGGCGCTTGGAGCGCTCGTCGCGGCCACGCTCGGAGTACGGGTCGTGCTCGACGGGGTCGTCGGTGACGATGATGCCGCGGCCGCCGCAGCACTCGCACTCGGTGGAAAACGTCTCCAGCAGGCCGTTGCCCAGGCGCTTGCGGGTCATCTGCACCAGGCCCAGGGAGGTGACCTCGGAGACCTGGTGGCGGGTGCGGTCGCGGCCGAGTGCCTCGTTGAGGCGGCGCAGCACGAGATCCTGGTTTTCGGGGAGGATCATGTCGATGAAGTCGATGATGATCATGCCGCCGATGTCGCGCAGGCGGACCTGGCGCACGATCTCCTCGGCGGCCTCCAGGTTGTTGGAGGTGACCGTCTCTTCCAGCGAGCCGCCGGAGCCGGTGAACTTGCCGGTGTTGACGTCGATGACGGTCATGGCCTCGGTGCGGTCGATGACCAGGGTGCCACCCGACGGCAGCCACACAGTGCGCGACAGCGCCTTTTGCAGCTGCTCGTCGATGCGGTGGACCTCGAAGGCGTCCTTGCCGTCGTGGCTGGAGCGGTCAAACTTCTCCAGGCGATCCAGAAGGTCCGGGGCGACGGACTGCACGTAGGCGTGGACGGTGTTCCACGGCTTGCGGCCGTCCACGATGAGCGAGGTGAAGTCCTCGTTGAACAGGTCGCGCACAACCTTGACCAGGATGTTCGGCTCCTCATACAAGGTCACCGGTTTCGCGCCCTTGGAGTTTTTCTCCTTTTCCGCCTGCTCCTGGATCGCGGTCCACTGGTTGTGCAGCCGGTTCACGTCGGCCGCGATGGCTTCTTCCGGCACGTTTTCGGCGGCGGTGCGGATGATCGCCCCGCCCTTGCCGGGCACGACGTGGTTCAGGATTTCCTTCAGGCGCTTGCGCTCCGGCGCCGGCAGCTTGCGGGAAATGCCCGCGCTGCGGCCGCCCGGCACATACACCAGGTAGCGTCCAGCCAGCGAGATCTGGGTGGTCAGGCGCGCACCCTTGTGGCCGACGGGGTCCTTAGTCACCTGCACCAGCACCTGGTCGCCGGATTTGAGGGCCTGCTCAATGCGGCGCGAGCGCCCGCCCAAACCGGCGGCCTTCCAGTCCACCTCGGAGGCGTAGAGCACGCCGTTGCGGCCCTGCCCGATGTCGATGAACGCGGCTTCCATGCTGGACAGCACGTTTTGCACGCGTCCCAGGTAGATGTTGCCGATCATGGAGGACTGGCTTTCGGCGGTGACAAAGTGCTCCACCAGCAGCCCGTCCTCGAGCACGCCGACCTGGGTGATCTTGCCGTGGCCGTCGCGGCGGTCGCGCTCGCGCACCACCATGTGGCGCTCGACGGACTCGCGGCGCGCCAAAAACTCGGCCTGGCTGACAATGCGGGAGCGTTTGCGATGCTCTTCGCGCTTTTCTGTGCGGCGGCGACGCTGCGCTTCCAAACGGGATGAGCCCTTGATCGCCTTCGGCTCTTCGATCACTTCGGGCTCTTGCTTATCCGCGTCCTCCGGCGAAACCTCATCGATAGGCTCGGGCTCCTTCTCCTCGCTCGGCGCCGCGGCGCGGGTGGCGCGGCGGCGCTTGCGCTCCGGGGCCTTGAAGACGGGGGCGCGGTTGGCGGTCTCCTCCGGCACGGGGGTGATCTCCGGCTCGACGTCGGTGAGCGGGCCCTCGCGCAGGTCCGCCTCGACCTTATCCTCGATTTGGTGGATCTCGTTTTCCACGTCCTTGCGCACGCGCTGGCGGATCTTCTCGTCCGCGGCGTCGTCTGCAGTCTCCTCGTCGTCGGTGGTGGCGGCGGTGTTCGCGAGTGCGTCGAGAAGCTGCTCGCTTTCAGCGCGCGTCAGCGTCGACTGCGCAACTTTGACCACGCCGAGCTCCGACAGCGCGACCACGAGCTCCTTCGACGGCACGCCCAGCGCTTTAGCCAGCGTGAACACGCGGGTTTTCTCCGCCAGCTGGGAACGGTCGAACGCGGCGTAAATATTCTCTTCGGATGCCTTGTGACCAGCCAATGTGCGTCACTCTCCAATTTTGCTCAGCCGCAACCCGCCGGGGTGGGCCGGGCGCTGGCAAAACGTTGCCGAAGCGGCCGCACGGCGAACCCCACGGTGCGGTACATGTGAAAGTTTCCTAGCGTCGCGTCGCGGCGCTTGCGCTTACCATTGTGGCACAGCGATCCCTGGGGTGCGGGGCAAGGATTACTTCTCGGCCAGTCGCAGAAGGTCGGCCACCGCCGCAACGGGGGCGTTCTCGTGGCATTCAGTCAGCGCCGTGCCGACCACGATCTGCAGCACTCGCGCGGAGTTGAAATCCACACCGGCGCGTTGCAAAAGCTCCGCGATGAGATCTTTGAGCTCGTCGGTGGATTGGCGGACGTAGTCGCCGACTTTGCCTGTTTCGCGCTGGGCCTCGATGAACGCGGCGACCACCGCACTCGCGCGCGTCGTCTGCCCGCACGCCACAACGTCCACGACCGACTCGGCCAACTGCACCGGGTCTGAAAGCTCGACCCCTGCGCCCTTCGCGCGCTCCATCGCTTCCAGGCGGACCTGCACCAGTTGCTCGAAGCAGGTGGCCACCAGCTTGTCGCGTGTGGAGTAGTAGTACCCGATGGATCCCACCGGCACCGATGCGGCCGCCGCGACCTGCCGGTGCGTCAGCCCCTTGAGCCCCTCCGCAAGCAACAGGTCAATCGCCGCATCCAGGATCGCAGAGCGCTTCTCCACCGCCCGTACCTGCTCGCTGCGAGATGCCACCACGGTTCACCTTTCTTACTATGCGGATCACATGCGACTCTATTTATACAACAATTAGCGCGTCGCGACTGAAATTCCCCCGCCCTAGACGTGAAAAACACCGCAGCCGTGGCGGCTGCGGTGTCTGACTACGTGCGCTTAGAGGTTCGGGAACCAGATGCCGATCTCACGCTCAGCGGACTCCGGCGAGTCGGAGCCGTGGACCACGTTTTCCGCCACGGACAGAGCGAAGTCGCCGCGGATGGTGCCCGGGGTGGCCTTGGCAACCGGGTCGGTGCCGCCGGCCAGCTGGCGCCACGCCTCGATGGCGCGCTCGCCCTCGACGATGCCGGCGACCAGCGGTGCGGAGGTGATGAAGTCCACCAGTTCACCGAAGAACGGCTTGTCCTTGTGCTCGGCGTAGTGCTTCTCAGCGGTTTCGCGGTCTGCGGTGCGCAGGTCCAGCTCCACAAGCTTCAGGCCCTTGCGCTCGATGCGGGAGATGATGTCGCCGACGTGGCCGTTTGCAACACCGTCGGGCTTGATCAAGATCAGAGTACGTTCAGTCATAGCCCAAAATCTTACCCCAAAGTCGTATTTATGCCTCCCGTACGATGCGCGCTGCGTCCTCTGCGGTGGTGCCCCGGAACCACAGCTGCACCTGCTGCACCGCAAGCTGGAAGTTGCCCTCGGCTTTCATGCGCTGGACGGTGGCGCGTTGTTCGTCGTCAAGCTCGGGCGCGACGTCTTCCCGAAGCTTGTACTGCTCGTAGAACCCGAGCACCAAAAACAGCCCGGCGGCGACGATCGCCGCGGTGCCCACCCACCCGGGCAGGGTTGTGTACACGGCCACCACAGCGACGATGGAAAACACGGCGGCTAGGGCGAAACTCACGATGCGCATGGGCCATACCGTAGCCTTGTTGCCCATGGTGCACAGCTCTCCCCTGCCGGATGCCGCGCTGCCGAACACTGCGCTCGACCGCCTGGTCCCGCGCGGGGAGCTGCCCGCCATCACGGAGTACGACACCGGCCGCACCGTCACCTACGACGAGCTGTGGGCGGTAGCGGACGCGGCCGCCACCCGCCTGCGAAACCGCGGCGTGGACCCGGGCAGCGTGGTTGAGCTGCGGCTGCCCAACTCCATCGACTTCGTGGCCGCACTACTCGCCGTCTCGCGCACGGGTGCGACGACGTGCCTGATCGGGCATTCGCTTATCGACGCCGAAGCGTCGCGTCTCTCCGCCCTCGCCGGCGTCACCCACCGAATCGAGCCAGGCGATCTCGCCCCCGGCCCCGCCGACGCTTTTGCTCCGGCGGACCCCGGCTCGGTGGCGGTCATCCCGTTTTCCTCCGGCACCACCGGGCTACCCAAGGGCGTGGAGTTGACCCACCGCTCGATTACCGCCAACGCGGTGCAGTTCAACGCGGCGCTAGCCGCCAGCGGCATCGGCGAGGGCACCCGCGTGGCCGCTCCCCTGCCGTTTTCCCACATCTACGGCTTGAACACGCTGCTGCTGTCGTCGCTTGCCGCGGGCCGGCACGTGTTCACCGCCGCGCGCTTCAACCTCGCCGAGTTCGCGCGCGCCCACCGCGCACACTCCATCGAGCTCAGCTTCATCGCCCCGCCGATCGCGCTGGCGCTGGCGAACTCCCCCGCCATCAACCCGGCCGATTTCGCCGCCTGCGCCCACATGGTCTGCGGCGCCGCCCCCTTAGACGAGGCACTGGCTCGGCGGGTCGAGGACCGCCTCGGCATTGTCATGCTGCAGGGCTACGGCACCACCGAGTCCTCGCCTGTGACTCACGTCGGCATCGCCGGCCGGTCAAATCCGGGCACCATCGGGTACGCCATCCCCAACACTGAATTCCGCGTGGTGGATTCAGATACCGGCGCGGAACTGCCCGACGGCGCCGACGGCGAGCTGCAAGTCCGCGGCCCCCAGATCATGCGCGGCTACCTGGGCACCCCAGAGGCCACCCGCAACACCATCGTGGACGGCTGGCTACGCACCGGCGACATCGCGCGGGTCAACCCGGACGAGACAGTCACGGTCGTCGACCGCGCCAAGGACGTGTTCAAGTACCACGGGTTCCAGATCGCCCCGGCCGAACTCGAGGCACTTTTGTTGACGCACCCGCAGATCAGTGACGTGGCTATTGCCGAGCGCGGCGGGGTGCCGAAGGCTTTCGTCGTCAAGCATGGGCCCCTGGATGACACGGAGCTGATGGACTGGGTGTCAGCGCGCGTGACCGCCTACAAAAAGGTGCGCGCCGTGGCGTTCGTGGACGCGATCCCCCGCAACGCCGCCGGCAAGATCCTGCGCAAGGATCTCTAAGTGCCCCTCTAAGTGCCCAAGTGCTGGGTGGTGAGGTAGCCGCCACGCATACGCTGGACGATCTCCGAGCGCATGCGGATGACGAAGTACCACACGATGCCGAAGATGATGCCCACTGCCGTGACCGACCAGTGGATGAAGAAGCCGAAGATCAGCGGGATCTGCAGCGCAATATCGATCCAGAGCGCGGCCGGCTTCTTCTGGAAAAACGCCATGACCACGTGCGCCAGGCCGATCACGGTGATGTAGACCCAGTTGAAGGTGGTCCAATGTTCGCCGCCGTCGACTTTGAGGATGACGGTGAGGATGAGCAGAACCGTGATGGCCTCCATGATCAGCGTGCCGGAGAGCACGCCGGTCAGACCCGACATCGGGTCTTTGACCGGCTGCTTGCCGGGGCCGAGCGGGCCCAACTGCTGGTCGCTGCGTGTCATTGCGGGTCCTTTCCAAACATCGCGCGGGCCTCGCCGGCGGTGACCACCGAGCCGGTGATGATCACGCCGGATCCGGACTGCACGCCCACCTCGGCGAGCGCCTCTTCGGCCAGTTCCACGGCGAGCTCGTAGGCGGAGGGCAAGTGCTCCTCGACGTGCACGCGCTCGTCGCCGAACACCTCGCGGGCGGTTTCCGCCAGCTCGTAGGTGTCCGTGGCGCGCGGGGAGGTGTTCTGCGTGATCACAACCTCGGTGAGCACCGGCTCGAGCGCCTCCATGATGCCCCGGGCGTCCTTGTCGCCCAAAATGCCGAGCACGCCGATCAGGCGCGTGAAATCGAAATCGCGCTCCAGCGCCGCCGCGAGCGCCTGCGCGCCGTGCGGGTTATGGGTGGCGTCGATGAACGTCGTCGGCGTGGCGCGGACGCGCTCCAACCGGCCCGGCGAGGTGGTGGCGGCGAACCCCTCGCGCACCGTGTTCGCGTCGAGCGTGCGCTCGGCGGATGCGCCGAGGAACGCCTCCACCGCCGCCAGCGCCACCGAGGCGTTGTGCGCCTGGTGCGGGCCGGACAGCGGGATAAACACGTCCGAGTACTCGCCCGACAGGCCTTTCAGTGTGAGCGTCTGCCCGCCCACGGCCACCTCGCTGGCTGCCACACCGAACTCCTGGGCGAAGCGTGCTACCGGCGCGCCGACCTCCACGGTGCGCTCCAAGATCACGCGCATTGCGTCCGGGTCCTGCTGGCCGATCACGGCCACGGCGTCCGCGCTGCGGATAATTCCGGCCTTTTCGCCTGCGATCTCGGCGATGGTGTCGCCCAGGTAGTCGGTGTGGTCCAGGCCGACAGGCATGATCACGTCCACGTCCGCGTCGACCACGTTGGTGGCGTCCCAGGTGCCGCCCATGCCGACTTCGACCACGGCGACGTCGACAGGCGCATCCGCAAAGGCCGCGAACGCGATGCCGACCATGACCTCGAAGTAGCTCATGGGTACACCGGTGCGCTCGTCCACCATCTGGATGTACGGCTCGATCTCGCGGTAGATGCGCACGAAGTCCGCCGGGTGGATCGGCTCGCCGTCGATGCCGATGCGCTCGGTGACGGACTGCAGGTGCGGGCTGGTCGTACGGCCCACACGGTTGCCAAACGAGCGCAGCAGCGACTCCACCATCCGCACGGTGGACGTCTTGCCGTTGGTGCCGGCGACGTGGATGACCTTGAAGGATTTCTGCGGCTCGCCGAGGAAATCCATGAGCAGCTCGATGCGCTCCAGCGACGGGTCGATGTCCGTCTCCGGCCAGCGGGCGGTGAGCTCGGCTTCCACCTGCGCGAGCGCGGCTAGATCTTCCTCGCTCACGCCGCGCGGGGCGAGCTGATCGGTCTCGTTGCTCTCCCCCGGCGCGCCGAGGTTAAGCGTCAGGCCGGCGTCGGTCTGCTGGATGTCGTACTGCTCCGGAAGTTCGGGCAGTTCAAACTCTTCGTTAGCCACTTAGGCCTCCGGCAGCTGGTCCAGGCGTGCGGTGACGCGCTCGAACTCTTCCTGCGCGACCTGCTGGCGGACCTTGATCTTTTCCACCACGGCCTCCGGCGCGTTGGCCAAAAACTGCTCATTGGCCAGCTTCGCGCCGGTGGTGTCCAGCTCCTTTTGCGCCGCGGCGAGCTCCTTTTCCAGGCGCTTGCGCTCGGCGGCGACGTCGACGGTGCCGGAGGTGTCCAGGGCGACGTCGAGGTTCGCCTTGCTCAGGCGCATCTCAATGCTTGCCGACGCGCTAAAGCCCTCCCCCGGCTTTTCCACCCTGGCAATCTGGCGGACCACGTCCTCCAGCTCCGCCAGGTCCGCGGACGCGAAGTCCACGCGGGCCGGCACCTTCTGTGAGGGCTTGACACCCTGGTCGGAGCGGAAGCGGCGCAGCTCGGTGATGAGTTTGATGGCGTCCTCGACGCGGGTGCGCGCCTGGGTGTCAGTCTCAGCGCCGCCGTTGGTGTCGTCCGCGGTCGGCCACGGCGCGGTGGTGACGGTGTCATTGCCGGTGAGCGCCTTCCACAGCACCTCGGTGACAAACGGCATGGTCGGGTGCAGCAGGCGCAGCATGACGTCGAGCACGCGGCCGAGGACTATCTTGGTGTTTTCGCCCTGCTCGGTCTCGCCCTCTTTGGGGATCTGTGTCTTGGCGATCTCCAGGTACCAGTCGCACAGCTCGTCCCACGCGAAGTGGTAGAGCGCCTCGTTGGCCTTGGCAAACTGGTAGTCGTCCAGGTAGGCGTCCACCTTGGCGCGCACTTCCTCGGCGCGGTCCAGGATCCAGCGGTCCGCGTCCGTGAGCGCCTCGCGGGCCGGCAGCTTATCCACGTGCGCGCCGTTCATCAGCGCGAACTTGGTGGCGTTGAACAGCTTGGTGGCGAAGTTGCGGGCGGCGGTTGCGTGGTCCTCGCCGATGGGCAGATCCACGCCCGGATTCGCGCCGCGGGCCAGGGCGAAGCGCAGCGCGTCCGCGCCGTATTGCTCCACCCAGTCCATCGGGTCGATGCCGTTGCCCAGGGACTTGGACATCTTGCGGCCCTTTTCGTCGCGCACCAGGCCGTGCAGGTAAAGGTGCTCGAACGGAATCTGCGGGCGGCCGTCGGCGCCCTTCCCAAGGACTTCAGGGGTTTCCTGGCCGGCGAAGGTGCCGAACATCATCATGCGCGCCACCCAGAAGAACAGGATGTCGTAGGCGGTGACCAGCACGGTGGTGGGGAAGAACTTCTCCAGCTCCGGGGTCTTCTCCGGCCAGCCCATCGTGGAAAACGGCCACAGGGCGGAGGAGAACCATGTGTCCAGCACGTCCGGGTCCTGCTCGTAGCCTGCCGGCGGCTGCTCGTCGGGGCCGACGCAGACCACGTCGCGCTCGCCGTTTTCGTCCTCCGGGCCGTACCAGATCGGGATGCGGTGGCCCCACCACAGCTGGCGCGAGATAGTCCAGTCGTGCATGTTGTCCACCCAGTCGAAGTAGCGTTTCTCCATGGACTCCGGGTGGATGACGGTGTCGCCGGAGCGCACGGCGTCGCCGGACATCTTCGCCAGCTCGTCGACCTTGACAAACCACTGCAGCGAAAGCCGCGGCTCGATCGGCTCGCCGGAGCGCTCCGAGTGGCCCACGGAGTGCACGTACGGGCGCACTTCCTTGACAATGCGGCCCTGCTCCGCCAACGCCTCGCGCACGGCTACGCGGGCCTCTTCGCGGGTCATGCCGTCGAAGCAGGTGCCGGTATCGGCGATGCGGCCCTTCTCGTCCATCACGATCGGCATGTCCAGGTTGTGGCGCAGGCCCATCTCGTAGTCGTTCGGGTCGTGCGCCGGGGTGATCTTCACCGCACCGGTGCCCAGCTCCATGTCCACGTAATCGTCCGCGATGACCTCAAGCTTCAAATCCTCGCGCAGCGGGTGCTCGAAGACCTGGCCGATGAGGTGCGCGTAGCGCTCGTCTTCCGGGTGCACGGCGATAGCGACGTCGCCAAGCATTGTCTCCACACGGGTGGTGGCAACGATCAGGTGCGGCTCGTCGTCGTTGAGCGAGCCGTAGCGGATGGAGACGAACTCGCCCTCGACGTCCTTGTACACCACCTCGATGTCGGAGACAGCAGTCTCCAGCACCGGCGACCAGTTGACCAGGCGGTAGTCGCGGTAGACCAGCCCGCGGTCGTAGAGCTGCTTGAAGATGGTCTGCACGGCGCGCGAGAGGCCGTCGTCAAGCGTGAAGCGCTCGCGCGACCAGTCCACCGAGTCGCCGATGGCGCGCATCTGCGTGGTGATAGTGCCGCCGTACTGCTGTTGCCACTCCCAGACGCGCTCGATGAACTCCTCGCGCCCGTAGTCGTAGCGGTCCTTGCCCTCTTCCGCCTTAAGCTTGGCCTCCACCTTGGTCTGGGTGGCAATGCCGGCGTGGTCCATGCCCGGCAGCCAAAGCACCTCGAAGCCCTGCATGCGCTTGCGGCGCACCAAAGAATCCATCAGCGTGTGGTCGAGCGCGTGGCCCATGTGCAGCTGGCCGGTCACGTTCGGCGGCGGCAGCACGATCGAGTACGCGGGCTTGTCCGACTGCGGATCCGCCGTGAAATACCCGGCGTCGACCCAGCCTTCGTACAGGTCGCGTTCGTGGGCGCTGGGCTCCCACGACTTGGGCAGTTGGTTCGCGCGGTTCAGATCGTTCGTCTCAGTCACGCGCCCTATCTTAACCAGCGCCCTAGAACAGCTTGTCGGCGATGGCAGCTTCTGCGCGCAGGGCGGCGATGTTGCTGTCGAGGCGTGCCCTTTGGTCGTCGTTAAGCGAAAGCCCCTCGACCACATGCCAGGCGCCGTCGCTGGTGGCCGGGAAGCCGAACATGAGGCCCTCGTCCACGCCGTACTCGCCTGTCGACGGCAACGCCGCCGTCGCCCAACGCCCCTCGGTTCCCTGCACCCAGTCGCGCATGTGGTCCACCGACGCCGAGGCCGCGGAAGCAGCGGAGGACTTGCCGCGCACCTCGATGATCTCCGCGCCGCGCCCCGCCACGCGCGGGATGAACTCCTCGGTGTACCAGTCGCGCTCCACCTCCACCGGCGCGCCGTCGGCGGTGGCGTAGGTGACGTCCGGGAACTGCGTGTCCGAATGGTTGCCCCACACCGCGAGGCGCTCAATGCTTCTCGACGGCACGGACAGCCGGTCCGCCAACATCGACTGCGCCCGGTTGTGGTCCAGGCGCATCAACGCGTTGAAGCGGTCTTTCGGCACATCCGGTGCCGCCTTCGAGGCGATATAGGCGTTGGTGTTGGCCGGGTTGCCCACCACCAGGACGCGAATGCCGTCGGCGGCGCCGTTGTTGATGGCCTCGCCCTGGCGTTTGAAGATCTGGCCGTTGGCAACGAGCATGTCCGAGCGAGACTCGCCCTTACCGCGCGGCTTCGCGCCGACTAAGAAGGCCGCCTCTGCGCCGTCGAATGCCTTTAGGGCATCGTCGGTGACCTCGATGTTGCCCACCAGCGGCAGCGCGGAATCCGCAAGCTCCATCGCCGTGCCCTCCGCGGCGCGCACCGCGTCCGGGATCTCCAGCAGGGTCAGATCCACCGGCTCGTCGCCGAAGACGTCGCCAGCGGCGATGCGCCACAGCAGGGAGTAGGCGATGTTGCCGGCAGCGCCAGTGACCACGATCTTTGCCATATGTCTTTCTCCTCTTCTCGTACATCGTGTGCGTTGACTCACAGATAACCTACCCCCGGCCGGGGCGGAATTTCACGGCTATACGCCCGAGAGTGGGCATCTGGTGCACGATTGAGGGGTATTTCAAACGAAAGGGGACGGACGTGACCGACGGTGCCGACGCGACCTCCCCTGACTCCGTGGTCCACGCCGCCCTGGCCGCGTTCGCCCGCAAAGGCTACACCGGCGCGAAAGTGGAAGCGCTGGCCAAGAAAACCGGCATGACCAAGCGGATGATCCACTACCACTTCGGCGACAAGCACGGCCTCTACGCCGCGGCGCTGCGCCTCGCACTGGACCAGCTCGCGCCGCCGGAAAACATCCTCAACCGCTCGCACGCCGTGCCGGTAGAAGGGATGCGCCGCTTCGTCGACGCGCTCTACCACGCCTTTTTGCACAACCCCGACGCCGTGCGCCTGATCCTGCGGGAAAACCTGGACCCGGCTGTAGCGGCCGAAGACGCCTCGGCACTCGCCGGCTTACGCGACGTCACCCTCCACGCCGAGCGGCTCCTGCTCGCCGGCCAGGACGCCGGCGCGTTCCGCCCCGGCATCACCGCGGTAGACCTGCTCACCCTGATCTCGTCGCTGTGCCTCTACCGCGTCGGCAACGCCGCCACCGCCAAACACGTCTTCGGCGTCGACGTCGAAAGCCGCCGCAACGTCGACGGCATGCGCCGCATGGTCATCGACACCGTACTGGCGTTTCTGACCTCAAACATCTCGTACTCCGGCTACGAGTCCTACCTCGAAGCCACCCCGGCACCTACCGAGGATGCGGACCCGGACGAACTGTTCGACATCTACGGCGACGAAGGCCGGATCGTCTAGCGAGCCGAAGGTGCGCTCCTAAGCAGACTGCTGCTCTTCGGCCTCGATGTACTTCGGGTCCCCCTCGCCGAGAGCCACAGCCTCATCGACGACAACCTCCGCGACATTCTCGCGATCCGGCAACTCGTACATGATGGGGACGAGCAGCTCCTCCATAATCGCGCGCAGACCGCGCGCGCCCGTCTTGCGCTCCGCCGCCTTATCAGCGATCACACCGAGCGCCCCGTCAGTGACGGTCAGCTCGGCGCCGTCCATGGCGAACAGGCGCTTGTACTGCTTTACCAGCGAGTTCTTCGGCTCCGTGAGCACGCGCTTCATCGAATCGCGATCCAAGTCGTTCACGTGCGCGAGGATCGGCAGACGGCCGATGAACTCCGGGATGAGACCGAACTTCACCAGATCGCCCGGCTGCACCTGGGCGAGGAGGTCCGCCTCGTCGCGCTGCTCCTTCGAGTCGATCTCCGCGCCGAAGCCGATGCCCTTCTTGCCCACACGCTCCGCGACCACCTTGTCCAGCCCCGCAAAGGCGCCCGCGACGATGAACAGGATGTTCGTGGTGTCCACCTGGATGAACTCCTGGTTCGGGTGCTTGCGCCCGCCCTGCGGCGGCACCGACGCGGTGGTGCCCTCCAGGATCTTCAGCAACGCCTGCTGCACACCCTCGCCGGAGACGTCGCGGGTAATGGACGGGTTCTCGGACTTGCGCGAGATCTTGTCCACCTCGTCGACATAGATGATGCCCTGCTGCGCGCGGTTGACGTCGAAATCCGCCGCCTGCAAAAGCTTCAGCAGGATGTTCTCCACGTCCTCGCCCACGTAGCCCGCCTCGGTGAGGCTGGTGGCGTCCGCGATGGCGAACGGCACATTCAGCATCCGCGCAAGCGTCTGCGCCAGGTACGTCTTGCCCGAGCCAGTGGGGCCGAGCAGGAGGATGTTCGACTTGGCGATCTCCACGTCCTCGTCCCGCTTGCGGCTGGACACATTGGAACCTTCCGCCTTGATCCGCTTGTAGTGGTTGTACACCGCCACCGCAAGGGTCCGCTTCGCGGTGTCTTGGCCAATGACGTACTCGTCCAGAAACGCCGTGATCCCGCTCGGGCGCGGCAAGCGGTCCGGGTCGTCCGCGCCCTTATTGTTCTGCGCGCCGGCGAGCTCCTCCTCGATGATCTCGTTGCACAGCTCGATGCACTCGTCGCAGATGTAGACGCCGCCGCCGGCGATGAGCTTGCGCACCTGTTGCTGGCTCTTCCCGCAAAAAGAGCACTTGAGCAGGTTCGCGCTGTCGTGCGTAGTTGCCATATGCGCCTATCTACTCCCGTCTTCGGTCAATCCCAACCGAGTGTAGTCGTTGCGTCAAACCATAGCTTTCACGCCACAAAGGGGCCATGACGCGGTTTCCCGTAATCGCATCCGCTAGCCTGTACACGTTAAACAATCGTGCCCACCGGTGCGCCACTAAAACGCGCACCCCGAAAGGAACCGATCCGTGAATCGCAGCCGCACTTTCTCTGCCTTCGCCGCAGCCGCCCTCGCCGCGTCGCTGCTGGCCGGTTGCTCGGACTCAAACGCGGACGTAGAACCCCTGGCGGAACCCGTGCTGGACTTCCCACAGACCAGCACCACCCCCACCCCGACGCCGACGACCACCAAGTCCGACGACGATGAGGACGATAAGGAAACGACCACCTCGTCCTCCACCACGACCAAGAAGTCCTCGACAAGCTCGTCCACTAAGTCGTCCACGCGCACGTCCACAAAATCCAGCTCGAAGCGCTCCGAGTCCCGCAGCTCGAACAACTCCAATAAGGAGGCGCGCGAGCCAGCACCGGTGCGCGAAACCATCATCGACGACCGCCCGGGCGCCACCTGCGCCTGGCCAACCCAGGGTGAGGCCAGCGGAAGCCAGGAATACAGCACGTTCTGCGACCGCGAATGGGCCCGCACCGTCACCTCCGATGGACAGGACTACTATTGGGCAGCCAAGGGCCAAGGGTGGGTCTCCGTCGACCCGACCACCACCGACGACGGCGATATCTGCTGGGCACGCGAGGACTTCGAAGCCGCGCCTGAGGCCATCCGCAACGCCGTGGCATTCTGCGACCCGGCATCCGGGGATAAGGCGGAGTAGCCGAAGGTTTCGTCGCAAAGCAAAACGCGCCCGGTACGAACCGGGCGCGTTTTTCATGTGCTTTTAGCCGTTGAGCTTGCGGTAATCAAAGACCTGGTCGATGATGCCGTAGTCCACAGCCTCAGAAGCGGTCAGGATCTTATCGCGGTCGGTATCAATGCGGACCTGCTCGGAGGTGCGGCCGGTGTGGTGCGCGAGCGTGTCCTCCATGAGGCGACGCATGCGCTCAATCTCCGCGGCCTGAATCTCCAGGTCAGACACCTGGCCCTGGGTGCCCTGGGTAGCCGGCTGGTGGATCAGCACACGCGAGTTCGGCAGCGCAGCGCGCTTACCCGGCGCACCGGCGGCGAGGATCACCGCGGCAGCCGACGCGGCCTGGCCGAGGCAGACAGTCTGCACGTCCGGGCGGACGTACTGCATCGTGTCGTAGATAGCCATCAGCGCGGTGAACGAACCGCCCGGGGAGTTGATGTACATCGTGATGTCGCGGTCCGGGTCCTGGGACTCCAGCACCAGAAGCTGCGCCATAATGTCGTTCGCCGACGTGTCGTCCACCTGGGTACCCAGGAAGACGATGCGCTCCTCGAACAACTTGCCGTACGGGTCGATCTGCTTCGTGCCAAAGCTCGTTTCCTCCAGGAACTGCGGCAGCACGTAGCGGGAGTTGGGCATCTGGAAAGTCATAGTCGGTGTCTCCTTAATTCCTCGTGTGCCTTAGTTGTTCCCGATGGCGTGCTCGCCAGCCTGGGCGGCGCTATCGATGACATGGTCCACGATGCCGTACTCCTTCGCCTGCACGGCGTTGAACCAGCGGTCGCGGTCCGAATCCTTCGTAATCTGCTCGAACGTCTGGCCCGTGTGCTCCGCAATGAGCTCGGCCATCTCGCGCTTCGTCTGCGCGAACTGCTCAGCCTGGATAGCGATGTCGGCCGCGGTGCCGCCGACGCCTGCGGACGGCTGGTGCATCATAATGCGCGCGTGCGGCAGGGCGTAACGCTTGCCCTTCGTGCCGCCCGAGAGCAGGAACTGACCCATCGACGCCGCCAGGCCCATGCCGTAGGTGGCGATGTCGCACGGGGAGTACTTCATCGTGTCGTAAATCGCCATACCGGCGGTGACAGAGCCGCCCGGCGAGTTGATGTACAGGTTGATATCGCGCGTCGGATCCTCCGCCGACAGCAGCAGAATCTGGGCGCACAGCTTATTGGCGATCTCATCGTCCACCTGCTGGCCCAGGAAAATAATGCGCTCCCGGAGGAGACGCTCATAAACGGAGTCTCCCAGGTTCATGCCTTGGGTCGGGGAAGTCATGTAAGACGCTCCTTTGCTAGTTCATCCGGTAACGCCACTACCCTACTCGGGTGATTCTGTAACTCCGAGCCTGTTCGCTACCGGCGTACGGGCCGGGTTTTGGGGTGGGGGTTGGGGCCGGGTTGACGATTCCTGACAGATTCCGCCGCGAAGTGTCGGGGTGGGCGCCCCGGTTTGGGGTGGGGCTGCAAGATAGTTCACTAGACGATGAACGATCCTGCATCGGGGTTTCCGGCGGCCTGGGGAAAGTGAACTATCCATCCGTCCAAGTGGGAACTAATTCATCGCGTGCTTTCGAGGGAGTGAGCGATCCTGCAGCGGGCACGCAAAAGCGGCCGGGGCAGACACGCCCCGGCCGCTCGCTAGCGCGAGAAGTTTCTACTTCTCCTCAGCCTCGGTGGTCTCGGCCTCGTCCTCTTCGACCTCGCCGAAGTACTCGTTCGGGTCGACCTTGTTGCCGGCCTCGTCCTCGACCTGGGTGCGGGAGATGGCAATGGCCAGGGCCTTGCCGCGGCGCACGTCGGAGAACAGGTTGGCAATCTGGCCGGACTGCTGCAGCTGGGCCACGAACTGGTTCGGGTCCATGCCGTAGGACTGCGCAGTGAACAGGATGTGGTCGGTCAGCTCCTGCTGGGAGACCTCCGGCTGCTCCTGCTCGGCCACGGCGTCGAGGAACAGCTGGGTGCGCACGGACTCTTCGGCCTGCTCGCGGGACTGCTTGTCAAACTCCTCGCGGGTCGTACCCTGAGCCTCGAGCAGCTGCGCCAGCGCGTTCTCGTCGTGTGCCACCTGGCCCAGCAGCTGGTGCAGCTGGTTGTGCACCTGCTCGTCCACCACGGACTCCGGCAGGGCAAACTTGGACTCGGCCAGGGCAGCCTTGAGCACCTCGTCGCGGATGTCCGCGGCCTGCTTCGCCTTGGCGTTCTCCTCGACCTGCTCGCGGGTGGAGTTGCGCAGCTCCTCGACGGTGTCGAACTCGGACGCCATCTGCGCGAAGTCGTCGTCAAGCTCCGGCAGCTTACGCTCCTTGGTCTGCTGGACGTGGACCTTCACGGTCGCCTTCTCGCCCTTGTGCTCGCCGTACTTGATCTCGGACTCGAACTCGTTGTCCTCGTCGGTCTTCATGCCGCGCAGCGCGGTGTCCAGGCCCTTCATCAGGTCGTCGGCGCCGACGCGGTAGGTCAGGCCCTCGGCGGAAGCATCGTCGAGCTTCTCGCCGTCGACGGTCGCTTCGAGGTCAATGATCGCGTAGTCGTCAGTCTTCAGCTTGCGCTTGGTGTCCTTGAGCTCGCCAAAGCGCTCACGGAGGGTGTCCAGCTCGGCGTCGACTGCTTCGTCGTCAAGCTTAAGCTCCGGGACCTTCACGGAAATCTTGGAGAAGTCCGGCACCTCGATCTCGGGGCGGATGTCGACCTCTGCGGTGAACTCGACAACGTCGTTGTCCTCAATCTTGGTGACCTCGATCTCCGGCTGGCCCAACGGGTTAATCTCGTTTTCCGCCAGGGCCTGCTCGTAGCGAGTCGGCAGCATGTCGTTGACAACCTGCTCCAGGATCGGGCCGCGGCCGAAGCGAGCATCGATGAGCTGGCGCGGAGCCTTGCCACGACGGAAGCCCGGGATATTGACCTGCTGGGCGATGGCCTTGTAAGCCTGGTCAATTTCCTTGCCCAGCTCGTCGAACGGCACGCTGACGTTGAGCTTCACGCGGGTGTCGCTGAGCTTGTCGACGGAAGTCTTCACGGATTTCTCCTGTACTAGATCGAAACAACGATTGTCAGATGTCTATATGTGGCGGGCCCGTGAATCCACGGGCCCGCCTTGGTCGGGGCGACAGGATTTGAACCTGCGACCCCCTGCTCCCAAAGCAGGTGCGCTACCAAGCTGCGCCACGCCCCGTTGCGGTAAAACCGCACGGTATGAACCACATTCGTAGAACGTGTGCGGTTCAGGACAGTCATTGTAGCGGTGCTTGAATCACTGTCCGCATTGAGGGCACAAAAACACCGGCCCCGCAACCGGAACCGGTGTTTTTGTGTGGAGGGAATGACGGGAATCGAACCCGCGTCTTCAGCTTGGAAGGCTGAGGTATTAGCCACTATACGACATTCCCATACGCCAAAAGCGCTGTTGGGAATGTTAGCGCAGCCGGTACGGTTGAACCAAACACGTGACCAGACGCGCAAAGGAGCCACTGTGTTCGGACTACTTTTTCTGCTGTTCATCCTTGCCCCCATCCTGTTTTTGCCGATGATGGGCGGGCAACGCCAGGTGCAGCCGTCGCGCCGCCAGGTGGCGCAGCAACAGCAGCTGTCATTCGACGACGCATACGCCGACGCCAAACGGTGGACCGACCGCCTCGGCTCGCAGGTGCTGAACCTCTCCGGCAACGACACCGCATCGCAGCAGGCGATGGCTGACGCCTCGGAACGCTTCAACGCGGCATCCGCCGGGCTGAGCGACGCACGTTCCGTGAAACAGGCGATGCTGGCCCACGAATCCGCGCTGGAGGGCCTGCACTACGTCAACGCGGCCCGCGAGATTATGGGCCTGCCCGCCGGCCCGCAGCTGCCGGAGCTGGAGGGCCAGCGGCAGGCGGGGCGCGTGACCGAGCAGCGCACCGTGACCCAACAGGACGGCACGCAGGTCACGGCGTCGCCGCACGCCACTGCGCAGACGCCTCACTACTACCCCGGCGGCGCCGTTGCGGGCCGCCCGGTGCCTGCCGGCTGGTACTCCACCGCGTGGTGGGGCCCGGCGATGATGACCGGCGTGTGGGCCGCCAGCTCCATGATGTTCTACTCCACCATGTTCGCCGGCATGTCCGGCGCGGCGTCCGCGGAGGCGTTTGAGGCCGGCGGGCTCGGCGAGGGAATGGACGGCACCGGCGACATGAGCGAAATGGGCGACATGGGCGACGCTGGCGGCGGAGACTTCGGCGGCTTCGGCGACGGCGGCGGCTTTGACTTCGGGGGATTCGACTTTTAGCCGTGCGTTACACTGCACAGCGATCGCGAACCCCAGAAAGCTCAAGAGCAAGGAGTGGCCGTGCGCATTGCAGTGCTGCTGAAAGAAGTGCCGGACACGTACAGTGACCGCGAAATGAACCTTCAGACAGGTTTGACGGACCGCTCCGGCGACGTCGTCGCCGACGAGGTCAGCGAACGCGCCGTCGAAGCCGCGCTGCGCATCGCCGAAGCGGGCGAAAACGTCGAGGTGGAGATCTTAAGCGTCGGCCCGGAGTCCTCCGCCGATTCGGTGCGCCGCGGCATCGCCATGGGCGCGAGCGAGGCGTACATCGTCTCCGACGAGTCTCTCACCGGTGCGGATGTGACGTTGACGGCTGAGGTGTTGGCGAAGCTCGTCGAGAAGCAGGGCTACGACCTTGTCATCGCAGGCGCCGAGTCTTCTGACGGCGGCACCGGCGTCATCGCCCCCTTCATGGCCGAGCTGTTGGACTGGCCGGTGCTGACCAACCTCACCGAGCTGACGCTCGAGGGCGACACCGTGCGCGCCACCCAGGCTTCTGACGCCGCCACCGCCCAGCTTGAGGCCCAGCTGCCGGCCGTGGTGTCCGTGGCCGACGAGTTCGCGGACCCGCGCTTCCCCAACTTCAAGGGCCTCATGGCCGCAAAGAAGAAGGAGCTGCACGCCATCACGCTCGCCGAGCTCGGCGTGGACCCGGACGACTTCACGCATCCGCGCGCCATCATGACCAGCATCGAGCGCCGCCCGGAGCGCGAGCGCGGCGAGATCATCGACGCGAGCTCCACCGCCGCGGCCCGCCTGGTGGACTTCCTCGAATCCAAAAACCTCATTTAAGGAGCAGCCATGACCCAGATTCTTGTTGTCCCGGACCGCTCCTTCGATGGTGCGGTCAGCCCCGGTGCGGCCGAGCTCATCGGCGCCGCATCCGCCGTCGGCACCCCGGTGGTGCTGGCGCAGGACCCCGCACACGCCGAGGAGCTGGGTGCCGTCGGCGCCGCCGTCGTGCTCGTGTACAACGCCCCGCTTATCGACGCAGCTGCCGCCGCCTTCGACGAACTCTTCCCAGCAGCCGTCCTGTTCGCCCACACCGTGCGCGGGCGCGAAGCCGCTGGCCGGCTCGCGGCGCGCAAGGGCAAGGCGCTGCTTACCGACGTCACGGCCATCACCCACGACGACCAGGGCATCGTCACCAAGCACCAGAACTTCGGTGGCGTCTACACCGCTGCCGCCGCGGCGACGCACTCCGCGCCGGTGATCACCGTGCGCAAGGGCGCTGTGGAAACGCGCGCAGACGCGACCACGCCTGAGGTGCGCGAGTTGGAGGTGGCGCCGTCGGGACGTCGAGAGGCAAAGGTGCTCTCCGTGACCCCCGTGGAGCGCACCTCCGACCGCCCAGACCTGCTCACCGCCGACAAGGTCGTCGCAGGCGGCGTGTCCTTGGGTGACGAGGACATGTTCGAAAACCTCGTCGGCGGGCTCGCCGACGCGCTCGGGGCCGCCGTGGGCGCCACACGTTCCGCCGTCGACGAAGGCCAGGTCGCGTACGAGGCGCAGATCGGCCAAACCGGCGTCATGGTCAGCCCGAAGCTCTACATCGGCGTCGGCATCTCCGGCGCAGTGCAGCACCTGGTGGGCATGCAGACCGCCGACACCATCGTGGCGATCAACTCCGACGAGGACGCCCCCATCTTCGACATCGCCGACTTCGGCATCATCGGCGACCTGTTCGACCTGGTTCCGGACATCATCTCCGAGATTGAGGCGCGCAAGTAATGCAGGTAAAACTCCGCCGAGGACTGCCCCGCGTGCCGGGCGGCGAACCGTGGCCGCCCGCAGGCACCGTCAACGTTGCAGACGCGCTGGTTGAGGCCGCGCCGATTGAGGCCGCACCGACGCCTGTCTCCGCCGACACCGTTGAGGTGCCGCTGCGCCGGGGCCTGCCGCGCGTGCCGGGCGGCGAACCGTGGCCGCCCGCCGGGACCGTGAAGGTTGCCGCACCCGCCGTGCCCGCTGCCGAAACCGCCACGGTTGACGACGCAGAGCCCGCGCACACCGTCGAGGTGCCGCTGCGCCAAGGCATGCCGCGCGTCGAGGGCGGCGAACCGTGGCCGCCCGCCGGCACCGTGCGCGTCGCCGCCCCAGCACCGGGAGCTGAGCCCGAACCGCAGCCGGAAACCGAGGCAGCACCCGCGGCGCCTGTGGCGGCGACGGTGGTCGACAACGCTGTCGCCAAGACGGCGCCCGAGCCGACCCCGCAGCCGGCCCCGCAGCCGGCCCGAGAACCGGCCCAGCAGCCAACCCCGCGGCCGGCTCGGGTGGAGACGGCGGGGAAACCGGAGGGCGTCGCAAGGCAATGGCTCCCCTGGGCGATCGGTGCCCTCCTGCTGCTGGCCGCGGCCGTGTTCGGCGCGCGCTGGTACGTCGGCACCGAGGCGGGCGCCGACTTCATCGCCCGCTACAACGGCATCCAGCCGCTGCCGGACAACGCCCCCACCGGACTGCCCGGATGGCTGAACTGGGCGCACTTCTTCAACATGTTCCTCATGGCGCTGATCATCAAAACAGGCATCGACGTGCGCCGCGAGAAACGCCCCGCCGCCTACTGGCAGCCGAAGAAAGGCGGCAAGAAGATCTCGGTGACGCTGTGGCTGCACCAGGCGCTCGACATCGCGTGGGTTGTCCTCGGCGTGGTGTTCTTCGTGCTGCTGTTTACCACCGGGCAATGGATGCGCATCGTGCCCACCAGCTGGGAGGTTATCCCGCACGCGGTGTCGGCGGGCCTGCAGTACCTCTCGCTGGACTGGCCGACGGAGAACCCCTGGCTGCACTACAACGCGCTGCAGGAGTTGTCGTACTTCGTCACCGTGTTCATCGCCTCCCCGCTGGCTATCGCGTCCGGTTTCCGCATGAGCGGGATGTGGCCAGCATCGTGGAAGGCCGTGCCGATGTCGTGGGCGCGCGCGGTGCACTTCCCCACCATGATTTACTTCGTGGCGTTTGTGGTGGTGCACGTGTTCCTCGTGCTCACCACCGGCGTGCGCGGCAACATGAACGCGATGTTCGCCGCGCGCGAGGACGCCACCAGCTGGATCGGCGTGGTGTTGTTCCTGGTGGCGGCGGGTGTCACCGCGTTGGGCTGGTTCTTCGCGCGTGCCTCCGTCGTCGCGCCTGTGGCGGGCAAGACCGGCAAGGTGTCCAAGCGCTAAAGCTGGTGCTGTGGATAACCGGCGTTGTCTGTTGACGCTTCAACGCGGTTATCCACAGATTTTTCGCGGATGCTTTTCGACGTCCATCCGTTGCCCTAGCTTTCAGCCCATGAACTTCACCGACTTTGTCACCGCAGGCGTAAGCGTCCTCGCCGACTTCAACCGCGACATAGCCATAGCCGCCGGCCTGTCCACCGGCCGGGTCCGCGATTTGGCGCGGGTGCACCACACCTACTTTGGGCCGACCCAGTTCACCCGCAAACAACGCGACGCACTCGAGGCTGCTCATGGTCTGCCGGTCGACCAGCTCGTGCACATCGAGAAAAAGCTCCTCGCCGTCGAAGGAGCCGCGGAACGCTGGCGCATCCGGTTGGATTTGGTGCGCCACCGCGGCTCGTATCGGGCCTTAACCAAGCGGATCAAACGGTTGATCAAACAACCCGTTAAACCAGCCCCACCCTCGTGCAGGTTTTCCCGCTCGAAGGCGGGCATGCGCACCATGATCCTGACCTACAACGAGCGCGATCTGGCCGATCTTGAGCACCTGCTGCGCAAACTCGTCGACGCAGACGACCCAGCCGCCGCCCAAATGGCCCACACGCTTATCGGGATCCTGCGCGACGGCAAAGGCATACCGAAGGCGAGCTTCCGGCCGATCATCCTGGTGCCGATCGCCGACTGGGCCCGCATCCAATCCGGCACCGGCGATGAGGTCACGCTTATCTGCACCGATGGGACCACCATGACAGGGGCCGAATACATGGAGCACGAATTCGGCGACGTGTTAGAAGTTGCCGCGTTCCACCCCCAAGAAGGACCGGTCAACCTCTACCACGCAAAGCGCTGCGCCAACCCCAAACAAAAGACCATGTCGAAGCTGCTCTGCCCGGCCTGTGCGTTTCCCGACTGCAAACACTCCGCGGAGACCACCCAGACGCACCACATCAACGCATGGCGCTACGGCGGGATGACCAACATGGACAACCTCGCCGAACTCTGCCCCTTCCACAACGGGGTCAACGCCGACAACAGGAAGGGAAAGTTCGGCTACATCGACAACCCCAACGCGCGGATCCGCTGGGTCGCGCCCAACGGCACCAAAGTCCCCATGACCACCCCAGGTGCGATGGAGCTGCTCTTCGACTAACCACCACACCCCAACACCCCGCCCCACCCGGGCGGGGCATACAGGCATGCCCAAAAAACGGCTACATCGGGCGGCCCATGTCGGTGCGGGAAATCTCCACGGCCTTGCGGATCACTTCGGCCAGGGCTGCCTCGACGCGCACGCGCGATTCGTCGTTTTCCAGCAGGTCTTTGCGCACCTCGAACATCACGGCCAACACGGAGGTGTTCTTGTCGTAGTCCACCGGCACGTATGCCCCGGCGAAGGGGGTGTTGCGCTCCGCGTTGAAGCCGGCGGCGGTGAAGGTGCGGTCGGCTTCGTCGGCAAGCACGGCGGGTGTGTGCACGGAGTGAGTACCGATGCACACGTCCGGGAGGAGTTTGCCGGGGTGGATGCGGTACTCGTCGGGTTGGTTGTTGTAGGAGTGCACGTCCACGATCACGGCGCAGCCGCAGTCTTGGATGCGGCCGGATACCAGCTTGGACACAGCGTCGGCGTACGGGAAGTAGTACTTGGCTTTCAGGTCGGCGATGTCCATGTCCAGCGGCCGCAGCGGGTTGCCGTCGCCGAGTTTGAGGAAGATGGCGCCGCGCCCGGTGGAGTCCATGGATTCGCGTTCGTTGGAAAACCGCCCCGGGTCCGCGACCAGGCGGGAGAGGTTGTTCACGATCATCCACGGCGCGCAGCCGGATTGCTCGGCGGCGGCCGCGGCGAGGGTGTCGGTGTGGTCGTCGGTGACGCGGTCGAGCTCGCGCGCAATTTGTTCGTCGGTGGCGATGAAATCGGCGGCAACCTCGGCTGGGATCTCGCGCGACGCGTGCGGCGCGTGCACGATCACTGGGCAGTCAGTGCTTCCTTCGTGGATGGTGAAGTTCATAGTTTCGCAGGATATAGCGCTCTGGGGCTTCTTGCTTCTCGACGGCACCTTCGGCCTCAAACGCCTCCAACCAACCTTCCATGGGGAAGGTTCCCCATTTGTCGTGGAATCGGTTGGCGTTGGCGACGATGTCGTCGACGTGTTCCCACGGCGGCGACGACACGGGGTGCCACTGGTGGTAGGCGTGGGCGCCGCCGACCCAGACGAGCGGGATGCGGTGGCGCTGAAGTTCGCGGGCGAAGTCCGTGTCTTCCCCGCCGTAGCCCTCGTAGCCGGGGTCGAAGCCGCCGAAGTCCCGCTCGATGCGCGCCCACGTCTTTGCGGTGAGCGCGAACGACAGGGACCAGAACAGGTTGTAGTTGTCGGCGTCGACGAGCTCGCCGTCGGCGGGGTTGGGGCGGGCCGGGTGCGGGTCGGGGTCGGTGACGCGGATTTGGCCCTCGTCCATGTAGGTCACCGGGCCGGCGGCCACGGCGTCGGGGCGCTGCTGCAGCGCCGCAGCATAGCGCGGCACGAGCGCGTCGGAGGCGAGGCAGTCCGCGTCGAGGAACACGAGCACCTCGGCGCCGCGTTGGATGGCCACCTTCGCGCCCAGGTTGCGGGCGGCGGCGAGGTTGTCAGGCCCCGCAACCACGTGGCTTTTCGGCACGGCCTTGGCCAGCACGTCAGCATCGGCGAGTGCGATGGTGACGTGGTCGACGCCCATCGGCATGAGGTTGACCTGGTGGGTCAGGTGGTCGCGCCGGTTCGCGTCGGCAAGCGTAATCACGCAGGTCGCAGGCTGGCCGGGGTCGGCGGCCACGCCGGCGATGACCTCGGCGGCCCGGCGCGCCGCGCCGTCTGTTTGCCAGCGGCCCCAGTCGGTGTCGCGGCGGCGCAGCAGTTCGGGCCATTCTTCGGGGGCTGGGAAGGCGTTTCGTACCGTCGCTAGGCATTCGAGTGCTTTCGCGCCCGCTTTTTGCTCGGTGAAGGGGCGCGGCTGCGGCAGGATCACCGCCGGGGTGTCGGTGGCGGCCAAATCCGCCACGGAATTTTGCCCGCCGGCGGTCACGGCGATGCCCGCGGACTGCAGCAGCTCGGTCGGGTCGTCGACGTGGTTGTCCCCGCCCAAGAAGGTGAACCGGTACTCGGGGCAGGCGCGCCGCACCGCCTCCCAGTCCTCGGGCGACCACGTCGAGCCACCCAGGCCCGCCATCACGACCACGTGGTTCGGGTCGCGCTTTACCCCCGCGCGCGGGGACAGCCGCGAGATCCCGCCGACGGCGTGCAGCCGGTCGGCATGCGCCCGCAAGTGCACAGGCACCTCGACCCAGTCCGGCCAGGCCGCCACGATCGCGTCGGCCTGTGTGTACGCCAGCTGGTGCGGGGCGTCGCCGCGGTAGCCGGGCATCGCGTGCACCACCACCGGTACACCCATCAGACGCACAAACGCGGCGACCTCGTTGGACACGTCCACGTAGAACGCCTCGGGCTGGTTTTCCGCCACCCAGTCGGCGATCTGCGCGAACCGCGATGCGATCTGCGGCGCCCCGTACGGCGCGTAGTGCAGCGTGCCGCCGGCGGTCATGGCGCGTGCACTGCGTAAGGGCCGTGGGGTGTCGCTGGCGTCGTCGAGAAGCGTAACGTCCCCGCCGGTGGTGGACAGGATCTGCGCTTCGTGGCCCATCGCGCGCAGTTCGCGCTGGATGGCGCGGCAGCGGTGCAGGTGCCCGGAGCCGTGGTGGTGGGCGTAAATCCCGATCATTTTCCTACCTTTCCAAACGCCGCCACCTGGCGGAAGATGTCGGTGTAGTGCTTCGCGGTTTGGGAGAGCGAATGCCTATCGACGACCCAACGGCGCACCACGTCCCTGCCAATCCCACGCGCCTGCGTAATCGCGGCGGCGAGTGCGTCGACGTCGTCGGCAGGGGCGAGCGCCGCTGGGGCGTCGCGCAGCAGCTCGCCCATGCCGCCGCGTCGAAACGCTGCAACGGGGGTGCCGCACGCCATCGCCTCGAACGCGACGAGGCCGAACGGTTCCTCCCACCGCGGGCTGACCACGGCGACGCCGCACCCGGCAACCAGGCGCCGCAGTTCTGCGTGGGAGAGCTCGCCGATCCATCGGGCGCCGTCGCCGAGCCTGGGTTCGATCTCGTCGCGGAAGTAGTGGTGGTCCCCGTTGCGGCCCGCCAGCACCAGCGGCACGCCGGCTTTGCTGCAGGCGTCGATGGCCAGGTGCGCGCCTTTTTCCGGCACGAGGCGGCCGAACCACACGGCGATGTCGCCGCCGTCGCCGGGGCGCCACAGTTCCACGTCGACGCCGTTGGGGATGATCACCGGCTCGCTGGGCAGGCGCCAGTCGCGTGCGGTGGTGCGGCTCACGGCGGCGAACCGCCCGGCGCGCAGGCCGGCTGCGGTGATGGCGGCCTGGATGTCGTCGACCATCGGGGTGTGCAGCGTGGTCAGCATCGGCAGCGGCTCCGGCGACGCGGCCGAGGGGAAGATGTACGGGTTGAGGCTGTTGTTGTGCACCACGTCGTAGCCGCGAGCAACCAACAGTCGGTGCAGCTGCACAAACGCGGCGTTTTCCCGTTCGCGGCCGCCTTCGGGGTAGGTGGTGTCGGTGGCGTCAGCGGCGTTCGCGCCCCAGTCCACCCCGGGCAGTTCGAGTGTCTTGTCGTTGCCGTCGGAGCCTTCGGCGGCGAAGAAATCCACGTCGTGGCCGAGGTCGCGCAGCGCTGCGACCATGGTGTGGCAGAACGCTTCGAGCCCGCCGGCGTAGGGTTCGCGCACCGGGTAGCGCGCGGGCCCGACCAGCGCGATGCGCAGCTTGCCGGTGCGCGAGATCTGCAGCGCGGGTTTTGCGGCAACGGTCACTCGCTCACCACTTTCCTGTAGATCTCTTCGTGCGCCCGGCGCACCTCGTCCAGCTGCTTCACCCGGTCGCCGGCAAACGGCACCGGCCCGCGGGCGAGCAGCCGCGCCGCCGCCTCACCGGCCGCGCGCCCGTCGCCTGCAGCGTATACCTCCACCGCCTCGCGCGTGTCGGCTTGCCCGGCGTAGCAGCCACAGTCCGGCACCGCAACAGGAACGCCCAGGTCGCGGCACATTTCCAGCCACCCCGAGTGCGTGCCGCGCGTGTAGGGCAGCACGCACACCCCGGCGCGGCCCACGGCGGCGTGCAGCTCGTCGTCGGGCATCGGCTCGTGCTCGATCACCCTCGCATTGCCTATCGACGACAGCTCCGCTCCCCCATGCACATACACATCCAACGGCACCTGCGCTGCGATATCGGCGTAGAACTGCGCGTCCGCGACCACGTTGGAGCGCAGCGACTTCAAAAACACCGCCGCGCGCCGGCCCGGTTCCACCAACACTGGGTCTTCCACGATCCGCGGGTGCGGCACCACGTGCACGTCCGCTGCGCCGAAGTCGCGGCGCAACACCTCGGCGGCTTGGTCGGTGAGGGTGATCAGGGCGGATGCTTCGTCGATAAGCAATTGCAAACGTTTGTGGTGCTCGGTCTGATCCGAAAGGTGCGGGTTGTCCAGGTCGTGGACGGTGAGCACCAGCGGCACCGGCAGCGCGCGGCACAGCTCGGCGATCTGCGCGGGCGTGCGGTGCTCGAAGCCGAAGTGGATGTGCACCAGGTCCACGGCGGGCGGGTCGCGCCAATACTCGGCCTCGAGCGCCGGGTGCGGCCACCAGTTGCCGCCAATGTCCGGGTCCGGCAGAAACTCCACGCCGGCAGGGCGGATAGCCTGCGTGTACGGGTGGCCGGAGGGGATAGACAGAACGCGCACCCCACTAATATAAACGTTTTCGCATACTGTGTTGGCATGCTGCTTGTTGTCGTCGGTAACTGCCAAGCGGAGTCCACCCGCAAACTGCTCATGTCGACCGGACACTTCACCGGCGAGCGCATCGCCCCGGTCCACGAGCTGGAGGCGGCGGACATGGGGTGGTTTTTGGACCTCGTCGCCCGCGCCGACGTGTTAGTCACTCAGCCGATCCGCGACAACTACCGCGGCCTGCCCGTGGGCACCCGGCAGCTTCGCTCGTCGGCGCGGCGGGTGGTCGTGCCGGTGCTGCGTTTCGACGGGCTCATGCCCTACCAGGCCATCATCCGCGACCCTGATGATCCGTCGTTGAACCCGCCGGTGGTGCCGTACCACGACCTGCGCACGCTGGTCGCGGCCGCGGGGTACGCCCCGGCCGCGGCGCCGTCGCCGGATGCGTTGCGCCGCGCCGCCGACATGTCCGTCGAGCAGATCCGGCGCCGCGAGCAGGCCCACGGCACGGTTGTGGTGTCGGACTATCTTAAGACCAACCCGGTGTGGCACACCGTCAACCACCCCGACAACGCCACCCTTGCGTTCATGGCGTCACGGGTACTTCAAGAGCTTGGGCTTTCCGACGAGCCCTCGCCGCCGGACTACGAAATGCTCGGCGGGCTCGACGCACCCGTCGACGCCGCGGCGGCTGCATCGTTGGGGGTTACGGTGACAGGCCGCGATCAGTGGCGCGAGCGCGGCGGCGGGGTCATCGACGCCGACGAGATCCGCGCCGCGCAACTGGAGTTCTACCGTGAGCGCCCGGCGCTTGTCGCTCATGGCCTGCAGCGCCACGCCGAGCGCATTACGAATCTAGGGTTGCTTGCATGAAACATCTCATCGTCGGCCCCGCGGGCCACGGGGTGACCGAGTACGCCCTCGGGCTCGCCCGCGCCACCGCAGCCGAGGTGATCCGGGAAGAGACATTCGGCGACTCCCCGCTCACCGGCCCCGTCCACGTCACGTTCACCGACCACCTCTTCGGCGACACCGCCGAGCGCCTGCTCGCGCGCATCGACGGCCCGCTGTCCGTGAGCCTGCACGACATCCCCCAGCCCGAGGAGGGTGCCGAGCGCTACGAACGCCGCGCACGCGTCTACCGCGAGCTCGTCGAGAAGGCGGACGTCGCGGTGGTCAACTCCAACCACGAGGCGTCCTTCTTCGAGGCCGAAACGTCTGTGATCCGCCTGCCCATCCCAGTGATCGACTCCCCTTTCAACCCCGAGGAAGGAACCGTCGGCGTGCTGGGGTTCCTCTACCCCGGCAAGGGCCACGAGGACCTCATCGAAGCGCTGCCGGATAGCCGACTGCGCTTCCTCGGCGCGGTCTCGAAGGGCCACGAGGACTGGGCGAAACGCGTTGCGCGCCATGCCGAACTCACCGGCTGGCTCACCGACGCCCAGCTCGCCGCCGAAATGGGCCGCATCGCCCACCCCGTGTGCCCGCACCGCCACTTCTCCGCCTCTGGCTCGCTGATGGCCTGGCTGGGCGCGGGCCGCACCGTGCTGGTGCGCGATTCCGACTACGCCCGCGAGATCGACGCGTGGCTGCCCGGTCGCGTCACGCTGGTGGGAGATGGGGGCTGGCGCGACGCCGTCGATAGGCATGAGCCCGAACCGATAGCCCCGCCGCGCTACGGATGGGCCGAAGTCGCGCAACTGTGGGAGGAAACATGGCGTTTCGCTGGCCTGATGTGAGCGTGGTCATCCCGCACTACAACGACGCGGAAGCGCTCGAGCGGGTCGTCGCGGCGGTGCGGGCGCAGGACTACGCGGGCGAGGTGGAGATCATCGTCGCCGACGACGGCTCCACCGAACCACCCGCGATCGAGGGCGTGCGCGTGGTGCGCCAGGAGGACAAGGGCTTCCGGGCAGCCGCGGCGCGCAACCTGGGCGCGGATGCTGCGCGCGGCGAGGTGCTCGCGTTTCTCGACGCCGACACCGTGCCCGAGCCCGGCTACCTCTCGGCGGTCGTGCCGCACATCGTGGGGGATGCGCGGGCGGTGGTCGTAGGCGCGCGCCGCACCGGCGCCGAGGACACCGAACCGCAATGGCTTATCGACGCCTGGTCCGCCACCGCCAACCTCCGCGACGCCGACCACAGCTCCTGGCGCTACATCATCTCCGCGGTGCTGACGTGTTCGCGAGAGTTTTTCGACGCGGTCGGCGGCTTTGACGGCACGCTTGTCGGCTACGGCGGCGAGGACTGGGAGTTCGGCTTCCGAGCCTGGAACGCAGGCGCGACCTTCATTCACGAGCCCGTCGCTGTCGCCGTCCACGACGAAGAGGACTTCGGCAGCCGTTTCCCCGATGCCGCTGAGGAAGCCCGCGTGAAAAATGTCGAAACCACCGCACTCGCCCACCGGATTACGCACCCGATCGCCCGCCCTGCGGGCGTCCGCTTCGACACCACCGACATCAGCGTCTATCTCACCCACCACTCCGCATTCGACAACCCCGGTGTCCTCGAACTGGTGGTCAGCTCCTGGCTCGCCCTCGACGCCACCATCTATCTCAACTCCGCCCTCGACATCCCCGATCTCTTCCAGGCTGATCCCCGCGTGCGTCTTTTTCCCGCGACCGGTTACGGCCCCATTGCGGACCACCGCATCACGGTCGATGTCGACGGCGCTTTCCTCCTCGACAATGCCGCCCAGTTCCACCGAGCGCTCCGCGAGACGAAGGACGGCGTGTATGTGGAGCTGGCCGCCTCGGCTTCCTCGACGCTGACCATCCGTTCGCATCGCTCTCGTGTTCTGTGCACGCGCCCGCGCGAGCTGAACGCATCCGGTGACACCCTCGCCGAGTTCGGCCTTTCGCTCGTTGACGGACCAGTCCGCCTCGAACGCCACTTTGCCGGCTGGTAAGAATGAGCTCATGGACCTCGGCACTCTCCTCCAACTCGAACGCGACGGTTGGGACGCACTGAGCTCCCAGACCGGCGGCACCTTTTACGGCGATCTCATGACCGACGACGCGGTAATGGTGCTTGTCAACGGCATGGTCATGGACCAGCCCACCATCGCCAGCACAATGAACCAGGCGCCCGTATGGGATAGGTACGACATCCGCGATGCCCGGGTCATTCCCCTGGGCACCGATTCCGCCGCTCTGGTGTACAACGCCACTGCTATGCGCGGCGCGGATACCTTTGAGGCCCTCATGACCAGCACGTACACACTTGTGGGCGGTCGCCCCCGCCTCAAGCTCTACACCCAAACCACCACGACCCATTGACCTCCAAAAATGTGCGATAGTAGGAGTATGAAAGCACTGCGCGTCATCGGGAAAGTCTTGCTCTGGCTACTTGCCGCCATTCTCATGCTGGTGCTCGTGGTCGTCGGGCTACGCGTCTACAACGGGCAGAAGTACCCGATCACGGACGCGTCGAATAGTGGCATGAGCTCGGACAAATCCTCCTACGACACATCCGAGCGTGTCACCGCCATCGAAGGCGACTACCTGAACGGCTTCCACTTCCACCCGGTAGAAAAGAAGCACCGCGGGGTGGTCGTGGTCTACGGCGGATCGGAAGGGTCTCCCGACTACGACCGTGCAAAGCAGCTTGCTAGCGACGGCTACGAAGTCTTAAGCCTGTTCTTCTTCGGCCAGCCGAATCAGAAGCCTACCCTCGCGAATGTCCCGCTCGAGCAGTTCGACGAGGTCGCCGACTATATCGAGGAAAATACCGACAGCACGGGCCCCGTCACCGTGATCGGCACATCGAAGGGCGCTGAATTCGCAGAACTGCTCACAGCGCACGGCTACCCGGTCGACAATCTTGTCGCCTTCGTGCCAGCCCACTATTCGTACAGCGGCTTGGACTTCGCCAGGGGCGAGGAGCTGCCCTCATTCACCGACCGGGGTGAGACGGTGGGGTATGCGTCGTTCAGGGAGGCGTCGATAAGCGCAGGCGCGAAAATGATGTGGGATATGGCGACAGGCTACCCGGTGTCCTACCGCGCCACGTACGAAGCTGCGGCGGCGAATGCGGGCGGCGATGCACGAATCGAGCTCGGCGATTTCGGCGGAAACGTGCTACTCTTCGGCGGCGAAGATGACCAGATGTGGCAGTCTGCTGATGCCGCGCGTGCGCTGGCGGAGCAGGGCGGGAATATTGAGGCGCACGTCTACCCGGACGCGGGGCACGCGTTCTTCCCGAATGCCGATGATGTCCCGAACGGGTGGCAGATCATGCTCGGCGGGACGGTGGAAGGAAACCGCGCCGCCCACGACGACGCGGAAAAGATTCTGCGCGAACGGCTCGCGCAGTGGCACGGGTAGATCACGCAGCTTTGCGGTCAGCGCGGAGAAGGCGACGGATGTCGTCGATGAGCTTGCCTCCCATCACATCGCGCCACCCCGCGCGGATCACCGTGAGCCCTAAATTCTGCAACTGCTTCTGACGCTCGAGCTCAGCGAGCATCACGTCCGTCGGCGCGCCGTAGGTGCCGTCGTATTTGAGGCGGCCATCAAGCTCAACGACAAGACACCCGTTGATCAGCGCGTCCACCACTGCGGTCCGGTGCTCACCGAACGGCCCCACGCGCTCGAAACTCATCTGAAACTCGATCTTCTCTATCTCCGGGATATTCGCCCGTAGCACCGCGTCGCGGCCGATCGTCTCCAGCGGGCTTTGCGAGGTTCCCGCGCTAAACCGGATCAAGTCTTTGAACGCACGAATCCCATTTGAGCTGGGAAGACTCTCCGCGTTGTACAACAACTGCTCGACTGAGACGTTGTAGTGGAAACGGATCGCTTCCATCGGAACGAGCGCCGCTAGCTCCCCGTAGTAACGGAAAGTGTCGAAGAGCATACGGATCGGCTTCACATATGCGACCCCGTCTTTTTCCAAGAAGCCTTCCTCGACGGTGCCGCTGCGGTAGATCACCCGCGGATCCTGCAACTTCCCGTAAGCGTTGGCGCCGCTCCTGAAACGAAGATCCACGACGGTCACGCGGTCGAGCGTGGGTAAGCCAATCCAGCGCGCTGCAGCTGGGCCCGATACCGCAGCCCGTGTCCGGCCTTTCATGACCGAACAGATGAGTTCCAATTCCCCTGAGTCCCCATGCCACATAGTTTGCCGTTCGCCGCCTGCTGACACAACGCCTCAGTGCGCATTACAGTGCGCATTTTCTGTGCACCTTGCAGTCGGCGACCAAACCGTGAAAACGGCCCACTAGATGCGCCTGAAATCCAGATCACATGAATCACATAAGAAACAGATGACCTGGGGTTTTAAAAATCGATTTCAAACGCATCTAGTGGGCCGCCAAGAATGCGGCGCGCAACCAAAAATGCGGCGCGCAACGCGACAACGCTGCCGAAGCAGCGCGACTCTACAGTGTCTTCGGTGCCGGGATCTCCTCGGTCTCGCCGGTCTCCTCGTAGCGGGCGAGGATGTCGATGCGGCGCTGGTGGCGTTCCTCTTCGCTCCACGGCTGGGACACGAAGGCGTCGACAATTGCGAGCGCTTCTTCCTCGGTGTGCATGCGGCCGCCGATGCCGATGAGCTGCGCGTTGTTGTGCTCGCGGGCGAGTTTCGCGGTCTCTTCCGACCACGCCAGGGCGCAGCGCGCACCCTTGACCTTGTTCGCGGCGATCTGCTCGCCGTTGCCGGAGCCGCCGAGCACGATGCCCAGCGAACCCGGATCGTTGACCACGGCCTCAGCCGCGGCGATGCAAAACGCCGGGTAGTCGTCCGCGGCGTCATACTCGTGGGCGCCGCAGTCGGTCACCTCGTGGCCCTGGGCCTGAAGGTGGGCCTTGATCTGGTTCTTGCGCTCGAATCCGGCGTGGTCTGCTCCAAGGTAAATACGCATGGCGTTTAGCGTACCTGGGGCATCTCCGTGCGGGTGCGCTTGAGTTCGAAGAAGTACGGGAACTCGGCCAGGCCGACGGCGTGGTCAAACAGCTTGCCCGCCTCTTCGCCCTCCGGCACACGCGTGATCACGGGGCCGAAAAACGCGGTGCCGTTCAACGCAACCACCGGGGTGCCCACGTCGTCGCCGACGGCGTCCATGGCGGAGGCGTGGAAGCCGCGCAGCAGGTCGTCACAGTCGGACGTGTTGGCCACCTCGGCGAAATGCTCGGGCAGGCCGACGGCGTCAAGCGCCTTGGCGATGATCTCGTCGTAGGCGCCGTGGCCCTTCTTGCCGCCTTCGCCACCGGCGTGGATCAGCTCGCCCATCGCGGTGTACAGCTCGTCGACCTTCTCGGCCTGCTCTTCCTTGGCCTTCGCGAACACGCGCGCCGGGCCCCAGTTGGCCTCCATCATGGCGGCGTAGTCCTCGGGGATGTCGCGGCCGTCGTTAAGTACTGCGAGCGACATGGGCACCCACTCGATCTCGATGTCGCGGACCTTTTCCACTTCCTTCATCCAGCGGGAGGTCTGCCATGCGAACGGGCAGGATACGTCGAACCAAAAAGTCACTTGTTCCGTCATGGCGCCCACAATAGCGCGTGTAGGTTGGGGCAGATGAAGACAAATTTGACTCGCAAGGACGCGCAGGCGCGCGCCGAACTGATTTCCAACGTCCGCTACGACATCGCCGTGGACATCACCGGGGCGGACGAGTTCACCACTGTAAGCACCGTCCATTTCGATTCGAAGGCGGGCACGACCCACTTCGACCTGGTCGCGGCCGGGTTCGAGGCCACCCTCGACGGCGAGGAGACGGGGCGGGAGCTTTCGCTTGACGACGGCGCCCACACCCTGGTCGTCACCTCCCACGACGCCTACAACCGCACCGGCGAGGGCCTGCACAAGTTCACCGACCCGGTGGATGGCAAGGACTACCTGTACACCCAGTTCGAGCCGGCGATGGCGATGAAGGTGTTCGCCGGCTTCGACCAGCCGGATTTGAAGGCCACCTACAAGGTCAGCGTGAAGGCGCCGGAGCGCTACACGGTGATCCTCAACGAAGCCGCCACCCGCACAGACAACGGCGACGGCACCTCCACCTGGACCACGGTGATCGACTACCCGTTGTCGACCTATCTCATCGCGATCTGCGCCGGAGAGTTTGAGCGCATCTCCGACACCTACGACGCCGGCGACGGCAGGACGATCGAGCTCGGCCTGTACGCGCGCGCCAGCCTGATCCCCCACATGGATTCGGAGCGCCTGTTCCGCCAGACCAAGGACGGCTTCGACTTCTACCACGCCAACTTCGGGCGCACTTACCCGTTCGGCGACAAGTACGACCAGGTGTTCTGCCCGGAGTACAACATGGGCGCGATGGAGCACGTCGGGTGCGTGACCTACCGCGACGAGTACGTGTTCACCTCCGAGCCCACCCCGTACCGCCTGGAGCGCCGCAACGACACCATCTTGCACGAGATGGCGCACATGTGGTTCGGCGACCTGGTGACCATGCAGTGGTGGGACGATCTGTGGCTCAACGAGTCGTTCGCCACCTGGTCCGCGGCCACCGCGCAGACCGCGATCGGTGAGTACGCGGATGCGTGGACCACTTTCGCGTCCGTGGAGAAGGCGTGGGCGTACCAGCAGGACCAGCTGCCGTCGACGCACCCGATCGCGGCGGACGCGCCGGACATTGAGACCGCGGAGCAGAACTTCGACGGCATCACCTACGCGAAGGGTGCCAGCGTGCTGAAGCAGCTGCAGGCGTACGTGGGCTACGAGGAGTTCTTCGCAGGGGTGCGGCGCCACTTCGACAACCACGCCTACTCCAACGCCACCTTCGACGACCTGCTGGGCGCGCTCGAGGAGGCGTCGGGCCGCGACCTGTCGGGCTGGGCGGAAAAGTGGCTGCGCACCACGGGTCCGTCGACGCTGCGCCCGGAGATCGGCGAGGGCTTTGCGGTGCTGCAGGAGGATCCGCGCCCGCACCGTGTGCGCGTGGGGCTCTACAAGCTTGTCGACGCCTCCGTCACCCGCGTCAAGCAGATCGAGACCGACATCGACGGTGAACGCACCGAACTCCCGGAGCTCGCCGGCGTCGAACACGACCTGGCGATTGTCAACGACGACGATCTGACCTACGCCAAGATGCGCCTGACACCGGAGCACCAAAAGTTTGCGCTGGAGCACATCGGCGAGATCGAGGATCCGTTGGCGCGGACTGTGATTTGGTCGTCGCTGTGGGAGTCGGTGCGCGACGGCGAGCTGGCCGCCCGCGAGTTTGTGAAGCTGGTCGCCGCCCACGCCGCCGCAGAGACGCACCCGAGTGTGCAGGAGCGCCTGCTGGCGCAGGCAACGCAGGCGGTGCGCCAGTACGTCGACCCCGCCTGGCAGGGCGAGGGCATGGACTTGCTCAACGCCGCCTTCCGCGGCGCGCAGCCGGCCGCCATCTTCGACCGCGCGCTGGCACGCCTGACCCCCACCGAGGACACCGTCGCGTATTTCAAGGAGCTGCTTGAGCGCTCGGATAACCAGGAGGTGCGCTGGCTGGCCATCACCAACCTCATCGCCGCCGGCGCCCTGCCGCTGGAAGCGGCGGAGAAGGAGCAGGACAACACGTCGGAGGGCGCGATTTCGCGTCTGCGGGCGAGAGCTGTCGTCGATAAGCGATGGGCTTGGCAGAAGCTCGTCGAAGACGACCTGACCAACCTCGAAGCCCGCTACCTCATGGATGGCCTGACGTTCACCTACGACGGGCTCGAGGGCCTGACCGACGAGTACTTCCGCCAAGCCCCCGCGCTGTGGGATCGCCTCACCAACGAGATGGCGCAGCGCACCCTCGAGGGCATGTACCCGCGCTGGGATGTCACCGCGGCGGCCGTGGACAAGGCAAATGCGCTGCTGGGTGGCGATGCGCCGGCCGGGTTGAAGCGCGTCATCGCCGAGGGCCAGGACCGCATCGCCCGCGCGGTGCGCAACCGCGAGGTCGACGCTACAAGCGCGTAAGCGCCTGCTCGAGGTCGGCGATGAGGTCGGCCTCCTCCTCGATGCCCACCGAGATGCGCACGAGCTCGCCCGGCACCTCGAGCGCGGAACCGGCGACGGAAACGTGCGTCATGGTGGCGGGGTGCTCGAGCAGGCTCTCCACGCCGCCAAGGGACTCCGCCAGGCAGAACAGCTTGGTGGACTTGTAGAAGGTTTTGGCCTGCTCGGTGGTCTGGAACAGCACGGAGACCATGCCGCCGAAGCGGGTCATCTGTTTCGCCGCGACGTCGTGGCCAGGGTGGGTTTCAAGGCCCGGGTAGCACACGCGGGCGACCTGCGGCTGGGCGTCGAGAAACTTCGCGACGGCCTCCGCGTTGTCGCAGTGCTTGTCCATGCGCACCGACAGCGTCTTCAGGCCGCGGCCGGTGAGGTAGGTGTCGAACGGCGAGGGGTTAGCGCCAACCCAGCCGAAGAAGAAGCGCAGCTGCTCGTGAAAGCCGGGCACGCGGGAATCGTCGCCGCAGACGATGCCGCCGACGACGTCCGAGTGGCCGCCGATGTACTTCGTGGTGGAGTGCACCACCACATCCGCCCCGAGCTCGAACGGCTTTTGCAGGTACGGGGAGGCGAAGGTGTTGTCCACCACCAGCGCGGCCTGCTGCTTCACGGCCGCGATCGCCTCGATGTCCACGATGTCCAGCATCGGGTTCGTCGGCGTTTCCACCCAGATGGCCTTGGTGTTGTCCTGCACGGCGGCAGCAACTTCTTCCGGGTTGGTCATGTCCACCACGGTGTTTTCCACGCCCCACTGCGTGAACACCTGCTGGATCAGGCGGTAGGTGCCGCCGTACGCGTCGTTGGACACGACGATGTGGTCGCCGGGTTTGAGCAGGATGCGCAGGATGACGTCGATAGCCGCCATGCCCGAGGAGTACGCGACGGCGTACTCGGCGCCCTCCAAAGCGGCGACGGCCTTTTCTAAGGCGGTGACGGTGGGGTTGCCCACGCGGGTGTACTCGTAGCCGCCGCGCAGCTGAGCCAGCCCGTCCTGGGCGAAGGTGGTGGAGGCGTAGATCGGCGTGTTGATCGGCCCGTACAGGCTGTCGGGTTCGTAGCCGGCGTGAATGGCGTCGGTAGCAAATCCAGTCATGTCTGCAAACAGTAGACCAAGCGGTTCACTAAGGCTTCATTTTTATGCACTAGACTCGGGACCCGATGAAAGCGCAAACAGAAACTGCCGAAAAGGTCGACGACGCCGTCGACGGCGTCACCAACTGGTGGAACGACCCAGCCACCCACGAACTCATGGTGGAACGCCCCCTGAAAATCCTGCTGATCCTCATCGTGGCGCTGGTGCTGAGCTGGGTGGCGCGCAAAGTAATCAACCGCGCCACACGCCACGGCATTGAGCGCACGCCCTTGATCACGCCGGAGGTGGACGACACTCTCCAGTCCCGCGCACAGGAAGCCCGCCGCGCGCAACGCATGAAAACACTGGGCAACGTGGGCCGGTCTGTGGCCGCGATTGTGATCTGGACGTGGGCGGTGCTGGCCGTGCTGGATCAGCTTGGCGTGAACGTCGCGCCGCTGATCGCTTCCGCCGGCGTGGTTGGCGTGGCTATCGGTTTTGGCGCACAGTCGCTGGTGAAGGACTTCTTCTCCGGCATGTTCATTCTCATTGAGAACCAGTTCGGCGTCGGCGACACCATCCAGGTCGGCGATGTGGTGGGCGAGGTGGAGGAGATGTCGCTGCGGATTACCACGCTGCGCGACATCGACGGCGCCCTGTGGCATGTGCGCAACGGCGACATCAACCTGGTGGGTAACCATTCCGCCCGCTTCTCCACGGCGCGCCTGCAGATCCCGGTGTCTGTCATGGCAAACCCGGACAAGGTGTCGCGCGTCATCGAGGACACGGCTGTGGCGGCGTGTCAGGACCCGGAGATTCGCGATGTGGTCCTGGGCTCCCCGACTATGCTTGGCCCCAGCGAGTTCAACCCGACGTACGTGTCCTTCCGCCTTGCCGTGACCACGATGCCGGGCGAGCAGTGGGGCGTGGCGCGCCACTTGAACCACCGGATCCTCGCGGCGCTGCACGAGCAGGACGTGGTGCTCACGGCGATGGATTCTGTGCTTGTAGAGATGAAGGAGAACAATGGAAATCGGTCCTAAGCAGGAGCAAACGCTTTACGACGCCGTCGGTGGCGACCCGTTCTTCCGCCGCCTCGTCGAAGGCTTTTACACCCAGGTCAAAAAGGACGACCTCATCGGCCCGATGTACCCGGACCAGGATTGGGACGGCGCGCAGGACCGCCTGCGCTGGTTCTTGGTGCAGTACTGGGGCGGCCCCCGCCTCTTCCAGGAAAAGCGCGGCAACCCGATGCTGCGCAAGCGCCACCTCCCGTTCGCCATCGGCGAGGCCGAGGCGGACCGTTGGCTTGAGCTCATGGGCAATTCCATGGAGCAGTTTTCTGACGACGAGCTCCCGCCCGCCTACCGCGCCCAGATGTGGAACCACATGCAGCGCGTGGCATACATGATGATCAACCAGGGCCCGCGCGCCTACTAGAACAGCAGCTTGGGGCGGGTGCTGCGGTAGACGGAGCCGAACGGCGCGTCTAGGCGCACCCAGCTGCCGGAGGTAGCGACGCGCATATGGCGCGGGATCTCGGCGGGGGCTTCGAAGCCGGGGATCAGCCCCAGTGCGGTGCAGGCGAAGATCATCCGCATGGGGATCTCCACCGGTGCGTCGCTGTCGGCGTCGGCGGTGAGCACTACCCCGTCGAGAAGTGAGCGGGGTGGGCCGGCCGGGCCGGAGAATTGCCGCGCCAGGTTGCGGCCCTCGTCCGCCAAGCGGCGGGCAACGCCGATGGGGACCTCCTCGCGCGCGATGAAGCCGCTGGCCGGCGGCAGGGCCCCGGGCCAGGCGGCGTCGCGTGCGGGGCCGACCTCGGCTGCGCCAGCCTTTAACGCGTCGAGCATGGCGCGGGCGCTGACGGTGGCGCCGGGGTGGGTGGTGGAGCCGGAGGTGCGTCGAGAAGCAATGGCATCAAACGGCGTGGTGACGAAGACGTCGAGCTGGCCCTCGCCCACCTCCTGGATGCGCGCGCTCGCCTGGGCATCTAGCGCGAGCGCACGCGAAAGTAGCGCGGTGAGCCCGCGCGCGCCGCGCTCAATCCGAACCGCGACCACTTACGCCCCGGCAGTCTGCGACAGGATGCCGATCTCCTTCTGCGTGATCTCGCGCGGCGAGGTCGTGGTGGTATCCACCGTGACCTGCACGCACTCGATCACGCAGCAGACCTTGCCCTGCGCGTCCTTGATCTCCTGGCGGGTGGTGAACGAGGTGTTGCCCACGTTGGCCACCTGCGTCTCCACCGTTACGGCCGTGGTGTTGGGCAGGATCGGGCGGACGTAGTCCACCTCGAGGCGGCGCACGAACACCACGAACTCGTGGCCCTGGGAGAAGAAGAACTCCTGGGCGAACGCCAGGCGCGCCTCCTGGGCGAGCTCGATGTAGGCGGAGTTGGTCACGTGCCCGTAGCGGTCGAAGTCGCTCCAGCGCACCGGGATGGTGTGGACGTGGATCCTGTTCGGCTCAGCCATGGGGTACTCCTATCGGGTGAGCTTGCGGTGGGTGACGCGCGACGGCTTCGCGGCTTCCTCGCCGAGGCGCTCGACCTTGTTGGCCTCGTAGTCGCCGAAGTTGCCCTCGAACCAGAACCACTTGCCCTCTTCCACGTTGCCCTCCCAGGCGAGGATGTGGGTGCAGGTGCGGTCCAGGAACCAACGGTCGTGAGAGATCACCACGGCGCAGCCCGGGAAGGCCTGCAGCGCGTTTTCCAGCGAGCCGAGCGTTTCGACGTCGAGGTCGTTGGTCGGCTCGTCCAGCAGGATCAGGTTGCCGCCCTGCTTCAGCGTCAGCGCCAGGTTCAGGCGGTTGCGCTCGCCGCCGGAGAGCACCTTGGACGGCTTCTGCTGGTCCGGGCCCTTGAAGCCGAAGGCGGACAGGTAGGCGCGCGACGGCATTTCGTTCTGGCCGACGTGGATGTAGTCCAGCCCGTCGGAGACGACCTCCCAGACGGTCTCCTCCGGGTTGATGTTTTCGCGGTTCTGGTCAACGTAGGAGATCTTGACGGTGTCGCCGACCTCCACGGAGCCGGAATCGGTTTCCTCGAGGCCCACGATGGTCTTGAACAGCGTGGACTTGCCCACACCGTTGGGGCCGATCACGCCGACGATGCCGTTGCGCGGCAGGGTGAACGACAGGTCCTTGATCAGCACGCGGCCGTCGAAGCCCTTGTTCAGGTCCTCCACCTCGACGACCTTGTTGCCCAGGCGCGGCGGGGTGGGGATCTGGATTTCTTCGAAGTCGAGCTTGCGGTACTGCTCGGCCTCTGCCGCCATCTCCTCGTAGCGCTCCAGACGGGCCTTGTTCTTGGCCTGGCGGGCCTTCGCGGAGGAGCGGACCCAGTCCAGTTCCTTCTTCAGGCGCTTCTGCAGCTTCTGGTCCTTCTTGCCGGCGACTTCGAGGCGCTCGGCCTTCTTCTCCAGGTAGGTGGAGTAGTTGCCCTCGTACGGGTAGAGCTTGCCGCGGTCGACCTCGCAGATCCACTCGGCGACGTTGTCCAGGAAGTAGCGGTCGTGGGTAATGGCCAGCACGGCGCCCGGGTAGGTCTGCAGGTGCTTCTCCAGCCACAGGACACTTTCGGCGTCGAGGTGGTTGGTGGGCTCGTCGAGGAGCAGCAGGTCCGGTTCGCTCAGCAGCAGTTTCGCAAGTGCTACTCGACGGCGCTCGCCACCGGACAGGTTGGTCACCGGTGCGTCGGAAGGCGGGCAGCGAAGGGCCTCCATGGCCTGCTCGATCTTGGAGTCGATCTCCCACGCGTCGGCCGCGTCGAGCTCTTCCTGCAGCTTGCCCATTTCTTCCATGAGCTCGTCGGAGTAGTTCGTCGCCATTTCCTCGGCGATCTGCTCGAAGCGCTGCTTTTTCTCAAACAGCTCGCCGAGGCCTTCCTCGACGTTGCCGCGCACGGTCTTTTCCTCGTTCAGCGGCGGCTCCTGCAAAAGGATGCCCACGGACGCGCCCGGCTGGAGGAACGCCTCGCCGTTGTTCGGCTGGTCGATGCCGGCCATGATCTTCAGCAGCGACGACTTACCGGCGCCGTTCGGGCCCACGACGCCGATCTTTGCGCCCGGGTAAAACGCCATGGTGACGTTGTCCAGGATGACCTTCTCGCCGATGGCTCGGCGGACGTTTTTCATCGTGTAGATGAACTCAGCCACTACGAATCCCCTTTGTTGGTGAGTGCGGAGGTGAATACCGCACTTAGGGTACATCACGCGCACGCGCGCCCCGCCGCTTCCAAAGCGCGCTGGAAGCGGCGGGGCAAAAGCACCAAAATTAGAAGGGCGCGCCGGCGGCGGCGAGCTCCTCGCCTTCCGTGTCTGTGTCGGTGTCGGCGTCGGTGCGGCTCACCCCGTCGACGTCCTCTGCGCTGACGCGGTGCTCTTCCACCGCCGGAGTGTCCGACAGGCTATCCCAGCCGCTCTCCGGCTCGGGGTTGTCGTCTTCCTCGCCGTTGAGCTTCCTGTTCAGCGCCTTGGCGTCCATCGCCTGAGGCATCTCGTGGCCTTCGAGCGTGTTGCCGGAGACTGACGTGCGCACCGAGTTGACCTGGTAGCGCGCGAGATCGAACGCCACGTGGCGTGCTTTGACCATGGTCTTGGACCGCAGGACCGGCTCGCCCTTGTCGTCTTTGCCTTCCCAGTACTCGTGGACAAGCTTGCCGATGACAATCACCGGGAAGCCCTTGCGCAGCGACGCGCCAGCGTTGATCGCGAGCTGGCCCCAGCACTCGACGTCGACGTAGAACTGGTTGTAGTCCCGCCAGACCTCGTTGCCGTTGTCGTTCTTTTCTTTCTTCGCGTCCGAGGTGGCCACGCGGAAGCGCAGCACGGCGTTGCCGGAGTTGAAGGTTTTGAAGTGCGGCTCGGCGATGAGGTTGCCGAGCAGCGTGTAGTCGATGTTGGCCATGTGGTTGGCCCCTTTCTGCGTGTGTGCGGATGGTGTGCGGTTGCGGGGGCGGAGCTTTGCGTCGATAAGCAATTGCCCCCTGCGCGAGCAGAGTCGCACGAAACACACACCGGAAAAAGGGGTCGGCCAAATTGTGGATAACTTAACCTGAGAAATTCACAATCCGCAGCTAGCGGCCATGAATTTGAGAAAGCATCTCGTTGTAGCGGCGCCATTCCTCGTCGTCGGTCTCCTCCGCGCGGCGGTCCGAGGCGGCCGTTTCCGCCTTATCCTCGCGCCACCACCGGATGAACAGCTCGCCGAAGACGATCACCAGCGGGAAGGAGCCGGACGCCCACGCGATGCCGCCGCCGTCCTTCTGCACTTTGAGCAAGTCCGGGTTCCAGGGCAGCTCCAGCGAGCGGTAGAAATCCTCGCCCATCACTGAGCCGAGCTGCATGAGGTAGACACCCATGAACAGGTGGAACGGCATGGACACCCACAGCCACAGCAGGCGCACCTTCGCGGTGGGGCGGCCTTGAATCTCGTCGGGGCCGATGAGCTCCCAGAAGTAGAGGTAGCCGGAGATGAGGAACACAGCGTTCATGATCACGTGCCCGGCGTGCTCGGAGATCATGAGCTCGTAGAACGGCTGGATCACGTACATGGCGTAGAAGAACACCAAAAACTGGATGGTGGACACCGGCGAGAACGTCACCACGCGCAGGAACTTTGAACGCTGAAAGCTTTCGGCCCACAGACGCGGGTTGAACTCGCCGGCCGGGTACGCCTCGCGCACAAGTGTCAGCGGCGCGCCGAGCACCAGAAACACCGGCACGCCCATGGACAGGATCATGTGGACGGTCATGTGCGCCGAGTAGGAAGCGGGCATGTGCATGCCCATGCCGGAGCTCAGCGTGACGACGAGCGTTGCGCAGCCCAGCAACCACCACAGCGTGCGCGCAACAGGCCACCCCTCCACCCGGCGGACCAGGTGCAGGTAATAGGCCGCCAGCAGGATCGCAATCACGCTGAACAACAGCTCCGGACGCCAGGTGGTCAGCCAGTTGGTCCAGGTCAGCGGCTCGGTGAGGTTGTAGCCCATCTGGATCTGCATGCGGGTTAAGTTCGGGTCCAGCGGCGGCGGGGGCGGGGTGCGGCCGAGCGTGACCGCCAAGCCGGAAATCGCCGCCATGATGAGCACCTCTCCCGCGGCGAGGCGGGTAAATGCGCGCGGTTGGGTGTGAAGCTGCGGGATGGTGCGCTCGCGGTGGACAAAGCCGATCATGCCGAGAACGATGATGCCGACAGTCTTGATAATCAGCACCCAGCCGTAGTTGTACTGCGTCAGGTCCTGCAGGCGCACCCGCACCAGCGCGTTGACCACACCAGAGACGGCCATGGCCAGGATGGAAAACAGCGCGATGCGTGAGTAGCGCTGGGTGGCGGCGGGAAGGCCGGGGCCGCGTCGTAAAGCATGTGCGACAAGCGCCATCAGCCCGCCGACCCAAAGCAGCATGGCCACGAGGTGCCAGATCAGCGAGTTGGTGCCGAAGTCGTGCGCGCCGCCGGTGGCCGAGTGGCCCGTCAGCGCGATCGGCATGACCACCACAATCGCGCCGAGGAACAGCCAGACCTGGGACCACCAGCTGGTCGCGGCGTACCCCAACGCCGCGACGACCGCCGCAAACGCCGCGACGATGAGCCACACGCGCGCGTCCGCCACTTGGTCCAGCGCCTGCGACCACGCGGCCGCCTCGAACAGGACGGTGTTGAGGGGCTGGCCGGAGACGTCGGAAAGCACCAGCGGAATCATGACCAGGCCAATCAGCGCGATGCCCGCGCTGGCGTGGGCGCCGGTGCGCGAGGCGAGGTGCCCGTCCACGGTCAGGCGCGCGCCGTTGAGGTCCTCTTGGGTCTGCTTCGGCGGGATGAGGAAGGCCGAGAGCAGAAACGAGCCCGTCGCCAGCGCCATGAGCAGCCACGCGACGCCGCGCAGCGCTGGGAGACCCACCGTGGTGGCCGCGCCCGGGTCCGGGATGCCCAGCTCCGCGAGGGAACCGCCCGAGAACGCCTCCCCCACCGCGCCTGCGACAACGGCCGCGATGGCGAACGCGGCCAAATACAGCGGCCAAGCGGGGGCGACGGTGCGAGTGCGCGCAGGTGCATTCATGCCGCATACCCTACTTTCGCCCAGGGCTGAGCCATAACTACAATCAGCCGGTATTGCCCCCATAGCTCAGTGGATTAGAGCATCCGGTTTCTACCCGGCTGGTCGCGGGTTCGAATCCTGCTGGGGGCGCAAATTGCCGCCTTGAGCACTCAATATCGTGGGTAGATAGCCCACTGCAATAAGTAGACAATAACCATGGGCGCCCCGCAGAGACTGGCAATCACGTAAATGGTCCTAACCGTGTTGGCGGAGGTTCCGTAGGTTTCAGCTACTCCAGCACAGACCCCTGCTATGAGCTTGCCCTCTTCGACTCGGTGCCATTTTTCTCGCTGGGACATTATGAAACTCCGTACCGCGCTGCCGGTTTTCGCGAGATTTTACATGAGACGCTGGCAATAAGTCTGCAACCTGCGCGTTCATTCTCGTCCGCGAACCCCGATCGTCAACTTTTACGAGAGCACCCCTTCGCTTAACAACGTCATTCGCCCGCCCACCGCGAATTTGAGACACATTTCTCACACTGTGGTACATTCACAATCATTCAATGAGATATTTATCTCGCACAGTGGAATGAAAGGACGGGCGCTGACTACCAGCGTCGAACACCACCCCACTCCCCAACCAGCGGCACCCACCGCGCTCCGCGAGACCACCCCGGAGGAGCGCCGTCGCGTCAAGATCGCGTCCACAATCGGCACGACGATCGAGTTTTACGACTTCTACGCCTACGCCACCGCAGCCGTGGCCGTCTTCCCGTTCCTGTTCTTCCCTAAGTCGGAGTCCAGCACGGTGGCCCTTTTGTCCTCCTTTGCCACGTTCGGTCTAGCGTTTATCGCCCGTCCGCTCGGCTCGGTGCTGTTCGGCCACTTCGGCGACAAGGTCGGCCGCAAGGCCACCCTCGTCGGCGCGCTGCTGACCATGGGCATCGCCACCTTCGTCATCGGTCTTTTGCCCACCTACGCGCAGGCCGGCATTTGGGCCCCGGCGCTGCTGGCTCTGATGCGCTTCTGCCAGGGTCTGGGCCTGGGCGGCGAGTGGTCCGGCGCGGCGCTGCTGTCCACAGAAACAGCAGCTAAGGGCCGCCGCGCCTGGGCCGGCATGTGGCCGCAGCTGGGCGCGCCGTTCGGTTTCCTGCTGGCCAACGGCCTGTTCCTGATCCTGGTCACGGTACTGGGCCACACCTCCGGCGATTTCGAGGGCGCGTTCATGGCATGGGGCTGGCGCATCCCGTTCCTGCTGTCCATCGTGATGGTCATTATCGGCCTGTGGGTGCGCCTGCAGGTTGAGGAGACCCCGGTGTTCCAGCAGGTGGAACAGTCCGACCAGAAGGCCGCCTCCCCACTGACCGAGGTGTTCAAGACCGCTTGGAAGCCGCTGATCCAGGGCACGTTCATCATGGTCGGCTGCTACACGCTGTTCTACATCGTGACCACTTGGTTTTTGTCCTACGGCATCGGCTCCGCCGAAGAGGGCGTGGGCCTGGGCATCGAGTACCCGACCTTCCTCAAGCTGCAGCTGGTGTGCATCTTCGGCTTCATCCTCGGCATCCCGGTCTCGGCGCACTTCGCTGACACGTACGGCCGTCGCCCGACGCTGGGCCTGACTTCCGCGGCGATCATCGTCTACGGCCTGTGCTTCAAGTGGCTGCTCAACCCGGAGACGTTCACCATGGTTTCCTTAGGCGTTTTCCTGTTCATCGGCATGATCCTGATGGGCTTCATCTTCGGGCCGATGTCGGCGATTTTGCCGGAGCTGTTCCCCTCCAACGTGCGCTACACCGGCTCCGGCATCGCCTACAACGTCTCCTCGATTCTGGGCGCGGCGATCGCCCCGTTCATCGCGACGGCACTCAACGCCCAGTACGGCCCGAAGGCGGTGGGCTACTACCTGGTGGTTGTCACCGCGATTTCCCTGGTGGCGATCCTCTCCACACACGAGACCAAGGACCAGGAGATGCACGAAATTTAAAACCCTTGCTTTCCACCTCGGCAAGTGACATACTTGCAGACATGGAAAGCAACGCAGTCTCCCCAGAAGAGGCCCGCGCCGCCCTCGAGCAGATCGACGGAATCGAGCACAACACCCAGCACAAGCGCACACCGCCGTGGGCATACGCCATCCTCGGCACCAGTTTCGGCATCACGATCGCCGGCACGATCATCGGCTGGAAGTACTGGTGGGTGCTGTTCGTGCTCATCGGCATCGCCTGCATCGCGCTCGCTGTCTGGGACAACAACCGCAACGTGCGCCCGAGCATGAAGCAGCCGCTGCAGGAGGACCCTAAAACGAACTGGGCCGCAGCTCTCGCCCCCGCGTTCATGATGCCGCTGATCTGGTTCGTCCCCGAAGGAAGCGTGGTTGGCGGGGTCATCGCCGGCGTGGTCACAGCGATCGTGTTCACGGCTGTCATGATCCACGAAAGCAGGAACCGATGAACGACATCGACCCCGTCATTCACCCCCTGGCGCGGCTGAAGATTTGTGCGGCGCTGTACGGGGCGGGAGCCGTCGAGAAGCAAACGTCCCGGCACGAGATGCGCTTCAGCTCGCTGAAAGACAAGGCGGACCTGTCTGATTCCGCGCTGTCGAAGCAGCTAGCCACGCTGGAGGAGCACGGCTACGTCACGCGCTTCCGCGAGTACGGCTCATCCCGCGCGAAGGACACGGTGTGGGTCACGCTCACCGCAACGGGCGCGCATGCCTTTGAAAACCACACGGCCGCGTTGCGCGAGATCGCGGGCGGGTAGATTCGTCCTCATGAGTTTTCCCGCACCTGCACCCGGCGCGTTCGCGCTGATCACCGGCGCGAGCCAAGGCATCGGCGAGGCCATCGCACGCCAGCTCGCCGCTGAAGGCCACAACATCATCCTTGTGGCGAGGCGCCAAGAGGTACTGCAAAAGCTTGGCGACGAGCTCTCGCTCGCCCACGGCATCGATGTCGAAATCTTCGCCGGGGACCTGTCCAAGGCGCGCGACGTGGACGCCCTGATTGAGCACATCGCTAACCGCACTGTTTCGATCTGCGTGAACTCGGCAGGCATAGCCAGCTTCGGACCGTTCATGGCCCAGGACTGGGAGTACGAGACGAACCAGTTCAACCTCAACGCCACGGCGGTGTTCCGCATTACCAAGGCGGTGCTGGACCAGATGGTGCCGCGCGGCGAGGGCGCGTTGTGCAACGTCGGCTCCGCCGCCGGCAACCTGCCCATCCCGAACAACGCCACCTACGTGTTCACCAAGGCCGGCGTGAACCAGTTCACCGAGGCGCTGCACTACGAGCTCAAAGATTCCGGCGTGCACGTCACACTGCTCGCGCCCGGCCCGGTGCGCGAGGCGTACATCCCGGAAGAAGAGCAGTCCATCGTGGACAAGGTCGTGCCGGATTTCTTATGGACCACCTACGAGTCCTGCGCCGCCGACACGATCAACGCGATGCGCAAGAACCGTCGCCGCATCGTGCCCGGCCCGCTTTCCAAGGCCATGGATGTGGTCTCCAACTACGCCCCGCGCGGGTGGCTGCCGCCGATCATGGGCAAGTTCTACGCACAGATGGGAGAGGAATAGATGGACATCGCCGCCAAAGACAACCGCATCGTCTGGGTGGATCTGGAGATGACAGGGCTGGATCCCTCCCGCCACGTCATCGTGGAGGTCGCGGCCCTGGTCACGGACGCTGAGCTGAACATTATCGACGAAGGCGTGGACCTGGTCGTGCACGCCACCGACGCCAAGCTCGCCGAAATGGACGACTTTGTCACCCAGATGCACTCCGACAACGGGCTGCTGGACGACATCAAGGCGTCCACGGTCAGCATCGAGGAGGCGGAGGGTGCGGTGCTCGAGCTCGTGGAGAAGCATTGCGATCCCGCACACCCCGCACCGCTCGCCGGCAACTCAATCGCCACCGACCGCACGTTCATCAAGGCGCAGATGCCGCGCCTCGACGCCGCGCTGCACTACCGCATGATCGACGTGTCCACGGTGAAGGAGCTGTCGCGCCGCTGGTTCCCCAAGGCTTACTTCAACCAGCCGCAAAAAGGCATGGCACACCGCGCGCTGGCGGACATCGTGGAGTCCATCCGCGAGCTGGATTACTACCGCCGCGCGGTGTTCGTGCCCGCCCCCGGGCCGGATACGGAGGCCGCCGTTGATGCGGCCGCAGGCGCAACCGACGCCTACCAGCCGTTTTTGTGAAAACACGGTGAGGGGCTAAGGTAGTTCCCGCTGCAAAAACAGCGATGGTGGCTGTAGTTCAGCTGGTAGAGCACCAGGTTGTGATCCTGGGTGTCGCGGGTTCGAGTCCCGTCAGCCACCCCAAAGTTTAAGGCCTGGCCTGCGGATTCGCGGGCCAGGTCTTCGTCGTTGGCGCCTGGTTGGTCCCTGGTTTGGTCGCCCGGGTTGCGGCTGCGGGTGTCCCGTTTTAGCAATGTGGCAAATATTTGCCACATTCCCAAAACAGCACACCCCTACTCGTACAGCGGATCCCCCGAACCGCCGGAGCGCTGCTCCCAATCGAGGTTCCAGTAGCCCAGGCCGTCGTAAGGCGTGAGCGTGCCCCCGGCGGTGTTCTTCACCACCACCGGGTCGCCACGCTTCACAAAGTTCTGGAACCACTGCGCGTTGTCATAGGAGGCGTTGATGCAGCCGTGCGACTGGTTGTAGCTGCCCATCGCGCCGAGCGCCCACGGGGCGGAGTGCAGGTAGATGCCGGAGTAGGACAGCTGCGTGGCGTAGTCCACCGGCGTGACGTAGCCGCCGGCGTCCAGCGCTAGGCCGAAGGAGCGCGAATCCATGGTCAGCTTCTCGTGCTCGTCGCCGACCACATACACCCCGTTGGGGGTGTCGTACTGGCCGTCGGTGCCCAGCGAAATCGGGAACTCCTTGACCAGCTCGTCGCCCGAGTACACGCGCAGCATCTTGTCGGCGTTGTCCACCACGGCCTCCACCTTGTCGCCAATGGTGAAGTTGGTCTCGTTGTCCCCGCCGCCGTAGAGGCCCTTGCCCAGCTTCTCGCCGTAGATGTCCACCTTCACGCTGACTTCGGTGCCGGGCTCCCAGTAGTCCTTTGGTCGCCAGCGCACCTCGTAGGGGTCCAGCCAGAAGAACGCACCTTCGGTGTCGTTGGAGGTCTCCACATCGATGTGCTCCTCCATCGCCTTGGTGTCTTGCACGGGGCTATCGAAGCGGATGGTCACGGCCTGGGCCACGCCGACAGTCGCGCCGTCCAGCGGGCCGATGTAGGAATTCACGGTCGCGTCCGGGGTCAGCGTGGTAAACGAAGAGACCACCTTTTGGCCTTCCTTGTCCCGGGCTTCCACGGTGTAGGTGCGGCCGTAGCCGAGCGGCTCGGTGACGGACCACTCGGACTTGTCGTCGCCGAATTCGCCCTCGACCTCTTTGCCGGCCTCGTTGGTCATGGTCACCGAGGACAACCCGGCAGCGGCGGTCACCGTAATCGGATCCAGCGGCGCGACTCCGGTCTCCCCGTTTGCCACGTTGACTTTGGGCGGGCGCGGCGAGGCCTTCTCGGTGGTCTTTTCCACCAGCGAGGCGTCAGAGGTGTGCGCGGCCGGCTCTAGCCTGCCGGTGTCCCCGATGGTGCACGACGTCAGCGTCGCCGCTGCAGCTACCAGCGCACAGGCGCGTACCACTCGACGGACCACGGCTTACCCCTCAACTATCTGGACAACACTGGGTTTTCGAATCCCCCACACTCTATCCCCTTACCAGCCAAAATCCACTATTGTCATGCGTGTTTTTTACTCTCATTAACTATGGGCCATTTTTGCCCGATGACCAGCCGATTTCACGCTAAGACGAGTGGGTGATACAGTTTCTTTTCGTTGCCGAGAGCAACAGAGAAAAACAAAATACGCGCCATTAGCTCAATTGGCAGAGCAACTGACTCTTAATCAGTGGGTTCGGGGTTCGATTCCCTGATGGCGCACAATATGTGGCGAGGCCAGTGGGAATGTTACCTGCTGGCCTCGTTTTGTTCTATCCTCCCCGTCGCCCCGTAGGACAGGCGCCGGTGCAGCCACTCGAAGGGCCCTCGCCTGCCCGTCGCCTCCAACGCCACGGCGAGCGCGAGCGTGATCAACCACACCACCGTGCCGGCGAGGAGCTTGCCGGCGAGCCCGGCGTCCTGCCACAGCCCTAGCCCGGCCGGGATCACCAGCAGCAGAAACAGAAACGACTGTGCGATGTAGCCGGACATGGAGCGTCGCCCCAGTGCCACGAATGCGCGCGACCACCCGGGCACGCGGTTGTGGAGATGCTCGGTCGCCAGCGCCAGGCCCGCGATGATGCCGGGGCCAGTGAGGAAGCCGAAGCCCTGGTTGAGCATGTAGAACACCGGCTCTAGCTCGGCTGGCAGCACCCCGTTAATCGAGAGCCCCCACGGCACGCCGACGAGCAACACGACGGCCACGGCGATCCACGTCCAGGTGGTGAGGGTGCGCCGGTGCGCGTGGACGTCGAAAAGCACTCGCTCCCGCGCCCACACCACCCCGATGACGGCGAGCGCGAACAGCTCAATAGCAATGAACCAGATCCCCTGCACGTAGCCGACCGCCGAGTGCGCGTTGGTGCTGAAGTACGCGCCGAACGTGGTCAGGTCCGTGCTCAGCTGATCCCGGGTGCTGTGCGGGTCAAAGTAGCCGTAGAAGGCGCCGAGGGCGCCCGACGCGCAAAAAGCCGCGAAGCAGCCGAGGATGACGTAGGCGATGCGCCGCAAGCTTTTCGACGCCATCCGGTACACCACCGCCAGCCCCACCCCGACCAGCCCGTAAGCGAACATGATCTCGTTGTAGAAGATAAGGAACATGTGCGCCAGACCGAACACCCCGAGCCACGCGTAGCGGCGCAGCAGGATCCGGCGCGACTCGGCAGGGCCGTATCCTTTCCGCACCAGGCTAGCGGCGACCATGCCGAGGCCGATCCCCAGCAAGGTAGAAAACATCGGCAGACCGCGCACGCGCACGAACATGGTAGTAAACACCGCCGCCCAGGCGTCAAGGGCGCTGTTGGGATTGATGCCGCCGATGGACCAGCCCGGCGCGTCCGCCGCGCAGTAGGCGTTGACGATCCAGCTTTGGAGCGTGTTCGCCATCGCGATGCCGAGCAGCGCCATGCCGCGAGCGAGATCCGAGACGATGAGCCGCTGGTTTTCCTTCACACCTGTAAGTCTATTCCCGCAGGCCACATCCCACCGGGGAACGGAACGTGAAATCGGCTATTGCACCCGCTGACCGTCCGCTGAGAGTAGGCTGAAGTGCATGAAGACAGCATTAGTGATCGTGGACGTGCAGAACGACTTCTGCCCCGGCGGTGCCCTGGCCACCGCGCGCGGGGATGAAGTGGCGAGCAAAATCGCCGAAGTGATCTCCACCGCCGATAGCCGCACGCACGAGTACGACCACATCGTTGCCACCCAGGACTGGCACATCGACCCGGGCGCGCACTTCTCGGAAACGCCGGACTACGTGGACTCGTGGCCGCCGCACTGCGTGGCCGATTCCTACGGCGCGCAGATCCGCGGGCCGGTGAAGACCGAGCTGATCGACCAGTTCTTCACAAAGGGCCACCACACCGCGGCCTATTCCGGCTTCGAGGGCATTAACGGCGACGGCGAGTTGTTGGCGGACTGGCTGCGTGCGCAGGGCGTCACGCAGCTGGACATCTGCGGCATCGCCACCGACCACTGCGTGCGCGCGACTGTTCTGGACGCACTCAAAGAGGGCTTCAAGGTCAAGGTGCTGCGGGGCATGTGTTCGCCTGTCGACGATAAACGCGGCGCCGACGCGCTCCAGGAAATGATCGACGCCGGCGCGGAGCTGGTTTAGCCAGCCTTAAGGCGTGTAGCCGAGCAGCTCTTCCATTTCACCCATCTCGGCAGTTTGTACCTCGATCATTTCTTTCGCCATCTCGCGCAGCGGCTCGTACCCGCCGCGGTCCACCTCATCCTGCGTCATCTTGATCACGTGGTTGTGGTGGAAGTGCATCATCTCTAAAAACGCGGTGCGCAGCTCGTCGCCGCGAAGCGCCTCGAACTGCTCAAGCTGCTCCGGGTGAAACATGCCGTTGGCGATGTGGGTGGAGTGGTGCTCCATGTCCTTTTCAATGCCCCACTCGTCCGCCCAAGCGCGCATCTGCTCATTCTCGCGCTCCTGGCCGTCTTTGATGCGCTGTGCGAGGTCACGGACCTTAGCGTCGTCCACGTCCGAACCCAGCAGCACGTCCGACATGTCGATTGCCTGCTGGTGGTGCGGCACCATCATGCCCAGGAAGTGGACGTCGGTGCCGTTGTAGCCCGCCTGCCCGTCTGCGGAGGTGGAAGTCTCGGGGGTAAACGCGGCGCGTAGCGACGGCCCCGCGAACGTCAGCGTCAACGCCAGCGCCGCAATCACCGCAACCGCGATCCACAGCGGTTTCTTACTGGGGCGCATCTCTTCGAGTTCCGGATCATGCTCGGTCTGCGCATGCTCATTCGTCATTGGTATGCCCTTTCTGCTTTGCTTGATCGTAACCCAAAAACCGCGCCGACACACTGCGTTTTATGCAGCGTATCGGCGCGGTGAGAACGAAAACTCAGCTATACCGCCGTCGATTAGCGGTTGGCGAGAAGCTTCTGCAGCTCCTTGAGCTCGCTCTTGCGCTTGCGACCGTTGTACGCCTTGATGCTGATCAGAGCTGCGATACCGGCAACAACGCCGCCGATGACCTTCTGCACAGTGGGATCCTGCAGCCAGTTAGCGGCCTCAGACTTCGCGCTGCCGGCCAGGGTCTTCGGGTTGGTACGGTCCGCGAGCTCGTCCAGGGTGCTGGCGAGCTGGTTGCGGGTGCGCTCGAGGTCGCGCTCGATATCGTGAATGTCTCGTGCCACTTTGGGAAACTCCTACGTCTACGTTGACTTTTACAGACTCACGTCTTTTCGTCTCCACAGTAGTGTAAAACGGGGAAGCATGACTGAGTCGATGAGATTGGACAAGGGCGACACCGCCCCCGCTTTCACCCTGAAAAACGACCGCGGCGAAGACGTCTCGCTCGCCGACTTCGCTGGCCAGCGCGTCATCGTCTACTTCTACCCGAAGGCCAACACCCCCGGCTGCACCACCGAGGCATGCGACTTCACCGACAGCATGGAGCAGTTCCGCGACGCCTCTGTGACCGTGCTCGGCATCAGCCCCGACCCGGAGGACAAGCTGGCCAAGTTCCGCGCCGACCACGAGCTGGGAGTGGAGCTGCTCTCCGATCCGACGAAGGAGACGATGGAGGCCTACGGCGCCTTCGGCGAGAAGAAGAACTACGGCAAGGTGGTCCAAGGCGTGATCCGCTCGACGTTCCTGGTCAGCGTGGACGACGCCGGCAAGGGCACGATCGATCACGCCCAGTACAACGTCAAGGCCACTGGGCACGTGGGCCGCATCCTGCGCGACTGGGATATCTAACCCCCCGAAAAAGTGGTGCGCCCGGAGAGACTTGAACTCTCACGCCATAAGGCACTGGAACCTAAATCCAGCGCGTCTGCCAATTCCGCCACGGGCGCGTCAATCGTTGAATGTTACACCGCCTGCTGCGGCGGGCGGTAACCCATCGTTGCGCGGCATCAAACTTTCGTTTGGTGTTTGCGCGCTGCCGGGTAGACTGACCAGCTGTGAGCGAAGAGAACAAGGCAGTTGAGAGCGCTGAGACGGTGCCCCAACGCGAGCGCGTCCGCGTGCGCTGGTGGCACATCGTGCTGCTGATCGCAGCAGCCGTGACCTGTCTCCTGCTCGCCAACTGGCAGTGGGAGCGCTACCAGTCGGGCTCGGGAACGTTCCAAAACCTGGGATACGCCCTGCAGTGGCCGTGCTTCGCGGCGTTTTTCGTCTACGCCTACCGCGTGGGTATGCGCATGGAAAACGACAAGATCGACGCCGAAAACGCCAGCCTGACCATGGACGACCTCTACGAGGCCGACCTTGCCAAGTACGGCGAGGTGAAGGAACCCACGGCGATCGACGAGGACTTCCTCCCCTCTCGCCCCGAGCTGGACGTGGAGGAATACAACAAGCTTGTAGCCCCGCGCAGAAGAACGAACATTGAAGGTAAAGGTGAATCAGCATGACGCAGCCCGCCCCGCAGACCCAGCCCGCCCAGCCCGCGCGCATCCACCCGGAGCGCCAGCGCCGCGTGAAGCAGGCACTGCAATTCTTCACCGTCACCGCATGGATCACCGGTGTGCTGCTGCTCCTGCTCGTCGCGCGCATGATCATGCAGTACGGCTTGGACATGAACGTCGACTACCTGTCCTGGGTCGCCCGCGTGCACGGCTTCGCGTTCGTGGCGTTTTTGATGGCGTCGCTGAACCTCGGTTCTAAAGCCCGTTGGTCTGCGGGCACCTGGATCGCCACGGCCCTTTCGGGTGTGGTGCCGTTTATGTCCTTCGTCATTGAGGGTAAGCGCCGCAATGAAGTGAAAGAGAAGTTCCAGCTTTCCTAAGCACCAACAAAGGCCCGGCAGCACTCGTCTGCCGGGCCTTTTGCTTTGCGACGTCTACTTCTCGCCGGTCTTGGTCAGCACCATCACGCCGACCTTTTCAGCTGGCCCGTTGTCCGGGCTCAGCGTGAGGGTGTCGCCGCTGCGCTCGGCGTCGTATTCAAGGTCCTGGTGGGTCAGGGGATCCTCGAGCTTGAACTCCTTGTCGTCGCGCAGGCAGTTCGCCTCGTTGGTTTCACCGTCGGTCTCGGTCATCTGCCAGTCGCAGTCCTTGCCGTCGATAGTAATGGTGGCGTGGCCTCCACCCTTGCCTTCCTGGGTGGAGGTGATCTCGCCGGTCCACTCGCCGTCAAAATCGCCCTTCTGGCCGCAGCCGGTCAAAAGCGCGCCGGAGGCGAGAACAGTTCCTGCAAGTGCAATCGTCTTTTTCATCATTGCCCCACTGTAACGAATTGCGTCAGCGCAGGGCCGCAATGTGTGGGGCGAGCGCGCGAAGCGCCTTGCCGCGATGGGAGCGTGCGTTCTTCTCCTCAGGCGTGAGTTCGGCGGAGGAGCGACCCTCGGCATCGGCGGGTTGGAACAGCGGGTCGTAGCCGAAGCCGTTCTCGCCACGCGGCTCGCGCAGCAGTTCGCCCTCCCAGCGGCCCTCGGCGGTGAATTCCTGCCCGTCTGGGGCGGCCAGGGCACAGCAGGACACGAACGCGGCGGCTCGCTCGTTGATGTCCGCCATTTGGGCTAGCAAAAGGTCGTTGTTGGCCTGATCGTCGCCGTGGTTGCCGGACCAGCGGGCGGACAGGATGCCCGGCATGCCGTTGAGCGCCTTGACGGACAGGCCGGAATCGTCGGCAACGCAGGGCAAACCGGTGGCTTTTGCTCCGGCACGGGCCTTCAATAGGGCGTTGTCCACGAAGGTGAGTCCGTCTTCGACGGGGTCGGGGTACGGCGGAGCGTCGTGAAGCGAGACAAGCTCCACCCCTTCAATGTTGAGCTCGCGGAGCACCTGCTCGAGCTCGCGGACCTTACCTTGGTTCCTAGAGGCGACGAGGACTTTTACCATCCCAGCGCCGCCTTCTGCGCTGCGATGAGCTCCTCGCAGCCCTTGGCCGCGACATCCAGCATCTCACCGAGCTGCTCGCGGCCGAAAAGGCCGTGCTCGCCGGTGCCCTGAATCTCCACGAAGTTTCCGCCCTCCTGCATCACCACATTCAGGTCGACCTCGGCGCGGGAGTCCTCCTCGTAGGGCAGGTCCAGGCACACGTGGCCGTCGATAATGCCGGCGGAAACCGCGGCAATGGGCTTGAGCAGCGGTTCGCCCGGGACCACGCCGCGCTCTTTGAGCACCGCGATGGCGTCCGCGAGCGCGACATACGCGCCGGTGATGGAGGCGGTGCGGGTGCCGCCGTCGGCCTGCAGCACATCGCAGTCCAGCTGAATGGTGTTCTCGCCGAGCTGGCTTAAATCCACAGCTGCGCGAAGCGAGCGGCCCACCAGGCGCGAGATCTCGTGGGTGCGGCCTTTGACCTTGCCCTTCATGGACTCGCGCGGCATGCGGTCATGCGTTGCGGAAGGCAGCATGGCGTACTCGGCGGTCAGCCACCCCTCGCCAGAATCCTTCTTAAAGCGGGGCACACCCTCCTCCACGGAGGCGGTGCACATCACACGGGTGTTGCCGAACTCCACCAGCACGCTGCCGGCGGGGTTTGAGGTGAAGCCGCGGGTGATGCGCACGGGGCGCAGTTGATCGAAGGCGCGGCCGTCCAGGCGCGAAAAATCAGTCATGCCCCAAGCGTAACGCAGGCGCCTACAGCTCGAAGGTGGCGCCGGCGGTGCCCAGGACGATCTCGCCGTCGAACTCGGCGCGGGCGGCTGCGAGAACCTCCTCCGGGTCGGTCCACGGCTGGATGTGCACCAGCACCAGGGTTTGCACGTCGGCCTCACGGGCGATACGACCGGCCTCCTTGCCGGACAGGTGCATGCCCTCAGCCTTGCCCTCGGAGGTCGCGCCCCAGGCGGCTTCGCACAGGAAGAGGTCGGCGGCGCGGGCGGCGTCGATAAGCGTTGGCGCGAACCCGGAATCCCCGGAGAAGGTGATGACCTTGCCGGAGGCGTCCTCGATGCGCAGCGCGTGGGACTCCTGCGCCGGGTGGACCACATCAAACGGGGTGATGGTCAGCCCGCTGAGCTGCTCCGGCTGCCCGGTACGCCAGGTGGTGAACTCGAAGGTGTCCGAAAAGTCGTCCTGCTCCCCCGGCGCGTCCGCGCTCATGCGGCCCAGGTGCTCCGGCGCGTACGAGGGGCCGATCAGCCTGTGGCGCTGCTCCGCCGGGGCTGTGGGGTGGTAACGGCGCCACACAAGCAGCGACGGGAAGTCCGAGCAGTGATCGGCGTGGAGATGGCTGAAGATGACGTGCGCCGCAGACGGGTCGAACCGCTCCTGCATGGCGGCGAGCGCTCCCGGACCGAAGTCCATCACCACATCCGTTTCACCAGGCACGGAGATGACGTAGGAGGAAGCTGGGTTACCGGGCGCGGCCAGGCTCCCGGAGCACCCGAGGATGGTCAACTGCATGGACACACTCTGCCATGAATGGCGCACATTTTCCTAGTGAATTCTCAAATCGCGGCCCACGGCGTGCACCGGAGGTGCCAGGAAGCGGCGGGCAAGCGCGTCGAAGGTGTCAGGGTCTCCGGTGGATTCGAAGATGTGGGTGGGGGCGGACGTGCCGTCGTTAAGCATGTTGCCCTCAGTGAGTACTCGGAGCACATCCTTAGAGGTCTCCTCGGCCGAGGAGACGAGCGCGACCTCATCGCCGATGGCCAGCTGGATCACACCCGACAGCAGCGGGTAGTGGGTGCAGCCGAGCACGAGCGTGTCCACGCCCGCCTCGCGCAGTGGTGCCACGTAGCCGCTGGCGACCTCGAGGACCTCCCTGCCGGAGGTTTTGCCCTGCTCTACAAACGGCACGAACTCCGGGCATGCCTGGGCGGTGACCTCCAGGCCCGGGTGAATGGAAAACAGGTCCTGGTAGGCGCCGGACTTCACCGTGCCTTCGGTGCCGATCACGCCGATTTTCCTGTTGCGGGTGGTCGCGATCGCCCGGCGCACGGCCGGCTGGATCACCTCGATGACCGGGATGTCGTAGCGCTCGCGGGCGTCGTGCAAGAACGCGGCGGTGGCGGTGTTGCAGGCGATGACCAGCATCTTGCAGCCGCGCTCCACAAGCTCGTCGGCGATACGCTGAGAATGCGCGCGCACGTCCGCGATCGGCTGCGGGCCGTAGGGGCCGTGGGCGGTGTCGCCGATGTAGATCAGGGATTCGCCCGGCAGCTGGTCCATCACCGCACGGGCGACGGTCAGGCCGCCGACACCGGAATCGAAGAGCCCGATCGGTGCTGAATTTGGGTTGCCGGCGAAAGTATCCACGCCGGAAATCCTATCGCTGCCCTGGAGGCTGCAATGAACGCGCTTTGGCCTCGCGCTTCGCCACCAGCTCCGGCGGGTCGTCGGAGGTGATCACCATGCCAGCGATAAACCCGCCGATAGCGCCGAACAGGTGAGCCTGCCAGCTCACACCCTCCGTGCCCGGCAGCAGCCCGAAGATCAGGCCGGAGTAGAAAAAGCCGAGTACGACGCCGGTGATGATCTGGCTGATAGAGCGGTTGAAAAAGCCACGGATGATCAGATACGCCAACCAGCCGTACACCAGGCCGGACGCGCCGATGTGGTTCGTGCCCACACCACCCAGCAGCCAGGTGCCAAGGCCGCCGATGATCACCACAAACGTGGTGACCTCCCAGAACACCCGCTTACCCGAATACCCCACCAGGAACGCGAAAATTGCGCCGGGGATCGAGTTGGAGATGATGTGCTCCAGGTTCGCGTGCAACAGCGGCGAGGTGAAGATCAACGGCAGGGAAGACACGTCCAGCGGGTGGATGCCAAACGCCTGCAACCACGGGAACACCAGCTCCAGGATGAACACAACCCAGATCGTGGCAAGGAAGCCGCCGGCGAGCTTCAGGCCCGTGCTGCGCTGCGCCTTTCGCTTCGGCACCCGTTTGGTTCCGCGGGTTTGGTTGTATTGGGGCTGGCCGTTACGGCCCTGCTGCTGCGGGGTCGCGTACGGGTTGTACGGCTGGACGGGCTCGCTAAACGCCGGCTGCTGCCACTCCGGGTGCGAGAACGGTCGCTGGAACGGCTTCCCGTAACCCGGCTGCCCGGTCTGGCCGTAGCCCCAGCCCTCGGGGGTGTGGTTGTGTTCGCTCATCGTGGTTGGAGTCTAGCGGGTTCGCCGATTGTGGGCCGGGCTGTGGCGCGGCGGTGCTGCGCCTGTCTTTGCGTCAAACCCTGAGCATGGGATCCAGAGCATGGCCAGTTTTGGGCCATACTCTGGATCCCGTACTCAGGGTCTGCGGAGGGATGTGGGGAGGGGGTCTGCGGAGGGTCCTGCTGCGGTGGCCGACCGGAGGGCGTCGAAAAGCTGCGGGCGTACCAGCTAGCCCATGAGAGCTTCGAGGAGAGAGTCCTGGCAATAGGCCAACCAGTCGATCAGGCGCTGGCGGTCCTCGCGCGCGGCCTCGCTGCCGGAATCGTCCGCGGAGGCGTACAGGCGCATGTCGTTGAGCGCGGCGATGAACTGGTGGGCCTCGCCCTCTTCGATGGTCACTTCCACGCCGCCGGTGGGGCCGAGCGCGGCGTTGATCACCTGCAGGTTGACCAGCTTGGCCTTGATGATGTCGTTTTCGTGCAGGCTGCGCAGCAGGCCGTTGTCGCCGTCGAACTCCTCGTCGCCCTCGCGCTCGAAATCGGGCAGAAGGCGCGCCAGGCGCGGGTCCTCGGGCGCCTCGGTGTGCCCGGTGGCGACCCCGAGCATCTCCGCGAACTCGTCCTTCGGCGCGGACTGGGCGCGTGCGATCAGCGCCTCGGACACGGTGGCGGTGAGGTCGCCGATGACCTCGCGCTCCATCGGGTCGAAAACGGTGGTGTACTTCGGCGTCGAGCGCATCAGGCCCTTCTTCTTACGCCACGGCTGCATGAATCTCCCCTACCCTGCCTGCTGCATCGTGGCCCACAGGCCCGCGGTGTGCAGCTTCTTCACGTCGGTTTCCACCTTGTCCTTCTCGCCCGAGGACACCACGGCCTTGCCCTCGGTGTGGACCTGCATCATCAGCTCCGTGGCGCGCTTGCGGTCATACCCCAGCACGGTCTGGAACACGTAGGTGACGTAGCTCATCAGGTTCACTGGGTCGTCCCACACGATGCACAGCCACGGCAGGTTTTCGCTCGTGGCCACGTCCACGTCAAGGGCCTCGTCCAACTCCGGGGTTGCCAGCGGCGAACCCATGCGCTGCGCACGGCTGGCCGCAGGAAAATCGGCTGAGGAAAACATGTGCACCACCTTACCTTCTCGTACCAGCAGGGTACGCTGGCTCACCATGAACGACACTCCCACGCACTCCACCGGCACGCAGGGCTCCACCGCGTTTTTCACGGACATGTACGAGCTGACCATGCTCGACGCGGCGATAAAAGACGGCACCGCCCAGCGCGACTGTGTCTTCGAGGTCTTCGGCCGCCGCATGCCTAACGAGCGCCGCTACGGCGTGGTCGCCGGCACCGAGCGGGTGCTCGACGCGATCACCAAGTTCCGCTTCACCAAGGACCAGCTGGACACCGCGGACTTCCTCTCCCCTGAGGCGCGCGAGTACCTGGAAAACTACAAGTTCTCCGGGCAGATCGACGGCTACCGCGAGGGCGAACTGTACTTCCCGTACTCGCCGATCATGACGGTGCGCGGCACGTTCGCGGAGTGCGTGATCTTAGAGACGGTCCTTTTGTCCATCCTCAACTCCGATTCCGCCGTCGCCTCAGCAGCGTCGCGCATGGTCTCTGCCGCGGACGGACGCCCGATCATCGAGATGGGCTCGCGCCGCACCAACGAGCAGGCGGCCGTCTCCGCCGCGCGCGCGACCTACATCGCCGGCTTCAACGCCACCTCCAACATGGAGGCCTCCCTGCGCTACGGCATCCCCGCCTCCGGCACCTCCGCCCACTCCTGGACGCTGTTGCACGTGGACGAGGACGGCAACCCGGACGAGAAGGCCGCGTTCAAGGGCCAAATCGACTCCCTCGGGGTGGACACCACGCTGCTGGTGGACACCTACGACATCACCAAGGGCGTGGAAAACGCGCTCGAGGTCGGCGGCACCGAGCTGGGTGCGGTGCGCATCGACTCTGGCGATTTGGGCATCGTCTCTAGGCGGGTGCGCAAGCAGCTGGACGAAGCCGGGGCGTTCAACACCCGCATCATCGTCAGTTCTGACCTGGACGAATTCGCCATTGCTGGCCTGCGCGGCGATCCGGTGGACGGATTCGGCGTGGGCACCTCCGTGGTCACCGGCTCCGGCGCGCCCACCGCGGGCCTGGTGTACAAGCTGGTGGAGGTGGACGGCCACCCCGTGGCCAAGCGCTCCTCCGGCAAAGTCACCTACGGCGGCGGCAAGACCGCCCTGCGCGCGTACCGCTCCTCCGGCGTGGCCGTCGGCGAGGTTATCCACCCGCTCGGTGTGGACGTGCCGCGCAAGCCGAACCTGGAGTACCGCGAGATGACGGTGCCGCTGATCCGCGACGGCGAAATCGTGGACGGCCAGCCCGGCATCGAGGAGATCCGCGAGCTGCACGCGGCCGCCCGCAAGACGCTGCCGTGGGAGGGCCTGGCCCTATCGCGCGGCGAGGTGGCCATCCCGACGAAGTTCGTCGGCTTCCCGGAGCCCACCGAGTAGTCCGTGGCTGCAGACGAACCACTCACCCAGTCCACCACCGACCTGCTCGCCGCCGCGGTCGAGTCCCTCGGCGGCTCGCGCCGCCCCGGCCAGGTGAAGATGGCCAAGGCGGTGACCAACGCACTCGACTCCGAGCGCCACCTGGCTGTGCAGGCGGGCACGGGCACCGGCAAGTCCCTGGCCTACCTCGTCCCCGCCATCCGGCACGCCCAGGCGCACGGCACCATCGTGGTCGTCTCCACGGCGACGATTGCGCTGCAGCGGCAGCTGGTGGATAGGGATTTGCCCCGGCTGGCAGACGCGCTTGAGCCGCTGTTGCCTGAGCGCCCCACCTTCGCCATTCAGAAGGGCCGCAACAACTACCTGTGCAAGCACAAACTGATGCTGGATAACGCGCCTTCGGAGTCCCTCATCGAGGAAGAGGACCTGTCCTGGCTGGGTAAGCACGTCAAGCGCGTGTCCGAATGGGCGCAGGACACTGAGACGGGCGACCGCGACGATCTGGTCCCCGGCGTACCGGACATGGCGTGGCGGCAGGTGTCCGTGACCTCCAACGAGTGTCTGGGCGCGACCCGCTGCCCGCACGGCGAGGAGTGCTTCGCGGAGCTCGCCCGCGAGCGCACCAAGGACGTGGACATCGTGGTGACCAACCACGCGCTTTTGGCTATCGACGCGCTCGCGGACGTGGCCGTGCTGCCCGAGCACGACGCCGTGATCATCGACGAGGCCCACGAGCTCGACGGCCGCATCACCTCGGTCGCCACCTCCGAGATCTCCGCGCGTGCTCTGGCGATGGCCGCCCGCCGCGCCAGCAAGCTGGGGGCAGAGCGGGACACGCTGGAAAACGTCATCGACGACTTCACCGCAGCCATCGACCTGGAAGCCCCGGGGCGCTGGGAGGTCATCTCGGAGCCGGCCCGTGGCGCATTCGCCGCGCTTCGCGACGCGCTGTGGAAGACCCGCACCGCCATCTCGGACGCCCCACCCGGAGAGTCCGAGAACGACCCCGAGAAGTTCGCCGAACGCGCCAACCTGCGCAACCACCTCGAGGACCTGCACGACGCGGTGGTGCGCATCCTGGAGGTCTTCGACGAACCAGACCCAGCGAAGCACTCGGACGTGGTGTGGCTGACCCGCTCGGAGCGCTACGGCGACTCCGTGTCCGTCGCGCCCCTGTCCGTGGCGGGCCTGCTGCACGAGAGGCTCTTCGATGAGAAGACGGTGGTGCTCACATCAGCCACCTTGACCGTGGGCGGCAACTTCAACGCCATGGCCGCTTCCTGGGGCCTGCCGCAGGGCTCCTGGGACTCGCTCGACGCCGGCACGCCGTTCGATCCGCGCAAGTCCGGCATCCTCTACACCGCGCGCCACCTGCCCACCCCGGGCCGCGACGGGCTGTCCGCGGAGACGTTGGACGAGATCGCGGAGCTGATCACCGCCGCCGGCGGACGCACCCTCGGGCTGTTCTCCTCCCGCCGCGCCGCCGAGCAGGCCGCCGAAGCCATGCGCTCGCGCCTGCCCTTCGACATCCTGGCGCAGGGCGAGGACTCCACCGGCACGCTGGTGGACACGTTCGCCAAAAACGAGAACTCCTGCCTGTTTGGCACCCTCACCCTCTGGCAGGGCGTGGACGTGCCGGGCAGCGCGTGTTCGCTGGTGATCATCGATCGCATCCCCTTCCCCCGCCCCGACGATCCCCTGTTGCAGGCGCGCTCCAACGCCGCGGATGCCGCGGGCCGTTCCGGCTTCATGGAGGTTTCCGCCACGCACGCTTCCCTGCTCATGGCGCAGGGCGCGGGCAGACTATTGCGGTCTGTCGACGACCGCGGGGTCGTCGCCGTGCTAGACAACCGGTTGGTGACCAAGCGCTACGGCTCCTTCATCCGGCGCAGCCTCCCGGCGTTCTGGGACACCACGGACGCGGAAACAGTGCGCGGGGCGCTGCGCAGGCTCGTGGCTAAGCAATAGCAATCGCTGTGGTGGAGCCGGGCGCGACCTCGGTGAACCCCGCGTCGCGAACCGCCACCGTCTCGGGGCGCGCGGCGAGCTCGGCGAACTCCTCGCGGGGCAGCTCGCGAACGTTCAGCGGGAAGCCGGCTTGCGCCCACTGCTGCACCCAGGACGTCTCACGCGCGGCCGCGAGCAGCATCGAAGCGTGGCCGGCCTGCGCCGCGGCTTTGCCCGCAGACATCTGCAGCGACGTGTCAAGCGCGATAAGCGGCGCTTCTGAATCGAGCGGGAGCACCTCCCCCGGTTCTATCTCCGTGCCCTTGATCTGCAGCTTCGCAATCGAGTGCGGCACCTCAGAGACTGCCGAGGGGACAAACGCGCGCACACTGCCGACGGTGACCCCGGGCAACACCTGCACGTCGTCCCACGCCTTGTTGCGGGCGCGGCGGGCCACCTTGCGGATGCGGTGGGAGTACCAGGCGTCCAACGCGTCGCGCCAAAAGCCGTCCTCTCCCGCGCGCGGGTCCAGGCACACCGCCACGGCGGCGGGGGCGGCGTCTGCAAGCACCTGGTTGCGGCTCGGTGGATCCTGCTTGGGCAGGTTGATGGCCAGCTGCATCGCTTGCACGGTCTGCGGGTCTCTCGCGTCCTCGCTTCGGGCTTTGTAGTCGCCGGAGACTCGTTCTTGCAGGAGCTGGTGGGCGGCGGCGGTCATCTGTTCAGTCATCGGGGTCAGGGTACTCCGCAATTCCGGCTGGCTGAAACGACGAAAACCCCCGCCGAAGCGGGGGTTCGTTCAGGAGGCCGAGACGAGAATACTAGCTGGTAGCGCGAGCGTTACCCTCGACGGCGGCCAATTCGTGGTTGCCGCCCTTGCCCGAGTCGCGGTGACCGGTGTGAGCCTCGCGGCGCAGGGTCTCCACCATGTGCGGGTAGTGCAGCTCGAACGCCGGGCGCTCAGAGCGGATACGTGGCAGGGCGGTGAAGTTGTGGCGCGGCGGCGGGCAGGTGGTTGCCCATTCCAGCGAGTTGCCGTAGCCCCACGGATCGTCGACGGTGACGATCTCGCCGTAGCGCCAGGACTTGAAAACGTTCCAGATGAACGGCAGCATGCCGATGCCCAGGATGAACGAGCCAACCGTGGAAACCTGGTTCAGAAGCGTGAAGCCGTCGGTGTCCAGGTAGTCGGCGTAGCGGCGTGGCATACCCATGTTGCCCAGCCAGTGCTGGACCAGGAAGGTCATGTTGAAGCCGACGACCGTGAACCAGAAGTGGATCTTGCCCAGCTTCTCGTCCAGCATGCGGCCAGTCATCTTCGGGAACCAGAAGTACACGCCAGCAGTGGAGGCGAACACCACGGTGCCGAACAGGGTGTAGTGGAAGTGCGCAACCACGAAGTAGGAGTCGTGCAGCTGGAAATCCAGCGGCGGGGAAGCCAGCATGATGCCGGTCAGACCACCGAACAGGAAGGTGAACAGGAAGCCGACAGCCCACAACATCGGGGTCTCGAACGTGAGGTGGCCGTTCCACATCGTGCCCAGCCAGTTGAAGAACTTCACGCCGGTCGGCACGGAGATGAGGAAGGTCATGAACGAGAAGAACGGCAGCAGAACCGCGCCGGTGGCGAACATGTGGTGCGCCCACACGGCCATGGACAGACCAGCAATTGCCAGGGTTGCAAAGATCAGACCGATGTAGCCGAAGATCGGCTTACGGGAGAACACCGGAACGATCTCGGAGATCAAGCCGAAGAACGGCAGCGCCAGGACGTACACCTCGGGGTGGCCGAAGAACCAGAACAGGTGCTGCCACAGAATCGTGCCGCCGTTGGCGGTGTCGTAGATGTGGCCGCCGAGCAGACGGTCGTAGAGCACGCCCATCGCCGCAGCAGTCAGCAACGGGAAAATCATCAGGGCGATGATGGAGGTGACGAAGACAGTCCAGGTGAACGCCGGCAGACGGAACATGGTCATGCCCGGCGCACGCATTGTCAGCACGGTGGTGAGCATGTTCACTGCGGAGGCGATGGTGCCCACACCGGTGGCGCCCACGCCGACAATCCAGAGGTTGGCTGAGACGGACGGGGTGTGCACAGAGTCAGCCAGCGGCATGTACATGGTCCAACCGAAGTCGGCAGCGCCACCCGGGGTGACAAAGCCGAGAAGCATGGCAATAACGCCGATGCTGGTGACCCAGAAGCCGAACGCGTTCAGGCGCGGGAAGGCCACGTCCGGTGCGCCGATCTGCAGCGGCAGCACGTAGTTGGCAAAACCCCAGACGATCGGGGTACCGAACGCCAGCAGCATGACAGTGCCGTGCATGGTGAACAGCTGGTTGAACTGCTCGTTGGACAGGAACTGCAGGCCCGGGCTGAACAGCTCGGCGCGGATAAGCAGTGCCATCAGGCCGGCCACGAAGAACCAGACGAAGGACATGATGATGTACATGATGCCCAGTTCTTTGTGGTCAGTCGTGGTGAGTTGCTTGTAAATCTGCGAGCCCTTGCGAGCGTTGCCCGTGGGCTCTGGGCGTGTCGGCGGGACGTAATTATCCAGCCGCGGTGCCACAGCGGTCATCTGATCCTCCTGACTACGGCGCCTGCGCCTACCCCGGCCGACGCCGGATTAGGCCCAGATGCCACGAGTGATACCGGATCAGCATAACGTTCTGCACACTGTTTTTCCAGCCTCCGGCAATGCTGCCCCCGAGCGGGGTCAGCACCCGGCCAAGCCAACCCGGGCTGTAACTGGTGAGGCGCATGGGAACTGCCCGGCGGGCATGTAAAATCCCCGGCTCGCGGGCGCGAACCGGGGGTCACGGAAGGTACGTCGTAAAGTTTGTGCCTAGAAATCCCAGTCGTCGTCCTGAGTGTCCTCCGCGCGCCCAATGACGTAGGAGGAGCCGGAACCGGAGAAGAAGTCGTGGTTCTCGTCCGCGTTCGGCGACAGCGAAGCCAAAATTGCCGGCGACACCTTCGTCTCGTCCACCGGGAACAGGCCCTCATAACCGAGGTTGTTCAGCGCCTTGTTGGCGTTGTACCGCAGGAAGCGCTTCACGTCTTCGGTCCAGCCGAGCGCGTCGTAAATGTCCTCGGTGTACTGGTTTTCGTTCTCGTAAAGGTCGTAGAGCAGCTCGAATGCGTAGTCCTTCAGCTCCTCCTTGCGCTCCTCCGACTCGCCTCGCAGCGCCACCTGGTACTTGTAGCCGATGTAGTAGCCGTGCACCGCCTCGTCGCGGATAATCAGGCGGATGATGTCGGCGGTGTTCGTCAGCTTGGAGTGCACCGACCAGTTCAGCGGCAGGTAGAAGCCGGAGTAGAACAGGAAGGACTCCAGCATCACAGACGCAATCTTGCGCTTGAGCGGGTCGTCGCCCTCGTAGTAGCTCAGGATGATTTTCGCCTTGCGCTGGAGGTACTCGTTTTCCTCGGACCAGCGGAACGCGTCGTTAATTGCGGGAGTGTCCGCAAGGGTCATGAAGATGTTGGAGTAGGACTTCGCGTGCACCGACTCCATGAAGGCGATGTTGGTCAGCACCGCTTCCTCGTGCAACGAATTCGCGTCCGGCAGCAGCGAGACCGCGCCGACGGTTCCCTGGATGGTGTCCAGCAGCGTCAGGCCGGTGAACACGCGCATGGTGGCTTGCTTTTCTTCGTCGTTGAGGGTGTTCCAGCTCGGGATGTCGTTGGACACCGGAATCTTTTCTGGGAGCCAGAAGTTGCCGGTCAGGCGATCCCACACTTCAAGGTCCTTGTCGTCCGGGACGCTATTCCAGTTAATAGCCTTCACGGGCTTTTCGTGGGACTCGAGGTAACGCGCGTAATCGTCAGTCATGGCGACCATCCTACTACGGTGTCAAACGCCTCGGGAGACGTCCTGCGCCCCGCCCGGAAATCGGCTCCACGCGATGCCATAACTGGGCAGCTGCATGACTAAACTACTCGCATACTGTCGCAAACATCATCTCTTAAAGGAGGTCGCGCCGTGGCTACCAGCGGTCATCGGTCCTCTCAGCCACTACTTTCGTCGATCCTGGACACGCTCGGCGAGGAAATCGTTTCAGGCAGCCAGCCCGAGGGGCACACGTTCACCCTCCACGACCTGTCGGAGCGCTTCGGCATCTCCCGCACCGTCGCCCGCGAGGCGATGCGCGCGCTCGAGCAGCTCGGTCTTGTGTCTTCGTCCCGCCGCGTGGGGCTGAAGGTTCTGCCGCAAAGCGAGTGGAACGTGTTCGACCACGCGATTATCTCCTGGCGCCTGCGCACTGAGGAGCAACGCCCGGCCCAGTTGGCGTCGCTGCGCGAACTCCGCGACGCCATCGAGCCCACCGCCGCCCGCCTCGCCGCCGTCAACGCCACGAAGGAGCAGGCGCGCCGCCTGTGCGAGCTGGCGGACCAGATCGTGGAGCTGGCCGGCCAGGATGCCGGCAACTCGGACGCATTCCAGGAGGCGGACCTGGAGTTCCACGCGCTCATGCTCGAGGCGTCGGGCAACGAGATGTTTGTGGCGCTGACCCCGCCGATCATGGACATCATGTCCGGCCGCGCGCTCTACGGCATCATGCCGGACGACCCGCACGTGGACACCATGCAGATCCACGTGGATCTGGCGCAGGCCATTGCTTCCGGCAATGCGGATGCTGCCGAGGATGCTTCTCGACGCCTACTCCGCGGCGTCAACGACTTTATGGAGATGTAACTCTCCCCGGTGAGCCCCGCCATGCCCCCTAGAGCATGCAGGAAACGCAGCCCTCGATCTCGGTGCCTTCCAGCGCCATCTGGCGCAGGCGGATGTAGTACAAGGTCTTCACACCCTTCTTCCACGCGTAGATCTGCGCGCGGTTGATGTCGCGGGTGGTCACCGTGTCCTTGAAGAACAGGGTCAGCGACAGGCCCTGGTCGACGTACTTCGTGGCCACCGCGTAGGTGTCGATGATCTTCTCGTAGCCGATCTCGTAGGCGTCCTTGAAGTACTCGATGTTCTCGTTGTCCATGTGCGGCGCCGGGTAGTAGACGCGGCCGATTTTGCCTTCCTTGCGGATCTCAATTTTGGAGGCGATCGGGTGGATCGAGGACGTGGAGTTGTTGATGTAGGAAATCGAGCCGGTCGGCGGCACGGCCTGCAGGTAGCGGTTGTAGATGCCGTCGCGGGCGATATCTTCCTTCAGCTGCGCCCACTCCTGCGCCGTCGGCACGGCGATGTCGGAGTTGGCAAACAGCTCCTTGACCTTGTCGGTTTTGGGCTGGAAGTCCTCCGGGTTGTAGCGGTCGAAGAACTCGCCCGTGGCGTACTCGGACTTGGCAAAGTCCGCGAACGCGGTGCCCTTCTCCACGGCGATCTTGTGGGAGGCGCGCAGGCACTGGTACATCACGGCTGCGAAGTAGGCGTTGGTGAAGTCCAGGCCTTCCTCGGAGCCGTACTCGATGTGCTCGCGGCCGAGGTAGCCGTGCAGGTTCATCTGGCCCAGGCCGATGGCGTGGGAGGCGTCGTTGCCGTCGCGCACCGGCGGCACGGAGTCGATGGAGGTCTTGTCCGCCACTGCGGTCAGCGCGCGGATGGAGGTCTCGACGGTTTTGGCGAAGTCGTCGGAGTCCATCGCCATCGCGATGTTCAGCGAGCCCAGGTTGCAGGAGATGTCGTGGCCGGTCTCGGCGTAGGTCAGGTCCTCGTTCAGCACTGACGGGGAGTTGACCTGCAGGATCTCCGAGCACAGGTTGGACATGTTGATGCGGCCGGTCTTCACCGGGTTCGCGCGGTTCGCCGTGTCCTCGAACATGATGTACGGGTAGCCGGACTCGAACTGGATCTCGGCGATGGTCTGGAAGAACGCGCGCGCAGAGATCTTGGACTTGCGGATGCGCGGGTCTTCGACCATCTCCTCGTACTTTTCGGTCACGGAGATGTCCGCGAACGGCACGCCGTAGACGCGCTCGACGTCGTACGGGGAGAACAAGTACATGTCGTCGTTGCGCTTGGCCAGCTCAAAAGTGATGTCCGGGATGACCACGCCGAGCGAGAGGGTCTTGATGCGGATTTTCTCGTCCGCGTTCTCGCGCTTGGTGTCCAAAAAGCGCATGATGTCGGGGTGGTGGGCGTTGAGGTACACCGCACCTGCACCCTGGCGTGCGCCGAGCTGGTTGGCGTAGGAGAACGCGTCTTCCAAAAGCTTCATCACTGGGATGACGCCGGAGGACTGGTTTTCGATGTGCTTGATCGGCGCGCCGGATTCACGGATGTTGCTCAGAAGCAGTGCCACGCCGCCGCCGCGCTTGGACAGCTGCAGCGACGAGTTGATGGCGCGGCCGATGGACTCCATGTTGTCTTCGATGCGCAAAAGGAAGCAAGACACCAACTCGCCGCGCTGCGCCTTGCCGGCGTTCAAGAACGTCGGGGTGGCGGGCTGGAAGCGGCCGGTCATGATCTCGTCCACAAGCGCGAATGCGAGCTCCTCGTTGCCGTCGGCGAGGAAGAGGGAGGTCATGGCCACGCGGTCCTCGAAGCGCTCGAGGTAGCGGCGCCCGTCGAAAGTCTTCAGCGTGTAGGAGGTGTAGTACTTGTACGCGCCGAGGAAGGACTTGAAGCGGAATTTGTAGGAGTACGCGCGCTTGAACGTGTCCTTAATGAAGTTCCAGTCGTACTTCTCAATGGTGTCCGGCTCGTAGTACTTGTTGGTGACCAGGTAGTCGATCTTTTCTTCCAGGTCGTGGAAGTAGACGGTGTTCTGGTTGACGTGCTGGAGGAAGAACTGGTTCGCGGCCTCGCGGTCCTTTTCAAACTGGATCTGGCCGTTTTCGTCGTAGAGGTTCAGAAGCGCGTTGAGCGCGTGGTAATCCAGCTGGTCGCTTTCTTTGACCGGCTCCGGGACATTCTTACCGACAGTCTGGGTAGTCACATCTCGTCCTTCATCGTGTTCTTGAATATTTACCGGCGTATTCTTCGCGCAGTTTTGCAAGCCGCTCGGATTCGTCCGGGGCATCTTGCCTATCGACGACCTCCGGTCCCCCACGCAGCCCCAACCTTCCAGCGTTTTCGACCAGTTGGCGGCGCACGTGCGCAACGTCCTCGGCCGAGCCCATGAGCTCGAACCGGTACAAGTATGGGACCTTACACTTGTCGGCGATAACCTTCCCGGCAAGACAGTAATCTGCCCCGAAGTTGGAGTTGCCGGCGGCGATGACACCCCGGATCAGGCTCCGGTTGCCTTCGTTGTTGAGGAAGCGGATCACCTGCCCCGGCACCGGCCGCGAGTTGCCGCCGCTGACGCTCACTCCGCCACCGTATGTGGGGCAGATGAGCACGTACGGCTCGTCGACGTTGAGTTCCGGGTCGTTCCTGCGCAATGGGATGCGCTGGGACGGGAGGCCGAGCTTCTCCACAAACCGCTTCGTGTTCTCCGTCGCGGAAGAGAAGTAGACCACCAGCATGGCAGCCGCCTTTCTTCGTCTTGAGTTTTCTGTTGTGTGGCGCCCGCGCTATTTCCCGCCCCCTCCCAGAACCAAATCCAGCTACTAGGTTCCAGCTATTCGCCTTTTTGGGACCGTTAGCTGGGTCTTACTAGCTGGATCCGCGAGGAGGACGGGCGCGGGCGGCGGGGGCCGGGCAGTTACGCAGCGGCGGCGAGGCCCTTGATGCGGTCCGGGCGGAAGCCGGACCAGTGCTCGCCGTTGGCCTCAACGACCGGGGCCTGCACATAGCCGAGGGCCATGACGTAGTCGCGGGCCTCGTCGTCCATGGAGATGTCAACCGTGGTGAACTCGAGGCCGGCCTTGGTCAGGGCCTTCTCGGTTGCCTTGCACTGCATGCAGGCCGGCTTGCTGTAAACGGTGATCGACATAGTTCTTCAGGCTCTTTCTGTGCGGGTCTTCGACCGGGATTCGACAGGGTTTCGACGCTTTTTCTCGCTTCCCCGGCTCCCCCGGGGCAACACCAAGAGACACTATACCTTGGGGGAAACTTCGGCAACTGCTACTACATGTAGTAGTTACACGGGTGGTATTCCCAGGATAGAGGGAGCAAATCACCTACATGTAGTTAAAACATGGACAGCTCACTGCTCCCAAACGTGTAATTTGGCGGAAATTAGATTCGGCCGGAGGTTTCGTCGCAAAGCAAAAAGCCCCGCCACCAAACGGTGACGGGGCGGGATTCGCGCTTAGCCCTGGCGAGCCTTGAAGCGGGGATCCTTCTTGTTGATCACAAAAACCTTGCCGTGGCGGCGCACAACCTGAGCGCCCGGCTTGTTCTTCAGCGACCGAAGCGACTTGCGGACCTTCATCGGGCGCTCCTTTCTGCTCGGATTACCTGCAATTAGCGACCATCGGCGAGCTGCCGAGTCGCAACACGGGGGTAAATGTTACACACCGGACGCGCTGAATCAAAACCTCCTACCATGAGCGCCATGCAATCAGAGATCATCGCCACCCTCGGCGTGGCACCGACCATCGACCCGGCCACCGAGATCACCCGGCGCGTGCAGTTCCTAGTGGACTACCTGGACGCCACCGGCGCGAAGGGGTACGTACTCGGCATTTCCGGCGGGCAGGACTCCACGCTCGCCGGGCGTCTGGCGCAGCTGGCGGTGGAGAAACGCCGGGCGAACGGCAGCGACGCGACCTTCGTTGCGGTGCGGCTGCCTCACGGCGTGCAGGCCGACGAGGACGACGCGCAGCTGGCACTCAAGTTCATTCAGCCCGACGAGACGGTCACGGTGGACATCGAGCCAGCCACCACCGCCCTAGCTAGTGCTGTGGCGGGCGCGCTGGGAGCGGGCAGCCTCGGCGATTTCAACAAGGGCAACGTCAAGGCGCGCATGCGCATGATCGCCCAGTATGCCATCGCCGGCGAGCGCGGTCTTCTGGTGGTGGGCTCGGACCATGCGGCGGAGAACATCACCGGGTTTTTCACCAAACACGGCGACGGCGCCGCAGACCTTATCCCGCTGGCCGGGTTGGACAAGCGCCAGGGCGCGGCGCTTTTGGCCCACCTCGACGCCGAACCCCGCCTGTGGGAGAAGGTCCCGACCGCGGACCTGGAAGAAGACCGCCCCGCGCTTCCCGACGAAGAGGCGCTCGGCGTCACCTACGTCCACATCGACGACTACCTGGAGGGCAAGCGGGTTCCCGCCGAGGCCGCCGAGCGCCTCGAGCACCTGTGGCGTGTCGGCCAGCACAAGCGCCACCTGCCGCCGGGCCCGAACGACACCTGGTGGCGTTAGGGCAGGTCGCGGAGGTCCGCCATCACCCGCTCTAAGCGCTCCTCACCGCGTTCCTCTTCGAGCCATTCCTCCAGAGTGAAGTCGAGCTGGATAGGTTCCCAGGTCACTTCGAAGGGTTTGCCGCGCTGCTCGAGAAGCCCAAGTTCTTCGAGCCTATCTAGCGAATTTTTTACATTCCCCATCTGAATCTCCTCCTTTATTGCCTACTGTCTATCACGCGCAGGGTCTCCTCCGCCGCGCGCACGAGCGCGGAGCCGTAGGACGGGCCGTGCGTCCACGCGTGTACCGCCAGCGGGTGCAGCTGGTGCACCGCGATGCGTCGCTGCCAGTCGCTGCCCAACTCACCCCCAGCGTCCACATACCCGTCCACGATCGCGCTGAAGTGAGGCGCGCCGAACAGCTCGAGCATGGCGATGTCGGTCAGCGGGTGCCCGCCGTGCGCAGCCGGGTCGATAAACCGCGGCCCGTCCGCGCCGAACAGCAGGTTGCCCGCCCACAGGTCGCCGTGGATGCGGGCCAGCGGGGCGCTCTCGTCTTCTTCGAGCAGCGCATCGCATGCTTGCTTGACGACGTCCATCCCGCCGTCCCCCACATTCCCCGCCCGACGCGCCTTCTCTGCGAAAGGCAGTACTCGCTGCTCCACGTAGAACTTGGCCCAGCGCTCGGTTGGCTCGCATGCCTGCTGGCGGGTGCCGATGAAGTTGGGTCCGTCCCACCCGTCCGCGGGCGCCCCAAACGCAGCCGCTCCCATGGCGTGGATGGCGGCCAGCTCACGGCCGGCCTGACGGGCGGCGTCCACGGTCGGGCGAACGGGATCCACCTTCTCGATGGTCAGCGTGTTCGCGTCCTCGTCCAGTTCCAGCACCTCCACCACCGCGGTGGAGCCCTCGCGCAGCCAGCGCAGGTACGCCGCCTCCGCGGCTGCGGCTCCCGGCGCGCTGCCGTGCTTCACAAACGTGTCAGACATCGATGCCCTCCAATCGCAGTAAGAAACGTTTTGCCTCTGTTCCGCCACGGTAACCGCCAAGTTGGCCGTCGCTGCGCAGCACCCGGTGGCACGGGATGAACAGCGGCAACGGGTTGGTGGCGCACGCGCTGCCCACCGCGCGTACCGCTTTGGGGTTTCCCACCGCGCCGGCGAGCTGCGCGTAGGAGGTGGTCTCCCCGTACGGGACTTCCGCCAGCTCCCGCAGCACCGCAGTGCGGAAACCGGTCACGCCCTGTAAGTCCATCGGCACGGTGAACTTCCGGCGTGTGCGGGCGAAGTACTCGGTAAGCTGCTGGGTGGCTACGGGGTGGTCCGAAGGTTCGTCGATAGGCAGCTGCTCCCCTTCGAAGCACACGCGGGTGAGGCCGCGCTCACTGGCGACGAGGCACAACGGTCCGATCGGTGACGCAAACATGCAGTTCAGAGTAGCTCCCGGCCGATGAGATCGCGCTACACTCCTAGCCATGCACCGGAAACTCACCACCGCCCTCGCCTGCGCCGCGGCCCTTACCTTGGCCTCCTGCGGCAACTCATCCGACATCATCGCTGGCACCAGCCCCGCTATCGCCTCCGCAGTGTGCGACGGCGACGACGGATGCGAATCCGACATGCGCCAACTCAGCCACAAGCTCGATGCGTCCGATGACGGCGACGGCGACGGCATCATCAACCGCGAGGAGCTCGACGCCGCCCTCAAGCGTTTAGACAAGGAAGCCGAGGAGAAGGAGGCCGCCGCCGCGTCGTCTTCCGCTGCGGCCGCGTCCTCCTCCGCCGCAGCAGCGTCGAAGTCCGCGGAAGCCGAGCGCAAAGCGGCCGAACGCGAGGCAGCGGAACGTGAAGCAGCAGAACGAGAAGCGGCCGAGCGAAAGGCAGCTGAACGTGAGGCAGCGGAGCGCGAAGCAGCCGAGCGTGAAGCCGCGAACCAACAACAGCAGGCACCCGAGCCCGCGCCGCAGCAGCAGGCACCCCAGCAACCCGCGCCGGCGCAATCCGGCCCGCCGGCCATGGAGTGGGCCACCCTCGGCCCCTACGGGAGCCTGTTCACGTGCGAGCAAGCGCGCGACGTGTGGCCCGTTGATTCACACGCCTGCTACACCGGCGCTGACGGCAACGCATACTTCGAAGGCATGCGCCAGGCCGCTCAGTAGCGCCGCCCCCGCGAAACGAGAAAACTGCCCGGCCGAACAGGCGGGCAGTTTTATTTTGGTGGAGCTAACGGGATTCGAACCCGTGACCCCCACACTGCCAGTGTGGTGCGCTACCAACTGCGCCATAGCCCCATGCGGCAGCTGTGCTGCCACAGGTATATGTAGTTGTGGAGTGGAGCTAACGGGATTCGAACCCGTGACCCCCACACTGCCAGTGTGGTGCGCTACCAACTGCGCCATAGCCCCTTGGGTAACTCACGTAAATATACAACCGGGTGCGCAGGCCGCCAAATCCCCAGCGGGAAAGCGAAACCGCCCCACCCCGGGACTGGAGTGAGGCGGTGAAAACGCTGTAAAGGAACGCGCTTAGAGGCTGGCCAGTACCTCAGGCCAGTAGTTGCGCGCGGAATCCTTCTCCTCACTCATGGAGGGGTCGCCCATAATTTCCCGGAGTTCCTCGATATCGACGAGGTCTTCAACGTCCTTGCCGTCAATCAAGACGCGCGGGGTCCACGCCTCGCCGGTCTCGTCCTCCTGATACTTCATGTTCTCGGAGTTCATGCGCTTCGCGGCCTCGATGTACTTGCCGTCGCGGATATCCTGGATGGCAGCATCGGAGGCCTCGTAGTCCTTGGCCAGGTCAGCGAAGCCGTCGTTGTCGTACTTGTTGTACGCGGACTGCTGGTTCTGGAACAGGTAGTTACGGACGGTGAACGCTTGGGCCAGGTCACCGTTGGCGATTAGCGCCAGCTCAGCAGCGAGCGCCTTGGTGGAGTGGCCTTCCTGACCACTGTCCAGTACGGTCATCGGGCGCAGCTCGACGTTGATCTCGCCGGCCTTGAGCTTCTCCAACATCGCCTCGTCGGTGGCGATGTGCAGGTCCGCACAGTAGGTGCAGGAGAAATCTTCGAACAGTTCGGCGGTCTTCGCGTCGGGGTTGTTGCCGGTGAGGTGGATGGTGCTTTCCTCCCCATTCCAGGCAACGTTGATGCCCTCGACGTCGATCATTTCTTCTTTGATAGCGGCGCTGCGGTTTTCGCGGCCGTTGAAGACGATCAGGCCGATCACCACGAGGGCGATAGCCAGGACGGCGAGGACCGCCCAGATAAAGGCGGCGTTGCCCTTCTTGTTCGGGTTTTCCACTTTACGTGTGGTCACAGTTATCTCCTATTGTGCGTGCCGTATGACATGACGGGTACTTTCTACCCGCACAAGTTTAGGGGTAGACAGCGAACTTCTTAAACGGGCGCCACATCATAAACCCGGTGATGGCGATGTAGGCCAGGTCGCGCACCACGGTGACCAGCAGGTTACTCTCGCCTTCTCCGGCCTGAGACGGGTCGAAGCAGCCGCAGTCGATGACCAGACCGCGCTGCCATGCGGACACCAGGCCGATAATGAACAGCGTCAGCACAATGATGGACACCTTGCCGGACCAGTGCAGTTTGATGCCCAGAAGCAACAGCAGGCCGCCGGCCACTTCGAGCGGGCCGATGATGTGCGCCAGCAGGTAGGACCAGTCGGAGGTGAAAATCTCGTAGGCCTCGATGGTCTTGGTTACGTCGAGGGGAACACCGAGTTTCGCAATGCCGGCGTCCAGCCACACGTATGCCATGAAGAAACGCGCCAGCGCGGAAAGTACATCCAGCACCAGCGCTTTTGTGTTGCGCGGGGGCGCGGGGGTTGTCGTTATGCTCACAGGTCGTACGTTACTTCATTAGCTGTCCAACACTTCAGAAACGAGCGCCTGGGCTTCCTCCTGCACCTGCTTCAAATGCGCGTCGCCCTTGAAGGACTCGGCGTAGATCTTGTACTTGTCCTCGGTGCCGGATGGGCGTGCGGCGAACCACGCGTTTTCAGTGGTCACCTTCAGCCCACCGATGGCGGCGCCGTTGCCGGGAGCCTCAGTCAGCTTTGCGACGATAGCTTCGCCCGCCAACGCATCCGCCTCGACCTGGTCAGCCGACAGCGCCTTCAGCTTGGCCTTTTCCTCGCGGCCGGCCGGGGCGTCGATGCGCGCGTAGGCCGGGGCTCCGTACTCGGCCTCAAGCTCTGCGTAGCGCGCGGATGGAGTCTTGCCGGTCACGGCGGTGATCTCCGCGGCGAGCAGGTCCATGATCAGCCCGTCCTTGTCGGTGGACCAGACGGTGCCGTCCTTGCGCAAAAACGACGCGCCGGCAGATTCTTCCCCGCCGAAGCCGATGGTGCCGTCGATAAGCCCCGGCACAAACCACTTGAAGCCGACAGGCACCTCCACCAGCTCGCAGCCGAGCGATGCGACCACGCGGTCGATCATGGAGGACGACACCAGGGTCTTGCCCACCGCGGTGCCATCCGCCCAGCCGTCGCGGTGGCTGAACAGGTACTCGATGGCCACGGCCAGGTAATGGTTCGGGTTCATCAGGCCCGCGTCGGGGGTGACGATGCCGTGGCGGTCCGCGTCCGCGTCGTTACCGGTTGCCAAGTCGAACTTGTCTCGGTTGTGCACCAGCGAGGCCATGGAGTTCGGGCTGGAGCAGTCCATGCGGATCTTGCCGTCGGTGTCCAGGGTCATAAACCGCCAGGTGGCGTCGACGTGCGGGTTGACCACCTCGAGGTTCAGCCCGTATCGCTCGCCGATGACACCCCAGTAGTCCACACTCGCCCCGCCCATCGGGTCGGTGCCGATGCGCAGGCCGGACGCCTTGATCGCGTCCATGTCCACCACGTTGCCCAGGTCGGAAACGTAGTGGTCGAGGTAGTCGAACTTCCCGGCGCGCTCGTCCAGCACGCCGCTGACGGGGGTGCGCTTCACACCGTCGAGGCCTGCTGCGATGTACTCGTTGGCGCGCTTGGCAATCCAGTCGGTGGCTTCTGCCGGGGCGGGCCCGCCGGTGGGCGGGTTGTACTTGAAGCCGCCGTCGCGCGGCGGGTTGTGCGACGGGGTGACCACGATGCCGTCGGCCTTGCCGCCGGTGTGGGTCAGGATGGCGTGGGAGACGGCTGGGGTGGGCGTGTAGCGACCGGAGGCGTCGACAAGCACTTGCACCTCGTTGGCGATGAGCACCTCGAGCGCGGAGACCATCGCCGGCTCGGACAGGGCGTGGGTGTCGCGGCCGATGTAGACCGGACCGTCGATGCCCTCGCCGCGGCGGTAGTCCACGATCGCCTGCGTGGTGGCCAGGATGTGCGCCTCGTTAAACGCGTTGTCCAGGGACGAGCCGCGGTGGCCGGAGGTGCCGAAGGCGACCTGCTGGTCCGGGTTGTCCGGGTCGATGTCGCGGGTGTAGTAGGCGGTGATCACCTCGGCGATGTCGATAAGGTCGTCCTCGCGGGCGGGCTGTCCGGCGCGTTGGTGTGCCATGGGAATACTCCTTGTGTCTCAGGCAGAGTCCTTCCCACCATCATCGCCCGTGAATGTTTCTCCTGCCACCTATATATTATTCACTGAACTGTATGTTTTACTTCTGTTCATGGCTGACAACTTGAACAACATCCTCAGTGTTATCTCCACCTTTGTCTGGGGACCGTTCCTGCTCATCCCTCTGCTGCTGGGCACCGGCCTGTTTTTGACCGTACGCCTGCGCGGCATCCAGTTCCGCACCCTCGGCCGCGCCACCCGCCACGCCTTCGTGGACAAGTCCGAGGAAGGCGCGGGCGACATCTCCAACTACCAGGCCCTGACCACCGCCCTGGCCGCCACGGTGGGCACCGGCAACATCGTCGGCGTGGCCACCGCGATCTCCATCGGCGGGCCCGGCGCGCTGTTTTGGATCTGGCTCACCGGCATCGTCGGCATGGCGTCGAAGTACTCCGAGGCCTACCTGGGCGTGCGTTTCCGCACCACCGACAAGAAGGGCAAGCAGCAGGGCGGGCCGCACGAGTACTTAAGAACCGGTGTCGGCGGCCGCTTCGGCAAATTCCTCGCTGCGGCATTTACCCTGTTCACCATCTTCGCCTCCTTCGGCATCGGCAATCTCGCCCAGGGCAACTCCATCGCCGCGGGCATGCACGACGCCTTCGGCATCAGCGCGAACGTCGCCGGCGTGGTCATCTTCTTCGCCGTCGGCGCGGCCGTGCTCGGCGGCATCGAGGGCATCGGCAAAATCACCGCGGCGTTCGTGCCGCTGATGATCGTCATTTACGTCGGCGGCGGCATCACCGCGCTGGCGCTCATGGCGGACCGGGTGCCGGAGGCCATCACCACAATCTTCACCGACGCGTTCACCGGCACCGCAGCCACCGGCGGTTTCGTCGGCTCCGGCATCATGCTGGCCATCCAGTTCGGCGTGGCCCGCGGCATCTTCTCCAACGAGTCCGGCATGGGCTCCGCAGCAATCGCCGCCGCGGCCGCGAAGACGCAACACCCGGCGCGCCAGGCGCTGGTGTCCATGACGCAGACGTTCATCGACACCATCCTCGTGGTCACCATCACCGGCCTGGTCATCGTCACCGCCGGCACCTGGGACATGGGCCGCGACCAGGCCGCGATCATGACCGCCACCGCCTTCGAGACGGCCCTGCCCGGCGAGTGGGGCAGCCTGATCGTCTCCGTCGCCCTGATCTTCTTCGCGTTTTCCACCATCCTGGGCTGGTCCTACTACGGCGAGCGCGCCATCGTGGCGCTGTTCGGCGACTGGGCGTCCATCCCCTACCGCATGTTCTTCACCGCCCTGTCGTTTGTCGGCGCGGTGGCGTCGCTGGAGCTGGCGTGGACGTTCTCCGACCTGTCCAACGGGCTGATGGCCATCCCGAACCTGATCGGCCTGCTGCTTTTGTCCGGCATCGTGGTGCGCGAGACCCGCGAGTACCTCGCCTGGGACCCGTACCTGAAGAAGACCCCGGAGGAGGTCGCGGAGTTCGTGGAACGCCAGCAGATGGACTGGCGATAGACTCGCAGCCGTGGACACATTCCGGACAGCATTGCTGATTGGGCTCGGGGCGGGCCTTGGGGCCGTCGTCAGGCATCTTGTGCTCCTATATACCGCACCCGGGTCCACGGCGGCGCTCGCACTGACCTTCGCCGTCAACATCGCAGGCTGCTTCGCCATGGGCCTGTACAAGCCGGGTCCGCTGTGGGGCGCGGGCTTCCTCGGCGGCTTCACCACCTTCTCCGCGATTTCGGTGGCGGCGATGCAGTCGGATGCGATCGTCGCGCTGGTCATCGTTGCACTTAGCTTTGCGACGTCTATAGTTTCCTACCTTCTCGGCCACACCCTCCGGGAGCGCCGCCATGGCTAGCTGGCTCGGATTGGCACTCACCCTCGCCGTGGTGTTCGCCGGCGGCGTGCTCGGCGGCATGTCCCGGTTCGCCTTAACGAAGCTGATCGGCAACGCCCACGCCGCCACCTTCGCCGCCAACACCGTGGCCTGCGCCATCGCCGGTTTCGCCGCCACCGCCCCAATCGCGTGGCAGATCGCGCTCGGCGCAGGCTTCGCCGGCGCGCTTTCCACCTGGTCCACGCTGGCGCGTGAGCTCGGCGACCTGATCACCGCCGGGCGGTACCGTAAAGCCCTGCGCTACGCGCTGCGCACGGCGGTGCTGGGCATCGTCGCCGCCTGGTTCGGCATGCGTTGGGGCCTTCGCGCCTTCGCCGGTTAGGGCGCTAAGGTGGACAAATGTGCAGTTCGATGACCTAACAACCGGCCTTTCCGTGGCGCTGGGCGCGGGGCTTGGAGCTGTCGCACGCTACCTGGTCCTCATCTGGGTTAGCCCCACCACGCCCGAAGCCCTCGCGCTGACCGTCACCTCCGCGGTGAACCTGGTCGCCTGCTTCTCCATGGGCCTGTTCCAACCCGGCCCGTTCTGGGGCGTGGGCTTCCTCGGCGGGTTTTCCACCCTGTCCGCGGTTTCCTTGACCGCGGTGTCGGATTCGCCGGTGTGGGCCGGATTCATCATCGCGCTCAGCCTCACCACCGCCACCCTGGCCTGGATGGCCGGCGACGCCTCCCGGGGACACCGGCATGCCTGACCTGTTGCCTCTACTCATCGGAGTTGTGGCCGTCTTCATCGGCGGAATGCTAGGCGGGTTTGCCCGCTGGGTACTCATGCGCCAGATCCACAGCACGCTTGCGTCCACGTTCGCGGCGAACGTCTCGGCGGCCGCAGTCATCGGCTTCGCGGTGGCAGCGCCGGGCGTGTTGCGCGTCGGCATCGGTGTGGGTTTCGCAGGTGCCCTGTCCACCCTGTCCATGCTCGCGCGGCAGCTCGGGGAGATGGCCAAGGCCGGCGAGTTCGTCCTGGCCGCGAAGTACGGCGTGGGCACCGCCCTGGCCGCCATCGCCGCCTCCGCGGTCGGCGTGTACGGGTTCGGGTAAGCCCCCCCCCTACTCCGCGATCGCGTCCAGCGGCGGCGTCTTCGCGGCCCTGCCGGCCGGCCACACCGCGGCCAACAAACCGACTACAAACGAGCCGGCAAGCACGGTGCCGACGAGCGGCCACGGGACCACGATCGTCGTTAAGCCTTTAGCCTCAAGGACCGTAAGGAACGCCCACCCCAAACCGAGCCCCAACAGCACGCCGAGGATTGCGCCATAGACCGTCATCTGCACCGACTCGAGCGTGATCATCGTCCGGATCTGGCGGCGCTGCGTGCCCACCGCGCGCAACATGCCGATCTCCTGGCGGCGTTCAATCACCGACAGCGTCAGCGTGTTCACAATTCCCAGCACCGCAATCACCACCGCCAGCGACAACAGCGCGTACAGGATGAACAGCATCTGGTCGATCATGGCGGAGACCTCGCCCGCCATGTCCTGCGTGGAGCGCACCTGCACCACAATGTCGTGGCGCACCAGCTCCTCGAGGTTGGCGCGCAGCTGGTCCTCGCCGACGGTGCCGTCGTTGTTCACGCCGATCATGAGGATGTGCCCCGTGCCGCGCGCGCCCGTGGCGGCGGCCGCCTCGTCGGAAACCACAAACGACTGCAAGATATTTGACGGCGCAAACAGCCCGCCCAGGGTTGCCTCCACCGATTCGCCCGTCGGGCCAGCCACAGTGAGCGTGTCGCCGACGCGCCAGCCGTGCTCTTGCGCCAGCGGCTCGGGCGCGATGATGGTGTTGCCGTCCAGGCTGGAGCTGCCCTCCACCATGTCCAGGGCGATCAGGTCCGCAGGGTCGCCGCGCAGCACGTCCGTAAGCCCGAAGCCGCCGAGCTGGTAGCCGAACTGCCCGTCCACCGAGATCGGCGCCTGGGTGTAGGCGGCCGTCTCGCCAGCGCCCTCGACCGATTGCAGGCGCTCCGGCAGGTCCTCCGGCAGCGGGAACACCCCGTTCTGCGGTCCGGAGAGCACGAAGTCCGCGGACACCTCGCTGGTGGCGACGTCGTCCACCGAGCGCTTCATCGACGCGCCCAGCATGCCAATCACCGTCACCAGCGCAATGCCCAGCATCAGTGCAAACGCCGTGGTGGCGGTGCGCCGAGGGTTGCGGCGCGTGTTTGTGGAGGCGAGTGTGCCCACCGCGCCGAACGGCGCGCCGATGACCCTGCCCAGCGGCGGCACCACCGGCAAGCTCAGCGCCGGGCCGGACAAGAACAGGCCGGTAATCGCAGCCAGCGCCGCCGCCCCCACCAGGGCCGCTCGGCGCCCGGTCGGTCCGTCGTCCCAGCCCATCGCGTACACCGCGGCGGCCACGCCCGTGGCCACCAGGACAAGGCCCGCGACAGTGCGCCAACGCAGCGGCTGCGGCGTGGCGGCCTCGCTGGAACGCATCGCCTCCACCGGCTTGACCTGCCCCGCCTTGCGCGCTGGCGCCAGGGCTGAGAGCACCGTCACCAGTGTGCCCACCACAATCGGCACTACCACCGCGCGCACGGACAGGCCCGTACCCGCATCCGGTAGCGGCATGCCGTAGCGCGCCATCGCCACCCGGATCAGCGCCACCAGCCCCACGCCACCGGCGACGCCGAGCGCGGAGCCAATCACACCCACCAGGGCGGACTCGAACGCCACCGAGCGGGTGATCTGCCCGCGCGCGGCCCCCAGCGCGCGCAGCAGCGCGAACTCGCGGGTACGCTGCGCCACGATCATGGAGAAGGTGTTCGCGATGAGGAACGTCCCCACCAACAAGCACACCAGGCCGAACGCGACCAAAAAGTAGCTGACAAAGCTCAGGCCATCCCGAATCTGCTGGGAGATTTCTTCGGCCACATCCGCGCCCGCGCGCACCTCAAGGTCGCCGAACTGCGCCCCAAGCCTATCGACGACCCCCTGTCCCCCATCCACCGTCATCGCCGGCACCGACGCGCCATCCCGGTACACGTCAAGGTATGCCTGCTCCCCCACCCGCAGCACCAGCGACGTTTCCTGCGCCAGCGGGTCCTCATACAACCCCGTGACGGTGAACTCGTTGCGCCCGTCCTTGTCTACCACGATGAGCTTCTCGCCCATCTCGATGCCGTACTTCTGCGCGCCGTTCGCGTTGACGGCGATGTCGCCGGCGGCGGTGGGAGCGGAGCCGTCGATAAGCAAAGGCGCTCTTCCCACTGCCTCACCTTCGCCGTAGAAAGGCATGAGGCGCGAGGTGCCGAGTTGCGTCTGAATCGCAACTTCATCCTGCCTAGCGACGACCACAGGAACATCCACGAACACATTCACCCGATCGACGCCCTCGGTGCCCCTGATGGCGTCGAACGTGTCCCTATCGATGCTGCCCTCGGTCGGGCGCACCACCGCATCCACGTCCTCGAGCGCCGTGTCCACCGCAGAATCGAACGTGGCGGACAGCATGTTCGTGAACATCAGCGCACCCGACAGGAACGCCGTGCCCAGCACAACTGCCAGCACCGTCAGCGCGAGTCGCAGCTTGTGCGCCGCGACGTTGCGCAGCGAGACCTTCGTCAACGTGTCGGCCATCTAGTCCTCCATGCCAGCCATGACGCGGAGGATGGAATCCATGTCCGGGTCGCGCATCTCGTCGACAATGTTGCCGTCACGCAAAAACACCACCCGGTCGGCATAAGACGCAGCACGGGCATCATGCGTGACAATGACCACCGTCTGCCCGTCCTTATCCACCGCCGTGCGGAGAATCTCCAGGACCTCGCGCGACGCGTTGGAATCCAGGTTCCCCGTCGGCTCGTCGCCGAAAATCAACTCAGGGCGGCTCACCAACGCGCGGGCGCAGGCGACGCGCTGCTGCTGGCCTCCCGACAGCTCCGCCGGGCGGTGATCCAGGCGCTTGGCTAGGCCGAGGCGCGCTGTAACCTCATCGAACCACGCCTGGTCAACCTTGCCGCCCGCAATGCTCGTGGGCAGCGTGATGTTCTCAGCGGCGGTGAGAGTGGGAACCAGGTTGAAGGACTGGAAGATGAATCCAAGGCGGTCGCGCCTCAGTGTCGTGAGCTGCTTGTCATTCAGCTCCGACAGATCTGTCTCCCCGATGTACGCCGACCCCGTGGTGACGGAGTCAAGCCCCGCCATCACGTGCATGAGCGTCGACTTCCCCGAACCGGACGGTCCCATAATCGCAGTGAACTCGTTACGGCCGAACTCGATATCGACGCCGTCGAGCGCTCTGACTTCGGTATCGCCCTTGCCATACGTCTTGACCAGCGACACCGCTTGTGCCGCAGCCCCGCTCACTGCGGGTTCTGGCGTTCCTGTGCCGGGTGCACCTGTGTCGAGTGTTTCTGTCTCAAGGATCTCGTCCGAATCAGCCATCGAGGTTCGCCTCCCTGTCATTCCGTTCCTCCGGGACTATACGCACCCGGTAAGGCGGGGAAGATCGTTAGCTACTCCCTTGAAGAATTCGTGGGTGCTCCCCAATGATGGGGGTCGGCAGGTTGTCCGCAATGCGGATGTTCGCGGCGGCGGCTTTCGCAAGCGTTGACGAGCGGGCCGTTTTCGGCCGGTGTTTGCCCAGGTGGGAAATCGCGCGCTTTGTGTCAACTTTTACGAGACCGCCAGCTACGTGGTTCGTGGGCGGGCACCGGTTGTTGGTGCAGGCGCAGTTGTCCGCAATGCGGAGTGTGGCCCCCGATCTATAGTTCGTGGGTACGCACCAATGATGGGTGCCGCCGTGGTTGTCCGCAATGCGGAGTGTGGCCCGGGTGCGGAATTGGTGGGTGTGCACCAATGATGGGTGCATCTGGGGTTGTCCGCAAGGCGGAGTCTGAACCGGTCTCGGGTTGTTGTGGGTGCGTTGTTGGTCGAGTAGTGGAGGTCGAGTTCGTCGGTGTATGCGGGCGTACTCGACGTCCGGTACTCGACTTTCGTCCCACTGTCGGCGTCATCGTGGCTGCGTGTGCTGTCCCCGCGACCTCTGTGGCCCCTCGTTGACCGGTCGCGTCCCGCCGGGTGATTTCGCCCCGGGGATTTTATGGGTGTGCGCCAATGATGGGTGCCGTCATGGTTGTCCGCAAAGCGGAGTGAGGCCCGGGCACGGAATTGGTTGGTGTGCACCAATAATGGGTGCGGGTGCGGTTGTCCGCAATGCGGAGTCTAGCCAGGTGGGTTCGGGCCAGGCATAGCAAAGCACCCGCCGCACCATCAGTGTTGGTGCGGCGGGTGCTTGTGTGAAGTTGTTGGGTCGGCGGTAACCTACTCTCCCACTCCCTCCCGGGAGCAGTACCATCGGCGCGGGCGGGCTTAGCTTCCGGGTTCGGAATGGGACCGGGCGTTTCCCCGCCGCCATCAACCACCGACACACCTATTGGGGCATGTGCGGCTGATCAACGATTCAGCGTTATGCAATTATGTTGGCCAGTCCGGTGCAAACCGGGTTGGTGTGTTGTGTCAGTGACTGCACAGTGGACGCAAGCAACATGCTTTTGTGTTTCTTCGCGGTGTTTACACCATCAAACGTATTGTTTGGTGTTGGTGTTTATTGGTGTATTAGTACCGGTCGCCTCCACACATTGCTGTGCTTCCAGGTCCGGCCTATCAACCCAGTAGTCTCCTGGGAACCTCAAATGAAACCTCATCTTAAAACAGGCTTCCCGCTTAGATGCTTTCAGCGGTTATCCCTCCCGTACGTAGCCAACCAGCCGTGCTCCTGGCGGAACAACTGGCACACTAGAGGTACGTCCGTCCCGGTCCTCTCGTACTAGGGACAGCCTTCTTCAAGTTTCAACGCGCGCGGCGGATAGAGACCGAACTGTCTCACGACGTTCTGAACCCAGCTCGCGTGCCGCTTTAATGGGCGAACAGCCCAACCCTTGGGACCTACTCCAGCCCCAGGATGCGACGAGCCGACATCGAGGTGCCAAACCATCCCGTCGATATGGACTCTTGGGGAAGATCAGCCTGTTATCCCCGGGGTACCTTTTATCCGTTGAGCGACACCACATCCACAAGTAGGTGCCGGATCACTAGTCCCGACTTTCGTCCCTGCTCGACTTGTAAGTCTCGCAGTCAAGCTCCCTTGTGCACTTACACTCTACACACCTGATTGCCAACCAGGCTGAGGGAACCTTTGGGCGCCTCCGTTACATTTTGGGAGGCAACCGCCCCAGTTAAACTACCCACCAGGCACTGTCCCCAACCCAGATCATGGGCCAAGGTTAGATATCCACTACGGTCAGAGTGGTATTTCAACAACGACTCCACACACACTGGCGTGCATGCTTCSAAGTCTCCCACCTATCCTACACAAACCGCACCGAATGCCAATACCAAGCTATAGTGAAGGTCCCGGGGTCTTTTCGTCCTGCCGCGCGAAACGAGCATCTTTACTCGTACTGCAATTTCACCGGGCCTGTGGTTGAGACAGCAGGGGAGTCGTTACGCCATTCGTGCAGGTCGGAACTTACCCGACAAGGAATTTCGCTACCTTAGGATGGTTATAGTTACCACCGCCGTTTACTGGGGCTTAAATTCTCCGCTTCGGACACAATGTCCTAACGGGTCCTCTTAACCTTCCAGCACCGGGCAGGCGTCAGTCCGTATACATCAACTTAACCGTCTTCGCACGGACCTGTGTTTTTGATAAACAGTCGCTCCCCTCTCTTCTCTGCGACCCCAACCAGCTCAACACGAATGTGTGTCACCGGTTGTGGTCCCCCTTCTCCCGAAGTTACGGGGGCATTTTGCCGAGTTCCTTAACCACAGTTCACCCGCTCGCCTTAGTATTTTCTACCTGACCACCTGTGTCGGTTATGGGTACGGGCCGTACATGCACATCGCTAGAGGCTTTTCTCGGCAGTACAGGATCACCAACATCACCCACATATGGGCTACGCATCACGCCTCACACTTGATGACAACCGGATTTGACCAATGTTGTCGTGCCACACGCTTGCACCGCAATCCAATAAGCGGCTTAGCTACCTCACTGCGTCACCCCATCACTGACCTACCACGGATCAGGCCCCACGCATCACCACCAACCAACCATCCCCGAAGGGATGGCAACGATCGGCAGATCAGGGTGGTTAGTCTCACCGCTTCGATACTGGGCGCGCACATACGGGTACGGGAATATCAACCCGTTGACCATCGACTACGCCTGTCGGCCTCGCCTTAGGACCCGACTCACCCTGGGAAGACGAACTTGACCCAGGAACCCTTAGTCATCCGGCGGGCAAGATTCTCACTTGCCATTCGTTACTCATGCCTGCATTCTCACTCGCATGCAGTCCACCGCTCCTTCCGATACGGCTTCACCCCACACACGACGCTCCCCTACCCAAACAACAAAATTGTTTGCCGCGGCTTCGGCGGTGTACTTGAGCCCCACTGAATTGTCGGCGCGGAACCACTCGACCAGTGAGCTATTACGCACTCTTTCAAGGATGGCTGCTTCTAAGCCAACCTCCTGGCTGTCTTCGCGATCCCACATCCTTTTCCACTTAGCACACCCTTAGGGGCCTTAACCGGCGATCTGGGCTGTTTCCCTCTCGACTATGAAGCTTATCCCCCACAGTCTCACTGCAATGCACCACTATAACCGGTATTCGGAGTTTGGCTGACGTCGCTAAGATGATAGTCCCGCTCAACCAACCAGTAGCTCTACCTCCGGCAAGCTCACATCACGCTGCACCTAAATGCATTTCGGGGAGAACCAGCTATCACGGAGTTTGATTGGCCTTTCACCCCTACCCACAGCTCATCCCCTCAGTTTTCAACCTAAGTGGGTTCGCGCCTCCACAACCTCTTACAGCTGCTTCACACTGGCCATGGGTAGATCACCCCGCTTCGGGTCCAGGACATGCCACTTGCCACCCTATTCGGATTCGCTTTCGCTACGACTACCCCACACACACGGGTTAACCTCGCGACATGCCGCTGACTCGCAGGCTCATTCTTCAAAAGGCACGCCATCACACACAAGGTGCTCTGACGGATTGTAAGCGCATGGTTTCAGGAACTCTTTCACTCCCCTCCCGGGGTACTTTTCACCATTCCCTCACGGTACTTCATTCACTATCGGTCACACTGAGTATTTAGGCTTACCGGGTGGTCCCGGCAGATTCACAGCAGATTCCACGAGCCCGCTGCTACTCGGGAACACAAACAACACAACCACACACACCTTCACGTACAGGACTATTCACCTACTCCGGTGCACCATCCCAGATGCTTCCGCTGATGCATGCAAATTGCGCTTGCAGTCGGCAGCCTGCAACACTTGCGCCCCACAACACCGCACACGCAACCCCTGCCAGGTATCACACGCACACGGTTTAGCCTCATCCGCTATCGCTCGCCACTACACACGGAATCACAATTGTTTTCTTCTCCTACGGGTACTGAGATGTTTCACTTCCCCGCGTCAACCCCCACACAGACTATGAATTCACCTGCGGGTAACACCACACAACCGGTGCTGGGTTTCCCCATTCGGACATCCTCGGATCAACGCTTTGTTGGCAACTCCCCGAGGCATAACGCAGCCTCACACGTCCTTCATCGGCTCAGCATGCCAAGGCATCCACCATACGCCCGTAACAAAACACACGGACACACAAACAAACAGGTATAAACACCAAAACACAAAAAAGAAAGATACTCGCGTCCACTATACAGTTCTCACACAACACAACCCCACACACAACCAACCACAACCAGCGGCCAGCCGACATGAGGGCCCAACAGGAACAACCAATGCTGCCCCAGACACCCAACAGTGCACCAACGAAAAACCCTTTTGTCACGCGATATGGTGAATCCACCAACCCAACACCACGCAGCACACACCCCAACCAGGCACCACCATCACCACCTTCGATGACACGGCGACCAGCGGGTATGCCTCCACCCGGCAAAAACAACAACAGTGGCAGTCACACACTCGGCGACTCAACCACACACACCCACAACTGTGGGCACACAAAATAAAAGCTCCTTAGAAAGGAGGTGATCCAGCCGCACCTTCCGGTACGGCTACCTTGTTACGACTTCGTCCCAATCGCCGATCCCACCTTCGACAGCTCCCTTTAACAGGCCACTGGCTTCGGGTGTTACCAACTTTCATGACGTGACGGGCGGTGTGTACAAGGCCCGGGAACGTATTCACCGCAGCGTTGCTGATCTGCGATTACTAGCGACTCCGACTTCATGGGGTCGAGTTGCAGACCCCAATCCGAACTACGACCGGCTTTCAGCGATTAGCACACCCTCACAGGCTCGCAAACGCGTTGTACCGACCATTGTAGCATGTGTGAAGCCCTGGACATAAGGGGCATGATGATTTGACGTCATCCCCACCTTCCTCCGAGTTAACCCCGGCAGTCTCTCACGAGTCCCCAACCGAATTGCTGGCAACATAAGACAAGGGTTGCGCTCGTTGCGGGACTTAACCCAACATCTCACGACACGAGCTGACGACAACCATGCACCACCTGTACACCAACCACAAAGGGAAACCGTATCTCTACGGCGATCTGGTGTATGTCAAGCCCAGGTAAGGTTCTTCGCGTTGCATCGAATTAATCCACATGCTCCGCCGCTTGTGCGGGCCCCCGTCAATTCCTTTGAGTTTTAGCCTTGCGGCCGTACTCCCCAGGCGGGGCGCTTAATGCGTTAGCTACGGCACGAACCCCGTGGAAGGGACTCACACCTAGCGCCCACCGTTTACGGCATGGACTACCAGGGTATCTAATCCTGTTCGCTACCCATGCTTTCGCTCCTCAGCGTCAGTTACTGCCCAGAGACCTGCCTTCGCCATCGGTGTTCCTCCTGATATCTGCGCATTCCACCGCTACACCAGGAATTCCAGTCTCCCCTACAGCACTCAAGTTATGCCCGTATCGCCTGCAGTCCCGCAGTTAAGCTGCGGGCTTACACAAACGACGCGACAAACCACCTACGAGCTCTTTACGCCCAGTAATTCCGGACAACGCTCGCACCCTACGTATTACCGCGGCTGCTGGCACGTAGTTAGCCGGTGCTTCTTCTCCAGGTACCGTCACAAATACGCTTCGTCCCTAGCGAAAGGAGTTTACAACCCGAAGGCCGTCATCCCCCACGCGGCGTCGCTGCATCAGGCTTGCGCCCATTGTGCAATATTCCCCACTGCTGCCTCCCGTAGGAGTCTGGGCCGTATCTCAGTCCCAATGTGGCCGTACACCCTCTCAGGCCGGCTACCCGTCGACGCCTTGGTAGGCCATTACCCCACCAACAAGCTGATAGGCCGCGAGCTCATCCCACACCGAAAAACTTTCCACCACACCATCCAAAATGTGGTCCTATCCGGTATTAGACCCAGTTTCCCAGGCTTATCCCGAAGTGCAGGGCAGATCACCCACGTGTTACTCACCCGTTCGCCACTCGAGTACCAGTGCAAGCACTGGCCTTTCCGTTCGACTTGCATGTGTTAAGCACGCCGCCAGCGTTCATCCTGAGCCAGGATCAAACTCTCCACAAAAAACGTTTCAGAAAGAAACAGGCCGTGAAAAGCCCAATACCCAACCAAAAACAAACCAACCAACACCCAAACAGGCGCCGGACTGGCAAAAATCCAAAAATTACAAGGTTCAACAACCGACCCCAACCCGACGGGGCAAAACAGGGCCGATCAAAATACGTGAAACATGTTCAACCACACCCCACGCACACTATGAACCAAAAGATGACGCGATCCATCATTGGAATTCAACCACGCCACCACCGGCACACACCCAAACACAGGGCGCACACCACACAGTGCACAAAAAGAGGCAGGCAAACACACCCACGCAACAAAAGTACATTGGCACACTATCGAGTTCTCAAACAACACCAGCACACCCAACACCAACCCACACACAGTGAGCCAGCATCAAAGTGACTTTGGAATCTATCAGCGATTGTTTTCCTGCCCGCCACACAAACCAGAAAGGATCTCACCTTCCAGCGGGGCGTTGTCGGTCTCGCTGACTCGATATAAGTTACACACACCCCACACACAACACAAACCCGCAGCTAAACGCGGGTTTTAAGCGCGTTCAACATGTGCACCAAGCGCGTTTAACTGCTCGACGAAAGCCGGGTAGCCGCGGTCGATGTGGTGCACCTCGTGCACGGTGGTCACGCCGTCTGCAACCAGACCGGCGAGCACGAGGCCGGCGCCTGCACGGATGTCGGAAGACCAGACGTCGGTCGAAGACAGGTTGTTCACCCCACGCAACATGACGTGGTGGCCGTCCACATGCGCGTCAGCCCCCAGGCGCAGCATTTCGTCCACGAACCGGAAGCGCGCCTCGAAGACGTTCTCGGTGATCACGGATACGCCGTCGGCAATCGCGGACAGCGCAATCGCCATGGGCTGCAGGTCGGTGGGAAATCCCGGGTATGGCAAGGTCTGATAGTCCACGGCGCGCGGGCGGTGGTCCATGCGCACGCGGAATCCGTTGTCATACGTCTCCACGTCGGCGCCCGCGAGCTTCAGCTTCGAAAGGGCCAAGTGCAGGTGCCCGGGTGCCGCACCGGTGACGGTGATGTCGCCCTGCGTCATCGCGGCCGCGTACGCCCACGTGCCGGCGACGATGCGGTCGCCGACCACCGTGTGCTCCGTCGGCGAGAGCGAATCAACGCCATCGACAGTGATGGTGGACGTGCCGGCGCCGTCGATACGCGCGCCCATGGAGTTCAGCAAGGTGCACAGGTCTACAATCTCCGGTTCGCGCGCCGCGTTGTCCAGCACTGTGCGGCCATCCGCGAGCACGGCTGCGGTGATGATGTTCTCCGTCGCTCCCACGGACGGGAAGTCCAGTTTGATGGAGGCGCCGGTGAGTCTCTCGGCACGCGCCACCACTGCTCCGTGCTCGATATGCGTGGTCGCGCCCAGTTTCTCCAGGCCGGACTGGTGCATATCCAGCGGGCGGGACCCGATCGCGTCGCCGCCGGGAAGCGCCACATACGCCTCGGTGCAGCGGGCCACCAACGGTCCTAGCACCGCCACGGAGGCGCGGAACTGGCGCACCGCATCAAAGTCGGCGTGCGGGGAAACCTCGGCCGGGGTGTGAATGCGCACCACGTCGCCTTCGATGTCCACCTCGCAGCCCAGCCCGACCAGGACGTCGCGCATCAGCGGAACATCAAGGATCTGCGGGCAGTTACGCAGCGTGGTGGTGCCTTCGGCCAGAAGGGCTGCGGCCATCAGCTTGAGCACGCTGTTCTTGGCGCCGTCGACGCGAACTTCGCCCGCAAGCCGGGCGCCGCCTGAAACCAAAAACCGTTCTTTCACGTCCGCCACAGTACAGAACCGCAAGCGACGTCGATAGGCAAATGCTTAAGGCAGCGCGCCGATGCGACGGGCGGCATTGACCGCCTCATACCTGGTGTGAGCACCGAGTTTGCGCATCACGCTGCGGAGGTAGGACTTCACGGTCTCAGCACCGATGCCCATCTCCGCGGCAGCCTCAACGTTGGTGTGCCCAAGGGCCACGCAGGCAAGCACGTCCAGCTCGCGCGCCGACAACTTGGTGGTCTGCTTCACGGCGACCGGAGACACCAGCTGCTCGCAGAGCTGCTCCAGCTCCTTGCGCAGCTTCTCGTCCTCCACCCGGTTCGTCAGCATGCGCAGCTTCGAGTGGGTCGCGCGCACCTGCTCCCACTCCGCGCCGTTCATCGCACGCCCAGACTTCGCGCCAGCCCGGTCCCCGCCGTCGGAGGAGCGCAGCGCCGCATTGACCGCAAGCTCCTGCTCGAGGGTGCGGGCGGTCATAGCGACCTCTTCGATAACCTTGTCGCCCAGACGCACGGGCGAATGCACGCCGACGTACAAAACGCCCCGGATCTCGCGCTGCACGATCACCGGCACGGCCACGACGGAGTGCAGGCCCTCGTCCTGAATCTGCTGGTCGTACTCGTGGGAGATCACAGAAGCGCGCGTGTAGTCGGCGATACCCACGGCGCGGCGGGTAGACACGACACGGCCGCCAACGCCAGCGCCCTCAGCGATGCTGAGGTTCTGCAGTGCCGGAGTGCGCAGGCCGATCCATTGGGTGATCTGGATCCGGTTGTCCGACAAGAGAGTGCCGTACATCGCCACTGGAATGCCGGTTGCGGTCTTCAGCGCGGTCAGCGCCGCGCGAATCGCGTCATCGTCGTCCTTGATGCGCTGCGCATCCATCGTCATACGTGTCGCCTTCCACCGTTTCGGGGGCACCCATTTGGGGCACTCCCGAATCCGAACAGGACTCAAAAACCACAGTGATCATATCGCGCGAACGGGGGTAGCCAAATTTAACCCCGCTCTCAAAGCGCGAGACGCGTCCCACCGAAACCCCTTCCGTACCGGACAGTACACTACCGACAAACCATACTGTCTACTTCGGCGTGTATGCTGTCACTGGAAACGCAACAAACCAAGAAAACCCCAGGAGGGGATGACTTATGGCGAAGATCGCAAGCAACGTTCTCGACCTCATCGGCGGCACCCCGCTGGTGGAACTCACTGACATCACCGAGGCCAACGGCTCCAAGGCCCGTGTGCTGGCCAAGCTGGAGTTCTACAACCCGGCAAACTCCGTCAAGGACCGCATCGGCAAGGCCATCATCGAGGCCGCCGAGGCGTCCGGCGACCTGAAGCCGGGCGGCACCATCGTCGAAGCCACCTCCGGAAACACCGGCATTGCGCTCGCACTCGCGGGTGCCGCGAAGGGCTACAAGGTCATCCTGACCATGCCGGAAACCATGTCCAACGAGCGCCGCGTGCTGCTGCGCGCGTACGGCGCTGAGATCGTGCTCACGCCGGGCGCTGCCGGCATGAAGGGTGCCGTGGAAAAGGCCAACGAGCTGGTAGAGCAGAACGAGGGTGCCATTCTGGCCCGCCAGTTCGAGAACGAGGCCAACCCGAAGATCCACTACGCCACCACCGGCCCGGAGATCTGGGAAGACACCGACGGCGAGGTGGACATCCTCGTCGCAGGTGTGGGCACTGGCGGCACCGTCTCGGGCGCCGGCAAGTACCTCAAGGAGCAGAAGGCGGACGTCAAGGCCGTGGCCGTCGAGCCGGCTGCGTCCCCGCTGCTGTCCAAGGGCGAGGCTGGCCCGCACAAGATTCAGGGTCTGGGCGCGAACTTCATCCCGGGCACCTTGGACCGCAACGTCGTGGACGAGATTATCGCCGTGACCAACGAGGACGCGGTGTCCACCTCTCGCGAGCTCGCGGTGAAGGATGCCATCCTCGGCGGCATCTCCGCAGGCGCGAACGTTAAGGCAGCGCTGGAGATGGCCGAGCGCGAGGAGAACGCGGGCAAGACCATCGTGGTGATCATTCCGGACTTCGGCGAGCGCTACGTCTCCACCGTCCTGTACGAGGACATCCGCGACTAAGCACTTTTGCTTAGCGACGAGCTGTCGCCCCTCCCCCCCCCGGCACCGACACCATCCGGCGCCGGGAGTTTTTATCCCCAAAGAAAATGAACCGCTTGGTACACTGCGCCCCATGCTTTCCCTGGCTGCAAAGGTTGTTTCCACTGTCCGCGAGGACCTGGCGAACGCGCGCGATCACGATCCCGCCGCACGCGGCGACGTCGAAAATGCGGTGGTGTACTCGGGTCTGCACGCCATCTGGGTGCACCGCCTCTGCCACGCAATGTGGGAACGGAGCTGGAAGGGCCCGGCGCGCATCCTGGCGCAGCTGAACCGGTTCTTCACCGGCATTGAGATCCACCCCGGCGCGACAATCGGCCGCCGGTTCTTCATCGACCACGGCATGGGCATCGTGATCGGCGAAACCGCGGAGATCGGCGACGGCGTAATGCTCTACCACGGCGTCACCCTGGGCGGGCAGGTGCTCACGCAGACGAAGCGCCACCCCACCATCGGCGACAACGTCACCATCGGCGCGGGCGCGAAGGTGCTGGGCCCGGTGACCATCGGTGCCGGTTCCGCCGTCGGCGCGAACGCGGTGGTGACCAAGGACGTGCCGGAAAATTCCATCGCAGTTGGTATTCCGGCGAAGGTCCGTCCGCGTAAGACGGACGAGTGCGTGAAGCTGGTGGACCCGGACAGCTACATCGATCCGGGCAGCTACATCATCTAGTTACGCCAGCAGGTCCCGGTACTGCGGGTTCTGCTCAATGTAGCGCTCAACAGCGGGGCAGGACGGGGTGACCAACATGTCGTCTGCGCGGGCGTCGTCGAGCGCCGCCTGGATAAGCGGCTTGGACAGGCCCTGGCCGCGGAATTTGGGGTCCACCACGGTGTGCGGCAGGTCGCGCACACCGTTCGCGTCGGCGTAGGTGGCAAAGCCCGCCACTTCCCCGCCCACGAGGATTTCGTACTGGCTTTCCGTCTCGTTCTTCTGCACGGATATTTCCGGGTTCTCAGACATGCAGCCGACTATATGCGAAACCCCTTCCGCATTGCCGCGGAAGGGGTTTCGGGAGTGTGGCCAGAGCCAGGATCGAACTGGCGACCCCACACTTTTCAGGCGTGTGCTCTACCAACTGAGCTATCTGGCCGGAACTACTCGTTTGCCAAGCAATTCAGCGACCCTGACGGGACTTGAACCCGCGACCTCCGCCGTGACAGGGCGGCGCGCTAACCAACTGCGCCACAGGGCCTTATTCTGTTGTTTTCAGTGCGCCTTCCAGTGCGTTTCACACTGTCTCTTGCACGAGTTGATACATTACACAGCACCCTCACACGGCTACAAATCGCCAGCGTAAGACAGGTACCGCCCAGTTTCAGACCCGGTGCTTTCATGCCTATCGACGAGCTGCCGCACCGTGCCCGCATCCACCACTCGCCCACCCGCGGAGCCAGCCCCCGGGCCCAGGTCGATGACGTAGTCGGCGCGGGACACCAGCGCCAGGTTATGTTCCACCACAATGACGGTCGCGCCGGAATCCACCAGCCGGTCGAACAGCTCCACCAGGCGCGCGGTGTCGGTCAGGTGCAGGCCGGTGGTGGGCTCGTCCAGCACGTAGGCGGGCGCGGGCTTCTTCAGGCTGGCCGCCAGCTTGAGGCGCTGGCGCTCGCCGCCGGACAGCGTGGTCAAAGGCTGGCCGAGCGTGACGTATCCCAGACCCACGTCGATCAGGTGCCCGCACATCTTCGCGGCGGCGTTAACCTTATTCTCCTTCAGGTAGGGCTGCGCCTCGTCGGCGGGCATGGCCAGCACCTCGGCGATGTTCTTGCCGCCGAGGGTTTGCACGAGCACGGCGTCGTCGAAACGCCTGCCCTCGCAGACCTCGCAGGGCACGTCCACGCCCTGCATCATGCCGAGATCCACATAGACCACGCCCGCGCCCTTGCAGTGCTGGCACGCGCCGGCGGAGTTCGGCGAGAACATCGACGCCGGCTCGCCCGAGGCCTTCGCGAACGCCTTGCGGATCGAGTCCAGCGCGCCAGTGTACGTGGCCGGGTTGGAGCGGCGCGACCCGGAGATGGGCGCCTGGTCCACCCACACCGCCTCTTCTAGCAGCCCGGAGTCCTCCAGCGCGCGCAGCAGGGAGGACTTGCCGGAACCCGCCACGCCCGTCACCGCGGTGAGCACGCCGGTGGGGATGTCCACGTCGATGCCGGCGAGGTTGTTCTCGCTGGCCCCGCGCACCTTGAGCCAATCGACGGGCTCGCGCGGGTCCTCTTTGAGCTCGACGCCGAGCTTCAAGCTCTCGCCCGTGCGCGTGCCAGCCTCGCGCAGTTCATCGACGGTGCCCTCAAAAACAATCTCGCCACCCTCGGTGCCTGCACCGGGGCCGAGCTCGATGACGTGGTCCGCGATCTCGATGGTCTGCGGGCGGTGCTCCACCACGAGCACGGTGTTGCCCTTGTCCCGCAGCGCGGTGAGCAGGCCATTCAACCTGTCGATGTCGGCGGCGTGCAGGCCCGCGGTGGGCTCGTCGAAGACGTAGGTGACGTCCGAAAGCGCGGAGCCCAAGTGGCGGATCATCTTGACGCGCTGCGACTCGCCGCCGGAGAGCGTCGAGCTCGGCCGGTCCAGCGTGATGTAGCCCAGCCCGATAGCGACAAAGTTCGCCAGCGCCTCGCGTATGGACGCCACCAGCGGTGCCACGCCCGGCGCGTCCACCCCCTCGAACCACTCGGCCAGGTCCTCGACCTCCATGGCGCACAGCTCCGCGATGTTCTTGCCGTTGATCTTCGACTCCAACGCGTGCTGCGCCAGCCGGGTGCCGCCGCAGGCGGGGCAGTCCACCTGAGTCACGGCGCGATCCACGAACTCGCGGGCGGACTTTTGCAACCCCTCCTTTTCCTTGCTCAACAGCGAGGACTCCAGACGCGGGATGAGCCCCTGGTAGGTGGTGTTGAAGCCCATGTACTGGACCTTCTCGGGCTCGCCGTAGAGCAGGGCGTGGCGCTGCTCGGGCGTGAACTTGCCGACGGGCACGTCCACCGGGAACTTCCCGGCCTCGGCGTAGGCGCGGAACTGCCAGGACCCGGGCTTGTAGCCGGGTGCAAGGATTGCACCGTCGTCGATAGACAGCGCGTCGTCCACAACCTGCGCCTCGTCGAACTTGCTCGCACGCCCGGTACCGGCGCATTCCGGGCACATGCCGCCGGTGCGGGTGAAGTTTTTCACCACCTTCTTCTTGCCGGTCGCGTCCTTGACAGCCCCGCCGCCAGACACACTCGGCACGTTGAAGGAGTACGCGCCCGGCCCGCCGGCGTTCGGCTCCGCGATGCGCGAAAACAGCACACGCAGCATCGGAGTGACGTCCATGGCGGTGCCGACGGTGGAGCGCACATTGCTCCCAAGCGCCGACTGGTCCACCACGATCGCCGCGGTCACGCCTTCGAGACCGACCACGTCCGGCCGGGCCATCGACGGCATGAACCCCTGGACGAAAGACGAGTACGTCTCGTTGATCAGGCGCTGCGACTCGGCGGCGACGGTGTCGAAGACCAGCGAGGACTTGCCGGACCCGGACACGCCGGCAAAGACGGTGAGGCGGCGTTTCGGGATCGTGACAGAGACGTCGCGCAGGTTGTTCTCGTTCGCTCCGGTGACAACGATGGCATCGTGGGCGTCAGCTTTGTTCTTCACGGGTGCCAAGCGTAGCTGCCGTCGCAAAGCAAAAAGCCCGAGGCGTACCTCGAGCTGATGGCGACCCTGACGGGACTTGAACCCGCGACCTCCGCCGTGACAGGGCGGCGCGCTAACCAACTGCGCCACAGGGCCGTACCCCCAACGGGATTCGAACCCGTGTTGCCGCCGTGAAAGGGCGGAGTCCTAGGCCTCTAGACGATGGGGGCCTGTCATCAAAGACAGCCGTTGAATCATACGACACCGCCTCCGCAGCAACCAAATGAGCAGTACAGTGGCCACATGGCCGAAGCAATCATCTACGACGCAACCCTGTCCCCCACGAAGGATGAGCTCGTTTCTGCACACTCCCCCATCGTTGAGCTCCTCGGTTCCTACCGCGTGGTGGACCGCAACGGCGAGGTGGGCATCGAGGTCCTCATCGGCCGCGATGTCAACGGCGCGCTGCGACAGTTCGGTGTGTCCTACCGCGACGCGGGTGCCAAGCTTGACGACGAGCTCACGCCCATGGACCACTCCGTCCTCGGCGCCCGCTCCGTGGCGGCGCTGACCACGGACCCGGTGGCTGTGCGCGAGCTGATCCAGACGATCCTCACCGGCGGCGAAGGCGCGTCTTTCAGCAACGGCGCACCGATCTTCGCGGTGCGCGGCACCGGCCAGACCTCGGACGTGGCCGTGGGCGCGGTGGAGATTGAAGACCACAACGAGTACACCAGCATCGGCTCGGTAGACATCGACGGCGAGCAGCAGCGCTACCAGCTACGCATCACCCGCGAGATCCTGGACGCCCGGGTGGCGGAGCCGGAAGACCTCGCGCTCGTGCGCGCGGACGACGGCGTGATCCTCATGCGCCTCGAGGTCTGGAAGTAGCCCCCAGCTTCCAACTCGCATGAATCTGGCCTAAAGCAACAACCAGAACAGCGTCCCCATCGAGACCATCATCTACCCACTCAACAATGGCTTCATCCTACGCTGCGAAAATTCCTGCGAACTCCTCCCAAAGGGCGAATAGTGCCTTGACCTTAGGGTCATCACCGAAAATGTCACGCAGACTACCGAACACAGTTTTCACATTCTGGAGGGACGATTGCAGATAGTTGCGCGGGGGCACTGGGGGTTGCTCGAGGAACGACGAGATTCGCGCCCGAACTGCGTTGACCTCCCGGTGTATTCCTTGAGAAACAATCCCTGCGCCAGTCTCTTGGTCTTCCAACAGAAATGACAGGCGCCCTCGATTGTTTTCGAGACCGATTCCTCTCGCACGAAGCGTCTGCTCGTCCAGAAAACTCGTTTCTAACGCCAGTTGCTTGTAAGCATCGCGAATCGCAATGCGCACAGCTTCCTTTTTCGACTGGTCTAAAAGAAACTCTGACCAATCGATGAGTTCAGCATATTCACGAGCCTCATAGTTTCGAGCCCGCCGCTGCGCAACCTGGGTTGTTAACTCCATCAGTTCAAGAACGTCATCTTCAAAAGACATGAATTAAGGATATCTTCAAGAAGGTCACCTTGGCGGCCCGAGATACACGACTAGCCCGGCAAGACGAGCAGGCTCACCGCCATGACCGCCATACCTGCGATAAGGCCGTAGATGGCGGTGTGGTGCCGGCCGGTCTGGATGGCGGTGGGCAAAAGCTTGTCCAGGCTAACAAACACCATGATCCCGGCGATGGCGGCGTAGGCAATGCCGAGCGTTTCCGGGCCCAGGAACGGCCGCAGTAGTAGGAACCCGATGAGCGCGCCTAGCGGCTCGGCCAGGCCGGACAGGGTGGCCCAGCCGGCGGCCTTCCACTTCGACCCGGCGGCCTGGCGCAGCGGCACGGCGACGGCGACGCCTTCGGGGATGTTGTGGATGGCGATTGCGATAGCGATGGGCAGGCCGAGTGCCGGGTTCTCGAGCGCCGAGATGAAGGAGGCGAAGCCTTCCGGGAAGTTGTGCACCGCGATGGCCAACCCGGTGACCACGCCGACGTTGCGCATGGTTTTGCCGGTGGAGGGGTCTTCGTGCGGGTTGATGTCGTCAGGCACGAACCTGTCAATCAGCGCGATGACAGCGATGCCCGCGAAGAACGCGACGGTACCCCACAGCTGCGCGCGCTCGTCGCCGCCAAGCGAATTGACGCCCTCCGGCAGCAGCTCCACCAGCGAGATGTAGACCATCACGCCGGCGGAAAACCCCAGCGAGGCAGCGAGGAATCTGTCTGAAGGGTTGCGCTTCAGTGCCACCAGCAGGCCACCGAGGCCGGTGGACAAACCGGCGAACAGCGACAGACCGAACGCGAGGCCAAAGTTCATGCGAGCAACTCTAGCCCACTTAGCACCTTGTTTATCGGCGGATCTTTCGGCTTGGGAAGCTGCATTGAGATAATGCTTTCTCTCCCAATGACGCGTTATATCCATAGGATGTCTGTATGCATCTTTTATCCCAACCGATTGATGGGCAATTAGGCGAATACCTGAGAGAGAACCTCAAGTCACCAAAATTTAACAAGTTGGAAATAGCGGTTGCATTCGCAAAGAACAGTGGTGTTCTACGCCTCAAAAAAGAACTTGAGGAATTCCGAGAAGCTGGTGGTGAGATACGCATTTTTGTAGGCGTGGACATGAACGTCACGTCATACGAGGCTCTCATGAACCTTCTTTCACTGGCCAACAGTTTGTATGTTGTACACGACGAAAATGGGCAAACCTTCCACAGCAAAATCTTCAGTTTTTCGGGTCCAGAAGAGGGGCTCTTAATCGTCGGCTCACACAATCTCACCGGTGGGGGCTTGTGGACCAATTATGAATCATCGGTCCACCTCGAACTCGACTTCAACAATCCCAGTCACAACCAGCTACAGAAATCTACAGACTCTTATTTTGATCGACTGACCTCGTTTCAAAACACAGTTAAGTCGATTACCACCACAGCTGCCATTGACGATCTGCTCGAGAACTCATACGTGGAAAAGGAGGTCAGGACCCGCATCCAAATGCATGACCGGGAAGCCGCGTCAGCTGAGAGAGAAAGGCTATTCGGCTCATCAAAACGTTCAAAGTTGCCTTCCCTTAACCCATTTCCGACGGTGTCACCAGCACCAAAGCCTCCCCGCTCGAGCAGCCCGCAAAGCGAAATCCCGCCTGCTCCGATCACACTAGCCACTAATGCTGACGCGACCCTATGGGTTGAAACACGCAAAATGACGGGCGGATCGAGGAACATCCTTGATCTTTCGAAAACCTCTTTGCTGCGTAGCGGGGATGTAAAGAACACTCCTTACGAGCACTCTGATCCTGACTACATGCGTGGGGCAGTTGAATTTTTCGGCATCGCACCCGAAGACACTGATTCCACCAAGAAAATCACTATTAACTTTGATGGTGTAGATTATTTCGAAAATACGATTTTGTTCCCTACCGGTAAGCGAGCTAACGGGACATGGCGCGTTCAGATCCACGGGGTCTCTGAAATCGGAGATAAAATCACGTCAGCCTTTAATAGAAAAGCCCGTTCCGGGTATCTACTACCCGAGAAGATTGTCTGCTTTTCGCGAATTGAGGCCGACTATTACTACCTCTCAGTATTTGACGATGATGAGCTTCCGAGGTTCGTATCATCTTCTAAAATTACCGCCTACAACGGTCGCAGCAGCACAGCAAGACTTCTAGGAATCTTCTAAAACGCAGTGAGCCATTCTCGGTGCTTCTTGACCCTATTTCCGGAAATTCCTCCATTAGCTCCCCCCAGGATAATCTCCTTAGAATCCGGGCCAAGAGGCTTCGCTTCGGACACAAAAATCTTCGAATCAGTCCTCTGCCTCAGCACCTCAACGAAATGCTGAATATCAAATCGAAATCCGTAATCGGTGGTGCCGTCGTACGGTGGATCTACATAGATCACTGCATTTGCGGGAATTGAGCGCTCGAGAAAATCTGTTATCTCCATTCTCAGCCCTTCAACTCCGGCCATGCGATCAACCAATAGGTGAACCCGCCTTAGAAGTTCTTCAGGTTGGGGCTGCATCGTGTTGGCGGGGCTGCGACGTTTACTAGTAGGCGTAGGTTGCCAATATCTTCGAAAAAAGGCATTACGCCACCTATGCCCATCCCACCAGATCTGCTTCCCACCGAAGGCGCAAGCTTGCAAAATTGGATACAGTTCAGGCTCATCATCCGCGGAGCAGGTATTCGCCAGCTCAATAGCATGCGCCCTTACTAACGCTTTATCCTGGGGAAAATTCATTAAGTACCGGTCGAACACTTCTAGTCGAAAGGTTCCAGCGCCAATTGCCGACCAGAAAGCACCCCAAGAACTTAAGTCGAGCATTGTGATCTGCTCTGGACTAATACCACGATTTACGAGTTCTAACGTAACAGCTCCCGACCCGCAGCAAAGGTCATAGAAACGCCCATCCTTGTCAGTTTGAGCTCGCAAAAGATCGTCGGCAATTTGCGACGCTATCCGTTGCTTTCCGCCTTGATACGTACAAGGAACTCGCAAAACAGGCATCAACTCATAATCCTTCTCACAAGGATCCGCGCATACGAACGTTTCCCGCCGAGCATCGCTACGCCCCCCTTGTCCTTATCGTTCGCTTCGTATCCCACGAGGGAGAGCGTTTCGGGTGTGACATTTGTCCGCGCATTCCCATTCGCAAGCATTACGATCTCGAACTGTTTTGGGTTGTAACGGTCCAGGAAAGTTATCGGCACCCCCATCAAGTCAGGATAATTTACCGGAATGTCCATCGTTCGTGACACCTCGATAGCCGCATAATTATCAAATCGAGGGTTTCGATCCGCGTCGTAGGTCTTCTTCAAATCGATAGTTTCGTGGCGACGCGCGTTGTCGATGTTTGTGAACCATCGAACGCCTTTAACGCGTATAAAACGGCGCCCGGTTTCATCAATTCCACAATTCGAAGCGCTTAACGGGTAAGTGTCCGGTACATAGAATTTGCGGTCCCCCGACCGAATCGACTGTCCGTACCAAACTTTGTTGTCCCTGAATAGAGGAAAGACTTCTCGACAAGTTGACGCATTCATATTGCCGAGAATCAAGAAGTCTTTTTGGTGCTCAACAAGTTGGGTAATGAACTCCCGAAAAAGACTAAATGGAGGGTTTGTTACCACGACATCCGCGCTTTTTAACAGCTCGATGCATTCTTCAGATCGAAAATCGCCGTCACCTTCCAGCCAAGATATTGAATTCCCCTCCATGCTGAATACCGTCTCTAAATCAAGCGAGCCGTCCGGCAGAACTAAGTCGTCTTCCGGTACATGGTTGACTTCAGTTACATAGGGACGGTTTCCCGCTTCCAGCGGGTACTCCTGGCCAGCCAGTGGAGATGAGGCGTAGCACGTTGACTTGAGGCTCGATAACCCGAGCTTTTCAAAATTCAAGATGAAGTAGCGAAAGAACGCAGATTCAAACGGGTCATCACAGTTGCACAGCACATGCTTATTCCGAAACTTGTCGGGATAGTGAACAAGCTCCTTCTCTACATCCTCGTACAAGGTGTAAAACTCGTCTTTCTTAGCTTTGAAAGCGCGATTGAGCGACCCGTTCTTTGGCTCTCCCGACACATACGACTGGCCCTCAGAGGGTTGAGCCTCAAGCTCAAAAGGTAAGCGACCGGTCTTCGTAACGTTAACCAAGAAAGCGTTTATTGCTGCACTCATCGATAAGCCCATCTCACTAAAGACAGCGTTGGCTTCTTTCTTGAGCGATGGCGCAATTCTGACGGTTGTTGTGGGGTGGTAGTTCATAATCCTCTCCACCAAGTCAATATGTTGTAGCACAATGTAGCACAATTAGAGTCGTAGCCGTCTTATCATCGTCGGAGCATTCTTACGTTCGGGTTAAGGGTCAAAATGTGTGTCCGGAATCGCGGATTTTCACGGATTGACCTGTAGGTTTCCGGAAAGTATATGCTCCGGAAGCATATATCTAGCCCCCGACGGGAAATCCTCGGTGTGGCAGCGGTGGTGTGCTATGTGCGGCGTGGTGTGGTGTCGCAATGTCAAAGAACCAACCTCGCTGCTACTGCGGCGGTGAAATGAAACGCAACGGCACTACCAGCAAAGGCACCACCAGATGGCGCTGCAAACAATGCGGCGCCTCCAGCGTGAAACACCGAAGCGACATCACCAACGCGGCAGTGTTCACCCAGTTCATCGAGCATTGCACCACCGCGACATCACTCGACGACCTAGCCAAACGAAACGGTGTTAGCCGCGCCACCATGAAGCGGCGCTTCAAGTGGTGCTGGTTCGTTGATGTGCCTGACCCCACCGCCGGCCACGACAAGCGGGTCTACGACCAGATCTTCCTTGACGGCACCTACACCGCTGGCGGCTGCTTGATCGTCGCGGCGACCATCGACCACGTAATTGCCTGGCACTGGTGCAAACACGAAACCACCCGCGACTACCAACTGCTGCTTGAACGCATCGAAGCCCCACCCATCGCCGTCATCGACGGCGGCCAAGGAGCATACAGCGCAATCAAAAAATGCTGGCCGACCACGAAAATCCAACGCTGCCTCGTCCACGCCCAACGCGTGGTACGCCGCTACACCACCAGCAACCCACGCACCGATGCCGGGCGCACCATCTACCGACTTGCGCTGAAGCTGACCCGGATCACCACGCTGGATGAAGCCGCCGCATGGGGTGCGCAACTGCACGAGTTCTCCACGATCTACCGGTCATGGATGGACGAGAAAACCATGGTCAAAGACCCCAAAACCGGTGCATGGACACGGGTGTGGACGCATCACAACGTGCGCAAGGCCTACAACAGCCTCAACCACCTATTCCGGTCCGAGCTGCTGTTTGTCTATCTCACCCCACCAGCAGCAGTCCTTGCGCCCGAGCGGATCAAATCCACCACCAACAGCCTGGAAGGCGGGATCAACGCCCAGATCAAACTGCTCGCCAGAACCCACCGCAGCAGGTCCGGTGAACGACAACGCCGCATGCTGGATTGGTGGCTCTACCTCAAAACGGAGCTGCCTGACGATCCAGTACGAATCGCCAGGCAGTCCGACTGGGGCCAGGGCCAACTCGCCAAAGTATCCACCCTCACCCGAAACGAGAACCAAGCCGACCAAGAAACCGGACGACCAGCCCTCTACGACAACGCTATCGACACCGACTACACCCACTCAATCGGCATCCAAAAAGGCCAAATCTAACCCCCACGACACGCCGGGCCAGACACACTTTTTGACCCTTAACCCTTACGTTCCCCTCAACTACAACCAGGGGAACCAATCCAAAAACCAAACCCCCGCCACATCGCGGTGGCGGGGGTTGAAGGTGGGCCCTGCGGGGATCGAACCCGCGACCTGCGGATTAAAAGTCCGTAGCTCTACCAACTGAGCTAAAGGCCCGCGGGGGCTAATGGTAGCCCGTGGGCCCATTAGCCCGGAAATCGGGGCTGGCTTAGTCCTGCTTCAGCATGGTGCCGGTCTCTTCCATGCGCAGGTGGAAGTCGAAGGCGTGGCGCAGATCGTGCGGGGTTGCCTGGTACTTGCACTTGGAAGCGAGCTCGACGTACTCCTCCAGCAGCGGGCGGTACGACGGGTGGGCGATGGAGATCATCTTGGCCACGCGGTCACGCGATGCGAGACCGCGCAGGTCGGCCACGCCGTACTCGGTGATGAAGACCATGGCGTCGTGCTCGTTGTGGTCGATGTGGGACGCGAACGGGACGATGGCAGAAATCGCGCCGTCCTTCGCCACCGACGGGGAGATGAAGGAGGAGATGTAGGCGTTGCGCGTGAAGTCGCCGGAGCCGCCCAGCGCGTTCATCAGACGGGAGCCGTTGATGTGGGTGGAGTTGGCGTTGCCGTAGATGTCCGCCTCGATCATGCCGTTGGACGCGATCAGGCCGGTGCGGCGGATGACCTCCGGGTGGTTGGAGATGGACTGCGGGCGCAGGATGATGGACTCGCGGTAGCGCGACGCCTCGCTGTTCATCTTCTCCGCGTACTCCGGCGACAGGGAGAACGAGGTCGCGGACGCCACGGTCATCTTGCCGGCGTCGATGAGGTCGACCATGCCGTCCTGGATCACCTCGGTGTAGGCCTGGATGTTCTCAAACTTGGAGTCCATCAGGCCCGCCATCACGGCGTTGGGGACATTGCCCACGCCGGACTGCATGACGTAGCCGTCGTAGGCCAGGCGGCCGGCTTTGACCTCGTTTTCGAGGAAGTCCAGGAAGTTGCCGGCGATCTGCTCGGAGATCTCGTCCGGCGCCTTGAACGGGGCGTTGCGGTCGGGCGCATCCGTCTTAACCACGGCGACGACCTTCTCCGGGTCGATCTCGATGTAGGTGGTGCCGATACGGTCGCCGCACTTGGTGATCGGGATCGGGATGCGGTTCGGCAGCGGCGGCACGGTCCAGATGTCGTGCATGCCCTCGAGCTCCTCGGACTGCCACTCGTTGACCTCGATGATGATCTTCTTCGCGGCGTTGAGGAACTCCACGGAGTTGCCCACCGAGGAAGACGGGACGATGTTGCCCTCTTCGGTGATGCGCACGGCCTCGACGATGGCCAGGTCCACCTCGCCGAAGAAGCCCTGCTCAACCAGCATGCCGGAGTGCGACAGGTGGATGTCCTGGAACTTCATCTCGCCGGCGTTGATCTTTTTACGCATGGTCGGGTCGGACTGGTATGGCATGCGGTAGCGCAGCGCACCAGCCTCTGCCAGCACACCGTCGCACTCCGGGGCCGTGGAGGCGCCGGTGTACATGTCGATGGAGAAGTCCTGGCCCTTGTCGTGGGCGGCCTTCGCCTTCTCCGCAATCGCGGCCGGCAGGGCCTTGGGGTAGCCGGCGCCGGTGAAGCCGGAGGTGCCGACCTTGTCGCCGTGGTTGACAAACTGGACGGCCTCTTCAGCGGACATGCCCTTGTCGCGCAGCTTGGCGCTTGCAATGCGGTCGCTCATGATGCTCCCTCAAATCGTTTCGTGCGGGTAGATAACATTCCCCACAATATTGTGACGTACGCCCCACTGCCAGAATTCGGGCGGAGTGCGTCGTAAAGCAAGTGCTTATCGACGGGACCGTACCCCCGAACGGGCGTAAACCCGACGATTGGACGGGACCCATGCTGCACAGGAAGAATGGGCCGCACTATGACTGCAGTTGCCCCCGCCCTGACAATCGGCGGCATTGACCTGAGCTCCCCCGTCATCCTCGCGCCGATGGCCGGGGTGACAAACATGCCGTTTCGCGTGCTGTGCCGCGAGATCGAAGAGGAGCTCACCGGCACCTCCTCCGGCTTGTATGTCTGCGAGATGATCACGGCGCGCGCCATGGTGGCCCGCAACAAGAAAACCCTGCACATGACCAGCTTCGCCGACGTGGAGACCCCGCGGTCGATGCAGCTGTACACCGTAGACCCGAAGTTCACCTACGAAGCCGTGCGCATGATCGTGGAGGAAAACATCGCCGACCACGTGGACATGAACTTCGGCTGCCCCGTGCCCAAGGTCACCCGCAAAGGCGGCGGCTGCGCCATCCCGTACAAGCGACGCCTCTACGGCAACATCGTCGACGCAGCGGTGCGCGCTGCCGAAGGCTCCGGCATCCCGATCACGGTGAAGTTCCGCATCGGCATCGACGACGAGCACCACACGCACCTCGATGCGGGAAGGATCGCTGCCGAAGCCGGCGCGGCCGCCGTGGCGCTGCACGCCCGCACCGGCGCCGAGCGCTACTCGGGCACGGCGCACTGGGACGAAATCGGCCGCCTGGTCGAGCATATGGACGGCACCGGCGTGCCCGTTATCGGCAACGGCGACATCTTCGCCGCCGATGACGCGGCGAAGATGATGGAGCAGACCGGCTGCCACGGCGTGGAGGTCGGCCGCGGGTGCCTGGGACGGCCGTGGCTGTTCGCCCAACTCGGCGCTCAGCTGCGCGGCGAGGAGATCCCGCCGGAGCCCACCCTGGGGCAGGTTGCAAGCATCATCTACCGCCACGCGGAGCTGCTGGCCGCCCACGACGGCGAGGAACACGCCTGCCGTGACATCCGCAAACACACCGGCTGGTACCTGCGCGGCTTCCCCGTGGGCGGCGAATTCCGCAAGTCGCTAGCCCAGGTCAGCTCCCTAGCAGAGCTGAAAGAGCGCCTCGTCCCCATCGCGGACTCCGAAGAGAAGGCCCAGCACGCCGACGACGCCCGTGGGCGTCAGGGCTCCGCCGGCAAGATCGCGCTGCCCGAGGGATGGCTGGACGACCCGCAGGACGACACCGTGCCGGAAGGCGCCGAAATTGAAAACAACGGCGGGTAACACCCCCGGTTCCCGTAGCATGTAGCCATGCTACGCACCGTGTACAGGGAACATCTTCAGGCATTCAACGAAGACGTCCTCGAGATGTGCGACTCCGTGCGCGAAGTTATGGAATACGCCACAGCCGCGCTCTTGGAGCAGTCTTTAGAGGACGCCGAGGCAGCCCTCACAGCCACCGACGCGCTCAAAGAGATCGGCCAGCGCTGCGAAGAACGCAGCATGAGCCTGCTCGCGCTGCACAGCCCCGTCGCTTACGACCTGCGCCAAGTGGTCTCCGCGATCTACATCGTGGAAAGCTTCGAACGCATGGGGTCCCTTGCAAAGAACATTGCGCTGTTAGCCCGCCTGCGCCACCCCTCCCCCGTCTACCCTGAGCAGCTGCATGGCTACGTCCAGGAGCTCGTCCGCCTCGTCTACGAGATGGGTGCCGCGACGCGGAAACTGCTGGTCGAGCCTGACGCGGACGCTGCCGTGGAGCTGCACACTATCGACGAAGGTGTGGACGACATGAAGGCATTCCTCAGCACCCTGGTCACCGACCGGGAATGGCAGTTCACCAACCGGGAAGCCGTCGACGTGTCTATGCTGGCGCGCTACTACGAACGCTACGCCGACCGCTGCGTCAGCGTGGGCCGCCGCATGGTCTTCCTCATCACCGGGCTCAAACCTGAGGCGTACGTGCAGCAGCGAGACGAGGTGGACTACGACCCGGCGGAGAAATTCGCCACCATCGAGCGCAAGTTCCGCATCCAGAAATAGGTGCAAAAGGGCGACGCCCCTTACGGTGCGTGGTGCACCGTAAGGGGCGTCGAAAAGCGGAATGCTTTAGCCGAAGCGACCGGAGATGTAGTCCTCGGTCTCCTTCTCCTCCGGGTTCTCGAAGATGGTGGTGGTGTCGTTGAACTCCACCAGGTGGCCCGGCTTGCCGGTGGCCTCGAGGGAGAAGAAGGCGGTCTTGTCGGACACACGCGCAGCCTGCTGCATGTTGTGGGTCACGATCACGATGGTGTACTCGTTCTTCAGCTCGTGGATGAGGTCCTCCACGGCCAGGGTGGAGATCGGGTCCAGGGCGGAGCAGGGCTCGTCCATAAGCAGGACTTCAGGGCGCACCGCGATCGCACGCGCGATGCACAGACGCTGCTGCTGACCGCCGGAGAGGCCGCCGCCCGGCTTGTCCAGGCGGTCCTTGACCTCTTCCCACAGGTTCGCACCGCGCAGGGACTGCTCGGCGACTTCCCTGAGCTTCTTCTTGTCCTTCTCGCCGGACAGGCGCAGCCCTGCCACGACGTTGTCCTCGATGGACATGGTCGGGAACGGGTTAGCCTTCTGGAACACCATGCCGATGGTGTTGCGCACGGCGACCGGGTCGACGTTCTTGCCGTAAATGTCGTTGCCGTCGAGGCGGATTTCGCCCTCCACGTACGCGCCGGGGATGACCTCGTGCATGCGGTTCAGGGTGCGCAGCACGGTGGACTTGCCGCAGCCGGACGGGCCGATGAAGGCGGTCACAGCCTTGGACGGGATCTGCATGTTGACGTTCTGCACGGCGTGGAAGTCGCCGTAGTAGATGTTGACGTCGTTGAGTTCGAGCTTGGTAGACATCTGGGTATCTCCTGGGTGGGTGTGGGAACGCGGGTGGGTTACTTCTTGACCGAGAAGCGCTTCGCCACGAAACGTGCGAGCAGGTTCAGGGTGACAACGAGGATCACGAGCGTCAGCGCCGCGCCCCAGAGTCGGTCGTTTGCCGGGCCGGTTGCACCGGACTTCCACATGTCCAGCATGAACAGCGGCAGAGAGGACTGCGGCTTGTCAAACATGTTGAACCAGTTGGTGGTCGGGGTGGAGCCGACGAGGATCAGCACCGGGGCGGACTCGCCCATCACACGAGCGATGGCGAGCATGACACCGGTGACGATGCCGGACAGCGCAGTCGGCAGCACGATGCGCATGATGGTCTTCCACTTCGGAACACCCAGTGCGTAGGATGCCTCGCGCAGGTCCATCGGAACCACGCGCAGCATCTCCTCGGTGTTGCGGACCACAACCGGGATCATGAGCAGGATCAGCGAAAGCGACACCGCGAAGCCGGAGCGCTGCTGGCCCAGGATAGTAATCCACAGGGCGTAGACGAACAGCGCCGCAACGATGGACGGCACACCGGAGAGGATGTCCACCATGAAGGTGGTCATTTTGCCCAGCTTGTTGCCGTTGGAGTACTCCACCAGGTAGATCGCGGTGAAGATGCCGATCGGGATGGAAAACAGCGACGCAACTAGCGTCTGCATGAGGGTACCGGCGATGGCGTGGAGTGCGCCGCCGCCTTCCTTGGAGGAGCGGACGCCGACCATGTCCTGGGTCCACCAGGCCGGGTCGATCACGGCGCCCAGGCCGCGGGAGACCACAGTGATGAGCAGCCAGAGCAGCGGGATCAGCGCGAGGATCATGCACAGCCACATCAGGCCACCCATGATGGAGTTGGTGGTCTTGCGGCTTGAAGCGATGTCCGTGAACGGGCTCTCGCCGGTGCCGCGAGAGCTGCGTGCCGGAGCGGGGTTTTTGATAGCTACCTCGGAGGAGCCGTTATTCGGTACTGCAGTAGACATTTCTGCTTTCCGCTCCTTACTTGTTAACGATCGCGCGCGCGATCGAGTTGACGATGAAGGTCAGCAGGAACAGCACCAGGCCGGCTGCGATGTAGGCACCTGCGGAGACCGGGTTGCTGAACTCCGCGGCAGCGTTGGCGATCGCGGTGGCGAAGGTGGTGCCGCCGTCGAACAGGGAGCCGCGGAAGTCGTTCGCCGGTGCCACGGCCATGTACAGTGCCATGGTTTCACCCAGTGCGCGACCCAGGCCCAGCATGGAACCGGCGATGAAGCCGGACATGCCGAACGGGATCACGGTCATGCGGATAACTTCCCAGCGGGTGGCGCCGAGCGCCAGTGCAGACTCGATCTGGCCGGGAGGGGTCTGCACGAAGATCTCGCGGGCGGTTGCGGCGATGATCGGCAGAATCATGATGGCCAGGACGATGCCACCGGTCATCATGTTGCGGGCCGTGGAGAACGGCGGGGAGTTTTGGTAGGTGGCGAACAGGAAGAAGTCGCCGCCCCAGCTGTTGACCCACTTGTAAAAGTCGCCCAGCAGCGGACCGAGCACCTGCGCGCCCCACAGGCCGTAGACGATCGACGGCACGGCGGCGAGCATGTCCACCAGGGTGCCCAGCGGGCGAACCAGCTTCTCCGGACAGTAGTTGGACAAAAACAGCGCCACGCCGAGCGCAATCGGCATCGCGATGATCAGCGCGATGAGGGAGATGGTCACCGTGGAGAGGAACATGTTCGGAATGCCGAACTTCATCGCCTCCAGGTTCGCCGTCTGCCACTGGCCGCCGTAGGTGAGGAAGCCCAGCACGCCACGGTCGTTACGCATCAGGGGCGGGAGGGCCTGGATGAGCAGGAAGATGCCGATCGCCGCGACCAGCACAGTGATTAGGGTTGCGGAGATGGTGGAGAGGAACTCGAAGACGCGGTCGCCGGGGCGCTTCACGCCGGCACCTTTGCCGGATTCGCCCGTCAGGGGAGCCTTTTCCTCGTGCTCCTTGGTCAGAGTGGTGCCCGTGGAGTTCTGGTTTACAGGATCAGTGGTGTTCGCGGGCCCTGCACCGCGGTCGAGGTGATCGTTAGCAGCCATTTGCTCGAATCCTTCGAAGATGAATCATTGTGGACGGCGGAAATTGGGGCTCACGCTCCGCGTCTCCGCATAGAGAGACCCCCCGAGATCGCAATCTGAGGGGGTCTATCTGCCTACCGCGGCGTTAAAGACCGCGGAGGCCGGTTTGCCAGCGTTTACTTGATGGCGTTGATAGCCTCACGCAGACGCTCAGCGTGTGCACCCTTGACCGGGATGAAGCCCTCGGAAGCGAGCTCCTCATCCTGGCTGTCCAGTGCGACGTTCAGGAAGTCCTTGACCATCTTGGAGGTGGACTCGTCGTAGCCTGCGGAGCAGACGATCTCGTAGGTGGTCAGGACCAGCGGGTAGGCGCCAGCGACGTCGGTCTTGAACAGCTTGTCGGCGTCGACGACCATGTTGTGGCCCTCGGTCTTGAACTCAAGGTTGTCCAGGGTCTTCTCAACAGCCTCGTCGGTCAGCTCGACCGGGCCGCCACCGAAGTCGATGTTGGCCTTCTTGTCAGCGAAGCCAGCCTCAACGTAGGTGATTGCACCCTCGGTTGCGTTGACCTCCTGTGCCACACCGGAGGAGCCGTTGGCGCCGGTGCCCACAGCGTTCGGGAATGCCTTGCCGGTGGACTCCCACTTGCCGTCGGAAGCGGCAGCCAGGAACTTCTGGAAGTTGTCGGAGGTGCCGGACTCGTCGGAGCGGTAGAAGACGTTGATCGGAGCGTCCGGAAGCTCAACGCCCTCGTTGTTCTCTGCGATCTTCGGGTCGTTCCAGGTGGTGATGACGCCCTGGAAGATCTCGACGATGTTGTCGATGGACAGGTTCAGCTCGTCCACGCCCTCGAGGTTGTAGGCGATGGCGACCGGGCCGACGACGAACGGCAGGTGCCAAGCCTCGTTGCCGCCGCAGCGCTCTGCAGCAGCCTCAACCTGGTCGTCCTTCAGCGGGGAGTCGGAGCCAGCGAAGACAGCCTGGTTGGCGATGAAGTTCTTCTGGCCGGAGCCGGAGCCGGACGGAGTGTAGGCCAGCTGAGCACCCGGAACCTCGGATGCGTAGACGGACGCGAAGTAGTCCATCGCGTTCTGCTGGGAGGAAGCGCCCTCAGCAACGAGGGTGCCTTCCTGGCCGGACAGCTCGTAGTCGCCGGACTTCGCGTCGCCGTCCTTGCCGTCCTTGTCGTCGGAGGAAACAGCCTCGGTTGCGGACTCAACAGCCTCGGTAGCTGCGTTGTCCTCGGAGTCGCCGCAAGCGACGAGGGAAGCGGAAGAGAGGGCAACGACGCCAGCGATTGCGGCGGTGCGCTTGAAGTTACGGATCACGGGATACCTTTCCGGTGCTAACGGGTCAGTTTCGAGTGTCGGAGCAACTGTCCGAATACTCACAAGTGAAAACCTACGGAACCCTGGTTAATGGCCGGTAGCCAGTTAAGTGAATAACTGGTGAACTCCCGTCCATCACACTGTTTTCGCAGGTTAAGGCCAGGCTACTTGTACACGACGTGACTTTCATCAACTTTGAATCCGAGCTGCAAATACCGCTTCACGGCCGGACCATTATCCGCCTCAACATAGAGGATGACCTGCGGTGATCCCTCTACAACAAGGTGGTTCAACCCCATCTGCATCAGTGGTCCCCCCATTCCCTCCCCCCGATGCCGCGAGGCAATCCCAACCACATACACCTCACCCGTCCCATCCGGGTGCCGTTTGGTCCAGTGGAACCCAGCCAACTGTTCGCCTTCATACAGCAATTGCACACCTGCAGGATCGAACCAGTCGGCTTCCATCGCGCGGTGTAACCGCTCCAGGTCCCAGCCACCTTGCTCAGGGTGCCAGGAGAACGCGTCGTTGTTTACTTCGAGCCACTGCTTCTCGACGGCGTCCCGTCCCCAACGCTCCACCGCACCTACGTAGTCCAGTGCTTCGAACCCACCCGGCAGCTCAGGCCCGCCGCTAGGGATGTCGTCGGCGGAAATCCCCATCACCAGCAGTTCTCGAGACACGCTGAGTCCCAGTTTCGCCGCGAGCGCCTTCGCCCCCGCAAGGTTGCCGTGCGCCCACAGGCCAGCATCGGGGCTTTCCGCACGGACTTTGCGCGCCAACGCCTCGCCGATCCCCTTGCGGCGGAAGTCAGGGTGCACGACCAGCTCCGCGGAGCCGTCCTCCGCCAGCCCCGCGCAGGCCACCACGTCGCCGCCGTCTTCGACCAGGAAGTGGGTGTGGCGCACGCGCTCGTCGTCAAGCCCCTGCACAAAGCTTTCAGAAAAGGCGGCGATGCCATCGGCGTCTTCGGCGGCCTCAAGCAAGGGTCGCACGCGGTCGCCGGGCAGGTGGGCGCTTAGGATATCTGCAGTCATGGCTCCCAAGGCTACGTGCGGGAAGGAGGGCGCGGTGAAGAAAGCAGCCGTGATTGCGGTAGCGCTCGTCGCAGCCCTCGGGCTCGCGGACACCGCGCTGGCCTCGCATGTGGAGCACGGTCTCGCGCGCGAGGGCGTGGAGACGGAGGTCAGCGCCGTGCCGTTTGCGTGGTCGGGCGTCACCGGCCGCGTCCCCCGCGTCACCGTGAAACGCACCGACGCGGACATTCCCGGCCCCGGGGTGGGCACCGTGAGTGTGGAGATGTTCAATCTGAAGCTGGACAACCCTGCGGATGCGCTGCGCGGCGAGGTCGTCGGCGCAGATGCCCGCCTGGTGCGCCGCCGCATCCGCCTGGATGGCGTCGGCTTCGGCGAGCTGCTGGGCATCACCGATCTGGACATGGCCAACCCCTACGACATCTCCCCCGCCGGCGGCGTGGCCAGCGAGGCGCGCCTGACCGGCACTGTGCCCGGCGCGCGGGAGCCCGCAACGGTGGTGGTGACGCTGCGGCTTGTCGACGGCACGTTCCACATGCGCCCCAGCCAACTCATCGATGTCGCAGCTGGCGAAGAACAAACCGTGCTGGACGGGTTCACCTTCGACCTAGACACCCGCGAGCTGCCCCTGGGCGGGCCCGCGGACTTGGTGCAGCTGCGCGGCGGTTCGTTTGAACTATCCCGCGACCGCGTAAACACCGTGGTGGAACCTGCGGATCTGGAGCCGCTGGCGGGAGCGTCTACGCTGGGAAAGCATGACTGAACAGAACAACACCCCAGAACAAGTCCAAGACAACAAGCTCAACGGCAACGACGCTGTGAACCTCGCGGCGGAGCAGTCCAAAAACACCGCCCACCGCAACATCCCGGAGCTGGGTTTTGAGGACATGCCGCTCGAGGCGGACACCGCGAACCTGCGTTACGGCCCCTCGCTCCACGACGGCCTGTTGGCCCTGCTGCCGCTCGTCGGCGTGTGGTCCGGTTCCGGCCAGGCCAACGACCCTTCCGACCCGGAGGGCGAGGAGTACGCCTTTGGCCAGCAGCTCATTGTTTCCCACGACGGCGAGAATTACCTGCGTTTCGAGTCCCGCATCTGGCGCTTGGACTCCGAGGGCAACGCCACCGGCGCGGACCAGCGCGAGGTGGGTTTTTGGCGCATCTCGCTTAAGGACGAGATTGAGGTGACGTTGACCAATTCCCGCGGCCTGGTGGAGATCATGTACGGCGGGCTGGTCAACGAGCGCGCATGGCAGCTCACTAGCGCCTCCACCATCGCCACGGAGACCGGCCCGGCGGCCCACGGCCCAGGCAAGCGCCTCTACGGCCTGATGCCCAACAACAACCTGGGCTGGGTGGACGAGCGCGTCGTCGACGGCGAGTCGGTGCCCTACATGTCCGCCGAGCTGAAGCGGGTGGCGGGCTAGCCTATCGCGCCTTCGATGAGCTGCCTGATCTCCGACGCGTTGTCGGGGGCGGGCAGCTTTTCGCCGTCGAGGCGCTTCACGCGCGCGGCGATGCGGGTGGAGCTGACCAGCCAGACCGACTCTGCCTTGTATAGCTCGTTGAGGTAAATGTCTTTGGTCTTGCACTTCCAGCCCAGCTTTTCCGCGTGCTCAAAAACGGCGGCCTGAGTGGTGCCGGCCATCACACCCGCCCCGGGGGCTGGTGTGCGCAGGCGGCCGCCCTTTTTCACCATGAGCACGCTCGAAGTCGCCCCCTCAAGCACGCGCCCGGTCTCCGGGTCGACGTAGATGATGTCGTCCGCGCCCTGCTCGTCCGCCCAGCGCAGCGCGGCCATGGTCAGCGCGTAGTTGAGCGTTTTCGCGCCGTCGCGCATCCACGGCACATCGAGATCGATGGCGTAGCCGCGCGGGGTGGTCAGCACATTCACCCCGCGTTCGCGCTGGCGCAGCACCTTTTTCGGCAGCGGCCGCACGGTGATCCACGCGGTGGGCACCCCGGTGGTTTCGCGGCCGCGGGTCATGGTCCAGGTGCACTTGGCCTCGATGTCCGGGGCGTCCCCGCGCTCGCGGCAGTTGTCCGCCACGGCTTCCTCGGTCGCGCGAATCCAGTGCTCCCGGCCCGGCTCAGGCAGGCCCAAAAGTTCCGCGGAGCGCGCGAAGCGTTGCAGGTGCTTGTCCAGGTTCTGCGGTTTGCCCCCACGCACCAGGATGGACTCGAAGATGCCGTCGCCGCGCGTGACGGCCGCGTCGTCCCAGAACACGTGCGGCATGTTCGGGTTCTGGCGCCGCACCGAGCCGCCGAACGGCTCCACAAGGTAGATCACGGGCGCTGGCGTTAGCTGGGGAAAAACCATAGTGCCCCCTATGATAGGCGTCCATGGGTTACGCAACGGAGCTTTTGACACGTCCCGGCGCACAGGAGCTGCGCGGGCCTTCGCTTCTCGACGCCAAGGGTGTCCCCTGGCACTACGGCAACCCCCTCGTGGAGCAGCGTATTACCGAGCCGACGCTGGTGGACCGCTCCCACCGCGCCGTCGTTGCCGTCTCCGGGCCGGACGCGCCGGCGTTTTTGAACAACCTGCTGTCGCAGAAGTTGGACGATGTGGCCGACGGCTTCGCCGCCTCCGCCCTGGACTTGGACGCGCAGGGGCGGATCCTGCACCACGCGGACGTGGCAGTGGCAGACGGTGTCTACTACTTCGACCTGCCCTCCTACGAGCGCGAATCCTTCGTGGACTTCCTGCGCAAGATGGTGTTCTGGTCCGAGGTGACCATTGAGGAACCGGACCTGGGCGTGCTGACCATCCTGGGGCCGGTGGCGGAGCCGGACCTGGGCCAAGTGGTCACCCGCCGCCTCGACGGCTGGGGCGGGATCGGCCGTACCGACATCGCGGTGCCGAAGCAGCAGATTGGCCAGGTCGCCGACCAGTTCCCGCTCGCGGGCCTGATGGCGTTTACCGCCTACCGCGTTGCCGCAGGCGAGCCGGAAACGCGCGCGGACCTAGACGAAAAGTCCATCCCGCACGAGGCCCCGAGCCTGATCAACCGCGGCGAGGCCATCCGCGCCGTGCACCTAGAAAAGGGGTGCTACCGCGGACAGGAAACCGTCGCCCGCGTGGAGAACCTGGGCCGCTCCCCGCGCCTGCTGGTCAAGCTGCAGCTGGACGGCTCCTCGCCGAACGAGCCCGAAATCGGCGCGGAGATCACCGCCGGTGGGCGCAAGGTGGGCAGGCTCGGCACCGTGGTGCACGATGCCGACGAGGGACCGGTCGCGCTCGCGCTGGTGAAGCGTTCTGCGTTGCAGGCCCCGCTGGACATCGACGGCACGGCGGCGTCGGTGGACCAGTCGTCGTTGCCGGAGGATGAGGGTGAGCATGCGGGGCGCCGTGCCGTCGATAGGCTCAGGCGCGGACCTGAGAGCCAGCTATAAGTGCTGTTCAGCCCCCCGAAGCGCATTTTTCCTGAGAGCAGGCTATAGTGTCCTACAGGAAAATATCGTAAATAAGTATGAGGCCGCCTCTTAAGAAGGCCGCCCAAGAACCACCTCAAGGGGGTCACGCCATGGGCCGCGGACGCGCAAAAGCCAAGCAGACCAAGGTTGCTCGCCAGCTGAAGTACAACACTCCTGAAATGGACCTGGATTCCCTGCAGCGAGAGCTTGTAGGCCAGGCCCCGCGACGCAGCTGGGACGACGACGAGGCTGAGGTGGACGACCAGTACGCGGAGTACGCGGACTGGGACGACGAGGACGACGACCGCTAACGTCCACAGCCTCGACGTAAAAGCACCCCTCGCGGGGTGCTTTTCCTTTTGCCTAGTACTGCGGGTGCGAGCCGGTGAGCACGGCCCGGGCAGTGTCGCCCTCGTCCGCGGCACGGACCTCGCCTAGGTCCCACGCGTCGATGTGGCGCGCGGCCAGGATCGCCAGGGCGCGGTCCCGGTCCTCCGGGCTGACCACGGCGACCATGCCGACGCCCATGTTGAACGTCTTTTCCATCTCCTCGTCCGGCACCTGGCCGACTGATTTGATGGTGCGGAAGATCGGGCCCGGAGTCCAGGTGGTGCGGCGCATGTCCGCCACCAGGCCCTCGGGGATGATGCGCTCCATGTTGCCGGCCAGGCCGCCGCCGGTGACGTGGCAGAAGGTGCGTACGTCGCACTCCGCGGCCAGTGCCAGGCAGTCCAGGGCGTAGATGCGGGTCGGCTCCAAAAGCTCCTCGCCGAGGGTGCGGTCCAGCTCCTCTATCTCCGCGTCCAGCGGCAGCCCGGCGCGCTCCAGCAGCACGTGGCGGGCCAGGGAGTAGCCGTTGGAGTGCAGGCCGGAGGACGCCATCGCGATGATGGCGTCGCCCTCGCGGACCTTGTCCGGGCCGAGCAGCTCGGAAGCCTCGACGACGCCGACGGCGGTGGCGGAGACGTCGTACTCGTCCGGGTCCATCACGCCCGGGTGCTCAGCGGTCTCGCCGCCGAGCAGGGCGCAGCCGGCCTGGACGCAGCCCTCGGCGATGCCGGAGACGATCTCGGCGACCTTCTCGGGCACGACCTTGCCGATGGCGATGTAGTCCTGCAGAAACAGCGGCTCGGCGCCGCAGACGACCAGGTCGTCCACACACATGGCCACCAGGTCGATGCCGATGGTGTCGTGCTTGTCCATCGCCTGCGCCACAGCGAGCTTTGTGCCCACGCCGTCAGAGCCTGCCGCCAGCAGCGGCTCTTTGTACTTGCCCAGCGCGAACAGGCCGGCGAACCCGCCCAGGCCACCGCGGACCTCCGGGCGGGTGGCGCGCTTGGCGTGCGGGGCGAAAAGCTCCACGGCCTTGTCGCCGGCCTCGATGGACACGCCGGCGGCTTCGTAGGACACGGGTTGCTGTTCAGTACTCATTTAGGCTTCTGCACCTTTCTGGATGCGTCGGACAAGGTCGGCGTTGGGGTTGCCCTCCGGCAGACCCAGCGGGTAGTGGCCTGTGAAGCAGGCCGCGCAGAGGTTTTCCTTGGGCTGGTTCGAGGCGGCGATCATGTCGTCGATAGGCACGAATGCTAGTGAATCCGCCCCCACCATCGTGCGGATGGACTCGGCGATCGCCTCCTCCGAATCCGTGCGGCCGTGGTTGGCAATCAGCTCGCCGGGGCTGGCGAAGTCGATGCCGTAGAAGCACGGCCACTTTACCGGCGGCGAGGCGATGCGCACGTGCACCTCCGCCGCGCCCGCCTCCCGCAGCATGCGGATGAGTTTGCGTTGCGTGTTGCCGCGCACGATGGAATCGTCCACCACCACGAGCTTTTTGCCCTCGATGACTTCGCGCACCGGGTTGAGCTTCAAGCGCAGACCCAGCTGGCGCAGGGTGTCGGAGGGCTGGATGAACGTGCGGCCCACATAAGCGTTTTTCATCATGCCCTGTTTGAACGGGATGCCGGATGCCTCCGCGTAGCCGATCGCCGCAGGGGTGCCGGATTCCGGCACGGGCATGACCAGGTCCGCCTCCACGGGGCTGACCTTGGACAGGCGGCGGCCGATCTCGATGCGGGACGCGTTGACGGACTGGCCGTCGATGACGGAATCGGGGCGCGCCACGTAGACGTACTCGAACACGCAGTGCGCCTTCGGCGTCTCGGCGAAGCGCTCGGAGTGCACGCCGGTCTCGTCGATGGCGACCATCTCGCCCGGCTCAATGTCGCGGACGAAGGAGGCGCCGACGATGTCCAACGCGCAGGTCTCGGAGGCAACCACCCAGCCGCCGTCGAGGCGGCCCAGCGACAGCGGTCGGACGCCGTGCGGGTCGCGCGCGGCGTAAAGCGTGTGGCCGTCTGTGACCATGAAACAGAATGCACCCTTGACGCGGGGCAGGAGTTCACGTGCGGCGTCGAGAAGCGTCTTGCCCTCGGTGACCAGATCGGCCAGCAACGCCGAAACCACCGCGGTGTCCGAGGACGAGCCCTGGCCATTTACCCCGGTAGGAGAAATGAGCTTCTTCTCAATCGCCTCGTTCTGCAGCTCCAGGTAGTTGACCAAGTTGCCGTTGTGCGCCAGCGCGATGTCCGTGCCGTTGGGCGAGGTGCGGAACATCGGCTGGACGTTCTCCCACGAGTTGCCCCCGGCCGTGGAGTAGCGGGTGTGGCCGATGGCCACGTCGCCCTGCAGTGCTTCCAGCGCGGGTTCGTCGAAGACCTGGCTGACCAGACCGGTGTCCTTGAACACCACCAGCTTGTCCGGGTCTCCCACCGCGATGCCGGCGCCTTCCTGGCCGCGGTGCTGCAACGCGAACAAGCCGAAGTAGCTCAGCTTGGCCACGTCCTCGCCCGGCGCCCAGACGCCGAACACGCCGCACTCGTCGCGCGGGGTGTCGCTGTCGATATCGAAGTCCTGACTTGGTTTAGGGCTCTCCGTAAACACGCCCCTCACTGTATCCGAGTCCGCCTAGCGCAGCGCAATCACGGGAAGGCCAGCGGCGATCTCTGCGGCGCGGGAACCGGAGGCGTCGATAGTCCCCCGCTCGAGCTCCTCGCCGAAGGTGGCCAGCCCAGTAGCCAGCCGCAGCCACGTCTCCGGTTTCATCTCCACCACGTTCGGCGGGGTGCCGCGCGTGTGCCGCGGCCCCTCGACGCACTGCACCGCCACAAACGGAGGCACGCGCAGCTCCACCGAGTGCCCCGGGAGCTCCTCGGCAAGGGTGCGCGCGGTGCGTCGGCAAGCATTCGCAATCTCGCTTCTCGACGGCTCCGCCTCGCCACCTTCCAACCACCCAGCCACCTGCTGGATCGCCTCACGTGTCAGCGCCGGGTCTTGTTTCTGCACCATGACACACCATATTAAGGTGGCCCCATGCCGAATACCCGCGTCGCCGCCGAGCGCTCCCCGTCCGTGACCCTGCGATTCATGGCCTCCCCCACCGACGTGCTGCACCACGGCGCCCAAGGTGTCTCCGGCGGCCGCGTGCTGGAGTGGATCGATAAAGCCGCCTACGCCTGCGCCGCACAGTGGTCAGCCACTTACTGCGTCACCGCATACGTGGGGCACATCCACTTCACCCGCCCGATCCCCTCGGGCCACATCGTGGAGGTGCGCTCCCGCATCGCCATGACCGGGCGATCATCCATGCACATTGTCAACGAGGTGCTCTCCGCCGACCCCCGCGAGGGCGTGTTCACCCGAGCCTGCGACTGCCTCGTGGTCTTCGTGGCCAAGGACCCCGGCACCGGCAAGTCCATGGCAGTGCCCACTTTCGTGCCCACCAACGACGAGGAGCGCCGCGTCGCCGATGCCGCGAAGTCCCGCATCGGGCTGCGCCAGGCCATCGAGTCGGAGATGGAGGCGCAGACCTACACCGACGACTCCACCGCCCCGCGCATCGTGCACCGCTTCATGGCCAAACCCACCGACGTGAACTGGGGCGGCAACGTCCACGGCGGCACCGCCATGGAATGGATCGACGAGGCCGGCCTGGCCTGCACCATGGAGTGGTCCGGCGAGCGCACCGTGGCGGTCTACGCCGGCGGCATCCGCTTCTACCACCCCGTGCACATCGGCGACCTGATCGAGGTGGATGCACGCATAACCCGCACCGACTCGCGCTCCATCCACACCTCGGTGCACCTGCGCGCCGGCGACCCGCGCGGCGGGCGCGAAAACCTGAAGGACGCCATCCACGCCACGTTCACCTACATCGGCATCGACATCGACGGCAACCCCCTGCCGGCGCGCCACTTCACGCCGGTGACCGAGGAGGACAAGCGGCTGTGGGAGCACACGCAGACGCTCAAGGATCTGCGCGGGCAGTACGAGCCGGTACCGCTGGTCAAGCCGCTGCCGCCGGCGCAGCGCACGTCCTAAGTTTTCCGCACCCGTATAAGCGTTTGGGGAATGTGGCAAATAATTGCCACATTCCCCAAACGCGTTATTGGTGGTCGCGCTGAACCGTTAGACCGCCGCGTTCGGCGCCGTTGCGGCCGCGAAGTGCGACGGCATGGTCGCAGCCCACGCACCGGCGAGCTCCAGCATCTGGACCTCCTCGCCAGCGACGCGCAGCACGCCGTCGTTGGTGGTCTCGCCCAGCACCGCAGCCGGTATGCCCGCCGACGTCGCGCGCTCCACGGCGGCCTCTGCACGGTCGCTGGTCACGGCGACCAGGACGCGGGAGGCGGACTCGGAGAACAGCGCGGTGAACGCGTCCGCGTGCACGCCCTCCAGGTTCAGCTTCGCGCCCTTGTCGGAGCCGAGCAGCAGCTCGAACACCGCCTGCGACAGGCCGCCCTCGGACAGGTCGTGCGCGGCCGCGATGCCGGCGGCGTTGCCGGCGAAGAACTCCGCCAGGCGCGCCTCGTTGGCCAGGTCCACCTGCGGCGGCAGGCCGGCCAGGCCCGCGCCGGAGATGTCCTGCCACACGGAGCCGCCGAACTCGTCCTTGGTCTCGCCCAGCAGAATCAGGGTGTACTGCTCGTCCGCGGACGGCAGCGCGTGCGGGATGGCCTTCTCCACGTCCTCCATCACGCCGAGCACGCCGACCACGGGGGTGGGCAGGATCGGCGTCTCGCCGGTCTGGTTGTAGAAGGACACGTTGCCGCCGGAGACTGGGATGGCCAGCTCAGCGGAGCCGTCGGCAAGCCCGTGCACCGCCTCGCGGAACTGCCACATCACATCGGGGTTCTCCGGGGAGCCGAAGTTGAGGCAGTTGGTCACCGCAACCGGTGTGGCGCCGGTGACCGCGACGTTGCGGTACGCCTCCGCCAGCGCGAGGCGCGCGCCCATGTTCGGGTCGAGGTAGGTGTAGCGGCCGGACGCATCAGCGGAGACGGCAACGCCGCGGTTGGTTTCCTCGTTGATGCGCAGCACGCCCGAGTTGGCGTACTTGGCCTGCACGGTGTTGCCGCGCACGTAGCGGTCGTACTGCTCCGTGATGAAGTCGCGCGAGCACAGCGCGGGCGATGCGACCATCTTCAGCCATGCGTCCTTGATGTCGCTTTGCTTCTCGACGTCACCCCCGCCCTGCACACCGTCCTGCCAATCCGGGCGCGCGTAGGGGCGCTCGTAGACCGGCCCCTCGTCGATGGTTGACGGCGGGGCGTCCACCACGAGTTCGCCGTTGTGGAACACCTGGAGGCGATCCTCGTCAGAGGTGACCTCGCCGATGACGGACGCGAGCACGTCCCACTTGGCGCAGATCTCCATGAACTTATCGACGTCCTCCGGCGCCACAACCGCACACATGCGCTCCTGCGACTCGGAGGCGAGAATCTCCGCGGCGGACATGTTCTCCGCGCGCAGCGGGACATTGTCCAGGTTGACCGTCATGCCGCCGTCGCCGGACGCCGCGAGCTCGGAGGTGGCGCAGGACAGGCCGCCACCGCCCAGGTCCTGGATGCCCTCGACCACGCCGGCGGCGTAGAGCTCGAGGCAGCACTCGATGAGGACCTTCTCCGCGAACGGGTCGCCCACCTGCACGGCCGGCAGCTTGCGCTCCTCGCCCTCCTCGAAGGTGGCGGAGCCCAGCACGGACACGCCTCCGATACCGTCGAGGCCGGTGCGGGAGCCGAACAGGATGACCTTGTTGCCGGTGCCGGAGGCGAACGCCAGGTGGAGGTCATCCACCTTCAGCGTGCCCACGCACAGCGCGTTGACCAGCGGGTTTCCTGCGTACGCCGGGTCGAAGACGGTCTCGCCGCCGATGTTGGGCAGGCCCAGGCAATTGCCGTAGCCGCCGATGCCGTGGACCACGCCCGGCAGGACACGCTTGGTGTCGTCGGCGTCGATGGCGCCGAAGCGCAACTGGTCCATCACGGCAATCGGGCGGGCGCCCATGGCCATGATGTCGCGGACGATGCCGCCGACACCGGTGGCCGCACCCTGGTACGGCTCCACGAAGGAGGGGTGGTTGTGGCTTTCCACGCGGAAGGTCACCGCGTCGCCGCCGCCGATGTCCACCACGCCGGCGTTCTCGCCAATGCCGGCGAGGATCTTCGAGGCCATCTCCTCGGTCATGGTCTGGCCGAAGTAGCGCAGGTGCGTCTTAGAGGACTTGTAGGAGCAGTGCTCGGACCACATGACGGAGTACAGCGTCAGCTCCGCGTCGGTAGGCCTGCGGCCCAGAATCGCCTTGATCTTGGCGTACTCGTCGTCCTTCAGCCCCAGCTCGGCATACGGCTGCTCAAGCTCCGGGGTGTCGAAGGCGTTGTCGACGGTGTCGTTGTGCACAGTCATTTCTTCTCTACGCTCCGATCTTCGAAATCGCGTCGATGGCGGAAATGAACAAGCCGAGACCGTCCGTGGACGGGCCGGTCAGCGTCTCAATGGCGTGCTCCGGGTGCGGCATGAGGCCCACCACGCGGCCGGTCTCGTTGGTCACGCCAGCAATGCCGTTGATGGAACCGTTGAAGTTGTCCGAGTAGCGGAACACCACACGGCCCTCCTTCTCCAGCGCCTCAATGGTCTCCGGGGCGGCCTGGAACCGGCCCTCGCCGTGCTTGGCGGGGACGTAGATACGCTCGCCCAGCTGGCTGGTCCAAGCGGTTCCGGTGTTTTCCACCTCGAGGTAGGTGTCCACGCAGTGGAAATTCAGGCCCTGGTTGCGGGTCAGCGCGCCCGGCAGCAGGCCAGTCTCGGTGAGGATCTGGAAGCCGTTGCAAATGCCGAGCACCGGCATGCCCTTCTTCGCAGCCTCAACGACGGCGCCCATCATCGGCGCCTGCGCGGCGATCGCGCCGGAGCGCAGGTAATCGCCGTAGGAGAAGCCACCCGGGACAACAACCGCATCCACGCCGGTGAGGTCATTGTCCGCGTGCCACAGCTGGCGCGGCTCAGCACCGGCGAGGCGGACGGCGCGCAGCGCGTCAACGTCGTCAAGCGTGCCTGGAAAAGTAATGACTCCGATAGTTGCGCTCATCGCACAACCTCGAAGTCCTCGATAACGGTGTTAGTCAGCAGCGTTTCAGCCATGCGCTGCAGCTCGGCGTCGGAGACCGAATCATCCACCTCAATTTCAAAGCGCTTGCCCTGACGGACGTCGGTCACCCCCTCGACTCCGATCCGGCCCAGTGCGCGGAGCACCGCCTGACCCTGCGGATCAAGAATTTCGGCCTTGGGCATGACATTAACGACGACTCGTGCCATGAGAATCCTTCACGTTTCGGGAGGTTGATCGACCTTTGCGGTACGCGCGTCAGTATATCGGACGCCCCGACACGGCCCGAAACCCTAGCTGACCGGCAAAAAGTGAACGAATGGTGAATTCTTAGAAAATCCTGCCATCTCGCCGAGCGCAATCTGAGAAGGACAGTTAGTTTGTTCTTGCTATCAACCGTCTTTCTTGAGTTTCCCGAGAGGTTTCCATGTCCGCTTCCCGCAAGAGCCTCGGTGCCGCGTTCGCAATCGCGTTGGCCGCAGGCACCGTTTCAGTCGTCGCACCGACTGCATCCGCAGCCACCGACGGTTCCAATGTCGTCATCAACGAGGTATACGGCGGTGGCGGTAACTCGGGTGCCAAGTTCACCCACGACTTCGTCGAGCTGTACAACCCGACCGATGCTCCGATCGATTTGACTGGCTGGACTGTCACCCAACGATCGACCTCCGATACTGGCAATGGCTCCGCCACCCTTTCGGGGTCTATCCCGGCGAAGGGGTACTACCTCATCCAAGGCGCTAAGGGCAACGGAGGAACTGAGCCATTGCCGACTCCCGACGCAATCGGCAAAGGCCTAACCTTCGGCGGAAGCGGAGCAATTGCTCGCATTATCGACTCCAACAGCAACGTGGTCGATCTCGTTGGGTGGGGCGGTGCAAAGCCTTCTGAAGGCAGCCCCGCCGGGAAGACCAAGAACTCGGAGTCGGTGCAGCGCAAGGAGGTCGGCGTTGACTCCGACAACAACGCGAATGACTTCATCGTTGCTGAGCCGACACCGCAGAACTCGGGCAATGCTGGCGAGACTCCTGTTGACCCCACCCCGGAGGATCCGACAGATCCAACGCCTCAGCCTGAGCAGCCGCAACCGGGTGAGATTACCCCAATCGCTGAGATCCAGGGCACCAGCGCTAAGTCTCCGCTGGAAGGTAAGACGGTGACCACCGAAGGCGTCGTCACGGCGGTGTACGACGAAGGTGGCAAGAACGGCTTCTTCCTCCAGACCGCAGGTACCGGTACTGCGAAGAACCCGGGCGACGCCTCCGACGGCATCTTCGTCTATATGGGCGGCAACCAGAACTTCCCGAAGACCGGCGATTCCGTCCAGGTCACCGGTAGCGTCAGCGAGTACTACAGCCAGACGCAGATCACGGTGTCGTCGTTAAGCACGCTCGACGAAGCGCTTGAACCTCCCAAGGCCATCGAAATCGACGCCCTTCCAGCTGGCGACGAGGCTCGCGAGCCCTATGAGGGCATGCTCGTGCGACCGAAGAGCTACACGGTGACCAACAATTACACGCTGAACACTCATGGCGACCTGGGGCTCGCTCCGGGCGATAAGGCGTTCCGCAACCCGACCGACGTGATCGTTCCCGACAAGGCCGAGGTTGCTGAGATGAATGCCCAGCAGGCGGCAGAGGTCGTGTACCTCGACGACGGCCGAACCCGCGATTACTTCAGGAAGGACAAGAACACCCCTCTGCCATACATTGTCACCTCCGACGGTGGCGTGAAGTCGATCCGAACCGGCGACCAGGTGACCTTCCAAACCGATGTTGTGGTGGATTACTCCTTCGACCAGTGGCGCTTCCAGCCGCTGCAGCCGATCACCGGCAAGAACACAGCGGAGGAACTGCCGATCACCTGGGAAGATTCCCGCGCAACGTCGTACAACGTGCCGGACACCGTTGAAGGTGACAACACCATCGGCTTCTTTAACGTGCTGAACTACTTCACCTCGTTGGGCAAGGACGAGTCCGGCTGCAAGTCATACAACGATATGAACGGTGATCCCGTTGCCACAAACCGGTGCAAGGTTCGCGGCGCCTACTCCCCGGAGGCCTTCCAAAACCAGCAGGCTAAAATCGTCACCGCGATTAACAAGCTCGACGCGCACGTGCTCGGCCTGTCCGAGATCGAAAACGGTGCCCGCGTCACCGGCGATGTTGCGCAGCGCGACAACGCATTGGCCAACCTGGTTAAAGAGCTAAATGAAGCCGCCGGCGAGAACAAGTGGGACTACGTGAAGTCTCCGAGCGAACTCGGTACCGCCGAAGATTTCATCCGCGTCGGCTTCATCTACCAGCCCGCACAGGTCGAGCCGGTCGGCGAGTCCCGCATCTTCGACGACCCGGCCTTCACCCGCATGGCACGCCAGCCGCTGGCGCAGGAGTTCAACACCGTCAACCGTGACGACGATGAAAACTTCGTCGCAGTAGTCAACCACTTCAAGTCCAAGGGCTCCGTGGTCAATGGCGACAAAGCCACCGGAGACGGTCAGGGCAACAATGCCAATGTCCGCGTTGCGCAGGCGCAGGCACTGCTCGACCACATGGACAAGCAGGACGACTGGCAGGAGCTGCCGACCTTCCTCGTCGGAGACTTCAACGCCTACACCATGGAAAACGCGTTGAACACCCTGCGTGGTAACGGCTACACGCTCGTCCACCACGAGAAGGATTTCCCCCAGGAGTCCTACCAGTTCAACGGCCAGCTCGGCTCCCTGGACCACGTCTTCGCCAACGAAGCTGCGATGACTCTCGTACAAGACTCGGCAGTGTGGAACATCAACGGCGACGAGTCAGTTGCGTTCGAGTACTCACGTCGCAACTACAACGCCCAAGACTTCTTCGGCGACGGCGACGACCCGTACTACGGCTACGGCAACCCGTTCCGTTCCTCCGACCACGATCCGGTCAAGGTTGGTTTCGGCACCAAGCTCGCTGAGAAGGATGCCGACAAGTTTGCTCCGGAGGCAAGCGAGGCCGTCACTGTCACCCAAGGCGATGCTCTACCAGATGCGAAGACCACGGTGAAGGACGCTGATCAGCTGCCGGAAGACACGAAGTTCGAGTGGACCAAGCCTGCGGACACCAACACTGTCGGCGACGACCAGGAGGGTGAGATCACCGTCACCTACCCGGACGAGTCCGTGGATCATGTGAAGGTCGTTGTGAACGTGAAGCCGAAGGCTGAAGAGGAGAAGCCACGCTACATCGTCAAGGCAGAAATCAACGACGCCGGTGAACTCGTCGTCACCTACGACAACGGTGACACTGAGAACCTCGGCGAGGTCAAGGGTGCCGACGGCCAGGACGGCGAGGACGGCGAACGGGGCCCGAAGGGCGACAAGGGTGACACCGGCGCCGCAGGCAAGGACGGCGCTGACGGCAAGAACGGCGTCGACGGCAAAGACGGCAAACAGGGCCCGAAGGGCGACAAGGGTGACACCGGCGCCGCAGGCAAGGACGGCGCTGACGGCAAGAACGGCGTCGACGGCAAAGACGGCAAACAGGGCCCGAAGGGCGACAAGGGCGACAAGGGCGACACCGGCGCCCCAGGCAAGAACGGCGCTGACGGCAAGAACGGCGTCGACGGCAAAGACGGCAAACAGGGCCCGAAGGGCGACAAGGGCGACAAGGGCGACACCGGCGCCCCAGGCAAGAACGGCGCTGACGGCAAGAACGGCGTCGACGGCAAAGACGGCAAACAGGGCCCGAAGGGCGACAAGGGCGACAAGGGCGACACCGGCGCCGCAGGCAAGAACGGCGTCGATGGCCAGGATGGCAAGGACGGCCGTGGCGTGAAGTCCTTCGAGGTCAACGACGAAGGCCACCTGATGGTCACCTACTCCGACGGCGAGACTGTGGACCTGGGCAAGGTCACCGGTGACGCAACCGACGGCAAGAACGGCGTCGACGGCCAGGACGGCAAGGACGGCGAGAACGGCCGTGGCATCGCGAACCTGGAGGTCAACGAGGACGGCGAGCTGATTGCCACCTACACCGACGGAGAGACCCAGAACCTGGGCCGCGTCGTGGGCGCTGACGGCACCGACGGTACTGACGGCAAGGATGGCCAAGACGGCAAGCCGGGCAAGGATGGCGAGAAGGGTGCCGATGGCGCCGACGCCCCGGCTGGCGAGGGTTCCAGTGCGAGCGACCGCTGCCTGCCGACGGTGGGCATCATGACGCTGCCGCTGTTGGCGCTGATCCCGCTCGGTCTGGCAGCCACCATGGACATTCCGGCGCTGGCTCCGGTGAAGGAACAGCTCAACAAGATTGGCGAGCAGCTGCCGGTCCCGATGGACAAGGCTGCCCCGATCGCTGGCGCAGCATTGGCCATTGCGGCGATTGCCACGCTGGCCACGCTGTGCTCCACCGAGGGCGGCTCCTCTAAGTAGCCCCCAAGCAAGGCCGCACGGCATTCAGCGATAGCCCCGTCCCGGAAATGTTTCCGGGGCGGGGCTCGCTGCATTGAAAACAGTTTCCAGTAATGGTTGGATAGCCCTATGCGAAATCGTTTTCACTTCTCTCCCCTGGCCGCGATTGCGGCAACTGCTCTTGCTGGTGCGGTGCTGGCCGGATGCTCGTCGGAAAGCAATGATGCAAGCGGCAGCGACATGATCGCCACCACCAACGTCTGGGCGGACGTGGCCTCGGCGGTCACGGGCGAGGACGTGGACGCGATCATCACCGGTGATGCGGTGGATCCGCACCACTACGAGCCGTCCGCGAAGGACCTCTCGCGCATCAAGGAAGCGGACACCGTCGTGGCAAACGGCGGCGCGTACGACTCCGCGCTCTACACCGCCGCTGAGCAGGACCGCATCATCTACGCAATCCCGCTTCTCGACGAGCACGAGGCCCACGACCACGACCACGCGCACGCGCACATGCCCGAATCCCTGGACGAGCTCGAGCACGCCTGGTTCGCGCCGGAGAAGGTGCTGCAGGTCGCAGAGGACATTGCGGATCGCACCGGCGGGGACGCGTCAGACGTCAAGCAGCGCATCGGCGACATCCAATCCAAGCTCAACGCGGTGCCGCACGTGCACATCGGCATGACTGAGACGATCGCGGCCGGCCTGGTGTGGGGCACGGAGCTGCACGACATCACGCCCGAGGAATACGTCAAGGCCAGCCTGAACCACCAGGAGCCGTCCGCGGCGGCGGTTGCGGCGTTCCTGGAGCAGATCGAGCGCGGCGAGCTGGACATGCTGGTTGTGAACCCGCAGAGCACCAACAGCGCCACCCAGCGGTTGGCGGATGCGGCGAAGGCGCATAATGTTCCCGTTGTTGAAATTCGGGAGACGCCCCCGGCCGGCCAGAACTTCCTGGACTACTTCCAGGAGATCGTGGGTCAGATCACCGACATCGCTGCCCATGCTGAGCCGACCGGCCACCACCACTAGGAATTGCCAATTTGATCGCTGAGCTTCGCAGCGCCGCCGTCGAACCACTCTGGCGCGACCTCACCCTCACCGTCGAGCCCGGCGAATTCATCGCGGTGCTCGGCCCAAACGGCGTGGGCAAATCCACCCTGCTGGGCACGCTGATGGGCACGCGCAAGCTCACTACCGGCACGGCCGCGATCCACGGGCAGGTCGGTTTTATCCCGCAGCAGCACATGTTCCCGAAGGACTTGCCGGTGCGCGGGCGCGACCTTGTTGCGTTGGCGATGGGAAAGCGGGCGAGACCGGAGGACGTCGATAGGCAATTGGCTTCTGTGGGGGCGCAATCCTTTTCCGAGCGGCGCGTGGGGGTGCTCTCCGGCGGCCAGCAACAGCTGATCCGCCAGGCGCAGGCATTCTCGCAGAACCCAGAGCTTTTGCTTTGCGACGAGCCCCTGCTCTCCCTCGACCCCGCCCGCGCACGCGACACCGTGCAACGCCTCGCCGAGCACCCCGCGGCCGTGGTGTGCGTGACGCACTCGATCAACCCGGTGATGGGCGTTGTGGACCGAGTACTCTACCTCGGCCCCGAAGGCCACGTGGTGGGCAGCGTTGCCGAAGTTATGCGCTCCGAGGTGCTCAGCGAGCTCTACGGCACCCGCGTGGACGTCGTGGAGGTTGACGGACGGATGGTGGTCCTGTGAGTGCGTTTTTAGCAGACACTTCGTACCTGCTCAGCCAGGACTTCGTGCAGACGACGCTTGTGGCGTGCGCGCTTCTGGGAGTGTTGTCCGGGGTGATGGCACCGCTGATCGTGCTGCGCCAGATGTCGTTTTCGGTGCACGCGACCTCGGAGCTCGCGCTCATGGGTGCCTCCGCGGCGCTGCTGTTCGGGTTCAACGTCGGTTTCGGCGCCGTGGCGGGTGCGGTGGTCGCTGCCCTGGTGCTGGCGGCGCTGGGGCTGAAGGGCCAGCAGGATTCCGCGGTAGGGGTGGCCATGAGCTTCGGCATGGCCTTGTCCGTGCTGTTCATCCACCTGTATCCAGGGAATTCGAACCAGGCGCTGGCGCTGCTGACCGGCCAGATTGTTGGCGTGTCGGCGCAGAACGTGATGCTGCTGGCAGGCACAACGGTGCTGGTTGCCGTCGCCGTGCTGGTCCTGTGGCGGCCGTTGCTGTTTTCCTCCGCGGACCCCGTGATGGCCGCCGCGTGCGGCGTTCCCGTGCGCACGATGGCGCTGGTGTTCGCGGTACTCGTGGGCATCGCGTCGGCACAGTCCGTGCAGATCGTCGGCGCGTTGCTGGTGATGTCGCTGCTGATCACCCCGGGGGCGTCAGCCGCTCAGGTAACGGCGAACCCGAAGCTTGCGGTGGTGCTGTCCATCGTGTTCGCGGAAGTCGCGGCCGTAGGCGGGATGGTGCTTTCGCTCGCCCCAGGTATGCCGGTGAGCGTGTTCGTGGCCTTTATCTCGTTCGGGATCTACCTGGTGTGCCGAGTGATCGGCCGGGTACGCGGCTAGCGGTACTCCCTGTAGTCCGCCGGTGTCGCGCCCTTGCCTACCGCTGCCGCGGCGGCTGCGAGGAAGTCGCGGCGCACCTTCTTCTGCCCCAACTCGCGCCCGGAGACCGACAAACGGATCGTGTTGCCCTTCTCCGCGCCGCGCTCGGCGGCCTTGATCACGTTGCGGCGCCACCACTTCGCGGCGCCGTACCCCTCGCCCACCGACAGGTTGCGGGCCTGGGAAAACTCCCCCCGCTTGATGCGGTAGATGCCCTTGGTGGAGGCAGCGACGGTAAAGCCGAACTCGTCGAGCACCTTCAACGTGCCGTCCGACATGCGCCAGCGCGGCGGCGCGAACATATCCAAGTCGAAACCGAGCGCCGACATCTGACGCGTGGCGCCTTTGAGACGAAGCCTCGCCTCGTGCTCGCCCAAACTGGCAAACTCGCTGCGCCTTCCCTGCACCGGCTGGTCGAAGCCGTTGAGCATGAGCGCACGGGTGCCGAGCTGCTCGGCGAGCCAGGCGCGGGTGCCGTCATCCTTGGCAAGGTGCCACTTTTTGTCAATGTGGGGCGCAACCAGCAGTGAAACGGGCATCCCCTCGCGGTCCAGGTCGCGCACCATGCTGGTGACATCCTCCAACGTCGCGTCGAAGATGGAAGAAATGGAGACAAGCACGCGCCCAGGCATAGGGGAGATTATCGCACATCAAAACACTCTGCGCCGGGTGAAGTTTTTCGACACCATTAGAACGGGTGTTCTATATTGGCGGGGCTGTGTCGGACGGGGTTCTACTATGCGAAGTCAAGTGCAATGAAAGGAGGTGCTCCAATGAGTGCAGTGCTCGACCAGGCGGTCAACCAAATTGTCGACGGGCTGCGGTCGCTCGCCAACGTAATGCGCGACCCCGACACTCTCCACCTCGTCTCCACCCACGTGGCCATGGAGCGCCTCCACGCCTGCCTGCCGCTGTTGTCCAACGCGGACGCGGCGTTCGCGTTCCTCTGCGACCGGGACGGCGCGGGCGCCCTTGTCGGTGCGAACCACGCGGTGGAGTATCTGACCCGGAGCTTGGGCTTGTCTCGTCGAGAAGCGTTTGCGCTCCTGGAGCAGGGCAGGAAGCTCTACGGCGAACCCGAGGTGCCTGAGCCGGAAGTGAGCGACGACGAAGAAGACCGCGAGCGCAAAGAGCAGGAGGCACAAGCGCGACGCAAGAAGGCGCGCGAGGCACAGGAGCGGGCGCGCCGTGCAGCCGAAAAAGCCAACGCAGAGAAGAAGCGCATTATCACTGACGCGCTCAAAGACCTCAACGCGCACGCAGACCCCGGCTACGAAGAAATCCTCGCCGAAGCGATGGAGGCGGCCGAATCCCACACCGCCGAAGAGCTGCGGAAGTTCGTCCGCGACCTGGTCAAGCGCGCCAACAAGCGCGGGCGCGACTACGACGGAAAGAAGGACCCCCTCGCCGCGTGGAAGAAGCGCGGCATCTGGTTCGGGGAACCGGACGCAGACGGTGGCTCGTATTTCAACGGCTACCTCGACGCAGCATCACGGGCGAAGCTGGAGGCATGCCTCGCCGCCGGCGACCACATGGGATCCAACATGGAAGGCGAGGACGCCGCGAAGCGGGACAGCCGCCGCAAGCACCAGCGCCGCTTGGACCAACTTATGAGCGTGCTCGACCGTTACTGCGACGCCGCCGCAAAATCCCGCGGAGGGGTGGGCACCGTGGTAGTCACGCTCACCCTTGAGGACCTCATGGGTGCGGATGCCTTCACCGAGTTCACGACCAACACCTCGGTGTCAGTCACTCCGCTCGATATTGTCCGCCTGGGCCTTGCAGGAGATAGCTTCATCCTCCAACTCGACTCCGCCACCGGTGTCCCGCTCTCTCTCGGACGCACCCGACTGGCCTCCGTGGAGCAAAAACTCGTGCTGCTGGCGATGCAGAGCGTGTGCGCATGGAACGGCTGCACCAAGCCGGGCGTCGAACTCGAGGCCCACCACCTGGACTCCTACCTCAGCGGCGGGCTGACCAGCATCGACAACCTGGCCCTACTGTGCCGCGAGCACCACATGTGCAACAACGACAACAAAGACGGCGCCGGCAACAAGGGCCACTTCGGCCGCGACCCCGACACCGGCGACGTGTACTACCACCCCGCCAACGGCGACCCACCCAGGCACACCAGCACCTACCAGTACCGCAATTCACCTGGTCAGAGGCTCACGAAGAAAGTGAGGGCGCGGCACGGCGGCAACCCAAAACGCCCGCCGGACCCTGCCTTATTCGAACCGGACGGTTAAACCGCCCCGGCTTTCACCAGCGTCCACGCGTACTCGAACGCGGTCTGCTTCCACTTTGCGTAACGGCCGGACACACCACCGTGGCCTGCGGACATCTCCGTCTTCAGCAGGATCTCGCCTGCGGTGCCCACCTCACGCAGCTTGGCCACCCACTTCGCGGGCTCGACGTAGAGCACGCGGGTGTCGTTCAAGCTTGTCACCGCAAGAATGTCCGGGTAGTCCTGCGCGACGATGTTCTCGTACGGGGCGTACCTCGCCATGTAGTCGTACACCTCGGGATCGTGGAACGGGTCGCCCCACTCCTCCCACTCGCCCACCGTCAGCGGCAGCTCCGGCTTCAGAATGGAGGTCAGCGGGTCCACGAACGGCACGATCGCGAGAATGCCGGCGAAGTTCTCTGGCGCCATGTTCGCCACCGCGCCCATGAGTAGGCCGCCTGCGGAGCCACCCTCGGCTACCAGCTGCTCGTGGGTGGTCAGGCCTAGCTCCACGACGCGGTCCGCACACGCGATGAAGTCCGTGAACGTGTTTGCCTTGTGCAGCATCTTGCCGTTGTCGTACCACGCGCGGCCCATCTCGCCGCCGCCGCGCACGTGGGCGCACACCCACACCATGCCGCGGTCGAGCAGACTCAGCCGCGCCACCGAAAACCCGGGGTCCGTGGATGCCTCATACGAGCCGTAGCCGTACAGCAGGGCAGGCGCGGGGCCTTCGACGCCCTTGCGGCGCACCACCGAAATCGGCACCTGCTCCCCGTCCGCGGCGGTTGCCCACTCGCGGTAAGCCTCGTACTCGTCCGGGTTGTAACCGCCCTCGACCTCTTTTTCCTTCAGCAGGGTCAGCTCTCCGGTCGCGACCGTGTAATCCAACACCTGCGAGGGCTGGGTGTAGGAAGAATAGCCAATGCGCACCACCGGGGCGTCCCACTCCGGGTTGCCGCCGAGGCCCACGGTGTAGAGCTCCTCGGAGAACTCCAACTCTTTGAACTCGCCGAATCGGCCGTCGAGCGTTGCCACGGCCAGCTGCGGGATCCCGCCGCGCCTGTAGGCCATGAACAAGAAATCGCGGTAAGTGTCGATCCCTTCGATGCGCACGGTCTCGGAGTGCTCCACCAGCACGGGCAGCTCCCGCAGGGGCGGCACAGCACCGACCGGGGTCGTCGCCACGCAGAAGTTCGCCCCGTGCGCGTTGTGGGTGACCACCCACTGCTCCTTACCGTCGACGACGCAGAAGTCCGGGTGGTACTCGATGCCCGCTTCGCGCTCCCACAGCACCTCAAACTCGCCGGTAGGGTCAGTCAGGTCGAGCACGCGGTACTCGGAGGTCAACGACGATGACGCGATGATCATGAGGAAGCGTTCCGCGCGGTCCGCGCCCACGCCGACGCCGAACTTCTCGTCGGTTTCCTCGTACACCAGCACGTCTTCGGCAGCGGGTGTGCCCAGCTTGTGGCGCCAGATCTGGTGGGGGCGCCAGGCGTCGTCGCAGCGGACGTAGAACAGGTAGTCTTCGCCCGCCCAGGTCGCGCCGTAGAAGAGACCCTGAAGTTCGTCGTCGAGCAGTTCGCCGGTGTCCAGGTTTTTGAACCGCATGGTGAAGCGCTCGTCGCCTTCGGTGTCGAAGGAGTACGCGAGCAGGCGCCCGGATGTGGACACGGACGATGCCCCGAGTGCGAAGAACTCGTGCCCGGCGGCGAGCTCGTTGATGTCGAGAAGCACCTGCTCCCCCGGCATGTCCTCGGTGACCTCAGGCGGGGTCCAGGGCTCGTCGCCGGTCGGGACGCGGCACGAAATGCCGTAGTCCTTGCCCTCGATGGTGCGGCCGTAGTACCACCAGTCGCCCTGGCGCTGCGGCACGGACATATCGGTCTCTTTGATGCGGGATTTGATCTCGCCGTAGACGTCGTCCACCAGCCCAGACCAGGCGGACGTTTTCTCCTCCGTATAGGCGTTTTCGGCCTCGAGGTGTGCGATGACCTCGGGGTTGTCCTTGTCGCGCAGCCACTCGTAGTTGTCCACGAACTCGCGGCCGTGAAACTTGCGGACAATCGGGCGCATCGAAGCTACGGGTGGGATCATGCGTGCTCCCCCGGCCATTCGGAGAAGCGGCGGCCAGAAAGGCGCTCGTACGCCTCGATGTAGCGGTCGCGGGTGGCCTCCACGACGGAGCCGGGCAGCTCCGGCGGCGTGGTGCCTTCCTCCTGGTCCCAGCCGGACTTCGGGCCGGTGAGCCAGTTACGCACGTATTGCTTGTCAAAGCTGGGCTGGCTGCGTCCTTCTTCGTAGTTGTCGGCGGGCCAGTAGCGGGAAGAATCGGGCGTGAGCACTTCGTCGGCGAGCACGAGCTCGCCGTTTTCGTCCAGACCGAACTCGAGCTTGGTGTCGGCGAGGATGATGCCCTTGGTCTCCGCGTAGTCGGCGGCACGGCGGTATACCTCGAGCGTGGCATCCCGCAGGCGCGTAGCAAGGTCCGCGCCGAGTTTTCCTGCCATGTGCTCGAAGGTGACGTTGATGTCGTGGTCGCCCTGCTCAGCCTTGGTGGCGGGGGTGAAAATCGGCTCGTCCAGCTTGGACGCCTCGGTCAGCCCCTCGGGCAGCTTCACGCCGCAAACACGGCCGGTGGCGTCGTATTCCTTCTTGCCGGAGCCGGTGAGGTAGCCGCGGGCCACACATTCGAACGGCACCATGTCCAGCTTCTTCACCACCATGGCGCGGCCGAGGACGTCTTCGGGGATACGTTCGTCGTCGATCGGGCCGGCCAGGTGGTTCGGCACGTCGGAAAGCAGGTCGAAGAAGAACATGGAGGTAGCGGTGAGGATCCGCCCCTTGTCCGGGATCGCCGGTTCGAGGGAGAAGTCGAAGGCGGAGATGCGGTCTGTCGCGACCATGAGCAGGGTCTGCTCATCCACCTCGTAGATCTCGCGAACCTTGCCGCCGGAGATGTGTGAGTAATCTGAAAGCTCTGGACGCATGCGCGCTAGTATATGCGCCGTGAAAAACCGCGCTACCGTTGTCCTCCTCCCGCTTATCCTCGCAGCGTGCACCGCACCTTCGGAGTTCAGCGGAGAGATGCCGGATTTCTATCCTTCGCGCGATGGCGCCACATTCCGTTTCGGCCAGACCGGCAAAATCCTCACCGAGGACGTTCGTTACCACGTGCCGGTGCAGTGGGAGGTCACGGTGGACGAGCCGACCACCACCCGCGCGCCCCGCAGCGCCGAGCACGCCCGCTCCATCGTGTGCTTCCCCGTCAGCTTCACGCCGGTTGCCATCGGCGAGTTTCCCATGGATGTCACGGTTGCGTTGCCGGAGCTTTTGCCTATCGACAACGACCTCGCCGCCAACGTGGCCGACCCCAGCTACTGCGGCGACTGGGACATCACCGGCTACACCGGCGAACTCGAAGCAAACGAAACCTACACCGGCTTCGTGGCCTCCTGGGAGGGCAGTGCCGACCCAGGAATCATCGGCCGGGGCGTCGAGCTCAAATCCCGCGACGCCACCCTGACCTGGCAGTAAGCGCTACAGGATGTCGCCCGGGGTGTAGGCGGCGGCCTGCGGATGCGCGTCGACAAGCTTTTGCACCCTCGCGAGCACCCGATCCACCTGGGACTCGGCCGCGCCGATGAAGGCGTGCTTGTCCTCCAACGCCGCGTCCAGCTGAGCCTGATCCAACGGCAGGCGCTCGTCGGTGGCCAAACGCTCCACCAAGTTCTGCTCCGCGCCGCGCTCGCGCATGTCCAGCGCCATGGCGACCGCGTTTTCCTTGATCACCTCGTGCGCCGTCTCGCGCCCGACGCCTGCGCGAACGCTTGCCATGAGGATGCGGGTGGTGGCCAAAAACGGCAGGTAGCGGTCCAGCTCACGGTTGATCATGGCCGGGAACGCCCCGAACTCGTCGAGCACGGTGAGCATGGTCTCCAGCTGGCCGTCGATGGCGAAGAACGCGTCCGGCAGCGCGACGCGGCGCACCACGGAGCAGAACACGTCGCCCTCGTTCCACTGCTGGCCGGACAAATCCGCCACCATGGTGAGGTAGCCGCGCAGGATGACCTGGAAGCCGCCGACGCGCTCGCAGGAACGCGCGTTCATCTTGTGCGGCATGGCGGATGAGCCGACCTGGCCTTCCTTGAAGCCTTCGGTGACGGTTTCGTTGCCGGCCATGAGGCGGATCGTGGTGGCCAGCGAGGACGGTCCCGCACCCAGCTGCACCAGCGAGGACACGACGTCGAAGTCGAGGGAGCGCGGGTAAACCTGCCCCACCGAATCAAACACGCGGTCAAAGCCGAGACCTTCCGCGATGCCCTGCTCGAGGCGGGAAAGCTTGTCCTCGTCGCCCCCCATGAGGTCCAGCATGTCCTGCGCGGTACCCATCGGCCCCTTGATGCCGCGGAGGGGATACCGAGACAACAGCTCCTCGATGCGCTCCACCGCGACCAGGATTTCATCGGCTGCCGATGCGAAACGCTTGCCCAGGGTGGTCGCCTGCGCCGCCACATTGTGGGAGCGGCCGGCCATGACCAGGGACTTGTACTCGCCGGCGCGGTTGCCGACGGCTTTGAGCAGCGCGATCGCCTTGTCGCGGGTGAGCTCGAGCGCGCGGCGCACCTGCAGCTGCTCCACGTTTTCGGTCAGGTCGCGCGAGGTCATGCCCTTGTGGATTTCTTCGTGGCCAGCCAGCGCGTTGAACTCCTCGATGCGCGCCTTCACGTCGTGGCGGGTGACCCGCTCGCGCTCTGCGATCGAGTCCAGGTCCACCTGGTCGATGACTTTCTCGTAGTCTTCCATCGCGCCCGGTTCGACGGAAACACCGAGCTCTTGCTGCGCTTTTAGCACCGCGATCCAGAGCTGGCGCTCCAGGATGATCTTGTGCTCCGGGGCCCACAGGGTGGCCATCTCCGGGGAGGCGTAACGGTTACTTAGAACATTCGCGTTATTCGGCTTCACGGCATTCATCATAGGGAGATGGCACCCTCAATCGCGGGGCGGGCGATGTCCTTGCGGTAGAACGCCCCGGGAAGTTCGATACCTTCGATGATCTGGTACGCCTGCGCAACGGCGTCCTCGAGCGTCGCGCCTTGGCCCACCACGCCAAGCACGCGGCCGCCTGCCGCGACGTACTCACCGTTTTCTTCCTTGGTGCCGGCGTGCAGCACCCGCGAGGGATCGTTCAACGCTTCGCCGCTCACAACACCACCGGTCTTGGCAGCCTGCGGGTAGCCCTCGGCCGCCAGCACCACCATTGCGGCGAACCCGTCGCGCCACTGCAGTTCCCCGACCTCGTCCAAGCGCCCCTGGGCCACTGCGAGGAGCACGTCCGCCAGCGGGGTCTGCAAAAGCGACAGCACCGCCTGGGTCTCCGGGTCTCCGAAGCGGGCGTTGAACTCCACCACTGCCGGGCCCTGCGGACCCCAAGCGGCGCCGATGTACAAAAGGCCCTGGTACGGGGTCCCGCGGCGCACCATTTCTTCCGCCACCGGGCGCGCGATGGTGTCCACGATTGTCTGCACGCCATCCTCCGGCAACCACGGCAGCGGCGCATACGCACCCATGCCACCGGTGTTGGGGCCCTCGTCGTTGTCGTAGGCGCGCTTGTGGTCCTGCGCGGGCAGCAACGGCACCACCGTCTCGCCGTCCACGAGGCAGAATAGCGAGACCTCGGGGCCTTCCAGGAAGGATTCGAACAGTACCGGGTTGCCGGTCGCCAGCACCGCTTCCGCGTGCGCTTTCGCCTCGGCGCGGTCCTCGGTGACCACCACGCCTTTGCCGCCTGCCAGGCCGTCGTCCTTGACCACGTAGCGCGGGCCGTACTCGTCCAGCGCGGTCTCAACGTCCGACGTCTTCTCGACGCGGGTCGCCGACGCGGTGAGTACCCCCGCCGCGGCCATGACGTCCTTGGCAAAGGCCTTGGACCCCTCGAGCTGCGCCGCGGCCTTCGTCGGGCCGAACACCGGCACGCCGGCTTCGATCAGCGCGTCGGCCGCGCCCGCAACCAGGGGCACCTCCGGGCCGATCACCACAAGCTCCGCGTCGATGTCGCGGGCCAGCGCCACAATCTCGTCCGGGGAGGCGACGTCGACGGACCGTACCGTCGCTAAGCGGGACATGCCCGCGTTACCCGGTGCGACGGTAAGTTCGTGGCCTTGCATTGCGTTGAGTAGGGCGTGTTCGCGGCCGCCCGAACCGATGACAAGGATGCGCATGCGCCCCAATTTACCGGTAGCGTCGATAAGCATGAGCACCGTATTCAGCAAGATCATCGCCGGCGAGATCCCGGGCCGCATCGTGTACCAGGACGACACCGTCGCAGCCTTCCTCACAATCGAACCCGTCGCCTACGGCCACACGCTGGTCGTGCCGGTGGAAGAGATCGACAAGTGGACCGACATCCCAGCGGAGCTGTGGTCGCACATGAACGAGGTCGCCCAAAACATTGGCGCGGTCATCGTGGAGAAGTTCAACGCAGAGCGCGCCGGCTACCTCATCGCCGGCTTCGAGGTGCCGCACGCCCACATCCACGTGTTCCCCGCCAACGACATGTCGGGCTACACGCTCTCTACCGCGATGCGCCACGATGAAACCGACGCGGAGAAGATGGACGCCGCCGCGGACACCATCAGAGAAGCTCTTAGAGCGCAGGAAGCGAAATAGTAAACGTCGAGCCCTCCCCCGGCGCGGTGGTCACTTTCACGGTGCCGTGGTGCGCCTCAATGAGGGACTTGGTGATGGCCAGGCCCAGCCCCGAACCGCCGGTGGCGCGGTTGCGGGAGGTGTCGGCGCGGTAGAAGCGCTCGAAGATGTGCTCCGCGTCCTTGGCCTCCATGCCGCGGCCGTTGTCGGCGACGTCGATGACAACGCGGTCGAGGTTCTTGCGGATAGTCACGGTGACTTCCGCGTCCGGGCCGGCGTGCTTGTAGGCGTTGGTGATCAGGTTCACCAGCACCTGGTGCAGGCGGTCAGGATCCCCGTTGACCTGGGCGACATCCGGGGTGTCCGTGACGACTTCCACGGTGCGGTCCGGGAAAGCGGCATCGACGGTGCTCTTCGCGGACAGCACCCACTCCAGCACGTCCATCGGTTTCTTCTCTAGGCGCGCGCCCTCGGCGCGGGTGAGCGCCAGCAGGTCCTCCACCAAAAGCTGCATGCGGGCGGACTCTTCGTCGATTTTGCCCAGGACCATATCCGGGTCGTTCGCCATCCCCTTCCGGTACAGCTCCGTGTACCCTCGCACGCTGGTTAGAGGTGTGCGCAGCTCGTGCGAGGCGTCCCCGACAAAGCGGCGCATCTGTTCCTCTTGGGTGCGGGCGTTATCCAGGGAGTCCTGCAACTTCGACACCATGGTGTTCATGGCGAAGGACAAACTGCCCACTTCAGTCTCACGCGGCCAGGCGGGCACACGGCTGTCCGTCTCGCCGTTCGCAATAGCCAACGCCGTGTTCTCCACGATCTTCAGCGGCGCGAGCGCACGGGCCACCATGTAGTTCGCGGCCACGCCGATGCCGAACAGCGCCAGCACACCGACCCCGGCTTCCACCCAGGCGAGCGCGCGAAGCATCTTCGCCTCGGTTTCCAGCGACTTAGCCACGTACTGCACAGTGCCGTCGGACTGCTGGTGCGCCATCGCCCGCCACTTCACACCTTGGACTTTGTCGTCGACGGAGGGAATGGTGGTGGGGTGGTCGAGGCGCTCCACCTTCGAGTAGTCCGGCGGGTTCACCGATCCCCTGCGCGGCACCAGCTGGTCGTGGCCGGGGTACAGGGTGGCTTGGTTGAACTCGCTGGGCAGGCTGAGGATGTTGAACTGCCAGGCGGGTGTTTGCTGCGCCCACGTTGCCATGCCTTCGCGCAGTTGGTCGTCTGCTCGGTCGACCAGAAAGTAGCGCATGACAAAGTAGATCAGCACCGAGCTCAGCGCGATGCCGATCGTCGATGCGGCCATCACCACCGCGACAAGCTGCCGCTTGAGCGGCTTTTTCGACGGCGCCGTTAACACCGAATAGGACATTGCACTACTGACGCGGGGTGCGCAGCACGTAGCCGACACCGCGGACGGTGTGGATCAGCTGCACGTCGCCGGTGTCGACCTTGCGGCGCAGATACGAGATGTAGGACTCGACCACGTTGCCGTCGCCGCCGAAGTCGTAGTGCCACACGTTGTCCAGGATCTTCGCCTTGGACACCACCACCTCGGCGTTGAGCATAAGGTAGCGCAGCAGGTTGAACTCGGTGGGCGACAGTTCCACGATCTCGCCGGCCTTGGTCACCTCGTGGGTATCGTCGTTGAGCGTGAGATCCGCGTAGCGCAGGGTGCTGTCTTCGTTGGAATCTTCGCTGACGTTGCCGCGGCGCAGGATCACGCGCAGGCGCGTGATCACCTCTTCAAGAGAAAACGGCTTGGTCACGTAGTCGTCCGCGCCGATGGTGAGGCCGTGGATGCGGTCTTCCACTGCGTCCTTCGCGGTGAGGAAGAGCACCGGCGCGTCCAGGCCTTCGGCACGCAGCTTGCTTAGCAGCTCGAAGCCGTCCATCTCCGGCATCATCACGTCGAGGATGTAGGCGTCCGGCTTCCAAGAGTGGGCGAGCTCGATGGCTGCGGGACCGGAGTTTGCGGTCTCCACCTCGAACCCTTGGAACTTCAGGGAAACAGTTAACAGTTCCACGATGTTCGGCTCGTCGTCGACGACGAGCACCTTCAGGTTCTGCGAGTTCTCTGCCATGACAATCACTTTCCGTTTCGTTGCAAAATTCTGCGTTGCAAATTCCGTATTGCTAACAAGATAGAGCGATTAAACCGCACAAGTCTGCACGTTTCCTGTATGTCCACTGAATGGCCCTAGCGGACTTCCCCCGAAATGTCTCCCCGCACGACAAGCCCCCACAAAAGAATTGGAGCTGGAGACGGGACTTGAACCCGCAACCTACGGTTTACAAGACCGTTGCGCTACCAATTGCGCCACTCCAGCAGTGCAGCAAGATCTTACACACGCCCCGCACCTGCGACATAACTGGCCAACGGATAGTGTGAACGTGTGACAGAAGGTAGCTCATTGTGGGAGAGGATCTCCGGCTCGCGGCAGCGTGTGGCAACGATTGACGAGGCCCGCACGTCCCCGCCGCCGTCCGTCCTCGCGCCCATTAACCTGGCGGATCCCGCCGAGGTCGCGGCGGTGATGAACATCGCCGCGCGCATCGGGGAGATCCTCATTGCGAACGCGACGACGTCTGCGGATGCGGCGAAGCAGATCCATACGGTGTGTTCCTCGTACGGCCTGCACTATGTGCACGTGTCCATCACCGTGAACACGATCACGCTCAACACGATCATCGGCGTGGACCAGCGCACCCCGGTGAACGTCTTCCGCGTGGTCACAATGATCAGCGAGAACTACCACAAACTGCAGGAAGTGGACCGCCTGATCCGCTCGATCCGTTCCGGCGCGACCCCGCCGGAAATGGCGGAGCGGATCCTCAATGACATCGACACCTCGCCGATCCCCCACCGCAACACCCGCAACCTCGCCGGCTGGACGGTGATGGGTTTCTTCGTGGCGATGCTGCTCGGCGGCGACCTACTGATGATGACCGTCGGCGGCCTGACCGCGTTTCTCATCATGGGCTTCAACAAGCTGCTTTCCCGCGGCGGCCTGCCTGCGTTTTTCCACAACGTCATCGGCGGTTTCCTCGCCACGGTGCCAGCAGCAATCACGTACGACTTCTCCGCGTCGATCGGCCGCACAATTGTGCCCAGCCAGCTGATTGCGACGGGCATCATCGTCCTTCTCGCGGGTCTGACGCTTGTGCAATCGCTTCTCGACGGCGTGACCGGCTCCCCCCTCAACGCTTCCGCACGCTTCTTCTCCGCCATGCTGAACACCGGCGGCATCGTGGCCGGCGTGGCCAGCGGCGTGGCGGTTTCAGAGATGGTGGGAATGCCCTTGCCGCCGATTGAGCTTCTCCCCGGCAGCGCCGCGTATTCGAATGCGCTGCTCACCGTGGTCGGCGGCGGCATGGCTGCAGCCGCTTTTGCCGTGTGCTGTTTCGCGGAGCGCGCCGCGATCATGCTTTCCATTGTCACCGCCGCGCTCGGCTCCGCCTGCTACTACATCCTCCTCGCGCCATTCGGCCTGGGCAGGCTGTCGGCGACCGCAGCCTGCGCCATTGTGGTGGGACTTGTCGGCGGCCTGATTTCCCGCCGGTTTTTGATCAACCCGGTGATCACGGCCGTGGCGGGCGTGACCCCGTTTTTGCCCGGCTCGTGGATTTACCGCGGCATGTACGCGTTGATGAACGAGCAGATGCTGCTGGGCATGATGAATTTGTTCAACGCCATTGGCACCTGCATGGCCCTGGCCGCCGGTGTGGTGTTCGGCGAGTGGGTTGCGCGCCGCATCCGCCGGCCGCAACTGTATGTGCCGTACCAAGCGTTCAAGCGCGCCGGCCGCTTCACGTTCGAGCAGCTGCTCAGGGTGCGGCGACGCAGATAAGTTCATCGCGTAGGATGAAAGCCCTTGACGCCTGATGGAAGAAGGAGAACGTAGTGCCACCTAAGATCACCGATTCGCGCCCTACCGCCGAGGCGATGCACGCTGTTGAGGAGCAGACGGCTTCGGGTGCCCGTCGGATCGTGGCAACGTACGCCGAGGATTTCCTGGACGGCGTAACCCTGATGTCCATGTTGGGGGTTGCCCCGAAGGGCTTCGTGTACAAGCGCTACGTGGAGGACCTGGAGCAGGAGGCCGAGGAGGAAGCTCCGAAGAAGGCCACCAAAAAGAAGGCCACGAAGAAGAAGGCCACGAAGAAGAAGGCAGGCAAGAAGGCCACCAAGAAAAAGACCACGAAGAAGGCAAGCAAGAAGGCCACCAAAAAGTCGACGAAGAAGACTGCCAAGAAGGCATAAATGGGGGACAACGAGTTCGTCGTTGTGGCGAACCGCCTGCCGGTGGACAAGGTGGGAGACCACTACGAGGTCTCCCCGGGCGGCCTCGTCGCCGCCCTTGCCCCGGTTTTACGCGCCCGGGAGGGCTGCTGGGTGGGTTGGCCCGGCACCATCGGGGAAACGCTTGAGCCGTTCGAGTTCGGTGGCATTTCGCTGTTGCCAGTCGCGCTCGACAAGGATGATTTTGAAGGCTTCTACGAGGGCTTTTCCAACTCCGCGTTATGGCCGCTTTACCACGATCTGATTGTTCAGCCGGAGTACAACCAGGCTTGGTGGGACCGCTACGTCGCAGTCAACCGCAAGTTCGCGGAGGCGACCGCGAAAGCTGCAGCGAAAGACGCCACCGTGTGGGTGCAGGACTACCAACTGCAGCTCGTCCCGGGGATGCTCAAAGCACTCCGTCCCGACGTGACCATCGGCTTTTTCCTGCACATCCCCTTCCCCGCCCCGGCGTTGTTCCAGCAGTTGCCGTGGCGCGACGAGATTCTCGAGGGGCTGAAAGGCTGCGATCTGATCGGCTTTCAGCGCCACACGGACGAGGACAACTTCCGCCTGCTCACGGAGGAGATCCGCTCCGGCACTTTCCCCATTTCCATCGATTCGGGGGAGATCGCTGCCGCCACAAACGAGCAGGTCGAGGCGCTGCGAAGCGCCGTCGGCAGCCCGAAGCACCTCCTTCTTGGAGTGGACCGCCTGGATTACACGAAGGGCATCCTGCAGCGCCTGTTGGCCATCGAGTCACTGCTGGAGGAGGGCAAGCTCTCCGACATCGCCTTTGTCCAGATCGCCACTCCGTCGCGTGAGCGCATCGAGCATTACCGCACCACCCGCAAGCAGGTCGAAGAGGCCATCGGCCGCATCAACGGCCGCTTCGGCGAGGTGGGCCGGCCTATCGTGCACTACGTTCACCGCAGCGTGCCGAAAGAGCACCTGGGCACCTTTTACGCCGCCGCGGACATCATGCTGGTCACCCCGTTCAAGGACGGCATGAATCTAGTGGCCAAGGAGTATGTGGCGGCCCACCCGGACGCGGACGGCGCGCTGGTGCTCTCCGAGTTCGCGGGTGCCGCCGTGGAGCTCGACCAGGCGTACCTGTGCAACCCGTTTGACCTGGAGTCCGTCAAGGAGGCGATCCTCGAGGCGACCGACCCGGACCCTGCGCGCATGCGCCACATGCATGATTGGGTGATGGAGCACGATGTGGCCGCGTGGGCGAAATCTTTCTTGGAGGAGCTGTGAAGCGCGCCGTAGCTATCGCGCCGTTGCTCGCCTTGGCCGCCTGCGCGCCCGCTCCCACGTGGCAGGTTGTCTCGCTGCGCACCAGCGAGGACCAGCCCGCCACTGAGGCGTCGATCGCGCGCGTGCGTATCGACGACCAAAGGTTCTCCGGCACCACCGGCTGCGCCGACGTGTCCGGCTCGTTCGAGGGCGAAGACACCATCACGCTGGAAAACATCGCACTCGGCGACCCGGGCGATTGCTCCGGCTGGGCCCGCCACACCCACGATCAACTGGAACATCTCCTCACCGATAACCGAACCTTCCAGGTGTCCCACCCCGCCGATTTTGAGATGATCCTCGTGGCCGACAGCGGCGAAACCCTGAGGTTGATGCGATGAGGCTCCTGGTTTGCCTGGATTTCGACGGCACGCTCGCAGAACTCAACCCGGACCCGTACGCGGTCCGCATTCACCCGGCCGCGGAGGCAGCCATCCGTCGATTGGCGGCGCTGCCCGACACCGAGGTGGCCATCCTCACCGGCCGCCACGTCGAGGGCATCAAGAAGGTCCTCCCGCAAAACCTACCCGTCACCCTGATCGGCTCCCACGGCGCGGAGCCGGGGCCAAAACTTGCAGAGGAAGACCGCGCCTACCTGGACAGCATCGAGGGTCAGCTCAACACCCTCGCCACCGACGGCGCCTACGTGGAGGTCAAGCCGTACCAGCGCGTCCTCCACGTGGCACAAGTCCACGACCGCGACGTCGCGGCAACCATCCTCGCCGCCGCGAACGCCATCGACACCCATGGCCACCCGAAGACTCAGGGCCACAACGTGGTGGAGTTTTCTGCGGTGTCGATTACCAAAGGCACCTGGCTAAACGATTACAAGCAGGACTTCGACAGGACGATTTTCGCCGGCGACGACGACACCGACGAGCACGCCATGGCGGTCCTCGATGAGACCGACCTCGGCATCAAAGTCGGCACAAAACCGTCGCGGGCCACCCGCCGGGTACCCGACGTCGACGCCATGGCACAATTGCTCACCCAACTCGCCGACGAAAGGGAAGCATGGAGCGCCACGCGCTAGTCCACCAGGGCCACGAGCGTCGCTGGATCGAGATCGAAGGCACGACCAACGCCCTCCTTCTGGTCCTGCACGGCTCGCTGCAGTCCGGCAACGTGCTGCGCAACTTCACCGACCGCACCTTCGAGGGCCTCGGCCCCACCGTGGTCTACCCGGACGGCATCAAGCACCACTTCAACGACCTGCGCGCAGGTTTCAACGAGGATGCGCGCCGCATGCGCATCGACGACGTCGGCTTCCTCACGAAACTCGTCGAACACTACAGCGCCGACACGGTGATCGGCTGCGGTTTCTCCAACGGCGGGCAAATGATTATGCGCCTGCTTTTCGACGCCCCAGGGCTGCTCACCGGCGCCGCCACCTTCGGCGCGTCGATGCCAACCGCCGACAACACGCTGACCACCACCGACAACTACCAACCGACGAAGCTTCTGGCCGTCCAGGGCACAAATGACAAGCTCGTGCCTTACAAAGGCGGCGTGGCCGGCATCGGCGGCAACAACCGGGGAGAAACCCGGTCCGCCCTCGACTCCGCCGAGTTCTTTGCGAACTTAAACGGCTGCACCGGCCACGTAACGTCGACAAGCGAAAAGCTCCGCGTCGACGATTGGACCGGCGAGCACCCGGTCCGCCTCGTCTCCCTCGAGGGTGCCGGGCACATGGTGCCGGTGAACAAGGACCTCGACCCGCGGCTGGGCCACAACCCGAAGTCCCCTACCGGCGGGGAGCTTATCCGCGAGTTCTTCTTTGCCTAGCAAACTCGCTTAGCACCACGCCTGCCGCGACGGAGGCGTTGAGGGATTCCACCCAGTCCTCCATGGGCACGGACATGATCACGTCGCAGTTTTCGCGCACCAGGCGCGAGATGCCCTTGCCCTCGGAGCCGACGACGATGACCACGTTGTCGGTGGCCTGGTCGAAGGTGTCCAGAGTGTGCTCGCCGCCCGCATCGAGGCCGACCACGGTGTAGCCGTTGTCTTTGAACTGCTTGACGGTACGGGTCACGTTGGTCACGCGCGCCACAGGCAGCCGCGCCGCGGTGCCGGCGGATGTCCTCCAGGCCACGCCGGTAACCTGCGCCGAGCGGCGCTCCGGGATGATCACGCCGTTGCCGCTGAACGCCGCGGTCGAGCGGATCACCGCGCCCAAATTTCGCGGGTCGGTGATGTTGTCCAGCACCACGAACATGCCTGGCCCGTCCACGGACTCGAGCAAATCGCCAAAGTCGGCGTACTTGTACGGCTGGATTTTCAGCCCGATGCCTTGGTGCATGCCGTTGCCGGTCATCGCGTCGAGCTGCTGGCGCGGCACCTCGTGCACCGGGATGCCCTTGGAGTTGGCCATGCCGACCGCCTCGCTCAGCCGTTGGTCGTGGCCGGTACCAGCGACCACGTACAGCGCTTCCGCCGGCACCTTCGCCTTGAGGCATTCCACTACCGGGTTGCGGCCGACCACCATGTCGGCGACCTCTCGGTCGTGGCGCCCCTGTGCGCGGCGCTGCCGATCCAGCTTGCGCTTGTGGGCGGCGTGGTAGACACGGTCCTCCGCCTTCGGGGTCGCGCCCTTGCCGCGCAGGCCGCGGCGACGCTGCCCGCCGGAGCCCTTCGTGGGGCCCTTCTTGTTCTTCTTTTGCTTGTCAGGCCGCTCGTACGGTTTCGCCATGATCTACTCCTTCACCTGCCACTGCGGCCCATCGGCCGTGTCGGTCACCTCGATGCCGGCCGCGGCCAGCCTGTCGCGCACCTCGTCGGCGGTCGCCCAATCCTTCTCCGCGCGGGCGGTCGCCCTGCGCTCCAGCTCCGCGCGCACCAGCACATCCAGCGCGTTGCTATTGCTTGTCGACGACGGCCACGCCCCCGGATCCACACCCAACACCGCCGCCATCGCACGCACCTGCGCAGCGATAGGAGCGGGGTCCTTCGCCTTGTTGCCCTCGCGGACGAGGTTGTGGATCTCGGCGAGCGCCTTGGGCACGGAGAAGTCGTCGTTGAGCGCGTCGGCGAACCCGTCGGTCCAGGTGGTGGGCTCGGACATGCCGGCGCGCTTCACAAATTCCTCGATGCGCCGGTAGCCGGCCGCCGCCTCCTGCAGGGCCTCGGGCGAGTACTCCAGGACGCTGCGGTAGTGCGCGGAGCCGAGGTAGTAGCGCAGCTCCACGGGGCGAACCTGCTCGAGCATCGCGTCGATGGACAGCACGTTGCCGAGCGACTTCGACATCTTCTCGCCCGCCATGGTCACCCAGTGGTTGTGCATCCAGAAGTGGGCAAACCCATCACCGGCGGCGTGCGACTGGGCCTGTTCGTTCTCGTGGTGCGGGAACTGCAGGTCCAGTCCGCCACCGTGGATGTCGAACTCGGAGCCCAGGTACCAGGTGGACATTGCCGAGCACTCGAGGTGCCAGCCGGGCCGCCCCGGCCCCCACGGGGTGGGCCAGCTCGGCTCGCCGGGCTTGGCGGCCTTCCACAGCGCGAAGTCTGGGTCGTCGCCTGTCATATCTTCCAGCTTGTTGCCGGAGATCGAGCCGTAGTCCCCGCCGGCCTTAACCCAGGCGTTGACGTCGAAGTAGACGGAGCCGTCGCGGGGGTAAGCGAAGCCTGCGTCGATAAGCCGCTGCATGTAGTCGACCATCTGGGTCACATGCCCGGTCGCGCGCGGCTCCACGGACGGCGGCAGCACGCCGAGGGTGTCGTACGCGCGGGTGAACTCGCGCTCGTAGGTAGAGACCCACTCCCACCAGGGGCGATTGTGCTCGCGTGCCTTGGTCAGGATCTTGTCGTCGATGTCGGTGACGTTGCGCGCGAACGCGACGTCGTAGTCGTTGGCCAGGAACCAGCGCCGGACGATGTCGAACGCGACACCCGAACGCAGGTGCCCGATGTGGGGCTTAGCCTGCGGGGTGGCACCGCACAGGTAAATCGAGACATGCCCGGGCCGGATCGGTTCGAAGTCGCGCAGCGTGCGGGTTTTGGTGTCGAAAATGCGTTGCTTCACAACACCGCAGTCTACAGCGCCGACTCGTCCACCTTGAGCTCCGAGTAGCGAGCCTCAGGAACGGCACGTCGGTCGGCTCCCCAACCTGGCCCGCGCTGCACTTCACGTCCTGTGCGTCGCCGTCGAGCATGGTGAAGGCACCGGAAACCTCGAGGGTCTCGACCCACTTTTCCTTTACGGTTTGCTCCACCGTGGCCGTGTAGGGCACGGTGCGGTTGGTGAACTGGAGGGTGCCGTCCGCCAGGTAGCGGCGGGGCCACTATGTAGTTACGGAGTACGGAACTTTCGTTCCACCAACGCCGTCGCTATGGCCGCGCGGCCCTCGCCACTTCCGGTGAATCCCATGTGGTCCGTGGTCGTCGCCGACACAGACACAGGGGCGCCGAGCGCCTCCGAGAGGACCCGCTCCGCTTCCTCGCGCACCGGCGACATCTTCGGGGTTTGGCCGATCAGTTGGGCGGAGACGTTGACGACGGTGTGACCGTGGGCGTCGAGAAGCTCTTTCAGCTCTTGCAAGAGCTGGACGCCGCGTACCCCGTCGTATTCCGGGCGGCCGACGCCGACGAAGGAGCCGAGGTCGCCGAGGCCGGATGCGGACAATACGGCGTCGACGATGACGTGGCTGACCACGTCGCCGTCCGAATGCCCCTCGCAGCCGTCCTGGTCTTCGTGGAGGATGCCGGCGATCCAGCATTCTTTCCCGGGTTGGATCTGGTGGGCGTCGAACGCCGTACCTACTCGGAGATTTGTCATAAGTACGACGCTACTTCAGCGTCGCTGAAGTCGTAGTCGGAGTAGTACTCCTGCATCTCCTCGAGCTCAATCTCCTTCCATTGTTTTTCCAGCGCGGCGAGGATATCCGGGGTGCCCTCCGGCTTCTTTTCCGGCGGATACTCGAATGTCATGCCGAACCTGTCCTCCATCGCGCGGATCGTGGCCATGCATGCGTCGTAGTCGAAGTCGTTTTCGTACTTCTCCACCGCAGAGTGGGAGCGGTTGTAAAACTCGGCACGGTCCTTGCGTTTCTGCCGCCGTTTCGCCAGCGTTGTCTGCCACCTCGGGTTCGTCGGCTGCAGATAGTCGGTGATGAACCCTTCCGGGGCCGAGACTTGGAAGGTGCCGTCCGAGTGCAGCCACACTATTTCGCCGGTAACCGGATCGGGCACGTAGTAGACGCGGCGATCGGTCTTTAGGTTGTGGTGGTGCGCACAGAGGCTGAACAGGTTTGAGGCGGTGGTCTTGCCGCCTTCGTTGAATGGGATGCGGTGGTCCAGCTGGCAGTTTTCGGCCTTCACGTTGCAGCCGGGCCAGAGGCACACCCCGTCGCGGGCCTGCACCAGCGCACGGATGGCGGCGGTGGGCACGTACGCCTCAGTTTCGGCGCACTCCGCTTCGTCCAGGTCCACGACGTGGGGCGGGTTGTCCTCCAGCATCTGTTCCACTGCGGCGGTACCGTCCGCGTCGGTCCATCCGAAATTCGGGATGTAGTACGAGCTGCCCGGTGTCTTCGACGTGAACATGTAGAGCACGACCTTCGGTGTCGCACGAATCTCGCCGGTGAGGATGGCCTTGATCGCGTCGTCCCTTGAGAGCTTGTGCTCGCGCGCCACCTGTTCGGTGAAACGCTCCATTCGGCCGAGCGTGACGGGGTCGCCCTCCACATTCAGCCCGGCATCGCCGTCGTCCTGGCCGTAGAAGAGGCTCCGGCAGGTGCCTAACGGCAGGTCCTTCTCTTTCTTCCGCTCCTTGATTTTCTTTTGGTTCGGCGCGAGGTCGGAATCGATGCGCTGGATCCGCTCGCGCAGACGGCGACGCAGCGAGCTTGGCGACGGCAACTCCGCCCCCACCCGCCTCGGCGTGAATACCTTGACCAGATACTCGTCCATGTCCGCGAGAATGTCTGGCGTGGCCAGATCGTTGAGGCGGTTCAGCGTGGACTCGATGGCCGACAGACGTCTCACGTCCAACCGGCGGGTCTCTTCCTGCAGCGCCCGCAACTTCGGTAGATCAGCGAGCACCGAATACCCAAGAATCCCACTTTCAGCCCAACTCTGGCTTTCCCCTACTGCCATCGCAATCGAATAGGCCTCTAGTTCGAAGTCCTCCACTTCTACCAACGGCTTGGCGTAGCGGTGGAAAATCTGGAACTCTGCCTCCCGCATCGCCTGGCCTGCGGCGGTGATCGGACAGCCTTCTCTCTCCGTTGCAAAAGTTCCGTTCATGCCTCACCCTCCTCCCGGAACTAATATCGAACATAATGCCGACACATGTTCCACGTCAAGGGTTTTTCAAAACTTTTTTCGGATATGTTTTCGAACCCCTGATAAGGCGAGATCTCCCCACGCTACCTATAGCAAACGACCCCGACACGAGCCTTAGAGCGCGCCGACCACGCTTTCCGCCAACCGCAAATCCAGCGGGGTGGTGATTTTGAACGCCATGGGATCCCCCTCCACGGAAACGACCGGCACACCGAACCACTCCATCAAAGACGCGTCGTCGGTGGCGACAAACGCCGGTTTCTCAGCGAGGTACTTTTCGTTCGCCCTGCGCAGCATCCGCAGGTCAAACCCTTGCGGCGTCTGGGCAGCGCGCAACGTAGACCGGTCCAGGGTCTCTTCGACAATCTCCCCCGAAACCCGCTTCACAGTGTCCGCCACCGGCACCACGGGCACCACCGCAGGGGCGTCGCAAAGCACCGCGTCAACCACGCGCGAAACCATCGCCGCGGGGGTTAACGCGCGGGCAGCGTCGTGGACGACCACGCAGGCGTCGTCAAGCGAAACCGCTTTGAGCGCCGCGAAGATGGAGTCCGCGCGCTCCGCACCCCCATGCACGAACTGGACCTCGTAGCCGGCCAGGAGCCCGCGGGCGCGCGTTTCCATCGACGGGCTGACCACTACGACAACGTGGTCGACGACCTCGGACATCGTCGCCACGGAGCGCTCGAGCAGCGTCCGGCCACCAAGTTCCACATATGCCTTGGGCACTTCGGCGCCCAGGCGGGTCCCCAGCCCGGCGGCGGCGACGACCGCCACGGTTTCGAGGCGCAATTTACTTGCCGTCGTCCTCGTCGTCGAAGGAGAGGTCGTCCAGATCCACCTCGTCATCGTCTTCGACCTGGCCCGGGTCCACGGAAATTCCGGCCTTGACCTGCTCGTCGATGATGGCCTGGATCTGCTTGTCCATCTCCTCGACCTTCTTCTCGTCCACCGGCTCCGCCAACGCGAGCTCGCCGACGAGAATCTGGCGCGCCTTACCCAGCATGCGCTTTTCACCTGCGGAAAGGCCCTTGCCCTGGTCGCGGCGCCAGAGGTCGCGGACAACCTCCGCGACCTTGTTGATGTCGCCGGACGCGAGGCGCTCCTGATTGGCCTTGTAGCGGCGGGACCAGTTGCCCGCCTCCTCCACGTCGGTCTCGCGCAGCACGGAGAACACCTTCTGCAGGCCTTCCTCGTTGACCACGTCGCGCACACCGACTAGCTCGGAGTTCTTCACCGGAACGCGCACTTCAAGGTCCGAGTGGAGAATCTGCAGCACCAGGTAATCGAGGGTCTCTCCGCGCATCTCGCGCTGCTCGATATCGGCGATGCGGGCCGCTCCGTGGTGCGGGTACACAACCACTTCTCCGACCTTGAATTCCATTGCGGCTCCTTGCGTCGTTAGGCGAAGTTCAGACCCCAACACCCTACCACCCCGCATTTCGCTTATCGACGACCAAAGGTCGGCTCGCCCAATAGGGGGAGCAAGTGGGAAAACTTGCTGTGCAGACGCTAGAGTATTGCGGAGGAAACCCTCGAATGAGTTTGATGATGGAGGACACCCCGTGAAGTCCCTGAAGCGCGTCGCTGCCGCCGCCGTCGCTGGCTGCGCCACCCTGGCCCTCGTTGGCTGCTCCGCCGGCCAGATCACCCAAACCTCGAACCAGGTTGCGGCCGTTGACGGCGCTAGCGCCTCCACCGAGGACGGTTCCGTCGCCGTGCAGGACGTGACCGTGGTGCTCGCTGAGGACGGCCAGGCCGCCCTGAAGTTCACCGCCACCAACCAGGACACCGCGATGAAGGACCACACCCTGAAGTCCGTCGACGTGGACGGCCAGAACGTGACCATCTCCGGCAACTCCTCCATCGCCTACAACTGCGCGCTGGTTGCGGATTCCAAGGACGGCCTGGAGCGCATGCCGCAGGACAAGAACGACAACTGCATCGAGTACACCGCGACCACGCTGGCGAACGACGACTTCGCCTACGGCGGCAACGTGCCGGTGACCTTCAACTTCGACACCGGCTCCCTGGATGTCGTGGCAACCGTGTCCGCCCCGACCCTGGCTTCCGGCCAGGTGGACCGCGAGGTCTAAGCTCCCCCCCCTTCTTGCGAAACCGCTGGTTTAACCAGCGGTTTTTTCGTGTTCGAACACCGTGTCGGGGCCGTGTTATACGGTGTGGCGCATGGCAAAGAAACCCCGTGTGATCCACACCTGCACCGAGTGCGGCTACTCCTCCCCCAAGTGGCTCGGCCGCTGCCCCGAGTGCGGGTCTTGGGGCACGCTCCAAGAGGAAGCGCCGGCTGCTTCAGGCCCGGTGAAGAAGTCCTCGCTGACACCGTCAGCTCCCGCGAGCCCGATCACGAAGGTCGAGGCTACAGCGACGAAGACTGTCAAGTCCGGCATCCGGGAGCTGGACCGCGTGCTCGGCTCCGGTGTGGTGCCCGGCTCCGTGGTGCTGATGGCGGGCGAGCCCGGTGTGGGCAAGTCCACGCTGTTGCTGGAGGTGGCGTCGCGCTGGGCAAAGCAGGGGCGCAAGGCGCTCTACGTCACGGCGGAGGAATCTGCGGGCCAGGTCCGGGCCCGCGCCGAGCGCACGGAGGCGCTGGTGGACACGCTGTATCTGGCCGCCGAGTCCAACCTGGACGTGGTGTTTGGGCACGTGGAGCAGCTGAAACCTTCGTTGCTGATTGTGGATTCGGTGCAGACCATGCACGCCGCGGGCGTCGAAGGCGTCGCCGGTGGCGTGGCGCAGTCTCGCGCGGTCACTGCGGCGCTGACCACGCTGGCCAAGACCACGAACATCCCGGTGCTGCTGGTGGGGCACGTGACCAAGGACGGCAACGTCGCCGGCCCGCGCGTGCTGGAACACCTGGTGGACGTGGTGTTGAACTTTGAGGGGGACAGGCAGTCGTCGCTAAGAATGCTCCGGGGCATTAAGAACCGCTTCGGCGCCACGGACGAGGTCGGCTGCTTCGAGCAGACCTCCGGCGGCATCCGGGAGGTGCCGGACCCGTCGGGGCTGTTCCTGTCGCACCGCGGGCAAACGCCGGACGGGTCCGCGGTGACGGTGGCGATGGACGGCGTGCGCCCTATCCTCGCTGAGGTGCAGGCGCTGACCGTGGATCCGGTGAACAAGAGCCCGCGGCGCGTGGTCACCGGCCTCGATTTCAACCGGGTGCCCATGGTGCTGGCAGTGCTGCAGGCTCGCTGCGGGGAACGCACGAACGACAAGGACGCCTATGTGGCCACCGTCGGCGGGGTGAAGATCACGGAAACGGCCACGGACCTCGCGGTCGCGTTAGCAACGTGGTCGAGCCTGCACGAGAAGCCGCTGCCTGCGAAAACGGTGGTTGTGGGTGAGGTGGGGCTGGCGGGAGAAATCAGGCGGGTGCCAAACCTCGGCCGCCGCCTCCAGGAGGCGGCCCGCATGGGTTACACCAGCGCGATCGTGCCCGCCGGAGAGAAGCTGTCTATCGACGGCCTGACGGTCCGCCCCGTCTCCACCCTCGCGGAGGCGCTGTCCTTGCTAAGTTAGGTGCCATGAAATCGGGGGAAATTCAGCGGGCCATTCATGTGCTCCGCGAACACACGGCAGATTCAGACCATGTAGTTGCAGTAATTGAGACGGCGACGTTTCTTTTGCGGGGAGGGTTGCACGACCAGGCGTTGGGGCTGGTGTCCGGCACGGAGCCGTTCATTGAGCATCCGGCGGAGGCAATGGGCGCCCTCGGGGAGTTCTTCGCGGCCGCGACGGAGGCTGGGCTGGGGCAACGTTTCCTCGTGCGGTTCACGTCGCCGCGGTGGCCTGGCAGGGACCCGCAGGTGGCGTCGCTGGCGAGGGCGTTCGGGGGAAGGTCACGGGAGGTGGACGTGCCACCGCTCGACCTGGCGGTTTTTGCGGACACGGTGGTGTTTTCGTTGTCGTCCCCCGTCGGGGTGCACCTGCCGGAGCCGGACCAGCTGGTGGAGCAGGTGATGGTGCTGCAGGAGCTGGACCTGGGCTCAGAGCTGGCCCGCCAGATTTTCGATGCAGCCGGCGCGGTGGCGTTCCACCCGTCGCTGGATTACGTAGTGGTGTTCCAGCTCGCGCTGCTGGCGGACGAAGCGCGGCGGCCCCTGGACACCTTGGCGTTTCTGGATGCGCTGTCGAGGTTGCCGGAGCGAATTTGTCCTGGCATGGAAGAGATCGACCTGGCGCTGGTCAAGGCCGCGAATTACATGGACTTGGGCGCGATGCGCGACGCCGCGGCGTGCCTGCTGCTGGACACCGCTGGTGCGGACGCGGACACCGCGCTGCGCCGGTACTCGCAGGTGTTGCGCAGGCTGCTTCGCTCCGACGAGTTCGACGCCGCACTATATCTGGTCTCCCCCACCCAGGAGATTGTGGACGCTGGCGAAGGATCGCCGTGGTGGCGCCTGCAAGGGGCGTCTGCGGTGGCGCAGTGGGTCGCCTCCGCGGCCGACCCGGGGTTCGGCGAGCTGTGGCCGTCCGCGCGGGGCCGGCTGAAAAACACGTTCACCGAGTACGTGGAAAGCGGGGCAGCGGACGGTCTGGGTTCTCAGTACGTCGGCAACGTGGTTACCGCGCTGCAAAAAACACAGCGCGCGGCGGAAGCGGTGGATCTGTCGTCGTGGGCGCTGCCGGTCGCCGCGAAAACACAGGACCCGCGGGAAACCCTGTTTACGCTCTGCGACAACGCGGTGTCGCTGTTTTGCTGCGAGCGCTTCGAAGAATCCGCGCTGGTGCTGGAGTCCGTGCACCAGCGGGCGCGCGAGGCAGGCGACGCGGAGGCCATGGGCTGGGCCGTCAACTACCTGCGCGACTTCGGTGTGTTCTCGGGCTTGCCCGCGTACGCGCAGGCGCTCGAGCGGCTTAGGTGATGTTGAAGGGGCTTGCGTCGGAGGCGTTGTCCCCGATCACGCCGTGCAGGAAGTAGGAGCCGGCCTTCACTTCCGGGCGGTTGTCGCACTGTCCCGGCTGCGATGCGGTGACGGACCAGCGGGCCTCCCAGCGTCGCTTCTCGCCCGGCGCGAACTCGACGTTGCCTGCCGCCACCGGCGGGTAGCAGTCGGTGTCGGACCAGATGCGGTCGTTGGTGGCCATGTCGTAGACCTCGAAACGCAGCAGGTTGTCATCCAGGTTGATCACGCAGTCGGTGTCCGTGGGGTTTTTCACCTCCATGTAAAACACCGGCTGCACCCCGATGGCGTACGAAGGCTGGTTGCTGGAGGCGTGGGTCTCCAAGTCCGCCAGCTCGCAGCTGCCCTTCTTCACAGGAGCGGCGACGGTTTCCTCACTCGGCTGGGTGGAGCTGGGCGTGCTCTCCTCGGAAAGCTGCACCGTCGGCTCGGTGGCCAGGGTGGTGGACGGTGCTTCTGACACGGTCTCGGGGGTGTTTTCCGTCTCGTCGGTCTTGCCGCTGCGGGCGAACGCGGACAGGCCCCACACCAACAGCGCCACAATCACCAGCAGGATGACGAGGGCCGCCACGCGGCGGCGCATGTAGATCTCCGGAGGCAGTGGGCGCTGGTTCGACATGCCTATAACTTAATCGCCGAAGTTTTCGTAGGTGGTCTCGACACGGCCGTCGGACAGGCGGTAGCGCGCACCCACCACGCCCACGGTCTTGTGCGTCAGCCCGGAAATGACGGACGGGATGCGGGCCACCAGGTGCTCTGCGCCGTTGCGTGCGTGCGCCTGCTCCACCTGCTCGCCGCGGGTTTTCGCCTCGGCGACGGCCGGCGAGATCTTCTCCACGAACACGCGCGTCAAGCCGGGCGGGATGTCGCCGGAGCTGAGTGCTTCCACGGCTGCCCCCACGGCGCCGCACTTCTCATGGGCGAGGAAGAGCACGAGGTCGACACCGAGGCCGTCCACCGCAAACTCGACGGACGCCGACACCGCGGAGTCCACGCAGCCGCCGGCAGTGCGGATGACGAAGATGTCGCCGAAGCCGGCGTCGAAAAGCAGCTCAATTGGCACGCGGGAGTCGGAGCAGCCCACCACGACGACTGCCGGGTTCTGGCCGGAGGTGAGCTGCTGGCGGGTTGCGGGGTCGCGGCGCGGGTCCGCGGTGTTGCCGGTGGCGAAACGCTCGTTGCCTGCTTTCAGCAGCTCCCACACTTCGCGGGGTGTGGTGGCGGCCTGGAGATCGGTCACATTAGTCATGACCGCTATTGTTGCACGCATTGTGACGAAACTGTGCCCAAACAAGGTCATCAATTGGTACCGCTCCAACGCTCGCAAGCTGCCGTGGCGAAACTCGTCGACGTCTCCGTGGGGCGTGCTGCTTAGCGAGGTGATGAGCCACCAAACCCAGGTTGAGCGCGTCGCCCCCATCTGGCAGGAGTGGATTGAGCGCTGGCCCACCCCGGCAGCGTTTGTGCAAGCCGGCACGGACGAGATCCTGCGGGCCTGGGGCAGCCTGGGCTACCCGCGCCGGGCGCTGCGGCTGAAGGAGTGCGCGCAGGTGATTGTGGATGAGCATGGCGGGGAGGTACCGGAGGACGTCGATAAGCTGCTGGCGCTCCCCGGGATCGGCGACTACACCGCGCGGGCGGTGGCGTGCTTCGCGTACGGGAAAAACGTGCCAGTTGTGGACACGAATGTGCGGCGCGTGGTGGCCCGCGTGGAGCGCGGCGAGGCGCTCGGGGCGCCCGGCAAGAAGGAAATCGAGCAGGTTGCGGCGCTCTTGCCGGAGCAGAATGGCCCCGAGTTTTCTGTCGGGCTGATGGAGCTCGGAGCACTCGTGTGCACCGCGCGGGCGCCGAAGTGCGAGGAATGCCCGGTGCGCGCTGAGTGTGCGTGGCTCGCGGCCGGCAAACCGGAAGCCGAAGTGAAGAAGCGCTCGCAGCGCTTTGTTGGCACCGACCGTCAGGTGCGCGGCAAGATCATGCGGTTGTTGCGGGAGTCCGACAGCCCAGTGGAGCAAAAGCTTATCGACGACCTCTGGCACGACCCCGCACAGCTTTCCCGCGCGCTATTTTCACTGCTCGAAGACGGTCTGGCAGAGCAGGACGAGAAGGGTTACTTCCACCTGCCGCGGTAGTGCAGCCCGCCGGGTAGCTTCACGTACACGCCGCCGCGGGAGTTGAAGGTGACCGGCCCGATCTTCTTCGACGCGGACACACCGGACTTGGAGTAGTTGAGCCAGCTGCCGTCGCTGATCTTTTGGCGCTTGCGGTACTGAATTCCCATGGACGGGAGCTTACACTGCTTCCCATGCGTAAACGGTGGTGTCTTTTTGCTGTCCCGCTCCTGATTTGTCCCTCTGCGCACGCTGAGGATTTGAGCGCGGAATCGCTTTCTTCCCTGTCTTCGGTAGGTTCGTCGACCTTCGAGGTGATCGGTGACGCGTCGTCGCTCTCGTCTGTCCCAGAGATGTCTTCGCAGTCGCTTGACGGCGCGGCAGGTAACACTCCTGGAAAGCTCGACGCGAAAAAGTGGGTGCTGGGCACCAACGGCAAGCGCATCCGCTACACCTCCGTCAACGAGCGCGGCGAGAAGGTGCCGGTCACCGGCGCGCTATACGACCGTCCGTTTGCAAAGGGCCTGATCGTTCTCGCCCCCGGCACGCGCGGCCTGGGCGACCAGTGCGCGCCGTCGGCGGCGTCGTCGATGCTGTCCTCCCTCGGCCCGGGCGGCACGGTGAACATCAACTACGAGGTGCCAATGGTGCAGATGCTTCTCGACGACGGCTACCGCGTGGTAGTCACCGACTACATGGGCCTAGGCACCGACGGCCTGCACACCTACCTCAACCGCGTCGACCAGGGCCGGGCAGTGATTGATGCTGCCCGCGCCGTAGCCAAACGCGGCGAGAAGGTGGCGTTCTGGGGCTACTCGCAGGGCGGCGGCGCAGCTGCGGCGGCCGCGGAGCTGGTCGGCGACTACGCCCCGGAGCTCAACGTGGTTGGTACTTTCTCTGGAGCTCCCCCGGCCGACCCCCTGGGCGTGCTGCAGCAGGCGTCCGCACCGATGCTCACCGCAGTGGCGGGTTTCGCCGCCGCCAGTTACTCGGAGACCTACCCCGAGTTCCACGAGGCGATCCAGGAACACCTCACCGACGACGGCAAGGCCCTGCTGGAGGATCTGAAAACGTCGTGCGTTATCGATGCGTCGATGAACGCCCCGAAGATCACCGACGACATGTTCGTCGACGCAAAGACGTTCGCAGACATCGCGGAAGAAGACGAGCGCATCGGCAAATACCTCGAGCACAACAAGCTTGGCAAGGTGAAGCCGAACGCGCCGATTATGGTGCTGACCAACCCGGACGACGACCTCGTCCCGGAGCCGCAAGCCACCCAGCTGGCTGAGGACTACTGCGCACTCGGCGCCGAGGTGGAGTACCGCCGCGTGGTTGTACCGGGCTCGCCCACGCAGCCCTTGTCGTCTGGCCGCCGCGAGCTCACTCCGCGCGCCCCGGGTTCCGGTCACGCGCTGCCGCTGCTGCTGCAGACCGACAACGTTGCGGACTGGCTGTCCGACCGTTTCAAAGGCAAGCCCATGAAACAGGTCTGCCCCTCCGACCACCCCGAGTACGAGGTGGTGGAGGGGCTCAACGCCGTGGAGATCACCGCTATCGTGTTCTCCGTGCTGGGCACTCTCGGCGCCCTGGGCTTGTGGGCTTACGCTTACACCGGCTCGGGGCCGTTGCCGTCCTTGCCCTCGTTGCCTTCGCTGCCCTTCTGATCGTCCTCGGCGGCGTCGCGCTCATCCGGGAACTCTGATGCCTCGGACTCCGGCTGGGTGCGCTCCGGCTCGATGTCGCGGACTTCGTCCTCCGGCTCCACGTCGAAGGCCTCTGCAGGCAGCGGGCGCGGGCGCGGGGTGAAGGTGAACTTCGCGTCCGGCGCGGCCTTGCCGCGTTCCTTGCGTGCAGCCTCGACGTCGCCGTCCCAGCCCTCGACGTCCGCGGTGATGATCTCGCCGGCGCCGATTTCGCCGAACAGGATCTTCTCCGACAGGATGTCCTCGATCTCGCGCTGAATCGTGCGGCGCAGCGGGCGCGCACCCAGCACCGGGTCGAAGCCACGGACCGCGAGCAGGTTCTTCGCGTTCTCGGTCAGCTCGATGCCCATGTCCTGCGCGGCCAGGTTCTTGTCCACGCGGCCGATGAGCAGGTCCACCATCTTGACAATCTCGTCCTGATTGAGCTGCTTGAACACCACGATGTCGTCGATTCGGTTCAAGAACTCGGGGCGGAAGTGCTTCTTCAGCTCGTCGTTAACCTTGCCCTTCATGCGCTCGTACTGCGCCTCGGCATCCGTGGCGGTGTCACCCGTGAAGCCTAGGCCGACCGGCTTGGAAATGTCGGCGGTGCCCAGGTTCGAGGTGAAGATCAGCACGGTGTTCTTGAAGTCCACGTTGCGGCCCTGGCCGTCGGTGACGTGGCCCTCTTCGAGCACCTGGAGAAGCGTGTTGTAGATCTCCTTGTGCGCCTTCTCGATCTCGTCGAAAAGCACCACGCTAAACGGCTTGCGGCGTACCTTCTCGGTGAGCTGGCCGCCTTCTTCGTAGCCGACGTATCCCGGAGGTGCGCCGAAGAGGCGCGAGGCAGTGAAGCGGTCGTGGAACTCGCCCATGTCCACCTGGATCAGCGAGTCGTCGTCGCCGAAGAGGAACTCCGCGAGCGCCTTGGACAGCTCCGTCTTACCTACACCGGACGGGCCGGCGAAGATGAAGGAGCCGGACGGACGGTTCGGGTCCTTCAGGCCGGCACGGGTGCGGCGGATGGAGCGGGAGACAGCCTTGACTGCTTCGTCCTGGCCGATGATGCGTTTGTGCAGCTCATCTTCCATGTTGAGCAGACGGTTCGACTCGCTCTCGGTGAGCTTGAACACCGGGATGCCGGTCCAGTTGGCCAGCACGTCCGCGATCTGGTCCTCGCCGACCTCGGCAATTTCCTCCAGGTCGTCGGAGCGCCACTTCTTCTCCTTGGCGGAGCGCTCCTCCCCCAGCTTGCGCTCGGTGTCGCGCAGGCCGGCGGCCTTTTCGAAGTCCTGGGCGTCGATCGCCGCTTCCTTTTCCTTGCGAACCTCGGAGATGCGGTCGTCAACCTCGCGGAGGTCCTCCGGGGCGGTCATGCGCTTGATGCGCATGCGGGCACCGGCCTCGTCGAGAAGATCGACGGCCTTGTCCGGCAGGAAACGGTCGTTGATGTAGCGGTCCGACAGCGTCGCTGCCGCCTTGAGGGCGTCGTCGGTGTAGGACACGCGGTGGTGCGCCTCGTAGCGGTCGCGCAGGCCCTTGAGAATCTGCACGGTGTCTTCCAGGCTCGGCTCGTCCACCTGCACCGGCTGGAAGCGGCGCTCGAGGGCCGCGTCCTTCTCAATGTGCTTGCGGTACTCGTCCAGCGTGGTGGCACCGATGGTCTGGAGTTCGCCGCGCGCCAGCTTCGGCTTCAGCAGCGAAGCCGCGTCGATGGCACCCTCCGCGGCACCCGCGCCGACGAGGGTGTGAATCTCGTCGATGAACAAGATGATGTCGCCGCGCTGGTTGATCTCTTTGAGCACCTTCTTCAGGCGCTCCTCAAAGTCGCCGCGGTAACGGGAACCCGCCACCAGGGAACCCAGGTCCAGGGAGTAGACCTGCTTCTCCTTCAGCGTCTCCGGGACCTTGCCGTTGGCGATGTCCAGGGCAAGGCCCTCAACCACGGCGGTCTTACCCACACCGGGCTCGCCGATGAGCACCGGGTTGTTCTTGGTGCGGCGCGACAGCACCTGCATGACGCGCTCGATCTCCTTGTCGCGGCCGACAACCGGGTCGAGCTTGCCTTCCTTCGCGGCCGCGGTGAGGTTGCGGCCGAACTGGTCCAGCACCAACGAGTTGGAGCGCTCGCCGCCCTGCGGGCCACCACCAGCGCGCGGACCCGCACCGGCACCTGCGAAGCCCGGCTGGCCCTGCTGCGGGGACTCCGGGTTCTGGCCCTCGCCGCCCTCGTAGCCGGACAGCAGCTGGATAACCTGCTGGCGCACGCGCGGCAGGTCCGCGCCGAGCTTGATCAGCACCTGGGCCGCCACACCGTCGCCCTCACGGATGAGGCCGAGCAGCAGGAACTCGGTGCCAATGTACTTGTGGCCCATCTGCAGGCCCTCACGCAGGGAAAGCTCCAGCACCTTCTTCGCGCGCGGGGTGAACGGGATGTGGCCGGTCACCGGCTGGGTGCCGTGGCCGATAATGTCGATGACCTCGCGACGCACGTCGTCGAGGTTGATGCCCATGGACTCAAGCGCCTTCGCTGCGACGCCCTCGCCCTCCTTGATCAGGCCGAGCAGGATGTGCTCGGTGCCCATGTAATTGTGGTTGAGCTCGCGCGCCTCCTCCTGTGCAAGGACGATGACGCGACGGGCCCGGTCGGTAAACCGCTCGAACATGTGGCTGACCCCTTCTTTCCTAAATCAGTTGTCCACCACCATAACGCCGGGGTCCGACATCACTTCCCTGGTTTGTTCGCGCATACCCGCATGGTCGCCGATAATCGCAGGTGAGAGGCGATGTTCACCCTTAGCGAACAGGTCGGAAATACACATCCTCGTGGGCCTTGCAGCCCGGGTTGAAAGGGTGCCCGCACGAGGGGCAGGACGCGCCGTATTCTGCATGCGTCATCATGCGCCCGCACGCGCCGCACATCACGGAGGGCAGTTGCCTATCGACGGGCACGAAACCGTGATCAGCCAACTCGTCGTGGCATAGCGAGCAGGCCCACAGTTTCTCGCAGGCCCCGCACGTGTTGGCAACGACGTCGCGCTCAGAGTGCCAGTGAGCGCAACGCCCTTGCCCATCGACGGCGATTCCGTGGATCAGAGCAGATCCTGCAGCACCGGATCGGCGAGGTTCAGCACAGCCTCGCGTGCGCTCTTCGCTGTTCGGGCATCAACGGCGAAGTTGGCCATCTGACGGCAGGTGTCGAAGTCGTGCAGGCGCAGCGCGGCGCGCACGGCGTTGACCTTACCCGGGGCCATGGATAGGGACTTCACACCGAGGCCCACCAACACGAGCGCCATGAGCGGGTCGCCGCCTGCCTCGCCGCACACGCCGACCGGTTTCCCTGTGGCTTCGCCGCCACGGCAAGTCTCGCGGATCATAGACAGCACCGCGGGCTGCCACGGCGAGAGCAGCTCCGCCAGCTCGCCCTGCATGCGGTCGGCGGCCATCGTGTACTGCGACAGGTCGTTGGTGCCGATGGAGGCGAAGTCCACCTCCTCCAACACCTGCCCGGCGCGGATGGCGGCCGCCGGGGTTTCCACCATCACACCGACCTTCGTCAGGCCGGTGCCGCGGGCGCGCTCGGCGAACCACTTGGCTTCCTCCACGGTGGCGACCATCGGCGCCATGACCCAGAGCTCGGAGTCGGGCACATTTTTTCCTGCTGCGGCAAGCGCCTCCAGCTGCGTGTCCAAGAGGTCCTCGCGTGCCTGCGAGAGGCGCAGGCCCCGACGGCCCAGCGCCGGGTTCTCTTCCTCACCAAGATCCGCGAACGACAGCGGCTTGTCTGCGCCCGCGTCCAGGGTGCGCACCACCACGCGGCGGCTGCCGAAGGCTTCGAGCACCTTCGTGTAGGTCTCGGTCTGCTCTTCCAGGCTGGGCGCAGAGTCGCGGTCGAGGAAGAGGAACTCGGAGCGGAACAGGCCGGAGCCTTCGAGGTCGTAGCCCGCTGCCTTTGCGGCGTCCTCGGCGGTGCCGATGTTGGCCAGCAGTTTCACCTTGTGGCCGTCGCGGGTCGCGCCCTCGCCTGAGGAGCCAGCCAAGGCGGCTGCGCGGCGGCGGGAGCGTTCCTCGAGTTCCTCCACGTCTGATGCGTTCGGTGCGACGATGACCTCGCCGACGCCGCCGTCGAGGGCAACCAGCGGAGCGTCCACAGTCGCCTCCGCGATGCCCTTGACCTGCACAGCGCACGGGATGCCCAGCTGCGCGGCCAGGATGGCGGTGTGTGAGGTCGCGCCACCCGCCTCGGTGACGATGCCGAGGACGAGGTTTTTATCCAGCGTCGCCGTCTCCGCCGGCGCGAGGTCGTGCGCGATCAGGATGGACGGCTCGGTCAGGTCCGGAATTCCCGGCTCCGGCAGTCCCCGCAGGCGAGCTGTGGCGCGGTCGCGGATGTCGTAAAGGTCGGTCACACGCTCCGCCATGTATCCGCCAATCTTGCGCAGTTTGTTGGCGTAGAGCTCCACCGCGTCGTGGATCGCCTTCGTCGGGCCGGTGCCCTTCTTCAGCTCTTTGTCGATGCCGCGGATGAGGCCCTTGTCGGTTGCCAGCCCCGCGGTCGCCTCCAGCACGGCCTTCGCCGAGTCCGAGTTGGCGTGCTCGGCGCGTGCGGAGAGCGAAGCTGCAACGTCGTTAAGCACAGTGCGAATGCGCTCGCTGTCGGCTGTCGGATCCGTGGAGGCGGGCTCGTGCTCGTCGATACCCACTGCCGGCATGACCACGGCGATCGGGCCAGACGCGGTGCCGGCCGATACGCCAATGCCGTGCAGGACGGTGCGGTTAGACATCCGTGTTCACCTCAGTTGTGACCTCGAGTACCGGATCCCCGGCGGCGACAACTCCGTCAGCCACGTCGCTGACGCCGCCGAGCTTCTTCGAGTTCACCACTGTAGTGATAACCGTCGTGTCCACGCCGCGGCCGGCGATTGCGGCGAAGTCCACCTCCGCCAGCGGATCACCCGCCTCCACCAGCTGCTTCTTTTCTGCCAGCAGGGTGAAACCCTCGCCGCCAAGCTTGACCGTGTCCACACCGATGTGGACCAGAAGCTCCACACCATCGTCGGTTTTGATGCCGTAGGCGTGGCCCGTCTTGGCCACGGAAATCACCTTGCCGGCCGCCGGAGCGACCACGGTGAGCGTGGTGTTTTCGGGGGTAACGCCGACCGCCTGGCCGAGGGCGCCGGAGGCGAATGCTGCATCCGACAGCGCTTCCATCGCGACAACCTCGCCGGCGATGGGGGCGAGCACAGTTGCGTTCGCATTGCTATGCGACGTCAGCTCCGCCCGCTCCTTCGCCGGATCATCAACTGCCGTGACCTCGTCTTCAACCATCTCGGCTTCCTCGTCCTCATCGGCGTTCCGGGCCGCGGCAGCGCGGGCAAGCGCGTCGGCCTTCTCTTCCGGGGTGCGGTAGTCGGTGACCAGGATGATGAAGAAGGAGGTGAAGAACGCCACCGCGATGGCGAGCATGTACACCCACATCGGGTCAAACACGAACATGGTTGGCAGCGAGGTGAACACGAACGCGTTCGTCTTCACGCCGCCAAACGGGGTGCCCAGGATGGCGATGGTGAGGCCACCGGCGAAGCAACCCACCAGCATGCGCGGGTAGATCTTCTTAAAGCGCAGGTGGATGCCGTAGAGCGACGGCTCGGAGATGCCGCCAAGCAGGCCGGCCGCGAGCGCGGAACCGGAGGTCTGGCGCATGAGCGGGTCGTGGTCGCGGATGGACAGCGCGAGTACAGCGGCGGTGGCGCCGAAGCAGGCGAAGTTCCACGCACCCATCGGGCCCTGGATGAAGTCGTAGCCCAGGGTGTCAATGTTGACCAGCATCAGGGCATTGAGTGGCCAGTGCAGGCCAAGCGGCACCAGGAACGGGTACAGCATCGGGATCAGCAGGGCGAAGATGAACGGCGCATTGCCGTTCATCCAGGCCAGGCCGGTGCCGATCCACGCGCCGAGCAGGTAGCCGAACGGGCCGATGAGAAACGCGGTCACCGGGATCATGATCAGCATGGTCAAAAACGGCACGAAGACCATGTGCACCGTGGACGGGATGATCTTTTGCAGGCCTTTGTAGAGCAATGCGGCGACCGCGGCCATGATCAGCGGCACGAACACGTTGCCGTTGTAGCCGTTGAGGATCATGGGCAGGCCGAACACGTCAACGACGTCGGTCGGCGCACCGAAGAGATCAATAACCCGCGCGTCGGGGTGCTCCTTTAGGTCGATGAAATCCGGGGTGAACAGCGCCAACATGATGGCGGCAGGCACCCACGGGTCAATGTCCAGCTTCTTGCCCGCGTTGTACGCCACCGCGACCGGCAGGAAGAAGAACACGGAGTTCCACATGGCGTCCACGAACTGCCAACCCGGGGTCTTTACCTCCGCGCGGAAGTCGACGATGCCGAACGCATCCAAGAACGCCGCGAAGGCGATGATCAGCGACGCACCGAGCAACACGCCCAAAATCGGGCGGAAGGAATCCGACAAATACTCGAAGAACGCGTCCAGCCACGGGACCTTGCCCTTGGCCTTGTCGCGCTGTTGGGCTTTGAGGTCCTCGTTGGACACGTCGCGGCCGGCCATCTCCGGCAGGCGGTTCATCACGTTGTACACGCTGGCCACGTCGCCACCGACGATGACCTGGTAATGGCTGCCGCCCTGCGGGACCGCACCCATCACCTTCGGGTTTGCTTCGAGGCGGTCCTTGTCGGCCAGGGAGACGTCGTGAAGTTCGAAGCGCAGACGCGTTGCGCAGTGCGTCATGGACGCGATGTTGTCCGCCCCGCCGACGCCGGCGAGGATATCGGCAGCCTGATCCTGCAGGCTTGCCTTGGTGGTGGCCATGCTGGTGCTCCTTCCAATCACAAAAGATTGATCGCACCAAACTTTAGTTGGTTATAACCACCACACACAACTGCCCGGTTTAGGCCTCCGGCTTCACCATCGGGAAGAGGACGGTCTCGCGAATGCCCAGGCCGGTCAGGGCCATCAGCAGGCGGTCCACGCCCATGCCGCAACCGGCTGTCGGGGGCATGCCCTGCTCCATCGCGGCGAGGAAGTCCTCGTCGAGCTGCATCGCCTCGTCGTCGCCGGCGCTAGCCAGACGGGCCTGGTCCTCGAAGCGCTCGCGCTGGATCACCGGGTCAACCAGCTCGGAGTAGCCGGTGGCCAGCTCGAAGCCGCGGACATACAGGTCGAACTTCTCGGTCACGCCCGGCTTTTCGCGGTGGTCGCGGGTCAACGGCGAGGTCTCCACCGGGAAGTTGACCACGAAGGTCGGCTCGTAGAGCTGGTCGGAGCACAGCTCCTCCCAGATCTCCTCCACAAGCTTGCCGTGCAGCCAGCCGGCGTTTTCCGGCACCTTCATGCCGATGGTTTCCGCGATGCCCTTGAGCGTGTCCACGTCGGTGTCGATGGTCACTTCCGGCTGTCCCGGGAACTTGCGCTGCAGCGCCTCGTTCAAGCTCGGGTACATCTCCAGGACCTTCCACTCGCCGCCGAAATCGTACTCGGTGCCGTCCGCGAGCGTGACCTTCTGGGAGCCGAAGACTTCCTCGGCGCAGAACTGCACAAGCCCCTTCATGGTGGCCGCGCCGTCCTTGTAGGTGCCCCACGCCTGGTAAGTCTCCAGCATGGTGAACTCCGGGGAGTGGGAGGAATCCACGCCCTCGTTGCGGAAGTTCCTGTTGATCTCGAAGACGCGCTCGATGCCGCCGACCACAGCACGCTTGAGGAAGAGCTCCGGTGCGATGCGCAGGTACAGGTCAATGTCCAGCGCGTTGGAGCGGGTAACAAACGGACGTGCCGCAGCACCGCCGTGCAGCGTCTGCAGCATCGGCGTCTCAATTTCGACGAAGTCCAGACCCGTGAGGTACTTGCGCACAGCAGCGATGACCTTGATGCGGGTCATGGCATTGGTGCGCGCGTCCTCGCGCATGATCAGGTCGGTGTAGCGGCGGCGCACCCGCTGCTCCTCGTTCATGTCCGCGAACGCCACCGGCAGCGGGTTGAGCGACTTCGAGGCCATGTGCCAGGACTTCGCCATCACGGACAGCTCGCCGCGACGCGACGAGATGACCCGGCCACGCACGGAGACGATGTCGCCCAGGTCCGTATCGGCCTTCCACTGACCCAGCGCCTCTTCACCGACCTCAGCCAGAGAAAGCATGACCTGCAGTTGCGTGCCGTCGCCCTCCTGCAGGGTGGCAAAGCACAGCTTGCCGGTGTTGCGCTGGAACATAATGCGGCCGGCAACGGCGACCTCGTCCTGCGTCTCCTCGCCCGCTTCCAGCGTGCCGTCATACTTGGCGCGAAGGTCCTTCAGAGACGTAGTGCGATCGACTTCGACGGGGTAGGCGTCCCGCCCTTCGTCGATAAGCCTCTGCCTCTTCTCCCGGCGGATTTGCTGCTGCTCTGAAAAGTCCTGCGTAGTCACGGCGAATAATCGTAGCTTATTCGCACACCGGGAGGTCCAGTCGCTGGTTCTCCGCGTCGAAACCATTGACGATGAACAGGTACTCCGGCTTGTCCTGCGGCGTCATCACGTACGCCGGCGGGTTAGCCTCCGGCAGCTCGTGAGAGTAAATCGTGCACTCGCCGGAGCCCAGGACCACGGCCTCACTCGGGTCCGGCACCGCATCGTCGCGGTCAGACACGGAAGCGTACTGCGCGACTGAAACACCCAGCTCATCATTTGCGCAACGGATCTTGCCCACCTGGTCGGTGTCCAGCGAGCCCGGCTCGCAGGCAAGGTCCTTCCAGCCCTTCTGGCCTGCGCGCTCAGAGACAACCTTTGGGTAATCTTCCGCGATCTGTGCCTCCGCGCCGGACCACTCTTCCCCGCGGTGGGTGCTCCAGTACCACAGCGCCGCCAGCGCGATCAGCAGCAGCGCGAGGATGGCGATAATCCACGGCCACGGCGCAGTCTTCTGCTTCTGCTTCGTCGGCACCGTGCGCACGTAGTTGCCGTCCGTGCCGTAGGCGTAGGGCTCCGGCGGCTTGCGGTAGCCGTCCTGCGGACGCGGCGCAACGGACTGGTCGGGCGTTGCAATGGCCACGTGCTCGGCCGGGGCGGTCTCCAGTACGCCGGCGCAGGTGCGCGCCCCGGCGCGCGGTTCGTCGCCGGTCATCAGCGCAACCACGTTGGCAAACTTGTCCACGTTGCCCTTCGCTGCCGCCTCGTCGCTTTGCGCCGGGTCGGTGCTCGGCCCCACAAGGGTGAGCTTGACCGGGGTGGTGGACCACTGCGGCTGCACCAGGAGGCGCTCCGGGGTGATGGAGCGCGAGACGAAGCCGGACAGGCCCTTCAAGTCGTAATCGTCGATCGCCTCGGCCACCGGGGCGAGCAGGTCGCGCACCTCCTGCGGGGTGAACGTGGCGCCCTTCTTCGCAATCAGCTCCGACAGCGGGGTACCGGTGGGTGCCTCACGCAGGACGAACAGCTTGCCGTCCTCGGTGGTGCCCACGCTGCGCGGCTGGAAGGCGCCCGGGTGGGCAGCCAGCGCGAGGCGGGAGTTCAGGGTGTTGACTTCGTCGCTGATCGCGGAATCCACGGGGGCGCTAAAGACCTCCACTTCAACACCGTGGCCTGTGTCGTCGGTGGCGGTGTAGAGCGTGGACGTCTCGGTGCTTCCGGTTTGCGCAACCTGCTCCGGGGTGAAGGTGAACCCGAAGCGTTCTGCGAGCATTCCGGCGATGGTGGCGTTGGACATGCGCGAGAGTCTACCGGGTGTCATGCTTCAACGTGTTTGAAGCCGACCCCCAGCGGCAGACCCACGTTGTCCATCAGGTGCACCCCGCCCAGATCCACCGCTCCGAGCAGGCGCGCGTCGCCCTCTGCGGGTGCCTCGCGCATCGCTAGATCGCGCAGCTCCAGGTACGTCGGGGTGACGCCTGCGGCCTCCAGGACACCGCGGGCGGTTTCCAGGACTTTCGCTTTTCCGTGCTCCGCGGCGTGCGCGCCGGCTGTCAGCGCGGCCGAGAGCGCAAGCGCAGCTTCCCGCTTATCGACGGCGACAAGCGCGTTCCTGTTCGACAGCGCCAACCCATCCGGGGTTCGCACCGTGGGCACGCTGTGGAGCTTGCACTCCATGCGCAGCCCGGACACCGCGTACTGAGTTGCCACCAGCACCTCGAAGTCCTTCTCCCCCAGCACCACATCCGTGGCGTGGGCCGCGTTGATCGCGGCGAGGATCCGCGCAACCTCTTTCTGGGTGAGTTGCGGGTCTTCCAGCGGTTCCACGCCGGAATCCACCCGCACGGTCGTGGCCAGCTCACCGTGGAAGACCACGTCCACCTTCTCCCGGGCGAATACCTCGGGCACCTCGTCGCCTGAGAACGTGACCACCACGTAGGAGCCGAGCAGCGACTTCGCCGCGCGGATGAGCTCCACGTGCCCGCCGTGGATGTCCGCGCCCAGTGGAACCACAACCACCGACTTGCCAATCTTGCGAAACGCCCGGCCGTAGGTGGCCAAGCGCTCCTCGTCGGTGACCACCACTGCCTGGCCTGGTTCAAAAGCCATTTATCCTCCCTCGTATTTCTGAATCACCCATAGCTCGGTGTCGGTGTCCTGGTCCACCTCACCACGCCTGCGCACAAGATCAACAAACAGACGGCGAACGCCCGGATCCGACAGCGACTCGACGAGCTGATCCAGCTGCTGCGTGTCGTGCGCATGCCGTGGCGCCGGCGGGGCTTGGAAGAACTGCTGCGCCACCGCGTCGAACCCCGGTACTGCCTCAGCGAGGATCGCCTGCGCGTCGTCGCGGATGACGGATTCCATTGCCCGCAGCTCCTGGGCGGCGGCGATCGCGGGGCGTGCGTCGTCGTTAATGCGCAAGCTCACCCCGCCAATTTCCGTGATGAGCAACCCCACCACCGTCTCGCCGAGCTCGTCGGCGGCCGAGGTCACCCACACGTTGTCGAAGATGTTGTGGGCGCACATTGTGATCGCCTGGGCGGTCTCCACGTCGTCGAGCAGCTGCTGGCCCTCGTCCAGCGCGGTGTGCAGAAACATCTGCCGCGGCCGGGCGTGGTCGGCGAGGGTTTCGCAGGCGGTACGGATGTCGGCCGAAGGGGCGTCGAGAAGCACAAGGTCCACGTGCGCGATTGCGCCGGGGTCATTGTCGATGTCCAGCGCACGCACCGTGTGGCCGGCACGCTCGAAGCGCTCCGCAAGCGGCGAGACGCCGAACACCGCCCCCACCAACAGGCGAGGCGGCATCTACTTCCCCTGGCGAGCGAGCAGCTCGGCGACGGAAACCGAGCCCTCTCCCCGCTCATCGGCGCGGCGGCGGCCAGAACGACGTTCGGGCTTCGGCTCGGGCGCCGGTTCCGGGGTGGGTTCTGGGGTTGGTTCCGGGGCGGGTTCTGCCTTCGCCTTCTCCGCTTCCCGCTCGTTGATCAAGTCGGACAGCGGGTTGCGCGCCGGGCGCGCGGACGGCTGGGTACCGATGCGGCCCGCAATCGCGTCCGAGCTCGGCGCACCCGTCGGGCGGGAGGGGCGCACGCGACTGATCACAACGGTGTCGTCCGTGGAGGGGCTGTGCGCCGGCTGCGGCTGCGGCTCTGGCGTCGGTTCTGGTTCTGGAGTTGGCCCTGACTTCGACTCCAGCTCGCTGATGCGGCGCGCGCGAGCCTGCACCGCGGCGGGCTCGTACTCGAAGACGCGGCCGTTGAGCTCCTCCAGCTGAGCGCGCAGCGCCTGGATCTGCTCCTGCAGCTCGCGCAGCGTCTCCACGTCCACGGAAGACCCACTCGGCCGGGCCTCGAGCTCTTCCCGGTGGCGCCGCTCCTGCTCCTGGATGCGTTGCTCGGCGGCCGCGGCCTCAGACGTAGCGGCGTCGCGGTCACGGCGCACCTTGGAGTTGATCAGGATCCCGGCGGCACCAGCCCACAGCGCGAAGATCAGCGCGACCTTCAACGCGTTGGCGGAGTTGGTGAACAGCATGACCACGGTGCCGATGACAGCGACCACAAAAGGCACGATGACCCACAGGCTCGCGCGGTCTGGGGACGCATTCTGGGCACTCATGCCCAACACTCTAGCTAACGCCTTGGCCCTCGTTGGGCGGCGACACCTCGCAGTTTTTCTCTAACCAGATGCCAGCCACGCACAGAGCGATTCCGCCCAGGGTGCCGGCGGTCAGCGGCGGAACATCGCCGGGCGCCGCCTCGAGCACGCCAAGTTTTGTCACCACAAAGCTCAGCGTGCCGCCGTACAGGCCGCCGAAGACCGCGCCGGCCCAGGCGCACGCCTTGCCAAAGACCATGAAATTCGCCGCCTGCATGGGGTTGAGCTGGCTGCGGTCCAGCCCGACCTTGCCCTCCTTGCGGCGCTTGCGCACCACCAGCGCGAGCCAGGTGGCGATGACTGCCATCACCCACAGTGACAGCGGCACCACCATGCTGAGCGATTCCAGCAGGTTATAGAACCGGCGCACCAGGATCACCGCCGCAGCCGCGCAGAACCCGGCGACGGCGATCAACCCTTCGTACGGCGTGCGCTTCATAGCTTGCGCACCCCCTGGTCCTCGAGGTTGTCAAGCAGCTCGCTTATCGACGCTCCGTGCATCTCCGCCCCCGAATCCATCTCGAGCCAGGGCTCGAGCACAAACTGGCGCAAGTGCGCGCGCGGATGTGGAACGGTCAGCTCCGGGTCATCGCTGGTGTAGCCCTCGATCCAGACGATGTCCACGTCCAACGTGCGCGGACCCCAGCGCTGATCGCGGACGCGGTTGGCACGCTGCTCCAGCTTTTGGCAGCGGGCCAGAAGTTCGTGCGGGGTGTCGTCCACGTCCACAAGCAGGGACTGGTTGAGAAAGTCCGGCTGGTCGGTGTTTCCCCACGGCGCGGTGGCGTAGATGGAGCTCGCGGCGAGGGTCTCGCCAGCGAACTCGTCGGCCACCGTCTGCAGGTGGGCGCGCGCGTCGCCCATGTTGGACCCGGAAGACAGCACGGCACGCATCGGCTACATCCGCTTCCGGGAGCGGCGGGCAACCACCGCGACGTCGTCGAACACCGCCGGGATCGGCGCGTGCGGCTTGTGCAGAGTGACTTCCACGGCGTGCAGCGCGTCGTAGCTGCGCATGGCGGTCTCTGCGATCTCCACCGCCACCGTCTCAATCAGCTGGCGCGGGGTGCCGCCGGCGATGCGCAACGCTGTTTCCGCCAGCTCCGCGTAGTTGACGGTCTGCGTCAGGTCGTCGTCCTTAGCCGCGCCCGCGAAGTCGAGCCAGCACGTGATGTCCAGAGAAAACGCCTGCCCGAACTCGGTTTCGTGCTCGAGCACGCCGTGGTTGGCGTGGAACGCGAGGCCTTTGAGCTCAATCCGGTCAGCCATTTTTCCACCTTTCTGCCACGTCTACCGCGTCGCGCGAGACCGCCACCTCGTGCACCCGCACGCACCAGGCACCAGCCTGGGCGGCAAGGGCGGTGACTGCCGCGGTGGCCGGGTCGGCGTCGATAGGCGAATGCTCAAGGCCACGCTGCTGCCGCACCTCCATGAGGAAGCGCTTTCGCGACGCACCGACGAGGATGGGAAACCCGCTCGCGATGAACTCCGGCAGCGAGTTGAGCAGCGCCCAGTTGTCCGCGGCCGTCTTGGCAAAGCCCAGGCCCGGATCCAGGGTGATCTGGCTTTCCGCCACCCCGGCAGCGGTCGCCCTATCGACGAGCTCCGCCAGCACCTCGTGCACATCCCCCACCACGTCGCCGCCGTGATCCGCCGCGCCGGAGGCGTTGACGAAGGCGTCCGCGCGCCAATGCATCAGGCACACCGGGAGCTTCGTCTCCGCCATCACGCGGTACATGTCCGCGTCGGCGAGGCCGCCGGAGACGTCGTTGATCAGGTCCACGCCCTCCTCGGCCGCTGCCAGGGCGGTGGCGGCGCGCATGGTGTCGATGGAGGTGCGGATCCCGTCGGCGTGGAGCGCACGAATCACGGGGCGGATGCGCTCCGCCTCCACCTCCGCGGGGACACGGGTCGCGCCGGGGCGGGTCGATTCCGCGCCGACGTCGATGATGTCCGCGCCCAGGCGCACCAGCTCGTGGGCGTGCGCGATGGCGTCGTCCGTTGCGAGCCACCTGCCGCCGTCGGAAAACGAATCCTCCGTGACATTGACAATGCCCATCACACTCGTGCGCCCCGGCACGGTCAGATCGGCAACGGTAGTCATCTTCTATCCCCTAATCAGGCTCAGCACTTCCGCGCGGGAGGCGGCGTTGTTCTGGAAGCCGCCGCGCACCGCCGAGGTGGTGGTGGTCGCGCCCGGCTTGCGGATCCCGCGCATGGCCATGCACAGGTGCTCGCACTCGATGACCACGATAACCGCAGAAGCATTGAGCTTCTCGACGATCGCGTCCGCAATCTGCGCCGTCAACCGCTCCTGCACCTGCGGACGCTTCGCGTACATGTCCGCCACCCGCGCCAGCTTGGACAGGCCGGTGACCTTGCCCTCCGGGCCGGGGATGTATCCGATGTGCGCCTCGCCGTAGAACGGCACCAGGTGGTGCTCGCAGGTGGAGTAGATCGGGATGTCGCGCACGAGCACCAGCTCGCGGTGGTTCTCGGAGAACGACTTCTCCAGGTGCACCTTCGGATCCTCGTGCAGGCCCGCAAAGACCTCCTCGTAGGCGCGCGCGACGCGGGCCGGGGTTTCTACCAGGCCCTCGCGGTCCGGGTCTTCGCCGACCGCAATGAGCAGCTCGCGCACGGCGGCCTCGGCGCGCTCTCGGTCGAAGTTCGCGTTAGTCATCGTCCCTCCTGTGCTTCGGCGCGCGCTCCTCGCGCGGCAACTGGGCGGTCTCCGCATCCGGCCGCTCGTTCTCCGGCAGGCGGAAACCGATCTGTTCGGTCTTTTCCGTCGGGTAGTTGCGGGTGCCCGGGTGCTGCTGGGGCTGGTCCTGCTTCGGCGCTCCCTTGTACGTCCAGCCCTCCGGCGGCTTCGGGCCGCCGTACTGCGGCTCGTTGGGTTTCGGCTGCTGCCAGCGGGTGGAGCCCTTCTTCGGCTCCGGGTTTTGCTCAGCCTCGCGTTCCTTGCGGCGGCGCTCGCGGGTGGCCTTGGATGCCTCCAGGATGGAGAAGCGCTTCGGCGGCTCCTCGCCGCGCTCCTTGGCAATCTCCACCGGGGTCTTCACCGGCTCGCGGTCCGTCTGGCGCCCGAAGCGCGCGTCGTGCGCCGGCAGTGGCGGCCGGACCGGCTCGACGGTGTCGAAGATGGCCTCCAGATCGCCGCGGCGCAGCGTTTCCTTCTCCAGGAGCTTCGAGGCCAGGGTGTCCAGCTCGTCGCGGTAGCGCTCGAGGGTGGTGTAGGCGACCTTGTGCGCTTCGTCGAGAAGCATTTGCATCTCCTCGTCGATCTTGGCCGCCACCGCCGGCGAGTACTCCAGGGAGCCGCCAGAGCCCCGGCCGGAGAACGGATCGCCCTGCTCCTGGCCGTATTTCACCGGGCCGAGCGTGGAGGTCATGCCGTACTCGGTGACCATCGCACGGGCGATCTTCGTCGCCTGCTCGATGTCGTTGGACGCGCCCGTGGTCGGCGCGCCGAAGACCAGCTCCTCGGCGGAACGACCGCCCATGGCAAACACCATGCGGGCGAACAACTCGTCGCGGGTGTACATGCCCTTGTCGTCCTCGTCGGCGGTCATGGCGAAGCCGCCGGTGCGGCCGCGGGCGAGGATGGTCACCTTGTACACGCGCTCAATATCTTTCAGCGCCCAGGCGGCGAGGGTGTGGCCGCCCTCGTGGTAGGCGGTGACCTTCTTCTCGTGTTCGGAGATGACCTTGCTGGAGCGGCGCGGGCCGCCGATGACGCGGTCCGTGGCCTCCTCCAGGGCGTCCGCGGTGATCACGTTGCCGCCGATGCGGGCGGTCAGCAGCGCGGCCTCGTTGAGCACGTTGGCCAGATCAGCGCCGGACATGCCGGCGGTGCGCTTGGCCAGGGCGTCGAGCGAGACGTCGTCTGCAAGCGGCTTGTTCTTGGCGTGCACCTTGAGGATCTGGGCGCGGCCTGCGATGTCCGGGTTGGTCACCGGGATCTGGCGGTCGAAGCGGCCGGGGCGCAGCAGCGCCGGGTCCAGGATGTCCGGGCGGTTCGTCGCCGCGATTAGGATCACGCCTTCGCGGCCGGAGAAGCCGTCCATCTCCACCAGCAACTGGTTGAGGGTCTGCTCGCGCTCGTCGTGGCCTCCGCCCATGCCGGAGCCGCGCTGGCGGCCCACCGCGTCGATCTCGTCGACGAAGATGATGCACGGGCTGTTCTCGCGGGCCTGCTTGAACAGGTCGCGCACACGGGAGGCACCCACGCCGACGAACATCTCCACGAAATCGGAGCCGGAGATGGTATAAAACGGCACACCCGCCTCGCCTGCCACGGCGCGCGCGAGGAGCGTCTTACCGGTGCCGGGCGGGCCGTATAGCAACACGCCGCGTGGGATCTTCGCGCCGAGCTCCTCGTACACGGTCGGGTCGGTGAGGAAGTCCACCACCTCGTGCAGCTCGTCCACCGCCTCGTCGGCGCCGGCGACGTCCGCGAACGTGTTAGTCGGGTTGTCCTTGGTCAGCTGCTTCGCCTTCGAGCCGCCGATGCCGAACGGCCCGCCGCCGCCCGCCTGCATGCGGTACATGAAGTAGAAGATCAGGCCGAAGACCAGGATCATCGGCAGCATAAATCCGAGCATGGACATCAGGAAGGATTCCTGCGTCACGTTCGTCTCGTACTTGTCCGCGCCGGATTCGCGCACCGCGCCGAAAATCTCCGGGGTGGTGCGTGCCGGGTACTGGGCGGAAATCGCCTCGACGCCCTCGCGCTCGTCCACGGTGATCGGTTCGCGCAGGTCTATGCGCACGCGCTGCTCGCGGTCGTCGATCTGCACCTCTTCCGCATTGTGGTTCTGCAGCTGTTCAAGCGCCACAGAGGTGTCCACACGCTGGTAGGCGCGGGAATCGTCCCCGATCAACGTGAGCAGGTAGAGGACGATCAACGCGATGGCGCCAATGACGCCCCACCGCAAAACCTTTTTATTTTTGCTCATAAACCTTTGTTCTAGTCAGCGTCCGAGTACACGCGCGGGTGCAGCGTGCCCACATACGGCAGATCCCTGTAACGCTCGGCGTAATCCAGGCCGTAGCCGATGACAAACTCGTTGGGAATATCGAAGCCGATGTCCAGCAGATCAATCTTGGCCGTCTGCACCTCCGGCTTGCGCAGAAGAGTAACGACTTCGAGGCTCTTCGGGTTCCGGTTGCGAAGATTACGCAGCAGCCAGGACAGGGTCAGGCCGGAGTCGATGATGTCTTCCACCACGAGCACGTCGCGGCCGGCGATCTCTTTGTCCAGGTCTTTCAAGATGCGCACCACGCCGGAGCTCGTGGTGGAGTTGCCGTAGGACGACACGGCCATGAACTCCATTTCTGCCGGGATGGTCAGCTTGCGCGCGAAGTCGGTGAGGAAGAACACCGCGCCCTTGAGCACGCACACCAGGATCAGATCTTCGTCCGAGTCGCGGTACTTCTCCGAGACCATGTCCGCCAGCTCCTGGATACGCTCCTGGAGCACATCTTCCGGGATCAGAATCGCCTCGACGTCATCGCCGTAGCGGTTCGCTGGGACGTTGAAGTCCTTCTTGTCGTGCAACTCGGTCATGGGCTGGCCCTTCCCTCTCGCGGTCTTAGCGCTTCAATTTGCGTTTACGTGCGCGTAACTTCCACATCTTGCCACCTGCCAGGCGGTAGGTACAACCATCTGCGGGGTTCGGGTCAGCCGCGACGCCAGTCCAGGCAACGCAGACCTTTCACGCGCGAGAATTCACCTGTGTTCGCGGTCACCAACATGAAATCACCCGCCAACGCCTGTGCGGCGATCCAGCGGTCATTCGTCCCGATGAGTTTTCCGCGCCTCGCCAGGTCAGCGGTCACCTCCGCGTAATGGTGAGCAGCGCGCTCATCAATCTCGCACAGGCCAAAGCCGCTGACCAACATATTCACTGTTTGCCGCGCGAGGTCGGGGTCACGTGATCGAGCGGCCCCGACGTAGAGCTCACCAAGCACAACGGTGGAAAGTCGCACTGCGCCCGGCAGTACTGCGAGGAACCGCTCGATTACTTTCTCCTGCTGTCCCCGCTCGATATCGATCCAAACATTCGTATCCAGCAGGTACATCAGTCCAGCCCGGCCTCATCGTCGCTGAGCACAGCGTCATCCAAAAGCCCGTCGCAATCTTCGAGAATGCCGCCTTCAATGCCATGCGCAGCTTGAAAATCTCGAAGGCGGCGAACCACATGGCTCATCGACTCTTCAACGGGGCGCAACAGCAACCCTTCCGGGACCCGCTCGATGGTCACCTCGTCAGTGTCCAGCCGATACCGCGACGGAATTCGCACCGCTTGACTATTTCCAGACTTAAAGACCCGCGTTGTTGCCCTGACCATTCTGCACCTCCCATGTATATACGCAAAGAATATACATAGCGGATCAGTTACACAAGGGTCAGCTTCCTTTTCAGCGAACCGTTGCAAACTTTTGAGCAACCATGCGATGATCGCGTGCAGGAATTCCGAGAGAGACTCCGTTGGTTCACGACCAAGATTTCCACGAAAGAGGGAGACTCGGGTTCGATTCCCGGCCCACCTTGGTGGTGTAGCTCAGTGGCAGAGCCCCTCTTTACTTATATCCACCTTGGATTTCCCCCAAAATAGCCAGCTGTCCACCCTCACGCACGACCGCGCGCCCGCCCGCGACAGCGACGGGCCCTTGCCCGTGCCAATCGACGACCAAGGCTTCCACCGCGTCGAGCTGGTCGCCTTGCACCGGAACACCCTGCTCCAAAAGCCATGCAGCTAATCGACGCCTTCGGATCGGCCCCGCATCTTCCGCCAACTCCGCGCAGGAGGTGGTCGGCGCGAGGTCCGTCAGCGACGCAATCAGGGTTTGGTCCGCCGCAATCCGGTCAGCGGTGGCGGCGATCGCCGGCACGGCGTCACCGCCGAGAAGCTCGCTGAGCAGCGGCAGCACCTGTCTTCGCATCGCCACGCGGCGGAAGGCGGGGTCGGCGTTCATCGGGTCGTGCCACGGCTCGAGGCCGATCTCCTCGCAGGCGCCGACGGTGTCCGCGCGGCGGATCCCCAGAAACGGCCGGACGACGCGCCCGTTGCGCGGGGTCATGCCGGATGGGTTGCCGCGCAGCGCGCCAAGCAGGAGCGTTTCCGCCTGGTCGTCGGCGGTGTGGCCGACCCAGACATCAGCCCCGTACGCCAACAGCGCCTCGTACCGGGCACTACGTGCGGCGGCTTCAACGTTGCCCGGAGCTACCTCAACACGCACGACCTCCGCGACCAGGCCAAAAGCCTCAACCGCTTGCGCTGCCCGCTCGGCAACCTCGGCCGACCCGTCTTGGAGCCCGTGGTCTACCACCATGCAGCGGACGTCTTTGTTTTCTGCTGCTGCCGCGGCGGCCAACGCCAGCGAGTCAGGACCGCCGGACAGTCCGATGATGGCGGGGCCACCGAAGGGGCGGAGCGCTCGTCGACAAGCGAGAAAGTGCGGCGAGCGGCGCGGCCAGAACGGCTCCATCAGAACTCGCGTAGCGCGGAGGTGAACTCGTCCATGGCGCGGCGCGCGGCGAGGACGTCGGCGTCGTTGCAGATCAGCGCGAACGTGTAAACGTTGCCGTTCACGCTGGTCACGGTGCCGGCCAGCGACGCCGTGCCGTCGAGCGTGCCGGTCTTCGCGCGCACCCAGCCGCGGCCCGGGAGGTCGCCGTAGCGGTCCAAAAGCGTGCCCTCGCCGGCGGCCACCGGCAGCGCGGAAAGCAGGGGGCGCAGCTCGGGCATGGAGGTGGCGTCGTACAGCACCGCGTCCAAAAGTTTCGGCGCGATGAGATTGTCCGCGGACAGCCCGGAGTTGTCGCGCAGTACCAGCCCGGCGGTGTTGAAGCCGCGCTCTTCCAGCACGCTCAAGGTCGCCCCCGGCGCGTCCGTGGTGCCGCGCGCCAGCGCCACTTCGCGCCCGATGGCCTCAGCGTAGACGTTGTCGGAGTTCTTCATCATCAGCTCGAGCCGCTCCACCAGCGTCGGCGACTCCACCGCGGCGACGACTTCGCCGTCCGCAGCACCGACGCCGACGTTCTGCGCGCCGACGCGCTCGGCCAGCGCCTGCGCCACTTCGAGCGCCGGGGTGTGGGAGCGGGCCACATCCCCGGAGGTCTCGCCGTTCAAACGCCCGCCGGAAAGCATCGCCGGCTGCAGGGGTGCGACGAACCCGCCGTCGATGTCCAGCGGGTCCCAGCCCGGCATCAGCTCCGGCATGCCCTCCCAGGCGGAAGTGTCAATGAGCACCGTGTCGGCTTGCCCCACCTGCTGCGCTAGCTCGTCCATGGCGTCATCGTCCAGCCACACGTCGCCGGCGGCCTTGATCACCACCTCCCCCGGGTTCGCGCCGCGCACCACCTCGGTGGTGATGCGGTCTTGCGAGCCCAGGCTCAAAAGCGCCGCTGACGCGGTGAGCACCTTCGTCACGCTCGCCGGTGTCAGCGCTTCGTCGGAGGCGCGGTCGAACACCACGTCGCCGCTGCTCGCCTGCGTCACGTGGCCGTGGAAGGTGCCCAGGTCGGGGTTGTCGGCGAATGAGGCTAGGGCCGTTTCGAGCGAAGTGGCGTCGATAGGCGAAGGCGTCGCCGGCTCGAGCGCCTGCGGGGCCGACTGCAGCTCATACGGCGGCGCGTGCGTGATCTCCGAGAGCTGCTCGTGCGCCGCGATGCCGAAGCCCGCGACACCGCCGACCGCGGCGAGCGCGACGGCGCCTGCGGCCCAAGTCCATACCTTCATCGGCCAAGATGGTAGCCGAAGTATGATGGCGTGCGGACATTCACTGAACTCAGGCATCGAATAAAGGAGAAGTAATGGCTATCGAGGTCATCATCGAGATCCCCAAGGGTTCCCGCAACAAGTACGAGGTCGACCACGAGACCGGTCGCGTCTTCCTCGACCGCTACCTGTTCACCCCGATGGCGTACCCGGCGGATTACGGCTTCATCGACAACACGCTTGCCGATGACGGCGACCCGCTCGACGCCCTCGTGATCACCCCGGAGCCCGTCTTCCCGGGCGTGACCGTGATCGCGCGTCCGATCGGCGTGTTCAAGATGACCGACGAGGCCGGCGGCGACGACAAACTGCTCTGCGTCATCGACGACGTCCGCTACGAGTCCTACCAGGACATCTCCGACGTCTCCGACTTTGTCAAGGACGAGATCGAGCACTTCTTCGTGCACTACAAGGATCTCGAGCCGAACAAGGAAGTCTCCGGTTCCGGCTGGGGCGACAAGGCTGAGGCGGAGAAGATCCTCAAGGCGGCGCTCGACGAGTTCAAGCGCGTCGGCGACAACTCTCGCGAGGGCCTCGAGGCCGACAAGGACGCCAAAACCGTCAACTAATTTGCTTATCGACGGCTAAAGCCGGGCCCGCTCTAGGAGCCGGCCCGGCTTTTTCGTGCTTGCGCGGGTTTGAGGTTTCTGCCGGTGTTCTTTCTGCACGACTCCCCTCCCACGCTCGGATCGTCTAGCAGCACCCCCCGACTTACTAGACGATCCGCGCTTTATAGGCAATGATTCCCAACATCACCTGGGCAAATGCTTTGGCTTAGTGCGGATCGTCTAGCAGCAACCCCAGCTAGTGCGAATATGCGCGTCTAAACCAGGCGGCGACGAGCGAACGCAAAGAACCCCGCACCCAGGGCGCCAGCCAACACAAGCGCGAACAGTGCGCGGGCGACGGTGTTGGAACCAGTCTCCGCCTCCAGGCCTCGGGCAGGTGCGGCGTACGGGCTCGCGATCTGGCTCTCGACGGCAGCTTCGCCCGCAGCACGAGCCGCCTCAAGCCCCTGACGCCCGATCTCGCCCGCGTTTGCGCGAATCATCGCTTCAGAGTCCGCAGCCTCCTCCGGGCTGACGTCCGCGTTGACGCGGGTGACATCGGCAACGAAGGTGTGGCCGTCCTTGTTCAGGAATAACGTCTTGCCATCCAGGGTGAGCACCGGCGGGAACTTCACTAGGCCGTGGGCGACGGGAGTGTCGCTTGCCGGGTTCACGTCCTCGGCGCCGAGCGGCTCCTCCGGTGCGTTGTCCGGGGACGGGGCTTCGACGGGAGTCTCGGCGGAAGCTTCGGCCGGGGTCTCGGTGGTTTCCGGATCCGTCGGAACCGGCTCGCCCGTCGGCTGGTCGGCCGGCTGATCGCGGATCACACCAGAACCGATCAGCCCGGCAACGGCGGCATCCGCAACGGCGACCGCACGCTCCTGCTGGCCACTATCCAGCTGCGCGTACGGCTGCGCCGCCTCCTGGAGCGTGCGCACGTAGTGAGAGCCTTCCTCGTTGAGGAAATACTGCTCGCCGCTCACATCAGTGGTTTCGGCCGGCAGATCTTCAGCGGTTGCGGCGACCGGCACTGCAAGCAGCGCTGCGGCTGCAGCGGTGGCGACGGCGGCGGCACGGGTGGGGCGGTACATGACGGGCTCCTAGGAGACTCGGGGAAACTTGAGAGGTTGAACCTCAAGCATTGGTTGAGAGTTTACACACTTTGTCCCCACTTTTCACTCCAGTAACACGAGTTTCTCTCTGGAAAATGCAGATGAGGCCCGGTTACAGTCGCGTAACCGGGCCCCGGGGGCGGCCAGAGTTAGACCAGGAAGCGGCGGCCAGCCACGAAGGCGGCAGCGCCCAGCACGGACGCAATCACCAGCGCGAACAGGGTGCGCGCGATGGTGTTGGAGCCAGTCTCGGCTTCGACGCCACGGTTCGCGGCTGCAGCAACCTGCTGCGCGGCGATCTCGTCGGCGTGCTCAGCACGGAGCTGATCGGACTTCTCCTTCTCCTCCGGGGTCGGCTGCTGGTTCACACGCTCGGAAGAGCCGACCAGGGTCTCGCCGTCCTGGTTGAGAAAGTAGGTCACGCCAGCGATGACGACCGGGATGCCGATCGCAGCAGCAGCGATGCCCGCAATCGCACCCGGGGACAGCTCGGCGTTAACCTCGCCAGCGGCGCCGTTGGAGCTGCCCGCGCCAGCGCCGCCCAGGTTGGCATCCACAGTTGCGGAGACGGTGGTGTCCGTACCCGCCGGCACCGTAAGGGTGGTCGCGGTGGAGGTTGCAGAGGCGGTAGCCTCGCCGGTCGCCTCCGGCGCCGGGGCCTGAGGAGTGGTGGTGACCGTCGAATCGGCGGAGTTCTGACCAGCCTGGTTGAGATCCTTCTCGTTCCCCAGCACGATCGTCTCACCAGAGCCGTCCGCAAGGGTGGCGACAATGTCACCGTTGTCTGCCAGGGAAACCTTCGCGGCGTTCTCGGCGCCGGCCGGGGCGGCTGCAGCCTCCTTGTACTCGCCGTTGATCAGCTCGTAGTACGTGCCGTTCGGGGCAACGATAACGGCCGGGAAACGAGCCTCGATGATCTTCGTGGCGACCTCGGTCGGATCGATGTCGGTCTGTGCGTCGGCGGCGGGGGTTGCGGAAATTGCGATCGCGCCGGCCATTGCGGCTGCGGCGAGCGTGCGGATGGTGCGCTTCATAAGGGACTCCTATCGGGAAAGTCTAAACCTCAGGTCGAAGGTTACGCCACAACAGTAAACACCTTTCACACAAGTCTCAACTAAAACTTCAGACTTTTTGGGCAACGCCTGAAAACGCGCAGGTCAGCACCCGCAAAAGGACGTAAAAATCTTGACTACCGCGGCTCGAAGGCCATCTCGACCTCGTCGTCGGTCGCTGTTCCAGCCAGCTGCCACCCCACCACAGCGTTGCGCACACTGTCCGCCAGCAGGTTCGCCGGCTGGATGCAGGAAATGGTCAGCAACCTGCCCGGCATCGGCCCCGTCCCCCAAATCTCGGTGTTGCTCGCCAGCGCACCTTTGTCCGGGTCGTGCAGGTCGGTCGCGGTGTACTTCAGCCAGTCCTCGCCCGAGGTTTCCGTGCGCACGAACAGCGTGTCGCCGGTGGCTACGGTGTGGCGTTCGGCTTTGCCGTCGTAAAGCTTGTTAAAAACCGCGTCTACGCCCGCACCCGTATGCCCCGCCACGACCACGATGTCGCCGGCGTTTGTCCCCGGCAGCTCGTAGGGGTAGTCCTGCCCCGTCAGCGCGCACGCCTTATCCATGCTTTTCGGGTCGATCTTGCCGTCCACCACGCGGCAATCCGCTCCCTCAAACCCGGCGCGCAGCCCCAGCACCGGCACCACCATCTCCACCGGTCGCCCCTGTGTGATCGAGGCTGCAGCTTGTCGACGAGGCTCCGCCGACACCGACGTCTCCTGCTCCGGCGCCGGGTGGTCCGAAGGTTCGTCGTGAGGCAATGCCTTGAAACCGGCGCGCACAAGAAGAAACAAAATCAGCAGTGCGGCAATGCGGCGAACGTGGTACTTCACGACGGTTATCATACGAGCCATGAAGGAAGTTTCCGTAGATCAAGTCCCCGCAGATGCACAGCTTATCGACGTCCGCGAGCCCGACGAGTACGCCGCCGTCCGCGCCGAAGGTGCCGTGAACATCCCCCTGTCCGAGTTCGTCGCACGCACCGACGAAATCAACCCGGACCAGGACATTTACCTGATCTGCAAGTCCGGCGGACGCAGCGCGCAGGCCGGCGAATACCTGGAGCAGGCCCGTGGCTGGGACAACGTCATCAACGTTGCCGGCGGCACCACCGCCTGGGTAGAGAAGGGCCTGCCCCACCAGAACTAGGCAGTCTTAGGCGATCCCCATTGTTGGGCGCGTAAACGTAGTTATGATGAGGGGCATGTCCGCCCTCCCCGAGCTACCGTCCACACTGGCCAAGTCGCCCCATTTCCAGGTTGAACGCGTGCGCAGGCACACCAAAGACGAGGTGGAGCGCACCCTGGCTAAACACTCCTCCACCATGCGCGAGTACTGGATCCTCACCTGTGTGGACGGGAAGCCGATGAGCCAACGTCAGCTTTCCGAGCTGCTGTCCATCGACGCCTCCGACATGGTCCGCCTCATCGACAACCTGGAGAACAACAACTGGGTCACCCGCGAACGCGACCCGAAAGACCGCCGCCGCCAAATCGTCGCCGCGACAAAGAAGGGAACCAAAGCACTGGCGAAGCTCGCCGCGGATGTCGCGGAGGCGGAAGACCGTGCGCTCGAGGCATCTTCCAACAAGCAACTGAAGAGCCTGCGCAAGCTCTCCCAGGCCCTCGCGGCGGAGGAGTAGGGCGCTTCGGCGGCTACCCTTTCCGCCCCTGCCGCCCCTCTTCTCCGCGGATCCAGCTATCAAGCCCCAGCTAATCGGCTCCTGGAGGCGAAAATGGCAGCGCGGGCGGGCGCCAGTCGTGCTCCGGGCGGCCGCGCGGGCGGGTGCCAATCGCGCTACGGGCGGTACGGCGTCGCCGGCACCGAAACCGCGCCGCGGATGTCCGCCCTCGCCTTGGCTGCGTAGAGGCGGCGGATGCAGCCAGCCTCGTCGAAAATGATCTCAACGGGAAACAGGTGCAGCACCTCGTAGCCCTGCTCCTTCAGCCAGTTTTCCCGCCGCGTCATCTTCATGACCTCATCGTGCGGCATGTTCTCGAACTTCATGTACCCGTCGATCTCGATGATGAGGGTGCCCCATAGCAGGTCAACCCGGAAACGCCTGCCCACCCACATCTGCTCTTGCGGCTGAATCCCCAGCTCGGTGAGGATGGTGCGGAACAGCGACTCGTACGGTGACTCCGATTTCACCGAGCTCAGCTCGAGCGCCCAGCGCGCCAGGCCCACCCCTTTCTTCCCCGCCAAACGGTCGATCGTGGCCGCCAGTTCGAGCTGAATCGTCTCCTGCCCAAACGGGGTCTGTTCGCGATACAGGCTGTCCATCGCCGCCACCGCGTCGCGCACGCCGTGGAACCGGGCGATGTCGACGGCGGTGCGAGGGGCCGTCGTTAGGCGAATGCTCCCGTCGCCACCCGCGGGATCGAACGCATCGTGCTCGAGGATGTCCATGTCCGGAATCGGGATGTTGCGGTAGATCACCCCGTCGGGCCATTGGCTTTTCGACGGCGGCCGGCCGTTTCGCTGCGCCAACTCCACAAGCTCCGGCTCCTTGATGAGCATCCCGAGCCCCAGCGCCCTCGCCGCGGAACGGCCAATCAGCACCGCTTTGTGCGCGCTCACCCCGATTGCGTAGCACCGCAGGAATTCCTGCTCGTAGCGCTTCAGCCCCGCCCACTTCGCGGCAGGAACAAACTTTGTCGCAGACAGCTGCACGCACTCTTGGTGTTCCACGTCCCCGCGCGCCACGAGCAGCGCGACCAGTTTTGCCTGATCCATCGATCCCCCCCATTTTTCTTTTGTCTCCCCCGAGACCGGTTTTGACAGTAGCAGCATGCGCGAAACCTCGCAGCGCTTCCGCGGATCCAGCTACAAGGGCCCAGCTAATCGGCTCCTGGAGGCGAAAATCGAGGTGCGGTTAGCTGGATCTGACCGGGGAATGGTGGCGCGGGGGCCGGCACGAGACCCCAGACACCGCAACACCGACAACGTGGGCGGTCGCAAATAGTTGGCATCTCCCATGATTTGCGGATTTTCAACGCGCTATTAGCCTTATCCGCATGTCTCAGGCCGAAAATCCGCTCCTCCGCAGCCACCTCGCCCCGCCAGAGCGAACGCTTATCGACATCCTCACGGCCACCGCCGCCGATTACCCGGATGCCGCCGCGATCGACGACGGCGGCGCCAACTCTGCCAGCGACGGCGTGCTCACCTACGCCGAACTCGTCGACGAAATCGAGCGCCGCGCCACGGAGATGCGCAAGATGGGCGTGCCTGATGGGGGTCGCGTGGGGGTGCGGATGACGTCGGGAAGCAGGGAGCTCTACCTTGCAATCCTGTCCACGATGCGCGCGGGCTGCGCGTACGTGCCGGTGGACGCGGACGACCCGGACGAGCGCGCGGAGACCGTTTTCGGCGAAGCGGACGTTGACGCGATCTGGACCGACGACGGCCTGCGGGTGCTCAAGCCTGCGCAACCGGCCCCGTTGGGCGAGGTCACTCCGGACCACGACTGCTGGATCATCTTCACCTCCGGCTCCACAGGTAAGCCGAAGGGTGTGGCGGTAACGCACCGCTCCGCAGCCGCGTTCGTGGATGCGGAGGCGCGCCTGTTCTGCCAGGACAACCCGCTCGGCCCGGACGACCGTGTGCTGGCCGGCCTGTCCGTGGCCTTCGACGCGTCCTGCGAGGAGATGTGGCTGGCCTGGGGCCACGGCGCGTGCCTGGTGCCGGCGCCCCGCGCGCTGGTGCGCTCCGGCCAGGACCTGGGCCCGTGGCTGATCCGCCGCGACATCACCGTCGTGTCCACCGTGCCAACGCTGGCCGGACTGTGGCCGAAGGAGGCGCTGGACAACATCCGCCTGCTCATCGTGGGCGGCGAGGCATGCTCGCAGGAACTGACCGACCGCCTGGCGGAGGGCCGCGAAATGTGGAACACCTACGGCCCCACCGAGGCGACCGTGGTGGCCAGCGCGAAGCAGCTATTCCCGGGCGAGGCCGTGACCATCGGTTGGCCGCTCGACGGCTGGGATTTGGCGGTGGCCGACGACGGCGAGCTGATCATCGGCGGCGTGGGCCTGGCCCGCTACCTGGATCCGGAGAAGGACGCCGAGAAGTACGCCCCGATGGGCGATTGGGAGCGCGCCTACCGCACCGGGGACCACGTCAAACTCACCGATAACGGCCTGGCGTTTATCGGCCGCGCCGACGACCAGGTCAAGATCGGCGGGCGCCGCATTGAGCTGGGCGAGGTCGAGGCCAACGTCGCTGCCCTCGACGGCGTGTACAACTCGGCCGTCGCGGTGCAGGAGTTGCCGTCGGGTGACAAGGTGCTGGTGGGTTACGTCTCCCCCAACGAGGGCACCGAGCTGGACGTGCCGCACATGCGCGAGCGCCTCGCAGAACTTATGCCGGCGGCGCTGGTGCCGCGCCTGCACGTCATGGACGAGCTGCCCATCCGCACCTCCGGCAAGGTGGACAAGAAGGCATTGCCGTGGCCGCTGCCCGCCAGCGTGGACGCGGTTGGCTTGAGCGAGACCGAGACGTGGGTGGCGGAGCAGTGGGTTGAGGTCCTCGGCCTGGACGTGCCGGGCCGCGACGCGGACTTCTTCGAGCTCGGCGGCTCCTCGCTCGCGGCCGCCGCGCTGATCACACGCCTGCGCGAGCGTGTGCCCACCATCGCGGTGCGCGATCTCTACGACCACCCCAGGTTGGAAACGCTTGCCTCGCTTATCGACGAGCTCACGCTGTCCAACCGCACCGCCAAGCGCGAACGCGAGGTAGAGCCGGTCGGCGCCGGCACCCGCGTGGCGCAGACCTTGGCGCTGATCCCGGTGATGACGTTGAAGGCCGCCACGGCCGTGACGTGGGTGGCTATCGTGGCGAACCTGCTGGGTCTGACCGAGCTGAGCTGGTCCTGGCTAGCCGCCGCGTTCGTGGTGCTGTGCACCCCGTTCGGGCGCATCCCCATCGGCGCGCTGGGCGCCCGCATCATCCGTGGCCGCATCAAGCCCGGCGTGTACAAACGCGGCGGCGCGCGGCACGTGCGGCTGTGGGCGGCCGAGCGCTGGCTGGCGGCCTCCGGCGCGCTGAATATCTCCAGCGCCAACGCCGCGAAGATCACCGCCCGGATGCTGGGCGCGAAGATCGGCAAGGGCGTGGACATGCACGCCTTTGCACCGGTGACGGGCCTGCTTTCCATCGGCGAGGGCTCCGCCATCGAGCCGGAGGTGGACCTGTCGGGCGTGTGGCTCGACGGCGACGAGTTCCACGTCGGCGAGGTGCGCATCGGTGCGGAGGCCCGCGTCGGCGCGCGCTCCACGCTCATGCCCGGCACTGAGATCCGCGACGGCGCGCACGTGGAGGCCGGATCCACCGTCACCGGCCGCAAGCCTGTGAAGAAGCGCTCGCGCTGGGCGGGCTCCCCCGCGCGCAAGGTGGGCCGCTCCAAGCACCGCTTCCCCAACGAGCGCCCGCCGCGCCGCCCGCTGTGGGCGTTCGGCTACGGCTTGACCTCTCTGTTCCTCGCGCTGCTTCCGACTGCGGCGGCTGTCGCTGGCGCCGCCGCGACGGTGGGGCTGGCGCACCTTACGCACACCTCGTCGGTGTGGGGCCTGCTCGTGTTCGCCCCGGTCGGCGGGCTGGTCTACATCGGTTGCGGTCTGGGGTTGACGTGGCTGGCCGTGAGGTTGACGCAGATAGGCGTAAAGCCCGGCGTGTTCCCGGTGCGCAGCGTGCACGGCTGGGCGCTGTGGACCGTGACCAGGCTTATGGACGACGCCCGCACCCGCTACTTCCCCATCTACGCGGGCCTGGCCACCCCGGTGTGGCTGCGGTCGCTGGGCGCGCACATTGGCGAGCGCGCCGAGGTGTCCACCGCCGTGATGGTGCCGAAGCTGACCGAGGTGCGCGACGGGGCCTTCCTTGCCGACGACACCATGGTGGGCACCTACGAACTCGGCGACGGCTGGATCCGCACCGACCGCACCGTGGTGGGCAAACGCTCGTTTTTGGGCAACTCCGGCATGCTCGCGCCCGGCCGCAAGCTGGCCAAGCAGTCGCTGGTTGCGGTGCTGTCCGCGTCCCCGAAGAAGTCCAAGGCAGGATCGAACTGGTGGGGCTCCCCGCCGGAGCGCATGCGCCGCGTCGAGGTGGAGGCCAGCGGCGAAGCGACCTACAAGCCGTCCGCGTCCCTGATGCGCAAGCGCGGGTTGATTGAGACGCTGCGGCTTTTGGCTCCCATGACGCAGGCGGTGCTCGCCGCGGTGTTCGCCGCGGGCGTGGTGACGCTGCTTGAACACTTTGGCTTCTGGACGTACCTGCTCGGCGGCCTGGTGTGGATGGCCGTGGGCGTGCTCGCCGTGCTGTCCGCCGTGGTGGCGAAGTGGGTGCTGGTCGGTCGCCATAAGGCTGCCGAGCACCCGCTGTACTCCTGGTTTGTCTGGCTCAACGAGCTGCAGGACCAGTTCGTCGAGGTTGTCGCCGCGCCGTGGTTCTTCAACTGGGCCTCAGGCGCCGGCGAGATGAACCTGGTGCTGCGGGCGCTGGGCGTGCGCGTGGGCCGCGGCGCGTGGATCGAGTCCTACTGGTTCCCGGAGACGGACCTGTGCGTGGTGGGACGCGGGGCAAGTGTCGGCCCGGGCACGGTGGTGCAGACACACCTGTTCCAGGACCGCGTGATGTCCCTGGACACGGTGTCTATCCTGGACTCCGCAACTTTGGCCGCCCACTCGGTGTCCCTGCCGGGCTCCGTGATCGGCGCGGGTGCGACGGTGGGCCCGGGCTCGCTGGTCATGCGCGGCGACGAGGTGCCGGCCATGACTGTGTGGCAGGGCAACCCGGTGGAGCCGCAGTAGGGGTTTATTGCCCTACGATCTGTGCAATCCCTTTCATTGGGAATAGCAGGTGCAGCGGCTCCCCCGGCATCTCGCGGAAATCTGCGTGGCGGAGGTAGAAGTCCTTCGCCGACTGGTCGAGCGCGTGGACCACAACTGCTGCCGCCCCGGCCGCCGCTGCAGCTGTGAAACACCGCGCTAAAGCATCGCGCAACAGCGCTCGACCAACGCCTTTGCCCTGCGCACCCGCGTCCACAGCCAGCCGAGCAAGAATGATCACGGGAATCGGATCCGGCCGGCCTCTTGCGAAGCTGCCCGGCGTGGCCTCCTTTTCCAACCCCCCGGTACAGATCGCGTAATAGCCCGCGACCCGCTCGTTCCACGTCGACACATAGACAGCGCAGTTTTTCGCGCGCTGGTTTTGCAGTGCATACCGGTGGAACCACAAGTCCAAGGATGAGACTCCACACCGAAACGACGCTCGGTCATCGCTTTTCACCAACTGCCGTGGCGGCTGAAGGACGCCTTCAGCCGCCAAAGCTGAATTCCTTCCCGAATGGACTGTCTGCCGCAAACAGCTCAGCCAACTTCCTAAAGTCTGCGGGATGCTCTAGAAGTTTCTCCACGTGCGAGAAGTTCTCTTCACTCAGAACGAACCAACGCTGATCAGCGAGCACCATTTCAGCTCGCTCAACAGCGCTCTCCAGCACAAACTCCGAGACTGACTTATTAGTCGCCTCCGCAGCCTGCCTGAGCCGGTCATCTTGTAGCGCCGTGGTCCGAAGATTCAACCGGCGATCTTTCACTGTCATTCGCCTCCCCCCTCGATGATGTACGCACATTGTACATACGGTGCGGTGGCGTACGTCAACGGATCTGAAACGGCAGCCAGTGGATCAGTGGATCAGCTCCCGGGGCACTGCCGGCAGGCCGAGGCCACCCAAAACTTCCTGCACACGCGGCGCAAGCACCGCAAACGCCCCGCCAATCGCGGCGAGAATGCCAATAGCTACCGCGATCTTCTCGCCGGTGGAGGAACCGCCAGCGGTATCCGCGGGCGTATCCGGGTTGGGCTCTGCCGGGGGCGCCGCCACGCGCTTCTGCTTGGAAAAGTCCTGGTACTTGATCATCTTCGCCTCGCCGTCGGGGTTGGCCAGGCCGTGGCCGTCCTTGAAGTCCCATGCCTCGACGCGGATGCGGTCGTCGTAGACCTTCACACGCAGGCCGGTCGCGGCCTTGTCGTCCACGATCTCCTCGTCGTGGTCGCCGTCCGGCAGGTACTCGTTCAAGATCGCGCCCGTGTTCACCACGGGGAAGCCGATGGCGCCCTGCATGGTGCCGTCGTAACGCCTGGTGCCCCACCAGTTGTTCTGCTTCAGCGAGGAGTGCGAGTGACTGGTGAACGCGACAACGTCGTTGTACTTCGACAGAACGTCGGAGATAGCCTGCTCATCCTCGAAATCGTTCTGATACCAGGCGGAATGGCTCATGGACACAGTCCCCGGCAGCAGCGGGTGGGTGAACACCAGCGCGGTTACGCCCTGTGCGTCCCAGTGCGCGAGGCGCTCGTCCAGCCACTGCAGCTGCTCGGCGGAGATGCGCTGGAACGGCTCCTTGCCCCCGCGGTCGATGTCGGAGTAGTACTCCGTGTTGACGGAAATCAGCGGCGTGCCGTTGACCACCACCTCGTTCCACGGCTTGTCTTGCCCGGAGTATTTGAGGAAGCGCTGCGTGTGCACCTCCGAGGTTTCCTTGCCGTACATTTCGTGGTTGCCAATGGTCCACAGCTCCACACCTGAATCGTGCGGGACTTCCTTGCGCGCGGCGAGGAATCTGTCCCACTGCTCCTGGCTGCCGTTGTCCACCAGGTCGCCGTTGATCACCAGCGCGCCCGCTTTCTCCGGCATGGCGTTGAGGCGGCTAATGGCCAGCTTGTAATCCTCCGGGTCGTCCTGCGGGTCGGAGATGACGTCGATGATGGTGTTTGGCTTGTCCGCGATCTTGGTAAACGGCGCACGCACCGTGACGTTGTCCACTGCCCACCAGTAGTCGTCGTTGCCGCCGAGGTAGCCGAAGGTCACCTGCATGGTCTTGGCGCCTTCCGGCACGTCGAGCTCGAAGTACTCGTGTGAGGAGTAGCGGTCGTGCGTCAGCTTATCGACGACCTCCGGTTCCCCACCATCGTAACTCACCGCAACCTGCGCTACCTGGCCGTCCTTGCCCTGGCGGTAGTGCTGGTCAAACTCGAGGGCGACGGTGTCCTGGCCGGCAACGTCGATCGGCGCGGTGTTCATGCGCGCATCCATGGAGTCGCGTTCGGCCAGGCGCTGCTGCTTCGAGTCGATGATGGCGAACTGGTCGTGGCCTTGCGTGAAGAAGTGGCGCTCATCCGTGCTGGCGGCCCACGTCCAGTGACGCACGTCCGAGACCGTCCAACCGTTCCAGCGCGCCTCCCCGGAGGTCACGCCGGAGACCTTCTGCGACCAGCCCTCCGGCAGGTCGTGGGTGAAATGTGCGGGGTTAGCTACCCCGTCGAAGCTTTCGAAGTACAGGTACGGGCGGGTGGATTCGGGGAACGCGTCCGGCTGTGCAGCCAGCGCGTGCGGGGTGGCGGCAGCGATCGTGAAGGCGGCGACAGTAAACGTGGCGGCGGTGTGGCGTGTTGTCATGCATCAAAAATTAGCGCCAGCTTAGAGATTCCGCAGCGCAAGTTCAGACAGCAAAGTGCCCGGCTGACGGTTTCAGCCAGGCACTGTCTGCGGCTAGCCCCTCAGACGGAGCAAGAGCTCCTAGTCGCCGATCTGGTCGCGGCCGCGCTTCACAATCAGCGGGTCCGGCTCACCGACAACCTCGTGGTCCTTGTTCGTGTACTCGAACTTGGACAAGATGTAGCGCATCGCGTTGAGGCGGGCGCGCTTCTTGTCGTTGGACTTGATGGTGATCCACGGCGACTCGTCGGTGTCCGTGTAGCGGAACTGCTCCTCCTTGGCGCGGGTGTAGTCCTCCCACTTGTCCAGGGAGGCCAGGTCCATCGGGGAGAGCTTCCACTGGCGCACCGGGTCCACCTGGCGGATGGCGAAGCGGGTGCGCTGCTCCTTCTGGGTCACGGAGAACCAGAACTTGGTCAGGGAGATGCCCGAGCCGAGGATCATGTTCTCCAGCATCGGCACCTCACGAAGGAACTCGGCGTGCTGGGATTCGGTGCAGAAGCCCATGACGCGCTCGACACCGGAGCGGTTGTACCAGGAGCGGTCGAAGAAGACGATCTCGCCGGCAGACGGGAAATGCTGGATGTAGCGCTGGAAGTACCAGGACGTGGACTCGCGCGGGGACGGCTTCTCCAGCGCCACGGTGCGCGCACCGCGCGGGTTGAGGTGCTCGTTAAAGCGCTTGATGGTGCCGCCCTTACCGGCTGCGTCGCGGCCCTCGAAGAGGATGATGTGGCGCTGCCCGGTGTCCTTGGTCCAGTTCTGCCACTTCAGCAGCTCGATCTGCAGGGCGCGCTTTTCCTTCTCGTAGTCATCGCGGGAAAGTCGCTCGTCGTACGGGTAGTTCTCGCGCCACGTCTGAATGGCGGTGCCGTCCGGCATGAGCAGGACGGGATCGTCCTCGTCGGTATCGTCGACGACCCAACCCTCGGTCTCGGCGAGGTCGATCATCGGCAGTTCGTCGTCTTTATTGTCAGCCATATTTACCAGTCTATTCGGCCCGGGCGCGGTATGCCGGAGAAGTATCCAGAAATGAAAAGGCCCCGCCGCTTAGCGACGGGACCTTCGGCTATGCGCGTTACAGTTACGCGACCAGGCCCATCAGCTTGGAAACAGCCTCAGCAAGGTCACCGAGGTTGCCCAGCAGCTCAACGAGAGCGCCCGGAACCTGGGTGATGCCGTTGTCGCCGTTACCGGAGGAAAGTGCAACCCAGTTAGTCAATGCTTCCATGATAATTCTCCTTTAAAAGTTTTCTGTTGGGTGATGCGAAGGCTTACTTGGAGACCTTGTCAGCGAAGTCCTTGAGGGTCTTCGGGGTCTTGGTGAACAGCTTGGAGAGGTTCTTCGCGAAGGTGGCGAAGTCAGAGAGAGCGCTCTTAACGGTCTTGAGATCGAAAGGCATTGATTTCCCCTTTTCGATAGGTGCCAGTGATTGTCTGGCAAATCTTGACAGGTACTGACACCCGGTGGGCGTCACAGGTGGAATTTTGCCACATCAAGCAGCTGCGTCAAGCGCTTTCTGAAAATTAGATTTGCAACACACAGGCAGCTTCCAGCTGGTAGACGTTCACCGAAACGTAACCTTTTCGCGACCGGGCCGATAACCTGCCACGACCGGTCCCCGAAAGTTAACACCAATTGAATTGGTGCTGAAACGTGTAACCCATTCGGCCTTGGGGACGATGTGTACGCGTCCAAAATCCCCACACGATCGTGACTTTTTACACCAATCCGGGGGTGCACCGGAGGGGCGTCGAGAGGCATGAAAAAAGCGCGCCCCGAAGGACGCGCTTTCAACGGCTAAGGCTGATTTACATCATGCCCATAGCTTCCGGGTCCATGCCCGGGTTGGCAGCACCAGCCGGCTCCGGCTTGTCAGCCACGACAGCCTCGGTGGTGAGGAACAGCGCGGCGATGGACGCAGCGTTCTGGAGTGCAGAACGGGTCACCTTGGCCGGGTCGGCGATGCCGCTTGCCAGCATGTCCACGTACTCGCCGGTTGCGGCGTTGAGGCCCTCGCCGTCCGGGAGGTTGGCAACCTTGTCGGCCACCACGCCCGGCTCCAGGCCCGCGTTCAGCGCAATCTGCTTCAGCGGGGAGGACAGGGCCTCGCGGACGATCTTCACGCCGGTGGCCTCGTCGCCCTCCAGGCCGAGGTCGTCGACGAGCTCGTTGGCGGCCTGCAGCAGGGCCACGCCGCCGCCGGCGACGATGCCCTCCTCAACAGCAGCCTTCGCGTTGCGCACAGCATCCTCGATGCGCAGCTTCTGCTCCTTCAGCTCCACCTCGGTGGCGGCGCCGACCTTGATCACCGCAACGCCGCCAGCCAGCTTGGCCAGGCGCTCCTGCAGCTTCTCGCGGTCGTACTCGGAGTCGGAGTTGTCGATCTCGGCGCGGATCTGCTTCACGCGGCCGTCGATCTGCGCCTGGTCGCCGGCACCCTGGACGATGGTGGTCTCGTCCTTGGTAACCACGACCTTGCGGGCCTGGCCGAGCAGTTCGATGCCGGCGGTCTCCAGGGACAGGCCGACCTCCTCGGAGATGACCTGGCCGCCAGTGAGGATCGCAAGGTCCTGCAGCATCGCCTTACGACGGTCACCGAAGCCCGGTGCCTTCACAGCCACAGACTTGAAGGTGCCGCGGATCTTGTTCACCACGAGGGTGGACAGGGCCTCGCCCTCGACGTCCTCGGCGATGATCAGCAGCGGCTTGCCGGACTGCATGACCTGCTCCAGCACCGGCACGAGCTCCTTAACGTTGGAGATCTTGCCGGAAACCAGCAGGATGTACGGGTCCTCGAGCACTGCCTCGCCGCGCTCCATGTCGGTGGCGAAGTATGCGGAGATGAAGCCCTTGTCAAAGCGCATGCCCTCGGTGACTTCGAGGTCCACGCCAAAGGTGTTGGACTCCTCAACCGTGATCACGGATTCCTTGTTCACGGCACCGTTGCCCACGGCGTACATCGCCTCGGCGATCTTTTTGCCAATCTCCGGGTCGGACGCGGAAATACCAGCGGTGGAGGCGATCTCCTCCTGGGTCTCAACTTCCTTGGCCTGGTCCAGCAGGTACTTGGACACCTTGTCGGTGGCGGCCTGGATGCCGCGCTTGATTCCCACCGGGTTGGAGCCAGCTGCGACGTTGCGCAGGCCCTCGCGCACCAGCGCCTGAGCGAGCACGGTGGCGGTGGTGGTGCCGTCGCCGGCGACGTCGTCGGTCTTCTTGGCAACTTCCTTGACCAGCTCGGCGCCGATCTTCTCGTACGGGTCCTCGAGATCGATCTCCTTGGCGATGCTCACGCCGTCGTTGGTGATGGTCGGGGCGCCCCAGGACTTCTCCAGCACCACGTTGCGGCCCTTCGGGCCGAGCGTGACCTTCACAGCGTCAGCCAGGGTGTTCAGGCCGGTTTCGAGGCCACGACGTGCTTCCTCGTCGAATGCAATCATCTTTGCCATGTGAGTGTGTCACTCCTTGTATATAGGCGTTCATGGACGATCACTCAGGTCGTCGGTGCAAGCAGGCGCCCGCGACGGCACGGCTGACGAGTGGTCTCAGCCTCACCCGCTCTATTCGTATTATTTGGCACTCGGTTTACGTGAGTGCCAGCCACATTTTTAGCACTCGACGGGGTTGAGTGCAAGGAACGCAACGGGTGTGGAGGATGCCGGGGCGAGGATGCTTACTGCTAGATGCTTACCGGCCCGAGGATGCTTACTGCAGGATGCTTACTTCTCGAGTAGCACGGGCGAGAACGCCGGGGGTTACTCGAACAGTAAGCATCCTGGGGTAAGCATTTAGCCGGGTAAGCATCCTGGGGTAAGCATTTAGCCGAACAACACCGCCCAGAATCACCGCCGAACACAGCCACCGAGCCGGCCCCGCCAACGCTGCTAGCGTGGTGCCATGACTGCACAAAACGGATCACAGAACTACACCCCGCAACGCGACCGCATCTTCAACGACCTGTCCAAACTGGTCTCCTTCAATTCGGTGCACTCCACCCCTGAGCTGGCGGATCAGCACGAGGACGCCTGCGCCTGGACTGCGAACGCCCTGGGGGATCTTGGGCTGGACGTGACTCGCTACCCCACGGTGGATGACGCGGACACGATCGTCGCCAAGCGGGAGCCCAAAAACGGCGCACCGACAGTCCTGCTGTACTCCCACTACGACGTTGTCCCCGCGAACAACCCGGACGCCTGGACGAACAGCCCGTTCGAGCTGACCGAGCGAGACGGCCGCTGGTACGGCCGCGGCGCCGCGGATTGCAAGGGCAACCTGGCCATGCACTTAGAGGCACTGCGCCTGCTGGAGGAAAACGGCGGCACTGACCTGGGCCTGAAGGTTGTGGTCGAGGGCTCCGAGGAGCTCGGCGGCAAGGACGGTCTGGGCAAACTCATCGTGGAAAAGCCCGAGGTGTTCGAGTCGGACGCGATCCTCATCGCCGACTCCGGCAACGTGGCTGCCGGTGTACCTACGCTGACCACCTCGCTGCGCGGCGGCGCGCAGGTGAAGGTGACGGTGGAGACACTGGATAACCAGGTCCACTCCGGCAGCTACGGCGGCGGGGCCCCGGACGCCGCGCACGCCCTGGTGGTTATCGCGAACTCGCTTTTCGACGAGCACGGCCGCACCACCATCGACGGCGTGGACACCACCGCGAAGTGGGACGGCGACGCTTACGACCGCGAGTCCTTCCGTCAGGATGCGACTGTGCTCGAGGGCGTGCAGCTGCTCGGCACCGCGGACGACGAGCCTGCCGACCTGGTGTGGGCGCGCCCGGCAGTGACCATGATCGGCTTTACCTCCACCCCGGTGGCCGAGGCCATGAACGCGGTGAACGCCCGCGCGGAGGCCCAGTTCAACCTGCGCGTGCCGGCCGGCCAGAGCGCCGCCGAGATCGCGCAGAAGATGGAGCAGCACATCAAATCCCACACCCCGTGGGGCGCCAAGGTCGAGGTTGAGGTCAGCGGCATCAACGAGCCCTTTGCGACGGATCCTTCGGCGGGCGCCGTGGCCGCGCTGGGCGAGTGCCTCAAGGATGCCTACGGTGCCGACAAGCTGTCCGTGGTCGGCTCCGGCGGCTCCATCCCGCTGACCATCACTCTGCAAAACACCTTCCCGGACGCGGAGATCGCGCTCTACGGCGTGGAGGAGCCGATGTGCGGCATCCACGGCGTGGACGAATCCGTGGATCCGACAGAGATCGAACGCATCGCGGTAGCGGAGGCTGCTTTCCTGCAGCGTTTCGGCAAGTAGCACCAAAAATCGCTACAGTTAATTTCCAACGGCCGCGCCACCGGTGTTGACGCGTAGATACCCAGTTACCGCTGGAGTGAGTATTTTCTGTGTGAACTCAATGAGCTCCCCCGCTTGAGGCGCGGCGTGCCCCGCACGCACGCAACCAGAGGAGGGCCGCGCACCTCGTGCTGATACTGCTCATCGCGCTTACCGCCGCCACGCTGGCCGCCCCTGTGCTCATCCGCACGGTCGGCCGCGCCGCGTTTGGCCTCCTCGCGCTCGTTCCACTGAGCGGGTTCATCTGGGTGGCGCGCCTGTTCGCCGCCGGAATGTTCCGCGACGGCGGCGAGGTCAAAGCGGTGTTTACATGGATGCCGTCGACGAACCTCAACCTTGAGTTCCGCCTGGATGCCCTCGCGGGTCTGTTCAGCCTCATCATCCTGGGTATCGGCGCGCTGGTGCTGTTTTATTGTTGGGGCTACTTCAACTCCAATCCGCGGCGCCTGGCCAAGTTCGGCTTCGAGCTGACATTCTTTGCCACGGTCATGTACGGCCTGGTCATCGCCGACAACTTCCTGCTCATGTACGTGTTCTGGGAGTTGACGTCCATTTTGTCGTACATGCTCGTGTCCTACTACGGCGAGCGAGCATCTTCGAGACGCGCCGCCATGCAGGCGCTGATGGTGACCACCATGGGCGGGCTTGCCATGCTCGTGGGCATCAACCTGCTGGGCTTCAAAGCTCAGATTTGGAAGCTGTCCGAGATCCCCCAGATCACCGACATTGAAAACACCCCGGCGATCTCCGCCGCCATCGTGCTGATCATGCTGGGCGCGCTGACAAAATCCGCCCAGTCCCCCTGGCATTTCTGGCTGCCCGGCGCGATGGCCGCGCCCACCCCGGTATCGGCTTACCTGCACTCCGCGGCGATGGTGAAAGCCGGCATCTACCTGGTGGCTCGCTTGGCGCCGGACTTGTCCGCGGTGAACACCTGGCACCTGGTGGTGTTGTCCACCGGCGGTTTCACCATGCTGCTGGGCGGCTGGATGGCGCTGAAGCAGCGGGACCTGAAGCTGATTTTGGCCTACGGCACCGTCAGCCAGCTTGGTTTTATCACCACCGTCATCGGCGTGGGCTCGCGCGAGGCCACCATGGCCGGGTTAGCCATCACGTTCGCGCACTCGCTGTTCAAGGCCGCGCTGTTCATGATCGTCGGCGCGATCGACCACGCCACCGGGACCCGCGACATCCACGAACTGTCCGGGCTGGGCAGAAAGCAGCCGCTTCTGGCCACGCTGGCCGTCATCTCCGCGGCGTCGATGGCGGGCATCCCGCCACTGTTTGGGTTTGTGGCCAAGGAGACCGCGCTGGATGCCATCCTCCACGAGGAACTGCTCGTCGGTATGCCGGGCAAGATCACCCTGGTGGTGCTGGTGGCCGGCTCGATCCTCACTATGGCGTACTCGCTGTACTTTGTCTACGGCGCGTTTGCCACGAAGGGCCAGCCGTGGGCGGAGGGGCAGTCCCCGGCGGTGCGCGGCATGCACTCCCCGGGGCCGAAGCTGTGGCTTTCCCCGGCCGTCCTCACCGCCTGCACGGTGGGCTTCGGCCTGTTGCCGGCGGGGCTGTCGGCACCGATCAACGAATACCTCAACGTGCGCTTCCCGGACGTCGAGGGTGCGGAGCTTGCACTGTGGCACGGGTTCACGGTGCCGCTGGCACTGTCCGGCGTAATCATCTTCGTGGGCGCCATTATGTTCTGGCAGAGCAACGTGGTGGCCAAGGCGCAGTTCGAGCGCCCCGCACTCGGCGATGCCAACGCGGTGTGGGACACCCTCATGGACACGCTGCGCCGCTGGTCGCTGAAGTTGACGGCATCCACGCAGCGCGGCTCGCTGACCATCAACCTGGCCGTCATCTTCACCTTCCTGGCCGTGGTGCCGCTGGCCGCGCTGATCCTGGGTGATTCCAACAACATCCGCATGCAGGTGTGGGACAACGTTTGGCAAGGCTTGGCGGTCACTGTCATGGCCGGGCTCGCGTTTTTCGCTGCCGTGCAGCGCAACCGCCTTTCCGGTGTGATCATGGTGGGCCTGACCGGCTACTTCATGGCGCTGATCTTCGTGCTGCACGGTGCGCCTGACCTGGCGTTAACCCAGGCATTGGTGGAGACCATCGTGATGGTGGTGTTCATGCTGGTGCTGCGCAAGATGCCGACGGAAACAGAGCAGCGCATCGAGGACAACCGTTTGCGCGCCTGGTTGTCCATCGGCACCGGCGTCTCCGTGGTCACCGTGGCCATGACGGCCATGTCCGCACGCGTGGCCGAGCCGATCTCCAAGTACATGCCGGAACTGGCATACGAGATCGGCCACGGCCGTAACACCGTCAACGTGTTGCTGGTGGACCTGCGTGCGGCTGACACCTACGGCGAGACGCTGGTGCTGGTGGTCGCCGCCACCGGCATCGCCAGCCTGATCTTCGGCACCTTCCGTTTCGACCCGGAATCGCGCCGCCCCACCCTGTCCACCACCAAGGCGCGCTGGCTCGCCTCCGGCGTGGAGACGGAGACTGCGCAGAACCGCTCCATCCTGGTGGATGTGGTCACGCGCCTGCTCTTCCCGTCGATGATGCTGCTGTCCGCCTACTTCTTCTTCTCCGGCCACAACGCCCCGGGCGGCGGTTTCGCCGGCGGGCTCGTCGCAGCACTTGCGCTGACCTTGCGGTACCTGGCGGGAGGACGCAGCGAGGCAGAGGAAGCGCTCCCAGTGCACCCGGGCAAGGTGCTAGGCATCGGCATCATGTTCGAAACCGCGTCTGCGGTCGCCCCGATGTTCTTCGGGATGCCTCCGCTGACCTCCTCGTACGCGGAGTTCAGTGTGCCGCTCATCGGCGACGTGACGGTGCCGTCCGCCCTGATCTTCGACGCGGGCGTCTACATCATCGTCGTCGGGCTGATCATGCACGTGCTGGCCTCCATGGGCGCCTACCTGGACCGCGAGGAGGACACCCGAAAGCAGCGCGCCCGCGACCGCGCGCGCGAGTTGCAGGCGAAAAACGAGCAGCGCCGCAAGCTCATGTCCAGAAACCGCAAGGCGCGTTACGACGAGCGCAGGGCGGTGGCGGCCAGCGGGTCGTCCATAAGCAAACGCGAAAGGAGAGGCGAGTAGATGGAAGCGAACCTGTTTTTGCTTATCGGCTCCGGTGTGCTGATCGCGTGCGGCGTGTACCTGATGCTGGACAAGTCCATGACCCGCATGATCATGGGCGTGACCCTGATCGGCAACGGCGCCAACCTCCTGCTGCTGCAGTCCGGCGGGCCTGCAGGCTCCCCGCCGATCATCGGACGCGACTCCGAGGCGGCTGCCGACAGTGCGGACCCGCTGGCGCAGGCGATGATTTTGACCGCCATCGTGATATCCATGGCCATGGTCGGCTTCATGCTCGCCCTGGCCTACCGCCAATACCGCTACCGCACAGACGACATCGTCGAGCGCGACGAGGAGGATCGCGCAATCGCCGCGCGCCCCAAATCAGCCTCCCCGGACCGCGACAAATCCGACGACGCGCAAACCGGTAAAGCCAGCCCGTCCGGCCACTCGTTCGGCCCCAAGCCGTTCGAGGACCCGGTGAAGGAAGTCAAGGGAGGCCACGATGCGAAATAGCTTCATGGCCTTCGCCGACTGGGTGCTGCCCGCCATGCCGTACCTGACGGTCATGCCGATCATCCTGCCCGCATTCGCCGCCGGGCTAATCATGCTATTCCGCGGCGTGAACCTGCAGCGCTTCATCGCCTTGGGCACTTTGGCCGCGCTGACCGTGATCGCGGCGGTGCTGATCATCGTGGCCGACACCCACGGCATCCAGACAGTGCAGATGGGCGGGTGGGACGCGCCGGTGGGCATCACCATGGTGGCGGACCGGTTGAGCTCCATCATGCTGTTCGTCTCATCCATCGTGCTGTTTGCAGTGATGTGGTACGGCATCTCGCAGGGGCTTCGCGACGGCGACGAGGACGACCCCGTCGCCGTCTTCCTGCCCACCTACATGCTGCTGAGCATGGGTGTGAACCTGTCGTTCCTCGCCGGCGATCTATTCAATCTCTACGTCGGCTTCGAAGTCTTCCTGGTGGCCTCCTACGTGCTGTTGACTCTTGGTGCGTCCCCGCAGCGTGTGCGCGCAGGCATCGGCTACGTCATGGTCTCCATGGCGTCCTCCATGGTCTTCCTGTTCGCGCTCGCGCTGGTCTACGCGTCAGTGGGCACCGTGAACATGGCGCAGGCCGGCATCCGCATGGAGGAGCTGCCCACCGGCACCCGCGCGGCCATCTTCGCCACCTTCATCGTGGCCTTCGGCATCAAGGCGGCGATCTTCCCACTGGACGCGTGGCTGCCGGACTCCTACCCCACCGCCGCTTCCATCGTTACCGCCGTCTTCGCGGGACTTTTGACCAAGGTGGGCGTGTACGCCTTCATCCGCGTGCGCTCCACCGTGTTCACCGGCGGCGCCTTAGATTCCACGCTGATGGTGATCGCGCTTCTGACCATGATCGTGGGCGTGATGGGCGCGATCGCCCAGAACGACATCAAACGCTTGATGTCGTTCACCCTGGTCAGCCACATCGGCTACATGATCTTCGGCATCGCGCTCGGCTCGGTTGCGGGCCTGTCCGGCGCCATCTTCTACGCGGTGCACCACATTCTGGTGCAGACCTCCCTGTTCCTGGTGGTCGGCCTGGTGGAGCGCCAGGCAGGCTCCGCGCAGCTGCGCCGTTTGGGCTCGTTGCTCTACACCGCTCCCGTGATTGCGCTGCTGTACCTCATCCCCGCGCTGAACCTGGGCGGCATCCCGCCGTTTTCCGGCTTCCTGGGCAAAGTCATGCTCATCCAGGCTGGCGCGGAGGACGGCTCCTGGCTGGCGTGGGTGCTCATCGGCGGCGCGGTGATCACTTCACTGTTGACCCTGTACGCCATGATGAACGTGTGGTCCAAGGGCTTTCTCCGCGACCGCGCCGACGCCCCCGAAGGCGACGTCGTGTTGGCGCGCCCCGCGAACCTGGCCGCGCGCTTGGAAACCGTCGCCTCGGGCGACCGCGACGACGTCGGCCGTGTGCCCGCCGGCATGTTTTTGTCCACCGCGTTTTTGGTGCTTGCGTCCACCAGCATCACGTTTTTGGCCGGCCCGATCTCCAACATCACGGACCGCGCCGCCCAATCCGCCCAGGACCTGTCCATCTACCGAAGCGCCGTGCTTCTCGACGACCCTTCGGCCCCCACCCGCAACCTCGACGCCTTCCGCGAACAGACCGGCGCCGGCGGCGGCCGGGACTCCCTCGAACAACGGGACTCCTCCCGCCCCGCGGGTCCCACCAGCACCGGCGTGACCACCGAGAGGGTGCCGGAGCCCGCGGACGCTGAGTCCAACACAGAGTCCAACACAGAGCCGAACGAGGTGAGCCGCTGATGTTTTCCGGTATCGCCCACCGGTTCCGCCCGCTGACCGTGGCGTGGCTGACGTTCATGTGGATCCTGCTCATGGGCCAACTAAGCTGGGGCAACCTCGTCGCCGGGTTGGGCTTGGGCCTGCTCATCGTGCTGGCACTGCCCCTGCCGCCCGTTCCGCGCAGCGGCAACCGGGTGAACTGGCTCAAGCTGGCCGCGTTTGTGGCCGAGTGGTTCTTCGACCTGCTGGTGGCCTCGGCGAAAGTGGCGTGGCTGTCGCTGCGCCGCGCGCCGCAACCCCGAAACGCCGTGCTGCGCGTGCCAATGCGCCTGAGCAACGAGCTGGTGCTGTACCTAGCCACCTGCGCCTACAACCTGCAGCCCGGCGGCACTGTCACCGACATCGACCTGGCCAACCGCGAATGGACCGTGCACATCCTCGACGCCGACAGCGACGCCGCCATCACCCGCGAAATTGAAAACGTGCAGAAATTGGAGCGCCAAATGATCGCCATCTTCGAAGGAGGCCGCTGACATGCACAGCACCGCCTACACCGTCTGCCTCACCGTGGCCGCCGTGTTCCTCGTCGCCGGATTTTTCATCTTCGCCTGGCGCGCCATCGTCGGCCCCGACTCCATGGACCGCATGCTGGCCAACGACGGCATCACCGCCTCCCTCCAATGCGCCCTCGCCCTCTACATCTGCTGGACGCTGGACACCACGGTGGTCAACGTCATGATCGTCATCGCCCTGCTCGGCTTCGTTGCCACCCTGTCCGTCGCCCGCTTCCGCAAGAGGGACGGTTCCCTATGATCGCCGACGCCATTTCTCTGCTGTTTATTCTCCCCGGCGCGTTCATGGTCTTCTCCGCCGCCGTGGGCACCGCCCGGTTCAACTCCACCCTGGCGCGCGTGCATGCCATCACCAAACCCCAGACCACCGGCCTGGTGCTCATGATCACCGGCACCATCATCCGCGTCGTCACCGCCGAGGACTTCAGCGTCCACGAACGCGGCGACATCGGCATGATGGTGCTGCTCGTGATATTCGCCCTGATGACCAGCCCCGTCACCGCGCAGCGCCTCGGCCGCATCGCGCGACGCGAAGGCCTCTACGGCGACGACGAGCAGCTCACCCGCAACGACCGCCCCGCCAGCTACCACCCGCGGCGCATCAACCCTAAAGGCTAAGCTCCCACATCTCCGCGCAGGTCGCGTCCACGACGTCCTTCCAATCCCCGGTGCGCTGGTAAATCGCGCGCTGGCGCTCGTAGCCCGCGCCGCGCTCGATGATCTCACGGACCAAGTTCAGCTCGTCGACACAATCGAGGTCGGCGGCGACGGGCGTGAGCTCGTCGATAAGCAACTGCAACTCGTGTTTCACCCAGTCCTCGTCGGTGCCACGACTAGTGATGACCAGGGCGTCCATGCCATAGCGGGCACCGCGCCACTTGTTCTCCGCGACATGCCACTGCTGCAAAGTGGGCAGCTTTTCGCCGCGCTCGAGCATGCGGTCGTAGTGGACAACCAGGCAGTGCGTCAGCGCCACGACGGCCGCGAGCTCGCGCAAGTTGCTCGTGGCGTCCGAGATGCGAACCTCGACGGTGCCCCACTTCGCGGCCGGACGCACGTCGAAATGCATGGAGCCGGTGTGGTTGATCACGCCCGACGTCTGCTGGTCACGCATGAAATCGACCCACTCGTCCCAGCTTTCGAACTGATACGGCATGCCCGCGGTGGGCAACTGCTGGTAGAGCATCGTGCGGTTCGACGCGTAAGAAGTGTCAATGCCGTCCCAGCCCGGGCTCGAGGCGGAAATGGCGAGCAAGTGCGGGTACTTAGTCATCACCGCGTTGATGATCGGCCACACCTTGTCCTCGTGACTGATGCCCACGTGGCAGTGAATGCCCCACAACAGCATGTGCTGGCCCCAGTACTGCGTGCGGTTGACGATTTCCTCGTACGTGTGCTTCGGACTCAGCGGGTTCGTGCGGAAATCCGAAAACGGGTGGCCTCCCGACGCCCACAGCTTCAAGCCCTTCTCATCCGCGACCTCCTTGACCGCGTTGAGGTCTCTTTGCAGCGCGCGCACCGCCTCTTTGGTGTTGGCGCAGATCGGGGTGACCAGCTCCATGGTGTTCTGCAAAAACTCCGGCTCGAGGTGGATGTCCGGGTAGCGGGCCTGCACTTCCTCTATCACCTCGGCGGCGCGGGGCACCAAGTCGCGTGTAACCGGGTCGACGAGGCAGATCTCCCACTCGACTCCAAGGGTGGGGCCGTCAGACCTGGAAAAATCGCGGAATGGATCCATAGACGACGAGCCTATCCCCTGCCGGGCCCTGGGCGGGTGCCAAAAGCTGTTTTATATGCGCGGGTGGCGTGGGGTGTTGGGGCGTTTGTGCGCCGCTAAGGCCGCCCCAAACCGTCCATGCGCCGAAACCGGCTACCTAGATCCGGTTGCCAGCTTGATTTTCGCTTGGTAGTCGGTTCTAGGTAGCCGGTTTTGTGGGAGGGAGCACTCTGGGGCAGGCGACGACTTTGCAGATGGTGAAAGGCAGATGGTGAATCCGCGCGGATTTTGCGGATTTTCACCACCTGCCTTTCACCATCTGTGGGCAGCGGGCCTCAATCGGGCCGGCGTCCCCGGCGCGGAGCTAGCCCGCCAGGACCACCGCCACGGCGGCGCTGTTGTTCGCGGCCTGCTCCGGGATGCTCGTCGCGCCCTCGGGGAGGTCGCCCTTCGCGCGGGCGGCACCGCCGACTCGGCGGGCAATGTCGGCCGCAACCTGCTCGGCGCCCGGCACGGCCGGGTCGAAGAAGACGTAGGTCTCCGGGAAGATGCCGTAGACCTGCTCCGGCATGTTCATCACTGCGGCGTCGGCCGAGTTGTTGGCCACGTTGTACTGGCCCTTCAGCTGGTCGGCGGTGCGGCTGGCCAGGTCCGGGGTGCCGGAGTTGTTGTAGACGTACACCTGGGCCGACGCGTTGTCGAGGCCGGCGCCCGCCGGAGCGGGTGCCGGTGCCGGTGCGGGCTGGCCGTTCTCGCCCTGGCCCTCGGCGCCTTCCGGACGCTGCGCGTTCGGGTCCTGCGCGTTGGGGTCCTGGGCGTTCGGGTCGCCTGCGCGGTCGCCCTCCTGGCCCGGCTGGCCTTCAGTGTCCTGGGCGTTTTGGTCGGTGCCTGGCTGACCTTCGGCCCCCTGGCCATCCTGGCCGTTCTGACCAGCACCGTCGCCGGCGGGGGCGGCCTGGGAGGTGCCGACCACGGTCGACGAGGTCGGCGCGGCGCCTTCGCCTTCACCGTCGCCGCCGTTGCCGTCCTGCGTCATCTTCCAAATGCCCCACAGCGCCAGCAGCGCCGCAACGGCGATCAGGATCATCGCCAGGCCGCGCTTCGGCAGGCCGCCTTCCGCGGCGCCGCCAGCAGCTGCTGCCTTACCGCGTCCCTTCGGCTCCTCGTAGGCGCCGTCGTAGGGCTCCTCGTAGATGGCGTCGTCGGCGCTGCGGGAGCGGGAGCGCGCACCAGCACCAGCGGCGCCAGCACCAGCGGCGCCAGCACCAGCGGCGCCAGCACCAGCGGCGTAGTCGACGTCCTCGATGTACTCGGAATCGTCGTCGCGGCGGTGGGCACCGCGGTACTCGGTGTCGGCACCGGAAGCGGGGTAATCGTCGACGATTTCGGCGTCGATCGGCTCGGCGTCGTACGCGCCGTCGTAGGAGTCGGAGTTCCCTGTGTAGCGCGTGGAGCCGGAGTCGGGGCGGTTGTTGCCAAAGTTGTCGTTAGTCACATCGGCAACTCTAACCACACCAACGCGGGAAGCAGGGGCAACACACCGTAAAGTTGAACTAGAGGTTGGGGGACCTTTGGTCGTCGCGAAGCCTTTGCAAACGTCTCACAAGCTGAGGCTCGGCCACGAGCGCATCGGGCGAGTCCAGCAACCGATTCAAATGCTGGTAGTAGCGGATGGGCTGCATGCCCAGCTCAGAGCGCACCGCGTCCTCGCGCGCACCGATCGACCTGGGGGCGCGCGCGGCGAAGCGGAGCACGGAAAGGTCGGTGTCTGAAAGCATGCCTAATATATTGGCATGACCATCCGACCCATCGTTATCCACGGCGACCCGGTGCTGCACGAACCGACCAAGGAAGTCACGCAGCCCGTTGAGGAGCTGCAAGAGCTCATCGCCGACATGCACGAAACCATGGACGCCGCCCACGGCGTGGGCCTGGCCGCCAACCAGATCGGCGTGCCGCTGCGCATCTTCGTCTACCACTGCCCGGACGGCGACCAGATGCGCCGCGGCACCGTGATCAACCCGGTGCTTGAGACCTCCGAGATCCCCAAGACCATGCCCGCGGACACCGGCGAAGACGACGAGGGCTGCCTGTCCGTGCCGGGCTACGGCTGGCCCACCGGCCGCGCGGACTGGGCGAAGGTGACCGGTCTGGACGAAAACGGCAACGAGATCGAGGTCGAGGGCACCGGCTTTTTCGCCCGCTGCCTGCAGCACGAGACCGGCCACTTGGACGGCTTCTTGTACACCGACGTGCTCACCGGCCGCTATAAAAAGGAAGCCAAGCGCGTGATCCGCGACAACGGCTGGAAGGAAGCCGGCCACACTTGGCTTCCGGGCACGGACGAAGATCCGTTCGGCCACGACGACTAACGCGCTAAGATATCGCCATGCGTATCCCCGCCGCCATCGCCGCCGCGTCGCTCACCCTCACCCCCGCGACGCCCGCGGAGCCAGTTGAGCAGTTGCTTGACAGCGTCTCCGCCACCCACGAGTCCTCCACCACCGCCATCAACAGCGCGGAGACGGACGACGAGGTCCGAGACGTGCTCATCGCCTGGCGCAAGGAGCTCATCGCAGCCGCAGACGAGCTGACAGAGCTGCGCGAGGAGGCCGCGGAAGACGGCCTGACCGAGGAGGAGAAGGCCACCTTCGACGAGGCTACGAAGACGCTCAAGCGCGAGCGCGCCGGCGTACGCGAGCTGCGCGCGGAGCTTCTGCCTGACGACGAACCAGTGGTCGTACCCTCCCCCATCGAGGGCCTCGACGGGATCCTGGGCACCACCGCGTTTGACGCGTTCGAGCGCTCTGAGGCCGGCGACGCCCCGATCGTGTACGGCATCCCCGGCAGCGACGCGGATCGCCCTGAGCCGACGGTGGTGACTTCGGCGACACCGGTGACCAAGCCGACGGTGGTCGAGGATCCGACCACCCCAAGCAGCACGACCACCACCCCGCCGAGCACCACCTCCGCCACGTTCGACCCCGAGGTGACCCACCGCGTGGAACGCCTCCAGGACAGCGACACCACCACGACCGAGACCACCACCACGGAAACGATGTCGGAAACGACGTCGGAAACTACGTCCACCACCACGGAATCCGCAACGTCTACCACCACCGACGCCTCTGCGACCACCACGGCCACGACGTCCTCCTCGTCGACTTCGAGCAGCTCCACCCGCTCGGTGCTGGAAAACCGCACCACGTCGGCAACGTCCAGCTCGACGACCTCCTCGTCTTCGACGACCTCGTCCTCCTCAAAGACGTCGTCGACCACTACAACCGAGGATGACGACGAGCGCGACGGCGACCTCGCCGACACCGGCACCCCGATGCGCGCCCTGATCGCCATCGGCATGCTGTCGCTGATGATCGGCGCGGCCCTGGTTCTCACCGGCGCGATCCGCCCGCGCGGGGCCCGCAAGTAGCCGTGTCCCGGATTTTCCGCTCCGACGAGGTGGCGGTGGGCGACCGCGTCGTGGTGCGCCAGCGCCGCGGCGAGCACGCCAGCGACATCATCGGGCACGTGCTCAGCCTCGACCCGCTGGTGATCCGCCCGCAGGAGGTCGGCGGCTTTCCCTCCTCAAAGGAGGCGATTGAGGTCACGGACCCGCACATCATCAAGAAACTCTCGCCGCGCACCGTGCGCAATTCCGAAATCCGAGAGCTGGAAAAACGCCTCGCAGACCGCCTCAACGTGCGCGACTGGGCGTGGGCCGGCGGCTGGCTTATGCGCACCGGCGACACCGAGGAAGCCAACTCGGCAGTCCCGCTCGGCCCTTCGGCGGGCTTCGGGCCGTTGCCTATCGACGCCATCCGGTCCTTCTACGACCAGCGTGGCCTGCCGGTGCGGCTGACCATCCCCGAACGTATCGGCAAACCGGCGTTGAAAGTGCTCGACCACGCGTGGGAGCTCCAGGACGAGCAGGTTGTGTGGGTTGCGGGGGATGCCTTTGGTGTGACGTCGATAGGCAATGTGCCCGAAGGGGCGCTGGAGCACCACCGTAGGCGGCTGGCGCTAGGCTAGGCCGCATGCGAATCGCCACATGGAACGTCAACTCGGTGCGCACGCGCGCCGAGCGGATCGCCGCCTTCCTCGAACGCGAGGACGTGGACGTGCTGGCGATGCAGGAAACCAAAACCGCAGACGACAAATTCCCCTACGCCACCTTCGAAGCCGCAGGCTACGAGGTCGCACACGTGGGGGTCAGCCAATGGAACGGCGTGGCCATCGCCTCGCGCGTGGGGCTGGACAACGTCCGCGACAGCTTCGAACGCCAACCCGCGTTTGCCAAAAAGGGCGCCCCGTCTGTGGAGGCGCGCGCCGTGGGGGCGGTGTGCGGCGGGGTGGACGTGTGGAGCCTGTACGTGCCCAACGGTCGCGAAATCGGCGACCCGCACTACGACTACAAACTGCAGTTCCTCTGGTCCCTGGCCGATCAAGTCCAGCCCGGGGAGCTGCAGGTGTACATGGGCGACTTCAACGTCGCGCCCCGCGAGGAGGACGTGTGGGACGTGTCGTGGTTCGAGGGCAAAACGCACGTGACGGAGCCCGAGCGCGCCGCCTTCCAGATGCTGCTCGAAGCCGGATTGCATGAGGTCACGCACGAAAACCAGTACTCGTTCTGGGACTACAAATCCATGCGGTTTCAGAAGAACGAGGGCATGCTCATCGACTTCCAGCTGGCCACCAAGCCCATGTTCGAGCGGGTCCAGCGCGCGTTCGTGGACGTGGAGGAGCGCAAGGGCAAGGGCGCGTCCGACCACGCACCCGTGATCGTGGACTACGACACACGCGGCCTGGCCTACGACGAGGTGCGATGAGCCTGGATTTTTCCTGGTGGCAGTTCGCGGCGATGGTCGTGGACTACGCCATCAAGTTCGTGATGATCGGCGTGGTGCCCGGCGGGCGCAAGCCGTCCTCGGCCAACGCGTGGCTGCTGCTCATCCTGCTCCTGCCGGTGGTGGGCCTGCCGCTGTACCTTCTGTTCGGTTCCACGTTCGTCTCCCGGCGCCGCCACCGCATCCAGGTTGAGGCGCGCCGCGCGCTGGACGGGGCGTGGGCTGGCCCCGACGGCACCATCGCGCACCTGCCGCCCGAAACCGCCTCGCTGGTCCGCCTCAACCGCCAGCTCACCGGCTACCCCGCCGTCCGCGGCGAGGTGCGCGCACTGTGGGCGGATTACCGCAAGACCATGCTTCGCATTGCCAAGCTTATCGACGAAGCATCCGCCTCCATCTCCATCGAAATCTACGCCGTCGCCTGGGATGACACGACGGACGTGGTGTTCCGGGCGCTGCAGCGCGCCGTGGCACGCGGCGTGCACGTGCGTCTGCTTTTCGACCACATCGGCTCCGCCAAATACCCCGGGTTCCGGACTTTGAAGAAGCGGCTGACCGAAATCGGCGTGGACTGGCACATGATGCTGCCCCTGGCTCCCCTGCGCGGACGCTGGCGCCGCCCCGACCTGCGCAACCACCGCAAGGTCGTGGTCATCGACTCGAAGGTGGCGTTCGTCGGCTCGTTCAACCTCATCGACCGCGGCTACCTCATGCCCGGGCATGTGAGGGCGGGCCGCCAATGGGTGGACACGTTTGCGGAGCTGGAGGGGCCGATCGTGGAGTCCATCGAGTCCATGTTCGCCGTGGACTGGTACACCGAATCCGGCGAACGGTTGGATGTGGTGGGGGCGTCGGGGGAAACGTCGATAAGCGATGGCGATGTGCTCCAGCTCGTCCCCTCCGGGCCCGGCTACCTCACCGAGCCGAACCTGCGCATGTTCAACTCGATCGTCCACAACGCGAAAGAGCAGCTCACACTGTGCTCGCCGTACTTCGTGCCCGAGGAATCGCTGCTGGAGGCCATTACCTCCGCGTGCTACCGCGGGGTGCGCGTCGACCTGTTCGTCAGCGAACAAGCCGACCAGTTCATGGTGCAGCATGCGCAATCCGCCTACTACGAGGCGCTGCTGAAAGCCGGGGTGCGCATCTGGGAATTCCCTGCGCCGTATGTGCTGCACAGCAAGTTTGTGCTGGCGGATCCGGGGCGCGAGGGCGCAGTCGGTGTGCTCGGGTCCTCCAACATGGACATCCGCTCGTTCTCGCTGAACTACGAATCCTCCCTGCTCGTCGCCTCCGGCGAGCTGATTACGGCGTTGGAGCAGCTGGGCGCGAACTACCAGGCCGTCTCGCGCGAGCTGACGCTGGAGCGGTGGTCGCGCAGGCCCTGGTACCGGCGGTACGTGGACAACGTGTTGAAGCTGACGTCCGCGCTGCAGTAGGGGTTTCGCGCTTTATCCCCGCAGATGGTGAATCTCAAGTGGTGAATTCGGCCCTATTTGCCGACAATTCACCACTTGAGATTCACCATTTACGGTTAGATACCCAGTCTCTTAGCCAACGCCTCTGGAAAGAACTCCTGCCGGCTCGGCCCCTTCGGCTGGTAAAGGCGCGGGACCTCCCGTAGGGTGCGCGAATCCTCCTCGAGCGCATCCAGGACGCGGCGCACTACAAGCACCTCGTTGCGGTTGATCTCTCTGGGGGTCACGCGCAGGATCTTGAAGCCCTGCTCCTTCAACCAATTCTCGCGGGCGATCTGTTTCGCATACGCTTCCTCTGGTCCCTCCTTCATCTTCCCCCAGCCGTCAACTTCAATGATCAAGTCTCCGATAATGAGATCCACCCGGTATGGGCCGATGAGCACCTGGGCGTGACACGTGACGCCGTGCTCTTCCAAAATGAGGCGCAGCAGCGTTTCGTACGTTGATTCTGAACGGTTGGTTGCTTTTGCCAGCGCGTGTCGCGTCCTCCCGATCCCCTTCGTTCCCCTCATGCGCTGCATCATTGCGGCGCATTCCTCACGGATGAGGTCGGCCTCGGAGTCTGAGCACCGCGTTAAAAGGCTTTCAAACGCGATGATGCCGGATCGCTCGCCAGCGCTGCGGGCGATGTCAATGGCGGTGCGGATTGCGTTGGTGAACCTTACACCCGCACGATCGAACACGTCCTCATCCGGGACGGCCATGCGTTTGTACTCGATGCCCGGGCTCTGGGCTTTCGCCGATGGCGGTTTTCCGCTCGGGAGCGCGACTTGCACGCCTGGCCTGGTGTCGTAATGCACCCACACTCCACAGACCCGCGCCGCGGAAAAGCCGACAAGGACGGCCTTGGTGCTTTGCCTGGATGCGGCGCAGCACCGGAGAAACTCCTGCTCGTAGGGCTCTAACGTCTTCCACTCTGCTGCGTCGACGTAGAGCGATTTGGTCAGTTGTTGTAGCTGTCCACTTCTGATGCGGGAATGCGTGGTGATGTCGTGGGCGGTAACCCTGCGGACGTCGACAAGCATCTCCAGCAGCTCATTCTTGCGAGCCCCATCCATTTCGAACCCCCCGTTCGTCGTATCCCACGGTGATGGTAACCGAGGATCACGCGCCCCGCACAGATGGTGAAAGGCCGATGGTGAATCCGCCCCGAATCAGCGGACATTCACCATCGGCCTTTCACCATGCGCAGCTACGCGTCGCGGGTCTCCAGCAGCACCACGCCGACGATCCACGCCACCACTGCCCACACGGCGAAGATCAGCAGCGACACAGGCAGTGTCCAGTTCTGAGTGGGGCTGTTGGTCATGAACGCCATGAGGTTGCCAAACGGCAGGAACTTGGCCACGTCGGCGCCGTAGCGTGGGATGAAGCTGACGATGGATTCCACCAGCAGCATCATGCCCATGCCGGTGACCACGGCGCCGGAGGTGTTGCGTGCGATCCAGCCGACCCCCTGCTGGAACAGGGTGATCAGGGCCATGCCGAGGGGGATGGCCCACAGGGCGCGTCGGGAGGCGGTGTTGCTCACCCAGTTCGCGGGCACGGGCGCGGTGAGATCACCGATTGCGAAGGCGACGACAAGCCCGAAGAAGGTCAGCAAAGCGGCCAGCGCGGCACCGAGCACAAGCTTTGCGACGGCCACCTGCCACCGTTTCGGAGCAACCCTGAAGTTTGTCGGCGGGATGCCGAAGCGGTACTCGGTGGTCACGGTCATGGATGCCTGCACGATCACGATGATCGCGGTGGTCAGCGCCATGGTGGCGGCGACGGTCAAGGGCGCGTACGGCATGCCGCCGAGTTTGGATGCGGTGCCGAACAGGGCTCCGTAGAAGGCGCCGAAGACGATGATCAGCGCGGAGGTCCACCAGAAGGAGGCGGTGGAGCGCAGTTTGGTCCACTCGGCGGGAAACAGGTTAAGCATTGGTACCTCCGGAGACGTACTGGGCGTGGCCCTCGGTGGATTGCATGTATGCCTCTTCGAGGGAGGCGCGGCGCTCGGCGAGCTCGGATAGCGGCACCCCGGCGGCGAAGGCGACGCGGCCGACGTCGTCGGAGCTGCGGTCCGGGATTTCGAACACGGCGCGGCCGTCGGCGTCCACTGCCCGCGTGAAGGGCATGGCCACGTCGGCGTGCTGCAGCGCGGCGGCCAAGGCGGCCGCGGCGTCTTCGGTGGGGGTGCGCACGATGGTGGTCACGCCGGAATTTGAGCAGATGAACTCGGCCATGGACGTGTTGGCAACCAGGCGGCCGCGGCCGATGATGATTAGGTCTTCGGCGGTCTGCGCCATCTCGGCGAGCAGGTGGGAGGACACGAGCACGGTGCGCCCCTCGGCCGCCAGGGACTGCAACAGCCCGCGCACCCAGCGGATGCCGGCAGGATCGAGGCCGTTGACGGGCTCGTCCAGGATCAGGTACTCCGGGTCGCCGAGCAGCGCCGCCGCGATGCCGAGGCGCTGGCCCATGCCGAGGGAGAACCCGCCGACGTGTTTGCCGGCGACGTCGCTTAGGCCCACCAGCTCGAGCACTTCGTCTACGCGGGTGCGCGGCAGCCCGGCGGCTTGCGCTTGCCAGAGCAGGCTGGCGCGGGCGGAGCGGTTGGGGTGGACACCTTTGGCGTCGAGAAGCGCGCCCACTTTGCGCGCGGGGTTGGGAAGCTGGCGGTAGGGCACGCCGTCGATGAGCGCGGTGCCGGATGTGGGGCGGTCCAGGCCCAAGATCATGCGCATGGTGGTGGATTTACCTGCGCCGTTGGGGCCGAGGAAGCCGGTGACGACGCCGGGTTTGACGGTGAACGTGAGGTCGTCAACCGCTTGGACGGCGCCGTACCGTTTGGTCAGGCATTGCACTTCAATCATGCGGTTCAGTATGCACCATGGCTTTGGCGAGCACATTGCTGAGCGACGCCGCGAAGCCCGGGTGCAGCTCAAACCCCGAAACCTCGTGCAGCCCAATCCAACGCAGTTCCTCCGATTCCTCGTTGGCGGTCACGGCCAGCGGCGCCTCGCACAGCGCGATGACGGTGGTGTAGCTCCACTCCGGCAGGTCCGTGGTGACTACTTCCTCGACTACGTTGATGCGCCCTGGGTCGATGGCGCACTCCTCCACGGACTCGCGCACCGCCGCCTGTGCTGGGGTTTCGTGGCTGTCGCGGGCGCCGCCGGGGATGCCCCAGGTTCCGCCCTGGGCGGTCCAGCTGGCGCGGTGCTGCAGCAGCACTTTCGCGTCCGCTCCCTGACCGGCGATGAGAAAGAGGCCGGCGGCGCCGAAGCGCCCCCAGAGTTTTGTGCCGTCGGGTGTGGTGACCCAGCCGTTTCCGTCGCCAAGCATGGCCCCCACTGTAGGTGGGAACAGTTATCATTGCGGAATGGTGACGCAAAGCAGGCCGAGCGACGACGCGTGGCTCGACGAGCTTGAAGCGCGCCCGGCGCACCCGCGGCTGCACGGCGTCCTCCACGGCCCGCTCGCTGGCCCCTTAAGAATGGGACGGCGCGGCCGCGCGTTCGCGCAGACCACCCCGGGCAAGATCATCGTGGTGATGGTGCTGCTGACCGCCTTGCTGCTAGCGGCGGGGCTATCCATGAGCCAGTCCATGTCCAGCCGCAACCAGGCGCTGGACACGGTGCGAGAGGCCACAGAGCCGATGAGCGCGGCCGCCCACCTGCTTTCTACCTCCCTGCTGCGCGCCGACACCATGGCGGCGGGCGGGTTTGTCCAACCCGGGCCACTGTCGCACGAGGACGTGCAGGCCTACTCCGCTGCGCTGGACACTGCGGTCAGCTCCGCCAGTGAGATTTACAAGGGCGCGGTGGAGGCCGACACCGCCACTAGCGAGCGCATCGAGGAGCTGGTCAGTGAAATCCAGCGGGACCTTCCCGTCTACGCAGGCTTAAACGAGCGCGCCCGGGTGAACCAGCGAATGGGTAACCCGGTGGGCGTGGCCTACATGTCCGAGGCGTCCAGCATCATGCGCACCCGCATGCTGGTGGCCGCCTCCGAGATCAACGCGCTGACCCGCGAGGACGTGGCGAAGGAGATGCGGCGCTTGTCCGAGCCGCAGTGGGTGCCGTTGTCCGGCCTGGTCGCGGCACTCGGGTTCCTCGTGCTCACGCAGTGGTGGCTGTGGCGGGTGTTCCGCCGCCGTCTGAACAAGGGTTTTCTCGCCGGCACCCTCGCGGTGGTGGTGGCGCTGAGCTGGGCCACGGTGTCGAATTACCAGTCCTGGCGCAACGGTTCGGTGGAGTATGAGCGGGCGGCGAAGCCCTGGGAGGAGCTCACCGTCGCCCGCTTCGACGCGCTGCAGACGCGCACGGACGAGACGTTCGCGCTGCTGCGCCGCCAGTCGGTGGTGCACTCGTCGCGGGCGTTTGACGGAACGTATGCGTCGGTGAGCGCGGCGCTCGCAACGGCCGAGGCGTACGGCGGGGAGCAGCAGCTTATCGACGGCGCACGCGACGCCCTGCGCACGTGGGCCTACGAGCACAACGAGCTTGTCGGCGCTTTGAACTCCGGTAGCTACGAACAGGCGGCCGAGCTGTTGGTTTCCGGCGGCGGGGCGGGCGAGGCGCCGTTCAGGGAGCTGGACGCGACGCTGTCCAAACTCATCGCCTCCTCCCGGGAAGGCACGCAGGCCTACATCGACGCCTCGTTGGACGCGACGCGGCAGGTCTCCGCGGTGGTGGCGTTTTTGTCCATGCTGGCTGTGGTCTGCACGTGGCTGGGCATTCGCAGAAGGCTGGGTGAGTACCTGTGAGAACGACGTGGGCCGCGTGCGCGGCGGCTGTAACGGTGCTGGCGCTGGCGGGCTGCTCCGATGAGCCATCGCCGGTGCGCGCCACCATCGCCCCGGAGCAGGAAACCTCCACCACCCGCGAGCTGCTGCCGCTGCCGCCCGGCGCGACACTCGAGGGCGCGCAGGGGGTGCCGGAAGAGCCCTACGTGTCATCGAAATTGGAATGGGAGGGCTCGCTCAATCCGCGCGGGGCCGAGGAAGCCACCTCGAACTTAGACCGCATCAAGCGCCGCGGCCGGCTGGTGGTGGGCATCGACCAGTCCCTGTACCTGCTGGCGTTCCGCGACACCGCCAGCGGTGAGCTGCGCGGGCTGGAGGTGGACCTCGCCCGCGCGATCGCCGAGGACATCTTCGACGAGGAAAGCATCGGGATCAACCGCCTGGACTTGCGCTTTGTGGACTCGGCTGCGCGCGCCGACGCGCTGAACAACGGCGAGGTGGACATTGTCATCCGCACCATGTCCATTACCCCGGAGCGCGCGAAGTCTATCGACTTTTCCACCCCGTATCTGACCTCTCGTGTGCGGGTTCTGGTGCCGCGAGACCGGGGAGTGGACGACATCAACCAGCTGGGCGGCAAAACGGTGTGCATCGTCGACGGCACGAACCTGGCCCAGATCGCGCGCACGTTCACGCCGCATTCGGAGATTTTGCGCACCCGCTCCTGGTCCGACTGCCTGATGGCTACGCAGCAGTTCCAGGCGGACGCGATTGTGGCGGACGATTCCATCCTGGCAGGCTTGTCCGCGCAGGACCCGTACGTGAAGATCCTGCCGGGCACTCTGGCCTCGCAGTACTACGGCGTGGGGATCCCAAAGGGCCAGGCGGACCTGGTGAGGCAGGTCAACTCGACGCTGGAGCGGATGCGTAACGACGGCACGTGGTCGCAGCTCTACTCCACCTGGCTCGGGGGCTCCATCGCGGAGTCCTCCCCGCCGCCGCTGATGTACCGCAAGGAGGGGCAGTGAGCACTGAACGCAATGAACAGGACCCGCTAGAGCAACACACCGAGGCGGTGGCCTTCGACCCCTTCGCGGACGAGGACGATGGCGCCGAGCCGGGCACCGAGGCAGTAGCGTTTGACCCCTTCGCCGACGACGAGACTGACTACTCCGCCATGGGCGAAATGGCCGGCCTGCTCAAAGACTTGGACGAGCTGCGCAGGGGCAGCAACCGCGAGGACACCTCCAAGCGCTCGCTCAGGCTCGCCCTCGACACGTTCCGCGAGCGCCGCGGCACCCGCCGCGCCACCCGCGTCGTCGCCGACGGCATGGTTGAGCTGCCCTGGGTGGAGCCCACCGAACCGAAAGAGGCGCTGATCGACCCGGAGCCGGCCGTGGTGAAAAAGGGCATCGCCCCGCCGGCCCTACAGCCGGGCGACGTGGTGGCCAGCCAGTACGAAATCATGGGCGTGATCGCCCACGGCGGCATGGGCTGGATCTACCTGGCACAGGACCACCACGTGGCCGGGCGCGTGGTGGTGCTCAAAGGCCTGCACTCCACAGATAACCCGGACGAGGCGGCGGCCGCCGCGGCCGAGCGCGAGTTCCTGGCAGAGATGACCCACCCCGGCATTGTGCAGATCTTCAACTTCATCGACGACCCGCGCGTGCCCGGCGGGTTCACCGTCATGGAGTACGTGGGCGGGCCGAGTCTGCGGGCATGGCGGAATGCGTCGACAAGCAAAGTGCTCCAACCCGACATCGCGATTGCGTACATGCTCGAAGTGCTGCCGGCGCTGGACTACCTGCACTCGCGCGGCGTGGTGTACAACGACCTGAAGCCGGACAACATCATCGTCACCGAAGACCAGGTCAAGCTCATCGACATGGGCGCGGTCTCCGGCATCGGCGCCTACGGGTTCATCTACGGCACGAAGGGGTTCCAGGCGCCGGAGGTGACAACCGAAGGGCCTTCCGTATCCTCCGATGTGTACACCGTGGGCCGCACGCTGGCCTCGCTGGTGGTGGACCTGCCGCAGACCGACGGCGTGTACGACCCGGGCCTGCCCTCCCCCATCGACGAACCGCTGTTTCGCCAATACACCTCCCTGTACCGCCTGCTCGCCCGTTGCTGCAACGAGGACCCGGCGCAGCGCTTCACCAGCCTGACCGAGCTGGAGGCGCAGATGCTCGGCGTGCTGCGGGAAATCGTCGCCGTGCGCGACGGGCGCACCTACCCCGCGCAGCACTCCCTGTTCTCCCCGCAACGTACGACGTTCGGCACAAAACACCTGGTCTTCCGCACCGACCAGCTGATCGACGGGATCGCCCGCAGCGTGGACATCACCCCGCAGGAAGTCGTTGCCGCGCTGCCGTCGCCGCTGGTCAACCGCGACGACGTCGGCGCCGCCATGCTGCAGGGCTCCTCCTACGCCGAGCCACGCGAAACGCTGGAGACTCTGCGCCAAGCCATGACCACCCCGCAGTACGAGCACTCCGTGGAAATCTCCTTCGGAGTCGTGCGCACCATGCTCGATCTTGGCCTGACCACCCAGGCGCGCACCTGGCTGCGCTCACTTTCGGAGCGCTTCGGCGACAACTGGCGCTACTTTTGGTACGCGGGCGTTGTGGAGACACTGTTGGGCGACTTCAACTCCGCTAAGACTTCATTCTCCGAGGTGCTCAGTCAACTGCCCGGCGAGGCCGCACCGAAACTCGCCCTCGCCGCAGTCAGCGAGCTCATCCTGCAGGAAGGCGGGTATCAATCGAGCGAGCTGCTTCATAGCGGGCTCGCGCCCGCCGCTGCCGGCCTTAGCCAGCACCTCTGCGACGTGCCGGACGACGTGTTCGAGCACATGGCCGCCGACGGTGCCACAGACGGCACCTGGTCGCTGACCGTGACCTCCCCCGAGGGGCTGCGCTTCCACGCCACCCGCCTCTACGCGCTGGTGTGGATGACCAACCCCACCACCGTCTCCTCCGCATTCGGCCTAGCCCGGATGCTCATGTGCGAGGGCGAAGTGGGGTTGGCCATTAAGGCTCTGGACAAGGTCCCCAACGCGTCGCGCCACTACCGCATGGCGCGGCTGACCGCGATTTTGTGCCTGGTTGCGGAGGGCACCTCTGAAGACCAGATCCGGCTCGCCGCCCGCCGGCTGGAGCAGATCCCCTCCACCGAACCGCGGTTTTTGCAGATCAAAGTCGCCGTCATCGAGGCCGGCCTGACGTACCTGCGTTCCCACGAGGCGGCGACCAACGTGGCGCTATTCGAGTACCCGTTCACCATCCGCGGGCTGCGCCGCGGCCTCGCCCAAACGCTGCGGGACCAAGCCCGGGTAGCGCCGTACCCAAAGCACCGGTACGCGCTGGTGGACCTAGCCAATAAAGTCCGCCCGGCCACCTGGTTCTAGGAGGAGAGTTGTCATGGGGCGGGTTTAGATGAAACCGCCCATGACAGCTGCCGCGCCGCCGAGTCCGACAACCGCCAGGATGGCGATGATCACGCCCACGATCGAGCCGACGCTGCTGCCGGCCTCCTGGCCGCCCTTGCTGATCTCGCCGGCTTGCGTGTTCGGGGTCGGCTCGTTCTGGCTCGGGGACGTCCCCGGCTTCGGCGCAGGTGCCAAGGATGGTTTGGACTGGGGCGCGCCGTTGAGCTCGGTCACGGCCGTGCCGCGGGTGCCGGGCCGCACCTGGTTCGCGGTGGTGGGCACCGGTGCCGGCTTGGCCAGGGGTGGCTTCGCCGGGTCCTTCTTGCCCACGGTGTCGCGCGCGGCCTGGAGGTGCTCCGAATTGTTCTTCTCCAGTTCCTTAACCAGTTCGTCCATCTGCTCGGTGGTGTAGTTGAGCACAGAGAACTCGTTGGTTTCCTCGGCGACCAGGTGGCCGTCGGCGTTGTACACGCGGAACTTCACCGGCATGGAGGAATCCTTATAGCCGGCGGTGTTGGCGATCGGCACCTCGACTGGCACCTTGGCGTGCTCGGTCAGCGCGCCTTCCACTGGGTACGTCTCGCGGAACTTGCCGCCCGGGTAGTCCACCTGCAGGGTGAATTCGTGCAGGTCGATGCCCAGGTTGGACAGCTCCAGGTGCACCTTGGAGTCGGAGCGGTTGGCGATGATGACGTTTTTGATGCCCTCGCGCTCACCTAAGACGCGGATGCCGGCCTTGCCGTTGTTCTCCTCCGCCGCCATGACCACGAGCTCGTCTACACGCGGGTGGCTGTGGCCGGACTCGTGTGGATCCTCGTTCACGCCGGTGGAGCCGGTGGCCTTGGCAATCTCGCCGTTGACAGTGTCCAAGTTGTCCCAGTCCGGGGCGATGTTGTAGGCGCCGGTGTGGCACTGCGCGGTGCCGTCGTAGCAGGCTTGCGGGATGCCGGTGCTGTCGTTGGCGGTGGAGGTCTTGTCCGAGTAGTCGAAGTGGCTGAACTGGTACAGGTAGTTCATCACGGACTTGTACTTGGGCACGTAGGAGCTTTTCGGTTTCTTCACCTTAGACGCGCCGGAGTGGGTCAGGCCCAGGTTGTGGCCGAACTCGTGGAGGATGGTGTTGCGCATCTGCTCCTGGGACGTCATCAGGTAGTTCTTGGACACGTAGAACGCGCCGTCGGAGATGAGGCCGTTGCCGGAGGACAGGTTGCCCATCTCCTGCTGGTCGCCGATGATGCCCACACGGAAGACGGACTGGCGCGCGCCGAGCAGGTTCTTGCGGTCCTTGACCAGGCGCACACCGGGGACCTCCGCGCGGCCGTCGGCGTCCTTGAAGTAGATCGGGGCGTACGGCAGCGTGTCGCCGCCCTGGGGCTTTTCCAGACCCGGGATGTTGCTGTAGTAGTCGCCGGCGTCGATGTGGAGGTTGTAGCCGCGGCTGTCAAACAGGTCCACCAAGTCGTTGAGGATCTGGCGCGACGGGCGGTAGACGTTCACGTTCGCGTCGGCGCATTCCAGGAACTGGCCGAAGTCGTCTTCAGTGGCAGCGTACTGGCGCTTTTCAGAGCAGCCCTTGGTCTCCCATTCGGACTTCATCCAGTTCAGCTGGAGGAAAAAGTCCGGCTTCTTCGGATCCGCGCCCCAGCGGTGCAGCGGGAACTGGTTGCCGTCGGCGTCGGTGTAGCCGTTGATTTCCCACTCGTCGGGCAGCCCGTCGCCGTCGGAATCCTTCAGGGCTTCGTTGACGTCGCCGTCGATGGTCATGCGGGCGCTAAGCGATTCGGCTTGGCGCTCCCACACGCCCGCGAGGTGGCGGTCACCGTCGTTCGCGCCTGCTTCTGCGGATTGCTGGCTCTTTCCGGTGCCGGTGGAATCGGCGCCCTCGAACTTGGTGCGCAGCTGGTAGCGGCCGCCAACGTCGATGGTGTACTCGTTCGGCCGGGATTCAACGGGTTCGGAGCTGATCGGGTAGTCGTAGGACATCAGCCCGTCCGTGAGCACCAGCTTCAGATCCTTTTTGCCAGTTCTGCTGCGCAGCGCAACCCGCACGTCGACTTTCTTCGAGGTGACGGTGAAGGTGCGCACAAGCTCCACGCCGAGATTCGGGTCGGTGTGGGTCAGCGTGACAACGTCGCCTTCGTCGTTGGAGGCAGGCTGAACCTTGGTGGCCTCGCCCGCGAATTTGACCTTTTGGCCGTCCGCGTAGGCGTCCAGGTAGAACGCCGTGGGCATCAGGCCGGCGGAGAGGCTGTTGTACATCAGCCAGGACACGCGGCCCTTGTTCACGTCGACGTTTCGGAAGCCCTCGCTTGAACCGGTGGTCACGCCGACCTGGTAGCTCTTTGACAGGTCCACAGCCGCATCGGCCGTAACCGGCAGCGTGACACCGGCGGTGAGGCCGACTGCCACTGCAGCCGCGATTGCTTTCTTACCTGTGTGCATCATGCGCCTACATCCACCGCTCTAAAAAGTGTTGAAAATTATCTCGGTTATCGTACAAAACCTTGCCAGCTGCACCCAACAATCCAAGCACCGCGAGCACCCACACCCAGGGTGAGGCCTTCGAGGAGCCATTTTCGCTTTGCGACGACCCTCCGGCCGCCACGCCATCAACCTCCACAGCCACCTTGAACTGAGTCGTGGAACCGTCGGCGAGCAACACGTTCACCGGAATCTCTTTGACCTGGCCGGCGGCAGAAGCGGGAACGTGGATGTCCAGCACACTGCGGGTGCGGTCCAGGGAGACCTCCCAGCCGTCGGCGTCGAACTCGCCCAGACTGAACGGATACTTCGCAGCTGCACGGGGCACCGGCAGGGTGATTTGCGTGGTGGTGTCGGGGCGGCCGACAGCGGTAACGTCGTTAAGCACGATGCTCTCGGCGAGTGTGCCCTTGCCGGTCTTGGTGCGGACCTCAACCCTGGCAGACGTGATGGTGTGGGAGGAATCCTCGAACGTGACCTGCACCGGGATGTCGCGCGGGCCTGGCACGGTGCCGTCGTAGCTGGCGACGGTCAGATCGCCCGAGTCCGGGTCGATCTTCGTGCGCAGCCCCGGGATCGGCTTGATCAGGGAGAACGACGCACCGGTGACATTCGGATGCAGAATGGCGTTTTGGCCAGCGTTGATGGTCACGCGCGGATACTCCACCTGCGTCAGCGCCGCAGTGCCGCGCACGGTCGTCGCCGGCACCTCGACGACGCGCTGCGAACCGTCCACGAACGTCACCACCACCGGGATCAGCGCGGCCTGCGGGTCTTCCTCGTCGCCGTTGCGGGCAGCAGTGATCGCGCCCGTCTTCGGGTCCACGGACGCCTGCCAGCCATCTGCGCCGAAGGACGCGGCCAGCGCGAACGTGGCACCAGCCGGGGCCTGGCTCGGCGCCACCGTGACCGGGGTTCCGGTCTCCGTGACCTGCACTGGACGCCAGGACACGACCTGGCTGGCGGCCTCGGATTGTGTGGCCACCGGCACCGTGATCTCCTGCACGGATCCGTCCGGAAGCGTCAGCTTCAACGGGATGTCAAAGTTCGCGCCAACCGGAGCATCCTCCGGCACCTTCACGGTAATCGCGCCTGTTTCCGGATCGACCTCCACAGGCAGCGCCGTCAGGCCGGCCTGTTCGAACGTCGCGCCCGGAGACATCGAGCCCGTGGGGAACATGCGGATGTTGCCGTCCGCGTCGAAGAACGGTTTTCCGTAGCCCACGGCCGCGGAGGAGTCCGCCAGCGACGGGCCTGTCAATGCCGCAATGTGGGCGAAGACGGTGGGCTTGTCTTCTTTGTCCGAAACCGTGCCGTCGGAGTACAGCACCGTCACCGGGACCGTGATCGGCACCGGATTCTCCTCTGGAGCAGCAGCGTAGATCGCGCCAGTATCCGGGTCGATGCTGACATCCCAGCCTTTGTAGGACTTGGCCGCGCCGAGCTCGTTGCCCTTGTCGTCGTACACCGGGGCCAGCGCGTACTGGCCGATGTTCTCGCCGTCCTTATTGACGGGGAACGTGCCGTCGAGAAGCGGCACCACAACAGTCTTGCCCGGTTGCGCGCCGAGCCCCTCCTGGTAGGCGGGGTTGTACGTCTCGTTCTGCGCGCCGGCATCGACGTGGAAAACCGCCGTAGCTTCGCCGGTCGTGCCGTCCGGGTAGGTGAAATCAACTTCGATTTCGATGGTGTCACCCACCGGGTAGCGCAACGGCGCCTTCACTGTGACAACGCCGGTGTTCTCGTCGACGGTTCCCTCGGCGCTCTCGGTAGAGAACTTCGTGCCAGCAGGCAGCGGCTGACCTTCGTACTCGATGCCGTCGCGGTCCACGACGGCGATCGGCGCGCGACTGGAGTTCGTCTTGCCCGCCTGGACGTAAGTGTCCTTGTACTCCATCTTGCTAATGCGGTCCGCGTCGCTCACCGGCGCCGTCACCTTAACTGTGATGGTGTCGCGCTCCCCATCCTCGGAGACCACATCCACCGTGTACTCGCCCGGCTCTACGTCGCGGCCCGGCTCCGCCACGACCTGGCCGTCCGATGCCACGGACAGCCACTCCGGTGCGCTCCCTTCCGCGCTCACGCCGACGGTCTTAGACGGCTTGCGCTGAGGCACCGCAACCTCGGTAGTGCCTGCCTGCACGGTCAGCTTATCCCAGGCGAAGTCATCGACCGACGGGGCCGGTTTCGCGGTGGTGGGCTTGGTCGGGATGGGCTCCGTGTCGGTGGGCTCCGGTGCGGAGGTTGTCTGGCCCGACGTCACCGGAGTCGACACCCCGGTAGACACGTCAGCCGTCGAAGGCTCCGCCGTCGGCTGCTCAGTCGTCGTCGACTCACCCGAAACAGACGGCTCCACCGGCGTCTCAAACGTCCCCGGTGCAGTCGGATCCGTCACCGGAGTCGACACCCCGGTAGACACGTCAGCCGTCGAAGGCTCCGCCGTCGGCTGCTCAGTCGTCGTCGACTCACCCGAAACAGACGGCTCCACCGGCGTCTCAAACGTCCCCGGTGCAGTCGGATCCGTCACCGGAGTCGACACCCCGGTAGACACGTCAGCCGTCGAAGGCTCCGCCGTCGGCTGCTCAGTCGTCGTCGACTCACCCGAAACAGACGGCTCCACCGGCGTCTCAAACGTCCCCGGTGCAGTCGGATCCGTCACCGGAGTCGACACCCCGGTAGACACGTCAGCCGTCGAAGGCTCCGCCGTCGGCTGCTCAGTCGTCGTCGACTCACCCGAAACAGACGGCTCCACCGGCGTCTCAAACGTCCCCGGTGCAGTCGGATCCGTCACCGGAGTCGACACCCCGGTAGACACGTCAGCCGTCGAAGGCTCCGCCGTCGGCTGCTCAGTCGTCGTCGACTCACCCGAAACAGACGGCTCCACCGGCGTCTCAGACGTCCCCGGTGCAGTCGGATCCGTCACCGGAGTCGACACCCCGGTAGACACGTCAGCCGTCGAAGGCTCCGTAGTCGGCTGCTCAGTCGTCGTCGACTCACCCGAAACAGACGGCTCAGCCGGGGTGGACTCCTCGGGATCGGTTGTCATGGGAGGCGCGGTGGTGGAAGCTTCGCTCGTCGATAGGCTGCCTGGCTCCGCAACCTTGATGGAGATCTTGTCGCGCTTCACTTTGGCGTCATTGGTGACGATCTCAACATCGGCCTCGTAATCACCGGGCGTGGTCGGGGTGCCGGTGATCTTGCTGTTCTCGGAATCGTAGGTGACACCGTCCGGAAGGTTGGTCACCTCGACAGAGGAAGCGTTATCGGTAGGAATGATGATGTTCACGGGCTGGCCGGCCTCAGCCGGCGCCGGATCCTCAACAATGTTTTCTACAACCGGAGCCGGCAAGTTTGCAGAGTCCTTCACCGTGATGGTGAAGGTCTGTTCAAGCGGCCCGTTCGCACCCTCGACGACCTTGCCCCCCTGAACCAGCTGGGTTTTCACCACGGAGGTGCCTGTTTCAGTCGGGGTGCCTTTAAGGAAAATATGCTTAATGCCGCCGAAGTTTCGTTTTGTAGCGGTGATACCTGGTGGCAACGTTTTTTCGTCGATTTCCAGGCCCGAGAGCAACGAAGCGCGGTAGACGCGGATGTCGACAGCGTTGATTTCCTTCCCGGTCCAGAACACCTTGTCACTCTGCTCGACGTAGACCGGACCACTAGCAAGAGCGATCGATGCCCCAATGTTCTTAGTAGACCCGTCTTCGAAGGTTGCCAACACTGGGATCGTGTCAGATTCTGGAAGTTCAGCGTCGGGGTCGGGACTGAGCGAAATCTCACCCGTCGCAGGGTCCGCGATCCGTGCATTCCAGCCCGGATTAACACCATCTGCAAGCTCGTAGCTTTCAGGCTTCAGCACTACTAACGCCGGAGCGATCACCGTCTTTTCGCCGTACTTGACCGTTGTTGTTCCCTGATACCTCGCGGTTGAGATATCGGCGGTAGCCGCCGACGCCTGCGAGGCAGTCTGCGGGGCTGCAACCGGCTGGACGCCCGTCACCACAAGCGACAGGCCTAGAGCGCACGCGGCCACTGATGTCCCGCGCCGACGCGAAGGTACGCGGTCGTCCTTTCCAGTCAATGCAAGACCCCTTTCCTAAATTTTTTATTTATCGCTAACTAACTCAACAGCCAACAATACGGTTTTCTGCACTCGTAAACCTATATACCCAAACCCATAAAGACAACACAATTATGTTTTTTGGAGCTGTAGGACAGGCCAATAGAGGTCAGCGCAGTCTTCTGCCCTGCCATAGCCAAGATTCGGCTTGTTTTGTGCAATCCATCACAAAAGACGGAATCGTCATATGTTTGGGCGGGAACGGTCGATTCAGGCACTAGCAGATCACGCCGCTACCGAACCCGCTTTTCAATATCACCTGGAACAATAAACACTTGGACACTTGATCTGCTAGTTGCAGCTTGCACATTGCCTATCGACGCCTCCGGCACCCCCGCCAACAGCTCCCACCAGCACCAAGATCGCTGATCGTCTAGCACCCGCCGCACGCTGCTAGACGATCCGCGAACCGGCTCCGCATTTCCCCAGGTGATGATGGCATTGAGTTTCAGTATCAGGCTGATCGTCTAGCACTCTCCCCACGCTGCTAGACGATCAGGCAACAAGCGCAGCAGAAAGCCCCGCCGCCAGAACTTGCGAACTGGTGACGGGGCTCGAAGGGGCACGAAACACCCAGCGCCGCACTACCCTACACGGGCGGCGACGGCGGCGGCCTTCTGCGCGATGGCCAGCTCCTCGTTGGTGGGCACGACAAGGACTTTCACCTTGGAGTCGTCGGTGGAGATGATGCGCGGGCCGTCGTTGGGCAGCACGTTCTTCTCCGGGTCGACTTCGATACCGTACATCTTCAGGTTGTCCAGGGCGTCCATGCGCACGTGCTGATCATTCTCACCGACGCCGGCGGTGAACGTGATGGCATCCACTCGGCCTAGCGCAATCATGTAGGACCCGATGAAGCGGCGCAGCTGGTTCAGGTAGACCATGTAGGCCAGCCAGGCGTTTTCGTCTTCTTCCTCGATCATGGCGCGCAGCTCACGGAAGTCGTTGACGCCGGACAGACCCTTCACACCGGACTGGCGGTTGAGCAGGTTGTCAATCTCGTCGATGGACATGCCGCCCTGGCGCACTAGGTGGAAGATGATGCCGGGGTCGATGTCGCCGGAGCGGGTCCCCATGGCTAGGCCGGCCAGCGGGGTCAGGCCCATGGAGGTGTCAATCGGGTGGCCGTTAGCCACGGCCGACGCGGAGGCGCCGTTGCCCAGGTGCAGCACGATCTGGCGAGTGTGATTCGGGTCGCGGCCGATCAGCTCCGGCACCTGGGAGGAGACAAACTCATGGGAGGTGCCGTGGAAGCCGTAGCGGCGGATCAGGTTCTGCTCCGCCACGTCGGCGTTGACTGCGTAGAGGGCAGCGGCCGGCGGCAGGTCGCGGAAGAAACCGGTGTCGAACACCGCGACGTGCGGGATATCCGGCAGCAGGGCGCGGGCAACCTCGATGCCGTCGATGTTGGCCGGGTTGTGCAGCGGTGCCAGCGGTATCAGGTCGCGGATCATATCCACCACCGGGTCCAGGATCAGCTCCGGCTCGGAGAAGACCATGCCGCCGTGGACGACGCGGTGACCTGCGGCGACGATGTCGAGTTGGGTCGGGCCGATACCTTTGGCGTCGAGAAGCTTGAATGTTTCCTGCAGGCCGTCAGCATGCGTGGGAACCGCCATTTGCACGACGAACTTCTGGCCGTCGTGCTTGATGGTGATGCGGCCCTGGGGCTCGCCGATCTGCTCGACCAGGCCGGAGACGAACGGGTCGTCGGAGGCGTTGGCGGTCGGATCCACGATCTGGAACTTGATGGAAGAAGAACCAGAGTTAATAACGAGTACGTAGGCCATTTACTTCGCTCCCGCCTGGATCGCCGTGATGGCAACGGTGTTGACAATATCCGGCACGGTCGCGCCGCGGGACAGGTCGTTGACCGGCTTGTTCAGGCCCTGCAGCACCGGGCCAACAGCGAGGGCGCCGCCGGTGCGCTGGGCGATCTTGTAGCCCGCGTTGCCCGCCTCGAGGTCGGGGAAGATGAACACGTTGGCCTGGCCTGCAACCGGGGAATCCGGGGCCTTCTTGGCGCCGACACCCGGGTCGCATGCGGCGTCGAACTGCAGCGGGCCGTCGATGGCGACGTCCGGCGCGAGCCCCTTCGCCTTCGCGGTTGCCTCCACGGCGCGCTCCACGTCCGGGCCGGATCCGGAGGTGCCGGTGGAGTAGGACAGGATGGCCACCTTCGGGTCGATGCCGAACTGCGCGGCCGTCTTGGCGGACACGGCGGCGATCTCGCCGATCTGCTCCGCGGTCGGGTTCGGGTTCACGGCACAGTCGCCAAACGCCCAGAGGCGGTCCTGCATGACCATGAGGAAGATCGAGGACACCACGGACGCGCCCGGGGCGGTCTTGATGATCTGGAAGGACGGCTTAATCGTGTGCGCGGTGGTGTGCGCGGCACCGGAGACCATGCCGTCCGCAAGCCCCTTGTGCACCATCATGGTGCCGAAGTAAGAGACGTCCTTCATGGTCTCGCGCGCCTCTTCGACGGTCACGCCCTTCTTCTTGCGCAGCTCCGCGAACTCGGCGGCGAACTCCTCGGCGAGCTCGGATTCGAGGTGGTTGACCAAGTTAGCCTTGGACAGGTCCAGGCCCAGCTCCTGCGCGCGACGGTTCATGTCGTCCACGTCGCCGAGGATGGTCAGCTCAGCCACGCCCTGCTTGAGCAGCTGGTCCGCGGCCTGCAGGATGCGGTCGTCCTCACCCTCAGGCAGCACCACGTGCTTGCGGTTGGCCTTGGCCTGCTCAATCAGCTGGCGCTCGAACACCACGGGGCTCATCACCTGCCGGGCGTCCGCGCTGCCAATCTCAACGTCCGAAAGATCGCCGTCGCTTGTCGACGCCACGGTCGCCCCCAACTCCCCAATCCTCGCTACAGCGAGCTTGGCAGTCGCCTCATCGCCTGCGGCGAGCAGCACCGGGGCGCCAATCGCAGCGGCGAGTTGAGCATCGAAGTTGTAGTCGCCGGTACCCGCATACAGCGCCGGCTCTTCGGTGACCTGTTCGGAGTTGAAGATTTCTGCCACGCTGTCACCCGAAAGTCGCACCAGGGGCAGCTCCAAGCGGCTGGCAAGCTGCTGCAGATCCAGTCCGTCGAAGGTGCGGTTAGCGAGGGTTACCAGCAATGATTGGCGTTGAGACATGGCTTCACCTTTCGTCGTGGGCAAACATGCAACAGTTTACCGGTGCGAGCCCCGCCAAGACGAACCGAATGGTGTGATCTAATTCTCGCCGGGTTTGCCGTCGATTTTATGGATGTCCCGGACGGCCTCATCCGTGCGTTGGCGGGCCTCGGCTGCGGAATCGGCGGTGGCGAGGACCAGCGTGCCGTCGCCAAGCATTCGCACCGTAACCTCCTCCACCGCCATCGCCGCAGCGAGCGCGGCCTGCGACGGGTGCCCCTCCAAAAAGCGCACCGCACCAGGGCTGATCAGCGTCGAATCTATGGGCAGCCGCTGCGTGGCGCGCGCCTGCAGGTCGAACTGGTTGATGCGCTGGGTGACAAAGGTGACCAGGCCGTCGCGGCTCGGGCGCGGGGTGACCTGGGAGAAGTACACATCGTCGCCCGAGACGAACATCTCCACCGAGAAAATGCCGCAGCTGGCCAGCGCACCGACGATGCGCGCGGCGATGGAACGCGCGTTGTCCATCGCCGCTTCAGGCAGTGGCGCAGGCTGCCAACTCTCGACGAGCCGACCTTCCCTGTGGCGGGTGCCAATCGGCTCGCAGAACCACGTGGCCAACTCGTCCGTGCTCGGGTCAATCGAACGCGCCGCGAGGATGGTGACTTCGAAGTCGAAGTCGATGTAGCGCTCCACCACCGCGCCCTGGCCCAGACCCCGATCGGCGGCGCGCCACGCGTCCGCGAGATCCGCGTCGCTGTGCACGAAGCTGAACCCCTCGCCGTCCTTAGAGGTCGGCGCCTTAACCACGCACGGGTAGCCGATGCGCTCCACCGCGTCGTGCATCTCCTGCGGGGTCGCGGCGAACTCGTAGTCCAGGGTGGGAAGCCCCAGCTCCTCGTTGGCCTGCTTGCGCACCGCCATCCGGTCCGCGGTGTGGCGGCACGCGTCCACCGACGGCGCCACCACCGCACCGACACGCTCCGAGATCTCCTGGACCGTCTCGATCGTGTCCTCCGCATCGCCCGAGGTGACCATGATCCCCGGGTAAAACACCTCCGCAATGCTCGCGGCGCCGATGCGGGTGTCAAAGCCCATGCGTTTGTAGGCCTGCTCTAGGTCGAGCGCCATCGCGGACTCGCCCAGGATCAACGCGCGGCGCGGCATCTCCGCCGGTTCCTCGCTGGCAGCGGGCGCGGCGGGGACGGTGGGGATAGCGCCCGTGTCGTCGGCGGAGTGGTCAGCGTTGGGTCCGGTGTTGGGCCCGGCTGGGCGCTCGGAGGGGTGCTCTGCAGAGTGCGGAACAGTCATGGGAGCTGATTATCCCACAGTTCCGGGTGCGGGCTGGTACGTAAACGCGTGACGTGCGGGGATGGTTGGGCGCCCTGCTGGTTTTCGCTGGCACGGCCCACTTTCGTTTGCGCGGGCCGCTTGCTACTGTTGGCTCTACGGAGTCGGAGACTGAAAGCGGGTCTGCTGGTTTTCACCAGCACGGCCCGCTTTCGTTTTGTGTCTACTCGCACAGACCCTGGGATCCTCACCCTGGGATCGGGCGGAGTTGTCAGTGGGTGAATGCGCCACCTCGACTTGGAGGTTGTTGTGGCTGGTCGTTGGACTCCGAAAGATGTGAAGGCTGCTTCTGTTGCGCGGCTTGTTGCAGGCGATGATGTCGGCGAGATTGCTCGTGAGGCCGGTGTGGCAGAGGCCACGGTTTATGAATGGGTCAAGCAAGCTGGCGCACTCCCACCGAAGAAGGCGTTGGCGCTTCAGCGCGACCAACTCATCGACGAGGCGGTGGCGCTGGTGGCTTCAGGTATGTCGGTACCGGATGCGGCTGCGACGTTAGGCATGTCACCAGGGGCGTTGTACCAGCGGTTGGCGAAAGTCGGTGTGCTCACCGAACTGCAGCAAAAGCCCCGCATCACCCCGCAGCAGAAAGCTGACGCGGTCGCACGGGTGCTGGCTGGTGAGCCGGTTGACAAGGTTGCGGCGGCGTTCGACCGGTCTGACAATTCGGTGTATCGCTGGGTGCAACAAGCACGCCAGGAGAAAGCGGGCGGAAACCGTGATGCGTCACAGCCCGCCAACACGCCGGAGGCTTGCACGGTAAAACCACCTGCACAAAGCAAAGTTGATTCCGTGCCAGCACCAATGAAAACGCAAGCAGGCCACGCGCCTGCCGACTATGCCGAGGACCGTGTGAAAGTCGGCCGCGGAGTCCGACTGTCGTATGAAGACCGCCTGACGATCCAACATGGGTGCAACCAGGGAATGTCAGCCAGGCAGATCGCAACACTTCTGGGGCGCCACCACAGCGTGATCAGCCGGGAAATCGCCCGCAACGGGTGGGAAGTTGTCGGCGAAGACGGTGAGGCCACGGTGTACTACAACGCCCGGCAGGCCGGCCTGGGCGCCAAGGCGCGTGCGCACCGGCCGAAGGTGCGCAAGCTCGACGACAACCCGGCACTTCGCGCTGTGGTGGTGACGTGTCTTGCCCGCCGATGGTCGCCCGGGCGCATCAGTGTGTGGCTTCAGCATGCTTTCGCCGATGATGAAAGCATGCGTATTTCCCACGAAGCGATCTACAGCGCCTTGTACATCCAGGGCAAAGGCAGCTTGCGCGCCGAGCTTGAAGCGGTGATGAAGACCCAAGATGTGCTCATCCGCGGCGGCAAGCGGCGAAAAGCCCGGCCCCGTAATGCCGGTGTGCTCACCGGTAAGCCGTGGATCAAAGGCGCTGAAATCACCAAGCGCAGCCCAGAGGCTGACGACCGGGCAATCCCCGGGCACTGGGAAGGCGATCTTGTCATCGGCACCGGCGGCAAAAGCGCGCTGATTACCCTGGTGGAGCGCACCAGCCGCTACACCCTGCTTGGTCATCTGCCCACCGAACACACATCGATGACGGTGATTGAAACGATCCAGCAGATGGTCAAAGACCTCAACGCTGAACAGCTCAAGACCATCACCTGGGATCAAGGCGTGGAAATGGCTGAAACCGCACGTGTGCGCATCAAAGACGGCTGCGAGGTGTACTTTTGCGATCCGCACGCGCCGTGGCAGCGGCCGACCAACAAGAACACCAACGGTGAGATCCGGCGCCGGTTCTACAAGAAAGGCACCGACTTCGCCGAAGTAACCCCCGAGCACGTCGCCTGGGTACAAGACGAACACACCACGACAAGTCCTCGGCGGAGCAACCCCACGTGAGATACTCCAGCAAATATTCAAACGTGGCGCATTAACCGCTTGATCCCGCCCCCCCCCTTTCCGTCACAGACAGTTGTCCAACTTGTGGCTCGAAACGCCCGCTATCTGCATGTTTGATAGCACTAACACGGTCGTGAAAAGGCGGTGGCCTGTCGGGCAGACCCGAACAGGCCACTATTCTGAGAAATTGTTGAGACTTTTGAATCCACCCGCTAAAGGGGGTGAGCTACCGCTGCATCACACCGTGACGCACGATGGTCTGGTCACGGCCCGGGCCGACGCCGATGTAGGAGATCGGCGCACCGGAAAGCTCCTCGAGTCGCAGCACGTAGTCCTGGGCCTTCTGCGGCAGGTCTTCAAACTCCCGGCACTCGGTAATGTCCTCGTCCCAGGCAGGCATGGTTTCGTAGATCGGCTCGGCGTGGTGGAAATCGGTCTGCGTCAGCGGCATCTCGTCGAAGCGCTTGCCGTCCACGTCGTAGGCCACACAGATGGGGATCTCCCCGATGCCGGTGAGCACGTCCAGTTTGGTCAAGAACAGGTCGGTGAAGCCGTTGACGCGGGAGGCGTAGCGCGCGATCACGCTGTCGTACCAGCCGGTGCGGCGCACGCGCCCGGTGTTCACACCCACCTCGCCGCCGGTGACCTGGAGGAACTCGCCCCACTTATCAAACAGCTCCGTCGGGAACGGGCCGGCACCCACGCGGGTGGTGTACGCCTTAATAATGCCCAGCACCCCGGTGATGCGAGTCGGGCCGATGCCGGAGCCCACACAGGCGCCGCCGGCGGTTGGGTTGGAGGACGTGACAAACGGGTAGGTGCCGTGGTCCACATCCAGCATCGTGGCCTGGCCGCCTTCCATGAGTACGTGCTCGCCACGGTCCAGGGCGTCGTTAAGCACACGCTCCGCATCAATGACCATGGGCGCGAGACGCTCGCCGTAGCGGCCAAAGTAGTCCATCGTCTCCTCCACGGAGATCGCGCGGCGGTTGTACATCTTCACCAGCATCTGGTTCTTCACGTCCAGCGCGGACTCGATCTTCTGGCGCAGGATGGACTCGTCGAAGACGTCCTGCACGCGCAGGCCCACGCGCGCGACCTTGTCGGCATAGGTGGGGCCAATACCGCGGCCGGTGGTGCCGATGGCGCGCTTGCCCAAGAAGCGCTCCTGCACGCGGTCCAGCTGCTGGTGGTACGGCGCCACCATGTGCGCGTTGGCCGAGACCTTCAGGCGCGAGGCGTTGGCGCCGCGGGCCTCGAGCCCGTCGATCTCCTCGAACAGCGCCTCCAGGTTCACCACCACGCCGTTGCCAAGGATCGGGGTGGCGTTCTCGCTGAGCACGCCGGCGGGTAACAGCTTCAGCTCGTACTTCTCCCCACCCACCACAACGGTGTGGCCCGCGTTGTTGCCGCCGTTGGGTTTAACCACGTAATCGACCTTGCCGCCGAGGATGTCGGTCGCTTTGCCTTTGCCCTCGTCGCCCCACTGGGCGCCCACAATGATGATGGCGGACATCGCACACTCCTTATATATGGCGCAATAACGGCCATATTGTAGCGTGAGCGCCATGCGGCTCATCCACTGCGCGTGCGGCGACGCGCCCGTCATCCCCGGCGCCCAGCGCTTCGACCTTCCCCAGCACCCCAGCCAGCGGGAACTGAAGTTTTTGACGCAGATCGCCCGCGAGGTGTTGCCGGAGGATCCCACCCCATCCTTGGATGAGATTCAGGCCAGCCCGAACGTGTCCCACCTCGGCGAGCCGGCGTTCGCGCCCCAGCGCCCCGCAGAAGCAGTGCGCGTGATTGTTTCCGGCGACGACCGCGCGCTCGGCCTCGTGCTCACCCGCCTCATGCGCGTGGACGTGATGTGGGTGGAGGTCGGTTACGTGCCCGTCGATAGGCACTCGCCCGCAGCGCTCGTGTGGGGCGCAGGCGATATAGCACTCGCGGTTGAGGGCACGGTGCGGCCGATGCCCTGCGTGCGCACGGACTTCGGCGAGGCGGTTGCGGGGTCCGCGGAGCTCTACACCGGCGACGGGTCGGCGCCCTACGTAGGCGAAATTGTCGTGGATTCGGAGGTGCTCGTCGGCGGCGACGAGTACGGCGCACGGCTCGTGCCCACCGTGGACGCGCCCGGGCTGGTCGCGGTCCCCTTCACCAGCCCGCTGGTGCCCACGCGTCGCTTCCTCCGACGGCTTCCCGTGCGCCGCACCGACTCCTCCCGGGTGCTCGCGGGCCGCGCGCTGCAATCCGGGGGCGAGGAAATTGCCGTACTTATCGACGGCACTCTGCGCCCCCGACCCGTCTCCCGGGTCACCTTTTACCGCCATTTACGCGACATCCAGAGCGTGCGAGAGCCCTAGATTCCTAAAAGTGATTTATCTCACAGTGGGATTTATGTGGCGCTTGGTTAGCGTTTCGTTATCTCGTCGGTATTTGAAAGTGTTGTAGGTTTTTTCGTTTTCGGTGCCGTCGATAGGCAAATGCCCACGTCACAGACGCATTTAAGGGGCTACCTGAAACTGGGAGGTTTGTCGCTCGAACTTTTGTTCAGTGACCCAAATTTGGACGACCGTCCAGACGTAGGGGCGGGGCCTTCCCTACATTCGGATTTGTTCCCGCAAGGACCGCTTCAGACGGGAAACGCGGGGCACGACAAATCTACTAGCCGAATTCTTTAAGGAGAAATCATGGCTGACTTCAACCGCATCGAGGACCTGGCAAACGCCACCGCTTACGACGTCGACGGCGACAAGGTTGGCGGCGTCAAGGACGTTTACGTCAACGACACCACCGGCCAGCCGGACTTCGTTTCCGTCAACCACGGCCTCTTCGGCGGCGGCGACTCCATCGTCCCGCTGCGCGGCCACACCCTGCGTGATGGCGAGCTGCACCTCGCATTCCAGAAGGACCGCATCGAGGACGCTCCGGATCTGGACGAGAACGGCCACCTCACCACCGAGGACCAGGACGCGTTCTACCGCCACTACGGCCTGGAGAACACCCAGGACGTGACCACCTACGAGACCGGTAACCGCTTCGCAGAGACCGGCGCCGCCGGTGCCGCAGGTGCTGCTGGCGCAGGTGCTGGTTACGCAGCTGGCGAGCGCAACGTCGACACCGAGCGCCGCGACGTTGTCGACGCTGACCGCCGCGATGTCGCTGACAACGGCGAGATCGTCCGCTCCGAGGAGCAGCTGAACGTCTCCAAGGACCGCGTCGAAACCGGCGAGGTTCGCCTGCGCAAGTACGTTGTCAACGAGACCGAGACCGTTGAGGTCCCGGTTGAGCGCGAAGAGGTCCGCGTTGTCCGCGAGCCGATCACCGACGCTGACCGCGCCAACTACGACGGCAACATCAGCGAGCAGGAAGCATCCGTCACCCTCTCCGAGGACCGCGTGAACGTTTCCAAGGAGTCCGTCCCGGTAGAGAAGGTCTCCCTGGAGAAGGACACCGTCCGCGACACCGAGACCGTCTCCGAGGAGGTCCGCAAGGAGCGCTTCGAGACCGACGGCGTTGTCGAGGGCGACGTCGAGGGCGACATCAACAAGCGCTAAACACTGAGCGCTGAGCGCTTGAGCGCTAGACGCCTCAAACCCCGGCTGGGTTTTCCTCCCAGCCGGGGTTTTCGCTGTGCGTGGGGGCGGGGGTGGGCGGAGGCAGCCACCACCCCCAAACCGCCCCTTTCACCGCGGATCCAGCTAGTAGGACCCAGCTATCTCGCTCTGAGAGGCGATTAGCTGGATCCTTGTAGCTGGATCCGCGGAAAACCGAACGTGGGGTGGGGAGATCAGGCGGCGCGGAAGACGGGGCGCAACGGTGCCGCGCATCGCGAGCACCGCCGACGAGAGCGAGCGCACCGCCCCCAGGCGCGCTAGTCGAAGTCGAAGGCTTCCGGCTCTACCTTCGGTGTCTTCGAGGTTGGCGCAAGCGCCGCGAGCGCTGACTCGTTGGACATGCCGCACACCATCAGCAGATCCACGATCAAGGACCGCGTCTGCGCCAAGACGGCGTACGCGGACAGCACGCCGTCTTCCGGGATGACGTCCATGCCAGCCTCCTGAGCAGCCTGACGCAGCTCATTGACGCACTTCGGGATCACGGTGGCCTGGGTGACGCGAGAGTTGACGTCGTAGACCTCGGAAAGTTCCAGGCACACCTGGGAAAGGGTGTCCAGGAGTTGGATTTGGGCGGTGGTGGCGGAATCGTTGTCGTCGGCAAGCACGCCCGCCCTACGCGCCAACACACGAGTCGTGCGCACCGCATTATCGACGGGCGGGATCACGCGCGCGAGCGAATTGATGTAGCGGCGCGTACCCCACAGAAATGGCGAGACTCGCGACGTCTCCTGGCCAGCCTTGATGGCAGCGGCGAGAGCGTCGATGCCGGTCTGAGTGCCGCGGATCAGGTCGAGAGCTTCGTCGATGCTCGCAGGATCGTTGTCGCGCAATCCGTCCGAGACGTCGTCGAGCACCGACGACATGATGCCCAACACCTTGGACACCTCCGCACGCGCCGACTGCATCGGGGCCTGAGGGATCAGCGCGATAGTGGCCAACGCAACCAGGCAGCCGATGATCGCGTCCACGGTGCGGTCAATACCCGTGACTTCAGCGTCCGGCGGCATGATCGTGGCGATCAGGATCGCACCGATCGCGGCCTGGTTGTTCACCAGGATCGAACTAGACAAGAATGACGCAATAAGCAACGACCCAGCGACGATGACCGCGATCTGCCAGCCGCCGTCGCCGAGCCGGTAGAAGATGAGGTCGCCCACTAAAACGCCGAGGATGCAGCCGAGCGCCATATCCAGAGACTTGGAAACGCGATCTCCGCCCGTCATACCAATAATGATGACCACGCTGATCGGCGCGAAAAACGGGCGCGGGTGGCCGGCAACGTCGCGCGCCAAGAAATAGGCCAAGCCCGCCGCGAGACCGATCTGCATAATCGGGAGCAGACGCTTGCGCACACGCTTCAAGCGCGCCTGCACCGACTTATCTACCTGCTGAAGACGCTCCCGCGTACCCATCCTCTGCTTCGCCATGGTTAGACAGTCTAGGCGGGAGGGCAACCGGTTCCGGGTAAACGAAAAACCCCCGGGGAGGGCCGGAGGTTTCGTCGATAAGCAAAGAGTGCTTACTTGGACACGGACTTCCCCACGGAGTGGAGGTCCTGGCACGCCTCGATGACGCGCTCGGACATGGCCTGCTCGGCCTTCTTCAGGTACGAGCGCGGGTCGTAGGTCTTCTTGTTGCCCACCTCGCCGTCGATCTTGAGCACACCGTCGTAGTTGGAGAACATGTGCGCCGCGACCGGGCGGGTGAACGCGTACTGGGTGTCGGTGTCCACGTTCATCTTGATCACGCCGTAGCGCAGGGACTCCTCGATCTTCTCCTTCTCCGAACCGGAGCCGCCGTGGAAGACGAAGTCGAAGGGCTGGGCGCCCTCGTCCAGGCCCAGCTTGCGGGCGGCGACCTTCTGGCCCATGTCCAGGACCTCCGGACGCAGCTTCACGTTGCCCGGCTTGTACACGCCGTGGACGTTGCCGAAGGTAGCCGCCAGCAGGTAGCGGCCGTTCTCGCCGGTGCCGAGGGCGTCAACGGTCTTCTCAAAATCTGCCTCGGTGGTGTACAGGTTCGCGCCGGCCTTCGCCTCAACGCCGTCCTCTTCACCACCGACGACGCCGATCTCCACCTCGAGGATGATGTTCGCGGCCTTCGCCTTCGCCAGCAGCTCCTGGGCGATCTCCAGGTTCTCGTCGATCGGCACCGCGGAGCCGTCCCACATGTGGGACTGGAACAGCGGCAGCTCGCCGCGGTCCACGCGCTCCTGGGAAATGGCGATAAGCGGACGGACGTAGTCGTCCAGCACTTCCTTCTGGCAGTGGTCAGTGTGCAGCGCGATGTTGACGTCGTAGTGCTGCGCCACCTCGTGCGCGAACGCCGCCAGCGCCTTTGCGCCCGCAACCTTGTTCTTCACGCCCAGGCCGGAACCGAACTCAGCGCCGCCGAGGGAGAACTGGATGATGCCGTCAGACTCCGCCTCAGCGAAACCCTTGATTGCCGCGTTGATGGTCTCCGACGAGGTGCAGTTGATCGCCGGGAACGCGAAGCCGCCCTTCTTGGCGGTGTCCAGCATCTGGTTGTAGACCTCGGGGGTTGCGATAGGCATGGAAATCCTCCTGCTAGGGGTTGCAGTTACGTCCCCAGTATGCCCGTTTTACGCCTGCGCTGCAGCCACCCTCGCCGCCGCCTCCAGCAGCATCCAGCCGGAAAGTTGGACGGACAGGTCGCGTTCGTCGATACGCACAAGCCCCACCGCCTCGCTTATCGACGACGGCCCGAGCCCGTAGTTGTGCGGCAACTTCGCATCCTGCGTCCACTCCGCAGCGAACACCGGCAAACCGTCCACCTCAAGGCGGTGCGACCACAGCGAATCCGCCGACTGCATAACCAGTCGCGCCGCGATCTTGCGGGTGGCGATGTTCTCCTTCGAATCCTCCGGCAGCCGCATCGCCACCTCCGCCAGGTAGCGTGCGAGGATGCCCTTGAATAGGCCGCCGTCGCCCTCCCCGGACTCCTCCGGCGGGCTCAGCAACACACCCTGCGGGGTAGCCAGGTTCAGCGCCACCGACTGCACGATCGCGCGGATGTGGGTGATGTAGAACATCGACGCGTCCGCGCGCTCCGAGTAGACGAAGGAATCGATCTGCTCGTTGTATGCCAGGCCAACGTCCTCACGCAGCGCGAGTGCGATTTCCAGGCTCGCACCAAGTGCGGTGCCCTGGTTGTACGTGTAAATCTTATCCACGACCTCCGGTCCGCTCATGCGCATCCGAATGCCATCGTCGAGCAGGCCGTCCTCGCGCACCAGATTGTCGAAGATCCAGTCCACAATCTCACGCGCCTTATCCAGCCTGCCCGTGCGGGCGAACAGCAAAGCCGCAGTGGCATTCGACGGCACGTTGTAGAACGTCTCGCCGCTTCGCCAAGGCAGCACGCCCGTGACCGGGTCGATGCCCGCGAGCAGATCAAACTCCAGATCGTCCAAGTGGCGGTTGCGCTTGATGCCGCCGATGCGGGTCGCGCGGTTCCACGCCAGTGCCAACCACGCCTTGTCGTCGTAGTGGACGTTGGTGAGCAGCTTGCCCCGGTTGCGGCGCTGCACCCCGCGCAACGTGTCCGCGATCCGGCGGCGGCGGGTCTTGGTTTCCCGGCGGGTAGCGGCGTCGACCTGACAATCCAGGTACTGCGCCTGCCACCAGTAGTGCCAGTGCCAAAACAGACGGTCCTTGGGGCCCGGCGGCCACGTCACCACCGCCAGATTCGTTTTGGGCAAGCCCCAGAGCTTTTGCGCGTGGCGTTCATTTACGGCAGATTCAGCCAGGTCAGCGCGGTGCGCCCACGTTTCCGGCACTAGGGACTCCTCAAGTTCAAACGGTTCGTACCTATATTGCCAGAGGGACCGGTTTCGTTTCACCGGTTCTGGCGGGTTTTAGGGGTTCTGGCCGCCCAGCTAAACGAAACGCGCAAAAGTTGACATCCGAGACGGCTGCCCAACTTTAAACACACAGGTCATACGCTTATAAGCTTTTGGGCATGTAAGTTCTTACGAAACTCGGGCAGGAAGGGGCCGCCAGCGAGATCCTTACCAGGCTTGGGAGAGGTCCGCGTGCTGGCGGACCCAGGCGTGCATGGCGATGCCGGCGGCCACCCCCGCGTTGATAGACCGGGTGGAGCCGAACTGGGCGATCGAGCAGGTCATCACCGACGCCTGTTGGGCGGCTTCGGTCACGCCTGGCCCTTCCTGACCAAACAGCAGCACGCACTCGCGGGGAATCTCGGCGGTCTCCAGCGGCACGGAGCCGGGAGTGTTGTCGATGGCGACTACCGGAATCCCCTCAGCGGCGGCCCATTCCATGAGGTCGGCGACGGTTTCGTGGTGGCGGATGTGCTGGTAGCGGTCCGTGACCATGGCGCCGCGCCGGTTCCACCGCTTGCGCCCGACAATGTGCACCTCGCGTGCCAAAAAGGCGTTGGCGGTGCGCACCACGGTGCCGATGTTCATGTCGTTTTCGAAGTTCTCGATGGCCACGTGGAAGGGATGCCGGCGCTGGTCAAGGTCCTCCACGACCGCGTCCAGCGACCAGTAGCGGTACGCGTCGACGACGTTGCGGCGGTCGCCGTCGCGGAGAAACTCCGGGTCGTAGCGGGGGTCTTCGGGCCACTGGCCTTCCCAGGGGCCGACGCCGTGGCGGCCTTCGTTCCATTCGGTGGGGCCGCGGAGCTCCTCGTTGGACGAGTTGGACACGTCAGGCAAGTTAGGCAAGGCCCAGGTCTTCGAGTCCGAGGAGGAAACGGTACTCCAGGCCGGCGTCGCGGAGCACCTGGTCGGCGCCGGTCGCGCGGTCGACGACGGTGGCCACCGCGACCACCTCGGCGCCCTCCTCGCGGCATGCCTCGACGGCGGTCAGCGGCGAGTTTCCGGTGGTGGTGGTGTCCTCGACCACCAGCACGCGCTTGCCCTTGATGGACGGGCCCTCGATGCGGCGCTGCATGCCGTGCTTCTTCGCCTCCTTGCGCACCACAAACGAGTCGATCGGGCGGCCGGGGGCGTGCATGACGGCGGTGGCCACCGGGTCGGCGCCCAGGGTGAGGCCGCCGACGGCGTCGAAGTCCAGGTCGTCGGTGAGTTCGCGCAGCAGCTGGCCGATCAGCGGGCTGGCCTCGTGATGCAGCGTCGCGCGGCGCAGATCCACGTAGTAGTCCGCCTCCTTGCCCGAAGACAGGGTCACCTTGCCGTGCACCACTGCCAGCTCTTTGACCAGCTCAGCGAGTTTTTCCTTCATCGTTTCTACTCCTTGTCGTCGAAAATTGAGCTCGGGCCCTGCATGCGGCGCACCCGGGTCAGATCCACCACGCGGCGCTCGTCGCCGGCGATAGCTTCCACGTCGTCGCCGCCGATGGTGTGGTCGGCCACCTCGCCGCGCTCGCCACCGGTGGTGCGCGTTGGCAGCTCCACGGGGTCCTCCGGGCGCTGCATCACCGGCTCGTTCTCCGCCTGTGGCGCCGCCGCGGGGGCCTGTCCTGGGATTTCGCGGGTGGGGAATGGGAGGTTCAGCGGGGTGTCGTCGATAGGCGGCAGCGTCCGGGCCGCATCCGCGAGCAGCGCCAGGGGCGCGAGGGTGGCGTCCCAATCTTGCGGGGTGGCGTCGCGGCCCAGCTGGGCAATCGCCCACGCGCCCTCGAACCAGACTGCCTGCACGGCGGCGGGAAGTTGTTCGAGCGCAGTGAGCACTCGCCTATCGACGAACCTCCGGCCCGCCCCAGCCTGCGTGGCAAAACACGTGAACCCATGGTGCGTGTCCAGCTCCACCAGGTCATCGGAGCCCTCCGCCGCGAAATCCGTGCGGCGAAAATCCACCACCGCGCTGGTCTCGGCGCCGGTGCCCATGGCGACGACGGTGGCCTCACCCAGGTCCGCCACGTGCGCGTCGTGCCCGTAGGCGGCGCCGGTGGCAACGTTTCGGGCGGGCGCTCCCCCGGCGGCGGCGCCGCGCGACCACTCGCTGGCCAGCATGTCGTCGCTGGACGCAAACGCGTAGCCGTTTTCACGCGCCCAGGCGCGGCGGGCGCGCTTGCTGGGCTTGGCGGGTTTGGCGGGGTGTGTGCTGCGCTCACGGGAGTCCGACGCGAACAGCGCCACGGCGGCGAGCAGCGCCACGAGTGCGAGAACGAACAGCAGGATGACCATCGCGGCCTATGCTACCGCGCGGCCCGACACTAAATGTCCGTCGCCACCGGGTTGTCGCGGTTCGCGCTCCACTGGGACCAGCCGCCCACGTAATGGGTGAGCAGTGGCAGGCCGGCGTGCTCCATCGCGGCCAGCAGCAGGGCGGAGTGGTTGCCGGAGCCGGAGTAGGTGATCACGCTGACCGGGTCCGTGTTCTGGGTAACCCCCAGCTGGGAGAAGCGGTCGCGGATCGTGTCGGTGTCCTTCACCTTGTGGGTCTCCGGGTCGAACAGGTCGTTGACCGGCAAGTTCCGTGCACCCGGGATGTGCCCGGCGCGCAGGTCCAGGATCTCGCGGAGGCCCTGGAAACGGCGGGCACCTCTGGCGTCGATAAGCAATCCCTCAAATGCCCTAACGTCCTCCATGGTCGCGGACGGCAAGTTGCCCTCGGTGAGCTCGACGCCGCGCGGGACGACGATGCCGCCCGGGCCCGCAACCGTGGGGAAGCCTTCGCCGTCCCAGGTGGCGAAGCCGCCGTCGAGAATGTGGACGTCCGTCACGCCCGCCCAGCGCAGGATCCACCACGCGCGGGCGGCGAACAGGCCGTTGCCGCCGTCGTAGATGTACACCGGGCGGCCGTCCTCGATGCCCCAGCCCGCGGCTGCTTTCCTGACAACGTCAATGCTGGGCAGCGGGTTGCGGCCCACCGCGCGGCCGGGCAAGCCGGCAAGCTGCACCGACGGGTCGCAGTACAGCGCCGTCGGGATGTGTTCCGATTGGAATTTGGACCACGCTTTGCCGTCTTTCGGCTCCCACAGCGCGGCGATAATGGTCTGTTTTTGGCCAGTCTGGATGCGTTCGTTGAGTTCAGCGGCGGAGACAAACACGCTCATGGCCGCAAGTGTAACGGTGTTTTACGCCATGTACCCGGGAGCGAGCTGGATTGTGCCCTGCTCCTCGAGGCCGCTGAGCCACTCGGTGATCCCCTCACGCGGACAGTCCGCGCCGATGCTGGCCGCAAGCATGCCGCCCGGGCCGAGCTCCACCCGGCAACCGAACGCCAGCAAGGTTCCGGCGATCTCATCAGGGTCCAGGCCCTCCGGATCCTCCGGCAGCACACGCACCGTCGATGCGCCGCCACGCACCACCACCCGATCCACATGGAACGCCCCGCCCACCGTCACGCACTCAACGATGTCGCCCATCGCGAGCGTCGTATCCACGAACGGAACGCTCGCCACCACAAAATGATTCTGCCCAATCTGGTGCGCCTGCAGCTGCTCGCTCTCGACGCCCGGGATTGCAACGCGGGTGAGGATGGTGGTGGTTGCCTGCATGCAGGGCAGTCTAAACCCTTCCGGTGCTGATTTGGGATTTTGCCGATTGCCGCTGGCCTAGACTGCATGCGTGACTGGATACCTAGCCCCCACCAAGAAAGTGCGCGTCGCGGACTTCGCGCGCAAGAAAGCCGACGGCGAGAAGTGGGCGATGCTCACCGCGTACGACTACGCCACCGCGAGGGTGTTTTCCCAAGCCGGCATCGAGTGCCTCCTGGTCGGCGACTCCGCAGCCAACGTGGTCTACGGCTACGACACCACAAACCAGGTCTCCGTGGACGAGATGGCGTTCCTCGGCGCGGCCGTCGTGCGCGGCGCGGGCCATGCGCTGGTGATCATGGACCTGCCGTTCGGGAGCTACGAGGCTAGCGACGAGCAATGCGTCCGCACCGCCACCGACCTCGTGCGCCGCACCGGCGCCCACATGGTGAAGCTGGAGGGAGGCGTGCGGATCGCCCCGCGCATCCGTGCGCTGAAGAACGCCGGTCTGGCGGTGTGCGCCCACGTCGGCTTCACCCCGCAGTCCGTGGACAACCTGAGCGGGTTCAAGGTCCAGGGCCGCGACGCCGGGGCCGATCAGCTGCGTGACGACGTCAACGCGGTCGTCCAAGCCGGTGCCGACATGGTGGTCTTCGAAATGGTGCCCGCGGACTTAGCGGCGGAACTGACCACCTCGTGCCCCGTCCCGACCGTCGGCATCGGCGCAGGTGCGGGCACTGATGCCCAGGTGCTGGTCTGGCACGACATGGCGGACATCCCCGCCGGCGACCACCGCGCGAAATTCGTCCGGAAGTTCGGCTCGGTGGGCGCGGATCTGGCCGCCGCGGCCGCTGACTACAAGCGCGCCGTGCACACCGGCGAGTTCCCGGGGCCGGAGCACACGTTCTAGGCGGATAGGGGCGGTCAGCGCTAATTTGCACAGACCCTGGGAGGCTTACCCTGGGTTCGCGCAAAAAATGCCGCTCCCAGGCTGAGGATCCCAGGGTTTGCGGATCGAGGCGGGCGGAAGTGGCGTGGCGTGATGCAGCGGTGATGCAGCGGGAACGCGCCGCCGCGCTAGAGCTCGACCGGGGCGTTGTCGAGCAGCCGGGTCGCGCCGACCTTCGCCGCCACGAGCAGGCGCGCCGGCCCCGTGTACCCGTCGGGCAGCTCAGACATGTCCTCAGCGGTGGCCACGAGGTAGTCGAGGTGGAGTCCTTCGTTGGCGTCGAGAAGCAATTGTGCTTCCGAGAGGCTGCCGGTTGCCAGCGCGCGCGGGATGGCCAGTGCGGTGACGCGCTCCTCGGCGGAGAGGTAACGGTTGCGCGAGGACAGCGCAAGGCCGTCGGTGTCGCGCACGATCGGGCAGCCGTGGATACGCACGGGAAGGTGCAGGTCATCCACCATCTGACGGATCAGCGCGAGCTGCTGGTAGTCCTTCTCGCCGAAGAACGCGTCCGAGGCACCGGTCAGCGCGAACAGCTTCGCCACCACCGTAAGCACGCCCGCAAAGTGCGTCGGCCGGGTCGCGCCCTCCAACACCCCGCCGAGCGGACCGGGTTGGATCGTCGTGCGCGGGCCGTGCGGGTACATCGTCTCGGCGGAAGGCGCGAAGACAGCGTCTACGCCTTCTTTCTCAAGCTTGGCGACGTCCTCGGCCAACGTCCGCGGATACTTCTCCAAATCCTCGCCCGGCGCGAACTGCAGCGGGTTGACAAAGATGCTCACCACCACGGGGTTGCCCAGCTCTTGGGCGTCGCGGACGAGGGCGAGGTGGCCGTTATGCAGCGCACCCATGGTGGGAACGAGGGAGATGGGGCCGGCCGGAAGCGCCGTAGCCAGCGCTTCCGGGGTGTGCACGAGTTGGGTCATGCGCCCATTATCTACCTCTGCATATCCACTCAAACGAATAGAGGACCCTGCAAGCATTCAATCTGCTTCAACAGAGTCCTCACCGCCGAAGACAAGGTCGTTCGACGGTCTGGCTGTTAGAGTATTAGCTCATTGGGGACATTGCAATTGGTTTGGGAGGGACTTTTGCAGCGAAAGATTGAATGGGTGTCGCATGCGCGACTCGCCCCTTACCTGGCTCAAACGTCCGGTGACGAAGACCTCGCCTGGGAACTTTATGAGTTGAACGCTGCCGTATCTGCTGCGTTGTCTGAAGTGATTCACCACGTGGAAGTGCTCTTGAGGAATTCCATGATGCGCGAGCTGGAGCGGATTCATCCGCTCGCGTTTCCTTGGACTCTTCCCAATAGCGACTCAATTGGCGCAGTAGCTGAACGGATGACCAACAATAAACGCAAAATCGCTCCCACCGAAGATGACGTGACCTCCCAATTGAATCTTGGATTCTGGACAAGCCTGGTCAGCTCTAAAGACTTCCGGGTAGCGAAACTTTGGGATGAGCATCTTCACCGTGTGTTTCCTGGCCAACCGGATCGCCTTCTAGTTGCACAAGCCCTGGAGGATTTGAAGGAGCTCAGAAACCGCTGTTCGCACCAGGATTCTTTACTGCGTTTCCACCCTGAGGTTGAAATGCGAAAGATCGAGAGGCTCACTGGCTGGATAGACGAGGACGCCGTGAAATGGGTACACCGGCTCTCCAGAGTGACGGAAGTGATGCGGAATCGTCCGCACGTCGAATCGGAGTCAGACACTGCCATCCTTCCTTCGACGCGAAATAGATCGGCTTCACCTGGCAAGCGATTCAAATACCCATTGTTTGACTGCTACCACCAAAAAGCGGCAGTCATCTTGGAACAGTCGAGCCACATCGGCCAAGAAATCAGTCATCTGGGGTTTTACCTACCGCGCTACGATGCCGACCTCAACGGCAACCAATCCACCTTCTGTTCCATGCAATCTCGCCCACACATCCCCCAACTCTTTCCCCAGATCGAAGACATCATCGTTCCTGCCGAGTGGTCGCGGGAAGAAGCGAATCGGCTGGCAAACGGGGACCAGCGGGACAAGAAAGTTGCGGCGGCGATGCGCTACGGCATCGGCAACGGATACGACACGGGCGGCCGCTACGTCATCTACCTCCTCAGCCCGAAAGATGACCTCCGGACGCACAAAACCCCGGCCGAGATTCTTCACCTCGGCTCGGGGCAGTGGCCGTCAGGCTGGCCTTTTATCAAATACGCCCGACTTGATCTGGTTAGCCGCGCCAGGCAGACAACCGACTTGATCTAGAACCGTAGGTCTGGACTACCTCGCGGCAACGTCCAGACCCTCGCCTCCGTCGGCGACGTCCACGTGGACGGTGTCGCCGTCGACGATCTCGCCCGCCAGCAGCTTCTTGGCCAGGCGGTCGCCGATGGCCTGCTGGATCAGGCGGCGCAGCGGGCGGGCACCGTAGGCCGGGTCGTAGCCGCGCTCGGCCAGCCAGGACTTCGCGGAATCCGACACGTTCAGCACGAGACGGCGGGCGGCAAGGCGCTCGGCCAGGCTCTCCAGCTGAATGTCCACGATGCCGACGAGCTGATCCTGGCTCAGCGGGTCGAAGACCACCACGTCGTCGAGGCGGTTGATGAACTCCGGCTTGAAGTGGTGCTTCACCGCCTCCATGATCTGCTCACGGTTGCCGCCGGCGCCCAGGTTGGAGGTGAGGATGACCACGGTGTTGCGGAAATCCACCGTCCTGCCCTGGCCGTCGGTGAGGCGCCCTTCGTCCAGGACCTGCAGAAGCACGTCGAAGACATCCGGGTGCGCCTTCTCGACCTCGTCGAAAAGCACGAGCGAGTACGGACGACGGCGCACGGCCTCGGTGAGCTGGCCGCCGGCGTCGAAGCCGACGTATCCCGGAGGGGCGCCGACCAGGCGGGCGACGGAGTGCTTCTCGCCGTACTCGGACATGTCGATGCGGATCATGGCCGCTTCGTCGTCGAAGAGGAACTCCGAGAGCGACTTGGCCAGCTCCGTCTTACCCACGCCGGTGGGTCCGAGGAAGAGGAAGGAGCCGATCGGGCGGTTCGGGTCAGCCACACCGGCACGGGAGCGGCGCACCGCGTCGGAGACCGCGACGACGGCTTCATTCTGGCCCACGACGCGCTCGCCGAGCACGGACTCCATGTTCAGCAGCTTTTCCGTCTCGCCCTGCATCATCTTGCCGGCCGGGATGCCGGTCCAGGAAGACACGACGTCCGCGATGATGTCCGGTGTGACCTCCTCTTCCAGCATGGTCTTGTTGCTGGCCTCGGATTCCGCGCGCGCAACCTCGGCCTCGAGTTCCGGGATGCGGCCGTAGCGCAGCTCGGAAACCTTGGCGTAGTCGCCCTCGCGCTCCGCGATCTCGGACTCGTTGCGCAGGCGCTCGAGCTCCTCCTTCGCGGACTGGACCTTGTTCACCTCCGCCTTCTCGTTCTCCCAGCGCGCCTTCATCTCGCCGAGACGTTCACGCTGGTCCGCGAGCTCCTCGCGCAGGTGCTCCAGGCGCTGCGCGGAGGCGGCGTCGGACTCCTTCTGCAGGGCAATCTCCTCGATCTCCAGGCGGCGCACGATGCGCTCGAGCTCGTCGATTTCCTGCGGGGAGGAATCGATCTGCATGCGCAGGCGGGAGCCGGCCTCGTCGACCAGGTCGATGGCCTTGTCCGGCAGGAAGCGGTTGGTGATGTAGCGGTTGGACAGCTCCGACGCCGACACCAGCGCGGAGTCCTGGATGCGCACGCCGTGGTGCACCTCGTAGCGTTCCTTCAACCCGCGCAGGATGCCGATGGTGTCCTCCACCGTCGGCTCGCCCACGTACACCTGCTGGAAGCGGCGCTCTAAGGCGGCGTCCTTCTCGATGTACTGGCGGTACTCGTCCAGCGTGGTCGCGCCGACCAGGCGCAGCTCACCGCGGGCGAGCAGCGGCTTGATCATGTTGCCGGCATCCATCGCGGAATCGCCGGAAGCACCGGCGCCGACGATGGTGTGCAGCTCGTCGATGAACGTGATGATCTGCCCGTTGGACTCCTTAATCTCGTCCAGTACGGCCTTCAGGCGTTCCTCGAACTCGCCGCGGTACTTCGCGCCCGCGACCATGGAGCCCAGATCCAGCGAGATCAGCGTCTTGCCCTTTAGCGACTCCGGCACGTCGCCGGCCACAATGCGGCGGGCCAGGCCCTCCACGATGGCGGTCTTGCCCACGCCCGGCTCGCCGATGAGCACCGGGTTGTTCTTCGTGCGACGGGAAAGCACCTGCACCACGCGGCGGATTTCCGAATCGCGCCCAATCACCGGGTCGATCTTGCCTTCGCGCGCACGTGCGGTCAGGTCGGTGGAGTATTTCTGCAGCGCCTGGAACTGGTCCTCCGGGTTGTCGGAGGTGACTTTCTTGCCGCCGCGCACGGAGGGGAACGCCTCCTTCAGAGCGTCGAACGTTGCACCGCGCTTGTGCAGCATTTCGGCGGCATCGTCCTTGCCTTTGGCAATGCCGGCGAGGAGGACGTCGGCGGAGACGTATTCGTCACCGAGCTCGCCCGCAAGGTCCTGCGCCGTGCTCAGCGCGGTCTGCAGGTCGCGGTTAATGCCCGGATTGGCCATGCCCTGGCCCTCCGCGCTCGGGTAGGAGCTAATCAGCTCGCCCGCCTCGCGCGCTACGGTCTCCGGGTCCACGCCCGTGGCCTTGAGCACCGGGGCTGCAATGCCGTCTTCCTGCTTCAAAAGCGCCTCGAGCACGTGTGCCGGGCGCATCTCCGGGTTGCCGGCGGCGGAAGCGCGCATCTGCGCCTGCTGCAGGGCCTCCTGCGTTTTCTGTGTGTACTTGTTCGCCATGATTCCATGGTCCTTTCTTGCCTAATGTTTGTTTCGCACTAGGTGTAACGCACAAGAAGTTGAGTCTGTTCCTGTCAACGGCAAAAAAGTTGCGCGGGGTTAGCTCACCTTGGGTAGAGTTTTCCGTTGTACAAGCTCAACAAGGGGATGGGTACCAAAAAGTGAATGTGGCAAATATTTGCCTCATTCCAAAATCACCACACCTGCCCCTAAAAACTTCAGGGGGAACCATGCACACGCCACCAGCTCTTCGGGGGTTAAAGCTCATCGAACTCATGCAATGGGGCCAGCGCTTCGCCGGCTGGGAGCTCTCGGAGCTCACCGGCATCAAACCGCGCACCCTCCGCAACTACTTCACCCAGCTCAAAGCCGCCGGATACTGCATCGAAAGCACACCAGGCGCCGACGGTGAATATTGGTTAGACCCCGGGCACTACGTGTACCCGCTGCGCTTCACCAACGAGGAAGCGCGAACCATCGTCATCGCGCTCGACGTTCTCAGAACCGTTGCCCCGCCCGATAGCCCACTGATGCAAGACGCGAAAGTCCTCCACTACCTCATCGGCCGGCTCCTCCCGGGCGCCGCGTTGGACGAAGTGCATCAGATGGGAAAGGAGGTGACGCGGGGGCTCATCAAGATGCGGGCAGTGTATTCGGTTTGGGAGGAAACCGAAGGACGTCGATAAGCTTCAAGCTTTACGACGATCTCTTGGCCGGTATCCACTTCATCACGTAAGCCAGCACGACCACCCCGACCGCAATGGCGAACGCGATCCAGCCGAAGATGGCGGTAAAGCCGGCTATCACCGCGATCGGCGCGATGATGGTGGTGCCGATTTCGAACGGGCCGAAACCGACATAGGCCACGCCGTACTCATTGAGCGTGCCGGATTGTAGCTTCGGGTCCACTATCTTCAGCAGCGCGATGCCGGTGGCCACGGCGGCGGTGGCCCAGCCCCAGCCGAACAGGCCGCGCTCGAGCCACTTCTCGCCGAAGAAAGTCGGGCCGGCCCAGAGCATCCACACCACGCAGAACAGGGTGCCCAGCAGGAAGAGCAGCAGAAGCGCCTGCCAGTAGCCCGCCAGTGCTGCGGGGACGATGGAGGCGATGCCGAAGGCGATCATGTAGTCCGTGGCGGCCCCGGAAACGGTGCTGATGGTGGAGCTGTCCAGGTAGTTCGGGCGCCCGACGAGCTTGAGCACCAGGCGGCCGATGAGCCCGATGACGAATGCCATGGCGAACAGCGGGATGGACACGTTCGACCACTGGTCCTTGATCAAGCTGTTGACCATGTACGCGATGAGCACGGTGAACGCGATGAAGCCGGCGTGCAGCGCCAGCGGCTCGATGGACGAGGGGTTAGTGGTGGCCTTGCCGATGGAGGGGCGCTCGTCTTCGTTGTGAATGTAGCCGGTGCGCAGGTCGTCAGGCAGCGTGCCGGCGAGCTGGGACGACTTGCCCTTGCGGATGCCCCAGTTGGCCATGATCACACCGCCGACAATGGCAACCAGGGTGCCCACGGTGGCCGAGGTGAAGCCGATGGAGGAGGCCCCTTCCACGCCGATTTCCTCGAGTGCGGAGCCCACGGCCGCCGCGGTGCCGAAGCCGCCGATGAAGCCGACCGGCAGCATCATGCCGAACCACGGCTCGGTGCCGAACACAGGCGCAAAGACATACAGGCCGAGCAGGATGAACAGGCCCCACTGGCCCATGAACATGGCGGTGGAATAGCCCCACATGTTGCGGGCACCGGAGGCGACGGAGCCGCCGAGCTCCATCGAGTACGCCATGGAGGCGAACACCACTGCGATCAACAGCGTGGTGTACGTGCCCACTTGGTCAGACCAATGGATCACGCCCAACACCTCGTCGCCCAGCAGCAGGCCGAGCAGACCTGCGGTGATCGGGGCGGGCAGCAGCAGCGCCTGCAGCACCTTCAGCCGGTTGCGCAGAATATTGCCGACGATGAGCAGGACCGAGATCCAGCCGATGTCCGTGAGCAGCGTATACGGGGTGAATTCCACCGCAGCACCTCTTTTCTATCCACTTATCACATTTAAACCGGGTGCAACTTTAGCCCACAGCCGCTAGGTAGCCTGTTTTCATGCCTTCCGTCCCCTTTTCGCAGACGTTGCGCACCCACGGCCCGCAGGTCAGCCGCGCGTGGCGCGCCCGCTTCTCCCAGGCGTACCCGCAGGCGGAAATGATGCTGCCACCTGGAGACGAGATGCCGCCGCTGCTTTTACGCGCCGCCCTCGCCGTGCTCGAACGCCCCGCCGAGGAAGTCCGCGACGAGCTCAAAGCGCTGGCGCTGGATCTGCGCCGCACAGGGTTTCCGGCTGAGGAGTACCCCAACGCTGTGCAAATGCTTATCGACGAAGGCGCGGACGCCGAAGCCGACCGCACCGCCCTATCCGACGCGGCCGAGCTCATGCGCGATGCCGCCTCCCAGGCCGACTACGCCGGCGTGCCCGCCGCCACCGCTGCCCAGGTCACCAGCGTGGAGCACCGCGGCGAGGTGCAGGTCGTGCGCCTGGAAGCCGGCACGCCGGTGCAGTACTCCCCCGGCCAGGTCATGCCCGTGATGTCGCCGAAGCGTCCCGGCGAGTGGACCGGCTTAGTCCCAGCGCTGCCGTCCAATCCGTTCGGGCTGCTGGAGTTCCACGTACCCGGCGGCATTCCGTTGGAGCCGGGCGACTGGTTGACGTTGGGAGCGGCGCGCGGTGGGCTGCGCGAGGTTGTGGACAAGCAACTGCTCCTGGTTGCCGCCGAGGGCGGTTTCGCTGCGGCGAAGGCGCTGGTGTTCCACTGCCTAGAGCAGCCCGATCCGCCGGAGGTGCACCTGGTCGTCGGCGCGCGAGAGCCCGGCGAGTGGTACGACACTGCTGCGCTGGATGCGCTGGCCAAGGCCCAAAACTGGCTGGATATTACGTGGGTTGCAGAGTCGCGTGTGGGGGCATCGCTGGAGCAGGTGGCCTCTGGCGTCGGCATGTGGTGGGGCCGCGAGGTGATCGTGTGTGCGCAGCAGGAGCGGGCGGTGAGCCTGGCCGCTGCACTGGAGGTCGCCGGGGCGCAAGACGTGCAGACCGTCGCCCCCGATGCGGTGCCGGAGTGGTTCAGCGAATAGCGCTGTGCTCCCGAATCTCCGCCAGCGGCAGCTCCTTGCGCGCCTCGGTGGCGTCCGCCGGGTCGATTTCCACCACTAGCGTTTCTGGCCCGTAGCCGGCCTCCGCAAGCCGCTGGCCCGTCGGCCCCACCACCACAGAGTGGCCCGCGCCAGTGGGCCCTGAAGGCTCCCCGGCCTTGGTCTCGAAGTCCGGGCGAGCCTGGCCAGCGGCCGCGACGAACACCCCGGCATCCAGCGCACGCGCGACGGTGAGGATGCGCCACTGCTCCACCTTGCCCGGCCCATCCGCCCAGCTCGTGGGCACCACAACCACTTTCGCGCCCCGTTGAGCGAGCGCCTGGAACTGCTCTGGGAAGCGGATGTCGAAGCAGGTTGCCACTCCCACGGTCACGCCGTCGTGCTCAAACGTGACCAGCTTGTCGCCGGGGCGCACCGTGTCCGATTCCTTGTAGTTGAAGGCGTCGTACGTGTGGATCTTGTCGTATCCCTTATGCGCCCCGCCGCCGGTGATAAGCGCGGTGTTGTAGACGCGGTTGTACTGCTTGTCGTCCACGGTGTTCGTGTCTGCGGGGCGGAACATGCCGGCGACGATGGTGACGCGGAGCTCGTCGCTAAGCTTTTTCAGCCCTGTGGCGAACGGACCGTCCAGTTCCTCTGCCTGCGTATCCAGCCGCCCCTGCCCGAACGCCTGGCTGGTGGCCTCGGGCAAAACGATCAGCGTGGCGCCTTGGGCGGCGGCGTCGCGGATACGCGGTTCGATGGCGGACAAATTTTCCATCTTGTCGCCGCCGGCGGCAATTTGCAATAGCGCGATCTTCATGTGGATAACTCTAGGTGCGTCTCGGGGGAGTTATCCACAGATTCGGTTCAGGGGATTGCGTCGACTGTTGCGTTCGCGGATGGTTCGTTGCATGACATTTCTTCAACTGACCACAGACACCGCACCCGCCGCCCGCAGCTGCATCCGCAGCTTCACCGTCCTCCCTACCACCCACTTAAGCCCCTCGCGCTCCGCGTCCGCGCTCACATCGTTGCAGGACAATGAGCTTTTGCTTATCGACGAATGCACGTCCCGCCTTGATACCCACCTCCGTGAAGTCGCCGCGTTTGCGTCCGAAGTGGAGCAGGCTGATGCCCGATTTGGCAAGGGGCTCACGCCGTGACGTACAAACCAGCACTGTCCACATCCGAATTGTTCGCCGCGGCAGCCGCCACCAAATTGGCAGCAGCCGGTGCGCGGGAGCGCGCGGAACACGCGCCGTTTTCAGCCGCCGTCATTGCGGATTCAGGGTTCCGCGGACCCGCGTTCGAAGCGTCTGCTGCAAGGCTAGCCAGCTACAACGCGGCGCTTGCCGCCAGTGCTGTGCGGCTGGAGCAGGCGTCGGTGGCCTTGCTCGCCGCCGCCGGTTTGCAGCAGCAGTTGGACGAGGCCGCCGAGTTCATCGGCGTCACCGCCCATTCACGCGTCGTGCTGTGGCTCAACGGCATGTCCATGATGCTGGATCTGAGGCTGTCACGGACCCTGTTGGGGGCAGCCGGCAAGGAGCAGGACTACGACCCGCTGTTCGATCACCCGGACGAGTCCTTCGAATCGTTGCACGCCCGGCACGCACAGACGGTGCCAGCGTCCACGATGGCAGCGGTGGAAGACGCTGGCGGCGTGATCCTCGAGGCCGGTCCGACTGCGACCACGGTCCTAGTCGGCGACGCGGTGGACCCCTCACGCGTGATCACCATGGTCGCGGGTGCAACCACCGGCACACCCTCGAAGCTGCCGGGCGAGCTGGAGAAAGCCCAGATGTTGTCAGAAAAGACCGGGGCCGCCGTGGTGGTGTGGCAGGGCTACGCCCCTCCCCCGCTGCTCACGGACGCAGCCTCGCCCCACCGCGCCCACGCCGGCGCGGACGACCTTGCAATGTTCCAGGCCGCGTTGGAGGAGCGCTTCCCCGACGCACAGAAGACCGTGGTCTCCCACAGCTACGGCACGCTCTTAGCCACGAAGGCGGCGCACCAGCACGGGTTGCTTGCAGACGACCTGTGGATCCTGGGCAGCGCAGGCGTCTCGGGCGAGCACGTCTCGAAGCTGACCCTGGCTGGGCCCGAAGCGACGGTGCACGTGGTGGATTCCCCCGAAGACCCGATCCTGTTGTTGCGCTCCGGTCCGACGGCGGCGATCGGCTCGTCGCCGTCGTACATCGGGTGGGGCGGCGAGCGTGTGCTGGGAGTCAGGGGCGGGCACACCGACTACTTTACAGACCCCACATTTCTGTCTGCTTTACAACAGCGCTCGGACCCAGCTGCGTAAAAGTCGTTACCATGGCGCACGTTGAATGAAACGACTAAACAGGAGATGTAGGTAGGCAATGCCCAATTTCGCAGAGCAAGTAGTCAAGCGCCTAGAGGACCTAGGCGTCAAGCGTATTTACGGCCTGGTGGGCGACTCGCTCAACCCGCTGTCCGACGCCGTGCGCCAGAGCGACATCGAATGGGTGCACGTACGCAATGAGGAGGCCGCCGCGTTCGCCGCCGGCGCCGATTCCCTGGCTGCTGACGAGCTCGCCGTGTGTGGCGCATCCTGCGGCCCGGGCAACACCCACTTCGTGCAGGGCCTGTTCGAGGCGCACCGCAACGGCGCGAAGCTGCTCGCCATTGCGTCGCACATCCCCACCATGGAGATCGGCTCCTCATTCTTCCAGGAGACCCACCCGGAGCTTCTGTTCCAGGAGTGCTCCTCCTACTGCGAGGTAGTCCACGAGGCGGACCAGGGCATGCGCGTGCTGCACAACGCCTTGCAGAACACCTTGGCAGGCAACGGCGTGTCCGTGATGGTCGTGCCTGGCGACATCTTCGCCGCCGACACCGCCGAGGGCCCGCACACCGCGGACTCCGTCTACGCCACCGGCAAAAACAAGCGCGTCTACCCGGACCCGCACGAGGCCGCCCGCCTGGTGGAGGCGATTAACAAGGCCGACAAGGTCACCCTGTTCTGCGGCTACGGCGCACGCGACGCCCGCGACGAGGTCTTCGCCCTGGCGGAGAAGATCAAGTCCCCGATCGGCCACTCCTTCCGCGGCAAGATGTACTTCGAGTACGACAACCCGTACGACGTAGGCATGTCCGGCCTGCTCGGCTACGGCGCTTGCGTGGACGCGATGGAAGAGTCCGACCTGTTCATCATGGTCGGCACCGACTTCCCGTACACCGACTGGCTGCCGGACGAGAACGTCGCGCAGATCGACATCGACGGCACCCACATCGGCCGCCGCACGACTGTGGACTACCCGGTCGTCGGCGACGTGAAAAGCGTCATCGAAAACATCCTCCCGCACATCGAGGAGAAGACCGACCGCGGGTTCTTAGACAAGATGCTCAAGCGCCACTACCAGCTGCTGGACCACGTGGTGAAGAGCTACACCTCCGAGGCCTTCGAGTCCAAGAAGCCGATCCACCCGGAGCTCGCCGCATCCGTGCTGGACGAGCTCGCGGACGACGACGCGTACTTCACCGTCGACACCGGCATGTGCAACGTGTGGTCCTCGCGCTACCTCACCCCGAACGGCAAGCGCGACGAGGCCGCATCGTTCCTTCACGGCACCATGGCCAACGCCCTGCCGATGGCAATCGGCGTGCAAGCGGCATACCCCGACCGCCAGGTCATCTCCTGGTCCGGCGACGGCGGGTTGGGCATGCTCATGGGTGAGCTGCTCACCATCAAGCTGCACCAGCTGCCGGTGAAGGTGATCTGCTTCAACAACTCCTCGCTGGGCATGGTGAAGCTGGAGATGTTGGTGGCCGGCATGCCGTACTTCGGCACCGACCACGAGCAGGCCAACTACGCCGAGATTGCCAAGGGTGTGGGCATCAAGTCCTTCCGCATCGAGGACCCGGACGACCTCGAGCCCGTGCTCAAGGAGGCCCTGGCCTACGACGGCCCGGTGCTCGTGGACATCGTCACCGACCCGGAGGCGCTGTCGCTGCCGCCGGGAATCACCTGGGACATGATGAAGGGCTTCACCAAGTCCGGCGCCCGCACCGCTTTCCTCGAGGGCGGCGTTGGCCGCCTGTTCAACCTGGCCAAGTCCAACCTCCGCCACATCGGCGGCGCCGCGGCCATCGAGTTCGGCGGCTAATCTCGAGCTTCGCTGCTTTAAGGCGCTTGGTGCCCCGGGCTGTTCCGTGTGAACAGCCCGGGGCACTTTTGGTCGCGCAACACCGCAAAGGTCGAGTCCGGGAGGTCGAGTTCGCCCCTAGACATGGGCCTACTCGACCTCCCGGACTCGACCTTTGCACTACCGCGCGCTGCGCCGGCGGCGCCGAGAAGCAGCTGGCTCCCACGTGACCACCGCGGTGGAGCGGGGCACGTGCACCAGCTCACCGCCGCGGCGAGTACCGGTCTGCAACTTCTGGCGCAGCTCCTCGTTGTGGCCGCGTTGGGTTTCCAGTTCGTCCTGGAGGTCCTCGATCTGCTGGGAGAGCTCGATGATCGTCTTAATGCCGGCGAGGTTGACGCCCTCCTCCTGAGAGAGGTACTGGATGCGGCGCAGCATGGAGATGTCGCGCCGCGAGTAGCGGCGGCCGCCACCCTTGGTGCGCATCGGCGTGACCAGGCCAAGCCGGTCGTAGGTGCGCAGCGTCTGCGCGTGCATGCCGGTCAGCTCAGCGGCGACGGAGATGACAAAGTACTCCTGTTTTTCATCCATCGTCTACACCTCTTCCCTGGGCTAGAGCCCAGCCCACCCGGCGCGCGGGTCGAAGCCGGAGTCTTTTTCAGCCTGGGCGTAGGCGCGCAGCGCGGAGGTGGCGGACGGATCCAGGTCCTTGGGCACCTTCACCTCCACGGTGACCATCAGGTCGCCGGCGGCACCGGAGCGCTTCGGGATGCCGCGGCCCTTCACGCGCAGGGTGCGCCCGTTCGGGGTGCCAGCCGGAACCTTCACCTTCACCGGGTTGTCCAGGGTGGGCACCGCGATGGTTGCGCCGAGGGCGACCTCGGAGAACGCGACCGGGACGGTGACCTCGAGGTCGTCGCCGGAGCGGGTGAACACCTCGTCGTTGCGCACGTGCACGGTGACGAACAGGTCGCCAGCGGGCGTGCCGTTCGGGCCCGCCTCGCCTTGGCCTGCCAGGCGCACCTTCTGCCCGTCGACTACGCCGGCGGGGATACGCACGGTGATCGAGCGGGTGCGCCGCACGGTGCCGGTGCCGCCGCAGGTGTCGCACGGGTCCTCGATGATTTCGCCGGTGCCGCCGCAGTTCGTGCAGGGACGTGCCATGCCGAAGGCGCCGGAATTCTCGCGGATGTAGCCGGAGCCGGAGCACATCTGACAGGTGTGCGTCTTGCCGTCCTTGGAACCGGAGCCGTGGCAAGTGGTGCACGGAGCTTCGCCGGTGAGCTCGACCGGGATGGTCGTGCCCTTGGCGGCCTCACGGAAGTCGAGGGTTATTTCCGTTTCGACGTCGGCCCCCCGCGACGGCCGAGCGTTCCTGCCAGCACCGCCGCGGCCGCCAAAGAAGCCACCGAAGATATCACCAAGGCCGCTGTCTCCAGCTTGTCCACCAGCGGCTGATCCGAAGATGTCGGAGAGGTCGAATTCCGTTTCCGTGCCGCGAAACCCGCCCGGAAAGCCGGATCCTCCTCCCCGCCCGAACCGGCCGAAGCCGCCCGAGCTGATCATGGATTTCAGCTGGTCGTATTCCTTGCGCTTCTGCTCGTCGCCGACAACGTCGTACGCCTCGGCCACCCGCTTAAACTTCTCCTCCGCCTTTTTGTTGCCGGGGTTGGAGTCGGGGTGGTTTTCGCGTGCGAGCTTGCGGTATGCCTTCTTGATGTCTGCAGCGCTTGCCGACGAGCTCACGCCCAAGTCGCCGTAATAGTCCTTATCGGCCCATTCTTGTTGCATAGCCATCTCGCGCCCTCCTTTCCTCTACAAAGAGTGTTGAGTCTGTCTCGCTAAAGTTTGTTCACTAATTTATCTAAGTACAAAGGCCGGGGACGAGGCCGCGTGGGTCCGCGCTGCCTCATTCCCCGGCCCTTCCATCCGAGCGATTTACCTACTCGGTTGTGTCGGCTTCTGGCTCGCCGGCCGGCTCAGCAGGCTCGGCGGGATCAGCGATGATCACCATGGCGTTGCGCACCAGGCGGTCGCCGATCATGTAGCCCTTGCGCAGCACCGTGCCCACGGCCTTGGTGTCGCCCTGGGAGAGGTCCTGCACCGCCTCATGGATCTCCGGGTTGAACGCGTCGCCCTCAGCACCGAACTCTTTGATGCCCTGGCCGGCAACGATCGAGCGGAACTTGTCGGCAAATGCCTTCAGCGGCCCCTCGGCCAAGTCGCCGTGCTGCTCGGCCAGATCCAGGTCGTCCAAAAGCGGCAGCAGCGGTGTGGCGAACTTCGCCTTGGCAGTGTTGGCCAGCTCACCACGCTCGCGCTCGGTGCGGCGGCGGTAGTTCGCGTACTCGGCGCTGACCCGCTGGAGCGACTCAGTACGCTCCGCCAGCTGCAGCTCGATGTCGCTGACTGCGCCGTCGCCGTCTGCGTCCGGGTCGATCTCGTTCTCCGCGATCTTCGCGGCGTCCTCGAGCTCGGCGTCCGCGGCTAAGAGAGGGTCCTCGTCCGTCGCAAGCGCCTCGGACTCAGCAGCCTCGTCGGCGAGGGTTTCCGCCTGGTCGGGGGACACGTACTCGGGGTCCGTGGCCTCCGGAGCGCCCGGGTTGTCGGGCATCTGCTCGTCGTGCGGATTCGTCATCAGACGTCGCCTCCTTACTTGTTATCGGAATCGGTTGCGTCGTCGTCCTCGACAACCTCAGCGTCGACCACGTTGTCGTCGCCGTCGGCAGCGTCGGCCTGGGTTGCACCCTCGTTCGCCTGAGCCTCGTAGAGCGCGGTGCCCATTGCCTGGGACTCGGTGTTGAGCTTCTCCACTGCGGACTTGATGGCATCCAGGTCCTCGCCCTTAAGCGCCTCATCGACAGCGTCGGCGGCCTCGGTCACGCGGCCCTTGATGTCCTCCGGCAGCTTCTCGCCGTTTTCATCCATGAACTTGCGGGTCTGGTACGCCATGGTCTCCGCGTTATTGCGGGTCTCCTGCTCCTCGCGGCGCTTCTTGTCCTCGTCGGCGTGAGCCTCGGCGTCCTTGATCATGCGATCGATCTCGTCGTCGGACAGACCGGAGCCGTCCTGGATCTTGATCGTGTTCTCCTTGCCGGTGGCCTTGTCCTTCGCGGACACGGACACGATGCCGTTGGCGTCGATGTCGAAGGTGACCTCGATCTGCGGCACACCACGCGGAGCCGGTGCGATGCCTGCCAGCTCGAAGGAGCCGAGCAGCTTGTTCGCGGACGCGATCTCGCGCTCGCCCTGGAAGACCTGGATCTGCACGGACGGCTGGTTGTCCTCAGCCGTGGTGAAGGTCTCCGAACGCTTCGTCGGGATGGTGGTGTTGCGCTCGATGAGCTTGGTCATCACGCCGCCCTTGGTCTCGATGCCGAGGGAAAGCGGAGTGACGTCGAGAAGCAGCACGTCCTTAACGTCGCCGCGCAGCACGCCAGCCTGCAGCGCAGCACCCAGTGCCACGACCTCGTCCGGGTTGACGGACTTGTTCGGCTCCTTGCCGGTCAGTTCCTTCACCAGCTCGGACACGGCCGGCATACGGGTGGAGCCGCCGACCAGAACCACGTGGTCGATGTCGCCGACGGACATGCCGGCGTCCTTGACCACCTGGTTGAACGGGCTCTTGGTGCGGTCCAGCAGATCGGAGGTGATCTTCTGGAACTCGGTGCGGGTCAGCGTCTCGTCCAGGAACAGCGGGTTCTTCTCGGAGTCCACCGTGATGTACGGCAGGTTGATGGAGGCCTGCTGTGCGGAAGACAGCTCGATCTTGGCCTTCTCCGCGGCCTCGCGCAGACGCTGCATCGCCATCTTGTCCTTGGACAGGTCAACGCCGTTCTGGGACTTGAACTTGTCCACGAGCCACTCAACTACGCGGTTGTCCCAATCGTCGCCGCCGAGCTCGTTGTCGCCGGCGGTAGCCAGCACCTCGACGACACCGTCGCCGATCTCCAGCAGGGACACGTCGAAGGTGCCGCCGCCAAGGTCGAAGACCAGGATGGTCTCTTCCTTCTCGTTCTTGTCCAGGCCGTACGCCAGGGCGGCCGCGGTCGGCTCGTTAACAATGCGCAGCACATCGAGGCCCGCGATCTGGCCGGCCTCCTTGGTGGCCTGACGCTGAGCGTCCTCGAAGTAGGCCGGGACGGTAATAACAGCCTCGGTGACTTCCTCACCGAGGTACGCCTCAGCGTCGCGCTTCAGCTTCTGCAGGGTACGGGCGGAGATCTCCTGCGGGGTGTACTTCTTGTCGTCGATCTCCACGGTCCAGTCCTCGCCCATGTGGCGCTTGACGGAACGGATGGTGCGGTCGACGTTGGTTACCGCCTGGTTCTTCGCGGACTGGCCAACCAGGACCTCGCCGTTCTTCGCGAAAGCGACGACGGACGGGGTGGTGCGGGAGCCCTCCGCGTTAGCGATCACAACCGGCTCGCCGCCCTCAAGGACGGAGACGACCGAGTTCGTGGTGCCAAGGTCAATACCAACTGCACGTGCCATAAGAGTTATTCCTCCTGTTGAGAAGTGGTTTATCAGTAAGTTGATGTGCTCCGACTCAACTTGACGGCCACCACTATAACACTGGCGGCGACGTTCTTGAGTCTGTCGCACTCATAGGTAACAACGGCACGTACACCAAAGTTGTTCCCACCCAGCGCAACTTTCTTTGTTTCCGCAGGCAAACGCATAGAAAAACCTCCGGATACGTGGGTAACCGGAGGTTGAATCGTCGACAAGCAACTGCTTAGAACAAGCCAGTCTCCTGCTCGGAGTAGGACACCAGGAGGTTCTTAGTCTGCTGGTAGTGGTCCAGCATCATCAGGTGCGTCTCGCGGCCGATACCGGACTGCTTGTAGCCGCCAAACGCCGCGTGGGCCGGGTAGGTGTGGTACTGGTTCACCCACACGCGACCAGCCTGAATGGCGCGGCCGGCCTTGTACGCAGTGGTGCCCGAGCGCGCCCACACGCCCGCACCCAGACCGTAAATGGTGTCGTTGGCAATCGAGATGGCCTCATCGAAATCCTTGAACGTGGTCACGGACATCACCGGACCGAAGATCTCCTCCTGGAAAATGCGCATGTCGTTGGTGCCCTTAAACACGGTCGGCTCGATGTAGAGGCCGTTTTCCAGGCCGTCGATCGTGTTCACGCCGCCACCGGTAAGCACTTCCGCACCCTCCTGGGGCCCAAGCTCCAGGTAGGACTGGATCTTGTTCATCTGCTCGGTGGAGGCTTGCGCGCCCATCATGGTGTCAGTGTCCAGCGGGTTGCCGGTCTTGATCTGCTTGACGCGCTGCACGCCAAGCTCCAAAAACTCGTCCGCGATGGACTCGTGCACCAGCGCACGCGACGGGCAGGTGCACACCTCACCCTGGTTCAGCGCGAACATGGCGAAGCCCTCGACCGCCTTCTTCTTGAAGTCGTCGTCCCTTTCAAAGATGTCCTCGAAGAACAACGCCGGGGACTTGCCACCGAGCTCCAGAGTGACCGGAATGATCTTGTCCGCCGCGGCCTTGTTGATGATCTTGCCCACCTCGGTGGAGCCGGTGAAGGCGATCTTGGCAATACGGTCGGAGCCGGACAGCGCGGCGCCCGCTTCCTCGCCCATGCCATTGACGATGTTCAGCACACCCGCCGGGATGAGGTCACCGACAAGATCCATCAGGTACAGAATCGACGCCGGAGTCTGCTCCGCCGGCTTGAGGACGATCGCGTTGCCCGCCGCCAGCGCCGGGGCCAGCTTCCACGCGGCCATGAGCAGCGGGAAGTTCCACGGGATGATCTGACCGACCACGCCGAGCGGCTCGTTGAAGTGGTAAGCGACAGTGTCCTCGTCGATCTGGCTCAGACGGCCTTCCTGCGCGCGCAGTGCGCCCGCGTAGTAGCGGAAGTGATCGATGGCAAGCGGGATGTCGGCGGCGAGCGTCTCGCGCACGGCCTTGCCGTTTTCCCAAGTCTCCGCCACCGCGAGCTCCTCGAGGTGCTCTTCCATGCGGTCTGCGATCTTCAGCAGCACCATCGCGCGCTCTGCCGGGGAGGTCTTGCCCCAGGCGGGCGCGGCCTTGTGCGCGGCGTCGAGCGCCAAGTTGATGTCGGCCTCTTTACCGCGGGCGACCTGGCAGAACACCTCGCCAGTGACGGGGGTGATGTTGTCGAAGTACTCGCCGTCCACTGGGGCGACCCAGTCGCCGCCGATGTAGTTGTCGTAGCGCTCGCGGTACTTGACGTTTGAGCCTTCGGTTCCGGGGTTCGGGTAGACAGTCATTTCCAGGCCTTTCTTACATTAGGGTCAGGTTGTGGCCCACGCTACACTTATATCTGCGTGTGGTCTAGGGCATTGTTCTTGACGACGGCCCTCCGGCTCCCACGACATATGCATTAACCAGCATCTCTGGCACAATGAGCGCGTGACTAAACACGAAAACAACGACTACGTCGGCGCGCTCGACACCGCAGTCGACGACGTCCGGATGCTGCCCACCCCGGCAGACGCGGCCCAGGAGCTTTCCAAAGAGCCCGTAGACCGCGGCGACATCATCGCCTCTGACGGCCGCACCGCCGCCGCCTGGGCGCTGCGCTTCATCATCATTGTCGCCGCCACCGCGATCCTGCTCTACCTGCTCAAATGGGTGTGGATGGGCCTTTTGCCCATCCTGCTTGCACTGATCCTTGCCACGGTGCTGTGGCCGCCGGTGCGCTGGATGCGGGGCCACAAGATCCCCGCCGCCCTCGCAGTGTTCATCACACTGATCGGCACCTTCGGCATCCTCGGCGGCATCATCGCCGCGATGGCGCCGACCGTGAAGTCGCAGGGCACCGAGCTCGGCCACCAGGCCGAGCAGGGCATCAACCAGATTATCGCCTGGCTCAAGGAGCAGAACTTCACCTTCCTCGAGCCGGAACGCATCCAGCAGGCCGTGGACCAGGCCACCGCGTTTGTGAAGGGTCAGGCGTCGAACATCGCCTCCGGGGTGTTCTCCGGCATCGGCGCGATTACGTCGGTAGGCACCACGCTCGCGTTGACGCTCGTGCTGCTGTTCTTCTTCCTCAAAGACGGCGACCGCTTCCTGCCGTGGGTACGCAAGTACACGGGCGTGCGCGCCGGCTGGCACCTCACCGAGGTGTGCATGCGCTCCTGGAACACCCTGTCCGGCTTCATCCGCACCCAGGCCATCGTGTCCATGGTGGACGCCATCTTCATCGGTTTGGGCCTGCTCTTCCTCGGCGTGCCGCTGTGGCCGGTGCTGGCTGTGGTGACCTTCTTCGCCGGCTTCATCCCGATCGTGGGTGCGATCTCCGCCGGCGCCTTGGCCGTGATCATCGCGTTGGTGTCCAACGGGTTCATGAACGCTGTGTTCGTGCTCCTGCTCATCATCGCCGTGCAGCAGCTGGAGGGCAACGTCCTCTCCCCGATCCTGCAGTCCCAGGCCATGGGCCTGCACGCCGCCGTGGTCCTGCTCGCCGTCGCTGTGGGCGGCACCCTGTTCGGCATCGTCGGCGCGTTCCTGGCTGTGCCGGTCGCCGCCGTCGCCGCGGTATGGCTGCGTTACTGGGCCGAGATGGTCTCGCTGCGCTCCGGTGAAATCACCGCCGATGAGATAGCCACGGCCACCCAGCAAACCCAAACCATGGATTCGAAGTCGTCGTTCCTCGCCGTGCGCGACCACATGATGCGCATTGCAAGGCGCGAAAAGTCCAACACCAAAGTCCCTGTCAAGGGAGGTCTCGGCTCCACCCGCGTCCCCTTGGGAGAGGTCGAGGGCGACACTGAGGTTCCGGGCCGCACCCACGCCATCAAGGACGAAGAATAGGTACGGTGGGCGCCGTACTTACTCATCGACGAAAGGACGAAACCATGGCTGACCTCAACGGCAAGAGCGTCGCAATTATCGCCACCAACGGCTTCGAGGATTCGGAGCTGACCTCCCCGAAGGAAGCCGTGGAGTCCGCCGGCGCGACCACCAAGGTCCTCTCCACCGAAACCGGTGAGATCGAAGGCAAGAAGGGCGCGAAGGTGGCTGTCGACGCCAAAACGGCCGACGCCTCCGCCGACGAGTTCGACGCCCTTATCCTGCCCGGCGGCACCGTTAACGCTGACACCATCCGCACCGACGCCGACGCCGTAGCGCTGGTTAAGGCGTTCAAGGACGCTGGCAAGCCGATCAGCGTGATCTGCCACGGCGGCTGGATCCTCGCCGACGCCGACGTGCTCAAGGGCGTGACGCTCACCTCCGTGGCCAACGTCAAGACCGACCTGGCCAACGCCGGCGCCAACTGGGTCGACGAGGAGGTTGTGGTCGACTCCGGCTTCATCTCCTCGCGCACCCCGGACGACCTGCCGGCGTTCAACGCCACGCTCGTGGAGGAGTTCGCGAAGTAGGACTCTGTTCCCTCCGCCAGACCCCCAGTACGAAACCCCTATTAAGCGCCATTTTCGCGCTTAATAGGGGTTTCGTGCTCTGGGTTTGTGGTGCCTCCGCATCGCTGCGGGCTCATCTGCTAGTTGCCCAAAAACGCTCCTAGCAGATGAGCTCCTTACTGGCACCTGGTTCCAACATCACCTGGAACAACAGAAAGTTGGACACTTGATCTGCTAGTTGGGCGTGCGGGGCAACTAGCAGATCCGCAAAATGGGGCGCAGGGAGCGGTCGCCGGGAGCGCAGCGACCCCAGGCGATTACCGCAGGTGCTCGCGCAGCGCCTGCTCCAGCTCGACGCGGGCGCGCTCGAGGGCGGCCTCCCACACCGCGGAGGCGGACTCGTCGGCGGAATCGGACACCTGCTTGAGCAGGGTCAGCGGCACGCCGAAGGTGGAACACACCGCGGCCAGGGCGTAGCCCTCCATGTCCACGAGCTGGCACTCGCGGGCGAGCTCGTCGCGCAGATCGGAGCGGTTCACAAACGCATCCCCGGTGGCGAGCTTGGCTTTGGGCAGCTCGGTCAGCGGGTCGAACGAGAACCAGCGCGGGTAGACAAAGTCGGTGATCTCGGAGGTGCCGCCGACTTTGAAGTCGTGCTTGACGGCGTCGGAAACCTCGTAGACGCCCGGCTGCAAGTCCACCAGGGCGCCGGCGGTGCCGACGTTGATCACGCGCGAGGGCAGCGGCCCGGAAGACAGGCGGCGGGTCAGCGCGATCGCGGCGGGCAGGGTGCCGATGCCGGTGATCAGCACCTCGTGGTCGCCGCCGGACATGATGTCCGCGGCCTCTTCTTTCATCGCTGCGGCGATAAGCAAGTCAGACATGGTTGCTTATCGTAGGCGGGCTGGCTCCGCGTCGACCACTGTCGCTCCCTCGCGCTCCCCCGCGGCCCGCGAGTTCTGGCGCGCCTTGAGCACGCCGCGCACGGACAGCGCCGCACCGAGCACCAAAACCAGCACGCGCACGACCCACAGGCCGGAGTCCACGCCGAGGAACTTCAGCACCACCGGCAGGTTCAGAAACACGATCAAGGTGCCCACGACTCCGCCGAGCGCGATGGGGTTCATGCGGGTGACCACCCACGCTCCGATAGGCGCGGCGACGACTCCGCCCGCCAGCAGCGCGAGCACCCCAGCGAGGTTGGCCATCAAATCGTGCCACATCCCCACCGCAAACCCGAGGGTGGCGGCCGTGGTGACCAGGAACTCGGCGGTGGTGACGGTGCCGACGATGCGTCGCGGCTCAGCGCGCCCGGCGGACAGCAGCGTCGAGGTGGTCACGGGCCCCCAGCCACCGCCGCCGGTGGCGTCCACAAACCCGCCGAACATGCCTAGCCCGGCTAAAAACCCGCGGGAATGAGGTTTTTCCACCAGCTTGCGCTGAGTCAGCCCGCGTGCGAAGCGCAGCATCAGGTTCAGCCCGATCAGGGCCAGGATCAGCGACATCACCGGCCGAGCGGCTTCGGTGGAGAGGCGCACCAGCACTGTCGCGCCGAGGAAGGCACCGATTGCGCCGGGGATGCCGATGGCGAACGCGGTGCGCCAGTCCACGTTGCCGAAGCGGGTGTGCGCGACGCCGGAGGCCAGCGTGGTGCCCAGCTCCGCGGTGTGCACGACGGCGGACGCGGCCGCGGGGGTCAGCCCGGCCAGTGCGATGAGCATGGTGGACGAGGTGGCGCCGAAGCCCATGCCGAGGCCGCCGTCGACAAGTTGGGCGGCCAGGCCGGCCACGGCGATGAGCAGCAGCGTCTCAATCTTGTACATCTCAGGCGTCCTTTTCGGCAGTGCGGTAGCGGTTGGCAACGACGTCCGCGAGGTCTGTGGTCAGCGGCCCAGAAGCTGACAGGTGCGGTGGGATCCGGTCCAGGAGTGTTCCGTGGGTGACAAACAGCGGCAGCACGTGTGTGTGCCTATCGACGAACCTCCGGTCGCCCCTCGTCGCCTGCACCACCGACACATCGACCCCGGCCAAACGCGCCAGGTTGTCCGCCAGGCGGGCGTAGTTCGCGGCCTGTTCGGCATCCGATGTGCCGACGGGAAATAGGGTGGCGTGGGACGCCGAAGGTGCGTCGATACGCAAGCGCTTGTGCAGGGTCTCGGCGATGTCGGGGCCGGTACCGAGCGGCTCAGCGAGGGTGAGGTCGCAGTGCTCGCGCGCCTCGGTGAGGTGGGCCGGCACGTCCACCTTCGCGTGGAACGCGCGGGTGAACAGCAGCGGCACGACGATGGCGCGCGGCGAAGACAACGCGGCGGCCGCCTCGGCGAGGGTGGGGCGATCGAACTCGAGGTGCGCGTCCGCCCACTCCACACCGAGCTTTTCGGCGGCCGCTTCGGTTAGCGCGCGGATGCCCTCCTTGGCCTGCGGGTGGCGCGAGCCGTGGGAGAGGGTGATCAGCGCGGTCATGGTGGGTGCTCCTAGCGCAGGCGCTTTCCGACGAGACCCGCGGCCAGCGTGTTGCCGGAAGACTGGTCCACGAGCAGGAAGTTGCCCACCGCGCCGCGGGCCGCGTAGGGCTCGACCGGCAACTCGTCGGCGGTCTGGATGGTCACGTGCGCGATCTCGTTGAGCGCGACGGCCTCGGGCGAGGTGTTGTCGCCGGCAGCACCGTCGATGTCGAGGACGCGGTCCACGCTGGCCACGCGGGCGCGCACGAACGCGGTGCCGATGCGCAGCTTCACAGCCTGCCCGGCGCGCAACTCCTTCTCGGTCAGCCCCACAACGGTGGCGGCGAACTCCCTTGTGTCTTCTGGCCGGGTTCCAGAGGCCAGGAGGTCGCCGCGGGTCAGGTCAATTTCGTCGGCAAGGCGCAGGGCCACCGAGTCGCCAGCGTGGGCGGTCTCCACCGGGCCGTCGGTGGAGTCGATGCCGGCCACGGTGGTTTTCCGGCCGTACGGGGCGAGGACCTCATCGCCGACGGAGATGGAACCGGCGTTGACGCGGCCGGCGTAGGCGCGGTAGTCGCTGGCGTGCTCGCGCAGCACGTACTGGATGTTGAAGCGGAAGTCCAGGTCGTCGGCGCGGCCGTGGTGAACCGGGATGGTCTCCAGCAGCTCCAGCACGGTCGGGCCGGTGTACCAGGGCGTTTCCGCGGACAGTTCAGCGACGTTGTCGCCCTTGAGCGCGGAAATCGGCACCACGTGCGGGTCCTCGATGCCGAGCTCGGCGGCCTTGGCGTCGAAGGTGGTCTTGATCTCGTTGAAGGTCTCCTCCGAGTAGCCGACCAGGTCGATCTTGTTCACCGCCAGGATCACGGTGCGCACGCCCAGCAGCTTGGCCACGGTGAGGTGGCGGACGGTCTGCTCCACCACGCCGTTGCGGGCGTCCACCAGCAGCACGACCACCTGGGAGGTGGACATGCCGGTCACGGTGTTGCGCGTGTACTGCACGTGCCCCGGGGTGTCGGCGAGGATGAAGGTGCGCTTATCGGTGGCGAAGTAGCGGTAGGCCACGTCGATGGTGATGCCCTGTTCGCGTTCGGCGCGGAGCCCGTCGACAAGCAAGGAAAGGTCGAGGCCCTCAAAGCCCCTGTCGGCCGAGGTGCGCTCGACGGAGGCAAGCTGGTCGGCGAGCACGGACTTCGTGTCGTGCAAAAGGCGGCCGACGAAGGTGGACTTGCCGTCGTCGACGGAGCCGGCGGTGCACAGGCGCAGGGTTTCGCGGTCCGCCAACGCGGCTGCGGCGGAAGTGGTGGTCGGGGCAGTCATCAGAAGTAGCCTTCCTTCTTGCGGTCTTCCATGGCGGATTCGCTCAGGCGGTCGTCGGCGCGCGTCGCGCCGCGCTCGGTCAGGGTGGAGTTGGCGATCTCGACGAGCACCTCGTCGATCGTGGACGCGTCCGAATCGACCGCGCCCGTGCAGGACATGTCGCCCACGGTGCGGTAGCGCACGCGGCGAGTCTCAAGCTGCTCGCCGTCGCGCGGGCCGCCCCACTCGCCCGGGGTCAGCCACATGCCGTCGCGGCCGAACACCTCGCGGTCGTGCGCGAAGTAAATCGACGGCAGGGCAATCCCGCGCGCGCCGATGTACTCCCACACGTCCGCCTCGGTCCAGTTGGAGATGGGGAACACGCGCACGTTCTCGCCCGGCAGCGTCGCACCGTTGTACAGATCCCACAGCTCGGGGCGCTGGCGGCGCGGGTCCCAGCCGCCGAAGGAGTCGCGCACGGAGAACACACGCTCCTTGGCGCGGGCGCGTTCCTCATCGCGGCGCGCGCCGCCGAGCACGGCGTTGTAGCCGACCTCCGCAATGGTCTCCACCAGCGGCACGGTCTGCAGCGGGTTGCGGGTGCCGTCGGGGCGTTCCTGCAGGTCGCCGCGATCAATCCAGTCCTGCACCTCGGCCACACGCAGTCGCAGCCCGTGCTTTTTTACCAGCTCGTCGCGGAACTGGATCACCTCCGGGAAGTTGTGCCCGGTGTCCACGTGCAACAGCTCAATCGGCATCGCCGCCGGCGCGAAGGCCCGGCGCGCCAGCTCGAGGACCACGCAGGAGTCCTTGCCGCCGGAAAACAGCAGGCCGATCTTGTCAAACTGCCCGGCCACCTCTCGGATGATGTGGATGGACTCGTTTTCCAAGTCCTTCAGGTGCGGCGACAGCTCAGGTGTCGTTGCTTGCGTCATCTTGTCTAAAGCTCCTTTTATTCGTGCAGGCCGCACTCGGTTTTGGATGCGAACGCCCAGCGCCCGGCGCGCGGGTCCTCCCCCTCGGCCACGGGCATGGTGCAGGTGGCGCAGCCGATGGAGGGGTAGCCCTGACGGGTCAGCGGGTGGATGATCAGGTCGTTATCCTCCTCGAATGCCTCCGTGTCCTCCAGCGACCAGGTCACCAGCGGGGAGATCTTCAGCCGCCCGGTGTTATCCAGGCTCAGCGCGGGTGCCTCGGCTCGGGTGGGGCCGTCGGCGCGGCGCAGGCCGGTGATCCAGCCGGCGTACGGGCTCATGTGCACCGCCAGCGGCTCAACCTTGCGCATGCGGCAGCACGCGCCGGGGTTGCGCAGGTACAAATTCGGACCGTACACCTTGTCCTGCTCCGGGCGGGTGAGCTGGGCGGTTGCGCGCACCAGCGTGTGCGAGGGGTAGCGGGCCTCAACTGCGTCGGCCACCTCGAGGGTCTCCGGGAAGTGGTACTCGGTGTCTAAAAAGAGGAAGTCCGCGTCGGGCAGGTGGCGCTCGGCCAACTCCGCCAGCACTGTGTTCTCCATGGAGAGGGTCACCGCGAGCTTGCCGGGCGCGTGCTCGTGGGCCCAGCCGAGGATGTCGGCGGCGGAGGCGTCGTAAAGCTTGGGTGCCCACTGATCTACAAGCTGGGCATTTTGCTTGGCGACGTCCTCCGGCAACGCCGCCGTCTCCCTCGGCCCTGCCGGGCTGATCTCGGGGTCGCGGAAGTTTCCTCCCGGCTGGTTGAGCAGGTTGGTCATCGCTTCTCTTCCTTCACTACTGCGGTATGCCCGTGCCGCGCCAGGGAGGCCTGCAGCGCCTCCTCCGTCGACGGCGCGGGCGCGTGCGGGGTGTCCGGATCGTCCTGGCCGTGGTACTTCACCTCGAAAACACGCAGGCACTCCCCGCATTTCCAGGCAAAGTCCGTCTCCTCGTTCGGCCAAAGGTCCTCCCCGCCACAATAGGGGCAAAACGAGGGGAAATTGCGGTTCGGATTCGGGGCTCGGCGAAAGCTCATCGCAAATCATCCTCGTCCGCGCGGGCGACCCATTGACGAAATGTTTCGCCGTCCTCGCGCTTGTCCACGTAATGCTGCACCACGCGCATGACGTAATCCGTCAGCTCGGTGGACAGCACCTTGTGGCCGCGCAGCTTGCGGCCGAAGTTCGCGCCCTCGCCGATAGTGCCGCCGAGGTGCACCTGGAACCCCTCGACCTTCTCGCCGTCCTCGTTCGCCACCATCTGGCCCTTGAGCCCGATGTCGGAGACCTGGTGGCGCGCGCACGCATTCGGGCAGCCGTTGAGCGAAATGGTGATGGGCGAATCCAGGTCGCCGAAGCGCTCCTCCAGCTCATCCGCCAGCTCGATCGCGCGGGACTTCGTGGTCACGTGCGCGAGCTTGCAGTACTCCAGGCCGGTGCAGCTGAGCAGGCCGCGGCGGAACTCGGAGGGCTTCGAGTACAGCCCCATCTGTTCCAAATCGCTTTGCAGCTTCTCGACGTCCTCCGGTTCCACCCCGAGCAACAGCACCTCCTTAAACGGAGTAAAGCGCAGGTCGGTCACGCCGTATTGCTCCGCCAGGTCCGCGAGCGCGATGAGCTGCTCGCCGGACATGTGGCCCAGCGTGGGCTTCACGCCGATGTAGACGTTGCCGTCTTTTTGTTCGTGCACGCCGATGTGGTCGCGGTCGACCAGGTTGTTGGGGGCCTTTGGGCCGTCGGCAAGCGCATAGCCCAAGTAATCCTCCTCGAGGATGCGGCGGAACTTCTCCACGCCCCACTCCTTGACCAGGAACTTCAGGCGCGCGCGGTTGCGCAGGCGGCGGTAGCCGTAGTCGCGGAAGATGCGCACCACGTTCGCCCACACGTCGGGGACCTGCTCGAGGGTGACAAATGCGCCGAGGGACTGCGCGAGCATCGGGTTGGTGGACAGCCCGCCGCCGACGTAGCACTCGAAGCCGGGGCCGAGCTCGGGGTGCTCGACGCCGATGAAGGCAAGGTCGTTGATCTCGTGGACCACGTCCTGGCGGGCGTTGCCGGAAATCGCGGTCTTGAACTTGCGTGGCAGGTTCTGGAATTCGTCGTCGGTGACGATCTGCTGGATTTTGCGGATCGCGGGGGTGGCGTCGATGATCTCGTCCTTGGCAATGCCGGCGACCGGGGAGCCTAAGATCACGCGCGGCACGTCGCCGCACGCGTCCCAGGTGTTCAGGCCGTGCTCCTCGAGCGTGTCCCAGATCGCGGGGACGTTCTCGATGCGCACCCAGTGGAACTGGATGTTCTGACGGTCGGTGAGATCCACGGTGGAGCGCGCGTAGTCGCGGGAAAGCTCGCCGACGGCGCGGGCCTGCGCGGTGGAGCAGATGCCGCCGTCGAAGCGAATGCGCATCATGAAGTACTTGTCTTCCAGGACGCTGTTGTCCTCGCCGGTGAACTCGCCACCCAGGTTCTGCTTGCGTTGGGTGTACAGGCCGAGCCACTTAAAGCGCGGGTAGAGGTCCTCGCGGTCGATCGAATCGAAGCCGCCCTTGGAGTAGACGTCGATTACGCGCTGTTTGACGTCTAGGACTGGGGATTCCTGCTTGATCTCCTCGTCGTGGTTCAGCGGCGCGGAGCCGTCTATTAGCCACTGCCCCTCCGACTTCTTCGGGCGTGTCCTGGGCTTAGTGGGTGCGCTCATCTGCTCTCCCTAAATAGACAACTCTGTACGCATCCGGGCGGCCCGGAGCTATTGCTGGCCAATAGTGCCGTACTACTCGGTCTAAAACAACTGGACCGGAGAAAGTGCCGGTTAAGGCAGTGAATGTAAACGTTTTACGGGGGTCGAGAATGAAATTATTTGCGGGTTTAAGACCACTCGGTCTATACGCTATAGTGTCCAACATCAACACACCCTTTTGCGAAAGGACAACGAACATATGAGCCTGCGCGTCGCCGTAGTTGGAGCCGGCCCAGCCGGCATTTACGCCTCCGACCTGCTAATCCGCAACGAAGAGCACGACGTCCACGTCGACCTCTTCGAGCAGATGCCCGCCCCCTTCGGCCTGATCCGTTACGGCGTGGCACCCGACCACCCGCGAATTAAGGGCATTGTGAAGTCCCTGCACAACGTGCTGGACAAGGACAAGCTGCGCCTGATCGCCAACGTCACCGTCGGCCGCGACATCACTATCGACGACCTGCGCGACTACTACGACGCCGTCGTTATCTCCACCGGTGCCGTGCGCGACCGCGAGCTGCTCATCCCGGGCGGCGACAAGTCCATCGGCGCCGGCGAGTTCGTCGGCTTCTACGACGGCAACCCGCGCTTCGAGCGCAACTGGAACCTCGAGGCCAAGGAAGTCGCCGTCGTCGGCGTGGGCAACGTGGCACTCGATATCTCCCGCATCCTGGCCAAGACCGGCGAGGAGCTCACCGTCACCGAAATTCCGGACAACGTCTACGAATCCCTGAAGAACAACAAGGCGGAAACGGTGCACATGTTCGGCCGCCGCGGCCCCGCCCAGGCGAAGTTCACGCCGAAGGAGCTGCGCGAGCTCGACGAGTCCGACACCATCCAGGTGCTCGTGGACCCCGAGGACATCGACTACGACGAGCTGTCCGAGCAGGTCCGCCGCTCCGACAAGTCCGTCGACCTGAACTGCCAGGTGCTGGAGCAGTACGCCATGCGCGAGCCGGACGACGCGCCGCACAAGATCCACATCCACTTCTTCGAAGAGCCGGTGGAGGTGCTCACCGACGACTCCGGTGCCGTGACCGGCATCCGCACCGAGCGCCAGGAGCTCGACGGCAACGGCGGCATCCGCGGCACCGAGAAGTTCACCGACTGGCCGGTCCAGCAGGTCTACCACGCCGTGGGCTACCGCTCCGAGCCGGTCGAGGGCGTGCCCTTCGACCTGGAGCGCCACGTCATCCCCAACGACGGTGGCCACGTTTTGGTCACCGCCGAAGAGGGCGCCGCACCGGAGGACAAGCTCTACGTCACCGGCTGGATCAAGCGCGGACCCGTGGGCCTGATCGGCAACACCAAGTCCGACGCCAAGGAAACCACCGACATGCTCGTGGCCGACGCGGATGCCGGCAAGCTCGCCGCTCCGTCCCACACCGGCGCCGACGACATCTTTGACCTGCTGCGCGAGCGCGGCGTGGACTACGCCACCTGGGAAGGCTGGTACAAGCTCGATGAAGCCGAGCGCGCCCTCGGCGCCGCCGACGCCAACTTCCCGCGCGAGCGCAAGAAGATCGTGGAGTGGGAGGACATGCTCGGCCACTCCCGCGCCGGCCAGTAAGCGTTTCGGCGGGCACACCCGCCGCTGCCCCAGCCGCAAACGCCGATATCGGCATTTAGCCTGAGCGCCGAGCCGCGACCTGGGCTTTTACAGCAGCTGGCGCCGTAAACGCCGATATCGGCGTTTAGGCAGCAGCAGTATCGCAGCAGCGCGGCCCCACCGGTCTAGGATTACCCCGGAGAAAAGAGAGGGGCACTCATGGATCTCATCCGCCTCACCGCGCGTTTTGGCAAGCGGTACAGCGGCAAGATCGCGCTGGTTATCGTGCTGCAGCTGGTCACGACCCTGGCCACGCTGTACTTGCCGGACTTGAACGCGGACATCATCAACAACGGCGTCGCCCAGGCGGACGTGCCGTATATTTGGCGCACCGGCCGCACGATGCTGGCGGTCGCGCTGGTGCAGATCGCAGCGGCGATCGCGGCAGTGTGGTTCGCCTCCCAGGTGGCCATGGACACCGGCCGGGACATCAGGGCCGCCGTGTACAACCGGGTGTCCGATTTCGATAGCGAGGAGATGGCGCATTTCGGCGCCGCCACACTGGTCACGCGCGGCACGAATGACGTCCAGCAGGTGCAAATGACGTTCCTGTTGTTCATGAACTTCATGGTCGCAGCACCCATCATGGCCATCGGCGGCATCATCATGGCGCTGCGCCAGGACGCTGGTATGTCGTGGCTGGTGGTCACGGCGGTGCTCGTCCTGGCCGTCGTGGTAGGCGTTACCGCGGCGATCCTGATGCCGTTGTTCAAGCGCATGCAGACAAAGCTTGACGCGATCAACGGCCTGTTGCGCGAGCAGATCGCGGGTATCCGCGTGGTGCGCGCGTTCGGCCGCGAGGACTACGAGGCCGAGCGGTTCACGGACGCGAACCAGCAGATCACCAAACTCAGCCTGAACATCGGCCGCGTGTTCGTCACAATGTTCCCGGTGATCATGCTCATCCTTAACCTCGCCACCGCGGCCGTGCTGTGGTTCGGCGGCCACCGCGTGGACGAGGGCCTGGTGGAGGTCGGTTCACTCACCGCGTTCATGCAGTACCTGATGCAGATCCTCATGGCGGTAATGATGGGCGTGTTCATGCTCATGATGCTGCCGCGCGCGATCGTGTGCGCGGATCGCATCGAGGAGGTGCTCGGGCATGAGGTGAAGGCGTCGGTGGCCGAAGGGGCGTCGATAGGCAAAGGCAACGTGCGCTTCGAGGACGTCTCCTACACCTACCCGGGCGCGGAGAAGCCGGTGCTTGAGGGCATTTCGTTCGAGGCCCGCCCGGGGACCACGACCGCGATCATCGGCGCCACCGGCAGCGGCAAGACCACGCTCGCCGGGTTGCTGCCCAGGCTGTACTCCGCCACTTCGGGCGAGGTGCTTATCGACGGCCATCCGGTCACCCGCATCCCGCGCCAGGAACTGGTCAAGGCCGTCGCGATGGTGCCGCAGAAGCCGTGGCTGTTCTCCGGCACGGTGGCGTCGAACCTGCGCATGGGCAACCCGGACGCGACCGATGATGAGCTGTGGGCGGCGTTGCGGACCGCGCAGGCCGGGTTCGTGGACGATTTGGACATGCCGATTTCCCAGGGCGGCACGAATGTCTCGGGCGGGCAGCGCCAGCGCCTGTGCATCGCGCGGATGTTTGTGGCGGATCCGAAGGTGTACGTCTTCGACGATTCGTTCAGCGCGCTGGACGCGACCACCGAGGCGAACCTGAACGCGGCGATGCGTGAGGTCGTGCAGGAACGCACTGTGATCGTGGTGGCGCAGAAAATGTCCTCGATCAGGCACGCGGACCAGATTCTGGTGCTGGAGGCCGGGCGGATCGTCGCCCGCGGCACCCATGATGAGCTGCTGGAATCCAGTAAGACGTACCGGGAGATCGCGGCAAGCCAGGCGGAGGTGGACGCATGAGCAACCAGCACGGATCCGAGCTGACCGACGACCAGCTCGCCGAGTACGAAGAGAAAATGGCCGGCGACGACTACTCCAATAAGGCGCCGCGCGAGGCCAAGCAGTTCTGGCCGTCTGCGAAGCGCCTGTTGGGGTTGCTTGCCCCGTACAAGCTGGCGCTGACGGCGGTGTTTGTCATGAACGCCGTGTCCGTGGTGCTGGCCGTGTACGCCCCGCGCGTGATGGGCCGGGCCATGGACGTGATCTTCTCCGGCGTGATGTCCAAGCACATGCCGCCGGGCACCACCAAAGAGCAGGCGATCGAGGGCCTTCGCGCCGCGGGTGAAGACCGCTTCGCTGACATGGCCTCGGCGATGGAGCTGACTCCCGGTAGCGGCATCGACTTCGACCGGCTTGGCCAGCTCATCGTTCTGGTGGTGGCGCTGTACTTCGCTGCGTCGCTGCTGATGTGGGCGCAGGGCGCGATTTTGAACAGGCTGACCATGCGCGCGGTGTTCAACCTGCGCGAGCGGGTGGAGGCGAAGATCAACCACCTGCCGCTGCGCTACTTTGACACCCGCCAGCGCGGCGACGTGATGAGCCGCACCACCAACGACGTGGACAACGTCCAGCAAGCCCTGCAGCAGTCCCTGTCCTCGCTGTTCAACGCGATCCTGACGGTGGTGGGCATCCTGGTGATGATGTTCGCCATCTCCTGGCAGCTGGCCCTGGTGGCGCTGCTGGCCATCCCGCTGACCGGCCTGGTCATGGGCCTGGTGGGCACGCGCTCGCAGCAACAGTTCACCACCCAGTGGAAGGCCACGGGCGACGTCAACGGGCACGTGGAGGAATCCTTTTCCGGCCACGACGTCGCCGTCATATTCGGGCGCACCGAGGAGCTGCGCCGCACCTTCGACGAGCGCAACAACGAGCTCGCGGGCGCGGCACAAAAGGCGCAGTTTTTGGCCAACTCAATGCACCCGACCATGCAATTCATCTCGTACCTGTCATATGTGGCCATCGCGGTGCTCGGCGGGGTGAAGGTCGCTTCGGGCAAGCTCACGCTCGGCGACGCCACCGCGTTTATCCAGTACTCGCGCCAGTTCAACCAGCCGCTCGGCGAGATCGCCGGCATGATGCAGATGCTCCAATCCGGTGTCGCTTCCGCGGAGCGAGTCTTCGAGCTTCTCGACGCTGAAGTAGAACCCGCAGACAGCACCACGGCCCGCATGGACGGCCGCGCCGAGGGCCTGGTGGAGTTCCGCGACGTGTCCTTCTCCTACACCGACGAGCCCCTTATCCGCGATTTGCACCTGCGGGTGGAGCCGGGCCAGACCGCCGCGATCGTCGGCCCCACCGGCGCCGGCAAGACCACGCTGGTGAACCTGATCATGCGCTTCTACGACGTCGATTCCGGCGCGATCACCCTCGACGGCACGGACATCCGGGACTACTCCCGCGAGGACCTGCGCGGCCAGATCGGCATGGTGCTGCAAGACGCGGTGCTGTTCAAGGGCACGATCATGGACAACATCCGCTACGGGCGCTTGGACGCCACCGACGAGGAGGTCATCGAGGCGGCGAAGGCCACCTACGTGGATCGCTTCGTGCGGTCGCTGCCGGACGGCTACGGCACGGAAGTCGATCAGGACGGCGGATCCGTCTCCGCTGGCGAGCGCCAGCTGATCACGATTGCGCGCGCGTTCCTGTCGCAGCCGGCGCTTCTGATCCTGGACGAGGCGACCTCGTCGGTGGACACCCGCACCGAGGTCATGGTGCAGCAGGCCATGCACGCGCTGCGGTCCAACCGCACCTCGTTTGTCATCGCGCACCGCCTATCCACCATCCGGGATGCGGACGTGATCGTGGTGATGGAAGACGGACGCATTGTGGAACAAGGTTCGCACGCGGAGCTCGTCGAAAAGCAAGGTGCGTACTGGCGCCTGCACCAATCCCAGTTCAGCGAGTAACCCACAGCAAATTCACACGTTTCCCAAATGTTCACCTTGCGGACACCGTTCCATTAACGCGGCGGCCATACGCTGGCGGGCGAACCTATGTCAGCTGACTGATTGGGAAACCATGAAACGTGAAGAAACCGGCGGATCTTCCGTCGTCACGGCCGACAACACCGGCCGCACCGAAGAAGACGAGAACAAGAATCTCGAGGACCTCGACGTCGACGACGACAGCGAGCGCAAGGACCCGCTCGGCTTCCTCCCACTCGACGGCAAGGCCAAGGAGATCGCCAACTGGATCGCCGTGATCATCGGCATCTGGATCCTGCTCAACGGCGTGGGCATGATCGGCGACGGCTTCAAGGGCATCGCCGGCGACCGCGCGGAGGAGCTGTTCTCCTTCGCCGAGAACCCGTTCGTGGGCTTGGCCATCGGCATCGTGGCCACCGCGATCATTCAGTCCTCCTCCACCACCACCTCGATCGTGGTGGGCATGATCGCCGGCGGCCTGCCGCTGAACATCGCGATTCCGATGCTTTTCGGCGCGAACATGGGTACCTCCGTGACCTCCACCCTGGTGGCGCTGGGTCTGGCCGGTAATAAGAAGCAGTTCCAGCAGGGCTTCTCCATGGCCACCGTGCACGACTTCTTCAACCTGATCGCCATCCTGATCTTCTTCACGCTGGAAATGCTCACCGGTTTCCTAGGCAAGACCGCGACGGCGATTGCGCCGTCGCTGTCCGGCTCCGGTGAAGGTGTGCTGGCGGGCATCTTCGAGTCCATCGGCGACTTCATCGACATGATCACCGAGCCGCTGGTGGGCCTCGCCGGCAGCCTGGTCGAGCCGCTGGGCGACGTTTGGGGCGGCGTGGTCCTGGCCGTGCTGGGCATCGTGCTGATCCTGTTTTCCATCCAGTTCATCGGCAACATCCTCAACGCGCTGCTGGTGGGCAAGGCGCAGGACATCCTGTACGCAGCACTGGGCAAGAACGCTTTTGTGGGCGTGCTCTCCGGTGCCGCCATCACCACCCTGGTGCAGTCCTCCTCCACCACCACCGCACTGACCGTGCCGCTGGCCGCCTCCGGCAAGTTCAAGGTGCGCACCCTGTTCCCGTTCGTGGTCGGCGCCAACATCGGCACCACCGTCACCGGCCTGATCGCCGCGTTCTCTGCCTCCGGTGCCGAAGCCGAAGCCGCGATGGCGGGTGCGTTGGTGCACACCCTCTTCAACACCTTCGCCGCAATCCTGATCCTGGGTGTGCCGTTCCTGCGCAAGCTCCCGCCGGCCGGCTCCGACTGGCTCGCAGCCATGGCAACGAAGAACAAGCTCTACGTCTTCGCGTGGATCGGCGGCGTGTTCTTCCTCATCCCGATTCTGGCCGTGTTCATCTCCAACGCACTTTCCTAAGGAGCCCCCGAAATGACTACTCCCGAGAACCCGACCAACGCTGAAAACACTCCGGGCGAGACCCCAGACCTGTCCCCGCTGGCGCAGGACCTGATTAACCGCGAAGCCCCCGATGCCGAGCTGCACGCGCTGCTGCACGAGCTGGAGGAGACCGCAGACGAGCTTCGCGGCGAGCTGCAGGCCCGCCTGGGCAACCGCGACAAGCTGGAAGGCGAACAGGCCCGCGCCCACCGCAAGATCAACCCGAACGTCACCCCGGAGCAGGAGGAAGAGCTGAAGAACTTCCCCGAGTACTGGGCGAACTCCAAGGGCTCCTGGAGCAACCTGTTCAAGCTGCTGCGCGAACTGCGCAACGAGGTGCGGGAAGGCAAGGGTAATGCGTAAACGACTCACCGCGGCTGCTGCTTTGGCCGCCGTCGCTGCGCTGGCCGTCGGCTGCGGCAACGACACCACCCCGGGCGAGGACGCCATCAAGGTCACCGGCTCCTCCACCGTCGAACCGATCACCGGCTACATGGCCAACCGCTACGACTTCGACGTGGACATCGACGCGGTCGGCTCCACCGACGGCTTCGAGGTGTTTTGCGCCGGCGACGCCGACATCAACGACGCCTCCGTGGCCATCCCCGGCTCGAGCGCGGACGTGGACTACCAGAAGCAGTGCGCCGATGCCGGCGTGAACTTCATCGAGCTGCCCATCGCTTTGGACGCCATCACGCTGGTCAAGCACCGCGACAACGACTGGGCCCAGGACCTGTCCATCCAGCAGCTGCACGACATCTGGGCGAAGGACTCTTCCGTGACCAAGTGGTCGGACATCGACCCGTCCTGGCCGGACGAGGAAATCACCCTCTACGGCCGCCCGGACGGCTCCGGCACCCTCGGCGTGTTCGAGCAGCTCGTGCTGGGCGGCGACGAGATCCGCGACGACTACCAGTCCACCGACGACATCCAGGAACTGTCCAAGTGGGTCTCCGAGGACGTCAACGGCCTGAGCTTCATGGGTATCGGCAACTACCTGGCCACCGAGGACCCGACGCGCAACCGCATCGACAACGTGCTTGTCGACGGCGTGGCACCGACGGCGGAGGAGACCAAAAACGGCAACTACCCGCTGGCGCGCCCGCTGTTCATCTACGTCAACGAGGACTCCGCAAAGCGCGAGGACGTCAACGAGTTCGTCACCACCTACCTGGACAAGGTTGAGGCCGTGCTGCCGCGCGTGTACTTCTACCAGCTGCAGGAAGACGAGTACGACAAGGCGAAGAAGCGCTACGAGGACCGCGAAACCGGCGCTGACGAGCGCTGGCAGTAAGTAGGATCAGGCGCATGACTACCGAAAACGAAGGCCTGTACACCAACATCGAGACCGGGAAGACCGCTGCCGGCCAGGACGCCGCGGGCGGCGCGAACCAGAACATGGACACCCTGCCGCTCGGCGAGGGCGTGCGCACCGTCGAGGAAGCCGAGAACCACGAGGACAACGCTCGCTGGAACGACGGCAACCTGCCGCGCGAAGAGGTCCGCGACGGCTCCCGCGAGGACAGCTAGCCGCACGCGCAACCACCGCCCCGGACGTGCACGACAGCCGTCCGGGGCGTTACTATATGCGGCGTGAGCACCCCATACGGCAACTTCAGAATCGGCGACCAGGAGCGCATGGACGCCATGGACACCCTCGGCCGCGCACTTGGCGAGGGCCGACTCAACATGGGCGAGTTCGATGACCGCTGCCGACAGGTCGCCGAAGCACAGGTCCACTCCGACCTGGAACCGATTCTCGGGGATTTGCCGCCGCAGCAGCAGGCCGGGGGTGCCGTCGATAGGCAAGAAGTGCACCCGGGCGACGTGTTTTACAGCGGCCGCGAGATCATGCAGGCGCGGCGCTCCGGCAAGCGCATGCGCGCGGGCGTGTTTTGGCTGGGCACGGTAGGCGCGTTCGGGCTCACCGCGCTGCACCCGGTGTTCCTGCTACTCATCCCTACCCTGTTCATCCTGCTGTACGTAATGAAGGTCGGCCCGGACTCCTGGTACACCCCCACCCTGCGGCAGCTGGAGCAGCAGCGCCGCCAGGAAATCAAACGCCGCCAGCTGGAAATCGAATCTGCCAAGGCGCACCAGCAGGCCATGATGCGGGTGCAGCGTAGGGACCAGTTCAACCAGCTGACCTCGGACGCGCTCGATGTTGCACAAAACACGATAAACCGCTTCCGCAAACAGTAAAGAAGCCTACAGTGGAGTGGCATGAGTGAGCCACTGCAAAAGCACCGTCATTTCGACCAAGCGGACAAGTTGAAGAACGTCTTCTACGACATCCGCGGACCGGTGACCGCCACTGCGGAGAAGATGGAGCGCGACGGCCACACCATCCTGAAGCTCAACACCGGCAACCCCGCCGTTTTCGGTTTCGAGGCGCCGGACGTGATCATGCGCGACATGATTGCCAACCTACCCGCCTCACAGGGCTACACCACCTCCAAGGGCATCACGTCCGCACGCCGCGCGGTGGTTACGCGCTACGAGATGATCGACGGCTTCCCGCCCTTCGACATCGACGACGTTTACCTGGGCAACGGCGTGTCCGAGCTGATCAGCATGACCACCCAGGCGCTGCTCAACGACGGCGACGAAATCCTCATCCCCGCCCCCGACTACCCACTGTGGACCGCCGCGTCCACGCTCGCCGGCGGCAAAGTCGTGCACTACATGTGCGACGAAGAGGACGATTGGAACCCCTCGCTCGAGGACATCAGGGAGAAAGTCACCGACCGCACCAAGGCGATCGTGGTGATCAACCCGAACAACCCCACCGGCGCCGTGTACTCGCGCGAGGTGCTCGAAGGCATCGCCGACATCGCCCGCGAGCACGAGCTCATGGTGCTTTCCGACGAAATCTACGATCGCGTACTTTACGACGGAGCTTCGCACATCTCCATGGCAGAAATCGCCCCGGATCTCGTGTGCATCACCTTCAACGGCCTGTCCAAGGCGTACCGGGTGTGCGGCTACCGCGCCGGCTGGATGGTTATCACGGGCCCAAAGCGCCGAGCTGCCGGCTTCATCGAAGGCCTCGACCTGCTTTCGGGGACCAGGTTGTGCGCGAACGTGCCCGGACAGCACGCCATCCAGGTGGCTCTTGGCGGCCGGCAGTCCATCTACGAACTCACCGCCGAGGGCGGGCGCCTGCACAAGCAACGCAACGTCGCAGTGCGGAAGCTCCGCGAAATCCCCGGTGTGTCCGTGGTGGAGCCGAAGGGTGCGCTGTACTGCTTCCCCAAGATCGACGCGGAGATGTACAACATCCACGACGACGAGAGGTTCATGCTGGACCTGCTCAAATCCGAAAAGATCCTCATGGTCCAGGGCACCGGCTTCAACTACCCCACCCCGGACCACTTCCGCGTGGTCACGCTGCCGTGGGCGTCGCAGTTGGAAAACGCCATCGAACGCCTGGGCAACTTCCTGGTGGACTACCACCAGCACTAGAGGCTCGGCGCGCGGGGGCTCGGCGCGCGGGGTTCCAGCGGCGACCGTGGCGAGGCATCCTGCGCCTATGACTTCTGCGCCCGTGCCCGGGGAGACGTTCCGACACAGATCTGCTAGTTCGTTCGGAATACCTCCCGAGCGAACTAGCAGATCGGTGCGGGCCTGGGAGGTGGGCTGGGAGCTACGCCACCGGGCGGAAGGTGTCCGGAGAGGCGGCCTTCCAGTCGGGGGCCCAGACCGAGGGAGCGTCTTCGAGCAGTTGCCCCGGGCGCAGCCACTCGTAGATGGAGGCGTAGGAGCGCGACTCAGTCGGCGAGACGCTGCGGCGCAGCATGTGCGGGGTGAGCTCGGACGGGTCGGCGACACCCATGGACGCCATGAGGCGCACGGCAGTGTTGACGGTGGTCTTCTGGAAGTTGTAGACCGCCTTGGACTTGTCCTCCACCACGATGGCGCGGTTGCGGCGCGGGTCCTGGGTGGCCACGCCAGTGGGGCACTCGCCGGTGTGGCAGCGCTGGGCCTGGATGCAGCCGGTGGCCATCATCATGGCGCGGGCGGAGTTGGTGTAGTCCGCGCCCTGGATCATCCGCATGACGATGTCGGAGCCGCCGGAGACTTTGCCGGAGGCGCCGATCTTGATCTGGTCGCGAAGCCCGGTGCCCACCAATGCGTTGTGCATCAGCATCAGGCCGTGGGTCAGCGGCATGCCCATGTGGTCTTCGAAGTCGATGGGCGCAGCACCGGTGCCGCCTTCGGAGCCGTCCACCACGATGAAGTCAGGCGCGGTGCCGACAGTGCGGATGGCCTTGCAGATGGCCAGCACTTCCCTGCGGCTGCTGACGCACATCTTGAATCCCGCCGGCTTGCCACCGGAAAGCTCGCGCATCTGCGCAATGAACTCGATGAGCTCGACCGGAGTGCTGAACACGCGGTGCGCCGCCGGGCTGATGCAGTCCACGCCCATGGGCACGCCGCGGATCTCCGAGACTTCCTTGGTGATCTTGTCCGCCGGCAGCACGCCGCCGATGCCGGGCTTGGCACCCTGGCTGAGCTTCAGCTCCACCATCTTGACCTGGTCGTCCTGCGCTTTGTCGCGGAACTTGGCCGGGTCGAAGCCGCCGTCCTCGGTGCGGGCGCCGAAGTAGCCGGTACCCATCTGCCAGACCAGGTCGCCGCCATTTTCCTGGTGGTACGGGGAGATGCCGCCCTCGCCGGTGTTGTGGGCGAACCCACCCATGGCCGCACCCTTGTTCAGAGAGCGCACGGCGTTTTTGGACAGCGAGCCGAAGCTCATCGAGGACACGTTCAGCATGGAGATGGAGTACGGCTTGGTGCAGTCCTTGCCACCCACGAGCGCGCGGGGCGGCTCGGCCGGCTCCTCCACCGGGGCGATGGAGTGCACGAGGTGCTCGTGGTTGGAGTCGTAGACGTCCTGGACGGTGCCGAACGACGTCTCACTCTGCTTGCCCTTCGCACGCTCGTAGATGGCGTTGCGCTGGTCGCGGTTGAAGGGGCGGCCGTCCCAGTCGCGTTCGATGAAGTACTGGCGCAGCTCCGGACCGATGTCCGTGAGCAGGTAGCGCATGTGCCCCAAAACGGGGTAGTTGCGCAGAATCGGGTATTTGGTCTGTGTGAGGTCATGAATGGCGACACCACCCAGCGCTGCTGCGGCCGCGCCCAGGGCGCCCTTGGCAAACTTTCCTGACTTCTCCTTGGACATGCGGACTATCATGCCCCACTCAGCCAGAAATACTAAGACGGGCACACCCTGCAGGTATGCCCGAATTAGGTACTACGAAACTACAGGGTCCGACCCAGGGCGCGGAGCTGCCAGCCAGCGTTTTGCCAGTCGGTGACGTTGAGGACGTTTCGGCCGTCGATAAGCAATTGCTTGTCGACGAGCTCCGCCGCCCACCGCGGATCCATCTCCTTGAACTCTTGCCATTCGGTGGCGAGGATGACCAGCTCCGCGCCGCGCAGGGCGTCTTCGAGGCTGACGGCGTAGTCGAGGGTGGGGAAAACCTTGCGGGCGTTGTCCATGCCCTGCGGGTCGTAGACGCGCACGCTCGCTCCGGCGAGCGAGAGCTGACCGGCCACGGCGAGCGCGGGCGAGTCGCGCACGTCGTCCGAGTTCGGCTTAAACGCCGCACCGAGCACGGTGATGTTGCGGCCGATCACACTGCCGAGCTCCTCGCGGGCTAAGTCGATCACGCGCTGGCGGCGGCGCATGTTGATCGCATCCACCTCGCGCAGGAAGGTCAGTGCCTGATCGGCGCCGACCTCGCCGGCGCGTGCCATGAACGCGCGGATGTCCTTGGGCAGGCAGCCGCCGCCGAAACCGAGGCCGGCGCCGAGGAACTTCCGGCCGATGCGGTCGTCGTAGCCGATGGCGTCCGCAAGCTGGGTCACGTCCGCACCGACGTTCTCGCAGACCTCGGACACGGCGTTGATAAACGAGATTTTCGTGGCGAGGAAGGCGTTGGCGGAGACTTTCACCAGCTCCGCGGTCTGCAAATCCGTCACGATAAACGGGGTGTCGTTTTCCAGCGGGGTGGCGTACACCTCGCGGGCGATCTCCTCCGCGCGGGAGTTCTCGGCGCGGTGCCCCAGTACGATGCGGTCCGGCTCGATGGTGTCTTTCACGGCGTAGCCCTCGCGGAGGAACTCCGGGTTCCAGGCGATCTCGACGCTGGCCTTGTTGCCGTTGGCGGCGGCGAGTTTGTCGGCGCGCCCCTGCAGGGCGGCAGCGGTGCCGACCGGCACGGTGGACTTGCCCAGGATCAGGTGCTCGCCCTCGAGCTGGGGCACCAGGGCGTCGATGACGGCCTCGACGTAGCGGGTGTCCGCCGCGTACGAGCCGCGCTGCTGCGGGGTGCCCACACCGATGAAGTGGACGTTGGCGAAGGCGGCGGCTTCGGCGTAGCTCGTCGTAAAGCTCAGGCGCCCTGCCTCGATGTTGCGCTCGAGTACCTCGGGAAGGCCCGGCTCGTAGAACGGCACTTTGGAGTTCTTCAGCGCCTCGATCTTGGTTTCGTCAACGTCTACGCCCAGCACCTCGTGGCCGAGTTCAGCCATGCACGCCGCATGCGTCGCGCCGAGGTAACCAGTGCCAATCACAGTCATCCGCATAAGTGGCCATTATGCCGTGGAGCGGCGAGGTCGGCAGAGTGAGTAATGTGTGCATATTTTTAGCAGCGGAAATTCATATGCTCCTCGCGGTCTCTATTTTTCAAAATCGTATTTTTTGCAAAATAGATAGATGGAGATTTCGCTAAAATCCCAGAATTGAAGATTCTGACCTGTAAAGGACGCTCTGGAAATGGACAACTACAAAAACCTGAAGACAGTGTTTCACAAATCCCCAGACGGCCAACGGGCTGCAGAGGCGGAGTACATCTCCCGATTTTCATCCCCAGCTGCGCTTCATTGGGACTTCACAGTAGGCAAACATCAACTTTTCGCGGTACTAACTGCGGAGATTCAGTCGCTTTTGGAGCAGGTCTGGAGGACGGAGCTCCGAATTTCCCACAAGTGGTCCACGCTTCCAGGCGTAGCAGGTAGCCACTACCTGACTGGCCTGCTCATTGAGGAAATCAAAGCGACCAATCAGATTGAGGGCGTGCATTCGACCCGTAAAGAAATTGCGGAAGCTCTAACCCGCCCCTCAACCGGACCGCATAAGCGTTTTCGCGAAATGGTTGCCTTCTACGAGTCGCTGCTTAACCCTAATGATCGACCAGAGTTCCCGCGGACTCCCGCATCCCTCCGCGCTGAATACGACAAGTTACTTGCGAAAGAAATCGATGAAGCGGATCGTCCCGACGGGCAATTGTTCCGAGCAGGAACAGTAGAGATTCACGATGGCATGAAGGGAGTTCACAAAGCTCCCCTCGGCGAAGACAACATTGAAGAGCGCATGCGGACGTTCCTAGACACCCAACAAGATGAAACCCATGTCCTCATCAACGCGCTCGTCGGCCACTTCATCTTTGAGTACACTCACCCGTTTTACGACGGTAACGGCCGTATGGGACGCTTTCTTCTCGCATTCAAGGCCCTCGAGGTCCTTTCTCCACCGACCTCGATGTCCCTCTCTCACCAGTTCTCGCTCCAGAGGAAGAAGTACTACGCGGCTTTCGTAGAGACGGAAAACGCGATGAACTACGGGGAGGGAACTTTCTTCCTCAAAGCCATTCTCGAGATGCTGATCGATGCTCAGAATGACCTGGAGACATCACTGGATCAAAAGCATTCCCAGTTACGTAGTTTGCAGGAGGTTTTATCCTCGGTAAATCGAGACGAATACGAACGCGACTTACTTTTCTTAGCCGCGCAGGCATTTCTTTTTAGCCCGGAGCTCCCCTTCCCCCTCAAAGAAGCAGTTTCAGCAATGGGGCGCTCTTGGAACACCGTCCGACCCGTTGCAGAACGCCTGGAGGCGGAGGGCCTAATCCAATCCGCATCCAAGCGTCCGCTCACGCTCGAACTCACTTCTCAGGGCCGTGAATACTTGCGTTTGTCAGAGTACTGAGCGGGGTAGGCCTTTGGCTCGTCGATAAGCAAAAGCCCCTACTGGAAGTTCAGGTACGCCTTCGACGGGGTGGGGCCGCGCTGGCCCTGGTACTTCGAGCCGAGCTTGCCAGAGCCGTACGGGGTGTCCGCGGGCGAGGTCATGTTGAACAGCGCGAGCTGGCCGACCTTCATGCCCGGCCACAAGACGATGGGCAGGTTGGCCACGTTGGACAACTCGAGCGTGATGTGGCCGGAAAAGCCCGGGTCGATGAAGCCCGCGGTGGAGTGCGTGAGCAAGCCCAGGCGGCCCAGGGAGGACTTGCCCTCCAAGCGGCCGGCCAGGTCCGCGGGCAAGGTGAAGCACTCGAGGGTGGAGGCGAGCACGAACTCGCCGGGGTGCAGGACAAACGCGTCGCCGTCCGGAACCTCGACGAGCGTGGTCAGATCCGGCATCTCCTGCTTCGGGTCGATGTGCGTGTACTTCGAGTTGTTGAAAACGCGGAAGAACTTGTCAATGCGCACATCGATCGAACTCGGCTGGATGAGCTCGGCATCGAATGGGTCGATACCGAGGTGGCCGGAGTCAATGGCATCGCGGATGTCGTGATCTGAAAGCAACACGAATCAGAGTGTACTTCCCTGTTTTGGGCCGCGATTCCGTGGTGCTAAAGTTGTCAGAGCTGCCGGCGTAGTTTAGTGGTAGAACATCAGCTTCCCAAGCTGAGAGTGCGAGTTCGATTCTCGTCGCCGGCTCTCTTTATGCCTCCGCTGTGCACGGTGTCAACGGCCTTTTGCTCAGCATCACTGCGCGGTACCTCCCATCTTCTGTTCTAAAGCGCAGGATGGCCCACTCCGGGTTGTACTCCTCCGCCCGCGCGAGCTCCTCCGGATTGTGGTTGTAGCCCGTGACGGTCTCCTCCCCCACCGCGCTGCGGAAGCGGAAGGTCAGCTTGGTAGCGTCCTGCTCCACTGCCTCGACGGGGAACCACAGGTACTTCTGGTTCATCGCCCGCAGCACCGGGATGTAGTGGTTGTCGTGCCCCTCGGCCTGCCTGTCGCACTCTTCGAACGTGCACTCGCGGCGTTCGGCGGGCTGCTTGGGCAGCGGGACGGCGGCATCCCCTACGCGGACGGCGCCCGCTGTCGGCGAGTAGTCGAACTTCGGGCCGGTGTTGCCCACGAACCGGGCAACCTCCATGGGGCTGTCGAACTTTGCGACGACACTCTCGCCCGTCTCATCGAGCGTGAACGCAAACGTGGTTCCGCTCATGTGGGCGAGGGTGGCCGGGGTCCAGTCGGTGGGCATGGAGGACGGGGTGGACATTTCTGGCATGTCGGAAGACATGGTTGATCTCCTTTGAGAATCGCACTTCCGGCGCGGCGGTTGCGCGTGCCGGCGGATCTTCTCCCGGGGGCACCGTGCGCGATATGCGCGGTTGCCAGCCGACGAGCCGGGAGGCTTTGCCCCGTTGCGGCGGGGCCGTCGGACTTCGTGATCCGCACCGGACAATAACAGACCGCTTGGTCTACTGCAAGTGGGGCCAGAGGACGTCGATAAGCAATATGCTGAAAAGGATGAAACTCAGCAGCGCGATGATGACACTGGCGGCCGGGTACGGAGCGGTGCGCGGGCTGCAAAACCGGCCGGCAATGCCGTTTAACGACCGGAATTTCCAGCCCGAGCACCCCACGCCGGTGATGTACGTACATGGCATTAACTCGCGCACCGCAGCGTTTGAGTCGAACGCTCAGAGGCTGCGCGAGCAGGGGTTTTGGGTATGGGGGTACGACTACGGCGACATGATTGCGCCGGGGTTCTTCGGCGCCGGCGACCTCAATTCCATCGTCGGCGACGTGGAGGACCACGTGGACCGCGTACTGCGGAAAACCGGGGCGGAGCAGGTGGATATTGTGGCGCACTCGCAGGGCGCGCTGATGACCAAGCTGTTCATCTCGCGCGGGGGTGCGGCGAAGGTGCGGCGCGTGGTGGCGATGGGCGGCAACTTCCACGGCACAGACTTCCGCGGGCTAGCCGGGCGGATGGGCGAGATCGCCTCGAAGCACCCGCGCCTCACCGCGCTGTTCGCCCCGGGAGCGGCGCAGCAGCTCGCTGGTTCCGCCTGGTTGCGCGAGTTCGCGAGCGGCCCGGACACCGTGCCGGGAATCGTGTACACCTCCATTTACTCGCCGGCGGACACCGTGGTCACGCCCGCGTCCGCGTCGATGCTTCAGGCCGCGCCGGGGGCGGATGTGGCGAACATCGACTCCGGGCAGTGGTACGACGGCTACGCGCCCTACCACGCGCTCATGCCGCGCGATCCGCTCTACGCGGAGCTCACCGCGTGGGGGCTGCTACGCGACGTGGGCGACCATGTGCCGCCTGCAAGTTTCGACTGAGCGCGATGCTTATCGACGGGCTAAAGTTGCTGGCTAGCTAGGTTAGTTCGAACGGTTGTTCGTGTTTTGTGTGGTCATGTCGGAGGCGTGTCGTAGCGTGTGCATTGTTCATTCGTTGACGGTGCGTTTCCGAAGGGAGGGATGCGGCCATGACCACCGTGATTGACCACCACGTGGATCAGCTCGTCGATAGCCTGAAGGCGCTCGAGGCGCTCATGATGCAGCCCGAATCCCTCCACCTACTGTCCACGCACCAGGCGATGGAGCGGCTGCACGCGGCGCTGCCGCTGCTATCCAACGCGAACATCGCGTTTGCGCACCTCTGCGAGCGCGACGGGGCGGGCAAGCTAGTCGGCGCGAACCACCCTGTGGAGTATCTGACCAAGCAGCTCGGGCTCCCCCGAGCCGACGCCTTTAGCCTGCTCAACCAAGCGAAGACGATGTTCGGCGAGGTAGAGGTGCCGACGCCGCCTTCAGATCCGCTCATGGACGAGGAAGACCGCAAGAAGCAGGCCGAGGAAGAGGAGCGCCGCAAGGAAGAAGCGCGCAAGGCCAAAGAGCGCGCCCGGAAGGCGGCCGCGAAGGCCAACGCGGAGAAAAAGCGCATCATCGAACGGGCGCTGATGCAGCTCAACGAACACTCGGACCCGGGCCACGACGAAATCTACGCGCAGGCGCTCGAGGCCGCGGAAACGATGTCCGCGGAGGAGCTGCGGAAGTACGTGAACAAACTGGTCAAGCGCGCCAACCGCAAAGGCCGGGACTACGAAGGCAAGAAGGACCCGCTCGCCGCGTTTAAAAAGCGCACCATGACCTTCGGCGAGGAGGACTCCGACGGCGGTTCCTGGGGGCAGATCTACTTCGACAAAGCCAGCCGCGCCGCGTTCGAGGCCGCGCTAGCCGCAGGCGAGTCACCCGGGGCGAACCTGCCTCCCGGCGCCGAGGACAAGCGCACCCGCGGGCAACGGCGGTTCGACCAACTCATGGACATCGTTAACGACCACGCGAACTCATCGGCCGTGGCGCGCAAGGGCATCGGCACCGTGGTGATGACGCTGACGTTAGACGACCTCATGGGCGCGGACGCCTACACCGAGTTCGCCACCAACACCTCCGTGTCCTTGACCGCTCTGGACATGGTCCGGCTCGGGCTAGCGGGCGACTCGTTTGCCCTCCAGCTGGACTCCTGCACCGGGGTACCACTGTCCCTCGGGCGGGCGCGGTTGGCCAGCGTGGAGCAGAAACTGGTGCTGTTGGCCATGCAGCAGGTGTGCGCCTGGACCGGATGCACCAAGCCGGGCGTGGAACTGGAAGCCCACCACATCCAGTCGTACCTGCACGGCGGGCTCACGGACCTGGAAAACCTTGTCCTCCTGTGCCGCGAGCACCACATGTGCAACAACGACAACAGGGATGGCGCCGGCGGCAAGGGATATTTCGACAAAGACCCCTCCACCTGGGACATCACCCACCACCCCGCCGACGGTGGGCCACCGACACCAACCGCCACGCATCAGTACCAACAATCGCCTGGTCAGAGAACTATTCGGCGGGTGCGGAAGAAATACCCCGCGTTCGACGACCCGCCGAACCAGACCACCACCGATCCTCCGTTATTTGATCTCGGCGATGGGTCCAGGGCCGGCCCCGACCGGGGCGGAAACACAGCGTGAAAGTTGGACGCGCGGCGTGGAATGCCGCGCGGGGTACCTCAGCGTGCTAACCGCAACGCACGATCGGCTGCGGGTCGTACACCGTGGTCTGGGTCTCCCGGTTGAGCTCATTTCCGGCGAGGTCGTAGATGATGCGAGTGTCGGACGTAGTGAACCCCGGCGCGCCCGATGACGGCACGCAGCTCGACCCGGAAACGTTCACCGGCTGCGGCTGCGTCTGCGCCCACCGGCCACCGTTGACAGACTCGACGGTCACGGTCTTGACACCCATCAGGCTCACCGTGACCTCCCCACCGCCGACACTGGTGGCAATGCGCACCGGGTACGGACTGTCGTTGCGGAACTGCAGGTCGATCGCACCCTCGTACACGGTCGCCTCGCGGCCCGCCGGGTAACGGGAGATGTAGTAGGAGTGCGGCATGTGCGCCACATCCGTCATGCCGGCGAAGTAGGAGGCGTTATACAAGGTGGTGGCGAACTGAGAGATGCCGCCGCCGACCGCGGTATCCGCGCGCCCGTTGAGGATGATGCCGGACTCCACGTACCCCTGCGCGGGACCGCGCGGGCCGGTGTAGCCGTTCAGGGAAAACGTCTCGCCCGGGTTCACAATCGCGCCGTTGACGGTCTGGGCCACCAGCTCAATGTTGGTGCCGGACGCGCCCGAGTAGCCGCTGGTGGTGAACGAGCCGACCACGTCGTTGAAGGTGGCGTTTTGCGCCTGTTCGGTGGTGAATTGCGCGGGCACGTCCTTGTACACCGCGTCCCACGCACGGGGTTCGCTGCCGGTCAGCCGCTTTTCAAATCCGGCGAGGGTGGCATCCCAGTCCACCACGGATCCGTCCACGGACGGCTCGACGCCGCCGCCGGCCAGCACGCGGGCATTTTTGCCCTCCACCTCGGTCTCCGCAAGCTGGTCGCCCAAGATGGTGCGCGTGGCATCGAGGTTCACGTCAGGTGTGATGCGGCCTTCCACCGCGGGGAACTGCACGATCTCCCCGATGCGGTCCTGCGGCACCGCGGCGGCGACGCCGTCCTTGCCGGTGACGGTGATCGGGCCGTCCAGGGCGGCGCGCACGGGGCCGCCGAGCGCGGCCTTCATGGCGTCGTCGTTGACCGCGGGCTGCGTCTGCGACGGCTCCAACTCGACACCGTCTGGGTTGAGCCAGCCGGTGGTGACCTCGTCGCGCAGGGCGGCGCGGTCCACGTCCTGGCCCAGCTTCGGATCGGTCGTTTCGGCCTTGCCGCCCTGCACACGGATGGTGCCGTCGATGGGGTCCACGTGCAGCTCTTCAACCATGCGGTCGAGCTGGCCGCCCAGGGCTTTGTCGTCGACGGTCGGCACGACGTCCACTTCTCGGGTGGTGAACAACCCGCGGAGTCGGTCCACGGGGTTGGCGGTCTCGATGCCGGCGGCGTCCACCGTGGCGTCGAAGTCGATGCCCAGGCCCGACTTCGCAGGGATAAACTCGGTGGACTTCTCCCCCGCCTTCACGGGCACGGCCTTGTCGGCGACACCGCCGAGTTCTGCTTGGAGCTTCTCGCGCGCCTCATCCGGCGCCATCGCACCGATGTCCACGCCGCCGACCTGGGTACCGCGGGGGACGTTGCCCCGGTGGGTGGCCAGGTCCGCCAGGTAGATCGCAAGCGCCACGGCGAGGATGCCCAAAAGCACACCTAGCGTTATTTTCGTGCCGCGGCCCATCACGCCCGGCCCGCCCTTGGCGGTGCCGGCGCGGCCCTTTCTGTGCGAGGTTGCCTTCACCGTAGTCACGCGCCCCACAATAATGCAGATCTTTGATCCCTCATAGCCGCGGGAGCGTGAGAAACGCTTACAACCCCACGTCGATGAGCTGCTGCTGCACCCTGGTCGCTGCCTCGTCCACACGGGCTTCGGGGATGTAGCCCTGGTGGACGCACCACACGATGTGGTCGATGATGCCCGGCAGGTCCGCGCCCGAGGACCACAACGCCTGGTCCGCACCGGAACCGATTGCCCTGGCCACAGCGTCGCGGGTGGGGGCATAGTCCAGGATGCCGCGCATGCCGGATAGGTCGTCGGTGACTACAACGCCTTCGAAGGGCACGCCGCCGGGATAGTCGCCGGTGCGCAGCAGCCGGTAGGTGTCCGGGTTCATGGAGCTGGGCACGCCGTCCGGGCCAAGGCTGGGGACGATCATGTGCCCCATCATCACGCTGGCGCGCGGGAACTGTTCCAGCAGCGGGCCGTAGGGGCGCAGGTCCAGCTCGCGCATCTGGTCCAGCGGCGGGGTGACGGCCAGGTGGTGGTGCGTGTCCCCGGAGGCGCGCCCGTGGCCGGGGAAGTGTTTGAACGTCGGCGTGACCCCGGCGTCGATAAGCCCCTGCGAGAATAGCCCTGCCACGCGCACGACTTCGTCGGGGTTGCCGTGGAAGGAGCGGTCGCCCACGATGTCCAGGCCGTTGAGGTCCAGGTCCAGCAGCGGCGCGTAGTCCACGTTGATGCCGTGGGCGCGTAAGGAGCGGCCGATGTCGTAGCCGGTGCCGCGAATTACCTCGGGCGGCTGCCCGGCGAGCGCGCGCGGCGGCATGAACTCGCCGAGTACGGGGGTGTGGCGCTGCACGCGGCCGCCTTCGAAGTCGATGGCCACGCTAAACGGCCGGTGGTACTGAGCGCGCAGCGCGTTGATGTCGCGGCCCACCTCGGTCAGCAGTGCCGGGTCCGCCCAGCTGGGGATAATCAAACCGCCGACGCCTTGGTCCAGCGCGAACCGAGCCTGGTCGTAGTTGGCCACGCCGACCACCATGAGCGAGGCGACCTTTTGCCGCAGCTCGTCCGGCACACGCTGCTGCGCAGGCGTTAAGGGCGCGGGCGCCGCCGGGGGTTCAGGTGGCGCCGGCATCTCGGGGGCTTGTTGCTTCTCGACGTCCTCACGGTCCGCCCCCGCAGTCTCCAGGGCAACCTCAGCAGCGTTGTCCTCTGACTGTTCGGCGCATCCGGCGAAGGCGAACGTTGACAAGAACGCAAGTGCGAGCATCGCCGCACCTGTCCGAGCCCGCATGCGCCTGTCCCCTTGTCAGCTGTTTCAACACTGTTTCAAACCACAGCCACTGTACCCGCTGCTGGTAGGCTTCTCCGACATGTCCCATCGAGTATTTGCCCTGCCGGCGTCGCTTGCCCGGCGCGCCACCGCGCCCGTGTTGGCCAGCACGGTCGTCGGCGTCGTACTCGGTGTTGTGGGGGTGCTCGGCATCGCGTCCGTGTCCGGCCAGTCCACGGTGCCGCAGGGCACGGCGGTGCCGGCGGATGAGGCGGTGCTGGGCGGGCCGGAGTACGGCTCGAGGAAGTAGGCGCTCGTGCGGGGGATGCGCGCGCACCTCGCGGGCTGGCTGGTCCTGCTCGTTGTTGTGCTTGCACAGCCGCCGGGGCAGGTCGCGGCGGACACCAAGTTCGACCTGGTTGCCGCCCCCGGTCGGTTTTTGCGCCGCGCGACCCACGCGTACACGGACGAGTTTCCGCTGGGCCAGGTGCAAAACCAGGCGTACGGGTATTTGTTCCCGCAAGGGCCGTTCTTCCTGGTGGGGGATCTACTGGGCGTGCCGGATTGGTTGATCCAGCGCGCGTGGTGGTGGCTGTTGCTGTGCCTGGCGTTCTCGGGCGCGCTGACGCTGGCGCGGCGCGTAGGCATCCGTGGCACGTTCCCGCAGGTCCTCGCGGCGGGGCTCTATGCGCTGAGCCCGCGCATCCTGACCACGCTCACCGCGATCTCCTCGGAAGCGTGGCCGGTGGCGCTGGTGCCGTGGACGCTGATCCCGCTGACGCGTCGCACCCCGCGGGTGGCGCCGGCGGTGGTGGCGGTGGCGTGCATGGGCGCGGTCAACGCTACCGCCACAATCGCCGCCTGCTTGCCGGCGTTTGTGCTGCTGATCGCCCGGCGCTCCTACGCGGCGGCGGGCAAGTTCGTGCTCGGCGCGGCGGCGGTGTCGGCGTGGTGGATTGGGCCACTGCTGGTGCTGGGGCGATACTCCCCGCCGTTTACAGGCTTCATCGAGTCTGCCCGCGTGACCACCGCGTGGCTCAACCCGGTGGAGATTCTGCGTGGCACCACCAGCTGGACTCCGTTCGTGGACACGGAGCGCGCCGCCGGCCACCTGCTGGTGGCGGAGCCGACGTTCGTCATCGCCACCTGTCTCGTCGCCGCCGCTGGGCTCGCGGGCCTGGCGCGCCGGGACATGCCGTGGCGCGGACCGTTGCTCGCGGTGTTCGCGGTGGGCTTCTGGGTGCTCGGTTCCGCGCACATGGGCACTTCGCTTTACGACGGTGCTCTCGCCCCCTTCCGCAACTTGCATAAATTCGACCCCCTGGTTCACCTGCCGCTCGCGCTCGGTGCCGGGCATGCGGCCGCGAAGGTGAACCGCCCCAAGGCCGTCGGCATCACGCTCGCCGCCGTCGTGGCGGTGGCACCGGCGTGGTCGCTGCGCCTGCTTCCGGAAGGCACCTGGACCGAGGTGTCCCAGGACTGGGTAGCCGCGGGTCAGTGGTTGGACGAGCACGCCGCCGGCACCCGCACGCTTGTGGTCCCTCCGGCGTCGTTCGCGCGGCAAACGTGGGGGTGGACGCGCGACGAGCCGATCCAGGCGCTGACCCAGGCGAAGTTCGCGTTCAGGGACGCGGTGCCGCTGGTGGACCCGGAGGCGATTCGGGGGTTGGAGGGGCAGGCGGAGCTCGTCGATAGGCAAGCGCTGCGGTCCATCGGCGTGGGCGCGGTGGTGGTGCGCCGGGACCTTGAGCACCAACCTCCAACGCCGAGCCTGGGCGAGCCGGACGCGAGCTTCGGCGAGGTGGACGTTTTCCTGCTGGACCCGCATGCGGACGTGATGGAGACGGAGCGCGAGCCGGTCGCGGTGGACGGCGGCGGCGAGGTGTTGCCGCTTCTGTGGCGCGAGCTCGGCTACTTCCCGGCACGCCTGGCCAGCGGAAATGCTGATGTTGTCACCGACACCCCGGCGCTTGCGGTGCGCAATTACGGCACCATCGACGGCCAGTCCGGCCACCTCGCCGCCGAGTGGGAGGACGCCACGGTGCGCAACCGGGTGAAGGACTACCCGTCTGCGGGCACGCGCACTGCGGTGACAATGGACGGCTTCGCCCGCGCGTCTTCGTCGGCCGCCGATGCCGGTGCGTTCGGCGGCCCCGACGCATCGAAGTCGCTGACCTCCGCCTTCGACGGTGTGAGCGAAACAGCCTGGTGGCCTGCGCCCGGCGACGCGCGCGCCTGGATCGAATTCCAATCGCAGCAGGAGCACGTCACCATCGCCGCCACCGCGGACACGACGGTGCAGCTGTGCGACGGGCACGGTCATTGCCGCAGCGTCACCCTAGTGAAAGACCAGCCGCGCAGGCTCACCCGCGGCGACGCCACAATCCTGCAGCTGACGGAGCCGGTGGGCATCCGCGAGCTCGACGTGGGGGTCACGCGCATGGTTGAGGTGGAGGGCACCGCGGACCGCTATTTCTTCCAGCGCCACTTCCCCGCGCACACCGTGATCCAGCGCCGCTTCACCACCGCCGAGGACGCCACGTGGCAGCTCAGCGCGCCTGCCACCATCGACGGCGAGCGCCGCGTGGGCAGCGTGTTCTTGAAGGCCGGCACCCACGAGCTGTTCACACGCGCGGACACGGTCATGCTCTCCCGCGCGCCCCTGCCGAACCGCGCCGGCGACAGGTTGATCCTGACCACCCGCGCGTTCAACGACGGGCTTCGCGCCACCCTCGGTGGCACCGAGTTAGAGCCGGTGCGTATCGACGCCGGCGCCCAAGCCTTCCGCGTCCCCGAGGGGGCAAACGGCGAGTTCCGGATGCGCTTCGCCGGGGACAACGCCTACCGCTACTCGCTGATCTTCGGCGGGGTATTCAGCCTGCTCGTGCTGGCGCTGTGTTTGTGGGTGCCGTGGCGGCGCGAAGACGACACCCCGTACATGCCGAAGCCCAACGGGAACTGGGCGCCGACTGTCGCCGTGATCGCCTCGTTCCCGTTCCAGGGCCTGGCGGCGGTGGCGCTGGCGTGGGTGGTGCGCCGCTTCACCGTGTTGCCGATGCACCGCGTCGCGGCCGCCGCCATGGCCCTCTGCGGGCTCGTGCTGACGCGGGCGGCGTGGCCGGCGGCGAACTACGCCGGTTCCTCCACCTTCTTGGTCGTGGCCGGCCTGTTCGCCGTGGCGTGTCTGACCAGCCGCGCGCCCGGCACCTCCACCAGCTCGTAGGAGATGTACGCCACCGCGGTACTCGCCAGCACGGTGGCCACGTACACCAGCACAAAGTGCCCCGAAAACATCGGCACCCCGAGTACGGGGAAGACGAAGTACAGCACCGCCATGTGCCACAGGAACACCGAGTAGGACCAGTGGCCCAGGGTGCACATCACCCTCGACGACAGCACCGTGCCGCGCTCACGCCGCCCCAGCGCGAATGGCGCAACGACCAGCGCCGCGAACAACGCGCCCAGCAGCACACGCACGTTGAACTCGGCCGGCGACGGGTGCTCCAACCCCCGCGGGCCCACCACCCCACCGACCCACGCCACTGGCAGCGCCAGCGGCGCCACCGGCCAGCGCGGGCCGGCGTAACGCACGCCGGCGCGCTCCAGCTCCGCCAGCACGAGCCCCACCGCGAACCAGGGGGCGTACGACGGCGGCCAGATCTGCATGTTCACCACCGCCGGGTCTGCGATACCCGCCACTGCCCACGGCCACGCCAGCCCCAGCAGCACCGACCCCGCCAGCGCAACGCGGCGGCCTCGCGGCCCGAGGCGTAGGTACAACGGCAGCACCAGGTAGAAGGCGGCTTCGACGCAGAGCGACCACATCTGCGTGAGCCCGTCGATAAGCGAATGCGGCACGTAAATCTGCGCAAGCAGCACATTCGCTGCGACCTGGCCGAACGTCACCCCCGCGAGCGGCGGCAGCGCGAGCAGCACCACAACCACGCACACGAGGTACGCGGGCGCAAGGCGTGCGATGCGGCGCGAGTAGTAGCCCTCCCGCCGTCCGCCGCGCGCCAGCAAAAACGCCGAGAGCGCGAAGAAGACAGCCACGAAGTAGTCGAAGCGCTCCAGCACCGCGGAGCCGGTGGCGGTCTGGAACGCGACGTGCGTGGCCACGATGCCGTAGGCGGCCACGGCGCGCAGCCCGTCGAGCTCGGGCAAAATGGCGGGTCTGTTCACGATGGCGCAAGTCTAGCCACCCGGTAGGGTGACACGGGTGAACCTGCGACGCCGACTTGCCGCCTGCCTAGGCATCATTGTCGTGTGCGCCGCGTTGAACCTCGCGTCCCCCATCGTGATTGCGCAGCAGCGCACACTTGATCCGGGCGAGTACACTATGCTTTTCGACGGCACTTCGCCCCGCACCCGCACCATCGCGCTGTCCAAAGCTCCGAAGAGCCTGGACGCGGTGGTGACGCTGGACGGCGACGAGGTGGACGCGTTTCCCATCGACCCCTCCACCGCCTTTCCCGCGAAGGAGCGCGCCGGGCTGGGGCCGCTGCTGCCCTACCGCCCGGAGCGGCGCACGTACCCGCTGTTCGATTCCACGTCCGGGGAGGATGTCGGGATGGACTACCTGGGCCCCGGTTCGGTGCAGGGGTTGGACACGTACAAGTACTCGGCCGCGCTTTCGGACGGGTGCGTGCGCACCGTTGATGCGGAGCGGCGCACCGGCCGCATCCTCGACGAGGTATGGGACTGCGGCGCCGACCAGTGGGTGCTTGCCGACGAGACCAAGGCGGCGCAGGTTTCGGCGGCGGGGCGCGAGGTGGCGTGGCTGCGCGGGCTGCAGGTGATGTCGGTTATCACGCGGATCATCGCCGCTGCGGCGTTCGTGGCGGGCCTGGTGCTGTATGCGCGCCGCCGTTAACCGCTTCTGGGCGCCGGTCTACGGCGCGCTGCTGGTGGTGGCGCTGACCTGGCCGTTTTTGGTGCCCGGCAAGGCGTTCGCGCTTCGCGACATGATGGTGTTCGACTCCATGGCGCTCACCCGGGCGTCGCTCGGCTGGGGCGATCTGGCCGCGCGCAACGTGCCGCAGGACGCGCTTTTGGGGATCCTGCCGTGGCCGGTGGCGTTCCTGCGCGTGTTCATGGTCGCCGCCGCCGGGTGCGCGGCGTGGGCGGGTTTTAGGCTCGGCCGCAGCACGTTCGGGCAGGCGGCGGCGATGACGGTGGCGGTGTGGAACCCGTTCGTGGTGGAGCGGCTGCTGCAGGGGCAGTGGTCGTTGGCCGCGGCGGCATGGCTGCTGCCGCTGGTGGCGTTGGGCCTGGTGCCAGCGTCCGGCCTGGCGCACTGGTTGGCATCACTGACCCCCACCGGTGCGCTGGCGGCGGCGTGTTTCGCCCGCGGGTGGCGCGGGGTGGCGGTCAGCGTGTGCACCTGCCTGCCGTGGGTGGTGGCCGGCGTGTTCGCCGGCACGGAAGGCACGTCCTCGGCGGCGTCCGTCGGGGCGTTCACGCCCCGCGCCGAGGCCCATGCGGGCACCCTCGGCTCCCTGCTGGGCCTCGGCGGGATCTGGAACGGCCAGGCGGTGCCTACCTCCCGCGAGCTCGGGTTCGCGCTGTTCGGCGTGGCACTGTTTGCCCTACTTGCGCTGTCGTGGCGGGCGGTGCCCCGCCACTTCGTGCTGCTGGCGGCGCTGGGGTTCGCGGTGGCGCTTGCGTCCTGGGCGGGGCTAACCGCACCACTTGTCCAGTATTTCCCGGGCGGTGGGTTGCTCCGCGACGGCCAGAAGTGGCTCATCCTCGCCATCCCTGCCTTCGTCGCTGCCGCCGGTGCGCTCGAGCCTCGGCGCGCACTCGCTGCCGCCGCGTTCGCCCTGCTGCAGGTCCCGGACGCGCCGCTCGCTCTCGCTGCGCTCACCCCCACCACCGTCGAGGTCCCGGCCGTTGACCACCGCGGCCGCGACGTCTTCTTCGAATCGCGCCCCGCGCTTTTGCCTCTCGACGGCCACCCAGTCGTCGACCCCGCCCCCAAGGCAATGAACGTGGTCGAATCCGGGGCGCTCACAGTCGACGGGGTGGCGGTAGACCCGCCGTCGCTGCGCTGGTCGGCGGCGCAGGCGGCCCTCGATGACCACGACCGCCTGCGCGAGCTGGGCGTCGGCGTGGTGATGCGCGCCGACGGTTCCGTAACCGAGACGGGCGCACCTGCACGCCCGCTGCCGCCTGTGGGTGTGGCGTTGTTTGCCCTGTGGTGCATGGTGCCATGGCTGCTGTGTGACACGGATCACACCTACTCAGCCCGGCGCTCCTACCTGCGCGTTTCAGGAAATTAGTTGGCTTTTACCAATTAATGTGCACTTCCAATCATTGATGTCCTTGCACTGCTCGCCTCGCATCTCCTAAAGTGAACGCCAAGTTAACAACAGGTTGCGTACACGCGTAACCCCTGAGCCTAGAGAAGGAGCAGATACCGCTTCTGCAAGGAGGAACACACCATGGCTAACAAGATTGACTTCAGCATCATCCGCGAGCGTGCTCTGCGCAACATCCGCGAGGACCTGCTCGCCGAGTTCGCCGGCCAGTTCGACGCGCTCGAGATCAACGACGCATTCGATGCTGTCCTGCGCACCCACCGCAACTCGGCTGTGATCGAGGACTTCATCCCCGTCCTCGTCGAGGCCGAGATGCGCGACCGTCTCCGCGACGGCGAGCTGTTCCCCTCCGCGGCATAACACCGCATAACGCTCACACGCCCAGCCCCTTCCCAGCGGCTGGGCGTTTTGCTATCTTCAAACGACACTGTCGGTAGCGGCATGCTCGCCGGCATCCAGCGAACGTCAACCCCCGCGCCCGGGGCAAAGGGCGCACTCATGGCGCCTTGTGGCCGTATCAGGGCTGAAGCGGTTCGATTCCGCTCACACGCACAACGCATGCGGCCTGCACGACGCACACGGGCACGACCCCCACCACAGGGTTGCACCGAGCACTGTTTACTACCACGACGTTGGGGGTGCCGCGGACGCAGCCGCGAGGGTTGGGAACGGGGACAGCAACGTACAAGGAGGCACACACATGCTGCTCGCAGAGGCACTGGCGCGCCGCGCCGAGGCGCAGGACCGCCTGAACAAGCTGCAGGACCGCCTGGTGCAGGGCGCGATGATCCAGGAGGGCGACACGCCCATCGAGGATCCGGCTGCCATGCTCGAGGAGGCTGCTGGCCTGCTCCAGGAGATTGAGACGCTGGTGCGCCGCATCAACCACACCAACGCCCAGACCGCCTTCGAGGGCGCAACGCTCACCGACGCCATCGCGCGACGCGACGCGCTGCTGCGCTCCCGCCGCCTCTACGCCGCCATCGCCGACGCGGGCACCATGACAGGCTCGCGCTATTCCCGTTCAGAGGTCCGCTTCGTCCCCGCCGTGGACGTGAAAGCCCTGCGCGAGATGGCCGACAGCGCCGCGAAGGCGTACCGCGAGCTGGACACGAAGATCCAGCAGCTCAATTGGACAACACAGCTGCAATAATCCGCTCGAACTTTCGGCCGGTCTCCGCCCAGGAGAACCGCGCCGCCCACGCTCGCGCCGCAGGAGCCATTGCCTCTCGACGCCCCAAGGTCTCCCCCACAACCTCCCCAAACTCCTCACCAGGCTGCACCAGCCTGCCGGTCTCTCGGTCGCGGATAGAGTCCGCCACCCCGCCGGCGGACGCGTAGGCGACGGTGGGCACCCCGTGCTGCGCCGCCTCAATCACCGCAATCCCCCAGCCTTCTTTGCGCGAGGGCAAAAGGTGCAGCTCAGCCCGCTCCAGCAGGGCATGCTTGTACGGCTCGGAGACGTGCCGGTGGAAGACCACCTTGTCCCCGTACGGGGCGGCGTACTCGCGCAACTGGTCCTCCCACCAGCCGGAGCCGACCACGTCCAGCACGGCGCCGTCCATCCCCGCCACCGCGTCGATCGCCTCCTCGATGCGCTTGTGCGGCACTAGGCGGGAGAGGGTGACCAGGTGCAACCTTTGGTCGTCGTAAAGCACAGGCGTATGCGCCGGAACAGGGTCGACCCCATTTTCCACGATCGCGATGTCCGCCTCGCGCACCCCGAGCGCCACCAGGTCGCGCTTCGAGGCCTGCGACACCGTCACGTACTGCGCACCCCGGTACACCCTCGGCGCCACCTTCGCTTCAAGGAACCAACCAAGCCGCCGGATCAGCGGGCCCGCCACCGGCCACTGCTCCTTGTGGCAGTGGTGCGTCAGCAGCACCACGGGTTTGCGCGTGAACAGCCGCGCGAAAAAAGGGATCCCGTTTTGCGTGTCCACCACCACATCCGGCCGGTTTCGCCAGATCGACAGCGGAGCCGCAAGGTACACGCCGAACTTGCCGCCGGCACGCTCGTAGCGCACCCCGTTCCGCCTGGATCTGCGCGGCGCGTCCGTGTGTTTTGCGGTGCGGTAAATCACCTCGTGGCCCTGCGCCGCGAGGTACTCGCCGACGCGCTCGAGGTAGCGCTCCGACCCGCCGCCCTGCGGGTGGGTGGTGTCGCGCCAGCACAGAAGCAGTATCTTCATGGTGCGATGACCTCGAGCCCAACTTCGCGCGCCGCATCCGATAGCCGCATGTCGTAGGTGAGCACCGCATCCGACTCCAAGTCCAGCGCCGCCTGCAGGTGGATCGCATCCAGCGTTCGCAGGTACGGCATGGGCAGCATGCTCGCGCTGCGCAGCGTCGCCCGGTTGAGTTCCGCAAGCGAAATTCCGCGCAAGATGAGCGTGACCTCCCCCTGGGGCCTGCCCAAACGCACCGCCAGCCGCCGCAGCTCAATCTCGAGCAGGTCCGACGAAACTACCTCGCACTCGCCTGCCTCGAGCCAGAGTCGCATCGCCCGCGTGTGTGGCTCCGCTTTCAGCAGGCAGGCGATAGCCGATGTATCCGCATACACCCGCCGCATCCTAGAAGCGGTCCTCGCGCATGTCATCGAGCATCTCAGTCAACGGTTCGCCTTCCGCCGGCTCCACCGGAAGGTCCAGCCATCCGCCAACACGGGTGGCGGGCCGAGTGATGGTCAACCGCGGTTTCGGCTCGTCGAGGGGCACCAGCCGCCCCACCGGTTCGCCGTTGTTGGTGACCACGAAGCTGTGCCCCGCCCGCACCGCGCGCAGGATCCGCGCAGAGTCGTTGCGCAACTCGCGCTGCGATATTCTGCGTTCAACCAGCGATTCGTCGTATTCCGGCGTGGCCATGCACCGCACTGTAGCACGGTTGCTACGGTATGCATATGCACCGTACCCGCCGGATGGCCACCTTTTCCCGCTCGCTCCGGCTGTTGCGCGCGTTTTCTTACGAGCAGTTCCGCCCGCGCATCTTCTACTCCCTGCTCGCCCGCGACACGCGTTCGCTTCTCGACGCCCTCTCGCACGACCTCCTGGGCACCCCCGTCACCGGCCAGTCGGTACTGGACGTCGGCGGCGGGCCCGGCTACTTCGCCGACGCGTTCTCCGACTGCTTCTACGTGGGCCTCGAGCCGGACATCTCCGAAATGTCGGCCGCGGGGATATCGGGCTTCGGCTCCGTGCGCGGCGACGGCACCGCCCTTCCCTTCACTGACGATTCCTTCGACGTGGTGTACTCCTCCAACGTCGCCGAACACATCCCGAACTGGCAGGCCATGGGCGACGAGATGCTGCGCGTGGCCAAACCCGGCGGGCTGGTGGTGCTCAGCTACACGGTGTGGCTCGGCCCGTTCGGTGGACACGAGACGGGGCTGTGGCAGCACTACGTGGGCGGGGAGTACGCGCGGCGTCGATACGCAAAAGTGCACGGCCGCGACCCGAAGAACATCTTCGGCGAGAGTCTGTTCGCCGTCTCCGCGCGCGAAGGGCTTGCCTGGGCGGAGGCAACCGGCCAGCTCGCTGCGGCATTCCCCCGCTACCACCCGCGGTGGGCGTGGTGGGTCACCCGCGTGCCGGTGCTGCGCGAGTTCGCGGTGTCAAACCTCGTGCTTGTCCTGCGCAAGGGTTAGAAACGCGGTCGCAGCAGCAAATTACGTTGCACCCGATCCATTTTCTTCATCACCCCGAGCGTCTGGGGAGACATCGCATGAACCAACGCGTACATGTCAGCCAATCGTTCTTGATGGTCAACGTTGAGTATTTGTTCCTGATGGCTCACACGGTTTCTCAACCTACGTAGCTGCTCGAGAGCAGTCGCAACAGCGTACCCGCTCTCCACCTGAACTGGAACAGAAGGATGAATGCTTGATCGGTGCGCGTCTACGAATTTTTCGGCCAATCCCGGAAACCCACCGGAGAGTGCATGTATCCACAGGTTCTCCTTCGCCGAGAATCCACTCGCGAAATTCGAGCGGTTGCGCGGGGCCTGCAAGGGGAATAATGAGCTGATATTGCCGAATGAAAGCTGCGAAATTCGATCATCTAAGGTTATCGGAGCACTAAACCGCGGATGATTTCGCGGTCTGCGGCGAGCACTGCTTTCCGCAGCGTTTAACGCGTCTGAAGCCATTCGACTGACCGCTTTCTTTAGCGGTTGAGCCGGATCCTCCAACCAATCCTCAGTGTTCCCTTGAGCTTGATTCCACTTTCTGAGTTCGCAATCAATACGATTGCGCAGTACGGGCTCGAAAATCGAGAGAGCCTCATACCAGGCCGATGCCACTGCGCTTTGCCACAGGTACAAGGACTGAACGGAGCGGTCAGAAACAGAGTTCGCGCTACGGCCTGTCTCCCCCACAATGGCCATGCGGTATGAGTGCACCCGTGCACTGCTAAGCCCCCGAAGCATCCCACCACTCATGCGGGTAACGCTAACAAAAAACCCGCCTTTCGGCGGGTTTTCTGCAAAATTAACAACAGATCCTGTCTGAAGTTTTCCAGCAGCGACGTTACAGCATTACTGCCGTGCTACACAAGCGCCTACTTCGCCGCAGCCTGCACTCGCTCGTCGAGTTTGGCCAGCTGGTCGAAGATCTCCTGCGGCACGCGGGAGCCGAGGCCCTCGAGGTAGCGACGGGAGTCTGCGACATCTTCCTTCCACAGCTCCGGGTCGGCGGTGAGTGCCTCGCGCACGTCCTCGATCGGGGTGTCCAGGCCGGTCAGATCCAGGTCCTCGGCGCGGGCGGTGTAGCCGACCACGGTCTCGTCGGCGTCGACGTTGCCCTCGATGCGGTCGATGACCCACTTGAGCACGCGGGAGTTGTCGCCGAAGCCCGGCCACAGGAAGCGGTCGTCGTCGCCGCGGCGGAACCAGTTGACCAGGAAGATCTCCGGCATGCGGTCGCCGCCCTTTTCACCCATGTCCAGCCAGTGCTGGAAGTAATCGCCCACGTTGTAGCCCATGAACGGCAGCATGGCCATCGGATCGTGGCGCAGGGAGCCGACCTTGGCTTCCGCAGAGGCGGCGGTCTGGCCGGAGGAGAGCATCGCGCCGATCATGGTGCCGTGCTCCCAGTTGTGGGCCTGCGTGACCAGCGGCACGGTGTCCGGGCGGCGGCCGCCGAAGAGGATGGCGTCGATCTTGACGCCCTGCCAGTCGTTGAACTCCGGTGCGGCGGCCGGGCACTGCTCGATGGCCACGCAGTAACGGGAGTTCGGGTGGGCGGCCTTGGAGGAGGACTCAGGCGTCCAGTCCTCGCCGCGCCAGTCGATGAGGTGGGCGGGCGCCTCGCCGTCCATGCCTTCCCACCAGACGTCGCCGTCGTCGGTGAGCGCGACGTTGGTGAACAGGATGTTGCCCGGCTCCATGCTCTTCATGGCGATCGGGTTGGAGGCGTAGTTGGTGCCTGGCGCGACGCCGAAGAAGCCGTTTTCCGGGTTGACGGCGTACAGCCCGTCCTCGCGCAGCTTCATCCAGGCGATGTCGTCGCCGACGACCTCGGCCGTCCAACCGTCCAGCGTCGGGGTGATCATGGCCAGGTTGGTCTTGCCGCAGGCGGACGGGAAGGCGGCCGCGATGTGGTATGCCTTGCCCTCCGGGGAGGTGAGCTTGAGGATGAGCATGTGCTCGGCCATCCAGCCCTCTTCTTTCGCCATCACGGTGGCGATGCGCAGGGCGTAGCACTTCTTGGCCAGGATGGCGTTGCCGCCGTAGCCAGAGCCGTAGGACCAGATCTCCTTGGTCTCCGGGAACTGGGAGATGTACTTGGTGTCGTTGCACGGCCACGCCACGTCTTCCTGGCCCGGCTCGAGCGGGGCGCCGACGGAGTGGAGGCAGTGCACGAAATTCTCGCCCTCGATCTTTTCCAGGGCCTGGGTGCCCATGCGGGTCATGATGCGCATGGAGAGCACGACGTAGGCGGAGTCCGTCAGCTGGACGCCGAGCTTCGGGTCCGGATCGGAGATGGGGCCCATGCAGAACGGCACGACGTACATGGTGCGGCCGCGCATGGAGCCTTCGAAGTGCTCCAGCATCTCCTCTTTGAGGGCTGCCGGCTTCATCCAGTTGTTGGTCGGGCCTGCATCTTCTTCGTTCTCGGTGGAGATGAAGGTGCGGGACTCCACGCGTGCCACGTCGGACGGGTTGGAGCGGGCGAGGAAGGAGTTGGGGCGCTTTTCCTCGTTGAGCTTGATCAGGGTGCCTGCGTCGACGAGTTCGGCGGTGAGGCGGTTCCACTCTTCCTGGGAGCCGTCCGCGAAGACGACCTTGTCAGGTTGGAAAAGTTCGACCGCCTCGTTGATCCAAGCGATGAGCTTGTCGTTGTCGGTGGGGTTGGTCCCCTCCAGGCGCTTGATTTCGGCGGTCATTTACGTACTCCTTGTGTAACTGGTTATGGCCAGTGCGCGTGCGAAATTCATCGTTGTTGCGCCCCAAGAGTATCGAAACGGGCGTTCATCTGGCCAAAAGTTCCGATCAATTCACTCGTACTGGATATAACCAGCTGGCACGAGCACGACCTTTGTCGCAAGCGGGGGTGGAGCTCTACCCCCGCCACCCGTTCTCGGGCATTTGCTTTACGACGCCTCCGGGGGTGACCCGTGGAGCTTGCGTTTGCCCAGTTCATGTGGACAATAAATTTGATGAATAATACTGAAAATTTGCGCCCGGGAACGGGCGAATTGCCGGCGGGCCGCCCGCTGCAAACCGAGTTCGACACCGGTCTGGACTACCCGCGCCTGGGGTCTGTGACCTTCCGCCGCGGCACCCTCACTGAAAACCAGGAAGCCCTGTTCGATGAGCATTGGCCGCGCTTAGGTCGCGTGCTGGCGGAAGGCTCGGACGAGCGCATCGACGTCGACGAGTGGTTCAATCGCACAGGCCACCCCACGATTGTGGAGATCGGCTCCGGCACCGGCACCTCCACCGCTGCGATGGCTCCGCTGGAAGCGGACACGAACGTCATCGCCGTGGAGTTGTACAAGCCGGGCCTGGCCAAGCTGCTCGGTTCGGTGGTGCGCGGCGGCATCGACAACATCCGCATGGTGCGCGGCGACGGCGTGGAGGTCCTGGCCCGGATGTTCGGCGAGGAGTCCCTCGACGGCGTGCGCATCTTCTTCCCGGACCCGTGGCCGAAGGCGCGCCACCACAAGCGCCGCATCATCCAGTCCGGCACCCTGAATCTGATCGCCACCCGTTTGAAGCCGGGCGGTGTGCTGCATGTAGCCACGGACCACGCGGATTACGCGGAGTGGATCGACGAGCTGGTGAACGTGGAACCGATGCTGGAGTACAGGGGGTGGCCGTGGGAGGATGCGCCGCTGCTCACGGACCGACAGGTGATCACTAAGTTCGAAGGCAAAGGCATGGACAAGGATCACGTGATCCGCGAGTACCTGTGGGAGAAGAAGTAGCCATGGATCTGCAAGCGCTGTCGCACCCGTACACCCCAGGCGCGTCCGCCGGCCCGGAGAGCCTGCTGCTGGTGTGGGACGCGCCGAACCTGGACATGGGCCTCGGCGCGATCTTAGGCGGGCGCCCGACTGCGGCGCACCGCCCCCGCTTCGACGCGATCGGGCGCTGGCTTATCAGCGAAGCCGAGGCCCGCGCTGACGACCTCGGCCGCGACATTGAGCCGGAGGCGACGGTGTTCACCAACGTCTCTGCCGGCGGAGCGGATTCCATCCGTCCGTGGGTGGAGGCGCTGCGCAACGTCGGCTTCGCCGTGTTTGCCAAGCCGAAGAGCGACGAGGATTCGGACGTGGACCGGGACATGCTGGCCCACATTGAGCGCCGCCGCGAGGAGGGCGTGCTCCAGGGTGTCGTGGTCGCCTCGGCGGATGGGCAGAACTTCCAGGAGCCGCTGCTCGAGCTCGTCGACGCCGGCATCCCCGTCACCGTCCTCGGCTTCCACGAGCACGCTTCTTGGGCGGTGAACTCCCCGGACGTGGACTTCGTGGACTTGGAGGACATCCCGGGCGTGTTCCAGAACCCGCTGCCGCGCGTGAACCTGGACCGGCTGCCGAACGGCGGCGCGTGGCTGCAGCCGTTCCGCCCGCTGCGCTCCCTGCTGCACAACACCCGCGACTAGGAGGCCGGAGATGTTTTACAAGTGGGGCCGTTTTGCGTTCCGCCACCGCCGGATCATCCCGCTGGTGGTCATCGTGCTCATCCTGGCCATGCAGGTGCTGTTCGGCTCGAAGCTGGGCGAACGCCTCTCCCAGGAAGGGTGGGAGGATCCGGGAGCGGATTCGACCACGGCCGCGGTGATCGAGCAGGAGACGTTCGGTCGCGACAACTCGGGCGATGTGATCGTTTTAGTTAGCGCCAACAACGCCGACGACCCGCAGCTGACGGAGGCGGCCAACGCCCAGCTGACCTCGCTGCGCGAGCAGTTCCCCAACGAAATCGCCCACATCACTAGCTACTTTGAGCGCCCCAACCCGCAGCTGGTCAACGCCGAGCACACCAAGGCGTTCGCGGCGATCGGGCTCAAGGGCGACGGCGAGCAGACGCTGAAGGATTTCCGCACCATCAAGCCCGCGCTCGAGGCGATGGAGCTGCCGGGCGCGACCGTGCAGGTCGCCGGCGCGACCGCGGTGGCCGACGCGCTGGACGAGGGCATGGCCGCCGACATCGCCCGCGCCGAGAAGGTCGGCCTGGTGTTCGTGGCCGTCATCCTGCTGTTCGTTTTCGGCGGCGTGGTCGCGGCCGCGATGCCGCTGATCGTGGGCATTTTGTCCATCATCGGCTCGCTGTCGCTGCTCGCGGTGCTGGCGCAGTACCAGCAGGTCAACATCTTCTCCCAGTCCATCATCACGCTGCTGGGGCTGGGCCTGGCCATCGACTACGGCCTGTTCATGGTCTCGCGCTTCCGTGAGGAGCTGGACCGCGGCGCCGAGGTCGAGGAGGCGGTGGCGGTGACCACCAACACCGCCGGCAAGACCGTGTTCTTCTCCGCGCTCATGGTGGGCGTGGCCTTGTCCGGGCTGCTGATGTTCCCGCAGGCTTTCCTCAAATCCGTGGCCTACGGCGCGATGAGCGCGGTGCTGCTCGCCGCGGTGATCTCCGTGGCGGTGCTGCCGGCGCTGTTCGGCATGCTCGGCCCCAAAATTGACTTGTGGTCGGTGCGTAAAGCTTCTCGACGTTCACGTCGCCTCGAGGACACCGTCTGGTACAAGATCCCGGCGTGGGCGATGCGCCACGCCAAGGCTGTCGTGGTCGGCTGCGCGGCGCTGTTGCTCCTGCTCACCGTGCCGATCGTGGGCATCACCTTCGGCGGCATCAACGAGACGTACCTGCCGCCGAGCCAGGCCACCCGCCAGGCCCAGGACGAGTTCAACGAGGAGTTCCCCGCCTTCCGCACCGACCCGGTCAAGCTCGTGGTCACCGGCGCGGACAACCAGCAGCTGGTAGACATCGTGATGCAGACCCGCCAGGTCGAGGGCCTGGCCGCGCCGCTGAAGCCAGCGCACGCCACGCAGGACGGCACCACGGTGCTTTCCGCCCCGCTGGAGGATAGGGCCGGGGGCGCGGACGTCGTGAAGCAATTGCGAAACATTAACGCCCCCGAAGGTGTCGAGACCTACGTCTCCGGCACCCCGGCGATGGAAACCGAATCCATCGAGGCGCTGCTGAAGCGCCTGCCGTGGATGGCGCTGTACATGGTCATCGCCACGTTCCTGCTGATGGCGCTGGTATTCGGCTCCGTGATCCTGCCGGCGAAGGCCGTGATCATGAACGTGCTTGGCATCGGTGCCACGCTCGGCTTCCTCACCGCCGTGTTCGTCGACGGCCTCGGCGCCGGCGCACTGAACTTCACCCCGGGCCCGCTGATGAGCCCGATTCTGGTGCTGATCATCTCCATCCTCTACGGCCTGTCCACGGACTACGAGGTCTTCCTGGTCTCCCGCATGGTGGAGGCCCGCCAGAACGGGCTGAGCACCGACGAGGCGATCAAGCGCGGCACCGCGCACACCGGTGGCATCATCACCGCCGCGGCTGCCATCATGATCGTGGTCGCCGCCGCCTTCGCGCTCAGCGAGATCGTGATGATGAAGTACATCGCCTACGGCATGATCTTCTCGCTGGCCCTCGACGCCACCCTGATCCGCCTGCTGTTCGTGCCCGCGGTGATGCACATGCTGCGCGAGGACAGTTGGTGGGCGCCGCGCTGGGTGAAGCGTTTGGCCGGTGCGTTCGGAGAGGGCTCAAGCCTATCGACGCCACCGCGCACCGAAACCCCCATCACCGAAATGGTGCCCGACACCCAACCCGGCCGCGCGGGAGTGTCGGTGTCCGAAGACGCCTCCCTGGTGCCGTTCACCCAACTCATGCGCGACCTGGAGGAACGCCGCGCACGCCAGGCGTTAGAGCAGCTGAAGAAGAAGGAACTTGAGCGCTAACACGTGGCGGCAGTGGCTACGCTGGCTCGCACCCGTGGCCATCTTGGTGGTCGTGCTGGTGGTGCTGCGCGACCAGATGCCCTTTTTCGGGGAGGCGTGGAGGGCCGTCAGGGGTGCGTCGATAGGCCCACTGCTGCTGTCGGTGGCCACCGCGGTGCTGTCGCTGGCAGCGATGTCCGGGGTGATGCAGATCCTGCTCAACGTGGAAGGCCGCATCACGGGGGTGGCCCGCACGAACGCGATCGTGTTCGCCTCCAACGCCTGGTCCACCACGGTGCCGGGCGGGCCGGCGCTGTCGGCGTGGCTGACGTTTCGGGTGCACCGGTCCTGGGGCGCGTCTGTGGGGTTGTGCGGCTGGTTTTTCGTGGTCTCCGGCGCACTGTCGACGGTGTGGATGGTGCTCATCGGCGTCGTCGCGGTAGCGCTACTGGGCGCGGAGCTGTCGATGTGGTCGCTGGTGGGCACCCTGGCAGCGGCATTGGCGACCATCGGCGCGGTGTTTTGGGCCACCCTTAACCCGGCGGTGCTGAAGCGCTGGGTGCAGTTCCTGCCCGAGAAGGTGCGCGGGCGGGTCGTGGACGTGATCGACCAGGTCTCCGCGATCCGCATCTCCGCGCCGGCGTTTTTCGCGGCGTCCGGGCTCTCGCTTACGAACCGGCTGCTAGATCTGGCCACGATGGTCTTCGCCGTGTGGGCCGTGGCCGGCCAAGGCGCGCCGCTTGCCGGCGTGTGTCTGGCGTTCATCATGACCAAGCTGGCCGGCTCCGCCCAGGTCACGCCGGGCGGACTCGGCACGGTGGAGCCCGTGGCGGTGGGCATGCTGGTCGCCGCAGGGCTGCCGCTGGCCCACGCCACGGCGGCGACGGTGGTGTACCGGGCCGTGTCATTTGTGCTCATCACCGCGATCGGGTGGGTGGTCTACGCCGCGGTGTACGCGGGCCAAACCCCTCTGCGCACCGCATCCGCCGCACAGTGACAACCGCAGCCTGCGGGTACCCGGTGTTTCCGCCCGGCGGACTCATGGACAGGATGTTCGGGCGCTACCATCTTCGGTTATGACGCAACGCATTTCCCGACCCTCCGCGATCGCGGCAGACTACGTCGCCATCGCCGTGTTCGCCCTGCTCGCACGCGCCGCCCACCAGACGGATGAGATGCCGTTCAACTTCACCGGCTGGCTGTCCACCCTGTGGCCGTTTGCCCTGGGTGTGACGCTGGGCTGGCTGATCACGCGCAAGAACAACGGCGGGATCATCTGGATCGCCACCGTGGTCACCGGCCTGGTCATCTGGGGCATCCGCAACCAGGCCATCCCTCACTGGTCCTTCATCGTCGTGGCCACGCTCATGTCCGCGCTGCTGATGCTCGGCTGGCGCGGCGTGGCCAAACTCGTGCGCAAGTAGGGCTTTTAGAACCCGATGCCGAAGTTCCAGGCCGGGTTTCCGGTCTGGATGCCATTGATAAACCAGACCAGCATGCTGATCAGGTCGCCGACGATGTCAAGAGTGGAAGAAAGCATGGGGTGAAACCTTACTAGAGGGGACTAATGGTGTGCTTCTTAGGCAGGTCGAATTCCTGCTTGGAGGCTAGCTGGCGCAGGGCTCGTCGTAAAGCGAGGCGGGTCTGCGACGGTTCGATCATCTGGTCGATGTAACCGCGCTCCGCGGCGACGTACGGCGAGGTCATTTCCTGGTCGTAGAAGTCCATGAACATCTTCTTCATGGCCTCGCGCTGCGCCGGGTCCTCGATGGCGGCGAGCTGCTTGCCCTGCAGCATCACCACCGCCGCCGCCGAACCCATCACCGCGATCTGGGCGGTGGGCCACGCCAGGTTGATGTCGCCGTTGAGGTTCTTCGACCCCATCACCGCGTACGCGCCGCCGTATGCCTTGCGCACCACCAGCGTCACCTTCGGCACGGTGGCCTCCACGCCCGCGAACGCGAACTTCGCGCCGCGGTGAATCAGTCCCTCGCGCTCCTGCTCCACGCCCGGCAGGTAGCCGGGGGTGTCCACGACGTAGACGATGGGGATGTTGTAGGCGTCGCAGGTGCGGATGAAGCGTGCGCCCTTGTCGGCGGCGTCCGCGTCGATGCAGCCCGCGGCGTACATGGGGTTGTTGGCGACGAAGCCGACGGCGCGGCCGTCGATACGCCCGAATGCGCAGATGAGGTTCTCCGCGTACCCGGACTGGACCTCGACGAGGTCCTCGTCGTCGCCGAGCTGTACCAGCAGGTCCATCATGTCGTAGCCGGCGTTGGTGTCGTCGGGCATGAAGGTGTCCAGCGCTGAGTCGTCGAGCTCCTCGTCCGGCTGCGCGGCGACGACGGGCGCGGCGTCGAACGTGGACGTCGGCAGGTGCGCCAGCAGGTCCTTGACGTAGTCGAAGGCGTCCTCCTCCGTCGCCACAACCGCCTGGATGTTGCCGGCGGCCTCCTGCACGCGCGCGCCACCGAGCTCGGCGGAGGTGATGTCCTCGCCGGTGACCTCGCGGATCACGTTCGGGCCGGTGACGTACATCTCGGACTCGCCGTCCACCGCCACCACGAAGTCCGTGGTCACCGGCGCGTACACGGCGCCGCCAGCGGACTTGCCCAGCATGATGGAGATCTGCGGCACGCGGCCCGACAGCGGCAGCTGGCGCTTCGCGATCTCGGAGTACATGGCCAGCGACGTCACCGCGTCCTGGATGCGCGCGCCGCCGGAGTCCTGGATGCCGATCACCGGGCAGGAGATCTTGATGGCGAACTCCATGACCTCGGTGACCTTGCGCCCGAACGTCACGCCGACGGACCCGCCGTAGACGGTCTTGTCGTGGGCGTACACCGCAACGGGGCGGCCGTCGATGCGCCCGTAGCCGGTGACCACGCCGTCGGAGTAGACGGCGTCCGGGTCGCCGGGGGTGCGGGCGAGCGCGCCGATTTCGACGAAGGAGCCTTCGTCCAACAGCGCGTCGATGCGCTGGCGCGGGGTGGTGCGCCCGGCGTCGTCGCGGCGCTTCCGGGAGCGCTCAGAGCCCGGGTCCTGTGCCTTGTCCAGGCGCTCGCGCAGGTCGGCGAGTTTGTCTGCGGTACTCATCGCTTCCCCTCAATCCATGCGTTCATATGCTTGCCGACGATCCCCACCGCCGGCTCGTCCACCACCGCGAGGTGGTCGCCGGGTAGGTGGACGATAGTCAGGTCGTCCACGATAGCGCCCCAGCCGCCGTCCTCGTCGATGTGCGCGTAGTTCGGCTCGAGCTGGATCGCACCGTCGTGCATGCGCTCGGAGCGGAACAGCAGCACCGGCACCTTGACATCCGCCCAGCGGCTAAAGTCCAGGTGGTTGAGGATCTGGTTGTCCACGAAGCTCGCCCGCTGGTGCTCGAGCACGCCGGCGGCCAGGCCGTGCTCGGAGGCGTCGGTGGTGGCCAAAAACTCGGTGAGCATTTGCAAAAGCGCGTCTTCGCCGGCGGTTTCCAGCAGCTCGTACGGCACGTCGAACTCGAGACCGTACGTCTCCTTGGCAAAGGCGGCGTAGCGGCCCCAGCGCGCCTTCGTCTCCTCGAGCGTGTCCGGGATCGGCTCGGACGGCTGGGTGGTGTCCAGAAGCGCGATGTAGTCGATCTTGTCGTTGCCCAGCTGGTGCGCGACCTCGTAGGCCAGCGCGCCGCCGAACGACCAGCCGGCGAGGACAACCCTGCGCCCTTCGGCAATGCGCTCAATGTCCTTGACGTACTCGGCGGCGCGCTCCTCCAGGGAGCCCTCGAGGCGTTCGACGCCGTAGACGGGCACGTCGTCGCCGAGCCTGCGCGCGAGCGGCGCGTACACCGACGACGAGCCGCCGGCCGGGTGGAAGACGAACACCGGGTTGGCGGTGCCGTCGCGGAAGACGCGGATGTTGCCGTCCACCGGCGTCTCCAGCCCCTCGCGCACGAGGTTCGCCAGCGGCTCGAGCGTCTCGGCACCCAGCACGTCGTCCGCGGTGACCTCGATGCCGGAGCGTTCGGTGAGGTGGGCGGCGATCTCGCTCGCCTGCTCCTTGCTAATCTGCGGCAACGCCGACGTCACACCAGCCGCCGCGGCACCAGCGTGCTTCGCCCACGCTCCGAAGACCATGCGCTCGGAAGCGTCGCGTGGGGCAACGCCCACGCCCTGGGTCTTCTCGGTGGCCGCGGCCGGGTCGCGTGACTCGTCGTTGTACGCCAGCGGCTGCGGCTCCTCGGATTTGCCGGCGACGGCGTCTTCGACGATGCGGATCACGTCGGCGACGGAGGCGTCGCGAAGCGTTTGCACCTGCAGCGGCGGGATCTGGAAGTCGTTCTCCACACGGTTTTTGATGCGCATGCCCATCAGGGAGTCCAGGCCGAGGTCGATCAGCGGCAGCTCGTCGGGCAGGTCTGCGGCGTCGTAGCCCATGGACTCGGAGACGATGTCGCGCAGGCGGTCCTCGACCGATTCGCCGGAGTTGGGGTCCCAGCGCACCGCGTCATCGGTGTCATCGGTGTCGGCGGTGTCGGCATCGGCCGATGGTTCGTCGTCACGCGGATGCTCCATGACACCCTGCACCGGTGCGCGGTCGATGGTGGAAGCGAAGCCCTCTGCCACCAGCGCGGAACCGTCGTACACCTTGACGGACACCCCGCCGAGCGAGGAGGCGACGATGGTGGTCACCTCGCCGTCCGCGGGCAGGTAACCGTGCTCCTCGGTAGCCACCACGCGCGCGTTCGGCGAGACCTCGGCGGCGGCGGACTCGATGAGTTGGTACGGGCTGAAGATCTGGTCGGCGGCGGTGGAAAACGCCACTTCGCCGCCCGGCAGGCGCACGCGCGAGCCCAAAAGCGACGCGCGCGAGGACGACGGGCGCGCCGGCGTCCAGTGGTCCACCTGCCTGAACATGGTCTTCGGCGCCTGCACCACTTCACCCGCGCCGTAGAACGCGCCGAAGTCCACGCCCATGCTGTTCACGTACAGTTTCGCGGCGAGGTCCAGCAGCGATTCCAGCTCGTCCACCTTGCGCTTGGTGGTGTACAGCAGCTGCGCGTCCGGCTTGCCGGCGGCGAACGCGGTGTTCATCATGCCCATCAGCGCCACCGGGTTCGGGGTGATTTCCACGAGCGTGGTGTGGCCGGCGTTAAACGCGGCTTCGGTCGCGTCCTGGAAATACACCGGGTGGCGGGTCATGCGCAGGAAGTACTCATCGTCGTGGACGATTTGGCCGGGCTGGTACACCTCGCCGCGGTCCACGGAGGAAAACAGCGGCACGCGCAACGGGCGTGCGTTCAGGTCTGCGATTTCGCCGGCGAGGTCGCCCATGATCGGGTCGAGGGCGCTGGTGTGGCCGGCGCCGCGCACGTTGAGCTTGCGCGCGAACTTCTCCTCGGCTTCGAGCGCGGCCACTACGTAGTCGACGGCCTTGCCCGGCCCGCCGACGGTGGTCATGCCGGGCCCCGCGTACACGGCGGGCTCCACACCGGCCGCCTGCTCATGCTTATCGACGAACTCCGTCAGATCCTCGCGGGAGAGCTCCACCACCGCCATGGCGCCTTCCTGCTCAGTGCCGGCGATCATGGCCTCGCCCTCGCCCATCAAGCGGGCACGCGCGGTGGCGACGAGGATGCACTCCTCGGCACTTAAGCCGCCGGCGCCGTAGGCCGCGGCGATCTCGCCCATGGACATGCCCATCGTCGCGGCCGGGGTGATGCCGGCGGCGGCGAGCAAGTCGGTCTGGGCGATCTGGATGGCGGTGATGGTGACCTGGCCGTTTTCGGTGTCGTAGGTCAGCTCGTCGTTTTCGATGATCTCGAGCATGGACCAGCCGGCCTGGAATTTGACCATCTCGTCCAGCTCGCGCATGCGGCGTGCGAACAGCGGGGAGCGCGTGATGAGCTCCTTGGCCATCTTGCGGTGCTGGGATCCGAAGCCGGAGTAGACGAAGACCGGGCCCATCGGGGTGGGCGCGTCTGCGGCGGCGATGCCGGGGCCGATCTTGCCGTCGGCGACCTGGCGAAGGCGGCGCACGGCGTCTTCAACGCCAGTCGCCTGCACGACGGCGGCTGAGCGGCCGTGGTTGCGCTTGGCCAGCGAGCGCGCGACGGGGATCAGGTCGGCATCATCACGGCCCTCGAGGAAGTCCGCGAGCACGCCGGCGGCCTCCTTGCGTCGCGAGGGTAGAAGGCCCGACACCGGCAGCGCCGCCACGGAAACGCCCTCGAACGCAGCCTCGGTTTCCGTGGCTTCGAGGTCGTAGTCGGCCGGGTCGTAATCGGCGACGACCACGTGCGCGTTGGTGCCGCCGAAGCCGAAGCCGGAAACGCCGGCGACGCGGCGGCCGGAGTAGCGCGGCCACTCGCGCGGGTCCTGGACAACTTCGATGCGCTCGGCGTCGAAGTCCACGTAATGGTTCGGGCCGGCGAAGTTGATGGACTCCGGGATCGTGTCGTGCTTGAGCGCCTCGAGCACCTTGATCAGCGCCACCACGCCGGCGGCGGATTCGGAGTGGCCGATGTTGGACTTTGCCGAGCCCAGCAGCAGCGGCGCGGCCGTCTCGCGCCCGCGGCCGAGCACCTCGCCCAGCGCGGCGACCTCGATCGGGTCGCCCAAGATGGTGCCGGTGCCGTGGGCTTCGACCAGGTCCACCTCGTGCGGGTCCACGCCGGCGTCGGCGTAGGCGCGACGCAGCACATCCACCTGTGCCTCCGGGTTCGGGGCGGTGAGCCCGTTAGAGTGGCCGTCGGAGTTCGTCGCCGAGCCCTTGATCACGGCCAGCACGTTGTCGCCGTCGCGCATTGCGTCCTCGACGCGCTTGAGCACCACAAAGCCCGCGGCGTCGGCGCGGACGATGCCGTCGGCGTCGTCGGAGAAGGCGTGGATGCGCCCGGTGGGCGAGATCACGCCGAGCTCGGAAAACGCCAGCGACGCGAACGGGTTGGCCAGGATGTTCACGCCGCCGGCCAGGGCGACGTCGGCCTCGCCGTCGCGAAGCGCACGCATCGCGTGGTGCACCGACACCAGCGAGGACGAGCACGCGGTGTCGACGTTCATCGACGGACCGCGGAAATCGAACGCGTAGGAAATGCGGTTCGGGATCACGGCCGAGGACGCGCCCGTCAGCGCGTACGGGTGCGCCTCGTTCGGGTCGGCGGCGATGAGCATGCCGTAGTCATTGTTGGATGAGCCCACGAATACGCCCACCGGCTCGCCGCGCAGCTCGCTGGGCGCCAGGCCGGCGTCCTCGAGCGCCTCCCACGCCACCTCGAGCATGATGCGCTGCTGCGGGTCCATGTTCTGCGCCTCGAGCGGGGAGATGCCGAAGAACTCGTGGTCGAACGACGCGATGCCGTCCATGTACCCGCCGTCGGTGTTTTCCTCGGCCATCTTGGTGCGCACTACAGGGTCGCCCAGGTATTCGTCCCAGCGGAGCGGGGGGAGGGGGCCGGTGGCTAAGCGGCCGTCGATAAGCAGCTGCCAGAACTCGTCGTTGTTTTTCGCGCCCGGGAAGCGCCCCGCGGAGCCCACGATCGCGATGTCGTGGGAGCTCGTTGCTTCTCGACGTTCAACCTCCGGCGCGTCCTGCCTTTGTGCAAGGAGCGCCTTCGCCAGCGCCGTGATGGTCGGGTACTGGTAGGCGACGGTGGGGTCGACCCGCCGGCCGAGCTTCTTTTCCAGCTCGCCGGAGAGGATCACCGCATCGCGGGACGCGAGGCCGTAGGTTTCGAGCGGCGTGGTCGGGTCCACCGAGTCGACGCCGGTGGCGCCCTCGACCCAACTGGTGAGCCACTGGATCAGTTGATGCTCGTTCATAACAGTTCAGAGTATCGCCCATTTTGGGCTTTTCGTTACTCTGCTGCAGCGTGTTCGCGTTCGGTGAACTGCTTCGCGTTGACGCGGCGGGCGATCTTGCCTGCGGTGGAGCGGGCCACCCCGCCCGGCGCGCGGAACTCTACAACCTCGGGCGAGATGCCGTGGTTGGTGGTGATGGCGGAGCGGATGGCGTCCTCGGCGGCGGCGTCGCCGTCCTCGGTGGCGCCGTCTGCGCGCTCAGCGAGGATGATCAGGCGCTCCACGTCGTCGCCCGGCACGGCGAACGCGGCGACGGAGTCCTTGCGCACGTGGTCGGTGGCCTCCATCGCGGTGGCCTCGATGTCCTGCGGGTAGTGGTTGCGGCCCGCCACGACGACGAGGTCTTTCACACGGCCGGTGATGTAGAGGTGGCCATCCAGCACGGTGCCGAGGTCGCCGGTGGCGCACCAGTTGTCCTTGGGCAGGCCGTCCTGGAGGGTGGTGCCGATGGTGTTGCGGAAGGTCGCCTCGGTTTCCTCCGGGCGGTCGAGGTAGCCGGCGGCGACGTTGTTGCCGTTGACCCAGATCTCGCCGATCTCGCCTTCCGGCAGTTCGTTTTTGGTTTCGGTGTCCACGATGGCGAAGTGCATCCACTTCACCGGCTGGCCGTTGGACGCCATGGGCACGCCGTCTTCGGCGGGCACCGCCTTGCCCTGCGCCAGCGCTTCGCGGTCGAACTCCACGAACTTCGGACGGTCTTCGGTGCGGTCGGTCGACACCAGCAGGGTGGTCTCCGCCAGGCCGTAGGAGGGGCGCAGCACAGTACGGTCCAGGCCAGAGTCGCCGAACGCGCCGATGAAGGCTTCCACGCCCGGCTTTGTCACGGATTCGGAGCCGATGATGATGCAGTCCACGGCGGAGAAGTCGTACTGGTCGGGCGACTCCGGCGCCGCGTAGCGCGCCGCGAGGTCGAGCGCGAAGTTGGGGATGCAGGTGTAGATGTGGACGTCGGCCGGATCGTCGTCACGCCTGGAAAGCTTGTCTACCCAGCGCTTCGGGTTCTGCAGAAAGTCGCGCGGGCTCATAATATCCAGCGCCTGGCCGAGCACGACGCCGAGGATGGCGACGATGACACCCATGTCGTGGTGCTGCGGCAGCCACGTGGGGATGCGCATCGGGGCTTCGAACCGCAGCGCCTCGTTGATCTGGAGCACGTCGGTGACCAGCGCTTCGTTGGTGATCATCACGCCGGCAGGGTTGCGGGTGGAGCCGGAGGTGTACTGCAAAAAGCAGATGGCGCCGGCGGTGTCCTCGCCCTCGACCGGGGCGATGGGCTGCCAAGACTCCGCGAGCGTGTCCGGCAGGGAGTCCGCGGCGAGGATGCGGGGGCGCTCGGCACCCGGCCGGTCGGCGAAGTAGGCGCGCACGGCCGGGGCGCCGGCGGAGTTGGTCACCACGAGCCGCACGTTGGCGTCGTTAAGCACGGCGCGCAGGTGGGCTTCATGGCCGGGCTCGTTCGGGTCGTACAGCGGCACCGGCACCAGTCCGGCGTACAGCGCGCCCATGAACGCGAAGAGGTATTCGGCGGAGTTCGGAGCCATGATCGCCACGCGCTCCCCCGGCTCGCCCACCTGCGCGAGACGCGCGGCGACGGCTTTGATGCGGGTGTTGACCTGGGTGCGGGTGAACTCGCGGGCCTCACCCTCCGGGTTGGAGGTGTAGTCCCAGTCGCGGATGTTCAACGCGTCACCGCCGCCGGTGGCGAGGTGGGCCTGGTAGATGGTCTCGCTCAGGCGTGGGAGGGTGAAGTGCTCTGGGAGCGCGATTTGGCCTTTGTCGTCGAAAAACTGCGCGATGAGCTGCTGAAGATCCATACCCGTAACTCCTTTGCGGGGCAAAACTATTTTGGGCTACAAACTTTCTACCACGTTCTGCACCCAACCTACAGTCCATTCCGGCACGGTGGTCCCGGGAATGACGGCCGGATTGGTCGCGTACATGGCGTGATTGCCGTTCGCCGCGATGAGCGCGTGAGCCCGGTCGATGGCGTTGCCCACGCCCTTCGGCGCGTCGCAGACGGTGTCGTCTGGCGCGCAGATCTCAAACGCGCGGTCCTCCACCAGGCCGAAGCCGCCGGGGCGCGGGCCGGTCATGGTCGCGCCCGGGGTGACCCGGTCCACCAGCGTCTGCAGCGGCTGCATGACAATCTCCGCGCCCACGCCTGCGACCTCGGCGCCGGGGTTGACGCCCACGCCGTTTTCGCGCCGGCCGTCCGCAATCATCACCGCGCCCAGCAGCCGCTCCGGGTCGATCGGACCTTCACTATTGCCGATCTTCGACGCCACGTCGCCCACGATCACCGCGCCCTGGGAGAACCCGGCGATGATGAACTTCGTCGACGGGCATGTTTCCGCCACAAACCGCAGCTCGCCGGAAAGCTTCGCGGTACCTTCGGCGCGCGAGTCGTCGTACGTCATCTCGGCGCGGCCGTGCGCCGTCTGGATGTTCCTGAACTGCGCGGTGTACGGCACCGTGAACACGCGCACGTGGTTGATGTCGTACATCTGCTGCAGCGGCTGGGTGATCGAGAGCATGAAGCTCGCCGGGTTCGCTGCCGGGGCAAACGGGTCATCGTCCGCCGCGGACTCCCAGGTACCGGGCACGGAGACGAACTCGACCGCGGGGCACCAGTCCGGCTCCGCCGCTTGCGTCTCTGACGGGGAGGCAGGAGCCTCGGACGTTGCCAGCGGGCCGTCCGCCGACGGCAGCCCGGTCTCGCCGGAGCGCCACTGGTAGATCCCGAGTCCGATTAAAGACAGCACCACAATCACTGCGGCGACGACAAATACGTTGCGCGATGTGCGCATGAGCCCAGGCTCCCTTCTGTACTGCTAGGAGCAGAGGTTGGCGCGGGCGGTGTCGCTGATCAGCGCCGCCACGCCCGCCGCGTCCATGTCGGTGCGGCGTTGCTCCACAAGCTGACCTGCCACCGCGTCGCGGGTGATCAGGTTGTCAGCGCACACCGTAGCGCCGGTAGCTGTGAGCTGGTCTTCAATCCCGTCGACGTTGATTCCGCTTTCCCTGAGGGTGGCCAGGTATGCCTCTTCCTGCGGGGAGAAGGCGCTGGCTTGCTGCGGCACGTCGGTCACCTCGCGGGCCGGCTGATCGTCGACGCGTTTGCTTTGCGACGACACCACAGCCGACGACGACGGAGCCTCCGACGTTTCCGTCGTTTCTGCAGTTTCCGTAGTTTCCGTCTCGGATTCAGTTTCAGCCTCGGAGGCCACCGTCGGAGTGTCGGTCACGTCGTCCGAGTCCACGGTGGCGCCCCCGCAGGCGGCCACGGCGACGGCGGCAGCGGCCGTCGCAAAGCAGAAAGCAACCTTGCGCACTAGTTCTTCCTTACATCAACACGGCCGTTGACCTGCTGGATCGTGCCGTTCTGGAAGTCGATCGTCAGGCCGCCCGCCGGAATCTTTTCCATGTCCTTGACCGGCCAGCCCAGCTCACCCTGCTCGTAGCCGCGCTTGCCCCACTCGTCGAAGATGTCGCCGGTGAGGATGGTGTGCGCGCCGGTGGCCGCGGACCAGTAGATATTGCCGTGCTCGAACGGCTGGAAGAAGCCGCCCTTGACCGCAATCTCGTTGCCGGTCGGGTACCCCAGCTCAGAGGTGGCGGTGCCGATCTCGCCGTACTTCTCCGCGATCGCGCCGTGAACGATGAAGTGCGTGCCGTCCGGGTTGCGGGTGAGGAAGCCGCCCTGGAACTTCTGCACGTAGCCCTGACCCACCTGGTTTGCCTCGGCCACCGGGTACTTCAGGTCGCCGCCCTCGTAGCCGTTCTTGCCCCACGCAGCGAACATGTCGCCCGGGATGGCGTAAGCGCCGGTCTCCGGGGTCCAGTACACCGAACCGTGCTGGAAGTGCACAAAGCGGCCCACACCGTCCGGTGCCGGGGTCTCGCCCGTGACCGGGAAGCCCAGCCAGCCCGCCGGGCCGCCGAGCGCGTTGTACTTGGCCAAGATCGCGCCGAACAGCGCGTGCGCGCCAGTGTCTGGGGACCAGTAGGCGGTGCCGCCGCGGAAGTCCTGGGCCTTGCCCTTGGTGTCCTTCCCCGCGTCGTACTCGTCGTTGACGCAGGAGCCGATCGTGCCGGACTTGGTGGCCTCGGCGATCGCGCCGACCGGGGTGCACTTGGAGCCGCGGTCCGCCTCCGGCACCTCCAGCGCGTTGGCGATGTACGGCCATGCCTGCGCCATCTCGAACTGCCAGTACTCCCAAGAGTGCACACCCGACGGGCGGAAGCGCACAATCGGCTTTACCGCGGTGCGCGAGGCGTAGTCCACGAACGTCTGGGTGGACAGGCGGGACAGCACCTCCAGGCCGATGCCGGCCGGGTTGGCCTGGCCCTTTGCTACGGACTCCGGGTTGCCGAAGTCGTCGCGGCCGGAGCCTGCGGAGACGTAGACCGTCATGTCCTTCAGGTTCTCAATGCCCAGCTTCGGGTCGTGGTCGATCCAGTCCTGCGAGCCCAGCGGACCCCACATCGCTTCCGCGTTGTAGCCGCCGGCGTCCATCTGCGCCGCCTTGATCGCGGTGGGCATGCCGGTGGTGGTGGTGTCCAGGTAGCCGGAGAAGGAGCCGACGAACTTGAACAGGTGCGGGTTGCGCTCAGCCAGGTTGACCGCGGCGGTGCCGCCCATGGACAAGCCCACCACGGCGCGGGAGCCATTGGAGCGGAACTCGTTGTCCAGCACCGGGACGAGCTCCTTGGTCAGGAACGTCTCCCACTTGTAGTGCTTGCCGTTGTTCTCGCGCTGCCAGTCGGAGTAGAAGGAGGACTCGCCGCCGACCGGCAGGATCACATTGACGTTCTTGTCGGCGTAGAACTGCTCGATGTTCGTCTCGATGGTCCAGCCGTTTTCGTCGTCACGCGCGCGCAGGCCGTCGAGCGCCCACACCTCGGGGAACTTCGCGGTCGGGTTGGAGTGCCAGTCGCGCGCCAGCAGGATCTGCACCTGGATCGGGTGGTCCGGCATGGACGGGGAGTTGATAAACACGGCGACGCGGCGGTTGGTGATCCACTCGATGCGGTCCACCTTCACGCCCTCGGGCAGCCCCGGGATCTGCGGGGTGGTCTCCACCTCGATCGGGGTGCGCTTCGGCGGGTCGTGCGGGCGCAGGCCGTCGGAGATGCCGCGGTTCGAAGACATCTGCGAGGACAAGTCACCCGGCAGGCTCGACTGCGCGTTGGCGGGGCTGACAGCGACGGGTGCCAGCGTGAGGGCAAGGGCGGCGGGCAGCACCGCGGCGGCGAGCCGCGTTGGGGTGGTTCGGTTGTCTCGCATGAGTCTCCTACCTCGTCTGGCTACTGGTGTCACAAGAGTATCGACCAAAAGCTTAAGTTTCACTTGAAGGTTTAGTCGTGTGCGACACGCGATGCGTTACGACGAGCCCCTCCCCCGCCCCGGGCCCAATCCGGCCCCAATCCACGCAAATGGTGAATCTTCGATGGTGAATCCGTGCTCCACAGCAGGTTTTCACCATCGGCGGTTCACCATTTGCCCCGAAAAGGCCAAAACCGGCGCACCGCAGGCGCTGCGGTAGCCGGTTAGTGATTGGTAGGCGCCTACCAGGCGTTCATCACGTTGAGGATGCGCGGCTTGGTGGCCGCGAGCTGGCCACCGAACTGGTCCCAGTTGTGCAGGCCGGTCGGGGTGAACACAGCGGTGTGCTTCACGCCGGTCACGGTGGCCTTCGCGGACCATGCGCGGGTGGTGGCGTTCGCAATGTTTTCCAGCGCGATGCCGGATGCGCGGTGCTGCGGCAGGTACTTCTCGTCGGCCGGGCCCGGCACGCCGGAGCCTGCGGAGACGTAGACGTCGCGGCCGCGGAGGTTGCCCATGTTCAAAAACGGGTCGTTTTCAAAGCGGCGCGGGTTCAGCGAGGAGCCCCACATGGCGTTGAGGTTGTACATGCCGCCGTCGAGAAGCGCGGCGCGAAGCGCGGTCTGCGCACCCGGGACGGTGGTGGTCAGGTAGCCCGAGAAGGACAGCACCTGACGGAACTGGTTCGGGTGCAGCGCGGCGAGGTTGATCGCGGCGGTGCCGCCCATGGACAGGCCGAGGATGGAGTTGTTCGTGGGCGAGACGCCGAAGTGCGTCTGCAGGTAGGACGGCAGCTCCTTGGACAGGAAGGTGTCCCACTTGTAGGTCACCGGGTGGTTGAAGTCGTAGGTCGCCGGGGCGTTCCAATCGGTGTAGAAGGAGGACTGGCCGCCAACCGGCATCACCAGGGTGATGTTGTTGTCTTTGAACATCTGGGCGGCGTTGACGTCGTTGACCCAGGCGTTGGTGATCTCGGTGGCGCGCAGGCCGTCGAGCATGTACAGGCCAGCGTTGCCGGCGCGCTGCGCGGGCTGGATCTGGACGGGGATGTGGCGGTTCATCGCGGGGGACCAGACGGTGCAGCGCTGCACCCAGAACCCGACGCGGTCCCACTCGCAGTGACCGGTGGAGTCGGGTCGCAGCCAGTCACGGTGCGCCGCTGACGCCTGCGGGGCGCCGATCACGGCTGCCAGGCCGGTGACCAGGGCCATCAGCAGCGCGGTGAGCTTACGGCGCACAGAATTTTTGGAGTTCATAGATCCCCTCAAAACGTGTTTTCAGGCAAAAGACACGTTTACGTTACCAATTAGAAACGTGCTCCGCTATTTCCTAGCGTGCGCCTCCACCGGCCAGGCGATCTGTGCGCCGTCCATCCCGGGGTTGGCCCCGCGGCGGATTGCCCGGCGGGTATCGGCGTCGATATAGAGGCCGGGGTCGCTGGAAAGCTGCAGCGTGCGGCCGTCGCGAAGCGAATACCGCACGTTTTCCCAGAACCGCTCCCAGCTCATGGGTTCGCGCGACGTGGCCAGAAGTTCGGAGATTTCGGGGCTGCGCAGCGCGGCACGCGCCTGCTTCGCGCGCATGGAGCTGATAAACGGCGGCAGCCCGTCCAGGTAGGTGTCGGTGTCGGCGGCCTGCCAGGCGGGGTCGAGGAATTTGTCGTGGCCGACGCGGCCTTTCGGGTCGCGCGGCATGCGCGCGGCGATTGGGGTTGCCAGGCCTACGGTGTCCAGGATGCGCACGTCGAGAGGCGCGTTCATGCTGGTCATTCCCAGGTTGATTAGATACGCCGTCAGCGGCAGGTTGCTCAGATCCGACTCCTCGTCCTCGCGGTCGCGGTAGTACCAGCTGTACAGCTCCGGCTCCGCCGAGACGTAGGCGAGGTTGAGCTGCGCGGCGTCGGCGTCGATGGCGTCTTCCAGGGCGTCTTCCCAGTTCTGCATGAGCTTGGAGCCGAGGAAATCTTCGGCGTAGCGCGGCGGGTCAGTCAGCTCGCGGCCGACGGCGAGCGTCCAGAACTCCCGCTCGTCCACGATGCCGAGTTCTTTCTCGCCGGTCTGGTACGCCTCCCAGTCGATGGGGTGGGCGCGCACGATGGTTACGCCGGCCCACACGGCCACGGCGGTCGCCAGGGCAATGCTGACGCGCGTAATCGGCACGGCCATCGCGGGCAGCAGCAGCGCAAACAGGGGCAGAAGCCACATGCGCCCGTGCATGAAGTCGCCGCCGACGCGCAGGACGTAGAGGATGTGGGCGAGCGCGCAGCCGGTGACAAGCAAAACAATTGCTAATCGACGTCCTCCGGTTCCCCGCATCATCCACCCCACCAACGCCGCGGTGGCAAGCACGGGCAGCCAGAGCCAGTAGTAGCCCACGAAGTCTGCGAAGTACTCGAACCCGCGCGCCCACTCGGCGCCGGACGCCGATTTGGCCACTGCGGTGTGCGGGGTGATCAGGCCGTAGTACCCCATGCGGAAAAGCTGGTAGGCGGCAGGTACAGGCAGCGCCGCGGCAAGGATGCCGGGGGTTTTGCGCGGGGAACACCAGATGAGCAGGATGCCGGTCACACCTCCGTAGAGGGCCAGCTCCGGGCGCACGAGCCAGGACATTCCGCACCAGAAGGCGAGGAAGTAGCCGGCTCCCGGCGCGCGGCGGCGCACCGGCTCCGCCCACGCCACCAGGGCAGCCCACCACCCGGCGATCCACAGCAGCGACAGGCCCCACTCCAGCCCTGAAGTGGCGAAGTCGCGCGCCGGCGGCAGCGCCAGGTAGATGATGATGCCGAGCGGGAGAACCGGCCCGACCTTGCCCCAGTAGCGGCCCGCGGCGTAGGTGGCCAGCGCGGCGGCAGCGATGGTGAACAGGAGCGCGAGCCACATGGCTACGTCTTCGAGCCGGGCGCCGGTCACCCACCCGGCGGCGGTGATCAGGTACTGCCACAGGGTGGAGGTGTTGGCCTCCACTCGCTCGCCGGCATTGAACACGGGTCCGTTGCCCGCCAGCAGGTTGCGCACGGTGCGCAGGACGATCAGCCCGTCGTCGGACATCCAGCGGCGGGTCCATCCGCCCCAGAACGCGAAGATGCCCGCGACTACGGCTGCGGCGAGCACGGAGAGGCGGGCGGTCTTTGTCATTGCGACAATGTTAGTGGGTCAAGACCTACCAGCCTAAGTTCGGCACAACGTAGACGGCCATGGCGATGCAGAACAGCCACGCTGCGGCGAGCAGCTGCAGAACGCGGTCTTCCAGAGCGATCTCGTCGGGCGCGCCACCCTGCCCGCCGTCGACTACGGAGGCGTAGCGCAGGATCGCAATGACAAACGGCACCATGGACACCTGGTACCAAATGGCGGCGGTACCCTCGACAGAGTTGGACAGTTGGAAACCCCACAGCGCGTACGACATGACCACGGCGGTGGCGGAAAGCGTCCACACGAACCGCAGGTAGGTCTCGGTGTAGCCCTGCAGCGAGCGGCGGATCTCCGCGCCGGTTTCCTTGACCAGCAGCAGCTCAGCGTAGCGCTTGCCGGATGCCATGAAGAGGGAGCCGAACGCCGCCACCAACAGGAACCACTGCGACAGGGCGATGCCTGCGGCCACGCCGCCGGCCATGGTGCGAAGCATAAAACCGGAGGACACCAGCGCGATGTCGATCACCGGGACGTGCTTCCAGCCGAAGCAGTAGCCCAGCTGCAGCGCGATGTAGATGCCGATGACCCAGGCCAGCGACGTGCCGTCGGTAGCCAGAAGCGACAGGCCGAGCGAGAGCGCGATGAGCACCGCCGCCATGACGTACGCCAGGTTGATCGGCAGCATGCCGGAGGCGATCGGGCGGAAGCGCTTGGTGGGGTGGCGGCGGTCGGATTCGACGTCGCGCGCGTCGTTGATCAGGTAGATCGAGGACGCGCCGAAGCAGAACACCACGAACGCCAGGAGGATGTCCACAGCGGTGCGGGAGTTGAAGGCATCCGCGCCGGCGGCCAGGGGCGCGGCCAGCACGAGAACGTTTTTCACCCACTGCTTGGGCCGCAGGCCCTTGACCATCGCGTCCGGGAGGTTCTTCGGCGGCGCCTTCTTCATCACCTGGTCAACGCCGGAGGTGTGCGGCTCCGACTTGATCAGGGGCTCGTCCACGGGTTCACGGGTGTTTGCCACTAGATCCTCTTCTCAGCCTCGATTGCCGCCTTCGCCGTCACCGCGCCCAGGGCAGCACCGGCGAGGGTGTCGGTTGGGTAATGCACGCCGAGCACGTTACGCGACAGCATCATCACCGGCACGAGCAGCCACGGCCACTTGCGTCCGGTGATGTCCGCCAGGTGCGCGGCTGCGGCGCCGGTGTTGGCGGCGTGCGACGAGGGAAACGACAGCTGCGAGGGCGTTTTCACGCCGATCTTCACGCGCGCATCGTTCGGACGCGGGCGGCGCACGATCCGCTTGAGCACCACGGTCGTGGCATGCGCGGCGAAGGTACCGGCACCGAGCGCGAGCCACTTGGAGCGCTTTCGCTTATCGACGGCTCCGCCAAGCCCCGCCACCGCCAGCCAACCGAGGTCGTGCTCGCCGAAGTAGCTCAAGCACCGGGCGGCCTTCGCGGTTTCCGGGGTGTACAACTTGTCCTGGATGGCGACGAGCAGGTCGGTTTCTTTACTGGGCATCGAAGACCTTCCCCCAGTTCTCGTGGCTGGTCAGCTCTTCGCGCGCGTCGCGGTAGGTGCGCTTGAGTTCCGGCCAGCGCTGCTTGATCTGGGCGCGGAGTTCCTTCTGCTCGCGCATCAGGTCGTCGGCAAGTGCCTTGTCCCGCTTGCGGAAGGCCACGCCGGTGCCGCCGGCGGTGGACACGGTCGCCGAGTCCACGCGGGCAAGCGTGTACCAGCGCGCCTCGTCGGCGGTGAGGTTGAGCTGCGGCGCGTCCCAGTGCGCGCGGTCCTCGTCCTTGCGCAGGTGCAGCAGCGCCTTGACGGCCCACGGGATCTTCTTGATCTTGGCCAGGCGCCCGCCGACCTTGTTGGTGGGCACGCCCGGCGCGCCGGTCGGCGCGGGCAGCTCGGTCGCGGACGGCAGCACCTGCGCGTCCGAGTACTCCTTACGGATCCCCTGAATCCGAGGTAACGAGGATTCAAGGATGTCGAAGAGCTGGTCCGGGCCCGCGAGGAAGTCGCGCATCGCCTCGTTTTGGATGGCGATGGTGGAGTACTCCATGCAGAAGTAGTGTTTCGCGGTGGATTTTTGCATGTTCTTCAGCATCGCCTCCGGGTTGTCCGGCCCGTAGATGCTGGCCACGATGAGGCGGTTGCGCATGTGGAAGTACGCCTGCCAGTCAATCGCGTCGTCCTTGTCCGCCCACGCCATGTGCCAGATGGCCACGCCGGGCCAGGTCACCGTCGGGAAGCCTGCTTCCTTGGCGCGCAGAGCGTACTCGTTGTCGTCCCACTTGATAAACAGCGGCAGCGGCAGCCCCAACTTCTCCGCCACCACGCGCGGGAACAGGTTCATCCACCAGCCGTTGTAATCCACGTCGATGCGGCGGTGCAGCGGGCGCGAGGTGGTCTTTTTCGGGTCCAGGTCCTCTTCGTCCGTGCCCACGTACCCCAGCGGGTACTTGGCAAAGTCGTGGTCGTAGACGGCGTGATTGGCGGCGGAGAACATGAAGATCTCCGGGTCCACGGTCTCGCCGGTGGTGCGCAGCTGCGAGCGGTCCTGCAGGTTGAGCATCTGCCCGCCCACCAGGATCGGCTTTGCTGCGTAGCGGGCGGCCTGCACGGCGCGGACGATGGAATCCGGTTCGATGGCAATGTCGTCGTCCATGTACAGGATGAACGGCGCATCGGTGCGGTTCAGCGCCTCGTACATGATGCGGGAGTAGCCGCCGGAGCCGCCCAGGTTGCCCTGCTGGAAAATCTCCAGTTTGCCGCCCAGGTTCTTCTCGGCTTCGGCGAAGTCCGGCTCGTCCGCCGGGTGCTGGTTGCCTTGATCGGGCATGAGCACGTTGCTGATGCACGCCTCCACGTACGGATCCTCCGCCAGGGCGTGCAGGGCGTTGACGGCGTCGCGGGGGCGGTTGAACGTGGGGATGCCCACGGCCACCTGTTTGGGCTGGGGCGGGACCACGGTGCCGTCGTCAAGCACTTGTTCCTTCGGCTCCTGCGGCGAGCACCACGCGGCGTCGGCGATGCGCGTGTCGTCTTCGGCGGTGACGTCGAACCACAGCCAGCCGCCGTCCTCGAAGTTGCTCAGCTTCAGCGGGATTTCGATGCTGCCGGTGGCCTCGACGTTAGTGACGCTGACGCGCGTGCCGTCGTGCTTCGAACGGTAAACCGAGATGGTCGCGCGGCCCTCGATCTCCATGGCCAGGACCACCGTGTCCAGTTGCGACCAGCGGCGCCAGTAGCTTGCCGGAAACGCGTTGAAGTAGGTCTCGAAGCTGACCTCGTTGCCCGCGGGGACCTCGAAGCTCGTGCGGTCGGACCAGCGCAGACGCTGCTTGTTGTGCTCCTGCTCGATCAGGTACAGCATGCGCACGTCGTGCGGCTCGCCCTTTTTGGGCATGAGGACGCGCTGCAGCGTGTCCACGGCGAGGGTCTTGCTCGTCTCCACAGCTCTCACTTTCTGTTGTGGGCAGTCGGAAACCAAGCGTAATCGCTTCAATGGTGATTCCTTGGTGTGGCTCGCGGGATTTCACGGGTCTGCGCCGCTAGCCGCATTGGCGCTTGATGCGCAGGACCGATACGGTAGCTACGTTTTCACGCCCTCACCTGCCGGAGGGCGCAGGTTCCCGCGCATGTAGAACGGTAAATTTTATGGCTTTCGCTCACACTGAGACCCGTGGCACACCGCCCGCTCCGACGGGGGTTGTGGAGTCCTTCCGCTACGCATTTTCGTCGCCTACCCGCCTGCGCAAGGAGGTGCTGGCGGGACTTACCGTCGCGTTGGCTCTCATCCCTGAGGCCATCGCGTTTTCCATCCTCGCTGGCGTGGATCCGGCGCTCGGGCTGTTCGCCTCGGTGGTCATGGCCATCACCATCGCTTTTACCGGCGGGCGCCCCGCGATGATCTCGGCCGCCACGGGTGCCGTCGCCCTGGTCATCGCCCCGGTGGCCCGCGAGTACGGGGTGGACTACTTCATCGCGACCGTCTTGCTGGCGGGCGTGCTGCAGGTCGTGCTCGCGGCGCTCGGGGTGGCCAAGCTGCAGCGCTTCATCCCGCGGTCGGTGATGACCGGCTTCGTCAACGCACTGGGTATTTTGATCTTCACCGCGCAGCTGGAGCATCTTATCGACGTACCAAAGGTCGTCTACGTCCTCGTCGCAGCTGGCATCGCGATCATGATCGGGTGGCCGAAGCTTACGGGCGCCATCCCCGCCCCGTTGATCACCATCATCGTCATCAGCGCTGTCGCGGGGCTTGCTGGATTCCGCATCCCCACTGTGTCGGATATGGGGCAGCTGCCGGATTCCCTGCCGCGACTGTTCGTCCCGGACGTGCCGCTGACACTGGAGACGCTTCAGATTATTGCGCCGTATTCCCTGGCTATGGCAATCGTGGGCCTGCTGGAGTCGTTGATGACGGCCAAGCTTGTAGACGACATCACCGACACCCACTCCGACAAAACCCGCGAATCCTGGGGCCAAGGCGTGGCGAACATCGCCTCCGGCCTCTTCGGCGGCATGGGCGGCTGCGCCATGATCGGCCAGACCATGATCAACGTCAAAGAATCCGGGGCGCGCACCCGCCTGTCGACGCTGCTGGCCGGCGTATTCCTGCTCATCCTGATTCTCGTGCTGGGCGATGTTGTGGGCACCATCCCGATGGCGGCGCTGGTGGCGATCATGATCATGGTGTCGGTGGGCACCATCGACTGGCACTCGGTGCACCCGCGCACGTTGAAATTCATGCCGTTGTCAGAGACCGTGGTGATGCTGGTGACCGTCGTAGCAACGCTTGCCACCAGCAACCTCGCCGTCGGCGTCGTGCTCGGCGTGATCACCGCGATGATCACCTTCGCCCGCCGCGTCGCACACCTCGCCTCCGTCGAGCAGGTTTCCGCCGAGGACACCACCAACGACGGGCAGGTGGACACCCGCACCTACCGCATCCACGGCCAGCTGTTCTGGGCCTCCAGCAACGACCTAGTCTACGCGTTCGACTACACCGACCCTGCAGAGAACATCGTGCTCGATTTGAGCGCGGCCGAGGTGTGGGACGCCTCCACCGTGGCCACGTTGGACTCCGTCACCCGCAAGTTCGAGGAACGAGGCAAGACCGTCACCATCGTCGGCCTCGACGGGCCGAGCAAGGACCGCTTGGAGCACCTTTCCGGAAAACTCAACAGCCAATAACGGCGCTTCTCCCGTAGGCTGCGAATCATGCAGTTCAAGGGATACAACGACGACGGTCTCCCCCACGACCCCGTAGGTGGACCACGCAACGGCTCCGGTTCGCCGGCGCGCAACTACGCCATCGGCGCAGCCTGCATCGTGGTGGCCGTGCTCTCGTTCGCGTTCCTCACCGGCTCCACCGCCGTGTTCATCGGCATCGCAGGCGCGGTGACCGGTGCGGTGTTCATGCTCATGGGCATCCAGAGCAGCATTTACCAGCAGCAGGCCCCCCTCGAGCAGGGAAACTTCGGCACCCAGGACCCGGGCGCGGACTACGACTGGGACGGCAACTTCCGCCGCGAGTTCGGCGACGGTCAGCACCGCTAAAGCCCGGGCCACCTAGGTGTTGCCCGGTGGCGGCTGTGTACCCTAAGCTATTCACGTTAGCTTAGGCACACCTAACCCAGGGTGCTTTCGTTCCCGACCGAAAGGGCGAACCTTGAAACGCACTTCCCCACTGTCGCTTCAGCGGCTGACTGCTACCTTCGCTGCGGCTGCGCTGCTGCTCACCGGCTGTTCCAGCGAGTCCGCAGACTCCGGCCAGCACGGCCAGCACACCGACGCGGCGGGGTCGAACGACCGCATTGTCACGCTGGGGCTTGGCGACGTGGACACCGTCCTCGCGTTGGGGGAGCAACCGGTCGGCTACGCCACCTGGGAGGCAGAGGGCTCGGGCGATCCGTCCGGCCTCGGACCGTGGGCGAAAGACAAGCTCACCGCCGAGCCGAACCCGATCCGCAACACCACCACCGAGTTCAGCACCGACACCGCTGAGCAGGTCGCAGCGCTCGATCCGACCAAGATCATCGCAGTCAACAGCGGTTTCGACAGCGACAAGCAGGCCCTGCTGCAGCAGATTGCGCCGGCGACCTTCCATTCCGACCAACACGAAGACTGGCAGGTGCCGTGGGACGAGCAGATTAAGGAGATCGCGGCGGCGTTGGGTCAGGAAGCTGAGGGCGACAAGCTCATCGCAGAATCCGAGCAGGCTTTCGCGGACTTCCGGCAGGCGCATCCGGAGCTGCAGGGCAAGACCGCAGTCATCGGGATGCCTTACGACGGCAAGCTCGGCGTGTACACGGCAGGCGACGGCCGCGGCTCCTTTATTGAAAAGCTCGGGTTTACCATCCCGGACAAGTTCAACGGTGACGGATCCAGCTTCTTCATCGATTGGTCCCCCGAGAACTACTCCGACCTCAATGACGTGGACTACGTGTTCATCCTGGACTACTACGACGCGATCGACGCGCTGAAAAACGATGCCTCGTTTGCGAACCTCGACGTCAACACGCGCGGGGGCGTGCACTGGCTCGACACCGACACCGCCAACGCGATGAGCATGCCCAACCCGCTGACCATCCCGTACGCGATCACACAGATTGACCAGGAGCTCTAGAGCGCGCTAGCGGGGCACGATCAGCGGCCCTCCTGCCACCGGGTCCTCGGCGACCACGGCGGGCAGCGAGAATACGTCGGCAAGCAACTGCTCCGACACAACCTCGGCGGGCGTGCCCGCCGCTTGGACCTCGCCGCCTTTCATCACGACCAACTGGTCGGAAAAACGCGCCGCGAGGTTCAAATCGTGCAGCACCATGACCACGGTGCGCCCCATGTCATCGGCGAGACGGCGAATAAGCGCAAGTAACTCGACGGAGTGGGAAAGGTCCAGATACGTGGTCGGCTCGTCCAAAAGCACGAGCGGGGTGTCTTGGGCGAGCACCATCGCGATCCACGCGCGCTGCCGCTGACCACCCGAGAGCCGCTCGAGCGGACGCTCCGCAAACTCGGCCACCTGAGTCAGCTCCATCACCTCGTCCACCATCGCGCTGTCTTTCTCCGAGGTCTGGCGCAGCCACGTCTGGTGCGGGTGGCGCCCGCGCCCGACCAGGTCACGCACCGTCAGCCCGTCCGGCGCTACGGGGGTTTGCGGCAGCACCGCGAGCGTGCGGGCGATCTCGCGGCGTTTCATCTCCGCGGTGTTTCGGCCGTCCAGGACCACCTCCCCGCGCTCACGCGGGATGAGGCCAGCAACCGCGCGCAACAACGTTGATTTACCGCAGCCGTTCGGCCCGACGATGGTGGTGACGCCGCCGCGCGGGACGTCGAGGCCGAGCCCGTCGATGATCGTTGCCGCACCGTAGCTGACGGTGAGATCACGCACGTGAAGCATTACAAGGTCACCTTTCTGGTCGCGCGCATCAGCGCGTAGAGCAAGGCCGCCCCGCCGAACGCTGACGTGGCCACGCCTACCGGTAAGTCTCCCGGCACAACGGTGCGCACCGCGAGGTCCGCACCGGCGACGATCAGCGCGCCGGCAATCATGGCGGTGCCAAGTGGGGGCGTGGGGGCATTTGCTAATCGACGGCCCACGTGCGGCGCCACAAACGCCACAAAAGCAATCGGACCTGAAGCCGCCACCGCCGTCGATGTCAACGCCACGGCAAGCACCATGAGCACAAGCTGGGTACGCCGCGGATCGACGCCCAGCCCCGCAGCCGTGTCGTCCCCGAGAGAGAGGGCTTCGAGCTGGAATGACGCCCAGCGCAGCAGCGGCACAACCAGCGCAAGCGCCACCAACACAGCGGCGGCGTCACCCCACCCCGAGGATCCGACAGAGCCTGTCACCCACGCCTGGGCTTTGCCCACATCGCGGTAGTCGGCACGGACGAGGAGGAAGGAGTTGTACGCCACCGCCAGGGCGTTGAGGATGATGCCGGCGAAGATGAGCTGGAACGATCCCAGCCCGCCGGCGCGGCTGAGCCACCACATCGCCAAGGAGACCGCTATCCCGCCGACAAACGCGCTCAGCGGCACTCCGAGCGCGCTGAGCAGCACCCCGGTACCGCCACCCGCGAGCAGTGCTGTAAGTGCGAACGCCGACGCACCTGAAACAACGCCCAGGATGTCTGGGCTGGCCAGCGGGTTACGAGTGATCGTCTGAAAGATCGCGCCCGCGAATCCGAGCGCGGCCCCCACCGCCAGCGCCGTGGCAACACGCGGCAGGCGCCATTCAACGACCACGGTGCGGGCCATGCCGGTGGACTGTCCGGTCAGGGCGGCGAGGACGTCGCGAAGCCCAAGCCCGAATTCACCCACCATGATGCCACCGAGCGCGACGGCGAGCCCACACGCCGCGAGCACGACATTGACTGCGAACGTGCGGGTCACAGCTTCGCCCCCTTCCGCAGCAGGTACAGGGCGAACGGGGCGCCGACGAATGCGAGGGTGATGCCAACTTGCAGCTCACCGGGGCGGGCGATGACTCGGCCGGCGACATCCGCGAGGAGCAGCAGCGTCGCACCGGCAAGCGCGGAGCATGGCAGCACCAGCCGGTAATCCGGCCCGGTCAGGGAGCGGACGATATGCGGCACGACCAAGCCGACAAACCCGATCGGGCCCGCCCCCGCCACAGCTGCACCGGCAAGCAGGGCGACCAGCAGGATTCCCACCGCGCGTGCAGCCGCGACGTTGACGCCGAGGGAGTGCGCGACGTCATCGCCCAGGTTCACCATGTTCACCCGGTTCGCCGTGGCGAACGCGGCGACTAGGCCGACCAGTATGACCGGGGCGACGGCGGCGACGATGTGCATGTCCCGGCCCGCGACGGAGCCCGCCGTCCAAAACCGCATGTCATTGAGGCTTTGCGTGCTGGTGAGCACGATGCCGCTGGTCAGCGCGGAACACACCGCCCCGAGCGCGGACCCGCCGAGTACTACCGTGATCGGGGTGGATCCGCGGCTTCGCGCGCTCAGTGCGAAGACGAGCGCTACCGCCATTGTCGCGCCGAGGAAACCGACCCCCACCGCGACCAGCACCGGCAGCGAGCCGAACACGGCGGTTGCTGCAGCCACCGCAAGCGCCGCCCCCGGGGCGATGCCCAGCAGGTTTGTGTCAGCCAGCGGGTTGCGTGTGTGCCCCTGGAGCAGAGCTCCCGCTGTGCCTAGCGCCGAGCCGGCGAGCAGTCCGAGCAGCGTGCGTGGAACCCGCAGTTGGGCAACCACTTGCGCTTCCTCGCTGACCTGCCCAGATTCGGTGTGGAACGCGAGGGCAAGCCCGTCACGCACAGCGCTGACGCTTTCTGTCACGCCCATCTGCCGCGCGCCGACGGCGAGCGAGAGCAACACCGCGGCGACAGCCGAAATCCCGAGCGCAATGGCGAATCCCGCGTGTCTAGTCGCACTCATGGTCTGTCACCGCCAATACCCCATGAACGAGATGTGCTCGCGCGGCAACCCCGCCTCTCTAACCAATAGGCGGCGCATCGCTTTCACCGAAGTGTTCTTGCCGGCGATCCAGTAGTAGGTGTGTCCGGACGCGCCCGCCCCACTGTTGATGGGTTCCCCGCTTCCCGAATACGTCGGGGTTTCCCAGACATTGTCTCGCTGGAGGCCACCGTCGTTATCGGGCTCATCGGTGGTGGGAGCTGCTGGGCCCCGCAGCGGCTCAATGTCCTGTTTAAGCTGCGCGTAGAGCTTGTCCCCATGCCCGACTTCGGGCTCGGTGCGGAAGTGCCAACGGACATCAACGTGGGCAGGCGCATCGATTTGAAGGCTGTTGCCAGCCGGCACCTCAATGTCAGCGGAACCGGCGAGGTCTTCGGGCCAGTCCTCCAGTACTCGGGAGATCGCGGGAAGGGCAGTTTCATCGCCGTACAGTCGAGCAGCCGCGGCAGCGCCGGGAGCGAATTCGATACCGACGCCAGTCGCGTCATCGCGGGTCGGCCCGATGATCCACAGCGCCTGCCCGGGCAGCGCGCTTTCCGCCCACGCGGAGGCCGGCCCAGCGTTGTGGCCGTGCAGCACGAAATCCACATCGAGTTCGTCCGGGTCACCGTCGTTGCGCCGGAGGGCGCGAATGGAGTAGGTGCGGAGATGCCCGCGCGTGTGTTCCGGCATGGCGCGCCAGAGGTCCCACCACCCCTCGGCCGGCAAATCAACAAGCCCTGCCGCCGACGGGATGATGAGCTTGATCCGCAAATCCATGATGGGCACAGCGGGGCCCATTGCGTCGACACCGGTGAACGTCACACGTTGAAAATTCGGTGCGATGCGCTCGCTGCGAACGACTGTTGCAAGGAAGGGCCGGAAACTCACCGCATGGACTATATAGGATTGCCTAACTTAACAAAAGTGGGGGGGCTTGCCGATTAGCAAAAACGCTAATTGCTGGCCAAGGTAAACGCCGGTAAGCGAAAAACCGCACCCTTATACTTCATCATGACATCAAACCGAGTGTCCGGGTGACACCATTGGGGAACAAAATTTGGCGGATCCCTTCGCCATAAACCACCGCCACTGACCTGCCCATTTTGCATTTCGAAACGGTTTCACTTGGCGTTTTGAAAGTGATCTGCTTGGCATTTTGAAAACGGGGCGGGGCTGGGGCTCGTCGATAGGCAAAAGCCCCTTACTTCGGCTCCCACAAGCTGCTCGGGCCGGTGAGGGCCTTACGGTCGCGCGCGAGGATCAGGCGATCCAGGTCGACGAGCACCGCGTCGACATCGGACGGGTTGTAGCGGCGCTCGCGCCGAGCGCGCTGCAGCTCGCGGCTAGCGGCGCGAAGTGCGACCTCCTGCATCTGCATCGCCCCAGCATGGGCGCGCTTGAAGGCTTCCTTGCGCTCCTCGGACCCTTCCGGATCCTGCAAACGTTTCTCCGCAAACAAATTAGCCACTCCTGCACCATCGCGTAGGCCTCGGGCTGGTACTCCTCGCCGTGCTCGCGCACCGCCCTGCGCGCTGCATCGTAGGCGCGCTGGTTCAGCTCCTCGAGCGCCTGATCGGCGCCGGGTCCGTTTTGCAGATCAAGCTTATCGACGAGCCACGGCAGCAACAGCCCCGGCACCACCATCGTGCAGGTGAGCACGGTCAACGCGATGACTGAGAGTTCGTGGTGGTAGCTCGTCGCCGATGCCGGGATTGCCAGCACGAGCGCCAGCGTGACTAGCCCGCGCATGCCCGCCCACGCCATGAGCAGAACCTCCTGCAGGCGCAGCGGGGAGATATTCGTGCGGTGCTTTTTCTCGTTGAGTTTGTACAGCACCCACATCCACACGAAGCGCACCGCAAACGCGACGACGGACAGGACAACGCCCACCTGCACCGCCTGCCAAATGTGCGTGCCCGCGGTGTCCAACGCGTCGCGCACGCTCATGCCGATCAGGCCGAACGCCACGCCGGTAAACAGCAGCTCCACGGTTTCCCAGAAGGAGTGGCCGGTCAGCCGGTCCTCGGCGGTCATGGTGGAACGCGAAGACATCTCCACCGCGGCGATAACAATCGCGATGACTCCAGAAGCGTGGATGGCCTCGCAGCCTGCGTAGATGGCGAACGGGAGCACCCAGGTAAACGCGGTGCGGATCACGGAATCCGGCACGGAGTTGGCGAAGATAGCCGCCAGCCTGCCCACGACAAGGCCGATCAACACCGCGGCGACGGCGGCGTAGAGGAACTGCAAGACACCCTTGCCGAAGTCGACCTCGCCGTGCGCGACGGCGGCCGCCATAGCGACGTTGAACGTCACGATGGAGGCGGCGTCGTTGAAAAGCCCCTCAGTCTGCAACGTTCCGGTGATGCGCTTCGGGATGCCGGCCGGGCCCGCCACCGCGTCCACCGCCACCGGGTCCGGCGGGGCGATCGCGGCGGCGAGCACCATCGCGGTGGCCAGGCTGAGCCCCGGCAGCATCCACATCGCCGTGGCCGTCAGCGCCGCGATGGTGAGGAACACCAGGATGATCGACATGGTCAGCACCACGTTGAGCTGCGAGCCGATCTGCCCCCAGCTCGTGCGCCGGGCCAGCGACCACAACAGCGGCGGCAGGAAGATCGGCAGAATCAGGTGCGGATCAATGGACACCGTGTTGATGCCCGGGATGAAAATCACCGGCGCGACCACCACGGTCAGAAGCGCCGGCCACGGCAGGCCGGTGCGCTCACCTACCGCGGCGACAAGGACGGTGGCCAGCAGCAGGCCGATTAGTGCTATGAAAGTTCCCACGGCGGGTCAGTGTACGGGGCACCGCGGGCGGCAGCAGGTGTCGCCGAAGCTGATCCTCCATCTCAACGTTCGTCGACTCGGTCCCGCGCACTCTCTACCTCCGCAAACCATATAGGCTTGCCTAACCTAAGAGAAGCACTGAGGTGCGTAATCCCCGGCGCCCGTATAGCTGGCCAAACGGCTAGTCGCCTTTAAAACAGGTGTCGGCACGGGCATCATCAACCACTCCGACATCAACCGGTACCTCGTGTCGACCTTCGTCGCCCCGGCCCTGAGCGCCTAACCAACCCTTTTCGGAGTTGTTTGAAACAACTCCGAAACAACTCGCCGTAAAACTGACCAGAAATCAACCCATCTGAGCAGGTCAGGATAGTTGTTTGGAGTTGTTTAGAGGGAAACCCACCGAACACTCGGACCTCGAGTCGGGCTACCGTCGGCAATCTTCGCTTTACCCAAATCTCGAAGGTGGCGAAGGATTCGGCTCACTGATTCACGCTCTACGCCGAGTTCATTCGCAACCTCACGAGCGTTCAGGGACTTCCCCTCGCGCAACTGAGCAATGATCCAGTCCTCGGTAGTCACGGATGCAATCGCAGTAGATTCGTTCCCCTCAAAGGCCGTCCGAGCTCGAGCGGACAGTATCCACTCAGGAGCATCCCGCAAAGGTTCTAGGAAGCCCTGACTTGCGTACCACCCCAAGGTTTCTTGGGCCTGCGCTTCCGGGACTTGCATGAGTCGAGCTGCCGTGGACGTCATCAAAATCTGGTTGTTCGCTAGATGACGCGCAACCAAAAGCCCATCCACACTCTTGAAGATCGCTTCACCAAACTCAGTACGCAACAGGTACAGCGTCTTAATAAACGCCGAATCGACATTTCCGGCGGGCAACGTGACCTCAACAAACGGCCCATCGGCATTCAGACTGGGGGCTTGCCTACCACTAGCAAGCATGGAGACCCACATGCGATCGAAGCCTCGCGAAGATTCTTCAGCAAGTCCTAACTGTCGCAGTGCACCCATCAGAATCGGGTTGCGCGGAATCGATTGGGTGGTCAGAATCCGCTCCTCGGGCACGCCTACGGGGAGGCCACCAGGAGACCATACGGTCAGACTGGTCGGAGACTGATCAACGACGATTGCAGTGGTCGCTCCCCAGTCGCGGTGCGCGAATGCGTTAGAAACAATTTCATCTACAGCAGCCGCAGGAAACGCCGGAATGGGAAACTCTTGCCCGTTCGGGAGCTGCACTCGCGCAATCTCCTGCGACGTGTGAGCCTTAATCAACGCACGTAGCTGTTCTGACGCAGTAATCAACGGTGCGGAGATCTCGGTTACTTTCGGATCGCCACTGGGCACGTCGCGAAGCAAATGTCTCACGACCGTCCGGTTGTGCAGTGGCTGCATGAAGAGAATTTCTGCCGCAAATGTCAGCGCGCCATCGGCCGTAAGCAATCCCAACTCACTGCAGAGTTGAAGACTCGTCTGGGGTACAGGCGAGTCATCACCCAAGGCATGCTTCCGGTTGGCAAGGAGTGCTTTAGCCTGCTCGATTGCCTTAGGGTCGAGATCTTCAGGGCTTCGTCGAGACACAGTAGCGCTCAGGTCAGGGTTCGAACGGGACAGGTGAATACTGCGACGCTCATCCTCCCCCAAAGGAACACAGTTTTTCCCGACGCGTTTACTGGCCTGGCCTTTGGATCGCTGATACAACGCCATCCCCCGCGGGATGCGCAACGCAATCAAACGCTTGCCACAGCGCTCGATTTCAGAAGCTTCGACCTGAATATGAGGCTGCGTCTTGCTGTAAATCTTTTCCACCAACCAATCGCATGAGCGATCAGTACCAGTGAACGCAGCAGGGCCTGCCTTCTTGTCATTGACGCCAAGGACAATGTAGGCGACTCCGCCGTCGGCGTTGGAGAAACAAATAACTTCGTCGATGAGAAACTCCACAAGACCCGCATCGGGGTTCTTGTTCATCGGGTGGACGGCGGGATCCTCCTTGAAATCCAGTACCTGGGATTCCCAGATATCAGCGCTATCTCCGACCTCAATTGCCGACAGTGCTTCCTCCACACCCTCAAAACCCGAATCGAGCATGGGTTCAGAATAACAGAAGTTGTTTCAAAGTTGTTTGAAACAACTCCGAAACAACTTACCGCAAAAATCGCCCAAAATCAGTCCATCGACGCAGGTCAGAATAGTTGCTTGGAGTTGTTTCGAGTTGTCTATAACTCGACCGGAGCTACCATTCTCGTTATAATCCGTTCATCAGCTGGCTAGGAGGCGTGGTTATTTTCCACAACCTGGTCGGCGTTTTAATTGGTCGGCCGGGCAGCGGTGCCGGGCGACCCCGGCACCGCGCCGCCGTGGCCGCTACACCGCGTCGAAGAACTCCACCGTGGTGCCGTCGAGCACCTTCGAGGGCACGCCGATCTTGCCGGCGTCCCGAGCGGCGGCGTAACCGGACAGCCGGTCACGGTAGTGCAGGAAACGCTTCAGACCGCCGAGCTCGGTGACGTCGACAAGCTCCGCGTCGCCGAAGCTGTTCGGGCTGTCGTTGTACTCGGCGATGACGCCCGTGCAGTCCGGACAGTCGGGGTGAACGAAAATCTCTTGAATTGCCATGCCGCCCCCTAGTGCCCGCGCGGCTGGCTCAGCGGCTCGCCGGACTCGAAGAACGGGCGCAGCTGGTTGTCAAACAGGGTCAGCGCCGCCGCGATGGCCATGTGCATGTCCAGGTACTGGTAGGTGCCCAACCGGCCGCCGAACAGGACGTTGTTCTGCTCGGATTCTTCTGCCGCGAGGCGTCGATAGGCTTCAAGCTTTTCGCGGTCCTCCGGGGTGTTGATCGGGTAGTAGACCTCGTCGTCGTCGGAGGCGAAGCGGGAGTACTCCTTCACAATCACCGTCTTGTCGGACGGGTACTCGGAGCGCTCCGGATGGAAGTGGCGGAACTCGTGGATGCGGGTATACGGCACGTCCGCGTCGTTGTAGTTCATCACCGGAGTGCCCTGGAAGTCGCCGACCTCGAGCACTTCCTGCTCGAAGTCGAGGGTGCGCCAGCCCAGGCGGCCCTCGGCGTAGTCGAAGTACTGATCCAGCGGGCCGGTGTAAACCACGGGCGCGTCCGGGTTCTCGGCGCGGATCTCGGAAGCGACGGCGAACCAGTCGGTGTTCGTGCGGACGTCGATAAGCTCATGCTCCGCCATCTTCTCCAGCCAGGCGGCGTAGCCGTCGACGGGCAGGCCCTCGTAAGTGTCGTTGAAGTAGCGGTTGTTGAAGGTGTAGCGCACTGGCAGGCGCGAGATGATCTCTGGCGGCAGGTCGGTGGGGTCGGTCTGCCACTGCTTGGCGGTGTAATGCTTCACAAACGCGTTGTAGAGCGGCTTGCCAATGAGTGCGATGCCGCGCTCCTCCAGGTTTGTCGCGGCCGCGGGGTCGAGGCCTTCGCGCTGCTCCTCGATGAGCTTTTTCGCCTCTTCCGGCGAGTAGTAGCGGCCAAAGAACTGGTTGATCAGGCCGAGTCCCATGGGGAACTGGTAGGCGGTGCCGTCGTGCATCGCGAAGACGCGGTGCTGGTAATCCGTGAAGTCGGTGAAGCGGTTGACGTATTCCCACACCCGCTCGTTGGAGGTGTGGAACAGGTGGGCGCCGTACTTGTGCACCTCAATCCCCGTTTCCGGCTCGTTTTCGCTGTACGCGTTGCCGCCGATGTGGCTGCGCTTTTCCACCACCAGCACGCGTTTGCCCAGCTCGCTCGCCGCCTGCTCGGCCACGGTGAGGCCGAAGAAACCCGATCCAACAACAATGAGGTCGTATGCCATGAGGCCTATTTTCGCACAGTTGCCTATCGACGGAGCTCCGCCGCGACACGCCCCAGAAGTCTCAAGTCTTTCTTGAGACTTGAACTTGCACTACACTTCGTTTCTGTCACATTTGCCACTGCTTTCGCAGTGAACCCCAAGAACCCCAGGAGTATTACTGTGCAGCAACGTCGCAGCATTCAGGGCGGCGCGGCCCGACCCGCCCGGGCCGCGATCATGCCCGTGATCGTGTCCGTCCTCCTCGTCACAGCACTCGTTGCCGCCAACGCATTCAGCGGCAACCGCATCCTGCAGGTGCAGTCCCTCGGCGCAGGCGCCCCGGAGGTCTACACCAGCACCTCATCGTTCGCGGCCGGCGACAACATCACCGTCGACGACGCCGCCATCCGCACCCAGGGTGGCGAAGAAGATCACGTGCGCCGCGTGGTCAAGGAATTCTCCAACGACCGCGAGTTCTCCATCGTGGGCCTGACCTGGACCGGCGAACGCGACGTCGCCGCGTACGTGCGCTCCCAGAAGGCCGACGGCACCTGGTCCGAGTGGTTCGAGATGGATCCGGCAGACCCGCAGGCGGGCTCCGACAAGTTCGGCACCGAGCCGATCTACGTGGGCCGCACTAAGCGCATCCAGGTCTCCACCGGCAACGTGGACCTGCTTGAAGGCGGCCGCGCCGTCTCCGACGCCCCCACCACCGCCAACGACATCGAAGCCGTGTTCCTGGACGGCGGCACCGGCACCGCGCAAGGCGGCATCCAGCCGGTCGCCGATTCCTACACCCGCGGCATGCCCGAGGTAGTCACCCGCGCGCAGTGGGGCGCCGGCCGCAGCAGCACCCCGTACTACTCCGAGCCCACCACCGCCGCCACCGTGCACCACACGGCCGGTTCCAACAACTACTCCGAGGCCGAGGCACCGGGCATCGTGCGCGGCATCTGGAACTACCACACCAACAACCTGGGCTGGGGCGACATCGGCTACCACGCGCTCGTCGATAAGTACGGCAACATCTACGAAGGCCGCGCCGGCGGCATGGACCGCGGCCCGCAGGGCGCCCACGTCGGCTCCTTCAACCAAAACACCTGGGGCGTGTCCATGCTTGGCGACTACCAGACCGCCGAGCCCACCTCGGCCGCCCTTCGCGCCATGGGCGAGATCATCGGCTGGAAGGCCGCCGTCGCGGGCTTCGACCCCACCGGCTCCAGCTACCACGTCGCCGAGGGCAACTTCCGCGGCTCCAAGTACGCAGCCGGACAGGGCGCGATGTTCAGCAACATCAACGCCCACCGCGACTTCCACTACAACACCTGCCCGGGCGATAACCTGTACTCCAAGCTGCCCGTGATCCGCGCAGCTGCGGCCACGAAGTACCGCTCCTTGGGCGGAAGCCGCTCCGGCCTCGGCTCCATCCTGGACCGCTTGAGCGGCAACGACAGCACGTCCACCACGGCGACCACGACCGCGACGGCGACCACGACCGCGATGGATGCTGCCCCGGCAAACCCGAACTCCCGCGCCACCGAAACCGCGCCGACGCCAACGCCGACGCGCCAGGGCAGCCCGAGCAACGGCACCCCCGACGGCACCCTGGCCGCGCTGTCCTCCGGCGACCCGAACGCCATCGCCACCGTGGCCGGCACCGCCATCGGCCTGGTGCTGCTGTTCCTGGCGGCCCAGGACAAGCTGCCCACCGTCTCCACCGCCGGCGACACCCAGGTCTTCGAAGGTTTGACGCTGGCACAGGCAGCCGGTTTAGCCAAGCAGATCAGCCCGGCCGTGGCACCTACCCTCAACGCCTTCGGCTCCAGCGACGCCGCCCAGGTCTGGACCGCACTCGAGCCCACCTTGGGCAAGCTCGTCGCCGGCGTCGGCGGCCCCACCGGCCCGGCCGTGGCGCTGTACTCCAACGGCATCGGCGCCCGCAACAACGAAGGCGAAATCATCGCCCTGGTAGGCAAGATCGCCGAGGCCTGGCTGCAGCAGGGCCTCGACGCCGGCCCGCTGGGCATGCCGGTGACGCAGCAGTTCAACCCCACCGCCGACACCGTCCGCGTGGACTTCGAAGGCGGCTTCATCACCTACAACCCGTCCGCCAACACGGTGGACATCAACACCAACTAGGCCCTCGCAAGCTCGGGCCTAGCGGTTATGCCAAATTGAGGCAGCGCGACACCGCGTCCTCCCAGGCGGCGACAAGCCGGTCCCTTTCGGGGCCGGCCATTTCGTTTTCCCAGGTAGTTGAGGGGCCGAGCGTCAGCGGTTCGTCGATAAGCGAAATGCCCATGCCCGCCGCCGACGCCGCGCCCATCACCGTGGTCTCCGTGTTCGCGGGGCGCTCCACTGTCAGGCCCAGGATGTCGGCCTGCATCTGCATGAGCAGGTCGTTCGTGGTCATCCCGCCGTCGACCTTCAGCGCCTTCGGCTCCCCGCCCATCGCGCACACCACCTCGCGCGCCTGCAAACAGGTCGCCTCGAGCGCCGCCCGGGCGATATGCCGCCTATCGACGAACCGGGTCAACCCCACGATCACCCCACGCGCATCGGGGCGCCACCGCGGCGCGAACAGCCCCGAAAACGCCGGCACGATCACCACTCCCCCACTGTCTTCGACCTGGCTGGCCAACGTCTCGGACTCCGCAGCGGTGGCGAGGATGCCCAGCTGGTCGCGCAGCCACTGAATCAGCGAGCCTCCTACCGCCACCGAGCCTTCCTGCGCATACACCGGTAGCTGGCCCTGGATCTGGTACGCCACGGTGGTGAGCAGCCCGCGGTCGCTGAACCTCGGCGTTCCACCCGTGTTGAGCAGCATGAACAGGCCCGTGCCGTAGGTCATCTTCGCGTCGTTTTCGCGAATCCCGCCCTGACCGAACAGCGCGGCCTGCTGGTCGCCCAACACGCCAGTGATGGGCACGCCAGCCAGCGGGCCGCGGGGGCGGATCTTGCCGAAATTGCCCACCGACGGGCGGATGTCGGGGAGGATTTGCGGCGGGATGCGGAGCTCGTCGCAAAGCTGCATGTCCCACTGGAGCGTCTCCAAATCCATGAGCAGGGTGCGCGAGGCGTTAGTCACATCCGTCAGGTGCAGCGCGCGATCCAGGTCCTTCGCGCCGCCGGTGAGGTTCCAGATCAGCCAAGTGTCGATCGTCCCCGCGAGCAGCTCGCCCTTTTCCGCGCGCTCGCGGGCGCCGGGCACGTTATCCAGGATCCACGCCCACTTCGGCGCCGCCGGGTACGAGTTGTGCAACAGCCCCGTCTTACGCAGGAACTTCTCCGCGTCACCGTCGTGGTTCGTGCGGGTGTCCTGCCACACGATGGCGTTATAGATCGGCTTACCAGTCTCCTTTTCCCAGATCACGGCCGTTTCGCGCTGGTTGGTCAGGCCAAGCGCGTCGATGTCCTGCTCGCTGATGTCCTCGCCCGCGAGCGCCTCGCTCAACGCCCGGCGCGTGTTGCGCCAGATCTCCATCGGGTCGTGCTCCACCCAGCCTTTTTGCGGCATGTGCTGGGCGTGCTCGAACTGCGACTGAGCGACGACCTTGCCGTCGGTGCCTGTGATGCACACGCGTGTCGACGTCGTGCCCTGGTCAATCGCCGCAATCAAAGCCATGCGCGTGATTCTACGGGCGGGGGCGGGGGTGTCTATCCGGTGGCCGGGTGCTTGCGGGATCGTGGACAGGGGCGAGGGTGCAGATCTGCTAGTTGTCGCTGATCTGCTAGTTGTCCCCGCATCAGCCTGGCCCCGAACTAGCAGATCATGCTCTTACCGACAACGGCATTCAATAACACCTGGGCAAACACAAACTTGGACAGTTGATCTGCTAGTTGCGTCTCCCGGCCAACTAGCAGATCAGCGCAACTCGCAGATTCACACCACCACCAGCGGGGACCCCCACACAGACATGTCCAAAAAGTCACCAGACTCCGTGTCCAAAAAGTGTGTAGACACCACTGTCCACTGAAATCGACAAGATCCACCTTCACCCGCCCGACCACGAAAGGCATAGTGGGCGCATGGGGGATCTACAGCAGAAACGAGACGCAGAAATCCAGCTGATCAAGGACATCGCTTCGCGGTGCAAGACAGCAGTTATCACAGGCCCGGCCGCTGCCCGGTGGCTTGAACTTTCCACAAAGACTTGGGTAACAAAGGTGGATCTCGCCTTGCCCGGCAACTCACGGACCTGGGGTGACAAGGATCCGCGCAAGGTGTATCACGGTGGCCTCCTCCGCGCGGCCGAGTTCGTGGAGCACAACGGCATCCGCACCGCGACAGCGATACGAGCCATGTTTGACTCGTTCCGCTACTACGGCCCGATCGAGGCGCTGGTGCAGATCGAGTCCGCGCGCTTCAAGCACGAGCACCTCACCACGGACTACCTGCTGGAAAAGACCGAAACGCTCACCCGCGCCCGCGGCATCAAGGCGTTCCGTGAACTGATCTGCTACTCCGCCGACACGTCCGCGAGCGCGTTGGAGACAATCGTGCGCTATGCGATTTTGCGCGCGATCGCGCAGGGCCGCCTCACGGGGGCGGAGACCATCGAGTTCCAGGTGGGGTTCCGCATCACTGAGGCAGATGGGTGGCCCACCGTCGCCTGGGCGGACGTGCTCATCAACGGGTCTATCGTGCTCGAGGCGGACGGGCTGGAGAAGAACAGCGGGGTGTTCGGGGATGCAGCAGAAGCTTTACGACGGGAACGCCACCGCGAAACCCAACTCCAGAATCAAGGCGCCGTGGTGCGCAGGGTCGGGTGGGACGGGGCGGGCACCGGGGAGTTCATCGCGCAGATCCAGAACGCCATTGACCAGCGCCCGGGTGTGCACCAGCTGGCGAACCGGCTGGACACTCCCTACCGGGTCTGGCTGGCCGAGCTAGCAAAAAAGGCGAGCTAGAACCAGCGCTCGAGCACTTGCGCGACGCCGTATTCGTCGTTGGTGGCGGTGACGTGGTCGGCGGCGTCGTGAAGCATGGGCGCGGCGTTGGCCATGGCCACCCCGCGGCCGGCCCAGCGCAGAAGCTCGAGGTCGTTGGGCATGTCGCCGAATGCGATCGCGTCGGCGGCGGTGACGCCGTAGCGCTCGGCCAGGTAGCGCGCGCCGGCGGCCTTGTCCACGCCGGGGCAGGACACTTCGATCAGGCCCTCGTCCATGGAGTAGGTCACGTGAGCGAGCTCCGGGTCCACCTCGGGGGCGATGAGCTCGAACATCTGCGCCGAGGTCATGGATGAGCAACGCACCAGCAGTTTCGCGGCGGGTTGGCTGATCAGCGTTTGGGTGTCAGTGACGCCGAATTGGCTGTCCCAGGCGTCCCGGTTGTACTCGGGGGTGATGATGAAGCACTCTTCTTCCGGGTCGAGCCCGGACGAGCCGACGCGTTCCACACCGTAACCGTGCGGCACACCGTCGAGGACGCGCTCCGCCACCTCGACGACCTCGGCCATCGCGGCCGGTGCGAGTTCGTAGGCGTGCAGCACCCGGTCCGAAGCGGGGTCGTAAACCACGGCGCCGTTGGCGCACACGCACACCGGCGCGATCGGCAGCTGCTCCAGCACGGGAATGAGCCAGCGGTGCGGACGGCCCGTAGCCAGTCCGAAGTGCGCGCCGGATTCGACGGCGCGCACGATCACTGTGCGCAACCGGTCGGTGACTCGTCCGGCGGAGGTGATGAAGGTGCCGTCGATGTCGGAGATGATCAGGCGCGGGGCGGCGTTCATGTTGTCACTTCCTACGCTGCTTCTTCGCTTCGCGCTCAGCGCGTTCCTTCGCGTAGAGTCCCTCAGCCTCCTCCGGCGTGGGCGCGGTGCCGCCGAGCGCCACCGGCATCCATGCCTCGCCCGCGCCGTCGGTGTAGAGGGAGGCGTATTCGGACCGTGAGGCGTCAAGTAGGGACTGCATCTGGCGCTTCAGCTCGGCGGTGTCCGCCTCGGCGTCGCCGGTGAGGGCGACGGGCTCGCCGTAGCGCACGATGACTGGCACGTCGCGGAAGTGTTTGGGCAGGTCCTTGGTCCAAATGCGCTGCGAGCCCCAGATCGCACAAGGCACGAGCGGCACCCCAGCCTGGTGGGCGATGCGCGCGGCGCCAGTTTTGAAGTTGGCCAGCTCAAACGACCGCGAGATGGTGGCCTCGGGGAAGATGCCAACGAGGTTGCCCTCGCGCAGCATCTGCACCGCCGACGCGATGGAGGCGCCGCCGCGAGCCCGGTCCACCGGCACATGCTTCATCAGCTTGAGCAGCCAGCCCAACACGGGCACGTCGAAGACGGACTTTTTGGCCATGAACCGCACGAGCCGCTCGCCGTGCAGGTAGGGCCCGGTGCCCATCAGGATAAAGTCGGCGTAACCGGTGTGGTTACCAGCGAGTAACGCGCCGCTTTTTGCCGGGATGTTTTCGGCGCCGATGACCGTGACCTCGATGTTTGCCGCGCGCATGAGGCGACGCGCGAAGCCGACGAGGCCCTGGTAAAACCTCTCTGCTGCTTCGTTGCGGTTAGCGACGACGCCTTCGTAGAGTCGCGGGACCGTGAAACCGCGGTATCGGCGCGTATCCATTAGGGCGTGAGCACTTCCTTGCCCAGCCACGGACGCAGCGCCTCGGGAACACGCACGGAACCGTCCGCCTGCTGGTTGTTCTCCAGGATGGCTACCAGCCAGCGGGTGGTAGCCAGGGTGCCGTTGAGGGTGGCGGCGGTCTGGGTCTTGCCGTCCGCGTCGCGGTAGCGGGTGTGCAGGCGGCGCGCCTGGAAGGTGGTGCAGTTGGAGGTGGAGGTTAGCTCGCGGTACGTGCCTTGCGACGGCACCCACGCCTCCGTGTCGAACTTGCGGGCGGCGGATGAGCCGAGGTCGCCGGCCGCGACGTCGACGATGCGGTAGGGCACCTCCACGGCGGCGAGCATGTCGCGCTCTAGGCCGAGCAGCTTCTGGTGTATTTCCTCAGCGTCTTCTGGCTTGCAGTAGGCGAACATTTCCAGTTTGTCGAACTGGTGGACGCGAAGGATGCCCTTGGTGTCCTTGCCGTAGGAGCCGGCCTCGCGGCGGAAGCAGGAGGACCAACCGGCGTAGAGCAGCGGCCCGTCCGACAGGTCGATGATCTCGTCCTGGTGCAGACCGGCTAGGGCCACCTCGGAGGTGCCCACCAGGTACATGTCGTCGCGCTCGAGGTAGTAGATCTCCTCGTCGTGCGCGTCCAAAAAACCGGTGCCCTGCATGACGTCCGGGCGTACCAGCACCGGCGGGACCATGAGCGTGAACCCGGCCTCGCGCGCCTTCTGTGCGGCGAGCATGAGCATGCCCAGCTGCAGCCAGGCGCCGTCGCCGGCCAGGTAGTAGAAGCGCGCGCCGCCGACCTTGGTGCCGCGCTTCATGTCGATGATGCCGAGCGGTTCCGCCAGGTCCAGGTGGTCTTTGACCTCGAAGTCGAATTCGGGTACCTCGCCGACGTGCTCGAGGACGACGAAGTCCTCCTCGCCGCCGGCCGGGGCGCCCTCGATGATGTTGGCGATAGAGTATTGCAGCTTCTCCAGCTTCTCCTGCGCCTCAGCCTCCGCCGCCTGGGCCTCCTTCACGCGGGCCTTGAGCTCGTTGGAGCCCTCCAGCAGCGCCGGGCGGTCTTCCGGGGCGGCCTGACCGATCTTCTTGCCAAACGCCTTCTGCTCGGAGCGCAGCTCGTCCGCCTTCTGGATGGCGGCGCGGCGGGCTTCGTCGGCGGCCAGCAACTCGTCCACAAGCGAAGGGTCTTCGCCGCGGGCTCGCTGGGACTCGCGGACGGCCTCGGGGTTTTCGCGCACACGCTTCAGATCAATCACGCTTGTTCACCTTACATTGTCTGCCGACGCAGCAACGGCACAACAGCGTCCGGTCATAACCAGTGGGCTATGGTGGGCGTATGACCCTCCCGATCGCAGACGGCCCTGTGCCCAAGCACGAGCAGCTCCGCTCGCTTTTGGAGTCCCGCATTGCCGAGGAGTTCTCCCCGGGCGACCCGCTGCCGGGCGAGCGCGCGCTGGAGGAGGAGTACGGCGTCTCCCGCATCACGGTGCGCCGCGCGATCGGAGATCTGGTGGCGGCGGGCCGGCTGCGCCGCGTGCGCGGCAAGGGCACGTTCGTCGCCCCGGCACCATTGGTGTCGCGTCTGCACCTGGCAAGTTTCTCGGATGAGATGCGGGCGCAGCGCGTGGAGGCGTCGTCACGCATCTTGCTGTGCGAGCGCACCACCCCGCCGGAGGAGGTCGCGCAGTTTTTCGGCACCGCCCCCACCGCCACGCACATCCGTTTGCGCAGGCTGAGGCTTGGCGACGGCGAACCGTACGCCGTGGACGACGCCTGGTACAACGCCACGCTCGTGCCGGACCTTTTGGAAAACGACGTCTACCACTCCGTCTACACCCTGCTGGAAAAGCACTACGGCCTCGGGGTCACGGAGGCGGAGCAGACCGTCACCGCGGTCACCGCCGGGCCGGACAACGCCCCGCTGCTGGACGTCAACCCGGACACAGCCCTGCTGCACATCGTGCGTTTCGCCCGGTCAGGCACGCACAACGTGGAGTTTTGCTCCTCGGTGTACCGCACGGACCGCTACCGGCTGACTACTCGGGTAGCGCGAGAAGTGGAATAATGGGCCGCCATGGCTTCGAAACAGAGCGCGCTGCGTTCCTTCCTCATCGCCGCACTGGCGGGCGCCGTCGGCGCGGGCACGTACACGCTCGCCGCCGACACCTCGGAGACTGACACCGGCACCCAGGCCTCCTCCACCACCGCCAGTTCCACCGTCTCGCCCGATCAGGTGACGACGTTCACCACCGCCGACGCCGGGGCCTGCCTGACCTGGCAGGTGGCCGAAGACGGCACGATCTCCGGCTTCGAGCAGGCGGACTGCGAGGGCGAGCACCGCTTCGAGGTGTCCCTACGCCAGAATCTGGCCACCTACCCCACCTCCGAGTTCGGCCCGGAGGCGCCGATGCCGAACCCGACGCGCCAGGCCCAGCTGCGCGAGGAGCTGTGCGGCGCCGGCACCTTCCGGTACCTAGGCGGCAAGTACGACCCGAACGGCCGCTACTCCATCGCCCCGATCCTGCCGCCGGCGGACGCGTGGGCCCGCGGCGACCGCACGATGCTGTGCGGGCTGCAGGAGACCAACCGCGCCGGCGAGCCGATCCTGACCTCGGGGCGGGTGGCTGACCAGGACCAGGCGCGCGTGTTCGAGGCGGGCCAGTGCGTGGCCATCGACGCGTCCAACACGCTCACCGCGGTCAAGTGCGCGGACCCGCACCAGCTGGAGATCACCAGCCAGGTCTCGCTGGAGCAGGTCTTCCCGGACCACACGCCGGCCGTGGAAGAGCAGGACAAGCACCTCCAGGACGTGTGCACCCAGGCGGCGCAGGATTACATGGGCAGCGAGGAAAACCTCTACCAGATCGCGTTGCGCCCGTTCTGGACCACGCAGACCCCCGCCGCCTGGGAGGGCGGCTCCCGCAGCGTGAACTGCGCGCTGATGTTCTCGCGCCCGGAGGGCGGCTTCGCCAACCTCACCGGGTCCGCGACGCAGGGCCGTGAGCACTTGCTTATCGACGATGCTCCGCCCCCCGAGCGCCCCCAGCGCCGCCCCTTGCGGGAACAGCAGGCTCCGGCCGCCCCGGCACAGGCTCCGGTGCAGTAGCCCATGCGCCCGGTCAGCGACGAGGCGTTCGAGGAGATGATCAACGACGCGTTGGACACCATCCCGAACAACTTCGCCCAGTACATGACAAACATGGTGATCCTGGCGCGGGACTACAACCCGGACGACCCGACCTTGCTGGGCCTGTTCGAGGGCGTGCCGCTGACGGAGCAGCACTCGAACCACTCCGGGTTGTTTCCGGACGCGGTGTTCGTGTACAAAAACGCCCTCGAGGCGATCTGCTCCGATGAGGAGCAGCTGCGCCACGAGGTGAAGGTGACCGTGCTGCACGAGGTGGGCCACTACTTCGGGCTGGCGGAGCACGAGCTCCACGCCCTCGGCTGGGGCTAGAACCCGCTCACCGGACTAGCGCCCCGTGCGCGCCCAGGTGCCAAGCTGCCGCATCGCGGTGGTGTGCGCGGCGCCAGCCTCCAGCGCGGCCGCCACCGCCGCGTCATTTGCGTGGCCTGCGAGGTCCACGAAGAAGTCGTAGGTGTTGGGCTCCTCGCGCGTGGGCCGCGACTCGATGCGCGTCATGTCCACCCCGCGCGCGGCGAACTCCTGCAGCACGCGCACCAGGGAGCCGGGCTCGTTCTTGATGCGGAAGACAATTGCGGTGCGGTCGTTGCCGGTGGGTTCCGGCAGGGCAGGTTGCTTTGCGACGAGCACGAACCTCGTCCGCGCCGTCTCCGCGTCAGCGACACCCCGGGCGTGGATTTCCAGCCCGTGCAGCGCCGCCGCCCGCTCCGGGGCGACGGCCACGTCGGCCGCGCCGTCGGCGACCATCTTCGCCGCGGCAGCGTTGGACGGTGCAGGGATGAACTCCGCGCGTGGCGCGTGTGTTGCCACCCAGCGCTTGACCTGTTGGTGGGCGACGGGGTGGGTGGCGAGCCGGAGGGCGCTATCAAGTGCTTGGCCCTGCCTGGTCATGACGGCGAACGCGATGGCGAGCTCGGTCTCTCCCACGATGCGCGCGCTCGGGGTTGCGGCGAGCGCATCCATGGTGGTGGTCACCGCGCCGTCGATGGAGTTCTCAATCGCGCACACAGCGTACTCTGCCTCGCCCGCGTCCAGGGCGGCAAGAGCCGCGGCCGGCGAATCAACGGGCAGGTACTGCGCGCCCTCGATGCCGAAGCGCAGCGCTGCTTCTTCTGTGAAAGTGCCGGCAGGGCCCAGGTAGGCGACGCGGGTCATTGGACTCTCACCGGATCGCATAGCCACGTTTGTACACGAATGTCAGCTGGTTGGTCTGTTTGCCGCCGCGTCCTCCGCGAGGACCGCGTAGGTGATCAGCCAGTGCGTTGCCATGAAGTTGTCGCCGGTCAGGTGGGGCGCGGCTGCGTCGATAAGCACCTGTGTTCCTTCCGGCTTACCAATTTCGCGCAGCAACCAGGCGCGGGTGAGCATGAGCCCGATGAGGTGGGCCTGCTGGCCGTCCTCCGGGTCCGTGACCTGGATCGGCGCGGTGTAGAACTCGAACGCCTCGGGTGCGAGGAAACCGTCCAGCCAAGTGGGGAACTCTTCGGCTGGTAGCACCCGGCGCATCAGCGCGGACTCGGCCAGGCCGTTGGAAACGAAATCGTGGCCCGAAACCTCCCACGCGTGCGGGTAGGCGCGGTCGTCGCCGAACCAGGCTTCGGCGGTGCGCTCCACCAGCTCGTGCAGCGCAGGTGCAGCATCGTGGATGAGCAGCAGCGCCAGCGCCGAGTTTGAGTGCACCCCGTGGCGCACCGGCCACTGCTGCGTGCCCAGCCACATGGCGATGTTGCGCTCCAGCTGGGCCTCAAGCGGCGCGAGCGAGCCCTCCCACCGGGTACCGCGGCACACTTTGACCAGCTGCATCGCCCACGCCCAGCCGTACGGGCGCTCGTAAAGCGGGTGGGTGCGCAGATACTCGGCCTCGGCGGCGACGTTGTCTTTGGTCAGGCGCTCATCGAGGAGGTCGGCGAGCCTGTGGTCGTCGACACGCAAATGCATCTTCACCGCGGTGCAGAGCATATGCACGCACGAGTGCCAGTCGTACGACCCCCAAAACGCCGGGTGCAGCGTCCGCGGGTCGGGGTGACCGGGGCCGGCCTGCTCATGGTGCATGGCGGCGGGGTACTCCTGGCCGACAACCTGCTCGATAGTGCGCGCCCACGAGTCCTGCATGGCGTTAAAGTTAGCGCATGACTCGGCGCCTGAAGCTCGAAATCGTGCTCGTCCTCTCGGTCACCTTCGGCACCGCGGGGCTGCGTGCGGCGCTTCGGCTTGTGGACTCGCTGCTGAAAGCCCCGCTGAACCAACAGAGCACCACCATCCACGACGCAGCCTCGTCGATTCCCTGGCTGGACCTGGCACTGCAGGCGACTTCCGCACTGACGCTTCTCGCGTGGGGCGGGCTGGCATGGTTCCTTTTGGAGGAGCGCTGGCGCTGGCCCCGCTGGGCGGATATGTGGCGCGGGGCCGGGTTCGCGGCGTTGATCGGGCTACCTGGCCTGGCGTTTTACGTCGCCGCGGTGCACCTCGGCCTGTCCAAGGTGGTGGTGCCGACCACCGCCGCGGTGCAGATTCCCACTTCACTGTTGTGGTCGTTCGCCAATGGATTCGGCGAGGAGATCGTGGTGGTGATGTACCTGGTCACACGCCTGAAGCAGCTGGGGTGGAAACCTGGGCAGTTCATCGCGGCCTCGGCGGTGCTGCGCGGTTCCTACCACCTGTACCAGGGGGTCTCGGCGGGTGTCGGCAACATTGTCATGGGCGTAATCTTTGCCTGGTACTTCCACAAAACTTCCCGGGTGTGGCCGCTGATCCTGGCGCACTTTCTCATCGATGCCGTGGCGTTTATCGCCTATCCGCTGCTGGACCTGTCGCGGCTCGGAATCTAAACACTTCCGTCACACTGGTTACACTAAGCGCATGTCTACTACGCCCCATTCCAACGACCCCCGCGATAAGGCGGGCGAGTTCGTGCTGGGCACAGACGGCAAGCCCCTCGTGGACCGCTTCGGCCGCCCTATTCGCCGTCGCACAACTGCTTCTCGACGCGATCCCGCCGCCCGCCACCCCGAAGAATTCACGCGCGTAGAACCCCGCGCGCGCAGAGTTCCGCCGCCGGTTTCTGCGCGGGTTGAACCGGGCCACACCGTCTACGAACCCCCCGCCGCCTACGAGCCGCGCCGCGCACCGCAGCACCCGCGCCGCCGGCCCGCGCAGCAGCGCCCCGCCCCGGAGGAAGTCCCGCTGCAGGTGTCGAAGCGGAGGCGGAGGGGGCCGAAGGAGCGTCGCAAAGTAAAGCTCCCCGGCTGTGGCGCAGTACTTGCCCTGGTCATCGCCTTGCTCATCGGCTCGGTGCTGATCGCGGACGCGCGCCTCAACCGCACCGCCGCCATGCCCGACCAGCAAATATCCGGCACCTCGGGGACCAATTGGCTGCTCGTGGGCTCCGACTCGCGCACGGGCTTAAGCGATAAGGACGTCGAGCGCCTCGGCACCGGCGGCGACCTGGGCACCGTGCGCACCGACACGATCATGCTCATGCACCTGCCGCTGCACGGAAAACCAACACTGGTGTCCATCCCGCGCGACTCGTACGTGCCCGTACCCGGGTACGGCTACGACAAGATCAACGCCGCGTTCTCCATCGGCGGCCCGCAGCTGCTGGTGGAAACCGTGGAGCAAAACACCGGGCTGCACGTGGACCGCTACGCGGAGATCGGCATGGGCGGCCTCGCCGGCGTGGTCGACGCGGCGGGCGGCGTGGAGATTTGCGTCGCCGAGCCCATCGACGACCCGTTGTCCAACATCAACCTCCAACCCGGCTGCCAGGAGATGGACGGCCCCACCGCGCTGGGCTACGTGCGCACTCGCGCCACCGCCCAGGGCGACCTGGACCGCGTGGCGCGCCAGCGCGAGTTCATGACCACCCTGGTCACGCGCGTGCTGTCCCCGTCCGTGTACCTCAACCCGTTCCGCATGGCGCGGCTGCTGTGGGTCACCCCGGCGCTGCTGACGGTCAACTCCGACGACCACGCGTGGAACCTCGCCCGCATCGTTATCGCCCTGCGCGGCGGCCTAGAGACGGAGACCGTGCCCATCGGCGGCTTCACCGACACCGAAGTGGGCAACGTGGTGCTTTGGGACGACACCGCGGCCGAAGCGCTGTTCGCCTCCCTGCGGTAAGCGGGCGTGGCGCGGGGGCGCCCTACCTCCCGCACATGGTGAATCTCCCATGGTGAATCCGAGCCTTTTAGGTAGAGATTCACCATTTGCAATTCACCATCCGCGCGATAAAGGCGAGAGACAGCAAAACCGGCTACCCAGTCCCGGCTACCAGCTGAAAAGGGAGCGCGGACAAAAAGTTGGAGTGTTGGGTCTTACTAGCTGGATTTGGCCGTTAGCCCGCGCCCGAAACCGGCCGAGCGTTAAAGGTAGTCGTAGTTGATCTCGGTCTCCGGGTCGAAGAACACCACGCCGCCTTCCATTGGGCGCAGGTAGATGGTGTCCCCGTGGTTGACTTCGATGCCGCGTGGAACCTTGACGGTGATGCGGTCGCCGCGCACCGCGATGACGTTGTCGGCCGTTTCCCGGCGGTTCCCGTAGACGTAAAGATCGGAGCCGAGGTGCTCCACAATGTCGACCTCAACCGGCAGCCCGTAATGCTCACCCGGCTGATTCACGCCGACGATCTCCCAGTTCTCCGGGCGCACACCGACGATCACGCGATCGGACTCCACTTTGGCGGCAAGCTCACGCGTAATGAAATAGTCCAGCGCGTGGCCCTTGCCGCCGACGACGTGACCGTCGATGAACGGCACGTTGTCAATCAACGTCATCGCCGGCGAACCGATAAACGATGCGACGAACGTGTTGCCCGGGTTGTTGTACAGGTTCGCCGGGGTATCAACCTGCTGAATGATGCCTTTCTTCAGCACGCAAACCCGATCACCCATGGTCATTGCCTCGGTCTGATCGTGAGTGACGTAGACCGTGGTGGTGCGCAACTTGCGCTGCAGCTGCAGAATCTGCGCGCGGGTGGACACACGCAGCTTGGCGTCCAGGTTGGACAGCGGTTCGTCCATGAGGAACACCTTCGGCTCACGCACGATTGCCCGACCCATGGCCACGCGCTGCCGCTGGCCACCGGACATCGCCGCAGGCTTTTTGTCCAGGAGATCCTCGAGCTCCAGCATCTTCGCCGCGAAGTCCACCCGTTCCTTGATGGTCGCTTTATCCGCCTTGGCGTTTTCCAACGCGAACGCCATATTCTGGCGCGCCGTCATATTTGGATAGAGAGCGTAAGACTGGAACACCATGGCGACGTCGCGGTCACGCGGACGCGTTTCCGTCACGTCCTCGCCGTCGATGAAGATCTGCCCTTCATCTACCGGCTCCAACCCTGCGAGCATACGCAGCGTCGTCGACTTGCCGCAGCCGGACGGACCGACCAGAACGAGGAACTCGCCGTCGGCGATGTCCAGACTGATGCGGCTGACCGCAGGCGGGCGCGACGGATCGTAGATACGGGACGCTTGGCGGAACTCAACGGTTGCCATGGGCGGCTCCTTCTTTCGCTCGAGCCTGGAAGGCTACTTGTCCAGCTTCGGGGTGATGTCGCGGTCGATAACCTGCTGGGTTTCCTTGTCCAGGTCCGCGAAGACCTTCTCTACGTCCTGCCCGCCAACGGTGATCTTGTCCAGTGCACCACCGATGCGCTTGCCTCCGCCCGGCACAAACACGCGCGCGAAGTCCTGCGGCTTGGTGTTTTCGTTGAGCTGCTTAATGGCAGTCTCCGCGTTCGGGTTCTCATCCAGGAACTTGCGCTCCTCCGGGTTGTCCAGTGCGTCCTTACGCACCGGCATGTAGCCGGTCTTCTGAGAGAACATGATGGTGTTCTCGGTGTTGGTGATGAAGTCGATGAATTTCACGGCGTTCTTCTTGCGCGCGTCCGAGATGCCGTTCGGAACAGCCAGGCCAGCACCGCCGGTAGCCGCGGACGGGCCGGGCCCCGGCAGGTAGGTGGTGATAAACGGCACCGTTGCGGACTCCTTCAGACCACCCAGCGAGCCGGTGGATTCAAGCAGTCCAGAGACGTTGCCGTTGCCGAATGCCACGGTCGGGTCGGTACCGATCTCGATGTGGCCCTTGTTCACCTGATCCTGCAGAAACTTCGCAGCCTCGATGGTCTTTGGATCCGAGAACTTCGGCTCCCACTCGTTGGAGTAGCCGCCACCGAAGGCCCAGACCATGCCCTGGAAGTACCAGTCCAGGTAGCTGGAACCGTCCGGGATGGTCAGCGCCGGCTTACCCGTCTTCTCTGTGAGCTTGGCTGCCCACTCGTCGAACTCCTGCCAGGTCTCAGGACCGCGGTCCGTGGGCAGACCAGCGGCAGCCAGGTCGTCGGTGTTCCAGTACATCAGGTTGGTCGAGCGGGAGTACGGGACACCGTAGTGCTTGCCCTCATAGAGGTAATCGTCACGCAGGGTGTCCACGTAGGACTCGTAATTGATGTCCTCGGACTCCCAAAGATCGTTCAGCGGGGTGGTGGCATCGTTCAGGGCGAAGTTGAACCAGGTCACGTCGGAGGCGACAATGACGTCCGGCAGGTCGGAACCAGCAAGCGCAGCGTTGAACTTTTGCGCCAGCTCTTCGTAGCTCGCACCGCCGTCGACAAGCTCGACGCTCAGATCCGGGTTTTCCTTCTCAAACGCCTCGATGAGTTCCAGCTCGAGGTCGCGGGAGTTACCCGGGTGGTTGGACCAGAAGACGATCTTGTTCTCGTCGCCGCCGTTACCGCCGCCGGTGTTACCGCCGTCGCTGGTGGAGCCACCTGCGCAAGCAGTCAGGGAAACAGCGGTGAGGGCAGCCAGGGCAGCAGCACCGAGACGTTTGGTCAGTGAGTTGTTAGACATGGGAATCTCCATTCTTGGATTGGTATAGGGAGTTTGTAGTTAGCCCTTGACGGCACCCGCAGTCAGGCCCTTGATCATCTGTTTTTGCAAAAAGAGGAACACGATAATCATGGGCAAAGTGGTCAACACGGTGCCGGCCATGACGGGCGCCCAGTTGGTCAGACCCTCTGCATCCTGCAGTCGGGTCAGGCCCACTGGCAGTGTCGCCGCAGCCGGGGTGTCCGTGATGAGGAACGGCCAGAGGTACTGGTTCCATTCGTTAACCACAGTTATCAGCAGGAACGCCGACAAGGTCGGCCAGGACATGGGCAAGACAACCTTGAACAGCTTCGCGAAAAAGCCGGCTCCGTCCATCTCCGCTGCTTCCAAGATTTCGACCGGAAGCGATTGGAAGTGGTTGCGCATGAGGAAGCAGCCGAAAGCCACACCTGCCAGAGGCACGATCACACCGGTCCAGGTATCGCGCCACCCCAGGGATGCGGCGAGCGAGTAGTTGGAAATGATGGTGATCTGGTTGGGCACCATCAATGCCGCGATTACCAGAAGAAACAGCAAGTTCCTCCCCGGGAAGCGGAGGAACGCGAAGGCGTACGCAGACAACACACCGAGCACCACCTCGATCACGGTGAGGATGAGCGTGATGCCGATGGAGTTACGCAGGTACTGCGGGAAACCGGACGTTTCCCACACACGCGCGTAGTTCTCCGGGACAATCGGTTCCGGCCAGAACGAAATCGGATCCGAGTACACGTCCTGATAGGTCTTGAACGAAGTGATCACGATGAAGTACAGCGGAACCAGAATCATCAGCACCGTGAGCACGAGCGCGATGTAGCCGAGGACTTTCATGCCCTTCGAGCTGGTCTCCGCAGGTGCTTCTTTACGATTGCGCTGAGCATCGGTGATCACCGGCTCGCCCGACGCTTGGCTTCCCGGCACAGGCGGCAGCGAATCCTCGTCCCGCACGACCGCTGCCGGGATCTGCGGCACTGGTTTTGTGGCCTTGCCTGAATCAGCTGAGAATTTCGTCGACATTTACTTGTCCAACCTTTCCTGCAGCTTGATCTGGAGCACAGTGATAACCAGGACAATCAGGAACATGATCGTGGCCACGGCAGCGCCGTAGCCCGCGCGTCCGTTGACGAAGGTCTCGGTATACACCTGGAAAACCATCGTCGTGGTGCCGTAAGTGAACGGGCCGCCCCTGGTCATCGCATTGATGATGTCGAAGACCTGGAAGGAGCTGAGCAGCACGGTGATCAGGAGAAAGAACGTGGTGCCGCGCAGCTGCGGCAGCACGACGCGGAAGAAGTGGCGGGACGATGACGTGCCGTCGATCTCGGCTGCCTCGTCCAGGTCGCGGCGACGCCCCTGCAGGGCGGCAAGGTAGATGACGAAGACGTAACCGACGTTTTTCCAGATGTAAGTCATCGTGATCATGAACAAGGCCCAGCCGGAGTTTTGGTAGAAATTCGGCACCGGGATGTTCATCAGGTTGAGGAAGTACTGGATGAGCCCGTACCGCGGATCGAAGACGAACTGGAACGCCACACCGATCGCAGCACCGGCGATGACGTAGGGGGCAAAGACCATCGATCGTACTGCAGCGCGGCCAAAGAGTTTCTGGTCCAGCAGGACCGCAAGCACAAGTCCGATCACCATCGACCCAGCTACGGCGAAGAAGGTGAAGATGAGGGTGTTCCAGACGATGGTTTTGGTTTCCGGGGCTTGGAACCAATCGATGTAGTTCTGTAGCCCTACCCACGTCATCGTTGGCGAGGAAATGTTCCAGTTGTAGAACGAAATTCGAATGTTATCTACCAACGGACGGTAGGTGAACAGGATGAGCAGCAGTAGGTTCGGGCCAATCAGCAAAGTGGCCAGCCCTACCTGGCGCCAGTCAATTTTCCGTCGTCCCTTCCCGCGGGATGCCGCGTACTCTTCGGAGACTTCAGGCTCCTCGGAGACAGCCGGAATCGTCGCATTCATGCAGAGCACCGTAGGCTCTGCCGATTAACGAACAGTAAACTTAAAGTAGTCTTAAAGAAAACGTTGATCGAACGGATCGTGCTCGTAAAAAATTCTATGTCGCGGGGCAACGTCATATGTTCGCACCATTTTCATGCCAGCATTTCTGAGTGGCGTGTGAAAACGACGGAACCGGCCACCCCGCGTTCAGGGTGACCGGTTGGATCTCCTCGCTAGATGGTCACCTGGCGGGACTTGATGTTGTCCAACTGCTTGCGCTCGTCAGCAGACAGTGCGGCGTCGTTGGCGTACTCCGCCTCGATCTTCGTGTTCAGCGCGGTCAGTGCCTCCTCATAGGAGCCTGCCTCCACGGACGGGTCGAGGTCGAACACCGGCACGACCAGGCCGTGGGTGCGGAAGGCGCCGGCGAACTTGGTGCCTTCGCCCAGGTTCAGCTCGCCGCGTGCGGCGATGCGGGCCAGAGCGGAGAGCATCTGCGCCTCGTTGTCCTCGGTGCGCACCCAGCGGATGTGGGCCTTGCCGCCGCCAGGGTTGACCCACCAGATCGCGCCCGGCAGGTCCGCGCCCACCTTCTCGGACGGCAGGACGGCGTCGTTGGCCTGCTGCAGCGCCTGCTGGATCTGCGGCGGCACTGCGGCACCTTCGGGGAACCACCAGGAGAAGTCCTGGTAGGTGGTGATCTCGGGCGTCGCGTCTGCGTCGATAAGCGAGGTGAGCTCCGGCTGCGAACCATCGGCGACGGTGGACTGCAGCGTCTCGCCCGGCTTCGCGTCGACGACCCAGTTCAGGGCGTACGCGAGGTCGCGGCCCGGGTTCTGGGAGTGGGAGGTGACCTGCAGGGCCACGAAACGCTCGCCTCCCTGCGACTCCTCGCGCACCAGCGCGGCGCCGGCGCCCGGCAGCACGCTGGCGATGTTCACCGGGGTGCCCTTGATGTCATAGGTGGTCACAGCGGACGGCACGAACTCCTGCAGGGCGACCAGGTCGGCCTCTGCGGCTAGGCCGCCGAACGGGCGGGGGTCCTTCTGCAGCTTCTCGCGCTCGGCAGCGCGGGCGGCCAGCTTGGCCTCGCGACGGGTCATGCCCTCGGGCAGGTCCTCGCGGTTCTTCTTCTTTTTCGGCTTGCGTTGCACCATGGGCGCAAATCTACAGCACACCCATGTCCGCCAAGGCTTAAGACAGTGTCTCCAGCGCGATGTGCGGCAGGTCGGTGCCGATTAATGACGCACCGTTTTCTTTCAGCCACACCATGTCCCTAGGCAGGTTCACGGTCCACACGTAGGTACGGAACCGTCCGTCGAGAAGCTCAGGCTGCGCTTTGGCCTGCCGCACACTCGGGCCTGCATCGCAGTCCCCCACAGGCAAAAACGGCCCATTCACCAGCAGAAACGTGTCGATATCAGGGAGCAATCGCTGGAACCGCTCAATCGCGCCGGGATCGAAAGAAATAAGGTGCACCCGCTCGTCCGCGTCCATTCCGCGTGAGCGCAGCACCTCGGCGACTGCCTCCTCGAGCGCCGCGCCGAACGGCGATGGGTGCTTCGTCTCAATCAGAATGTGTTTGCCGGGATATCGGTCGAGCAGATCCAGCAGCTCGTCCAGCAGCATGATCTGCTGCGGATCATCGTCGGTGCCGACGTTGAGTTTGCGGAGCTCGTCGATAGTCATCTGCGCAACTTCGCCGGTGTCATCCGAAGTGCGGTCCACGGTGAGGTCGTGAATAACCACCACCTGGCCGTCCTTGGAAAGGTTTACGTCGCACTCGATACCTACGATGTCCAGCTTGAGCGCTTCTTCGAACGCACGGCGCGTGTTCTCTGGGTAAAGCCCGTTGAAGCCACGGTGGGCGATAATGCCGGCCATCGTCGCCCCTACCCCGCCACCGCCGCGGCCGGCACCTGCTCGAACGCAGCGAGCGCGACGTCCGGGAGGTCGGTGGCGATGACGTCGACGCCGTTGTCGGCGCACCAGCGCATCTGGCGCGGGGTGTTCACGGTCCAGGTGTAGGTGCGCAGTCCCCGGTATCCCAGCAACTCGCGGCGTATTTGCAGGTGCTGTAGCGCAGGCCCGACGCCGTAGGGGCGGGAGAACATGTGGTTCTTCTTGTTCCACCGCATCTCTTTAAGGCGGAACAGGTAGAAGGTCTCCAGCTCGGGCGCCATGCGGGTGAAGTAGCGCACGGCACGGTGGGAAAACGAGATCACGTGCACGTTCTCGGATTCGTGTAGCCCGGCGTAACGCAGGGTGCGGAGTGTCTGCTCGTCCACTTCGGGCCCGTAGATGGTGGGGTGTTTGGTTTCGATGTAGATGTGCTTGTCGGGGTAGTCCTGCATCAGTTCAAGCAGTTCTTCCAGGCACATGATTTGCTGCGGCTCGTCGGCGGTTCCGCAGTTGAGCCGGCGCAAATCAGCGAAGTCCATGCAGTCCACGCGACCGCGGCCGTCGGTGGTGCGGTTGACCGAAGAGTCGTGGAAGACCACCACGCGCCCGTCGCGGCTCAAGCGCACGTCGCATTCGATGCCGTGGATGGGCAGTTTCAACGCTTCTTCGAACGCCCGGCGCGTCAGCTCCGGGTGGTGGCCGGAGAATCCGCGGTGCGCAACAATCTTGGGAACCCTCAGTTCGCTCACGGCCCCTGAGGCTACCCGCGCGCAGCGGGCCCCGCGACCGGAATATTTTTGGAACAATCGCTTCCGTGCCTTCCAACTTCCTCGACCACGCCCGCAAGGCTTTGCATCAGCTGCCGGATGCGCTGCAACGCGCGCGTTCGCGCTATTCCGTCAGGCGCGACGGTGTGCTGGCGTTGCCGATGGGCGTGTTGGAGGTGTTGGCTGATATTTCCCCGGGCGTGCGCATGGGCGGTCTGCGCCGTTTGCCGCCGAGTTTCCGGGCGGGGCTTGCGGGGGCTGAGGTGGCGACGTGGGGTGCGGTGTCGCCGTCGCTGCTGCCGCACAGTTGGTGGGCGACAGCGGCGAACGTGGGTGTGTTGCAGGGCATGGGCCATGGCTTTGCGACGGTAGCTTCGCAAGCCCTCCGCCCCGTCCGCTCCGACGAACCGCAGAGTTTGCTTCCGGCCCCGGTGCGCCTGGCCATGACCGGGGTGACCGCCGGCGTGTTTGCCACGTCGTTGCGCAGACGCGCGCACCAGGAACAGCTGTTGGAAAGCGACGAGAAGTTCAAGGTCAGTCCGCAGATCCTTGGCATCACGCTGGGCACGCTGGGCTACGGCGTGGTGCTGCTGATCGGCGACGCGATCCAGGCGTTCATCGACGCGATCAACGAGCTGTTGGGCAAGAAGCTGCCGCCGGTGGCGTCCTGGCCGCTGGCGATCGCGGGCGGCGGCGCCCTGCTGATTTTGGTGGGCGACCAGATGGTGGTGCGCCGCTTCGCGGTGCGCGTGAGCCGTCAGGCCCAAGAGCTGGATCGCGAGTTCATGCGTGGCGCGGACCAGCCACAGCGCGCCGAGCGTTCCGGTTCGCCTGACTCGCTGGTGGATTGGGACACGATGGGTCGCCAGGGCCGCGCGGTGGCGGCCGGCGGGCCGCGCAAGGCCGACATTGAGCGCCTGCTCGAGGGCGAGGCGATGGAGCCGATCCGCATCTTCGTGGGCCTGGACTTGGGCGCGGAGGACACCCCGGATTTCGAGGCTATGGCCGCCGTCGCAATCAAGGAGATGCACCGCACCGGCGCCTTCGAACGCAGCCACATCGCGGTGATGTCGGCGGCGGGCACGGGGTGGATCAACGACTTTCACACCTCGGGCTTCGAGTTTGTCACCCGCGGCGACTCGGCCGTGGTGGCCATGCAGTACTCCTACCTACCCTCGGCGTATTCGTACTTGGCGGACCGCAAAAACCCGGTGCACTCCTCGCGCGTGCTCATCGAGGCGATCTGCCGCGAGCTGGAGAACATCGACCCCACCGATCGCCCGAAGCTGTACGTCGGTGGCGAGTCGCTGGGCGCGTACGGGGTCTCGGACGCGTTCGAAACCGTCGAGGAGTTCCTCGAGCACACCTCAGGCGGCGTGTTTACTGGCACGCCCGGGTTCGCCCGCAACCACAGCTACCTGACCAGGCACCGCGAGAAGGGCTCTCCGCAGCGCCTCCCGCTTATCGACGGCGGCCGCCACGTCCGCTTCACCGCCCATCCCGCACACCTGCGCCACGACTTCCGTGGCAACGCCTACCGCAACAGCTGGGAAGAACCCCGCTTTGTGTTTGCCCAGCACGCCTCCGACCCAGTGGTGTGGTGGGAGCCGTCCCTGGCGTGGAAGGCCCCGGACTGGCTGCGCGAGCCCGGCTCGCGCGGCGTGCCGGCCCCGCGGGCGCAGCACCTCGATGCGCTGGACACGATGCGGTGGATGCCGCTGGTGACGTACTGGCAGGTGGGCATTGACCAGCTGCCGTCAAAGAACTACCCCTCACCGCACGGGCACAACTACCACGATGAGACGGTCGCCTATTGGAACGCGGTCATCCACGGCGCGGGCGATCACACGCGCCACCGAGCGCTTTCCCGCCCCGAGCTGGTGCGTGTGTCACGCTGGATCCACAACGACGCCACGAAGACCCGAATGCCGACGGACGGTTTCCCTTCTAAGTACGGCTACTAGCTAAATCCCGCAGGCCACGCCGGTGGAGTGGTGCGGGCAGTAGCCGTTTGGCACCTTGTGCAGGTACTGCTGGTGCTCTTCCTCGGCCAGGTAGTAGCGCACGCCGTCGGCCTCCGCGGATTTCACCTCGGTGGTGATGTCGCCGTAACCGGCGCTTTGCAGGTCCTGCTCATACTGGCGGATCCACCCGCGGATCTGCTCCGCCTCTTCTTCGGTGTCGGTGTAGAAGGCGGAGCGGTACTGCGTGCCCACGTCGTTGCCCTGGCGGTAGCCCTGCGTCGGGTCGTGCGCCTCCAGCGCAGCCTTCACAATTTCTTTCAGCGTGATCACCTCCGGGTCGTAGACCACCTCCACCGCTTCTACGTGGTTGGTCTGCCCGGAGCACACCTCGCGGTAGGTCGGGTTCGGGGTGATCCCGCCGGCGTAGCCCACCGACGTGGAGTTCACACCGTCCATCTGCCAGTACATCTTCTCCGCGCCCCAGAAGCAGCCGATGCCCACCAGCAGGCGTTTTTGGCCTTCGCGCCACGGGCCAGAGGTGGGTGTGCCCAAAACCGCGTGCTCGCGCGGGTTGGCGAGGACGGGCTCGGGGCGGCCGGGGAGGGCGGAGTTGGCGTCGACAAGCTTTGGCTCAGGTGCGAAAAGAAATCCCATGCCCCCTACAACGGATTACCTCACAACACTGTTCCCAAATTTTCTCTACCATGGGGCCCGCAACTGATTCGCAGACGAAAGGAATCAATCATGGCTGTTTACGAGCTTCCCGATCTCCCCTACGCATACGACGCGCTGGAGCCGCACATCTCCTCTGAGATTATGACGCTGCACCACGACAAGCACCACGCGACCTACGTCGCTGGCGCCAACGCCGCGCTCGAGGCCCTCGAGGCTGAGCGCAACGGTGAGGCTAACCCGGACCGCCTGCGCGCCCTGTCCAAGAACCTGGCGTTCAACCTGGGTGGCCACACCAACCACTCCATCTTCTGGAAGAACATGGCACCGAACGCTGGCGGCAACCCGACCGGCGAGATCGCTGAGGCGATCGACCGCGACTTCGGCTCCTTCGAGGCCTTCAAGAAGCAGTTCGCTGGCGTGGCCACCGGCCTGCAGGGCTCCGGCTGGGCAGTGCTCGGCTACGACCACATCGCCGGCCGCCTGATCATCCAGCAGCTGACCGACCAGCAGGGCAACATCTCCGTGGACTTCACCCCGGTGCTCATGCTGGATATGTGGGAGCACGCGTTCTACCTGCAGTACAAGAACGTCAAGGCTGACTACGTCGAGGCTTGGTGGAACGTTGTCAACTGGGACGACGTCAACGAGCGTTACGCAAAGGCATCCGCTTAACGACGGCTCCGCCTCCCCCTCACACCAGCGCCCGCCACTTCCATTTCCGGAAGGGCGGGCGCTGGTTTTCCCTGTGATACGTCGAGTCCCTGCGAACTCACAACCCATACTAGGTTAGGCTTACCTTAATGCGCAACCGTTCCGGCAAAAAATCGTTGCGCTTTTCCTAGCATGGGGAGCATGCAGAAGGGCAGCCCGGAATATCGTCGCGCAACGTGGGCCATGCTCGCATTCGGGCTAGCCATCTTCAACGCGTTGTACGCAACACAAGCGCTGCTGCCCACGCTCACCACGGAGTTGGCGGTGAGCCCGTCCACCGCCGCGCTGACCGTCTCCGCCGCCACCGGCGCGCTCGCACTGTGCGTGGTGCCTGCCTCCATCCTGTCGGAGAAGTATGGCCGCGGGCGCGTGCTGGTGGTCTCGGCGCTGGGCGCCACCGCTCTGGGCCTGGCGCTCCCGCTCGCGCAGACGGCGGGGCAGCTCATCGCGTTGCGCGCGGTGCAGGGCGCGCTCATCGCCGGCACCCCGGCTGTTGCCATGACCTGGTTGTCCGAAGAACTCGATTCGCGCGACCTGCCCGGCGCGATGGGCCTGTACATCGCCGGTAACTCCATCGGGGGCTTAAGCGGGCGCCTCACCCCTGCCGGGCTTCTAGAGGTCACCTCCTGGCGCTGGGCCATGTTCGGCAGCGCGCTCGTGGCGTTCACCTTGGCGGCCTTGGCGGCGTGGGCGTTGCCGCAGCAGCGCAACTTCGTGCCGAAGGCGTCGATACGCCCCAGCGTCGAAGTGGGCGCGATGCTGGGCCACCTGCGCAACCCGCGGCTGGTGGGGCTCTATGCAACTGCTTTTATCGCCATGGGCGTATTCGTGTCCATGTACAACTTCTTCGGCTTCCGCGCCGTGCTCGACTACGGGCTGCCCGCGGCCCTATCGGGCCTGGTCTACGTGGTGTACCTGTCCGGCACCTGGTCCAGCGCGCGGGCCGGGGCACTTTCACGACGCTACGGGCGCGGAGTGGTGGTGCTCGCCGCCGCGACGATGATGTTGTTGGGCGCATTGGCCGTCGCAGCGCCGAGCCTCTGGATCGCTTTGGCGGGCCTGCTGGTGTTCACCGCCAGCTTCTTCGCGCTGCACTCCACGGCCTCCGGATGGGTCGGCCTCATCGCCGAGCGCGACCGCGCCGAAGCGTCCAGCATGTACGTGTTTTGCTACTACATGGGCTCTTCTATCCTGGGCGCGGCGACCGGCTGGGCGTACGAGGGTTTGCCGTGGGCAGGGTTCGTCGCGGTGCTGGTGGCGCTGCTCGGCGGGCTGGCACTGGTGTCAACGGCGCTGTGGAAGGCGGAGCGGTACTGATCTGCTAGTTGCGCAAAAGTACCACTAGCAGATCCGCTCCTTACTGGCACTCAGTTTCAACATCACCTGGGCAATCAGAAAGTTGGACACGTGATCTGCTAGTTGCCCCAAATGATGAACTAGCAGATTCGATTACACGCTGCCGAACTCCGGCACGCCCGGCGCGCCAGCATCCAGGAACTCGCGCACGGCACGGGTGGCGCGGCAGTCGTCCTCGTTGTAGCGCAGCAGCATGTCGCGGGCGGCCTGGTCACCGAAGCGGGCGGCGCGTCGCAGCGCCACGGAGCGCTCGCCGTCCACGTCGTCGTCCTCCCATTCGAAGCCGACCACCGGACCAAGCACCTTCAGGCCCAGCCCGTCGGTGCCCACGAGCGAGCGGCGCACGTGGGCGAACACGTCCACCCACTCGTCGGAGGCGATGAACGCGGCAACTTCCCCGGCATCTACGGAGGCGAAGCGCTTGGCCGACGAGCGCAGCCAGTGGTTCTCCCCGCCCGCGGCGTAGCAGTAGGCGCGGAAGGTCTTGCCCTCCGCAAGCGCTTCAGAACGGCGCGCCATCAGCCAGGACCAGAACGCGGCGAAGTTTTCCTCCTCGGCGTCGCCGCCGACCTCGTCCCAGGTGGCAAAGGCGCGGTAGTCGGTGCCGTCGAAGGTGCCCCACAGGTAGGCGCCCTGGTCCAGGTATGCCTCCATGTCCACGTCCACCTCCACGTCGGCGCGGGGTGCGGGCGTGAAATCGGATCGCCGCAGGATGGGAATGCCTGCGCGCCAGGCGCGGGCGAGGGCGGCGGGTTCGGGCGGAGCTTCGTCGATAAGCTGCTGCACCGTATGGATGCCGCGCTCGCGCCAGTAGTCGCCGCGGCCGCCCGGAAGCAGCAGCGAGATGTCGTCGAGTTCAACAAGGCGCGGCTCGCACAGCGGCCAGAACCGGCAGGTGGCGCACTGTTTCAACCGCTTGGGCTCGTCTGGCAGCGGCGCCAGCAGCGCGCCGATAAGCGACTCGATGTAGCGCTCCGGCTCGCACAGGTACGCGCGCGTGCGGTCCTGCCCGATCACAGCCCCGCGGCCGTCCGCGCGCTCGCCGAGCAGCAGGTGTGCAAGCGTGACGCGGTAGCCGTCCACGGTGTGGTGGCGCGCCTTCGCGTGCACCGTCAACGGCTGGGCCAGGCCCAGGCGCCCGGTGGGGATCATGGAAAGCTCTGCACTCGGATGCGAACGGGCGACGCGGTGGTTGGAAATCACCACGGGCAAATACCCGGCGTCGGTGCGCACGAGCACGTCCACGTCCGCCTCCGCGTCTATGCCCTCCACCGCGCCAACCAGGGTGGCGTTGGTGATCAGGTGCGCGCGGCGTCGAAAAGCATCCTGTGTTGCGGCGACACGATCCGAACCGGGATCGATGTCCACCCGCACAAAAGTCTTGCCAGCGCCGTCGCCCATGGCGCGTTTGACGGGCAGCAGGTCGAACACGGTGGCGCGGGCGGCGTCGATTTGCGGCTGGCGCAGCAGCGCCTCCGGCAATTCGGGTACGTCCGGGTGCGCGCGGCGCTGCCGCTGGCGGAAGCGGCAGCCCACGAGGTCTGAGGCGCGCACAGGTTCGTTACTCACAATGCCTCAAACGATACCTGGGCAGGGGTAGTGCCCCGGAAGGTACAGTGAATGGTCGTTAGAGCGAACGATTAGAGGAGATAAAACCATGGGTGTTTTCGAGGCCATCCGCAAGTCCCGCGCGAAGACGAAGGCCGAGGTCAAGGCCGCGCAGTCGCACGCGCGCCAGCTGGCCAAGCAGGAGGCGAAGGCCGACGAGCGCGTGGCCAAGCTCCTGGACAAGGCGGAAAAGCGCCTGCTCAAGGAAGAGAAGAAGGGCCTGAAGCGCAAGCAGAAGCACGAGAAGGACCTGGCCAAGGCGCACCTGAAGCGCATCCAGGAGTCCGGCGTGACCCAGAAGAAGGCGAAGCAGTGGGTCTCCGCCGCGCGCGTGCTGGTGCCGGTGCTGCTGCCTCTGGCGTACAAGGCGCTGACCTCGTTCCAGCAGAGCCAGGTGAACAACCGCGCCGCCGGCCTGGGGCTGACGTCGCAGGACCTCGCGCGCCACTCCGGCCGCGGCGCCGAGCTCAAGGCGCGTATCGACGCCGTCCGGCAGAACGTCGAGCACACCGACAACCTAGGCGAGGGCTTCAAGGGCGACGCGCGCGTGCGTCTGGACGAGCTGGAGCAGGCCGTGCGCAACGCCGAGCACGCCAACCCGGAGCAGCGCCGCTTGGCTCACAACTCCATCGACGAGGACCTGAACAAGCTGGCGGCAGAGGTACACGCCAAGCTGTCCAAATAAGCCGCTACAGCACGCCCTGCTCGCGCGCGGACGCCACGGCGGAGGTGCGCGAGCGCACGCCCAGCTTGTCGTAAATGTGCACAAGGTGGGATTTCACGGTCGCCTCGGAGAGCATGAGCTGGCGGCCGATTTCGCGGTTGGAGGAGCCAGCGGCCACGAGCTGCAGCACCTCCAGCTCGCGCGGGGTGAGCGACGAGCGCGGGGTGCGCTCGCGGGATTCGAGCCGGTCGCGCACGACGGGTGACATGGTGGCGTCGCCGCGTGCGGTGGAGCGCACCGCTGCGACGAGTTCTTCCGGCGGGGCGTCTTTAAGCAGGTAGCCCACGGCGCCGGCCTCGATGGCGCCGAGGATGTCGGCGTCCGTGTCGTAGTTGGTCACCACCAGCACCTTGGGTGGGTGGGGCATGTTGGCCCGAATCGCGGCGGTGGCTTGGGCGCCGGTGGTCACGCGCTGGCCTTCCGCGCCGGCGCCGAAGCGCAGGTCCATGAGGATGACATCGATGCCGCCGGCCTGCGCGGTGGCGATGGCGCCTTCGGCGGTGGCTACCTCGGCCACCACTTTGATGTCCTCGGCGGCCTCCAGTACGGAGCGCAGGCCGAGGCGGACAATCTCGTGGTCGTCAGCCAGCAGTACCCGGATCAACGTCGGTCTCCTCGCTAGAATCAAGGTCAGTCTTTTGGTTGATCCTAACCGGCACAGCCACGGTCAGCGCCGTCGGCCCGCCGGGTGCGGACTCGATCTCCAACTTTCCGCCCAGCTCCACGGCGCGCGAGCGCATCGCGTCCAGCCCCAGGTGGCCCAGCCCGCTGGGTTTGAGCCCCTGCGCGTTAACGTCGAAGCCGCGGCCGTTGTCCACCACGTCCAGGCGCACCTCGTCCGGCGCGTAGGTCAGGGTGATGCGGGCAATACTCGCCTCGGCGTGGTTGATCACGTTGGACACCGCACCCTGAGCAATGCGCAGCAGCCCGGCCTCCACCCGCATTGGCAGCGGCACGGCCTCGCCGTCGACTTCCACCCCGATGTCCAGCCCACCTGCTTCGCCGAAGTCGCCGGCCACCCGCGCCAGCGCGTCGCGCAGCGAGGACTCGGTCAGCGGCGCCGGCGCAAGCGCGGCGATCATCGCGCGGGTCTCCGCCAGGTTATTCGACGCCGCCCGGCGCGCCGTCTCCATCTTCCGCAGCGGCGCCTGCACCTTATCCTCCGGCAGCCCGCTTGCCCGCACGTCCTGTTCCGCCGAGTGCAGCAGCATCTGGATCGACGACAGGTTCTGCGCCACCGTGTCGTGCAGCTCGTGCGCGAGGCGTTCGCGCTCCTGGGCCACGCCGGCGGCGCGTTCGGTGTCGGCGAGGCGGTCGCGTGTGGCCAGCAGTTCGTCGATAAGCTGCTGCCTCTCGCGGCTGACGCGGGTGATGGTGTCGAAGGCGTACGCGATCGCCACCACAACCACCGCGGACAGCGCCGGGCCCATGATCCCGCCGAGGGTGAGACCGGTCGGGACCTGCATGCCAATCGCAATGCCCAGGCACACCACCACCCACGCGTAGCCGATCCAGTTGTCAAAGGCGCGCAACGCCACGAAGAACAGCACGAACACCCAGTACACGGCTACTGGCGAGACGGTCATGTCCGCCACCCACACCGCCGTCGCCCCCAGCATCCACGCCACACGCCCCCACATGCCCCAGCGGTACATCTCCACCATGCCGTAGAACAGCAAAAATGCGAACGCCGCGGTCATCACAATGTGCAGCAGCGCGCTATTGAGCGGCATACGCGCGAGCGCACCGAAGGAGACGAGCATGAGGCACACCGCCAGCACCGTGATGCCCGAGTCGAGCGCCCGGTAGTCCGCGGTCTTTCCGGGATGCTGCTCCAACAGCACTAATCTGGAGCTCATGCGTCTGAGAGTACCCACCGCCCTGTTCGTGCTCGCCCTCGCCGGGTGTTCGCAGGAGCCTTCGCCTATCGACGACCCTTCGGCCGCCCCCGCGCCCGAACCCACCCTGCCCGTGCAGGCCCTGCCCGACACCCCGCGCGATAGCTGGACCGAGTGCCCCTACCTGGACACCGAATGGGTCGCGCAGACCAACGGCCAGCGCGTCACCGGCGTGGGCACCGACACCCGCTTCGACCCGCCAGCCTGCCAGTTCTGGTCCTACCCCGAGGAGCCGCAGCTGACCGTGCTGGTGCGCCACATGGATTCTGTGGAAGACGCCCGAGCCGTGGTGGACTTCGTCGCCCCGGTGGACCTGACCCAGCCGGCGACGCTGCCCGGCGGGTGGGACGGCGGCCGCCACGGCGGCGGGGACGTGCCCGGCCGCATCGGCGCAGCGTACGCCGTGGCCAAGGGGCCCACCGCGGTGGCGGTGTTCACCAACCAGCACGAGTCCGTCAAGGCCGAAACGGTGGCGAAAGAAGTAATCGCTAACCTGGCCCTGTGAATAGTCCCGTGATGATCTCCGTAGCCGCCATCGTGTTCACCGACGACACCGGAAAAGTGCTGTGCGTGCGCAAGCACAATAGCCCACGCTTTCAGCTGCCGGGCGGCAAGCCGGAGTCCGGCGAGACGCTGGTAGACACCGCGCTGCGCGAGACCCGGGAGGAGGTCGGCCTAGACGTCGACCCGGAAGATCTCAGCTACCTGGGCCAGTTCAGCGCACCTGCCTCCAACGAGCCGGGCTGCACCGTGACCTCCACGGTGTTTTTGCACCCCGGCGCCGGCCTGTCCCCCGCGCCCGCCGCGGAGATCGCCGAGGCCCGCTGGATCGACCCCACGGCCCCCGATGCCGAGCTCGCACCGCTGCTGCGTGGCGAGATTTTCCCGGCGCTGAAGTCCCGCGAGATCGAAGCCATCGCCGTCTACGCCGGGGCGCGCGAGGGCACCAACCCGAACAACGCCGCGTTGGCCAGGGCGTTCGGCGAGGCGCTCGCGGACGCCGACATCACTTTGGTCTACGGCGGGTCAAAGGTGGGGCTGATGGGTGAGGTGGCCGAGGGGGCGTCGACAAGCATTGGCATCCTCACCGAGCACCTAGCCAACTACGAGCTGCAGTACGAAGGCCTCGAGCGCCTCGAGGTGGTGACCACCATGTCCGAGCGCAAGGCCCGCATGAGCGAGCTTGCCGACGCCATCGTGGCCCTGCCCGGCGGCGCCGGCACCCTCGACGAGCTGTTCGAGGAATGGACCAGCCAACAGCTCGGCCTGCACCAAAAACCCATCGGGCTGCTGGGCAGCGAATTCTGGGCGCCGCTGGTGGCGATGATCGACCACATGGTGGACCAGGGCTTCATGCGCCCGACGGACCGCGCGCATATGGTCGTCGCCGACGACCCGCAGGAGCTCCTGGCCAAACTGCGCGCATGGGCGCCGCCGGTGCCACGCTGGCTCTAGTCGGCTACACCGCGACGTCGTTGTACGGCATCATCGACGACACCCACGGGTAGACAACCTCCATGAGCAGGAAAAACACGCCCACTAAAATGATCAGGGTGAGCAGCCACTTCACCGGAGCGGGGCCGGGAAGCTTGCGCCACAGTGCCGCATACATCGCTATCGCACCTCTTTCATTACATCCGGGACCGCACCCGACGGGTCCTTCGGCTGCACCTCCGTGCGCACCGCGTGGATAATCATGCGCTCCGCGTTGGAGAACTGCGGGTGGCACGTGGTCAGCGTGATCAGGCCCTCCGTGCCCGGCTCCACCTTCGTCGAGCTGTTGCCCGGGATGGGGTTAACCACCTCGATGTCGCCCGGAAGCGTAATCTCGCGACCCTTGACCTGCGCGTAGTCGCCAGCCGCGATGCGCTCGTTCAGCTCGCCGGGCAGGCAATCGATTCCCTCTCTGCGGCGCTCCCCCGGGTCCTGCGACATCGGCAGCACGCGGTAGGTCACCCACTCGGTCTGCGTCTCCACCACGATGGCGTCGCAAGCCTTCAGCGCACCCAAGTCGTTAAACGGTGCGCCCTTGCCCACGCGGTGCCCGGCCACGGCGAAGTTGCCGTCCTCGCCCGGCCGCTGCGTGCCCGGGTAGTGGCCTGGGCCGGTAAGCAACTGGTGCTCCTGCACGCCTTCGACGATGGCGAACTGGTAGTCCTGGCCGAACGCCGGGATGTACATGCGCGCGAACGCGTTGCCCAGCTCAGTAGTTTTGGCCTGGCGGGGGTTGACCCACTGCTCTTCCAGGCGAGTCTGCGCCTCATCCTGCATCCGGCCGGAGGCGATGTTGGTCCAATAAGACTCGTAGAAGGCGAACAACAGCAGTAGCACGCCGAACGTGAGCAGCAACTCGCCAATCACCTGCGAGGCGGTGATGCGGCGCGGCTGCGTGTGCATGTGGGCCGTGGTCATGCAGCTCAGCGTAGCGTCGGCGCGCTAGATGGAGTAATCCGGTGGCGGCGCGCCCAAGGTGTTTTCCGCCAGCGCGCGTGCGGTGCGCAGCGGCTCGATGCTGTGCAGGATCCTCGCACCGGACAGCCCGCCATCGAGGAAGATCAGCAGCTCATCCGCCAGCGCGGAGGACTCGTAGCCGTTCTTCTCCGTCAACAGCGCGGTGATCGTTTCGTGCATCCAGGAGCGGTGCGCCATGCACGCCGCGATAATGCGCTCTTCCGACTCCACCTCGGGGCGCGGGTATTCGCCCGCGGCGTTGAGGAAAGGAGAGCCGCGGAAGTCCTTGTCCGGCTCTTCGTCGATAGCCATGTCGAAGAATGCGAGGATCTTCGCGTCCGCGTCCGGCGCCTTCGCTGCGCGCTCACCCCAGCGGGCGCGGAACTGCTCGTCCAGCTGCTCCAGGTAGGCGATAACGAGGTTGTCCTTCGAGCCCAGCAGCGAGTACAGCGAGGCCTTGGCCACGTCCGCTTCGCGCAGGATCCGGTCGATGCCGATGACGCGGATGCCCTCTTCGGTGAACAGTTTTGTTGCAGCGTCCAGCAGCCGCTGGCGCGGGCTCGGCCGGTCCCGGCGTCGCTGCGCTGGCTTCTTCTTGCTGGTGGTGGCCAAGGAAAACTCCTTCGTGCGTCGGTCGCATATCAATATAGACAAACCGGTACGTATAGTCCACCGGGCACGAAAAAATCCCCCGGGTTCCACCCGAGGGATTTCACACTTTCGCCTATCGACGCTTGCTGGTCACCAGATTGATGATCCACAGCAAGATCACCGCGCCGAGCAGGCAGGTGAGGAAGCTGAAGAACAGCCCGCCGCCAGCAACGTCGACACCGAACACGGAGAGCAGCCAGCCGCCAAGCAGACCGCCGATAATGCCGACCACGATGTTCAGGCCGATGCCCATCTGCGCGTCACGGTTCTGGATCTTCGAACCGATCCAGCCAGCAAGACCGCCGATAACAATCCAACCGATAAGACCCATTGCAGGTGCCATAGTGTTTCAAACCCTTCTAATTGTTAATCAGTACGGGAGCCATTATGCGCCCCTTATGGATTGGGCGAGCAACGCATTGCATGCAGTTGCGTAACAATTCGCTTACAAATCTTGTGTACGCACGACCATCATGGGGCACGGAGCCTCCTGCAGCAGCGCGCGCGAAGTCGAGCCCAGCAGCATGCCCTTGAATCCGCCGCGGCCGTGCGAGCCGGTGACCAGCAGCTGTGCACCCTGCGCAGCTGCTGCGAGCGCACGCACCGGGCGGTCGCGGGTGATGGCCTTCTTTACCACCACGTCCGGGTACTGCTCCGAAAGCTCATTCAGGTACGAGCTCAACAGCTCGTCCTTCTCCGCTCGCACAGCCTTCCAGTGGTCCTCGGAGACCGCGTAGCCTGCTCCCGGCCCCTGGATCTGGGTGTCCACCCAGGTGTGCACCGCGTGCAGCTCCGCACCGCGGGCGGCTGCCTCCTCAAAGGCCACCTCCGTGGCGCGACGCGACACTTCAGAACCGTCCACGCCGACGACGACAGGGCCGTACTTGTTCGCTTCCGTCACAGCGTTGTCTTCACGCACAACCACCACCGGGCAGGACGCGTGAGAAACCACAGCGCCGGACACCGAGCCGAGCACCATGCCGGAGATCCCGCTCAAACCGCGGGACCCCATCACCACCATGGTGGATTCTTTGGACATCTCCAGCAGCATGTCAATCGCCGAGCCTTCCGCTACCGCGTGGCCGATGTGCAGGTCCGGCGCCACCTCGAGCGCGACCTCGCGCGCACGGTTCACGGTCTGCAAGGTTTCACGCTGCAGCTCGTCGAAGACCTCCTGCGGTGGCACCATGCCTTCCGCGTACAGGAACTGCGGCATCGAGTACGCCGCCGCGAGGCGCAGCGGAATGTTGCGCTTCATCGCCGTATTTGCAGCCCAACGGACTGCATTGTCGGAGGCGGGGCTGCCGTCTACGGCAACGACAACGATATCTTCCTGGGTCATATACAAACCTTCCCTCAGATCGGCTGGTTATAACCCCAGTCTACTGCTGTCCGGCGTGTTAGCGCGGCAGTTCCTGCGGCGTCGCCGCCGGGGCGTTCGCGGGGAACAGCACCTGGTAAATCACACTCAGAACGTCCATGATGGCCTTACCGATACCCTCGGAGAAAAATGCCGTCAGCGGTTCAACCAAAGACCCTAAATCCATGGCGGCTAATGTACTACACAGCATGGCACGGAAAAAGACAAAGAATACAGGGCCGCTCCCGCCTCGCGACGGCCTCGGCGCCACCCGCGCACGCGTGCCAGAAGGGCCGGGTATCTCGGCCGCCGAATTCATCTGGCATCTCGTGTCCACCCAGCGCCACCGCCATCCCGAAGACAACGTGGATGCGGTCTTGGCAAGGTTCGCCGAAGGTGCCGTCGTCAAGCGCGATGGCTCCCCGCTCACCCCAGAGACCTGGCTGGAACCCGGCACCGACGTCTTCTTCTACCGCCGGCCCGCGCCCGAGAAGCCAGTGCCCTTCGAAATCACCACGGTATTTGAGGACGACGGCCTCCTTGTCGTAAACAAACCGCCATTTTTGGCTACCATGCCGCGCGCGTCCCACATCACCGAGACCGCCACCGTGAGACTGCGACGCGCGACCGGCAACGAAGAGCTCACGCCCGCACACCGCCTTGACCGGGCAACATCCGGACTACTCTTGCTGACGAAACGCCACGAGATCCGCGGCGCTTACCAGGAACTCTTCGCGCGCCGCGAGGTACGCAAGGAATACGAAGCAATTGCCTTGCTTCACGACGTCCCTCCGGCCACCCCCTGGCACCACCACCTGACCAAACAATCCGGCAAGCCCGCCGCCCGGTTGGTGCCAGACACCGAGCCGAACGCCTCGACCGTAGTGTCGAACGTTTCGCGGTTAGAACCCGCCGTAGAAGTGGCGTTGCAAAAGCGCTACGGCGTTTCAGGCGCGCTGGGGCGGTATGTGCTGCAGCCCGAAACCGGCCGCACCCACCAACTCCGCGTCCAAATGATGGCGGAAGCAGCACCAATCCTCGGCGACAGGATCTACCCCAATTTGATGCCGGCAGACACCGAGGACTTCTCCCTGCCAATGTTGCTGCGGTGCACCGCACTAGAATTCACCGACCCGCTGAGCGGCCGCAAGCGGCAGTTCCGCCTGAGCGCGACCTGGCCAACCCTGTAGCCGCCGATACTCTAGGCCGCTACCTGTATAACGATTTATGGGTGTTCCCCATTGTTGGTGCACCAGGTGTTGTCCGCAATGCGGAGCCTGGTCCTGAACCGCAGTTTCGTGGGCCGGCCCCATAGTTGGTACACCAAGAGTTGTCCGCAGTGCGGATGTTCGCGGCGGCGGCTTTCGCAAACGTTGACGATCGGGCCGTTTTCGGCGACTGTTTGCCCAGGTGGGAAATCGCGCGCTTTGTGTCAACTTTTACGAGACCGCCAGCTACGTGGTTCGTGGGCGGGCACCGGTTGTTGGTGCAGGCGCAGTTGTCCGCAATGCGGAGTGTGGCCCCCGATCTATAGTTCGTGGGTACGCACCAATGATGGGTGCCGCCGTGGTTGTCCGCAATGCGGAGTGTGGCCCGGGTGCGGAATTGGTGGGTGTGCACCAATGATGGGTGCATCTGGGGTTGTCCGCAAGGCGGAGTCTGAACCGGTCTCGGGTTGTTGTGGGTGCGTTGTTGGTCGAGTAGTGGAGGTCGAGTTCGTCGGTGTATGCGGGCGTACTCGACGTCCGGTACTCGACTTTCGTCCCACTGTCGGCGTCATCGTGGCTGCGTGTGCTGTCCCCGCGACCTCTGTGGCCCCTCGTTGACCGGTCGCGTCCCGCCGGGTGATTTCGCCCCGGGGATTTTATGGGTGTGCGCCAATGATGGGTGCCGTCATGGTTGTCCGCAAAGCGGAGTGAGGCCCGGGCACGGAATTGGTTGGTGTGCACCAATAATGGGTGCGGGTGCGGTTGTCCGCAATGCGGAGTCTAGCCAGGTGGGTTCGGGCCAGGCATAGCAAAGCACCCGCCGCACCATCAGTGTTGGTGCGGCGGGTGCTTGTGTGAAGTTGTTGGGTCGGCGGTAACCTACTCTCCCACTCCCTCCCGGGAGCAGTACCATCGGCGCGGACGGGCTTAGCTTCCGGGTTCGGAATGGGACCGGGCGTTTCCCCGCCGCCATCAACCACCGACACACCTATTGGGGCATGTTCGGCTGATCAACAATTCAGCGTTATGCAATTATGTTGGCCATCCCGGTGTGTAGCCGGGTTGGTGTGTTGTGTCAGTGACTGCACAGTGGACGCAAGCAACATGCTTTTGTGTTTCTTCGCGGTGTTTACACCATCAAACGTATTGTTTGGTGTTGGTGTTTATTGGTGTATTAGTACCGGTCGCCTCCACACATTGCTGTGCTTCCAGGTCCGGCCTATCAACCCAGTAGTCTCCTGGGAACCTCAAATGAAACCTCATCTTAAAACAGGCTTCCCGCTTAGATGCTTTCAGCGGTTATCCCTCCCGTACGTAGCCAACCAGCCGTGCTCCTGGCGGAACAACTGGCACACTAGAGGTACGTCCGTCCCGGTCCTCTCGTACTAGGGACAGCCTTCTTCAAGTTTCAACGCGCGCGGCGGATAGAGACCGAACTGTCTCACGACGTTCTGAACCCAGCTCGCGTGCCGCTTTAATGGGCGAACAGCCCAACCCTTGGGACCTACTCCAGCCCCAGGATGCGACGAGCCGACATCGAGGTGCCAAACCATCCCGTCGATATGGACTCTTGGGGAAGATCAGCCTGTTATCCCCGGGGTACCTTTTATCCGTTGAGCGACACCACATCCACAAGTAGGTGCCGGATCACTAGTCCCGACTTTCGTCCCTGCTCGACTTGTAAGTCTCGCAGTCAAGCTCCCTTGTGCACTTACACTCTACACACCTGATTGCCAACCAGGCTGAGGGAACCTTTGGGCGCCTCCGTTACATTTTGGGAGGCAACCGCCCCAGTTAAACTACCCACCAGGCACTGTCCCCAACCCAGATCATGGGCCAAGGTTAGATATCCACTACGGTCAGAGTGGTATTTCAACAACGACTCCACACACACTGGCGTGCATGCTTCCAAGTCTCCCACCTATCCTACACAAACCGCACCGAATGCCAATACCAAGCTATAGTGAAGGTCCCGGGGTCTTTTCGTCCTGCCGCGCGAAACGAGCATCTTTACTCGTACTGCAATTTCACCGGGCCTGTGGTTGAGACAGCAGGGGAGTCGTTACGCCATTCGTGCAGGTCGGAACTTACCCGACAAGGAATTTCGCTACCTTAGGATGGTTATAGTTACCACCGCCGTTTACTGGGGCTTAAATTCTCCGCTTCGGACACAATGTCCTAACGGGTCCTCTTAACCTTCCAGCACCGGGCAGGCGTCAGTCCGTATACATCAACTTAACCGTCTTCGCACGGACCTGTGTTTTTGATAAACAGTCGCTCCCCTCTCTTCTCTGCGACCCCAACCAGCTCAACACGAATGTGTGTCACCGGTTGTGGTCCCCCTTCTCCCGAAGTTACGGGGGCATTTTGCCGAGTTCCTTAACCACAGTTCACCCGCTCGCCTTAGTATTTTCTACCTGACCACCTGTGTCGGTTATGGGTACGGGCCGTACATGCACATCGCTAGAGGCTTTTCTCGGCAGTACAGGATCACCAACATCACCCACATATGGGCTACGCATCACGCCTCACACTTGATGACAACCGGATTTGACCAATGTTGTCGTGCCACACGCTTGCACCGCAATCCAATAAGCGGCTTAGCTACCTCACTGCGTCACCCCATCACTGACCTACCACGGATCAGGCCCCACGCATCACCACCAACCAACCATCCCCGAAGGGATGGCAACGATCGGCAGATCAGGGTGGTTAGTCTCACCGCTTCGATACTGGGCGCGCACATACGGGTACGGGAATATCAACCCGTTGACCATCGACTACGCCTGTCGGCCTCGCCTTAGGACCCGACTCACCCTGGGAAGACGAACTTGACCCAGGAACCCTTAGTCATCCGGCGGGCAAGATTCTCACTTGCCATTCGTTACTCATGCCTGCATTCTCACTCGCATGCAGTCCACCGCTCCTTCCGATACGGCTTCACCCCACACACGACGCTCCCCTACCCAAACAACAAAATTGTTTGCCGCGGCTTCGGCGGTGTGCTTGAGCCCCACTGAATTGTCGGCGCGGAACCACTCGACCAGTGAGCTATTACGCACTCTTTCAAGGATGGCTGCTTCTAAGCCAACCTCCTGGCTGTCTTCGCGATCCCACATCCTTTTCCACTTAGCACACCCTTAGGGGCCTTAACCGGCGATCTGGGCTGTTTCCCTCTCGACTATGAAGCTTATCCCCCACAGTCTCACTGCAATGCACCACTATAACCGGTATTCGGAGTTTGGCTGACGTCGCTAAGATGATAGTCCCGCTCAACCAACCAGTAGCTCTACCTCCGGCAAGCTCACATCACGCTGCACCTAAATGCATTTCGGGGAGAACCAGCTATCACGGAGTTTGATTGGCCTTTCACCCCTACCCACAGCTCATCCCCTCAGTTTTCAACCTAAGTGGGTTCGCGCCTCCACAACCTCTTACAGCTGCTTCACACTGGCCATGGGTAGATCACCCCGCTTCGGGTCCAGGACATGCCACTTGCCACCCTATTCGGATTCGCTTTCGCTACGACTACCCCACACACACGGGTTAACCTCGCGACATGCCGCTGACTCGCAGGCTCATTCTTCAAAAGGCACGCCATCACACACAAGGCTGCTCTGACGGATTGTAAGCGCATGGTTTCAGGAACTCTTTCACTCCCCTCCCGGGGTACTTTTCACCATTCCCTCACGGTACTTCATTCACTATCGGTCACACTGAGTATTTAGGCTTACCGGGTGGTCCCGGCAGATTCACAGCAGATTCCACGAGCCCGCTGCTACTCGGGAACACAAACAACACAACCACACACACCTTCACGTACAGGACTCATCACCTACTCCGGTGCACCATCCCAGATGCTTCCGCTGATGCATGCAAATTGCGCTTGCAGTCGGCAGCCTGCAACACTTGCGCCCCACAACACCGCACACGCAACCCCTGCCAGGTATCACACGCACACGGTTTAGCCTCATCCGCTATCGCTCGCCACTACACACGGAATCACAATTGTTTTCTTCTCCTACGGGTACTGAGATGTTTCACTTCCCCGCGTCAACCCCCACACAGACTATGAATTCACCTGCGGGTAACACCACACAACCGGTGCTGGGTTTCCCCATTCGGACATCCTCGGATCAACGCTTTGTTGGCAACTCCCCGAGGCATAACGCAGCCTCACACGTCCTTCATCGGCTCAGCATGCCAAGGCATCCACCATACGCCCGTAACAAAACACACGGACACACAAACAAACAGGTATAAACACCAAAACACAAAAAAGAAAGATACTCGCGTCCACTATACAGTTCTCACACAACACAACCCCACACACAACCAACCACAACCAGCGGCCAGCCGACATGAGGGCCCAACAGGAACAACCAATGCTGCCCCAGACACCCAACAGTGCACCAACGAAAAACCCTTTTGTCACGCGATATGGTGAATCCACCAACCCAACACCACGCAGCACACACCCCAACCAGGCACCACCATCACCACCTTCGATGACACGGCGACCAGCGGGTATGCCTCCACCCGGCAAAAACAACAACAGTGGCAGTCACACACTCGGCGACTCAACCACACACACCCACAACTGTGGGCACACAAAATAAAAGCTCCTTAGAAAGGAGGTGATCCAGCCGCACCTTCCGGTACGGCTACCTTGTTACGACTTCGTCCCAATCGCCGATCCCACCTTCGACAGCTCCCTTTAACAGGCCACTGGCTTCGGGTGTTACCAACTTTCATGACGTGACGGGCGGTGTGTACAAGGCCCGGGAACGTATTCACCGCAGCGTTGCTGATCTGCGATTACTAGCGACTCCGACTTCATGGGGTCGAGTTGCAGACCCCAATCCGAACTACGACCGGCTTTCAGCGATTAGCACACCCTCACAGGCTCGCAAACGCGTTGTACCGACCATTGTAGCATGTGTGAAGCCCTGGACATAAGGGGCATGATGATTTGACGTCATCCCCACCTTCCTCCGAGTTAACCCCGGCAGTCTCTCACGAGTCCCCAACCGAATTGCTGGCAACATAAGACAAGGGTTGCGCTCGTTGCGGGACTTAACCCAACATCTCACGACACGAGCTGACGACAACCATGCACCACCTGTACACCAACCACAAAGGGAAACCGTATCTCTACGGCGATCTGGTGTATGTCAAGCCCAGGTAAGGTTCTTCGCGTTGCATCGAATTAATCCACATGCTCCGCCGCTTGTGCGGGCCCCCGTCAATTCCTTTGAGTTTTAGCCTTGCGGCCGTACTCCCCAGGCGGGGCGCTTAATGCGTTAGCTACGGCACGAACCCCGTGGAAGGGACTCACACCTAGCGCCCACCGTTTACGGCATGGACTACCAGGGTATCTAATCCTGTTCGCTACCCATGCTTTCGCTCCTCAGCGTCAGTTACTGCCCAGAGACCTGCCTTCGCCATCGGTGTTCCTCCTGATATCTGCGCATTCCACCGCTACACCAGGAATTCCAGTCTCCCCTACAGCACTCAAGTTATGCCCGTATCGCCTGCAGTCCCGCAGTTAAGCTGCGGGCTTACACAAACGACGCGACAAACCACCTACGAGCTCTTTACGCCCAGTAATTCCGGACAACGCTCGCACCCTACGTATTACCGCGGCTGCTGGCACGTAGTTAGCCGGTGCTTCTTCTCCAGGTACCGTCACTTGCGCTTCGTCCCTAGCGAAAGGAGTTTACAACCCGAAGGCCGTCATCCCCCACGCGGCGTCGCTGCATCAGGCTTGCGCCCATTGTGCAATATTCCCCACTGCTGCCTCCCGTAGGAGTCTGGGCCGTATCTCAGTCCCAATGTGGCCGTACACCCTCTCAGGCCGGCTACCCGTCGACGCCTTGGTAGGCCATTACCCCACCAACAAGCTGATAGGCCGCGAGCTCATCCCACACCGAAAAACTTTCCACCACACCATCCAAAATGTGGTCCTATCCGGTATTAGACCCAGTTTCCCAGGCTTATCCCGAAGTGCAGGGCAGATCACCCACGTGTTACTCACCCGTTCGCCACTCGAGTACCAGTGCAAGCACTGGCCTTTCCGTTCGACTTGCATGTGTTAAGCACGCCGCCAGCGTTCATCCTGAGCCAGGATCAAACTCTCCACAAAAAACGTTTCAGAAAGAAACAGGCCGTGAAAAGCCCAATACCCAACCAAAAACAAACCAACCAACACCCAAACAGGCGCCGGACTGGCAAAAATCCAAAAATTACAAGGTTCAACAACCGACCCCAACCCGACGGGGCAAAACAGGGCCGATCAAAAAAATACGTGAAACATGTTCAACCACACCCCACGCACACTATGAACCAAAAAAGATGACGCGATCCATCATTGGAATTCAACCACGCCACCACCGGCACACACCCAAAAAGGCGTCCACCACACAGTGCACAAAAAGAGGCAGGCAAACACACCCACGCAACAAAAGTACATTGGCACACTATCGAGTTCTCAAACAACACCAGCACACCCAACACCAACCCACACACAGTGAGCCAGCATCAAAGTGACTTTGGAATCCGCCAACGATTGTTTTCCTGCCCGCCACACAAACCAGAGAACCTCATTTCGCTCTCCAGCGGGGCGTTGTCGGTCTCGCTGACTCGATATAAGTTACACACACCCCACACACAACACAAACCCGCAGCGCACAGGCGGTTTTTTACGTGTTCTTAAGTGCCTGCTTTGGGTTCATATAGCCACCCAAATACGCGCAGTGCATGCCAACGCCGATGAGCAGCAACAACCCCGATACACCCAGGCAATACACGACATACCCGTCCATAACGGACGCCTCTTCCGCCGCGCGCGAAATAGGGATGGCCAAGAACATCGCCGGCAACAGCCCCATATCGCTGCGCCGGATTTTTATCGCCGATCCCAGCACGGCGCAGGCAAAGGCACCCGCCGCGCCGACCACCACCGCGTCCCAGCTCAAACCCGAGACAACACCAACAACGACCGTATAGAGCAGCACCGACACAACTGACGCTGCGAGCGATACTCCAAGCCACCGCCGTCGTGGCACCCCGTAGCTCGCGCCCACGTCCGGGCCAGCGATTCCCGAGCCGTGCATGCAATACATGCCGTACCAAACCAACAGCGGCAACGCCCCGATCCACAACCGCAAAGGCTCACTACCAATGAAGCTCGCCAGGTAGAGCATCACGCAATGCGCCGCCGCGATACCCAAAGCCCACAGCAGCTGCGGTTTCCACACCAGCTCGACAAGGAAACCGCCAGACCCCAGCCGGCCGCGCACGCGTTCGCGCCCTTCGGGCACCTCGCCGTTAACGAAGCGCTGCCCCATGAGCAGGCCCATCGCCAGCGCACCTAGAGCGCCCAGCACGCCAACCCAATCGGGCCGCAGCAGCAACGCAACAACCGCGCCAATCACCACCGCCGGCACCACTGCCATCGCGGTCAGCCGTAGCCGCCGATCCCGCGGCATACCGTAGGCCGCGTAGGCCGTCTCTTCCGTCGAGAGCGCACCGATCACAAAGAGGGTCATAAATGCAGGCGTCATCACCGCAGTAAGCGGGTGATTCGTAATCGTCGCGCCGAGCGCGAACATCGCCGCCAGTGGCACCATCCACAGCAGCCTGTACAGCGAGGACGCGACGAACTGGTGGCGGAAGAATCCGGGCAAGGTCGTGTTCATCAGTACACCTCCAGGTAGTGCTCGATGAGGTCGTCGAAGCGGGCGGGGCGGGCATGGCGCGGAGCGTCGTCGATAGGTAAAAGCTCCCCTCCCACAACCGCGAAGGCATCGGCGACTTCGGGAGCACATTGCTTGACGACGGCCCCCTCACGCCCCAGAATCACCGCCGTATCCAGCACCTTCGCGGCGTCCTCGATGTGGTGGGTGGCCATGACGATGGTGCGGCCGGTGTCCGCCTGGTCCAGCAGGTGGCGGTAGAACACCTCGGTGTTGTGGGTGTCCAGGCCGACGTAGGGCTCGTCCAGGAGCAGGAGATCGGTGCCGGACGCAAGCCCGATAACGATGGCGATCATGGCGCGCTGCCCGCGGGAGAGCTTCCCGTAGCGGGTTTCCAATGCCTGATCCATGGCGAAGTCGGCGGTCAGCGCGTCGGCAAGCTGCTGGTCCCAGGTGCGGTAGCGCAACCGCGCGCCCTTGATTACATCCGCGCCGGACCACGTGCCCGGGTAGGCGGTATCAACGCCGGTCAGGCAGGTGTTGTCCATGACGAAGGCGTTGTCGAAGGGGCGCACGCCGAACACCTCGACGGTGCCGGAGGTGGGTTTGAGTTGCCCGGACAGGATGCGCAGCAGCGTGGATTTTCCCACGCCGTTGCGGCCGAGCAGGCCGTGGATGCCGGGGCCGAGATCCAGGTCGACGCCGGTGAGCACGTCCTTGGAGCCGAAGCTGCGGGTGAGGTCGCGGGTGTGGATGGTCATTGGTACATGCCTCTGCTTTCTGCGACGCGGTCGATTAGGTCGTGGAGGTCGGAGCGGGTGTAGCCCAGGTGCAGGGCTTCGTCGATGAGCGGGGCGATGTAGTCACCGGCGAAGTCCTCCCGGCGCTTGGCCAGGATTCGGTCGCGGGCCCCGTCGGTGACGAACATGCCGAGGCCGCGGCGCTTTTCCAGCACGTGATCGTCGACAAGCAATGCAAGCCCCTTGCGCGCCGTCGCGGGATTGATTTCGTGGAACTGGGCGAGCTGATTCGTCGACGGTGCTTGCTCGCCGGGTTGCAGGGTGCCGTCGACGATGAGGTCGGCGACGAAACTGGCGATCTGCACGAAGAGCGGCTCTGCGTCAGTGTTCATGCCCTGCCCTCCGGTTGATTGGTTAGTTACTCGAGTAACTAACTGACTATCACGGCGATCTGTCGAGCGCAACAGCTTCGCAGCAAACCGTGATGATTACGACGTGGAATGACTGAGGCTTTTCAGGCAAGATGGTGCGTGTAACTCAACTTAGTAACGAAAAAGAATCGGAATTTAGGAGCCATGCTTGAACGCACACTTGTGTTCGTCGACACGTCATACCTGCTCGCGAGCTTTTACAACTCGTGGGAAATCGGCGCCCGGGCACAGTTAGAAATTGACCTGCCGGAGGTTGTGGCAACCCTCGGCAAAATGATCACCAACCAACTCAACCAACCAATCCACCGCCAGTTCTGGTACGACGGCATCCCCGACTCCGGCCCGCACCGCTACCAGCGGGCGCTTCGCACCTGCGACGGCGTGCAACTGCGTACCGGTCAGCTGATCGAATGGGGCGAGCGCCGCACCCAAAAAGGCGTGGACACCCGCCTTGTCGCCGACCTTGTCATCAACGGCATGAGCGAGAACTTCACCGACTTCGTGCTGGTATCCGGCGACGCGGACATGATCCCCGGCGTCGAGGAAGTGACCAGCCGTGGCGCGCGCATGCACCTCTACGGCTTCGGCTGGGACTCCATGTCTTCCGCCCTGCGCCACGCCTGCGACAGCACCACCATCCTGGACCCGCGCGAAGACTTCGCCGACGCCATGCGCCTCCAGGTGCTCGAGGGCCCGCTGCCGCCGAGCATCAGAGAGCGCCCGCTTAACGACGCTGCTCCGCTCGAAGAAGCCGTCGGCCCCACCGAGGTTCCAGGGCTGGGCCCAGACCCGCTCGGGCCGGACGCGGTTTCTGAGGCTACGGGCACTTCGGGGGACGGCTCGGACGCAGCCGACGACGACAGCCGAGACGGCGACCAGCCGGCGCAGGCCGCGCCGAAACCGGCGCCCAAGCCCGGTGGCGTGCCGAAGCCGTCCGACATCGTGGGCACTCCAACGCCGCAGCAACGCACCCACCGCCCGGAAGAGCCCGAAATGGATGAGCCGTCCGAGGCGCAGGTGGAAGCCAACAACGAGTCGAATAAACCCGGCAACCAGAATGTCTCCAGCGAGTCGGCCGGATCGGCCCCGTCGGCTCCGTCTTCTTCGGACACCGCCAGCGGCGCGAAGCCGTCGCCTGCATCGCTCGCCGGCACCAAATCGGACACGCCGGGGAGCGCGCCGAAGCCGGGCCCCAAGCCTGCGCCGAAGCCTTCGATGATGGCTCCGCGACGCAAGCTGCGCTCCCGCTACGTGCCGCTGCCCGAGGAAGTGTGGACCTCCGCCGGCTTCCAAACCCCCCACGACGTAGGGCAGCAGTACGCCAACTGGTGGTTTGAAAACGCCGCCTCCAGCGAACAGCGGGACAACGCCCACCTCCTCTCCGGCGGCGGGCTCCCCCCGGAGATCGACAGGCCGCTGCTGCAGTTCGCCTGCGAGACCCTGCACGAGTACACCCTGTCCGAGACCCAGCGCGTCAACCTTCGCGACGGGTTCCACTCCGGCATCCGCGGCGTACTCATCAACATCCGCCGGGAGAGCTAAAGCGGTTCCCGCATTTCGCGGCGCCCCGGGGTTTCGGCCTTCGGGGCGCCTTTTCCGACCCAATTGCGAGATAGTTCACTCGCTTGTGAACTATCCCGTCGTGAGTTTTAGACGACCTGGGGATAGTGAATTATTCAACCGTCCAAGTGGGAAATAATTCACTGATCAGGTCTCAGCGAGTGAACCAATCCGCTAGGGTGCCGACACTTCGCGGCGGAATCTGTCAGGCGGCCGTTTGTGATCTGCTAGTTGGAGGCGATTAGTCCTCGTCGCGCATGTACTTCTCGGCGTCGGCGAGAATGTCGTCGGTCTTCGGGGCGTCGGCGGCGACGCGGCGGGAGCTGCCGGACGGCTTCTGCTCGACGGCTGGCTCGGCGGCCTCCGCCTGCGCCGCTTCGCCCTGCACCGCTTCGCCCTGCGAGCCCTCACCCGAGCCCGCCTCGAGCTGGCGGTCAGCGTCGCCAGCACCGGCACCAGCACCGGAGCCGGCCTCAAGCTCGCCGGACAGGGACGCGCGGATCTGGTCCAGGCGGCTGGCGGCGGCGGCGTCGGTGGAGCCGGACTCGATCTCGACCATGCGATCAGTCATGGAGTCCTTCATCAGCTCCTGCTGGCCCAACGCGTTGGCGTAGCGGCGCTCGATCTTGTCGCGCACACCGTCGAGGGTGGGAACGTTGTCGCCGTTGAACTGGTTCATCGAGTCCATGGTCTTGGCCGTCTGCTCCTGCATGCGGGCCTGGTTGAGCTGAGACTCGAGCTGGCCCACCTGGGAGAGCTGCTCCTTCAGGTTCGCCTCGGACTGCTGTTGCTTCGCCTGGGCTTCCTTGGCGGCGTGGTCGGCAGAGGCGTAGGCCTGCTTGGTCTGCTCGAGCTCCTGCTCCACGGACACCAGTTGGGTGGCGATGACCTCGGCGGCATTGTTGAACTGCTGAGACTTCTCAGCGTCGCCGGCTGCCTCCGCCTTCTGGGCGGCCTGCAGAGCGGTGCGCGCCTTGTTCTGCAGGTCCTCCTGGGACTTGATCAGGCGCTCCATCTTCATCTGCAGCTGGTTGCGGTTGCCGATGATGTTGGCTGCGTGCTCGGAGATTGCTTTGTGCTGCTCTTTTGCTGCTGCAACCGCCTGCTGGATCTGCACCTTCGGGTCTGCGTTCTGGTCGATCTTGGTGTCGAACGACTGCATGAGGTACTTCCAGCCCTTGCTAAACGGGTTCGCCATTGGAGTGTCCTTCCGGTGGTGGGATTCGTCGTTAAGCAAGTGTACGCATGAAAAAAGCGCCCGTCTTGCGGGCGCTGAATAAAAAGGCCTACTGCTCGGTGGCGTTCTGCTCGGCGATCTGGCGACGGACATCGTCCATGTCGAGGTCCTTGACCTGCTGGACAAGGTCGTCGAACGCGGCCGGCGGCAAGGCCCCTGCGTTCTGGAAGATCAGGATGCCATCGCGGAACGCCATCAGCGTCGGGATCGCCTGGATTTCCAGGGCGGAAGCGAGCTGCTGGTTGGCCTCAGTGTCGAGCTTGGCGAAGGTGACGTCGGTGTGCTTCTCAGAGGCCTTCTCATACGTCGGCGCGAATTGCTTGCACGGTCCGCACCAGTCCGCCCATGCGTCCACAAACACGATTCCGTCCTGGGTAACGGTCTCCTGGAAAGTGTCCTCGGTTACATCGATCGTGCTCAAAGTACACTCCTTAAAGCTTTTGGTTATTGTTGTAGAGATTGCAACGGGTACAACCCTAACAATGTCCGAGCTATTCCAAGCCGGGCTGGAACGAGTGGAAACCAGGAGGCGTGCAGCAGCCATGACGAAGACGTACCGGATCTCGGGTCCGAAGGACGACGTCGCGGTCGATTCGCTCAAAGATGAACTGTCGCTGGTGGACGGCACCCACGAGGTGGATGTGGACCTCGAGGCCGGGCACCTCACGGTTGTCGGCTTCACCTTCGCCGACGAAGATATTGTGCAGGCGGCGAAAAACGCCGGCTACGTAATCGAGATATAAGGAGGACACACCATGGCCGGACGCGAGTTCAACGTTGATGGCATGACCTGCGGGCACTGCGAAATGAGCGTGCAGGAGGAGATCTCCGAGGTCGCAGGCGTCACCGCGGTGAAGGCGGACCACACCACCGGAAAGGTCACGGTCGAGGGCGACGGCTACTCCACCGACGACATCGCGGCCGCAGTGAAAGAGGCCGGTTACACACTGGCCTAACTCGGGCCTAGGGTGGGGGTTATGACTGAAACCCCCATAGCATTGCAGCACGTCGAGCTGGGCGTTACGGGGATGACCTGCTCGTCGTGCTCTTCGCGCGTGCAGCGCAAATTGAACAAGCTCGACGGTGTGGACGCCTCGGTGAACTACTCCACCGAAACCGCCACGGTCGATTTCGATCCGGCGAAGGCGTCGTCGCAGTTGCTTATCGACGAAGTGCGCTCCGCCGGGTACGACGCGTTTGAAATGACTGATGGCGCGGTGGGGGGTGAGGCGGCGGGGGCCGCAGGGGCGTCGACAAGCGAGAAGCTCGAAGACGCGCGCCTGGAGGAAGCCGAAAAGCTGAAACGCACCACGATTTGGGCGGCGCTGGTGTCGCTGCCGGTGATGGTGGTGAGCATGGTGCCGTCGCTGCAGTTCACCAACTGGCAGTGGGCGGCGTTTGCGGCGGCGACGCTGGTGTTTTTCGCCGCGGGCAGCGTATTTCACCGCGCCACCTGGGTGAACCTGAAGCACGGCGCGGCGACGATGGACACACTGATCACGCTGGGCACCTCCGCGGCGTACCTGTGGTCCGTGTGGGCGCTGTTTTTCGGCAACGCGGGCGAGCCGGGGATGGTCATGGAGATGTCCATCTTCCCCTCGCACGCGGGCATGGACGAGATTTACCTCGAATCCGTGTGTGTGGTGATTACGTTCCTGCTGCTAGGCAGGTGGTTTGAAACCCGGGCGAAGGGGCAGTCCTCCGAGGCGCTGCGCGAGCTGTTGGACATGGGGGCCAAAGACGCCGCGGTGATCCGGGGCGGTAAGGAAGTTCGCGTGCCGATTGCCCAGGTGGCGGTGGGTGACAGGCTCATCGTGCGACCGGGCGAGAAGGTGGCCACGGACGGGCGCGTGGTCTCCGGGCACTCGGCGGTGGACGAATCGATGCTCACCGGCGAGTCCGTGCCGGTGGAAGTCTCCGAGGGCTCCGCGGTCACCGGCGCGACGCTGAACACCTCAGGCCGGCTGGTGGTTGAGGCCACCCGCGTCGGCGCCGAGACCACGCTCGCGCAGATGGGCAAACTCGTGCGCGACGCGCAGGCCGGCAAGGCGCCGGTGGAGCGGCTGGTGGACAAGATCTCGCAGGTCTTCGTTCCGGCGGTGGTGTTGGTTGCGGTGGTGACGCTGGCAGGGCACCTGCTGGTGGGCCACGGTGTTGCCCACGCGTTCACGGCTGCGGTGGCGGTGTTGATCATCGCCTGCCCGTGCGCGCTGGGCCTTGCCACCCCGACCGCGATTCTGGTGGGCACCGGCCGCGGCGCCCAGCTGGGGCTTCTGATCAAGGGCCCTGAGGTGCTCGAATCCACCCGCCAGGTGGACACGGTGGTCATGGATAAGACCGGCACGATCACCTCAGGTGAAATGGGAGTTGCGGACGTCGTCGCAGCTGATGGCTTCGAGGAGGGCGAAGTCTTGCGCCTCGCCGCGGGCGTGGAGGCCGGCTCCGAGCACCCGATCGCCCGCGCAATCGTGGAAGCCGCCAGCGACGTGCCGGCTTCGGAGAACTTCCAAAATGAGGTGGGCAAGGGAGCGTCCGCGCGTATCGACGGCCGCCCGGTCCGCGTCGGCCGCCCATCCGTGCCGCTCGACGGACTGGCCAGCGCCTTCGAGGACGCCGAGCGCGCTGGAGCGACCCCGGTGGCCGTTGAGGTGGACGGTGCCCTGGCAGGACTTGTTGCTGTGCGCGACACCGTGAAGGAGGATTCCGCAGACGCTGTGGCGCAGCTGCGTGACCTGGGGCTGACGCCTCACTTGCTCACAGGCGACAACGCCGGCGCGGCCGCAGCTGTCGCGGCGGAGGTGGGCATCGACCCGGCGAATGTCACCGCCGGGGTCCTTCCGGAGGACAAGGTGGAGGTAGTCAAGCGCCTGCAGGCCGAAGGGAAGCACGTGGCCATGGTCGGCGACGGCGTCAACGATGCCGCCGCGCTGGCCCAGGCGGACCTGGGCTTGGCCATGGGCGCGGGCACGGATGTGGCCATCGAGGCCGCGGACATTGCGCTTATGCGCAACTCGCTGACCTCTGCGGCGGACGCGATCAGGTTGTCGCGAAAGACCCTGAAGACGATCAAGGGCAACCTGTTTTGGGCGTTCGCCTACAACGTCATCCTCATCCCGGTGGCGGCGCTGGGCTTCCTCAACCCGATGCTCGCGGGTATCGCTATGGCGTTGAGCTCCGTGTTCGTGGTGTCGAACTCGCTGCGGCTGCGGGCGTTTAACTCGGTCTCATCTCACGCACGTGAATATTGACGGGTGAAGGGTGGTGCGGCGCGCTCTACACTCCCCCGCATGAACTCTCCCGATCAGCTCACCCGCACTGAGCGCCTCGACCGCCTGCCGGTCACCCCAAAACACAAACGCCTTTTGGTCGGCTCCGGCATCGGCTGGGCGTTGGACGCGATGGACATCGGCCTGGTGTCGTTCATCCTCGCCGCGCTAGCCGCGCAGTGGAATTTGAGCAACACCACCACCGGCTGGATCGCCTCAATAGGGTTCGTCGGCATGGCGGTCGGCGCGAGCTTGGGCGGGCTGCTCGCCGACAAGATCGGCCGACGCCAAGTCTTCGCCGCGACGCTTCTGCTCTACGGCCTGGCCACGGGCGCGTCGGCGCTGGCGTGGTCGGTGGCGTCCCTGATGGTGTTCCGCTTCCTGGTGGGCCTCGGGCTCGGCGCGGAGCTGCCGGTGGCGTCCACGCTGGTCAGCGAGTTTTCACCACGCAGGGTGCGCGGCCGCATGGTCGTGCTGCTGGAGGCGTTCTGGGCGGTGGGCTGGATCATGGCCGCCGTCATCGGCACCTTCGTAGTAGCGCAAAGCGACAATGGCTGGCGCTGGGGCTTCGCGCTCGGCGCAGCACCGGCGTTGTACGCGATCTACGTGCGCATGGGGCTGCCGGAGTCCGTGCGCTTCCTCGAATCAGTGGGCCGGCACGACGAGGCCGAGCGGATCGTCCGCGACTTCGAGTCCGAGGCTGACCCCGCGGACTACGACACCGCCGCGCCACCGCAAGAACAGCACGTCAACGGTGGCATCTGGGGCCCGGACCTGCGCGGGCGCACCGCCGCGTTTTGGGTGATCTGGTTCTGCGTGTCCCTGTCCTACTACGGCGCGTTCATCTGGATCCCGTCTCTGCTCGTGGAGCAGGGGTTCTCGCTGGTGCGATCGTTCACCTTCACGCTGATCATCACCCTGGCGCAGCTGCCCGGCTACGCCGCGGCCGCCTGGCTCATCGAGCGGTGGGGACGCCGCGTCACGCTCGCAAGCTTCCTCGCCGGCTCGGCACTGTCCGCGTTCGCGTACGGCATGGCCAGCGCCGAATGGCAGATCATCACCGCGGGCTGCCTGCTCAGCTTCTTCAACCTCGGGGCGTGGGGCGCCCTGTACGCGATCGGCCCAGAGCTTTACCCCACCGCTATCCGCGCGACCGGCACGGGCGCGGGCGCGGCGTTCGGGCGCATCGGTTCTATTCTCGCACCACTGATTGTCCCGCCGGTGCTCGCCTTAGGCGGCTCGACGGCGGTATTCGGGGTGTTCGCCGCCGCCTTCGCGCTGGCCTGCGTGGCGGCGTTTACGCTGCCGGAGCAGCGTGGGGTGGCGATTGGCTAGGGAAAGCGGAGCCCGCCGCTAAGCAAAAAAGCGCGAGATGCGGGACAGCAGCGACTTGTCCTCCGTCGCCTTGTCGATCTCCTCGATGTTTCGCGGCAGGTTGAGCAGGAGGGTGTTCTCCCCCGTCTTGGCGACGGTAATGCTGGGGTCGAGCTTGGCCACCGTGCTCGCGCACGCGGCAGGGCCGTTGATGGAACGCACGGTCATGGCTTTCTCCTTTGCTACTTCGGCGTTGTGCTGTTGAATCATAAACGCGTTTTCGCAGCGTGTCACCGTTGGAGAGCCATGCCTAACTGTTCATAGGGCAGGTTTACTCGCGATAGGATCACTATGTCAGATCCCCGACGAAGGACGTTCCCATGCGCCGTGCCGCCGCTGTTGTTGCCCTCATTTCCCCGCTCGTTCTTGCAGGTTGTTCGACCTCCGAGGGGGAGGTGGTGTACGTGACCGAGACGTCGTGGGTGGAGGCTTCGGAGCAGCCGCGTGACGACGTTCCTTCGGCCGCCCCCGCACCCGCCGAGGACACAACGGAGGCCCCAGCTGAAGACGCTGCCGAAGAAGCCGTCGAAGAAACGACAGCCGAGCCAGCCGCCGGCGCGCTCCCCCTCGACCCCGCGCACCAGGGCCAAGTCGGCGGAAAGTGCGGCACCACGCCCGAGGGGGCGGAAATCTCCGTCAACGACACCACCTCGTGCGACTTCGCCGCAGCCGTGTACCCGCATGCCGTCAGCGCGGAGTACGCCTGGAGCAACAAGCCGGGCTTTACGTCGGTGCCGTACACAGACCTCTACGGAGTGGTCAGTCCCATCACCGGCGAGGCCTACGACCTGACCTGCAACATCGGATCTGCCGGGTTTTCCTTGGGCTGCTACGGGCCGAACAACGACCCGTACATGAGTTACAGCTTCGATCCCAGCCGCATGTGGCACCCGCTGGTCAACATCGTCGGGGACTACCCGAGCTAGCCGTGCGCCATGTTGACGAAGCGCGAGTAGTGCAGCTGGTGCGCCACCGGAATGGTGTCGATCGGGCCGCCGCGGTGCTTCGCCACGATGATGTCCGCCTCGCCCGCGCGCTCGTCGTCGCGGTCCTGCGAGTCCGGGCGGTAGAGCAGGAACACCATGTCGGCGTCCTGCTCCAGCGAGCCGGACTCACGCAGGTCAGCCAGCTGCGGGCGCTTGTCGGTGCGCGCCTCCGGGCCACGGTTGAGCTGGGAGATGGCGATCACGGGCACCTCGAGCTCCTTGGCTAGGAGCTTGAGGTGGCGGGAGAACTCCGAGACCTCCTGCTGGCGTGACTCGACCTTCTTGCCGGAGCTCATCAGCTGCAGGTAGTCCACCACCACGAGGTCCAGCCCGTGCTGCTGCTTCAGGCGACGCGCCTTGGAGCGGATCTCCATCATGGTGAGGTTCGGCGAGTCGTCGATAAACAGCGGCGCGTCCTGGATCTCGGTGAGACGGTGGGTGAGCTTCTCCCAATCGCGCTCCTCCATCTGCCCCGAGCGCATCGCGGAGAGTTTGATCTCCGTCTCCGCGGACAGCATGCGCATGATGATCTCGGAGGCGCTCATCTCCAGAGAGAAGATCACGGACGTCTTGTTCTGGTGGATGGAGCACGAGCGCATGAAGTCCAGCGCGAGCGTGGACTTACCCACACCCGGTCGCGCCGCGATGATGATCATTTGGCCGGCGTGCAGGCCGTTGGTGAGCTTGTCCAGGTCGATGAACCCGGTGGGCACGCCCGCCTCGAGCGCACCGCCCGAGGCGATCATGGTCAGCTCGTCGATTGTCGGCTTGAGCAGGTCCGACAGCGGGCGGTAATCCTCGCCCGACTGGTTGCGGGTGATGTTGAAGACCTTCTGCTGGGCATGGTCGACGATGGCGTCGACCTCCATGCCCTCTTCGCCCTCGTAGCCGAGCTGCACCACCTGCGTGCCGGCGTTGACCAGCTGGCGCAGGATCGACTTCTCCTCCACAATCTCCGCGTAGTAGCGCGCGTTCGCGGCCGTCGGCACCTCAGAGATCAGCGTGTGCAGGTACGGCGCGCCGCCGACGCGCTCGAGCTCGTTGATGCGGTCTAAGCGGCCGGCGACGATCAGCACGTCGATGTTGCTGCCCTGCGCGAATAGGTCCAGCACCGCCTGGTAGATCAGCTGATGCGCCGGGAAGTAGAAGTCGTCCGGGCGCAGGCTTTCCGCCACATCCAAGATGACGTCCGGGTTGAGCAGCATCGCGCCGATGACGGAGCGCTCCGCCAGCTCGTCGTGCGGCGGGGTGCGGTACTCCTGCAGCTCGTTGTTGCCGCGGTTGAAGTTGGAGTAGCGGTTGCTTCTCGACGAGCTGCCGCCCCTCCCGCCGCGCCCCCTCGAGCTGCCATTGTTGCCTTGGAACGCCTCAAAGTCGAAGTCGCTGAAGTCCCCGAAATCCGTGGCTGGCTCTGGCGGCGGCACGTAGTCGTCGAAGCTGTCGTCTGCACCCATGGTCTCCCCTTTCGCTGTGTGTATGAGACTACCCCGTAACGCAAACCGCAAACCGAGTTATCCACAGGGGCTGTGAACAATTGGGAAATGTGCGGGTGAGTTTTCCACAGGGTCGGGGTTTGCGGTGTGGAATTTGTGTGAATTCAGCTTCTTGAACCCCTGGTAAAGAGCACATTTTACCAGGTAGACATGTATTTTTTCACACCAGTAGATAGTGACGATATAGGTTGATAACTCCGTTGACCACGGCATTTGACAACCACGAAATGTCCACTCGAGTGGACAACCTATCCCCTACCCAGGCTGTATAACTGACCACTTATCCACACTGCTTTACGTCTTCCGTCAGCACGCCTCCAGAGCACTTTCCTATGCTCTTCACCATGTCTCCTCGAAGCATTCTCTGGGCGTATCTCGCTTCCGTGGTAGCCGTGCCGGGCGCGTTTGTCGCGGGGATCGGACTCGCCGGTGACAGGCTCACCCACGCCACAACATGCCTCATCGGGATCGGCGTTGTCGTTCTGACAAGCGTGGGCTCTGTCGGCTGGGCGGCCGCATACACCCGCGCAACCCGCGCGCAGCGCGGTACCACCGTGGCCGTCTGGATCGCCACTGCCTGCCTACTTGTGGGCCTGGGCTCCACCGGCCACGTCTATTGGGAGGAGTACCAGGCGGGCATGTCGCTGCCGGTCATCAACCTGTTTCTGTACCTCATCCCTCTCGGCTTACTCATCCTGCTCGGCTCGGCCGTTGCGCAGACAGCAGCGAGGACGTCACGCGCGCGAGGCGAACGTCAGCGGTAGCACCTCCACACCGAATCGCTCGGCGATATCGGCTGCGGCAACGGTGACCGACCAGCCGGAATCCACCTCGCCGGCAAGCAGCAACACCGGGCCCTCGCCCACGTCGAGCCCCGAGTAGTCGAAGTACCGGTCCAGCGCATTGACGCGGAAGGCGGAGTTACGCGCCTGAACCTCTGTCTCCCCGGCGCGCACTGCCCCGCCGTAGGACATCTGTCCGACGCGGGCGAGCGCCTCCGCGGTGGAGGCGACCATCTCCGCCCTCGCCGGATCCGCCGACCCGAGCGCGATCACCGTCGCAGGGCGTGTGTCCCAGTCCCAGTCCGCCAGCACCGCCACGAAGCGGGTGAGCCACTGGTCGTCGCGCCAGTTCGTGGCGGGACGGTAGGCGTTGTCGCGCAGAAGCTGAGCCAGGGCGGGGCCGCGGGCGACGTCGTTGAGCCGGCCGAGCGCCTTGCCCGCCTGAACGCCCTTGATTTTGCCGCGTCGGGCGGAGCCCGTCGGCCACATCTTGCGCTGGCTGAGTGGCACACCGGGGGCTTTCAGGCGGGCGTCTATGCGCTCGGCGAGCGCCGGATCCACGTCCGTGGGTAGGTGGTTGCCTGTGCAGTTGTCGCAGCGCCCGCAGCGCTCCCCCTGCCCGATCGTTGGATCGTCCAGCTCGCTGCGCAAAAACACCATGCGGCAGGCGTCCGTGGTCTCGTAGGCCAGCATGAGGTTCTGTTCGCGCCCGCGGGCGTCCGCCAGGCCGTCGTAGCGCTTGTGGTCGTAAGCCCAGGGCTCGCCAGTGGCAACCCAGCCGCCTTTGACGCGGCGCACCGCGCCGTCGACGTCGAGCACCTTCAGCGCCTGATCGATGCGCGAGCGCGACAAATCCACGGCGTTTTCCAGCTTCGGGGTGGACACCGGTTCGTCACCGAGCGCCCCCAGCAGCTGCTGAACCACCGGCTCCTCCGGCATGGACACGGACGCGAAGTACTCCCACACGCGCTGGTCTTCCGGGCCGGGCAACAGCACCACCTCGGCGTGGTTGGTGGCGCGCCCCGCGCGGCCGATTTGCTGGTAGTAGCTCACCGGCGAGCTCGGCGCGCCTAGGTGCACCACGAAACCGAGGTCCGGCTTGTCAAAGCCCATGCCGAGCGCCGAGGTCGCCACCAGGGCTTTCAGCTCGTTGTTAATCAGCGCCTGCTCGAGGCGCTCGCGTTCCTCCGCCTCGGTACGGCCGGTGTAGGCGGCCACGTTCCAACCGGCGGTCTCCAGCGCCTCCGCCAGGTCGTGCGCGGCGGCCACGGTGAGGCAGTAGATGATGCCGGAGCCTTCCACCTGCGCCAGGTACTGCGCGATCCAGGCGGCGCGCTGGGTGGGGTCACTCAAACGCACCACGTTCAGTGACAGGGATTCGCGGTCCAGCCCGCCGCGGAGCACGCCGGTGCCCTCCCCGAGCTGAGCGACGACGTCGGCCACCACGCGGTCGTTCGCCGTCGCGGTGGTGGCGAGGACGGGGGTGTTCGCCGGCAGGTCGCTGATGAGCAACGCAATGCGCCGGTAATCCGGCCTGAAATCGTGCCCCCAGTCGGAGATGCAGTGGGCCTCGTCCACAACGAGCATGCCGACGGACCGCGCGAGCTGCGGCAGCACCTCCTCGCGGAAACCCGGGGCGTTGAGGCGTTCCGGGCTGATCAGGAGCAGGTCCAGGTCGTCGACGCCCGCCTGGATCTCCTCCCACTGCGTCATGTTTGCGGAGTTGATCGTGGCCGCCCGGATGTCGGCGCGTGCGGCCGCTTCGACCTGGTTGCGCATTAGCGCGAGCAGGGGCGAGACGATGATGGATGGGCCTTCGCCCGCCTCGCGCAACAGCTTCGCGGCGATGAAGTACACCGCCGATTTCCCCCAGCCCGTGCGTTGCACGACCAACATGCGTTTGCGCTGGTTGACAAGGGAATCGATGGCCGTCCACTGGTCGTCGCGCAACGCGGCGTGGGGCCCCGCGATGCCCTTGAGAAGTTCGTCCGCTTGTTCGCGTGTCGCAGTCATGCCGCACACCATATACCACGACCCCGACACGGGTGTTCGAACAATGGTACCGAAACAGTACTATTGCAACCATGGCGCTGAATTTGAGACGGACACAAGCAACAGACCTTGCTTCGCTTGGTTCACCAGGAATGGGAGAAGGAAGAAGCTCGTAGGCACGCCCATGCTGAGCTGGATCGCATTTTCCAGAGCCGATCGAGACTCATGGACCGGTTGAAGGACGCATGACGGATCCTCGCTCACTCTTCCAGGTCGAAATCATCGCTGAATGGATCGAACTCCGGGGATTCCATATCAAAGATATGGGCACCCTGAAGTATCCGATATCGCTGCTCGCTTACAGGAGCTAGCCAGCTACCCCAGCTCGTCTTCCGCCCAGTCCGCCATGTATTCGGCGATGCCCTCCGGATCTGCCAGGAAGTCGCGCATCGCCCGAAACGCGAGGGTGTCTTCCACCGCGAGGCCGCGATCCATGCCATGCTCACCGACTTCCACGATCTCCGCGCCCGGTACACCCAGCACGATCGGCGAGTGCGTCACCGCAATCACCTGCGCACCCGCCTCCCCTAGCGCATGCAACTGCGCCACCAGCGCCATCTGCGCCACTGGGGACAGCCCCGATTCGGGCTCGTCCAGCAGGTACAGCGCATCCGGGATAAGCCGCGAGGTCAGCTCCATCACGGACTCCCCGTGCGACCGGCCGCCGAACTCCGTCACGCGCGTGTGCGTCTCGCCGCGCAAGAAGTACCCGGCCTTCGCGCGCGGCCCGGTCCGCAGCTTAAGCGCGCCAAACATCGGGTCGCGGGGGCCAGACTTACCGACGCCCCACGTACCGCCTTCCACCGCAAACCCCCACGCCCGCGCAATCCCCTCAAGCAGGGTGGACTTTCCCACTCCGTTTCCGCCGGTGAGCAGCGTGATCGGGCGGGTAAACGGGAGGCCGAACTCCGCGACGAAACCTACTGCCGGCGCGTCGAGCGCCCATGCCGGGGCCGCCGCCGGGTCAACCGAGACGTGTTCGAGAAACATCATGGCTCCACCAAAAACCTTGCTGTGCCGGCTGGGTCGCGGACGAACTCCTGGGTAGCGGTGACGGGCTCGCAGTCGCGGAAAAGCCCAGGCTCTAGCGTGGGGACGGACACGATGCGGGCGTCGGGGACGGCAAGCAGCACCGGCGAGTGCGTGGCTATGAGCACCTGCGCGCCCCGGCGGGTCAACACCGCCAGCAGGCCGAGCAGCTCGAGCTGCGAAAACACCGACAATCCGTCTTCGGGCTCGTCCAGAATGACCAGCGAGCCCGGGCTGAAGCGTTCGCGGGCCATGCGCATGATGCCCTGTCCGTGACTGCGTCGGGTGAGGTCGTGCAACCGGTCCCTGGGGCCGAGAGACTCGTGGTATTCGGCGAGGTCGAGGTAGGTTTCGCCGCGAAGGAAAAACACATCGCGCGGGTTTTCGCGGCGGGTCAGCGTAAGCGAGGCGTGCAACTGGGAGTGGTCCGCGGCCTCAAAGCGGGCGTGGCGCGACCCGCCCGCGGCGTTGGCACCGGCGGCCACCGCAATGGCCTCTACAAGCGTGGACTTACCGGAACCGTTGTCTCCGGTGAGGATCGTGGTCTGCGCGAGTTCAAGCGGCCTATCGGCCAACCGACGCACCACCGGCAGATCACGGGCATAGCCGCCCACCGGCGCGTCGATGCGGATCGCGGTAAGAAACACCGCTACCTCAGGTTCGCCGGCAGCGGCAGAAGACCGTCCACCGCGAGCAGCACTCCGAACGCCGTGCCGGAGACCACGCCGATGATGTTGGCGCTGCCGTCCGGGTTCACGGTGTAGACCGGCCCGCCGGAATCGCCGTGCAGCGCCAGGATCAGTACCGCCAGCTCACCGGTGTCCGGGTTCACCTTCAGCACAGGACCGCAAGTGCGCGAGGTGCGCGCGCCGTCCTTGCACACAATCTGGCCCGGCTTCACCGCAGTCACCGGGTGGTAGCCCGCCACACGGCGGGTGGGGTTGATTCGCTGAACAGCATCCGACAGCGGGTTTACCGCGCCGATGACCGGGATATCCACCGCCCCGCCACGGGCAGCCGCAGCGTTTGTGACTCCGCCGTCCAGCGGGAACCAGGCGACGTCGCGAAGCGGGCTTCCCAGCGTGTTGTCGCCGCGCATCTCATAACCCGAATCGCGCAGGTCGCCTGAGATCTTCGTGCGGTTATCCGCCGCGTAAACCGCCACCGGCACCGCGCCACCGATAGGCGCTAAACAGTGGCCCGCCGTCACGCCATAAGCCCGCCCGTCGCGGTGCGCCACCGTGTTGAGGGAACAGCCGTAGCGGGAACCGTCGCTATAGGCGACGCGGATGCTATCGCCGGCATAGACAGCCACCGCCTGCGCCGGGGCGGCAAGACCAACCGCGGTAGCCGCCGCAAGCAGGAGGGACACGGCCAAAGTGCGCGCACGGCGCGCCACGGAAAACGTCATGGGCGGTATTGTATCGGCACGCAAAAAGGCGCGGGCCCCACTCCTCACAAGTGGGACCCGCGCCTCAAATGCTGTTGTCGTTGGACTGCGTTATCCGTTCTCAGGCGGAGCAGTCGTCGATAAGCGAATGCTTTATGCGCTTACGACCTCGAAGTTCACCTTGCCCTCCACGGAATCGTGGAGATTGACCTTGACCTGGTAACCACCGGTCTTGGTAACAAGGCCCTTCGGCACGTTGATGCGGCGCTTATCCAAGTTCGGGCCGCCAGCAGCCTTCACGGCCTCAGCAATGTCAGCCGGCTTCACAGAGCCGAACAGCTTGCCGTTGTTAGCGGTGCGCACAGCAACCTTGACGCCCTTGAGCTGGTCGAGCTGGTCACGCAGCTCCTTCGCGTGATCCAAGTCGCGGACCTCGCGCTCAGCCTGGGCACGCTTAATGTCTTCAATCTGCTTCTCTGCGCCGCGGGTAGCCGGGATAGCCAGGCCGCGCGGGAGCAGGAAGTTGCGTCCGTAACCGTCCTTGACCTCGACGACCTCTCCAGGCTCGCCAAGCTTCTCGACGGCAGCGGTGAGGATCAGCTTCATAATCCTAACCTTCCTTATGGTGAAAAATGCTTGATGTGTGGTTGTCGTTTAGAACGGTGGCTCATCGCCCGCGCCGCCGGAAAAACCGCCGGCCTCAGGGGCGGAACCCCACGGATCATGCTGAGGCTGGGACTGGTTCGGGTTGCCCTGGCCCTGGCTCTGGCCGCCGAAGCCGCCGTTTGCCGGGTTGTAGCCACCCTGGCCCTGATTCTGGCCCTGGTTCTGGCCCTGGCCACCCTGGTTGAAACCGCCCTGGTTTCCACCGAAACCGCCGCGCTGGCCTCCCTGGTTGCCGCCGCCGTAGCCGCCCGCACCGCCCTCACGCGGGTTGCGGGTGACAGACGCGCTGGCGTACTTCAGGGACGGGCCGACCTCGTCGACCTCGACCTCGAACACGGTGCGGTTTTCGCCCTCTTTGGTCTGGTAGGAGCGCTGACGCAGCTTGCCGGTGACAACAACGCGCATGCCCTTCGTCAGGGACTCCGCAACGTTTTCCGCCATCTGGCGCCAGCAGTTGCAGGTCAAAAACAGGGCTTCGCCGTCTTCCCACTGGTTCGTCTCCCGGTTGAAAGTGCGGGGCGTTGACGCGATGCGGAAATTCGCAACTGCGGCGCCGCTCGGGATGAAGCGCAGCTCCGGGTCCGCAACCAAGTTGCCGACAATGGTAATGGGGGTATCGCCTTGAGCCATGTCCTAAACCTTCCTACCTGCTGATCGTGTGGTTTCTGAGCCTACCGGTTCTTACTTATCGGTACGCAGAACCTTGGTACGAACAACGTTTTCGTTCAGGTTCAGCACGCGGTCGAGCTCCTTGACCGTGTCAGCCTCGCACTCGAGGGTGACAACGGCGTAGATGCCCTCTTCCTTCTTGTTGATCGGGTAAGCAAGACGCTTCTTGCCCCACACATCAACGTTTTCCACCTTGCCGTTGTCCTTGCGGACGGTCTCCAGGAACTTATCCAGGGACGGGGCAACGGTGCGCTCATCCTGCTGCGGATCGAGGATGATCATTACTTCGTAGTGACGCACGGACCTCATCACCTCCTATGGTCTTGGTTGTTTCGGCCATCACCCTTGTGGTCATGGCAGGAGGGTCGTTGCGTCAAGCAACCCGAACAGACTACCCCACGGTTTGACCAGCTCAAAACCTTGGGTTTCCCGCGAGCGTGCGCGGACTCCGCATTGCGGACAATCTCGTCACCACCAACTATTGGTGCGCACCCAGCAATCTGGGGCGCGTCGGAGTGGCTGCTCGCAAAAGTTGACGACTCGATTTCGCGACCTGGGGAAACGCGACGCCAAAACGGCCTGATCGTAAGCTTTTACGAATCCAGCCCGCCAGGACTCCGCATTGCGGACAATCCCGGGTCCACCAACTATTGGTGCGGACCCACTTTGTGTACGAATCAGCGGGGCAAAACCTGACCTGCACGTTTGCAACGCGGGAATCGGCCGAAATGTCGATCCGTACAAAATCCGCCTATTGCGGGTTGGGCACGGCCGAGAAGAGGGCGAGGGAGACCGGGATTACGGTCATGAAGAGGAACGCCACTAAGCCGAAGCTTATCGACGTTCGCTTCCGCCCCTTCACCGCACAGTAGAACGAGGCACTGAACAGGAAAAACGCCACCACGATGGAGGCGATGCCCAGGATTGTGGTGGCGTTCAAGGTGACAGACCTACTTCACTGCCGTGGAGCCGCCTGCAGAGCTGGAGGCCAGCTCACCGGGCTCGGGCTGCTCGGTGGGGGCCGGAGGGGCGTCGATAGGCAAAGGCTCCTTCCACTGCTGCGGCAGCGACATCAGCGGATCGTGACCGTTGTGGGCGTCGCGGACCTTGTCGCGGCGGCGGCCCAGGATCTGCTGCACCACCAGCACCATGATGGCGATGATGAAGGCGTCGCGGGAGATGATCACCACGTTGAGGAACCACCCCGGCACGCCCATGTTGTCCGCGCCCATCATGTGCCACATCAGCACCGGCCACACGGCCATGTCCACGACCATCCAGCTCAGAAGGAGGCGCCAGTGCGGCAGCGCGAGCACGGCGGGGATGACGAACCACAGGGAGTACTGCGGGCTCCACACCTTGTTGAAGATGAGGAACAGGCCGACGATCAGGCACACCAGCTCCGCGATGCGCGGGGTCTGCGGCGCCTTCAGGCCCAGGATGAGCACGCCGAGGCAGCCCAGCAGGAACAGGATCAGCGTTACGGCATTGAGGATCACCGGGGCACCCTCGCCTGAGTCGAAGCCTGCCCAGCCGGTCATGCGGGAGATCACCGCGTAGATGGTGGTCCACTCCCAGCCGCGGTCCGTGTTGAGGCGGTTGAACTCGCCCCAGGCGTCCGGGTTGCGCAGGTAGACCGGCACGTTCACTACAAGCCAGGACACCACCATTGCGGCGAGCATCTTGCCAAACGGGGCGAGGTCGCGCTTGCGCAGCGCCACCGTCAGGTAGGCGCCTAGCAGGAAGATCGGCCACAGCTTGAACGCGGTGCCCAGGCCAATGAGCACGCCGGCGAGCCAGAACTTCCGGTTGCGCGCAGCCAGCATCGCGGCCACTGCGAAGAAGATCGACGGGATGTCCCAGTTGGTGAACGCGTGGACGATCAGCAGCGGCGAACCTGCGACGAGCAGGGTGTCCCAGATGCGGTTGCCCGCGAGCTCCGCGACCATGCGGATAGTGATCACCCAGATGATGGACATCAAAAGCGCGGTGACGTAGAAGTACCAGCCGGAGTCCGGCACGAAGTTGTCCACCAGGAAGTAGGTGCTGCGCGACAGCCAGGCCGACAGCTGCTGGAACAGGCCGGCGAGTACCGGGTATTCCATGTAGCGGGTCAGGCCTTCTTCCACCCACGAGTAGTCGTAGACGAAGCCGCCCTTGTCCAGTCCGCGGGCACCGTAGAGCGGAATGATGTCGTTGTAGCAGGCCGCGGTGTACTGGCGGTTGCCGTCCCAGTTGAGCTGGATGATGCCGTTGTCGTCGGCTTTGCCGCCGGCGCAGTGCGCCTTCTGCAGCAGGCCGAAAGACAGGAACACGTAGGCGACGGCGAGGATGGAGCGCAACGGCGTCCAGAAGCGGGCGCGGCCAATCTGGGCGAAGCGGCCCATCGGCCCGCCGAGGAATTCCGCCCAGCCGCGCGCGAGCGGCTCAGTTTGGCCCGGCTGGACGCGGTCCGCCGGGTCCGGCCATGTGATCTGCTGGGTCTGTGTGGACTCGGACATTTACTGCAGCGCTCCCTGGAATTGGTCGAGGACGTCGTTGATTGCGTCGCTGATATTCGGCGCGGGGGCCGGGGCAGGCGCGGGCGCGGGTGCCGGAGCGGGCGCGGGGGCCGGTGCAGGCTGCTCGCCAGGTGCTTCCGGCGCGGCCGGGCTCGCCGGGGCCTCCGGCTCCGCGGAGTTCGGCGCGGACGGAGCCTGAGAAGTGTTCCCGGTGTAGCTCGGCGTCGGGTTGGAGTAGTAGCCACCCAGGCCGGTACCGCCGGAGTAAGGGTTCACGCCCCAGTAGACGGGGTTGGCGTTGGGGAAGCTCATGAACTCCTGGCCCTCCAACTCGGTGTCCAGGAACTGCTTCCAGATTTGGGACGGGGTGTTGGAGCCGTACATGATGCCGCCCCACTCGTTAAAGATTGGCGAGGTGTTGTCGGCGGTGCCCACCCACACGGCCACGGCGAGCTGCGGGGTGGAGCCGACCATCCAGGCGTCCTTGTTGTTGCCGGTGTCGCCCATTTGGGCGGTGCCGGTCTTGGACGCGGACTGGCGGCCGCCTGCGAGGACGGCGTTGGAGTAGCCAGCCACACCCTGCATGGCCTGCAGTGTGTTGTCGGCGACCTGCTCGGCCACTCGGCGCTCGGTGTAGTCCTTGTCCACCTGGTAGAGGACCTCGCCGGTGGCGTCCTCAATCTTTTCCACGAAGTGGGTCGGGTGCATCAGGCCGCGGTTGGTCAGGGTTGCCATGGCGGTGGCCATGTCCAGCACGCGCGACTGGTACTGGCCCAGCACGATGCCCTCGTACGGCTGGCCGCCGTTTTCGCGCAAGGTCAGCGGGATGCCGGGGATGGACTTGGCCACGCCCAGGGCGTGCGCCATGTCGGCGGTGTCCTGCGTGGTGTTGTCCAGTTCGTCTTGAATGCGCATGTAGGCGGTGTTGGAGGACACGCGGGTGGCCTCAGTCATGGACAGCATTCCGCCTCCGCCGCCGTCCCAGTTGGTCACGACGTGGTTGCCCGGCAGGGTCACCGGGGAAGAATCGAACATGGACGTCAGCGGGATGCCCTGCTGCAGGGCGGCCGCGAGCGCGAAGATCTTGAACGTCGAACCCGTTTGCAGGCCCGCGTTGGCGTAATCCCAGCCGGACGCGTCGTCGCCGCCGTAGTACGCGCGCACTGCGCCTGTCGACGGATCCACGGCCACCGCACCAGTGCGCGCATCCTCTTGCAGGTTGGCCAGGCGGTCGCGAGCGATGCGCTCCATGTTGGCCTGGGAAGCGGCGTCGATAGTCGTGGTGATCTGCAGACCGCGGTTGGTCAGGTCGCTCTCGGTGATGCCGAGGGCCTCGAGCTCCTTGATCACCTGGTTCTTGATCAGGCCGTTCGGGCCGGTGGCCTCGGTGTAGGCGGAGTAGGAGGCCGGGTCGCGCGTCTCCGGGTACACCATCCCGGCGCGCTGCTCCGGGGCGATCTTGCCCATCTCCACGAGGCCGTCCATGACGTAGTTCCAGCGCTGCTCCGCAGCCTGGCGGTTCGTCCACGGGTCCAGCTCGCTGGGAAGCTGGATGGAAGCGGCCAGCACGCCGCCCTCCTCGACGGTGAGCTCGGACGCCGGCTTGTCAAAGAAGGCGTGCGCGGCGGCCTCGACGCCGTAGGCGTTGCGGCCGAAGTACACGGTGTTCAGGTAGGCGCGGAGGATGTCCTCCTTGGACCACTGGTTGGTCATCTTCACGGAGTAGACCAGCTCGTTGGCTTTGCGCTCGTAGGAGTGCTCGTTGCCCACCAGCGCGTTTTTCACGTACTGCTGGGTGATGGTGGAGCCGCCACCTGCCGTGGTGTCGCCGGTGATCTGGCCCAGCGCCGCGCGGGCGAAACCTGTGGGAGAGAATCCGGAGTTGGTCCAGAAGTCGCGGTCCTCCGCTGCCAAAACGGCATCCTGGACCTCCACCGGCACGGACTCGAGGGCGACCTGCTCGCGGTTGCCTTCCGGCGGCACGAGACGGGCGAGCTCGTTTTCGCCGTCGTTGAAGTAGATCGAGGAGATCTGCGCCGTCTCAATCTCGCCGGGGCCCGGGATCTCGGCCTTGGAGTACTTCCACATGAACCAGCCGACCGGGATCAACGCAAGGAGAAGAAGGAACAGCAAGAAAGCCAGTACCCACTGCCACGCGCGGGACTTCTCCTTTTTCTTCACTGCCGTAGTGCCGCCGGACGCCTTCGCTTTGTCAGCGCTCTTGTCGGCGCTTTTGCCAACGCTCTTTTCAGTCACACGTTTTTCCTGCACAATTGCACCCGCCGCGCCCGCGGGGTGGGCAAACGAGCGAGCTTCCTACCAAATACCTACCGGACACCCTACCTGCCCAGTTCGGATTCACACTACTGGTACTGCTGTGACTTCCTGCAACAGATGGTTCCATTTGCACGACGGACAGACCTCCACCACGTGGACGGTCAGCGGCCCTACCTCCGCCACGAGCCGGTCGATCTCCTCTTCGTTCCGCGCGGTGCCTGTGCGCCTGCCCAGTTTTTCGGAGTAGACCCAGCGCACGTTGCGCATCACTTCCCCACACACGGGGCAGGGCCTGGCGGAATCCTCGCCATGGTGCTGCGCTGCGGCGCGGAGCAAGAAATCGGCGTCGCATACGTCGTCGATAGGCAAATGTCCCCATTTGAACTCGCGCAGCCGCTGGCGGCGCTGCCACTCGTGGGACACCTCGTGCTCGTACGTGAACATCCTGGCAATCATAACCCCTGTCCTAGCTGCTAGATTTTGGTAAAGACTTGGAAGAAAGAGGTGCATAGAGGTGGCGCACGACGAACCCTCCGCGGAGGCCATGCGGATCGCGGCGGACATCCGCCCCGCACTGACCAGCCTGTATGTGGCGTACTTCCGCAACGCGGAAAACTCCGATCTCACCGGCCCGCAGCTGTCCGTGCTGCACCGGCTTGGTTTTCGCGGCCCCACCCGCATAAGCAAGCTGGCCGCGGAGGAGGGCGTGCGCCTACCCACCGCCTCCAACACCGTCAACCAGCTGGAAAAGCGCGACCTGGTGCGCCGCGTGCGCTCGGTGGACGACCGCCGCGGGGTCTCTGTTGAGCTCACCGATTTCGGCCGCGAGGAGCTGGAGCGGGTCGGCGCCGAGCGCACCCGTTCGCTCGCGCAGATGCTCAACGCGCTCGATGCGGAGGCGCTGGAGAAGCTGGACGCACTGCCTGAGGTCCTCAACGACCTCGCCCGCGCCTACGCAACGGCGTCCGCGGACTAGCCGCTTTTTCGTGGCAGGGACACATGTTTATGATGTGTTCATTACCCGAAAACTCGCATACGCGGACACGTGTCAAGGAGGCAGGCTCTGAGCAGCTCCCCCGGCGCTGACAGCGCCAACTTCCCTAACGTCGCGTTGCCCGTGCGCGTCCTCGTGGGTTGGGACGTGGCAAATACTGAAGCGGTTGAGTTCGCCGCCTGGCTGGGCCGCTCGCTGCCCGTGACTGTGCAGGTTGTGTCCAGCGCCCAGGCGAAGTGGTCGAAGTCCCTGCCCAAAGCCTCCAAGGGCCGCAAGGGGCGCATGAAGGAAGCGCAAGCCACCTTCGACTCACGTGTGGAAAAGGCACTGAAGGAGCACATTCCACGTTCGCAGTGGTCGGCGAAAGTCTCCCACCTGGTGGACAGCAAGGACATCGTGCGCTCCCTGCACGGGGCCGCTGAGAACTTCGGTGCGGACTTGATTTTGATGGGCTCGCGCGCGAAAACGCCGAAGGGCCGGTTCCGCCCCTCCAGCGTGGCGGACGAGATGATGCGCTCCTGCCCCGTCCCGCTGGGCTTGGCCCCGCGCGGGGTGAAGCTGTCCAAGAAGGGGCTCACCCGCGTGACCTACGCGATTGTGCTTGGCGACGATCCGGTGGCCCCGGACTTCTCCGGCCTGGACTACGCCACCGCGACAGCCTGCAAACTGGGGTTACCGCTGCGCATCATCGCGTTTTCCCCCACTGCGTACGAGAAGCACACCTCCACCTGGAACGAGCAGACGTTGGGCATGCTGGACCACGCCCGCGACCGCGCGTGGGAGCTGGCGGCGACGTTCGCGCCGGAGGTGTGCGACACCTTCGACGTGACCAGTTCCATCTCCGCGGCGAAGAGCTGGAAACGTTCGATCGACTCGGTGAAGTGGAAAAAGGGCGACATCATGTTCTTGGGCACTCAGCCGGCGCCGCAGTTCACCAGCGTGTTTGTGGGCACGCTTGAGGGCGAGTTCATCCGGTACGCCTCGGTGCCTGTGGTGGTGTGTCCGCACGCCGCGAAGGGGCAGTAGGTTGGGCGACATGGAGCACCCGGAGAACGACCTTCACTCCCCCGCCGACCGTTTTTCGCGCATGCGGCCGGAACCGCGTTCCTTCGACGAGCTCGCGGACCAGCCGGATCCGCTGGAGGTGGACCGCAAAAACCGCCGCTCCACCCGCCAGGCGATCGGGTTTGCGCTGGGTACGGTGGCTACTACCCTACTGTTGGCACTCATTCTTGCGGTGATCTCGAGGGTTCAGGGCGGCCCGCTTTGCGACGGTGGCTCCGCCTGGCTCTGCACCGAATCCTGGCGCACGTGGTGGGCTGTCGCCACCTCGATCCCGCCCGTGGTGGGCTTGCTCGGCTGCGCGGTGATCACGGTGCGCAAGCTGAACCGCTACGAGCGCTGGGTTCCCTGGATCGGCGTGTTCTGGATCCCGTTGGTGCCGTTCACGATGGCGTGGCTGATTGTCACGCTGGGGATGCTGGCGACGCAGTAGCGCGCTGGGTGCACTCCGCGCAGTAGGGGTTTTCCTCCCGGCAGTCCTCGCAGCTCAGGTACTGGCGGCGGCACTCCGGCTCGTTGGCGCAGTTGTAGAACTGGTTCGTGGCTTCCCCGCAGTGCACGCAGTGGCCGAGCTGGACGTAGTCCGGGTCGCCCGGCGTGCCGAACTCGGTGTGCATGCGGTCGTCGAAGACGTAGAGCGAGCCTTCCCACAGCCCGGAGTTGCCGAATTTTTCGCCGTAGCGGACGATGCCGCCGTCGATCTGGTAGACCTCTTTGAACCCCCGGTTGATCATGAGGCTGGAGAGCACCTCACAGCGGATCCCGCCGGTGCAGTAGGAGATGACGGGTTTGTCCTTCATCCAGTCGTATTTGCCGGAGTCCAGCTCTTTGATGAAGTCGTGGGTGGTTTCCACATCCGGCACCACCGCGTCTTTGAACCGGCCGATTTCGGCTTCGCGGGCGTTGCGGCCGTCGAAGAACACAGCGTCGGGGTTGTCGGCCACCAACTGGTTGACTTGCTCCGGGCTGAGGTGCACTCCCCCGCCGACCACGCCGTTTTCGTCCACCTTGAGCTCTCCCGGCGCGCCGAAGGAAACGATTTCCTTGCGGGCTTTGACGCTGAGCTTGGGAAAGTCTTCCGCCCCGCCCTCGGACCACTTGAACTCGATACCTTTGAAGTACTCGCGGGTCTTCTTGGCGTAGGTCTTGCAGGCGCGGATGTCGCCGCCGACGGTGCCGTTGATGCCGTCTTTGGACACGATGATGCGGCCGGTCAGCCCCAGGCCTTCGCACAGGTCCCGCTGCCACAGGCGCACCGCGTCCGGGTCGGCGATGGGCTGGAACTTGTAGTAGAGCAGGATCTTGCTGGTCATGCCTGGCAGTCTATTAGCCCCGCTTTTGCTTGAACGCGTGGGCGTCGCGCGTGTACACGCGGCGGTGGGTGCCCACCTTGTGGCCGGGCAGCTTGCCATCATCGATGAGCTTGACCACGAACGGGCGCGAGACGCCGAGCAGGTTGGCCACCTGCTGGGTGGTCATCTCCTCGTCCGGTTCCGGTGGGCGCACCAGGCGGCCCTCTGCGAGGTCCTCGAGCAGGTCGCGGACCCATACCGCGGTCTGTTTCGGCAGCGTGACGTGGTCTTTTTCCTGCGTGCGTGCGACAGCCAGGTTGTTGTTGAGCTCGGCTAGCGCGTCTTCAACCGGAGATTGCTGTTCCCGCATGGCCCCGACAATAAACCACAACCGAAACCGGCGCAATGGTTAGTGTGGAAAAACTTAGCGCTTGTGGTACAGCGCCTTCTTCCAGTACTTCGGCTCCGAGGTCGCCAACACGCCCAGGTTGCGAAAAATGCCCTCGTCCACGGACCCCAGGATGGTGGTGATGTGCGCGTCGCATCCGCGCAAGCTGCGCAAATGCTCCAGTGCCAACGCCGCGTCCGGGTTGCTGGACGCAGACACGGACAGGGCGATGAGCACCTCGTCCGTGTGCAGTCGCGGGTTCACCGAGCCCAGGTGGCGGGTCTTCAGCGTCTGGATCGGCTCGATGGAATCGGGGGAGAGCAGGTGCACGTCGTCGTCGATGCCGGCCAGTAGCTTAAGCGCGTTGAGCAGCACCGCAGCTGACGGGCCGAGCAGGTCGGAGGTCTTGCCGGTGACGATGCTGCCGTCCGGCAGCTCCAGCGCGGCACCAGGCTTGCCGGTGCGCTCCGCCACCTCCAACGCAGGCGAGACCACGACGCGGTCTTCCACGGAAAGGTCCGCCTTGCGCATGACGTTGAAGTTGCGGTCGGAGACGGTGGAGTCGGCGTCGGCGCGGCGCTCGTCCACAAGCGCAGCGTAGTAGCGGCGGATGATCTCCTGCTCGGCGGCGTGGCGGCACGCGGCATCGTCGGAGATGCAGTAGCCCGCCATGTTCACGCCCATGTCCGTCGGCGACTGGTAGGGATCCGAGCCGGTGACCTCCCGCAGCAGCGTCTTCAGCAGCGGGAAGACATCAATGTCGCGGTTATAGGAGGACACCTTTTCGCCGTATGCCTCGAGGTGGTACTGGTCGATGACGTTGATGTCGTCCAGGTCCGCCGTCGCCGCCTCGTACGCCAGGTTCACCGGGTGCGAAAGCGGCAGGTTCCAGATCGGGAACGTCTCAAACTTGGCGTAACCTGCGTTGATGCCGCGCTTGTGCTCGTGATACACCTGCGACAGGCAGGTGGCCAGCTTGCCGGAGCCCGGCCCCGGCGCCGTCATCACCACCAGGTCGCGGGAGGTTTCCACGTAATCGTTTCGGCCAAAGCCTTCCTCGCTGACCACCTTTTCGGTGTCGTTGGGGTAGCCCGCAATCATGTAGTGGCGCGAGACCTTCAGGCCCAGCCGCGCCAGGCGCTCCACAAACGCCTCGACGTTCTGGTTGTGGCCCTCCAGCTGCGTGACCACCACGTTTTCCACCAAAAAGCCGCGGTCGCGGAACACGTCCACAAGCCGCAGCACGTCGTCTTCGTAGGTGATGCCCAGATCAGCGCGCATTTTCTGGCGCACGACGTCGCCGGCGTTGAAGCAGATGACAATCTCCACTTCGTCCTTGATCCGGTCCAGCATGGCGATCTTGTTGTCGGGGGTGAACCCGGGCAGGACGCGGGAGGCGTGGTTGTCGTCGAAAAGCTTGCCGCCCATTTCCAGGTAGAGCTTGCCGCCCACCTCGGCGCGCCGTTTCTGAATGTGCTCGGATTGCATCTGGATGTATTTTTCGCGGTCGAACCCGATCTCATACGGCATGGGAGCAATAGTACAGTCAGCCCCCGTGCCTGAGGGTCATGTGATTCACCGGCTTGCGCGCCGGTTCAACGCGGACTTCCGCCCCGCGCCAATTGCCGCGAGCTCGCCGCAGGGGCGCTTCGAGCCTTCGCTTATCGACGGCACTGCGCTCACCCACGCGTCAGCCCACGGCAAACACCTGTTTCTGCAGTTCACGGACGCGACAGTGCACGTGCATCTAGGGCTGATTGGGAAGTTTTCCTTCGAGCCGGCGGACACGCTGCGCGGCCAGATCCGGCTGCGGCTGGTGCCGGACGGGGGAGCAGGCGATACCGCAGCGCACCTGCGCGGCCCGCAGAAATGCGCCTACATCACCCCGGCGGAGCAGCAAGCGATCCTTGACGCCGCGGGCGAGGACCCGCTTTCTCCTGCGGCGGACCCGGACTCGCTGTTCGAGCGGGTGCGGCGCTCCCGGCGCACTATCGGCTCGCTCATGATGGACCAGGCTTACTTCGCCGGCGTGGGCAACATCTACCGCGCCGAACCCCTGTTTCGCCAGGGCATTTCCCCGTTTGCTCCGGGCCGGGAGCTGGGGCGCGAGCGTTTCGACGCCATCTGGTCCGACCTGGTTTCGCTGATGGCCGCGGGCGTGGCCACCGGGCGCATAGACACAGTGCGGCCCGAGCACGCGCCGGAGGCGATGGAGCGCGCCCCGCGCGAGGACGACCACGGGGGAGAGGTTTACGTGTACCGCCGCGCCGGCGAGCCCTGCTACGTGTGCGGGCACCCGGTGGAAAAGCAGCAGTTCGAGGGCCGAAATCTGTTCTTCTGCCCGTCCTGCCAGGCGCTTTAGGTGGAGCGTACCCTGGTACGCATGTACGCCAGCACCTTCACCGCAGACCAAATCCGGGCCGCCGAGGCGCCGCTGTTGGCCGCGCAGGCCCACCCGGATCAGCTCATGCAATCCGCCGCACACGCCGTGTTCGAAGCGGCCGAGGCGATGCTGGCTGGCTCTGCCGGCTCAGCCGGGCGGGTGTTGGTGCTCGCCGGGCCGGGCGGAAACGGGGGTGACGCCCTGTACGCTGGCGCGGAGCTCGCACTCGCCGGGCACCGCGTGGACGCGCTGCTCACCGCAGGCCGCGCCCAACAGCGAGCACTCGCCGCCTTTTCCAACGCGGGCGGGCAGGTACTGGAAACGTTGCCGGACAGTTCAGCCGAATACGCCCTCGCCATCGATGGCATCACCGGCATCGGCGGCTCTGGGGGCCTGCGCGAGGAGCTGGCAGACGTGATGAGGTGGCTGCGCCGGGTTCGCGTGCTCTCCGTGGACGTGCCCTCCGGCGTAGATGCCGACACCGGGGAAGCGGGCGAGCTGCACATCACCGCCGACGCCACCGTCACCTTCGGCGGGTGGCGCCGCGCCCACGCCCTCGCCCCGGAGTGCGGGGTGCAGCTGCTCGCGGACATCGGCCTGCCCGGCCGCCCCTTGCACACGGAGCTGCTGGACACCATGCCCGAGTGGGCCCACGACGGCCCGACGCTGGTGCTGGCCAACCGCGCCGTCGCCGATCCGCAGGTGTGGCCGGACACCCTGTTGCCGCTGCCCGCCGCGCCTGTCCAAGACGTCGCGCCGGGGCCTGCCGACGATAAGTACAGCGGGGGAGTAGTCGGCATCCGGGCAGGCAGCGCCGGCTACCCGGGCGCGGCGGTCCTCACTGTCTCCGGTGCGGTGATGGCCACGCCCGCGATGGTCCGCTACGCTGGGCCGGAGGCGGATGGGGTGGTGCGGGTGAGGCCGGAGGCCGTCGTTACGCAAAGGCTCGAAGATGTCGGACGGGTCCAAGCATGGGTGTTTGGACCCGGCGCCGGGACGGGGGAGGATGCGGCGCGCGAGCTTGCGTGGGCGCTGGAACAACAGGTGCCATTGCTTATCGACGCCGACGGCCTCGCCCTCCTCACCCACCACGAGCAGCTGCGCCAGGCGGTCGCCTCCCGGGAGGAGCCGACGGTGCTGACCCCGCACGACGGGGAGTTTTCCCGCCTGCGCGAGGCTGCCGGAGTGCGCGAGGGCACGCGGTTCGAGGAGACGCTGGAGCTGGCCGCGACGCTGCGCGCCACCATCGTGCGCAAAGGCCGCATCACCCTAGTCGCGCCGGAGGACGACCCCTATCTCATCCACGCCGTGGATGCCGGGCACTCTTGGGCCGCCACCCCCGGGTCCGGCGACGTGCTGGCCGGGATTATGGGTGCCCACTTGGCGCTTTCCGCCGCGCGCGCCGCTGTTCCCGGCACCGCTGACGCCGCAGTGCCTGGTGCGGTGACCGGGGCAGTGACGCTGCACGCGGTGGCCGCCTGGCTGGCAGCGCAGACCCCGTTCGGCCCCGCCACCGCGCCCGCGGGCCGCATCGCCGAGCACGTCCGCGACGCCACCGCGGAGGTGTCCCATGCTTGACGCTGTCGTTGTCGGGGCCGGCCAATCCGGGCTGGCCGTGTCGTACTACCTGCGCAAATACGGCGCGGATTTCGTGGTGCTGGACGCCTCCGACACCTCCGGCGGGGCGTGGCCGCACTACTGGGACGCGCTCACACTGTTCTCCCGCGCGGAGTTTTCCAACCTGCCCGGCTGGCCCATGCCCCACTACGACGGGTACCCGCCGCGCGATCACGTCGTTGAGTATTTGTCCGCCTACGAAAAGCGCTACGACCTGCCCATCCGCCGAGGTGAACGCGTCAAACAAGTGCTTCACGACGGCTCCGCCTTCCACCTCAACGGCTACTCCGCACGCAACGTGGTGATGGCCACCGGCATCTGGTCCGCACCGTTTGTGCCCTTCATCCCCGGGTCGTTCGCGGGGGAGCAGGTGCACTCGGCTCAGTACCGGCGGCCGGAGGATTTCGCCGGTCAGCGCGTCGCTGTCGTCGGGGGCGGAAACTCCGGTGCGCAGATCGTCGCCGACCTTGGCCTAGCTGGAGTGGACGTGCAATGGTTCACTCGTCGGCCGCCCGCGTTCATGCCGGAGGATGTCGACGGCGAGCAGCTTTTCCGCCGCAACCGCGAGCGCTTCGTCGCCATCTCGCGCGGCGAGGACGACCCTGGAGGCGCCGACTTCGGCGGCGACATCGTCCTCGTCCCCGAAGTCCGCCGGGCCCGATCATTGGACCTGCTGGACGCCGAACCCATGGTCGGGTCGTTGGACGAGCTGTCGGATTTCGACGCGCTGATCTGGGCCACCGGCTTTCGCCCCGCACTGTCGCCCGTTCGCGGACTGGAGCACGGCCTGGACACGCCCGGCCTGTTCGTCCTGGGCTTCGACTCGTTGAACGGCCCGGGCGCAGGCACCATCGGCGGCGTGAGCCCCTTCGCCCGCGATATCGCCTCGCGCATCGCGGGCAAGGGCTAGCACATAACCGCGGATCCAGCTATCAGGACCTCGATAATCGCTGTTTTACGTCGAATAGCAGGGCCCTTGTAGCTGGAAACAGCCCACCGACCCAGATATCCCGGCGCGAATTTGGTGGGTGCAGACCAATAGTTGGTCCCCGCTTGATTGTCCGCGCTCCCCAATGCGGAGTTGCGGAGTCCGCAAGCTCGAGCAAAACACCGCACAGATGCTGTGCCCGCCCGCCCCATAGCCGCGGATCCAGCTATCAGGACCTCGATAATCGCTGTTTTGGGAGCGCGGACAAAAAGTTGGAGTGTTGGGGGCTGGAAGGTATTCCGATGCCCGCAGGGTTTCCATCTGATATCCGCGATGGTGCGGTTGAGAGGTTTTTGGCTGGGTCGTCTGCCCGTGAGGTCTGCGACTGGGCTGAAGACGCGTGTGGTCGCCGACCGTCGGTAGACACGGTCGGCAACTGGGTTGCAGCCAAGCGCCGCGGCCAGAGCTTTGACGGTGCCAGACGCGCCTACGACGCTGAGACCATCGCAAAAGTTGTCGCACGCAGGTTGACCTCACAGGCGACGGTGCGTGACATCGCTGTGGAGTTCGACGTCAACGACACCGCGGCGCTGACCTGGACGAAGCGGTATTGGCCCGACGATGACGAACGCGTTTTGGCAGCGTCGATGACATTCGACGAGGCCTATGCGGCGACAATGGAACGCGTGAGCAAGCAACGCAAAGTCCAACGCAACCATCAGCAGCAGCGAGTCGATAAGGCAGCCGATGCGAAACGACCACCACGGCCAGTCAACGAGTGGCTGCCGGGGCCTGGTCCGGTAGACGATATCGCTGATTTACCCAGTGACATGGACGAGCTGAAAAAGCTCATTGTTGAGATGCGTGACCGGGAAACGGTCAAAGACGCCATTATCCAAGTGCTCATGAGCGATGGTGAGCCGCGGGGAAAAGACGACGTCCGTGACGGTGAGCTGTCCACCGCGGCGAAAGCCGCTGTGGTGGTTGCCCTCACGGACGCCCACGGGTTTTCCATCGCGCAAGCATGCGCGGTAGTCGGGATTGCGCAGTCGACGTTTTACTACCACCGACACAAACACACGAAGGTGGTGCAACAGCGCGAACAGCGCCGCGCTGCACTTAAACCATTGATCTTGCAGGCAGCGGCCGAATCCGGACAAAGCTACGGATACCGACGCATCCACGCCTGGTTGAAGATCATGGGGCATACGGTGTCGGAAAAGATCGTGCGCACCCTCATGGCGGATCTGGGGTGCCGCCCGCCAGCGAAGGCGTCGGGCAAGTACTCCTCCTACACCGGTGAAACCGACCACAAGCCAGCAAACCTGCTACTGATCACCCCAACCGACGGCACCGACGATGACCGGGATTCGGATGTGGCCCGCCCGGTGATCGAACCGTCGCAGTACTTCACCGACCACGCCGACGCCAAAGGGCTTACCCACGATTTCCACGCGGATGCGCCGTGGGAGAAAATCGGCACTGATGTCACCGAAATCCACTGCCCAGACGGGAAGTTGTTCCTGTCGGCAGCGATCGATTTCTACGACGGGATGCCGATTGCAGTGACCATGTCGACGTCACCGAATCACGATCTTGTCGCCGAGATGATCGCGCGAATCGACAAGCTAAAACCCGACGGTGCGCAACCAATCATCCATTCCGACCGCGGTGGGCTCTACCGCAGCCCACGCTGGGTCAGCCTGATTACCAACCACGCCCACAACAGCCTGGATTGCCCGGACTGCCAGGCCGATGCGTGGTGTGACAACCGGTGGCGCTACATCCCGTCACTGTCACGCAAAGCCACCAGCGGCGACAATGCGCGCACCGAAGGGTTCTTCGGCACGATGAAACAGGAACTGCTCAAAGGCAGACCTGTGGTGTCAACGATGACGGTGGCGCAGATGCGCGACTATATTGACACCTACATCGACTTCTACATCCACAGACGATTGAAGTCGACACTCGGCGACGGGTACACCACCATCGCCGAACACCGACAAGCACTGAGTGCATAACAACGAGACAAAGTCCCCCAAACGCACTCCAAGATTTTGTCCGCAGCCCCTTTACGTCGAATAGCTGGGCCCTTGTAGCTGGAAACAGCCCACCGACCCAGACATCCCGGCTCGAATTTGGTGGGTGCAGACCAATAGTTGGTCCCCGCTTGATTGTCCGCAATGCGGAGTTGCGGAGTCCGCAAGCTCAGGGAAGATACCGCCTGGATGCTGTACCGACCGCCCCATAACCGCGGATCCAGCTATCAGGACCTCGCCACTTTATGCCGAATACCTGGAAACAGTCGACTGGACCTCGGCCCCCGCGCTAGCCGGGCCCCGGCAGTCACCCGCCTTGACCCGACCAACCACCGCAAACCGCCGAAACCACGCAAGAACCCCCAAAAAACAGCAGAAGCCGCAAAAGAGAACGCCCAACGACCCACTCGCATAAAAAACGTAAATACCTTTGAACTACAAACGTGTAATTTACCCCCGTGACAAGCAAAAACGCCCCTTAAAGGGCGTACCAACACCACAAATTCACCTTTTATTTTGCTTAGGAAGTTGAGTCAACGTTCCGGCGACCTGCGCTTTCCCCGAATTTAAACGGCTTAGTCCGTACAAGAAGGCCATGTCACCCATCCTTCGAATGCTGAATAATCATCCTTCTGCGCTACGCTAGCGGTGTGTTGAAAAATCGGAGGATAGCAGCGCTCACATGCGCAGTCGCTACTGCAGCGGCGGCGTTTGTCGTGCCTTCCGCCGGTGCCGCTACCGTGGGCGCGCCCAGCGAAGGCGTGTGCTCGCTGAAGGTAAAAGACTCAGAACGTAAGTTCATTGACTCGCTCGACCGCAGTGTCGGCATCGGCGCAGTAGATGAGCGGACCCGCTGGGCTTCCGCGTTCGAGCAGTTGTACCCGACTGCTTCGGATACCGTCGCGCCGTTTTTGGAGCTGTACACCGGCTCATACGTGACCTACTTCAACAGCAATCTCGAAGCCAACATCGAGAATTGGGCACAGCGTGTCGCCGAAGGCACCGGCGCAGACATCGATTCTTCCCGCGCGTACTTCACGCAAGTGTGGAATTCGGCTGCGATCAGTGACCACCAGGCGTTCGACATGATCAAGTACTGGGACATCGTCGATAACGCTGTGCAAAGCGGCGAGATCACGGTGCCAGCCCGGGACGGCTTCTCGGAGTTCTCGCTGATCCCAGATCGTGATGGGCTGATTGAGCAGCAGTCTCGTGACTACCCGGCGATGCCCAAGGACCAGGTTGAGGCGTGGGTTGATGCCTACGAGCAGCTGCCGGACGTGAAGCAGGCGCGTCATGTGGCTCGGTTGATGGTGGCGTTCGAAGAGGCTCGTAAGACCTGCGCCAAAGGTGGTGGCAACGCACTACTGCCTACCGACGGCCCGAACCCGGACATCCCGACTACCACACCGAAGACGAGCACCAATGCGGTGCCGAGTGGAGAGGCTGGCAAGAGCAGGGACACTGTGACCCACACGCTCGTCAACGGTAACGTCACCGCGACGGTGACCACCGACACCGACAAGATGACCGGCCTGACGGTGTCCCAGACCACCCACAGGACGGAGCAGACCGCGGACACCACGTCCGGCGGCTCCTCCGCGAGCACGGGTGCGATCGTCGGTGTGTTCGTGGCGATCCTAGTGGCCCTTGGCGCTGCAGGCGCAGCGTTTGCGCTGTCTGCCCAGCAGTCGTAACTTAACCGGGTGCCCAACGCCAACCAAACAGCCAGGCTTCCTGTTGTCCCGCTGGCGGCGATGAGTTTCGCCGCGTTCGTGTACGTCACGTTCGAGATGTTCGCCATCGGCCTGATTTCGCCGATGGCGAGGGACTTACACGTCTCCGAAGGGCAGATCGGCCTGCTCATGAGCGTCTACGCCGGGCTGGTTGCGGTGGTGACCATTCCGCTGATGCATGTCACGCGGAAGGTGGACAGGCGCTACCTGCTCATTGCGACACTGGTCTTTCTCCTCGGCGGCATTGTCGTGCAGGCCACGGCAACAAGCTACGCCACGCTGGTGGCGGGCCGTGTAACCGCGGCGTTGACCCACGGTCTGTTCTGGTCGCTGGTCAACCCGGTCGCTGCCCGCATCGCGCCACCGGGGCAGATGGGTAAGGCAGTTGCCGCGGTGTCGTTCGGTTCGACTCTGTCAATGGTGGTCGGCTCGCCGCTGACCACGGCGATGGGGTCCGCGATTGGCTGGCGCGCCTCCACCTGGGTGCTCGGCGCCGCGGTGGTCGGCGCGCTGGTCATGCTGGTGATTTCCCTGCCCAGCCTGCCCGCTAGGCCACCGGCGCAGAAGAACGGCGCCCAGGCAACGAAGTCGGCCATCCCGTCCCTGGTCATCTACCTGGTGCTGGCGGTGATGGCCATCTTTGTCACCTTCACCTACCTGGCCCTGCTCGTCGAGGCCACCGCCGGCCACCGGTTTGTGCCCTACGGTGTGGCTGTCTACGGCATCGCGGGGCTGGTCGGCGTGACCTTGTCGGGCCGCCTGGTGGATGCGCGCATGATCCGCCTCAACGGCATTGCCACGGCCACGCTGGTGGCCTCCGGCATCGCGGGACTGCTCGCGCTTCACAATGGCACGGGGATCGGCATGTTCACGGTGATCGTCGTCTTCGGCATCGCCGCGGGCGCGCTGCCCACGGTGGCCACCACGATCTTCCTGTTCGCGGGCCAGCGCAACCAGGATTTGGTCAGTTCGGTATACGTGGTGACCTTCCAGGTGGGCATCGCGTCCGGCTCGGCGCTGGGCGCCGCCACGGTGGACCTGGGCTACTTGGGCGGTACGTTGCTGTCCACGGCGGTGCTCGGCGCATTGGCGTTTACCGTCATGGCCACGCGCTCCCGGTCCCTTCTGCGGTAGCGCGCGGGTTCTACGAACCGCCCGGCCGCCTCCAATTCGAGGTAGCCGCGCAAAAACTCCGCGGTCTCGCCGGCTACATAGGTGCGCTGACCCCACTCTGGCACGCGGAAGATACCGTGCGGCACGCGCACGAGGTCGCGGCCGCGCACCATCGTCGCCCCCATTTCCTGCAACGAGGTCACGATGAACGCCTCGCCCACCGCGTACGCGACCACGTTGCGGTCCAAAGCGCGAAGCTTATCGACGACACTGCGCCCCGCCAGCCAGTAGCCATCGCCGGCCACGAGGGCGTCGTCAGGCAGTTGCGGAAGGGTGCGCACCTGCGGCCCGCACGACGAAAGCCCCGCCCTGCGCTCGATCTCCCCGGCAAGCAGGGTGGGGTCCAGCGGGGCGAGGCCGGGGGCGCAGTAGAACACTCGCGCCAGTTTAGGCGTAGGCCGGGGCGTTGACACCGAGTTCGAAGACTTCGTCGGTGCTCTCGATCAGGGAGCGGTCGTGGGTGACAAAGCCGCAGGCGACGTCACGCTCCGTGGTGAGCTGGCGCAGCAGCTGCACAATCTCCTGGGAGCGGTCGGCGTCGAGGGCGGCGGTGGGTTCGTCCGCAAGCAGAAGCGCTGGCTCGCCCATGAGCGCACGCGCAATGCCGACACGCTGACGCTGGCCGCCGGACATCTCGCCGATGCGGCGGTCGCCTAGGCCCTCCAGGCCGACGGTGGCCAGCAGTTCCTCCGCCCTCTCCTTTCGAGGACGCAGTCCTCGAATGTGGTCGGTGACCAGGAGTTGATCGCGCACGTTCAGCGCGGCGATGAGGTTGGCCTGCTGGAAAATCATGCCAATCTTGTCGCGGCGCACATCGTTGTCCACCACCTCGCCGTTGAGCTTCGCGGTGCCGGAGTCCGGCGTGATCAGGCCGGCTGCCACGGACAGCAGGGTGGACTTGCCGGAGCCGGACTCGCCGACGATGAAGGTCATCTCGCCGGGCTTGGCGGTGAATTCCAGGCGGTCCAGCACGGTGCGCATTTCCTGGCCGTCCTTGAATGCGACGGTGACATCGTTGAGTTCGAGCATTATGCGACACCTCCAAGAGCCGCTTGAGGGTTAACTTTCGAGATGGAACGGGTGGCGATCAGGGCGCCGACCATGCCCAGCGCCCAGATGGCAACCGGGGGAGCGATCGCGGTGAGTGCGGTCAGCGAGAACGGTGCGCCGCCCTGCATGAGCAGGCCGAGGCCGAAGGCCGCGACGCCGCCGATGAGCGCGCCGATGCCCAGGATCACCGCGGCCTGGCCGAGGGCGTCCTTGAGCAGGTAGGAGTTGGATGCGCCGATGGCCTTCAAAATGGCCAGGTCGCGGGTGCGCTGCATCGTCCACACGGTGAGGAAGGCAACGATCACCAGCGCGGCGATGGCGTAGAGGAAGCCCTGGATGAGCTTCAACGAGCCCTGCTCGGAGGAGTACGCCGGCAGGCCGTCGAAAGCCTCCTTCAGGCCCACTCCGCTGTCGACCTTATGGTCTGCCAACAACACCGAGCCGTCGGCGTCGGTGTGCATTGCGGCCTGCCAGAAACCGGTGGGCACCCACAGGACGGGGGAGTGGGAGAACGCGAGGTCCTCGCCGATTGCGCCGACGGTGATGTCGTTGCCGGCAACGGTCACGGTCTCGCCCTCGCCCACTTCGAGGGAGGGCGCGGCCACGGCTTCGTCGGAAAGCTGCTGCCCTCCGGGAAGCTCGGTGCCCTTCGGCAGCGACAGGATGGCCACGGCCGCGTCCTCGCCGTTGCCCTTGGTCATAAGCATCTGGCTGGCGCCGAGCGGGGTGAGCCCGTCGCGCGCCTCGACGCGGGAGGTGGTGAACGAGATGTCTTCCGGGTCCTGGAAGACAACGGACTGCGGATCCAGCGCCTCAAGCGCGGACGTGTTTTGCTTGCCCAGGCCGGCGGTCAGACCCGTGAGCACGACCACCAGCAGCGTAATCAGCGCCACGGTGCCTGCGATCAGCCCGAAGCGCCCCTTGGCTGACGTGATTTCTCTGATTCCTACGAACATGGCTTCAATCCTGCCGTTGACCTGCACTGCTCTACATCGCGCGGGCGGTCGAAATCCCGGTCAACCGATCGGTTGATCTACGCTCAGACGCATGTTGTCCACCACCCGTCTGCTCGACTTTCTGCGCGTGAGCCTGCACGTGCTCGTCGCCGTGCTGCTTGCGGTGGGGCTTGTGGGGCAGTTGCGTAGCGACGCACCCCTGGCAGCCCTAGCCCTGCCGTTGACCTTCGCCTGCGTGTACATGGCCGGCACCGTCTGGCACTTCCACGGCAAGGACTACCCGGCCTGGGCGCCGTATGCCTGGCTCGCGGTTGTCTCCGCGCTGTGGGTGGGGCTGGTGCAGATGTCCGAGAACTTCGTATGGCTGGAGTTCCCGCTGGTCATGCTGGCGTGCGTGCTGTTGACCACATGGTGGGAACTCGCGGCCACCGCGGCGCTTTTAGCCGTTGCCCTCACCGCCACCGCGCCGGGCGGCGGGGCCGGCGCGGTCATCGGCCCCACCATCGGCACCGTGCTGGCGGTGATCATCGTGCACGCCTACCAGGCGCTGCGCGCGGAGGCGGACCACTACCGGCAGATGGCCGAGGACCTCAAGGCCGCCCAGCGCGAGGCGGCAAAAGCCGAGCACGCCGCGGGCGTGGCGGAGGAGCGGGCCCGCCTGGCGCGCGAGGTACACGACACCATGGCGCAGGGTTTGAGCTCCATCTTGTTGCTGGGCCGCGCGATGGACAAGCAGCTGCCCCAGGGCGACCCGGCGCGCGAGACGCTGGACGTGATCCGCTCCACCGCCTCCGACAACCTGGCGGAGGCGCGCCGCTTCGTCGCCGAGAACTCCGCCAACACGCAGGCCCCGAAGCGCGAGACGCTGCCGGTGCGCCTGGAGCGCCTGGCCCGCCACGCGCAGGACCGCCAGCGTGCACTCGGCGAGCAGCTCGAGGTCCGCGTCCACGCAGTTGACCTGCCGGAACCCTGCGCGTCGGTGGCGGAGCGCGTCGTGCGCGAGGGCTTGAGCAACATCGTGCGCCACGCCGGGGCTTCGTCGGCGGTGGTGACCGTGGATAGGCTTGGTGCGACCGCAACCATCGACGTCTTCGACAACGGCCGCGGCATCACCGGGCCCGAGGGCTACGGCCTGAAGGGCCTGCGCGCCCGCGTGGAGGAGGTCGGCGGCGAGCTCACGGTGGAGGGCAACGTCCTCGCCGCAACCCTGCCTGTGGAGGAGAACGGATGACACTGAGCGTCATGCTTATCGACGACCATCCGGTCGTCCGCGCTGGCCTGCGCGCCGTGCTCAATTCCTTCGACGGCGTGGAAGTTGTCGCCGAGGCCGCCGACGGCGACACCGAGGTGCCCGAGGGGGTGGACGTGGTGGTCTCCGACATCCAGATGCCCGGCGCGGACGGCATCGCGCTGACCCGCCGCCTGGTCGCCGCCGGCGGGCCGCCGGTTTTGATCCTGACCACCTACGACACCCAAGCAGACGTGGTCGCCGCGGTGGAGGCCGGGGCGATGGGCTACCTGCTCAAGGACGCGCCGGAGGAAGAGCTGTATGAGGCGGTGCGGAGCGCGTCGCAAGGCAAACGAGTGCTCTCGCCGCAGGTGGCCAACGTACTGGCGGACAGGCTGGTCAATCCGGCCGAAGCGCTGTCCGGGCGCGAGATTGAGCTGCTGCGCGCGCTGCAGACCGGCGCCTCCAACAAGGAAATCGCCCAGCAGCTGTTCATCTCGCAGGCGACAGTGAAAACGCACCTGATCCACATCTACTCCAAACTCGGGGTGGACAACCGCACCGCGGCTGTGGAGGAAGCCCGGCAGCGCCGGATCATATAAGCTGGCCGCCATGTCATTCATCGAGCTGAACGCTGGCCCCTGGCGCGGGGTCGCATTCCTCCAGGGCCTCGGCGGACCCGACGACACTCCCGCGGGCTGCAAATCCTTTGCCTGGCGGCACGACGGCTCCGCACGCCTCGGCGGTGTGCTCGAGCGCGCACAGGTGCAAGTGCTGATCAGCGATGAAGCGGTCCCCGACAAAATCCAGCGCGCCCAACCGGACGCGTTTGGCCTGCGTAGCGTGACCACCGAATCCGCGGGTGAGGCCTTTGTCTTCGCCGGACGCATGTTCGGCCGCACCGGCACCGTGGAAACCAGCGAGCCCTGCGTGGCAGCCCAGCTGACCATCGCGCCTGAAACCGAACTGGCGGTCACCGTGTACGAGGAGTTCGAGTACGCCGTTATCGCCCCCGACGGCGACATCACCGTCAACAACACCCCGGTGCCGCCGCACTCCGCCGGCATGCTGGACGCCGGCCACCGCACCCTGGGGCTGAAGAACCGCTCCGAGAACATCGCCCACGTGCTCATCCTGGGCGGCCAGCCGGCGTAATTTACCCGGCTTTGCGGAGACATTTGCCACACCCTGCGCATTCACCCTGCGGGGTGCGGTTTCACGCTGCATAATCGCAGCGTGCTTTATATTTTCTTTGCAATTCTCGCCGTCATCGCCGTCGGCTATTTCATTGCCAGGAAGGTCCACGCGGCCTCCTCCATCTTCGCCGTCGGCGTGCTGCTGCTCATGATCGCCGCAGCTACCGGGCGTATCGACCACTCCACCGCGGACATCGAGTCCTCCGGCAACGCGTTTTACGACGAGCTGCTGATCATCGAGTCCCTGTTCAAGTCGCGCTTCGCCGGCACCGGCATGGCGATCATGGTGCTGTTCGGCTTCGTCGGCTACATGCGCCACATCGGCGCCGATGCCAAGACCGTGGTGGCGCTGTCCAGCCCGCTGCGCCGCTTCCACGGCTCCTACTGGCTCGTGCCCATCGGGTTTGCCGTCGCGACGCTTCTGTCCTTCGTCGTGCCTTCCGCCAGTGCGTTGTCGCTGCTGCTCGTGGCCACGCTGATGCCCGCGTTGATCGCCGCGGGGCTGACGCCGCTGACCGTCGGTGCGATCGTGGCCACCGCCTCCACCATCGCCCCGTCGCCGCTGGAGGCCGGCCTGATCCAGGCCGCGGACCTGACCGGCATGTCGGTGACCGAGTTCACCTTCGGCAACGTGGCCAAAGCCACCATCCCCGCGCTGATCGTCATCGCGTTTACCCACATGTGGTGGCAGCACCACTGCGATAAGAAAGACCTGGTCAAGTCCGGCGCTGGCGCGTCGGACACCGAGCTTGAGGCAGCCAGGGACGACGAGTCCGACCGCCGCATCCGCGAAGCCGTGGAACGCGCCGAGGGCCTGCCCGGCTTCTACGCCATCCTGCCGCTGCTGCCGCTGCTGCTGATCATCGTCTCCGCGGCGCTCAACCGCCTCGGCGTCATCTCGTTTGAGGCCGGCATCCTGCCAGTGACCGTGGTGTCGCTGATGATCACCATGATCATCGAGGCGATCCGGCTGCGCGACGTCAACTACGCCGCCGACTCCCTCCAAGAGTTCTTCAAGGGCCTCGGCGAGGGTGCAGCCGGCGTGGTTTCCTTGATCGTCGCCGCCGCCATCCTGGTGGAGGGCATCACCCAGATGGGCGTGATCGAGGGTCTGACCAACCTGGCGCAGGCATCCTCCGGTGCCGCCGTGCTGATGGTGCTGGTGTTTGTGCTGGCCACCGCCACCATGGCGCTGCTCACCGGCTCCGGCGTGGCGCCCTACTTCGCCTTCTCCGAGATGGTGCCGGGCATCGCGGCGGACTCCGCCGTGTCCGCCCCGCAGATGCTCACCTCCATCTGGGCCGCCTCCAACACCATGCGCCAGGCCTCCCCGGTCAACGCCGCGGTGCTCATCGTCGCGGGTGCGCTCCAGGTCAACCCGATTGACGTGGTCCGCCGCACCGCCGTGCCGCTGACCGCGGGCGCGGTGACCGCCGTGGTGTGCGCCTTCCTATTCGTGGTTTAGGCCGTAAGGTTGCCGGTATGACCGTTTCAGTGCTCATGTTCGTGGAGGGCACCTCGCCCGAAATTTCCCGCTGCGTCAACGTCGAAGAGACCATGACGCTGGGCGAACTCTCCCAGATCATCGACGCCTCCCTCGGTTTCACCGGCGCCGCCACCCACCTCTACGTCAGCCAAGAAGGCGCGCAGCGTTCCGTCTACACCGCCGCGCCCGGCCCCGGCGAGCACCAGGAAGACGAGCTCACCGTCGCCGAGATGCGGCCCATGACCTACGTCTACGACCCGGCGGCCAATTGGAACATCCATGTCGAGGTTCTGGGTCCCTCCAACATCGAGGGCCCTACGCCCATGCTTATCGACGCAGCCGGGCCCGACGTCGTCGAAGCCTGCTCGGGGCCAGAGCTGATGACCACCTTCCGCCACCAGGCCCGCCTTTTGGCCGCCGGCATCGAACCGGACCTGGAGACCATCACCCTGATGTTTTCCTACCTGCCCGTCATGCCGCCGGAGCGCATGCTCGACCGCATGACACAGGCCGACCCGGTCTCCGTGGCCACCCGCATCGGCAACGTCGCCGAGGAGATGTTCTTCGACGAAGTCGCCGCCGCCGATGAAGGCACCGATGGCCCCGGCCTGGCCCAGCACTTCGACGACTTCCTCCAGTCCCGCCCGGACCTGCTCCAGATCATCGACATGGACCCGCACCCGGAGCGCAACCCCACCATGATCAATGCCGTGACCGAGTTCTTCGGCGAAATGCTCGGCGGGCCGGACGGGGTGGAGGTTCCCGACGTGCCGAGCATGCCTGGTCCGCCGGCGGTACAGAGCGTGCCGGGCGTGCCTGGCTTCCCCGGCTTCGGGCCAGACTCCTTCGACGATCTACCCGATCTCACCGATGTTTTCGCCGAGCTCATGCGCATTTTCTCCCCCGGGGTGCCGTACGAGCACGGGGGGATGCCTGCCTCGTTCGCCGTGGAAGTGCGCGACCTGACGGAGCTGCCGTTTCCCAACACTGTCGCTGACCTGCTCCTCGACGCCCGCCTGCTGAAAAAGCGCGGCGGCGAGCTGACCCCCACCAAAGCAGGCCTGGCTTTTCTCAACCACGACAACCCTATTCCCAAGGCCGCCGACAACATCCGCCTCGGCTTTGAAAAACTGATGGGCGAGGAAATTTGGCGTTCCATCGTGGAGTGGGTCGTCGACGACGAACCGCTTAACCCAGAGGCGGAGAGTTGGCTGTTCTGGCTGGAGGCTTTCGGCATCCTTCGCGAAACCGCCCCTGCCCAGATTTTCTGCACCGAGCAGGGCCTGCAGCTGCTGGAGATGCACTACGACCACTACACCAGCGGTCGGCGCTCGTAAAAGTTAACGGCTCGTTTTCGCGACCTGCGGAAATAGAGCGCCACAATCGCCGGATTGTCAACCGTTACGAGAGCCCGCCCGCTGACACCACCAGGTACAGACCCAGCCCGCCGGTCCCGAGCGTCATCGCGCTCAACAGGAACACGGCTGCGGCGTTGGGTTCGCTGCGCTCGTCGGCAAGCGCGGATGCCTCGAAGCGGTACGCCCGCCGGTTCAGCGCCACGATCACCAGCGCACCTGCCGCCAACGCCACCGACGCCACCACGATCAGCGCGGGGTAAGCACCGGCCCACCGCAAAAGCGTCGCCGCGCAGACGAGCATGGCCAGCGCGGTGCGCGTCCAGCTCATGGCGGTGCGTTCGGCCTGCAGGCCGGGATCGGCGACGGCGATCATGCGAGCAGGCTCACCGCCACAACCACCGCCGCGACAAACACCACCACGCACAAAACGGGGATGATGGCGGGGGCGGGCAGGGGCTCGTCGTGACGCAAGGCCCGCTCGATGCGCACCCAGCGCACCGCGGCACCTGCGGAAATGGCCATGGCGATCATGATGACTGCGGCGGCTGCAACGCGGCGCACGCCGGGTTCGATGCCGGGCAGCTCGAACGCCTCCAGCGCGATCCCGCCGGCGAGAAACGCCAGCGCGGTGCGGGTCCAGGCGAGGAAGGTGCGTTCGTTGGCCAGCGTGAAGCGCGGGTCGGGCTCCCCGCCGTCGGGGAAGACCCGCCTGGTAAACCATCCGCGCTCGCTCATGCGCTCAACCCTAGCGCCGCCCACACGGTGAGCACTACCGCGCCGGCCGCGGCGATGCTCCACAGCACCGTTGCGCGATTGCTTTTCGACGTCCCTCCGGCCACCCCGGCCCCCAGCGCCGCCCCGGCGGTGTTGCAGAGCACGTCGTCAGTATCGCTGTAGCCCCACGCGAACAGGTACTGCGTGACCTCGATGCCGAGGCTGCACACAAGCCCCACCAGCACCGCGCGTGCTACGGAGCCGCGGTGGGCGATGAAGCCGACCGGGGCGAACAGAGCGATGTTGCCGAACAGGTTTAGCCACGGCCCCCACCACACGCGCGCGTACTCGAAGGTCTCCAGCGGGTTCAGGCGCACCTGGCTGAGCTGATGCGCCTCCGCTGACCACAGCCCCGGGATGGACACGAACGCCTTGCCGACCGTGAACGCGAGCACGACCAAGGCAGTCACGACCACCGCCGCGACGTGGGCAGCGGCGTTGTTGGTTCTGCTCGCTGATTTCACCCGGCCCACCGTACTGTGCGCCTATGCTGGCGACCATGAACCGCAGCTTGATTGTCACTGAAAATGGACCGGAGATCGTAGAAACGCAGGCGGCGTTCGCGGGTGAGGGCGACACCCTGATCAACGTGAGCCACTCCTCGGTGAACTACAAGGACGCGATGGCGCTTTCGGGCAACCGCGGCATCCTGCGCGAGCTGCCGACAGTGCCGGGTATCGACGCCGTGGGCACCCTCGAGGACGGCACGCTTGTCACCGTCAACGGCCGCGGCATCGGCGAGCGCCGCCACGGCGGCTACACCCCGCAGATGCGTATCGACGCTAAAGACATCACCCGCGTGCCGTCCCGCTTCTCCGCGGATGAGGCCGCCGCGATCGGCACCGCCGGTTACACGGCCGCCCTTTCGGTCGCAGGTCTGGAGCGGGCCGCACTTTCGCCTATCGACGGCCCCGTGCTCGTCACCGGCGCCACCGGCGGCGTCGGCTCCATTGCCGTGCAGCTTTTGGCCGCCCGCGGCTATGAGGTGTGGGCGTTGACCGGGCGCGTCGATAAGCATGGCGCCTGGCTGAAGGATCTCGGCGCCGCCGAGGTGCTCGACCGCGCCGAATTCTCCGAGCCGGGCAAGCCGCTGCAGAAGGCGCGGCTGGCGGGCGTGGTGGACACCGTCGGCTCGACCGTGCTGGCCAACGCGCTGACGCAGCTTCGCTGGGGCGGGGTCGCCACCGCCTGCGGCATGGCCGCCGGCAACGACCTGCCCGCCAGTGTCCTGCCGTTCATCCTGCGCGGGGTGCAGCTGGTGGGCATCAGCTCCGTCGACGCGCCGAACGACATCCGCGACGAGACCTGGGCGCTCCTCAACGCCTCCGTAGACACCAACGCCATCCGCACCGAAGAAGTCGGTTTGGATGGCGTCGTGGAAGTTGGGCGTTCGCTGCTCGATGGTGGGTGGAGCGGACGCGCCGTCGTTAAGCTGTAGCTTCTTTGGGCACCGGACCGCCGGAGATCTGGCGGTACGCGTGCGCCGCAGCCAGCATGGTGCCGGGCACGGTCACAACAAGGCCGACGAAAAACAGCGCCGCACCAACCAAGTTGACCAAACCGGACAGCACCACAAAGCCCAAAATCTTCAGGTAGTTCGACGCCCCAGCCCTGAACCCGCCGGAAATAGCGTTACCGAAAGAGCCGTTATTATCCGCCGCGTACCACGCCTGGAACGTGAAAAACGGCATGACCAAAAGGCCAATCACGCCCGTGACAGCCAGCGCGCCCAGAATCGGGCGCACCAGGTTCCACATCTCCTCCGGGGCGACATTATCCGGGTTATCCGGCAGCGTTGCCGGATCGATGGAGGTCAGCGCGCCGAACGCGAGCACCATGAGGAGAATCGTAGAAACAATCCCGGCCACAACGCCGAGCAGCGCCGCCACACCCAGCGTCTTGCCGTACGCCGGCGCCTTCGCGTCGTTGTAAGTCAGCTGCTTCACCAGCGTCTGTTGCAAGACCACGCCAACCATCCACGGGACAAACGCCAACATGCCGATCATGCTGATCATCGAACCCACGCCCGGCAAAAACTGGCCCAGCAACGTTAGCACCGTGTAAACCACACCCAGCGGGATCCACAGCTTCGCGTTGGCGAACACGGCCTTCACGCCCCAGGTCAGCGCCTCGATGATCTCGAGCTTGCCGTTGCCCTTCACGTGGAACCAGCCGTTCGACGCCGGATCATTGATCGGGTGCGGCGACGTGCCGTCGCCGGGGGCGTTGTCCGTGAGCTGCTGGCCGTGGAAACGCAGCGCCGAGGCGCCAGCCATCGACGCCGCCGTGTTCACCTCGAAGGCGTCGTAGGAGCTGGGGGAGTTGGGGGAGTTGTAGGCGGAGTAGCCAGCGCCGTTTTCCGGGTGGCTGCCTTCCGGATGCTCCGGGTACGGCTGGAAATCGCCGTCGTTGTAAGGGGTGGACATGCACTCATCCTTCGTGATCGTTGGTCGCGTTCACTTGGGAGTTTATCAGTCACACCCGTCACAGACCTGGGTGGCGGGCGGGGGTTCCGCAGCAGCTGGGCGGCCGGGCCCCTGACAGATTACGCCAGCCGTTTGTGCCGACCTGGCGAGTACCCATGGCGGGTGGAGACGGAGATGGGGCGGCACCCTTGGTGCAGCCCCATCGATTCGGTATGTCAGTTGGCGTCTGTGTCCTCGTTGTTAGGCACCGAAGAGGTAGTTGTCTCGGCAGGTGTTCCCTGCTCGGTCTGGGGCTGGTCGTCATCATCGGGCACGATCTGGGCTCCGCAGCAGTTGTTGTCCTGCTTGCGTGAGGTGAAGAGGTCCTTGAATTTCATGGTTGTTTGTTCTCCTTGTGAGGTTGGAATGTGGTGGTTGGGTCAAGCGATCAGTGGGATGAGATAGCCAGCGGCAATGGCCGTACCGATGATAGTGACCACGAACGTGACCACCAGTCGGGGCTTAAACATGGCGGTGAGCATCGAAACCTCGGGGATGGAGGCTCCGGCACCGCCAATCATCAGTGCGAACACGGCACCCAGCCCCATACCGGCCGAGCTGAGGGCCAGGCCAATGGGCAGCATTGTCTCGATCCTCACGTAGAGCGGGACACCAAGAACGGCAGCCAACGGCACGGCCCATGGCTTGTCGTCGCCAGCGACCGCGACGAGTTGATCCTCGGGGACCAAACCGTAAATGCAGGCGCCGACCGAGACGCCCAGCACCATCGGGACGAGCAACGGTCGTAGATCGGACCATGCCTCGCCGAGGGCGGGCCGGATCTCGTCTCGCAGTCCCGCCCAAGGGCGGGAGGTGCTGCTGTTGCCGACGACCTTGACTCGCTTGACCTGGTTAGCCATGCCGATTCGTTCCCAGACGACGGGGGCGAACAAAGCCCATGCGGCGGTAACCACTGTGTAGACCAGCGCGATACGCCAACCGAACAGCAGCACCACCCCGGCCACAATTATGGGATCCAGCAACGGCGACGAGATCAGGAAGGTCATCGACGTCCGGAACGCCACCCCCGACTTCAACATCCCAGCCAGCACCGGCAGCGTTGAACAGGAGCAGAACGGCGTGATTACCCCCAGCAGCAGCCCCTTGAACGGGCCGGGAAGGCGCCCATCGGCCATCCATCTCTCGATCCGGTCCGGCCCGAACCGCCGGTTCACCAGCGCGACGAGCATCGAGATCAGCAAGAACAGGACGAGCAACTCGCCCAGGATCAACGCGAAGGTCTGTACCGCTTGAATCATCGCGCAGCGCCCTCAGTCAATGCCCGATCGTCGCCAGCGGGGCAGTGCAGCACGCCTTCTGGCCTTCCGGAGTGAGAGTCGCCAAGTGAGCAAGCCACTGCACCGGAGTCGCCAACTGCTCACAACACAGCTCGTAGATGTTGGACCGCCCCTCGGCCCGCACACTGATCAGCTGCGCTTCCCGCAAGGCCGCCACATGATGACTCACCAGCGCCTGGCTCAACCCGGTGGTCTCCTGCAACTTCTTGTTCGAGCACGCCCCCGTCGCAAGCGTCAGCACGATCATCAGTCTGTTCTCGTCTGACAAAGGCTTCAACAACGGAGCGAGCATCCGCGCGTGATCCCGCGTCGACAGGTCTGTGCGCGGCAGAGCAACATCCAGTGAAAATGTCATACCCACACTATAGACAAGCGTCGGCTTGTATTACAACTAGACGCTTTTCTATAGGTGGACATGTCCGGTCATCACAGCCAAGTCCCCTAGCGGTAAACGGAACTCGTAGTGAGCGAAACTTCCAAAGACCGGCAGCAGGTTCAACTTCGAGTAGCAAGCGAACCAACTGCCAGAGCCGGTCACGCGGCATGGGGAGAACACGAACGCCACCACCTCAAGCGATGTCAACGTCTCATCATCGAGTACTTCCCCCCGCCGCCAGCACACGCGGCGGCTGCGACAAGATCTCCTCGACCTCCTCGCGGGACGTCTTCGGCTTGACCTTTCGGGCAACCATCGAGGCTTCTGCAGCCGGTGACGACGTCAACGCCGACGGCACCAACTGAGGCAACTGCGAATCGGTCATGAACAAAACCTCCTACGGTTCGTCGTTCACAACCAGCCTGGCACTAAGGGATTCAGCCGCGAAGTGTCGGAGGTGGTGCGGAATAGTTCATCGCCGGGGTCTGCGGACTTCCTGTGAACCACTCGTTGCCGTTGTGTTGTTGGCTAGGTGGTTTTGGCTAGGTTTCTTTGCTTAGCCAGGGTTGTGTATTGCCCGTCTGGTCCGGTGGTGAGTCTGTCAAAGACGAACCAGTCCAGGTAGTCGTCAAGATACTCCATAAACTCCTCGGTCGTGAGCTTTTCAGGTCGAATCCCATTGGCATAAAGTTCGCGCTTGACGGTGCCGAAGAAGCCCTCGACTCGGGCGTTGTCGCCGCTGTTGCCAAGCCGCGATAGGGACGGCACCATCAACCAGGCGTTATCGCAGGGTTTTTCCTGCGTGCATTGTTCGCATTGTTGCCTGTCGTGGCTGGTGTCGGTGAGTCGATCGACCCAGTCGGCGTGGCGGTAGTGCCAGCCGCGGTCGGTGTGCAAGCCGGGGCGTTGCCCCGGTTGTAGTTGCTCGAGCCCCGCTTCAAGCATGGTGTTGGTCAGCAACGCCGCTGGTCGTGTTGCGCAGGTGTATGCGATGGGCATGTTGTCGTGGAAGTCGATTAGCGGGCTAAAAAAGACCTTGCCGTCAGCGCATTGAAACTCGGTGATGTCGGTGCCGAGTTTTTGGTTTGGTGCGTCGGCGTAAAAGTCGTGCACCAGATCCTTCCTGCCCGCCTGCCTGCGACGATCCGCTTGCGAACGATATCTTTGCGAGACGTGGGTGCCATTTTTGACGACAGTATCGATATCTCCAACCAGACATCGATTCGCTGGACGATGGGCAGTTTCACCCTTATATGAGCTGTAGCGCTTTGTGTGTTTTGTCTTCGGCTGCAGGTGTTCCTGGCTCATGATCGTGCGAATCGATTTTTCACCGAGTGAAAGACCGTTCGCTTTGCATACTTCAGTCACGCGGCGGTAGCCGTAGGTCATGCGATTGTCCTCACAAACAGCCGAAACCAATGCCTTGGCCTGGGCTTTGCGGTCGACCAAAGGGTGATCCAACCGTCGGCATGCCGACTTGTACGTGCTGTAGTTCAATCCGTAGTAGGCGCAGCAATGTGTTACTTGGTATCCGACGTCCCGGAGTCGTCTGACAGCCGTAGCGACGACCACGCTGTCGAGCGTCTCCGGGTTTGCGCTTTTCCCTCAGATTCCATCACCGCCTCAAACAGCGCTTTATCCGCCAGACGCATAAACCGCTCTTGACGCAACAGGTCTTTGAGGGCCTCAACATCATCCGGCAACGCTGCCTCATCAAACGGAGTTGTTGGCTGCTCATGGTTGCGCAAATGCGCACTCTCATCGCGCGGGGTGCGTTGTGATTGACGCTGTGTCTCGGTCTGCTTGCGCTTGCGTTTTTGGGTTTCGTGGTGTTCTTTCACACGCGCCAGTGTCGCCTGTTCTATCTCCTGCGGCGTCATCCCACGCCGCGAACCCGCATCCGGAGCGAACTTGTGCGTCCACGCCGCCACGGAACTCGCAGCGACTCGAAAACGCCATCCAATCTCGCGGGTGGATGCCGACGTTGTCACATTCACCCGGACGACCTCAGCGATCAACTCGGCGCAACGCCAACCCTTATCGACGCCGTTGCCATGACGGGCGTTGCGTACCCATCCCGAAATTGAAGCTGCAGAAGGAACAGACCTACAGTCCTCCCGAATCAACTGCGCACGAATCTGCGAAGCAGCAAGCCCTTGCTCTGAAAGCTCAACGGCACGCTGCCTCACCTCCGGTGGATAACTCATCCTCGAACTCCGATCCCGACAACCGGTGGTTCACAGGAAGTCCGCACAGCCGCCGAGTGAATAAGTCCGCCGCAGTGTTTTGACGACCTGGGGAAAGTGAATTATCCAACCGTCCAAGGTGGACTAATTCACTGGGAGGGCCTGGGCGAGTGAACTATTCCGCGGGACGGCGAGACCCCAAGCCCCTACTTCACCACGAGGTTGACCATGCGGCCCGGGATGGCGATCACCTTGACCACGTTCTTGCCGGCGACCAGGTCGGCCACGCGATCGTCGGCAAGTGCGGCGGCTTCGAGGTCGTCCTTGGTGGCGTCGGTGGCGACCTCGATGCGCGCCTTGACCTTACCGTTGATCTGGACGGGGACCTCGACGGTGTCGTCAACCAGCCACTGCTCGTCGAACTCCGGGAACGGCTCAAAGGTGATGGTCTCGGAGTGGCCCAGCACCGACCAGAGTTCCTCCGCGATGTGCGGCGCGAGCGGGGAGACCATCTGCACCAGCGGTTCGACGGCGGCGCGCGGGGCGCCGGAAGGGTACGTCTTGGTCAGGTAGTTGACGTACTCGATGAGCTTGGCGGCCACGGTGTTGTCGCGCAGGTGCTCGTAGTCGTCGCGCACGCCGGCGATGGTGCGGTGCAGCGCCTTGAGGTCGTCTTCCGTCAGCGAAGCGTCCACCACGGAGACCTCGCCGGACGCCTCAGAGACCACCAAACGCCACAGGCGCTGCAGGAAGCGGTGCGCGCCGACGACGTCCTTCGTCGCCCACGGGCGGGAGGTGTCGAGCGGCCCCATGGACATCTCGTAGACGCGCAGGGTGTCGGCGCCGAAGTCACGCACCACATCATCCGGCGCGACGGCGTTCTTCAGCGACTTGCCCATCTTGCCGTACTCGCGGTTGACTTCGACGCCGTTGTAGAAGAACTTGCCGTCCTTTTCCTCCACCTCAGCGGCCGGAACGTACACGCCGCGCGAGTCGGTGTAGGCGTACGCCTGGATGTAGCCCTGGTTGTACAGGCGGCGGTAGGGCTCCTGGGAGGTGACAAAGCCGAGGTCAAACAGCACCTTGTGCCAGAACCGCGCGTACAGCAGGTGCAGCACGGCGTGCTCGACGCCGCCGACGTAGAGGTCCACGCCGCCCGGGTCGTTCGCGCCGTGCTCGTCGGGGCGCGGGCCGGTCCAGTAGCGCTCGTTCTCAATGTCCACAAACGCGTCGGCATTGGTCGGGTCGATGTAGCGCAGCTGGTACCAGGAGGAACCCGCCCACTGCGGCATGACGTTCGTGTCGCGCCAGTACTTCTGCGTCCCGTGGCCCAGGTCCAGCTCTACCTCGACCCAGTCGGTGGCCTTCGCCAGCGGCGGGGCCGGCTCGGAGTCAGCGTCCTCCGGGTCGAAGGCGACCGGGTTATAGTCCTCTACCTGCGGCAATTCAACCGGCAGCATGTCCTCGGGCAGCCCGTGCGCCTGGCCGTTTTCGTCGTAGACGATCGGGAACGGCTCGCCCCAGTAGCGCTGGCGGGCGAACAGCCAGTCGCGCAGCTTGTACTGGATTTTCTCGGAGCCCTTTTGCCTATCGACGAGCCAAAGGACCGCCTTCTCAATCGCCTCGCCCTTGCCCAGACCATTCAAATCCAGGCCGTCTTCATTGGCGGAGTTGATGTGCGCCGCGTCGCCGGTGAACGCCTCCTCGGAGACGTAGCCGTCGAGCACCGGGGTAATCGGCAGGCCGAAGACGGTGGCGAATTCGTAGTCGCGCTCGTCGTGGGCCGGCACCGCCATAATCGCGCCGGTGCCGTAACCGGTGAGCACGTAGTCGGCGATGAAGATCGGCACCTCTTCGCCGCTGACCGGGTTCACGGCGTAGGAGCCGAGGAACACGCCGGTCTTTTCCTTGTTCTCCTGGCGTTCCACGTCGGACTTCGCGGCGATGGATCGCAGGTAGTTATCCACTGCTTCGCGCGGGGTATCTGCCCCGCCGGTCCAGCGGCTGTCTACGTCGGCGGGGTAGGAGGCGGCGACCAGCTCGTCGACAAGCTCATGCTCCGGCGCAAGCACCACATACGACGCGCCGAACAGGGTGTCCGGGCGGGTGGTGAAGACGGTGATGTCGCCGGCGGGGGACTCAAAGACGACGTCCGCGCCGCGGGAACGGCCGATCCAGTTGCGCTGCATGCTCTTGACCTTCTCCGGCCAATCCAGCAGGTCAAGGTCATCGAGCAGGCGGTCCGAGTAATCGGTGATACGCATCATCCACTGGCGCAGACGCTTGCGAAAGACGGGGTAGTTGCCGCGCTCCGAGCGGCCTTCCGCGGTGACCTCCTCGTTGGCCAGCACGGTGCCGAGCCCCGGGCACCAGTTGACCATGGAGTCAGAGAGGTAGACGAGGCGGAACTCGTCGATAGCCTTGTGCTTCTCCTCCGTGGTCAGGTCGCGGAAGTTGCGGCCGTCCTTCGTGGTGCGCGCGCCGGACATGAGATCGCGCACCAGGTCCTCGATCGGGCGGGCCTTCTGGTGCTCGTCGTCGAACCACGCGTTGTAAATCTGCAGGAAGATCCACTGCGTCCACTTGTAAAACTCCGGATCCGTCGTGGCGACGGCACGGCGGCGGTCATGCCCCAGGCCCAGCTGGTCCAGCTGGCGGGTCATGTTCTTGATGTTCGCCTCAGTAGTCGTGCGCGGGTGCGTGCCCGTCTGAATCGCGTACTGCTCCGCCGGCAGGCCGAACGCGTCGTAGCCGAGGGTGTGCAGCACGTTCTTGCCCAGCATGCGGTTGTAGCGGGCGTAGACGTCCGTGGCGATGTAGCCAAGCGGGTGGCCCACGTGCAGGCCAGCGCCCGACGGGTACGGGAACATGTCCTGGACGTTGAGCTTGTCTTTCGGCAGCTCCTCGCCGGTGGCGAGGTCGCCGACCGGGTTGGGCGCGTTAAAGGTGCCGTGCTCGCGCCAGTGCGCTTGCCACTTCTGCTCGATGGTGTTGGCCAGTTCGGCCGTATAGCGGTGCGGGGTCGCCTCAGTCATGGTTAGACAGTGTAGTTAAGGGCCCTTGCCTATCGACGCACCTCCGGCCCTCCCCGCGCCCACCCCTTGGGCGTCGATAGGCTTCGGCGCCGAACTAGCAGATCTTTTGGGCACCGGTTTCGTAAGATCTGACATCCCGGACAGGCGTCCAGATTTAAAAATGCAGGCCCAGACTTATGCGCGGTTTCGCATGTTAACTGTTACGAGCCGGGCGAGGGCAACGCCGCAAGGCGGCCGCAACCGCTACAGTCGCAAACATGCGGCTCTACACCATCGGCTACAGCAAAAAGACCGCGGAGGAGTTCTTCGACATTCTCCGCGACAACGGCGTAACCCAGGTCGTGGATATCCGGCGGCACAACACGAACCAGCTCGCCGGATTTACCAAGCAGTCGGACCTGCCGTGGTTCCTCGACACCATCGCGGGCATCGGCTACTCCCACGAGCTCGCGCTGGCGCCCAGCGAGGACCTCATGCGCGCGTACCGCAAGGAGGGCCTGCCGTTCGACGAGTTTGCGAAGCAGTTGCGCGCCGAGTTCGCCGAGCGAGAGATGCCCAAGCTTATCGACGGCTCCGCTCTCCTCTGCTCAGAGCCCGACCCCGCCGAATGCCACCGCTCCGTGGCGGCGGAGTACCTCGCCGAGAAGGGCGACGTTGAGGTCGTGCACCTCTAAGTTCTAGCCCGCGACCATCTGCCAGATGGCCACGCCCATGATGATCACGCCGAGCACGAACACGAACCAGGTTTCGGGTTTGTTGGCGTAGCGCTTGTAGTCCTTGGCGTAGCGGAACAACAGCATCGGCACGATGTACACCAAGAATGTGATGAACACGCCGCCGACCACGGAGATCAAGTCCAGGATCGACGGGTTAACAATGCCGGCGATCACCGTGGTGACGAAGATGAACACGTAGATGCCCCAGCGCAGCTTCTTCGGGTCCAGTCGCTCTGCGGCACCCGGCGCGACGGCGCGTACCAGGTAGGTGGTGCCTTCCTCGGCGCCCATGACGTGGCCGAAGTAGGACGAGGCGATCGCGCACAGCGCGACGATCGGGGAGAGGACGGCCAAAAACGGCGTGTCGGTCTCGTTTGCCAGGTAGGACAGCACGGGGATGTTTTGCTCGCGGGCGGCGTCCATGCCGTCGGCGCCGAGTGCCAGGGTGCAGGACCACACGAAGAACATGGTGAACACCACCAGCAGCGCGGTGGTGATGAGCTCGGTCTTCGCTACGGCCTTCTTGGTGGACTCCAGGTCATTCGGGTACTTCTTCTGCACGTCCAGAGCGAACTGGGACATCGCCGGCATGTGGTTGAAGGAGAACACGAACACCGGCAGGATCAGCAGCATCGCTTTCCAGAACGACACGTCGGACTCGTAGGAGCGGAAGCTCGCCAGGTCCCACTGGGGGATGAGGTAGAACGACACCGCGGCCAGCGCGATGATCAGGGGGTAGACCAGCAGGTTGGCAAAGGCCAGTGTGGCCTTCTTGCCCAGGGCGTAGGCGCCGGTGAGCACGCCGACGCACAGGAGGGCCATGAGCCAGCGTGGCACTTCGGGGCCGTGGAGCTGGTTGACCACGAAGCTGTCCATCGTGTTGGTGATGCTCACGCCGTAGATGAGCACGATGGGGTAGATGGACAGCCAGTACATCAGGCCCGTCATCAGGCCGCGGTTGCGGCCGGCAAGGGCGGTGACCACCTGCAGCACGTCCAGACCCTTGACCGGGGAGGCGGCCACGATGCGGGCGTAGGTGCGGTGGGAGAAAAACACCATCGGGCCGATGAAGAGGGTGATCAGCAGCAGTGGGACGAAGCCGAAGCTGCCGGCGTCGATGGGAAGGAACAGGATGCCGGCGCCGACGGCGGTGCCGAACAGGGTGATAGCCCAGGACAGGGTGCCGCCATCGGGGACGGCGCCGGACCGGTTTTCCTCTACCTGCCGCTTGTCGGCGACGGTGAGGTGTTCCAAATTGAACTCTTTGCCCGCAGTGGTCAAAGGTACTCCTTAACACATGAGTGGTATACGCCACACGAATGATAAGGCAACACGACGCGCAGCGATAACCGGGGAGCTAGGCGCGTTGCGCCCACTCCACAACCGGGTCAAGGAGTGCCAGGTCCACACGGTCCGTGTCCCGGCCGTAGCTGTCCACCATCGCTTGTTCGTTTTCGGTGCGCTCGCGCTTGAGCCGCAGCGCAAACGTTTCCATCATCCACCGGTGGGTGGTGGTCAGCTCGTCTCCGTTCCACCGCCCGCTCCGGCATCGCCGGAACCTACATCTGAGGCAGGAACGGGCGCAGCTGATCCAGCAGCCACTGGAGCGAGCCGCCCGCGCCAGCGAGCATTGCTGCAAGCAGGCCAACCACACCCACCAGCACGCCGCCAGCGAAAGCACCGACGCTGCTGCCCACGTTGGAGGAGCCGTCCTGATCCTCCGCCGGCTTCGGCTCGGCGGTGACGGTGGTCGGCACTGCCACGGTGGTGGTGGCGGTGGTCGGCGTTCCGGACACAGTGCTGGTGACGGTGGTCGGCACCGAAACGGTCGTCGTCACCGGAGCAGCGGGAGCGGCCGTGGTGGTCGGCGCGGTCGTCGGGGCCGGGGCCTTGCCGCGGGCGGTCAGCCACTGGTCCGGGCCGATCGGGTGGTCCACCATGCGGATCTCGCCGATGTTGCCGAACCAGCCGTCGACCTTGTCGTTGTCCCAGGCGGAGGTGCCCAGAAGCCACTTGTCGCCGTTGCCGCCCATGCCCAGCGGGCCGTAGCCGTCGCGCAGGATCGGGGAGCCGTCCACGTACATGGTCACGGACTCGTCGGCCGGGTCGTTGACCACGGCGATGTGCATCCACTTGCCCTTCGGCACCTCGTGGGTCCAGTTGGAAAAGCCCTCGCCATTTTCGCCGTAGGAGTACCAGCGCAGCTCACGCAGGCTGGACACGCCGAGCATCTGGATCGGGTCGCCGTCTTCGTTTTCCGGGTGGGTGATGGTGCCGGAGGCGTCGCGGATCAGGGCGTTGGACCACTTGTTGTTGTCGGCGTTCCAGTCCTCGTCGAGTTTGAGGAATGCCTCCACGGTGTAGCCGTCCTTGAATTCCTCGGAGTTGATGTCGGCGCCGGTGGCGGTTTCGAACCAGGCGGTGGAGTGCTTGAACTTCGGGTCCTTCCAGCGCAGGGAGCCGCGGTCCGAAGACAGCGGGTGCTTGTCGTCGGAGAAGGTCACCGCGTCGGCGCCTGCCGCGATGCGGTGGCGTGCACGGGTCATGTCGTCGCCGCCAGCGACGTCGGGGATGACGGCGCCGGCGGGGGCGGCTTCGCCGTCGTTAAGCAATGTGCCCTCGACCTTCGTCTGGCCGGGGCGCCAGTGCACCACGGTGCCGTCCACGTAGGCGTAGTCTTGCTCGTTTTTCGGCTTGTCCTTCTCGGTGACCTCGTAGGCCTTGTAGCCGTCGGTGATGGTCTGCTTCAGCGCCTCGTTGTAGTCCGGGTCGTTCGCGTCGCCGGCCGTAAACGAAGGGGCGAACGCCTTGAAGCGCTCCGCGAAGTCGAAATCGATGGTGTAGGAGTCGCCCTCGCCCTCCATGATCAGGTGGTCGAAGGAGTTGAGCTGCTCGTACTTCTTGGACTTCACCCACGGCGAGTACGCGAGCATCTCGAGCTGGTTGTTGGTCAGGTCGAACTGCAGCTGGCCCATCAGGCCGTTGCCGCCCAGGTAGGCCATCTGGTAATCCTGCAGGATGTTGATCACGTCGTGACCAGCGTCGTTCTTCTCCACGTGGTAGCCCGCACCGTGGTGGTGGCCGGCGATGGTGAGGAAGATCTGGTCGTTTTTACGGATCAGCTTGTCCCAGAGGTGCTCGCCGTACTCCTTGGTGAAGTAGGTGGAGCCGTCGCCGTTGATGCCGGAGATCTCGTGCGCGCTGAGGATCACTGGCAGCTCCGGGTGCTTATCGATGACCTGCTGCGCCCACTCCAGCGTTTCGTCGTTGGCGCGGAAACCGAGCGCAAGCACCAGGTACTTCTGCCCCTCGGCTTCGAAGATGTGGTACTCCGAGTCGACGCTCTGGCCCGGGAAGGCGTAGCCGTCGCCGCCCGCGTGGATCTCCGTGGAGGCGGTGCGGCCCATGTAGGTGGAGTTCTTCTTCGCGCGCTCCTCCGGGAAGTACTCGGTGAACGCGGATTTCCCGTCGAACATGGTCAGGTCGTGGTTGCCCGGCAGCACGGAGTAGTTCACCCCGGCATCCTCGAGCGTTTTCATCGCGCGGTCCGCGATGTCCCAGCTGGCCCGGTCTGCCGGCTGGTCCACCACGTCACCCAGGTGGGTGACAAACTGCGTGCCCAGCTTCTTGTGGTTTTCAGCCAGGAACTCGGTCTGCACATCAAATGGGTTGGTGCCGTAGCGGTCGCCGAAGATGTCGCCGGCGGCCTCGGTGCCGTAACGAGCGTAGAACTGGGTGTCCGGCATGACGCCGAGGGTGAAGCGGGAGGCGAGATCCTCCGCGTTGGCGACGGGAACTGGGGTGAGCAGGGCGAGGGCAGTAATCGCGGCGATGTGCTTGCGCATGGCAGTCCTTCGTTTCTAGAGGGGCGGTAGGCAGTTGGAAACGTAGCGCCCTCAGGTTTCGCTGCGGTGAAATTCAGGTGAAATTTAAGCTTATCGACGCCCACGCGTCGCCCTTACCCATGTTTCCCCAGGGAATTCTTTTTTGACCCATTTTTCGGCTCCGAAAGATATAGCGGGGCGAATGCGGGCCGGAATTCGCTATTTCCCCTGGTCAGCGAATTGTTCCAATATCTTTCTATATCTTTTTGGCCGCGAAAACCCTTACCCCGCAACGATGTTGCGCACCGCCACGCCCATGATCACCAGGCCCACCACCAGCACGAAGATGGTGTCCGGGCGGCGAGCGTAGTGCTTGAACGCCGTGGCCTTGTGAAATAGCAACGACGGCATGATGTACACCAAAAACGCTACGAACACGCCGCCGACCACGGAGATCATGTCCAGAATCGACGGGTTCAACACGGCGACGATCACCGCGGTGACAAAGACGAAGACGTTGACCGCCCATCGAAGCGTGGACGTCGAGAAGCGAGCCGCAAAGTTCGGTGCCACACTGCGCACCAGGTACGCAGTGCCCTCCTCCGTGCCGAGCAAGTGGCCGAAGTAGGAGGTGATGATCGCCGCGATGGCGATGACCGGGCTGATCCAGGCCATAAACGGCGCGTCCGTCTGATTAGCCAAGTACGACAGCACCGGCACGTTTTGCTCGCGCGCGGCGTCCATCCCGTCGGCGCCCAGGGACAGCGCGCACGACCACACGAAGAACATGGTGAAGGTGACCAGCATCGCGGCGGTGATCATCTCCACCTTGGACACCTCGCGCTCCGTGGCGGCGACGTCACCGTCCGTCTTCTTCTGCACATCCAGCGCGAACTGGCTCAGCGCCGCCATGTGGCTGAAGGAAAACACCAGCACCGGAAGGATCAGCAACAGGCCCTGCCACACCGAATAGGAGGATTCGTAGTCGCGGAAGCTGGCGAAGTCCCAGCTCGGGATCAGGTAGAACGACACCGCCGCCAGGGCGATGATCAGCGGATACACCAGCGCGTTGGCCAGCCACAAGGTGAGTTTCTTACCAAAGGCGTACGCGCCCGTCATCAGACCAGCCGAGGCCGTGGCCAGCACCCACCGGCTCACCTCCGGGCCGCCGAGCTGGTTCACAATGAAACTGTCCAGCGTGTTGGTGATGGAGATGGCGTAGATCAGCACCGTGGGGTAGATGCCCAGCCAGTACACCAGCGCCGAGGCGAAGCCCCGCTTGCGGCCGGTCAGCGCCGTGATCACCTGCAGCACGTCCAGCCCCTTCACCGGCGAGGCGGAGACGATGCGCGCGTAGGTGCGGTGGGAGAAAAACACCATCGGACCGATCAGCAGCGTGGCAATCACCAACGGCCAGAACCCGAAGCTGCCTGCATTGATGGGCAGAAACAGGATGCCCGCGCCCACGCCGGTGCCGAACAGCGTGATCACCCAACGCATGAACGAGCCGTCCGGTTTGTCACCCTCGCGCTGCTCCTTGATCTGCTCGATGTCGGCATCCGAGAGGTTCTCCCGGTCGAACTCTTGGCGCGAGAGCTCAAGGTGCTCGTCGCTGTGCTGCTCCGGCAGCTCGGCGTTAGTCATGCTGGTTTAGGTTACGCGTGTTGCTGTAGGGAGCGGTGTTTTGCATTCGCCTATCGACGGGCCTCCGGTTGACCACCTCGCAGTTCACGCCAGCAGCGCCGCCATTCGCGCAGATGGTGAAAGGCTAATGGTGAAAGTCCGATAATTTTCGCGGATTCACCATCCCTCATTCACCATCTGTGCGGTCTACCGTCTGATCGGGAGGATCTGCGGCACCACCACCGGACGTCCAATTGTTTTGGTGATCTAGATTTTTAACTCGTCACCGTTTGGCCTGTGTCCCGAAGGATCGCACCACCATGTCCCGTTCCCGCATCGCAACCGCCACGCTCGCCTGCGCGCTCGCCGTCGGCACTGTTCAAGTCCCCGTCGCTGAGGCGCAGTCGTCAGGGAGTTCGACCAGCACCGTCGACCAGCAAGGATTCGACAAAGCGACCGCAAAGTGGCAGCCGCTTTTTAGCGACGCATCCGCCTCACTCCAACAGGCCGAACGCGACGCCAAAGCAGCGAAGGCGCAGCGCGACGCTACGAACGTCGCCGTGCGAAACGCGGAGGCTGCAGTCGGGGAGGCGGAGGCTGCGCTGACCGCGGCTGAGGCGGAGTTCGCGTGGGCGCAGGCCGCGGACCAGGACGCGCTGGCGGCGGCGGTGGAGTCCGCTCGGGAGCGCCTGGCCGGTGCGGAGCAGGGTGTCGAGGACGCGTACGAGCTTGCCGCCGCCGAGCAGATGACCCTCGACGAGGCCGAAGACTACGTCGCCGAAGCCGAAGCAGAGCTGGCGCAGGTCAACGCGCAGCGCCCGACTCTGGCGCAGTACACCACCACCGAAACCAACACCGCAGCTGTCGTGCTAGGTGTGCTGGCTGCGCTGGCGGTCGTGGGCATCGGCGTGGTGGCGTTGGCGCCGCGCCTCGGCATCGAGCTGCCCTGGCAGTAGCGACTCAGCCCCAGGGCACACCAAACTTATCGACGGCTAAAGTGCTCCCACGCCCGGTACGTGTCCTGGAGATTGAGCCACAGCTCTGCCGAGGTACCAAGTGCTGCCCCGACCAGCTCGGCGGATTCCCGCGTAAGCTCCCGCTCGCCCGAGATGAGCTCTTCAACGAAGCGCGTCGGCCGTCCCATGATCGCGGCGAAATCTGCTTCGCTCCAACCACGTTCTTCCAGTTCCTCCGCGAGGAAATCTCCTACTGGGAACGCCTCTGCCAAGGGTTGAGTAGCCACTGTTCACCTCCGTCAGTGGTAGTCGACCATTTCAATAACAACTGCGATGCGTCCATCTTCGCTAGTTTCAAATCGAATAACAAGGCGATATTGCTTATTCAGCCACCCCTACGCCGGCCGCACGCGCGCCCGCTCTAGCCGGTGCGCCTGCACAACCTTCTCCACCGCGTACACGATCTCCCGCAGCGCGCCGAACCCGGAACGCTTCGTGGACAGATCCACCGTCACTTGCACGCTGCCGACCCACATCTCCAGCACCACGTCCGGCTCCGCCTTGTTGGGTCCGAACAGCGGCAGCGGAAAGTAGATGGTGCTGGGCTCGGGCACGATCTCGACGCCGCGAACTTCTTCACACTCGAAATCCATGCGCATGCCCGCAAGACCTGCGCGCTTCGGGCCTCCAAGTTTCGGAAGCGTCACTTCACTGATTTCGACCCGCATTGCATGGGCTACAGCGCCCAGACGCACCGGCTGGGGCAGAGCCCACGAGATGCTGGTGCACAGCACCGGCATAAATTCCATGATCCCCTGTTCAGCCTGCTCACGTGCCGTGACAGCAAGCGAGTAGATAGCAGCGAACCTCGGCTCAAGAGCCATCGCTTCCCTACATATCTCCGCGAGCATCCCCGCAGCACGCGCCGCCCTGTTCGCAGTCCTCGCGTCGCGCAGCATCATCAACGGGACGCCAGCCATCACGGTGTAGCTGACCAGCTCCTCAGCGCGCTCCCCGGTGACCGGCTGACTATTGTCCACCGTCCGCCACTGCCTCGCCGTGCGGTTCACGGCATCCACAATTTCCTGCCCGAGCGCCCGCGCAGTCGCGTTCAGCTCGCGCCCCGGATTCTCAACAATTACCCGGCCCCCAACGTGCGTTCCCGCCGCCTTGGCCCCAATTTTCCAAGTTTTCATCCCCATGCCGCGCAGCCTACGGGGCAGCCTGCTCAAGCACAGCCCCTCGAGTGCTCATTTCAGTGGACATTTGCCTATCGACGCACCAAAGGTTTCCAACGCCCAACAGTTGGTGCGCACCCAGTTGTCCGCAATGCGGAGTCCGCAAAGCCCTCGGGCAGGTGGCGGATTTCTATATCACAGAACTTATCTGTTTCGCTGCAGGTGAGAGCGCCGTTATAGTGTCATGCGCAAATCCATTAGCAGGGAGGTGTTAGGTGGCTTTTAGCGCCCTAGTGACCCTTATGGGCGTGTGGTTCGCGGCGATGGCGTCGCCGGGCCCAGACGTAATGCAAATCATTCGCTTAGGTGCGCGCTCTACCCGCGCAGCCGTATGGGCGGCGCTGGGTAGTACCACCGGCCTTACCATCTGGACCGTGGCCTCCTTGGCGGGGCTGTCCGCATTGATTTCTGCGCACCCTGGCATCCTCGTGGCAATGCAGGTTCTCGGTGGCAGTTACCTGCTGTGGATGGCCTATACCGCAATTACCGGTGGCATCAAGGAGCGCCGCGCGCCCGCAACTGTAGTGGGTACCGAAACCCGCGCCCCGCAGCCGCGCGGGTTTACACCGGACGGCATCATCAAGGCGGCCACCGCCTTTCGCATGGGATTTATCTGCGATCTTTCGAACCCCAAGGTGGTCATTTTCTTCGGCGCCATCTTTGCCAATTTCATTGATCCCGACATGGGCATCGGTGCCAACCTCATGGTGGGTGCCGTATTGATTCTGGAAAGCCTCGTGCTCTTAGTGGGTGTGGCTTTGGCTACCCGCGCGGTTGCGAAGTGGATGTCTAAGAACTCCGCCTGGGTGGATATTGTCAGCGGTGTGGTCTTCCTTCTGCTGGGTGTGATTATCCTTTTTGAGGGCTTACGTTCTCTTTGAAGGCTTTGACCAACACAATCGAGCCGAGGAAATATGGCTCCTCCGCCCGCCACGCTACCGTCCCGGCCGGAGGCCTCGGCGAACTCGTCGAGCAACGCGAGAACGTCGGGGTAGCGCTACCCACGATGGCGTTTATCCAACTGCGCGGAGGTGACGAGTCCGTCGTCTTCCAGCCTGTCCAGAGCATTTCGGGCAGTGCATACGAGGGCGTCTACCAAACTTATGTAGTTATCTTCGGTGGCTGCTCACGAACACCAAACTTATCGACGGTTAAAGCGGTGCCCGGCTCAGACCCCCTCACGCCGGTCGCACGCGCGCCCGCCCCTGCCGGTGCGCCTGCACAACCTCCTCCACGGCATAGACCATGTCCCGAAGGGCACCGTACCCAGCGAGCTTCGCCTCGAGGTCCACGATCACCTGCAGGCCATCGACCCACATCTCCATAACCACGCGCGGTTCCGCCGTCCCCGGCGCAAACAGCGGTAGCGGGAAGTACGCTGAGCCGGAGTCTTTACCGATTTCGCTGCCATCTACCTCGCTGCATTTGTAGTTCAGGCCCATCTCGGCCAGGCCGTCGCCAGCCAATTCAGCGCTAGGTTCCGGGAACTCAACCTCCCGGATTTCCACCCGCATCGCGCGATCCGCCTCGCCCGCGTGGGAGAGAGGTTTCGGCAACACGCTGGAGATGGTGTCGCAAAACGGCCCCATCATGTCCAGACGGCCGGCGTCGGCGCATTCCCGGGCGGAGATCGCTAGCCCGTATACGCCAGCAAACCGCGGTTCCTGTGTGAGCGCCTCCCCGCTGATCTCCACCATCAACCTGGCCGCCGAGCCCGCTGATTCGACGGTTGTTGCTTGCCGCATCAGCAGCAGCGGCAAGCCAGCCATCAAGGCAATGCCTGCGAGGTGCTCAGCCACCTCACCTGCTTCCGGCTGCTTCATACTGACCGTCCGACACTTTCTGGCCGCCCGATTTAGTCCGGCAACAACCGCTTGCCCAAGCTCCCGCCCAGAAGCGTCAATCTCATCGAAACGGTTCGCAACAATTACCCGGCCCCCAACGTGCGTTCCCGCCGCCTTGGCCCCAATTTTCCAAGTTTTCATCCCCATGCCGCGCAGCCTACGTCGCACCCCGCGCGAGCACAGCCCCTCACGTGCTCATCTCAGTGGACATCCGCCTATCGACGCACCAAAGGTTTCCAACGCCCAACAGTTGGTGCGCACCCAATTGTCCGCAATGCGGAGTTGCTAGAGCCAGTCTGCGCCCTTGTCATCGAGATCGACCAATGGCGGCCCACCGCAGTCGTACGCTGGTAGCTCACCCGCAGCATTTGACCCCGCCGATTCCCCAGACCGCCCCAGCGCCTGACGAAGGTCGCTCTTTACAGCCGCCACCTTGGCTGCCTCGAGAATGTTCGAGGAGAGATTGATGGAGGTGCTCATGCCGAAGAGCCTATTGAGCGTCAACGCTTCAGGCAATAGCTCCATGTCCGGCAGTTTCAAAACTTGGCGGACTCAAACAGTTGGTGCGTACCCACTTGTCCGCAATGTGGAGGCCGCCGAGGGCGACGCTCAAAATCGCCCCAGCTCGTCAGCTCTATGCACGACGGGTTCAAGGTCGTACCCGAGCACGGCAAGAACGTCGATCACCTTGCCAATCTCGGCCGTCGGCTTACCGTGCTCCAGCTCCCGAAGGAACCGGTCCGACACGTCGGCAAGCTCGGCGACCTCCAGTTGGGTCAGCCTCCGCTCCTTACGCTGGGCGCGCACAAAGCTGCCGAGTGCCTCTATGTCCACGTGTCACGTCTCCTCGCTGACCGTATGCTGTTACGGAACGTTCGCACCGAATCTGTTCCTATAGGCCGTGAGGTTAGCGCAAAACAGCGCATTTCGGTGTGTTCGCTCCGACTTGGAGGCACGCGCCCTCAATTTCAGATCGGCACGTTCGTTCCGCCGATGGCAAGCTGGCAGGGTGGTCTCGGCCGCATACACGCAGCGATCTGCCTATCTACGCACCGGCTTAGCCCAGCGGCGCGTAGCCAAAGTCACCGCGCTGCACCTGACTGCGGGCATTCGGGTCGAAGGTTGCGCACAGGGCTGCCGCCACGTAGCGCACACCGCCTGCCGGCGAAGAGGAGCCGACGCGCTCGGCGCAGTTCTCCAGGGCTGGCAGGCCGATACTCTCCCCGGGCGAAGTCATGGAGAAGAAGGACGCGGCCATCATGGTGTTGCCATCGGCGCGCACGTATTCCGAAGAGCCCTTAATAGCTTGCCAAGCAATCGCCCCGACGGGATCGGTGCGGAACTGGTCCCGCTCAGTTGGGGTCAGCTCGGCGTTAGCAGCAGGCGCGGACAGTGTTGTGATGAGTAGTGCTGCTGTTGCAGCAAGGAGAGGAAACTTTTTCATAGGAACACTCTATCTCCCGCGCCACAGTTTTCCTCGGCATTGCCGACCCCGGCTTAACTGATGGCGCTGCGCAACTGTCGAATCTCGGCAGGCCCCACACGGCGCAATGCGGAGTCCGCACGGGATGACGCATCGACGACCTCCGCCACCTCAAGCTGAGTCAGCTTGAGTTTCGGATTACGCTCAACTGCATGGGTTCGCCAAAGACGCTGCAGCTTTTCATGATGGACGGCACCGCTGACGGGCCGATCAAGGCCTCGATTAGAAATTGGGTCGGCCGGGTCTATTCAATCCCGCGCACCGAGCTCAATTCTGAAGAACTCCGAGGGCGTCCGGAGCTGAACCACCCCGCGGTGTATTTCCTTGTTGGCACGAACCCGGAGACGGACAAGCCGCGCATCTACATCGGCCAAACCGCGCCCCGCCAGAACGGCGTCGCATTTGCAAGGGCCGCCGAGCATTCACGCAGCGCGGACAAAGACTTTTTCAACCGCATCATCTACGTGGTTGTGGTTGACGATTCCTGGGGCGCCACCGAGATCACCTTCCTGGAAAACGCGTTCCACCAGCGCGCCATTAGGGCGGACCGTTACGAGGTCGCCAACGGCAACACCCCGTCCGCTGGCAGTGTCAGCGAGGAGACCCAAGCGGAGCTGGACGAGTTCATCGAGAACACCAACCTCATCATCAGCGCTCTGGGCGTTTCCGCTTTCCAGCCGAAGGCAACTTCGTCGAAGACCCGCACCTCGACCAACACGGCTGCAGACCCGGCGCGCCCGAGCGATGATGAGGAACCGGTCTTCGAGCTCACTGTTCTCAGCCAAGGTGTTCAGGGCCTGGGCCAGCGCACCACTTCCGGTTTCCTCGTCCTCGAGGGATCCACGTTGCGCCCGGAGCTGCGTCCGAGCGCCCCGCGAGGGGTCCACGCCACCCGGGAGCGCTACGCGGACCAGATCCAGGACAACACGCTGACCTCTGACTTGGAGTTCACCAGCCCATCCGCCGCAGCGGCGTTCCTGGTGGGCGGTGCCGCAAATGGCAGAACGATGTGGCACCTGCAGGATGAGCCGTCTACCACGCTCGCAGCCTGGGAAGACCGCGAGGGCAAAGAAGCTGATCGGTTCGATTAAGGTCAGCTGTCGGGCACGGCACCGCGTTTTTCCTAAAGCCTGCGAAAGGCTAAGAACGACCGCATATTGCCCCCCTGCTGCAGACCTTTAAAGCTCAGTTCTAAACTAGCGGATCCCTCTACCATTTAGGTCATGAACTATATGGTCTCCCCCGTTTGGCGAGCTTTGATTCTCGAGAACTTAAATGCCAGCAGGATGATCCAGGAAGGCCTACAGCGTCTCTGCTGCGTTTACGTTGAGGAGATTATCGGGCTAAGGCCCGTCGGGTGGGTTAGCCCGCTTTACCTCGGGCTGCTGGATTTCACCGCAGGCCTGGAACGCTTAGCCAAAATCACCATCAGCATCTCTGGACTGCTCCATGGTGACTCCTTCACTCCGGTTCGGAGATACGGTCACAAGATATCCAAACTGTTGGATGCTGTAGAAGCTATTCAGCTCCCTGCTGGATTCAGCTCCGAGCTTTTTGCTCGACCGACTATTAGCCAAGAGGCAAAGTTATTGGAGCTCATCGACAGATTCTCTGTTGGAGCGGGGCGATATGAAAATATCGATTCGCTTACGGTACCGGATAGAACCCCTGAGCTCTATGACGCGTGGTGTGAAATCGCACGAAACGAGCCGGTCCCAAAATTTGTCGAAGACCTAATCATTCTCCGAAAGGTCATCGCTGAACAGACACTCGACGCAGCAACTTCGGGCGATTTCCCAATCGATCTGGAGACCATAATCTTAAACTGGATCGACTTAGAGGATGCCCACCCAGTTTTCGCACCGTCCTCTGCGGTGGCTGTTCAACTCTCTATTTTGACTCGCTGGGTGGCGGATGCGCAGGAGAGAATCAACTTTGTACTATTCCGTGCTAAACCAAGCACCACCGTTAAGATCCCCTATCTTTACGAAGCAACCGTCAATCTGCGGCTAAGCCCTGAGCCCTTTTTCGAGCACGTGGTTATGGAGTACAGCAGCGCTGACGCACTTCTTGACGCGATAGGCAATGAGAACTCTGAGAGTTCAGAGTAAGAATCTTTTCGGTCGAAACCGCCTTTTCCAATAGATCGTGATGCCACCCTAACCCTCCGGCAGCAGCTCCGACCGCTCGCCGACCGTGGTCACCACCAGCGCGTCGCGGGCGCGCGAGGCTGCCACGTAGAGCAGCGAGCGCTCGCGTTGCAGGGCGGCGCGGGCGTCTTCCTCGGAGAGGTTCTTCAGGCGGAAGCGCAGCGGCATGATCTCTTTGCCCACGCCCATGAGGATCACGTGGGTGAACTCCATGCCTTTGGCGCCGTGCATGGTCATCACACTGACCTGCTCGTGGGAGGCCAGTTCGGCGTTTTTGGTCTGGACGGCGTCGATGCCGTGGTCGGCAAGACCGGAGACCACACGCGAGAGCTGCCCTCGGGTGCGGCACATCACGCCGACGCGGACCTCCTTATGCGTGCCCTCCTCGGCCGCACGCTCCGCTTCCTCCAGCCACACGTTGATCAAGCCAGCGGCTACGGCGAATTCTTCGTCCTCGGACGCCGCGGTCACGATCATCGGCGCTGGGCCGGACCTCGCGGAGCGGTATTGCCCGACGGAATCCTTATCACCCTCGGCGTCCAGGAACTCCATGTCGCCGCCGACCAGGATCCGCAGCGCGTAATCCAGGTTTTCCTTGGTGGTGCGGTAGTTCAGCGTCAGGCGCTGAGATGCTCCCCCGCGGGTGGAGATGCCGAAGTGCGACAGAGTCAGCGGATGGCCGTAGATGCGCTGGTGGGAGTCCTCGGCCAAGAATACGTCGTTAGGCCCTTGCGCCACACACGCGCGCAAAAACCGCCAGTGCCCCGCGTTGAAGTCTTGGGCCTCGTCGACCACGACGTGGTCGAACAGCGACCCGCCGCCGCGCTCGTAGCGCACGTTCAAAATCTCCGCGCCCACGGCGGACATGGTGGGCCAGAACAGCTGGCCATCGATGGCCTGGGTCTGCATCAGCGACTCCAGCACGGTCCACACCTGCTTGCGCTGCTTACGGTTCAGGGGCGTGCCGCGACCGGTGCGCGCAACCTTCAGGTACTCCGCCAAAGACACAATCCCATTGGCCAGCACCACGGTCTCGTACTCGGCCTGCAGGAACGCCTCATTAGCAATCTCGCGCGGCAGCTCCTCCGGGGCGGACTCCACCGCGCCCTCCCACACCTGGCGCGCTGCCATGTCGGTGTACGGGCGCACGCGCGGGGCGGTGACGCCGAGCACGCGCCGGGTGGCCTCTTCCGTCTCCTCCACAGAGCCGAGGGAGACCACCTTGCGCACCACGGCATCGATGTTGTCCACCCACACGCCGTCCTCGCCGGGCTCGCCGGCCTCCGGGTAGGAGGGATTCAACGCGTTGAGCTGGGACTTCAACCCCTGCGCCAGACCCTTGGTAAACGTGGTCAGCAGCACGCGCGGGCCGGCTCCCGCAATATGTCCCGCAGCCAGGTTGTTCGCGCGGTGCACCGCCACCACCGTCTTGCCGGTACCCGCGCCGCCGAACACGCGCGCGGACCCGGAGTAGGAGTTCTCCGCCATACGGCGCTGTTCCGGGTGGATGTACACGCGCCATTGGTCGAAATTGCCGGACTCGATCACGCTGCGCAGAGACTCGGTCTCCACGTCGTCCACGTACGCGAACTCCAGCTCCGCAGCCGCCTGCCGCAGGCCCGCCAGCAGGCGCGCATCCTCGGACTCGGCAGCCTCCGCAGCCGAGACCTTGCGCAGCCCCAGCGACTCGCGCGTTTCCTCCACCGAGTACCCCGCCACCAGCGCGAGCACCGCTTCGTGCTCCCACTTCGGCCGGGGCGCAAGCAGCGCGTCCAGCCCGTCCTCGGACTCGAGTGCGAGCACCTGCTCAGTCAGCGCGGGATCAATGCCCAGCTCGTCCCACAGCATCGAAGGCGTGAGCCCTTCCAGCGCCTCACGGGGCGCGGGCGATGGCTTATCCGCGAGCTCCGCAACAACCCCCTGCTGCGCCGCCAGTTCACGCGCGGCCTGGGCTGCAGCTTCCGCCTTCGCCTGCGAGTCCTCGACAGACTGAACACTCTCAACCGCGTCTTCCTTGATCAACGTCGTAATACCGTTGATCGGGTTCACGTCCAGACGTAGTCGCGCGGGGTCCAACCGCTCGGCCTTGAGGTTGCCTTCGTCGTGCGAGTCCACGTCCACAAGCACGAAGTGGTGCGTGTCTTGGTCGCGGATTTCAAAGAGCACCGCCCGGAACTGGTCGTTGATGCGGCCGGTGCGCACGCGCTTGTCCACGGCGTTCGTGAGCGTCTTTATCTTCAGCGACGGGTTCGTCGGGTCCGCAGACAGCTTCTGCAGGAAGTTCATCGTCGGCTTCATCAGTGCGCCGTCGAGGTCCAACCCGCTGTACAGGCTAAACGTCACCATGGTGTCTTACTCCTTACCCAGCAGCGCGGCCGGGATCGTCTCTGGCGAGAGTGTATCGGGGTACAGCAGCGTCCAGCCTTGCTCGCGAAGCTTGGCTTCGGCACCCGCGTAGGAGGCGTCCTGTTCGATCAGCAGCGCGATGCGCAGCTCGGTCCAGGACACGGCGGTGGGGATGGAGCCGATTTCCTCGCCGATCTCCTCGGTCGGTGCCGCTCCCGCGTCCACGAGGGTGCGCAGCGCGCCGGCCACGTCGGCTTCGTCCTCGAACTCCTCGATCGCCTCGGCCCACAGCCCACTCACCGCGGTCTCGACGGCACTTTGCTTCTCGACGACCTCCGGTTGCCCAACCATCTCACCATCACCAACCGCAACAGTGACGGCGTTGTTGGCCAGCCACATGATGTTGGCGAAGCGCAGGAAGTCGCGCCAGTTGTCGGTGGTGATGGAGCCGGGTTCGGTGGCGTCGACGTGCAGGCGGCGCAGAGCCACCGCACCATCCGCCAGGGTTCCGTCGAAATGGACCTCGCTGCGGAAGGTCAGGCGCCCACCACCCGGGATGCGCGAGGGGCGAAGCGACCCGCTCAGCATCCGCAGCAACGCCTCGTCCATAAGCGCGTACGAGGCCCTGTTCGGCTCCGCCAAGTAGGTCAGCAGCTGGGTGATGGGGGAGGCCTTGAGGAAAGCAATCTCGTTGTTGCCGATGCCCTCCATCGCGCGCGTGCGCTTCTCCGCTTTCTCGCTCACCCACGTCGGTGCTGCGGCACCGACCTTCACCTCCTGCGCGAACCAGTCCAGGCCGGCATCGGTGACGTTCCACGGCAAGATCTGCTTATCGGTGTGATGCAGGCTGTTGCGCTTTTGGATGTCCGAGGGGAAGCGGTAGTGCTGCGGGCTGAAGTGGAACGCGGCGCCGTCGGTGTACACGGCCACCGGCCGCACAAGCGGGTTACGGCGGTGCTGGAAGAGGAAGTCCGGGCGGGTGTAGCCGTAGTCGTGCTGTTCGCGCATGGACCACTCCTCACCGGACGAGAACGTGATGTGCCACTCCACACCGCCGGCGTTGGCGATGTCCTTGACGGTGGCGTGGCGCGCCTCCAGAGCCTCGCGCAGCATCTCGCGGAAGCGCACCTCCAGGTTGGAGGACTGATCCAGCTGGGGCGCCTCCGTCTGCGGCTCCCACGTCACCTGCAGGGGATCGGTCTCTGCCGAGGGGTGGTCCTGGTTAGTCAAAATCGCACGCAGCGCGCGTTCCGCGGCGGCGCGGGAGGTGACGTCGATCTGCTGCCAGCGGGTGTACGGCAACAGGCAGTCGGGGCAGGCGAGGCGCTCGTCGTCCTGGCAGGCGCACTCCGCAACCTTCGTGAACGCCTTTTCCAGCAGCCGGCGGACGTCTTCGGGCGAGGCGAACTGGGAGAGGTAACCGGTGCCGCCGGGGACGTTGTCGTGCATGAGCAGCGCCTCCACGGTGCCGCCGCGGTCATCTGGTACGCGAACAGTGACCACACCCAGGTGGTCCGGGTCGCCGCCCAAAACCTCCTTGAAGCCGAGCTTGATCGCGGCGGTCAACGAGGGGATGGTCGCCTTGTCGCCCGCGGTGAGCATCACCGGCACGTGCAGCAGCACGCCCTGGGTCTGCAAGGTGCGAGACAGCGCGACGGTGACGGACTCCTCCTCGCGGGCGTTGCGCTTCGGGCACCAGGGGCGGTGGTCCCACTTGGAGTTCGTGCCCTTCTGCGAGTCCAGGTGCCCGCAGTAGTTGCAGACGGTGAACATGGGCGCATCGATCTCAGTGTTGGCGAAGATGCGCTTCATTGCGGGCCCGCGGCCCAGGTTGAACCAGCTTAGGTTCACGTACCGCAGGTACTCCGCGCCGAAGCCTTGGGAGAGGAACCATTTGCCGCCGTGGCCGCCTTCCGGCACGGAGAAGCTTAAAGCAGTGTGGTAGTTCAGTTCGCGGCGGTCGTCGCGTGAGTCGTCGATAAGCGCATTGCCACGATCCACCTCCGCTGACACGCGGCGCATGCGCACCGTATCCAGCACCTGGCCGTTGTCGGCGAAGGTGTCCGCACCGCAGGAGGGGCACGCGCCGGCGGCCCCTTCGCGCACGGGCTCGGCGTAGGAGCACTCGGGGCACAGGCGCCACCGCTCGATGTCCGCGCCGTTGAAGCCGACCTCGACCGCGTCCACGGTGGCGGCGATGCCGCGGGCGTAGAAGGTGTTGCCCGGCGCGAGCTCGTGAAGCGCGGAGGACACACCGCGGGAGAGCTCGAAGGAGTCCGGGTCGATCTGCATGGTGGTCGGGTTGAGCTGGGAGACCACCACGGACAGCTCCACCGCATCATCCAACAGCGTGAAGTTGGGCAGCAGCCCGTAGCGCTCCATGGAGCTGATCCAGTGTTCGCCGAGCAGGATGTCGTTGAGGTCCTTGGCGGTGCGGTGGTACGCCGCCTTCGTGCTGCGCTTGTCGCGCTCCAGCTCGGCGTCGGCGTTTTCGGTGCCCGCGTTCGGGTCCACCTTGGCGTCCAGGGCACTCAGCTGGTCTTGGAGGGTGCTCAGCCGCGTGGTGAACGCCTTGACCTCGCCGTCCCAGAGTCTGCGGGTGCGCTCCATCTCGCCCGTGAGCGAGTCGGGCCCCTGCCCGCACGCCCACGCGCGCACCCCGTCCACGGTGGCCGCGTCCACGGACCCTGTCACCGTGGCCAAAAACGCGTCCACGCGGTCCTCCACACCGGCCGCGATGTCCTCGCCGAGCACCTCGACCAACGAGACCTTGCGGGTGCTGAACACGTCGCGAGAAAACTTCACATCCAGCCCGCTGTTGCGGAACGACAGTGTGTCCACCAAATACGCCGTGGTCTGCCGGCGCAGGATCTCAGTGGCAGAGAGGAACGCCGCCGGCGGCACCACGGTGCCCGCGATGACGGACAGCGGCTGGTTCAGCTTCGGCAGCATGCTCCCGCGGCCCTGCACGAAGGCGAGCACCAGCGAGTTGCCGGTGAGACGCCCGGCGCGACCCACACGCTGCACGTACGAGGACACGGTGGTGGGCAGCGAGGCGAGCATGACCGTGGACAGGTCGCCGATATCGATGCCCATCTCCAACGTCGGCGTTGCCACCAGCACGTTCGGCGCGTTCGGAGCCTCAGCGCCGCCGCGGAACGCCCGCTCGAGCGCAAGGCGTTCCTCCTTCGGGATCAACCCGGTGTGCTCGCGCGCCACCACCGCGCGCGGGTTGGTGGAGGTGTACAGCTGCGAGTAGTAGTTCGCCTCGATCGGCTCGTCTTCGAGCTCGCCGGGGCAGCCGGGCGTGGGGCACGGCAGGCCCGCGAGCAGCGAGCGCAGTTGCCTATCGACGCCCAACGGTGCATGACACACTCCACACTGCAACATCGCCGGCTCACCTTCACCAGCCACCACCACCTGTTGCGAGGCAATGGCGTACATCGTGCCGCCGGTGTCCGTGGACACGGCCATGAGCACCTCGCGCCGGGCGAGCTCGCGGAACACGTTGGTGAGCACCGTCGCCGCGTCGTGGGTGCCGATCCCCAGCACCTTGGAGGTCCACCGCGCGTAGCGCCCGCGCGGGCTGCCCAGCGGGGTCACGCCGCGGTCTTTGTCATCTACCGCCGGCCCGGAGCGCGGGAACTCCGGCGCGCCGCCCTTGGCAAACCGGCGCATGCCGCGCGCCTTGGCGTAGCGGTTATGCAGGCGCCACGTGTTGCCGTCGTCCTGCAGGTAGGACTTGAACATTGGCGTGTACACGCCGCCGCGTGCGCGAACCTGCTCCAACAGCCCGCGCATCCAGCGCAGCCGCACTTGCGGGTCGGCGGCGTCCACCACCTCGAACAGGCCGCTGTCGATGCTGCGCAGCGCCTCTTCCGCCGCCTCGAGCAGCACTGCGTCATCCGCATCCACCCGCGGTGTGAGTGCACCCGTGGACACCAGGGAACGCGGCAGGTCCGCCTGCTGGCCGAACTCGAGCGCCGCATCCAGCTCAAGGCGCTCCAGCACCGCCGCGGTGGCCGCGCGCCGGGACGCATCGTCAGCGTCCTTCTCCCAGAACGCGCGGAACGTGGGCGTCTCCGCGATCTCCTGGGGCAGCAGCTCAAACCGCGCGCGCAATGGGTCCTCAGCGGCGTCCGCGCGCTCGAGGATCCGCAGTGGCAGCTGCGCCACGGAGACCTCACCTTGTACTCCATTGTCGGAGCTTGCGACGACGCTGCGCATCAGCGCGCGGATGCCAAACGCGCGCGCCCTGGCCTGCACAAACCCCGCACGGTGCGCCGCGTCCTGCACGGAGTCCGCGAACACGAGGGTCTTCTTCTCCTCCTGCTCCAGCTGCGGCATGCCGAACAGGTTGGACAGCCCCACCGACAGCAGCGTGGCCACACGCGAGCCGATGTAGCGGATGGTGTCGGTCTCCCCGCACGACGGGCACACCTGCTCGCGGGCATACTCGCCGGCGTCGAGACCGGCGTAAGTGATCACAGGCACCGACAGGCCCTCCGCCCGCTCCCGCTCGTCCGGCTCACTCGCGGACAGCGTGCGGGTCTGCGTGTGGAACCACATCAGGGCCCGCTTGCCCTCGTCGTCGCCGAACTCTTTCATCTCCTTGCCGTCTTTGAGCGCCCGGCGGTACTCATTGGTGGCATCGATGAGAGGGCGCACGAGCTCAGGCTTATCGACGCTCGCCTTACGGATCTCCCCGCCACCAAGCACCACCGCGTCCGTGCCGGGCTCCAACGCCGTCATCCACCCGGCGCGCCCGCACTCGCGGCAGTAGATGGCTGGCAGCCACACCGAAGCGTCGTCCCCGCCGAGCTGGCCGTCATCCGCGAAGCGAAACACCTCGCCGTCCTCAGTCGGCGTCACCGTGCGCTCGATGCGGGAGACCTCACGCAGCCACAGGTGCGTTTCCACGCCCGGCAAGCGCTTGCCGCCGAAGCCGTACTTCTCGTCCGCCAACGCTCGCGCGTGCGCAACCGCGGTGAGTAAGTGGGTGACAAACTCCCGCGCCGGGCCCTCCTTGAGGCTGCGCACCACAATCTCGCCGAGCACCGCCGCCGGCACCGTCGTTTCCTTCTCACCTTCGCGCTCGATAAGCGGTGCCGCGTTTTTGGCCGCCTCCAGCAGTGCGCGGGTCAGCGGGTGCACCGCGTACGCCGCAATGATCTCTTCCAGCGTCTCGCCGGCGTCCCACAGCTGCGTGCGGAAGACCTCAAGCACCACGTCCGCGTAGTCGCGGTCCGAGGCATCGTCCGCAATCGTGCTGTTGATCTGCTTGATCTGGTCGATGTCCGGCAGCGGAGTAGGGGAGTGGCTTCCGAATGTCTCCGCGATCTCGTCCACCCACTGCTCGTACGTCAGCGTACGTTCGCCGACTAGCGCGTCCGCACTGAACTGCTCCCCGAAAATTGTGCCCGCGAAGTCAAGCACCTTCTGCGTGTCGTCTTTGCCGCCGAGCGTTGCCGATGTCGCCGCCGGCGTGACCCGTCCCAGCGGATTGGATGCGTACTCACCGAGGAACCCCTCCGGCTGGTGGGCTTTGAGCATCAACCCCAACCGACGAAGCAGCAGTGCCACGTCCGTGCCCTGCGCGCCGTCGTACGTGTGAAACTCATCCAGCACCAGGTACTGCAGCGACGTTGCGGACCGCTTCCAGATCTCCCGATCCTCTTCGCGCAGCAGCAGTTGGTCCAGCATCTTGTAGTTGGTGAGCAAGATGTCCGGCGGATCCGCGCGCATCTGGTCACGGTCAGTGATCAGCGAATCCCTCGTGACCTTGCGGACGGTACCCTTCGACTCACCCGTGTAAATACCCGCAGTAACCCCAGCCAACGCCGGCTCGCTGGCGAGCAGCTTGGCCAGGCGGTCCGCCTGGTCGTTCGCCAGCGCGTTCATGGGGTACAGCAGCAGCGCCTTGGTGCCGCGTTGTCCCTCCGCTCGGGCCCGCGCTGCGTGGTCCAACACCGGGTAGAGGAACGACTCTGTTTTACCCGAGCCAGTACCCGTGATCACCAACGTCGGCTCCGGGCGCCGCGCCCCCTGCTCATCCCGGCTGCGCAAGCGCCGGAACGCTTCCGCCTGGTGGTGGTACGGCGTGAACCATTCCGGCATCCAGTCCAGGATCCCGTCCCACCCGATCGCGCGCGCATACGGTAACCGCGTGCGCACGTACGGACCGTGGAACATACCCCGCTCGGTGTCCTCCAGAAACGCCTTCAGCGCGTTAGACGTCTCCGGATTCGCAAGCGAAAACGCGGTGGCCAGATACTCGGAGACGCCCCCGAGGACGTGCTCCGATGCGTGGACGGGGATGAGGGTAGACACGAGCACCTATTTTAGAGACCAATGGATGCAAAGGGCTTTCAAAAGGTTTGCTCAGCCACATGGAACTCAACAGCTAGCCCCTAGTGAAACACCCATAGCCGCGCAGATGCCCGTTGATTCGCCACCCGCCAAAACCGCCATTCGGCGGAGGTACAAATGGTTAAAAGCTTTCTTGTTGTTGACGGGCGGGAACCTGAATGTTGCCTTAGTATCGAGGGTATGCCTGAAAAAATTATCGCAGAGCCAACGGAACCCAAAGCCCCTTCCGCAGCGCCAGATGAGCTCCTCGCCAGAACTCTGACCAGAGAGGAGATCGAAGATCAAACCGATCCGTCAGGTCGGGATATACCGGTCACATTCCAAACCATCGATTATCCGGTCGACGCTCTTGTGAAACGACTCGAACGGGGCACGATGATTATTCCGCAGTTTGATGCCCCTAACGAAAAAGTACAAACCACCCTATTCCAAAGACAGTTTGTGTGGACTAAGAAGCAGATGGATAGATTTATTGAGTCGCTTCTAAGAGGATACCCTGTCCCGGGAATCTTCCTCGTCCGCCAGAACCCAGACAACAAACTTCTAGTTTTGGACGGCCAACAGCGACTAGAAACGCTCAGGCGTTTCTACAGGGGGGTACACAATGAAAAAGTTTTTTCTCTCCAGTATGTCGCGCCTGAGTTTCAAAAACTCACGTATGAGACGCTTCCCGAAGAACTTCAGAACATTCTTGACGATTCTTTCATGCAGGCAACGATCGTCAGTGTGAGCGACGACGATAGTTACGAAGCTGCATACCAAATTTTCGAAAGACTAAATTCAGGGGGAACGCAGCTCACACCCCACGAGGTACGCATTGCCCTTTTCTCCGGTGACCTCATGGGAAGAATTGCCGAATTAAACGATGACTCCGCCTGGCGCTACCTCTACGGTCCCAGGAACTCTCGCCTTCGGGACCACGAACTAATCACTAGAATCTTAGCGCTGGCAGAACGTGAAGAAGAATATCGGCGTCCTCTGAAGACATTCCTCAACGACTTCACACAGGATTTCCGAAACGCCCCGGATCGCCTAGAACCATTATCGGAAGGCTTCCTGGAGACAGCCAAACTATTGGCTGACCAAGTTGGCCCTTCGGCTTTTCGCAGAACCGAGAACGGCCAAGTAAATGGTGCTCAGGCGGAAGCGATCATGGTCGCCTTGATTACCGCCGAAGATCGAAGCGAGTGTGCAAGCGACCTAGCCGAGCGAGTCCAGTTGCTCCAGTCGGACCGCGAGTTCGTGAACGCAACAACAAAAGCAACTGCGGACAACGAAGCTGTAAGGTCGCGGCTTGAACGCGCCCGCGACATCCTCCTCGCCAACGGGGACCAAGAATGAGTCAGACCTGGCCCCCCGTCGCAGTAAGTCAAAACCTCCAACTGCACGCCAATTTAATTGAGCTTGTAAGATCTAACACCAATTTCGAACTGGACGTGCCGTTGGGTCACCACCTCATAATCCGGTCCACGGGTCTAATAGAAACCACCAGGGATACGGTCGCTCGCGATTACGCCCAATCGGTTAGTCATCCACGAGTACATCGCCGAATTAGCAACACATTCGTTAAGGGGCAAGGCTGCGAGCCGAAGCAACTTACGGATTTTATTAAATCGTTCGACGAAGATTGGGCTGACAAATTCGATCAATTCCTACAGGAAGATGATCAGCACCGAGGAAATCAGCTATCTATGATGGTGGGGCAGCGGAAGCGGATCGCCCACGGGTTGGGTGCTGCGGCTAAAGGCAGTCAAGCGCTGCAGTGGAGCGAGACCGCCAGGGACATAACCAAGTGGCTGATCGATTGTTTCGATCCTAGGTAGTTGCGTACGCAGCCCAAGCTAGAACTTGAGCTTATCGAATCTTTTGAAGTGCAGATACATCCTGGAGTATTGGTCCACGCCGTAGCTAGAAGCTAGCTCAACCTCTTACGTCTAGGACTCACCGTCAAAGAAAGTCTATAGGGCGATCTCGTCGACACAGCCCAGGCGACGATCATGGCGACCGCCACCAGCTAACTGCCTAACGAAACCCCGAACTTCATGCCGAACCGAAAGCTCAAACGGCTTCGCCACTACACGGGAGACCCTGTAGGGGATTCTACCTACAACGCTCGCATTCGTACCCCATCAATCGTTTCCGTATTCCGCGAAATCATACGGCCCAGGTTCCTCTATCGTCAGAAATTCCTCATTCAAATTGGATACTTCAACCAGTTCGAATCTGTCGAGTGTGAAATGACATTGGCCACAATAGAAAAGGTCTGGGTAGAAAGTTACCTCGACTACCGGATCTTCCGCATCCCAAATTAACTTCCGGTCAACTTCGTCTTCTGACCCAACACTTCCAGAGGCGCCACAAACGGGACACACGGCATCTGCAATGTATCTGGCATTGGGTATTCCCCAGGATTGCCGACGCAAGTTTTCCATTTCGACCGCAGAAAGACTTCCCGCTTTTATCCTTCGCAGCCGGGTTGCAGCTGCAGCTTCTAACGCTTCATATTCATTTGCAATTCGCCGTTTGTTTCTCTCCAACTCATGTTCAATCAGCGAGACTCTCGTGTGATCGACCAAGTCTTCGAAGCTACGCTGACGCGAAGTCAGGAGGATGTGCATCAACGACCAGTATCTCGGCCACCACGTCTCATCGGGACTGATAACAATGCCTATTCCTGCACCATGTAGATAGTCATTCCTATCTGCAGCAATCCTCGTGGCCTCTTTGAAATCAAAGGGTTTCAAGATGTCAGCACAACGCTGGAAAACCGTGCTAGCTGAAGCGGTGACAGGTCTCGATGTTTCCTTGAGATTCAAAGCGTGAAGCAGTTGGTTGCCCCCATCGTTGACGGGATCGGCTACCAGCGCAGGTGAAATGTCAGCGAGTGCCCATTTCGCTGCTTGCTCCAGCGAAAGTGAAGCCCACAGTCGGGCCTCATCGATCGTGCGATAACCGGTTGGTTCGGTCGCTCTGTTAACGAATAGGACGGCTTTGTTCCAAAAGCCTTCCGGGTCGAATGGGTTCATTGCTCAATCCTTCGTAAGGCGACTCTGTTTAGCACTCTTTCACGGTCTGATCCCGAAACTTGGGATCTGCCATGCAGTACAACTCCGTTACGGATCAGCAAAACGGTATTGGGAGAATCCCACCGGAACTCATGTACTTCGTCCTCTGGAGGATTTAGAAAACGCTCACTCAACAGTTTCGCATAATGATCTAGCGGATTCATACAACCTGGATCGAACCGGTAGTTGCCACGACTGTCACGGACTTGACCAACCCATGCCCGTTTTCCGTCCGTTATCGAGAACATCCCCCGCAACTCTGGTGAGTTAATATCTCTTGGCTTCCAGATGCGAGTAGGTACGTTGTTCGGTTCCTTTGCCCACAATAGGACCAGGTCCGGTGGTTCAAGTTGATGCGCGCCATCTGTATGCAGGGGTTGTTGTCCGAGACCGTACCGGGCGCTTAGGGAGTTTGGGTGCGCCACTGATGAGCGTTTCGGTCGCAAGGTATCCAACGGATCTTGCCCGCTGCGATTCGCCACAAGCTGGTATCTGGCGGTCTCAGCTTGGGCGCGGATGCTGGTTGCCAACTTAGGAAATAGGTTTTCGCTCACGCTTGTTGAACTCCATCCAGCGTCAGCAGATTGATCGACTAATGCTGAAAGTGAAAAGCGACTACGAGCGATTTCAAAAGGGGCATTCCGCCGAAACGAATGGTGAATCATGCTCACTCCCGTACCATCCCCTCAAACCGCGCATACGCCTCCCGCATTTCCGCCTCCCGGTCCAACTGCCTAAACGGATACTCGTACACGTACTCCACACCCGACTGCGGATGCACCCACGTCCGATCCGCCACCGACAACTCAGCACCGTCCTTCAACTTCGCATCAGCCTTCACAATCTCCTTCGGCACCTTCCGACCATTCGCATCAAACCGATCCTCCTGGTCATAACGACGCATCACCGGAAACTGCGTCCGATAAATCATGCACAACTCATCCGCCGTCACACCCAAAGACAACGCCACAATCGCATCAATCTCCACCTGCGCAGCACGCCGCTCCTCATCCTTCCGCAAAGGCGTATCGACGCCCCAAGGTTCCCCCACAACCTCCTCCCACAACGGGGCATAGGCCTCAGTGAGGCAGTTAAGGCGGAGGAAACGAGAGCGTAACAACGTGACGCACCCTGACTCTTCAGTCATCGGTAACCCCTCAAAGCTGCCCGAGCGAAGGTTACTGGCACCTGTCGCTCGAATCATGAAATCGGCGGCAATCGAACTGGAGAAGGCACCCGCGTCCGTGGTCACTTTCACGTCTCTCGTGCTGGCTGCACTCACCACGCCATCGATGTGAGCAGCGCCGGGCGGAATAATTGCAGGATAAAGCGTCCTATATCCCGTTGTCGCAGCAAGCTTCCGCCACGCAACCCGGTAAACAGACCTAATGGGTTGGCTCGTATCACCTTCAATCCAATCGCCGTAGTCAGCATCATAAGTTGCAACGGTGGCACGATCAGGTTGATATGCCGTTGCGGGCATGAAGTCCGCTGGCATGGCCTCGAGATCGACCCCGGACCAATCCTGGTTGTTCTTCAGGGTTGGGTTCGGTTGTTTGATCATCGGGGTGGATACGCCGAGGTGCGGTCCCTGAAGGATGATGTCATCCCAGGAATCCGGGTGGGCCCAACCGGTATCGAAATAGCCTTTTTTCTTGTCGATAGACTCATCCCAACCCCGCGAAAACTGCACGCCAAGTTCACGTATGCGCGGGGCCGATGCTAGCTTTTCCAAAACTGCTGCCGCTTCGGTATTGACGGTGTAGACCAAACGAGATTCGATAAACGGCACCGAGTCATCTTCTAGGATCGAGTGCCATACTTTGAGCACGTTCTCGTCGACAGTTTGGATGCGATCACGGTGGGGCCGCAGATCCCAATTTGCATTGTCGTCCTTCAAGCCCGGCAAACTTCCAGCTCCATTATGGGAGAGCGACTCCTGCACGGTGGAAGGGTGATACAAGGAGGCCGCATGTTGGAAGTCTGGCGAATCCTGCTGTGGTCCGTAGACATGGACCCCATAGCCGACCAGGTGGTGCACATCAAACAGAACAAGCTCGTTGATGAACTGCCAGTGGCGCCTCAACCGCACATATGCGCCTCGACGCAGGGGAGCAGCCTTCTTCTCTGTGAAGTGAGACTCCGGGTGAATGAGCGAGATAGCACCTTCTTCTGAGGTATTGCCCCAGGTGCGGTCCATGAATCCGCGGTAGAGGTCTGGCTGTTGACCGACGAGGTGTGGGTAGCGGGTGATGTCGGTGAGCACTGCGGCGGTTGCGACCGATTCGCCGAGACCTCGGTACACGACTTCCCGAGTCGGCCCATCATCGTTCCACTGTTCCCGGCGTGCCTTCTTTTCCGCTTGCGACGGTTTATGGGCGAGGGAGAACCACGGGTCGGCCTCGGAATAGAGCGCATCCAAGTCGGTACGTGGCCGCACCCACGGCGGGTTGCCCACCTGCAGGTCGAAGCCACCGCGGGCGAAGACGGCGGCGAAGTCGAGGTCCCAGTGGAAGAAGCCCTGGTCGGCGGCGACAGACTGCACCACGCTAAGCCACGGATGGTTCTCCAACACGGTGTCGATCTTGCGGGCGCCGGAAAGGCCGATCTCGGTGCGCTCGAGCTCGACCAGCTCGCCCCAGTTGGTGGCGCTAGCCAGGCGGATCTGGCTGGCGTCGCGGGCTCGGGTGTCTACGCCGAGGAGGTCGATGAGTGTTGCCAGCCACTCGTCGAGGTTGGGGAGAGCATCCACCTCGGTCAGGGGCCAGAAGGTCAGGGCGTTCCAGGCGTCCATGGCGAGGCGCAATCTCAGGTAGGCACCGGAGGCATCGTCAAGCAACTCCCGCTCGATCTGTTCGCGGCGCACATTCTTCGCGGTGTGCTCGGTCTCGCGGCCCCAGATGTCGATGTCGCGGCGGATCTGATCTTCCGCGATGCGCATCTTGGAAAGCGTGATGGCCCACAAGGACTCCACGCGTGCGGCGAGGTTGGTCAGCTTCTTCGCCTGCTCCTTGGTGGGGGCCTTGCCGGTGACGGACCGTCTCCACGCCTTCATGGCCTTGATCTCGTCGACGGCCAGCTTCTTCAGGTCCTTCGCATCCGCTGCCGCGCCCCATGTGGCGGACGGCAGGAGGAACTGGTGGATACGGCCGGCGGCGTTGAGGTCCTTGGTCTCGCCGGCATCGATAGCCTTGGCCAGGTTCTCTACCGGCTCACGGCGGGGGACCGAAGAAAGCCACTCGCGCTTCTTCAGCTGTGCGGAAGAATACGTGGAGCGCAGCGCACCGATGAGCGAGTTGCCGCGGCGCAGGTGCAGGCCGAACCACGGGGCCTTGAGCTGGCTGGTCATGGTGTCCAGCCACAGGGAGATCTCGGCGAGCTCCACGGCGGTGGGGTTGAGGTCCACGCCGTAGACCTGGTGCAGAGCAATGTGGGCCTTGACCTGCTGCAGCTCAACGGCGCGGGTCTCGGGGTCGACCTGGGTGTCTAGCTCGTCCTCGCGCAGCTTCAGGTACAGCTCCGCGAGCTGGCGGACGGCCTCGACGGCGAAGGCGCCGGAGCCCATGGCGGGCTCGCAGATGGTCAAGCTGAGTACGTCCTCGGCCGTTTCGATGCGGCCTTCTTCCTGGAGGACTTCGATAGCCTGGCCGACAGTGAACTCGGTGAGCACCTGCGGGGTGTAGAAGGACGCGGAGCGTTCACGGTCACGGCTGGACTGGCGGAACACGAAGGAGCCGGCCGGGTGCTCGCGGCGCACCTTGGAGGTGCCGCCTTCCTCCATCTGCTTGGTCTCCATGACGAAGCTGTCCTGCGGCACGGTGTCCGCGGCGTGGGTGGGCAAAACCCAGGAGCCCTTGGTGGCGTCGCCCTTCGGTGCGACCTCGTAGAGGTCTTCCTGGGCGATGAAGCCGTGGTAGGACATCAGGCCCTCGTAGACCTGACCGAGCTCGGTCACACCCAGGGTGGCGTACGAGATGAAGCCGCGGTCCTTGCCGGCGGAGACCTTGGACAGCAGCAGGTTCTGCAGGACGTGGGTGAGGGCGTCGTTGGAGAGCTTTACTTCGTCGATGAGCGAGGTGGCTTCACGCTTGAACAGGTCGGCCTCAAGGTTGCGGAAGGTCAGGCCTTCGTTCTGCGCATTCTCGTCGGCACCAGCGACTTCGTGCGGCTCGTGTCCGTCGTTGACCTGGATGAACAGCAGCTGCAGGGAGTCGTAGAGGTGGGTACCCCGGCGCGCCTTGTCGGTCACGGGCGGGTTGAGGATCTGGTCGCGGACGCGGTCCAAGCCGTAGCCCTCCACGTACTCCGGTGCACCGGTGGGCAGGATGGCCAGCTCCGGGGAGGCTTCGGCGAAGAGGAGGAACAGGATCCGGTAGAGGTAGCGCAGGGACTGGTGCGCAAGCTCGTTGCCGTCGACTCCGTCGAGCGAGAGGTTCTGGTCGCGGCGGCGGTCGAGGACGTCGTTACCGATGATCTCGATGGATTCGCGCACCGCGTCGCGCAGGTCGCCGGAAACCTTCACTGCGTGCTGCTGGGATTCCTCCCGGGTTTCGGCCCACCAGGTGGTGCCATCCGCTGCGCGCTCGAGGTTTTCTCGAGCAAGGATCACCGCGACGCGCTCGAGCTCGCCGGCCTTCTTGGTGTCGTTGCGCTCGACGGCGAGTTGCAGGTTCACGGCAAGGTAGCGCCCGAGCGGCCAAGACTCGCGCTCGGCAACGATTGCCCACGCGCCGGCGAGCACCACGATGAACTCCGGTGGTTCTGTGGCGAGGAACAAGTCGCCGACCAGCTTGGACACCTTGGCTTTCTCGGGTTCCTTGCCCTCGGTGGCGATGCCACCGTTGACCGGGAGCGTGGTCAGGTCCTCTTCGGTGGTGTCCTCGTTCGGCTTAGCGCTGATCACCACCAGGGTGCCGGCGTTGCCCACCCAGCCCTGGTAGGCGAACGTGTCCCCGGCGCGGGTGTAACGCTGCGTGGTGGGGGAGCCGTAGCTGAACGCGTCGCGCACGAGAGCGTCGGTGTCGGCTTCGGTGGCGAAGGCCTTCTGCAGCTCGCCGCGCTCGGCCTGGAAGCGCTTGACGGGGGAGGGGGTGTGTGATTCCTGCTCCAGCTGCGCCCACTCCTTGGTGCGGTTTTTCACGCGTTTGGTGAAGGATTCGCCCTTGGTCTCGTCGGTGGTGAAGTAGTGGTCGCTGATCCACTCATCGACGTTGATGATTGAGTCGTAGGTAGCCATTGGTCTACTGCTCCTTCGGCAGGACGAGGACGAGCGGGCGGATAAGTTCACGGTCTGGTTCAAGCGAGGCGATCAGCGCGCGTTCCTCGGCGATGAGGTTCGCGGAGCGGCCCACGCGCACGGTTGTCTGGCTGCCGTCCTTGGCGTGCTGCCACTGATCCGCGCGGTCGATCCAGTACTCGATGCGCTGTGATGCGTGATTGCGGGCCGCGGCCATCATCGGCTGGAGCTGGTTGCCCGCCACCTCCACAGAGGAGGCAACGAGTTCCTGCGCGTTGTCGGGCAGGGTGAGCGTCTCCGGGTTGATGGCGTTTTCAGTCAGCCCGACGCTGCGCAGCCAGGCCACTGGGTCCTCGATGGTCTTGGGCAATACGCCGCTGGCAACGGTGACAAACGCGCGGGAGACCACCTGGCCGCGCTTGTTGGTCAGGGTCGCCATGAGCAGCACGGTGGGCATGCCCACCTCGCCCGCGATAGCGGTGATCTGGCCGGCGGACAGGGACGCCAGAGCACGATCGGCGGCCCAGTCCGTCACCGGGTGCAGGGGGCCTAAGAAGTGGGCCTTGGGCCACGTGGAACCGTCCTGGCCCGTGCGGGCGTTGCGCAGAATCGTGTTGCCCACCGCAGTGTTGGTGGCCAGGAGGAACTTCTCGCGCACCTTGCGGTCTGCCAGGTAGTCCTGCGGCAGGATGTCCAGGCGGCGGCGCAGGTCCTCCGGGGGAGCGAGCTCCGCCACGCCGTTGTTGCCCATCTCGTAGCCCACACCGTTGGCGCCGAGGGGTTTCTCCGGGGCACCGTAGAAAGCCTCTTTCAGAGCGTCTTCGAGGTAGCTGATCTCCGAGGCGTACAGGCTGGTGGTGTGCGCTGGTGTGGCGGTTTGGCCTGGGGCGGGGGTGTCCGAGGGGTCGCTGCTAAGCCCAAAGCCCGACAGCCAGAAATCGATGAGGTCCTCCTCCGACTCCGCGTCGGTGTTGGCGATCTGCTCCGGGGTCTTCACCACATCGTCGAAGCCGGCCTGGTTCTGGATGACCTTGCGGATCTCCTCTTCCTCGCCGTTGATGGTGTGCTTGCCGATGAGGGAGCCGACGTCTCCAAGCAACGCATGCGCCTCGTTCTCACGGTTGATCAGCTTGGCCAGCACGTGCAGCTCGCCCACGTAGCCGCCCTGCTTCGTGTTCAACAGGAGTGCCGCGATCTGCGGGGGTTCCGTCTGCCCGTAGCGGTCCACGCGGCCGTTGCGCTGCTGGATGCGGATCAGCGACCACGGGATGTCGTAGTGGATGAGGTTGTGGCACAGGGTGTGCAGGTTCACGCCTTCCGACGCCACGTCGCCAGTGATGAGGATGCGCAGCTTGGAGTCCTCGCGCTTGAACTCGTCTACAAGCCGCATCTGCTTTTCGTCCGAGAGACCACCGTGCATGACCGCTACCGCAGCTGCCGGCATCTTCAGATCCTTGGTCAGGTGCTCCTTGAGCCAATGCAGCGTGGCCACGCGCTCCGAGAAAACCACCGCGCGGGTTTTCTTGCCCTTGCCCACGCCGATGTCTTGCAGGTAGTTCACCAACGCGGCGTACTTGTTGGAGTTCTGACGGGTGACCTTGGCGTTGAGCTCTGCCAGGCGTTGAAGGGCCTGACGCTGATTGGTGTCAGATTCTGGGACGCGCTTGAGACGGTTGTCGATGGTTTCACCGAGCGCGGCGGGGGAGGACAGGAAAGCCTTGACCAACGTCCAGGGGAACAGGCGGTCCTGCGCCGGGTTGGCGTTCGTGTGGATCCAGGTCTGCTCCAACTCGCCGGCAACGGCGTTTTCCTCCGCGGAGGCTTCCACCGGGATGTTTTCGGGCTCCTTGCGCTCCGCCCACTGCTCGCCGACCACGCTGGCCACCTCGTCGCTGTGGCGATGGCGACGGATGAGCAGGCGGGACACCGCGTCTTTGTCGATCTCGCCGTTGGGTAGCACCGCGGTGGGATCCAGCAGACGCAGGATCTCCTTGAAGCTCTCCGGGTCGCCGTTGTGCGGAGTGGCAGAGGCCAGCAGCAGCGCCTCCGTGGTGGGGGCAAGCGTGCGGGCGAGCTCATTGTTCTGGGTGCCCACGTTGGTGGCGTTGTGAATCTCATCGATCACCACCGCATCCCAACGCACCTTCTCCAGCTGCGCCCGGTACTTCGGGCTCTTCAACGTGTCCATGGACACGATCACACGCGGGAAGTACGTAAACGGGTTGCGGCTAGCCGGGAGCATCTGGCGCACGCGCTGGATGCCTGTGGAGTCCAGGCGCACCAGCGGGATGGCAAAACGGGACCAGAGTTCCTGCTGGAACTGCTCCATGATGTGCTTCGGCGTGACCACCAGGATGCGCTCGCCGCGGCCGCGGCGAATCAGCTCGGAGAGGATCATGCCGATCTCGAGAGTCTTGCCCAGGCCGACGGCATCGGCGATGAGGACTCGGGGGCGGAGGTTGTCGTCGGAAAGCGCCTTGCGTACAGCGGTGAGCTGGTAATCCAGCGGATCCATGAGCATCTGATCCGCCACCGACAGCTGCTCCTGGTACAGCGGCACCGGGGTTTGGCGCAGGGTGGTCTCCAGCCACAGGCGCGTGGTGCGGTAGCCGGGGGAGCGGTCTGGGACGACCTCCACCTTGGCAGGGTCGAAGACCTCCACGTCGTCGATGGCGGTGTAGAAGCTCGCCGTGGTGTCGCGCACGTAATCCGACAGGCCTCGGACCTTGAGCAGGTAGCCGTCCACGGACTGGGTGACGCTGGTGATCAGCCACAACTCGTCGCGGACCTTGACCATGAGGCCCGGCGCGTAGGCGGTGGAGTTCACCGCGTTATCGGTGCGCGCTTCCGGCGCTGCTTCCTGCGTGGGAGAAGACATACTAGGCAGGTTATCCGGCGCGCCCGATGCGGGGGAGGTTTATATCGGACGGGTGTTTGAGCTAGGGATGACGACGGGACGTTTCACGTGAAACTGCGTTGGTGTTGGGGCGCCAGCTAGATGACTGGCTGGTGGGTGTAGCCAGCCTCTGGCGTGTAAATCCACTGCTCATTGAGATGGTCGATGAAGCTGATCTTGTCCACGCGCCACGTGTTGGCGTACACCACGGGCTTGAACCGCTCGTTCTCGTTGATGGAGACGAGGTTGCCCCAGCCATACTTCGTCGTTTTGTGCTCGATGAAGAACTCACCCACGGGCAGTGCGACCATATGGTGCGACTCGTGGCAGGTCCGCTCCTTGTCCTTGCACTTGACCTCCACCCGGAAGTCCTTCACCACCGTCGCACGCGGGCCCTTGTTACTGATCACCACTCCCCACTGGTTGTCGTCCCGCTTCGCCCAGTAGGCGTAAACACTCATCGCAACCGCGTTGCGCCGTTGCTCCTCGTCCTTTTCACGTTCCTCGTCCTTGAACTTCTGGCTGTCGTCGCGGGTCTTCTCCGCTAGCTCGTTGGCCTGCTTCGATGTCTGCAGAGCCATGGCGGCCAAAACTGCTGCGGCGACGGCTGCGATCGCCTCAATGAGTGAAATCAAAATGGTCATGCTGGTGACGGTAAAGGGCAAACGCGGGTGCTGCAGGGTAAGTGCTGGTCCAGAGCACGGCATTACGCACTCACGAGCTTGGAGAGCGTCGCATAAGTACTGACCCCGAGGTGGCGGGACACTTCGCTATCTGCGATTTGCCCATGGCTCCAAGCATGAGTGATCGAGTCGAAGAAACGACTGCCTACGCGCGAGCACACCACTGTGCGAAATGGGGGAGCGCCCCCGCTTTCGTGCTGGTCGGCTGGATGCGCTTCGTGTACCCCGGCCGCATTCGTAGCTTCTTTGCGTGAGGTGAAGGCCAACTCCACTGCCTCCGCCGGAGCGATAACCGCAGCTGCGAACCTGTTGCACCAACGTTCAACGTCCGCATGCTCGGAATGGTCAGAGATACCGGTGCGTCCAAGAACAACGTGGCCCAGTTCGTGGGCCAAACTGAACAACTGGGCAGTTTTGGCGTCTGCGGTGTTAACAAAGACCAAGACGTAGCCGCCGTCTTCGATTGTGAAGCCTCGGAACTCGCCGACGCTGAGCCTTCTCGAAGTTGTGTTCCCGACGATCGAGTTTCTCGCCACCAGGATTCCGTCTTCCTCCATGGCCGCAGCAAGTTCGGCTACGTTGTCGCTTCCCGGGAGTGGTTTGCCTCTCTCGATACCAAGAAGTTCCCTGGTTCGCTCTGCCGTTTCAGCCGGATCCTGCTCGATCGTGGCCGAGGCATACATCGTCGGCGGGGCGATGCCCTCTTCGGCAGCGAAATCGGCGTACCAAGCGAGCCTGTTCTGACTCGAGCTGATAGTTTCCCGCAAGTCGGCACTCACGGTGCACATCGCCTTGTTCCCGACGGTCCGAAAGTCAGTCACACCCACTCGCTCACCCGACGGCTCGTCCAATAGCAATCGGCCAAATGGAATGCGGGCAAGCTTCGCGAGCTCCCTCGCCTGCTTCAGCGTTGGGCGAGTCTCACCCGAGTGCCACTGTGGAAGCTTGGGGAATCGCTTCTCCAATTCAGCTTCCGGCAGGCCAGTGCTATCCAGCGCCCATGCAAGCATGTGAGGCTGGATATTGACCCGGACAACGCTCATCCCGACCGAAGTTCCCGTTTATGCGCTCGCGAGCTTCTGCGTCACCCACGCGTTCAAGGAGACACCTTCTCTCGCGGCGTCCATGGCGAGGCGACGGTGAAGCGAGCTGCTGACGCGCACGTTAAACCGTCCGGAGAAATCACGTTGACCAAACGGCTGGGGGACTGGCTCCCCGGTTTGCTGCATGTCCGCGATTACCTCAGCAACAAGCGACCGGAGCCCGGCACTCGACCGCTGGGCGTCCTCATCGAGCCAGCTCAAGGACGGGAACTCGGCAACGGTGGACACGTACTCACCGTCCTCCTCCGACCAGACGGTTTGGTAGGTGTACTTGTCCGACAAGCGTTCAGTCATCGTCTACTCCTGCGTCGGCAATGGTACCGCCCATGGTACCACCCCACACCGCCGCGAACTCCGGCATCGCCAGCGCCCACTCCAAGGACACGCGCTCCTGCTCCAGGCGCTTCATACCGGAGGCGACCAGGAACCGGCGGGCGCGTTCCTCGTCATCGGTGAGGTGGGGGAGCACCCGGGTTGTGTCGCCGGGGTCGGCAACCGCGAGGTGCAGGAAGCGCTGCACCGTGTCCACGTCCATGGCCACGCTGACCACGGGGACGGAGGCGCCGTCGGCAGCCAGGCGGGTGCGCAGCGCATTCAGGATGGCGTAACCGTCCGCATCCGCGTCGCCCCAGTACAGCACCCGGCGCGCCGCGCGCACCCTCGGCAACTCCGGAAGCGCGCCTGCGGTGTACCCGGAGCCCCACACCAGGACCGCGCCCGACCCGTCGGGGGCTTGGGGCAGCGCCAGGAACGTCTCTTTGTTCTCCACCACGATCACCAACAAACCGTCCGGCAACGCCAACGACCCGAACGGCACGGCCACATCGACCAACCCGGGCGCGGGCGCGAGCGCGCCATCCAGAAACCGCACGCGCATCAGCCGGTCACCCTCGGCAAGGCCCAGGTCAGGCACCCCGAGCAGGCGCTGCAGCAGGCCGCGGTGGGAGGCGATCCACTTCGTGTCCAGGCCCTCGATGGGTACGGCGCGGGCGCGCAGACCGGAGGAAGGTTTCACGTGAAACCATCGCAGAGCAAGGCACAGGCGGGTGAAGTCGTCATCCTCCAACGCCAGCCAGGACGACCACGAGTGCGCCGCCCGCTCCCGAAACTCCGGCCAATCCGGGAACAACCCAACCAACACCGCGAACCGCTCCCGGGCCAGCGCCACCTCCCCGGCGCGGCCCGCCACCTCGGCCACGCGGTCCCACCCGCTCAACGTCACGCGCACAGGCACGTCCTGTTTGCCCAGTCCCGCCCAGGACCGGGTGGCCCACTCCACCTCCTCAGTGGGCTGCCAGGCTTGCCAGGCGCGGACGAACTCGCGGGCACCGGCCTCGTCGGCAAGCACCTGCGCGCGTGTTGGGGGATGCAGTGGCACGGAGACGGCCGAAGGTTCGTCGAGAAGCAGAAGCTCCATGTTGAACTTGACGGGCAACTGGTCAGGCAGGCGCATGAGTATCAATGAGCTCGAAGGTGGAACGCGCGACGGGGTCCTCGGTGTAGTGGACCACGATGGTGCCGTCGACGTAAGGGGAGAGGGTCTTGATCAGCTTCATCGGCGTGGCCAGCACCATGTGGAAGCCGAAGCTTTCAAACACGTCCATGGCGGTGCGGGTGAACACGGGGTCGGCGCGGTCGAAGGCCTCGTCCAGCACCACGGTGGCGTAGCGGGGCACGTCCGCGTCCACGCCCGCAAGGCGGTAGCGAAGCGCCGCGGCGAGGCAGAAGAACACCAGCTTCTGCGCCTGGCCGCCTGACAACGACGCGGAATCCACGTGGGTGTTGTGCACCGTGCCCTCGGCGTCCACCTCGTTGCCCACGAACTTCACATGCCTGCGGGTGTCCAGCACGACGGTGCGCCAACTGCGGTCAGCGCGCTCGGAGGAGCCGAGGCGGTCCATGATCTTGGCCAGGCGGTGGTAGCGCTCGATGGCGGTCTTCTCGTCCGCCTCGCTCAAACTGCCGGCGGTCGCTTCGCGCAGGTCCTGTAGGAAGTCACGCACGACGCGGTCGCGGTTGTCGCGGACCTCAATCTGCAGGTAGCGCCCCTCGGTGTACGGGGAGTGGCGCAGCGATGCGTTGATGGGGCCCAGGTTGGTCTCAATGTCGCTCTTCGCGCGCTGCAGCTCCTTGTAAATCGTGTTCAGGTGCATCACGGACTGGCCGTTGAGCAGGTCCAGGAAGCGGCCGCGGAACTCTGGCAGGCGGTCCGAGCGCAGCATCTCCAACCGCGCGATGGCCTCGCCGGCGAAATCGGCCGTAGCCTGCAGCTCCGCGGACTCCGCGGACCACTGGGACTTGTAGTTGGACAAGATGTTCACGACGGCGTTGCTGGACTCCGTGATCGTCTTCGCCGCCTGCTTCGCCTGCGCGTCCAGCTGCGCGGTGACCTTGAAGGCGCTGTCGCTCAAGTTCTCCGGGGTCAGGCGGCGCGTGGTGGCCGCCAGCATCGCCTCCAGCTGCTCCGCCAGCGCCGGGTCCACCTCCACGTGCTCCGACTCGATCCGCTTCAGCCGCGCCTGATCGTCCTGCAGCGCCCGCGTGGCCACGGCGAGCTCGTCGCGCACCTCGCGCAACTCCTGCTCGGTGGCCTTCAGCGTGTCGACGGCCTCGCGCCACGCCCGCTCCAGCTCCTTCGCTTCGGGGGAGGAGGTGAGCCGTTCAAGCTCGGCGCGCAGGCCAGCCAACTGCTCCTCGACGCTCGCGGTGTCCACGCTGGCCCACTCCATGGCGGCAATATCACGCGCCTTCGCCACATCACTGGCCAGCGCCTTCTGCTTGCGCTGCACCTCCGCCAGACGGTTGTCAGCCGCCGTGGTTGCACGTTTCGCCTCCGCCAGCTCCGCGCGCAGCGCCTCCACCTTTGCATGGTTGGAGGAGCCGAGGCGGTAGTTGCGCCGCTCGCCCAGGCGCAGCCGGTCGTTCTTCACGTACCGGGCGGAGCCGGTCCTATCGGCCGGGTTGCGCTCCAAGCCGTCGATGGTGGCCGCACGCTGGTCTTGCCGCTCCAGCTCGTCCACGGTGCGCACCAGGGCGTAGTCGAAGGTGCTGGCCAGCATGCGCATCAGCCACGGGCGCATCGGGTGCTCCACCACGCGCACCTTATGAAACAGGCTGAGCGGGTTCTTCGGCCCGCGCGGCACCTCCACGCCCTCAGGCACGGTGCGGTACTCAAGTCGCATCCCGAGGTGACGCCCGTTGACCCAACTGCTCACCTCGCGCTCACGCTCCGCCGGCACCAAAAGAGTCGCGGCAAACCCGCCGAGCAGGCGCTGGATCACGGGTTCCCATTCGGCGTGCTCGGGCAGCACGTCGATGAGCTCGCCCACGTACGGCAGCTCACGCACCGTCAGCCCGGTATCCGCGCACAACTGCGCGCGCACCTCCACGTAGCGCTGGTCAATGTTGGAGGAGCGGTTGCCTAACGACGCCAACTCCGCCCCCACCGCCGCCTCCGCGCTAGCAAGCCGATCCCGCTCACTTCTCGCGCCAAACCACTCTTCACGCAGTCGCTCTTCTTGCTCCGGCGCGGCCGCCAGCTCCGCCGACGCCTGGGCTTTCAGCTCCGCGAAACGCTCGGTGTCGAGCGCACCGTCCAGCTGCACTAGGGCCGCCAGTTCGCGCAGCCTCTCGCTCCGTACAGAAAGTTGGTGCTCCTCACGGGCGATGTTGCGCTCAATCTCGCCCAAGCTCTGGCCAGCCACCTGCTCCCGCTGCACCGCGGCGCGCTGCACCGCCTCCTGCTGGACGTCCTTGCGGGCTTCGAGAGATTGCGTCTGCACTTCGAGGGCGGCGAGTTGCGCGGAGCTGACGTCGATACGCTCGCGCAGCTGCTTCGCCTCAATCGCACGCCGCACGTTGGGCAGGGCGGCAGACAGCGCGGCAGTGTTCTCCTGCGTCGCCTGCGCATCCTTGAGTTTGGTGTTCAGCCCCGGCAGGGGAGCGAGCGTCTCAATCTGCTGGTGCACGTCCTCGAGCCGCTCGTACGCTTGGCGCAGATCCTCGTGCGTGGCCACGGCATCTTCCGCGACCTGGAACGTGCCCGGTACGTCCAGCATGTAGTTGCGGAACAGTTCGTCCATGCTGGACAAGGACTTCGCGGACTGCGTGCGGTGCAGCAACATCTGCGCTTCCTCGCTGCCGATACCCAGCTTCGAGCGGAAGCGGTTGGCAAACACGGAGTACTGGTCCGTGAACGTCACGCCAGCAGTCTTGTACTTCGCCTCCAGCTTGCGCTTGTCCAGGGAGTTCTGCAGCAGCGGCACGAACCCGTCCACGTCCACCTCGCTGGGGAAAATGCCGTAGAGCGTTTTCACCTGCGCTTCCTGCTGCTGGCCCGCGTTGAGGCGGTAGATCGCCGCGAGCGTGAGCACCTCGTTCCCGGCGCGGTAGGTCAACGCGACAATGCTGGCAGTCGCGCCTGAGCGCAGGTACTGGCTGCGGATCTCGCCGGTGGCGGGGTCTTCACTACGCCGCCACGCGCCGCGGATGTAGGAAACGCGGCTGCGTCCCTTGTCGCGGCCCGTTTCCTGCTGGGCGGCGGCGTTGAACCGCAGTTTGCCAGGCGGGACTAGTACGGCGGAAAATGCGTCGATAAGTGTGGATTTGCCCGAGCCGGACGCTCCAGTGATCAAAAACCCGCGCTCGCCAACGGGGATGTCGTAGTAGCCGTCGAACGTGCCCCAGTTGACCAGCTGCACGCGCGCGAGACGAAATTGCTCTATCACTGTTCTTCCCCTTCCTGTGCCAGGCGCAGGTACTCCTCGCGCAGCGCGTGGACCGTGTCCGCGTCGAAGATGTGGCGCAGCACGGGGGAGACCTCCCAGCGCCCCTCGGTCTCCGTGTCGGTGAGCAGGCTGTACTTGCGGATGGTGTTCACCGCCGCGGTGAACCGCTTCTTAAACCCGGACTCGTCGCGGTTATCCACCGCGCGGACGTAGCTAATGGCGCCGTACAGCTCGTCTTCGCCCACCACCACACGCTCGCCCGGGGTGGACATGCCCAGCTCGTGGCGCAGCTGCAGCAGGATCGCGGTTTGCAGGTGCGTCAGCGCCTCTGTGCGCAGCACCGGCGGCACCTTCACGTCCTCGTTGTCCGGGCGGACGTGGCGCGTGAACGCGATGCCGGCATCCTCGTCCACCACCAGTTCCAAAAACACGTCGTGCAGCCGCGAGCGCAGAGTCTCCGTGTCGGTGGTGATGGCGTGCCACGTCTCCTTCTTCCGGTCCGCGGTGATCAGCGGGCCTTTGAGCAGGTCCACCAGGGCGCGCCGGGTTTCCTCAGACAGGGTGCCTGTGTCGCCCGTCCACAGCGGTTCCGTCATTGCATCTCCTTTACTGCTGCGGCGTCGAAGTGCCACCGCGGGACCGTCGCTAAGCGAATGCTCCCATCCTCTTCCTCGAAGCGCACCTCTTCGCTGCCGTCTTGCCGCACCCCATGCTTAAGGGCCAGGTAGACAAGGCCCACCACAGACCCCAGGCCCTGGGTGGCGGGGTGGCGCTCGAGCACCTTGCCTATCGACGCCCCTCCGGCCCGCCCAACCGTCTCCCCAACAGCCGCAATCAGCTCCTCCAAATCGATCTCGCTTTCACGTACCGCCTGGTAGAGCGCCTCCGCGTCGCCCTCGCCGGGTTCGAACGCCTCCACCTCTGTGGTGATGACCTCCGCGCCCGGGTCCGCGAGCTTGATCTGCGCCACCGAGGCGATCTGCATCCCGATGCGCTGCAAGGGCGTGTCCATCTTGTGCGTGGCCGAAAGCTCCTCGCGCTCCGCGGCGTCGGCGGCGAGCTTGCGGGTGTCGCGCAACAGCTCGATCATGCGGCGGTCCTCGGCGAACTGCTCGCTGGCCACGTAGTTGCGCAGGTTGCGAGCCAGGCGCGTCATCATGCGGTTAACCTCGTAACCGGCATCCTCCATGTCGCGGAACAGGGTGCGGAACTGCGCACGCTCTTCTGCCGTCATCGCCGTGTTGTCGGTGCGCTCGAGCACCTGCCCGATCCACGTGTCCAGCCACGCGCCGCGCTCCGGGTCCACCACCAGCGAGTAGAACGCGTTGAAGCTTCTGCCCGCGTCGGATTCGCCGATCAGGTCCACGCCGGCAAAGATCTCGTCCAGCACGTCGCCTCGCGAGCCCTCCGGGTCCAGCAGCTGGCGCCGCAGCTGCGTATTCAGCGTTTCCAGCTCGTGTCTCACGCGGGCGAAGTCGCCCGGGATCGCGCTCGCCTGGCCCAAGATGTCGCCCACCCGTTCGCGCACGGTGGAGGGGGAGGGCAACTCAAACTCACCGCGTTCCACCTGCTCAATCTCCGCCTCGATGCGGGCGCGTTCGGCCTCGAGGTGCCTCAGGCGGGAGTCGATGTCCGGGTCCGTGTCCCGCGCGAGCGCTTGCAGGGCATTGCTTATCGACGCCACCCGGCTCGCCGTCACCGCCGACCTCGGTGCACTGACCCTATCCATCATCTGCAGCGCGGTGAGCGCTTGCTCGCTCGGCTCCAGCGTTTCGCCCGTTTCCTTGGTGCCAGATTTGCGCACGAGCCACCCGGCCTTCACCCAGTCGTTGCAGTACGCCTGGGGTGTTTTCGGCAGCTCGAAGGTGCCGCGCAGCACCGCAAAATCGTCCGCCATGAGCTGGTAGAGCTGCTCCGCCGGCCTCGCCTCCGCGCCGCGCGGGAAGTGCTCCGCCACAACCGCGAGCAGCACCGGGGCGTTGTCCGCGTGCAACAGGCGGATCGCGGCCGACTGCTCCTTCTCACGCTTATACGTCAGCGCTCGGGCCTGGATGGTCATGCCAGCTATCTTCCCATAACCCCCTCCCACCTGCTCCGAGAAACTTTTTTGCCCTACATGTAGACACACTGAGGGCGATAGTCTATATTCGCTTTTGGGCCCCTCCGCCCACGGTCCATCCCCCCGAGACCGGTTGAGCACTCACCCACCCCCCCATTTAGAGTGCGAGAAGGCGGAGGGGTTTCCGCTTGCTTAGAAGCTGGAGCTGCCACCTCCGGCGCTAAATCCCGAGGAAGACACGGAGCTGCTGCTCGACGACGCCGCCTGTTCCGCCTGCACGTTGGACTCGTGCCAAGAGTGCATGTGCACGTACGGCACGTACCCGCCGTACCAGAACCCGGACTCGTACACCGCGGGCGCCGTCAGCTTCTCGTGCTCCTTGACGTCGCTGAACTGCTTCTTCTTCACTTGGTCCAGGATCACGCGGTAATCGCCCAGCACGCGCACGAAGTCATCCAGGTAGGTGGGGGAGGAGGGGTTCGCGTCCAGCACCTCGATGCGCTGCATCAGCAGGTCCAGCTCGCGGCGCAGGCCGGAATCCCTCACCTCGCTGCGGGCGCGAAGCACATCCTCGCGGATGGTGCTCAGGTCCGCCCGGCGCGTGGCCGGGTCGCCGTGTTCAACGCCGAAGAGGCGGTCGATGTTGTCCTCGGCGTTGGAGACGTGGTCCACGCTCTCCGCGGCGTCCGCAAGCTGCTTGTGGTGCTTGTACACGTCCTTGTCGTCGTCCATGTTGATGGAGCTGAGTCCCTGCGCGCCGTGCACCAGCTCGTTCATGCTCAGGAAACGGTCGCGCACCTCGGCCCACTGGCGGCGCAGCGTCTCGTCCGCGAACGCCGAGGACAGCGAGTTCGCCCGGACATCCACCTCGTCCAGGCGGCCCGCGAGACGGGTGTACTCGTGGGTGACAAGCTCATAGTCCTCGTGGGCTTTCGCAATTGCTTTACGACGGTAATTCCGCACCGCCACCACACCCGCACCAACCGCCGTGGTAGCGCCGAACCCGCCCAGGGCGGAGCCGAAAACCGCCCCAGAGCGTTCGCCCTGCGCGTCGCTGAACTTCCGGTCCGACAGCCCGTCCGCGTCCATGGCCAAATTCGCCGTGCGGAACAGGCCCGAGGGGATGTTGCCTTCCTTCACGCCGGGTTTCATGGCATCCAGCAGGGATTCGCGATACGTGACGTCGTTAAGCATGAGCTCCTCGGAGACATCGTCGCCGCCGTAAATGGACGCCTGGCGCGGATCCAGGCCCAAGCCCACGATGAGCACTCCGTCGGCGGGGCGGCCATTTTCGCCCTTGGACTGGTCGATCAGCTCGGGGTACTGCGAGCGCAGCAGCTCCTCCACGTCGTCGAGGATGTTCTCGTGGTTGGTTTTGAACACCATGTAGTGGAAATCCGTGACAACATCGGCCGCGTTGATGTTGGCGGTGTCGCGCAACAGGCGCTGCTCGTCTTCGGGGGTGAGGACGTCCTGCGGGTCGTCGATAATCGCGCTCGGCGCGCCGGCTGCCTGCACGGTGAATTGATCGCGCTCCGGGACGTCAATGCTGGTGTAGGCGGCAGCCGCCCCACCTAGGCCGACGAGGGTGGCGACACCAAAGATGGCTGCTATCTCTTTCATCATTCCCATGTGCTCAGGGTAACCCGTGTAACGCGATGTGATGGTTTGGCGATACGCCTTTTACACGTGCCAGATCAGTGTCAGGTACCCGATTCACTAAAAGGAGATTGCCATGAAGCGCATCGCCACCGCTGCCGTTGCAGCAACCCTGTCCCTGTCCGCACTTTCCGCTCCGGCACTCGCAGCCGACGCTGACACCGCTCCGGCCAAGGAGAACCAGGGCAGCTCCGCCCAGGCTGAGGGCGACCAGGCTGCAGGCGAGAAGGTCGGCTCCTCCGAGGTATATAAGCAGTGCAAGGAGGGCAAGAAGGCTGAGTCCGAGCAGGGCAAGGACGCCACCGCCGGTAAGGACGGCGACAAGGCCGAGCCGGGCAAGGAGAAGGGCTCCAACAACGCCACCGGTGAGTGCATTCAGCAGCTCATCGACAACCCGGAGACCAAGCCCGGCATCCTGGGTCTGCTGATCGGCGTGCCGCTCGCCCTCGTTGCACTGCTCGGCGCAGCAGCAGCGTTCTCCGGCTCCATCCCGGGTCTTTCCCTCCCGGCTCTGCCGGGCCTGCCGATGTAATTCGGCTATACAAGCCTTCTTCTAACCCGGTTCCCGCAGCGTGGGGGCCGGGTTATTGTTTTGCTACGTACCAGTACGAGAGTTCTCCCTCCGCTCACAAGGGTTTCGCAGACAGGCTCCGTAGAAAGTTTGTGATCCGGGCGAGACACCCGGGATGAATCCGACACGAGAAGGAGAATTATGTCTGCAAACACTCGTATTGCCGCATCGGCTACCGCACTCGTGCTGGCTGCCGCCGGCCTCACCGCCTGCAATGACAGTGACGGCGACACGGACACCACCGGCGTGAACCCGTCCGGTGCCGTGACCTCCGAGGACCCGGTGTCCGGCGGTTCTTCCTCCGGCGGTTCCATGTCCGACAGCTCCGCTGGTGGCTCTTCCGCGGGCGGTTCCTCTGTCGGCGGTTCCTCCGCAGACGGCTCGGTGTCTGACGGTTCCGCAGGTGGCTCCATGTCCGGTGGTTCTTCCGCGGGCGGCTCCGCATCCGGCGACACCGGCCTCGGCGGCGCGGAGATGACCGATTCCCCGCTGGGCGACGCTGAAATGTCGGACTCCCCGCTGGGCGACGCTGAAATGTCGGACTCCCCGCTGGGTGGCGCTGAGGCCCCGGAGGCGGTTGACCCGCTGAGCCCGCAGGTCACGCCGTAAACACATCGGCCTAATGGCGTCGGCGCGGAGATTCCCTTCCTCCGCACCGGCGCCTTTTTCGCAGTTAGAACGGCTCCTGCACCGCGCGGGTAATCACCACGGCATCGGTATCAATGCGTTCGTGCAACTGCCTATCGACGTCCTCCGGTCCATCCGACGTCAACAACCATCCCGCCCACGCATCCTTGCCGGGGGAGAAGTGCCCGTCGCCTTTACCGATGATGTTTAACGTGGCATCCCTCAACCACAGCGGGCCGACCAACCCCGCATGCTCCGTGCCCTCGAGCGGGGCCACGTACGGCTGGTAGGCGACGGCGTTGAGGTCGGCCACGGTGTCGTCGAAAAGCTTCTGCGCCAGCAGCATGTGCTCGGGCGAGCCGAGGTAGACGATGGTGGTGAGTGACAGGGGGCCCTGCGGCTCGTCGCGAAGTGTGAGGTCCATGAGGCCCCCGAGGCTGGCAGGGAGGTGCGTCGGCGCGTCGTGGTCCTCGAAGAAGAATTTTTCGATGGCGTTGTCGCGGTTGGTGGTGGCGAAATCCACGAGGGCGTTGAGCTCGTACAGCCGCATCTGGTCCGGGGCGGGCAGGTTGTCGTAGGCCGCTTGGCAGCGCAGGTCCCAGAGAGTGAACTCGTCCTCGATAGGGTGGGGGCGAGGGGAAACCGTCGAGATGACAGCGCCGCTCGTCTCAATGCGCTGTCGGTAGAGCGCGTACGCCTCCTCCAGGTCGCGCTCGTGTGCCACAAAATGGGTGGTGACGATCTCGAAGGACATGCGCAAGAGGGTAGTCGATTGTGCAGGGCAAGGAGTGGTGCGGAGATCAGCGATGTTTCACGTGAAACATGGCTAAAAGAAAACCGCCCCGGAGGGCGGTTGAGCGTGATAGTAGGGGACTGCTACACAGCGGTAGAGCCGGTGGCGGGGGAAGCCGAAGGCTCGTCGATAGGCGATTGCTTGTGGATCTTGCCCGACGCGAACTTGTTCACGATGAGCGCGACCGCGCCGTCGCCGGTGACGTTGGCGGCGGTGCCGAAGGAGTCGACCACGATGTAGGACGCGATCATGAGCGAGAGCATCGAGTCGTCGAAGCCCAGGTTGGACTGCAGCAGGCCGGCAGCCGCCATGATGGCGCCGCCCGGCACGCCCGGGGCCGCGATCATCATGATGCCCAGCAGGAGGATGAAGCCGAAGATCTCGCTGCCAGAGACGTCCAGGCTGGCCATGTACACGATGGATAGCGTGTAGAGCATGATCTTCATCATCGAACCGGACAGCTGGATGGTGGCGCATAGCGGGACCACGAAGCCGGCGACGTCCTCGTCCACGTTGTTTTTCAGCGTGGACTCGTAGGTGACCGGGATGCTCGCGGCGGACGACGAGGTGCCCAGGGCGGTGAAGTACGCCGGCAGCATGTTCTTCAGGGCCTTGAACGGGTTCACGCCCGCGACCGCGCCGGCAACCAAGTACTGCATCAGCACGATGGCCACGGTCATGACCACGGACAGCAGCAGCACCACACCCATGGCGGCCATGGTGTCGGCGAAGTTCTCGTTCATGCCCAGGCCCAGGAAGGTGCCGAAGATGTACAGCGGCAGCAGCGGGATCACGAACGTGACCACGACTTTGAGCACGACGTCGTTGAGCTCTTGCAGCACGTTGTGCAGGTTGTCCGACTTCACCGCCGTCATGGCCAGGCCCACCACGAAGGCGAGTAGCAGCGAGGACATAATCGCCAGCGGCGGCGGCATCTCCACAGTGAAGTAGGGGGTCAGGCCACCCTCGTCCGGGTCGGCCACGTTGGTAATCAAGTCCCTGCCGGCCAGCAGCTTCGGGTACAGCGCGGTGCCGGTGCCCCAGGCGATCAGGCCGGAGATGACGGTGGAGCTGAAGGCCACGCCCGCGGTGATGCCCAGCCACTTGCCGGCGCCGCGGCCCAGGCCCGCGATGGCGGGCGCGATGAGCGCGAAGATCAGCACCGGGACGAAGAAGCCGAGGAAGTTGGAGAACAGTCCGTTGAAGGTGATAAAGATGCGAGCAAGCCAGTCCGGGAAGAACAGGCTGCACAAGAACCCGAGGATGATGGCGACAACTACCCAGAAGAGTAGCGACCCTAAAAGCTTACTTTTCATGTGTCCAGAGTAGCCGGTGATTATACAGCAGACTGCATTTTTGGGGGCTTTTCTTTCGTGTCTACCCTCGCCGTATGCTTGGGAGCCATGAGCCCGTTTGAAAATATGAGCACTCTCAACGTCGTCGTCGGCATTATCTTTATCCTGCTGACCCTGCTTCTGCTCATCCCCGGCGCGCTGGCCTCTCTGGGCAACCTGCCGGGCAACAAGTGGTTCGGTCTGCACGTTCCGGCGGTGCGCAAGGACCGCGCGATTTGGGACCAGGCCCACAAGGTTGCCGGCCCGTTCTGGGTGTTGGCGGGTGTGGCGCTGGCGTTCGGCGCGGCGTTTTCCTTCATCGCCTCCGGGTGGATGTGGGTGCTGCCGGCGGTGGCGTTGGTGGCGGCCGTCGTCGCGGCGTCGTTGGGCGGCAACTTCGGCGCGCGTGCGGCCGCGGCGGTGGAGCAGGCGCGTGAGAAGCAGGCGGATGAGCCCAAGCCCGCAGTGAACATCGATGCTTTGCGACGAGCCGCCGGCCACGCCGACGAACAGAAGTAGGTCCCCATGAATTGGCAAGAAGCGATCCTGACCGTGTTGCGCAAGGCGGGTGAGCCGATGGCATACAAGGACATTGCCGCCGAGATCGTCCGCCGCGGTTTAGTGGATGCCCCGCACATGAACCCGGAGATTGCCACCCACGCCGCCATTACCGGCCTGAAGGTGGACGGCGTGGTCGCCTCAGCGCCACGCGGAAAGTACCGTCTCCCTGAATAAAATTCCCGGTGGAATACCGGTTCCGCTATAGTTGTCAATTGTGACGTACATGACTTCTTTGAACTGGTGGTGGCTCGCCTAACTGGCGCGCCCCCTTCGAAGTCACGGCCCGCCAGCTTGCACCCCAAGCGCCGCGGGCCTTTTTCACCCTCGGTGCAATGAATACGCCAAAACCGAGGACCACATGCATTACACCCACCGCGAGGTGCGCTACCACGAGGACATGGCCAGCCTCTTCGCCCACGTCGGCGGACTCGACGCGGAAGATTCCGTGCTGCTCGAGTCCGCCGACATCACCACCCGTAACGGCCTGCAATCCGTGGCGGTGCTGCGCGCGTCTGTGCGCGTGACCTGCACTGGCAACCGCGTGACGGTGCAGCCGCTGACCCCATCCGGCGAGGTCATCGCAGCAAACCTCGGCCTGGAGGAGTACCGGGTGGGGGAGGGCGTCTACGAGTTTCCCGCATCACGCGCCGCCGACGAGCGCGAGCGTCCCACCGCCCCGTCTTCCGCGGACGTGCTCCGTGCGCTGTCCACGCGCGCCAGCTACGGCAACGAGGACTTCCCGTTTCTCGCCGGCGGATTCGCCTACGACTACCTGGACTCTTTCGAGCCGCTGCCCTCTGTGGAGGTCGGCCCGAACACCTACCCGGACTTCCAGTTCGTGCTCGCCGAGGTTCTCCTGCGCATCAACCATGAAACATCCACGGCGTACCTCGCGGGCGTCGATGCGCATGGCGAGGGCATCGATCTTGAGCCGCTCGCGTCGCTTATCGACGCCCCCGTGCCAGCCTACGAACCAACCACCGGGGAGGCGGAGCGTGCCGTCGTCAAGGCGACTGTGCCCGACGCCGACTTCCGCGCAGACGTGGAGGGGCTCAAAGCACACATCGCGGGTGCGGCCAAGGCGTTCCTCGCCGCGGGACGGCCCTTCCCGGTGACGGGCAAAGGGATCATGGACACCGCGGGCACCGGCGGCGACGGCGCCAACACCATCAACATCACCACCGCCGCCTCCCTCATCGCCGCCGCCGGCGGGGTGAAGATGATCAAGTGCGGCAACCGCTCGGTGTCCTCCAAGTCCGGCTCGGCCGATGTGCTGGAGGCGCTGAACATCCTGCTGGACCTCGACCCGCAGCGCGCGGTGCGCCAGTTCGAGTCCTCGAACTTCACGTTCCTGTTCGCCCCGGCGTACAATCCAGCGATCGCTTTCGTGCAACTGGTGCGCAAGAAACTTGGGGTGAGCACGCTATTTAATACGATGGGCCCATTATTGAGTCCCGAAAGACCTGAATTCCAAATAATGGGGATTGCCAATCATAAGCTGGGGACCACTATTGCGGAGACCATGAAATCGCTCGGCCGTTCCCGCGCGCTTGTAGTGCACGGCGCCGGCACGGACGAGATCGCGGTCCACGGCGAGACCCTCGTCTGGGAGCTCAAGGACGGAGCGATTTCTCACTATACCGTGGAGCCGGCGGAGCTTGGCGTCGATACGCATACGCTCGAGAACCTCCGCGGGAGCGACGGCGAGCACAACGCCGCCGCCATGCGCGCGACCTTCGCGGGGGAGGGGCCGGCCGCGCACCGCGACGCCGTGGCCGTGAACGCGGGCGCGATGTTCTACCTCTACGGCATTGCGGACTCGCTCGCCGCCGGCACGGCGCATGCGAAGCAGTTGCTTGCCGACGGCTCCGTGTCCCAGTGGCTCACCACCCACGAGGAGGCGGACTACAGTGGTTAAGATTTTGACCGAAATTGTGGCCAACCGTAAGCGTCACATTGACGGAATTAGACAACGTATCGGTCACGTTGCTTTCGACACGTTACGTTCTTCTGAGCGGTCCCTCTACGACGCACTGGCCGCCCCGGGCGCCTCCTACATCATGGAGTGCAAGTCCGCCTCGCCCTCGCTCGGCACGATCCGCGAGGACTACAAGCCGGGGGAGATCGCAAGCATCTACTCGCGCTACGCCTCGGCGATCTCCGTGCTGTGCGAGCCCGACCACTTCGGCGGGGACTACGACCACCTCGCCACCGTCGCCGCCACCACGCACCTGCCGGTGCTGTGCAAGGACTTCATCGTCGACGAGGTGCAGATCTACGCCGCCCGCTACTTCGGCGCGGACGCGGTGCTGCTGATGCTGTCGGTGCTGTCTGACGAGGAGTACACGCACCTGGCCTCGGTCGCGGAATCGCTGCGCATGGACGTTCTTACCGAAGTCATCGACGAGGACGAGGCCGCGCGGGCCGCGAAGTTGGGCGCCAGGATCTTCGGCGTGAACCACCGCAACCTCCACGACCTTTCCATCCACCTCGACCGCTCCGCGCGCCTGGCCGACCTCGCGCCGGACGGGGCAGTGGTGGTGGCCGAGTCCGGTATTCGCGACGCCGCGACCGTTCGCCAGCTCGGCGGACACTCGGACGCGTTCCTCGTCGGCTCGCAGCTGACCTCCCAGCCGGACATCGACCGCGCCTGCCGCGATCTGGTGTACGGGCCGAACAAGGTCTGCGGGCTGATCTTCGAGGAAGCCTCCCCACGCAATGTTTCACGTGAAACGGCCGCGGAGATTATCGCCACGGAGCCGGGGCTGGACTACGTCGCGGTGTCGCGCCGCACCGATGGCTACGCCCAACTGGCCCAGCCCGGCATCACCGCCGTGCAGGTCCACGCCCCATACCAGGGCTCGATCGAGGCGGAACGCGAACTGCTTGCGCGTGTGCGTGCCGAGGTCGATGTCCAGGTGTGGCGCGCTATTGACATGACCGGGCCCAATGATGCGGCGGGCGTGGCGGAGCTCGTCAATAAGCTTGTGCTCGATTCCGGCGCCGGCGGGACGGGGGAGCGGTTCGACTGGTCGCGCATTCCCACCACCGACGCGCTGCTCGCCGGCGGCCTGACCCCCGACAACCTCACCGACGCGCTGGGTACCGGCTGCACCGGCCTCGACCTCAACTCCGGCTTCGAAGACCCCCTCGGCCACAAGGACGCCGCTGCCTTGCGACGAGGACTTGCCACCATCCGAAACTTCCACACTTAAGGACAAAAACATGACCCTGCTCCCTGCCTACTACGGCGAGTTCGGCGGACAGTTCGTCCCTGAGTCGCTCATCCCGGCGCTCGACCAGCTTGAGCGAGCCTTCGTCGACGCGTTCAACGACGAGGCGTTCATGAGCGAGTACCGCTGCCTGCTCCGCGACTACCTCGGCCGACCCACCCCGCTCACCGAGTGCCGCAACCTGCCGCTGGAGGGCAACGCGCGCATCTTCCTCAAGCGCGAGGACCTCGTCCACGGTGGCGCGCACAAGACCAACCAGGTCATCGGTCAGGCACTGTTGGCCAAGCAGATGGGAAAGACCCGCATTATTGCGGAGACCGGCGCCGGCCAGCACGGCACCGCCACCGCGCTCGCCTGCGCGCTGCTCGGCTTGGAGTGCGTGATCTACATGGGCAAGACTGATATGGAACGCCAGGCACCGAACGTCTACCGCATGCGGTTGATGGGCGCGGAGGTCGTCGGAGTGGAATCCGGCGCGGGCACGCTCAAAGACGCGGTGAACGAGGCGCTCCGCGACTGGACCGCCACCTTCCACGAATCCCACTATTTCCTTGGCACCGCGGCCGGGCCGCACCCGTTCCCGAAGATCGTCAAAGAGTTCCACCGCGTGATCTCCACCGAGGCCCGCGCCCAGTTCTTCGAACGCACCAACCGACTCCCGGACGTCGTTGTCGCCTGCGTCGGCGGCGGCTCCAACGCGATTGGCACATTCGCCGACTTCATCGACGACACCAGTGTCGAGCTCGTCGGCGCCGAACCCGGGGGAGAGGGCTTCAGCCTCGGCGCCCACGGCGCGGCCATCGCCCAGGGCACGACCGGCCTGCTCCACGGCACGTACTCCTACCTGATGTGCGACGAGGACGGCCAGGTGCAGGATTCCTACTCCATCTCGGCCGGCCTGGACTACCCGGGCGTGGGCCCGGAGCACGCGCACCTGGCCAAGTCCGGCCGCGCGAAGTACGTGCCCGTCACTGACGACGAGGCCCTCGACGCCTTCCAGGCACTGTCGCGCCACGAGGGCATCATCCCCGCGCTCGAGTCCTCCCACGCTCTCGCATACGCCCTCAAGCGTGCCGCCGACCACCCCGCCGACGTCGAGCCGCTGCACATCCTGGTCACCTTGTCCGGCCGCGGCGACAAAGACATCGCCCACGTGCGAGCTTCGCTCGCAGATAGAGAGGAGAAGTAAATGAGCCGCTACGACAAACTCTTCGCTAGAGAAGAAGGCGCGTTCGTGCCCTTCATCATGCTCTCGGACCCGACACCGGAGGATGCGGTGGAAATCGTCTCCGCCGTCGTCGATGCCGGCGCGGACGCCGTTGAGCTCGGCGTGCCGTTCTCCGACCCCGTCGCAGATGGCCCCGCCATTCAGGGTGCGCATGTGAGGGCGTTGGCGGACGGAGCGACCGTCGAGAAGGCGCTTGCGCAAATCCGCACCATCCGCAGCCGCTACCCGGAGCTGCCCATCGGCATGCTGGTGTACGGCAACGTTGCGCGCGCGCGGCCTCGAACGCTTCTACCGCGAGTTCAAGGAGGCGGGCGCGGACAGCATTTTGCTTCCCGACGTCCCCGTGCGCGAATCCGCCCCCTTCAGCGCAGCCGCCACCGCGGCCGGCATCGACCCGATCTACATCGCCCCGGCGAAGGCCTCGGAGAAAACGCTCGAGGCGGTGGCCGCTCACTCGCGCGGCTACATCTACGCCATCTCGCGCGACGGTGTGACCGGTGCGGACAAGGAGGCGACGGTGCAGGGCCTGCGCGAGGTCGTCGACAATGTGCAGAAGTTCGGTGGGCCGCCGGTGCTGCTGGGCTTCGGAATCTCGAAACCGCAGCACGTGCGCGACGCGATCGCCGCGGGCGCCGCGGGCGCCGCGGGCGCGATCACCGGCTCGGCGATCACCACCATCATCGCTAAGTACATCGAGGGCAACCGCGTTACCGACATGGACGCGCTGAAAACCGAGCTCACCGAGTACGTCCAGGCCATGAAGGGCGCTACGATCGCATCATGACCTGTTCACGACGCATGTTCCTGCTCGGCACCGCAACCACGTTTGCCGGTGCGTTCCTCGCCGCCTGCGGAGAGGCGGCCCCTGAAGAAGTTGCCAAGACCGATGTGCCCGTCGGCTCCGCGGTGATCCTGGACAAGTTCATCATCGCCCAGCCCACCGCCGGCACCTACGTAGCGTACTCCAGCGTGTGCCCGCACCAGCAGAAGAAGATCACCAAGGTCGAGGGCGACACCGTCAAGTGCACCGCCCACGGCTCGGTGTTCAATATCGCCGACGGCGCCCGCGTCTCCGGCCCGGCCGTCACAGGGATGCGCGAGGTCCCCGTGACCGACGGCGGCGACAAAGTCGCCGTTTCCGAGTAAATGAAGAAGCTCGACCCGCTTCTCGTCGGCATCGTTGTCGCGGCGGCGCTCGCGTTCGTGCTGCCCGCCCAGGGCGCGTTCGCGGACGGGTTCGCCGTCGCGGTGAAGCTGGGCATCGCGCTGCTGTTCTTCCTCTACGGCGCGCGCCTGTCCACCCAGGAGGCGCTGAAGGGCCTGACCAACTGGCGCCTTCACGCGCTGATCCTGGCGTTCACGTTTGTCATCTACCCGGTGATCGGCCTCCTCGCCCGCCCGACGGTGTCGTTCATGTCAGAGGACCTGTACCAGGGCCTGCTGTTCATGACGTTGGTGCCGTCCACAGTCCAGTCCTCGGTGGCGCTCACCGGCGTCGCGCGCGGCAACGTCTCGGGCGCGGTGGTGGCGGCGTCGGTGTCCTCGCTGGTCGGCGTAGTGGCCACGCCGCTTTTGGTGATGTGGCTGATGGGTGCCGGCGACGGGGTATCCGTGGACGCCTCCGTGTTCGGCGACATCGCCCTACAGCTTCTCCTTCCGTTCGTCCTGGGCCAGCTCGCGCACAACTTCGTCCCGCGAGTGGGGGAGCTGGCCAAGTCGAAGGCGACCAAGATCGTTGACCGCGGCTCCATCTGGATGGTGGTCTACTCGGCGTTCTCCCGCGGCGTCGTCTCCGGCGTGTGGTCCAATGTCTCCGCGTGGGAGATCGTGTTCCTCACCGTGTTCTCGTGCGTGCTGGTCGTCGCTATGCTGTGGCTGACCCGCATCCTCCCGGAGGCGCTGCATTTCCCGCGCGAGGACCGCGTTGCGATCCAAATGTGCGGCACCCAGAAGTCGCTCGCGACCGGCCTGCCCATGGCCACCGTCATCTTCGGCGGCGCCTCGCTCGGCGTGCTGATCATCCCGCTGATGATCTACCACATGTGCCAACTGGTCATCTGCTCCGCGTACGCCTCCCGAATTTCTTAGGAGTTTCACGTGAAACATTTCGTCCGCATCCACTACAACGTCCCCGAACTCGGCGGCGAGCTGCTCAACATCGCCGAACTCGAGGAAATCTCAGCCCACGAGTGCACCATGGTGCGCATGATTGAACTCGACCCAGCCGAGACCATCACCGGCATCTACGTCGACGGCCGCGTCATCGGCCAGGCAAACCAGCCCATGGGTACCGTCCCACACCCGCGCACCTACGACTCCATGGAGGGCATCACCGCCACCCACCTCAGCGAGGATGAGTTCGAGGGCCTCTGGTCCGAAGCTCAAGCAAAGTTGCTATAGCCTATCGACGCACCTCCGGCCCGCCCCGCCACCGGCGCGGGCCTTTTTCGTTGGTGGACCCCAATAGTTGGTGGTGCCGGAATTGTCCGCAATGCGGAGTTGTGGGGGGACAGGGCCCGTCAGGCAAAGGGACCGGACGACAACGCCACCACGAGAGTAATCGGCCAGGCAAACAGGGTAAGAACAGACAATACCCCCAGCAGGGGGCGCTTATCCCGCACCGCGATGACAAACCCCAGAACTGATACCGCGATCAAGACAGCCCAATAAAGCCATTGGCCCCACACGGGAACGCGGTCCCCCATAAACGGTGTTGCGATCCAAACCGCGACAAAAATTGGGTAGATAAACGCGGTGCGGTGAGCTTTCTCCACGATCGGGCGCCTCCTTTCGTTGATAGACCCCACAATGCAGTCTCCCGCATCTGTCCGCAATACGGCACCGTTTCGTTGGCCCCTACCAACTATTGGTGATGGCGGAGTTGTCCGCAATGCGGAGTTGCGGAGTGGTCTGAGGGGCGGGCATGGGCGGAGCTGACGTCGATATGCAATAGCCAATAGTTGGTTCGCCCCCGCTTGTCCGCAATGCGGAGTTGCGGACAACTTATAGCGCGAGTTAATAACCACATTTCAGCAGGTCAGAGGAATGTCGGACACGAGTTTTATAATGCCCGCAATCGAACTCGCATTCGCCTCAAGGGGGCCAAAATGACCGCCGCAGTTGCCACAGAATCCAACCCACTCGCCATCGCATTAAGCCAGCAAATTGAAGACTCGCACCGCGCAATGACCCAGAACAAAGCAGAGCTGCTGTCCGCAATACAAATGTTTGATGAACTCGCACTTGCTATCGAATGTGGCTCGTCAACCACCGCGCACTTCCTCATGCGACGCCTGGGCGTGTCCTCCTCGACCGCGCACGAATACGTCAGCGTCGCCCACCGCCTGAGGCCCTTCCGTTACCTCCACAAACACTTCACTGCCGCTGCGCTGAGCTACTCGGTGGTGCGGCTGCTTCTGAAGTACATGACGCCCGAAAATGAGCGTGAACTGGTAGATCTCGCCCTCGGAATGGGTTACCACGAGCTCGAATGCGCGCTGGCGGGGAAGAAGCCGCAGGACGGGGAGGACGACGACAGCCCGCAGTACTACCTGAGCCTGCACAAGCGCGACAACGGCGATATCGCGTTCCACGGCAATATGAATGCAGCGGACGGAGCCGGGTTCATCGCAGCGTTGAAGATCGGCGAAATTGCGTACTGCAGCCTCGACGAGGTGCTCGAGGACCTGGACCCTGAGGTAAACGGCGAAATCAACATTGCCCTCGAGCGAGCCGAGGAGGTGGAGGAGAACCGCCCCGCGCGGAAGACAGTCTCCGGCTACGGGCTGCCGATCGGGCGGATGCTGCTGCGGGCGCTCATGGGCATCGTCCACATGGCACGAACGACGCCACGCAACACTCTGACCACGCCGGGTGCGCACGTGAACATTCTGGCCACTCCGGACGGTCGAGGGTATATGCCCAACAACGTGGGCGCGCCGTCGAAAGCCATTGCAAGCTTGCTGGCTAATGCGGACATACGCCTATCGACGGTCAACTCCGACGGCCTCATCCTCAACACCGGACGCAAACAGCGCCTGGCAACGAACGGGCAGGTCAACGCGCTTTTGGCGATGTGGGGCGGGCAGTGCGCGGCACCAGGGTGCACGCACACGCGCTTCATCGAGATCCACCACATCGAGGACTGGGCCAGCGGCGGTCTCACCGACCTGGAGAACCTCCTGCCGCTGTGCTCCGCCTGCCACTCCTTGGTTACGGAGGGGTATCTGCAGACGTTGAAGGAGCACTCCGACATCCACTTCGTCTACCGCGACGGGACGCGCTTCGTGTCCACGAACTACTCCCTACCGCAGCGCAACGACACCATGTGGACCATGGAGGAGTGCAACTGGTCTTTCAACGACCAGTGAGGCTTAGAAGAACTGCTCAACGGCCGGCGCACCCGGGACACCCGGGATCTTGCCCGCTGCGGCCGCGGCGGCACCAACGAGTGCCAAGACGCCTGCGGCGATGCCGGTGCCGACGAGGATGTCGTAGGTGGTGCCGAGCTTGTAGCCACGTGCGACATCGTTCTTCAGGGAGGACTTAGCGCTCTTCGGCACCAGGTTCTTCTCAGAGGAGCTCTTGTACGGGCCCGAGTAGCCAGAACCTTCGTTGCGGAGCTCACGGGCCTCGGCCTTCAACTTGGCGGCAGCAAGGTGGCCATCGGTGACGTCGGAGGCGCGATCCGGGCTCACGATGTCGGAAAAGTCCTTCTGGTTGCCCTCCTCAGCCTGTGCCGGGACGGCCGCCAGCGACAGGGCGGTGGTTGCCGCCAGAGCAGCTGCGGTAATGCGCTTCATTGGAAACTTCTTTGTACGAATCTGACGGTAAATTACCCGGAACCGGGCTCGGGACAGTAAAACACACGTTTCCGCAGGTATTCAAGACTTTCCGGGGATGTAACGTCTCCACCTTCTGTGACGATATACATACCTTCAAATGCGGAAAACTCCCCTCCCGAGCAGGGGAGAGGAGTTCAGATATTGGCGCTGGGACTTAGAACGGGAGCTGGCCAGCCAGCTGCGGCGGCAGAACGCCAGCAGCCTTTGCGCCGTAGCCGATCAGGCCGAGGCCAGCGACGGAGACAGCGATGTTGATGCTGGAGCCAGCATCAACAGAGCCCTCGACAGTGGCGATACCCGCGCGAAGCGCCCCCTCAGTGTTTGGAATCAAGCCTTCGGCGTTCGCCGGAGAGACGGCGATCCCGGCGGTAAGGGCAGCGGTTGCAGTGGCGATAGAGACAGCGCGCTTGACGTTCATGAGAGCTCCTCAAGGATAGGTTCGGGCCAGCTGTGAATTACCTGGCTACCATCTATTAGACACGACCACGGTCGCCTGTCTCGAGAACCGCGAAATTTATTCCTGCTAGACAATCGCCGCCGATGTTTCACGTGAAACTAGTTGTCCTCGAGGTTCGCGGGGAAGGTGGCGAACAGGGGCAAAGGCATTGCTTGCCGACGCATCACGTCTCCCCACAGATCCGCACCCGCGGGAGCGACGACGTCGGAGGGCAGGGCGGGGGTGACAAACCAGTCACCGCGCAGGATCTCGTCGTCAAGCTGGCCCGGCGCCCACTCGGCGTAGCCGGCGAAGATACGGATGCCGTCGAGGAAATCGCCGACCTCGAGGGGAGAGGCGTTCAGGTCCACGAGGACGAGGCGGTTGGCCAGGCGGTTGAGGTAGGGGTGCTCGGGCGCGCCGGCCGTCGTCACGCCCAAGCCCACGGCGGATTCCGCACCCACCGGCCCACCGATGTGCACGGCCTGCGGCTTGGCGGCGAGTTCGGCCCAGCCCGCGTCCATCACGTTGGCGACGGCGACCTCGCTGCGGCGGTTCAGCACCACGCCGAGGGTGTGGTCCGTGTCGTGCTCCAGCACGAGCAACACAGTGCGGGCGAACTCAGGCGAGAACATGCCGGGCGCGGAAACGAGCAGCATGCCCGGCTCCGGATCCACCCGCTCCAATGCGTTGAACAGGCGGTCTGCGTAAAAATACTCAGGCATTTTCCTTCTCCCACCAGGCTTTCAGCTCGGCGACGGCTTCGTCGTGCTCAAGTTCGCCGCGCTCCAAGCGCAGCTCCTTGAGATACTTCCACGCCTTGCCCACCTCCGGGCCGGGTTTGAGGCCCAGGATCTGCATGATCTCGTTGCCGTCCAGGTCCGGGCGCACGCGCGCGAGGTCCTCCTTGGCGGCGATGTCGGCGATGCGCTCCTCCAGGTGGTCGTAGGTGCGCTGTAGGCGCGCGGCCTTCTTTGCGTTGCGGGTGGTGGAGTCGGCGCGCACGAGTTTGTGCAGCTTGGGCAGTAGTTCGCCGGCGTCGGTGACGTAGCGGCGCACTGCGGAGTCGGTCCACTGGCCCTCGCCGAAACCGTGGAAGCGCATGTGCAGGAACACGAGTTGGCCCACATCGGTGATGACGTGCTTCGGGTACTTCAGGGCCTTCAAGCGCTTGCGGGTCATCTTCGCGCCGACCACCTCGTGGTGGTGGAAGGTCACGCCGCCGCCCTCCTTGGGCGCGCGGGTGGCGGGTTTGCCGATGTCGTGCATCAGCGCCGCCCAGCGCAGCTTCAGGTCCGGGCCTTCGTCCTCGAGTTCGGTGGCCTGGCGCAGCACGGTCAGCGAGTGGCGGTAGACGTCCTTGTGCTGCATGTGCTCGTCGGTCTCCAGCTGCAGCGCGGGAATCTCGGGCAAAATATACGAAGCCAGACCGGTGGACACCAGCAGGTCGATGCCCTCCCAGGGACGCGCGCCGAGCATGAGTTTGTCCAGCTCAGCCTGTACGCGCTCGGCGGTGATCCGCTCGATCTCCGAGGCCATGTCGCACATCGCGTCGAACACCCGGTCGGCCACGCTGAAGCCCAGCTGGGAGACGAAGCGGGCCGCGCGCAGCATGCGCAGCGGGTCGTCCCTAAACGACACCTCGGGCTCCTGCGGGGTGTCCAGCACCTGCTGCACGAGGTCCGCGAGTCCGTCGACGGGGTCGTGGAAGGTGGGGGAGAGGCGCAGCTCGTCGTTAAGTGAAAGCTCAATGGCCATCGCATTGCAGGCGAAGTCGCGGCGGACCAGGTCGCCCTCGAGCGTGTCGCCGAAGGTGACTTCGGGGTTGCGGGTCACGCCGTCGTAGAGGTCGGAGCGGAAGGTGGTGATTTCCACGGTTTCGCCGTGGCGGATGGCGGAGACGGTGCCGAACTCGATGCCGGTGTCCCACACCTTCTCGCCCCACTCGTCCAGGATCTCCTGGATCACCTCGGGGCGTGCGGAGGTGGTGAAGTCGAGGTCGTGCACCCCGCGGTCGAGCATCGCGTCGCGCACCGAGCCGCCGACCATATATAAGGTCTCGCCGCGGTCGGAAAACAGTTGCGCGAGGGGCTCAAGCAGAGCAGCATGCTTGGCCACGACATCCTGCGCCCTCGCCATCAGCGCAGGGGCGGCCAAAGGGTCGGTCGGGTCTGGCATATCGAAGAGCTTCTGCGTCACCCGGGACACGATACCCGCCACCCCCGCGCGGGAAGTACCACAACCGGCCGAAAGACCGATACCATGACACGAATGAGTGACAACCAGCGCCCGGTACCGGGGCCCTCTAACGGCAAGGGGGGCTCCGGCGGCGGTAAGCGCCGGCCGCGGCGCCGGCGCGGGGGCAAACCCGCCGAGCAGCAACAGCAGCCGGGAGACAAACCGAAGCGGAAGCGGAATAACCGCCGCGGAAAGAACTCCCGCGGCGGGCGCAAGCAGCACAATCGTCGGAGGTCGAAGTACCAGCAGCACGATTCGTCGATAGAGACGCGCGACGAGACCTCCGCCGGCGGCCTGGTGGTCTCCGGCATGGCCGAGGCCGTGGGCAAAGACGGCAAGGTGGACATGAGCCGCATCTACGTCGCGCTCATCGGCCGCTTGGACCGCCGCGGGCGGCTGTTGTGGTCCATGCCGAAAGGCCACGTGGAAAACGGCGAGCACCAGTGGGTCACCGCCGAGCGCGAGGTGTGGGAGGAAACCGGCATCACCGGAGAGGCCTTCGACACCCTGGGCACAATCGACTACTGGTTCGTCTCCGACGGCGTGCGCATTCACAAGACGGTGCACCACAACCTGCTGCGCTACGTCGACGGCGTGTTCAACGACGAGGACCCAGAGGTCACCGAGGTGGCGTGGGTGCCCATGAGCGATTTGATGGAGCACCTCGCGTACGCCGATGAGCGCAAGCTCGCGCGCATCGCCTACGACCGGATGCCGGACTTGGCCAGAAAGGAAAAGAAGGCCGGAAGGGCAACTCCGCGATGAACCGGTACGCCGCGCTGGCTGCCGTCGTGCTCGCCGCCCCCGCCGTGCCGCTGGCGCCGGACAGCCCGGAAGTGACGGAGCACTGGGCGAACCTGACCGTGCGCCCGTCCGAAGGCGAGCAGGCGAGTGTGGAGGTCGTGGAGGCCCCGCACGCCATCTCCGCCCACGATCCGTTTCACGTGAAACTTCGCGTGACCAACCACTCCGAGGACACGCTCGAGGGCTTCAGCGTGGTTCCGCGCCGAGCTTCGGCGGTGGCCTCCGTGATGGAGCAGCGCTACGCAACCATCGCCGGCCCGCAGGAGTATTCGGTGGTGGGGGACGCGCGTGACGTCGAAAAGCATTTGGCCCCCGGCGACTCGCTGGAGATCGAGATGGACCTGGGCCTCGACCTGCCGGATGTGGGCACGTACCCAATCATGCTGCAGCTTCTCGACGCCTCCGGTGCCCCCCTCGACACCGACCGCTTCCACATGGGCGTCAAGGGCGTCCGGGACAACATCCGGGCCGCGGAGCTGACCGCGCTCTACCCGGTGACCGCGGACGTGGACATCCTGCCCGGCGAGACCGGCGAGGCACCCGAGACGCAGCCGCTGGTGCTGGCGAACGACTCGCTGGCCGGCCAACTCGCGCCCGAGGGGCGGCTGAGCAAACTGGTGGACCAGTACATCGAGGCGGCCCAGACACCGGAAGTTGGTTACGCCACCTGCGTCGCGCTGGACCCGGCGCTGATCGACACCGTGGAGCGCATGCAACACGGCTACACCGTCGACGACGAGCGCCCCGCCGTGGTGGAGGAACCGAAGCGTCTGCGCGACTCCTGGGGAGGCGAGGGCGACCCCGACGGCGAACCCGGCGTCGGCGTAGACGACGCGAAGGTGTGGCTGGACAAGGTGCGCCACATCGCCGCCACCGGCTGCGTGGTGTCGCTGCCGTGGGCGAACGCGGACTTGAACGCCGTGGCGCGCACCGGCGACACGTGGCTCATGCGCGAGGCGGTGGAGCGCGGGCCGTTCGTGCTGCAGCGCGTACTGGGTACCGCCGGCACCCTCAACACCGTGGTCACCGGCGCAGGCTACGTCGAAAACGGCACCGCGCCGGCGCTGGGATGGGCGGACCATTCGCGCTCCACCGTCATGGACGAAGGCATGCAGGCCGCGTGGGAACGCGCCGAAGCGGCCGAGGTACAGGAAGAACACGACGGGTCTGAAAGCGCCCTGGAGCGCGCGGACCTGGCGGATCTCGCCAGGTCGGCCGCACCCGCACCGCAGCAACCAGTGCGCGTGCTGGCCGCCGCTGAAGGCAGGGACTACGGCTGGATCGCGCCGGGAGTGTTGACGGTGGGCTACCAGTCCTCCCTGGCCACCGTGCTGGCCGCCACCGGCGTGGACCCCGAAACCACCGGTTTTTCCCAGCAGAACCTGCGCTACAACTACGCCGTGGACTCCAAGGCCGCCCGCGACACCAACGCCGCCGCCGCGGTGCGGCTGGCCGCCCAGTCCGCCTGGGTGGCGGGAGACTCCGGGGAGCAGCCGGAGCCGGTCCTGGTCGCCCCGCCGGTGAACTGGGACGCGGACACCGCCGCCGCCGTGCTGGGCACCGTGGCCGAGCTAGTCACCGGCGCGGGCGCGCACCCCATGGCGTTTGGCACCTACCTGGACGCTCCAGCTGATGTTCAGCCGGCGGGTGAGCCGGAGCAGCACACGGACCCCACCGCGTTCACCGACGCGGAGGTGCTGCAGGTGACCAAGCAGGCCGGGTTCATCAACGACCTGACCGGGCTGATGGTGCCCGACACCGGCATTGCGCTGACCCGCTACGGGTTCACCCTGCCGCTGCGCCGGGACCTGCTGCAGGCGCTGTCCATCGGGCAGCGCCGCGCAATGTCGCGCTACAGCGACGCGGCGGCGGCCACTAGCGAGCGCCTCGGCGCCTCCCGCGCCGCGCTGGGAGACCTGCGCTCGGCGGTGGACCTGATCCCGCCCGGGAACGTCTACACGCGCACCTCCAATTCCAGCCCGCTGCTCATCGTGGCCCGCAACGGGTTGCCGCTGCCGGTGGAGACCTCCATCAACTTCTCCGGGCCTGCGGACGCCCGCCTGCACGTGCCCGGGGTGCTGCGCATCCCGGCCCGCGGGTCTGTCACGGTGCAGATGACCGCGGACCTGCCGGAAAGCTCCCGCGGCACGGACCTGAATCTGTACCTGGCAAGCGCGAACGGGCAGCCGATCTCACAGCCCGTGGACATCTCCGTGCGCACCACGCGGATCACGGTGGGCCGCTGGCTCGCCATCGCCGCGCTGGTGCTGGCCGGGCTGCTGGTGGTCATCGCGTTGCGCGGCGCGCGGGGCAGCCCGCCCGCAGACGGCGAACAAAAACCAAAAGCCAGCAGACCTAAGAATCGGAGAACCAAGTGACGGAACAGGGACTGCGCCGGCGCATTGTCACGCCAGCGCCGCCAGCGCCGGTACCGGCGCCGCGCGAAACCAAACCGGCGCGCGAGGAGCTCGAGGACGGCGCGCCGGATAAGTCGCTGCTGACCACCAGCCCCAAGGGTGAGACCATCGCCCCGCCGCAGACCGCCGACACCGTAGCCGCGGGCACAGCAGGCACTGTCGCTGTCGCCGAACCCCAGGCCAGCGAAGAGGAGCCCACCGCCAAGGGCGGGGAGAAGGTCGTGCGCGCCACCGGCTCCATGGCCGTGGCCACCCTGATCTCGCGCATCACCGGGTTCATCCGCACCGTGCTCATCGGCGCGGCGCTCGGCGAGGTGGTGGCGGCGTCCTTCAACACCGCCAACACCCTGCCCAACCTGATCACGGAGATCGTGCTCGGCTCCGTGCTCACCGCGCTGGTGGTGCCGGTGCTGGTGCGCGCGGAGAAAGAGGATGCAGACCACGGCGCGGCGTTTATCCGCCGCCTGTTCACGCTGACCCTGACGCTGATGACGGTGGTCACCGTCGCCGCCGTGGCGGCCGCGCCGCTGCTGAGCCGGATGATGATGGACGAGGACTCCCTGGGCAACCTCGTCCAAACCACCTCGTTCGCGTATTTGGTGCTGCCGCAGATCTTCTTCTACGGCATGTTCTCCCTGTTCATGGCAATTTTGAACACGAAGGAGCACTTCCGCCCGGGCGCCTGGGCCCCGGTGGCCAACAACGTCGTCTCCATTGCCGTGCTCGTGGCGTACATGGCGCTGCCGGGGCGGCTGAACCCGGCGGCGCCGACGTCGATAAGCAATCCCCACGTGCTCCTGCTGGGCCTTGGCACCACGGCCGGCGTGGTGGTGCAGTGCCTGATCATGCTGCCCGCGCTGCGCAAGCTGGGCATCGATTTACGCCCGCTGTGGGGCATTGACGAGCGCCTCAAGCAGTTCGGCGGCATGGCGCTGGCGATTGTCACCTACGTGGCCATTAGCCAGTTCGGCTACGTCATCACCTCGCGCATCGCGTTTGACGCGGACGCGGCGGCGCAATTTATCTACCAGCAGCACTGGATGTTGCTGCAAATGCCGTACGGCATCATCGGCGTCACCCTGCTGACCGCGATCATGCCGCGCATGTCCCGCAACGCCGCGGACGGCGACGACGCAGCCGTGGTGGCGGACCTGACCATGGGCACGAAGCTGACGTTCATCGCGCTGATCCCCATCATCATCTTCATGACGGCGCTGGGCCCCGACATCGCCCACGCCCTGTTCGCCTACGGCTCGTTCAGCCCCCAGGCCGCGCACCTGCTCGGCCTGACCATCTCCGCGTCCTCGTTCACCCTGATCCCGTACGCGCTGGTGATGCTGCACCTGCGCGTGTTCTACGCGCGCGAAGAGGCGTGGACGCCCACGTTCATCATCGCCGGCATCACCGGCACGAAGATCCTGCTGTCCGCGCTCGCGCCGTACATCGCACAGGACCCCAGCCACGTGGTGGTGCTGCTCGGTGCGGCGAACGGCTTCGGCTTCGTCGCCGGCGCGCTCATCGGCGCGCTGCTGCTGCGCCGCAAGTTGGGCACCCTGCGCTCCAGCGACGTGCTACGCACCTCCCTCTGGGCGGTGGCCGCGGCACTCGTGGGTGTTGCGGTGATCTTCGGTGTGCGCTGGCTGCTTCGCGACGTCGCCGATCTGCACTTGCCCCAGGCCCTCGGGCGCCTCATCGGTGCCCCCAGCCTGGGCAACCTTATCGAGGTGGGCCTGCTCGGCCTGCTGTTTCTGGTGGTCACCGGCCTGGTGCTGTCGCGCTCCAGGCTGCCCGAGGTGCAGAACCTGGGCCGCGCGCTGCAACGTGTCCCGGTGCTGGGGCGCTTCATCCGCCCGGACGAGGACCGCGCGCTCGAGGTGGGCGAGACGGACCCGCGGGATGTGTCCAACCAATTCCTCGCGTCCGACACCTTCAACGCCTCCCCGGTGCCGCCGCCGATGTCAGCCGGTGTGGTCCGCGGGCCGCGCCTGGTGCCGGGTGCCAGCGTGTCCGACGGGCGCTTCCGCCTGATCCGCGACCACGGCGCCACCACCGGCGCGCGCTTCTGGCAGGCGAGGGAAGTGGCCACCGGCCGCGATGTGGCGCTTTCGTTCGTGGACACCACCGGTGCCGCCCCGATGGCCCCGGCCACCCCGCGTGAGGCAGCGCTGAAGGCCGCCGGCGTTGCGCGTCGCACCCGCAAGATGGCCAAGCTGCACCTGCCCGCGGTGGCCGAGAAAATTGAAATCCTGTCGTACCGTTCCGGCGCCCTCGTGGTGGCGGACTGGGTGGAGGGCTCCTCGGTCAAGGCCGTGGCGGAGTCCGGCCAGACACTGCACACCGAGGCCGTGGCCAACGCGCTGGCACCGCTGGCCGGTGCCATGGCGGCGGCGCACGAGGCGGACGTGCCGCTGGGGCTAGACAACCGCCAGCAGCTGCGCATCGACCACGAAGGCCACGTGCGCCTGGCGTTCCCGGTGGTGCTGCCGGACGCCACCCCGGCAACCGACGCGGAGTCCTTCGCCTCCGCACTGACGCTGCTGACCAGCAACGTCAGCTCCGACGACCTGGACGATGTCACCGCCCGCACCCGCGCGCTCGTGGACGCGGACGCGGTGGACCAGGCCGCCTTCCGCGACATCGAGCGCGCCCTGTACGAGGCGGCGAACCTGCCGGTGCCCAACGAGGACGCGCCGACGGACGAGATCCCGGTGGTGGAGATCTACGAGCCGGTCGAGCCGGTGGCCGAGCACGTGGAGGACCCGGACGAGCTGCGCGGCGGCTTCGGCGGCCGCACCATGGGCCCGGTGACCATCGGGCTGCTCACCTTCGCCGCGGTCATCGCCGCGGTGCTGGTGGGCGTGCTCACCACGTACCTGGTGGACTTCGTCTCCGGCGAAAACGTGGTGGACCGTCCGTCGGCCGCGCCCACAACCACCACACGCGCCCCGGGCATGCCGGTGGTCATCGGCCCGCTGAACATGGAGGTCTTAGATGACAGCTCCGTGCAGTTCACCCCTGAGGATGGCTCGGCGTTCACGCTTGAGCAGGTGCTTATTGACGCCTCCGGCACCGCCAACTACACCCTGTACGGCGTGCCGGCAGAGCAGGAGACCGCGCACCCGCCCGTGATCGCGGAGGGCAAGTTGCGGGGCGGCCAGATCAGCGCCGACGTGGAAACCAACGAACCACTGTTACGCGTGGTGCTGAAGGTGGACGGCGAGACGGATGTGAAGAACCTCTCGCTGGTCGGCCACGAGGTTGTCCACTGAAATGCGCACCCGGCCCTAGGCAGGGGGTCTAGGGCCGGGGCATAGTGGGGGCAACTGAATTTTTGGGGGGAAAATGGACTACATCAACGACCGGCAGCTGGTGGCGAACTACCTGACAGGGGACCGGCAGGCCTTCGCGCTCATTGTGCGGCGCCACCGCAAACGCATGTACTTCGCCGCCCGCAACTTCGCGCGCAACGAGCAGGACGCCCAAGACATCGTCCAAGACGCCCTGTTCAAGGCGGCGCGCAGCATGCACACCTACCGCGGGGAAGCGAAGCTGTCCACGTGGCTGCACCGCATGACCATCAACGCGGCAATAGACCACCAGCGCAAAGACGGCCGCTCCGGCGCCCAGTGCAGCCTGGACGACAACGACTCGGTCGACATCGACGCGAACAAATACCTCGCCTACAACCCCATGGAGAACATGGAGCGCACCATGGCCATGCGGCAGGCCCTGGCGGTGTTGCCGCAGGCGCAGCGCAAAGCGCTGTGGCTCATCGACGTCGCGGGCATGAGCGTCGGCGACGCCGCCGCGGAACTCGGGGTGCAACCCGGCACCGTGAAGTCGCGCCGCTACCGGGCGCGCGAGGCCGTCGCAGCGGCGATAGGGGAGGCGGCGCCGGCGCGCTAAGATCTGCAACCATGACTTCCCCCGGCTTCAACTTTGTCACCCCGCAAACCGATGCGGCACCGGCGCCCGCAGCCGCCACCACCGGCACCGACGAGGTGCACGACCTGATCATCGTCGGCTCCGGCCCCTCCGGCTACACCGCCGCCCTCTACGCCGCCCGCGCGGAGCTGAAACCGCTCGTCTTCGAGGGCTACGAGTACGGCGGCGAACTGATGAACACCACCGAGGTGGAGAACTTCCCCGGCTTCGAAGACGGCATCATGGGCCCGGATCTCATGGCGAACATGCGCGCCCAGGCCGAAAAGTTCGGCGCGGACCTGCGCCAGGAGCTGGTGGACTCCGTGGACTTTTCCGGCGACATCAAAAAGGTCGTCGTGGACGACGAGGTCTACCAGGCCCGCGCCGTCATCCTCGCCACCGGCGCCGCGCCGCGCCACCTGGGCATTCCGGGCGAGGCGGAGCTGACCGGCCGCGGCGTGTCCACCTGCGCCACCTGCGACGGCTTCTTCTTCAAAGACCAGCACATCGCCGTCGTCGGCGGCGGCGACTCCGCCATGGAGGAGGCCACCTTCCTGACCAAGTTCGGCTCCAAGGTCACGCTGATCCACCGCTCGGAGAACTTCCGCGCCTCCAAGATCATGCTCGAGCGCGCACGCGAAAACGACAAGATCGAGATCCTCACCAACACCGTCGTCGACTCCGTGGTGGAAGCGGACGGCAAGGTCGGCGGGCTGAACATCCGCAACACCGTCACCGGCGCAGAAAGCGTGCTGGATGCCACCGCGCTGTTCGTCGCCATCGGCCACGACCCGCGCTCCGGATTCCTGGCCGGCCAGGTGGCCGTGGACGAGGGTGGTTACGTCGAGGTAGCGGAGCCGTCGACAAGCACGAGCGTTGCAGGCGTGTTCGCGTGCGGCGACCTGGTGGACAAAACCTACCGCCAGGCCATCACCGCCGCCGGCGCCGGCTGCCGCGCCGCGCTGGACGCACAGCACTACCTGGCGGCGCTGTAGACTAGCGCGCATGAACGCACCAGTTGATGTGACCCAAGCAACCTTCAAAAACGAGGTCATCGAGGCGGACACCCCGGTGCTCGTGGACTTCTGGGCGGAGTGGTGCGGCCCGTGCCGCAAACTCTCCCCGCTGCTGGACGAAGTCGCACAGGAAATGGCCGGCCAAGTCAAGGTGGCGAAGGTCAACGTGGACAACGAGCGCGCGCTCGGCGCCATGTTCCAAGTCATGTCCATCCCCGCCGTCCTGCTGTTCAAGGACGGCAAAAAGGTCGACGAGTTCGTGGGTGTGCGCCCCAAGTCCGAGATCGTTTCCAAGATTCAGGCGCAGCTCTAGCGGCGCGTAGACTGACTCTGTCCATCCGAATAGAAAGGCCCGCATGCAAGACATTTTGCGCGTTGGCGACTCCAGCACACGGGTCGCCGAGGTCCGGATGTCCTTAGCCCGCCTGGGCCTGCTAGACGGCTACGAGGGCGAGATCGACTCCACCCGCCGCTTCACCGAAGCCGAGATGCTTTACGACGACACGCTGTGCGAAGCCGTCAAAGCCTTCCAACAATCCCGCGGCATCGTTCCCACCGGGACCATCGACTCGGCGACGCTGCGGGAACTGCGCGAAGCGTCCTACACCCTCGGCGCGCGCGTGCTGAGCTACCAGCCCGGCCAGGAAATGGTCGGCGACGATGTCCGGCAGCTGCAATCCCAGCTCCACGAGCTGGGCTTCTACCCGCACCGGATAGACGGCCGCTTCGGTCCGCACACCTACGAGTCGCTGATGAACTACCAGCTCAACTCCGGGCTGGAAGACGACGGCGTGTGCGGCCCCGACACGCTGCGCGCCCTGTCGCTTCTGGGCCGGCGCATCACCGGCGGGTCCGCCCAGGCCATCCGCGAGCGCGAAACCGTGCGCCAGGCCGGCCCGAACCTGACCGGCAAGCGCGTGGTCATCGACCCGGACCTGGGCGGCACCGACCGCGGCCTGGTGGTGGACGGCCCGTACGGCCCCATCACAGAAGAAGAAATCCTGTGGGATTTGGCCCAGCGCATTGAGGGGCGCATGGTTGCCGCCGGCATGGAGACCATCCTGTCGCGCCCGCGCGGCGACAACCCCTCCAACAAGCAGCGCGCCGACCTGGCCAACGGGTTCAAGGCGGACCTGGTCATTTCGCTGCGCCTGGACTCCTACCCGAATGAGAAAGCCAACGGCGTGGCCACGTTCTATTTCGGCTCCGAGAAGGGCAGCTCCTCGTTAACCGGGGAGACGCTCTCGGGCTACATCCAGCGTGAGGTCGCCGCCCGCACTCAGCTACAGAACTGCCGTAACCACGCCCGCACCTGGGAGATGCTGCGCATGACCCGGATGCCGTCGGTGGAACTTGTGGCCGGCTACCTCACCAACCCGGGGGACCTGGCCATCCTCACCGACCCAAACGAGCGCGACGCCATCGCCGAAGCCGTCGTGGTGGCCGTGAAGCGCCTCTACCTACTCGACCACGACAACCGGCCCACCGGCACCTACTCCTTCAAGGAGCTGCTGCGGGAGGAAAAGCACGCCTAGTCGGTGCCCTGGATGAGCCCCATGATGCGCTCGAAGTCGTCCTTGTCGCCGAACTCGACCACGATTTTGCCCTTGCGCTTGCCCATGGTCACCGACACCTTGGTGTCCCAGATGTCAGCCAGTGAGTCGGCGGCGCGGGTGAGGTACTCCGGCTGCGGGGCGGGCTGACGCTTCGGCTTGTCCGGCACCTTGCCGCCTGCGTTGATCAGGGACACGGCCTCTTCCGTGGCGCGGACGGACAACCCCTCGGCGACGATACGGTCAGCGAGTTGGGCCTGGGCGTCAGCGGAGTTGTCGCCAATCTTGATGCCCAACAGCGCACGCGCGTGGCCTGCGGAAAGCACGCCGGCGGCGACGCGGCGCTGCACGCCCACGGGCAGGTTGAGCAGGCGGATCGCGTTGGTGATCACGGGGCGCGAGCGGCCCAAACGGTCCGCGAGCTGCTCCTGGGTCACGCCGAACTCGTCGAGAAGCTGCTGGTAGGCGGCCGCCTCTTCGAGCGGGTTGAGCTGGACGCGGTGGATGTTTTCCAAAAGCGCGTCGCGCAGCATGTCCTCGTCGGAGGTTTCACGCACGATCGCCGGGATGTGCTTCAGGCCGGCCTTGGAGGCGGCGCGCCAGCGACGTTCGCCCATGATCAGCTCAAAACCCTCGGGCGTGTCGCGCACAACGATGGGCTGGAGCAGGCCGAACTCGCGGATGGAGTGGACCAGCTCGGCCAGCTCGTCCTCGTCGAAGACCTGGCGCGGCTGCTTCGGGTTGGGGATGATCTGGCCGACCGGGATCTCCTGGTAGCGCGCGCCCACCGGCACGGGCTGGATCACCTTGTCGCGCTTGGCAGACACTGTCGGGGCGCCGTGGACTTTCTTTTTGGGGGCACCCTTTGGTGCGTCGTCAGGCTTGGGAGCTTCTTTGCCAAAGATCACGTCGGAGGCGCCCCCGCCGATGCCCGGGGTCTTGCCGTTTTTGTCGATGTCCGACGGCGTCGACGGGATCAGCGCCGCCAGTCCGCGGCCGAGGCCGCCCTTGCGTTCTGCCATTGATTAGTCCTCCTCAGAGTCGAGCTGGTTGTAGACCTCGGGGCTCACGCCGATCGGGCCGGTAGTGGGGTGGGGCTGGTAGTCGCCGCGGGTAGCCAGCTCCTTCGCCGCGTCGAAGTAGGCCAGCGCACCGCGGGAGCCGGGGTCGTAATCGATGACGGTCTGGCCGTAGCCGGGCGCCTCGGAGACCTTCACGGAGCGGGGGATGACGTTGTTCAGCACCACTTGGCCGAACTGGCCGCGCACCTCGTCAGCCACGTCGGCGGCAAGGCGGGTGCGGGCGTCGTACATCGTCAGCAGGATCCCGGAGATGTGCAGGTTGTGGTTCAGGTGCTCGCGGATCATGCCGATGTTGCTCAAAAGCTGGCCCACGCCCTCGAGCGCGTAGTACTCGCACTGGATGGGGATGAGCACCTCGTCCACCGCGGTCATCGCGTTGATAGTGAGCAGCCCAAGCGACGGCGGGCAGTCAATGAACACGTAATCGAAGCCGTGCTCGTCCAAGAATCCGCGGCGGATCTGGTCGTGCAGGCGGTATTCGCGCCGCACCATTGACACCAGTTCAATCTCCGCGCCGGCCAGGTCGATCGTGGCGGGGATGCAAAACAGGTTCGGATTTTCCGGGTGCGGCTGCACAGCGTCGGAGGCCTCGGCCTCGCCGATGAGCAACTCGTAGCTCGACGTGATGCCGGAGGTGTGCTCCGCACCGAGCGCGGTCGACGCGTTGCCCTGCGGGTCCAGGTCGATCACCAGCACCTTCAGGCCCTGCTTGCTCAGCCCGGCCGCCAGGTTCACGCTGGTGGTGGTCTTGCCCACGCCGCCCTTCTGGTTGGCCACGGTGATCACGCGCGGCTGGTCCGGCTTCGGGAGCGTTTCGCTTCTCGACGTCACACGCGCCGCCCGCATCGCCGCCTCCATCACAGGAGTCTCGTCGTAGTTTTCCATCTACGCCCCCTTCTTTCTGCGCTGGATACGAATCAACGTGGTGGGCTGCTCCAGCACGGATCTGCCCACGGTAAAGATCTCCGCCTCGCCGCCGCCGGCCTTCGCAATGGCCTTTGCGTCGCGCTCGAGTTCCTCGGCCACGGATTCGCCCTTCATCGCAATCATGTACCCGCCGCCCTGCAGCAACGGAATGGACCACCCGGCGAGCTTACCCAGCGGGGCGACGGCGCGGGATGTGACGGCGTCGAACTCCGCCTTCGCCTGCTCCTCAGCGCGCCCACGCACCACAGTCACGTTGTCCAGGCCCAGCTCGGAGACGACCTCTTTGAGGTAGGTGGAGCGCTTCAGCAGCGGCTCGATCAGCGTGATGGAAAGATCCGGCCGTGCAATCGCCAGCGGGATGCCGGGAAGGCCCGCACCGGAGCCGATGTCCGCAACCTTCCGCCCGGGTTCGAACGCCTCCGCGATTACCGCGCAGTTGAGGATGTGGCGCTCCCACAAGCGGTCCAGCTCTTTCGGCCCGATAAAGCCGCGCTCGGCGGCCGTGGTGGCCAGCGAGCGGTGGTATGCCTCGGCCAATCCGAGGCGTTCTCCGAAGACTTGGGCTGCGGCTGCAGGAGAGGTATCCGACATGCACAACACTGTAGTCGGCCCGCCGACATGAAAAAGTCCCGGCCACAAAGGGCCGGGACTACACGTCGATAAGCTAGTGCTAGTTACCTTGCTTCCGCTGCTTCTTCGTGCGGCGGTCCTTGGTGCGCGCGCCCGGGGCGGGGGCGGTGGTGCGCTTGAGCTCCACCTTGCGCGCCTCCTCGGCGGCCTCTTCTTTGTCCATCTTGTTGTTCAGCCACATGGACTGGAAGAACGTCCAAACGTTGTTGGTGAGCATGTAGAACAGCAGGCCGATGTGCCAGATCACGCCGGTGGCAAGAATCATGACGGGGAAGAACCACATCATCATCTTGTTCATCAAGCCCATCTGGCTCTGCATCATCTCGGCCATCTCGCCCTGCGGCTTCGGGCCCTTGCCGGCGGCCTTGCGGGCCTCCTGGCGCTTGACCATGATGCGTGCGTTGAGGTGCGTAAACGCCGCACACAGCACAACCAGCGGCAGGCACACAGCGATGATCTGCGCGCGGGTCAGGTCCACGTTGCTGAACGCGGCGTAGGCTTCCTGCGGCATGGACATGTACGCAGACAGCGGCACGCCGAAGAAGTCCGCGTCCAGGAAGGACTGCACGTCTTCAGCCGGGAAGGCGTAGTTGGCGGTGGAGCGGTTTTCCTCCACAGACATTCCCAGCTCACTGGTGCGGTTAAAGGAGCGCAGCACGTGCAGCAGGCCGATGAAGATGGGCAGCTGCACAATCGGCACGATGCAGGACGACAGCGGGTTCGTGCCGTTTTCGCGGTAGAGTTTCTGCGTCTCCTCGGCGATCTTCTGCTGGTCGCCGTTGTATTTCTCGCGGATCTCCTGCATCCGCGGCTGCATCTCCTGCATTTTGCGCATGGAGCGCATCTGGTTGACCATCGGCTTCAGCAGCAGCAGGCGCACCGTGCAGGTCAGCAGGACGATGGCCAGGATCCAGGAGATGCCCGAATCCTTGGAAATGACAAAGCCGAGAACCTCGTGCCAGAACCTCAGCACCCAGGAAATCGGCGAATAAATGAAATTCAGCACGTTTCGGTGTTACTCCTCACTCATTTCAATGCTGCCCGGCACCGGGTCGTAGCCGCCGGGGTGCCAGGGCCCGCATTTACACAGCCTGGCCGCGGCCATTGCGCCGCCGCGCACCGTCCCGTGGCGTGACACGGCTTCGAGCGCATACGCACTGCATACTGGCATAAAACGGCACGTCCCGCCCATCTTAAGGGGTGAGATGTACTTTTGGTAACCGCGAATCAGCCCCACCAGCAGTTTCGCCACAGGCCCCCTCGCGGCGGGGATTTCGCCGCCGGCGAAGTTGAAGTAGGCCATTATCGTTTCTTTTGCGCTTTGTCCAGCGCTTTTTCAAGATCGCGCGCGAGCTCGTCGCTAGTTGCGGCAGCGGCGGGCGGCAGGGCGCGAATCACAACATCGCAGGAGCGCCCAAGCTTATCGACGAGCTCCCGCTGCAGCACCACATTCCGCAACTTCCGCGACACGGCGTGGCGCGTCACCGCATTGCCCACCTGCTTGGACACCACCAGGCCGAAGCGTGGCCCTCCCTGGATGACTACGTCGCCGCGCTGGTGCATATGCACCATTAACGTGCGAGACCCCGCGCGCACACCCTTCCTCATCGCAGTTTTGAAGTCTGCGGAGGAAGAAAGTTTGTGCGGGCGGGGTAACACGCGCGGGTTAAAACTATGCCGTCAGCTTTGCGCGGCCCTTCTTGCGGCGCGCGGAAACGATGGCGCGGCCGGCGCGGGTCTGCATGCGGGCACGGAAGCCGTGCTTGCGTGCGCGACGACGGTTGTTCGGCTGGAAAGTCCGCTTAGACACGGTGGACTCCTTGTGCGGTCATGAACAGCCGACGGCTCGTCAAAAGCCTCCCGGGGAAGTGGCCGTTCCAAATGTGAAACGTTGCGTTGAGATTGCGGTTCGGCTCCGAAGTCGGAGCGCAGTTCGCGTGCAGCGCCTTCGCCAGCTCGCCTTGGATCAAGCGGCCCGGTGCCCGGCGGGGGCGGTGCTCTCAGATGTACGCCGGTACAACCGACGTAAAGACGGGGTTAAGACTACGCGAATTTGTCCGCCTCGGCCAAATCAACACGCACACTTTTTTCCAGGGGCGATCGGGTACCCCCGTAATTACAACGGTGTGTTTTTTCGCAGGTGGCGCGGGAAATCCTCCCCGCACCCTGCGAGAGATCTGGGAGTATGTGGACAGCTGTTCGACGCGACGAGTTATCCACAAAAACCCGCCTTGGCGAAGTTTCGACAGTCCGAGGTCGGAGCAGGTAACAATGAAGCAATCACCACAATCGCACAGCCTGGGGATGCACAGGCCTGTGGATAACTGTGAAGTACGGGTTGAGACTTCCGCCCAGAACTTGTTGTTTAAGCAGGTCAGAGCGTTACAAAACCTCGCACCCAGTTATCCACAGGGCGTGCAGTCCCTGTGGACAAACCGCGCTGCTAAAGTATCCACACCTGTGGATAACTCTGTGGAACAGCAGGTGACAGCGCGCCGAGCGGGCGAGCAGAG